>CALSOO010000004.1 GCA_943787985.1 uncultured Paracoccaceae bacterium | reverse complement strand
TATCTTGCTTCAGTGTTTGCTCCGCTTGGGCTGCGAGCGTCGTGAACCCGCGCCGCATGTCGGTCACGCCAGCAGCCAACCAGACACGCGTGTTCGCCGGGACGGGGATCATGCAGAAAGACCCCGGATGAGCCGAGCCAAAGCCTCCGGGTCGTAGCTGCCGACAATCCGCAGTTGATGACCGCCCACGATGTCGATCTCGATGGCGCTATGTGCGGGTTTGGCGTCAGTCGCCGGGGCTGGATCTTTAGCTTGGGCCTGATCAACAATCTCAACTGGCAGAAAGCACGGCGTCTCAACAACCTGCATCTTCAACGATCTCCACGATCCGGCGCAAACTTGGGATCACGTAGCCATTTGTGGATCAGATTGGTGTTCATGGCGTACCGCCGCGCGACCTGCGCTACCGATACCCCCGGCGCACATGTTTGCGCACAGATCGACACCTTCTCCTCATCCGACCAGAACCGCTTCTTCTGACCCTTCTTGCCCGCCATATCTGCCCTCAAGATGTCCACTATCGTAGGTGGACACTATCAACACACTCTATGAGGCGTCAGAGCAGCGTCGCCGGACGCTTACGCTACTGGTGACTTCGATCGCACGGATCTCAAGCGTTTCCGCATCTATTCCGATATGTATCTTGCGCCAGAGCCGTCGCTTGGGGCCGCCGTGCTTGCGCGCGCTCCACTCGCCTTCACCCTCAGCTTTGATGCCAGTGCTATCGATCAGAAGGTGCAGTGGCCCTGCTGAGCCCTTGTAGGGGATGGCGACGGACAGGGTTCGTTGTCGCCGGCACAGAGTGCTGTAGTCCGGGACAGACCAGTCCAGCCCGACAAGCTTCAGCAAACTGGCCACAAACCCGGTCGTCTGCCGTAGGGGCAAGCCGAACAACACTTTGAGCGTCAGACAAGCCTGTATCGCAGCGTCGCTATAGGCTTGCTGGTGTCCTCGTCGCCCAGATGGCGCAGCCTCCCATACCATCTCTGGATCAAACCAGATCGAAAGGGATCCGCGCTGCTTCAAGGAATGGTTATACTCTGCCCAGTTCCGGGTCTTGTACGTCGTAGGTGTCCAGCTGCTCATAAACGCCAGCTATCACGCTGGATTCATGACGCGAATCCCAGATAATGCTGATTTGTGCAACAAAGCCAGTGCAATCCGCACCGCATCAGCACGAAATTCTGGGGTTGGTTTCTGTGCCATGATGTCTCTCCTTTGTGGCAAAATACCAAGTCAAAGGAGCGGAACAACGCCGTGACAGGTCCAGACCTTGCCATGAAAATGGTCGATCAATGATGTGCTGCGTGATCATCCGGAACGGAATAACCATGTCGTTAAGGGTGGTAGACAGACGAAAGGGGATGCGGTCATTTGTGATGAAGCACGTTGGCACCTTTGAAGATTGTTGGTGCTGTATTTTGTCAGCAATCAGTGAACATCGTGGCGTACCGTTCCCGTAATATGTTCTTTTGTACCTTGCCCATAGTATTGCGTGGCAATGTGTCGATCACCACAAGGGTGCGAGGGTGTTTGAACCGGGCGAGTGTGTTTTTGAGTGCATCCATGATCGCGTTTGCTTCGATCGGTTCATCTGACTTTTGGGTCAGTACGCCAACAACTGTTTCGCCAAAATCAGGATGTGGAACGCCAATCACGGCGCTTTCAAGCACACCAGGTTGCGCGTCAAGCACCTGCTCGATCTCTTTAGGGTATATATTATAACCACCCGAGATGATCAGATCTTTGTTTCGGCCAACGATTTGGACATAGCCATCTGTGTCGATCTTGCCGAGGTCACCGGTGATAAAGAAACCGTCGCCCCGCAGTTCCACAGCTGTCTTTTCGGGCATTTCCCAGTAGCCCTTGAAAACGTTTGGTCCGCGGACTTCGATCTGGCCTATTTCGCCATCTGGCAGTGCCCCTCCGCCATTTCAACTTTTCAAACACATTCATATAGCGTCAAGTCCGCTCATGTATCCCTTGTTTACATGGCTTTTTTTCAACTTCACCCTCTCATTAACTATCAACCACTCTCATACTATCTCATGTATAAAGTGGGGTAGAATGGGGGGTAGAGATATGGCGCTGCACAAACTGACCGATGCGAAGGTCCAAAATCTCAAAGGTACAGGCAAAATCGGTGATGGTGGCGGTCTATAGCTCGTCTCACAAGAAAGCGGCGCAAAGCAGTGGTTCGCCAGAATTTCGATCCAAGGCAAGCGTCGTGAGATTGGTTTGGGCGGTTATCCCGTCGTCACGTTGGAAATGGCGCGGCGGTCAGCATTGGAAGCCCGTAGGGTCGCCAAAGAGGGCGGAGACCCCATCGCTGAACGTCGGCGCAATCAGAATGTCCCGACCTTCCGTGAAGCCTGTTACAAAGTGCTGGAAATCCGCAAGGCTGGCTGGTCAAATCCCAAGCACGCCCAACAATTCATCAACACGCTTGAAACCTACGCCTTCCCTGCGCTGGGTGATCTGCTGGTGTCCAACATTGAAAGCCACCATGTATCTGAGCGCACTGTCCCCGATCTGGTTGGAAAAGGCGGAAACAGCGGGTCGTGTGAAGCAGCGCATCGAAGTTGTGATGAAGTGGTCAATGG
This sequence comes from uncultured Paracoccaceae bacterium, assembly GCA_943787985.1. Classification (GTDB taxonomy): domain Bacteria; phylum Pseudomonadota; class Alphaproteobacteria; order Rhodobacterales; family Rhodobacteraceae; genus Ascidiaceihabitans. The sequence continues at coordinate 1,524,477 of CALSOO010000004.1, read as the reverse complement.
CGCGAGGGTATCGCACCCAGAACCCCGTAGAAGCCGCCACAGAGGGATTGCCCAAGCAGGTCAAGAAAGTCACGCACCGCAAAGCCTTGGCCTACACAGACGCAGCACAGTGTGTCACAGCAATTCAAGCATCGAACGCGCATCCGCGTACAAAGCTGGCCATAGAATTTATGATCCTGTGCGCATCCAGACCCAAAGAGGTGCGCACGGCGCGCTGGGACCAGGTCGATGAAGACAGCAAGGTCTGGACGATCAATGGCGACGAAATGAAGACCGGCCAAACGCATCAAGTGCCACTTTCAGATCGAGCGTTTCAAATTCTGATGGAGGCCCGCGGCCTGTCAGATCGCAGCGACTTGATGTTCGCGGGATCAAAGCACGGCAAGCCAATCTCGGAAAACACCTTTGTGAAACTGATCCGCAGCTTGAGCTACGAGGTCGACGCACATGGTTTCCGCACCACTTTCCGTACTTGGGTGGCTGAACAAACCTCATACGACGCTGACAGCGCAGAACGCGCCCTAAGCCACACCATCGGCAACAGTGCCCGTCAGGCATATGACCGGAGCGACCTGTTGGATAAGCGCCGGCCAATGATGCAGGCATGGGCAAGTTATCTGAGTGAACAACCCGCAGGTGTAGTCAGTATTTTGCAGGCAACCGCATGATATAGCATGAGTGGGCTTGACGGTTGTTGATAGTGTTCGGTATATGTTCCATGCGTAAACCCGCGCTATAATAGGGTGTCCTGAGCAACCTTGTTAGTCGAAAAAAGACGCAAGTGTCAACGGCGGCGTAAAAACCTTCCATTGGGGCGGAGCAAAAGTAGGCCATTTAGGTGCGCGCGCCTTTGATCGTGTGGCCCTCATATAGCAAGCACGTTCCAAGGCGCATTGGCCGCCAGGCCAATTCTTTTGGGATTACTGTTTGCTGGATTTCATGCGTGAACGACTTTGATTGAGGCGGTAGCTTTCGCCGTTCATCTCGAGGATGTTCACGTGGTGAGTGAGCCTGTCCAGCAGTGCGCCGGTCAAGCGTTCAGAGCCGAAGGTTTCCGTCCATTCTTCGAACAGTAGATTGCTAGTGATGAGCGTTGAGCCGCATTCGTAACGCTGCGAGATTAGCTCGAACAGCAGTTCAGAGCCAGTTTTACTGAGTGGGACAAATCCCAGTTCATCAATGATCAGCAGTTTTACCTTGGCCAATTGCCGCTGCAATCTCAGCAAACGCTTCTCATCTCGGGCCTCCATCAGTTCATGCACCAGAGAGGCCGCGGTGACGAAGCTGACGGGCATGCCCTTTTGACACGCCATTAATCCAAGACCGAGTGCGACATGGGTTTTGCCTGTGCCGGATGGGCCAAGTGCAATGACATTCTCACGCCGTTCGATTATTACCAACAGGCGATGCTTGCATCGCCGAGTGGCCAATCACACCGCGCCAGTTCGAGCACCATCATTTTGTTCAGAGACGGGATTGCCTTGACGTCAAAGCTATCGAGGCTTTTGACCGCTGGGAACTTCGCAGACTTGATCCTTCGCTCAACCATGCGACGTTCGCGGTCGATCAGTTCCAGCTCGGTCAGTCGCGCCAAATAGCGGACATGGTCCACGCCTTCCGCAGCACAGATGCGGGCCTGCTTGTCATGTTCGCGCAGGAAGGTCGGTAATCTGAGCGTTTTGAGGTGATGGGCAAGCAGCAGTTCGGGTGCATTTGTCATGTGGCACCTCCGCCCAGCAGGCTCATGTAAGTTGCAGCAGAAGTTGTGGCGATGTTGGTTCTGGGCAGGAACGGATAAAGATCCAGATCCAGCCTGGGCGCGCGCCTTTCCACCCGACATAATACCAGATGCTTGACCGCATCAAAGCTAATCGCTCCCATTTGCAGGGCGTCCCTAACTGCGTCGTGCAGCACATTCTGTTCAAAGCGTTCCAATAGGCGCAAAATTTGCACATACTCGCGCTTTCCAGTGTAATCGGCGGAGCAATACTCGGCCACAGTAGCGGCGACATTGTGTTGTCGCGGGCGGCTTAAAAGTCGGCCACTTTAGCCCTTTCGTTTGATGGGAGGGCTTGGGGATTTTCACTGTGGAATTGTATTTAAAAGTGCGGCAGGCCCATTTTCAGGATGGGTTGAGTGGGCGACAGATTGCTCGGGACTTTGGAATTAGTCGAGATAGCGTTTCGAAGATGTTAACGTATTCTGAGCCGCCTGGATATCGGCGGACAGCGGCAATCAAGCGCCCAAAGTTAGATGAGTATACGGATCAGATTGAACATTGGCTGTCTGAAGACAAAGGTCGCCCTCGCAAACAACGCCACACAGCCAAGCGTATTTTTGAACGGCTCCGCCCCTCTCATCGAAACTTCGTTTCGACTGCCGTGCAACGGATGAATGCGGGTTCGACGGCGGCTACACCATCGTCAAAGATTATGTGCGCAGCAAGAAGCGTGGCTCACGTGAGATGTTTGTGCCTTTGAGCCATCCACCGGGACATGTGATACCAGACAGGCGCATGCGAAGCATGCTGCCGAGATGGCACAGGCGGATTTTGGCGAAGCTCTGGTCGTCATTGGTGGCGTAGAGCAAAAGGCCTATTTCTTCGCGTTGGATCTGCCGCATAGCGATGGGTGTTATGTCCGAGCGTATCCCGCCGCAAACACCGAGGCTTGGCCCCCTCTCGGCAGATTTGGCTTTGCCAAATCGCCTGCCGGGCAACGGATGGCCACGTTCATGCATTCGCCTTCTTTGGCGCAGTACCGCAGTCAGTTTTGTATGATAATGATCGATGTTTGGTTGCCAAGATCATGCCTGACGGCACACGCAATCGCACTCAACGGTTCAGCGCGATGCTGTCCCACTATGTAATCCGAGATCGATACGGCCGCCCAGGTAAGGGCAACGACAAAGGCAAAGTTGAAGGATTGGTCGGTTATTCACGCCGTAACTTCATGGTACCAATGCCACGCTTCGCGAGTTGGGCGGCGTTCAACGATTACCTCGAAGAACAGTGTTGCAAACGACAAGTTGACGTTCTGCGCGGGCATAAAATCAGCATTGGAGAACGGATGCGGGCTGATCTTAGCGCGATGCAGACCTTGCCCGCAGCACCGTTTGAAGCCTGCGATCTACATAGCGGACAAGTTACATCCACATCTGTGGTGCGATATCCACTGCCCGACAGGGTTATGCGAAGCATGATCCCGAGAGGGGCGGCAATGATTACTCGGTGCCGACAGCCTTTGGTCATCGTGAGGTCTGGATCAAAGGCTTTGTGGAGCGGGTGGTCATTGGTTGCGCCGCTGAGGTGATCGCGGAGCATGTCCGGTCTTATGAGAAAGACGACATTACCTTTAATCCCGTGCATTATCTCAGGCTGATAGAGCGCAAGATCATGGCCTTCGATCAGGCAGCGCCGTTGCAGGATTGGGATCTGCCTGATGCGTTCGCAACGCTGCAACGGCTGTTAGAAGCGCGGCAGGGCAAGACTGGAAAGCGCGAGTATGTGCAAATTTTGCGCCTATTGGAACGCTTTGAACAGAATGTGCTGCACGACGCAGTTAGGGACGCCCTGCAAATGGGAGCGATTAGCTTTGATGCGGTCAAGCATCTGGTATTATGTCGGGTGGAAAGACGCGCGCCCAGGCTGGATCTGGATCTTTATCCGTTCCTGCCCAGAACCAACATCGCCACAACTTCTGCTGCAACTTACATGAGCCTGCTGGGCGGAGGTGCCACATGACAAATGCACCCGAACTGCTGCTTGCCCATCACCTCAAAACGCTCAGATTACCGACCTTCCTGCGCGAACATGACAAGCAGGCCCGCATCTGTGCTGCGGAAGGCGTGGACCATGTCCGCTATTTGGCGCGACTGACCGAGCTGGAACTGATCGACCGCGAACGTCGCATGGTTGAGCGAAGGATCAAGTCTGCGAAGTTCCCAGCGGTCAAAAGCCTCGATAGCTTTGACGTCAAGGCAATCCCGTCTCTGAACAAAATGATGGTGCTCGAACTGGCGCGGTGTGATTGGCCACTCGGCGATGCAAGCATCGCCTGTTGGTAATAATCGAACGGCGTGAGAATGTCATTGCACTTGGCCCATCCGGCACAGGCAAAACCCATGTCGCACTCGGTCTTGGATTAATGGCGTGTCAAAAGGGCATGCCCGTCAGCTTCGTCACCGCGGCCTCTCTGGTGCATGAACTGATGGAGGCCCGAGATGAGAAGCGTTTGCTGAGATTGCAGCGGCAATTGGCCAAGGTAAAACTGCTGATCATTGATGAACTGGGATTTGTCCCACTCAGTAAAACTGGCTCTGAACTGCTGTTCGAGCTAATCTCGCAGCGTTACGAATGCGGCTCAACGCTCATCACTAGCAATCTACTGTTCGAAGAATGGACGGAAACCTTCGGCTCTGAACGCTTGACCGGCGCACTGCTGGACAGGCTCACTCACCACGTGAACATCCTCGAGATGAACGGCGAAAGCTACCGCCTCAATCAAAGTCGTTCACGCATGAAATCCAGCAAACAGTAATCCCAAAAGAATTGGCCTGGCGGCCAATGCGCCTTGGAACGTGCTTGCTATATGAGGGCCACACGATCAAAGGCGCGCGCACCTAAATGGCCTACTTTTGCTCCGCCCCAATGGAAGGTTTTTACGCCGCCGTTGACACAGCAGTACGATGCTGCGATTGCTCAGATATTGGTGACACGACGCGGCGTGAAAAACAGCCGTTCGTAGAATTTGCTCCAAAGCAGCGGTGGCTGAGAATTAAGCCTGGGCAAATCTGCTTCTGCTGCCGCGGCATTCTACTGAACCCATGCCGCCCAGTGGGTGCCTATCCTGGTCCCACGGGTTGCGATCAGAACGCCTTCAGGAATGCCAACGTGACGAACATCGAACAGCCTGAGAAGTGTAGCCAGTTGTGCCAGCCCAATTTCGTATTGCGACGGAGTTTTGCAGGCCAAAGCCGAACACTGCACGTATCAGCCGCAAGACTGCTTACAGTGCTGTTCTTCTCGTGCGAAGAGCTACAGTCTGCAATGCGTGGATTTCCCGCCCGCCTTCATGCTCACCCGCTCTATGCTGCTGGTAGGTCTGGCAAGGAAGACAGTCCCGCCAACGATCTTCAACGTATGCGATCGCTGAATGTTCTGCTTCATATCTGACATACCAAAATGTCAGATATGAAGCATGATGGGAACGGATACTTTCCCTTGTCAGAGCAAGGGTATCTGGCTCAAGGACGGTTTATGATGCCTGGAGTGAGCAAAAAAGCCAATGTTTGAGGACATTTGTTTAGCTCTTAGGTGGGGATACATCCTCTGATGACGAAAGACGAGGAACGAGCGCTTTGACCAGATCACGCATGTGCAGCTCGCCTACAGCCGTCCCGCCGCTCATCACACGGTAGTGCAGCGACGTGTCGCCCTCGGACCGCGCAATCAGTGATTCCAGATTGTCACCCACATCTACGTCACCTGCGAACTTGGACCCCGACAAAGGCTCCATCACTGACTTCACACGCAATACACGCGCGCGGTTGATGTCACTGACAAAGTCTTCGATGTAGGGATCACAAGGGTTCATCAAGATGCCTTGTGGCTCACCCTGCTGGATCACTGCGCCGTCTTTCAGGATCACCAGATGATCCGCCAGCTTTAGTGCCTCGTCCAGATCGTGGGTGATAAAGATAATGGTTTTCTGCAACTCGTCCTGAAGCTCCAGCAACAGGTTCTGCATGTCTGTGCGAATGAGCGGGTCAAGCGCGGAGAATGCCTCGTCCATCAACATAATGTCTGTGTTGGCCGTCAACGCGCGTGCAATCCCGACCCGTTGCTGCATGCCGCCAGACAGTTGCGCGGGGTAGCGGTTCTCGTAGCCTTGCAGGCCGACACGGGCCAACCATTTCATCGCCTCAGACTGTTGCTCCGCCTCGCTAAAGCCGCGCGTTTTCAGCGACATTGCTGCGTTCTGTACAACGGTACGGTGCGGCAATAGCGCAAATTTCTGGAACACCATCGACATCTTGGTCTGGCGCACTTCGCGCAGATCAGGCTCCGACAGTGCCATCACGTCGATCCCGTCCACAAGGATCTCGCCCGCTGTGGGTTCGATCAATCGGTTCAGGTGCCGGATCAGAGTCGATTTACCCGACCCCGACAGCCCCATCACAACGGTAATCTCGCCCGCTTGCATATCGACGTTGATATCCTGAAGGCCCAGCACATGCTTGTGATGTTCCAGCAGGTCTTCTTTGCCCATGCCCTCTTTGACGTGGTGCAGCACCTCTTTGTGCCGTGCGCCAAAGATTTTGTAGAGGCCGCGCAGGCGGACTTTTGGTTCAGTAGCCATTGTCAGCCCCTTAGTGTTTCACGCGGGTCATATCGACCCGTGACAGTGCTGCTTTTGACACACGGTCCAGAATGACGGCCAGCAGCACGATGCCGATGCCCGCAACGATGCCTACGCCCAGTTCAAGGTTCCGAATGCCACGAAGGACGTTGACGCCAAGGCCCGGCGCCGACACGAGCGAGGCGATAACAACCATCGCCAGCGACATCATAATGGTCTGGTTGATGCCGGCCATGATGTTTGGCAACGCCAGTGGCAATTGGACACCCAGCAATTTCTGGCGTGATGTCATGCCAAATGCGTCAGCAGCCTCGATCACATCCTGATCAACTAGGCGGATACCAAGGTCGGTCAGGCGGACAACCGGTACGATCGCATAAAGAATAATCGCAATGCCGTAGAGCTTTGATTCCGTCACAGAGAACAGGAAGATCAGCGGGATTAGGTAGACAAAGGTCGGCAGTGTTTGCAGCAGGTCAAGCACCGGTACCAATGAGCGTTGCAAGCGGTCGGATTTCGACATTGCAATACCTATGGGCACGCCCAACATCACGGATATTCCTGTGCAGACAAAAATGATCGATAGCGTCTGCATGGCAACATCATAATGATCCACAAGGCCCAACAGAAAGATTGAGAAGGCTACAAAGATCGTCACGCCAACAGAACGGGATGCGAACCATGCGATGGCCACCAGAATGGGCACCATGATAAACCACGGCGTTGCCGCAAAGGTCCAAAGTGCCCCGTCAAGAAGCCAGCTGAGCGGCTGGGTGATCGGATCGAGAATGGCTTTCAGCGTTGGTTTGGCCGCAAGAAAACCTTCTTCGATGCCTTTGGTGACATCACGCGATTGGATGATGCCAGAGCAGCTTTCATTAAGATTATCCAACGAGGGGAACGGGAAAAACTCTTCTTTTGTTGCTTCCCCACTGCTTTGCGCCAGCAGGTCTGCCATCGACATTGGGGCGCTGGAGGCTTCCGCGCCACACCAATCCGACAGACCAAGTGCTTTGAAAACACTATCATAAAAGGCCATCGTTCGTCTCTCCCGCGGTTTCTTTGAAATCTGCTATTCTTATATAAAAGCCTTCCCGCCAAACAGGCGGAAAGGCTTATGTTTGTTCAAGCGTCAGCTTACTTCAGAAGTGCCGACAGCTTGTCTTTGGCTTCATCGTTCAACCAGCCTGCCCAGGATTCCTTGTTGTTGGTCAGGTAGTACACCGCCGCTTCGTCGTAAGAGGCGTTGTTGTCGAGGCGCCATGCCAGCACTTCGCCCATCTGAGCATTCGTGAAGGAAACTTTGCTCATCAATGCCGCGATGTCGGGGTTTCCATCAACGAAAGCCTTGGACGCTGCGGTCACAACTTTGGACGCAGGGTAGGCAGAGAAACCGGGTGTTGCGCAATCAACGTCGCCGTTACAGGCGTGCTTTTCAGTGTCATAGTCAGGAACCTTAACCTGAACCATCGGATACTTGCCCAAGACAGCGGTTGGTGCCCAGTAATACCCGAACCACGGCGCTTTTTCAGCATAGGCAGCCGCGATGGAGGTTTGCAGCGTTTCACCGGAACCGTGCTGGAAACGCTCAAGGCCGGAACCTTCGATATTTGCAGCTTTCAGGTTGTTGTTGTTGATGATGTCGCACGCCCAGCCCGACGGACAATCGTGGAATTTGCCACCAACGGCCGCAGGATTGGCCATGATGCCTTCCCATGTGGTCAGCTCAGGATTGCTTTCTGCAAGGTAGGCAGGAATCCACCATGCTTCAACGCCACCATCGGACAGGACATTGCCCAGCTCAACTAGTTTTCCGTCGGCGAGCAATGGCTCGTATGAAGGGGTCGAGTTTGCCCAGACTTCTGTCAGAATGTCGGGCTCACCTGTTTCTGCAAGCGACGTGAGCGCTGGAACGGTCGAGCTTGGAACAACTTGGACTTCGCAGCCATACCCTTGTTCCATCAAGAACTTTGAAACAGCCGTCACAACCGAAGCAGAAGCCCAGTCCATTTGTGTGATGGAAACTTCGCCGCAATCAGCATGTGCTGCAGATGCGCCCATTGAAAGGACAGCCGCAGTTGCTGCACCCGCTAGAATCTTCTTCATTTTTATCTCCCTTTGACTCTCCTCTCAACGCATGGAGGAGTTGCGGCGACCAAGAAAACACGGTTAGCCAAGAACTTTAAGTGAAAAACGGCGTTTTGTGTCAGTTAACGACTTTCGTGATCAGTAACGAGACTTTTAGTATCAGTAATGCAAGCCGTTCTTGCGCCGTTTGGGCCCTATTATAAGGGGAAAAGTCGGATTTTGTTAGTCGGCGGGGTCAAGACCTGTCATTGCGGCTTCAAGGTCTGCAATTAGATCATTTGGTGTCTCAAGCCCGATGTTCAGACGCACGATTCGCCCGCCGAAGTCTTGGGTTGGGCGGTCCAGCCCCGGATAGACCACCGCCAGACTATTCACCCCGCCCCAACTCATGCCGATTTTGAAAATCTTCAACGCGTTGATGAAAGCAATCACTTGTGCGGCAGGAATGTGGTCTTTGAAAGTGAAGGAAAAAACACTTGTTGACCCTGTGAAATCCCGTTGCCAGATTTCGTGACCGGGGCACGACGGGAGTGCCGGATGGAAAACCTCATCGACCAGCGCATGATCCGCCAACCAATGCGCGACCTTCAAAGCCGCTTTTTCCAAGGCATCAAGCCGAATGGCCAGGGTTTGCAAACCGCGCAATGCCAGACTGCAATCATCTGGCGATACGGCAAGGCCGAGCTGCTGATAGATCGGACCCAGCTTCGCATAAGCCGCATCATCACGCGCCGAGACCGACCCAAGAAGCAGATCGCTGTGCCCGCCCACATATTTGGTCAACGCTTGCATGCTGACGTCTACTCCGTGTGCGAAGGCGTCAAACATCACCCCCGCCGCATAGGTATTGTCCAAGGCCACCGCGACACCCTTGGCGCGGGCAGCCGCAACAATCGCGGGCACATCCTGAATTTCCATCGTAACCGAACCGGGGCTTTCGCACCAGATCAGCGCTGTGTTTTCCCGGATCAACGCCGAGACGCCCGCGCCGATCAGCGGGTCATACGGCTCCACCTCGACGTTCAAGCCGCGCATCAACCCTTCGGCCATCGCTTTGTTGGGACCGTAGACAGAGTAGGGAACAAGCGCGTGACTGCCAGCCTCACAATAAGACAGATAGATCAACACAATTGCGGCCTGCCCACCGGGTACGATAAACGTCTCGCGCGCGCCCTCAATGCCAGCGATGCGCGATGCCAGTTCCAGCGTGGTTGGTGTGCCATACAGACCGTAAGAATACCCGTTTTCCGCTTGTCGCCAATCATCGGTGACTTCGGCTTGTTCCTCGAACACGACAGTTGAGCCGCGATAGACAGGTGTTGCCAAAGATGCATAATCCTGTCGCGCCTGTGGTTGCGGGTCGAGCAATTTTGTCCGCCAGTCCATCATTGTCTCCTTAAGTTTCAGTCTGCATTGCAAGAATGGCATGGATGTAGATCCGCGCGGCATCCTCGATCTGATCAAGTGCAACGTATTCATTCAACGAATGGCACTGCGCCAAATCGCCGGGTCCACAAATCACCGTGGGACACCCGAAATTGGGCGCATCTGTCGAGCCGGGGAAAGCGGAAATTTCTACGTGCCCAATCAACGCTTTACAGGCTGAAACGACCGACTTCGTCACAAGCGCATCCGCCTGCGTGTCAAGCGGTGGCAGGTCCAGAAACGGCGTGCCAATCTCGTATTCCAGCTCTGGCGCTTTTGTCTTTGCGCTTGCCGTTGCGTTATGCAGCTCTTTCATCACACCGGCTGACGTTTCACCGGGAATTGTGCGTCGATCGACATCAATCTCGCAAAAATCAGGCACCGAGCAGGCATTGTCGCCGCCGCGTATCACACCCACGCTGAAACTGGGCGCGCCGCAAATCGCGTCAGGCGCGCGCTTCGACACATCATCCGCGTAGTCATGCAAAGCGCCCAAGACAGCACCCATGTGATAGATCGCGTTGCGGCCTTTGTTGGGCATGCTGGAATGGGCGGCCAACCCCTTTGTCCTGATCGTGATCAGCATCTGGCCTTTGTGTGCCGTGCTGATCTGCAACAAAGTAGGCTCTGCCACGATGGCATAATCAACCTTGGGTCCATAAAGGCCAAAGTGGCGTGATCCCGCCATTGCGTGTTCTTCATCAATCACACCCGCGACGATTAAATCACCAGACAGCGTTGTGCCTGTGCGCTGCAAGTGGCGTATCACCTCAAGATACGCCGCCAAGCCCGCTTTCATATCACACGATCCGCGACCATAGATTCTGCCGTCTTTCACCGTTGGCTCGAACGGGTCGGCATAGCCCTCAACGCCAACCGTATCCATATGCCCAGCCAACAGGATGTTTGGTCCGGTGCCTGTACCTTTCAGAGTTCCCCAGACATTTCGGCGCCCCGTGACGACCTCATGAGAACCGATCTTAAGACCCAAGCCGCGCAGTTGTGCCTCAAACATTTCGGCCATCGCGACCTCGGCCCCGATACCCGACGGCGCCCCGAATGTGTTCACACTGGCGCAGCGGATCATTGCAGACAAATCCGCGATAAGCTGATCGCGATCAATCTTGATTTTTCTCATAGGATCGGAATATCACGGGGCGCACGGCGGGTGATCAACTCCGCCCCATCCGCACGCACAACCACGTTTTCCTCATGCAACATCATCTTGCCCGGCGCAAAGTCGTAGCCCGGCTCGATCGCCAAAACCATGCCCTCTTGCAGAACCGTCTGATCAGCCGCCATCAAGGAGGGCCACTCCGTATTGTGCAAACCAACACCGTGCCCCATGCGGCCGACACCGCCACCTTGCGCGCCACCCGAGGCCAGAACATCCGCCATCGCCTGCCAGACATCACAGGCCCGCACACCGGGACGGACGGCGCTAATGCCTGCATCCGTTGCGCGGTAGGCCAGATCATAGGCACGTTTGGTTGCGTCACTCGCATGACCAACAGCAAAGTTGCGATCAAAGTCACAGTAATAACCGTCAATCTCGGCTCCAGTGTCCATGAAGAGCACATCGCCAGCATTCAAGGGTCGGTCATTGGGGAACCGGATCGCGTCATCCGTGCCATCCACACCCGCTGTCGCGACGATATAGGGCACCGTATCTGCCCCCCGCGCCAAAACATCCAAGCGGTGCGCGGCAAGGATTTCACGTTCTGACATGCCGGCACGCACACGCGCGCCCATCGTCTCATACCCGTCCGAGACAAGGCCGCAGATGTGCTTGTGCTTGGCAATCTCACGTTCCGATTTCACCATGCGCAGCGAACGGACAATGTCGGTGGCATCCACCATCTGAACCGCGCCCAAAGCATCGCGCAACATCGCCACATCATTGGCGGGCATCCGCATATGCGTTTCCGGCCCCATCGGCACGCCGACACGGTTTTTCGCCAGACCTTTCAGCGTATCCGCCAGCAGGCTAATCCCTTCGTCCTGCGGGTTGGGCGAGGCCCAGATGCGCACATCGTCGATCCAACTGAGCGACAGCGCATTTTCTCCAATGCTGGGGATCACTGCAATGGGCTTGCCCTGTGCAGGGATGATCAAAAACCAAGGCCGTGTGGGGCTTTGCCAAAAGTTGCTTTGGAAGCCTGCAAAGTATGTAAACTCCCGCTCTGTCATGAACAGCAATGCATCCATCTTCGCGTCGCGCATCATGCTTTGGGCTTTTTGCACCCGTGTTTCAAATTCCGATATTGGAAATCCGCGTTCAAAACTCATGATGTGGGGTCCGTTCCTAATTGCGTCTTGAAAAGACGACCAAAGCCTTCAACTTCGTCGTTGATACCCGCCAAGCGCAGCAAATGCCACGCGAGGGCATGATTGCTTGCGATGACAGGCTTGCCCAAGGCAGTTTCGGCCTGCTCAATAATCCCTGCGGCGCGCAGGCTGGTGCAAGAGATAAAGACACCATCGACCGCGTCAAAGCGGCCCACAGAAATTGCCGCCTCGAGAATTGAAGTGGGGTCAATGCGACCGACAACTTCATCGCTATGCTCAAAGAAAGAACCGACAGTGGTGATCTGAACGCCTGCTTCCTCGAACCTGTTTTGCATGGCTTGGGTCACATCTGGTGTATAGGGCGTGACAAGGCCAAGTCGCTGAACGCCCATCGCTTTCAATGCGGCTTTGGCCGCAGTAAGCGGATTTGACGAAGGGACGCCTGGATGTGCTGTGTCAAGGATCGCATCAACGCGGTCTTCGCCAATGATTGTGGACCCCGAGGTGCAGCCATATCCCAAGGCTGACAGGCCCAGATATTGCGGCAACAAACCTGCTGCTACAGGTAGCTCCGTTTCCATTTTCGCGAGCGTTTCAGGCGTCACAACAACATCATTCGCAAGCCTTGCATGATACATAGAAACACCCGTAAGGTGCGTCATCAAACGCATTTCCCATTCCATAGTTTGATCGGATTCGAGCACCAACAGACCGATGCGCGCACGCGCTCCAGCCCCGCCGTCCGTTGTAAAGCCAAGCCGAGAAATCTTGGGTGCCACAGCTGTTCCGTCTTCCATCACAACGCCCCTTCTCTTACGGAGTTAAAGTGGCATATCTCGTAATTGCTGCGCGTAAAACGACATACCTGTCAACTCTTCCGCCAACGCCATTGCACAGAACCACGTCATATAAGATGTTTCTGGCCGCTATTTTGATCTTGCGGGAACACTTGGTGGTACGCCCACGGCCGAGTTGAAGTTTTTTAAGGCTGTGATTCCTCGCCAACGCTGAGTTAACAATTGGGCTGGGGAATGTTGATTGAAGGCAACCCACGCCGAGAAGCCAGCTTCCCGCAGTCACTCCGAAACGCAGAGTCTAGATTGAGAGCTGCCTTGTAGAGCAAAAGCGCCTGCTGCTTTGGCACCCTATATTTGGATTGCAATGGCTGCTTCGGTAACTTGCGCCGCATTGCGGCAGGTTCCCCGCTGCAAGCTCGATAAAATGCTGCGTGAGCAATGACTGGGCCAACAAAAGCTCGCTTTGTCCGCACCTTACCGATTCGCGCGCAGCGCAGCGAAAGTCGGCTCTGCTAGACCAGCCGTTCATTCTCCGCGCAGCTTATGGCTGCAAAGAGCCCATTCGGGCAATGCAATGTCGGCTATTGTGGTGATGCGGTTTTGGCGTGGTCGGAAGATGACAAGATCGTCGACGGTCAATTCGAGTTGGTAGAAGGGTAGGTGGTCGTTCTCAATAATCTGACGGATATTGTGCCTGAACTTCTTAAGAGGGGCGTTACTGCCTGTCTTGTCTTGAAGGTTTGCAAGATTGATATGCCAGCGTTTCTGGTTCCCGCAATGCTTGCGCGCGATTTCGTAGATACGACGTTCGAGGGGGCGGCGGAGGCGGAAGTAATCTTCTGAAATACTGACGACTTCGTTCGCTTCGATCGCGCGCATAAACCAATCGGACAGAACGACCTCGCAGTAGTCGAGCCGCCATTCTCCCTCTTCACGCATCACATACCCGCCTTCATCAATCAGGCTGAATATGCGGACTTCCTTTTTGCTACCTGTGCGGATGCTGGTTTTGAACTGGGTGCCTTGCAGGCGCTGAAAAGCCTTCTCAACGCGCTTGTATTCGCGACCATCTGTGTTGCGGTTAGTTGCCATCATCAACTCTCTGGCGCTGAATCTGACGCGCTTGCCGATCTCCTCGCCACGGTTCTTTCGGTGCATCAACTGGCTGATGCAGAAGATGAGAATATCCTTGTCCTTGATAGATGGCAGACCAAGGCTCGACGGGATGATCTCAAGGCTATTCTCGCCGCTCTTGTAGAGCAGGTGTCGCATGTCCGGCTTGGTCGCCAATGAGAACATGGGGTGTTCCATCGAGGCGGTATCATCTTTTGGAACGACATCTGAGATATCGAGGATGAAGAAGTCTTCTTGAGGGTGTCGGTCAGGTAAAAGGGCCATGCTGAACCTTAACCGATGTTCGTGCCTTTCGGAACCAAAGTTCGTGTCTTTCGGAACCGTGTGGATAAGTTAAATTCATTAGATCAAAAGGTTAGGCCTGTTTTTGAGGCTGGTAACACTACTCCGTAGGTAACACTATTAAAACTAGAGAGTTTTGAACTTCATAGTCCGGAATGTCAGTGAAATGCGGCGAGAGCGATGATGTTTCTGTCCAGCAATGACATCGCTCTTTCGCGATTTAACGCCATGAGTCCATAAATGCCGAGCATCATCCTTCAAAACTAACAAACTCGCAGGTTCCGTGCGGCTTCGACCATTTTGAACGCACCTTCATAGAAAGGGCTGTCCAGGGTTGAGATGGCGACCACGCCACCGGGTTTCAGATGATTTGTGGCGGTCTTGAGAAATCGCGTCACGAGGACATGGTTTGGATTTTGTCCGTAGCGCGGATCACGGGAGGCCACGTTTGGAAACTGGAAGATGATCGTTCGGAATTGACGCTTCCCAATGGTGTCAGACAGATGCGTGGCATCCACGCCGGTTTTGACGCTACACCCAAGTTTCAGAAGTTTGCGGGCATTGTCGTAGGCAGTGTCTGTCAGGTCTCCCTCTGCCTCATACACCGTTGCCAATACCGAGGATGCGGCAACGCTTGGCTTTCGAGACATGGTCAGAGCAAAGCTAAGGTTGCCTTCCGCCACGAACAGAACGCTTTCTGCCTGTACCCTCGACAATATCAAGTTCCTGCGCACCCACTTCGGTGAGGGGCCAGGGACGAGAATCGTCGCCTGTTCAAGTTTCATGCCCAGTGCCTTTCCGGTCCTCGTTGAACAGCGAGGGGCAGACACATGCATAGCGAAGCTAATTGAGCCGGAAGCTATGGCCATCACACTCGAAACCGAACTTCGCAAACAGATGAAATCAAAAGAGTTGGATCGGCCGAACGGCTCGACAGTAACAAATGACAGGATTTAGAAATGGAACAAAACCAATGCACACCTCGAAATCGGAGCCCTTCGGTCGCTCCCAGTGTTTTGCTCGCGGGCTTCCCTTCCGACGAGGTCGAGAGAATTGGTGCTGCGCTGGACCAGATGGGTTGGGCTTCAACGGCTCTAGGTAAAGAAGCCGAAATTCAAGCGGCCTTCACTACGACACGCTTTGACGTCACTGTAATTGATTCAGAACACCTTGAAGTTTATGCCCCACATTTCATTGCCCGCCTTCGCGGCATGCAAGGCCCTTCCTCTGACGCAACGATTCTGGCCGTCCATAACTCTGTCTTTGCTGGCTTTAAAGATCAGCTCTCTCAAGCTGGTGCAGATCTTGTCGTGCCCAAGCCCTCCGATCCGAGGATGTACATGATCAATTTCATCCGCGCGGCAACTTACCGACTGCAGAATATCGGCAAAAGACATGCCGGATAACGTCGTTCGCTTTCCATCGCGGGCCACCTGCCAGCCCGTCAGTACCATGATCACGCTGGGTGCACAGTCATGGCATTGGGTAACGCCAGCTAAAGAGATAAAGGAACTGAATATGCCATCAACCCAGATGCAAACTGAAGCAGACGCAATTGCCGCTGACTTGGTGAGTAGCCAATTACGAAGGCACGCGCGTCGTTTCTCGTTTCCGCTATTGGTTTACATCGGCGAAAGAATCATGATTCTGAATAACGAGACGCAGCTTCTGGAAGCTCTTGGGCTCTACAGGTCCATCCTTTCCGAAGAATGGTTATCGCGCATCACCAGTACCGTCACAGACTGCGATTGCGAAACGAATGGCTCCTGCAAGATCAGCGTCAGAAATCGCTATTTTGCAACGGATGGCCGAGACTTGGGCACGGCAAGGATCAACTACTATAGCGAGCGTACCGGCGCTGATTGGAAAATTCGCATGGTCGAATATCTTGAGTGGCCCTGCCCAGATCGTGTCGCTGAATGCCTGCCCCTGCAACTCATGATGGCTTAGCCTGGACTTTTGTTCTTGTTCGCGATGGCCTTCTCAACAGAGAGCAGAAGGTCGCCACGGGCGACTGGTTTCATAAGGCGGATATCATCAGGCCCAAGGCCGTTCCCGTGCACCGTCGCTTCAGACGCGTAACCTTGTAGCTGCCATCTGCATAAGAAACCCGGAACGTACCGTCCGCATTTTCTCCTTGCATGAAGCGCTCTCGAACGCCAAAAGCACTGTCCCTGTCGTCCCGGTGCATTCGTCCAAGGATGACGTTATAGACGACATTCATCTGGACCATGCTTTCGACGGTCTCGCCGATCATCGCCGCATAATGAGCGTCACAGGCCAGATATTGCCCTGTTTCAAAGTCGATAGAGCGAAAACCAATACCCGCTAACTCTGCGGCACGCCATAAACGCTGACTTTCGCCACCTAGATTGTTTTCGAATTCCACGTGCGCGTCCTTCCTCAACGGACCTTAGCATCTGATTTCTTCGGGGAAAAAACTGGAGGGCATTGCTGCAAGTCTCTCGATTTTCCGAAAGCAGTCATTGGCGCAATCGCAGCGAATTGGAGCTTTGCCCCGCGACCCGGTCGTCTATGGAACGCACCACCGATGTCCGCTGTTGGCCATGATCAGTTTCTTGAAGATTGGTGACCAACTTCATGAACGTCGCCACCACGACGGGATACATCGCACGTTGGCATGCCACCGGTTGCCCGTGCCATGGTGGAAGGCAGCGGTCATAGGGTGAAGGAAATGTTTCTAAATGACACCACTGCAGCGGCTTTCGCTTAGTAGAATAGAATTTATTGTGTGGTGCAAAGGCCGGCCACCAGACCATCACCAGCATCTTGTCGGGTAGCGGTCTACGCGAGCTGTAACCAAGCATCTTCCGAAAAACCCTCGTCTTTGAGAGACTGCAACAAACTCGCAATCTATCGGATCTCGTGCCGTTGCCTATTGCTAGTTTAATGCTACAAATATCTGCCCAAGCGCGCGCTACGCACCATGGAAAACCGCGCCACGCATATTTTGGATTTCTGCGGCACGGGCACCACGCCCGGCCAAGCGTATTTCTGCGCTGATGGCCCCAACAAAGGTGGGCACGCCCCAATCATGGATAAACCCAATGAAACGTCCCTTTGCCAAAAGGGTGATCACAAACAGAAAACGGCTTGTGCCCAGTTTATAGAAAATTAACTTGGTTTTCCTAACCTATCGACATCGCAGTCACCACTTATCGTGACGAAACCAAAAATTTGTGTTGAAATGTTCTCGGTTTGATCCCATAGAGAACATAATGAGAACATCGCAGCGCAACCCAAGATATAGGCATGTCAGTCATTGCCGCTACATCATGGGTGTGACACATAGGGTAGAACAGCAATGGCAACGGCAGATCTTTTGACTATGACCGATAAAAAAGCAGCAGATAAGCAGAAGGCGCTCGACAGTGCGCTGGCGCAGATTGAGCGTCAGTTCGGCAAGGGATCCATTATGAAACTTGGCGCCGAAGGTGCCATTCAGGACATCACGTCCAGTTCTACGGGATCTTTGGGGCTGGATATCGCTTTGGGCATTGGCGGTTTGCCAATGGGGCGCATCGTCGAGATCTATGGCCCTGAATCGTCAGGTAAAACGACGCTGACGTTGCATTGTCTGGCCGAGCAGCAAAAAGCCGGCGGTGTGTGCGCGTTTGTGGATGCGGAACACGCGCTTGATCCGGTTTACGCCAAAAAATTGGGCGTCGACATTGACGAGTTGCTGATTTCCCAGCCCGACACCGGGGAACAGGCGCTTGAGATTACGGACACTCTTGTGCGCTCCGGCGCGGTCAACATGGTTGTGGTCGATTCGGTGGCTGCACTGACCCCGAAGTCCGAACTTGAAGGCGACATGGGCGACAGTTCTGTCGGTGTGCAGGCACGCTTGATGTCTCAAGCGATGCGCAAGCTGACAGGGTCCATCAGCCGTACCCAGTGTACCGTGATATTTATCAACCAGATCCGTATGAAGATTGGTGTTATGTTTGGCTCGCCCGAGACCACAACAGGCGGCAACGCTCTTAAGTTCTACTCTTCCGTACGGTTGGACATTCGCCGGATCGGATCACTCAAAGACCGCGATGAAGTGGTCGGCAACGCGACCCGCGTGAAGGTTGTGAAAAACAAAGTGGCGGCGCCATTCAAACAGGTCGAATTTGACATTATGTACGGCGAAGGCATCTCCAAAATGGGCGAATTGCTGGATCTGGGCGTAAAGGCGGGCGTCGTGGATAAATCGGGTGCGTGGTTCAGTTACGGCGACGAGCGGATCGGGCAGGGGCGCGAAAACTCCAAGACGTTTTTGAAAGAGAACTCACGGATCGCGCTGGAAATCGAAGATAAAATCCGCGCGGCGCACGGGTTGGATTTTGATATGCCCGAAGGCGAGAAAAAGGCAGATGACGATATTCTGGAAAGTTAAAAACATCGCGCGCCAACCCATCTGACTGGCAAACGAATGTGAACACCAAGGCGCTCCAAACGGGGCGCCTTGTTTCGTTGTGCCACAGCGATACAGACTGTGGACACTGAGGGGGCGTGCGGGTATTTCTGAGCCAACGCAACTTTGGCCCCAAAAGGCGCAGTATCATGGCATCGCTCAACGACATTCGCTCGACGTTCCTTAACTATTTTGAAAAGCAGGGGCACCAGATTGTTGCATCCAGCCCATTGGTGCCGCGCAACGATCCGACGTTGATGTTTGCGAACTCCGGAATGGTGCAGTTCAAAAACCTGTTTACGGGTGTTGAGACCCGCGACTACGCCCGTGCCACGAGCTCTCAGAAATGTGTGCGCGCGGGCGGCAAACACAATGATCTGGACAATGTCGGCTACACAGCGCGACACCATACGTTCTTTGAAATGCTCGGAAATTTCAGTTTCGGGGATTATTTCAAAACAGACGCTATCCCCTTTGCATGGGAACTGCTGACCAAAGATTTTGGCATCGATAAGTCCAAATTGCTCACCACCGTCTATCACACTGACGATGAAGCTTTCGCGCTTTGGAAAAAGATCGGTGTGCCCGAAGATCGCATCATCCGCATTGCAACGGATGACAACTTTTGGCGGATGGGGCCAACGGGTCCTTGCGGTCCATGCACCGAGATTTTCTATGATCACGGCGATCACATTTGGGGGGGACCTCCCGGGTCTGCGGACGAAGACGGTGACCGTTTCATTGAGATATGGAACGTTGTTTTCATGCAGAATGAACAGTTTGAAGACGGCACTTTGAAGCCGCTGGACATGCAGTCGATTGACACTGGAATGGGGCTGGAACGCATTGGGGCTTTGCTTCAGGGCAAGCATGACAACTACGATACGGATTTGATGCGCAGCTTGATGGAGGCCTCTGCGGACGCGTCCAGCTCTGATCCGGACGGTCCCGGCAACACGCACCACCGTGTGATTGCGGATCACTTGCGTTCAACGTCGTTCCTGATTGCGGACGGTGTTATGCCGTCCAATGACGGACGTGGGTACGTGTTGCGCCGCATCATGCGCCGCGCGATGCGCCATGCGCATTTGTTGGGGGCCAAGGACCCGATGATGCACAAGCTGGTGCCGGCCCTTGTGCAACAGATGGGCGCGGCCTATCCCGAACTGGGACAGGCGCAGGCGTTGATCACAGAGACCCTTGAGCAAGAGGAAAAGCGGTTCAAGCAAACTCTGGACCGTGGCCTCAAGCTGCTGGATGATGAATTGTCCGGCCTTGAAGAGGGTGCGGAACTGCCAGGTGCCGCCGCTTTCAAGCTTTATGATACATATGGCTTCCCCCTTGATCTCACGCAGGATGCATTGCGTGAAAAGGGGCGCGGTGTGGATACGGATGGATTTGATACAGCGATGGCTG
Source organism: uncultured Paracoccaceae bacterium (assembly GCA_943787985.1). Lineage (GTDB taxonomy): Bacteria > Pseudomonadota > Alphaproteobacteria > Rhodobacterales > Rhodobacteraceae > Ascidiaceihabitans. Next base: position 1,504,264 of record CALSOO010000004.1, on the reverse strand, counting down.
AGCAAAAGGCCAAAGCGCGCGCCGCTTGGTCTGGAACCGGTGAGGCTGCAGATGCAACCGTCTGGTTTGATGTGGCTGACGCTGCTGGAGCCACGGATTTCCTTGGCTATGACACAGAAACGGCTGAAGCGCAGATCGTGGCTTTGGTTGTGGATGGGGCACAAACCGAGACTGTCACAGTCGGCGGTACGGTGCAAATCGCGTTTAATCAAACGCCATTTTACGCTGAAAGTGGTGGTCAAGTTGGCGATACCGGCCTGATCAAAACCGAAAGTGGTACGGCCAAGGTCACAGACACCCGCAAGAGTGCTGATGTGTTCATTCATATTGCGACAGTGGAAAGTGGCTGCATTAACAATGGTGAAGCCGCCGTTCTTGAAGTTGATCATGCGCGCCGCACATCCATTCGGGCCAACCACTCCGTGACGCACTTGCTGCATGAGGCTTTGCGCGCCGCGTTGGGCGAGCATGTCGCGCAGCGTGGCTCGTTGAATGCGGCAGATCGCCTTCGCTTTGACTTCAGTCATTCCAAAGCCCTTTCACCCGCAGAGCAACGCAAGGTCGAAGCTGAAGTGAATGCCTATATTCGCCAGAACGCGGCAGTGGAGACGCGGATTATGACGCCCGACGATGCACGTGCTTTGGGGGCTCAAGCGTTGTTTGGCGAGAAATACGGCGATGAAGTGCGCGTGGTGTCGATGGGTGCCAACGGGTCCGGCAAGGGGGCAGACGGGAACACCTATTCCCTGGAACTGTGTGGCGGGACGCATGTGCGTCAAACCGGCGACATTGGCGCCTTTGCGCTTGCTGAGCGACGGTGCCAGCAGCTCTGGCGTGCGCCGGATCGAGGCGCTGACAGGGGCCGAAGCGATCGCCTATTTGCGGGTCAAGATCAGCTGTTGGCGGATCGCCGCACGAGCTGAAAACCGCGCCGCTGATGTTCCGGCACGGGTCAAGGCCTTGCTGGACGAACGCAAAGCACTGTCCAACGAAGTAGCGCAATTGCGCCGCGAACTGGCAATGTCTGGCGGGCGCAGCGGCCCAGCCGAGGCCGAAGACGATCAACGGCATCAAGTTTTTCGCGCAAGTGTTCGAATGGTGTGACGGGCAAGGATTTGCCGGCCATTGATGGACGAACACAAAACCCGATCGGGATCAGGCGCGAGTGCTTGCTGATCGCAGAAGCTGACGGCAAAGTTGCTGTGGCGGCCGGCGTGACCAAAGACAAAACTCGACACGTCAGCGCGGTTGATCTGGTCAAAGCGGCCGTGTGCTGAATTGGGTGGCAAAGGCGGCGGTGGCCGCCCGGACATGGCCCAAGGCGGGGCAAAAGATGCATCAAATTCCGATGCGGCAATCAAAGCGGCACGAAAGCCGTTATTGGAAGGATAAAGCATGGGCGCACTCTGGATCGCACACGTCACGGTCACGGATGAAGAGGCGTACAAAAAATATGCAGCAGGCGCGACAGTCGCCATCGCAGAACATGGCGGCGAATTCATCGCGCGCGGTGGACGTTTTGTACAGCTCGAGGGCAAGGAACGGCCGCGCAACGTTGTCGCACGGTTTCCGGACGTAGAAACGGCCGAGAAATGCTATCATTCGGACGCCTACCAAGCCGCGCTTGAACACGCGCGCGGGGCATCAGAGCGCGAGTTGATGATTATCGAGACATCTGAATAACGAAAAAGGGCGCATCCAACCGGAGCGCCCTTTTTTAATTCCGTGTCGCGAAACCCCAAACTTACTTGGTTTTAGACATCCGCTTACGTTCGTGCGTGTCCAAGAACCGCTTGCGCAGACGGATCGCGTTTGGCGTCACTTCGACCAATTCATCATCGTCGATGTAGGCAATCGCCTCTTCCAACGAGTGGGTGATTGGCGTTGTCAGACGCACGGCTTCGTCTGTGCCCGATGCCCGCACGTTGGTCAGTTTCTTGCCTTTCAACGGGTTCACTTCGAGGTCGTTTTCGCGGGAATGCTCGCCGATGATCATACCACCATAGACGTCTTCCTGCGCGCCGATGAACATCCGGCCCCGGTCTTCCAGATTGAACAGGGCGAAGGCGACGGATTGGCCATTCTCGATAGAGATCAGCACGCCCGCACGCCGTCCGGGGATCGGGCCGCGCCAGGGTTGCCAGTCGTGGAACACGCGGTTCAGCACGCCGGTGCCGCGGGTGTCGGTCATGAATTCGCCGTGGTAGCCGATTAGCCCGCGTGACGGAACATGGGCGACGATGCGCGTTTTGCCTGCACCGGCGGGGCGCATTTCGACCAGATCACCACGACGGGGACCGGTGATTTTTTCGATCACGGCACCGGAATAGTTGTCATCGACGTCGATTGTGACCTCTTCGATGGGTTCCAGCCTCTGGCCGTCGACGTCACGGGTCAGCACTTGCGGGCGTGAAATTGAAAGCTCGAAGCCTTCGCGGCGCATGTTTTCGATCAGCACGCCCATCTGCAACTCGCCCCGTCCGGCGACTTCGAAAGCCTCGCCACCCGGGGAATCGGTGACCTTGATTGCGACATTCACCTCAGCTTCGCGCATCAGGCGCTCACGGATGACGCGCGACTGGACCTTTTTGCCGTCGCGGCCTGCAAGAGGCGAATCGTTGATCCCGAACGAAACGCTGATGGTCGGCGGATCGATTGGTTGGGCCGGCAGGGGTGTGTCGATGGATACGTCACAGAGTGTGTCGGCGACGGTGGCCTTGGACATGCCAGCGATGGTGACGATGTCACCGGCTTCGGCGACATCGATGGGCTGGTGGCCGAGGCCGCGAAAGGCCTGGATCTTGGTGACGCGAAATTTCTCGATCAGATCGCCGTCGCGGCTGAGTGCCTTCAGGGTCTCACCGGTCTTTAGCCGTCCGCTTTCGACACGGCCAGTCAGGATGCGGCCGATGAATGGGTCAGCGCCCAGCGTGGTGGCGAGCATCCGGAAGGGCTCATCCGCCTGGGCGATCTGGGCCGGGGCGGGGACGTGACTGAGGACCGTGCGGAACAGCGCCGAGAGGTCCTTGCGCGGGCCGTCCAATTCGTCGTCGGCCCAGCCAGAGCGGCCCGAGGCGTAGAGAACCGGGAAATCGAGTTGATCATTGTCGGCACCCAGCGCCACGAACAGGTCGAAAACCTCGTCAAGCGCGCGATCTGGCTCACCATCGGGTTTATCGACTTTGTTGAGGACTACGATCGGGCGCAAGCCCAGGGCCAGTGCCTTGGCGGTGACGAACTTGGTCTGCGGCATCGGGCCTTCGGCTGCATCGACCAGCAGGACAACGCCGTCGACCATCGACAGGATACGCTCGACCTCGCCACCGAAATCGGCGTGGCCGGGGGTGTCGACGATGTTGATGCGGGTGCCGTCCCATTCGACGGAAGTGGCTTTGGCGAGAATCGTGATACCGCGTTCGCGTTCCAGATCGTTGCTGTCCATCGCCCGTTCGGCGACGGCCTGGCCTTCGCGGAACGCGCCGGATTGCGCCAGCATGGCGTCCACCAGCGTGGTCTTTCCGTGGTCAACGTGGGCGATGATCGCAATATTGCGAAGGTCCATGAGATATGCCTTATTGGAGTGTCCTCTGAGAGGGTTGCCGCGCGCATATCCTGCTGCACCGCGGAAAGCTAGGGGGAAATATGCCGCAATTGTGCGTATTTGCCGCTACGCGTTACGCAATTGCAGCATTTAATGGGTCGTGCTGTTTGACAACAACTGGATCACAAGGATGCCCCCGATAATCATCATCAGCCCGATGACGGCCGGCAGATCAAGGCGCTGGTCAAAAACGGCGTAGCCAATGATCGCGATAAAGATAATCCCGAGCCCCGACCAAAGCGCATAGACGATCCCCACGGGCATCACTTTGAGGGTCAGCGCCAACAAGTAGAACGCCAGCCCGTAGGCTATGACCACAACCACCGACGGCCACAGCCGCGTGAACTGTTGGCTGGCTTGCAAAGCAGTGGTGCCGATGGTTTCAAATGCAACGGCGAGGATCAGAAACAGATAATGCATAATGGCGTCCTAGCTCAGATGTTTTTACAGTTCCACTGTTTATCGCTGCATCGGGGCGATCAAAGGGGCAGGGCGGTTGCGTCTTTGATCTCTTCCATCACAAAACTGGCAGAGACGTCAGAGATGGGCAATCGCGCGATCAATTGCTGATACAACCGATCATAATCGGCCATGTCCGCGACCCGCGCCCGGATAAGGTAATCCAGATCGCCCCGTCATACGATACGCGCTCAAAATCCCCTCGATGCTGTTGGTGGCTGCCGAAAACTTGGCCGCCCAATCCAGATTGTGGGCACTGGTGCGCACTTGCATGAACACCATCAAACCCAAGTCCACTTTGGCCGGATCGACGATTGCCACACGGCGGGTGATGACCTTGGCGTCTTCAAGGGCCTTGATCCTGCGCCAGCAGGCATTGCGCGACAGCCCGACAGAGTCCCCAAGAGCCTCTAGCGACTGGGTGGCGTCAGCTTGCAGGTGTTTCAGTATTTTACGATCTTGTTCATCAATTTTCATCATCTGTCGATATAGCTTGGGAATATTTCCCACATCAAGCGGATTTTCATGAAATGATTGGGATCGCGTTTGCGGAGCGACTGGTAAACTTTCCCAAAATCACAAGGAGTTCTACCATGATCAAACGCGTTTTTCTCAATCATCCGCGCGCTGTCAACGAAAGCTATGCGGAACACGCGGTGTTTGCGGGCGGGTTTGCCTTTAAACTTCTGGGGGCAGGGATGGCTGCCTTGGTGCACGCGCTCATCCCTTGCCTGTTTGAGAAAACTGCCAGCCGTTTGATCACCGAGATGCATGCGAAAATCCACGGGCGTGGTCACTGATGTGTCGATGGGCTGCGTGGACCGGTGCGCCAGTGTTTGTGCAGGACATTGTTACGGCCCCCCAACATTCCCTTGTCGTACAGAGCCAGCAGGCGGCGCAAAGCAAGACGACAATCAATGGGGATGGCTTTGGGCTGGCGTGGTATGATCACCGCGCAGAACCTGGCCTATACCGTGATATCAACCCTGCATGGTCCGACACCAATCTTCCAAGTATCGCCGCGCAGGTGAAGTCACCTTTGTTTCTGGCGCATGTCCGTGCCTCGACGGGCACCGCCGTGAGCCGCAACAATTGCCATCCATTTGTTGTGGGGCGCTGGAGCTTTATGCACAACGGCCAAGTCGGTGGCTTTGATCAGTTTCGCAAACGCGCAGACATGACGATTCCGGACGGCCTTTACCAATATCGCAAAGGGGCGAGTGACAGCGAAGTCATATTTCTGAACGCGTTGGGATACGGGTTGGAGGATGATCCGATGGTTGCGATGGCACGGGCGGTTTTCGAGTTGGAGGCCTTGTCACGCGACTATGGCGCCCGCCCGCACATGCGTTTCTCGGCTGCATTTTCCAATGGAAAGCAATTGTATGCAATGCGCTATGCCTCTGACCGATTGGCACCGACACTCTACTATCGCTGGTCCGCGCGCCTCACAGGGCACATGGTTGTATCTGAACCGCTGGATCAAGGCGCGACAGCGTGGTATGAGGTTCCGCCCAAGCACATCGTCTGTTTTGAAGATGGCAAAGTGGACACGATTTCGCTCGCCGCGCTTTCTGCCGCATCTTGATCTGCACCACTGGGGCGACGCGTTGTCATAGACCCAAGGCGCATGTTCGCGGGTCTTGGGCATTTTACGGATGACAACCCTTGGGGGAGCGCCTAGGCTTTGAGAAATGACCAGGGAAACCCGATAGATGCCACGACTATTAGCTGCATTGGTGACATCGTTGGCATTTTGGTCCGCCGGAGGGGCTGCGATGTCACAAAATGCCGAACAGTATATTTGCTCTCCAATGCAAGGTGTTTTGGTGACGGCATCAGGTGCGCCGGCATCTGGCGTTCCTGTGACACGCAGTTGGTCATGGCGTGGAAAACGGGGCGAGGACACGTCTGTCAGTGATGCGCAGGGGCGCTTCTCATTTGATGAAGTGTTGCCCAAACGCGGTTTTTTCGGACGTCTTCCCGCGGAAGAAGCTATTTCCCAGAATTATGTCGCGGACACAGCAAGTGGACCGGTCAATATTTTGTCGCTGACACCGCGCACGGGGCCTTTGAATCATGAAAGTCAGGGGAAACCGTTTTCCGTGACGTGTGATGTCTCGAAGGAACCGGGGCATGGTGGTTTTTGGTACGGAACCTGCCGCCTCGATTAGAGGGCGCGGGTTTGAAGTGTAAAAGGATTTTTAGATGGCACTTATGAACGGTAAAAACGCAGCAATTATTGCGAGTGGTGCCTATTCGGTCCAACCTGCGCGCAACAGCCAGGAAGCCGGCAATATGGCCAGCAGGGAAACGCGCTTTACGCAGTCTTCTAGCGCGGGGGCCAGCCTGAGCGTGGCGGTGACGCCCCGGGCAGGGTTTGCGGGGCAATCCGGTGTTGTGGTGCATGAGACAGCAGGCTTTGGCGTTTTGCTTGAACGGCACGGCGGGATCGAGAGCGAGTTCATTCTGGCCATGCGCGGTACAGTGTCCAAGCTGGACTGGCTGTCCAATCTCAATATCGGCATGACGCTTGGGCCAACAAATTCGTTGGTGCACAGCGGTTTTGCAAGTGTTTACAACAGCATGCAAAGCGACGTTATGCATATGCTCAAAGGGCTCAAGGCGCGCCGCGTCCATTTTATCGGGCATTCGCTTGGCGGGGCATTGGCGTCTTTGGCAGCACTGCAATATGCGACATCGGGGCGAGGGGCGTCTTATTCTGTATACATTTGGCGCGCCGCGCATTGGCGGGCCCGGGTTCACTGCGGACGTGCGCCGCTATCTTGGGCCGCGCAATGTGAAACGCGTGTACGCATTGTCTGATCCGGTCCCGATGATACCGCTTTTCCCGTTTTTCCATTGCCCGCTCGGGGCGTCCGGTATCAACGCGAATTTCAGCAGCATCACAGCAGCAGCCCACAGCATGGAAGGCTGTTATGTGCCGCGCATGCCGGCCAACGGCTGGCCGCAACCCGTCGCAGAGCCAAACAAGACCGATCCGGATTACTGGTTGCGTCAGGCAGAAGGCGCGAGCAGAATCGGCTCCAAAATGGGTTATTATTTCTTGGGTAAGGCGCTGAATGCAATTATGCCAGCGCTGCACATGCTCTGTGGTGGGTTAAGTTCGGTTATGACGATGTTGGACTTGCTGTCCGAAGCCATTGCCAAGGGAATAGCGGCCTCTGTTCAGATCGGCGAATATATGGTGCGCTTTGTGCGGGCCGCGATGCGCTTCACGGTCGGGGTGGCCAAAGTGGGGCTCACTGTTGCCGATCTGACGGCGTCGTTCTTGCGCTATGTTTTGGGTTTGATGTTGTCACAGGTCACAACCGCCGCGCGGTCTGCGGTTGCCCGTCTGGTTTAATCTGACGCGCTGTGGCTTTTGAAAAACGCCGAAATGCGCGCGCGGGCGTACTCCCATAGCGCTGGCGCGCCTTTTGCAATTTTAGAGCCGACGCGCTGTTCAATCATCTCTTCCGAGACATTGTAGTCTGTCCAGCTCCCTCCTCCGGAGGCAAGGTTCAGCATGGGGGGCTGGAACCTGTCCAGGGATTTTGCAAATTCGGCATCGGGTGTTTCCGCAGCCTCGAATTCCTCCCAGATCGCGCGAAGATCCTGCGCTATGTCATTGGGAAGAAAGCTGAATATGCGATCCGCTGCCTTTTGCTCTGCGGCTTCCATAGCCCCCACATCCACATCATCAAAGATCGGATTGTCACCGGCGTCGATCTCGACCAGATCATGCAGAACAAGCATTTTGATGACACGGTTGATGTCGACGCCGGGCTTGGCCTGATCCGCAAGGACCAGAGCATACAGCGTCAAATGCCAGGAGTGTTCCGCAGAGTTTTCAAAACGTGAGCCATCCGCCAGCGTCGTCGCGCGGGTGATGGATTTGAGTTTGTCGGCTTCGTTCAGGAAAGCGATCTGTTGATCAAGGCGCGTTTGCATTGCGTGTCCTATCGCGCCTGTGCCGGTCGGGCGGTGCGACAGGTGGCTTTAGCCACTTTGCGCATCACGGTGGGCTTTGAGTTGCTGGGCCAGAAAGCGTCGCCCTGTCTGTTCCGCCATGCGGGTTCGAACAGCCGTCAGAAACGCTTCTTCCAGTGTTTGGGACGAGGCGCCAAGCACCTCGCCCACTTTCATAAACAGCCTGTCGTCACCGACTTCTTTTTGAACCGCCAGACATTCTTCGGCCAGCTTGTTCGCCATTTCGATGACGGCAAGATCTGCCATCAGCGTGTGGTCTCTGTCAGGCGGCGTTTCACGTAGGACGTCGTGGTGTCCATTAGCGTATCCAGGTGATGCGGCTCTTCAAAGAAGTGGCCGGCCCCTTCAACTTCAGTGTGCGTGATGGTGATGCCTTTTTGTTCGTGCAGTTTGCCAACCAACGACGTGGTGTCCGCAGGCGGGGCCACGCGGTCAGCCGTGCCGTTGATCATCAGAGCCAGAAGCCGGGCAGGGCGCAAGGAAGCGAGAAATCATACATGTTTGCAGGCGGGGAGACCGAGATGAAGCCTGTGATCTCCGGACGGCGCATCAAAAGCTGCATGCCGATCCATGCCCCGAACGAAAAGCCCGCGACCCAGCAATGTTTGGAGTTGTTGTTCATCGACTGCAGATAATCGAGGGCCGAGGCTGCATCTGACAGTTCACCGATCCCTTGATCGTATTCGCCTTGTGAGCGCCCTACGCCGCGGAAAGTTGAACCGCAGGACTGTGAAGCCCATCTTGTAGAAAGCCGTAGTGCATGGCGTGAACCACGCGGTGGTTCATCGTGCCGCCAAACTGCGGGTGCGGGTGCAGAATGATCGCAATGGGCGCATCCCGCTCCTTTTGGGGGTGGTAACGGCCTTCAAGGCGACCTTCGGGGCCGGGAAAAATGACCTCAGGCATGAGTGTCCCTATTTTTAGGTCCTACAGGGCGGCAGATTTCTTGACGAAATTCGCGCGGGCACTTTAGAACGGTTCTAAATATACATCTGCGGGTTAGGCCCGCGTTTGAACGGATGTATGGTCTTGGCGGCCGAAGGTCAATCAATTCTGACGCTTGGGGGCGGTAATGAAGCTTTCTACCAAAGGGCGCTATGCCATGGTTGCCTTGGCCGACATCGCGCTGCAGTCTGATGGCGGCTTGGTCAGCCTTGGCGATATTTCGGAACGACAGGATCATTTCTCTGCCTTATCTTGAGCAGTTGTTTGTCAAGTTGCGCCGCGCAGAGCTGGTATCGTCTGTGCGTGGTCCGGGTGGCGGATACCGGCTGGCGCGCCCTGCCTCGGAAATTCGTGTTGTTGATATTCTGGGTGCAGTGGATGAAACCGTTGATGCAATGCACAAAGGTGCGGGGGCGTCCGGTGGCGCTTCGGGCATCGCGTGCGCAATCCCTGACCAACCGTTTGTGGGAGGGGTTGAGTGCGCATGTGTATGTGTTCCTGCATCAGACCCGCTTGTCTGACATCGTGGGCAATGATCTGGCCCCCTGTCCGGCGGTTCCGAACTTGTTTGATGTTGTGGATGTTTGATCGGTTTGACTGGGGCGCTGCCCCAGACCCCGAGGTTTATTGGGCGAGATGAAGATGGATCGTGTCTACCTTGATCATAATGCGACCACTCCGTTGAGGGATGAGGCCCGCGCGGCGATGATTGCTGCTATGGATATGGTGGGCAATCCGGCATCGGTCCATGCGGAAGGTCGCGCGGCCAAGTCGTTGATGGAACGTGCCCGTGCGCAGGTCGCAGAGTTGGTCGGGTGCAAGTCAAACCAGGTCGTGTTTCACGGGCTCCGCGACCGAGGCGGCCGCTTTGGCTGTGGCGCAAAAGGATCAGCATGGAGGCGGGTTCGCAGCCCGTCCGACCGAACATGATTGCCTGCTTGTCTGGAGCGAGGCGCAAGAGGCTGGTCTGCTCGCGGTGTCCGCTGCCAACAGCGAGACGGGCATCATGCAGCCTGACATGTGTGTCGTCCCCAGTCCTTCGACGCATTCGGTTCTTTGCGATGTGACGCAAATGGCCGGCAAGGCCCCTGTGCAGTACCGCGACGGTCAAACGCCATCGTATATGATTTTGTCGGCCCATAAAATCGGTGGCCCCAAGGGTGTCGGCGCTTTGATCAATTTCACGGCGCAAGACCCTGTGGCAATTCTCAAAGGGGGCGGGCAGGAGATGGGGCGCCGCTCTGGTACCGAAAACATCATCGGCATCGCCGGTTTCGGCGCCGCGGCACAGGCCGCGCAGCGCGATGTGGCCGCTGGAGCGTGGGATCGGGTTGCGCACCTTAGGAATATTCTAGAAAAGGCTCTTGAGGCTGCTTCAAAGAAGACTATTTTTGTCGGGAAAGACGATCCGCGTCTGCCCAACACGTCCTGCTTTATCACCCCCGGGTGGAAGGGGGAGACACAAGTGATGCAAATGGACCTTGCGGGATTTGCCATTTCGGCCGGGTCTGCCTGTTCCAGCGGTAAGGTCCGCGCCAGCAAGGTTTTGTTGGCGATGGGCTACAATGAGGTCGATGCGGCAAGCGCTGTGCGCGTGTCCCTTGGTCTTGAGACGACGCAAGACGAGATCGAACGCTTCGCTGATGCGTGGAGCGCGAAACTGAAGAAACACGAGGCGCGTGCGGCCTGAGGGTCACGCCAACGAGAGGAAAACCGAAGATGGATGCGATAACCGATGACGTAGTGGTCAAAGAAGGTGTGGATCAGGAAACGGTCGATGCGGTCCGTGAAGTTGGCGGCGCCTATAAGTACGGTTGGGAAACCGACATCGAGATGGAGTACGCCCCGAAAGGGTTGAACACCGATATCGTGCGTCTGATTTCTCCAAGAACGAAGAGCCGGAGTGGATGACTGAACTGGCGTCTTGAGGCGTATGAGCGTTGGCTGACCAAGACAGAACCCGATTGGGCGATGGTCGATTACCCGGAAATCGATTTTCAGGACCAGTATTATTATGCGCGCCCCAAAGTCATGGAGGTAAAGCCCAAATCCCTGGATGAGGTCGATCCCAAGCTGCTCGCCACCTATGCCAAGCTGGGCATTCCGCTGAAAGAGCAGAGCTCTTTGGCGGTGTTGAGGGCGCCGAAGAGATGCGCGACGCGCCGCGCAAAGTGGCTGTGGATGCGGTGTTTGATTCCGTTTCTGTGGGCACGACTTTCAAGAGGAACTGATGAAAGCCGGCGTGATCTTTTGTTCGATCTCCGAGGCGATCCGCGAACATCCCGAATTGGTGAAGAAATACCTCGGGACTGTTGTGCCGGTGTCCGACAACTACTACGCGACGCTGAACTCTGCCGTGTTTTCCGACGGCTCGTTTGTCTACGTGCCGCCGGGCGTGCGCTGCCCGATGGAACTGAGCACGTATTTCCGCATCAACGCGGAAAACACCGGCCAGTTCGAGCGCACGCTGATCATCGCCGACAAAGGATCTATGTGTCCTACCTTGAAGGGCTGCACAGCCCCGCAGCGCGACATTGCCCAGTTGCACGCCGCTGTGGTCGAGATCATCATCGAAGAAGACGCCGAGGTGAAATATTCCACCGTTCAGAACTGGTACCCCGGGGACGAGAACGGCAAAGGCGGCATCTACAACTTCGTGACCAAACGCGCCGATTGCCGCGGCGACCGCGCCAAGGTGATGTGGACGCAGGTGGAAACCGGCTCTGCGGTGACGTGGAAATACCCAGTCTGCATCCTGCGCGGCGACGACAGCCAGGGCGAATTCTATTCCATCGCCATCGCCAACAACATGCAGCAGGCCGACACCGGCACCAAAATGATCCACTTGGGCAAAAACACCAAGTCGCGGATCGTGTCCAAGGGGATTTCGGCGGGCAGGCGCAGAACACCTATCGTGGGCTGGTGTCGATGCACCCCAAGGCGCAAGAACGCCGCAACTATACGCAGTGTGACAGCCTGCTGATCGGTGACAAATGCGGGGCGCACACGGTGCCCTATATCGAGGTCAAGAACAACTCGGCCCGTGTTGAGCACGAGGCGACGACATCCAAGGTGGACGACGACCAGCTGTTCTATTGCCGCTCAGCGCGGGCATGGACGAGGAAGAGGCGGTGGCGCTTGTGGTGAACGGGTTCTGCAAGGACGTGTTGCAAGCACTGCCGATGGAATTTGCGATGGAAGCGCAGGCTTTGGTGGCGATTTCGTTGGAAGGGTCTGTGGGGTAACACATGCGCGCGCTTGCTTGGAAAGTCGTCATTTCGACGCTGATCTTTTGGGTCTTGATGACCTTTTGGGAAACCGGTGGCCTCTCGATCGAGGGCTTTCGACAGATTTTGCCGCGCGCGTTGATCTTCGGGGTGTTCTACGGGCTTGCGACGGCAGGATGGGACTATTTCAAGGGGACGAAGCAATGATCATTACAACCACCCAATCCATTGAGGGCCACCCCATCACCGCCTACAAAGGCATCGTCGTGGGCGAAGCGATCATGGGGGCGAACATCGTGCGCGACTTCTTTGCCAATATCACGGACATCGTGGGCGGGCGTTCGGGCGCGTACGAATCCAAACTGCAAGATGCGCGCGAAACGGCGCTGCGCGAGTTGGAAGACCGCGCGCGCGAGGTCGGTGCAACGGCCGTGGTTGGCGTTGATCTCGACTATGAAGTCGTGGGCGACAGCATGTTGATGGTGTCGGCCTCTGGCACGGCTGTGGTGATCGACTGATGACAGCCACGCCGCTCAAATTGCATTGGTGGAAAGGGGTTCCCAACTTTGGGGACGCTGTTTCTGCGCATGTTGTGAGCTATGTGTCGGGCCGCAAAGTCGAACACGCCCGCCCGCGCCACGCTGATCTGTTCGCGGTCGGGTCGATGTTGCAAACAGCGCGCCGTGCGTTTCAGGAGGGCCCACGCCAAGAGGGGGCCAAAACCTGGATTTGGGGGACTGGCACTTTGGGTGTGGTGAACCGTGACTTTCTGAAAAATGTCTCGGTTGGCTGTGCGCGCGGTCCGATCAGCGCCGCCCTTTTGAAGCTGGACACAGAGCAGTTCGGCGACCCCGGACTGTTGATCAACGAGGTGTTGAGCGATGTTCCAAAGCGCACGGACCGTATCGGGATCGTGCCGCATCACACGCTGATGGATGATCCAGTTCTGAAGGCCTTGATCGCTGCGGACCCTGCCTATCTGTTGATTGACCCGCGCGCAGTGGCCGAAGACGTCTGCTTGCAGATCGCATCCTGTGCCCATGTGTTTGCCTCTAGCCTGCACGGCCTGATCGTGGCGGATGCTTACGGTGTGCCCAACACGTGGGTCGATCCGGTCGGGCAGTCGCGCCTGAAATACCATGACTATGCTGCCAGCATCGGCCGGCCCTTGATTGCGCCGGTGTCGATTGCGCAGATCCCCGACACAAAACCCGAACCCATCACATACGGGGCAGGGATCGCGCGCGCGCGCGCTTGCCTCAAACGCACATTTCCGGCCGCCTTGCGCGCCGAAAACCAGACAGAGCTCGCCTGACGTTGGGCCTGAGACAAGGGAAATAAAATGTTGAATATCAAAGATCTGCACGTCAAACTCGAAGAAGAGGACAAGCAAATCCTCAAAGGTGTGAACCTCTCTGTCGAGGCAGGCAAAGTGCACGCCATCATGGGGCCAAACGGCTCTGGTAAGTCGACCTTGTCTTATGTGCTTTCTGGCCGTGATGGCTATGAGGTGACCGGCGGTACGGCGCATTTGGGGGACGTCGACCTGCTCGACATCGACCCCGAAGAGCGCGCGGCGGCTGGCCTCTTTCTGGCGTTTCAGTATCCCGTCGAAATTCCGGGTGTTGGCAACATGACCTTTTTGCGCACCGCCGTAAACGCACAGCGCAAAGCGCGCGGCGAAGAAGAAATGAGCGCGGCAGAGTTCCTCAAAGTGGTGCGCGCCAAGGCCAAAGACGCTGAAGATCGACGCAGACATGCTCAAGCGCCCCGTCAACGTCGGCTTCTCGGGCGGTGAGAAAAAGCGCAACGAAATTCTGCAAATGGCGATGCTTGAGCCAAAGATGTGCATCCTGGATGAAACCGACTCCGGTCTTGACGTTGATGCGATGAAACTGGTGGCCGAAGGCGTGAATGCGTTGCGCGATGAAGGCCGCGGTTTCCTTGTGATTACGCACTACCAGCGGTTGCTTGACCACATCAAACCGGACGTGGTGCACATCATGGCAGACGGTCGCATCGTAAAGACAGGGGGGCCTGAGCTGGCTCTGGAAGTTGAAAACAACGGGTACGCCGATATTCTGGCAGAGGTGGCGTAATGGCGGCACCAGCAGAAAAACGCACAAGCCTTGACGAACGCTTGGATGTGATTGCGATGCCCGAGGGCGGCTGGTCTCAAACCGCGCGCGTGGACGCCCTTGCGCGGGTGCGTGCCTCTGGCTTGCCGGACCGTCGCGACGAGTATTGGAAATACACCCGCCCGGACACTCTGGTGCAGGCGGTTGCGCCGTCCGCTGCGGTCTTTGACGTCGAAGAAGCCCCTGTTTTCGGGACAGTCGACCGTCTCAAGATTGTCTTTGTCGATGGTGTCTACGACGCAGATGCGTCCGATGATCTGACCCTCGAAGGGGTGCGCATCGAGCGGCTTGCCGACACGTCAGCGGATATCCACTGGGCACGCGATCTGTACGGCACGCTGGAAAAAAACGGGCAAACGCCGGTGTTGCGTCCATTGGCGTCCCTCAACACAGCCTTTGCCACAGACGGGGTGCTGCTGCATGTCACCGGAGCTGTCAGCAAGCCGATCGCATTGATTTACTTGCACGAATCCGAAACATCGGACGCGATCTTGCACCATGTGGTCAAAGTGGATGCCGGTGCGTCTGTGACTGTTCTGGAAAACGGACCAGCGGCTGCGCGATTTAACAACGTGATGGAAGTGGACGTCGCCGATGGCGCCAAATTCCACCACGTGCGCGCACAGGGGCGGGACCACGAACGCCGCGCGGTCACCCATATATTTGCGCGTCTTGGCTCCGAGAGCACGTTCAAATCCTTTACCCTCACTGCAAACGGTGTGATGACGCGCAATGAATGCATCATTGAGCTGACGGGCGACGATTCTCACGCGACCGTTGCGGGTGCCTGTGTCGGCGACGGTGAATTTCATCACGATGATACGATTTTTGTCACCCATGACGCGGTCAACTGCGAGAGCCGTCAGGTGTTCAAAAAAGTCCTGCGCAACGGAGCAACAGGCGTGTTCCAAGGGAAAATCCTTGTGAAAGCCGGTGCACAAAAGACCGATGGCTATCAGATCAGCCAATCGCTTTTGCTGGATGGTGACAGCCAGTTTCTGGCCAAGCCGGAGTTGGAAATCTACGCGGATGATGTGGCGTGTTCGCACGGTTCAACATCTGGTGCGATTGATGACACTGCCTTGTTTTACTTGCGCTCGCGCGGTGTGCCTCAGGCAGAGGCAACCGATTTGCTGACGCTGTCCTTTTTGGCCGAAGCCGTTGAGGAAATCGAGGGCGAAGAGCTGCGCGATGAAATCAATGCGCGGTTGGTCTCCTGGTTGGAGCGGCGTCGCGGCTAATGGCGATCAGCAGCAATATTATCGCGACCTATCGCGGCCCCGGGCGCGTGATGCGCAAGCTTTTGGCGCTTGGGGTACGCGAAGACCGTGCACTCGCCTATCTGATGGGGGCGTGTCTGGTGATGTTCGTGGCCCAATGGCCTAAACTGGCCCGTCAAGCGCATATCAGCGGCGAAGAGCTGGATGCACTGTTGGGGGCCAACTTGATGGGGTTCGTGTTTGTCGCTCCTTTGGTGTTTTACATCGTTGCGGGCATCGCACGGGGTATAGGGCGCCTTTTGGGAGGGTCTGGCACAGGGTACGGCGCGCGTATGGCGCTGTTTTGGGCGCTGCTTGCGGCCTGTCCGCTGCAATTGCTCTATGGTTTGACGTCCGGGTTCATTGGGCCCGGCGTTGAGGCAACTGGTGTTTATTTCCTCTGGTCCGCTTGCTTTATGTGGTTCTGGATCGGCGGCAGTCTGGCACAGGAGCGCGCGACATGAACGGATCCATAAACTGGTTGGGGTTGGTCGGGCTGAGCGTGCGCCGCCCCTCTGAGGTTGCCGCTATCGTTTTGGGCTGGAACCTGCCACGCAATGTATTGTGGAGCGCGATGGCGCTGGTGTGCACCGTCAATGCCACGCTGATGTACCTCACGCATGTGGTGACGCCGCCGCTGCCTGCCAATATCGGGGAACAAGCGTTCCAAGTCCCACAGTGGCTGTTCAGCCCTTTGATTGCATTCATTTTTGTAGCCGGCGGATTGGTCATCATGGTGCATGTCTTGCATTGGTTGTCCTCGGCCTTGGGCGCGCCCGGCACGTTGAGCGATATGCTGGCGATGTTGACGTGGCTTCAGGCGTTGCGGGCGGTCGCGCAGTTTATCTTGTTGATTTTGTTGGGCCTTGCGCCTGGTTTGGCAGGGCTGTTTGCGTTGTTTGTAATGGTTGCCAGCCTTTGGCTGCTGGTGGTTTTTGTGAATGAAGCGGCCGGGTTCCAGTCGGTTGGCAAAACCATCGGCGTGCTGCTCACCGCGACTGTGGGCATCATCATCGGCCTGAGTTTTATTTTGACGCTCACGGGCGTCGCTGCCGGTTTAGGGATCGAGCAAAATGTATGACGTGACCAAAATTCGCGCAGATTTTCCAATTCTGAGCCGGGAAGTAAACGGCAAACCATTGGTGTATCTGGACAATGGGGCATCCGCCCAAAAGCCGCAGGTTGTGATTGACGCAATCTCGCGCGCATACGGCGAGGAATACGCCAATGTGCACCGTGGATTGCACTTTTTGTCCAATCTTGCGACCGACAACTACGAGGGTGTGCGCGCCAAGATCGCCAAGTTCCTGAACGCAGGCTCACAGGACGAGATCATCTTCAATTCGGGCACCACCGAAGGCATCAATATGGTGGCCTACGGTTGGGCGATGCAAAACATGCAAACGGGCGATGAGATCGTGCTGAGCGTGATGGAGCATCATGCCAATATCGTGCCGTGGCACTTCTTGCGCGAACGGATGGGTGTTGTCATCAAATGGGTGGATGTGGACAGCACAGGGGCGCTTGATCCGCAGGCTGTTCTGGATGCGATCGGTCCCAAGACAAAATTGGTGGCTGTGACCCATATGTCCAATGTTCTGGGCACCAAAGTGGATGTGAAAACCATCTGCACCGGTGCGCATGAAAAAGGGGTCGCGGTGCTGGTTGACGGCTCGCAAGCGGCTGTGCACATGCCTGTTGATGTTCAGGACATCGATCCTGATTTTTATGCCGTCACGGGGCACAAGCTGTACGGCCCTTCGGGATCCGGCGCGATCTACGTCAAAAAAGAGCGTATGGCGCAGATGCGTCCGTTTATCGGTGGCGGCGACATGATCCGCGAAGTGTCAAAAGATCAGGTGATCTACAACGACGGCCCGATGAAGTTCGAGGCAGGCACACCCGGCATCGTGCAGATGATCGGGCTTGGGACTGCGATTGACTACATGATGTCACACGGGATGGAGGCGATTGCCGCCCATGAAAACGCATTGCGCGATTATGCCGTTGGAAAGTTGAACGGCCTCAACTGGGTGCAAGTCCAAGGCACGACACCGGACAAGGGGGCGATTTTCTCCTTTACCATCGACGGGGCGGCGCATGCGCATGACATTTCAACCATATTGGACAAACGCGGTGTGGCCGTGCGGGCAGGGCAGCATTGCACTGGCCCGTTGATGGAGCACTTGGGCCTTAACGCCACATGTCGTGCGTCGTTCGGGATGTACAACACCACGGATGAAGTCGATGTGTGGCTTGATGCGCTTGAGTTGGCGCATGAGTTGTTCGCTTAAGATCAGGATCAGGCTCAACGGGTCCTGAGCCTACCTGATTTGCGTCCATTTGCTATCAAGCGCCTTGATCTCAGCAATGCGTTCAGGCGTCTTGGGGTGGCTCAAAAACCATGCGGGCGCCGCACCGGAATTGGACTTGGTCAGCGCGTCGAGCTTTTCAAACAGAGAAATCTGACCGCTGACGCCTATCCCTGCTTTGGTGAGCAAAGCCGCGGCATAAGCGTCGGCTTCGAATTCGTCGTTGCGCGACAGCTTGGCCATCAAAAGGTTCATCAATGCGCCTGCCAGCCATGGACCGACCCCGGGAATAAAGCGTCCCAACACCATGCCCAGTGCGGTGCGCATCGCATTTTGCCCCGAGAAATCAATCATGCGGCGGCGTGTGTGTCCAAGGGCGACATGGCCCAATTCATGCGCAATGACGCTGGCCAGTTCATTGGCGGACACTTCACCATTGCGGAATTTGTTGTAAAATCCGCGTGTTATGAAAATCCGGCCGTCCGGGGCGGCCAGCCCGTTGATCGGGCCAATTTCATAGATGTGCACCTTGATCCGTGGCAGCTCTAGCGCAGCGGCCATCTGGTCACACATGTGTCGCAGCATCGGATCGGCCAGTTCGGTGGACCGGGAGTCGAGCTCTTTGGCGGTGCGCCACGCAGAAAAGCGATACATCGCGATCCCGTAGACCAGCGCCAGCAAAATGGGCATGAGTTTAAACATGACTAAGATATGGGGCGGTAATGCGCTTTCGGCAAGCGTTTAGGCATCCCAAGTGACAGGCATTTTAAGAGGTCCGCGAAACGCCCAGCCAGAGAACGGGGCATCGCCACTCAAACGCAGTCCTTCGAGATGCTGAAACGCCAGCGGCAGGGCAATGTCTGCGATCAAACACCGCGCGGCGGCGGCCCCTGCGCAAAAATGTGGACCGGCCCCGAAACTGATCGCAGGCTGCGTGTTGCGCAAGACGTCAAACCGGTCGGGCTCCGTAAAATGGGCCTCGTCCCGGCACGCGGAGCCGAACATGAAAAACACCCGTTCGCCGCGTTCAAACGCGATGCCGTTGATGGTGTCGGGCTGGGCCACTTGACGTGGGGACATGCCAATCGGGGCCATCCAACGTGCGTATTCCGCGAATGCATCGGCGTAGGTGGCGCGCCCGTCGGCAATCGCGCTCAGTGCTTCGGGGTGGCTCAACAGGGCCCAAATCGTGCCTGCAATCGCATCGCGTGGCTCGTTCTGCCCCCCCGAGATCACCAGTTTGATATTGGCACTGATGCTCTCCATCGAAAGCCCTGCGGCTTGCATCACGGCCAGAGCCGAGCGCGGGGCAGGGGCCTGTGCCATACGCCCGATATGGGCGTCGATCAGGGCCGTGGCCGCGTGGCAGCGCGCTTGCACTTCGGGGATGCCCGCATAGTTGGCGCAGCCATCGATCATGGCCTGACTGACGCTGTCCATTTCGATGTTTGTCATTTGGGTCAGGCCTGTGATGGCTTTGAGGGCCATCGCCGAGACGGGCATCGCATATTCGGTGACCAGATCACACGCGCCTTTGGGTTTGAGCGTCTCGATATAGGCAAGGGCGTCGGTCCGGAAAATCGCTTTCCAATGATCGGCAACCGTGCGTGGTGACAGGGCGGGAAACAGCGCGCGCCGCTCTGCCATATGGGCATCGCCGTCCTTGCGCATCATGTTTTCCCCCATCAACTGCGTCATCAATCCGTCAGGTTGTTCCGAGGAAAAGACATGAATGCGCTTTTCGTGGACATGGATATCATCGCGCCGCACAAATAGGGTCGCGTTGAGTTGGGGAACCCATGCAATCGGGGCCTGCGCCCGCATGCGGGCGAGTGTGGGGTAGGGATCGGCGGTGAAACTTGCCAGATCGATCTCGAAAACAGGTGCAGTAGACATAGGGGCAGCCTAAAGGCCCGATTTAAGTATTGCCACTGCCAAAACGGGCGGCATCTGCGGCCGCGCGGCGGATCGCGCCTGATTTGTGCACGGTTTCCATGAATTCAGCTTCGGGATCACTGTCGTAAACAACGCCGCCGCCGGCTTGGATGTACAGCTTTTGATCCTGAACCACAGCAGTGCGCAGCGCGATGCACATGTCCATATCACCACCCGCACTGAAATAGCCGACGCCGCCGCCATAAATACCGCGTTTTTCAGGTTCCAGCTCGTCGATGATCTCCATCGCGCGCACCTTCGGGGCGCCCGACACCGTGCCCGCAGGCATGCCCGCGAAAAAGGCATCCAATGCGTCGCAGCCCTCTTTCAACTCACCCACCACGTTTGAGACGATGTGCATCACATGGCTGTAGCGCTCGACGATGAACTCTTCGGTGGGGCGGACAGTGCCGATTTTGGCAACACGGCCCACGTCGTTTCGACCCAGATCAAGCAGCATCAAATGCTCTGCCAGTTCCTTTTCGTCGCCCAACAGATCGGCCTCAAGGGCGTTGTCTTCCTCAGGAGTGGCACCGCGCTTGCGCGTCCCTGCAATGGGGCGAATGGTCACTTCGTTTCCAAAGACACGCACCAGAATTTCAGGGGATGCCCCGACGACCTGAAAGCCGCCAAAGTTGAAATAGAACATGAATGGGGACGGATTTGTGCGCCGCAAAGAGCGATAAAGCGAGAAGGGCGGTTGGCGAAACTCCTGCGTCCAGCGTTGGGACGGCACGCATTGGAAAATATCTCCGGCGCGAATGTAGTCTTTGGCCTTTTCCACGGCGGCTTTATAACCGTCATGGGTGAAATTGCTGACAGGTTCGGGGTCTGCGCCCTCATCGCCCAAATTGCGGGTTTCCGTGGGCATGGCGCGTTCAAGGTCGCGCACGGCGTCCATCACGCGCTCTGCGGCCTGGGCATAGGCGGCGCGGGCGGATTGACCGTCAGAGGCCCAAGCGGGGGACACCACGGTGACCTCGCCTTTTACGCCGTCCAGCACCGCAATGACAGAAGGGCGCAGCATCAAGGCGTCAGGCACGCCAAGCACGTCTTCGTTCACGTCTGGCAAATGTTCAACAAGGCGGATCATGTCATAGCCAAGGTAGCCAAACAGGCCCGCGGCGGCTTGGGGCATCCCCTCGGGCAGGTCGATGCGGCTCTCGGCAATCAAGGCACGCAGCACGTCGAGGGGGTTGCCCTCGGCATCCACAAAGGCAGCACTGTCAAAACGGGCGTTGCGATTGATCGCAGAGCGCTCCCCCTCACAGCGCCACACCAGATCGGGTTTCATCCCGACAATGGAATACCGCCCCCGCACTTCTCCACCTGTCACGGATTCCAGAACAAACGCGTCCTTCTGGGCCCCCGTCAGTTTGAGCATCAGAGACACAGGCGTGTCGAGGTCCGCGGCCAACCGCGTGTAAACGATCTGATTTTCGCCAGCGGAGTATCCGGCCGCAAAATCGTCAAAGCTGGGGGTCAGTGCCATAAAAGGAGCCTTTAGGGGAAGTTGACGTGCACCGCTTGCAAGGCGCGTTGGTCGATATATTGACCCGCGCGCAATACGGTGTCCGTGGCGAAAACATCAAAGAGGTCTTGCGCCAAGGCTTGGTTGATTTGTGTGGACAGCTGGTCTTGCAAGGCCACGGCTTCGGGCACGTCCGTGGCGGATGTGATCGCGTCCAGGCGCACAATCAAAACCGAGCCAAAGCTGTCAATCACGCGCAGATCGCCGATGTCCATTTCGAAAATTTCGGACATAAAGCCGGGAGGGGTGCCCCCGACATAGCCTGCGCGGGTCTGGTCCGTCTCGACTGTGGCATCCAGACCCAGCCCTTCAAACGCGGTGCCCGCCGCCAGTTGCGGAACCAGCGTGTCGGCTTGCGCGCGCAAGGCCGCTTCGGTTTGGGCATTTTCCCAGTTCGCGCGCACTTTGTCTGTGACCTCGTCATAGGGTGACGGGCGGGACGGGATTTCTTCGTCCAGACGCAAGGCAAAAACGCTGCCGTCATCAAGAGTGGCAATCTCGGGGAAGTCCTCTGCCGTCACCTCACGGGCCGCTTCGGCGAAACCGACGTAGGCGGCAATGCCTTCGCCGCTGCCATCATACCAATCCAGCGTGCCAAGCTGCATTTCGGTTTCGGTGCTGACGTCTTCGAGGGTCGCACCACCAACAAGCAAATCATCGTACTCATCGAC
This sequence comes from uncultured Paracoccaceae bacterium, assembly GCA_943787985.1. Lineage (GTDB taxonomy): Bacteria > Pseudomonadota > Alphaproteobacteria > Rhodobacterales > Rhodobacteraceae > Ascidiaceihabitans. The sequence goes on along the minus strand of CALSOO010000004.1, from coordinate 1,482,193 downwards.
CTGCGTTTCGATCAGGCGACGGGCGCGGTCCATGGCAAGGATGTCTTGCAGCACCGGGCGGGCCTCTTCAAAGCTTGTGGATCTGGCAGGCAAGATGCCGTTCACGCGAAACAGGGCCGGCCCCAGATCACTGGGCAACGGGCCAACGACGTCTCCGACTTCGGCCCCAAAGACACCTTCACCGGCAGAGCCAAGCTCAAGGCGCTGAACATCCCCCAGATCGATGTCGTCCAAGGTCAGACCACGATCCGCGACCAGCACCTCAAAGGTGGTGCCGTTGACTTCGAGGGCTGCCTTGGCTTGATCGGCCGCCTGCGCGTCAAGGAACACCAGACGTTCGACCAAGCGACGTTCCGGCGTGTTGAATTGATTGCGGCGCGCGTCATATTCCTGACGCAACTGGTCTTCGGGGATGTCGATGGTCGGTGCCAGATCGTTGGGAGACACCGACGCATATGTGATGCGCTTGATGTCTGGCAGCATGAATTCGTCGATGTTCTCGTCGTAGTAGCTGCGCAACTCTTGCGGGGTCGGCTCCGGAATAGGATCTGTCAGATTGGTGCCGATAAGGCGGGTCCACGTGAAGTCACGCTGTTGACCGACGTAGTTGACCAAAGTCTGCGCATAAATGTCGGGCATAACAACACCACTGGCCAAGGCGCCCTGCAGCAAAGTGCGCGACGTCTCTTCGCGCAGGCTCGTCTCGAACTGGGTCTCGCTCAGGCCGCTGTTTTGCAAGGCAAATGTGTACCCTTCGCGGTCAAATCCGCCGGACACCCCCTGAAACGCGGGGATTCTCAGGATCTGGTCGCGCAGATTTTCATCCCCGATGGAGACGCCCATTGTGCTGGTTTCATGATCAAGCGCGCGTTGGGTGATGATGCGTTGCAGCACGGCTTGATCCAGCCCGATCTCACGCACCCGCGAGAAAGGAAGCGACTGGCCGGTTTGTTGCTGGACGTTCTGAATTTCCTGCCCCAATTGGCGGGCATAGTCGTTGATGTCGATTTTCTTGTCACCGACAGTGCCAAGGCTGCTGACCGTTCCGGACAGGTTCGTGGCCCCGAAGCCGCCCAGTCCGAGGATCAAAAGACCCATCAAAATCCACATTGCCGTTTTGGAAATGCTGTTGCCGCCTTTGGCCATATCGCGCCCGCCCTATCGCTATGATCTGGCCTTTGTGTTTATGGGGCAAGGGGTAGGGTGGCAAGACCTGATAGGGTCACAAATTCGCGCAACTCAGCCTTTGATAGAGTGTCTGGATGCCGGCCACATCCAGATTGGCAAAAGCGATCCGCAAATGGGTGGCCCCCTCCGGATCATCATCAGGGCAAAACATGGTGCCGGGCAGGCATAAAATACCGGCCTCGCGTACAAGTTTCGGGGCGAGCTGTGCAGAGGACATGTCGAAAGGATGCTGCATATAAGCGAAATAGGCACCGGCGCTGCGCAGCACCCAGCCTTGATCCGCCAGAACGTGAAACCCTTCACGGATCGCCTCCGCCCGCGCGAGGATCTCGAGGCGTTGTTCGCCCAGCCAGTCTTCGAGGTTCTCAAGCCCCCAAAGGGCTGTGTGCTGCGCGATCTGGTTCGGACAGATTGTGACCGTGTCGAGAAACTTTTCCATCTGCGCCAAGCGCGCGGGCGCTGCCAGCACGGCTCCGACGCGATGTCCGGTCAACCGGTATGACTTGGAGAACGAGTAAAGGTGGATGAACGTCTCATCCCAGCGGGGCTGTTGAAACAGGGCATGAGGGGCGTCCGTCTCGCTGTGAAAGTCGCGGTAGGTTTCATCCACGATCAGAGCCAGCCCGTGCTGCTGGGCCAAGTGGAAAAAGCCAAGGATCAGCTCTGCAGGATATTCGACACCTGCGGGATTGTTCGGGGAAACCAGCGCAATGGCACGGGTGCGCGGTGTGATCTGTTTTCGGGCAGCGGCCACCGTGGGCAACATGTCCGCTTGGGTCTGGACGGGCACGGCAGTGACGCCGTTCATGTCCAACCACATTTTATGGTTGAAATACCATGGGGTTGGCACAAGAACTTCATCCCCTTCATCGCACAGGCTGGAGACGGCCGCTGCAAAAGCCTGATTGCAGCCCGACGTTATAGCGACGTTCTGCGCTGTGATCTGCGCGTTGTAATGGGAGGCTGCATTTCGGGCCAGGGCCGCGCGCAGGGCAGGTGTGCCCAAAACAGGTCCGTACAAATGAACACTGTCGTCATGCAAAGCCGCGTCCGCCATGGCTTGGCGCATTTGCGGCAACGGCGGATCAACGGGCGCTGCCTGGCTCACGTTGATCAACGGGCGGTCTGCGGGATGCTCAACCCCGTCCAACCAGCGCCGTGCCTCCATCACCGGGGGAGAGAACGTGGCGCTGGTACGGGTTTTGGTCATCTGTTGCCTCACGTGGGATAGGGCGGGAGCCTCCGGCGGGGATATTTTTAGCAAGAGGAAAAGGAAGGGGTGGAGTCGTGCGGTTTTCGATCAATCTGTACCGCGGTAGGGCTCGACGTATTGCAGCGCCATATCCCAAGGAAAGAATATCCATGTGTCCTGTGACACACCGGTGATAAACGTGTCGACTTGTGGCTCGCCTTTCGGCTTTGCGTAGACGGTCGCGAAATGGGCGTTCGGGTAAAGCGCGCGCACGACTTCAAGCGTTTTGCCGCTGTCCACAAGATCATCGATAATCAGAATGCCGGTGCCATCGCCCATCATGTCTGCGTCGGGGTGCTTGAGGACTTTGGCCTCTGACTGGTCCTGATGATCATAGCTTTTGATTGAAATGGTATCGACGGTGCGCACATCAAGTTCGCGCGCGATGATCATGGCAGGCGCCATACCGCCCCGCGTGATCGCGACAATCGCGCGCCATGCGCCGTCGTCAGGGCCGCGCCCGTCAAGCCGCCACGCCAAAGCACGGCTGTCGCGGTGCAACTGGTCCCAGCTGATGTGAAAGCCTTTTTCGTGAGGTAAGCGATCCGTCATGTCATTTTCCTAGCAGCAGTTTTAGACCGAATCCGCCCAGCATCAGCGCGGCGATACGGTCAAAGAATGGTTTCAGGCGCAAATAGCCAGCCCGTGCAGGGGGGCTTGAAAGCAAAAACGCGAAAAATGTGTAAAAGATCACCTCCAGCGTGAGGTGATTGATCAAAACAATGCCAATTTCGGCAGCGCTCATGTTCTGGGGGAAGATCACAACAATCACGGCGGCTGCAAACAGCATGGACTTGGGATTTCCCATATTCACCAGAAATCCGTCCAGAAATGCGCGCCCTTGGCCCTTTGGGGCGTGTCCAAGCGTCTGACGGGCGGCCCGCCACGTGGCTTGCGCCAAGTAAAGAAGATACAAAGCTCCGCTGATCTTGAGCAGTGTGTAAGCCCATGGAAAGACGGCAAAAACGGCTTCAAGACCCAAGAAAGCAGCGCACGTCCAACAGGTGGCAGCACTGGCCAAGCCGAAGCCCGTAAAGGCACCCGCGCGCCTGCCCGAAGACACCGAAGTTTTCATCGCAAAAAGCATCGCAGCCCCCGGACTTGCCAAAGCCACGATCAAAATGGCGTTGAATGCGATGATGGCATCAAGGCTCATGAATTAGCCCTTGGACATGTCCGGCGCGTCCACGGCCTTCATGCCGACAACGTGATAGCCTGCGTCTACGTGCAGATTTTCACCTGTGGTGCCTGACGCGAGATCGGACAGCAAATAAAGGGCAGATTTGCCGACGTCGTCGATGGTGACATTGCGGCGCAGAGGAGAATTATATTCGTTCCACTTCATAATATAGCGGAAATCGCCGATTCCGGAGGCCGCCAAGTGTCTTGATCGGGCCAGCCGAGATCGCGTTGACGCGGATACCGTCTTTGCCCAGATCTTCGGCCAGATACTTGACGGAAGCCTCAAGAGCGGCCTTTGCGACGCCCATGACATTGTAATGCGGCATCACTTGTTCTGCGCCGTAATAGGTAAGCGTCAGGGCAGAGCCGCCTTCCGACATCATCTTTTCAGCGCGCTGCATGATGGCCGTAAACGAGTAGACAGAGATATCCATCGTCATGCTGAAATTGTCGCGGCTGGTGTCGACATAGCGCCCGCGCAATTCGTTTTTGTCAGAAAAACCAATGGCATGCACGACAAAGTCCAAGTGGCCCCATTGCTCTTTGAGGGCGGCGAACAAGGCGTCCATGGAGGCCTCGTCTCCAACGTCACAGGGCAGGACGATGTCGCTCCCCAGTTGTGCGGCCAATGGATCGACGCGTTTTTTCAAAGCATCGCCTTGATAAGAGAAAGCCAGTTCGGCGCCTGCGTCGGCGCAGGCTTTTGCGATGCCCCACGCGATGGACTTGTCGTTTGCCAACCCCATGATTAGCCCGCGTTTTCCCGCCATGATTGTGTTTTGCATGCCTGTTCTCACCTTTGTCGAATGCCTCAAATGTGATCAATAAGCCAATGCGATAGGGGCATCAAGCTTTCGTAATCTCTGTTACATGTCGTGAGGGAAGCCTTGTGGCATTGCGTCGAGTGCCATAACGGCAACAGGGTGTTTGAAGTGGAGAGTTGATATGGCAGGGCGGAGCGGTAAGTTTGCGGGCGATAATCCTTTTGAGATTGCGCGCCAATGGATGGCTGAGGCGGAAACGCGGGAGCTGAACGACCCTAATGCGATTGCATTGAGTACCGTTGACGATACGGGCTTGCCCAACGCGCGCATGGTCTTGCTAAAAGATATTGAGGACGACGCGTTTGTCTTCTATACCAATTATACAAGCGCAAAGGCCCAAGAACTGGACCACGCCGGTAAAGCGGCATTTGTTATGCATTGGAAGTCGATGCGCCGCCAGATTCGCGTGCGGGGACTGGTGAGCAAAGAAGACGGCCCTCAAGCAGATGCGTATTTCCAATCCCGGTCCCTGAAAAGCCGTCTTGGCGCGTGGGCCTCGCGTCAAAGCCAACCGCTTAGCAGTCGTGCGGCATTGGTGGCCGAGGTGGCCAAAGTGACGGCATTGCATGGGACCAAGCCCGAGCGCCCAGCGTTTTGGGGCGGGTACCGTATCGCGCCGCTTGAGATCGAATTTTGGGCGGACGGTGAGTTTCGCCTGCATGACCGGTTCGTTTGGAGGCGCGAAAATTCAGACTCACCATGGGCGGTTCACCGCTTAAATCCGTGAATTTCACGTATCGTGAATTGCAGGGTGCTGAAAAATATAGTTTTTTTTAAGCTTGAACTGTTGAACTAAAATCGCGCAAGACTAAGCAACAGACGGTGCGCCACAACGGTGGCAAATAACGAAAGAAATACTGTGTCCAACGAAGAAAATACAACGGACCAGATTGCCGGGCTTGTTAAGTGGTTTGATCCTGTAAAAGGGTTTGGTTTTATTGTCGCCGATGAGGGCGGGCCCGACATCTTGTTGCACGTGAACGTGCTTCGAAACTTTGGCCAGAGTTCCGTCGCTGACGGCGCGCGTGTCATTGTGGATGTTCAAAATACGGATCGGGGCGTGCAGGCGGTCCAGGTGGTGAGAATTGCGCCCCCGATGATGACGGCGCCATCGCCTTGGCCGATATCGCCGAACTTGACCAACAGTCGGTGGCAGATGCCCCGCTGGAGCCGGGCCGCGTCAAGTGGTTCGACAAGGGCAAAGGGTTCGGATTCGCCAATATCTTTGGCCGTGACGATGACGTATTTTTGCATGTCGAAGTGCTGCGACGCTCCGGCCTTTCTGATCTGCAACCCGGTGAGGCCCTTGCAATGCGCGTCATTGACGGCAAACGTGGCAAGATGGCTGCTGAAGTTCACGCATGGGAAGCGGCGCTGCAAAAGGATACGTAATGCTACGATCAATTCTGTCGGCTCTGGCTTTGGTGTGTGTCACGGGGGCTGTGCAGGCAGAATGTCGTGATGACACGGTGTTCTTGCGCGGGGATTGGGGCAGTGCCCGATTCTCTGTCGATGTGGTCAAAACCAAAAAAGAACAATCGCGCGGACTGATGTTCGTTGAAAGCATGCCTCAATCCAAAGGCATGCTTTTTGTGTATGACCGCCCCACCAGTTTGTCGTTCTGGATGCGCAACACCCTGATCGAGCTGGATATGCTCTTCATCGATCCCTTTGGCGTGGTGCAACATATTCACCACCGCGCGATTCCTTTGGATGAGACCCCGATTCATGGCGGTGACGGGCTGGTTGGCGTGCTCGAAATCAATGGCGGATTGTCCAAAGCGCTGGGGATTGCGGTCGGGACAGAAGTGCGACACCCATCTTTTGTAAAATCTTTGGCAGCATGGCCCTGTTAGGGGCTTTTCAATCCTGAAAGAGGGGGCTAAAGAGACGCCATGGTTCGGGGCGTGGCGCAGCCTGGTAGCGCACCTGTTTTGGGTACAGGGGGTCGGAGGTTCGAATCCTCTCGCCCCGACCATATATAGCCGGTCCAACACCCATAGGACCGGACGTCGAACAGGCGCTACATCTAGATGTAGCGCCTGTTGTCGTTTCGGCCCTGCTTCGGTTTGCGTGATCTTGCCTTGAGCCTGCCGCATGCTTTCAGATGGACGAACAGCCCAAAAGTGATTCCTCCGAAATTTTGCAATGCAGGGGCTTTGACGTGTGCATTTGTTGGCATCTGGTCACTACATGTAGTGGCGAATATGTTTCTGTAACAAAATATAGACACCCGTGACGTTATCCACATTGCGCCGCATTAACCTGTGGATAACTTCAACAAACAGATCACCTAAAAGCGCTAAATGAGCCCAAACGTTCACAAAACCGCCGTACTCAATTGGGGGTAAAAGCGGGATGTTTTTTGGGCCGTTCATGAAGTGAATCACAAGAGCGTGTGGCGCCTCAAACCGGAACCTTCGGTCAAGTCCCTTTACGGTTAAAAAAGAATAAAATTTCGTTGACCGCCTAGGGTCGAATACGCCAGATTGTGTAGGCGGATCGAAACAACACCAGATTTAGTGGCAAACACTGAGCGAGGGCACCAATCCGCAAGGGACAGAACGAACAACCATGCGTCTTGAAAAAGAACAGCGGTGGAGGTGGTGACGCCTGCACAGGGTCAAAAGATTTGTTCCTGAACGACCGAGGTGGGGGACCTGCAACGCCAGGGCTGCCAAATATTTGAAAAGCTTGTGATGAGGCAGCGCTATGAAGATTGAAAGAACATTTACGTCAGCTGGGCAAGACGCCTACGCCGCACTTGATTTCGTGACCACAGTGTCGGAAATCCGCAATCCGGATGGCACCATCGTCTTCCATCTGGACAACGTTGAAGTGCCTGCGAAATGGTCCCAGGTTGCATCTGACGTTATTGCGCAGAAATATTTCCGCAAAGCCGGCGTGCCCTCACGCGTCAAGAAAGTAAAAGAAAAGAACGTTCCTGAATTCCTCTGGCGCTCTGTCCCTGACGGCGACGATGTCGAGTTCACCGGCGAAACCTCGTCCAAGCAAGTGTTCGACCGTCTGGCGGGCGCATGGACCTATTGGGGCTGGAAAGGTGGCTACTTCACGACCGAAGCTGACGCCAAAGCCTACTTTGACGAAATGCGCTACATGTTGGCCTCACAACGTGCTGCACCCAACTCTCCACAATGGTTCAACACAGGCCTGCACTGGGCTTATGGCATCGACGGTCCAGCCCAGGGTCACCACTATGTTGACTATAAAACCGGCAAGCTGACCGCCTCTACCTCATCGTATGAGCACCCGCAGCCGCATGCCTGCTTCATTCAGTCCGTGTCCGACGACCTCGTCAACGACGGTGGCATCATGGACCTCTGGGTCCGCGAAGCCCGTCTGTTCAAATACGGCTCCGGCACAGGGACCAACTTTTCCTCACTGCGCGCCGCTGGCGAATCCCTGTCCGGTGGCGGCAAGTCCTCCGGCCTCATGGGCTTTCTCAAAATCGGTGACCGCGCTGCGGGCGCCATCAAGTCGGGCGGGACAACACGCCGCGCCGCGAAAATGGTCATCGTTGATGCGGATCACCCCGATATCGAGGACTTCATCAACTGGAAGGTGGTCGAAGAGCAAAAAGTGGCGTCCATCGTCGCAGGCTCCAAAATGCACGAGATGAAGTTGAACGGCATCTTTGCCGCGATCAAGGCATGGGACGGCGCCGAGGCGGACGCCTATGACCCCAAAGTGAACCCCCAACTCAAAGAGGCTGTGCGGGCCGCCAAAAAGGTCGCGATCCCCGAGACATACGTGAAACGCGTGCTGGATTATGCAAAGCAGGGTCACACATCCATCGAATTCCCGACCTACGATACAGACTGGGACTCCGAAGCGTATAATTCCGTCAGCGGTCAAAACTCCAACAACTCGATCCGCGTGACAAACGCCTTCCTGACAGCCGTCGAAAAAGACGCCGACTGGGAACTGATCAACCGCACCAACGGCAAGGTGCACAAAGTGATCAAAGCACGCGACCTTTGGGAACAAGTGGGCCACGCCGCATGGGCGTGTGCGGATCCGGGCATCCAGTACCACGACACTGTCAACGAGTGGCACACATGCCCCGCTGACGGCGAAATCCGCGGCTCCAACCCGTGTTCAGAGTACATGTTCCTCGACGACACCGCCTGCAACCTTGCTTCCATGAACTTGCTGACGTTCTTGAAAGACGGCGAGTTTCAGGTCGAAGACTACATGCACGCCTCACGCCTTTGGACTGTGACGCTGGAAATCTCTGTGATGATGGCGCAATTCCCGTCCAAAGAGATCGCCCAACGGTCATACGACTTCCGCACGTTGGGCCTTGGCTATGCCAACATCGGCGGCTTGCTGATGAACATGGGCTTTTCCTATGACAGTGACGAAGGCCGCGCAATGTGCGGTGCCCTGACAGCGATCATGACAGGGGTGGCCTATACCACATCCGCCGAGATGGCGGGGGAACTGGGCCCGTTCCCGGGGTACAAGAAAAACGCAGCCAACATGTTGCGCGTGATGCGCAACCACCGCAAAGCGGCATATGGCAACACAGACGGATACGAAGAATTGGCCGTCAAACCGGTCGCTTTGGATCACGTAAACTGCCCCGATGCACGGTTGGTCGAAATTGCCAAATCCGCATGGGATGAAGCACTTCAACTCGGCGAATTGCACGGTTACCGCAACGCGCAAACCTCTGTGATTGCACCAACCGGCACCATCGGCCTTGTGATGGACTGCGACACCACAGGCATCGAGCCGGACTTTGCCTTGGTGAAGTTCAAAAAGCTCGCTGGCGGTGGGTACTTCAAAATCATCAACCAGTCTGTGCCAGCCGCTCTCGAAAAACTGGGCTACGGGTCTGCCCAGATCGAAGAGATCGTCAGCCACGCTGTGGGTCACGGCACCATCGGCAACGCGCCGGGGATCAACCACACGTCGCTGGCAGGGCACGGGTTCGGCCCGAACGAATTGGCCAAGGTCGATGGGGCACTGGAAAGCGCATTTGATATCCGCTTTGTGTTCAACCAATGGACATTGGGCGAAGAGTTCTGCACCCAAGTGCTTGGAATCCCGACCGATAAACTCAACGACCCGACATTCGATCTGCTGCGCTCGCTGGGCTTTTCCAAAGCGGACATCGATGCGGCCAACAACCACGTCTGTGGCACCATGACTGTCGAAGGGGCACCGCACCTCAAAAAAGAGCACTACGCGATCTTTGACTGCGCCAACCCCTGTGGCAAAACCGGCAAGCGCTATTTGTCGGTCAACAGCCACATCTACATGATGGCCGCAGCGCAATCGTTCATCTCCGGCGCGATCTCCAAGACGATCAACATGCCAAATGATGCAACAATCGAAGATTGCCAAAAAGCCTATGAGCTCAGCTGGTCCTTGGGGGTCAAAGCCAACGCACTTTACCGCGACGGCTCCAAACTGAGCCAACCCTTGGCGGCCTCTTTGGTTGAAGACGACGAAGATGCACAAGAAACGCTGGAAAGCGGTTCCATGCAGGAAAAAGCAGTCGTTCTGGCCGAAAAGATCGTGGAAAAGGTGATCGTCAAAGAGATCATCAAATCCCACCGCGAAAAAATGCCCCAGCGTCGTAAGGGCTACACGCAAAAGGCCAATGTGGGCGGGCACAAAGTGTACTTGCGCACAGGTGAATACGAGGACGGCAACCTCGGTGAGATCTTTATCGACATGCACAAAGAGGGGGCGGGGTTCCGCGCCATGATGAACAACTTCGCCATCGCGGTGTCTGTTGGTCTTCAGTACGGTGTGCCGCTGGAAGAGTTCGTCGATGCGTTCACCTTCACCAAATTCGAGCCTGCGGGCATGGTGCAAGGCAACGACAGCATCAAAAACGCGACCTCGATCCTCGACTACGTGTTCCGGGAACTGGCGGTCAGCTACCTCGACCGCACCGATCTGGCCCACGTACAGCCCGAAGGGGCAAGCTTTGACAGCCTGAGCCTGGGTCACGGCGCCAATGAAGGTCTGGGCAACGTGTCGGAAATTTCCGAGACAGCAGCCTCCAAGTCCTTGGAAGTGCTTAAGCAAATCAGCTCCACAGGCTACTTGCGCAAGCGCCTGCCGCAGGACCTTGTGGTCTTGCAAGGCGGCATGGCGGATGTTGCATTGACCGATCCGGTTGGCGCGTTGGAAACACTGGCGCCTGAAATCGCGACAGCCGCGGTTGTGTCTGGCGGCGGTGCGACAGCGGTGTCTTCGGGCACCGTGTCCATGGATGCGCGCGTCAAAGCCAAAATGCAGGGCTATGAGGGCGAGGCGTGTGGCGAATGCGGGAACTACACGCTGGTGCGCAACGGCACCTGCATGAAGTGCAACACATGCGGAGGGACATCCGGCTGTAGCTAAGGGCGATGCCAGAGGCCGGTTTCGGAAAAAAACCTCTGGGACAGAGTTTGGTAATCAAGTTCTGCCATACGATCAGCGCGCTGTGCAGCAGCAACAAGATTCGGGTCCGGTTCGCCCTCAAAGGTGATCCGGACCACACAGAAAAGGGTGGGGCGCGACTAAAGTCCTTCCCACCTTTACACGGGGCGGGTGCGCTCGCCCCTGACGACGTCTAGGCCGCAGGCAAAAAAATTCCGAGCGGTTAACATAGTAAGCTTAGACGGCGAAACTGGGGAGAGCTTCGGCTCTCCCCATCTTTCTTTCAGGACATGACGGATAGGTGACTCCACGTTCGGCTGCGCCAAACGTTCTGTCACAGGAGTGTGCGTTTGCTGGGCAAACACGCACGAGACGGCGAAACTGGGGAGAGCTTCGGCTCTCCCTATCTTTCTTTCAGGACATTGGGATCGCGGGCTTCTGAGTCTCTTCAAACGCTTTGTGGGCGCGATCCGGGTTCGATTTGGTGGCCTTTGCAACTTTGCTGTGCAGGATGTGGGCCGAAAACTCTGTGTTTGCGATCTTTTCAAGGGGCGGTCGGGGCGCTGATAACCCCGCTTTAAGGGTTTGCGCGATAGATCAGGGGAAACAATATCAGGTCGTCCATGCCCCAGCGCCGCAAACCCGAAATGCAACATATCCCTGCGTATGAAGACGCCGGACTGTTCAAAAACACGGTTGCGCCGTTCTCTGTGGAGCTGGTGCCGCAAACGCACCGGAACACGCGACAGGATCTGGTCGTTCGGGGGTTTCTGAATCATCGGGAAATTTCGGTGATTTTTGCAGGGCGTCGCGCCAAACAAGTGATGCCACTTGAAGCCCGGTTGTCGTCAATGATCCTGCAAGCGCGCCACTATGCCAACGGCACAAAAAACGCGCTTGATCTGGACCATTTGCGCCTGCCGTTGTGGGTGGAAGGGGCGTGGCGCTATAGTTTTTTGCGTGACACAAGCGGTTGGGAAACCAGAGTGTACCAACTGATGGTCGCCCGCTGGCGCCTTCCAGATGCGCGCGGGAATTTCGAATACTTTGGAATGGCGCCTGTGTTTTCCGCCAAAATGCCAACCAAATCAGCGCTTTAGGGGCCATTTTTCCCAAACGAACGGAGAGACCCAATCACATGTATGTGTGACGTCAAGCTTGGCGCGCATGTCGTCGCGCAGTGGCACAAAGCTGGGATCATCTGCCGTGGAAATTCGCGTATGCGCCTGCGAAATTTGTGGTTGCCCCAGTTTCGATCATGCGTCCGACCGTCGCGCATTTATTCTCGATCTTTCACGTGGATTTCCTTGCACCCTGCGAGCATGCTAGGTTAAGCCCAATGTATGTACCGGCTGCTGTTCGCAAGAGTTCAATTGCACGTCTTCTGGAAGTCGCTGATATGTATCCGGCCTTTGGATCGGCTTGTTGATTGCCGTGGCCCTGTTGGGAGTACGCACGCGCCGCTGTCTCATTACTGACCTGATCTTTGATGACCATATGGGCTCTCAGACTTTGGGTGCGCCTTTATTCCGTTCCATACAATTGAGGTTTACGAACATCGTGTGCGGCTGCGATCAGATCGCAGTCGCCAATTCCTTTTCCTTCCAATCAAAGTCTCTGCCTGAGTTCAGAACGCTCCATGCGATCCGGGCGAGCTTGTTGGCCAATGCCACGCCGAGCTTGTTGTGCTGCATACGCGTTGAGGCGGATTCCAACCATGCGCCAAAACTGAACTTTGGCCAATTTTTGGGTCGCATCATGATGACTTGTGCGGCCTGCACGAACAGCATGCGTAGATATCGACTACCTCGCTTTGTGATGCGCCCCAAAATAGTGAGTCCGCCAGTGCTATGCTGGCGCGGCACAAGTCCCAACCAAGCTGCAAAATCACGGCCACGATCATAGGCTTCGCCAGTCCCCACGGCAGCTACGACTGCGGTCGAGATAATCGGTCCAATGCCTGGAATGGTCATGAGGCGCTGACAACTGGCCTCGCTTTCACTGACAGCTTTGATCTCAGCCGTCGTCATCTCGATCCGCTTGTCCGTCCAGATCCAATCCTGTTGAAGGCCAAGAATCAACTTGCGCATACGCAGCGATATCTCGCTACTGCGGTTCTCCAAAATTGCATCGAGCGAGCTGCGCAGCGCGGCCACGCTCTTGCGAACAGTGATCCCTTGTTCAATCAGAAAGGCACGGATCTGGTTCATCGTCGCCGTCCGCCGCGACACAAGCCGGGAACGCACGCGATGCAGCGCCTGCAGATCAAGTTGCTCCTGCGTTTTCTCAGAAACTGTTTTGAGATTAGGCCGCAGAGCAGCCTCGGCGATGGCTTCAGCATCATTGTAGTCGTTCTTTTGGCCTTTATTGAACGGCTTCACGTAGATCGCCGGAATGATCCGAGGCTCAAATCCCATCTTGCGCAGTGTTCGACTGACAAAATGTGCGCTCAGGCAAGCTTCCATGCCAACGATACAGTGAGGCAATTCTTCAAACGTCGCGATCAAAGCCATGCGTTTGATCTTCTTGCGCAGAACACGCTGACCATCCCGATCAAAGCCAACCAAGTGAAAGACGTCTTTGCCGATATCAACGCCAACCGACATCAGCTCATCAAAATTATTCTTCGCCATGCTACTTCTCCTATATGCAGGTGAAACTAGACTCAGTCTAACCCGCTGGGTGAAGCAGCCGGTACATCCCATTACTGACAAATCTAGAAAGGACTTCCCGTGAAGCGTCTTAAAAATCATCGCGCACGCGAAATCTGGATGGAAAAAACGTTAAAGGCTTTGCCCGCTGGCAGCAGTCTCCTTGATGTTGGGGCAGGTGAATGTGCGTACAAGCCACATTGCGCGCACTTGGAATATCTGGCTCAAGATATTGCAGAATATGACGGCACGGGCGATAAAGGTTTGCACACAAAGGCATGGGACACGACCCAGCTTGATTTTGTATGTGATTTGTATGACATCCCCGAAGATCGCACATTCGATACAGTCATGTGCTCTGAGGTGTTGGAACACGTCGTGGATCCGGTTCGGGCCGTCGAAAAAATGCCGCGTTTGGTCAAGCCGGGTGGGCGATTGATTTTGACAGCGCCGTTCAACTCACTTACCCATTTTGCACCGTATCACTTCTGCACCGGTTTCTCGCAATTTTTCTACCGGCACCATCTTGATCGGTTGGGTTTTGAGATTGAAGAGATCACCGCCAACGGCGGCTTTTTTGATGTAATGGATCAGGAAATAGGGCGCGTTTCACGGACACGCAGGCAATACAAAGTGTGGTTTGCAGAACCAATTACGTTTCTTGTCATGATGTTGGCACGCCTGAACGTGCGCCTCATTTCCAAACTCGACGGAGATCGCCTTGAGCGTACAACCGCAGAGCTGTCCACCTTCGGCTGGTTCGTCATCGGTACAAGGGCACGCTAGCGCAGCAAGCGGATACTGCCTTTAAGCGGGCGGGCGATAATACAATCGATCTGCCGTTTTCCGGAGGATCAGCTTATAGCCCTTTTCATGCAAAAGAGCTTCGGTTTCGGGACCGCAGGCCTTGCCGTGAAAGAGCCCCTCGCGCCATTCAAGGTATATCAACGTGGGCAAATGATCGCCCAGAGTCATCAGCACGTTGTGCTCGGCTCCTTCGATATCCATGTGCAGCAGATCAATACTGTCGATACCCAATTCAAGCGCCATCGTGTCAAAACGTTTGCCCGGTACTTTGCTCGGGTTCTGAGCCTGTTTCACCATCGGAAATTTGCTTTTATACGCATCGGAGTGCTGAAAAATAGACCCTTGCGCATTGGCCTCTCCGTCGATTGTCGCCGGGTACCAGTCAATATCACCATCGATCGCGCAGGCCGCACAATGCACAATTTCAATGTCCTGACCGGACAGGTTTTCCTGAACAATGGAATATCTGGAGGGATCTGCCTCAACGGTAACAACACGTGCATTCGGGAAAGTGTCTTTGAAGCGATATGGATCACCACCGTCAAATGCACCAAGATCCACAATCGTGTTTGGGGTTATACCCAGTTCGGAAAACCAGTTGGTGTTAAAAGCAGAGTGGAACAATTCAGTGTCCACTCCATTGACCGGAATGACAAAGGGACGCTCTTTGATATCTTTTGAACGCAGTCCGTAGGCGCGGCCTCGCAATTTGGCCAATATTCTGCTCATCATCATGGGATCTCCGTACCGCATTTCGACATGTCTTAGCTGCTGGCTTCGAATGGTTCAAGCACCGCGCGCAATCGCGCGCGCGGGCCAGTCGCGACATGACGGTGCCGATGGGCACCCCCATTGACCGTGCCATGACAGCAGGGGATGTTTCACCCCCAAGCACCATTTGCATAACAGCGCATTGATCAACCGGCAGATCAGAAATCGCCCGCAACGCATCCGCACACTCAAGCCGGATCAGGGCGACGGGGTCAATGGTGGCGGAATCGTCTTCAAGCTCTTCGGGGGCAGGTGGCGCGCGCCAGCGCATCCGCGCCTGATTGTGCAGCGTGCGCATCGCATAGGGCCCCAGCGCGTCGATCTCTTGCCCCGTTTGCTGCTTTTGCAACACGCGCAACAAGGCGTCTTGCAGCAAGTCTTCGGCGTCGTGGCGGCTTTGGGACAAACGGCGCGCGCGGCGTCGGAGCATGGGCATCAGGGCTTCCAGACTGGTGTGTGGCATGTGGTGACCTCCTGCACGCACAGTGTCAGGCCCAGCGCGCAGCACCAGTGTGGGAAACCCGCCGAAAGGGTCTGCCGCCCCCTTTTGGGCGAGGGTTTGCGCACCCAAATCTCCCGTTTCGGCGGTCTGCCGCGCCCGGGAAAGAGAGCGGGACGCAACGGGCCGTTTCCGCATCAAACAGTGTGAGGGCCAAGAATGGTCCTTGAAGACAATAACCCATGAGGAGAGATCACATGACAAAGTTTTACGCAGCCACACTGGCCTTGGTTGCCGGCCTTTCAACACCTGCGTTCGCCAATGTTGCGGATGCAAATGGGGACGGCTTGTTGACGATGGACGAGGTGCAAGCGGTGTATCCCGAGATCACCACCGACGGGTTCACGGCGATGGACCTGAACGCGGACGGGGCACTGGATGCAGATGAAGTGCTCGCGGCCCAGGAAGCGGGGCTGATGCCTGCCAGCTGAGACTCCAGACGTCAAAGCCTCTGATCAATGAGGGGACTGCATGGCGTCCCGCTCGACCAGACATCGCTCGGATGGCTTTGGCCGGTGGGGGCGCGCGGTCCGGAAGGCCCCCAACTTTCCGGATCGCGCTGCTCTTGGTTACTGTTTTATGTCAACGCCTCAAGACGCCAGATGGATGTTGAACCTGGTCCGCAACGCGGCATCCAACTCAGGGGGAAAGGCAGCCTTTGACGGGACGCCAAGGATCTCTTCCTTGCGGGCGATGGCGTTTCGGATCAGATCGGGTTTGTACTTCTCGGCCCATTCTTTGGGGGACATCCGGTTTCCAAAGGTGGGGTAAACGCTTTCGGTTTGCATCCGGCTCAGGGTTTGATCCGTGCCAAGGTAATGCCCGGGGCCGCCCATGCAAACCTCGGCCATTTCACGCAAGGCCAAAGTGTCATCGTTGACTTCGATGCCGCGCACACAGCGCATCGCTTGTCCCAGAATATCATCGGACAGGATAAGGGACTCGTGGCAGAACCCGAGCAAAGAGGCATGCATGCCCGCAGCCTCATATACCATGTTCACGCCGGACAGACCGGCCATGACATTGGAGCACATCTGCTCCCAACCAGCCTGCATATCAGGCATTTTCGAATCCGACGCACCGGCTGCGGCGCCACCGGGCAAATCGTAAAACCGGTGCATCTGGCCACATCCTGCGCTCAACAACGCCTGTTCGCCAGAGCCAATCGACATCGCCCCTGTGCGCAAATCTAACCCGAACGGCCAGGTGCCGAAAATACACGGCGCGCCCGGTTTCACAGCGTTCACATAAACCAATCCGGCGAGGCATTCCGCGACGGCTTGCACAATCGCACCCGCAAGGGTGGGCGGGGCGGTGGCCCCCTGCATGCCCGCAGACAACAGCAACACCGGCAATCCGGCCTCGATGCAGAGTTCCATCACTTCGCAGCTTTCAGTCGCAAATTTCATTGGCGGCACAACGAAACAATTGGAGTTCGACACAAATGGACGGGCGCGGAATTTGTCTTCGCCCCCTGCGATCATGTAAAGCATCTCGACCGCGGGGGCGACGAAATCGGGCTCGGAAAACGAGGTGCCGATGTGTTTTGTCGTGCCCCGACAAGCGGCATAGATCGTATTGTAGTCCATCTCCATGTTGTCTTTGATATCGCGCGCCACCATCGGGCGTTGGCAAAAGTGGACGTTGTCCAGAACGTCAACGATCTTGGCCGCGTCATGTAAATCCTGAATGGTGGACTCGCGGAATTCATTGCCAAGAACGTCGACCATATGCACCGCCGCACCTGCGGTCCCGTAGTGGACTTTGGAGCCGGACAGATCCAGATCCGTCAACCCGTCACGACTGTTCAAGGTGACAGAGCGGGTGGCCTTGGCGATGGTGTCCTCCACCAAAGCGCGCGGAAAGCGGATACGCCCGTCGTCGCCCAAAATGGCACCCGCGCCAGTGAGGTATGCGATGCCCGAAGGGGGGGCGTCGGCGAGTCCGATTGTTTCAAGAGCATCAAGGGCGGCGTGGTGAATGCGCAAGACATCCGCCTCACTCAGCGGGTTATAGCGTCCGCCCTCCATACCGGGACGGATGGGGCGCAGGTTGTCTGCCAAAGGGGCGGCGCGTGCGGCGCGTCGTGCGGCGCGGCCACCGCTACGGGAAGGGGCTTGATCGTTCATGAAGTGTCCAATGTGATAAGAAAAGGGAAGGGCGCGTCCATTTCTTCACTGCGGCCTTCCACGTGCCGCGCGGCCGCGTTCTGCACCTATGGTGCGCACAATCAACGCGATTTTACAGCAGCTCGCCTGCATCCGCCGTCTCCTTCATTTCATGATCAGAGTGTCGGTTGACAGCTGCGACGTCTTGTCCATTTACGACGTCCAAAACGGCGGGAACAGGCGTCGTCTTGCGCGGGGATCAGCCGAAATAATGCGCGTCTTGCAGCGGTTTTTTTGCGACGCGGCAGAATTTGGCCCAAAATCGAAAATCAATTGTTTGTGAATGGCTTAAGGGGCGGTTTTCAATTTGGGTGAGGCAAGCCGAAGTGCCAATCCGACGCCGTTTCGGCCCAATGACAGGAGAAATTCAATGAAACTGACCTCAATTTTCACGGTGGCCCTTATTGCTGGTGCGATGCCGCTTTGGGCAGGCAGCGCGGCCCAAATCACACCAGAGCCGGTGATCGCAGCGCCACCACCCCCGATCCCTGTGCAAACAGGCGGCGACTGGTCCGGCTTTTACGGAGGGATTCAACTGGGACGCTTGGACGTTGACGGCACAGGCGCGGCTGACGGGGATGACACCACCTTTGGTCTGCACGCAGGGTATGACTATGATTTCGGCCAGTTCACCTTTGGCGGTGAAATCGACACGGACTTTGGCGATGTCGATCTTGGCGGGGCGGCGACTGTCGATAATGTCACGCGCCTGAAACTGCGTGCGGGTTATGATCTGGGGCGCACGTTGATCTATGCCACGGGCGGTGCGGCGCGTGTCGATACCTCGCTTGGCGGGGAAACCGGCGAGTTCCTCGGACTTGGGGTGGCGTATCAGATCACGGATCAATTTGTACTGGGGGGCGAGCTGTTGGAGCACCGCTTTGACGACATCGCAGGCAGCGGTGTGGACGCAGATGCCACCAGCCTGAACGTGCGCGGCTCGTTCCGCTTCTAGGCTAAGGCCACGGGCGTAAGCTATGCGCCTGTGGCTACCATTTTCCTGATGCGCCGCCTCCGCTCGAGCGGCCTCCGCCAAAGCCCGAGCCGCCTGAAGACCGCGATTTTCGCGAGATAACATAGGTGTCTACGTCACTGAAGCCGCAGGATTGGCAAGTGCGGCGCCGCTCTCCTGCGCCACTGTTCGAGGTGGTCGCAGAGGTGAGGACACGGCGCGACACACGGATCGTGCCGCGGGTTGCGCATTGCGGACACGTCCCAAAGCGCGCAAGGCGATCCCCGATCCAGCGCCACCCGAAAATCAGGGCAAAGGGAATGGTCACAAGGATCAACCAAAAGGACCCGTCAGATGTTGCGGGCGGCTCTTCTCCGGCCTTGAACGGGACGACGATGGTTTTGATCGTGTCATCCACGCAGTCAAGAATGCCCGTGGCAAAGTAGTTCTCGCGAAACTTGGGCAAAAAGCTGCGCTCGATCACCGTTTTGGCCGTGCGGTCCCATTCGGGGCCAAACCCTGCGCCCAATTCGATCCGCATCGCGCGGTCCTGATAGAGCACCAGCACCATGACCCCGTCGTTTTTCCCTGCATCGCCAACGCCCCAATGGTTAAACAGGCCCGTTGCGAATTCTTCCATAGAGATGTCGGGATTGTAGGTGGCTTGGCGGTTCAACGTGACCACGGTCATCTCGACGCCTGTGTCCTTGCGCAAGGTTTGCAGCGTTTGCTCCAACACCTCGCTTTGCTCTGCGTTCAAAAGGCCTGCAAAATCGTTCACGGTTGTGGAACTATAGTCGGGGTACAGGGTCTCTGCCTGAACCAAAATCGGGCAAAGGCAGAGGAAACATGCAAAAAACAATCGGATCATAAAAACGCTCCTTCAAAATATGCCGTCAGACTAGCACGGCCCCTGCATCGCGTCAGGTCGTGTTTTCCAGACCTCTGGCAAAGGTACACAGGGTGCGCAGCGCCGCTTCAAATCTGGTGTCCTCGATTGTCATGGCCACGCGGATATGGCCGGCCGCTGCGGTTCCAAAGCTTTCTCCGGGCATCACGGCGATGTGGTGGGCATCCAGTAAAGCGTTCGCAAAGGCCTCTCCCGACAGTCCGGTCGCGCGGACATCCAGCATCAGATACATGGCCCCTTGTGCGGGGATCAGGCCGACGGAGTCTTGGTTCGCCAGCACCTCTTTGGCCAATGCGCGGCGGCGGCGAAAAGGTGCGGCGATCTCGTCTTCAAAGGCGGTGCCTTGGGCCATCGCAAAGACAGCCGCATCCTGAATGAAACCGGGGACGCCGTATGTCGTATGGGTGGCGAGGTTGATGATCGCGTCGATGGCGGCTTCGGGCCCCACCACCCAGCCACAACGTGATCCGGTCATGGCGTGGGACTTTGACATGGAGCCGACCACCAAAGTGCGCTCTGCCATCTGGTCGAGGGCGCGGGGGCTGATGTGCGCGCCCTCCCAGACTTGCGTGTCGTAGACTTCATCAGAAATCAGCCACAGATCCTTGTCGCGGCACAGCTGGGCAATGCCTTCAAGCGTTTCGCGGGAATAGACTGTGCCGGTCGGATTGTTGGGGCTGTTGATCAGCAACGACGTGGCCCCGTCAGCGTGGGCCGCTATGTCGGTCGCGCGCGGTTGAAACGCATCTTCGGCGCGGGTTTGGATGACGCGCGGCACGGCAGAGGCCGCGCGAATGGTGCCGGGGTAAGTGGCGTAAAACGGATCAAGATACAGGGCGACATCGCCCGGGTCACACACGGCGGTATGTGCGGCAAACAGGGCAGCCTGGCCGCCGGGCGTCACAACCACATTGGCAGCCGTCGTCGGCACACCGGTACGGGCCTGAACGCGGGCGGCAATCGTGTCGCGCAAGGCCGCAATGCCGGGCACCATCGCATAGCCCGTGTGCCCGCCCAGCGCTTGGGCATGCATATGCTGCAAAATCGGGGCGGCGGTGCGAATGTCGTGCTCGCCAATGGTCAATTCGGTCACATCAACACCGTCTTTGACCATCTGGCGGGCGCGGTAAAACACCTCCCAACCGTCAGAGCCGCCACCGGTGTCGCCACCCAGTATCTGGTTGATGCGGTTACTCAATTTCATAGCGCGACTCCCCGTGGCTTTGGGGACAGGTCGCCTGACAGGCCTCTGAAAGTCAATATCAAGGTCGGGGGCACATCAGGGTGCGCCTGCGCCTGCATCACCGGCATATGGCCCGCTTCCCCACACCATCTTGAACGCGCTCCAGCCGGGTAAAGCCGGAAAAACACGGATGATTGGAGGCGCAAGGCTGTGCGCCGTGTCAGGCGTCACGCAGGCAGGGCCAAACGGGACGAAAAACGCGGGTTGTGGCGTTTAGCAATAAGGGGGAAGCTGCGTTTGAGGATGCGCGCGCGTCGGATTTGTTTGCGCAGAAGGTAATTCTCTGCGACAGCGACCCGGCGTGTGTGAGCAAGTCTGGAAACTTATGGCACTGATAGGCGAAATTATGCAAACTTATTAAACTATTTTCCACCAAGCCAAGAACTCAGGGTCAATATTTAGAATTGGATCACCGCCCCAGTTTCACCCATCCTCATCTACTAATTTATTATGAGATTTAGTCACCATTTGAGCTGGCCTAATTGCAGATAAAATTGGCGTACGGATCTTTTCCATAGCATCTTTAGGAACATTTCGAATAAAAATATTCGCAGGGGTAGATACCCCATCTTTCTTAGTGTTTTTTAGGTCAATGTTCATAAAAATATGCTTAGAGTCAATAATCAGCATACTGGTAGTAGAAATTGCAGATATATGGTGCAGCGCATTTATATTTGGACTGCGATCTATCGCCTCTGTGAGTGCAGCTTCCTCACTATTAAAAAATCTGTTGGCCCTTATGATTTCATAGCTTCTATTCAAGTTTTCGGGGTCAAATTGGAAAATTCTGGTATAATTTATATCATCACGCCCAATAGCCACCTTTAACGAGTCATAAAACTTTCTGCGGCCAATAATTTGCTTCTTCTTTCTTAGAAAAGTGCTTTCTCCAACTGGATCGTGAAACACATAAGTTAGCGCCAAGATCTCTTTTTCTGCGGATGCGATGTGCTCAGAGACAGCTTCATATGATTTTTCTGGCGTTAAGACGCTGTTTGAAATGCTATGTAAACTCGATATTTCGTGAAGATGTGGCGATATATTTCGCTCTATTTCATCCTTATGCCGCCCCAGAATCTTTTTCATAGCGTATGAAACACTAATTATTACAAGGGTTGATATCAAAATAATTGCTACCGATGTAATCATCAGATGCTCTGAAAGTTTAGTGTCGTTCATCAGCCATATTTGATAATATGCTCCAATGCTGACACCAATCAGAGCTGATACTATACTAATAGTAAGTTCTTTCATTCTCCCTATTTTCCTCTATTTTGGGTCTCTCTAGGATAAGGTTCCAGATCCATCTTCCTTGGGTTATATGTGAGAACATAACCGTTTAGCAAAAACTAACAGTAGTATAGGGTTTTGCAACAATTACGATATTGATGTGTCTACTTACTGTGTGCGAATGCCGACGGTGTTGTCACACAGTAAAAAGAAGATCTTGACATCACCATTTGAGGCTGACCTGATTTTTGATAGATAAACGTGGCCCCAAACTCTCATGTAAAGTGTATCAAGTAAACGACCGTTTATGTGATACACTTTGAACACCCTGCCTCATTGACCTCATAAAGAGACGGTGAGCGTGTCACCTGGCGTAAACGGAACGACCGCATCAATCCCGAATAGCATGCGTCGTGGTTGCGTTTAGGCTCTACATTATCTTCCAAACATTCGTTCCATTGCGGCCTGTGATCGAAACAGTACCGTCACCAAGCTTAGTGGGTTGGCATTCTGTCCCAGCCCATTGCTTTGGTTCAGTCAATGTTCGGCAAAAATCGCCATCTCGCACAGTCCATGAACCCTTGAACTTTAGTGAACCGGCTTTGCCTGTCAGCCGCCCGTTTTTTCTAAGTTTAAACTCTGCGGTTGGACTGACGATTGTCTTACCTGACAGTGCTTTCATAACTGCGTCTGTCTGGTCTGCCTGCACTTGTATCGCGCCAAAGCTCGAAACAAGGATAGATACACTCGCCCCCAAAAAGAAATTTTTCATCATAATCTCCAAAAATACTTACGAGGCATTTCAAACAGAAAGCCGCTTTCTCAGAAGGTATGTCTTATTTCAATCTGGCGTCAAGGTTCTTGGAAATAAGCCCCTTCGCTCGTCGCAATAGCCGCGTTTGCTGCCGACCATGGCCATTTTCAATTTTGATGATCTTCAAAGCTTAAGCAAAAGTTGACGTCGAGAGATAAACCTTAACACAGGCCGAACGTTAACAGGGTATGACCAAGGATATTGGCCCTGTCTTGTGACATTTGCCCTGTGTTTTGTACAACAGCCCTGAAATGACCCCCGCGGCCTGTGTAAAAACGCGCCCGTCTTGTGACAAACAGCCCCGCTTTTGTACAAGACCCGATCCAGACCCCACCGTACGCCTCGTTAACGGCACCGCGCGCATTACCGCTTGACCCAAACCCGATTTGCACGGTACCACCCCTGTATGAAACGCAATGCCACCCCGATTATCTGCTGCATTTCCTGCTGAACCTTTCCAGCGGGCCGTTTCTGTCATTCCTTCTTTAGACCAGAATTGCTAAGCCCGCGCCCGAGGTCCGTTTGGACGCATACAAGGACGCTGACATGACCGAGATCACGCTTTACAACACCGCCATCCGCGCCAAAGAGGTGCTCAAGCCATTGGATAACACCAATGTGCGGATGTATGTCTGTGGTCCAACCGTCTATGACCGCGCCCACATCGGCAATGCGCGCCCTGTGATTGTGTTTGACGTTCTGTTTCGCCTGCTGCGCCATGTTTATGGTTCAGATGCAGTGACTTACGTGCGCAACTTCACGGACGTCGATGACAAGATCAACGCGCGTGCCGCTGAAAGCGGGCGTTCGATTGGCGAGATCACGGATGAAACCATTCAGTGGTTTCTGGACGATATGGGCGCTGTGGGCGCGCTGGAGCCGACCGAAATGCCCCGCGCGACCGCTTACGTTCCACAAATGGTCGCTATGATTGAACAGTTGATCCGTGACGGTTTTGCCTATGAAAAAGACGGCCACGTGTTGTTTCGCGTACGCAAATACAAGGACTACGGCACACTGTCGGGTCGCTCTGTGGATGATATGATCGCAGGCGCGCGCGTCGAAGTGGCACCGTACAAAGAGGACCCGATGGACTTTGTCCTGTGGAAACCCTCGGACGCGGCCACACCCGGTTGGGACAGCCCTTGGGGACGGGGACGGCCCGGTTGGCACATCGAGTGCTCCGCAATGGCCGAGGACTTGTTGGGATCGGAGTTCGACATCCACGGGGGCGGCAACGACCTGACATTCCCGCACCACGAAAACGAGATCGCACAAAGCAAATGCGCGGGCCACGGTTTTGCGAAAATATGGTTACATAACGAGATGTTACAGGTCGAGGGCAAGAAGATGTCCAAGTCTTTGGGCAACTTTTTCACGGTGCGCGATCTGTTGGAGCCTCATGGTGTTTGGAGCACTGGAATCAGTGGTGACGCAATACGGTATGTCCTTTTGTCTACGCATTACAGAAAGCCAATGGATTGGACCGACAGAAAAGCTTTGGAAGCTTTGGATAAGTTAACAAAATTAGCGCAATATGAAGAACCTGAGGCTGTTCCACCTTCTAAGCGAGTTGTTGCCGCTCTGTGCAATGACCTCAATACTAGCGAAGCCTTGAAAATACTGGAAGATCTTAGCAAAGAGGGGAAAATTGCAGAGCTTGTGAGTTCAGCACGTTTGCTAGGAATTGATTTGGTAAATCCGGTTTTTGCTCAAGAACGAAGGACACGTGATGCTTACCTGCGTATGCAAGGGATCGACGAATTAGAAGAAGAACTTCAAATGGCTAGAAATGATGCGATGGCCCAGAACCCGAAAGATTTCACTGAAGTAGACCGTTTGAAAACCCGATTGGTTGAAATTGGTCTTGAAGTTCGTATGAGTAAAGAAGGTGTATCTATTGAGGTACCAAGTAATTTTGATGTTTCAAAATTAGAAACTCTTAAATGACCCATTCCCGAACCCAGAACAGTGCCAGACCCTGGGGGGGCGTAAAGCGCCCTCCCGTGGGGAGGGTCGGGCGCTGTTCGTGCAAAAGGCACGAACCTGTGTTTGAAACCAAAAACGCCCTAAACCTTAGAAGGTTCAGCCTATGACCCCCGAACGCCTCTACCTCTTCGACACAACCCTGCGCGACGGGCAGCAAACTCAGGGTGTGCAATTCTCAACCCCTGAGAAAATCCAGATAGCTGAAGCACTTGACGCCCTCGGGATTGATCACATCGAGGGCGGTTGGCCGGGTGCCAACCCCACCGACAGCGCGTTTTTCGATGAGGCACCCAAGACCCGCGCGACCATGACCGCCTTTGGCATGACCAAACGCAACGGCATTTCGGCCGAAAACGACGACGTGCTGGCGGCGGTTATGAATGCCAACACGCCGGCGGTCTGTTTGGTGGGCAAAACCCATGAATTTCACGTCAAAACGGCCCTTGGGATCACGCTGGCGGAAAACACGGACAACATCGCACGCAGTTTCGCGCATATCACGGCAAGCGGGCGGGAAGCGATTTTTGACGCGGAGCATTTCTTTGACGGCTACAAGGCCAATCCGGCTTATGCGTTGGAGGCAATCAAGGCCGCATACGACGCCGGGGCGCGCTGGATTGCGCTGTGTGACACCAATGGCGGGACGTTGCCTGCGGATGTGGGGCGCATCACGGCCGAGGTGATCGCATCAGGCATTTCGGGCGACCGTCTTGGCATCCACACGCACAATGACACGGAAAACGCAGTGGCTTGCACGCTGGCGGCTGTCGATGCTGGCGCGCGCCAGATTCAGGGCACGCTGAACGGGCTGGGCGAGCGGTGCGGGAATGCCAACCTCACCGCGCTCATCCCGATATTGCTGCTCAAAGAGCCCTATGCCAGCAGGTTCCAGACCGGTGTGACCTTTGAGGCGCTGTCCACTTTGACGCGGGTCAGCCGGATGCTGGATGAAATTCTCAACCGCGTGCCGCAGAAACAAGCGGCCTTTGTCGGCTCTTCTGCATTCGCGCACAAAGCGGGGTTGCACGCCAGTGCGATCCTCAAAGATCCTACGACGTATGAGCATGTTGAACCTGCAACTGTCGGGAATGCCAGAATAATTCCTATGTCCAATCAAGCGGGGCAATCGAATTTGCGCCGCCGTTTGGAGGACGCGGGCCTGACAGTTGCCCCCAAAGACCCCGCATTGGCGCGTATTCTCGAGCGGATCAAGGAGCGCGAGGCCGAGGGCTATTCCTATGACACGGCGCAGGCCAGTTTCGAGCTGCTCGCGCGGGATGAATTGATGCAAATGCCCGATTTTTTCGAGGTCAAACGCTACCGTGTCACCGTCGAGCGGCGCAAGAACAAGCGTGACCAGATGGTGAGCCTGTCAGAGGCCGTTGTGGTGCTGAAAGTGGACGGGGAAAAAAAGCTGTCGGTGAGCGAAAGCATGGACGCCACGGGCAGTGACCGTGGACCTGTGAATGCTTTGGCAAAGGCGCTGGCAAAAGATCTGGGGCGCTACACTGACATTATAAACGACATGCATCTTGTTGATTTCAAGGTGAGAATTACCCAAGGTGGCACAGAGGCCGTGACGCGCGTGATCATCGACAGCGAAGACGGGCAGGGACGGCGTTGGTCCACTGTCGGGGTCTCGGCGAACATAATCGATGCCTCGTTTGAAGCGCTTCTGGATGCGATCCGGTGGAAGCTGATCAGGGATGTGAATAAAGCCTAGGGCTGAATTTCCCTGCGATGTAACCTTGACGTTACCTGATCGTCGCCTTATGTAACGCATAGGTTACAAAAGGAGCGTCAAATGGCTTGGGTTATATTGCTTGTTTCGGGCGGGTTGGAGGTGGTTTGGGCCACAGCCATGAAAGCCTCTGACGGGTTTTCGAAATTCACACCGACACTCATCATGTTTTGCACGGCGGCCCTCGGGTTCTGGTTGCTGGGGTATGCCATGCGCAGTTTGCCGCTTGGAACGGCATATGCTGTTTGGGTTGGCATCGGGGCTGTTGGTGCCTTTGTCATTGGAGTGGTGTGGTTCGAGGAGGAACTGACACTTTTGCGCATTGGTAGCGTGTCATTGATCGTGCTGGGCATCATCGGCCTGCGCCTGTCGGAGGAAGCGTAAATGGCATTCACTGACGAGAACATCTCCGCCGTTCGACGGTGGTCCCTGGCGGCCGTTGGTCTGTGTTGCGTGGGCTATGCGGTTATGGCGTTGGGGCAGAACAGACCCGATCCGGTGCTGTGGTACTTGCCCGGGCTCGCAGGGTCGGCAGCGGCGTTCGGGGTTTTTCTGACGTTTTGTTTTGCCGGGCCCCAAGCGATCGCAATGGCCAGCGACGAGCTTTATGCCAGTGTGAACCAACGTGCCCAACGGCATGCATATTGGGTCGCGGTGCTGATGTACCCTGCGTTCGGTATTTTTGGCACGTCGCTCGGGTTGCATTGGGATACGATCTTTGCGGCGATGGGCACGTTGAATGCGGCCAGTTACCTGTTGCTCGTGACGCTGTATGACTGGCGGACGTCATGAGCGCATTGCTCAACCATCTCAAAGTGTTGAGGTCTGAACGCGGATTGACACAGGCAGAACTGGCCACAGCTGTGGGTGTCTCACGCAAAACGATCAACACAATAGAAAACCGGGTCTTTGTGCCCTCAACCGTTTTGGCCCTGAGCCTTGCGAAAACCTTGGGCGTGAGCGTTCACGATATCTTTGAACTGGAACAATAATGCTTGTTAAGATACTTAGGTTTGGTGCGATTTCCCTTTGCATTACGACGATTTTGGCCGCGGGCTTGATCATGTCACAGCGTCCCAACCCCATTGAAGGAAGCAAAGGTTTGAATTTCGATGAAGCTTTAGGGCAAGATCTCAGCACCCTGCCAGACACCGACATGGTGGAAATGCGCGATGGAAACATGCTGCCTGTCCGCCGCTACGGTGACAGTGGTCCGCTTGTAATCATGGTGCATGGATCGGGCTGGCATGGTATGCAGTTCAATGGTTTGGCCACTGCACTTGCCAGTGAGGCGCAGGTGCTTGTGCCTGATTTGCGCGGCCACGGCGAAGCCCCCCGGCGGCGCGGCGATGTGGATTACATCGGCCAGTTCGAAGATGATCTGGCCGACTTGATCGCTGCCGAAAAATCGCCTGACCAGAACGTCGTGCTGCTGGGCCATTCCTCTGGCGGTGGGCTTGTTGTCCGTTTTGCGGGGGGCGAACACGGGTCATTGATGGACCGTGCGGTTCTGTTGGCGCCGTTCCTGAGCCACCGCGCGCCAAGCACGCGCGACAATGCTGGCGGTTGGTCGCATGTTCTGATGCGCCGCATGGTTGGCTTGAGCATTCTCAACACATTCGGGATCACCGCCTTTAACGGCATGTCCGTTATTCAATTCAACATGCCTGCTGTTGTATTGAACGGTCGGCTCGGGCACACGGCGACCACGTCCTATTCCTTCCGCCTGAACACAGGCTTTGCCCCGCGCGGGGATTACCACACCGATATGGCCGCTCTGCCGCCCTTTACGCTTATCGCAGGGGCTTCAGACGAGGCGATGCTGGCAAGTGCCTATGAGGGTGTCATGACGCAGGCCACTGGAAAGGGGCGCTATCTGGTGCTACCTGATGTCGGACATCTGTCTGTGGTCAATGCCCCCGAAACTTTAGCCGCGATCCAAGAGGACTTGAGTGGACTTTAACGACGATCTTATCGCCTGCGCCTCTTTGGTGGAAAAAGGTGACCCTGTGCGGTTCCGCACTGTCATGGCCGCTCCTGTACCAGCACGGGGGCGGTTGTTTGCGCTTTATGCGTTTAACGTCGAAGTGGCGCGTGCGCCGTGGCTGACCCAAGAGCCGATGATCGCAGAAATGCGCCTGCAATGGTGGCGCGATGCATTGGAAGAAATAGCGACCGACGCGACGCCGCGCCGTCACCAGGTGGTCACGCCCTTGCAGGATGTCCTTTCGTCACCTTGTGCGGAAATGCTGGATGAGCTGGTCGCGGCGCGTCGGTGGGACATCTACAAAGATGCCTTTGAGGACGCAGCCCATTTCGAGCGCTACATCGACCAGACCTCAGGGCATTTGATGGTGGCTGCTGCACGCGCGTTGGGCGGGGCAGATGAACAAGTTGTGCGCGACGCGGCCTTTGCCAGCGGTGTGGCGGCGTGGTTGCGTGCGATCCCTGCGCTTGCCGGGGCCAAACGTATTCCACTGCTCGACGGGCGGGACGAGGGGATCAAAGCGCTTGCGCAACAGGCATTGAAGCGTCTGGCGCGCGCCCGCGCGCAGCGTTCTGCCGTGTCCAAAGCCGTCGCGCCAGCGATGTGGCCTGCATTGCAAGCCGCCCCTGTTTTGCGCATGGCCATCAAACACCCAGAATGGGTGGCAGAGGGGCTGCCTGAAACCCCGCGTGACGGATTGTGGTGGGCCGCACTGCGCGCCGGTTGGTAGCGCCGGAAAAACCTTAAGCGGCGGTCGCTTCTTTGGGCCGCATCACCAGCCAGATCAACGCGCCACATGCCAGGACAAGGAAAGGCGCCATGGCAAAGTTCACAGCCGCCCACCCCTCGGCAGGGTTGCCGCCCGAACAGTTCATCAAACCACCCGATGCGACCGAGGCAACTGTGACGCCGCCAAAGACCAACAGGTCGTTGAGGCCCTGCATGCGCCCGCGCTCTTCCGGCGCGTGGGCGGCGGCAAGCATGGCAGTCGCCCCGATAAAGCCAAAGTTCCAGCCAAAGCCCAGCAGGATCAACGCGACATAGAAATTCAACAACTCGACGCCCGTCAAGGCCACAACCCCTGCCGCGGCAAGGATCACAAGGCCGATGCCAACGATCTTTTCGACGCCAAAGCGGGCAATCAAATGGCCGGTGAAAAACGACGGGGCGAACATGGCCAACACGTGGCCCATGACGATGTTGGACGCGTCGCTTTGCGCAAATCCACAGCCGACAACCGCCAGCGGGGTCGAGGTCATAACAAGGTTCATCAACGCGTAAGACACCATCGCGCAAATCACGGCGACCGCGATGCGCGGGGTTGTGATCAACTCCCAGCGGGTGCGCCCTTTGGGGCTGTCCGCTGTCGGTTTCTCGGGGGTCGGGATGTCGATGAAAAAGAACAAGAACGACCCGACAATATTCAAAGCCACCACAAACAAATACGCGCCCATGAAGGGCACAACAAAGGCGTTGGCCGTCAGATTGCCCATTTGCGTTCCGATGATGGCTGACACCAGCCCGCCCGCCATCACATAGGAGATCGCTTTGGGGCGATAGTCATCCGACGCAGTGTCAGCGGCCGCAAACCGGTAAAACCCTTGGGCGCTCATATAGATGCCGGTAAAGAAGCTGCCGATCAGGAAGATCGGAAAGCTGCTCAAATACAGGCCGTAGGCGCAAACAAGCCCCGCCACTGCGCCGCCACCGGTGCCCACCAAAAATCCGGCGCGCCGCCCAAACCGCTGCATGATCGCGGAAATCGGGGTGGCCGAAATCATCGAGCCCAGAACAATCAGCGAAATTGGCAATGTCGCCAGACAGACATTAGAGGCCAGAGACAGCCCCGCAAGCCCGCCAAATGTGAAAATAAGCGGCATTTGCGCGCCAAGAAAAGCCTGCGCAAGGACCAGAACGGCCACGTTGCGCTTTGCGCGGGTGTCATCAATATGTGCTGTCATGCGCCAGCGTTAGCCGTTAGCTTTACCATGAACAAGAGGGCAGGCACGTTGCAATGAAACTGTTACTGATTGCGGGAATGGGCGAAAGCGTCGCTCTGGCGCAACAGGTGTCGCGATTGAATGGCGTCGAGGTGGTCGCCGTGACCGAAGGGCGCGCGGTGGCAAGGGCCAAGCCGCCGGTGCGGGTGCATGAGGGGCGTTTTGCAGATGACGTTGCCTTTCTCGGGTTTATCGAGGCCGAGGATTTCGATCTGGTGATCGATGCCGCCCATCCATTCCAGTTCCGCTATGGCAGGGTCGCGCTGGCCTCTGGTCGTCGATACCTGCGCGCAACCCGCCCGCTGTGGACCGTGCGCCCCGAATGGTCGGTTCAGCCGGCCTTGGCAGATGTCATCGCGCAATTGCCTCAAAATGCCTGCGTCTTTTCGGTCATGGGACGCGGCATGTTGCGCCAGTTCCAGACGCGGGCGGATGTCACTGTGTGGTGTCGGCAACTGGACGTGCATGACACTGTGTTTCCTTTGTCCAAAGGTGGATGGGAATTCGGGGCAGGGCCGTTTTCGGTCGCGCAAGAGGTCGCGACGTTTCAGCGCCTGAACGTGACAGCACTTGTCTTGCGCAACACAGGCAGTGCGGCGGGTTTCAGCAAGCTTGAAGCGGCCCAACAGTTGGGAATCCACGTGGCGCTGATCAGTGCACCGCGCTGGAAAATCCCGAAATCCGTTCAAGTGCCGTTCCCCGAAATCATGGATGTGGTGCAGCGCTTTGCGGATCATTGAAACAGACGCGGATGTGGCCGAAGGCGGCGCGTGGCTGGCCGCGCATGATCCGCGGTTTGCTGCTGCTTTGGCTCACACCGGAGCGCTGCCCCTCAGGCGGCGCCCTGACGGATTTGCCCAACTTCTCAGTGCAATCATCAGTCAACAGGTCAGCACAGCTTCGGCCGCTGCCATTTGGGCGCGGATGGAGGCGGCAGGTCTGACCCATGAGGCCGCAGTGCGCGCCGCCGGTGAAGACGGATTGCGCGCTGTGGGCCTGAGCCGCCAAAAGATCGCCTATGCCCAAGCCTTGGCTGACGCAGAGATCGACTACGCAGCCTTGCGCGCTTTGCCCGACGCGGGTGTGATCAAAACCCTGACAGCCGTCAAAGGCATCGGGGTCTGGACCGCCGAGATTTACGCGATGTTCTCGCTTGGGCGCATGGACGTCTTTGCGCCGGGCGATCTGGCGCTGCAAGTGGCGGCGCAGTCCTTGTTCGACTTAAAGGTGCGACCCTCTGAAAAAGAATTGCGGGCGCTGAGTGAAAACTGGTCGCCGTGGCGGTCGGTTGCAGCGCGGCTGCTCTTTGCGTACTACCGGGGTATCAAGGGTCGTGAGGGAACAAAATGACACGAGTGCTAAAATCTGAACGTCGTGAACCGGTCTCGGGGGAAACCCGCTCTATTGTGGTTCTGGTGCATGGGTACGGGGCGAACGGCGCTGATCTTTTGGGCTTGGCCGATCCGTTGGGTGAGCATTTGCCCGATACATTGTTTATCGCGCCGGATGCGCCTGAAAACATTCCCGGAATGCCAAACGGGTTTCAGTGGTTCCCGATTCCGTGGATTGACGGATCGTCCGAAGAAGAGGCCGAGCGGGGCCTTTTGGCGGCCGCTGACGACTTCAACGCCTTTCTTGATGCGTTGATGGTTGACGAGGACGTGTTGCCAGAGCAAGTCGTGCTGTTCGGGTTTTCCCAAGGGACGATGATGTCGCTGCATGTGGCGCCGCGCCGCGAAGACGAAGTCGCTGGAGTGGTTGCATTTTCGGGCCGTTTGTTGCGCCCTGATCTGCTGGGCGACGAGACCGTGAGCCGCCCTCCGGTTCTTTTGGTGCACGGCGATATCGACGACGTCGTTCCGCCGCAATCGCTGCAAGACGCTGCGCAAGCCTTGCAAGAAGCCGGATGGAAAGACGTGTTCGCGCATGTGATGAAGGGCACCGGTCACGGCATTGCGCCAGACGGGCTAAGTGTCGCTTTGGCCTTTATGCGCGACAAGCTTGGTCTGTAGATAAGGTTTCAAATGGCAGGTCTTAAACAGAAATTTGTGATTTTCGGCGCCACCCGTTCAGGCAGCACCGCTTTGGTCAGTGCCTTGCATTCCCATCCCGATGTCATGTGCTACGGGCATCCGTTTTTTCCAGGCGTGCGGAAGGGGAAAAGGTTTCAAAAGCTGCCTCGAAAGGCGCAACGACACGACGATTACCTCGCACGGCCGTTGACTATGTGAACGGTGTTCTGGAGCATTCAAATGCACGCTGCGTTGGGTTCAAGATCTGGCCGCTGCCAGAAACGCCGCAAACGAACGCGGCGGTCGATGCTCTGATCGAGGATCGCAGCGTGCATAAAGTCGCACTTCATCGCAGCAATGAGCTGGCCTGTTTTGCGTCACGCCAACTTGTATTTGCAGCCCGTAAAAACCCCAAAGACTTTACGGAAGGCGGGCCGCGGCCCAAAATACCCTTCCCGAAGCAGGTCTTTTTGAGGTTTATCGAGGCACGTGCGCCGTGGTCCGATCGCCGCCGTACGCTTCCATCCTCTGACGTATTGCACATTGAATATGAAGGGCTGTTGACGACTGGTTTACCCCGCGTTGCCGCGATGTTGGGACTTGAGGGTGCTGCCTTTCAAGCCAAGACCAAGAAACGCAACGGGAATGATATTCTGGGCCGCTTTGTGCAAGAGGATCACGCCAAAATTCTCGAGACACTTGCAAAACTCGGGCACCCCGAATGGGTGCGTGAAGACGGCTGACACAGGACGTACCCTGTCACGCTTTTGCTGGACAACAGGGTGTGCAGCGCACCGGATCCAACGCTATTGTCGTACTCGAACCAAAAGTGCGGCGTGCAAACATCGGGGAACTGGCGCAGCCCGGTGCACTTGATTGCACTATAGATGTTGTATTTCATCTACCACTTGCCAGACACAAACCACGATATATAGTCGTCTTACGCAGGATCGGGGGATCCCGCCCCCCGGTGCTTTCGAGCGTGAAGTTGGGCGAGGACGTGAAACGAATGAACGGCGATTTCAGAACGGATTTCACGCGCACGTCAGGTGCGCTCAAACAGCATCCTGCGCTGGTGTTGAACGCGGACTACAGACCGCTCAGCTATTACCCTTTGTCCTTGTGGTCATGGCAAGACGCGGTAAAAGCCGCTTGGCTGGACAGGGTCGATATTGTTGCCGAATACGACACGATCGTGCACAGCCCCAGTACGCACATCAGGATACCTTCGGTTGTCGTGCTCAAAGACTATGTGAAACCTCAAAAGCGCGTGGCCTTCACGCGCTTTAATTTGTTTTTGAGAGACGAATTCCGCTGCCAATACTGCGGGACCAAAGGGGATTTGACGTTTGACCACGTTGTGCCACGCGCCAGCGGCGGGGTCACAAGCTGGCAAAATGTGGTCGCAGCCTGCAGCCCCTGCAACCTCAAAAAAGGGGCGAAACACTTGCACAGAACAGGCATGGCCCTGCGCAAACCGCCGCGCCAACCCGGCGCCGAAGAGTTGCGCAACATGGGCCGAAAGTTCCCGCCCAACCACCTGCACGACAGCTGGATGGATTTCCTCTATTGGGACGCCGAACTGCAAGCGTAATGCGGGCCGGTCTTTCCTTGTCTGAAGGCACTTTTGCCTAACAGTGATGGTCCTAGCGGCGCGAAGGACACATTTGCTGCGCTTTGCACATAAGTCTCCTGTACGGGACAGGGCGTGAGCGGGCTGCGCATGTGCCAAAAGCTGCTTTTAGGGAATTTTACGGTTATAAATTGAAGCCAGAGTGCTCATAAAATGGAAACGGAGCCGTCATGACATTGAAATTCCGCCTTGCTGAGGGGGGCGACGGGCGCTCTTGTGCAGAAATAGTTCGGGACTGGAGTTTAGAGACGCCTTGGCTGGGCCCGCTCAATGATTTTGAAAGTGTTGTAGAATGGTGGACAGGCTGTTTGCATCACGTTGATACCTCTTGGGTTTGTGAGGAAAACGGCAATGTGGTCGGGTTCTGCGTTCGGCAGGACGATAACATTACCGGCCTTTATGTTGCACGTGGCGCGCGGGCCCGCGGTATCGGAAAGCGGTTGCTCGACATGGCCAAGGTGGATCGAGAATGGATTACGGTATGGGCGTATGAACAAAATCCTCGCGCTCGCACGTTTTATCGCCGGGAAGGCTGTGTCGAGCTTTCTCGTGAGATCGAAGAGAGATCGGCTTTGGTCGATGTCGAACACCGATGGACAGAGTCAAAATAACGGGCGATGTCGTTGCTTTGATGCGGGTCACAACCAAGCAAAATTGTGAAAGCATTGCGATCCAAGGCACGTGTTGGTGCGCTTGGTTTCATAAGGCCGTACACACCCCGGCGGAGCGTCAAAAGCGGGGGGGCGGAGCCCCCCTAGCGTCACTTTGCGCGCTGCAACATGCCGAACAAATCGCGCGGATCGTCCGGATCAACCAGTAAATCCATCGGTTGATAGAACGGGCTGTCTTTGATGTTGTCGCGCACATAGCGCAGCGCGCTGAAATCCTCGATCGCAAATCCGACACTGTCAAACAATGTGATCTGCTCGGGGGATGTGCGCCCTTGGACGGCGCCTGTGATCACTTGCCACACCTCTGTCACGGGGTGATCCTCTGGCAGTTGCTGGATCTCGCCCTCGACCCGTGTCTGGGGCGGAAATTCCACAAATATATCAGCGCGGTGCAAGATCGCTTCGGCCAGTTCCGTTTTACCGGGGCAATCCCCGCCGATGGCATTGATGTGCACGCCCGAGCCAATCATATTGTCTGACAGGATCGTGGCCAGTTGTTTGTCGGCCGTGCACGTAGTGATGATTTGTGCACCCTCAATGGCGTCCTGCGCGGTGGCGCATTGCGTGATTTTCATTCCCCTTTGCGCAAGATTTGCGCCACATTTGCGGGTGGCGGCGGGATCAATATCATACAGGCGCACTTGCGTGATGCCCAATATGGCTTGCATCGCCATGGCCTGAAATTCGGATTGGGCGCCGTTGCCGATGATCGCCATGACACGGGCCCCTTCGGGCGCAAGGTATTTGGCCATTACAGCCGAGGTCGCCGCCGTGCGCAGCGCTGTCAGCATGGTCATTTCGGTCAACAACACAGGATAGCCTGTGTCAACATTTGCCAAAAGTCCAAACCCTACAACGGTTTGCAAGCCGTCTTTGATGTTCTTGGGGTGGCAGTTTACATATTTGAACCCATAGTCCAGTCCATCGCTGGTGGGCATCAATTCCATCACACCATCATCGGTGTAGCTGCCCAAGCGGGCGGTCTTGTCAAAAGTTTCCCACCGTTTGAAGTCGTCCTCGATATAGGTGGCGATGCCTTTTAGCACCTGTGTCAGGCCGATGTGATGCACCAGTTTCATCATGTTCTCGACGGAAACAAACGGGACCAAGGCGCTGGCGGAAGGGGATTGTGTCATAGCAGACCTCATTGGAAGGACAGGGTAGGGCGATCAAAAACAGTGCGCCCAAGGGCAGAGGCGGTCAGATCCACCATCAATTGCGCGGTGCGTCCGCGCTCATCCAGAAAGGGGTTCAACTCCACAAGATCGAGGGAGGTCATCAAACCTGAATCGTGCAGCAGCTCCATCACCAAATGGGCCTCTCGCACCGTCGCGCCGCCCGGAACCGTGGTCCCGACAGCCGGCGCGATAGAGGGGTCCAGAAAATCCACATCCAACGAGACATGAAGCAACCCGTTGGCTGCCTTCACTTTTTCAAGGAATGCGGTCAGCGGAGCCACGATCCCGTGCTCGTCAATCGCGCGCATGTCCACGTAGCTGATGTCGGTGTCTTGCAACGCGGCCCGTTCGGGCGCATCGACGGATCGCAGGCCCAACATGGCGATGTTATCATGCGGGACCGCGTGCTCAAAAACGGGAAACGCGTCGAACCCTGCGCGCCCGGTCAGGTAGCCCACGGGTGTGCCGTGCAGGTTTCCCGAATCCGTTGTGTCAGGGGTGTGAAAATCTGTATGCGCATCCAGCCACAACACAAACAACGGGCGCTGCACCTGCGCGGCGTGGCGCGCGACCCCCAAAACAGTGCCCAATGACAGGGCGTGATCGCCCCCCATGAAAACGGGCAGGCTGTGCGGCATCGCATTTTGCGCGGCGGCGGCAAGAGCTGTCGTCCAACCGACAGTTTCGGACAAGGCAAAGAGCGGCGCGCGGTCTGCGACGGTGTTGATGTCAGGCGTGATGTTGCCCTGATCGTGCACTGCGTGACCCAAGTCGGATAATGCGCGCTCCAATCCGGCAGTGCGCAAGGAATCGGGGCCCATAAGGCACCCTTGGCGGCGCTTTCCGCAGTCCATCGGCGCGCCGATCAATGTCACAGATTGTTTGCTCATGCTGATGTCCTTTTTTGCTCTGTCCAAGAAGTAACTGGTTGATACGGACAGAATGAAGGGGGCATAGTGAACGATATGGGCGGTCATTAACCGAATCGGAGATAAATATGGACGAAATGGACAGTCGCCTCATTTCTGCTTTGCGTCACGATGCGCGGGCGTCCCTGTCAGATTTGGCGGTCTCCCTTGGCGTGTCGCGCACCACGATACGTGCCCGTCTTGAACGCTTGCGGACGCGGGGGGATATTCTGGGGTTCAGCGTTGTGCTGCGCGAAGACATGTTGAGCGATCCGGTACGCGGCTTGATGATGATCGGAATTGAAGGACGCGGAACGGATCGGATCATCCGGATGCTCAATGGCATGCCCGAGGTCCGCCAAATCTATTCCACGAACGGGCGTTGGGATGTGATCGCGGAGATAGGGACCGACACGCTTGAACGTTTTGACGGGGTTTTGAACCGCATCCGCACCATTGACGGGGTGATCGCGAGCGAGACCAGCTTGCTCTTGTCCGCGCGCAAGGTCGGGTAGGGCGGTTACGCTTTGGTGCGGGCCGCCATTAACCATGCAGCGCACAAGCCGACAGAGATCAAGCCGTTCCATCCCGCCATGCTGATGCCGAACAACTCCCACGGGATATCGTCGCAACGCACGAGTGGCGCGCTCATGATCTGGTTCAGCAGGTCCTCGGCGCTCAGCGTCCCGATGTCGCCGGATGTGCAGGATGTCGGACCCTCGAACCAGCCTTGTTCAACCCCTGCATGATATAGTCCGACATAGGCTGTAGTCGCAGCGGCTGCAGCGCCGGCCCAAAGCCAGATCGCCATCGGCAGGACCAAAGCCATGGCTCCAATCCCGACCGCCACCACATGCGGCCAACGCTGGGTAATGCACAGCTTGCACGGCGCCATGCCGCCAACGTGTTGAAAGGCAAATGCGGCCAGCAACAGTGCCAAAGACCCGCCCGCTGCGATGAGAATCCAGTGGGTGCGCGTCATATCTGACCTGCCAGAACAAGACTCAGGATCACAACAGCCACAGCAGCCAGCAAGATCAGACCGAGCCAACGTTCGATGAGTGCCCGCACGCGCGGCCCAAAGGCCCAGAGCAAACCGGCCACCAAAAAGAACCGCCCGCCGCGCGCCATGATGGATGTAGCGAGGAAGGTAAGGAGGGGCATGCCGGTCCAGCCGGACATGATCGTGATGACTTTGTAGGGAAACGGGGTAATGCCCGCGATCAGAACGGCCCAGAACCCGAAGTCATTGAACTTGGTGCTAAAGGCTTCCATCGAGTCCGCTTTGCCCAGTGCTGCTAGCATCGGCTCTCCGATTGTCTCAAAGGCCAGGGCGCCAATGGCATAGCCAAGCAAACCCCCGAGAACAGAAGCGACCATAGCAACGCCCGCGATGACAAAAGCGCGGCTGGGTGCGGCCAAAATCATGGGAATCATCAAAAGGTCAGGAGGGATCGGGAAAAAGGAGCTTTCCGCAAAAGCCACAAGCGCCAGTATCCACAATGCTTTGGGGTGATGGGCCCACCCGAGTACCCGCGCGTTGAGTGCTTTGAACATTTCGTCCTCTGTCTTCGTTGTTGGTTCCGGCAAATCACGCAGGGAACAAGGCGTCAAGTCGAAGACAAACGGACGCGAACATAGAAAAGTGACATCGCAGGTGCAAAAACCTGCAAATTGCGCTGGACGTGAACTTTTGCGCAGGTTAGATGAGCCTCGTGAGGCCCAAGTGGCGGAATGGTAGACGCGGTGGATTCAAAATCCACTTCTGTAACAGGAGTGCCGGTTCGAGTCCGGCCTTGGGTACCAACAGGCACGGGCCTGTCCTCAAAATCCCCGTATCCCCTTTAGACACTCGATTCGCTCGTATGTGGCAGGCCGGTTTTGGCATGTTTAGAGCTACCACTTTGATTCGGCGCGATTTTCCCTCAAATTGCGGTGTTTTGGGTTTGTGCTTTAGGGGAAAGTTGCTGTTGCTCCGATTCGATTCAATTAAAGGCTGTGAAAACAGTGCGCTCTATAGTGCCACAACATAGATATTGACCTTTCCTGTCAGATTGTAACTATGTCGTGCAATTGGGTTGGGGATGGTTCTGCACAACTCCGAGAAGACACCGATATTTTGGGGGATACGATGACAGTCAAATTTATAAAGCAGAATCTGCCTTGGATGGCGCCATCCGTGGCGATCGTTCTTGCGGCTTCGGGGTATTTTGAAGGCGCCCGCGATGGCGCAGAAGAGCTTATGGCCGAAACGGCGGCTGTTGTGACAGCACCTGCACCGGAAAACCTCATCGCCGCCCCACGCGTGTCCGCGCTGAGCGCGACCACGATTGAAACACCTGATGTCGGAAACGATCTGCAGTCCGGGCAGCCATCCGGCCAAGATGTGTCCCAAAACACCAACATCGCCACGTCTCTGAGCAGCTTGACGGCGGCAGGGGCCTTGACCGCGCAAGAGCCAGAGCAAGTTCAACCGGTGTCAGCGACACCTGTTGTGCCCGAACCTCAGGCGCCTGCACGTGTGGAAGTGAGCGCCGCTGAAAACCCGACCGCATTCTTCGCAGCCGCGCAAGCCAGCCTTGCAGCAAAGGCGTCCTGCGTGGATGATTTGCGCTCTTTGACAAGCCAGGCCCGCGTGTATTTCCCCAGCGCCGGTTTGGCGGGTGAAGATCGTGGCATGGCACAAGCCCGTCTGATCGGACTTGTGGCGCAAGAATGCCCCGGTGTTCGAATTCGCGTAGAAGGGCACTCCGATCCGTCAGGCAATCCGCAAGTGAACCTGCGACTGAGCAAAGAGCGCGCAGAGGCAATCATCGCACGTGTTGCGGCTGCAGGGATCGACACGACGCGTTTCGAGGCTGTCGGATACGGCGACCGCGAGCCATCCACAATCCGGGGCGAGTTGCAAAGCAACTATTACGACCGCCGCGTTGAGTTTTCGGTTGTCGAAAGGAACGCGCCGGTTGCTGTCAGTTCTTTGACCGCCGCGCTGACCCAAGTGCGCTTGGCGCCTTGCGTGAGTGAGTTGCAGGCTGCTGTTGAAGACACAAAAGTGTTCTACTCGTTGCGCTCGATCACAAGCTCGCCCGCAGACACCAATGTGGTACTTGATCTGGCATTCAAAGCACAGGCTTGCCCACAGGCGCGTTTGCGTGTGGTTGGTCAGCACTCCGATGAAATCGGATCAGGGGAAAGCCCGGCCACCGGTCGATTGCGCGCTGTTGCGATGATGAACGCGTTGGTGGGCGCGGGCGTAGATGCCGGCGAAATCATTATGGCAGCGCCGTCCTATTCGGCCGAGATTCCCGGACAGCCCGGATTGAGCACCAGCCGGC
Source organism: uncultured Paracoccaceae bacterium (assembly GCA_943787985.1). Lineage (GTDB taxonomy): Bacteria > Pseudomonadota > Alphaproteobacteria > Rhodobacterales > Rhodobacteraceae > Ascidiaceihabitans. The sequence goes on along the minus strand of CALSOO010000004.1, from coordinate 1,441,846 downwards.
TTGATTTCCAAGTGATCCTCGAAGATGGTTAATCGCAAATGACAGCCTGAAACATGGCACCTGTTCTAAAGAGCACCCGGACCTTTGGTTCGGGTGTTTTTGTCTGTTGCGACAGGGATTGGATGTGTTCAAAAAATATAAGGAAACAGCCCTGTACGGCCCGCAGGATCATAGCTGCTTGGGGTTTGGCGCTGGTGTCTATGGGACTGATCGATTCGATGAAATGTGGCGGTTGAGGTTTCCAATTTGAACCAGTGATCCGCTTAATTAAGGATTGGTTCGGATTTATAAACAGCAATATTTTGCATAACTGCGGCGTAACTTTGCCGTTTTTCAAAGAACTGTAAAAATTGCTTTGTTGCATGGATTGGAACAATCACGCGGCAAACGGGTGGGGCGATACTTTGATGTTCTGCTTAACCGTATGAATTAACGTTCTATTTACGAATTGCGCGTTTCCAAAGCTGAAACAATAGTTCGGCGTATGGTTGTAGAGGTCTTTACGCAGACGAAACCGATCAATCAAAACGGACGTCATATGAGCGATTTATTTCGCATTTTTCCCTTTCACTTAACCTGTGTCGGTGGGTATTACTGTCTTTGCCCAATTGGGGGGCGATGTCTGTAGGTCACGGGGGCGACCGCACAATGACGCATCATACAGGATGCGGAGGACGTGCGTTCGCAGTATTGTTATGCGCAATACATGTGACGTTTTGTTGAAGGAGCAATGGCCTAATTTTGGCCTGATTTGCGCCCTTCCGATGGTTTTTTCCACGGCCATTCCTCCTCCTGTTGATGATCAATGTGCGAGTCGCTGAGTGACTGCGTCATCTGTCTGGTTTGGGATTGAGTTTGGTGAGCCCGTCTGGGGGTTGCCGGTCGCGGCACGTGCCGCAAAATGGAGAGTTAAGGCGTATGAGTTTGATAGCGAAATGTCACAGAGTGTTCAGGCGTGAGATGACGTCGGACAGCCTTAAGCCGCAGCGCGGCCTCCACCCGATTCAACAACCCATTTTTTGTCCGGCCGCGTCGCGCGCCGTGTGCGACCACGCGTAGGAGTCTTGAGCAATGACAACCACCATCGATTTTAACAACCTGTCCACCGGAACCGTTGTAGACAACGAGTATCAAGCGCAAGGCGTCACCGTCACCGCCACGGGAGGATCCGGCCAGGCCATGATCTTTGATACGGCCAACCCGACCGGGTTTGACTGGGACTTGCACACCAACAACCTTGGTAAAGCGTTGATCATCTCCGAAGACGGTCACAGCCATGACCCCGATGACAATGCCAGTGGGGGGACATTCCACTTTGCTTTCGACAATGCGACATCCGTGGCTACAACAACGGCCAACAAGTCATCAGCTTCAACGTTGAAGGCGCATACAGCATGGACGTAGAGCTGTACGGCTCCGGTGCCATCGACAACCTTGTTTTTGACCAAGCGGCTCCAGGTAGCAACCTCGACGGCATCGTAGAGGGCACCAATGGCGCGGATGTGATCGACGCCAACTATGAAGGCGATCCGGACGGCGACATGATCGACAACAACGACCAGATCCTTCAGGGCCAAGGTCAAGATGACGACATCATCATAGCAGGTGGCGGTAACGATTTCGTGCTTGCTGGCAACGGCGATGACAAAGTCCAGGGCAATGACGGCGACGACACCCTGTGCGGTCAGAACGGCGACGACACGCTGTACGGCGGCGAGGGCGATGACTTGCTTGAGGGCATGAACGACAACGATCTGCTCGATGGCGGCGCTGGAAACGACACATTGCAAGGCGATGCAGGCCAAGACACTCTGATCGGCGCATCTGGCGATGATACAATCAACGCAGGCGCGGGCGATGACCAAGTGTCTGGCGGCGCGGATGACGACGTGATCACAGGCGGTTCCGGCAACGACACCATCTACGGTGACGACGGCGGCGCAGGCGCGGGCGCAAAAGTGCGCGAAAGCTTCGAATGGGACAAAGCACCCGATCCGGGCAGCAGCAGCAGCATCGATGACGGTGACAGCCTTGATGGCGGGTTCACCCAGAACACAGGCAACGTAGACGTGACCTATTCTGTCGTGGCCCAATCAGGCGCGGCAGACACAACGTATTCCGAAGATGCACAATTTACCAACCAGATTGAACATGATGGCGACGGCGTAGACAGCACGTCTTCGTTGGATTCGATCCTGAATGGGCACGGAAACTGCGCGACTTACAAGCTTGAATTCTCTGACGAAGTTATGGATGTTTCCTTTAACGTCAATGACATAGACGGCGACGGCAACGTGCGCATTCTGGCCTATGACGCAGCTGGAAACCAAATCCCTGTAGAGCTGACAGGCGGAGACCGTCTGACGCTCACCGACACAGATGGCGTCGCTGGCGCAGACAATGCCAACAGCAACGAGGGCTACCTTGAAGACACATCGCCAGAGTACGCGCTGAACGTCAGCATTGACGGTCCGGTTGCGAAAATCGTGATCGAGCACACGCAAGACGGCTTTGACAACTCCGGCATCAACATCACCGACGTGTTCTACGATGCTCCAGTGGCCGACACTGGTCCCGCCGGCAATGATGACATTGATGCAGGCACGGGCGACGACGTCGTGTTTGGCGAAGGCGGCGACGATACAATCGACGGCGGCGATGGCAATGACCTGATTTACGGGGACAATGGCTCAGCCACGGCACCCGGGTCCCCGACAACACTCGATATCAATGACCTCTCCGGCGGAACATTGACCTCCGGCGACGGCAGCGTGTCTGCAAATGTGTCCCAAAACGGGTTCTCCGTGCAACCCGCTGGCTTCCTTAGCGCCCAAAGTGACGTATTCTATGCAGAAAGCATTGCCCCGAACGAGCAGGCAACGCTTTCTTTCGACTTTGACCAAGGCGTTCAGGACATCAGCTTTACACTGTTTGATGTGAACGATGGCAATGGCGGCGGTTTTGGCAACTGGGACGACCAAGTGACCATCGTCGCGTTGGATGGAAACGGCAATCAAGTGCCGGTCAATTTCACAGGTGGCGACATTACTGTGAATGGCAACACGATCGAAGGCAACAGTGCCTCGTCCACAGCGCCTCTGAACGGCAGCAACGCGGACAACGTCCAGGTGTCCATTCAGGGCCCAATCGCGTCTTTGCAAATCATCTACGAAGACGGCACTGACGGCGAAGGCACCGGATACCTTGGCGTGGGTGATCTGAACGTCACCTCTGCGGGCGACGTGTTTGGCTCTGAAGGCCAAGGCGGCGATGATGTCATCGACGGCGGGATTGGCAACGACACGATCTTCGGGAACGAAGGCGACGATACAATCGAAGGCAGCGCAGGCGATGATCTGATTTACGGCGACAATGGCGACGGCAGCTCCACGCCCGGAAATGAAACCGTTCGTGAAGGTTTCGAATGGGAAGGTCTGACCGAAAACCAGGTCGACAACACGGTTGTTCAGGACACTGGCAACGTCGAAGTGACCTTCACGCGTCTTGCGGATGAAGGCAGCCATGACTCCTTCGTTGGTGATGAAAACCTGAATGTGGACGGTATCGACGACTCGGGCACAAACCCGATCGACACCGACAACGGCCTGACATCCATCACGAACGGTCAAAACGGACGTGGCGAATTTCAGTGGGAATTCTCCAAAGACGTCAGCGACGTTCAGTTCAACATCAATGACATTGATGGCGACGGCATTGTCACCGTCAAAGCATACGATGCAGACGGAAACCTGATCCCTGTTAACCTTGTTGGCGGCAACGATATCACGCTTCTGGATACAGACGGTGTGGCGGGTGCCGATACTGCCGACAGCCAAGGCGGGTACGAAGTTACAACATCCGCAAACCACAACCTGCAGGTTACAATCCCGGGCCCAGTGGCCAAAATTGTCGTCGAGCATACGCAAGACGGTGGCGAGAACTCGGGCATTCGGATCACCGAATTGTTCTACGACGCACCGGTTGGTGACGTTGTTGGCGGCGTGGATGGCGATGACGTCATCGACGGCGGGGCAGGTGTGGACACGATCTTTGGTGAAGGCGGTGACGATACAATCACCGGCGGGACCGGCGCAGACGTCATCGACGGCGGCGCAGACTCCGACCTTATCTTTGGCGCAGCAGGCGATGATGTGGACGGCGGCTTCGGCGGCTTCAACACAGATCCGGCTCTGAATACCGACTTCGACACACTCGACCTGACCGGCCAAGGGCCCTTCATTCTCGAAAACGTCACAGTCGACAGCAACGGCAACGGCACCAACGGCACAGTTGTGTTTATCGACAATGCGGGCAATCCGACTGGCGAAACCATCAACTACGTCGAGATCGAAAACATCATCGGCGATGAAATCACCAATGTCGCGCCAGATGCGGTGGATGACAGCAGCACCACTGATGAAGACACCTCTGTTATCGTCAATCTGATTGGCAACGACACGGATGCGGACGGCGATAGCCTCACAGTGACAGAAGCGACTGTCCCTGCGGATCAAGGTACGTTGTTGGACAACGGCGACGGCACAGTGACCTTCACGCCAGCACCGGACTTCAACGGCGAAGCGACCATCAGCTACACCATTTCTGACGGCAATGGCGGTACAGACTCAGCCATTCACACCGTCAACGTGACCCCGGTCAACGATGGCCCTGATGCTGTGAATGACAGCGACACCACGGATGAGGACACGCCTGTAACGGTCAACTTGATTGGCAACGACACCGATCCAGAGAACGACACTTTGACCGTGACGGGGGCGACTGTTCCTGCGGCTCAAGGCACGTTGGTGGACAACGGCGACGGCACGGTGACCTTCACGCCAGCGCCAGACTTCAACGGCGACGCGACCATCAGCTACTCGATCACGGACGGCAACGGCGGCACAGACACGGCGATCCACACGATCACTGTGATCCCTGTGAACGACGATCCGGTTGCGGTTGATGACGCGGCGGACACGATGGAAGAAGAGCCCGTCATCATCGACCTGGTCGGCAACGACACGGATGTGGACGGTGATCCATTGACCATCGGTGAGGTTACAGTTCCTGCGGATCAAGGCACGGTTCTGGACAACGGCGACGGCACAGTGACCTTCACGCCAGCGCCGAACTTCAACGGCGAAGCGACCATCAGCTACTCGATCACAGACACCGAAGGTGGCACGGACTCGGCGATCCACACGATTACCGTGATCCCTGTGAACGACGATCCGGTTGCGGTGGATGACAATGTCAGCACCGACGAAGACGAGCCCGTCATCATCGATCTGGTCGGCAACGACACGGATGTGGACGGCGATCCATTGACCATCGGTGAGGTTACAGTTCCGGCGGATCAAGGCACGGTTCTGGACAACGGCGACGGCACAGTGACCTTCACGCCAGCGCCGAACTTCAACGGTCCGGCGACCATCACCTACACGGTTGTTGACGGTCAGGGCGGGAGCGACGAGGGTGAAGCGGTTGTGTCTGTTGGCGCGGTCAACGACGATCCGGTTGCGAATGAAGACAGCGACACCACAGATGAGGACACCCCCATCACGGTGAGCCTGATCGGCAACGACACGGACGCGGACGGCGACGATCTGACGGTTCTGACAGCCACGGTCCCTGCGAATCAAGGCACGTTGGTGGACAACGGCGACGGCACAGTGACCTTCACGCCGGCACCGGACTTCAACGGAGAAGCAACGATCTCCTACGAAATCTCCGACGGCAACGGCGGCACCGACACCGCAACCCACACCGTCACAGTCATACCTGTGAACGACGGACCAGTGGCGGTGGACGAGACGGACACCACACCGTTCGGGACGCCAGTCATTGTAAACCTGACGGGCAACGATACTGATCCGGATGGGGATGCGCTGACAATCACAACCGTTTCTGTTCCACCAGAGCAGGGCACTGTGCTCGACAATGGTGACGGAACGGTCACGTTTACGCCTGCGGATGACTTTGAAGGTCCGGCCACCATCACCTACACCATCTCTGATGGAAACGGGGGCACGGACGAAGGTCAGGCTGTTGTCACAGTCCAGGAGCAACCTCTCGATGGTATCGTAACCGGTACCGACGACGGCGAGCTGATCGACGAAAACTACGATGGTGACCCTGAAGGCGACATGGTCGACAACGGGGACAATATCTTCTCGAACGATCCTGAAGACGAAGATGATGACATCATCCGGGCAGGCGGTGGCGACGATACCGTCATTGCAGGTGCGGGCGACGACGACATCGAGGGTGGCGACGGCAACGACCGCATTCATGCGGATGAAGGCGACGACACAATCGACGGCGGCGCAGGCGAAGATGTGATCGCAGCGGGTGACGGAGATGACGTGGTAGACGGCGGTGCCGACGACGATGACATCTCTACCGGCGACGGGTCTGACAGTGTTGAAGGCGGGGATGGCGATGACGTCATTCGCACCGGCAACGGCGATCTGGCAATCGATGCCGGCTACCCGGGTCTCTTTGCAGGAGAAGAAGGCACACCTGAAGCTGAAAACGACCGTGACTTAGTGGACGGCGGGGCCGGCGACGATACGATCACAACCGGCGACGACCGTGACACGATCATCGGCGGCGACGGCAACGATGTGATCGACGGCGGCATCGACGACGACGAAATCACCGGCGACGATGGTGATGACCGGATCGTGGGTGGCGAAGGCGATGACGTGATCGAAGGCGGATCTGGCAACGATACTATCTACGCTGGAAATGACCCTGTGTTGGGGCTTGATAACCTGAACATCGAAGACGACGGCTCCAACCCGTTCGGACCCGATTTGCGCCCTGACAACGGTCGCGACACGGTCAGCGGCGGCGAAGGCGACGATGTGATCTTCGGGGCTGACGATGACGACGTGCTGTTCGGTGACGAAGGCAACGACTTTATCGACGGGGAAATCGATGACGACGCAATCGACGGGGGGATCGGCGACGATACTCTGATCGGTGGCCAGGGCAACGACAGCATCCTTGGGGGTGACGGCAACGACAGCATCGACGCTGGCCGCAATGCGGACGTGGTTGATGGTGGCGACGGCGATGACACAATCTTCGGCGGCAACGGCGCTGATGTCCTCAACGGCGGTGAAGGCAACGACAGCATCGATGGCGGCACGGGTGACGACACGCTGAACGGCGATGGTGGTGACGACTTCATCAGCGGCGCCACAGGCGACGACGTTATCGACGGCGGGACTGGCAACGACACGATTGACGGCGGCAATGGCGGCACGGACATCATGTTGGGTGGCGACGATGAAGATACCTTCATCAACGTCGATGCAGGGGAAACAGTAGACGGGGGCGAAGGTGTCACAGACACAAGCGACTTCGATACGCTGGATCTCACAGGCTCCGCACCGGCAAATGGATCACTGCAAGTGGTTCTGGATGACACCAACCCTGAAAACGGTGTGGTCAACTACTTCGACGCAGACGGCAATGACGCAGGTCAGCTGACATTCTCCAACATCGAGAACGTCATCCCTTGCTTTACACCCGGAACGTTGATTGCCACGCCAAAAGGCGAACGCCGCGTCGAAGACCTTGCGGTCGGCGATCGGATCATCACCCGCGACAACGGCATCCAAGAGATCCGTTGGATGGGCACCAAGGACATGACGGCCGCAGACTTTGCAAAAGCACAGCACTTGCGCCCCATCATGATCAGCCAAGGTGCTTTGGGTGGCGGTTTGCCTGAGCGGGACATGATGGTCTCACCAAACCACAGGGTTCTGGTGGCCAACGACAAGACTGCGCTTTACTTTGAAGAGCGTGAAGTTCTGGTCGCGGCCAAGTTCCTGACCGGTCTGGACGGAGTTGATGTCGTAGATGTGTCCTGGACCACCTACATCCACATCATGTTCGAACAGCACGAAGTGGTTCTGTCGGACGGTGCCTGGACGGAAAGCTTCCAGCCGGGGGATCAAACTCTCGCGGGTGTGGGCAATGCACAGCGCAACGAAATCTTCGAACTCTTCCCTGAGCTCGAAACGCGCGAAGGCATTGACGGATATACATCCGCACGCCGGACACTGAAAAAGCACGAGGCGGCACTTATTACAAAATAAGGCCCCTACACTGAAAAAGCCCGAGGCGGCGCTTCTTATGAAGTCAGCCCGCCTTGGGCAGCTTTCTCTGAATGATGGGAGACGGCGCAGGAATATGCAGCCACACAAGCGAAAAGATCCGCGTGGATGTGGAAAGCGGCGCAGGAAACTGTGCCGCTTTTCTGTTTAATGATCCGTATTTGATGGCATTGTTTCTGAAACGGGAACATCAAGTGCCCAACAAAGCGGCTTTTCGCTTGACTGTCCATTTTGTGATGAAACAGCGCTCTTATTCCCATAGTGCCTATATTAATATCCTGTAAACTCTGCACCAGCGTGGTGGGGGCCGCGCGCGCTCCTGTTTCCTAGACGGAAGGCAACTGCCACGGCTATTTTCAACGGAACATCGAACAACGACACGGTTCAAGGCACCAACGAAGACGATGTCATCACCCTGTTCAACGGGCAGGATGTCGCGTCTGGTGAAGGTGGCGATGATGTGATCGATGGCGGCGGCGGCAATGATGTGCTGTTCGGGGACGTGGGCGAAGGCACGGCACCGGGGGCAGACGCGTCCCCTTTGACGTTGGATATCAACAATTTTGTGTCTGACACCTACTTTGGCAACAATGCGGACGCGGGCGATTCCGCCGTCTACCGCAATGTCGCCCAGCTCGAGGATGGCACGCAAGTGTGGGGCCGTCTGGTTCTTGTGTCGAAGTCCGATCCGAACATGACGGTCGATCTGAGCGGAGGCAACGGCTTTGAAATCCTGATGAACGGGAACGGAACCGGTGACACCGCCGACTTCCGTTTTGAATTCTTTGACCCCGCGACAGGCGATCCGGTTGCATTGAATTCTGTGGGCACGTTCAACGATCTGGACCGCAACAGCGTGTCTGACCGCGAAGCCGTGACCTTGCAGGCCAGCAGCTTTTCCGCTTTTGCCACGGCGTCCGACACGTCTTTGAATGTCAGCACTGGTCCGGGCACTGTTACCGCAGCGGGTGGTGAACAGAACAGCCCCTCGGATCAGGATGCGTGGTTTTCGGCCCAGTTCGAGAACCGCGAGTTCATCGAATTTACCTTGGAAGCGCGCAACACCAACTCCGGCTTTACTTTCTCGGGTGACCTGATTGACGACGCGGTTGTGACCCCGATTGACGCGGGGGACGACACCATTGACGGCGGCTCCGGGCAGGACACGATCTTTGGCCAAGGCGGCGAAGACTCCCTGATCGGCGGGCAAGGCGACGACCTGTTGGATGGCGGCGAAGGCTCCGACACATTGGAAGGGGGCCAAGGTCAGGATGTTCTGCAAGGTGGCGCAGGGGCGGACAGTCTCAGTGGCGGCGAGGGCGGGGACACTGTCTTTGGCGGCGCGGGCGAAGACATCATTGTCGGCGGCCCCGGAAATGACAGCCTCAATGGCGGTCTGAACAGTGACCTGTTCACCTTTGATCAAGGCGGCAACCACACGGTCGTTGGCGGTGAAGACCCTGACGGCACGGATATTGACGTTCTGGACCTGTCGGGTGTGCGCACCAACATCATCGAAACAGGGCCTGAATCCGGCACTGTCGAATTTGTGGACGAGAACGGCAACGTCACAGGCCGGATGGAATATTCCGAAATTGAACAGGTTATCATCTGTTTTACCCCTGGAACGCGGATCGCGACGAAACGGGGTGAAGTGGCTGTCGAAAATCTGCGCGCCGGTGACATGGTGTTCACCCGTGACAATGGCATTCAGCCGTTGCGCTGGGTTGGACAGCGCGCGTTGAGCGATCGGGATTTGGCCCAATTCCCTGAATTCCAACCGGTTTTCATCCGTCACGGTGCCTTGGGAAAGGGCCTGCCAGAGCGTGACATGTTGGTCAGCCCAAATCACCGGATGCTGCTCAATTCTGATCTGGCCGAAGTGATGTTTGAAGAACGTGAAGTTCTGGTCGCGGCCAAGCATTTGACGGGGCTGGACGGGGTTGACCAAATTCGGGCCAGCAATGTCACCTATTTGCACCTGATGTTTGATCAACACGAGATCATTCTGGCCGACGGTGGGTGGACGGAAAGTTTCCAACCGGGGGATCATTCCATGCGCGGCATCGGTGAGCGCCAACGCGTTGAAATTCTGTCGTTGTTTCCTGATCTTGGCACGATGGCGGGGCTTGATACCTACGGGTCCGCGCGCTTGTCCTTGAAGAAACACGAAGCCAGTTTGCTGACCGACAATATGCGTTAACGCCTTTGGCGCGCGCGCCACTTGGCCCAATCCTCTGGCGTGTCCAGATCCAGTCGCGCGCGGTCTGAGTCAAGCGTGAAACTGCGCGTGTCTTGCAGTGCCGCAATCAGTTTTGCGGCCCCTTTGTCGCCTGTCAGGGTTTGTATCCTGTCGCTCCATTCGGCCGCGATCAGGGTAGGGTGCCCAAGGGCGCCCGACGCTGTCGCACCTTGCAGCGCGTCACAAGGTGCGGCGTGGAAATCAGCGATCATGCGCACCATATCGCCAGTTTCAATATCGGGCATATCTGCAGGCAAAACCATTGCCGCCACAACATCTGCTGCCTGCAGCGCTGCAAACCCGCGTTTCAAACTGCATGACATGCCGTTGCTTGCATCGGGAACGGGGACAAGAGTGACCCCGAGGTCGCTCAGACACGCCCCCCGAGGATGATCGAGGGCCGGCAGTGTCACGAACACCGGTTGCCCCGTTTCTATGGCGCGGATGGCCATGACGCGCAGACACGGGTGCCCGTCGACGTCTTCCAACAGTTTGTCACCGCCCCGCATGCGCGATGACGCGCCAGCTGCAAGGAGGAGAATTGGCACAGTGTTCATGACGTGAGTATGACCTGTGTTGAAGGAGAGGCAAGAGGGGCTCTGCCCCCGTCGCTGCGCGCCTCCCCCGGGATATTTTGAACGAAAGGAAGGGGCTTAGCCCCGCATCCGTGCGCCGTCCGCATCAAAAAGCGGTGTCGAGATGACTTTGGCAGGCCGCATCTCTCCCAGAATTTCGATGTGCGTTTCAAGCCCGTCCGCAATCCGCTCCGAGGGCAGGAACCCAAGTGCGATGGATTTTTGCGCATGGTGAGAATAGCCACCTGATGTGCAAAAGCCGACAACCTCGCCGCCCAGCCAGATCGGCTCATAGGCGTTGACATCGGCATCGTCGGCGTCAACTTCGAAGGCGCAAAGCTTGCGCGCGGGGCCAGCCTCCCGCTCGGCTTCGGCGGCTGCTCGGCCAATAAAATCGGCGTTTTTCTTGAAGCTGATGAAGCGGTCCAGCCCTGTTTCGGCGGCGGTATAGTCGGGAGAGAACTCGCTGAGCCATGAGCCGAAGAACTTATCAAGGCGTAGCGACATCATTGCGCGCATCCCGAAGGGCAACATGCCGTGATCTTGGCCTGCCTCCCAAAGCTTGCGCCAGAGCGCGCGTTGGGCCATCGGGTCACAGTAGATTTCATAACCCAGATCGCCCGTGTAGCTCACGCGCTGGACCACACAATCGACCATGCCGACTGTCATGTGGCGCACATCCATGAACTTCATGGTCGACACATCAGAGCGTGTGCAGGCGGCGAGCACCTCGCGCGCTTTTGGCCCTGCGATCTGGAAGCCCGTGAGCTTGTCTGAGACGTTTTCAACTGTGACGCCTGTCCATCTCGTTCTGTTCAAACCAGCGCATGTGGTAGGCTTGCGACCATAGCTTGCTGTGAGCTGGAAGGCTTCCTCGCCAAGGCAGGAAATGGTGAAATCTCCGATCAGGCGGCCTTTGTGGCTGAGCATGGGCGTGAGCGAGAGGCGGCCGATTTGTGGGACACGGCCTGCCATAACGCGGTCAAGCCATGCGCGGGCATTGGGCCCTGTCACAAGGTATTTGCCAAAGTTATGCGTTTCATTGATACCGACGGCTTCGCGCACCGCTTTGACTTCGCGCGCGGTGGCCTCAAAGGCGTTGGAGCGGCGGAAGCTTGGCGTCTCAAAGCGCGGCTCATCGCCTTGGGCGAAGTAATTGACCACTTCGAGGCCAAACTGCTGGCCCCAGACTGCGCCCATTTCGTCAAAGACGTCATACATAGGCGTTTGGCGGAAGGGGCGCGCGGCGGGGAGTTCTTCGTTCGGATAGCTGACGGAAAAGCGCTTTTGGTAGTTCTCGATGACTTTGGGCAGGGTGTAGCCCGGTGTGATCCAGTCCCCAAAGCGAGCGACATCCATTGCCATGGTGTCGCGTTCGCATTCGCCCTCAACCATCCACTGCGCGAGCATGAGGCCGACGCCGCCGCCCTGAGAAAAGCCGGCCATGACGCCGCAGGCAGACCAATAGTTGCGCATACCGGGGACGGGGCCGACGAGCGGGTTGCCATCAGGGGCAAACGTGAACGGGCCGTGGATCACGGACTTAACGCCCGCTTTTTCCAGATCGGGGAAGCGCTTGTAGGCGAAGTTGATGCTGTCTTCGATCTTGTCAAAGTCATCAGCAAGAAGCTCTTGGCCAAAGTTGTAGCTGGTACCGTCAACCGCCCAAGGGCGGCAGGGCTGTTCGTAAAAGCCGATGCAGAGGCCGCGGCCTTCTTGGCGCAGATAACTTTCGCCTGCGGGGTCCATCACGTGAGGGTGCTCGATACCATCGGCCATCATATCGCGGATCAAGGGCACCTCGTCTGTGACGATATACTGGTGTTCCATTGGGTGGAGCGGGAAGTAGACCCCTGCCAGCGCGCCGACTTCGCGCGCCCAGAGGCCGCCTGCGTTGACCACATGTTCGGCGTGGATCGTGCCTTTGTCTGTGACCACATCCCATGTGCCATCAGGGCGCTGGTTGGTTTCTTTGACCATCGTGTGTGTTTCGATGGTGGCCCCACCCATGCGGGCGGCTTTGGCATAGGCGTGGGTTGTACCTGAGGGATCAAGGTGCCCATCAAGCGGATCGTAAAGCCCGCCAATGATGCCTTCGACATTGGTGACGGGAGCGATTTTCTTGATTTCGTCGGGGCCGACGATCTCTGTTTCCAGCCCCATGAAGCGGTGCTTGGCGCGCTCGGCAACAAGCATGTCGAAGCGGTCCTGATTGTCGGCCAGGGTCACGCCGCCGACATGGTGCAGACCGCAGGAAAGGCCTGTGAGCTCTTCCAGCTCTTTGTAAAGGCGGATGGTGTAGCCCTGCAGAGCGGCCATATTGGTGTCGCCGTTGAGCGTGTGAAAGCCACCAGCTGCGTGCCATGTGCTGCCCGAAGTCAGCTCGGAGCGCTCCAGGAGCATGACATCGGACCAGCCGAGTTTGGTGAGGTGATACAGGACCGAGGCGCCGACGACGCCTCCGCCGATGACGGCAACGCGGGTGGTGGTTTGCATGTGTGCGGGCTCCTTGCATTCGCGCCTTTTGAGCAGCTTATGGCTGACCGGGCATGTGCTGAAAAGTTCGCGACACACTCTGTCGTTTGCATGCTGTGCGGCAGCATGTGGTCCATGTCGCAACGAGGTGGCTTAAAACATCGCGCGGTTGCCTCACAGTTTTCGACGGGAAGTGTCGGGGATTCGGCCAACGCAATCGCGCTTGTGCGCTGCGTCAGGGTGGTGCGCATGTGAAAGCAAACGCAGACAGGGAAGATATCAATGCGCACACGAGGCTCAAGCCGTTGTCATCGGAGGGGGGGCTGATTGGCTGCTCGATCCTGTATCACCTGACCAAACTGGGGTGGAAAGATGTGGTTTTGATCGAGCGGGACGAGTTAACGTCGGGCAGCTACATGGCATGCCGCGGCGAACATCCACGGTTTGCACGACAGCACCAACATCAGCCGCATCCAGCACTACACGATGGGGCTGTACAAAGAGCTTGAGCAGGAAACGGGGCAAGGGTGCGGGGTGTTCCAGCCCGGATCGCTGTATCTGGCGCAGACAGAGGCGCGCGAGCACCAGTTGCGCCTGCAAGCGGCCAAGGCCGAGCTCTATGGCATGAACTTCCACGAAGTGGACCGTGCCGAGGCCGAACGCCTGCATCCGCTGGTGGACTACGACGGCATCCGCTGCATCATGTGGGAGCCTGACGGGGGCAATGTCGATCCTTCGGGGGTGACCCAAGCCTATGCCACAGGCGCGCGGCAAAACGGGGCCGAAATTGTGCGGTTCAACCCTGTGTTGGGCACCGAACACCAGCCGGACGGCACGTGGATCGTTCAAACCGAAAAAGGGGACATCGCGACGCCTTGGGTGATCAATGCGGCGGGGCTTTGGGGGCGAGAAGTGGCCGCGCTTGCAGGGATCGAACTGCCGCTACAGCCCACAGAACACCAGTATTTCGTCACCGAAAGCATCCCCGAAATCGCGGCGATGGATCAGCGCCTGCCATCGGTGGCGGACCGTGACGGCGAATATTATCTGCGTCAGGAGGGGCAGGGCCTGCTGGTCGGGGCCTACGAGAAAAACATGAAATTCTGGGCCGAAAATGGCACCCCGCTCGACTTTGCCCATGATCTGTTTGACGACGATCTCGAGCGGATCGAGGACAACATGATGCGCGCTATTGACCGTGTGCCTGTGGTCGGAACCGCGGGGATCAAACGGGTGATCAACGGGCCAATGATCTGGTCGCCGGACAGCAACGTCCTGCTTGGGCCGGTGCCTGAGAAAAAGGGGTATTTTTGTTGCAACGGCATCATCCCGGGCTTCTCCCAATCGGGGGGCATGGGGCTGATGGTGGCGCAGTGGATCATTGAGGGGGAAATGCAATACGACATGTTCCCGTGGGACATGGCGCGCTTTGGCAGCTGGGCCACAAACGGCAGTACGGGCAAGACATTTACCAAAGAGCGGGTGCGCGACCAATACGCCAACCGGTTCAAAATCCACTTCCCCAACGAGGAACGCAGCGCAGGGCGCGCCGTGCGCACGCGCCCGATCCATGACCGCCAAAAAGCGCTCGGCGCGGTGATGGGGCTGAACTACGGCTGGGAACACCCGTTGTGGTTTGCGGACACGCCAAACGCCCAAGACACAGACGGATTTACGCGCCAGAACTGGTGGGGACCTGTGGGCGAAGAATGCAAGATGCTGCGCGAACGGGCCGGCATCATCGACATCTCGAATTTCGCCAAATACATCTGCAAAGGGGCAGGGGCGGCGGATTGGTTGAACGCGGTCTTTGCCAACACCATGCCAAAGGCGGTCGGGCGATCCTGCCTCACGCCGTTGATCGGCAAACGCGGGGGCATCGCGGGGGATTTCACGGTCACCAAACTGGCAGATGATGAATTCTGGATCATTGGATCGGGCATGGCGGAACGCTACCACAAACGCTTTTTCAACGAGGTGCCATTGCCCGAAGGCACTGTATTTAAAAGCAAAACCGACGACATTTGCGGGTTCAACGTGGCCGGACCACAAAGCCGCACAATGTTGCAACGCATGACAAATGCCTCGCTCGCGACGCAGGATTTGCCATTCATGCGCTCTCAACAGATCGAGCTGGGGGGCGTCAAAGTGCTGGCGTTGCGGGTGTCGTTCACGGGGGATCTGGGCTGGGAATTACACTGCGCGCAGGACGATCAGGCGCGCTTGTACGATGCCTTGCTGGAGGCGGGCAAAGCGGTCGGCGCAGGCCCTGTCGGGGGGCGCGCGCTCATGTCGTTGCGGGTCGAAAAAGGCTATGGCTCGTGGAGCCGTGAGTATTCGCCCGAATACTGGCCACAAGAGGTCGGGCTGGACCGTTTGTGCAAGATGGACAAGGACTTCCTGAACAAAACAGCCGTTGCGCAGACCATGGAAAACCCCGCGCGCGAACATTTGGTGATCCTGCATCTGGACAGCGCACAAACCGACGCCTCGAACGCGGATGCAACAGGCGGCGAGCCGATCTTTAGAAACGGAAAAGGCATCGGGCGCGTGACCTCGGGGGCCTATGGCTACTCTGTCGGCATGAGCCTCGCGCTTGGCTTTGTCAAAGACGCTGTTGCGGGGGACGCGGTCGAGGTCATGGTGCTAGGCAAACCACACAAGGCGGTCATCCTCGCAGAACCACCGTTTGATGCGACGGGGGAACGGCTGCGGGGATAACCCCTAGGCGTCCAGCGGCCTGATCCGCAACGCCGTGATCCGGTTGCCATCTCGCGCGATCACTTCAAAACGGAAGTCGTGGAACGAAAACACCTGACCGGCTGTCGGGATCATTTGCGCCTCGTGGATGACCAGACCCGCGATCGTGTTGGCCTCTTCATCGGGCAAGTTCCATTCCGTCGCGCGGTTCAAATCGCGGATCGTCATGGCCCCGTCGACCATGAATTGTCCGTCTTCGCCCTTCACAACAGGGTGGTCGCCGTCAGGATCGAATTCATCCGTGATTTCGCCCACGATCTCTTCCAGAATATCCTCAAGCGTGATCAGCCCTTGCAAGCTGCCGTATTCATCAACCACAAGCGCAAAATGTGTGTGTTTGCGCAGGAACTGGCGCATTTGATCGTCCAAAGTCGTGGTTTCCGGCACAAAATACGGCTCCATCGCGACTTTAGAGACATCAAATGATTTCAATGCCTTAGCATCGCCGTCCGCGCCGCCGATGATCTTGTACATCGCGCGCAACAAGTCCTTGGCGTGGATCACACCAATAATGTTCTCGGAATCGCCTTTGAACACGGGCAGACGCGTGTGATTGGACTGCAAACACTGCTCCAGAATGGCTTCGGGCCCGTCATCAATATTCACCATCTCGATGTCCGAGCGGTGCAACATGATCTCTTCGACAACCCGGTCCCCAAGGTCCAAAGCGCCCAGAATCCGGTCGCGGTCTTCTTTTTCCACAACCCCTTCCGAGTGGCCCAGTTGCAGCGCACCTGCGATTTCTTCACGTACGGCCAGAATGTTGCTGTCAGGGTCAATCGTCACCCCGAACACCCGCAACACGCCGCGCACCAAAACGCGAACTGCTGAGACAACTGGTGCAAATATGATTACAATCAATGAGATAGGCCCAGACACCAAGGCCGAGGCCTTTTCCGAATTGGTGATGGCATATGTTTTGGGCAGCACCTCGGCAAAGATCAAAATCAGCAATGTCATCACCGAAGTGGCCCAAAAAACGCCACTCTCCCCAAAGACGCGCAGCAGGATAACAGTGGCCAATGACGTGGCAAGGATGTTGACCAGGTTGTTGCCCAACAACACCGACCCGATCAGACGCTCGTTGTCTTCCGTGATGCGCAAAGCACGCGCCGCCCCGCGTGAGCCTTTGTCCGCCTGAGAGCGCAACTTGCCCCGCGATGCAGCCGTCAGGGCCGTTTCCGAGCCCGAGAAGAAGCCGGAAAGCACCAGTAAGAACAAGATGACACCGCATGTCATCCAAAAGCCTGCATCAAGTGCTGTGTTGGGGTCGCCCATTTGTGAATGTATCCTTTTGTTGCATTGGGTTATGGGGGTGACGGGCCTTGTATTCAAGGGTTCAGCGCGAAACGACACACAGATGCGACATCATCACATGTGTGAAAGGGCCGGACTAATGATGTTGTTCGGGGGGCTTATCCGCGAATTTGCAGGACACCGGGGCGTATTTGCGCAGTGTGTAATGCGCGCGACAACGGGAGCTTGGTTGCCTTTGAGGTAAAGGGCGGTGCCAACAACCCGCTATTGGTCATCCGCAGAAGTTTTGCCACCCAGTTTGCGCGTGGCTGACATGCCGTTTGCCCCTGTTGCCAACGGATGATGTTCGAGCACAAGCTCGGACAAGCGCGCGTCCAGAACATGGGTATAAATCTCTGTCGTGGCGACATCCGCATGTCCGAGCATCGCTTGAATGGAGCGCAGATCAGCGCCGCCTGCAAGCAAATGTGTCGCAAAAGCGTGGCGCAGGGTGTGCGGTGTGACTTTGGCGGGTGAGACGCCGCCAGAAACGGCCAACTCTTTGATAAGAAAATAAAAACGATGGCGGGTCAGGTGCCCGTCCACACCGCGCGACGGGAACAAAAAGCGCGACACCTGCGCCCCTTTGGCCTTTGCCGCGTCTTGGGCTGCATCGCGCATGGGCAACCATTGCGCCAAGGCATCGCGCGCAGGCTGCGACAGCGGAACAATGCGTTCTTTGCCACCTTTGCCCAAAATCAACAACACCCGCGGGTCACCGCGCGCGGATGTAACGGGCAGTCCGACCAACTCGGTCACGCGCATGCCGGTGGCATAAAGCAGTTCCATCAGACAGGTGTTGCGCACCGTGTCACGCCCTGTGGTGCGCGCCGCATCCAGCAACTGGTCGACTTCCTCGACACTCAGGCTTTTGGGAAGCCGTTTATCAAGGCCCGGACCTGTGACTTGAATCGCTGGATTGGTCTCGCGCCAACCTTCTTCAAAAGCAAAGCGGTACAACTGCTTGATCGAGGACAAGCGGCGCGCGCGTGTGGACTTGGCGAGCCCTTGGTCATCACAATGGATCAAGTATTGTTCGACATGCTCCTGTGTGGCCGTGTCAAAATCGGTGTCTTTTCTCGTGAGCCATTCGGCAAAATCCTTGAGGTCACGACCGTAGGCCAGCAAGGTGTTGTTCGCCGCACCCAGCTCTGCGGCCTGCGCCTCAAGGAAGGCTGAAATCCATTGATCCATGTGGCGGGTCATGACGGGGCCAGGATCAAAAGCTGTAAGGCAGACCGGCGGGCTGTGTCCTCCAGACCGACCCCGCGCAAACTTGAAATGGCGCGGCTGAGTTGGCCCATGTCGCCCTCGACCCCGTCTTGCAGCGCGGAAAGCGTGTCAAGCAGATGCGCGCCAAGGGATACGCCGGCTTGTGGGGGGAGTGCCGCCGAGAAACCAGCTGTGATCGCAGTTTCGATAGGGGATTGAGGGTTGGCGGGGCTGCCTTTGCTCAGGCTGCGCAAGAAATCCGCTTCAGCGCCAAGTGCTGCACTTTCGTAGAGCGATGAGGTGAGCACAACATCCAAAGCGACGCCCGGTTTTTCGACGCGGTCCAACAGTTGCTCTGCAAACAATGTCGCAAACACATCCCCAAGTCCGGCTGCACGCATTTGCGCCCAAGCGGTCGGCAGCGTTTTCGAAACAGCGTCGGCGCTGCCCGTTCTGAGCGCGGTTTCAAAGCGTTGCACGGCAGAGACACGGTCCCAGACACTGCCGGATGCGGCGGGCCTGCGTTCGGAATAAATGCCCAACAAACGGTTGGCTGGCAGGGCACCACTGCGCGCAAGTCGCTCTGAGGCCTCAAGTTGTGCTTTCCATCCTGCAACGTCGCGCAGATCTGCATTGGCAAAGACCCGCGGCAGGTTCTGAGTGCTCAGGCGCTGGCCCAACGCCTCGAAAATGCGAAAACCCAGCGCGTCTGGTGTTTGAGGGCGCGGTAAGGCGGGCTCGTTCTCAAACAGGTCCGGATCAAGGAAACGCTCCAACATGGTGGCAGTCTCGGAGGGGATCACGTCAAGCACCCGCGCTGTTCCAAGCATTAAACTGGCTGTTTTCCAATCGCCGCTGCGCGCGGTGCAAAACACACGCGATGCATAAGAGGGCGCAAGCCGAGGCGCCGCAGTCAATTGGGCACAGGGCGCGTCTTCGGTGCCATGCAGCAGGCTGGCGTCAAAGTATCGCTGCATCAGGCGTTCATCGGTGGTGGGATCCATCTGCTCCAGCAAGGCAAGGGCAGGATCAAGCGCGCCGAGCGCGATCAAAGCGTCAATGCGGGCCAGCTGGAAGGTCATGTCCTGCTCTAATAGCCCGTCCGATGTTGCCAACAGCATGGTAAAATACAAAGACCGCGCAGCAGGAAGGCCAAGATCGGGCAAGCCATGAATGCGGCGCGACAAGTCTTGTGCAGGGGTGCCTGCCCAAAGCGACTGGGGAAGCCCCGTGATATTCGAAGGAACAAGCCCGATAACCTTCGGGGCGAGAGGGGCGTTTTGTGCAGCATCTAAAGGCGTGACCGCGACATCCGCCACAGAGCCGTCTTTTGCCACATCAGGTTCCGCGGGGGCCAGAACAACAGGCTGCGCTGCGGGTTGATTGTCCAGCCACTCTATCGCGGACAGCGGTTTTTCCTCGGCATGCGCCGGAAAGGTCGCCAACAGAGCGCCCAAGGCGGAAATGTGCCACCTAATCCGCATTTAAAACCACTGGAACACGGACTTCTGTTTGGGGTGCCGCGAAATCGGCCCCAAAAAATGGACCGACATAGGCATAGCCCACAAGCGCAATAAACCCAACAATCGCTAGGAATATCAGTGCTTTGATCAGTTTAAACATGAATGTGCCTGCTCTTGGTTTGTGGTCTTTTGACCAACTTATATATGGCCTTTTTCAGAATATCACGTCATTCACAATCACATGAGTGAAATTGAGCAAACGACAGCCGATTTAGGAACATCTTCTCCAAGGTATGTTTTGAAAAAGACAGTGGTGATGGTGGGTATGATGGGGGCTGGCAAGACAGCAGTCGGGCGTGCTTTGGCGCAGCAATTGGGCGTGCCGTTTCTCGACAGTGATGCAGAGATCGAAGCCGCCGCAAACATGAGCGTCCCCGAAATTTTTGCCCGCGACGGCGAGCCGTTTTTTCGGGCCAAGGAAACCCAAGTGATTTCGCGACTGCTGGAGAACGAGCGTGGTATTCTATCGACCGGAGGCGGGGCGTTTCTGGGTGAGGAAAACCGCACAAACATCACGCGCGAAGGCATTTCGGTCTGGCTGAATGCTGACCTCGAGTTGCTGTGGTCCCGCGTCCGGCACAAAGACACCCGCCCGTTGTTGCAAACGTCCGATCCAAAGGCGACGTTGACCCGGATTTACGAGGCGCGCGTGCCGGTTTATGCTTTGGCCGATGTGTCCGTTGCGTCCGATCCGGGCATTTCGATCGAGGCGATGGCTGAACGGGTTATCGCAGCGCTTTTGGAAAGAAAAGATGTTTTGGAGAAATGGGATGCGTGAAACAGTTCATGTGAATTTGCCGGGCCGTGCCTATGACGTTTTGATTGGGTCTGGTTTGTTGCATGACGCAGGCACTTTGATTGCGCCGCTGTTGCACAGACCCCGCGTTGTGGTTGTGACAGATGAAACGGTGGGCGCGCTGCATTTGCACAGTTTGCAGGAGGGTTTGCACAGGTCCGGCATAGAGATGGCGACACTTACCCTGACGCCCGGAGAGGCCACAAAATGTTGGGCCGAACTGACGCGATGTGTGGAGTGGATGCTGGATCAAAAGGTCGAGCGGCGCGATGTCGTTGTGGCCTTGGGTGGCGGTGTTATCGGCGATTTGGTCGGGTTTGCAGCGAGTATTTTACGCCGCGGGGTCCGGTTTGTGCAGATTCCAACGTCCCTGTTGGCGCAGGTCGACAGTTCGGTTGGCGGCAAAACCGGCATCAACACACGCCATGGTAAAAACCTTGTCGGGGCCTTTCATCAACCCAGCCTTGTTCTGGCGGATGTGGATGTGTTGGGCACATTGGAACCCCGTGATTTTTTGGCCGGGTGTGGCGAGGTCGTGAAATACGGGCTGTTGGGCGATGCTGTGTTTTTTGACTGGCTTGAGGCGAACGGCGCATTGATGGCGCAAGGGAATGTGCAGGCGCGCGCCTATGCTGTGCGCCGCTCTGTTGAGATGAAGGCCGAGATCGTGATGCGCGATGAGACCGAGCAAGGGGACCGCGCGTTGTTGAACCTTGGTCACACGTTTTGCCACGCGCTTGAGGCTGCAACGGGATATTCGGACCGTCTTTTGCACGGCGAAGGGGTGGCGATTGGGTGTGCGTTGGCGTTTGAGACCTCGGCCCGTATGGGGCTGTGTTCACAAGAAGACCCAAGCCGGTTGCGCGCCTTTCTCAAAGACATGGGGATGAAGACCGACCTGAAAGACATTGAGGGCAGTTTGCCGGATGCGTCCGATTTGGTGGCGTTGATGGGGCAGGACAAAAAGGTCATGGACGGCCAGCTGCGGTTCATCATGGCACGCGGGATCGGTGAGGCCTTCGTGACCTCGGATGTGTCGTTGAATGTGGTGGAACAAGTGCTCAAAGACTCGCTTTGAGCGCAGGCCTGCAGGCCAGGCCGAAGTGCCTGATACCGAACAAGAAAATGCCGCCCGTGCTGGGGCGGCATTTGTAATTTCGTCGTCTGCGGATGCCTGCACCGTTTCAGGCGTACATCAGAACGGGATTTCGTCGTCCAGATCGCGGGAAGGGGCAGGGGAGGAAGATTGACCGCCACCGTAATCGCCACCCGACGGGCCGGAATCGTAGCCCACGGACCCACCGCCGCCGCCGCCGCCGTAGTTGCCACCGCCGCCGCTGTTTTCGCTGCGCCCGTCCAACATGGTGAGGTTGCCGCCAAGCCCTTGAAGCACAACTTCAGTTGTGTACCGGTCCTGACCCGATTGGTCCTGCCACTTGCGGGTCTGCAATTTGCCTTCGATATAAACCTTGGACCCTTTGCGCAGATATTGCTCTGCGACGCGCACCAAACCTTCTTGAAAGATCGCAACAGAGGTCCATTCTGTCTTTTCACGGCGCTCGCCTGTGTTTTTGTCTTTCCATGTCTCGGAGGTCGCAATGCGCAGGTTGCACACTTTGCCGCCGTTCTGGAAACTACGGACTTCGGGGTCCGCGCCCAGATTGCCGATAAGGATCACTTTGTTCACTGAGCCAGCCATGGCATTCCCCTTTGGTTATGTGCGCGAATCCGAGCATCGCTGCGTTGGCGCAACTTATACCGTGGTTTGCGCAGTTACAAAGTCGATTAGCCGCTGTTTGGGGATGTATTTCGCATGATGCTCTGGTCTCATGGTTAAAAATCTCTATATTGCGGTTAAGACAGATGTCGTAGGCTGGGGACTGTATGCGCATAGGTGTGGTGGTGATTGTAGCGGCAGCCTTTGTTGGCGATATGGCCGTGGCGGACAGTTTTTCGTCCCGCAATCGCAAAAAGCTGTTCTCTTCCCAGTTAAAGGTCCTCGATAATCGGGCGTCCAAACAATATTCCAACTCGGTCCGTCTGCAACCTCCCAAGGTCAACACACCGACCAAGTGGGAAGAAAGTCCGTCGTATAAAGGCAAGTACAAGGGCCGCTATCTTGCGATGGCGCGGGATGCCGCGCGGCGCAACGGTGTGCCGGAAGACCTGTTCCTGCGTCTTGTGCAACAAGAGAGCAATTGGAACCCCAATGCCAAATCCCACGCGGGTGCGTTGGGCCTTGCGCAGCTGATGCCGGGAACGGCGCGTGGTTTGCGGGTGAACCCGCGTGATCCTTACGAAAACCTTGATGGCGGCGCGCGCTATCTGTCCCAACAATACCGTGAGTTCGGCTCATGGCGTTTGGCTTTGCAGCGTATAACGCAGGACCGGGGGCCGTGAAGAAATACGGTGGCGTGCCCCCGTTCCGTGAGACCCGCAATTACGTCAAGATCATCTGGGGCGGTTAACCTTTCGCGCTTTTGCCGCAGACCTTCCAAATTCGTGCCATGATTGTGTCCTATCTGCCTTGATGAGACATGCAAGGACGTCAACATGGCTGTAAGCACGACAAGTTTTGCTGACCGTTTGGGGCGGATTGAAAAAAGCACCCCGCAGCTTTTTGCGGGTGACGATGCACCACAAAGTTTCAGGCCGGACAAGTTGGTGTGCACCACCAAAAAACGTGGTTTGGTCTTTTACATCGTGATTGCGATGGGCGCTTTGATTGGCGCTGCTGTGGGGTATGGATTTCGGACCGAAGTCGGTTTTGACATCTTCCTGACCCAACCACCGTTGCTGATCTGGGCCATCGTGAAATCCCAGTCCTTGATGCTTTTGTTCACTTTGGGCATGGCTGCGGGCCCGGTTATGGCCTTGGCCTGCAACATTTTCAGCTTTACCCAAGCGCGCGCGTTGCAGTTCTGGTGTGGCTATTTGGCAGGCAGCATCGTGGTCAATGGACATGCATTGTACTACGTTTACCTGACCTACTTTGCCGCGCCTTAACCCGCAGAACTTGCAAACTGACCGCTCTCCTTGCATCATGATGACATTCCAGTGCTTGTTTTCATGATCAGGGGTGCCAATTGTGTCCGCCCGACCAATCCTTAAATATCAGATTGCGCCCAAGCATCTGAGCATTCTGTTGCTGCCTGTGTTGGTGCTTATTGCCTCGGAAGTGATGCTTGGCATGTTCGGAGATCATGGACTCAGCCTTGGGACTGTGGATTTGGCGCCCGAGGCCAAGTTGCTGGAACTTGCAGGGCGCTATACGTTCCTTGCTGTCGCCTTCTTTTTTGTTGCGGCAGCTTTGGCCGTTATTGCAGTTTTTGTCATTGATTTGGTCACGCGGCAAAACACTGCTTCCATCCGGTATACAGTGTTGGCAATGCTCGCGACGATTGCCGTATCGCTGGTATTTTCGGAATTTGAACCTGCGTGGCTTGGCAGTTTCGAGAGCCACCAATTGGTGGGCAAAGACTTGTTGCTTGCGACTTTGGGGCAGGGTGAAATTGCGGCTTGCGTGCCCGGTTCCCCCTTTGCGATGCGCTGCAAAGCGATGGGCAGTTTTCTGGCGATGGATGTGCTCATGGACAAGATCAATATTCTCAGCGCCTTGAGTGCTACCTGTGTCGCGGCGGGCATGGTGCTCACGCTGTCACGGCGGTGCCCTCCTGATCTACAAGACCCTGATGCGCGCCGCACCGAGATCGCCGCGCTGAAAGAGGCGCAATTGCACGCGCGCCGCTATCTCTATTTGTCTGGTGTGCTTTTGAGCGCAGGAATGGCGTTGGCCTTTGCATGGATGCTGTGGCCCGCGCCGATGATTGCAGATACCGGTACCCGCGCGGCATACGGTGAGCTGGTCGATGGCATCGCCCTGTTTCGCGGCGTCAGCTACACGGTGCTGATCCTGAGTTATTACATGCCTGTCAGCCTGATCCTGATGGTGCGTGTCAATCGGTGCCTCGATGCCAGCGCCGCGGCGGGGACAAGTGCCGAGCAAACAGGAATCACCCCGATCAACACATTGGATGCGTTAAAAACGATACTCGCGATCCTGTCTCCAGTGATCGCGAGTGCTGTGGGCAGTTTTGCCAATCTGTCAGGCCTTGGCTGATCACTCAGCCGCGATTTTGATGACAGGCTCCATTTCTGCAAGTTTTTCATCCGACAAGTGGCACTTGACCTGATGCCCTTCGGCCAGCTGGCGCACAGGCGGGACTTCTTTGTCGCACAGCCCGTTGGGCACTTGGGACTTCCATCCGCACCGCGTCTGGAACGGGCACCCGGGGGGTGGGTTCATGGCCGACGGAATGTCGCCTTCCAAAACAATGTGCTTTTTCTGGATCGAGGTGTCTGCGATCGGCACCGCTGACAACAAGGCTTCGGTGTAGGGGTGATAGGGGGGAGAGAACACCTGATCCGTCGTGCCCAACTCGACCACATGGCCCAAATACATGACCATCACGCGGTCGCTGAGGTAGCGCACGATCGACAGGTCATGGGAAATAAACAGCAATGTGGTTTTGTGTTCGCGCTGGATTTCCATCAGCAGATCTGTGACCGCCGCTTGCACAGACACATCCAAGGCCGATACGGGCTCATCTGCGACAACAATACGGGCATCTCCCGCAAAGGCGCGCGCAATGCCCACGCGCTGCTTTTGTCCGCCAGACAACTGGCGCGGCATGCGGTCAGCAAATTCGCGCGGCAATTTCACCAGATCCAGCAGTTCCAACATCCGTTGGCGGCGCTCGGCTTCAGTGTTGCCGATCTTGAAAATTTCCAACGCACGGATGATCTGACGCCCCACCGTCATAGAAGGGTTCAAAGTATCAAACGGGTTCTGGAACACCATTTGCACATCAGCGATGGTCTTGGTGTCGCGGCTCTCGATGGGCACGTCCTGAATGTCTTTGCCATTCATCGTGATCGTGCCTTCTGTGGCGGTTTCCAAGCCCATCAGCACTTTGGCAAAAGTCGACTTGCCGCACCCGGATTCACCCACAATGGCAAGGGTCTCGGATTCGCGGGCCTCAAAACTCAGAGTTTCATTGGCTTTGACCACTTTGGTCTCACCACCACCAAACATCGCATTGGCGGCCACCTCATAGTATTTTTTGAGGTTCTTCATCGACAAAACAACTTCGCCAATCTCGCCTTTTGTCTTGGTCTGCGCCAAAGCAAGAGGGGCGGCCCAGTCAATCTCGTTGAACTTCAAACACCGCGAGGCATGGCGGTCATCACCTTCAACCGGAGCCATGCGAATACGGGTATCCTCGTCGCAGCGACCCGCTTCAAAGTAGTCACAACGCGGGCCAAAGTTGCAGCCGTTTGGGCGTTCATGGGGCAATGGGAAATTGCCGGGGATCGCCACCAAAGGGCGCGCATTCTTGTCGGCACCGGGCAGAGGAATTGAGCGAAACAGCGCCTGTGTGTACGGGTGCTGCATCTTGTCAAAGACGTCCTCGATGGAGCCCGTCTCGACGGCTTCACCAGAGTACATGACGCAAATGCGGTCACAGGTTTCCAACACCAAACCAAGGTTGTGGGAGATGAACAGCATGGAGGTGCCGTATTTCTTGCCCAGATCTTTGACCAATTCGACCACAGCGGCCTCAACCGTCACATCCAAAGCCGTGGTGGGTTCATCCAGGATCAACAACGAGGGCTCGGACATCAGCGCCATCGCGATGACAATACGCTGCTGCTGACCGCCTGAAAGCTGGTGGGGGTAACTGTTAAGGATACGCTTGGGATCGGGCAGCTTCACATCCGTGACAACCTGAAGCGCACGATCATACGCATCGCTCTGGGACATGTTCTGATGGATCATCGGAACTTCCATCAACTGTTTGCCGATCTTCATGGCAGGGTTCAACGATGCCATAGGCTCTTGATAGATCATCGCAATCTCAGAGCCGCGGATATTGCGTAACTCTTCCATGCTCATTTGCCCAAGGTCTTGTCCCTTGAACTTGATAGAGCCGCCAACAACGCGGCCATTCTTGCCCAAATCCTGCATAACGCCCAAGGCGACCGTGGATTTGCCGCAACCGGATTCACCAACAAGGCCAACGGCCTCACCGGGTTGCACCGTGACAGAAAAATCCATCACCGCCGGAATTTCGCGCAACCGCGTAAAGAACGAAATCGACAGTTGGTCAATCTCGAGGATCGGTCCGTCATAGTCTTGTTCCGTCATTGTCATCTCCCTCTTGGCCGCAAAGATCTCGCTCGTCTTCACCTTGCCAAATAAACCTCGGGGTCCGGGGCAGAGCCCCGAAACACCCTATCCATCAATCCTTCAGGCTTTCTTCGCGCAAGCCATCCGCCAACAAGTTCAGCCCCAAGACCAGCGTCAACAACGCCAGGGCAGGGGCCATCGCCACATGCGGATACAACGCCAGCAATCGACGACCGGAGTTGATCGTAGTGCCCCAATCCGGAGACTCGGATTCCAACCCGAGACCAAAGAAGCCAAGCGTGCCCAAAAGGATCGTCGTATACCCGATGCGCAGACAGAAATCGACGATCAGCGGACCACGTGCATTGGGCAGGATTTCCCACAACATGATGTACCACGGGCCTTCTCCGCGGGTCTGGGCCGCTGCCACATAGTCGCGGGTTTTGATGTCCAACGCCAAGCCGCGCACAATTCTGAACACGGTTGGCGAGTTCACAAACACCACAGATACAAAGACGACCAACAGGCTTGGATCCATGTCATAAAGATCAAGAACCTCGGGGAGTCCCGGAATGCTGTAAGTCGGGGTGGACACGATGGTTCCGTCACTGGAAATCAGCATCAGATAGATCCACCCGACCAGTCCCAACACGACAACCAGCAGCGGTGTGCGCACAGCCGGTTGGGTGTGATACCGCGAATTCAGCAAAATCGCCAAAAAGACCACAGGAAAGATGAATAAAACCGTCGCCATGTAGTTCGGAATGCCGGTCGCCACGATCTCTGGCGTGACAAGCAGGTAGAACAACAAGATCACAGGGAAGGCGAGGATAAGGTTGGCAAGGAAAGACAACACAGTGTCCAGACGCCCCCCATAATACCCCGCAGGCAGTCCCAGCGTGATGCCGACCATAAAGGCAAACAAAGTGGCCATAGGGGCAATGTACACAACGATCCAGGCGCCTTGGAACAAGCGGCTGAAGACGTCACGCGCAAGGTTGTCCCCACCCAGCAGGTACCATTGAAAGTCGCCGTCCTCGGCGGCGCTCAGTGGAATGCCGGGAAGCTTGTTCTTCATTCCCGAAACTTGGGAAAAGGTATCGTGGGTCATGAGCATGTCAAAGACACCCGCCATAACCCCGGCAACCACCCAGAACATCACGAGGCCAAAGCCGATCATGCCAACGGTGCTGTCAAACAGTTTGCCATAAAGGCCCAGCTTGCGCTTGTAGGTGATCGAGACGGCGTAGATCGTGATCAAGGCAATCCAAACGGGCAGAAGCTGACGCGACATGGCACCAAAGATACCTGCTTTTGCGCCCATGAAGACGCCAAGCACCAGATACAACAGCACCACCGCCACGACGGCGAGCACCAACATTTTGACGCCAAATCCGATCACCCCCAAAGGGCCTGCACTGCCGCTGATCGTGCCATCGGCATTCACTGACGGGTTCGCTTGGGTCAAAACCGCGGATGCGATCATTTGCACGACCACGCCCGCCACGAGCAATACAACAACCAGGGAAAACACGTAGTTCAGCGGGCTGAGGCTACCAGTCCATGTTAATGGGTCCATAATCCTGTCCTCCCTTATGAAATGCGGATGCGTGGGTTCAAGAACACATAGCCGATGTCGGAAATCAGCTGTGTGATCAAAACCACGATCACGGAAACGACGGAAACCGCCAGAAGAAGCTCGATGTCATTGTTGGCCGCAGCTTGCACCAACAACCATCCGAAGCCTTTGTAGTTGAACAGGGTTTCGACAATGACGACCCCGTTCAGCAACCACGGAACCTGCAACATGATGACAGTGAACGGCGCGATCAACGCATTGCGCAGCGCGTGCTTGATAACGATGTCGCGAAAGTCGACACCCTTCAGCCGCGCGGTACGGATGTACTGCGCCGTCATGACTTCGGTCATGGATGCCCGTGTCATCCGCGCGATGTAGCCCATGCCATAAAGGGAGATGGTCATAACAGGCAGGAAGAAGTTCCAGAATGACGCATCTGCTACAGCTTTTGTCGCGGAGCCAAGGAACAGGGTCTTGCCGTCTATCCATCCCATTTCGACCAGCCACGGGGATATCCCGTTTTTGGAGGACGCAAGAAAGGCGATAAAGATCACGCCCGATACATATTCAGGCGTTGCCGTCGTCGCGATAGAAAAGGTCGACAAGGAACGGTCCATTTTCGACCCCTCCCGCATCCCCGCCAGAACGCCAACGATCAGGGCCATCGGGATCATGACCAACAAAACCATGCCCATCAACTTGCCTGTCGCGGCCAAACGCACTGATACGATATTGCTCACTTCATCTTTGAAGACAGTCGAAGAGCCCCAATCACCCTGAAGCACGCCACAAAACGTCGGGCGTTCTTCGTCGGGGGTGTTGGTGGTAAAGCAACGCCCCGTCACGCGCGGATTGCCATCGCTGTCGGTGCCTTCAGTGACCCATCCGGGCACCACGCCCAGCCAGCGGCCGAATTTGACCGGCATCGGGTCCAGATACCCGCGTGGTTCAAGGTAGGACGCAACCTCTGCGTCTGACATGCGAAAGTTGCCTTGGGTTTTGGCTAGCTTTTCAAGGTTCGGGTAAAGGTTGGTCAGAAAAAATACGATGAAGGTCAGGCAAAGTGCCGTCAACAACATCACGCCCAGACGTCTGAGTATGAATAGTCCCATGTGTGCCCCTGTTGGTAGGCTTGTTGTCCAGCACATTGGCTGAATTTAACGCGTTTTCGCGAGCCTTTTGGCCCTGATATTTGAAAAAGCGTGGTCATTGATGGTGGAGTGGTCGCGCTGCTCTTGCCCCCCAGCGCAGTGCCATGTCCATTTTGCCGCCGCGCACCGGCTTAAAAACGTACACGATTGTTTGTGTTGCCTCTATCAGGCAACAGTTTGCGGCGAAGGTCAATGTCAGGACAAGTCACATAGTGTAGTTTTTACGACATTCACTTTGACCGAAAGCGACATTGCCCGTTCCAATTTCCTCCGCAAAGCAAGCAGAGCATCACTTGCGCAAAGCCGTCGGGGGCTTTCCCGTGTGGTGTTGAATAAATCGGGTAAAATATGCGGCACTCCCGAAATGCAACTCTGCCGCGATATCTTTGGCAGACACCTTCGTATCATAAAGCGCCCCAAGGGCGGAATGCAGGATTCGGTGGGTTAAAATATCTGCCGCAGTGCGCCCTGTGCTGGTCTTGCAAACACGGGTCAGATGCGTTGGGGTCACGCCCATGGCACTTGCATGCTCTGCCATACTCAAAACAGAGGCATCAGGGGCCGCAACCCGCGCACAAAAGCTGTCGGACAAACGCGCGGCGGCATTGCGTTCGGATTGGGCATTTTCAGGCATCGCCAATTGCCGTCTCAGCCAGACCGAAATGAGCCCCATATGGGCAACCAAAGCGTCTTCAAAAAACGGGTGCTGCCCGGTGGCCTCGCGCTGAGCGACTTCAAACAAGCCCGTCAGCTCCGAAATTGCCCCGGCATCGCGAATGCGCAGTTGTCGTGCGTTTTCAGGCAGCAGGGCACCCAGATCAGGCGGACAAATCGCGACCTGACCCATCGTTTGACGCCCTGCCTCGAGTGCGAAAAGGGCACCGGCGGGCACGTAAATAAGATTGTGTGTTCCAACGCCGCGTCGGGTGCCGTTGAGCAGCAGAACCCCTTGGCCGCGTGTGATCCAAATCAGCAATGGACTGCTTGGGGCATGCGGCAAAGCAAAGCGCCAATCCTGTTGGCCGGTCAGGGCCGCCAAAGTCGATATGCGTACGTGATCTTGCATGGCACAAGCATGTCATGTCTGAATTGTGAAATCAATCGCAAGGTTTGTACTCAAATTTTATGAAATAAGTTGGCTTTAGGACATCTCTCTAGGGTTGAAGTGGTGCCAGTCCTTCATTTTGGACCGAAACCATGTGCGCTGCCGCTTGGCGTATTGGCGGGTTGCAATAACCGCCCGCTCAATCGCGTCCTGTTGCGTCATCTCCCCTTTGTGCAGCGCCAAAAGTTCTGGAACGCCAATCGCGCGCCACGCGGGCAGGGCGGGGTCGTGCAGATGTGCCATGGCGGCGATTTCCTCCATCGCGCCGGCTTGCATCATCAATTCAAACCTGCGCGCGATCCGTGCATTCAGCCAGTCCTTTGGTGCGTCCATCACAATGCATTTGGCAGCGTCGGGCGGCAAAGCGGGGGGCGGTGTGCGCGCATGCCACTGGGCAAGGGACATTCCTGTGGCACGTTGGACTTCCCACGCGCGTTGCACACGGGCACGGTTCAGCACATCAATGCGGGCTTGGGTCTGTGTGTCGACCTCGCTCAACATTGCCTCTCTCGTCAGGGTGTCCCCCAACGCGCGTATCTCTGTGGGGGTCGCAGGGATTTCTGCCAGCCCTTGGGTCAGGGCAGAGAAGTACAATCCTGTTCCGCCCACAATGATCGGACGCTGCGCCTCTTTCAGCAAGGGAACAACCTCGCGCAACCAATGCCCTGCGGAATAGGGCGCATCATAGGAAACATGACGATACAATGCATGTGGTGCGCGCGCTTCTTCGGACGCAGACGGGCAGGCGGTGATCACGCGCCAGCAATTATAAATCTGACTGGCATCGGCGTTGATAATGATGCCGCCCTGCGCCTGCGCGATGGCAAGTGCCAAGGCCGATTTTCCCGAGGCTGTCGGCCCCGCGATCAAAACGGGCTGCCGGGGCGACAGGTCATCCAGCCCAAATTTCGCAAACGGTGTCATTTCTTTGCTCATACCCTTCACGGCGCATTGAACTCGGAGGTTTTTTCCGACATTTTGCGCGCAGATGAAACACCCATAACATAATGTTGGAGCACGCCGATGTCAGATGTACCCAAAACTTCGTACAAAAGGGTTATGCTGAAAATCTCAGGTGAGGCATTGATGGGGGATCAAGGTTACGGTCTTCATCCGCCAACCGTTGAACGGATCGCGGCCGAAGTCAAAACGGTTCACGACATGGGCGTCGAGATTTGCATGGTCATCGGCGGCGGCAATATTTTCCGGGGCTTGCAAGGGTCCGCTCAGGGGATGGAGCGCACAACGGCCGATTACATGGGCATGTTGGCGACTGTTATGAACGCGCTGGCGGTCCAGTCTGCTTTGGAAGGGCACGGTGTGTTCACCCGGGTGATCTCTGCCATCACGATGAATGAAGTTGCCGAACCCTACATTCGTCGCCGCGCCGTGCGTCACTTGGAAAAGAAGCGCGTTTGCATTTTTGCCGCCGGTACGGGCAACCCGTATTTCACAACGGATACGGCCGCGACATTGCGGGCCAACGAGATGTCTTGCGAAGCGATCTTTATGGGCAAGAACGGTGTGGACGGTGTTTATGACAAGGACCCCGCCAAACACGCCGACGCGGTCCGCTATGACACGATCACCTACGACGAGGTTCTGGCCAAACGCCTTGGGGTAATGGATGCGTCTGCGATCGCACTGGCCCGGGACAACAACCTTCCGTTGATTGTCTATTCGCTCGACACTCCGGGCGGGTTTCGCGGGATTCTGGCCGGCGAGGGCACCTATACAAAAGTACACAATTAACGACCTCTGCGCAAAAACTGCGCAAGCTTTGCTGTAATGCCCACTGGCGTTTGCCACTTGGTTTGATCTATGTTTCATAAAAAGCCCGAAGCGGCATCCAATACGGGGACCTCATATGTCTGAAGAATTCATGCTCGACACCGATGATCTGCAACGGCGGATGGACGGGGCAATCACATCCTTGAAGGTCGAATTTGCATCGCTGCGCACCGGGCGTGGGTCTGCCTCGATGCTTGAACCGATCATGGTTGAAGCCTACGGACAGCGAACGCCGATCAATCAGGTCGGGACGGTCAACGTGCCCGAGCCGCGCATG
Organism: uncultured Paracoccaceae bacterium; assembly: GCA_943787985.1. Taxonomy (GTDB): domain Bacteria; phylum Pseudomonadota; class Alphaproteobacteria; order Rhodobacterales; family Rhodobacteraceae; genus Ascidiaceihabitans. The sequence continues at coordinate 1,408,745 of CALSOO010000004.1, read as the reverse complement.
GTCACCATCAACGTGTGGGACAAATCCATGGTGGGTGCGGTTGAAAAAGCCATTCGCGAAAGCGGTTTGGGCATCAATCCGCAGCTGAACGGCACCATCATCATGCTCCCCATTCCCGAATTGAACGAAGAACGGCGTACCCAGCTGACCAAAGTTGCGGGCCAATATGCCGAAAGCACACGGGTGTCGATCCGCAACATTCGCCGTGACGGGATGGACCAGATCAAGAAAGCCAAAGCCGACGGGATGTCCGAGGATGACCAGAAGTTGTGGGAAGGTGAGGTGCAAGACATGACCAACGCCTGCATCAAGTTGATCGATGACACGCTGAGCGGCAAGCAAGAAGAGATCATGCAGGTGTAAGGCCTGCGCACAATGCGGCGGCAGAAGCTATCGCTTGTTAACCCTTCGTCTTTATGACGGCCTCAAACAGAGGAATATCCCATCGCCAAAGACGCCGATAAATCCGGACCGCGTCATGTCGCCATCATTATGGATGGAAACGGGCGTTGGGCCACGCAGCGGGGCAGGCCACGCTTGTTTGGGCATCATGCTGGCGCAAAACGTGTGCGCGAGGTCATTGAAAGCTGCCCCGACGTTGGTGTCGAGTATTTAACGATCTTTGCGTTCTCGACAGAAAACTGGAAGCGCACGCAAGTCGAAGTTGCCGGTCTCATGAGCCTGTTTCGCCGCTACATCACAAAAGAGGCGCGTGCGTTGCACAAATTCGGCGCGCGGGTTCGTTTTATTGGTGATCGGGTGCGACTGGATGCCAAGCTCATCAAGATGATGGATGACCTTGAGGAAATGACCGCTGGCAACACGCGTGTTCACCTGACTGTTGCGTTGAACTACGGTGGACGGGACGAAGTTGCACGCGCGACAAAACGCCTTGCGCTTGACGTTTCCAAGGGCCTTCTCGATCCCGATGACGTGGATGAGGAAACTTTGCCAAAGTATTTGGATACTTATGTTTTGCCTGACCCGGATCTGGTCATTCGAACCAGTGGCGAAGCCCGGATTTCCAATTTCCTCCTTTGGCAGTCCGCATATGCCGAATATGAGTTTATTGACACGCTTTGGCCTGATTTTTCGCGGGCGGAGTTTGCGGATCTGTGCGCGCAATACGGCGGACGCGAGCGGCGGTTTGGGGCGGTGAAAGTATGACAGACGCTCCTGAGAAGTGGTCGGATCTTGCGGCGCGTGCGGGGTCTGCTGCTGCGATGCTTTTGATCGGCGTTTGGGGCATGTGGGTTGGTGGGCACGTGTTTCATGCGCTTGTGTCTATCATTTGTGGGCTGATGATCTGGGAATTGGTGCGCATGGTGGCGCCAGCGCAACCAGCGCTTGCGATGCAGCTTGGCGGCGTAAGTGGCACCGCGCTGTTACTCGCGATCTATTTGCCAACAGGGTTCGCACTGCCGCTTTTGCTGGCCCCGGCGTTGGTCGGGTTTGGCCAGTTGGAAAAGCATCGCACGATCTACATGAGTTTTGGTGTCATGGTTTTGCTGGCCGGCTTCGGGATGATGTCTGTTCGGGACGATTTGAACCTGACATGGCTCTTGTGGCTTGTATGTGTGGTCGTTGCGACGGATGTGATCGGGTATTTCGCAGGGCGCATCATCGGTGGGCCCAAATTCTGGCCACGGGTTAGCCCAAAAAAGACATGGTCAGGCACAGGGTTTGGTTGGATTGCAGCTGCCATTGTCGGTTGGATTTTTGCAGTAAAAACAGGCGCGAATATGGAGCTTGTTGGAATTTCTGTCGCGATATCAATGGCCTCCCAAATGGGCGACATCGCGGAAAGCGCGATCAAAAGGCAGATGGGCGTCAAAGACAGCTCGAACTTGATCCCTGGCCACGGCGGCGTTCTGGACCGTTTTGACGGAATGCTGGGGGCGGCTGTTTTCTTGCTCATCATCGGGCAAATTGTTGGCTTCCCACCGGGGCTTGCATGAGCGTGCGCCGCGTCAGTGTTTTTGGTGCGACTGGCTCCATCGGGCAAAATACGGTCGACCTTATTGCGCGTGACCCTGACAGTTACAATGTCGTGGCGCTCACGGGGGCCAGCAACATTGCCCAACTGGCGCAGGATGCGCAAAAACTGAATGCAGATGTGGCGGTTACGGCAGATGAAAGCCGGTTGGACGATCTTCGCCAGCTTTTGAAAGGCACCGGCGTCGAAGCGGCAGCAGGGCCAACTGCGTTGAATGAGGCCGCCGCGCGCCCGTCGGATTGGGTGATGTCCGCGATTGTTGGTGCCGCCGGCCTACAACCGGGCCTGTCTGCATTGGAGCAGGGCGCAACTTTGGCACTCGCCAACAAGGAATCCCTGGTCTGTGCAGGAAAACTGATCCTCAAGACGGCAAAAGACCACTCTGCGCGCATCCTTCCGGTGGATAGCGAACATTCCGCCGTTTTTCAAGCCCTGATCGGCGAAGACATGGCCGCAGTCGAACGGGTCATCATCACAGCCAGTGGCGGCGCGTTTCGCGACTGGCCGCTGGATCAACTTGAACACGCAACACTCGCCGAAGCGTCATCCCATCCCAATTGGGACATGGGCCAGAGGATCACGATTGATTCCGCGTCTATGTTCAACAAAGCGATGGAACTCATTGAAACGCGTGAGTATTTTGGCTGTACACCTGAACAAATCGAAGTGTTGGTGCATCCAGAGTCGATGATCCACGCGATGGTCGGCTTTAACGACGGGGCCTTGATGGCCCATGTCGGGCCGCCCGATATGCGCCATGCCATCGGGTTTGCGCTTCATTGGCCAGAGCGCAAAACCTTGCCTGTCGAGCGTTTGGACCTTGCCAGGATCGGAGCGCTGACATTTCGCGCCCCCGACGATGTGCGCTGGCCCGCTTTGCGCCTGGCGCGCGAGGTCATGGAACGTGGTGGCATGGCAGGCGCTGTGTTCAATGCCGCAAAAGAGACGGCTTTGGATGGTTTTATCGCGGGCCAGCTCAAATTCACCCAGATGGCCGGGGTGGTCGAGGACGTTTTGAGCGCAGTGGATGCGGATCAAAGTCACATTGATGCCACGATGACACTTGATAACGTCATGCAAGTGGACCATTTGGCACGAAAGGCCGCGTGGGCCCAAATCAGAACAAAAGCAGGGTAGACACTTTGGACATTGCAGGATTGATGACGCAGTTTGGCGGCTTTGCGTGGATGATTGCGGCCTTTGTGGTCGCGCTGTCTGTGATTGTCGCGATCCATGAATATGGACACTACATTGTAGGGCGTTGGTCAGGCATTCATGCGGATGTGTTCAGCGTTGGATTTGGTCCCGTGATCTGGAGCGGCGTCGACAAGCGTGGCACCAAATGGCAAATCGCGGCACTCCCTTTTGGCGGCTACGTCAAGTTTGCAGGCGATGCGAATGCTGCGTCCGGTAAGGATGAGGAGGCGATGGCCGAGGTCGAAGCCGATCCCGTCGCGCTGCGTCGCACGATGCACGGAGCGCCCTTGTGGGCGCGCGCGGCAACCGTGGCTGCTGGTCCTGTGTTCAACTTCGTGTTGTCCATCATAATTTTTGGCGCTGTTTTGATGAATTCGGGCGCGCCTCGTGATCCGCTGACGATTGGCACATTGCCGTCTTTGCCCGCTGACGCGATCACTTTGCAAGATGGTGACGTGGTTCTGAAAATCGCGGGCCTTGATGCGCCTGCGCCAAGCACTGCAAGTCTGTTCACTTTTGCAAATGATCTGCCCCGCACATCGTTATTGCCTTATGAAGTCGAACGGGCAGGGGCGGTCATGATCGTTGATGGCCCGTTTCCGACCCTTGCACGTGTTGGTGGCGTGACCCCGCAGAGCGCTGCGATTGCTGCAGGGCTCAAAGAGGGTGACGTGATCGTTGGCGTCAATGGCGACCCGATTGTTGCGTTTGCCGAATTGAAAACCGCTGTGGAAAGCTCGGACGGCGCATCTGTTGCCCTGTCCGTTTGGCGCGATGGTGAGACGTTCGACACTGAATTGACCCCGAAACGCGTGGATGAGCCGCAGCCCGAAGGCGGTTTTGTGACCTCATGGCGCATCGGTATTATTTCCAGTTACGCTTTTGATCCCGCAACGGAATCCATCGGAGTGGGAACCGCAATCAGTGCCGGTGCCTCGCAAGTCTGGCGGATCATTGAAGGGTCCGTGTCTGGTCTCAAGCACATGATCGTGGGTGACATCAGCACATGTAACCTGTCTGGCCCAATCGGGATTGCCCAGACTTCTGGCGCTATGGCCTCTCAAGGGATCGACAGCTTTATCTGGTTCATTGCGGTCCTCAGCACGGCTGTCGGGTTTCTGAACCTGTTCCCGATCCCCGCCCTCGATGGTGGACACCTTGTGTTCTACGCCTATGAGGCCGTCACTGGAAAACCCCCGAATGACGGCTGGTTGCGTGTGTTGATGACCTTTGGCCTGATCATGGTGCTGTCACTTATGGTCTTTGCCTTGGGCAATGACATCTTCTGCCCATAAGGGCTTAGGGTGTGGTGCATGCACGCCTTCCTGATGCGGTTGATTTTGGCCGTGCAGGCGACGGCGACGGGGGCGACGGGGGCGGGGGCAACTTTCTTCACTGCCTTTAGCATGACCGGATACCGGACATAGCAGTCAAAAAGACGGTTTTTGGCTGCCGGATTGCTTGTTCTGCAAACGGCAGTCGGTGTTCAGCTTGAGCGACGCGTTTGACACGATGAAAAACGGCACACTGACCAAATGCCTTAATCTTGCCTTAATTGGCCCTAAAGCGACCATATTCGGGCTGTAGTGAGGACGCGACAGAAGGAATACACAAATGCAAACCCTCCAAACCGGAACACGTGGCCTTGGCCTTTTGGTAGAGTTGAATTGGGACCGCGCGTTGTTTGCGGGCTCTTTGGCGTTGGGGCTTGTGGCTGGCGTTTGGATGAGTGGCCTCTGATCTTTCAAGTTTCTTGCGAAAGAATGGGCTTAAACACCATGTTTGGGCCTTTGGCGTTTTGACAACACTGCTCATAGTGGATACTCACAAGGCTATTATTGTCTGAAGAGTGGGTTACAACCATGGGACTGGGGTCTTCGAGCGGGCGCTTCCAAAAGAAAGCAAATCGGCAAGCCAAGGGCGGTATTTTCCGCAAAATTTTGGTTTTGTCTTTCCTATCAACAGCTTGGCTGGTGCAAGTCGCTCCCGCTGATGCGCAAACATACCGGTTCACCCGTGTCGCCATCGAAGGCAACGCGCGCATTGGAGACGGTGCAATCCTGTCACAGGCAGGAATCGCTCAAGGCCAAACGGTCTCGGCTGGGCAGTTGAACGACGCATTTCAGAAGCTGCAGAACAGCGGTTTGTTTGAATCCGTAGAAATTGTACCGGCAGGCAATACTTTGCGTATCGTCGTGGTCGAGTATCCCACCATCAGCCGCATTGGGTTTGAAGGCAACCGCCGGATCAAAGACGATGCCCTCGCTACAATTGTGAAGTCTGCCGAGCGTCGTGCGTTCAACCCGACTGTTGCGGAACAAGATGCCGCGGCCATTGCAGAAGCCTATTCCAATGACGGGCGTCTGGCTGCGAAGGTTACACCACGGATCATTCGCCGCAGCGACAATCGCGTTGATCTGGTGTTCGAAATATTTGAAGGCGATGTCGTCGAGATCGAGCGGCTGAGTTTTGTGGGCAACCGCGTCTTTTCCGACCGCCGTTTGCGCCGAGTTCTGGATACCAAACAAGCGGGCATCTTCCGTGACCTGATCCGCAAAGACACCTTTGTTGCCGACCGCATCGAGTTCGACAAACAGGTCTTGCGTGATTTTTACCTGTCGCGCGGCTATGTCGATTTCCGGACAAACTCTGTAAATGCAGAGCTTGCACAAGAGCGTGACGGGTATTTCATCTCGTTCAACGTGCAAGAGGGCCAGCAATTTAGCTTTGGCGAAATCACGACAACCAGCGATTTGTCTGATGTGGATGCAGATGAGTATCAAGCCCTCATTCGGATCAAGCCGGGGACTGTATATTCCCCAACTCTGGTCGAGTCCGAAATTGCACGCATGGAACGTCAGGCCCTTCGCGCGGGCGTAGACTTTCTACGTGTAGAGCCGCGCATCTCGCGCAACGACCGCGATCTGAAGCTGGATATCGAATTTGTACTGACACGCGGTCCACGTGTGTTCGTCGAGCGGATTGATATTGAAGGCAACACAACGACTTTGGACCAAGTGATCCGCCGCCAGTTCCGTGTTGCTGAAGGGGATCCGTTCAACCCGCGTGAAATTCGCGAAAGCGCGGAACGTGTGCGTGCCTTGGACTTCTTTGAAACAGCCAACGTCAATGCACGCGAAGGCTCAACGCCAGACAAAGTGATCGTGGATGTTGACGTCGAGGAAAAACCAACCGGCTCATTGAGTTTTGGCGGGTCGTTTTCCGTTAACAGCGGCTTTGGACTTGCAATCAACTTCGTTGAGCGGAATTTCTTGGGACGCGGTCAAAATCTTGCGTTTTCCTTCTCAACGGCGCAAGAAGCTGAAAGCTATGGCTTGCGGTTTGTTGAACCCAGCTTCCTTGGTCGCGACGTCGCCTTCGGACTTGAGTTTGATTTCAACGAAACGGAAAGCTCTTTTGCGACCTACGGAACAGAAGCATTCTTGTTCCGTCCGAGCCTGACTTTCCCGGTCAGCGAGAGCGGGCGCTTGCAAGTGCGCTACACCGCCTCTGCCATCGAGATGGTGTCCCGTACCGGCGTGCGCAAAGGGCAGGTGATCCGCAACGAAATCGACTCTGGACGCCAATTCTCGTCTGCCCTTGGGTATGAGTACACGTACGACTCTCGCAAAACGGGCTTGAACCCTGATGCCGGAGTTGTGGTGACGTTCTCACAGGATTTGTCGGGCCTCGGTGGCGACAGTGAATATGTGAAATCCAAATTTAAAATCGCCAGCCAGCGTTTGGCATTTAACAGTGATGTCGTTTTGCGCGCCACCGTCGAGGGCGGCGCGTTGGGGTGGATCAGTGGCACCAACCGTGCGGTTGACCGGTTTGTCCTGGACCCTTCGCAAATGCGTGGTTTTGAGCCAGGCGGGATTGGTCCGCGTGATACGACTGCCTACCCTGGTGGCGCAACCAACGATACGTTGGGCGGTAACTTTTACGTAACCGCACGGTTTGAGGCGGAATTCCCTGTGGGTTTGCCCGAAGAACTCGGCATCCGCGGTGCTGTGTTTTATGATATCGGTAACCTTTGGGACTTGAGCAGCGTTAATACATTGGCCGCTAACGTGTCTGGTGCAGGCGGGTCTTTCCGCCACGTCATCGGCGTTTCTATTTTGTGGGACACCCCTGTTGGCCCGCTCCGGTTCAACTTCTCTGATGCGATCAAAAAAGAAACGTATGACCGCGAACAGACGTTTGACCTGACCTTGTCCACTACGTTCTGATTTTGGAATGTTGCGTCAGTTGATCATGTGTATGGCTCTGGTGCTTGCAAGCGCCGGGGCCATCACTGCCCAGACAAACACGATTGTCCGCAGCCCCATCCTGACCGTTGACCGGGATCGTCTGTATCAAGCAAGCGCGTTTGGCCAACGGGTGGCACAGGAGTTGGAGGCGCGTGGTGCGTTGCTGTCTTCTGAAAATCGCCAGATCGAATTGGAGTTGGAGCAAGAAGAAAAGGTGCTGACACAACAGCGTGAGACGTTGAGCGCCGAAGAATTTCGCGACCTTGCAGATGCGTTTGACGCGAAAGTAACACAGACCCGACAGGCCCAATCGGCCAAAAACCTTGAGTTGAACCAAGAGTTGGATCAACAACAGCTGATTTTTTTACAAGCGGCCGGATCGGTGCTCGAAGAGTTGATGCGCGAAGCGGGCGCGGTCGTCGTCCTGGATCGACGTGATGTATTTCTGAGCCTTGACGCGATTGATATTACGACGGCAGCCATTCTCAGGATCGATGCGTCCTTGGGCGCTGGAGCGCCACTGCCCGCCACAGGCGACTAACCGATCCTTGCCCCGCTGGGTCTGTCTTGTTAGGCAGGCTGTGCAATATAACCCAAGACAAGAAATGAGCAGACCATGAGTTCTGAGCTGTTGAGCGCCGATATCCAACTGATCCAACGTATTTTGCCACACCGCTATCCGTTTTTGTTGGTGGACAAGGTGTTGGATATCAATGGCACCACCTCGGCGCGCGGCATCAAGAATGTCACGATGAACGAGCCTCATTTTCAAGGGCACTTTCCTGGCAATCCAATCATGCCCGGCGTCACAATCATTGAGGCTATGGCTCAGACTGCCGCCGTCATGGTTGGCACGGCTCTTGAAATGGCGGACAAGGAAATGCTGGTGTATTTCATGGCAATCGATGGCTGCAAGTTCCGCCGCAAAGTCATACCAGGCGATGTTCTGGAGTTGAAGTTGACGACAGTGCGCGGAAAGCCGGGCGGTAAAGTCTGGAAGTTCTCGGGCATCGCTGAAGTGGACGGCGAAATGGCTGCAGAGGCCCAATTCACCGCGATGATGGACTTGCCAAAGGAGTGAGTAGCATGAGCAATATTCACCCGTCTGCTGTGATCGAGGCGGGCGCCCAAATCGATCCAACAGCCAAGGTCGGCCCGTTTTGCGTGGTGGGTCCCAAGGTGGTTCTGGGCCCCGATGTCGAGCTGAAAAGCCACGTTGTAGTGACGGGCAAGACCACAGTTGGTGAAGGCACTGTGATCTTCTCTTTTGCGGTGATTGGTGAAATTCCACAGGATTTGAAATTCAAGGGCGAAAGCTCTGCATTGATGATCGGTCAACGCAACCGTATCCGCGAACACGTGACGATGAATGCCGGCACTGAGGGTGGCGGCGGTGTGACAAAGATTGGCGACGATGGCCTGTTTATGGCGGGATGTCACATTGCCCATGACGCTGTGATCGGGGATCGGGTGATTGTCGTCAATTCCGCAGCGATCGCCGGGCACTGTGTTCTTGAGGATGACGTCATCGTTGGCGGCTTGTCAGGCATTCACCAGTTCGTGCGCATCGGGCAAGGGGCCATTATTGGCGCTGTGACCATGGTGACAAACGATGTCATTCCTTTTGGGTTGGTTCAGGCCCCGCGCGGTGAATTGGATGGCCTCAACCTTGTGGGCCTCAAGCGGCGCGGTGTTGCGCGCGCTGACATCACCGCACTGCGGGCAGCCTTTCAAATGTTGGCGCAGGGGGACGGGACGTTTCACGATCGCGCAGCCCGCCTTGGTGCGGACACCGATAGCGACTACGTGAAAATCATCGTTGATTTCGTCATGGGTGACAGCGATCGCTCTTTCCTGACCCCAAGCTGATGCTGGCACTGATTTGTGGAACCGGTGCGTTGCCTGCCAAAGTGGCCGCAGCGCAGGCTGTCAAACCGCTGGTATGCGTGCTTGACGGGTTTTCGCCTGATGAGCTTGATGCTGATCTGACGTTTGGTATTGGCACTTTGGGATCGTTGTTGATTGATCTGGGCCATAATGGCGTGACCGAGGTGTGCTTTTGCGGCGCGATAGAGCGTCCGGCTCTGGATCCTGTTAAGGTGGATGAACACACAAAACCACTGATCCCTCTGATTGCAGGTGCGATTTCATCGGGGGATGACGGGGCGTTGCGCGCAATTATGGGATTGTTTGAGCAAACCGGTTTTACCGTGCGCGCGGCGCATGAATTGGCCCCCGATCTGGTCGCCCAGCCCGGCGTCTTGAGCGACGCATGGCCTGATGCCCAAATGCGGACGGATGCGAAACTGGGGGCAGATATTCTTGCAGCCTTGGCCCCTATGGATGTGGGGCAGGCCTGTGTGACGGGGGGTGGTCAGTTGTTGGGGATGGAAACTGTCGCAGGCACAGATTTTTTACTGTCCACTTTGCCCGATACGCCACTGCTGAAACATGGCGTTTTGGTCAAAGGTCCCAAGGTGGGACAGGATGCGCGTGCTGACATGCCGACCATTGGTCCCAAGACCGTGGATGCGGTTGTCGCGGCGGGGTTGGCCGGTATCGTTATTGATGCAGGCGACGTTATTTTGCTTGAGACCGAGCGTTGCGTTGATTTGGCAAATGCTGCGGGTATTGTTCTTTGGTCGCGGATCGGAAGTTAAAAGATGCGTGTTTTTGTCATTGCGGGGGAGCTATCAGGCGACAAGCTTGGCGGCGCATTGATGGCCGGTCTGAAAGCTTTGCGTCCCGAGGTCTCATTTGACGGCGTGGGTGGTCCGATGATGCAGGATCAAGGGTTGGTCAGTCGCTTTGACATGAACGAATTGAGCGTGATGGGCATCGCAGAGATATTGCCCAAGTACCGCCACTTCAAAATGCGCATCCGGCAGATGGCTGACGCGATTGTTGCCGCGAACTCTGATGTGCTGATCACCATCGACAGTCCCGACTTTTCCCTACGCGTTGCGAAACAGGTTAAAGCATCCTCAAATATCAGGTGCGTACATTATGTGGCCCCGACAGTGTGGGCATGGCGCCCCAAGCGTGCGGCCAAGATGGCAAAGGTGATTGATCATGTCCTTGCCTTGTTCCCGTTCGAGCCCCCTTACATGCACGCCGAAGGTATGGATTGCGATTTCGTTGGCCATCCCGTCATGTCCGAACCCGTTGTCACCCAAGAACAGTCAAAAGCGTTTCGCGCCGAGCACGGATTGAGCACAGCCGATCCATTGTTGCTGGTGTTGCCAGGGTCGCGGCGCGGTGAAGTGTCCCGCCTTGGCCCTGTCTTGGGGGACACCCTTGCGCAATTGGCCCCACAATATAGCAATCTACAGGTGGTTTTGCCGGCGGCTGCGCCTGTGGTCGATATGGTCAAAGAGCTCACATCGTCGTGGGTTGTCAAACCGCTGATCCTTGATCCGCGGACGCTCGCCCTTGATGCCGCTATGGCACAGAAACGCTGCGCATTCGCGGCTGCCGATTTCGCCTTGGCTGTGTCCGGCACCGTTGCCCTTGAACTGGCTGCAGCGCGCACGCCAATGGTGAGTATTTTTGATATGGGCTGGATCAGCCGCCAGATTATCAAGCGTATGGTGATCACAGACACCGGCAACCTTATCAACCTGGTGAGTGACACACGACATGTCCCCGAATTTGTTGCCGAGCGGTGTAGGCCCGAGTTGATTGCGGATGGGTTGATCGAGCTTATGAAAGACCCGAGTGCACAACGCGCTGCCATGGCGGACACAATGGAGAAATTGGGGCAGGGTGGCGAAGCCCCCGGTTTGCGCGCGGCCAAAGCTGTTCTGGCACGGCTTTAACGCTTAACCGTTGTGAATCCAGCCGCCTCCAAAGATGCGCGTGCTATCGCGATCATAAAACACACAAGCTTGCCCTGCAGAAATACCTTCTTCGGCCACCATCAATTCCACCGTCGCGGTCATTGCGGACAACGGACGAATAACCGCATCCGTCGGGGGGCGGGTTGAGCGGACTTTGATGGCAAGGTGCCATTCCTCTTGGCTGTCGAACGCGACATCCCCGAGCCAGTTAATTTCTTTGACGGGAACGGTGCGGGTGGCGAGCATGGATTTCGGGCCGACCACAACGTGGCGCGCATCGGCATCCAGCTTCACGACGTAAAGCGGATCAGCCAAACCACCGATGCCCAACCCACGGCGCTGTCCGATGGTATAGTTGATAACCCCGTCGTGTTGCGCGAGCACAGTGCCGATTGTATCTACGATGTCCCCCGGTTCCGCGGCTTCTGGTCGCAACTTTCGGATGACGGACGCGTAGTCGCCATTGGGCACAAAGCAGATGTCCTGACTGTCCGGTTTATCTGCCACGCTTAGTCCGTATTTGGTCGCGAGTGCGCGTGTTGCGCCTTTGGACGGCAAATGCCCCAATGGGAATCGCAGATAGTCCAACTGCTCGGCTGTCGTTGAAAATAGGAAATAGCTTTGATCACGCGATGCATCAGCGGCCGAATGTAGCTCTGGGCCGTGTGACCCACTCAGCGCTTTGGATGTAGTGGCCTGTCGCCATGCAGTCCGCATCAAGATCCTTGGCGGTTTCCAACAGAGTCCTTGAACTTCACGCGCTCATTGCAGCGGATGCAGGGCACAGGCGTTGCGCCCGCCAAGGTAGCTGTCTGCGAATTCATCGATCACAGCGTCTTTGAAAACGTTCTCGTAATCGAGAACATAGTGTGGAAACCCCATAGTCTCAGCCACGCGGCGCGCGTCATGAATATCGAGGCCCGCACAGCATGCGCCCTTCTTGGCCAAGGCCGCGCCGTGATCGTAAAGTTGCAACGTGACGCCAACCACATCGTAACCTTCTTCGGCCAGCATTGCCGCAACAACAGAGCTATCGACACCGCCGGACATAGCCACCACGACCCGCGTTTCAGCGGGGGCTTGGCAAAGCCAAGAGAATTCAAAGGTGTATCTGTTGTCAAGGGCATCGGGCTCTCCTGCAGATCGATCAGAATATAGGAAAATCCTAATCTACTCTCAAGGGCACGTTTCACGGCTCATTAAGTGCATTTGGTCCATAAAAGGTGCAAGCGCAATGGATCGAGACAAAAAATGTATCTGAAAAAAGTAGATGGCCCAAGGCGGTAACGTTGCCAGACGGGACAGTTATGACGCGGCGGATCTTGCCTGATGCAAAAACCCGACGCTGGGTGGCGTCGCGAAAGGCGGCCGTGGTGCGCGGCGTCCTTTATGGATTGCTGATCCGAAGAAGACGCGTTGCATCGCTATATGCTAAGTGATGATGAGTTCAAAGAGTGGGTGCGTGCCGTGAGCGATGCACGGCGAGGCTGCGCTAAAGGCGACGGCGGTGCAAAAGTATCGACAACTTTAAGTTGATTAGCTACAATTGCGTGACGGTAACCGGTGGTTAACCTTTTTTGTTCACGGTTGCGCACCAAGACAACCTTTGATGTGAAGCGGAGATGATATATGCGTGTACTGCTGGTGGAAGACGACCCCACGACCTCGAAAAGTATCGAGATTGATGCTGACCCATGCAAACTTGAACGTCTATGCGACGGACTTGGGGAAGAAGGGATAGATCTGGCAAAGCTCTATGACTATGATCTGATCCTGCTGGATCTGAATCTGCCTGATATGAACGGGCATGAAGTGCTGCGCCAGTTGCGACTGGCGCGTATGGAAACACCGATTCTGATCCTGTCAGGGCGAAGATGACACCGAAAACAAGATCAAGGGATTCGGTTTCGGGGCAGATGACTATCTGACCAAGCCGTTCCACCGCGAAGAACTGGTGGCCCGCATTCACGCCATTATCCGCCGGTCAAAGGTCATTCACAATCGGTTATCAACACGGGCAAGATTCGCGTGAATCTGGACGCCAAAACGGTGATGTTGACGACAAGCCGGTCCATCTGACGGGCAAGGAATACCAGATGCTGGAGCTTTTAGCCTGCGCAAGGGCACAACGCTGACCAAAGAGATGTTTCTGAACCACCTTTATGGCGGCATGGACGAGCCGGAACTGAAGATCATCGACGTGTTTCATCTGCAAGCTGCGCAAAAAGCTGAGCACGGCGACCGACGGCGACAACTATATCGAAACCGTGTGGGGCCGTGGCTATGTGCTTCGTGATCCAGAACCTGCTTCCAGACGGACGACAGTGCTTGCCGTTGGCGCCTGATCGCACGTCTCTTGTAGGTCTAAGGACAAACGTAACCATGTTTGGTTGCGTTTTTTTATGACCGTTGATTATCATTGAGACGGTTCTTAGGTGAAAACCAACTGGACCTGACTCGGTGCACACGCCTATTTCTGAAACACAACAGAAAGGGCGTAGTCGTGACAGCTCATACCAATATTGATCTTCTCAACGAGACTGAAGCAGAGCAGGAACTTTTCCGTCTTGCGGAGCTTTTGGGGCAGGCAAACCTCGACTACCACGCAAAAGATGCGCCAAGCATTACAGATGCAGAATTATGACGCGTTGAAGCGCCGCAATGCAGCCATCGAAGCAACGCTATCCGCATTTGAAACGCCACGACAGTCCTTCTGATCAGGTTGGCGCTGCGCCGCGTGAAGGGTTTTCAAAAATTGTGCATGAAGTGAATATGTTGTCGCTTGGCAACGCATTCTCTGACGAAGATGTGCGTGAGTTTGACACTCGGATTCGAAAGTACCTTGGTTTGAATGGAACGGGCCATCTGCTCATATACTGCTGAACCAAAGATCGATGGGCTCTCTTTGGCGCTGCGATATGAAAATGGAAATCTTGTTCAGGCGGTCACACGCGGGGATGGCGACTGTTGGTGAAAATGTAACGGCGAATGCGCGCACGATTATGGATGTTCCAAGCCGTCTAACCAAGCGCACCTGAGGTTCTTGAGGTACGCGGGGAAGTATACATGGCGCACGCGGATTTCGAAGCGCTGAACGACCGACAAGCGCGCGTGGGCGACAAGCTTTTTGCAAACCCCAGAAACGCAGCCGCGGGGTCCTTGCGCCAGTTGGATGCAGTGAAATCACGCGCTCACGGCCCCTGCGCTTTTTTGCCTATGCGTGGGGCGTGCTTGTCTGAACCTTTGGCGTCCACGCAGATGAAAGCTGTCGAACGGTTGCAAGACCTTGGTTTCCAAACAAACCCGCTGACGCAAGTGTGCGACGGGCCCGAAGAATTGGTTCAGCATTATCGGCACATTGAACAGCAGCGTGCGACGCTTGGCTACGACATTGACGGCGTGGTCTATAAGGTTGATGATCTACAACTTCAAAGTCGTTTGGGGTTCAGATCCACGACGCCGCGGTGGGCCATCGCGCATAAATTTCCAGCTGAACTGGCGTGGACGCGCCTGGAAGGGATCGACATTCAAGTCGGACGCACTGGTGCGCTCAGCCCTGTTGCCCGCCTTCACCCTGTGACTGTTGGTGGCGTGGTCGTGTCCAATGCGACCTTGCACAATGAAGACTACATCGCAGGTCGCGACTCAAAGGGTGGCGAAATTCGCGGCGGAAAAGACATCCGTATCGGCGATTGGGTTCAAGTTTACCGTGCCGGTGCCGTGATCCCGAAAGTCGCTGACGTCGACGTGACAAAACGAGATGTTGGTGCGCAACCATTTGAGTTTCCGACAGAATGTCCACAATGCGAAAGTGCAGCGCCGCGCGAAGTGGGCGATGCAGTCCGCAGATGCACAGGCGGCTTGATTTGCCCGGCCCAGCAAGTTGAAAAGATGAAGCATTTTGTCAGTCGGGGTGCGTTTGATATCGACGGACTGGGGGCCAAACAAGTTGAGCAGTTTCACAGCGACGGCTGGATCAGCGAACCGGCTGATATCTTTACACTGCGGGCTCGATTCGGAACCGGTATGCAACAGCTGAAGAACCGCGAAGGCTGGGGTGAGAAATCGGCGGCGAACCTGTTTGATGCCATCGATGAGAAACGCACAATTCCTTTTGGTAAGGCGTTGTTTGCGCTTGGTATTCGGCACGTGGGGGAATCTGGTTCCAATCTGATTGCCGGCCATTTTGGGCGTTGGTCTGCGTTGACCGCAGCTATGGACAAGGCTGAAGGCTTGGAAGGTGAGGCGTGGGATGACTTGATCGCCGTTGACGGGGTGGGGGCCGTGATGGCGGAATCATTGGTGAACGCCTTTGTGCAGCCTCAAGAACGCGCAGCGATTGATCGGTTGGTCGGCCACCTTGATATTCAGGATGCTGTTCGACGGGATACTTCGGACAGCCCTGTTGCGGGAAAAACGATCGTCTTTACGGGCACGCTCGAGCGGATGTCCCGTGCCGAAGCAAAAGCTCAAGCGGAGCGGTTGGGCGCCAAAGTGTCGGGATCTGTCAGTTCAAAGACCACGCTCCTTGTTGCAGGCCCGGGTGCTGGTTCCAAAGCCAAAAAGGCGGCGGATCTCGGCATTGAAACCATCACTGAAGACGACTGGCTGACATTGATTGGGCAAGGATGAGCACGCGACCCACGCCCTTGTTTCCGCTCTTTGCGGCGCTAGAAACGCTTGAAGGGGTTGGCCCAAAGACGGCCAAGCACTTTACGCAGTTGGGGGTTGAAGCCCCTCGCGACTTGTTGTTCACGCTTCCCCACACTGGTATCGACCGTACCCTGCGCGAGACGATCCATGGGGCGGATTTGCCTGGGGTGGTCACTGTCGCGGTCACGATAGGAGAGCATCGACCGCCGCGCAACAAAGGCGGCGCATATCGCATCCATGTTGAAGACGAGCGGATGTCGTTTCAATTGGTGTTTTTCCATGCCCGGGGCGATTATCTGCATACCCTGCTGCCGACAGGTGAACGCCGTGTTGTTTCGGGGCGTGTGGAATTGTTCGACGGCGTCGCGCAGATGGTCCACCCCGAACATGCGCTGCCCGAAGAGGAAGCCTCAAACATTCCGGCGTTTGAACCCGTTTACCCGCTCACCAGTGGCATCACTCAAAAGGTCATGTTCAAGGCGACCCGCGCGAGTTTGTCTCGTGTTCCGCCCATGCCCGAGTGGATTGACCCTGGTCAAAAATCACAAGACTCCTGGCCCGATTTTGAGCAAGCTGTGCAGAATGCCCACGCACCGAAGTCGATGGCGGACATCGCCATGACTGCGCCGGCACGTGAACGCTTGGCCTATGATGAACTGATGGCACATCAATTGACCTTGGCTTTGGCCCGCCAGACAGAGCGACGCGTGACGGGCCAAGTGAGCCGGTCCACAGGAAAACTTCAGTCTAAAGTACTGAAGTCATTGCCATACCGACCCACGGGTGCGCAAATGCGAGCGATTTCAAAGGTCGCGGATGACATGGCACGGCCGGACCGGATGAACCGGCTGCTCCAAGGTGACGTCGGGGCGGGCAAAACGCTGGTTGCGTTTATGGCGCTGCTCATCGCGGTTGAGGCGGGCGGGCAAGGTGTCATGATGGCACCAACCGAGATTTTGGCGCGCCAGCATCTGGAAGGTCTGCAACCACTGGCCGAAGATGCAGGCGTTGTGTTGGAACTCCTGACGGGGCGGGACAAAGGCCGTGAACGCAAAGTGAAACTTGAGGCGTTGGCGAAGGGAGATATCCAGATCCTTGTCGGCACGCATGCCGTGTTTCAGGCGGATGTCGTGTTTTCGGATCTGCGATTGGCCATCGTGGATGAGCAACACCGCTTTGGCGTGCGTCAGCGCCTTGAATTGGGCCGCAAAGGGCGCAACGCCGATGTATTGGTCATGACAGCCACGCCTATTCCGAGGTCGCTGGCTCTGGCGCAATATGGCGATATGGATGTCTCTGTGCTGGATGAAAAGCCGCCCGGGCGTAAACCGATCCGCACAGCTTTGGTGAGCACCGGGCGCTTGGACGAAGTGGTCGAACGCCTGCGCGCGGTGATGGCCGAGGGTCGTCAATGCTACTGGGTCTGTCCGCTGGTTGAAGAGAGTGAAAGTGTTGATCTGACAGCGGCTGAAGAGCGTTTCAAACGTTTGCGCGCTGTGCTGGGCGAAGACGTCGTGGGATTGGTGCACGGGCAGATGCCGCCTGCGGACAAAGATGCGGCGATGAAGCGGTTCCAGGAAGGGCGCACCAAGGTTCTGGTGGCGACCACTGTCATCGAGGTCGGGGTAAACGTTCCCAACGCCACAATTATGGTGATCGAGCGTGCGGAAACATTTGGGTTGGCCCAATTGCACCAGCTTCGTGGACGGGTCGGGCGCGGGGATGCAGCATCGACGTGCCTATTGCTCTATCAAGCGCCTTTGTCGGAAACGGGTCAAAAGCGCCTTGAGGTTCTGCGTGAAACAGAAGACGGGTTTGTTATTGCTGAAACAGATTTGCAGATGCGCGGTGCAGGTGACCTTATCGGGGTCGCGCAATCCGGTGTTCCGCGTTTCAAAGTTGCTGATCTTGAACGACAATCCGCTTTGATGGCCGTGGCGCAAAGTGATGCGCGCAAGTTGTTGGCGGATGATCCTGCTTTGGAAAGCCCAAGAGGAAAGGCCGCGAGACTGCTTTTATGGCTGATGCGGCAGGACGAAGCGATCCGTTTGATTTCAGTGGGTTAGCCGGTTTGTTCCAAATTGTTTACAAATGTTCTCATAAAGTTCTTTACACGGGGTTAATAAAATGAGAACAAATGCGCAACAAAGAGCAAGAGGTACCGACATGACAACACTTCGCCAAATCAAAACAATCGCAACACGCGCACAAGATACACTGCTTCAAGATGCAGTTGGCGCCGCGGCCTTGATGGTGATGCTGCTCGTCGGTCTGCACCTTCCATCCTTTGTCTGATTTTCTGCCTGCGATCTTATGCTGACCGTTTCGTGCATCCGTCCCAAATAGATGCACACACCGACATTGCCTGTCCCATGTTAAGCCTATCCGGCTTGGAACGTTTCAGGTCCCCGTAAGAAACGCTTTACTTTGCGCCGCCATCCTATTGGATGTGCGGCGTTTTTTTTGTGCAAAATTCTGTGGAACTGAGTTAGGCGCAGTCAGACTGTAGCGCCTGATGCATGGCTTCAACGGTGGCTTCCAAGCTCAACAGGATCGATGCATGGCGGTTCTTGTACTCGCGGGCCGGGTGGAGCACTTCGAACCCGTCAAAAGGGGCCGCGGGCACCGGACCGCCATTTTTCAGCATCTCGCGCATGGCGTCGCGGGCCTGTTCCATTTCTTTCAAGCTCCGCCCGATCACAGCGTTGCCCGTGACCGCAGCAGCGGCTTGTCCCAATGCACATGCCTTCACGTCTTGTCCAAAAGCGGTGATGCACCCGTCTTCGACCTCGACGTCCACGGTGACAGTGCTGCCACACAAGGGCGCACGTCGTTTGATGGTGGCATGAGGGGCCGTTAGCCGCCTGTGGTGCGGGATATCGGCCGCCAGTGCCAAAATCCGTCCCGAATAGAGTTTGATCAGATCAGTTTCTGCAGACATCGCGACTTTCCAATATGGCTTTCGTCATACATAAACCTGTCAGCAAAATATGCAAAAAGGTTTTCAGCACATGCCGTTTGATCCAGCGACTTTGACGTACAATGATGTGGGCCTCATCCCCGCGATTGCCCAGGATGTGGACAACGGTGATGTCTTGATGATGGCATGGATGAACGCCGAAGCGGTGGCGCAAACGCTGCGCACAAAGCGGGTCACATATTGGAGCCGCTCCCGCCAGTCTTTTTGGATCAAAGGGGAAACCTCTGGTCATGTGCAGGAATTGGTGGACATGCGGGTCGATTGTGACCGCGATTGTTTGCTTGTGCGCGTCAAGCAAACTGGTGCTGCCTGTCACACAGGGCGGCGCGTCTGCTTTTACACCTCCGTCGTAGACGGGGAGGAAGTTGAACTGATGTCGCCCGGGGATTAAGCCTTCAGTCCTACTATTTTCCGAATGTCCTCAGGGGTATATCCGTCGTTTCTAAACTTGGATATTGCGCGTGCATCGTCACGTTTGGCCAGCCGTTTGCCTGTATCATCACGGATCAAATCGTGGTGGTGATAAACAGGTGTAGGAATCTCCAGCACGTTTTGAAGCACCACATGGATTTTTGTAGCATCAAACAGGTCATGTCCGCGCACCACATGCGTGATCCCTTGTGCTGCATCATCCAGAACGACGGACAGGTGGTAGGACGTTCCCATATCTTTGCGGGCCAGGACAATGTCACCAACGCTTTCAACGAGGTGTGAGGCTGAAAATTCAACGGCTTGGTTTCCGCCGGCTGCACAATACCCTGTTTCCTGAAACCTGAACCCTGTGTTTTGAAGAGTGTGTCCTTTGACTGCTTCGGACATGTTCAGGCGCAGTGCAGTATCGTGCGGGATATGATGTTGCGCCGCTGACTGCGTGGCCCGACATGTGCCAGGATAGATGACACCATCCGGGCCATAGTGTGGCACGCCTTCTTGAGGGGCCGACAGCGCCTGTGTGATGTCACGCCGTGAGCAAGAACAGGGGTAGAGAAGATCGCGTTGCCACATATTGTCCAGAGCCGCGCGATACACATCAAGCCGATCTGATTGACGCACGACGCTGCCGCTCCAGCGCAGACCCAACCACTCCAAATCCTGATAGATTTTTTGTTCCCACGTATCACGCGCCCTGCTTTGGTCTATATCCTCAATGCGGAGCATAAAGTCACCACCGCTTTCAACGGCCATGTCATAGGCAAGGAGTGCGGAATACGCATGGCCCAAGTGCAATGGGCCCGTGGGGGACGGTGCAAATCTGGTCCTTAAAGTCACGCCTTTTCAATCACATATACTGTTGAGCTCATGTTGATCTTGGGGAGGTGTGGTCCGTGTTCTTTGCTCGTCAACATGGCGGCCCCCATATCGACCCACTCGGAGATCGCCGCTTCGTGAACAGGGTCAGCCAACGTGTGATCATTGAAGGAAAAGACCAGTTTTCCGCCAGTGGGAAGGGCGTTCATAAGGTCGTAAAAAACACCAATCGGCGCGGCGCCAACGCCTATGACCCCGATCGCGGCGATGGCGTCAAAGGCCCCTTGCTCAAATGGCAGCGGCGCATTGGGCTTGATGTGCGTAAGTGAGCGGTACACGTTTGTGGTGTCTGCTTGCGCCAGCATATCAGCGGAAATATCGATCCCGTCGATTGTGTTGAACCGGGCCGCGCGCAAAGCCTGTCCTGACAATCCGGTTCCGCATCCAAAATCCAGAACAGGACGTGTTTTGTCAGAAACAACAGCTGCCAATGCCCGTGCACAGCGGGCAGGGGTCGCGTAACCGTTTTGCGGCAATTCGGCGTCATAGCTATCTGCCCACGCGTCGTATAACGTCATGACGTTTTTCGCGCCGACACTTTGGTAGGCTTTGCTTAAAAATCCGGCACTCATGCGGGGAAATGTAGCGGATAGGGTCAGGTGGCGTCCAGTGTTGATGTCCCGAGCCACGCCTGCCAGTCCACTTTGGCCCGATCTGTGTAAGCCTTGTAGCGGTCTTTACGTCCACGGCGGCCGCTTTTGAGGCCCTCAACGGGTGGGAACAGACCGAAATTCACGTTCATTGGCTGGAATGTCTTGGCATCTGCGCCGCCTGTGATGTGTGTGATCAATGCGCCCATCGCTGTGGTGTTCGGAGGCGCAGAAATCTCGCCCCCCAGAATTTCGACAGCGGCCATACGTCCTGCCAACAGTCCCATCGCAGAGCTTTCGACGTAACCCTCTACACCTGTGATCTGGCCTGCAAACCGCAGATGCGGGGCAGAGCGCAAGCGCATCTGATCATCCAGCAGCGTCGGAGAATTCATAAAGGTGTTGCGATGGATGCCGCCCAAGCGCGCAAAGCTTGCATTTTCCAGACCCGGAATGCTTTTAAAAACATCAGTTTGCGCGCCATACTTCATCTTGGTTTGGAAGCCGACGATGTTGTATAAGGTGCCCAGTTTGTTGTCGCGGCGCAGTTGCACGACAGCATAGGGTTTGTTGTCTGGATCATTGGCATTTGTCAGGCCAACAGGCTTCATCGGACCAAAGCGCAACGTCTCGCGGCCGCGTTCCGCCATCACTTCGATAGGAAGGCAGCCGTCAAAATACCCGGCGGTTTCACCCTCTTTGAACTCGGTCTTTTCGGCCGCCATCAAAGCATCGATGAAGCCTTCGTATTGCTCTTTGGTCATAGGGCAGTTGAGGTAGGCGGTGCGCTCTTCCTCGGTCTCGCCTTTGTCGTAACGGGACTGCATCCACGCTTTGGACATGTCGATGCTGTCGAAATATACAATCGGGGCAATGGCGTCAAAAAACGCGAGCGCATCTACATTGGTGTGTTTGGCAATGGAAGATGCCAGATCCGAAGAGGTCAGCGGCCCGGTGGCCACAATCCAGTGACCCGTGTCGGGCAATTCCTTGATCTCGTCATACTCGACAATGATGTTCGGATGCGCCGTCAGGGAAGCGGTTACCGCCTGAGCGAACAAGTCACGGTCCACAGCCAGCGCGCCGCCTGCAGGCAGCCGATGCTTTTGCGCTGTTTGCATAATCAATCCATCGGCCTGACGCATTTCCCAATGCAGCAACCCAACAGCGTTCTGTTCACTGTCGTCCGAGCGAAACGAGTTCGAGCACACCATTTCCCCGAGCAAACCGGTTTGGTGGGCAAAGGTTTCGACCTTGGGGCGCATTTCATGGATCACCACAGGCACGCCCATATTGGCTGCCTGCCATGCTGCTTCAGATCCGGCCATTCCGCCGCCGATGATGTGGAGTGTATGTGTCATGCGGGTGATGTAGGGCAGGGACTGCCTGCGCGCAACTCAAACAAACGCGACGTATGGTCCGAAGTGTATGGTCTGGGAATATCAAGGGAATTTGGGGTCGCCGCTGCGGGGATTGGTCAGTTCGTGAGAGCGAACTTGGAGGGACCTTCCGCCCGCGGCGACCCAAAATGGTTTGCCTATAAGGCCAAGCATATCTGCCTGTGCCCTATTTGTGCCTTAATCGCGCCCGATTTGCTACCATATTCTTGTAAACAATCGGAGGCACTTTTGGAAACAACGCATCACGCGCCATATTTTTAATATTTGTCAAAGGGTTAGGGGATCAGGTCACTGCGACCAAGTTGGATCTCGCTTGTCCAAAAATGCCGCAATTCCTTCTTCGGTGTCGCGGTGCATCATATTTTCGACCATTACCTGCCCCGTATAGGCGTAAGCATCCTGCACAGGCATCTGCAATTGGGTATAAAATGCCTCTTTGCCGATCTTGACTGCACTGCCCAGTTTTGCCGCGACCTTTTCGGCGAGCGCAGTGGTTTCTGTCTCCAAGTGCTCAGGCTCCACAACGCGGTTGATAAGGCCAAGGGTCTGTGCGCGTTCGGCTTCAACGAAGTCTCCGGTCGTCAGCAGTTCAAACGCTTGTTTGCGCGCGATGTTGCGCGACAGAGCGACCATGGGGGTGGAGCAGAACAATCCGATGTTCACACCGTTCACCCCAAAGCGAGTGCCCTGCGCCGCAACGGCCATGTCGCAGGTCGCAACCAGCTGACAACCTGCGGCCGTCGCAATGCCGTGTACTTGCGCAATGACGGGTTGGGGCAAGGACTGTACGCGGGCCATCACGGCAGCGCAGCGATCGAACAAATCCTTGAAATAGGCTTTGCCGCCATCCGCATTTTGGCGCCCTTGCGTCATCTGCTTCAGGTCATGCCCCGCACAAAACGCTTTGCCTGTTCCGGACAAGACCACAGCGCGCACAGTTTCGTCAGTGGCTATATCATCAAGTTCCGCGTGCAGTGTCGCCAACATCTCGTCCGAGAGGGCGTTCAAACGCTCCGGCGCATTCATAATCAGATGCGCGACCGCATTTGTGTCCCGACGTTCCAAAATTCCCATCTTGCCCTCCGCGCAATCCTGAACAAACGTTATGACAAGAACAATCAGAGGGAAAGACAGTATGGCAGTGCAAATGGATGAGGCGCAATTGATGGCGTTTATGCGGGAGGTCTTTCATCAGAGAGCCGAGGACTTTGGAGTCGACCACGTTGCAGAAAATGAAATCACAATGCGCCTGTTCAGTGCGGAACGGCATTTGCGGCCGGGCGGTACAGTGTCAGGACCCTCCATGTTCGCACTCGCCGATGTGGCCGCATATCTCGTGACCCTCGCGATGATCGGACCCAAAGCTCTGGCTGTGACGACCAATTGCTCGATCGACTTCATGCGCAAACCGGCCTCCGGGGTGGATTTGATCGCCAAAGCGCGGCTTCTCAAACTGGGCAAACACCTCTCGGTCAGTGACGTTATGCTCTACAGCGAAGGATCAGACAAACCTGTTGCGCGCGCCAGCCTCACGTACGCCATTCCGCCAAAAGACTAGGATCTGTTTTCATCTCGCAAAATAAACCTCCCCCGGAGGGCCTGCATCCGCGGCCCCATAAGCAAAAAGGCCGCCAGAACAGGTCTGGCGGCAAGGAAGAGGTCCGGACCCGTCACGGGGAATGTCACGCTTTCCAGAACACCCTCGCAGACTCATCCAAAGCCTGATCCGGTGTCAGTCCCACATCGCGCAATTGGTGGGCGTTCAATTGGCGCAATGCCAGACGCGTGCGGCGACGTGTTGTCCACTTTGACACAATGACAGCAAATTCGACCGCCCAGACCGATACAATCGGCAGCGCTTTGGTTTCGCGCAGATAAACAAGCGCATCAAGGTCGGATTTTATCACGAGTGTCATGGGAATCTCCTAAATTGTATTGACACAATATGGCGAATTGGCCATGTGTATTGATACGAAAATAGATACAAAGAATCCACGGAAACATTGTAATGAATACAATTTGGCAGCCCGAACTTGGCGATGCCACTGGCCCAAAGTATAAAGCCGTGGCGCAGGCCATACGCGAAGGTGTGGCGACAGGCGATTTGGCCGAGGGGGTAAAGCTCCCCCCGGTGCGTGATCTTGCGTGGACCCTCGGGATAACGCCGGGCACAGTCGCGCGGGCCTATACGATCCTGACGGATGAGGGGATGCTGACGGCGGAAGTCGGGCGGGGCACCTATGTGGCACGCGCGCGCCCTGCCGGTTTGATGGATGGTGGCCTGGATATGCCGCTGGAAGTGGACAGCACCAAGCACCAGTCAGACGCCCAAACCTATCACGTCAACCTGATCTCTCCTCACTTGCCCAGCGTCGGGCAGGCCGAGTTGATCCGCCAACTGCTGGCTGAGGTCGCCTATGACCCGCCATCCGGAATGATGCATTACCCCACGCGGCACGGCAGTGCATCCGCCCGCCGTGCCGCCGCCCAATGGATTTCATCACCCCCGTTGGGAGAGGTGAAAGAAGACGATCTGGTTTTGGCCCATGGTGGCCAGAACGCTATCCTTTTGATATTTCAAACTCTTCTGTCAGGGCGCAGGCCCGTCATTCTGGTTGAGGAACTGTCTTATCCGGGCTTTCGCCGTGCTGCCGAACTGTTGCGCGCCCATGTGGTCCCTGTCGCGATGGATGCGCAGGGTGTGATTCCGGACGCGTTTGAGGCGGCAGCGAAAACCCACGGCGCACAAATCCTGTGCACGTCACCAGAGGTGCACAATCCGACATGCGGCTTCTCCCCCGAAGCGCGGCGGCGGGCATTGGTTGACGTCGCGCGCAAACATGATGTGCAAATCATGGAAGACGATTGTTACCGGATGGGCACGGCGCGGGCACCGTCCTACCGGGTCCTGGCGCCTGAACGCAGTTGGTATGTGACCTCGATTTCTAAAACCCTCACACCTGCGTTGCGCATTGGATTGGCGGTCGCCCCCAAAGGGCAGGCCGCAGGGTTGCGCCGTGCGTCAGAACATTCGTTCTTCGGGCTCGCCACCCCAATGATCGATTTGTGCGCAAAGCTTTTGACACACAACAAATTGGACGGGTTGGTGACGCATGTGCGCCGCGCCAACAACGCCTATGTCGAGGCCGCGGTGAACATCCTTGGCGGATATGACCTGAAGTGGCAAAAAGACGTCCCGTTCTTGTGGCTGCATTTGCCGGACGGTTGGCGGGCAGGGGCATTTGCCCAAGCTGCGGAAGGCGTTGGGGTGCGCATTCGCATTGCAGAGGAATACGCCTGTCGAGATGCCCGAACCCCTCATGCGATCCGGTTTGCCATAAATGCAGGCGTGTCGCTCGAAAGTTTTGAAAAGGCCATTGGCCGATTGCGTGATCTGCTGGAAAACCCACAGGATCAAATCGGCGTCTAGAGCATCCCTGTTGCCCCCCAAACCAGACCAAAGGCTGTTACCGCTGCCGAGATAACAGCGGAATAAGCGGCCAGTTTGAACATCGAAAACGGGCGCTCTCCAAAGGTGCGCCCGTCGATGCCGGACACGACAACTTTCATGGGTTTGCCTTTGAACGTGTAGTGCAAAATCCAGACCGGCAACAGAATACGGCGGTAGTGAATGCCCGAGGCGTCTGTTTGATAATTGATGTTGTGCACACCTGACTTGTTGATGTGCGCCTTGATCCTGTTGCGGATGAGAACGCGTTTATCGGCCTCATTCGCGTCCAGCCCTTCCTGAATGGATTGATGATGCCGCTCTGCTGCGAACCCTGCGAGGAAACCGGGGTCATAGGGGCGCAAATCGGACGGAGTGAAATCGTGCAAGATCCCGTCGCGGATCAAGGGCGTGACGTGATCAGACGCGGGCATCAACAGGTCGTTGAAGTGAATATCCATCCGCCCTTTGATCTTCTTGGTGCGCCTGTTGTCACCACTGCCTGTGGTGTACATGGCCCAGTACTCCAGCGCCTCACTGCTGTCGAAGGTCCAGAACGGCGCATACAGCCCCGCAACGCGGCCTTTGGCCACAATGGCACTTAGATCGTTTGGGGCAGCAATGCGCGCTTTAACCCACGCTTGGGCTTGGGACTGTGCAAAATCGGCATCCGCTTGAAACGGGATCAGAGCTTTGGTCCGGTACCCGCGATCTTGCTTGCCCAGCACCACAGCGCCGTCGCAATAGGGGCACCGCTCTGACAGGTTTCGGGCGGTAAAGATGACAGTGCCGCCGCAAGCCTGACATTGGTGCGCGCGCTCTTTGGTGAGTTGAGGGGCGTCTGATTGCACGCTGTCGGGGTCGAACGGGAATTCTCCGGAAGCATCGTGATGCCGGGCCGGATCAAGAACGGGGTGGGACACCCCGCAACTCTGGCAATCCAGCGCTTGGGACTTGGGAGAGAACAAGCACTGGCCTGCGCAATTCGGGCATTGAAGGGAGGTCTGATCGGCCTGGAGCGTCTCCATCAATCAGAGTCCCCCAAGGCTGCGGCGATTTTGAGCAAAATCCGCAGCCGCAGCCATGACCGCTCAATCGCGCCGTCCAGATCACCGGTCGCGCCCCAATCTCCGATGATTGTGGCGAAAAACCATGTCGCCATGATCCAAAAGGCAATGATAGCCCACCCGCTGATCGAGCGAATGAAACCGGCAGACCCTTGTTTGAGTTCATGTTTTGCTTCGCGGACTTTGATGATTTTGACGACAGGCGCTATTCCGACAAACGTCGACAGGGCCAGTAGAACCAAAGCTGCAAAAAGGGGGCCGAGCTCTGAAGTCATGGAGGGGTGTGTCGCCTGTAATTGCAATCAAAAATGCCGGTTCCTCATGATGCGGTCATTTAGGGCAATTGCAAGGGGAGCATTAACGGGATTTTAACCGAATTTTGTGGGGTACATTGATACCTTAATTGTAACTTCATGTTTTTATTGAATTAAAATGGGGTTATCGCACTTGTATCGTTCTGTAGGCTCTGTATAAACCACCAATCGAATTCAAAACCCAACCCATAGGGCTGACTAACATGAAAACCTTTTCTGCAACACCAGCAGACATCGACAAAAAGTGGATCATCATTGATGCTGAAGGCATCGTGCTGGGCCGCTTGGCATCGATCGTCGCAATGCGTTTGCGCGGCAAGCACAAGCCAACCTTCACACCACACATGGACATGGGCGATAATGTAATCATCATTAACGCTGAAAAAGTCCAAATGACGGGCAACAAGCGTGAAGAAAACTTCTACTGGCACACAGGCCATCCTGGTGGGATCAAATCCCGCACCAAGGCAGAAATCCTTGAAGGGAAGTACCCTGAGCGCGTTTTGACCCAGGCGGTCAAACGTATGTTGCCTGGTAACCGTCTTGCACGCGTGCAGATGACAAACCTGCGCGTCTATGCCGGTAGCGAACACCCACACGAGGCGCAAAGCCCTGAAGTTCTGGATGTCGCGTCCATGAACAGCAAAAACACACGGAGCGCATGAGCATGTCTGATGAAATCAACACACTCGAAGACTTGCAAGCTGTCGCAGGCGAATCCGCGATGCCAGCCATCGAGCTGACACCGCGCGAGCCAGTGCGCGACGACCTTGGCCGTTCCTACGCCACAGGCAAGCGTAAAGACGCGGTTGCACGCGTTTGGATCAAGCCGGGTTCCGGTAAAGTTGTCGTAAACGGCAAGCCGCAAAACGAATACTTTGCGCGCCCTGTTTTGCAGATGATTTTGGCACAGCCTTTCACAATTGCTGGCGTTGAAGGTCAATTTGACGTGTTCGCCACGGTCAAAGGTGGCGGCCTGTCCGGTCAAGCGGGCGCGGTAAAGCACGGTGTTTCCAAAGCTTTGCAGCTTTATGATCCCACCTTGCGTGGCGCTTTGAAAGCCGCTGGCTTCCTCACACGCGACAGCCGTGTTGTTGAGCGTAAGAAATACGGTAAAGCAAAAGCGCGTAAGAGCTTCCAGTTCTCCAAGCGCTAACAGCGAACGACATAATTTGTCATATAAAACAAAGGGTTGCGTATTTCGCAGCCCTTTTTTTGTGCGTAGCAGAATTGCAGCAGACGCTGTATGTGTTGACGTTATGGTTTAGCGATTTTAGCATATCTGTAGCGTTTTAGGTTGCTATTGGAGTGCGCTGTTGGCGTTTTATGAAGACAAAAGGGAGCACTATGGTGGTGCGCTTGTGCTGTTTAAGCGCAACCTTGCTGTCGCTGTGCCCAACGCCAAAACGCACAGACGTGCAAATTGGTATATGCGTTTGAAGATTGGCGGACGCAAAGGCTATGTGACACGCAGCACTAAACTTACGATTTATGAAGATGCTTATGAGTATGCGAAGAGTGAGTTGTTGCGCTTACAGCAAGCAGCGAAGTTGGGACATAGTTTAGACGAACACACGTTTGAACAGCATTGGCGGAACTGGTTTGAACGAAACGTAAAGAACGGCACGTGGACTGCGAGTAGGCAGTATTGGCACGACAAATACGCTGAACGTTATTTTAAGCAGTATTTTAAGCACAAAGACGGCACGAGTATGCTGTTGAATGATATTACTCCAAGTGTTGCGAGTGGATATTGGGATTGGCGCATTGGGTTTTGGGACAGTGCAGAAGGCAAAGCACTGCAGAAACACAATCCTAAACGACGTGGCGCTAAAACACGTGGCACTAACAACGCACGAAAAGCGCCAGCAACTAAAACGCTGCTGATGGAACAAAGTGCGCTAAATCAAATATTTTATGATGCTTTTGAACGTGGACGCTTGCAGCAAGTGTTTAAGATGCGTGCGCCAGCGAAAAACAGAACGCCAACACGACGTGCTGGGTTTGACGCTGAAGAATACACTACGCTTACACGTTATCTGCGCAGTTATAGGGATTGTGTGGGTGTGTTTGCGGACAAGCGTTTGAATGCTTGGCACAAGATGCAACGGCAGCAGATGTATTATTTTGTGCTGTTTTTGGCGAACAGTGGACTGCGTGTTGGCGAAGCACGTGAGATGATTTGGAGTGATATTAAGTTTGATGTGGCTGTGGATGGCAGCGACAGTGTGATTGCAGAAGTGCGTGTGAGTAAGGCGACGAAGAAGGGTGAAGCACGTTTTGTGCAAACACAGCCAAATGCAAACAGTCTGCTAAAGCGCTGGCGTGAAACTTCGCCGTATAACAAGCACAACGATTTAGTGTGGTTTGGGCAAGTGGATGCTGAAACACGTGAAGTGCGCAAGTTTGTGGATTTGAACAGAGGCTTTCAGATATTTTTGAAGCGTGTTCCGTATAACGAACGTGTGGATGGTTTGTTGTATGATAGGGACGGCGACAAGCGCAGTTTATACAGTTTGCGGCACACTTACGCGACGCTGCGCTTGGAAAAGGGTGATGTGAGTGTTTACGATTTGGCAATGAATATGGGCTGTAAAGTTGCGCAAATCGAAAACCATTATAGTCACGTGCTTACACAGCAGCGCAGACACGAGATTACGAAAACAAAGCGCAAGACAGCAGCAGTTGTAGAAGAGGTTGTGGATGCAGAAGATGGCTTTGCGCTTGAAGCACTAAAGCGTTTTAGGCGTGGCGAGTTGAGTGAAGCAGCACTGCTTGGAGAGTGTCCGATCTTCTGTGTATGAGTAATTTGTCCCATGCTTCCATATTGAAGGAGCATGACAACAATGACGATTTCCAAGGACGTTCTAGACGAACTGCTTAACGGCGTTGAGAACGCCGAAGATTTGCTGGGCGATCAAGGCTTGGTGAAGGAGCTCAAGGTCCGCCTGATGGAACGGATGCTTGGCGCGGAACTGACCGAACATCTCGGTTATGAGCCAGATGCCAAACCCGCAAACCAGCAAAGCAACCGGCGCAATGGCACGTCGCGCAAAACGCTGAAGGGCAATGATGGGGCGCTGCCGATTGATGTGCCCCGCGACCGTGACGGCAGTTTTGAACCTGAGCTTATCAAGAAGGGCCAGACCCGGATTGATGGGATGGATGACAAGATTATTGGGCTTTACGCGGCGGGTTTATCGACTCGCGACATCCGCGCCCACCTTGAGGAGGTCTATGGCCTGAAGGTGTCAGCCGATCTTATCAGCCGTGTGACCGACGCTGTCCTGGAGGAAGTGTCGGATTGGCAGAACCGCGCCCTGGAGCCGATGTATCCGATTGTTTTCCTCGATGCTCTACGTGTCAAAATCCGCGACGCGGAAAGCCGTCAGGTCAAAAACAAGGCCGTTTACGTGGCCCTGGGCGTCACCCCCGGAGGGTGAGCGTGAGGTTTTGGGGCTGTGGATCGCCGCCAATGAAGGAGCCAAATTCTGGCTCTCGGTGATGAACAACCTGCGAAACCGGGGCGTTGAGGACATCCTGATCGCCGTCGTGGACGGCCTCAAAGGCTTCCCTGACGCCATCAACGCGGCTTTTCCCGAGGCCACGGTCCAGACCTGCATCGTGCATCTGGTGCGCCATTCCCTGAACTTCTGCGGCTGGAAGGATCGCAAGACCGTCGCCAATGATCTGAAGCGGATTTATCAGGCCACGGATGATGTCGAGGCCGAGAAAGCGCTCGCAGATTTCGAAGCCGAATGGGGCCAGAAATACCCGTCAATCGCACCCTCCTGGCGGCGGGCGTGGCAGGAGGTGATCCCGTTTTCTCGCCTTCCCGCCGGCGGTGCGCAAAATCATCTACACCACAAATGCGATTGAAAGCCTGAACCGCGTGATCCGCAAAACCACCAAAACACGTGGCAGCTTTCCAACCGATGACGCCGCAACAAAGCTGATCTACCTGGCAATCCGAAGCTTTGAGAAGACAGGCAGAGGGGTCAGAGAATGGGTTGCCGCGCGCAACCAGTTCGCTATCCTATATCCAGAACGGTTCAACAAATGACCCGTGAAACTCGCATGGGCCAACCCTCATACACAGAGTTTCGGATACTCCCACTGCTTGAGATAATGAAACTGCCGCAATAATCGCTAAACCAACTCTACAGCATTCGCCAACTGTTCTGCATTAACGTCAATGTAGCGTTGTGTTGTAGCAATGCTGCTGTGCCCAGCAAGTTCTGCAAGCACACGCACTCCAACGCCTTTGCTTGCCAAGCGTGTAATGAACGTGCGTCTGCCGCTGTGTGAAGTTGCGTGTTTTAGGCTGCACTGTTGGAAGATGTGTATGAGCAGTTGGCACATTGTGTTGGCACTAAAGAAACTGCCTTTTTGACTGCAGAACAGTGGCGCTGTGGGTTGTTTGGGTAGAGTTGGGTAATATTGGGCAAGTTGGCGTTTGAGTGTTTTGTTGACGTATACAGTGCGTGTGCGAGCACCTTTTGTTGCTGCTGCTGACAGCACAAATGAACTGTGCACATTGCCAACGTCATCATACACATCGCAGATGCGCAGTGCTGCAAGTTCCTTTGCACGTAATCCAGCGTGTAAACTAAACACGAAGATGGTTGTGTCGCGCAGTGCGTGTTGGCGTGTTGCGCAGTATGCAAGCACACGTTTTATCTCTGCGTCTTTTAGTGTCTTTGCTTGTCGCATTGTGTCTCCAAATCCCATAAGTATCAGTAATTAAGTGTAAATTCTGATATTGTGTTTGGACAACGATTATCTGTGCACAAATGAATTGTTCGATAACAAGCACTTACAGCAGAACCCCATACAATGTGTATTGTATGACATTCTCGTTTGTTTGCAGTGTGTTGTGTCTAAACAGTGTGTTTGAACCTACTGTTTTGTTTGAGTGTGTTTGAAACACTGTGTTGTAAGCAATACGAAACACTACGCCGTCCCCAAGCAAACGGCGTGTGCTGTCGTCTAAACTGTCTGTGCTAACTTCAGTCTGCATAAACAGCAGCGTTGGGAATAAATGTGTTGTCTATGTCCCAAGTGCTTATGTCGCCTACAATCTTCTGCTTGTCATAATGTGCCTCTTTTAGAACGTAGAAGTTTAAGCCTTTGCTGCTGCCTATAATTGTTTGCGTGTGCACGTCTTCGCTTTGCCTACAGTTTGTCCAAGTGTGCCTAAATATGCTGTTGATTGTGTCTGCTTGCCTAAAGTGCTTGGGGATATTGCCTAATATGATGTTGAAATGCGTGGTGAGTGTTTGTGCTTGCGCTGTGTTGACTGCTTCGATGGTTGTAAGTGCGAGTGGGCGATAGAGATGTGGCTTGCGACGCACGAGATTTGATTGGTTTGGATGCAGCGTTGCAGCAAGCACATTGAGTGTGTGCCGTAAGTCTTGCTTTGCAGTTTGCACACGTGTGTGCAGCGTTTTGGCTGACAAACGTGCTGGGCAAATGTTTGTGTGTGCTACGATATAAAACTGCGCCAAGTGCGCTTGTGCGTCGAAAAGTTGCTGTATGTCAGTCGCGTTGTAAGTTCGCATTGTCCAAATCCAATAAATACTCGTGTGCAAACACCAACACAGTGTTGCTGTGTATTTATGCGCAGAGGAGAATTTGATGACGAAAACGGTTTTGGATGAGATTAAACACGCATTGATGGCTGCAAATGCAGTGCAAGGCGAACAAGAGTTTTGCGTTGCGTGGTTGGGTAAGAACGCAAGTTATATGCGTGTTTTGCGTTTCCAACAGTTGCAGCCAAGTGCAGATGCTTTGGCAGTGTGTGCAAGCAAATTGAACTACTACACGCAGAGATTGGAAGGCAGCAGCGACAGCAAGCACAAGCAGTGGGTGCAACGCTTTGCAGTGCTGCACAGCAAATGCACAACGGCACTAAACGAACAAGCACGGACAAAGTGGCAAGCAGCAGAACGAATGGGCGCTGTGTGAAATGGGTTTTAGACGTAGAAAAAACGTGCTGCGGTTTTTGGTAGGGAAGTACTTACAGTTTAGGGGTGGTGATTTTGCACATATGGGGGTGGCACAGTGAGTGCTTTGGCTGATGTGCAACGTGCGCTGAACACGATACGAGACATAACGAATAAAGAACAAGCCGCAGTGCGTTTGGAAGTGCTGAGGCTTTTGGCAAGCACGATTGCGGACGAGGCACGTGACATTGAGGGTGTGAAGGTGAAAACAGCAAATCGTGCTACTCCGTTGCCAACGCTGCCTATTCCCAAGTCTTCCAACGCTCCCAAGCCACCCCAAGCAGCGCCAACACCACAAGTGTCACACACAGACTTCGAACCCATACAAACCATCAAGCCCATAGCACCCAAGTAGCGTTTACATTGGAAAACGATGTAAGAGTGCTTTGCAGTAGTGGCGTAGAGCACGTGTGTGCTTGTTATATGCGGTGAGTTTGAGGGTAGGGTGCGTTGGGTGCTACACAGCATTAGAGGGCTGTGTGTGCGTTTTTTGCTGGAAAATTAAAGATTTAACGTGTTTGAATAGGGTAAATGCGGCTTTGGATGAGTGGCATAGTGAGACTTGGATTGAATGGAGTGTTTATGACGTTAAAGAAAATTACAATTGCGGGGGTGGTTTTGATGTTAGCAAGCTGCGCTACTACCGAATTTAGAGAAGAAAAGGGCATCTGCACTGCAACTTGGATGAAGAAAATTCCACCACGTTATGAGCAGGAAATGTACAATCAAACGCAATCTCGCCAAGTACCAACAGGACAAACAAGTTGTACTACAACAGGTTATGGATACTCAGCGTATACTAATTGCACACAACTTATGAGAACGGAATTTTATACCGTACCAGCTGTTCGGACTGTAGATAGAAATCAAAGTAGGCGAGATGCCAATATTTCTGCGTGCACACAACAAAAATGTACAGCTAAGTATGGAAATGTAGAGTGTAAGGCTTGAGCAGTATGATAGCAGGCTATGAGTGTATTTATTAAGTTATTGGTATAATTTACTTTTTCGAAATACCGAATAGCCAAGCGTTAAGCTGTTTTACAATTTTTTGGAAAAGGCCGCCCAATCGGGTGGCCTTTTTCTTTTGGGTTAAGGTGTTTTAAACTGCCTCAAAAGGAGCACGCGTGATGAAATACTCTGTTTTGGATTTGGCCCCTGTTCCAGAAGGCTCTGACGCGGTTCAAGCCATGCGCAACACCACTGATCTTGCACAGCGCGCCGAGGCGTTGGGCTACAACCGGTATTGGATGGCCGAGCATCACAATATGCCGGGCATTGCCTCTGCCGCGACCTCTGTTTTGATCGGTCACGTGGCCTGCGCACACCAAAACCATGCGCATCGGGGCAGGCGGTATCATGTTGCCCAACCATGCCCCTTTGGCGATTGCCGAACAGTTTGGAACATTGGCGACGCTTTACGGGGATCGCATTGATCTAGGGTTGGGCCGCGCACCTGGTGGGGATCAGGCTGTCTATATGGCGTTGCGCCGTGCAGGCGGTGATAATTTCCTCGGCGATGTTGTCGAGTTGATGAAGTATTTGGGAGACGCTCAAGACGATGCCGCCGTGCGCGCATTGCCCGGTGAGGGCACCCATGTTCCGTTATGGATTTTGGGATCATCACTATATGGTGCGCAATTGGCCGCGCATTTGGGTCTTCCATACGCCTTTGCTTCGCATTTTGCGCCCGCAGCTTTGGAAGAGGCCGCTTATCTGTATCGCCGAGATTTCAAGCCATCGCAGCAGTTGGAAACCCCGTATTTCATGCTGGCCGCCAATGTGTTTGCGGCTGAAACAGATGATGAAGGGGCGTACTTGCGCACTTCGATGCAGCAAGCCTTTGCACGCATGCACACTGGAAAACGAGGCAAGCTGCCGCGCCCTGTAGAGGATATCGATGCCGAAATTGGCGACCAGCATGCGTCATGGTGTGGATCAAATGCTCTCTGTGTCTGCGACGGGCAGCCCAACAACTGTCAGAGGACATTTGAGTGCGTTGATAGAGCAATACCAGCCGGATGAGATGATTCTGACCGGTCAAATCCATGATCATGCAGCGCGGGTGAGATCGTTTGAGATTGCGGCGGATGTCATGAACGAAATCGAGGTTTTCGCGACGGCTTGAGGCAAGAAAGGGGGCGCTGCCCCCAACGTGTTCCACGTTCCCCCGGGATATTTGGGACGAAAGGAAAACGGGTCCTATTCGTCTGGCCGAATGAGCCCCAAGCCTCTGAGGTAAATCCCGATCCCTGTTTCCAGCAAGTCTTCTGGCGGGAAGGGGGATGCCCGTCCGGGTGAGTTGCGCGCGAACAGTTCGACGACCCCGTGGCTCATGGCCCAGATATGGGCGCTGAACATGGAGGCGGGGGGACGTTTGTCTTCGGGGATGTGTTTGCTGAGATTTGTGGCGGCGCGTTCCATCACGCCGTTGGCGCGGTTGGCGACGGCGGCAAGTTCGGGTGTGCGGTTCACCGAAATACCGCTTTCAAACATCGCAATGTAGTGGCCGGGATGTTTGCGCGCAAAAGCAAGGTATGCACGCCCTGTTGCTTCAAAGGCTGCGAGGTCTGAGGGTTGACCGGATTGATAAGCAAATTCCATCAAATCTGCAAATATTTCATAGCCTTGGCGTGCGGCCTCTGCGATCAGGTCTTCGCGCCCTTCGAAGTGGCGATAAACGGCGGCGGGCGTGACGCCTGCCTGTTTGGCAGCCTCTGACAGGGTAAATCCTGTGGGACCTTTGACCTCGATCAACGTCTAACGAAGCGTTGATCAACGCTTGTCGCAGGTTCCCGTGGTGGTATCCGCGTTTAGGCATTCCAGATGTCCGGCCCACCGAGCACGTTTTGGTCAATCTTACCGATGTTATGCACATCTTTTCCAGTGTAGCTGAGTTCATTCAGGACTGATCGGATGGCGTTCAGGCGGGCGCGTTTCTTGTCATCGGAGCGCACGATGGTCCAAGGCGCATGGTGACTGTGGGTTTTGTCAAATGTTTCCGCAATGGCCTGCGTGTAGTCTTCCCACTTGCTTAACCCTTCTACGTCGATCCAACTGAGTTTCCACTGTTTCAAAGGATCGCTTTCCCGCTTGAGCATCCTGCGCAACTGTTCCGCGCGGCCCACGTTGAGCCAGAATTTGAACAGTTTGACTCCGTCGCCGGTGATCATTTTCTCGAAATCATTGACCTGTTTGAAGAAAGCGGTGCGTTGTTTGACCTCGCAAAACCCGAACACATGCTCAACCACGGCCCGGTTGTACCAACTGCGATCAAAGAATGTGATGTGACCGCCAGAAGGCAGATGCTGGATGTAGCGCTGGAAATACCACTGGGCTGCTTCGGTTTCGGTGGGCTTGGACAAGGCGACCACATTCGCGACGCGCGGATTCAAATTGGCGCGAAAACGGCTGATTGTGCCGCCTTTGCCCGCTGCATCGCGCCCTTCGAAAACGATGGCGATCCGTTGGCCGGTTTCCTTGGCCCACGACTGCATTTTTACCAACTCGATTTGAAGGCGGTGCAGATCGTGTTCGTAGTGCTTTGTCTTCATCTGTTTGCGATGAGGGTAGGACGGATTCAGGATGTCGTTTTTTCCTGCGTTCTCAATCGTTTCACGGACTTTTTCGGGGATGCTATCCTCAAAAAATGTCGAGATGGCCCCGTCAAATGGACGTGTCATGGCGTGGCTCCTTGTGGGGATGTAACTGTGCTTTACATCACTATGGGACAGGGACGCGGTTAACGCAAACCTGCACGTTGTGCGGCGCGGTGAATAGCGGCAATCACCTCGGTCTGGCTCACGTG
This sequence comes from uncultured Paracoccaceae bacterium, assembly GCA_943787985.1. Classification (GTDB taxonomy): domain Bacteria; phylum Pseudomonadota; class Alphaproteobacteria; order Rhodobacterales; family Rhodobacteraceae; genus Ascidiaceihabitans. The sequence continues at coordinate 1,371,887 of CALSOO010000004.1, read as the reverse complement.
TTGGGGCATGTGTCCTATGCCAGGCAGGACAGTCAGATTGGCGGATCCGACATCTTGCACCATCCGTTCAGAGTGCACAGATAGCCCCACGATCGTATCTGCATCGCCGTGTACGATTTCGATCGGCAGGGTCAGGTCTTTGTAGTGCGTATGAAGCGCGCGAACTTGGTCTCGCAGGTCATCGCGTTGTTGCGCGTTTGCGATCAAAGTTGCCGGGCGCAAGACCAACGGGACGCCAACAGAAGCGCCGTACCCTTTTGGTGCGGGTTGCGGTTCAAAAATGCTTTCGATGCTGGCAGCAACATAATCCTGAGGTGCCCAAGCCGTGATCAGTCGGGCAATGATGGGTCCAAAAACAGGATGTGCCAAACGGGCAGAGAATGCATCACGCGGCCCTTCCCAAGGGTAAGTCGCCCCCGCCATGAGCATTGCGGCCGAGATGTTGTCAGGGTGCTCAACAGCCCAGGCCATCGCGATTGCGCCGCCGAAACTTTGTCCCGCCACGACGGGATTTTTCAGGCCGATTGCTTTGGATGCGTCCGAGAGCAATCGGGCTTGCTGCGAAATCGTCACGCCCCTGCGCCCAAGGGCCGGCGTATGCCCAAGCCCCGGGCGATCAAAAATGATCAACCGGTAATCGTCGGCCAATTTGCCGGCCAGCGAAAAGGTCAGATCGCGGGTGTTGCCAGAGGCCCCGTGAACGAGCACCAGATCAGGGCCGCTGCCCATCTCGACGTAATGCACGCGGTGGCCGTTGACCTCGATAAACTTTCCGGGTGGCGGGAAATCCCGCGCCGCAATCCGCGCGTTTTGCCCCACGCGAAACAGCGTCAAAACCGTGAACGAAACGAGCAGGAAAAGCAGCCCAAAGCCGATGAACTTAAGCACCAATCAAGTCCATGTCAAAGGGCGTGGATTGGTATATCTCATTGATCCAATTGCCATAAAGCAGATGCGCGTGACTGCGCCACCTGTTCATTGGCGGCTTTGTTGGATCATCACCGGGATAGTAGTTCATGGGCACATTGATCGGTGTGCCTTCGGCCATGTCGCGGTCGTATTCTTGTTTGAGCGTGTCACTGTCATATTCAAAATGATTGAATATATAAAGCGCACGGTGCTCAGGATCCTCGACCAGACACGGGCCGGCCTCATCGCTGCCAAGTAAGGTGCGCAACCCACGGGCAGCGTCTATTTCTGACTGGCGCATTTCTGTCCAGCGGCTCACGGGAATGACGCAGTCGTCCGAAAATCCGCGCAAAAATGGAGACGCTGCGTCCAGATTGCGGTGGCGGAAACACCCGAATGCTTTGGCGTCCAGCAAGTGTTTGTCGACGCCGTGAAAATGGTTGATGAGCGCCATGCCCCCCCAACATACACCGAACGTGGAATGAACATTGGTTTGGGTCCAATCCATCACCTCTTTCAGTTCTTCCCAGTAATCCACCGTGTCAAAATCCAGATGCTCAATAGGCGCACCTGTGATGATAAGCCCGTCAAATTTCTCACCCTTTACGTCTGAAAACGGACGGTAAAAGCTTTCCATGTGCTCTTCAGCCGTGTTGCGCGAATAGTGGTTTGTCATGCGGATCAGCGTGAGTTCGATTTGCAGCGGGGTTGCCCCGATCAAGCGCGCAAACTGGTTTTCAGTTTGGATCTTCTTGGGCATCAAGTTCAGCAGAGCGATGCGAAGGGGTCTGATATCCTGGGTCGAGGCCGCATCTTCGTCCATCACCGACACACCTTCGCGCGTGAGAACGGCGTAAGCAGGTAAGTCAGAAGGCAGTTTGATGGGCATGGATGCAGTCCTAGTGGGTTGGGTAAAAAACAGATAACGGTGCGCAGCACAGGTTTCCAGAGGCGCTCAGTCACGCCTTGCTGAAGAAAGTTTCAGCTGGCCGGCAAAGCAGCTTCAATCATAGCGTCAAAATCGGCGGCGCTGCGCAGGGCATAGACTTGATCGGCGCTCACCGTGATTCCCCAACGCGACATCGATTCATAGCGGGGCTGGCGATGGGCCAAGGCCCGCGCATAAGTCCAGCGAATGAATGCATCAGGATCAACGTCGACTTCTGATACATTGTTTTCACTCAAATATTCCTCCCAGGCCGCAGCAAGGAACGCTGGCTGGTAGGCCATCGGTTTGGGGGCTTTGTCGAAACGGCGCACCAATTCTTCTGTATGTGCGTCAGACCCTTTGATCCAAACGGGCAAACATGTCTGGCTCAGCGTTTGCATGAGCGTGTCGGCATCATCTTCGGCCTCGACCCATTCGCAAATAGAGCCGCCCGTGTCACAAATGAAATGTGCGTACCCATACACATCCAAACCACGGCGCGCGAATTTGGCAGTGTCGTTCAGAGCGTTGATTTCGGCCTGTTTGAATTGTTCCTGACGGATGCGGTATTCGTCGATGCTTAGTCCTCCGGCATCGGTGTTTCCCGGCTTGCCGAGGTATGTCGATACAGCACCCAAGTCGTGCGTGTGGACGTTCGGGGCGATGTAGATGGCGTCTTGCCGCAGCATTTCGCGCAAATAGGGTGTATCCATCGCCGCTTTCAGACATGAATCGACGATATACTCACCCATGTAGCGGGTCCCGATCCTGTAATCGATCGAGTAGTGAAACCAGTCTTTGGTGTTGCGCAAGATGTCGGACATATGCGTTTTGCCCAATCCGGACATGCCATAGACCATTACGCGCTTGTTTTTGGCAGCCCGCCAAGCGTCGGCATTTGGATATAGCATTGAGTGGTCCCGTCCCTTTGGTGCGGTTTGTCCTAACGCCCTGATGCGCTTGGGTCAATTCGCAAGGCACGCAAGACACGCCCATCCAGAATGATCAACCCGACCACCAACAGGCCAAACCCGGCGTAGGCATTCGCGCCCAGCTTTTCCTCCAGCACCAAAGCCCCGAGAACAATGGCTATGGGAGCCACCAAAAGCGTCACCAACATCAGATTGCCACTGCCCGCCATGCCCAGCACGCGGTAGTACAGCAAATACGCACCCGCCGTGGCAACAATAGCGTAATAACCGATTGCGGCCAAAGTGCGCGGTCCCAGATCAAGGGTAAGGGGGCCGTCACTCATCCACGCCAATGGCAACATGATGAGTGTCGCCCCCGTTAGCATTCCAGCGGCTGCAACTTGTGGCGGTTGACCTGCCAACATCTTGCGTGCCCAAACGCCAGCAAGAGCATAGCAGATCGTTCCCCCAATCACGGCCAGCTGGGCCATACTGCGTAGATCCAAGTTGCGAAAATTTTCTAACCCGATCGCTGTCGCCACGCCCAAAAATCCAAGGCAAACACCGACCGCTTTGTGTAAGGTGATCCGCTCGTCTGCAAAGAAAAGTGAGGCGGCGATAACGCCAAAGATCGCGGTGGCCGCATTCAGGATCGACGTCAGCCCGCTTTCGATATGCAATTGCCCCCACGCCAACAGGGTAAAGGGCAGTGCATTGTTCAACAAGCCCATGATCAGAAAGGCAAACCAGACCATAGGGTTGCGCGGCAGGGGCAAGCGCATCAAAGCCACCACGCCCCACAAGACCAGCATCGCCCATGTGGTGCGGTGCGCCACGGATGTCAGCGGCGTGATTTCATCGAGCGCGATGCGAATAGACAGAAACGATCCCCCCCATATCAACCCGAGCAGCAACAATTCGGCCCATGCGCGGCTTGAGATGGTTTTTTGGTCTATCATGGTGTGACCCTATGGGGCGGGTTGGACCTGTGCTATCCGTTTCTTGCTTAAACGAAAATGAAACCGACAGGGACGCGGCGCCCGCGAAACGCACCTCTGCGTCCGTCGGGACTCCTGCGCGGTAACAAGGTCGGGTTAGCGCGAGGCTTTGCGGGTTTCCGTGATGATATTCAGGTAGTTCCCCGCAAAGATAACCGCAGCGCCGACAAAGACCCAGATATCGACACTCTCGTTGTACGCCAGCATTCCGATGACCGCGATCACTGGCAAACGAATGAAATCTATCGGCACGACGACGGTGGCGGGCGCGATAGACAGGGCTTTGGTGATGCAGAAATGTGCCAACAAACCAGCGCAGCCGATCAGGATCAACCACGGCAGCGTCCGGTTGTTGGGCAAAGCAATGTCGCCGTCGTACCCCGCCATAACCAGCCCGAAGACTAACTGCATGACGGTGAGGTAGAACAAAATGCAGGTGATCGATTGGGTGCGCGTCAAGCGTTTGGTAAAGACGGTGGTCAGGGCGAAAAATACCGCTGACGTTGCGGCCATCAACACACCCGTGTTGATTCCGGCCATATCAGGCCGTGCCACAATCAGGATCCCGATGAATCCCATGATCGCCGCAAAGGCACGGACCGGGGTGATTTTCTCACCAAGCAATATGGGGCTGAGCAAAATGACCCAAATTGGCGAAGTGAATTCAAGCGCGAAAACCTGCGCAAGCGGGATCACCGTAACGGCATAAAACCATAAGTTCTGGCCGGAAAAATGGGCGAGGTTGCGCATACCATGAATGTGCAGGTCGCGCGTGTTGATCTGACGCCACGTCCCCGCAACCGATGCAACACCCCCGACGATCAGAACGCCGACAATGCTGCGAAACAGCATGATTTCAAAAGTATCCAGCGCGAAACTGACTTCGCGCCCCGCCACAGCCATAGCGGAAAAGGACGCAATGGCGCCACTCATCCAAAGGGCTGCTTTGAAGACAGGATTCATTCGAATTTTATTCCCACTCGATGGTGCCGGGTGGTTTGGATGTGATGTCGTAGGTGACGCGGTTTATGCCGGGCACTTCGTTGATGATGCGCGTGGCCGTTTCGCCCAAAAACTCGTGAGAGAACGGGTAGTAATCTGCCGTCATGCCATCGACAGACGTCACCGCCCGCAAAGCACAGGCAAAATCATACGTCCGTCCATCGCCCATAACCCCAACAGTGCGCACAGGGAGGATCGCGACAAAGGCTTGCCAGATTTCATCATACAATCCGTGTTTGCGAATTTGATCGATGTAAACCGCATCGGCCTCGCGCAGGATATCGAGTTTTTGGCGTGTGATTTCACCAGGGCAACGGATTGCCAAACCAGGGCCCGGGAAAGGGTGGCGGCCAATGAAGGATGCGGGAAGGCCAAGTTCATGGCCCAGCACGCGCACTTCGTCTTTGAACAATTCACGAAGCGGTTCGACCAATTTCAGCCCCATCTTTTCGGGCAGGCCGCCGACGTTGTGGTGGCTTTTGATCGTGACGGACGGGCCGCCGGAAAATGACACAGATTCAATAACATCCGGATACAGAGTGCCTTGGGCGAGGAATTCTGCGCCCTCGATTTCGTTGGCGTATTTCTGGAACACATCGATAAACAAACGGCCGATGATTTTGCGTTTGGTTTCAGGGTCCGACTGGCCTTCGAGCTCGCCGAGAAACAGATCCGCCTCATCTGCGTGGATGACGTGCAGGTTCATATTGTCGCGAAACATTGCGATGACGTCAGTGCCTTCGTCTTTGCGCAGCAACCCGTGATCCACGAACACGCAGGTGAGTTGGTCACCAATTGCTTCGTGCAGGAGCGCCGCCGTCACAGAGGAGTCGACACCGCCTGACAAGCCGCAGATCACTTTCTTGTCGCCGACCTGTTCGCGGATTTTCGCAATCGCGATGTCTTTGTAGGCGTCCATCGTCCAATCGCCAGAGAATCCGGCGATTCGCACGAAATTTTCATACAGTTTTGCACCGTTGGGCGTGTGGTGGACCTCGGGGTGGAACTGCACGCCGTAAAAGTGGCGCGTTGTATCAGCAAGGATGGCGTAGGGTGCGTTGGGAGAGGTGCCATAGACCTCGAATCCCGGTGCTATTTTGGCGACATGGTCGCCGTGTGACATCCAGACCTGTTCGTCGCCATCTGCATACCAACCGCTGAGCAAATCAAGATCGGCGGCTTTCGTGACCTTGGCGCGGCCAAATTCGGCTGTGCCGCCCCCGCCCGAGATTTTGCCGCCGTGCACTTCGCCGCCCAGTTGCGTCATCATGGTTTGCTGGCCATAGCAGATACCCAGCACGGGAATGCCCATATCCCACAGCGCGTGTGGGGCACGGGGCGAGCCTTCGCGCGTCACGCTATCGGGGCCACCCGACAGGATCACAGCTTTCGGGGCCAATTCGGCCAGAAAAGCGCCCGTGACGTTTTGATAGGGGTGAATTTCGCAATAAACATTCAGCTCGCGCAATCTGCGCGCAATCAACTGCGTGACTTGGCTGCCGAAGTCTATGATGAGGAGGCGGTCGTGATGTTGTGTCATGCAGGTGCAATATGCATGTGTGGGCATGGTGGCAAGAGTTTGACTGCGCCTGTGCCAGCTTCCAAGGTAACTATTTGAAAAAAGGAGGGGCGCGTGTCGCTTTTTTCCCTGCCGCGCCGTTAATTTGGTCCGATCCTTAAGGTTGCTGGTCTATCAGGCCTTTAGCACTGAATTTGTTTAAGGGGATCGTCATGACCGAAGCAGCAGCACGTGGCCGTCGAGGACGTGGTGGAGGTGGTGCCGCGCGGCGTGCGGAACGTACCGCAGTGTCTTTTGAGACCGCCAAGTACATCGAACGCAATATCCCCAACTTTGAAATCCTCACGGAAGAGGCGTTGCAGATCATCGAGGCCAATGCCGAGCAGATCCTCGAAGAGATCGGTGTCAACTTTCCCGACAATCCAAAGGCCCTGGCGCGCTGGCGCGATGCTGGTGCCGATATCGAGGGTGAGCGCGTGCGGATTCCAAAAGGACTGGCGCGTAAACTCTGTGCAACCGCCCCGTCGCAATACACACAACATGCCCGTAACCCCGAGCGCAACGTTGTCGTCGGTGGCAAAAATCTGGTGCTGGCACCTGTGTACGGCCCCCCCTTTGTACGGGATGCGCTCGGCGGACGTCGCTATGCAACGATGAAAGACTTCCGCAAGTTCGTGAAACTTGGCTATATGTCCAAATGGCTACACCATTCTGGCGGAACCGTATGTGAGCCAACGGATGTGGCTGTGAACAAGCGCCACCTGGATATGTTGCACGCGCATATGACGCTGAGCGACAAACCGTTCATGGGCTCCGTCACGGAACCCAGCCGTGCTCAGGACAGTGTGGACATGTGCGACGTTTTGTTCGGCAAAGATTTTGTTCAAGAGAACACGGTGATGACCTCGCTGATCAACATCAACTCCCCTATGACATTTGACGATGTGATGATGGGGGCGCTGGAAGTCTATGCAACCAACAATCAGGCCTGCATCATCTCGCCCTTCATTGTGGGCGGGGCGATGGCGCCTGTTTCTGTGGCAGGAACATTGACCCAAGTGCTTGCCGAAGTTCTGGCAGGCATTGCGTACAGCCAGTTGGTGCGCCCGGGCGCACCTGTGATTATGGGGGCTTTTGTGACCTCGATCGATATGAATTCCGGCGCGCCGACGTTCGGCACACCCGAAGCGGCGCATATCACTTACGGGGCAGGGCAGTTGGCCCGCCGCCTTGGATTGCCTTTCCGCTCCGCGGGGTCGTTCTGTGGATCGAAACTTCCTGATGCACAGGCTGCGTATGAAACAGCCAACAGCCTCAACATGGGTTTGCTGTCTGGCGTCAACTTTATGTTGCACGCGTGTGGCTGGCTTGAAGGCGGGCTTGTGAGCTCGTTCGAGAAATTTGTGATGGACGCAGACCAGTTGGGCACGTTGCACCACTTGGCGGCAGGCGTACAAATTGACGAGAATGCACAAGCTATGGACGCCATTCGCGAAGTTGGACCTGGTGGGCATTACCTGGGGTGCGCGCACACACAGGAGAATTTCAAACAAGCGTTCTGGAAGTCGGACCTGCTGGATTACAAACCCTTCGAGACATGGGAAGACGAGGGGGCACGCGATACGCAGGCCCTGGCCACGCTGCGGGTCGAAAAAATGCTGAACGATTACCAGCAACCCGCCATGGACCCCGCCATTTTGGAGGGGCTCAATGCGTATGTCGCCAAAAAGAAAGAGGCAGAGCCTGATTCCTTTATGTAGTCCGCGCTCAGGAGCCTAGGCCGCTGTGGGCCCTTGTGTTGCGCGCAAAATGCGCGCTTCACTCACAATCGCGATGAGCACATCAATATGGCGCAACAGGTTGTAAGCCGAATCGTCGGACACCCGTTGGTCATTCAGATTGCTCTCCATTTCCATCAATTTCATCAATGCGGACGTGTGGCGTGGCAGATTCCCGTAACCCAAAAGGCGTGGCAAATGCACCGTGCGTCGGTAATCTTCAGCGCCTATGCGTGCCGCTTTCATCAACAAACGCGGGCGGTGAAGTTGCTGTAGCATTGTGAGAACGTCTTGCATCAGGAGTTTCCTTGTAAGTCTGGTTCATAAGGCTGTTTGCCTGTCTTGCAGCAAACATTGCACAACCTATAGGGGCGTTGCGTCAGGCAAAAACTCTCCGTGCGGCGCTTTCATCACTGTTTATCTTTTAGAAACAATGATGACCCCAGAACGAGAAAAATTAACGATCAGGTAACCAATGCAACTCTAAGATGTGTGGATACTTTTGGGGATAAGCTGGGGAAAACTTTGGCATCCGGACGGCGAAGGAAATGGAAATGAGTGATTTACCACGGTCGCAAGATCTTGAGGTGGGTTTGCCGACTTGGGTGCCTGCTGAGGCCATACGGTACCTCGTGCACACTGAGACAGGGTTGCCGATCCGCGAGTTGGCGCGGCAGTACGGTTGCCACGCCTCGACCATCCTTCGTCAAATCCGACGCGTCGAAACACAGCGCGACGACCCTTTAGTTGACGCCGCTTTGCGCAAACTGGGTGCCACGCATTTCAGAGCATCATCAGACCTTGCTTCTGCCAAACCAAAGAAAGACGCAAAAATGAGTTTTCACTCTTCTGCCAAAGATTTGTTGCCCTCCGAGACACAGTTCGATCAGGATGCACTGCGTATTTTACGTCGGCTGTGTGAAAAAGGGGCCGTTCTCGCCGTTGCGGCTGACATGGAAAAAGCCGTTGTTGTCCGCGACACAGCAAACGGGGCCAGCACGCGGACAGCGGTTGTCGATCGTGCCGTCGCGCAGGCTATGGCCCTCAAAGAATGGATCAGTGCGAACACCACAGGCCGTATCACCCGCTATCAAATAACGAATGCGGGGCGCAATGCTCTGGGTGGGCTTCTTGAGCAAAGCGGTGAGCCGATGGAAACCGGCTTTGCAGAGGCGCCAGCCGACTTTGCAGAGCAACACCGTAGTTGGGGCGAGAAAACTGTGCCCGATACGGAAACCGGCCGTCCCCGCAAAATGCGTTACAATCTTGCAGAATCCCCTTTGACGGCCCTGGCGCGTCGCCGGGACAAGGACGGATCGTTGTTTTTGGACGACGGGTTGGTCAGTGCGGGCGAACGTCTGCGTGAAGATTTCGAGTTGGCGCAAATGGGACCACGTGTGTCTCAAAATTGGGACCGTTTCCTGACAGGTGGCGGGCGTGGCGGTTTTACTGCGGACAGTGGCATTGGGGACGGTCCAAGTGCCGCACGCGCAAGGGTTGCGGGTGCACTCAGCGATCTGGGCGAAGGGCTTTCGGATGTTGTGTTGCGGTGCTGTTGCTACCTTGAAGGGTTGGAAACGGCTGAAAAGAAACTCGGTTGGTCCGCGCGCTCAGGCAAAATCGTTTTGCGCATCGCGCTGATGCGTCTTCAAAAACACTATGAGGAAACAACAGGACCGGGTGGCGGGCTGATTGGCTGACCCACACGCATCCTTTTTGAATGGCGTCCGGCCCCCTCCACCGGACGCCATTTTTTTATGCGCAAGGCGCAGAGCGGCAATGCGTCGCCTCGTATTACAATGTTGACGTTTTATGGTATACCTAAGTGCAACTGATGAAGCCTGAAAGCTGACCCCATGCGTGATTTGAAAATTCCCGAACAACGTCACCCCGAAAAAGCGCGCCGCCCCGACAATCCGCAGCCTAAAAAGCCGGATTGGATTAGGGTCAAAGCGCCTGTGTCGGAAGGGTATACCAAAACCCGCAAAATCATGCGCGACAACGGATTGGTCACAGTTTGCGAAGAAGCCGGGTGCCCGAATGTGGGCGAATGCTGGTCCCAAGGGCACGCCACAATGATGATCATGGGCGAAGTCTGCACGCGTGCTTGCACGTTCTGCAACATCGCCACGGGCAAGCCCCCCGAAGACCTTGATGCATTCGAACCTGGCCGCGTCGCACATGCTGTCGACAAGCTGGGTTTGAAGCACGTTGTGATTACATCTGTGGATCGCGATGACATTGAGGATGGCGGCGCAGAGCATTTTGCCCAAACCATTCGCGCCGTGCGTCATCGCTCCCCTGATACCACGATCGAAATTCTGACGCCGGACTTCATCAAATGTGATCCTGCTGTTTTGGAAATCGTGGTTGAGGCACGCCCTGACGTGTTCAACCATAACCTTGAAACTGTGCCGGGCCTTTACCCCGAAGTGCGCCCGGGCGCACGTTACTTCCACTCATTGCGGTTGTTGCAACGGGTCAAAGAACTCGATCCGATGATGTTCACGAAGTCTGGCATTATGGTGGGATTGGGCGAAGACAGGCAATCCGTGATGCAGGTCATGGATGACATGCGCGCCGCCGACATCGATTTTCTGACGGTCGGCCAGTATCTGCAACCGACACCGAAACACCATGCCGTTGACCGTTTTGTACATCCTGACGAATTCGCGTCTTATGAGCAGGCGGCGTACGGCAAAGGATTTTTGATGGTCTCTGCGACGCCGCTCACGCGCTCAAGCTATCACGCGGGTGATGACTTTGCCCGTTTGCGTGCGGCGCGTCAGGCGAAAGTCGGTTAAACCCACCTGATATTATCCACCTGATATTCGTTTTGCCGCATTGTTTTTCAGGCGGTGCGGGTGATTCTTTGACCGCGCAAACATTGTAATGGTGCGCATCCAAAGCGACTGTTTAAGACGAGGTGCTATGGCTAGGGTTGTGTTAACCTTGGTTAATCCAATCATTTGCATCCTGTGGTTGCTAAATTTCCTCGCATCATTGACAGAGCACGTGCGCCTTATACACCTGAATTGCGGGGATATTCTTCCCGTCAAAGCAACAGGAGTCCGACATGTCAAATCTTGCGATTTACCACAAAGAACTCAAAAATTTGCGTGAAGCTATGAAACCGGAATGCGACGAGGTCGTTATCTGTCACCTTACCGATGCGCTGGATGCGTTAGCCGCGACCAGCAGTGGTCTGATCCCGAACTACACACGCAGCGACAACATTGTGAACGGCACCGTATGGGGCAAAAAAACCACCTCGAACTGACGACGCCACGGCGATGCGCACAGCTTAAGTAAAACGGACTTTGCCTATGTAGGGCAAGTTCCGGTTCCGCTGGGCAAAATCAATACCATACCCCACAACAAATTCATCGGGAATTTCAAACCCCGTCCAATCCGCTTTGATCTCGACCTCGCGACGGGTAGGTTTGTCAAGCAACGCAATGGTTTTTAGCCGCGCTGGTTTGCGGCTAAGCATCAGATTCTGGACGTGGTGCATTGTGTATCCAGTGTCGATGATATCCTCGACCACCAAAACATCGCGCCCTTCTATGGCGCCGCGCAAGTCTTTGAGAATGCGCACTTCTCTACTGCTTTCCATACCGTCACCATAGCTGGACGCTTCTAGGAAATCGACCTCGATCGGCAAGTCCAGTTCGCGCACCAGATCCGCAATGAACACAAAAGAACCGCGCAGCAAACCAACAACCACAAGCTTGTCGGTCCCCGCAAATTCGTCATGGATTTCACAGCTTAGGTCTTCGATGCGCGCAGCAATCGATTTGGCGGAGATCATCTGATCTATGACATATGGACGCTGTGGCATGGGACCCCCTTGAATTCACGTGTTTTTCGTAACACATGGGGGCGAACACACACCACAGTCAATCAGCATGCCCACACACTCAGAAACACGCTTCCTGCCCTACACAGCCCAACAGATGTACGATCTGGTGAGCAACGTGGCTGATTATCCGCAGTTTTTGCCATGGTGTGCAGCCGCGCGCATCCGCTCGGAAACAGCGCAGGGCGCATCTGTTGTAATGGACGCGGATCTGGTGATCTCTTTCAAGGTCTTTCGTGAACGTTTCGGCAGTCGTGTTGTTCTGTGGCCCGAGGCCTATAAGATCGATACAGAATACCTCGACGGGCCGTTCAAGTATATGAAATCCAATTGGGCGTTCGAGGATACAGAAGGTGGTTGCAATGTCACTTTCTTTGTCGATTTCGAGTTCAAGAATGCGATTTTGCAGGGCATCATCGGTGTGGTCTTTAACGAGGCGATGCAGCGGATTGTTCGGGCTTTTGAACGGCGTGCAGACGCGCTTTATTCCAAAGCGTGACTGTGGCAGGGTTCTGTAAAAGGAACCTCACATGACAATGACACAAAGACTGGCAGATATGGCAGAGAGCGCCCGAAGCGATGCGTTTGCTGACGGTGACTTGCATGTGATGCGTCTGTCTATTCTGGATTGGGCGGCCTGTGCCATAGCAGGGCAGCACGAGCCCGTGACCAAGGCTGTCCGTCATGTGGAGCTTGAGAACAGCGGTGTTCCTGTGGCCACTGTCATAGGCGCGCGCACAAAACTTCCCATGCGCGGCGCGGCGATGGTCAATGGCACCGCAGCGCATGCCCTCGACTTCGACGACACCCATTTCGCACATATCGGTCATCCAAGTGCTGTGATCGTGTCGGCGGCTTTGGCCATGGCGGAAGCCCAGGGGGACATGAACGGCGATCATTTTTTGCGCGGGGCGTTCATCGGGGCGGAGGCCTCTGTACATGTCGGCGTGTGGTTGGGACGCGGGCATTATGAGGCCGGTTTCCATCAAACGGCGACGGCCGGCACAATAGGTGCCGCGGTTGCGGGTGCGGCGATCATGAACCTGTCGCGGGCTCAGGCGATCAGCGCCATCGGTCTTGCAGCCACCCGCGCGGCGGGCCTTAAAGTGCAATTCGGGACCATGGGGAAACCTTATCATGCAGGCATGTCAGCGGCCACGGCCGTGGAAGCGGTGCATGCTGCGATGAAAGGGCTTGAGGGGGCTCGGGAGGTTTTAGAGGGGCCGTTCGGCTTTGGCGCGACCCATCACGGGCAGGCTGATGAAGCCGCATTTTCTCAAAGCGGGATGCGTTTCCCAAGCGTGAGCCACAAGTATCATGCGTGTTGTCACGGAACACATGCCAGCATCGAAGCCTGTCTTGAGCTGGCGGGGAAATGCGATGTGAAGACTGTGGAAGCGGTGGAGGTCAAAGTTCATCCCCGCTGGCTGGATGTCTGTGCAATCCCGCAACCACAGACCCGACTTGAAGCCAAATTCAGCCTATCTGCCACCTGCGCACTGGCTTTGTTGGGGCGTTCGTTAACGACGGACATGTCATTTGAACGGGACGTCATTCTGGCGCGTGACGTGGTCGAATTGCGCGACAAGGTGCATGTCGTTGGCGATGCCGGTTTGACAGACACGCAAGCACAAGTGCGGATCATTGCGGCTGGACAATCGTTTGAGGCCACCCATGATCTTGCGGCGCAGGCGCCATTGGCTGTGCGTGAAAAACGGGTTCGGGCAAAGGCGGCGGCCTTGCTGGGACAAACAAAGGCGGATGCGCTTTGGAGCGCAATCACCGCGTCCGGAGGTTTCGACCTTTCGGCCTTCACATATGAACTGCGCCAAGAGGCATAAACGCAAACGGGCCCGTGAGGGCCCGCGCAAAGGTCAATTCTGTAAAACGTGTCTAGCTCGACATGTCATAGGCGCGCTCACCGTGCGCTGCGAGGTCCAGCCCGTTGACTTCGGTTTCTTCATCCACCCGCAGTGGTGTGATCATGCGGACCACGAGGATCAGCACAACCGTCACAACCGTTGTGTAAACCCCAACGATCAACAATGATCCGAGTTGGGCAATCCATGAGCCCGCGCCAAAGGCGGCAATCATAATCGTGCCAAATATCCCGCCAACGCCGTGGACCGCAAAAACGTCCAATGTGTCGTCGATCTTAAAGCTGTTGCGAATGAGGTTCACAGCCTCCTGGCACAAGACACCCGCGACAGCGCCGATGATCAGGGCTTCGACTGGCCCGACATAGCCCGATGCGGGCGTGATCGAGGCCAGACCTGCAATTGTCCCTGTCACGATGCCGACAAGGGATGCTTTCCCGAACTTGATCTTTTCCCAAAGCGCCCAGGTCAAGGATGCTGTGGCAGCTGAGATATGTGTGACGGTCAATGCCATTGCAGCCCCCCCGTCGGCCGCCAGTTGCGAGCCACCGTTAAAGCCGAACCAGCCGACCCACAGCAATGCCGCACCCATCATGACCATACCCGGGTTGTGTGGCGGGGTATTCTTGTTTTTACGCGCGCCAAGGAAAATGGCGAGGATCAGCGCTGCCAGACCAGCCGTCTCATGCACGACGATGCCGCCCGCGAAGTCACGCACACCCGTTTCGCCAAAAATACCGCCATCGGCCAGCATTCCGCCGCCCCAGACCCAATGCACAACCGGTGCGTAACACAGCAGCATCCAAAGTCCCGAAAACAGCAAAACAAATCCGAACCCGATCCGCTCGACATATGCACCGACGATAAGGGCAGGGGTGATGATCGCGAATGTCATCTGGAAGGCAAAGAACAGGATTTCAGGAATTGAGCCCGACAATGTGTCGGCATCAATGCCCAGCAACAACAGCTTGTCCAAACCGCCCCAGAACCCGCTATCACCGCCGCCAAAAGCGATGGAATATCCGGCCACAAACCAAAGGACGCTCATCAAACACGCAATTGCATAGCAGTGCATAAATACGCTGAGCACGTTGCGCGCGCGCACAAGCCCGCCGTAAAACAAGGCAAGCCCCGGCAATGTCATCAACAGCACAAGCGCTGTGGCGACGATAATCCAAGCTGTATCAGCTCCGTTCATGATGTCCCTCCGACAGGAATTGTTAATTCGAGAGGGTCATACGAGGGTATGTCGCCGAAAAAAGCGGCAAAGTGGTTTGAGAGTGCCTAAAAAGGTCTCGGTTAGCGATCTGTTTACTTTTTGTGCGGTTTTGATGTGTTTTTGCACACTTTTTAATCAGATTGCGGACGCCGTCATTAAGTGTCGCCAAGTGCATCAAGGAGCAGCATCAAAGCATGGTCTCGGGCGGCAAACCGCACGTTCTCACGGCCTATTGCTCCGAATTCAATCGTTTGTGTCAGAACCGATCGCCCTCGCTGCGCTGTTGCGAAACACACCAGCCCCTCGGGTTTATGATCGGAGCCGCCCGGGCCTGCGATACCTGTGATGGCAACGCTCAACGTCGCCTTTGAATTGTCCAAAGCCCCTTGGGCCATTTGCGCCGCAACGTTTTCGCTGACTGCCCCGAATTGGTCCAGAGTGGTTTCGCCAACACTGAGCAATCTCATTTTTGCGGCGTTGCTGTAGGTGACAAAGCCTGTGTCAAACATTGCAGATGATCCGGGGATGTCCGTCAAGGACGCCCCCACAAGGCCGCCTGTGCAGCTTTCTGCGGTCGCGATCACAACGGCCTGTTGTTTGGCTTTTTCAACGACTTGCGCGGCAAGGGTCGTCACATCAACACTCCATGTGCCAGACCTGCCAACGCAATCACGCCAATGGCCGCAAAGACACCGGCAATGACGTCATCCAGCATGACCCCCAATGCGTCATTGCGCCGGTCGGCCCATCCCACCAGCCACGGTTTCCAAATGTCGAACAGGCGGAACAACCCAAAGGCAGCAATCCAGCCGGGCCAAAGCGCAAGGATCGAAACATCATTGCTCCATGCGCCGTATGAGATCGGCAAAAGCGCAATCCACTGTCCGACCAACTCGTCCACGACGATCTCGGAGGGGTCGTGGTTCTGTTCTCCTTTGGTCATCTGTGCCGTTGCCCACCACCCTTTGAAAAAGGCGACGACGACACCTAAAGCCAGCAACCAGAAGCCGCCCAGAACGTGCAGCAAAAGCGCCCAAGGCAGCGCAACCAGCGACCCCCATGTGCCAGGGGCAGGGCGCAAGTACCCCACACCCATCAGCGTTGCGATCATCCGCGCCAGTCTCACAGTTTCACCAGCGCGCATGTGGCGATACATGCGATCCCTTCGCCGCGCCCCGTAAAGCCCAGCTTTTCGGACGTCGTGGCTTTGACCGAGACGCGGTCCACATCTATCTCCATGATGTCTGAAATCCTTGTGCGCATAGCTTCGCTGTGTGGCCCGATCTTTGGAAATTCACAGATCAGTGTGCAATCCACGTTGGAAATAGTGAACCCCATGTCAGCGGCCAATGCGACGGCATGGCGCAAAAAGATATGGCTTTCAGCCCCTTTCCATTGGGGATCGGATGGCGGGAAGTGTTGCCCGATATCTCCGCGCGCCAATGCACCATAGATCGCATCCGTGACCGTGTGCATCCCCACATCGGCATCTGAGTGACCCACAAGCCCATGAGAATGCGGCACCTTTACCCCGCACAATGTGACATGGTCGCCGTCCCCGAACGCATGAACGTCAAATCCGTTGCCCAGCCTAATGTCCATGATGTGCCCTTAATATCTGTTCTGCCCGTGCAAAATCTGCAGGGTGTGTGATTTTTAGATTGTCTTCGCAACCCGTCACGATTGCGACGTCGAGCCCCGCCGCACGGGCGACTTCAACATCATCGGCCGCACCGCCGGCATGGGCCGCATGCGCCGCAACAATCGCGTCAAAATGAAACCCTTGGGGGGTTTGGGCGCGAAACAATCCGGTGCGGTCTTGGGTGCCCGTCACTTTGCCGTCCTCACCCGTCCAAAGTGCATCTGTGACCGCCAAAGCAGGCGCGGCACCTACACTTGTTTTCAACGCTTCAATCACAGCGTCGATCACTGCATCACTGACGCAAGGTCGGGCCACATCGTGGATCAACACAGAATGGAGTCCTTGGCCTTGCAACGCGTCCAACCCGTTGCGCACCGATGCGGCGCGGTCCACGCCGCCTGCAATGCAAGTGATCCCTGTCACCATATCCATGTCATCAGGATGCAGAACCAGAACCACGCGGTCCACGCCACTGTGTTGTTTGAAGCGCGCGACAGTATGGGCCAGAACACTGCGTCCCGCCAAGATCTGCCATTGCTTTGGCGCGCTGCCGCCCGCGCGGGTTCCGCGTCCTGCGGCAACAATCAAGGCTGCTGTGCTCATGCGTTGGTTTTCCTTTTCTTGCGTCAATATCTATCCGCGAATGGGGGGGAGGGTAAATACCCTGAAGAACTGCACAAAAAATAGGCATTTGACCCAGGCTGGGACGTCAAAGCGATGGCCAGAGTTGAGCATAGGGTGTAACTTCAGTAGTTTGACACAAACGCCTAAGGATTAAGCGCCCTGTCCCAGTCTCTCAAATTGAGCCCGCCTGTTATGCTCGCGCCATTGGCGGGGATAACAGATCGTCCGTTTCGTGACCTTGTCGCGCGGTTCGGCGCAGGGATGGTGGTCTCTGAAATGATCGCAAGCCACGATATGCTGAATGCCCGCACCGGAAGCCGGGAAAAGGCTGAATTGGGAATCGGGCATGTGGGCACTGCTGTGCAACTGGCCGGACATGAAGCCGCACCGATGGCAGAAGCGGCGCGGATGGTGGAAGGTCAAGGGGCGGCGGTCATTGACATAAACATGGGGTGCCCCGCCAAAAAGGTTGTGAACGGGTATTCTGGATCCGCCCTGATGCGCACGCCGGACCATGCTTTGACCCTGATCGAAGCGGTGGTGCGCGCTGTGGATATCCCCGTAACGTTGAAAACGCGGCTGGGGTGGGACGAAAACCTGATGAACGCACCCGACATTGCTGCGCGCGCAGAGGCCGCGGGGATCAAGCGCATCGTCATCCATGGGCGGACACGGTGCCAGTTCTACAAGGGATCGGCGGATTGGGCGGCGATCCGCGCGGTCAAAGAGGCCGTGAGCATCCCCGTTATTGCCAATGGGGATATCATCGATACGGCCACAGCGCGCGCGGCTCTTGCGCAGTCTGGTGCGGATGGAATTATGATCGGACGAGGGGCCCAGGGGCGCCCTTGGATTTTGGCGCAGATTGCGCACGATTTATATGGCACCGCGATGCCTGTGATCCCGACGGGGCAGGATTTGGCGGACTTGGTCTGTGGGCATTATCAAGCCATGTTGGGCTTTTATGGCGAGGCCTTGGGGCTGCGTGTCGCGCGCAAACATTTGGGGTGGTTTATGGACACCGCAGCAACGCCCGCGGCGTTGCGTCGGGAGGTTCTGACGGCGCGGACGTCAACAGCCACATTGGCCCTTCTCGAAAATGCCATTTTGACACAGGAGCGCGCTGCATGAGTGATCCGTCAATCTGGGCATCCTTGCCCGTGCCTGCGGTTTTGATTTCCCCCGAAGACCTCATTCTGGATGCGAACTCTGCGGCAGAAGGGTTTTTGAATGCCTCGGCCAAGGTTTTGATCGGGACACCTTTGTGGGACCAGATCGCGATCGATGCCCCCTTGGAGGAAGCCTTTGAGCGCGCGCGCGAAAATGGAACACCATTGTTTGTGAACGATGTGGACGTGGGCAGCGGACAACGCGCCCCGTTACAATGTGCGCTGCATGTGGCCCCTTTGGTCGGCGCACCGGGGCAAATGATCCTGATGATCAGCCCACGCGAACTGGCGGGACGCATGACGCAAAACCACAGCGTCAAGTCGGCGGCCAAATCCGCGATCGGAATGGCGGAAATGCTGGCGCATGAAATTAAAAATCCACTGGCAGGGATCACGGGTGCGGCACAGTTGCTGTCCATGAACTTGCAGACAGACGATTTGGAGCTGACGGACCTCATCGTTGAGGAATGTAGACGGATTGTGAAGCTCCTTGAGCAGGTTGAGCAGTTCGGGAACCTGCAACCACCTGATTTCAAACCGGTCAATATTCACGACGTTCTGGACCGCGCGCGCCGCTCTGCGTTGCTGGGGTTCGGGGCCGACATGACAATTATCGAGGACTATGACCCATCCCTGCCGCTTGCGATGGGCGATCCTGACCAACTGCTTCAAGTGGTCCTGAACCTGCTCAAAAACGCGAGTGAAGCAGCAGGCGGGCAGGGCGGTACAATCCGCTTGCACAGCTATTTCGAGCACTCGTTTCGACTGCGCCGGTCCGACGGAAGTGGCCAGTCCCTCCCGTTGCAAATCGAGATCATCGACGACGGCCCGGGCCTGCCTGAAAACATCAAAGGCGATGTGTTCGACCCGTTTGTGTCCGGCAAGGAAAACGGCACCGGTTTGGGACTGGCTCTGGTGAGCAAAATTATCTCCGATCACGGGGGCTGGATATCGGTCACCTCTGTGCCTGGAAAAACTGTGTTTCGCATGTCATTGCCGCGCGCCTCCAAGGGGCTGATCGCGGACAATCAAGAGGGATAGACTATGGACGGTACTGTACTTGTCGCGGACGATGATCGCACCATTCGCACTGTTTTAACCCAAGCGTTGACCCGTGCAGGGTGCAAGGTGCACGCGACGTCCAGCCTCACCACATTGATGCGCTGGGTGTCTGAGGGAAAAGGGGATGTGGTCATTTCCGACGTGGTGATGCCAGACGGTAACGGACTGGAAATGTTGCCAAAAATCGCACAAGACCGCCCGGGCTTGCCTGTCATTGTGATCTCGGCCCAAAACACGATCATGACGGCCATCAAGGCGGCCGAGGCCGAGGCCTATGATTATTTGCCCAAACCCTTTGATCTGCCCGACTTGATGAAACGCACCGCACGCGCCCTTGAGATGAAGCAGCATCGTGCGGCACCAGCTGCGGATGTCCAGGAGCGCCCCGAGGACCTGCCTCTGGTGGGACGCACTGCCGTCATGCAGTCCCTGTACCGCGTCGTGGCCCGCGTGATGAACACTGATTTACCTGTTTTGATCTGGGGGGAAAGCGGGACCGGAAAATCGCTGATTGCACGTGCTATTCATGATTTTTCAGACAGACGCACGTTGCCATTTGTCACCGTAACCTCGGCTGATTTGCAAGACCTTGAGGGCCCCGCACGAGTTTTGGCGCGTGTCAAAGGGGGCACATTGATGATTGATGAAATTTCGGATATTTCCGAGGAAATTCAAGCGCGTATCGTGCGAATGATGGACACCCCGGGGGAGCATGTACCGCGTTTCCTTGCCACCAGCCAAATGGATTTGGCGGTCGCGATGGAAGACGGTCGCGTGCGCAAGGACCTCTATTATCGACTTAGCGGTGCGACGCTGAATGTGCCAGCGCTGCGTGAGCGTGTGGACGACATCCCGTTGCTCACAGAGCATTTCCTGAGCCGTCTGGACATGTCCGGTGGGGTGCAGCGTGCATTGTCGGCGGCAGCAGCAGAGATTTTCCGCACGTACAGTTGGCCCGGGAACGTGCGGCAACTGGAAAACGCCGTACGCAGATTGGGGCTTACAAGCCGCGCGGCGGAGATAACGGGCAGCGAAGTTGAATCCGTTCTTGGCAGTCAGCCAGACCTCGAACCCTTGCGAGGCGGGCGCACGGATTCCGAAAAGCTGAACGCATCGGTTGCACGACATTTGAAACGCTATTTTGATCTGCATGGAAACATTTTGCCGCCACCGGGGCTCTATGGACGCATTCTACGCGAAGTTGAGGCGCCGTTGATCGAGATCGCATTGGATGCAACAGGCGGAAATCAGGCGAAATGCGCTGATTTACTTGGGATCAATCGAAATACTTTGCGCAAGAAGATCACCGAGTTGGATATTCAGGTGACACGGCGCCGTAAATTGATGTAAAAAGGCCACATAAACCGTGGCCATCAGGGAACACCCCTGTTCAGGACCACATCATTTAGCGGTCAGGTGCCCTTGGCACCGCATCTACAGGTAGGGCAAGGGGTGGCAACCCGGACACAATCGCGTTGGTTGGTAACGATAGGGCGTTTGCGCCGGAAAAGACGCGTGCGTAACATTGCAACCTTGGGTTTGGTTGGGTTAGGGCCGGTCCTTGCGTTGGCGACCTTCCTTGTTTTGGGGCCGTTGGATCAAGGGGCCTCGGCATTAAGTTTGCGCCTTATCCTACTGACCGACCTCGTTTATGTTTTGGCTATTGCGGCGCTTGTTATGGCGCAGGTGGCCCGTTTGATCGCCGCGCGACGGGCAAAATCGGCGGGCTCCCGTCTGCACTTGCGCCTGACCGGAGCTTTCGCGCTCTTGGCGCTTATTCCAACGGTGACAGTGGCTGTTTTTGCAGGTTTGACTGTGAACATCGGGCTTGAAGGCTGGTTCTCTGAACGTGTCAGCCAGGTGGTGCGCAACTCGCTCGCGGCGGCTCAAGCATACGAATCAGAGCAGCGCGAAGACCTTGTCGAGGACGCTTTGGTTCTTGCCGTCAGCATCGATAAAGCGCGGCGTGACGGACTGGCACTAAGCGACAGCGAGATTTTGGGGGAAGGGCAACGCCAAATTCAACGGGGCCTGCGCGAAGCCTATTTGATTGATGGCACAACCGCGATCCGCGCCCGAGGGGACCGCTCGTATTTGTTCGACTATGAGGCACCCACGACATTCCAGTTGAAGCAAGCGCGCGCTGAAGGTTTCTGGATCATCGAGGACTGGCCGGTAAACGAATTTCGCGCGCTCATTCCCCTTGAAAGCTTTGCGGACAGATTTTTGTACGTCAGCCGCGATGTGGATGGAGAGATTCTGGCGCTTCTGGATGAAACGCAGGAAACGGGGCGTTTATACCAGCAGCTTGAGAGCGAGCGGGGGCGCGTTCTGTTCGAATTTGGCCTTATTTATTTGGGTTTGGCGGTCATTTTGATCCTTGCCGCGATCTGGTTGGGCCTGTGGTTTGCCGAACGCCTGTCGGGACCTGTTGGGCGGCTCACCGGGGCCGCACAGCGCGTGGGGTCAGGTGATTTGGACGTGCGCGTCGCAGAAGAAGACGGCGACGACGAGATAGCGATGTTGGGTCGCTATTTTAACCAGATGACCCACCAGCTCAAAGGTCAGCGCGACACGCTTCTGGACAACACCCGTCAAATCGAGCGCCGCCGACGCTTGTTTGATTCAGTGCTGAGTTCGGTCACATCTGGCGTTGTCGGTTTGGACGCAGATGGCAAGGTAACCTTTGTGAACCGTTCCGCTGCCCGACTGCTTGACTGGCAAGAAGACCAGCAATCCGTGCCTTTGTCTGTGGCGATGCCCGAGTTCGGCGCGCTTTTCGCGGCGTTGCGCGCCAGCCCGAATGAAGTGACCCAAGACGAGATTAAAGTGAGCCGCAAAGGGCGCTTGGAAAACCTGTTGGTGCGCATGGCCACACGGCGCAACGAAGACGGGCGCCGCGAAGGCTACGTTGTGGCATTTGACGATGTGACCGATCTGGTGAGCGCGCAACGCATGGCCGCATGGGGCGATGTCGCGCGCCGGATTGCCCATGAGATCAAAAACCCGCTCACCCCCATCCAACTCAGTGCAGAGCGGATCAAACGGAAGTTCGCGCCAAAAGTGGGTGAGGAAAGCGACAGCTTGGAACAAATGACGGATGTCATCATTCGCCAGACCGGCGATTTGCGCCGCATCGTTGATGAATTTTCCAAGTTCGCAAGGATGCCAGAGCCTGATCGGCGTTTGACCGATCTGACACGTTTGGTGCGTGACGCCGTGGTGTTGCAGCAAGCGGGGCAGCCCGATGTGACGATTACCTCTGATTTGCCCAAATCCAAGGTCGAGGTTGACCTTGATGCCACCATGATTTCCCAAGCGCTGACAAATCTGATCAAGAACGCAGGGGAGGCGATTGAAAGCCTTGGCAGGAAAGATCCCCCTGCCGATCTCAAGCCTGCAATCCATGTAACAATGGCAGATGTCGCAGGGCAAATTTGTGTCAGCATTGCAGACAACGGCATTGGTCTTCCCGAAGATCGCGCCCGATTGTTCGAGCCATACGTGACCACACGCAACGAAGGCACCGGCCTTGGCCTGCCCATCGTTAAGAAGATTATCGAAGAACACGGCGGCACTTTGGTGCTCGACGATGCGCCCGTATTTGAGGGCCAAACCCATTTCGGAGCTATGGCGGTGATCACACTGCCTTTGCCTCAGGCAAATCCAGCTGCGCAAGACAAAGAAGAGGTGACAGAGCAATGAGCGACATTCTGATCGTGGATGATGAACGTGATATTCGGGAACTTATTTCCGATATTTTGAAGGACGAAGGGTATAAAACCCGTCTGGCCGGCAACGCGGATGATGCGATGAGTGCCATCACTGCAGAACCGCCTGCTTTGATGATTTTGGACATCTGGCTCAAAGACAGCCGTATGGACGGGATCGACATCCTTAAGGCCACAAAGCGTGATAATCCCGATGTGCCCGTTGTCATCATTTCAGGTCATGGCAACATCGAGATCGCCGTCGCAGCGATCAAACAAGGCGCTTATGACTTTATCGAAAAACCGTTCAATATCGACCAATTGCTCGTGGTGATCCGCCGTGCAATGGAAACCAGCCGCTTGCGCCGTGAGAACCAGACTCTCAAGCGTCAAGAGGTCGGGCAGGGTGAAATGATCGGTAATTCCGCGTCCTTCCGTGCGCTGATCGCCCAATTGGACAAAGTCACCAAGTCCAATGGTCGTGTCATGCTCACAGGCCCCGCTGGCAGTGGCAAAGAGATGGCAGCGCGTTATATTCACGCCCATTCCAATCGCGCCTCGGCCCCCTTTGTGACCGTGAATTGTGCAGGGGTCGCACCGGAACGGATGGAAGAGGTTCTGTTCGGGCGCGAAGGCACCGAACGGGGAGTCGAGTTGGGGTTGTTGGAACAAGCAAGTGGCGGCGTCATCTACTTTGATGAGGTTGCGGATATGCCGCTTGGCACCCAGACCAAAATCCTGCGTGTGTTGGTTGACCAACAGTTTACCCGCGTGGGGGGCAGTGAAAAGGTGCGCGTGGATTTACGCGTAATTTCAAGCACAAACCGTGATCTCGAGGCCGAAATCGCCGCTGATACTTTCCGTCAGGAGCTGTTTCACCGCCTGAATGTGGTGCCTATTCCTGTGCCGTCCCTCGAAGAGCGGCGCGAAGATATCCCCTTGTTGGCCGCGCATTTCATTGACGAATTCAACGCCTCTCAAGGGCTTGCTTTGCGCGAAGTCACGGATGACGCGACCGCATTGATGCAAACCATGGTTTGGCCCGGCAACGTGCGCCAACTCAAGAACCTCATCGAACGTGTGTTGATCCTGAGCGACAGCACCGGCCCCATCGAGGCGCGCGAACTGCCCGGCGAAGAAGAGCCAACAGGCGAAGAAGGTCGCGTGGTGCTGTCAGGTGCCTTGGCCACATTGCCCTTGCGCGAGGCCCGCGAAGCGTTCGAGCGGGAATATCTGCTGACCCAGATCAACCGTTTTGGCGGCAACATCAGCCGCACTGCAAACTTCGTTGGAATGGAGCGCTCGGCCCTGCACCGCAAACTCAAAAGCTTGGGCGTGGTCACCTCTGCCAAAGCGGGCGCGCGGGTGGCCCATATTGATGACGCGGATGCCAAACTGGCCTGAAGGCAATGCAACGGCGGGCCCCAAAACGCCCCGCCGGATCATACCATTTTAGTGGTTTCAGACAGCCAGCTGTTCCATCCGTTCCAGCACATCCAGCCCCTGCATTTTCAAGAAATGCAGCATGTCGATGAAAATCCAGTTTTCGGCCAGTTTGTCTCCGTCACGGCGATAGACGTCGATGACGCGCATTTCCGCAGGGATGTTGCTGGCCACCATCCCAAGGTACCCACCCACTGGCGTAATGCTCAGGTTCGGGCGCCCGAAGAACGCGCCGTAGTTGCCTTCGGCGATACGGCACAGATGTCCGTGAAACGTCCGGTCCCGGGTCTGCGTGCGAAACGGGCGCTGATGTTGTTCGATATAGCGATCAATCGTGTAGGTCGCGCCAATGCCGGTCGGTCCCCACCACAGCATGTCGTCATGCCAATCCATCGCCAGCTCTTCCTGTGGGGTTGGCGGCGTTTCCAGACTGTTGGCACGGCTGATAGAGTTCATCATCGCCTCGATCCTCTCCAGCGTCTTGGCGCCTGTTGCGGGATCGGCATCGTCATAAAGCAACCCATCGTGGGTCATAGGGCCCGGTTGCACCAGTTGAGCCCCGGTTTGTGGCGGCAATGGATAGACACCCGCCTGCGCCATGAGGTGCAAGATATCGCAGTAAAAAGCAGTATCGACAATCTGGCCATCAAGCACTTTGTTGAATTCCGCATACCGCAACATCGTGATTTTACCAGTGGGCGCAATTCCAAGGAAGGGCGCATCAAAGAGCCCCATAAGATGCCCCATGGATACAACCCATTCGCCCTCATGCCCCTCAATCAGGTTGGTGCCCGCGAAAAAGATATCTTCGCGGCGTTGGACACGTGACATGGCCCGCAAAAACGGGGTCCAAAACGCCTGCGCGACGGCCTTTGGGCCTGTTTGGTCGTTAAACGGATGAAATCCGCGCCATATGCCCTCTTCAGGCATGACATCGGCCAAAACGCTTTCCACTGTTTCGGGGGTTGCTTTGGACAACGCAGCATAATGGGCGCGCACGCACGCCTTGGCATCTTTAAAAGAAGTCATAGTCAGCTCTTGTTTACGATTTGATAGGAGCCGCCCTCATAGCGGATGACGCAGGACTGCGGGCTGAGGGCGGGCAGGGTGCTTGTCGCGCGCGCAGGGGCTGCGCGTTTGATGCCCTCGGAACAGGCAGGGATTTTGACCGGCGTATAGTTCTTATCGGCCATGCATTGTTGTTCGACTTTTTTACGCAAGCTGCGGTTCACATCCACGATGTAGGTTTCACCCGGAATAAAATAGCCCGGCTGGGTGTGGCAGACGCCGTTACCATCACAGACTTGTCGCGGCGCAACCCAACGGGGCGGTTCAACGATGGTTTGATTGGCCACAGGCGCGGC
Source organism: uncultured Paracoccaceae bacterium (assembly GCA_943787985.1). Lineage (GTDB taxonomy): Bacteria > Pseudomonadota > Alphaproteobacteria > Rhodobacterales > Rhodobacteraceae > Ascidiaceihabitans. The sequence continues at coordinate 1,345,873 of CALSOO010000004.1, read as the reverse complement.
TTTGAGCGCGCTGACTTCACAGTTGAGCGTGTCACGCTCCAGCCGCGAAACGCTGACACCTTCGCGGTAATATATGGACAACGGCAGGCAGCCCGTCAAAACAAGGCCCGCCAAGGTCGCAAAGAACACTGGAATACGCATGCCGCAAGTATTGCAACGATTCCGCCTTTGGTACAATTGATTTGACCACTCCGTGACCATCTGTCATGAAAACCATCCTATTCAGGCTCCTAAACAACGGGCGTTCAGACATGAAGGTGATCATTTGCGGCGCTGGCCAAGTGGGCTGGCAAATCGCGCGGCATCTGTCGGGAGAGCGCAACGATGTGACCGTTGTGGACCACGATGCCGATCTGGTGCGCCGTGCCACGGACACGCTGGATGTACAGGGGGTTGCGGGTTTTGCGAGCTATCCCAACATTCTGGACCGTGCCGGGGCGCGCGACGCGGATATGGTGATTGCGGCGACCCACTCGGACGAGGTCAACATGGTGACCTGCCAAGTGGCGCATTCGGTCTTTGGCGTGCGTCGCAAGATCGCGCGGTTGCGCAGCCAGTCCTATCTGGATTCGCTGTACTCGGACCTTTACCGCAACAATCACATGCCCATCGACGTGGTGATCAGCCCGGAGCGGGAAGTCGCGGCCGCCGCCCTGCAACGCTTGTCCGCCACCGCAGCCTTTGACACGGAAAGCTTCATGGACGGGCAAGCGCGCCTGTTGGGCATTCGTATCGAAGAAGACTGCCCGATCATCAACACGCCATTGCGCCAGCTGACCGACCTGTTTTCGACACTTCGGGCGGTGGTTGTGGGGGTCCGTCGCGACGGCACCCTCTTTTGTCCCGAGCCGGGCGACCAGTTGTTCGTCAATGACAACTGCTACGTCTTTGCCCATGTGGATGACGTTGAACGCACGATGGACGCCTTTGGTAAAAAGATGGCCAAACAAGAGCGAGTTGTCATGGTTGGCGGCGGCAATGTCGGGCTTGCAGTGGCCAAAGAACTGGAAAGCCGCGCGACGCGGGTGCGGACGAAAATCATCGAAAAGAACCGGAAATGCGCCGAAATGGCGGCGGAGCAGCTGGAACGTACGATTGTTTTGCACGGTGATGGCCTTGATGTGGCACTTTTGTCCGAGGCGGGCGTGAGCCGCGCGGATGCAATGCTGGCTGTGACCGATGACGACAAAACCAATATGCTGGCGGCCGTTCGGGCCAAATCCGAAGGCTGCCCTTATGCGATCGCCTTGATCAACGACCCGACGCTGGTCGCCTTGATGGAACCTTTGGGGATTGATGCCTACATCAACCCGCGGGCCACAACGGTCAGCTCGATTTTGCGCCATATCCGGCACGGGCGGGTGCGGCAGGTCTACTCGATCGGGGACGCCGAAGCCGAAGTGATCGAGGCCGAAGTGCTCTCGACTTCCCCGATTGCAGGGCAGAAAATCTCTGACATCGACTTCCCCGAAGGAGTTTTGGTGGGCGCTGTGCGCAAAGGCGACAAAGTCATCCGCCCCTTGGGGGAAACACGCATCGACGAAGGCGACGTGATCGCGATTTTCGCCTTGGCGCAGGACGTGCCCGAAGTGGAACGTCTGATGCAAGTGTCCATCGACTTTTTCTGATGCACAGGCGCGTCCCACAACCGGATCAATCGTTTCTGGACCGGGTGTTGCAACTGCCATTGTTTATGTTGGTCTTCGGGATCGCTTCCGCGTCCATGATGGCCCCTGCTGTTCATGCGGGACTGCTGCGCGAACTCGAAACGGGCAGGGCGTTTTTATATTCCAGCATTCTTGGCATGATCGCCTTTGTTTTGTTGGCATTAGCCCATGCAGGACGGCGCCCGCGCCACGGCGCGTTGGGCCCGCTCATGTCGCTGTTTTCCACTTTTGTCTTTTTGCCCGTTTTCCTTGCGGTGCCCCTGTATGAAGGGCTGCGCACAACCACTTTCCTGAATGCCTATGTTGAAATGGTATCGGCAATCACAACCACCGGGGCGACGATCTTCGACGATTCTGCGCGGCTCGATGACCCGCTGCATTTGTGGCGCGCGCAGGTTGGATGGTTTGGCGGATTGATCATGTGGATCGCGGCATCCGCCATCCTTGCCCCTCTGAACCTTGGCGGCTTTGAGGTGACCGCGCGCGCCGAACCCGGCCAACGTGTCGGGGGGCGTGTCGGGGGGGCGCATCTGGACGGGCGCGCACGGCTGGCCAAAGTCATGGCGGCCATGTTGCCGATCTATATCGGGCTTACCGGATTGTTGTGCATCTTGTTGATGGTGTCGGGTGACCGCGCACTGGTGGCGTTGACACATGCGATGTCGATTATGGCGACGTCGGGGATTTCTGCGGTTGGCGGGGTCCAGGAGGGGGCATCGGGCATCATCGGCGAAGTCTTGATGCTGATGTTCATGATGTTTGCCTTGTCGCGGCTGACCTTTTCGACTGACACGGTCACCAGCGAAAGCGGTGGCATCAAAAGCGATCCGGAGTTTCGCATCGGCCTGGCGATGGTCATCGGCGTGCCCTTGGTGTTGTTTGGCCGCCATTGGTGGGGGGCATTCGAAGTGGAAACCCAGACGACGCTCTTTGATGCAATCAACGGGTTCTGGGGGGCCATGTTTACTGTGATGTCGTTCTTGACGACCACCGGATTTATCAGTGAGCATTGGGGATCAGCGCAAAGCTGGTCGGGTTTGGGTACACCGGGTTTGATCCTGATGGGGTTGGCGTTGACGGGTGGCGGGGTGGCGACGACTGCGGGTGGTGTCAAACTTCTGCGGGTTTATGCATTATATCGCAATGGCCAGCGCGAGTTGGAACGTTTGGTCCATCCCAGTTCCGTGAGCGGTGCCGTTGGTATGGGGCGCAGGCTGCAAAAGAACGGGGCCTTTATTGCATGGATCTTTTTCATGCTGTTTGCCTTGTCTTTAGCAGGGGTCACGGTGGTATTTTCCTTCCTTGGCGTGGATTTTGAGGATGCGATTGTCCTCGGCATTGCCAGCCTTTCGACCACCGGGCCATTGCTGGAGCACGCCACAGAGGTGCCGATCCGTTTGGCGGACCTGTCCAGCGCGGGCAAAGCCGTCTTTGCAGCCGCTATGGTGTTGGGCCGCCTTGAAACTTTGGCGATAATTGCGCTTCTGACACCTGATTTATGGCGTGGATAAGCGGTCTTTTGACAAGAGTTCGGTAGAGGACTGTTTTTTGGGGTAGAATCTCCACAATTCCTTATCCATACTTGCACAAAGTGGGATGGCTTGATCCGCAGGCCAACAATAAGAAAAAAAGGCGAGACCGACATGGCTTCGGACAGACAGAATTTACAAGATGCGTTTTTGAACCACGTGCGCAAAACAAAAGTGCCCGTGACTATTTTTCTGATCAATGGTGTCAAATTGCAGGGCGTCATCACATGGTTTGACAACTTTTGCGTGTTGTTGCGTCGTGATGGACAATCCCAACTGGTGTACAAACACGCGATCTCGACGATCATGCCGAGCCAGCCCATCAGCCTATATGAGGGCGAAGACGCCTCTTGAGCAAAGAGCAATTTCAGATCGACAACACGGGTGGGCCAGTGCTGACCCGTGCTTGGGTCTTGCATCCTGATATCAAAAGCATCCACGATCGGCGCGAGGCAAAATCTGCCCTCGCCGAGGCTGTTTCTCTGGCCCACGCATTGCCCAACCTTGAGGTGATGGGTGAAACCATCGTGCCATTGCCCAAACCCCATGCGGGCAAGCTGTTTGGCAAGGGTAAGATACAGGAATTACACGACATTTTTGAAGCCGGCGACATCGAGCTTGTTTTGATCGACGGTCCTGTGACACCTGTGCAGCAACGCAATCTGGAAAAAGATTGGGGGGTCAAGGTGCTGGATCGCACGGGTCTGATCCTCGAGATATTCAGTGACCGTGCCGCGACGCGCGAAGGTGTTTTACAGGTCGAAATGGCCGCCCTCAGCTATCAGCGGACGCGGTTGGTGCGGGCCTGGACCCACCTTGAGCGGCAGCGCGGTGGATTGGGCTTTGTGGGCGGACCGGGTGAGACGCAGATCGAGGCGGACCGCCGTGCGATTGATGACCAGTTGGTGCGCCTGAAACGCCAACTTGAAAAGGTCGTCAAAACCCGCACATTGCACCGCGCGGCACGTGCCAAAATTCCCTATCCGATTGTGGCGCTTGTGGGCTACACGAACGCAGGAAAATCCACACTTTTCAATCGCTTGACAGGCGCGGATGTGATGGCAAAAGACATGCTTTTTGCCACGCTGGACCCCACGATGCGGCGTTTGGAAATCCCTGACGGGCCCGAAGTGATCATGTCGGACACGGTTGGTTTTATCTCTGATTTGCCCACTGAACTGGTGGCAGCGTTTCGGGCCACTTTGGAAGAGGTTCTGGCGGCGGATATCATCTGCCACGTGCGCGATATCAGCCATGCTCAAACCGAAGAGCAAGCCCGCGATGTCGTTGAAATCATGAAGGTTTTAGGGGCCGAGCGTGATCGTCCGACCTTTGAAGTGTGGAACAAGGTCGACATGCTCGACGCGGATGATGCGGACGCGGTACGTGCGCGCGCGCAGCGCAACGAAATGGTCTTTACCACCTCTGCGAGCACCGGTGCGGGCATTGATCCGCTGTTGGCGGCAATTTCCGAATCATTACAAGGCGCTTTGCTGTCCGAGGACATCAATTTGGGCTTTGCCGAGGGGCGCAAAAGGGCGTGGTTGTTCGCACAAGACGTCGTGCAGGCGGAGACGCAGAACGACGAGGGATTCGCGCTGGAAGTTCGTTGGAGCGGCAAACAGCGCGCGCAATTCGCAGCCCTTTAGGGCAGGGCGTTAACGCGCCGTGCGCTGCCGTTTGGCCCGTCCAAACGCGCGTGTTGTACAAAACGGCCCCCGAATGTTACAAAATCACGGACGCAAACAGCCCCCCAAAAGGGGCGTTTGGGGCGTGTTGTACAAAAGTCGGCTTGAATGTCACAAGACGGGCTGTTTTGCGGCGTTTACCTTTTTTTCACAGTCTTTTTTTGTTCACTAAATTTCACGGGCGTTCATTTTGCATTCATATTTGCATCCTGACGGCTCTGTCATGGAGCAAGGCGGGTTTTCGGCCGTTAGTGCTGGCAAGCAGGCGGACTGGCAGTGGTTGATGGTGATCGACACTCCGTTTGGCGACCTTTTGCTACAAAAGGGCTAAAGGCGGCATTCGTAACCCGTGACGTCGCTACAGCAACAGTTCCCGTCGCGAGGGCAGTTGTTTTGCATGTGGTTACGGGGCCCCATTACCGGCGCGTGATCGTCCCTTTGAGCTGGCGCCCTGCGCCGTCGTCCGTGCGCATCTGAACCAGCACGTCATCCCCGTCAGTTTGGGTGATCATGCAGAATTCCTTCCCGTCTTTTTTCTGGGTCAGGCACAGGTCGCGCCCTTTGACTTTCCATGTGACCGGAACGTTGATTTTGCGCGGCAAAGTGAGCGATGCGCCTGTTCCGTCCCTGTTCAGGGTCACTTCCAAGCGCCGGTTGGTTTTGCGCCCGCTTTTGGACAGCACCAACACCGTGTCGCTGACTTTTTCTTTGAGTTGAGTGCCGCTGAGCGGGTCGGCTTGTGCGCTTCCCCCACACAGGACCCATCCGAACATCATCGCTGCTGCCGTAAATTTGCGCATCCCAAGTCCTTTTCGCGATGTTTCTGACAGGGTACGGCAGAGCGGGTGTCACACCAAAGCGACTGTATTAAGCGTCGCGCCATTTCCCCAAGGGGATGTCCCCGAGGTGCCAGTCCCCGATTTGGGCGCGGATCAGGCGCAGCGTCGGGTGCCCCACATGCGCTGTCATCCGCCGCACCTGACGGTTGCGCCCCTCGGCGATGGTGATTTGCAGCCATGTATCGGGCACTGACGCTCGGTAGCGCACTGGCGGGTCACGTTCCCACAGCCCGTCGGGTTCCGAGATTTGCTCGACCTGTGCCCGCGCGGTCATTCCGTCGTTCAGCTTAACCCCCCCTGCAAGTTGGCTCAGCGCTTTGCCGTTTGGCGTGCCCTCGACCTGCACCCAGTAGGTTTTGATCATTTTATGCTCGGGGTCGGAGATTTTAGCCTGTAGCTTTCCGTTGTCTGTCAGCACCATCAGCCCTTCGCTGTCCCGGTCCAGCCGTCCTGCGGCGTAGACCCCCGGCACTTTGATGTATTTGGACAGCGTCGGGCGCGGGGAGCCATCTGTCCCTTTGTCCGTGAATTGCGACAGAACCCCGAAAGGTTTGTTAAAGAGGATCACGCGCGTCATGGTTGCTCCGGTGTCAGTGTGCTGACCCCTACGGCGGCGGCCCGCGCAAGGTTTGTGTCCAGTGACATCAAAATATATTCGCCCCGTCGCCACAGCTGGGCCATGTCATCGTAGTGGCGCGACAGGAAGTGTCCCGATTGTCCTGTGGATGTCACAAACACAGAGCTGTCAGGGTCCGCAAAGTCGTATACCCCGCGGTACGCCGCCCCGTGCACATTGTAAAACGGGTTTGCTCCTGTCCCGGCCGTCAATCCCCGGTTCAGTGTGTGATCCCCCCCTGACGTGCTTTGCCGGATGTTCACGAAGTACCGCAGCACGGGCACTTTGCCGAGCACCTGGTGGTCATGGGTCGCTTGATGTGCATTCCCCCACCGCAGGCTTTCCAGCGCGTCCCCTGCCGTTTGCGCGATTGTCACCAGCGCGTCGTCCAGCGCCAGTCGCGCCATGTCCGAGCAGGTTTCTGTTGGTGCGCTTTGCAGCACGTCGCACCACACACTGGCCCCGTCGATGTCGCGAAACACCCGTTCGATGAACAGCGGCTCGACATGTGTGAAGCTTTCGGCCATCGGCCCCAGTTCGTCCCTGAGCAGGCGGTTTTGCAGCGCCCGCACCCAGTGGCTGTAGATCAGCGGTTCGGGCAGGTGTTCGTTCATTTGCCCGTTCCAGTTCGCCAGCAGTTCCAGTGCCTTTTGTCGCTGCCACTGTGGTGTGCCTTCGGCTGCTGCTTCGCCTGTGAACCACAGATCCGCCCCGATCAGTGGCAGCAGCGAGCGTGCTGTGAAGCTGACAGTGTCCAGTTGTGCCTCGACAAAGCTGTCGCGCGTGTGCACTTGGCGCAATTGCATCAGCCGTTGCCAGCGTTGCACCCGTTGTGTGTCCCCCCAGCTGTAGGAGACGTGGTTTGGAAACGGCCGGTCCACGATTTTGTTGTTGGTGTTCCCGAGGATCCCCCCGACCGGTTTCATGAACAGCGGATTGGCGCCGTAGGGCAGCCGCCCTGACCATTGGTTTTGTGCGTCCCATCCCAGCGTGGGCATTTGCCCTTTGCTTTGGTGTGTGCTGTCGCGTGCCGGCAGCGCTCCGATGGTTTTCATGGCGATATCCGTGCGGTCCACCAGCGTGAGGTTGTAGGCGGGTGCGATGTGCAGTTCTGCCGCCTCGACCGCCGCGTTCACGCTGCTGGCTTGCATCACCGCCAGTGCCGCGCTCAGCGATGTGTCCCTCGGGCTCAGGGCGGTTGAGGCCAGCGACACCACATGACCGTACGGCGTGATGCTGCGCAGGTTTTCGAAACTGCCGGGCAGCACGGGCCCGTTCTCTGTCCAGCGCAAGGTCACCGTCACGGGGGCCGCGTCCCGGATCGTGATGATGGAGGGGCGCGTGTCAAAGGCTTTGAACCCGTTTGCCGTGCGGTATTCGTTGCTGTTTTCGGGGTTCAGCTGCTCGATGTGCAGGTCCTGATCATCGGCGGAGGCGGCGGTCACCCCCCATCCCAAAGTATCCGAGCGCCCGGTGACCACCACCGGCATCCCCGGCACGGTGGCCCCGATCACCCCGCCGCTGCGCAGATCAAGGCGGGCCAGATACCAGATCGCCGGTGCCGTAAGTGGCAAATGCGGATCATTGGCCAACAACGTCCCCCCCGAGGCCGAGCGTGACGGTGCCGCTGCCCAGGCGTTGGAGGCCCCCGCAAAGCCGCGTGCTTTGAACGGAGACAGCGGGTGGTGCGGCGCGGTTCCTTCAAATGCGAATGTTGGCAGTTCGGGCACGAGGCTCGCGTATTCGGGCAGGCTGGCCACGCCGGACCCCGGTGCCGCCGGCAAGATATCAGCGAGGCGTGCAGGGTCGGGCACGGCCAGTGACAGGCGGGCCCGCAACACTTCTTCCTTGAGGTGTCCCGACATTTGCACGGCCATCAGTTTGGCGATCGCAATGCTGTCAGAGGGGCGCCAAGGTGCCATGGGGGCGTTGAACAAGAACAGTTCCGGTGCGCCGCGCCCTTGCGCCCTTTTGTTGATTTGGGCCAACTGGGCGTTGACGCCCGCGGCATAGGCCTCAAGTGCTGCGATGGTTTGCGGGGTCTGCACCGCCACGGAGGCTTGCGCGAGGCGTTGCAGATCAAGGCGGCGCATGATGCTGTCGGCCTCAAGCGTGCGAGGGCCAAAGACCTCCGACAGCCGCCCTTGCGCTGTGCGGCGCAGCACAATCATCTGCCACAAGCGGTCCTGGGCGTGCACCACTCCAAGGGCAAAAAACGCGTCATGATCGGTTTGCGCCAGAATATGCGGGACATTGGCATTGTCGCGCACGATCTCGACAGGGGCCTGCAAACCCGCCATTTCAAAATCGGCGGAATAGTCGGGCAGGGAGCGCGAGGCGAGGTAATAGACCAAAAACACAGACAGGACGCTCAGCACAATCAGTGCTGCTGCCAGTCTCACCAGCCATTGAAACACGACGGCCATGCTTTAAATTCCCTCATCCGCGTTCGAGTTGACCCTTGCGATGTGACTGTTAGGTATGCGGGCAAGGATACGCAACAGCACTTTAAGGGGAAACACATGGCACGGCTGGCATTTTTGGGTTTGGGCGTAATGGGCGCACCAATGGCGGGGCATCTGCAAAAGGCAGGTCATAACGTGACGGTGTACAACCGCACCCACGAAAAAGCCCTGAAATGGGCGCAAACCTATGGGGGGGCTGCGGCCAAAACCCCGCGCGAGGCGGCGGCGGGGGCTGATTTCGTAATGGCCTGTGTGGGAAATGATGATGATTTGCGCTCGGTCTGTTTGGGAGATGACGGCGCGTTCGGGGGCATGACGACGGGGGCTGTGTTTGTGGACCACACAACCGTATCCGCCAAAGTGACCAAAGAATTGTATGATATCGCGGATGCGGCCGGGATCAGTTTTGTCGATGCGCCGATTTCAGGTGGTCAGGCGGGGGCGGAAAACGCTCAGTTGTCGATCATGTGTGGCGGAGATGAGGATGCCTTTGCCCGTGCTTTGCCCATCATGGAGGTGTATTCCAAAATGTGTCGCCGCATCGGAGAGACGGGCGCAGGCCAGATGACCAAGATGTGCAACCAGATCGCGATTGCCGGATTGGTGCAGGGGCTGTCCGAGGCGTTGCATTTCGCCCAGAAAGCAGGGCTGGACGGGCGTGCCGTGGTTGAAGTCATCAGTCAGGGCGCGGCGGGCAGTTGGCAGATGTCCAACCGCTATGAAACCATGCTGGATGACCATTTCGAGCATGGCTTTGCCGTGGACTGGATGCGCAAGGACCTTGGCATTTGTCTGAGCACCGGCGACGAGATCGGGGCGTCGCTGCCTGCGACGGCCTTGATCGATCAGTTTTATAATGATGTGCAAAAATTGGGTGGCGGACGCTGGGATACCTCCAGTTTGATCAAAAGATTGCAAGCGATGGGGTGAAAATCTGTCCCTTCGGGGGCGCATTTTAATGGTTCGGGAACACATCATAGGCAACTTAGGGGGAAACACCTAAGGAGCCATGTGTGCCTGATTCCATCGACCCCAAACTCGAAACGCCGCATTTCAAGCTTGCGGATATTATGTACACTCGCACTGAAAAGCGGGGCGTGATCCAGTCTGCCAACGAAAAGTTTTGTGAAGTGTCGGGGTATGCGTGGTCTGAACTGGTTGGCGCGCCGCACAAGCTGGTGCGCCACAAGCAGATGCCCAAAGTCATTTTCCGTTTGATGTGGGACACAATCAAAAGCGGCCAAAAACTGGGTGCATATGTCGTGAACCAGTGCAAAGACGGGGATCACTATTGGGTGTTTGCGATCGCGCTTCCGGTGGAGGACGGATATATTTCTGTCCGGATCAAACCAACCTCGCCCGGGTTGGAGGCCGTCAAAACCCTATACGCGCAATTGCGCGCCGATGAAGAGGCCGATGATTTCAATCTGGACACGGCGTTGACGCAGTTTCACGACCAGATCCAATCAATGGGGTATGAAAACTACCTTGATTTCATGGCCCGTTCCCTTCGTGAAGAATTGACAGCGCGCAACACCACACTGGGTGAATCCATTCCTGAAGAATTGGAAACGCTGTCCCAAATTCAGAAAAGTATTTCGGACGTCTCTACGGAAGTGGCGACAGTCACCTCATTGTTCGAGCGCAGCAAACAAGTCCCATACAACATGCGCCTGCAAGCCGGGCGATTGGAGGGCAGTGATGGTCCGATCAGTGTTGTTTCCAGCAATCACCGGATTATCACACAAAACCTGACCGAACAGATCGATCGCTTTAATGACGCGGCGCAACTTGGCGGGGATCCAGTCCGCGAGGCGTCTTTTATGACCAGTGTGTCTGCGGTGATGGACGTGGTGGTGCGCGAAATGAGTGCCGGCGATGACGAAGGGGATTGGGCAAAAGGGGAGCGCACAACGATGCAGGATTTGCGCACCGGTTATCGGGATGAGGTCCGCCAGCAGGTCGTGGTATTGTCACGGCGCTTGGGACAGTTTTCCAACATGTGCCGTACTTTCCGTAGGTCACTGTCCGGTTTGGAAATGACGCGCATCATGTGCGAAATCGAACGCTCGAAGATCGCAGGTGACACAGCGGGACTGGATGAAATTACCGGCCAACTGATGCAAACCGAGAAGGATATGGGGGCGGCGATGTCGCGCCTTGAAGCAACCGTCGCAAGACTCGTCTACGCGGCGAATGGTTTAACGGAAGGGATCGACAGGGCGGCATAGCCGCCTTGCCGGTTGCGCGCACCCTTAAGGGATGATGCGCGTGTACTTTGTACCTTCAAGTGTTGCGCCAAGGCGCAAACCGGCACGACCAAAGACGGCAGCCAAAACCGGTGCCAAAGCGGTCGTTGTGTCCGCGTTCAAACTGTCACCCTGATCCGAGATCACATATTCAAGGTCTGCGCCTGCAGCCCAACCCGGGGAACGTCTGAAGTTTGTCAGTGCCTGCTCGGTCATGAAAAACAAAACATGGGCGTACTGCTGTGCACCGATCTGCAAGCCTCCCGAGGCTTTCGTTACGGAATAATAGTCGACTGTGGTGTTGCCGACCAAGAGTGCACCGCGCCCATACGCGCCCCCGAACCCGAGGCCTGCTTCGGTGACCAGGGGCATAACGAGCATGCCATTGGCTTTGTCGGCGAGTTGGCGCGTGTTCGGATAGCTGCGATACATTTCCTGTAAGGTTGCACTCACCCGTGCGTCGATCAGCCCGGGGCCGCGCCCGCCAACGCCATTTCCGCAGGCCGCAAGTGTGCCAGTTGCTGCAACAGCGCCAAACGCAAACGCGCGGCGCGACAGTGTAGAGTTATTCATTTTAAACCGCCTGTAATTGGTCTCTGCTCCGCCGGTATTCCGGGCGTTATGCGCAGATATACGCCGATTGTTGGCGTCTGTCACCTATCAAGCGGTCTAATCGGCAGCAATTCGCCTCACCTTTTGGCGAGCAGTTTGGCGGCGGCGGGGGCGAAATAGGTCAAAATACCGTCACATCCCGCCCGTTTGAACGCCATCAAGCTTTCCATCATGACTTTTTCTTCGTCGATCCACCCGTTCTGGGCAGCTGCCTTGATCATCGCAAATTCGCCTGACACTTGATAGGCATAGGTCGGTGCCCCGAACGTGTCTTTGACCCTGCGGCAAATATCGAGGTAGGGCAATCCGGGTTTCACCATGACCATGTCGGCCCCTTCGCGCAGATCCCGTTCGATCAACCGCATGGCTTCATCTGCATTGGCAGGGTCCATTTGGTACGTCTTTTTGTCGCCCGTCAACGCGCCACTGGCCCCGACCGCATCGCGAAATGGGCCATAGAAACCAGAGGCATATTTGGCAGAATAGCTTAAAATCATCGTATTTTGATGCCCGGCCCCTTCAAGAGCCGCGCGCATTGCACCGATGCGCCCGTCCATCATATCCGATGGTCCGATAATGTCCGCGCCGGCCTCTGCCTGTGCGAGGGTCATTTTCACCAAAGCCTCGACCGTACGGTCATTGACGATTTCGCCGTTTTCCACAAAACCGTCGTGGCCGTTGATGTTGTACGTGTCCAAAGCGACATCGGTCATGATCGCGATGTCGGGGACGGCGGCTTTGATGGCACGAATGGCGCGGTTGGCGTGGTTTTCGGGATCCCACGCACCGGCGCAATCTTGTGTACGCTCTTCGAGTCCAGTGTAGGGAAAAATGCAAATCGCCGGAATTCCGAGGTCGGCGGCCTCGCGGGCGGCCTCGACGATTTTGTCCACAGAGCGGCGAAACACACCTGGCATCGAGGAAATGGGTTCTTCGATACCCTCGCCGGACCGTACAAACACAGGCCAGATAAAATCATCCACGCTCAATGTGTTTTCGCGGGTCAATGCGCGAATGGATGCAGATTGGCGGGCGCGGCGAAGGCGCGTGGCTGGAAAGGCGGCTTGTGTTGGGCGCATAATGTGTCACTTTCTTTAGACACTCCTTTGCTGCCACGTATTTTTGCGCCTCGCAAGGCTAGGAATTACCTTCAACCCTCGCTAAGACACATAAAACCTGAAAGCGACCGCCTTGACCCTCAGCGACACACTTCTGCAAATCATCGACATGCGATCCTTCTCGAACCTGTGGTTCTGGATCGCGCTGGCCGTGATGTGGGCCACCGTCAGCCATTGGGTGCTGGGCGTGCCAAATGACATGATCATTCGGGCCCGGCGCAATGGCGGGCAAGCCGAAATCGACCTTGAAGATCTTGTGCGCATCAATTGCAATCGATTGCTTTACATCGGTCAGGTGTCGGGACTTTGGCTGCTTGGCTTTGGCTGCTTTTTGTTCACAACCCTTGTGATCCTTGGCTTTGTGTATGACGTACAACTGGCCCAAGCCGTATTTTTATTGGGCTTGCCTATGTCGATGGTGGGATTGTTGAACCTGTCCACGGCCCGATTGATCGCAACAGAGCAGCCCAACGGCGAGGACCTGCGTCGCAGACTTTCGCGCCAACGGACCTACACGCAAGTGATCGGAATGATCTCGATTTTTGTGACATCGCTTTGGGGCATGTATCAAAACCTGCGCGATCTGGTGTTCTTGCAGTGATCGCCCTTGACTTGGCCCCTTTGAACGCCAATTGAAGCGGCCAGATGTCCAGCACAAAACATATCACAATCAGCGGTGCGCCAGAGGGATTTGACGCCCAACTGATCCTGCGCGAGCTTGAAAAAGGCGCGCCTGTCACCCACGTCGCACGCGACGATAAACGCATGGTGGCAATGCAGGACGCGTTGCGTTTCTTTGCGCCAGAATGCCCGTGGTGGTGTTTCCCGGTTGGGATTGCTTGCCCTATGATCGGGTCTCGCCCAACGCGGATATTTCTGCGGCGCGCATGGCAACGCTGGCGGCACTCGTGCATGGAATGCCAAAGCGTTTTGTCTTGCTCACAACTTTGGGGGCCGCAACACAGCGGATTCCAGCGCGTAAGATCCTGCGCGAAGCCGCGTTTTCTGCACAGGTGGGTGGCCGCGTTGATGAAAAAGCTTTGCGTAATTTTCTTGTACGTATGGGATTTGTGCAAAGTCCGACGGTGATGGAACCTGGTGATTATGCAGTGCGTGGCGGGATCATTGATATCTTTCCTCCGGGCGAACAGGGCCCGATCCGGCTTGATCTGTTTGGCGACATCTTGGATGGCGCACGTCGGTTTGATCCTGCGACCCAGCGCACCACAGAAAAGTTGGACTTGATCGAACTCGCTCCTGTATCCGAGGTGATTTTGGATGATGAGGCGATCACGCGGTTTCGCCAGAATTATCGCATCGAGTTTGGCGCGGCTGGCACGGATGATCCGCTCTATGAGGCGGTCAGTGCTGGGCGAAAACATCAAGGTGTTGAGCACTGGATGCCTTTCTTTCATGAAGAACTTGAAACGCTTTTCGACTATCTGCCTAAGGCAAGCATTACTTGCGACGATGCCCTGACGCCTGCGCGCATTGCACGTTGGGAAAGTGTGGCAGATCAATATGAAACCCGCAAAATCGCGATGGCCGCGAAAAAACGCATGGATTCAGTTTATAAGCCTGCACCTGCTGAGTTGCTTTATCTCGATGAAGAGCATGGGACGCTGTGATGGCGGATCGCCGTGTGATTCAATTTAGCGCCTTGCCGCAAGCTGTGGGGCTTGGGGTGACAGATGCATCCGGGCGGATCGGGCGGAACTTTCGCGCCTGAGCGTCAACAGGAAAGTATCAGCCTTTTCGGGCCTTGGCTGCGCATATTAAAGTGAAAATGACCAAGGGCCGGTTGTCATAGCGTCTTACTCAGAAGGTGCACGTGAACGCCTTATGGGTTTGATCGAAGACGAAGGCCTCGCGGAGACTATCGCCGTGCGCGATGCGAAGGGCGTTGGGAAACGCGGATTACATTTGGTCGTTTGGGCACTTGAGCATGGGTTTGAAACACCGGATATGACGGTGATTTCAGAGCAGGATGTTCTTGGGGATCGCCTTATTCGGGGCGCAAAAAAGCGCAAGAAGGCGCGCGAACTTCCTGACGGAAACCCAAAGCCTCAATCCCGGCGATCTGGTCGTGCATGTGGATCACGGAATTGGGCGTTATCAAGGGCTTGAGGTGATCACCGCAGCGAGGGGCTGCGCATGAGTGTATCCTGCTTGACTATGCGGAAAATGCGCGACTGTATTTGCCTGTCGAAAATATCGAGTTGCTGAGCAAATATGGTCATGAAGAAGGTCTTTTAGACCGTCTTGGTGGCGGGGCGTGGCAGAGCAAAAAGGCCAAGCTGAAAGAGCGCATTCGCGAGATGGCCGACAAGCTTATTCGCGTCGCGGCTGAACGCGCGCTGCGCCGCGCACCGATCATGGAGCCACCGCCCGGCATGTGGGACGCTTTCTCTGCGCGCTTCCCCTATCAAGAGACCGACGATCAACTGGGTGCGATTGGCGATGTACTGGCGGATATGGGCTCTGGTCAACCGATGGACCGCCTTGTGTGCGGCGATGTTGGCTTTGGTAAAACCGAGAGTCGCGATGCGTGCCGCCTTCATTGCTGCGATGTCTGGCGTTCAGGTGGCGATCATTGCGCCGACCACCTTGCTGGCACGCCAGCACTACAAAAGCTTTCGCGGAGCGGTTTCGTGGTTTTCCCATTGAAGTTAGACCCTTATCGCGTTTCGTGACGACTAAGGACGCCGAAGAAACCCGCAACGGCATGGCCGATGGCACCGTTGATATTGTCGTCGGCACCCATGCGTTACTCGCTAAAAGTACCAAGTTTAACAATCTTGGTTTGCTGATCATTGATGAAGAGCAGCACTTTGGCGTTGGCCACAAAGAGCGCCTCAAAGCAGCTGCGCACAGATATTCACGTGCTCACGTTGACCGCGACGCCGATCCCGCGGACCTTGCAGTTGAGCCTGTCTGGCGTGCGTGATCTGTCGATCATCGGCACGCCGCCCGTTGATCGCTTGGCCATCCGCACCTATGTCAGCGAATTTGACGCGGTCACGCTGCGCGAGGCGCTTTTGCGCGAACATTATCGCGGCGGGCAGTCGTTTTATGTCGTGCCAAGGATTTCTGGATCTGCCCGAGATCGAGACGTTCCTTAAAGAGCAACTGCCCGAATTGTCACTATATGGTCGCGCATGGTCAGATGGCGGCGGGTGAACTTGATGATCGGATGAACGCATTTTATGACGGCAAATATGATGTGCTGCTGGCGACCACGATTGTGGAAAGCGGGCTTGATATCCCGACGGCCAACACGATGATCGTGCACCGCGCGGACATGTTTGGTTTGGCGCAGCTGTATCAGATTCAGGGGCCGTGTGGGTCGTTCCAAAACGCGCGCCTATGCCTATTTGACAACGAAACCACGCACCAAATTGACCACAAGCGCAGAAAAACGTTTGCGCGTTTTGGGATCGCTCGACACGCTGGGGGCAGGGTTCACACTGGCCTCACAGGATCTCGATATTCGTGGGGCTGGCAATCTGCTGGGTGAAGAGCAATCGGGCCAAATGCGTGATGTGGGATATGAGTTGTACCAATCCATGCTGGAAGACGCGATTGCGAAGATCCGTTCAGGCGAGATGGATGGCCTGTCCGTCAATGATGATCAATGGGCGCCGCAGATCAATCTGGGCGTGCCCGTGTTGATCCCTGAGGATTATGTGCCTGATCTTGATGTGCGTTTGGGGCTTTACCGCCGTTTGTCGTCCTTGAGCACCAAGGTTGAGCTGGAAGGTTTTGCCGCGGAATTGATCGACCGCTTTGGCACCTTGCCGCGCGAGGTCAACACGCTGATGCTGATCGTGCGTATCAAAGGCATGTGCAAAAAGGCGGGTATTTCCAAACTCGACGGCGGGCCGAAAGGCGCGACGTTGCAGTTCCACAATGACAAATTCGCCTCGCCGCAAGGGTTGGTGGAGTTCATCGAGAACCAGCGCGGCCTTGCCAAGGTCAAAGACAACAAAATCGTCGTGCGCCGCGATTGGGCCAAGGACAACGACAAGATCAAAGGCGCCTTCGCAATCGCGCGTGATCTGGCAGAAAAGGTCGTGGCCGAAAAGAAGCGTAAAAAGGCAGCTGCCGCATCCTGATTTGGGCGGTTTTCAGCTCGCGCGCCCGATGCGCAGCATCACCACAACAGACGGGATGGTCAGGGCGATAATCGCGATCAGCAGTGGGCGCGGTGTTCCGTCAAACAGCAACCCGATGGGCGAGGCAATCAACGCAGCAAACACCGTAGCGATCGCCCCGACCACCGACGCCGCTGTGCCAGCGATATGGCCCATAGGCTCCATCGCCAAGGCGTTCAGGTTTCCAATCACCAAACTCGCCTGACAAAACAGCACAAACTGCCACAGCAGAAACAGCCAGAAATAGGCGGCGCTGTCAGTCCACATCACCAGCAAAATCAGAGCCGAAATCGTGACCTGAAGGCACATGGTCCATGTGATCACCGCCTGCATCCCAAGGCGCACAACGATAGCGGCATTCAGCAAACTTGCCGCCCCCGAAAACACGGCAACGAGGGCGAACCAGAATGGAAAGCTGTCATTCTTGTCATAGGTTACGTCGTAAATCGGGTGGATCATGGTCAATACCGAGAACAGCATCGCCATCACCAGCGTCTGCACGATGATCGCGCGCCGCACTGTGGTGTGTCGCATCACCTCGGAGATCGACGCGACAAGCGACGACAGCTTCAAGGGGCGGCGTGCCTCCAAAGGCAAGGGTTCCTTGATACGGAAATGAAGCCACCCCAATGTCAGCACGGCGAAAACAATGAACGCTCCGAAAATTCCGCGCCACCCGAAATAGGCGATGATCACGGCCCCCGTGGCCGGTGCAATGGCCGGCACAAGAATGAAGATCGTCATGCAAAACGACACAATCCGCGCCATTTCCCGTCCTGCGTATAGATCACGAATGATCGCCATGGACACCACACGCGGGGCCGCACCCCCAAGGCCTTGAACCATGCGCGCGATGAGAACCGCTTCGAGGGAGTGGGCCAGCCACGCCCAGACCGCAGCGCCAACGTAGATAGCCGTCCCTGCACAAAGCACCGGTTTGCGCCCGAACGCGTCAGACAGGGGGCCTGCGAAAAATGTCCCGATCCCGAGGCCGATCACAAAGCTGGTCAACACCCACGACGCACGCGCGGGAAGGTCGGGCGTGATATCGGCCGCAATTTCCCCCATCGCGGGGAGCATCGCATCAATGGAAAACGCCGTGGTGGCCAGCATTGCGGCCATCAGCATTACAAATTCAAGTTGTCCGATGGACTGGGTCGGTTTTGATGTCACGCAATACTCGTATCTGGCAAAAATTTACCCGCGCCGTGTTTAATAAACAAATTATGGAGGATCGCCCGACGAATGAACACCGCGCAAACTCAAAAAGTTCTGTGCGTTTTTGTTATTCTGCCTCTGTCTGGTTCGCGAGATCTGCAATCACCTGCGCCCAAAGCTCTGGAGGTTGCGCACCGGGCACCGCGTGACGTCCCCCCACAATGAATGTTGGCACGGAATTGACCCCCATGGTGCGGCTGTGTGCATCACGGTCGCGGATCAATTGCATGTCTTCATCTGTGGCCAGCAGTCGGCGCACCAGCGCTGCGTCCATCTCGATGCTGTCGGCCACGTCGGCCAGAACATCCACGTCTCCGATGTCACGCGCGTCTGTGAAATAGGCTTTGAACAACGCCGAGACGGCTGCGATCTGGCGTCCTTCAATTCCTGCCCAGTGGATCAGGCGGTGGGCATTGAGTGTGTTGGGCGTGCGTGTCATCCCCTCGAAATCGATCGCCACGCCTGCTTTTTCAGCGTGTTCCACAACGGGTGCATAGGCTTTGACAGCGGCCTCTTTGCCTCCGAATTTGCCTTCAAGATAGGCGCGCCGCCCCATGCCCTCGGAGGGCATCTCGGGGTTGAGTTGGAACGGGTGCCATTCGATCTCGAACGGGTGGTCCGGATGTGCGGCCAGTGCTTTGTCCAGATGCGCCTTGCCAATAAAGCACCACGGGCAGATGGGATCCGACATGATATCAAGCTTGATTGTGGCCATTGGACCCTCCTGAAGATTTATGTGCTTTGGCTTGTCACTGGTGTTTGTGCGCTGCAAGTCCAAAGCGGTGGTTTTGTACTATTGTGACGTCCGCGCAGTGTAGATCGCTGGCAAGGCGCGGCGCAGGATTTTGCCGTTGCCCCCTGTCGGCAGTTCGGGAAGGTGGACAAACAGGCGCGGGCATTTGTACTGCGCCAGTCGCGCCGCCGCATGCGCGCGCAAGGGGGCGTCTGCCAGTGCGTGTGGCCCTGTGTAGAATCCCGCGATCACTGTGGTGTCTGCTTTGACCTCGATCTGGGCTGCGGCGAAACCGGTGATCCCGTCGCAGCCCAGCATCGCCTGTTCCACTTCGATCGGGGACACGCGGTAGCCGCCTGCGTTCATCATGTCGTCGTTGCGCCCCAGATAGGTGATTTGATCGTCTTCCCCCATAACGCCTTGATCTCCGGTCACAAACCACTGGCCTTGCATCTTGGTGTCTGTTTCATCAGGGGCGTTGAGGTAGCCCAGCATCACCCCCGGATCGTCGCGGTGAACGGCGATGGTGCCCTCGTGTCCGCGCACCACAGGCCCATCCGGCCCCAACAGGGCAACGCGCCGCCCTGTTTGCGGCCGCCCCAAGCTGCCGTGATCTGCTGGCGCGGATGGGCAGGCCGACAAAAAGGTGGAACATTCCGACATGCCATACGCCTCATAGATGTTGAGCCCCGTGGCGCCTGTCCATGCCTGTGCCACTGCTTTGGGCAGCTTTTCACCGGCACTCAGCCCGTGGCGTAAAGTTGGCATGGCCCGCAGGCGCGAGGGCTTGAGCATTTGGCGATACACACCGGGCGCGGCTGCAAAAATTGTTGCTCTGTGGGCGGCGATCAAGTCGGGCAATGCCGCTGACGGGGTGCCAGGGGCAGGGATGACGGCACATGCTCCGATGGTCCAGGGGTCCATCAGGCCTGTTCCCAAAGTGTAGGTCCAGTTGAAAGCCCCTGCATGCAAAACGCGGTCTTCGGGCCCCAAGGCGTACCAGCCCTCAAACATCATCCGCCGCGCCCAAATCGCACGGTGGGCATGGGCCACAGCGCGCGGTTGGCCGGATGTGCCAGAGGTGTAAATGATGTAGCCCAACCGGTTCGGATCCCCCAGATGATAGCTGCATTCTGCACAGGTCCGGAGGGTGCGCAGGGCGTTTAGATCCAGAGTGATTTCCGGCATGTGCGGACACGCCACGTCTGTATCGTGCAAGATCAAACGCGGCGACAGCTCTGCGATAATGCGCGCGACTTCGGGTTCCGTCAGGGCCGCAGATGTGGGGACTGGCACCAGTCCTGCAGCCAAAGCGCCAAGATAGGCGATGGGGAAATCTACGGTATTGCCCAAACGCATCAGGATCTTGTCGCCGACGCAGGCTCCATTTTGCACCAGACCCGTGGCCGTTGCGCGCACCGCCCGGGCCAAGGCCCCGTAGCTCCAATCCATGTAGGGATGATCTGCGTCCGCCCCGTTCAGAACGCGCAGAGCCAAAGCATCCGGCTGCTCTGCCGCTTTGCCCAGAACATAACCAGCCATATTAAAGGGCGCGGGACACGCAGGCGCAGGGCCGTGATCAAAGATGGAAAGCATTTGCAATCGCTACCGTGTGCGTTGCGCCGTTGCAAGCTATCCCGACGCCCCCTATACATCTGTTATGACAGGTAAAGACCCAAAATCATTGATCCAGATCGCCCGCCAGACAGGGGCCACCGAAATTGCAGAGCCTTTGGACCTGGGCGCGCGGGTGCGTGCCTTGCGCAAAGCCCGTGACTGGACGCTGGAACAAGCTGCCGGCCAGGCGGGGTTGGCCCGTTCAACATTGTCCAAAATCGAAAACGGTCAGATGTCCCCGACCTATGAGGCCCTGAAGAAGCTGGCGATCGGGTTGGAAATATCCGTTCCGCAGCTGTTCACTCCGCCTGAACAAGGCCAGGTGGGCGGACGGATGGCGGTCACCAAAACCGGTGCGGGCAACGCGCAGGTGACCACGACCTACGAACATGAATTGCTTGCCGAGGCGCTGACCCAAAAGAAGATGTTGCCCTACCGGGCGCGTGTGCGTGCGCGCTCAATGGACGAATTTGACGGCTGGGTCCGCCACGGCGGCGAAGAGTTCCTGTATGTCCTCACCGGGGTCGTCACGCTTTATACGGAGTTCTACGAACCCGTGGAAATGCGGCGCGGCGACAGTGCCTATTATGATGCGACGATGGGGCACAATGTGGTCTCTCTCAGCGATGAGGATGCGACCATTCTTTGGGTTACGTCGCTGAGTTCCTGAACAGCACTTTGAAGATCGCCAGCGTCACAAACACCGCCACGATTTGAACGAGGATAAAGGCTGCGATATGGCCCGGGTATATGCCCGCAAACGTGTCGCTGAAGCCGCGTGCGATGGTGACTGCAGGGTTGGCAAAGCTGGTGGAGGATGTGAACCAATACGCCCCTGTGATGTAAATCGCGACCAAAGCCGGCACCGCATCTGGTTTGGAACGCAGCCCCCCGAAAATCACAAACAACAGGCCAAACGTTGCGATCGCCTCTGATCCCCACTGGTTTACGCCGGTTCTATGCAGCGTGCTCGATGTTTGGAATATGCTCAGGTCAAACATAAAGTGAGTGGCCCAAACCCCTAATATTCCACCCAAAATCTGGATCGGGACATACGCAATCGCAAGGCGAGTGTCGATTTCACCGCGCACGAAAAACGCGAGCGTTACCGCGGGGTTAAAATGTGCCCCCGAAATCGGGCCAAGCACGGTTATGATCACATACAGCATACATCCCGTCGCAATGGCGTTGGCCAACAGGGCAATGGCCACGTTCCCGCCTGCCAGTGTTTCGCCCATGATCCCCGAGCCGACGACCCCGATCAGCAACAGGGCCGTACCAAGCCCCTCTGCCATTAATTTCTGTAGCATTTATGTGTTCTCTTGTGTGTTTGTCGGTGTGTAGGCGCGCTATGTAACAGCGCCGTGACAGGGGCTATTCTTTGTCCCACCACCACAGATGCGGCATATATGCCGGGCCGTCGCCGTAGATCGGGATCACGTCCGGCTTCTTCATTTCTTTGACATGGGCGATACGCCCTGTGGTGAATTGCCAGAACGGAATAACAAAGCGTTCGGCCATCAACACGCGGTCAAGGGCGCGGGTGGCGGCCAGAAATCCCTCTTGGTCCTGTGCGCCGAGCATCGCGTCAATCATCGCGTCCACGGCCGGGGATTTTGCTCCCATCAGGTTACGGCTTCCTTCCTGATCCGCTGAGGCGCTGCCCCAGTAGAACTTCTGCTCGTTGCCCGGTGACAAGGACAAGGCGCGCCGGAAATACGTCATCTCGAACGCGAAAGTGCCTGTGCGTTCGACAAATTGCGCGTCATCCACGGTTTCGGTTTTGACCGCGATCCCGAGACGGTTGAGCGACTGTATATAAAGGTCGGCAATGGCGGCGTTTTCAGTCCCCCCTTTGGGAAGCAGGATGTCAAATGTGAACGGCTTGCCATTCGGGTCCTTCATCACACCGTTTTCGACGGTAAACCCCGCATCACTCAACAGGGACATCGCCCGACGTGTGGCTTTGCGATTGCGCAGTGATCCGTCAGACGCGGGCAGGGTGTATCCTTCGAGCGTATCGGGGGGCAGGATGGCGTTGAAGGGTTTCAAAAGGGCCGCAACGGGTGCCGGAGCTGCACCGCTTTGCATCGCGAGCACAGAGTTCGAGAAATACGAACTGATGCGCGGCTGTGCGCTTCCGGTGAAGGTTTCGTTGATGAACTCGAAGTTGAACGCCTGGATCATCGCCTCGCGCACGCGCCAGTCATCAAACGGCGCGCGGCGGGTGTTCATCACAAAGCCGGTCATGCCGGATGGCTTTTGGTGTGCGATTTCGGTTTTGACCACATCGCCGTTCAAGGCGCGGGGGAAATTGTATTGGCTGGCCCAGTCTTCGGCGTTGAATTCGCGCATGGCCGAGATTTCGCCCGCTTTGAACCCTTCGCGCAGGACATCGCCGTCGCCGTAGAAATCGATGCGAATGCTGTCAAAGTTGTGCGTGCCTTTTTGCACCGGCACGTCCGCGCCCCAATAATCGTCAGATCGTGAGAGTTTCACAAAACGCCCCGCCTCGTAATCGGTGACCGCATAGGGGCCAGACCCGATGGGCACCATGTCGAGGGGCGCGTTGGCAAAATCAACGCCGTCCCATTGCGCGGCTTTCAGGATCGGGCGCAGGCCCACCAACATCGCCAGTTCGCGGTTGTCGGTGTTGAAGGTGATGCGCACATGGTCTGGTTTGGTCTCTTCGATGCTCTCGATTTGTGTCCACAGTCCGTGGTATTTCGGGTGCCCCTCGGTTCCCAAAGTCTTAAAGGACCAGATCACATCCTTAACCGTCACGGGGGTGCCATCAGAGAATCGGGCGCCTGTGCGCAGCTTGAATTCGATCCATTTCCGGCTGTCCGGGACCTCTACCGATTCGGCCAAAAGGCCATAAAGTGTGAAAGGTTCGTCCAAACTTCGCCCCATCAACGCCTCATGGGTTAAGAATGGAAGCTGCCAGGGTTTGGTCCCTTTGAAGACAAAAGGGTTGAGGGAATCAAATCCACCCGTATTTCCCAGCACAATGGCCCCGCCTTTGGGCGCATTGGCCTCTACGTAGGGGAGAGACACAAAATCAGGTGGAAGGGCAGGGTCGCCGTACATAGCTATGCCATGTACTGATTCTGCAAATGCCGGCGCGACTGCCAGAATCAAAGCCGCCGAAGCGCAAAATCCGCGAAAACCGGACCGTCCAAGTTGGAAAAACACTATACACATATCCGCAACAATCCCCATTTGCCCTTGTTTTGTTAATACATTGGGTAACGATGGATTCACGCAATATCAAACTTTTAGCTTGGCCAAGGGCGGTCAATTGCCTATAACGATGTCACTGCTCGATAGGTTTCTTGCCTGTATGAAACCTGCCTCAATAACTTAACGCCAGCTTCGTGCTGGCGTTTTTTTTTACCCTTTTGCGAGCCGTCCCTGATTGCGCCCCATTTATTTCGCAGGTGCAGCATGACATGGTGCGACCAACACAGACACAGGAGCACACAATGGCGTTCGAAATTTCTCTCAAAGGTAAAACAGCAGTGATCACCGGATCCAACTCGGGAATCGGTTTGGGCATTGCTTGGGAAATGGCACGCGCAGGTGCGGATGTTGTTTTGAACTCCTTCAGCGACCGCGATGAGGATCATGCCATCGCCGAAGAGATCAGCAAAGAGACCGGAACACAGGCGCGCTACATTCAGGCGGACATGTCCAAAGGCGATCAATGTCGCCGTTTGATCACGGACGCGGGGCGCTGCGATATTCTGGTCAACAACGCGGGCATCCAGCACGTGGCCCCGATCCCCGAATTTCCGGCAGACAAATGGGACACGATCATCGCGATCAACATGAGCTCTGCTTTCCACACCACGGCCATTGCCCTGCCGATGATGCGCGCCGCCGGTTGGGGTAGGGTGGTCAACATCGCCTCTGCCCACGGGTTGACGGCCTCTCCCTTCAAGGCCGCGTATATCGCCGCCAAACACGGCGTTGTCGGTCTGACCAAAACCACAGCGTTGGAAACCGCCCAAGAGCCGATCACTGCGAATGCGATTTGCCCTGGCTATGTGCTGACCCCCATCGTGGAAAAGCAGATCCCCGACACAATGAAAGAATACAACATGAGCCGCGAGGACGTGATCCAGAATGTCATGCTCAAGCGCCAACCCTCAAAAGAGTTCGCCACCACCGAACAGATGGGTGGCACGGCTGTGTTCTTGTGTTCTGACGCGGCGGCCCAGATCACCGGCACGACCATCAGCGTCGATGGCGGCTGGACGGCTCTTTAGACCGCAATCAAGAATAATGTGATGTCGCGCAGGGATCCCCCATGCGCGCAAGAAAGGCGCGTATGACTGTCAAACGGATCAATCTGGCCCTACAGGGAGGCGGCGCGCACGGTGCCTTTACATGGGGCGCTTTGGAGTGCTTGTTGTCCGATCCAAGGATCGAGATCGTGGGTATTTCGGGCACCTCGGCGGGGGCGCTGAATGCGGCGGCCCTGAAGGCGGGGATGGTGCAGAACGGCACACGCGGGGCCCGTGACAATCTGGACTGGCTGTGGGCGGAAGTCGGCGGCGCGCATGGGGATGCCTTGACCAAGTGGCTGTCACCGTTCGGGATCAACGCCGTCTCTCAAGCCATTGAAAAATCTATTCCTTACATGATGGGGGAGGCCTTTACCCGCATGGCGTCGCCTTATGCTTATGGTCCGTTTTACAAAAACCCGCTGACGGATATTCTGGGCGAATTGAACTATGAGAAAGTCTGCGCTGATGAGGGGCCGGCGTTGTTCATCAATGCCACGCGCGTGCGCAACGGCAAGCTGCGCGTATTTCGCGCCGAAGAGATCACAGCAGACGTCATTATGGCGTCCGCCTGTTTGCCGACTTTGTTTCAGGCGGTCGAGATATTTGACACTGAAACGGGACGCGTCCAGGCGTTTTGGGATGGTGGCTATACCGGCAATCCCGCGTTGTTCCCGCTGTTTGGCGACCCTTTGCCCGACGATATCGTGGTGGTGAACATCAACCCGCTTGAGCGTGAAAAGCTGCCCCAAACAGCGCAGGAAATCCAGAACCGGTTGAACGAGATCAGCTTTAATTCATCCTTGCTGCGAGAGATGCGCGCCATCGACTTTGTGCAACGCCTGCTGGAGGACGGGACGCTGAACCCCGGCACAATGTCCAAGGTGCACATGCACATGATTGCCGATGACGCAGTGATGAATGCGCTGTCTGTGGCCACCAAATCCGTGCCAAACGGCTATGTGATTTCAGAGCTGAAAAGTGCTGGCGAAGCGGCGACACAGGCGTTTCTGGACGCGCATTTTGATGACTTGAACGTCCGTTCCAGCCTGAACCTGCGCGATATGTTCGCTTAAGCGTCGTCTTTTTCCTCGGGCGGAACGCTTGGATCTTTGCCGTTGGGATAAACCAGACCGGCAGAGATCACCAATTTCGCTGAATCCTCGACGCTCATGTCCAGTTCGATCACGTCATTGGCGGGGATGAACAGCAAAAAGCCTGACGTCGGGTTTGGCGTTGTGGGCACAAAGATGCTGAGCAATTCCTCACCGCTGTGGCCCGTGCTTTTGGCGATTTCCCCTTTGGCGGTGGTGGAGATAAAGCCGATCGCCCAGATGCCGCGCCGGGGGTATTCAATCAGGCACGCTTTTTCAAAAGAGCGTTCGGATTGCGCGAAAATCGTTTCGGAAATCTGTTTGATGCCGGAATAGATCGAGCGCACAACCGGTGTGCGTTCCACCAAGCCTTCGGCAAAGCGGATCAAGGAGCGCCCAAGCAACCCTTTCGCCATCCAGCCGACAATGATTGTGAACACCAGAAAAAATACAACCCCGATGCCGCGGATGTTGATCTGGATCGTTTCATCCAGTCCAAGCCACGTTTGCAGCAAGCGGTCGGGTTGATAGGCGTTGGGCACCACTTGCAAGACAAAGCCGTCAAACCAACCGACAACAGTCCAGATTAACCAGATTGTAAGGCCAACAGGGGCCACAACCACCAGTCCGGTCAGGAAGGAAGAGCGCAAGCGGGCAAAAAGTCCGGGTCGCTTTGGTTTTTCTGGGTCGAAAGGGGTGTTCATTCAATGGTCCGCTTGGCGTTGTTCTGGCAAATATGTGTTTTGCCCTGCGACTACAATGGGAATGCGCAACATCGCTGGTGCGTTTAACCTGGTTTGCACAAATGCGATGCAATTTCAGCGGCCAAGCGGGCATTGTTGCGCACAAGTGCGATGTTCGCGGTGAGGGAGCGCCCCTCTGTGAGCTCGAAAATCCGCTGTAGCAGATAGGGCGTCACACCTTTGCCGGTGATTCCATGTGCGCTTGCATCGCTTTGCGCCCGCGCAATGATCGGAGCGAGGATATCTGCTGCAATCTCTGCGTCTTGCGGGATCGGGTTGGCGATCAGCTGCCCCCCCGGAATACCCATTTGCCCGCGCAGGCTGTGGCTGGCTGCGATTTGCGCGGCCGTGTCCATGCGCAGGGGGGCTTTGAGCCCGCTTTCACGGCTCCAGAATGCTGGAATGTCGTCTTGACCGTACGCGATCACCGGAACCCCTTGCGTTTCAAGCACCTCAAGCGTTTTGGGGATATCAAGGATGGCCTTGGCCCCCGCTGCGACGACCGTCACAGGCGTTTGGCCCAGCTCCAAAAGGTCGGCCGAGATGTCAAAGCTCAGCTCTGCGCCTTTGTGCACGCCGCCGATCCCTCCTGTGGCAAAAACCCCGATCCCTGCCAATCGCGCCGCGATCATCGTGGCCGCAACTGTTGTGGCGCCTGTTTTCCCATCCGCCATGCAGACGGCCAGATCCGCGCGTGACAGTTTGGCGACCCCTTTGGCTTGTGCCAAGGCTTCAAGCTGTGCGTCTTCCAGTCCTGCGTGCAACGTTCCGTCAATCACCGCCATGGTGGCCGGCACGGCGCCTGCGGCTTTGACGTCATTTTCAACCTGACGGGCCACTTCGAGGTTTTGCGGGTAGGGCATGCCATGGGTGATGATTGTACTTTCCAAAGCGACGACAGGGCGTCCGTCAGAAAGGGCGGCGGCAACGTCTTTGGACATCGTGATGAGGGTCATGAATTCGGATCTCCTGAAACATAAGTTGCGGCAGCCTCAAGGGCTTGGGTGAGCGCGTCGGGCCGCGACGCGCCTTTGGATTCGGCGGCAATGTGGGCGGCCATGAACGTGTCCCCTGCGCCTGTGATCCGTGTCACCTGTACTTGGGGCGGCGTGGCGCTGATGACGTCGGCCCCTGTGCCTTCGGCTGCGTCTTCGCCGCCATTGGTGACCAGAACCCGCGCGGCCCCTTTGTCCAGCAAGGCGCGTGCGCCCTGTGTGGCGGTGTCAAAGCGGGCGTCACACAGCAGTCCGGCTTCTTCGAGATTGACATAAAGTGTGCCGTGCCCTGCAGCGATAAAGGGGGCAAGCCGCGCCGCCTTGCCCGGTGACGCAGGCGCCACGCGCAAATCGGCCCGTGCCGTCAGCGGGCTGATGGCCAATGCGCTGAGCAGTGCGAGCGTGAGGTTTCCGTCGAGCGCGATCATCCCGTCATAAGGGTGATCTGCGTCGGCCAGCGTTCCGTCCCGCAAGGGGCGTAGAATTTTGTCGCCTGCCGCCTCAAGGGAATGGGCATCGGCAATGGCCGCGATCAATCCGTTGCCCCCCTCAACCGCCATATAGCGGTCTGTTGGCAAATCATCGGAGCGGTACATGGTGTCTGTGACCAGCCCGAGTGCGTCGCAAGCCGCGACCAATTCATCGCCTTCTGCGTCCCGTCCCACCACACTGAGCAGCGCAGGTGTGAACCCGAACCGCGCCAAGGTCATCGCGATGTTCAGCGCGACCCCACCCGGCAGGCGCGTGATGCGTCCGGGCATATCGGAGCCCCGGTGCATTTGCGCCCGGGAGCGTCCAATGATGTCCCATAAGATGCTGCCGATGCACAGAATATCAGGTGTTTTGCTCATGGGCTTCTTTTGACGGGTGCAGCTTACGGGTGCAAGCGGATCATTGCGGCACGCCAAAGGTCAATGCAGCCCAAAGTGTCTCCCACGCGGCGTCCTTGTCCCCGGTGTAGGGGCGGATGTGCACCGCATCAAAAAGATAGTCATGCCCTTTGAGAACCGGAATGGTTGCGAGGCCTTTGGCGTCTGTTTTGTGCAGTGTGATGGTGACCACGCCGTCTGTGTCGCGCGCGAACACTTCAATCTGCGCATCCGGCCTTGGTGCCCCCTCTAACAAAAGCTTAATTTGCATGTCTCCTGTGAAGGCGGGGTCATAAGGGTTTGAGATTGCGACAATTTCGGTTGCCATACCTGTTTCTGTATCTGCCCCGTTGCCATGTCCGACGGCGATCAACGTCTTGACGTGACGGGTGTAACTTTCGCGAAACCCTTCGCGTGGAAACCCGGCTGCTGTGTGGCGCGCCTCCATATCCTTGAAATCCTTATGCGCCACGAACTTGGCGAATTTCTCCCATGTGGCGTACTTCAGACGGGAGGGCGTGGTTTCATGCACAATGACGACCAGACCGTCGTCTCCCGCAGTGAGGTTCACGGCCGGACGATCCCCCATGCGGCCCTCGAGTGGCTTGACCTTGTCCCCGTGGATCACATCAAACCGCGTGCTCGAGGTTGAGAAATAGGCAAGGTCGTTCCCTTGAAACTCTTGTCCGTTTTTGAGATTGGCAACCATGGGCGCGCCACTTTCGACTTGAAACTCCAGCGGTTCGATCCAAAACTCGTGGGCAGACAGCATGAGCGGCGACGCGACAAGTGCGGCACAACCAAAAAGACGGGACAAAGACATGGGGACAACTTTCTATCAGGTTACGGGTAAGCTGCGGCTTCTGGCGGTGATGTCAAGCATTTGGCTGGGCCTTCACGCGGTTGTGGGCCATGCGCATGAGGTGCTGCCGACCCTGTCTGACATGACGGTTGTGGATGGCACGGTCTTGCGGTTCGCGGTGACGGCCAACGTCGAAGCCTTTCTGGCCAATATCGATCTGGACACTGTTGAAGACACGGATGAGGCCGAAAACCTCTCTGACTACGAGGCCTTGCGGGCCTTGCCTGTCACAGACATCGGGCGAAAACTGCCGGAACTGGTCAACGACTGGAACGCCGTTCCCTTCCTAAGCGTCGACGGTGTTGCGATGCCGCTCAACCTGACGACGTTCCAAATGAGCGACAGTGACGATCTGGAACAGCCACGTGTGACGTCGCTGGTGCTGGACGCCTATATCGCGGAAACCGCGCAATCTGTGGTCATCAGCTGGCCAAAGGGGGCAGGCAGTTTTGTGCTGCGTCAACAAGGGGTTGAGGCACCTTATACCGGATTGTTGCAGGGTGGCGCATCCAGCCCCGAGATCGCGCTGACAGGTGGCGGTGCTGACACAGGATGGCAACCGTTTGTGTCCTACATTCCTGTCGGCTTTGATCACATCCTGCCCAAAGGGCTGGATCATATCCTGTTCGTATTGGGGCTGTTTTTCCTCTCGGCCAAGCTGCGCCCGCTGTTGTGGCAGGTGTCCGCATTTACGCTGGCGCACACGGTGACACTGGCACTCGGCGCGATGGGTTGGGTCATGGTTCCGGGCAGCATTGTCGAGCCGTTGATTGCCGCCTCGATCGTTTATGTGGCGGTCGAGAACATATTTACCTCCGGGCTCAATCGATGGCGCCCTGTGGTGATTTTCGGGTTCGGGCTGTTGCACGGGCTTGGGTTTGCCTCTGTGCTGGGGGAATTCGGATTGCCAGAAGGGCAATTCATACCCGCGCTGATCGGCTTTAACATTGGTGTGGAATTCGGCCAGTTGGCGGTGATCGCGATGGCCTTTGCCCTTGTGGGATGGTTCGCCCGCAAGGAATGGTACCGGCGTGCGATCTCTATCCCCGCGTCCTGCGCGATTGCGCTGGTTGGGGCGTACTGGTGTGTAGAGCGGGTGTTTTTATGATAAAAATCAGTCCATTGCGGCGATAAGTTCGCCCATTGCCGCAATAGGGTCTTCTGCGTTCCAGACCTCGTCACCGATCCCGAAAAAGTCGGTGTAGGGCGCAAGGGCGCGGATCATGTCCACGTCCAGCAAACCTTCGGCGACAACAGGGACTTCGATCACTTCGGACCACCATTTGAACAGATCGGATTCGGCAAAACTGCCGTCCCCAAGGGTGTTTTCGCGCACTGGACCAAAACAGATGTAGTCCGCGCCTGCTTCGCCCGCAGCCATGCCGTCATGGCGTGACGTGCCGCTGTGGGCGCCGATAATCGCGTCCGGCCCCAGTTCCTTGCGGGCATATCGCATCTGATGGGCGCCGTCGCTCAGGTGGACTCCGTCCAGCCCCAAACGGTCCACCATCGCCAGATGATCACTGACCACCAAGGCCACATCGCGCGCATGTGTCACTTCGCGCAGGGCGTCCGCCGCTTTGCTGATGCGGGTTTCGTCGTTGCTGGCCATGGCCATGCGCACGCAAGCGATGGGATGGGTGTCCAGCATTGCGGCCAGTTGGTCGGGAAACTGGCTGAGTTCAAACTCGGACGGGGTGATGAGATAGAGTTGCGGCTGCTCGGTCTGGGTGTCGGCCATTGCATCGGTCCTTTGCTTGAGTTGTGGGCTGATTAGCGCAATTGTCTGGAAAAGAAAACTTTTATGCCTGCTGCCACCATATTTTTGGTCCTGCCTGATGCGGGGCGTTGTACCCGATTTACGCCCGCGTTATGGGATGGGCATGGTTGATACTCCTTATATCGTCTTGGTGCGCCCGCAGATGGGCGAGAATATCGGTGCCTCGGCGCGCGCAATGCTGAACTTTGGATTGGAGCGGATGCGCATTGTTGATCCGCGGGATGGCTGGCCCAACCAATCCGCTGTTGCGATGGCATCAGGGGCAGGGCGTGTGCTGGACAATGCGCAGACGTCACAGGATGTGGCAGGCAGTCTGCATGACTGCACCTTTGTCTTTGCAACGACAGCGCGCCAACGGGATTTGACCAAAACGATCTACTCCCCGGAGGAAGCGATGCGCCTCGCGGTCGAGAAAGTCGATGCAGGTCAAAAGGTTGCCGTGATGTTCGGTCCTGAACGCGCGGGCCTTGAGAACGACGATCTGGCGCAGGCCAATGCATTGATTTCCGTGCCGGTGAACCCGGACTATGCCTCATTGAACCTTGCGCAATGTGTGTTGTTGGTGGGCTATGAATGGATGCGCCAGCGCGGCCAAGTCACCCATGCGGTGACGGAACTGGCCGGCTCGAACTGGGCGCAGGGGCAGGATGTTGACCATCTTGCCCGCCATTTCGAGGAGCGTCTTCATGAGGCGGGGTTCTTTTATCCCGCGCACAAAGCGGCCAGCATGAAAACGAACCTGCGCAATATGTGGAGCCGTATGCCTATGACGCGTGCGGATGTGCAAATGTTTCACGGCATCCTGCGGCAGATGGTCCGTTGGAAAGAACGCGGCGACTGATCCGCTGGACGCTGGGCTTGCACAGCCCTAGATTGCCCCAAAACGCATGAGGGTTTTATGAGCACCAAACGCAGTATTTTCGAAGAGGTCGACAGCGGCAAACCTGCGCCTGTCGCGACACCCGGTTTGATTGACAAAGGACGCAGTGGCGCACGTGGCGCCATCCGTATCTGGTTGATGATCCTGTTTGCCCTGGTCTTTGTGATGATCGCCGTGGGCGGGTTAACACGGCTGACGGACAGTGGTCTGTCTATCACGGAATGGCGCCCGTTCACAGGTGCGATCCCGCCGTTGAACGCGGCCGACTGGGCCTTGGAGTTTGCCAAATATCAAGAGATCGACGAATTCCGCATTCAGAACCAATGGATGCAACTGTCTGATTTCAAAGTGATCTATTGGTGGGAATGGGGCCATCGCCAGCTTGGGCGTGTGATTGGGCTGGTCTGGGCCATCGGCTTTGTCTGGTTCTTGTTGCGCCGTCAAATTCCGACGGGCTGGACGCCCCGATTGTTGCTGCTGGGGGCCCTTGGCGGCGCGCAAGGTGGCATCGGGTGGTGGATGGTTGCCTCTGGCGTCACCACTGGCGAGGGCATGGTGGATGTGGCGAGTTACCGGTTGGCGACCCACCTTGGGCTGGCGTTTGTGATCCTCGGTTTCATCGCATGGTACATGTTGTTGCTCGGGCGCGAAGAGCGGGATTTGATGCAAGCGCGGCGTGGCAAGGAGGCCAAATTGTTTGGCCTTTCGACGGGCTTGTTGCACTTTACCTTTCTACAAATCCTGCTTGGCGCATTGGTCGCGGGTATTGATGCGGGACGCAGCTATACGGATTGGCCGTTGATGGGGGGACAGATTTTCCCCGCCTCAGCCTTTGTGCTGGAGCCATGGTGGCGCAACCTGTTTGAAAGCCCGGGGTTGGTGCAGTTTGTGCATCGCGTCACCGGCTATGTGCTGTTCGCTTTTGCCGTTGTTGTGTGGCTTCGAGGCCGTAAAAGCGCACATCTGCGTACTCAATTCGCCTTTAATGCCGCATTTGCAGCGTTGAGCCTGCAAATTTTGCTGGGCATTGTTACGGTTCTGTACGGCGCGCCCGTCCACATCGCCATTGTGCACCAAGTGCTGGCGGTTATCTTGTGGGTTCTGGTCTTGCGCGCCCGCTTTTTGTCGGCTTACCCGATAACAACTTCAATCCGAGGAAACTGATCTATGAGTGCTTATGACGACCTGTTGGCGCATGCGCGTGAGACGATGGCATTGAGCCAGATTGCCGGCCGTTTGGGGTGGGATCAGGAAACGATGATGCCGCGCGGGGCAGCCCCGCAACGCGGTGAAGAAATGGCCGCTATCGAAAGTGTTTTGCACGCACGGCGCAGTGATCCGCGTGTCGGGGACTGGCTGGCTGCGGTGGATGTCGCGGAGCTGGACGCCACCGGACAAGCCCAGGTGCGCCACATCAAACGCAGTTTTGAGCGTACAAACAAAGTGCCCGCGGATCTGGCCGCGACCCTGGCGCGGGTGACATCCACAGCGCAGGGCACATGGGCGGAAGCGCGGGAAAACAACGATGTCGCTGCGTTTTTGCCAACGTTTGAAGAGGTCATCAAACTCAAGCGCTGGGAAGGGCAAGCGTTGTCCGCGGGCGGTGATGTTTATGATGCGATGTTGGCGGACTATGAACCGGGAACAACGGGCGCCGACCTTGAGGCGATGTTTGGCGAAATGCGCCCCGAACTGACAGCGTTGCGGGCGGCCATCAAAGACGCCGAAGCGCCTGCTGCGCTGGAGGGACGCTTTGAT
Organism: uncultured Paracoccaceae bacterium; assembly: GCA_943787985.1. Classification (GTDB taxonomy): domain Bacteria; phylum Pseudomonadota; class Alphaproteobacteria; order Rhodobacterales; family Rhodobacteraceae; genus Ascidiaceihabitans. The sequence continues at coordinate 1,312,098 of CALSOO010000004.1, read as the reverse complement.
GAAGGCAAGCAGATGAAGTTGACGCGCTTGCTGGCCAAGACATTCGGCTACGATATGAGCCACGGACGTGTGGACAAAGCTGTCCACCCCTTCAGCTCCGGGTCCGGTTTGGACGTGCGTATTACGACGCGGACATCAGAGCGTGATCCATTCAATTGTTTTTACTCGACAATCCATGAGGTCGGACACGCCTGCTATGAGCAGAACATCGACCGTGATTACTTGCTAACCCCGTTGGGCAACGGTGTTTCGATGGGTGTGCATGAAAGCCAAAGCCGTATCTACGAAAACCAGATCGGGCGCAGTCGTGCGTTTACCGGTTGGCTTTACGGGCAGATGATCGAGGCCTTTGGCGACTTTGGGGTTGAAGATGCGGATGCGTTTTACGGTGCTGTGAACCGCGTGAACGACGGCTACATCCGGACCGAAGCGGATGAGGTGCAGTATAATTTGCATGTCGTGCTCCGCTTTGATCTCGAACGCGCTTTGATGTCGGGAGATTTGGCGGTTGAGGACCTCGAAGCCGCTTGGAATGACCGTTTTGAAGCGGATTTCGGATATGCTGTCGTCAAACCCTCGAACGGGGTTCTGCAAGACGTGCATTGGCCTGTCGGATTGTTCGGATACTTCCCGACGTACTCATTGGGCAACGTCTATGCGGGGTGTTTGAACGAGGCGATGCAAGCGGCGCTGCCAGACCTTGCGACGGATTTGGCCAAGGGGGAAACCTCTGCGGCGACGGGATGGTTGCGCAATGCAGTGCAAACACACGGCGGGCTGTATGAACCACGTGACGTCATTGCACAGGCCAGTGGCATGACGCCAAGCTCGGCGCCTTTGTTGTCTTATCTCAAGACCAAATTCAGCGATATTTACAAGCTGACTTGATCCAAAGGCGCAGGCAAAGCCTGCATTCCATTTTTGATTGGCAAAACGAAAGCGGCGCGTCCTTGGGAGGGCGCGCCGCTTTTTGTTCATCTGGTGGCGATGATATTTTATTTTAAGTCAAAGGTTTAGCTTTCCGCTTCGCCTGTATCGTCACCGTCCGTGTCACCCTCTGCATCACTTTGATCTGCGATCCATGCGACGCTGACGACGACTTCATTCTTGCCTGTATTGAAGACTTTGACCCCACCTGCGCTGCGGGAGCGGAAGCTGATCCCGTCAACCGGAACGCGGATGGATTGCCCCTTGGACGTTGCCAGCATGATCTGGTCGTCCATTTCCACAGGGAAGGATGCCACAATCTGGCCGCCGCGCATGGCTTTGTCCATGGCAGTCACGCCCATGCCCCCGCGTCCCCGCACTGGATAGTCATGGCTGGACGACAGCTTACCAGAACCTTGCGCCGTGATTGTCAGGATTAAGTTTTCCGCCGCTGACATCTCTGCGTAACGCTCTTGAGGCAGTTGCGTGTTTGCATTGCCTTCTTCTTCATCCGCCACTTCAGCATCATCTGCCAACCCAGCCATCGCGCGGCGCATTTTCAGGTAAGCTGCACGCTCATCTGATGTCGCGTCGAAGTGCCGGATGATCGACATAGAGACCACTGTGTCGTCTTTGTTAAGCTTAACGCCGCGCACCCCGACGGAGTTACGGGAGTTGAACACCCGTACATCCGTGGCAGGAAAGCGGATGGCCCGCCCTGAATTGGTGACCAACATCACATCATCATCGTTGGACGCGATTCGCGCGTTGATGAGCGTGGTTTCTGCGTGTTCTTCTTCGAACTTCATCGCAATTTTACCGTTGGACTTCACATTGGTGAAATCGGACAGTTTGTTGCGCCGTACCGTACCTGCTGATGTCGCAAACACAACCTGCAGATCGTCCCACTCTTTTTCATCGCGATCGACGGGCATGATCGCCGCGATCGACACGCCAACGGGGATGGGCAGAATGTTGACAATCGCCTTGCCTTTGGAGGTGCGTCCCCCTTGCGGCAAGCGCCATGTTTTGAGTTTGTACACCATGCCATCTGTTGTGAAGAACAGCAGTTGGGTGTGTGTATTGGCCACGAAGAGGGTGGTAATGACGTCTTCTTCTTTGGTTTGCATACCAGCGACACCTTTGCCGCCACGCTTTTGGGCGCGGAAATCGACAAGCGGTGTGCGTTTGATGTAGCCGCCAGAGGTCACGGTCACGACCATGTCTTCGCGCTCGATCAGATCCTCGTCATCCATGTCACCTGACCAGTCCACAATCAATGTGCGGCGGGGGACGGCGAATTGGTCGCGAATTTCTGTCAACTCATCGGAAATGATGCCCATAATCCGTTCACGTGATCCAAGAATTTCGAGGTATTCCTTGATCTTACCTGCCAACTCTTCAAGTTCGTCGGTCACTTCCTTGACCCCGATCTGGGTGAGACGTTGCAGACGCAATTCAAGGATTGCGCGGGCTTGTGCCTCTGACAGATTGTAGGTGCCGTCGTCGTTGGCCGTGTGGGTCGGATCATCGATCAGTGCGATATAGGGCAGAATGTCTTCGGCTGGCCAAGGACGCGTCATCAAGGCGCTGCGTGCTTCGGCGGCGTCGGCTGATTTACGGATGGTTGCGACGATTTCGTCGACGTTTGTGACAGCGACCGCCAACCCACACAGGATGTGACTGCGTTCGCGGGCCTTGCGCAGCATAAAGGCTGTGCGGCGCGCCACAACTTCTTCGCGGAAGTCGATGAACGACGTCAAGAAGCGGCGCAAGGTGAGTTGCTCCGGCTTTCCGCCGTTCAAGGCCAGCATGTTGCACCCGAAATAGGTTTGCATCGGCGTGAACCGGAACAGTTGGTTCAGAACCACCTCGGCAGTTGCGTCGCGCTTGAGTTCAACAACCACGCGCACACCGTTGCGGTCGGATTCGTCCTGCACATGCGCGATGCCTTCGATCTTTTTGTCGCGGGCAGCTTCGGCGATGCGCTCAATCATTGTGGCCTTGTTCACTTGATAGGGAATCTCATCAAGAACAATGGCGTAGCGGTCTTTCCTAATCTCTTCGATGCGTGTCTTGGCACGGACAATAACACTGCCGCGTCCTTCAAGGTAGGCTTTGCGCGCACCTGTACGGCCCAGCATGATCCCCCCCGTCGGGAAGTCAGGCCCCGGCACATATTCGATCAAATCTTCAGAGCTGAGGTCTGGTTCTTCGATCAAGGCCAGTGTCGCATCGATCACTTCGCCCAGATTGTGCGGCGGAATGTTGGTGGCCATGCCGACCGCAATACCGCCAGCGCCGTTGACCAGCATGTTGGGGAAACGGGCAGGAAGCACGCTTGGTTCGCGGTCTTTGCCATCATAGTTGTCTTGAAAATCAACGGTGTCTTTGTCGATATCCGCAAGCAGGAAGGCCGCAGGCTTGTCCATACGCACTTCGGTGTAGCGCATGGCCGCCGCATTATCGCCGTCCATGGAGCCAAAGTTGCCCTGACCATCAAGAAGGGGCAAGGACATCGAAAAATCCTGTGCCATCCGCACCAGCGCATCATAGATCGCGGAATCGCCGTGCGGGTGGTATTTCCCCATCACATCCCCGACGGGGCGGGCTGATTTGCGGTAGGACTTGTCGTGAGAGTTGTTGGTTTCATACATCGCATAAAGAATGCGGCGGTGAACCGGTTTTAACCCGTCACGCAGGTCGGGAATCGCACGGCTGACGATGACGGACATGGCATAGTCCAGATAGGACGTGCGCATCTCGTGTTCGATTGTGACGCTCGGCCCGTCATAAACAGGGCGTTCAGGGCGCATTTCATCATCGTTTTCAGGGGGTTCTGGCGTATCGTTCACGTTGCTGTCCCGATGTCTTGTTGCATCTATATCTTGGTGCAAACTCTATCAGAGAGCATAGATGATGTGCAATGGGACGACGCAAATTAGATGCGGTCAGGCAGAGCAGCTTGCCCCGCCCAAGACGCAGAATTTGGCGCAATGGGGGTGATTGAGAGCGACGTCTTGCTCGGCGGCCTCAAGGGTTGTGCCCAACTCGAACGCGCGGTCATAGGGCAAAAGCGTGCAAGCCAACACAGAAGGGCTTGTAGCCCCTTTGCGTTTGACCACCATGCGGCTTGAGGCACACATGACCGCGTCTGGCGACGTGTCGAGAATCCCCCAGCAGGCCGTCGTGATTTCCGGCACGTCCACGTTTTCGTCCATCTCGGGAAACAAAACCGTCATGCCCGGATGTTGCGCGTCGATGTCAAATCCGTGTTCCGCATAAAAACCCGCATAGCCTGCGCGGCTGTCTTCGTCGCTGTCGGCAAACACAGAGCGCCCTGCAACGGCCATACGAAATCCGTGATCGCGCAGCCACGCCATGCCAGCGACAGTTTTGTCAAAAGCACCGGCGCCCCGCTCTGCGTCGTGCAAATCCGGCCGGAAGTGGTCCACAGATATGCGCAGGGTCAGTTTATCGGGGTAAGCGGCGTGCAATTCCAGCAGCCCCGCTTGCACCGTTTTGCGCATCATCGGACGCATTGCGTTTGTCAGGATCAGCACTTCATACCCCGCGGCCAACGCACAACGGGCGATTTCGATCATTTGAGGGTTCATGAAGGGTTCACCGCCTGTAAACGCTATTTCCCGAACGGGCCATGCACGGTCTACAATCTGGTCCAGATACGCCTGCACCTCGTCCGCCGTTATATAGACAAGCCGGTCATTGGACGGACTGCTTTCGATATAGCAATTGACGCATTCGATGTTGCACAATGTACCTGTGTTGAACCAAAGCGTACCCGGATTGTTCAGAGCCACGCTTGCCCGTTCTTCGCCCTTGGCGGTGCGGCGAGGGTCCTGAAATTTGCCAAAATTGGCGGGCGTATCGAGATCTTTCATCAGGCACCTGTTTGCTGGGTCACATCGTCGCTTAAAGTTATCTTAAACGCGCGCAGGAAAAAACCCATGCCTTGCCCTTTGACAGTATTGTGAAGTTTCGCGTTTATGTTGCGCAACAAGAACAGACAATGTAGTGCGTGTTAGCGATAACATAAATCATCTTCAGTCGCCGTCAAAAAAGGGCAATCGTCATGGTATCTCGCGTTATTCCAGTGGACACATTTGATTTGGTGATTTTCGGCGGCACGGGTGATCTGGCCCGCCGCAAGATTTTGCCAGGCCTGTTTCGTCGCTACTGCGCGGGGCAAATGCCACGCGATGCGCGGGTCATAGGCGCTGCGCGCACTGATATGGACAGTGCAGGCTACCGCGATTTCGTGCGCGATGCGATCGAGGAGTTCGGTGGCGGTCGCGACTGTGAAGATGGCACTCTGGATGCGTTTTTAAAGCAAATGGACTATATTCCGATTGATGCGCGTGGCGAGAACGGCTGGCCCGAACTGGCACAGCATTTGCCTGACAGCGCGCGGGTCCGCGCGTTTTATTTCTCTGTCGCGCCCGGGTTGTTCGGCGATCTGGCCGAACGCTTGCAGCTGCATGGCCTCGCTGATTCCGACAGCCGCATTGTGGTCGAGAAACCTTTTGGTCGCGATCTGGAAACCGCAAAAGCACTGAACGCTTCGCTCGCCGAGCACTTCAAGGAAAGCCAGATTTACCGCATCGATCACTATCTTGGTAAAGAAACCGTTCAAAACTTGATGGCTGTCCGGTTTGGCAACACCTTGTTTGAACCGCTTTGGAACGCGCAATACGTGGATCACATTCAGATCACCGTCTCGGAGACCGTTGGCGTTGGTGGGCGCGGCGAGTATTATGACAAATCTGGCGCCATGCGCGATATGGTCCAGAACCACTTGATGCAATTGTTGTGTCTCATCGCGATGGAACCCCCCGCACAGTTCGAACCTGACGCCGTCCGGGACGAGAAACTGAAAGTCATCCGGGCCCTAGATCCTGTCGAGCCGCATCACATCGTACGCGGGCAGTATGACGCCTCTGCGGATGCCCCCGATTATCGCAGTGCGGTGAATGATCCGCGCTCCAAGACCGAAAGCTTTGTGGCGATGAAGATCGGGATATCGAACTGGCGTTGGGCGGGCATTCCGTTTTATTTGCGCACCGGCAAACGCATGTCCACACGCTATAGCGAAATTACGGTTGTTTATAAGGCACGCAACCACTCGATCTTTGATGAGCAGGCGGGGGATCACCGCAACGTTCTGTCAATCCGTTTGCAGCCGGACGAGGGGATCACCTTGGGGGTGACCATCAAGGAACCCGGCCCCGGAGGGATGCGTTTGGTTGATGTGCCACTAGACATGAGTTTTGCCGAAGCTTTGGGCGAGGACGGCGGCGATCCGCCGGATGCATACGAACGCCTGATTATGGATGTCATTCGTGGCAACCAGACCCTATTTATGAGAGGGGACGAAGTTGAGGCAGCGTGGGCGTGGACTGACCCCATCATCAACGGCTGGACCGCGCGCGGTGACGTTCCAAAACCCTATGCGTCCAACAGTGCAGGCCCGACCGATTCCGAACAACTGCTGGCCCGCGACGGGCGGGCGTGGCGCGAGGTGAACTCATGAACGTTAAAGAATATGCAGACCGCGAAATGCTGGTCATGGATGTGGCCAACCATTTGGTCAGCGACCTGAACACAGCCCTTTTGGGGCGTGACACCGCAACATTGGCCGTACCGGGCGGAACAACGCCGGGGCCGATTTTTGATATTCTCTGCGCCGCTGATCTGGATTGGTCGCGGGTGCGGGTGATGCTGACGGATGAACGCTGGGTGCCGGTGGATCACGCCCGCTCGAACGCCGGATTGCTGCGCGCGCGCCTGTTTGTGAACCGCGCGGCGGCGGCGACATTTGTCCCGTTCCACATCGAGGGCGCCACGCCGCAAGACGGGGCAAAAACTGTCAGCGCCGCGCTGGAGGATGACCTGCCGTTGTCTATTGCTGTCCTTGGCATGGGGGCGGATATGCACACAGCGTCCCTATTTCCCAAGGCAGAAGGCTTGAGCGCTGCATTGGCCCCTGATGCACCCGCGCTATGTCCCATACTCGCACAAGGCCAGGAACCGCGCGTCACATTGAGCGCGCGCGCCCTCAATTCTGCGCCGACAAAACACCTTATCATCTTTGGCGAAACGAAACGCGCCGCTTTGGACGCGGCCCTTGGAGCGCTTCCCGAAGAGGCTCCGGTAAGCACGATCCTGAAAGGCGCAGTGATACATTGGGCAGCATAATGACAGACACGACATCCGCATGGGCCGCACTCCAAGACCGCTTTGATCACGTCGGGGACCGCACGATCCTGTCCTTGTTTGATGACCCTTCAAGGGCGGAGGTTTTCCGTTGCGAGACGTCCGGTATGTTGTTTGACTACTCCAAAACCAACATCGATGCCGCGACACGCGCGGCATTGCTGTCATTGGCAGACAAAGCTGGTGTGAATGAACGCCGTGATGCGATGTTCAGCGGCGCAATCATCAATGAAACCGAAGGGCGCGCCGTTTTACACACGGCGTTGCGCAATTTCTCCGGCGATCCTGTTGTCGTCGATGGTGCCGATGCCATGCCCGATGTGCTGGCCACCCTGCGCCGCATGGGGGATTACGCCGAAACCGTGCGTGCTGGTCAAATCACGGATGTGATCAACATCGGGATCGGGGGGTCGGATTTGGGTCCGGCCATGGCCGTTCAAGCCCTCAGCCCCTATCACGACGGGCCGCGCGTCCATTTTGTGTCCAACGTTGATGGCGCGGATGTTTCGGACACGTTGCGCGGGCTTGATCCAGAAACCACTCTTGTGATTGTCGCCTCCAAGACCTTTACAACGATCGAGACAATGACCAATGCCCGCACCGCGCGCGCCTGGATGTCCGAGGGCGGTGGTGACCCGACTGTACAATTCGCAGCCCTTAGCACCTCGGAGGAAAAAACAGCCGCCTTTGGTATTCCGGCAGAGCGGGTGTTCGGGTTTGAAGACTGGGTCGGCGGGCGCTATTCCTTGTGGGGGCCTATCGGACTGAGCCTGATGATCGGCATCGGACGCCGTGCGTTTGACGCATTCTTGCGCGGAGCTGAAGCCATGGATGTGCATTTTCGCGCCGCACAGGGTGCGGAAAATATGCCCTTGATGCACGCCCTTGTAGGGATTTGGCACAACCAGATTTGCGGCCATGCTACACGCGCTGTTTTGCCATACGATCAACGGCTTGGCCAATTGCCCGCCTATTTTCAACAGCTTGAGATGGAAAGCAACGGCAAGTCCGTGCAGATGAACGGCACAGATGCCACGCAGCACACAGGCCCCGTTGTCTGGGGCGCGCCCGGCACCAACGGGCAACATGCCTTTTATCAATTGATCCACCAAGGCACCCGTGTGATCCCTTGCGAATTCATGATCGCGGCAGAAGGGCACGAACCCGATCTGTCCCATCACCATGATCTGTTGGTTGCCAATTGCCTTGCGCAATCCGAAGCCTTGATGCGGGGGCGCCCCTTTAAGACGGCACGCGCGATGATGGCCGCCAAAGGGGTAAAGGGCGATGACTTGGACGTGCAGGCGATGCACCGCAGCTTCCCGGGAAACCGCCCCTCTGTGACGTTTGCCTATCCAAAACTTGACCCGTTTGTGTTGGGGCAAATTATTGCGCTTTACGAGCACCGCGTGTTTGTAGAGGGGGTGATTTTGGGCATCAACTCGTTTGACCAATGGGGGGTCGAGTTGGGCAAGGAACTGGCCACAGCCCTCCAACCTGTCGTTGAAGGGACGCAAAGCGCTGCGGACAAAGACGGATCAACGCAGGCTTTGGTGGACTTTATCCATCGCAATCGCGGGTAAGTTTCGGATTTTGACCCAACCACGGTGTTTGGCTATGGGCTTTGATCAACAGCCCCGTCGGTTTGACGCAACCGGGCTTTGATCTCTTCGGGGATCGGGGCGCGGTTTTTGCCGTCTTGTGTCAACAACACCATAACACAATCGAGCGTTGCGCGTTTTGTTCCACCTGACCAAATGGCTTGGTGCAGGGTCAAAGACGTGCGGCGCATCGCTGTGCAACGGGTTGTTATAATGTAAACCTCGTCACGTACCATTTCTTGCAAATACCGGACCTCTGCGCTGCGCACCACAATACGCGGGCTTTGGGGATCACCGATCGTTCCAATGGCGTAATCTTGCATAAAGCGCACTCTAAGGCGTTCAAACCAAACAAAATACCGCACATTGTTGACATGCAGCAAGGCGTCCAGATCATCGTGATGCACGCGGTCCGCAAACGCGAGTGCTGCGGGTTCCAGAACACCGGCATCGGTCTGTTCGTGAATGGTGAGGCGGGTGTGAAAGGGGATTGACATAACGTTATTCGTTAGCGACCCCGCTCAAGGCTTGCAAGCCGCGACGCGCCTTGGCAGGGTCGCAAGCAAGGAAAGGTCTGGCTTGCAAATGATGCGCAGGCACGGGCTTTCGCAACATTTAGGGAGGTGCCCATGCTTGGCCAAATGATGACATCCGCTTTGACCATTTCGTCGCTTGTGGATCACGCTGCACGCTATCATGCTGGAACTGAAGTCTATTCCGTCAACACCGGTGGCGGAATAGAAACCACCACTTGGGGACAAGTTGGAGCCAATGCGCACAAGTTGGGCGACGCGTTGAGCAAACTGGGGCTGGACCCGCAAGCGCGCTGCGCCACGATCGCATGGAACAACCGCCGCCACCTCGAGATCTATTTTGGCGTATCCGGGGCAGGGTTTGTTTGCCACACAATCAACCCGCGCTTGTTCCCTGAGCAATTGGTGTACATCATCAACCACGCCGAGGATAAAGTGCTGTTCATCGACGCCACCTTTGTGCCTTTGGTTGCCGCCATTCGCGACAAATGCCCCAAACTGGAGCATGTGGTTTTGATGGACGCGCGCGATGACGCGGCGGCGGCCCAGATCGAAGGGCTCACGTTCTACGACGAGCTCATCGCGGATGCCGACGCTGGTTTCGAGTGGCCTGACTTTGACGAAAACACCGCCTCCAGCCTGTGCTACACATCCGGGACGACAGGCAATCCCAAGGGCGTCTTGTATTCGCACCGGTCAACTGTTTTGCATGCGTTCGCCTCCAACCTCAAAGATTGCATCGGCAACTCTGCGATGGATGTCGTGTTGCCTGTGGTCCCGATGTTCCACGTCAACGCGTGGGGCACGCCCTATGCATGCGCCATGGTGGGCGCGCGCATGGTGATGCCGGGTCCGGGCCTTGACGGGGCGTCTTTGGTCAACCTGATCGACACCTACAAAGTCACCACGGCTTTGGGCGTACCGACCATCTGGCTCGGGCTTTTGGGCGAGGCGGAAAAGGCCGGTTCAACCCTGCAGTCCCTCACACGCACGGTTGTCGGTGGCTCGGCCTGTCCGCCATCCATGATCACGGCGTTCCGCGAAAAGTACAATGTAGAGACCATTCACGCTTGGGGTATGACAGAGATGTCACCGCTTGGGACTGCCAACCAACCCCTTGCGAAACATGGCGAATTGCCCGTTGATGAGCAACACAAACTGCGGGAGAATCAAGGGCGCCCTGTTTGGGGCGTCGAGATGAAGATCGTCGATGAGGACGGCAAGTTGCTGCCCAATGACGGGAGTGCTCAAGGTGATCTGATGGTGCGCGGCCACTGGATTTTGGACGCATATTTCCAGAAAACAACCGATGAAACCCTGACGGACGGATGGTTCGACACAGGTGATGTCGCGACCATTGACGGGGACGGGTATCTCAGCATCAAAGACCGCTCCAAGGACATTATCAAGTCCGGAGGCGAGTGGATTTCATCTGTTGATCTGGAAAACATCGCGATTGCGCATCCGAAACTTGCAGATGCGGCGGTGATCGGCGCCCGTCATGAAAAATGGGATGAGCGTCCTATTCTGGTGGCTGTTGCGGCAGCAGGGGAAAGCCCGAGCGAAGCGGAAATACTTGAAATTTTCGCAGACAAAATCGCCAAATGGCAGGTCCCTGATTGTGTGGTGTTCACAGATGCCTTGCCACGCAACGCGACGGGAAAAGTTCTCAAACGGAACCTGCGCGACGAATTCGGCGACGTCCTCATGAGTTGACCAAAAGGGCAGGGGCGTCAAAAAGGCGTCCCTGCTATTCTGTACGCCACAACGGAGGCGTCCGACCCGTCATACGGACTCGGCGGACCGCCGTTCGCAGTTCAATGCTGAGACGACCAAATAAAGGGAATGGAGCGGGTAACGAGAATCGAACTCGTAACTAAAGCTTGGGAAGCTGCCGTGATACCTTTTCACCATACCCGCCGCGCTGTCGGTGATACGACCACTCAAGAAGATGGTCAAGCGACACGCGCCGCTTGGCCGATAATTCCCGGGTTCAGACCCCGCTAGTCTTTGCAGATCTCGAAGCCGAAACAACTTTTTGCGTCTTGATGTATGCACACGTCGAAACAAATGCCGTCCAGATGAATTTTGTAGTGTCCCGCCTTTGCGCCGCGATTGCGCAGGGTAAAGGCGCGTGACACGCAACTGCAAGGGGCGATATCTCCGAAGCAGTAGGGCCCGAGCGGCACCAGGGTGACAGAGGGTGTTCCGTCCGGCAAGAGCGGTACATCCTGTCCCTGATCATCCGTGACGCGCAACCGGTGCACCATGAATCCGGACAGCGCGACATTTGAATAGGGGTTACACACCGTAAGCGTCATGACCTCTGTGTCATCGCTTTCGATGCAATCACAGTCACTGTCCCCCCAGGTGATGTGATAGCTTGGCTGAACCTGATCCATTTGCAAAGGTGTGCAGACCGCAATGCCCGGCGCTTGACCTTTGCCATCCGGATCATCGCATGCAGGCAGGGCATTATGGTGCATCTGCGCCGCGTCACCCAAGGCTGCATCCACTTCGGCTGCGATGGTTTCGCAAGCGCCATCCGCACAATCGTCCGACATTCGGGTGAATGTCGGCAAACCGAGGTTGCTGTTGTCATTGTTGATTTGGATCACCTGTCCGGTGGCATCCAATGCATCGTCTGTCAAAGAACTTGCAGGCCCCAAGTCAGGTTGATCTATGCAGGCAAGGGTCGCTCTGTTTTCTTTGGCTGCGTAGATTTTGCCATCTGGCGCAAGTTGCAGCGCCCCTAACCTCGCACGCGCGACCCGTCCCAGATTGGAGACCGATTGGCCGGCAAGGTCGATCACCTCAATCCCGCCAGCAGAGGTCAACTGCGTGAAATACACAAACAAGGAATTGGGCGAGAACTCAATGCCATACACGCGTCTCGCGCGATTTCCATTGGTCGGTGCCTGAAACACCGGAGTGGCCAATCCGGTGCTGCGGTCAAAGTCGAAAATGTCGACGCTGTGCTGGCCGGGGTTTGAAAAGGCAAGCCGTTTTCCATCGGGCGAGGCTTTGGCACAAAAGATGTAGGCAGCATCAGGATAGGCGCTGCGCTGTGGAACCCTGTACGATGCCTGTGTCACCCTGCAATTCAAAGGCATGCAATTCCCTGTCGTCAAATCCAAGACACAGGATCCACCAGCCACCGCAATCCTGTGTCGGCACGGCAATCAGTTGTTCTCCAACGCGTGGGGCGCTTCCTGAGACGACTTGAGCCGCTGAAACAACGGTCACAGGGTTTACTGTCACTTGCGTGTGCAACAGCGGGGTCGTGTCGGCCTGAGAGTTGTCCCAATCCCCGACGGTAAAAACATGGTAGATGCTGCCACCCGCTGGCGGAGGCACGATGATCGCTGAATGCGAAGCCGAGCTGCTGCCCCCCAAACCCGTCGCGATCTGGCTGTGGGAGGCGTCCCACAGGGCACGCCCGTCAGTATAGAACAGCAAAGCACCTGTAGCGTCAGAGATACTGGCACAGCCTTCCAATGTATCAATTTGCGTCGGATCCGTGCCGAGCAGGTTTACAGGTGCGCCGCCTTGCGGAAACTCAATATGGTTTTTGCTGCCAAAGACCCAACGGTATTCATTTGGACGTGTCAAATTCTGTTCCTCAAAAGATATTAAAAAAATATTAACACCGAGAGGCTGCAGGAGCACGGTTTGATCGTCTAGTCCGGAATACCTGACCCTAACGCCTTATATAAAAGAATAGAGGCCGGAATACGCAGCCCTTGAGCGGTCTGGAACGGCGCAAAGATGTCCATGAGGTTGGCGCGGATTGCAGTTCGGTCGGCTTCACTGGCATTGAAGTGAGACATAATGCCTGTGGCCGGACCGATGTGCAGGCAGGTGTCGGCAAGATCGCTCAGACTGCCTGCTGGGGTCAGATCGATATGGTGTGACTGCGCTGTGACGTTCCGCAAGCCCGCGCGCTCCAGCATTGGGAGAATGCGATCAGGGTTTTCCCATGCAAATGGTCCGGGTAGACTGCGGTCCGTCTTGGGAGGGGATCCAAAGCGCATTTTTGCGACCTTGGCCGGTAACATGAACCACGGGTTCTCTGGCGCGGGGCCCCAACAGCCCAAAGTAACTTTAGCATCGGGCCGTAGTGCCTTGCTAATATTTGAGAAAGCCGCAACAGAATCCTCGAAAAACATAACGCCAAAGCGGGAAATCAAATGGTCAAAACCCTGTGGTTCGAAAGCATGGAGTTGCGCATCCGCAAGCGTAAATTCGACGTTTGAAACATCATTCGCGCGCTCTTGGGCGCGGGCCAAAAGGGGTTTTGAAATATCGACACCCAAAACATGACCCCGATCCCCAACCGCCTGTCCTGCACGCAAGGTCGACGTCCCCGCCCCGCATCCGATGTCCAGAACGCGGTCATCACTTTGCAAATTTGCAAACTCCAGAACCAAGTCCAGAACGGGGCCTAGGGTGGCGTCCATACTGTCTTGCATCCTCACCCAATTGGTCCCGGCCTGCTCGGACCAGAAGTCTTTTTGGGCTTGGTTCGGGGTCATCCGCGTTTCCGGCGTCTGCGCCCGCCACCCTGTGATGAATCGTTGCCGCCTGTGTTGAACGTCGCAGTGGGCAGTGTGACGATGGAATTCAGGATCGGGAATGGTTCGACCGAATTTGGGATCGCGGATGCATTCACAAAATGCTCTTGAAAGCGCGGCTCGATGGCCGTTTCGATTTTGTGGATCGCTTTGACCGTGGCTTCGATTTCCGAACGCGCTTCGCGGTTGAGCAAAGCAATCCGTGCGCCCGTTCCCGCAGCATTGCCCGCCGAGGTAACTTTGTCCAAAGGCGCATCAGGGATCATACCCAGGATCATCGCGTGTTTGGGCGAAATATGCGCCCCAAAAGCCCCGGCGAGCACAACGCGGTCAACAGATTCTACGTCGAACTTGTCCATAAGCAGTCGTGCGCCGGAATACAGCGCCGCTTTGGCCATCTGAATTTCGCGAATGTCGCGGTTTGTGACGGTGATCAACGGCCCGCCAGCGGCAGTGCCATCATAGACCAGATACGAATATGTGCGCCCATCAAGAAAACAACGCTCAGTTCCGGTTTGTTCGGGTGAACCAATCAGGCCGGGCGCGTCGACGATGCCGGCCATGCGCATTTCGGCCACCATTTCGATTATGCCGGACCCGCAAATCCCGGTAACGCCCGTTGTGGCAATCGCTTCGCCAAAGTCTTCTTCGTCGGACCAAACGTCGGAGCCGATCACGCGAAAACGGGGCACTTTGGTCACAGGGTCAATTTCAACCCGTTCAATCGCACCGGGAGCTGCGCGTTGTCCCGAGCTGATTTGCGCCCCTTCAAAGGCCGGACCGGTGGGCGAGGAACATGCCAGCATTTTTTCTTTGTTCCCCAGCAGGATTTCCGCATTGGTGCCCACATCGACCACCAACACCAAGTCCTCTGATTTATCGGGGGCTTCGGATAAGGCCACAGCGGCGGCATCTGCGCCGACATGGCCTGCGATGCAGGGCAAAAGATACACACGCGCAGAAGGGTGGATGTTCAAATCCAGGTCATCAGCCCGCAAACGCAGCGAATCCGATGTTCCCAAAGCAAAGGGGGCTTGCCCCAATTCAAACGGATCAATGCCCAAAAACAGGTGGTGCATCACAGGGTTACAGACGAAGACCGCGTCCACGATGAGGGCCTTGTCGATCTCTGCTTCGATGCTGATCTGCGTGAACAATGCGTTCATGCCTTCGCGCACTGCCCGCGTCATCTCGTTGGAACCGCCGGGGTTCATCATGGAGTAACTCACGCGGCTCATCAGGTCTTCGCCGAACCGGATTTGCGGGTTCATAATGCCCGAAGACGCAACGACTTCGCCGGTTTGCAAGTCGCACATATGGGCCGCAATCGTGGTCGAGCCAAGATCAACGGCCAATCCATAGACTGTGCCTTCATAATAGCCCGGCCAAATATGCATGATGCGCGGTGCGTTCTCGGAATCGCCCAAATGCACGGCAACCGTAACCTTCCATTCCCCTTTACGCAGAATGGGTTGCATGGTTTGCAAGATGTGCAAATCCGCGTGCACGTTTTCGAGTTTCCATTGCGCACTGAGCGCCATGCGCAACCGCTCGAGATCACCGGAAGGGTCGTGCATGTCGGGTTCTTGAACCTCGACATAATAGAGTTTCGTGGACGGGTTCATGACGATATCACGCGCCTCGGCCCGTTTGCGCACCACCTGTTTGTGCACCTGGCTTTCGGGCGGCACGTCAATCACGATGTCGCCTTGCACCGTGGCCTGACACCCCAAACGGCGCCCGTCGATCAAGCCACGTTTGTCTTTATAGCGTTGCTCAACGCTGTTCCATTCACTGAGTGCGCCATCCTGAACCGTCACCCCGTGCTTGGAGAATTCGCCGTAGCTGGGCGTGATCTGGCATTTTGAGCAAATCCCGCGCCCCCCGCACACACTGTCCAAGTCCACGCCCAACTTGCGCGCGGCGGTCAGAATAGGCGTGCCGGTCGGGAAGTGGCCACGCTTGCCAGAGGGCGTAAAGACGACAAGAGGTTCGCTGCTCATTTCAATGCCTTAACCTAGGGTTTTCCAGAGCATAGGTCCGGCGCGCAAAAGCGAAAGCCTGCCAGCGGCAAAAACCGCTCTGATGACGTCATTAATTCACATAATGACTATGAAATTCATAAGGCAATCCCGCGTCAGGTCAGGCCTTGATAGCCCGTTGATGAAAAATGAACCCCAACAGGTTCAGCAATATCTGGGCCGCCAATATGGATGTGGAACCGCTGGTGTCATAATCAGGAGCGACCTCGACCAGATCAATGCCCACAATGTCATGACGTTGTGCGACTTGCTGCAGCAGTTCGAGCACTTCGTAGTACAAGAACCCCCCATGGCTCGGAGTCCCTGTGCCCGGCGCAATCGACGGGCAAAACGCATCGATATCAATCGTGATGTAGAGCCGCGCGCCTTCGGGCAGCCGTTGTGCCAGCGTCAATGCCCCGAGTGCGCGGGCTTGGCGCACCGACAGGATATCCGACCCCATCCGGCGTGCGTCCTCATACCCTTCTTTGGCGGTTGAACTCACATTGCGAATGCCCACTTGGGTCAAGCCCGTCACATAGGGGTGCTCGGCTGCGCGCCGCATCGGGTTACCATGCCCGTGACGCACCCCGTGGCGTTCGTCCACGAAATCGAGATGGGCATCGATTTGCAGAATGTGAATGTCCCCTTGATCGTCAAAGGCGCGGATACAAGGGATGTTGACAGAATGATCGCCGCCGATGGTGACGGGCAAGGCCCCCGCTTTGAGCGCCGCGCGCACGCCCGTTTCTATATTCGTATGACTGAGTTCGGTGTTGGTGTGCACGATGTCCGCATCGCCCATATCCACAATGCGCACAGATGCAGGCAAGTAGATCGCGTCATCCTCGTGATCATATGCACCCGCATGGCCAAAGCTGAACAAAGTAGACGCCTCGCGAACGCCGCGCGGCCCGAACCGTGCTCCGGACCGGAACTGGGTCCCGGCATCAAACGGTGCTCCCAAGACGGCAACATCGGCATCTATCGCGGTCCAGTCGGCCACATATGGACGTTTCCCGAATGTTGAAATTCCGACGAATGGCAAATCCAATCTGCCTGCATCGTATCCGTTCTGCGTCATCTGTTTTTTCCGGTATCTATGGATGGCAGCCTGACCAAGCCAGAGCGTTGCCTCACCGTTAAACACTGAATTGACCTTGGGAGGAACAAATTCTTTACCACACAACGACAGCCTGTGCGCGACCCCGCAACGGTCCTCTTTTGACGACTTTGCTCAACACAGGACAGCGCAACACGGCAAGCACGACGTATTTTCCCCAAGGGGGTTCTACCACCTCACGCGCGGGGCGCTCCACCGTGCGCGACGTTTTATCTACCTTGTTTTGTGCACGTCCATCCAAAGTGCGGCGTTTTTATGCCTTTCCTTCATCCCAAACCCGTGAAATAGGAAACTGCCAAATGAAACTCCCATGTGAGGTGCGATATGGAGATTCGTGAGGCTTTGACCTTTGATGATGTTTTGCTGGTGCCAGGTGCATCAAACGTGCTGCCCAGCACGGCTGATACGCGCACGTGGGTGACCCGTTCTATTGCGATGAACATTCCGCTGCTCAGCTCTGCAATGGACACTGTGACAGAGGGGCGTATGGCGATTGCCATGGCGCAGGCAGGTGGCATTGGTGTTGTGCACCGCAACCTGAGTATTGATGAGCAAGCGCGCGAAATCCGCCGCGTCAAACGATTTGAAAGCGGCATCGTCTACAACCCCATTACGTTGACACCCGACCAGACACTGGCCGATGCCAAAGCATTGCAAGAGCGCTACCGTGTTACCGGGTTTCCGGTGGTCGATGAAAAGGGGCGCCTGTTGGGTATCGTCACAAACCGCGACATGCGGTTTGCCCGCGATGACGCGACCCCTGTGTCTGTGATGATGACCACAGACAAACTGGCTGTGTTGCACGAACCTGCCGATCGCGAGGAAGCCATCAGCCTCATGAAGTCCCGTCGCATCGAAAAGTTGCTGATTACAGACGGGCAGGGGACATTGACTGGCCTTTTGACGCTCAAAGACACTGAACAAGCGGTTTTGAACCCGACCGCGTGCAAAGACGAATTGGGCCGCTTGCGCGTGGCTGCAGCGTCAACTGTTGGCGATGCAGGATTTGAACGTTCCGCAGCTTTGGTCGACGCTGGTGTGGATATGGTGGTGATCGACACGGCCCACGGTCACTCCGAAGGCGTCGCCGAGGCCGTGCGACGGGCCAAAACACTGTCCAGCACTGTCCAGATCGTTGCGGGAAATGTCGCCACAGGGGATGCCACGCGTGCGTTGATCGATGCGGGTGCGGACAGTATCAAAGTCGGTATTGGCCCGGGGTCAATTTGCACCACGCGCATGGTTGCAGGTGTTGGTGTACCCCAACTCACCGCGATTATGGACTGTGCCAAGGCTGCCGGTGACATACCGGTGATTGCGGACGGTGGTATCAAGTTCTCTGGTGATTTTGCAAAAGCGATTGCCGCTGGCGCGTCTTGCGCGATGGTTGGTTCTATGATTGCAGGTACCGATGAATCTCCCGGGGAGGTCATTTTGTATCAAGGACGCTCTTATAAATCATACCGCGGCATGGGATCTCTCGGGGCAATGGCCCGCGGTTCCGCTGATCGCTATTTCCAAAAAGATGCGGCCAGCGACAAGCTCGTTCCCGAAGGGATCGAGGGTCAAGTTGCCTATAAAGGCAGCGCTGGAGCCGTCATTCACCAGTTGGTCGGCGGATTGCGCGCGGCGATGGGCTATACTGGCAATGGCACAATCGAGGCCATGCGTCAGAACTGTGATTTTGTAAAGATCACAGGTGCAGGCCTCAAGGAAAGCCATGTTCACGATGTTCAAATCACCCGCGAAAGCCCGAACTATCGCGTTATGTGATATATTCGAGCGGCTTAGCCCAAACAATTAAAGTGAAAACCCAATGACACCAGGTGCACGCGTCTCTGCCGCTATTGAAATTCTCGATATGGTGAACGAAGGACAGCCCGTCGAAAAGGCTTTGACGAATTGGGCACGACGCTCCCGGTTTGCCGGATCCAAAGATCGCGCCGCCATTCGGGACTATGTCTTTGATGTGCAGCGCACTTTGGCCAGTGATGCCTGTTTGGGGGGTGGGCGCAGTGGACGCCAACTTATGATCGGTCGTTTGCGCGCCGCAGAGGCTGATCTGGCAGATCTGTTTTCGGGACAAGGCCATGCCCCCTACGCCTTGAGTGAAGAAGAAGTTGAAAGTGGTGCGCCCGCCACAGACAAAGCCGACCGCCTGAACCTGCCAGAGTGGATTTTGCCAGAGTTTGAACGGTCTTTGGGGGCTGGATCCGACGCAATCGCCATGTTGCTGCAAGGCCGCGCGCCCATCACGGTGCGGGTCAATCTGGGCCTGAGTACAGTTCAGGCAGCACGCGACGCACTCGCGGTGGAAGGGATCACAGCAGAGCCGAACCCGGTCTGCGCCACGGCACTGACTTTGACCGACGGGGAACGCAAATTGCGCAACTCCCAGACCTACATCCAAGGGCTGGTCGAATTGCAAGATGCCGCCAGCCAAGCGGTCGTGAGCGGTTTACCCAAAGGCCCCTTCAGAGTTCTAGATTTCTGCGCAGGCGGCGGCGGGAAAGCATTGGCCTTGGCCGCTTTGGGGCACAGTGTGACGGCACATGACGCTATCCCGGCCCGCATGCGGGACCTTGGGTTCAGGGCGGAACGGGCTGCAACCCGCATTTTGACGGTTGAGACAGATGACCTCCCTGATCTCGATCCATTCGACGTCGTATTGTGTGATGCACCCTGTTCTGGCAGCGGGGCATGGCGGCGTAGTCCGGCGGGAAAGTGGGCCTTGTCCCAAGACGACCTGACCCGTCTTACCCAGACTCAAGACACCATTCTTGATACGGCGCAAAACTACGTAGCAAAAGACGGAAGCCTGATTTTTGCAACCTGCTCTGTGCTTGCTTGCGAAAACGAAGACCGTGTGACCGCATTTACCCAACGTAATTCAGGCTGGAGCGCATCACAGCAGACGCGGATTGGCATCAGCGATGCCTCAGATGGGTTCTTTCATGCGTCGTTTTCTCGTTTAAACTGAAAGCTGTAGCGAAGCCGCTGGCAATCGCTCCACAATCCTTAGCAACATTTATTTTGGCTTAATCAATTAAGCTGCAGTTAACTGTTTCTAAGCGACAACGATTGCATCGATTCTAAATCTGGGGAACGCTTTGTACGACACCGTATTGACGACCGGCCCCGCGAGCCGTTTTTCTGAAGATGCAAAAGGGCGCCTGCGCAGCTTGCTGGTCGCCGCGATCTTGTTGGGTGCAATGGGGCTTTTAGCCCCCGACGGTGTTATCCAGCTTGCTTTAATGACAGCCAGCGGATCGCTTTTGGCCCTCGGGCTGGTGGTTTTTGCACTGTCCTTTCGTCGCAAACGGTCCCGCGCCAGCGCGTACACAGCGATTTCGGAGTTTATTGAAAAAGATGCCTCTCCCAGTTTTGTGGTGTGCAAGGATGGAGAAGTCCGCTCCGCCAATGAAGCGGCGCGCAAGTCTTTTGGCCTGATCGAAGGCGAAACACTCGCCAGCACCCTAAAGCATACATTCGCCAATCCGGGCGGCATCCTGTTCCGCTTGCAATCCAAAGCAGAGGCCAACGGAGCCGCACGCGAAGACATCGTGACCCGCCAAGGACATGTGCGTTTGGCCGTTCACCAGATGGGCACTGAAACATATCTGTGGCGGATAGAAGACGTTCCAGAACCTGCTGCAGGTCGCGGCACTGATGGACCATTGTTGCCCATGCTGATGATCGGCCGGTCTGGCGCTGTGCTGTTCATGAACGAGGCCGCGCGCCGACTTGTCGGGCATCGTTCAAAGTCGGTTTTGGAATTGTTCGGCGATGTGGCGTTACGGGGCGGGGTTGTTATGCCATTGCGCACGGCCGATGGACCCGTTGATTGCCAACTGGCGGAAGTTGAAGCCGGTGCGGGGCGCCGTGCCATTTACCTTTTGCCCGCCTCCAAAGACGCGCCGCAACCAAACTTGTGGTCATCTTTTCAAGATTTGCCAGTGCCTTTGCTGCGCGTTGCAGCCGACGGCAGGGTGCTCGCATTCAACAAAGTTGCCTCCGGCTTGATCGGGGCAGGACTGAACGAGGGGATCCACCTGTCCGATCTTATGGAGGGACTGGGGCGGCCGATTGCAGATTGGCTGACAGAAACCCTTTCAGGACGTGCGGTTCAACACTCGGAATTTTTGCGCCTCAAACGTTCTGACAAGGAGATGTTCGTTCAGGTCGCTTTGAACCGCGTCACTGAAAACGGCGAACCGTCTTTGATCGCTGTGCTGACGGACGCGACAGAACTCAAAACGCTTGAGGCTCAATTCGTCCAAAGCCAGAAAATGCAAGCCATTGGCCAATTGGCTGGAGGCGTCGCGCATGACTTTAACAACCTTTTGACCGCAATCTCGGGTCACTGCGACCTTCTGCTTTTGCGCCACGACCAAGGTGACGCCGACTACAGCGATCTGGTTCAAATCAACCAGAACGCAAACCGCGCGGCAGCTTTGGTTGGCCAGTTGCTGGCGTTTTCGCGCAAACAAACACTGCGTCCAGAAGTGCTGGATATGCGCGATACACTGTCTGATCTGACACATTTGTTGAACAGGTTGGTTGGCGAAAAGGTGACCCTCACCTTAAGCCATGACCCGGTTCTGCAATCCATTCGGGCTGACAAGCGCCAGTTGGAGCAAGTGCTAATGAATCTCGTGGTCAATGCCCGAGACGCGATGCCCCAAGGTGGGGAGATCATGATCACAACGGAATGTGAAACAATTTCCAAGCCATTGGACCGCGGTCAAGTGACCGTTCCAGCAGGGCAATACGTCACGGTCAGAGTGAGCGATCAAGGGGTCGGGATCGCTGCAGACAAGTTGCAAAAGGTCTTTGAACCGTTCTTTACCACCAAGCGCACGGGTGAGGGGACCGGCCTTGGCCTTTCGACGGCTTACGGGATCGTCAAACAGACAGGCGGGTACATCTTTGTTGAAAGCGAATTGAACAAAGGCACGTGTTTCACCCTCTATTTCCCTGTGTTGGACGCCGTTGATGTGCGTCCCGAAGTGGTGAAACGCCCATTGCCCAAAGCAGCCCCGAACCACGGGGATGGCGTGATTTTGTTGGTCGAGGATGAAGCACCTGTTCGTGCTTTTGCCAGCCGTGCGCTACGTCTGCGCGGCTATACTGTCCTTGAAGCAGATTCTGCCGAGGCCGCTTTGAAAACACTCGAAGATCAATCCTTGAACGTCGACCTGTTTGTGACCGATGTGGTTATGCCCGGTAAAGACGGCCCAAGCTGGGTGCGCGAAGCGTTGCTTGAACGTCCCGATGTGCGTGTGGTCTTTGTGTCGGGCTACGCCGAAGACAAATTCAGTGACGCCAAAAACAAAATCCCGAATTCTGTCTTCTTACCGAAACCGTTTTCACTCAATGACTTGACGGAAACAGTGCATCGTCAGCTTCACTGACATCAAATCAAGAGATACTGTTGTAAAGCGCAAACTCTGCATCAAACTTGCGTTTGAACCGTGTTTCCACGTCTGACGACAATGACTGCTCGATGCTCGGAGAGACGTTCTCGCGGGTCAGGTCGAATGCGACACCCAAGCGATCGGTCAGGAAATTCTGCAACTTTGGTTGATCTTCATATTTGAACAAGTGGGTGACGCCGGTTCCGTTGGGCTGTGCTTCGAGAAACTTGGACTGCGCCCCAACGTCGGCGAACCCGGGCTTGTTGCCTTTCATGTAGGCCAGAACAAAGTCGTCAAAGCTGACTCCATGCGTAGCATTCGGCTTGCCTTCCATAAAACTGCGCTGACGATACCGCCACCAGCTGCCAAGCCAGCTGACAGGTTCGCGCATCACCGCCATAAGCTCCAATTCAACATCACACACTTTGAGAAACATCGGCCGCACAAACCGGTTGTACCGATAGACGGGGGCGTGTTTCAGCATGGGAGGCTCTGAAATGACCATGTCCGCGCGCCCGCGCAGGGCGCGTTCATAGGCTGTCGTGCCTGTTTTAGGAACCGAAAGGAACGCCAGTCGTTCTTTGAAGAAAATGAGCATATCGGGCCTGTAGAGCTGTTTCGCACTTTGACCCGACCATGCAAGTCACGATGGATAAAATCAATCAGTTAGAGTGCATACATCGTGAATTTTACAGGTGCATGCAGCGACGCCAACAAGAATACGCGTTGGCACTGCGCTCACTTACGCAAGTGATACGTCAAAGCCGATAAAATACACAGCTTTAGGACATCTCGCGTCGTTTCATCAAGCGCCCCCAAAAGGACCGCGCGGTTTTTGGAAAACGTCAGAGTGCCCTCAAACAACTGGCGGAACTCTTGCACAAGCGTGCTTTTGCAATTGAAAAACATCGCAGGTGCGCCACTCGTCTTCTCAACACCAAGCCGGATCGTACTCCCTGTTTTACGTTTTTGCGTGAGATAAGCAGGGTCCCCCCATCTTAGCGCTTCCTCTAAAACCCCCACCCGCGCATCATCCCGCGCAACCTCAAAGATCAACATGCGCACCTCCATCAACACGGCTTTGTCCTTCGGCGCAAATCCGTCAAAAGCCGCAGCCACCTCGGCGGGGAGTTTCTGTAGGGCGCTCATGATACGGCCTCAACCGGTAGAAAGATGTCGCTGCGCAAATCCTGCGGTTTGGTGTCGACAGGTGAATTGAGATAGGCCTCAAAGCCCGGCCGCTCGGAGATTTCGTAACCTGACGATGGCAACCAGACCCCATAGAGCCAGCGATAGGCATCTTTCATATCTGCATAGGGTCCTGTGTATTCCAGCTTGGCATACATCCCCGCAGGGCGGCGCAATTCTGTGGTGCCATCCGGGAGCAGGGCGTCATCAGCACACGGAGAGCACGCCGCCGAGCGCAACTGATCCGTTGCGACAAGATCCGGATCATCAAAGAAAACAGCTTGCATTTGTGTCTGCGGCGTCAGCATTTCGGCTTGGGCCAACGCACCGAAAAGCGCGCCCATCGCGGCATCAATCCGCAAATATGCTCCGCTGTGGGGAACGCAAACACATCGCACTGCTTTGTGATGTGCGACGCTCACCGTAAAACCGGTGGCATCTGCATGTGCATTGGCGGCTTTGAACGCCGCATGACTGCCCGCTTGGCGATACGCTGCCGGAGCTTTGCCATAGGCCTCGCGAAAGGCCCGCGAAAATGCGTCTTGAGATCCGTATTGCGCCAGTTCGGCCACTTTCGCGATCTCCAGATCAGAATTGGCCAAACGGTCCGCCGCTCGTTGCAGGCGCAGGCGGCGCAAGGTCGTTGCCACTGTTTCACCGCTCATTGCGGTATCGATGCGGTGCCAATGGTAGCTGGACAAGCAGGCCACATCGGACAGGTCTTCAATGCCAATGCTGGTTTCCAGATTTGCATGCAGGAATGCTGTGACCCGCTCAAGGCGGGCGCGGTAGATGGCTTCGGTACGGTTCATGATTGTCTCCCAATGTCGATGTCTGCAGCAAAGCTACGACATGCCAAACCGACAAATCCTGCTAAATTCCTTACAGTGTGCGACACGCTTTCACCAAATAGGGCAGGCAGTCGCGCTAACCCTTGACCTTGACCGGAACGCTTGTGAGCGAATGGATTGAACTGTTCACCGATGCAATGACTGGACCGTTCAATTCAAACCGCCCGATCCGGTCTGCCAATGCATTGAACAAGCTCGATATTTCAAGCCGCGCCAAATGCATCCCAAGACAAGCATGAACGCCGTGGCCAAAGCCGACATGGCCTCTGGCGTGTCGTTCGATATCAAAACGGTGCGGATCCCCGAATTTTTCCGGATCACGATTTGCCGCCCCGAACACCATCAGCACACGCGCGCCCTTGGCCAGCGCCACGCCCTCGACCTCGGTGTCTTCGGTCACGTAGCGCGTGAATGCTTTAATCGGCGTATTCAAACGCACGACTTCTTCGATGGTATTGCGCATCAATCCGCGGTCATTTTGCAATTTGGTCCATTGGTCCGGATACTTGGCAAACAACATGACCGCATAGCCAATGGCCGAGATCGTTGTGTCCAGACTGGGTGCAATGTAGTCGCGCATCAATTCGGCTGCGCGCGCAGGGTCCATTCCGCTTTCAATGCCCAAAGCTGTCGCCCGATTGGCCCAGCCCCCTGAACTCAATGCCCCCAGCGTGTCAGGGTTTTCAAGAAAGCGGCGAAGCTCTTTCAAATCCGCAATCGCTGTATCGCGCCTGTCGCGTGGGTCGCCCATCAATTCAAACGTCGCAGCCCCCCAGCCCAGCATGTTGTTTTTGCCATGCTCCCCGAGCCCCACAAGATCACGCACAACGCTCAGCGGTAAATATGGCGCGAGGTCTTGGGCGGCATCAAATTTGCCTTGTTGCACCATTTGCTCTGCCAGATGTTCTGCCTGCGCTTCGATACGTTCACGCACGACCTCCAACGCTTTTGGCGTCAGCGGCGCGAAAGTTATTGCGCGGGTCACATCGTGCTGCGGTGGATCAGAGTTCAACGTACTCCCTATCAAAAGCTTGTTGACGTCCTCGTTGATCGACACACCGTGACCAGAACTGAAAACGCGGTGGTTCCGCAGGGATCTGGTCAGCGCGGAAAAACCGCAAATGGCGTGGATATTGTTTGCCTCAAGCCACACCACAGGCCCGCATGCAAGCATCCTGTCATAGGCGGACACAGGGTCGGCCAAGGCTGCATCGCCATAGAAGTCAACATCGCAAACGGGTGCCCCGTGATGTGCGATTGTCGCGTCAGAGTTGTCCAAGCCGATCTCGGTATGTTGTTTCAAAAAATGCTCTGATCGCGTCCTCGCAAACGGAGCATGGGCGAAAGGCATCACCCTTTCGGCCACAACGCAAGTGCAAACCCTGATATGCTACTGCCATTTCGGGCAATTCTACTTGCTTTGATGCAACGCCCGACTAACTGGCAGGTATGAAAAACACGCATATCATTCCGCCAGAGCACGTCAGTGAAATCGTACAAATGGCACTCTCGGATCACGTCAGCTTTTCCGATATCGAGCGGGAGTACGGCATCGCCGAAAAAGCTGTCAAAGTCCTGATGAGAGACACGCTAAAGCCTGGCAGCTATAAAACCTGGCGCAAACGCGTCCGTCAGTTTTCCGATCGCCGTGCCACCTATAAGTGACCTTTTGACCTACAAAACCTTTTGAAAGGCGATCCCGAGTTTGGTCACAATTTCCTCAATGTGGTGGTCTTCCATGATGAAGGGTGGCGCCAGAAGAATGTGGTCTCCGTTTTGCCCGTCAACGGTACCGCCCATCGGATAACACCCCAATCCGGCTTCAAAGGCTGCAGCTTTTAGCGCTTTGTTGATCGCACGTGTAGGCGAGAACGGTTGTTTGGTCTCCCGGTCTTTTACAATCTCGATTCCTCGAAACAATCCGCTTCCCCGAATGTCGCCCACGTTGGGATGTTGCCCAAAAGCTTGTTCTAAAGCGTCTTGCAGCTTTTCCCCGATGTCAGCACATCTTTCGACCAATCCACCGTCAGTGAGTTTGGTCAATACGGCAAGGCCCGCAGCGCAGGCTGTGGGGTGACCAATGTAGGTATGACCGTGTTGGAAAAACCCGCTGTTTGTTTCGATAGCCTCGTAGATTTTGGCTGAGCACAGCATCGCGCCGATCGGCTGATACCCTGCGCCCAACCCTTTGGCGATGGCCACGATGTCGGGACGGACCCCGTCGTGTTCACTGGCAAACAAAGTACCAGTGCGTCCCATGCCGCACATCACCTCGTCCAGGATCAACAGTACACCGTAGGTGTTGCAAATCTCGCGGATGCGTTTGAAATATCCGTCCACAGCAGGCACTGCACCGGCAGTCGCCCCAACCACAGGTTCGGCAACAAAGGCAATGACGGCCTCAGGCCCAAGTCGTAGAATTTCGGTTTCAAGTTCGTTGGCAACGCGCAGGCCATAGTCTTCGGGGGTCTCGTCCGCTTGCTTGCCGCGATATTCAAAGCAAGGTGAGATATGCGTTGTCTCAACCAGCAACGGATCGAAAGGCGCACGGCGCCATGCGTTTCCGCCAGTGGCCAAGGCCCCCAATGTGTTTCCATGATAACTTTGACGCCGTGCGATAACGTGACGGCGCTGTGGCTGACCGATCTCGACAAAGTACTGACGGGCCAGTTTCAGCGCGGCTTCCATCGCTTCAGACCCTCCCGACACCAAATACACCCGATCAATACCCTCCGGCGCGTATTCGATCAGTTTGTCTGCCAATTGTTCGGCAGGATCAGAGGTGAAAAAACTGGTGTGCGCATAGGCGATACTGTCAAGCTGCGCTTTGATCGCCCCAATAACGTCCGCATCTGCGTGGCCAAGGCAAGACACAGCCGCGCCGCCAGAACCGTCAAAATACTGCTTGCCGGATTGGTCGTATAAATAGACCCCTTCACCGCGTGCAATTGTGGGGAGGGCAGATTTGGTATGTCTTGGAAAAACATGTGACACGGCGCCACTCCTTTGTTGAGCTAGGGCATCAGACGGGTGGATATGCGACACTGAAACATATGAATCTAAAGTTGACAAGCTTTGAAACAAATGGAACGGTCTGGTAAATTCCGACTTTGGGGGAAGTCACATCTTGCGAGATTCGTTCGAGCAACATCTGTCCGGAAAATACGCAAGCCTCAGCGCCAAGCTGAAAGAGGCGGCAGATTTTGTTGTGGCCAATCCCGTAGATGTGGCAACGCGCAGTTTGCGCACCATCTCGAAAGACGCAAAATTGTCGCCAGCCACATTTTCCCGCTTGTCGACGGCCCTTGGATACAACAGCTACGAGGATCTGAAAGACGTTATGCGCGTTGCGATAGAACACCGGGCCAACACGTTTTCGCACAGGGTCGAAGTGCTTCAGCAGCGTCACGATGATGGGGATCAAGGGTTTCTGACCCAACACATCAATGACTGCGCACGCAATGTACAACAGCTGGGCGCGTCGTTGGAGCCTGAAGTCCTTGAAGCCTGCATTGAACGTCTGCACTCTGCGCGACGTGTTTTAGTTCTGGGCGCACTTGGCTCAACGGGAACGGCCGAATATTTCACGTATATGGCGAATTTTATCGCTGACAATTGGTCCATGGCCAGTCGAATGGGTGCATCTTTGGCCAGTGGCTTGGTCGGTATGTCGGACGCGGATGTTTTGATCGTTATGACCAAACCTCCTTTCGCGCGCAGTGCCATCAACGCCGCCCGCGAGGCCCATGAGGCGCAGGCATTTGTCATCGTTATTACGGACACACACACCTGTCCGGCGTTGCCATTTGCCTCCGCGGCACTGATCACGGCCAGCGACAGCCAACATTTCTTTTCCTCTTATGCGTCTACACTTGTGCTATGTGAGATTATGATCGGTATGCTCGCAGGACGTGCAGGAGCGCAGGCGCAAGCACGCATTGCGGAAGTAGAACACAGAAATCGTCGTCTCAATGAAGTGCGGGATGATTGATGCGACCTACCAATAACATCATAACAGGGAGACTACTGATGTCTAAACACTTGAAACTTTCGGTTACAGCGCTGGCCGTAGGGGCCATGATGGCACCAGCTGCGTTTGCAGAAGAATTCATCACGATCGGGACAGGCGGCGTTACCGGCGTGTACTACCCGACAGGCGGCGCGATCTGCCGTTTGGTCAACAAAGGCCGCAAAGAGCACGGCATTCGCTGTTCTGTGGAGTCCACAGGCGGCTCTGTCTACAACATCAACACCATCCGCGAAGGCGAGCTGGAATTCGGTGTGGCCCAGTCTGACTGGCAGTACCACGCGTTCAACGGCACATCCAAATTCGAAGACGCCGGTGCGTTTGAAGGTTTGCGCGCGGTGTTCTCTGTACACCCCGAGCCGTTTACCGTTGTGGCCCGCGCCGATTCCGGGATCAAAACGTTTGACGATCTCAAAGGCAAACGTGTCAACATCGGCAACCCAGGGTCCGGACAACGTGGCACCATGGAAGTTCTTTTGGAAGCCAAAGGCTGGACAACAGGCGATTTCGCCTTGGCGACCGAGTTGAAGGCAGCCGAACAATCCGCAGCACTTTGCGACAACCAGATCGACGCGATGGTGTATACCGTTGGCCACCCGTCCGGTTCCATTCAGGAGGCGACAACAGCGTGTGATTCCGTCCTTGTTACGGTGAGCGGCGCCGAAGTTGACAGCTTGATCAACGACAATTCCTTCTACCGCACAGCCAACATCCCTGGTGGCATGTACCGTGGCAATGATGCGGAAACCGCAACATTTGGCGTTGGCGCAACGTTTGTGACCTCTGCAGATGTCTCTGACGAGGCAGTCTATATTGTTGTGAAGTCCGTCATGGAAAACATCGAAGACTTCAAAAAACTACACCCTGCATTTGCCAACCTTGACCCCAAGGAAATGGCCACAGCAGGTCTGTCCGCTCCGCTGCACGCGGGCGCAATGAAGTACTACAAAGAAGCTGGTCTGATTGACTAAGCCTTGATCTTTGGAGGGGCAGGGATGCCCCTCCATCACGACCCAGAACAAAAAATGCAGTCCAAACTGCTACTTTAGGGGACATACCATGGCCAAGACCACATCACAGAACCGCGCACTCAGCGAAGAAGAGCTCCAGGATCTTGTGAGTTCCGCTGATGCAGGGGCACGCGACCCTGCCGGATCAGTTGGCACATTGCTGGCGGTCGTAGCGGTCGTATGGTCCTTGTTTCAAGTCTTGCTGGCCTCGCCCCTCGCCAATTACGTGCTGCCCGGGGATATCATTAACAACTCCCGTCAGATCCATCTGGCCTTTGCTGTATTTCTTGCCTTCATGGCATACCCCGCGTTCAAGTCGAGCCCCCGCAGTCATATTCCGATAGCGGACTGGTGCCTTGGATTGATTGGCGCTTTTATCGCCATGTACGGTTTCTTCTTTTACCAAAAGATCGTGGATGCCGGTGGCCTTGCCGATGACATGGACAAATGGTTCGCGCTCGCAGGGCTTTTGATCTTGTTTGAAGGGGCGCGCCGCGCGCTCGGACCTGCCATGGCAATCATTGCCACCATTTTTCTGGGCTATGTTTTCTTCGGGTCATCCGAATTGGTGCCCGATGTCATCCGCTGGAAAGGCGCATCTCTGAAAAAAGCGATGAGCCACATGTGGATCACATCCGAGGGGGTCTTTGGCATCGCACTGGGCGTCTCTACCAAATTCGTGTTCCTCTTTGTGTTGTTCGGGGCCTTGTTGGATAAGGCCGGAGCAGGGAACTACTTTATCAAAATGGCATTTGGCGCATTGGGTCATCTTAAAGGGGGGCCAGCCAAAGCCGCTGTTGTCGGGTCTGCTGCAACGGGCCTGATCTCGGGATCTTCAATCGCAAATGTTGTGACAACAGGCACCTTCACCATTCCACTAATGAAACGGGTCGGGTTCTCTTCCGAGAAAGCAGGCGCTATTGAAGTGGCGTCCTCTGTCAACGGGCAGATCATGCCACCCGTGATGGGGGCCGCCGCGTTCTTGATGGTGGAGTATGTGGGCATCTCATATGTCGAGGTAATCACGCACGCCTTCTTGCCAGCGACGATTTCCTACATCGCCCTTGTCTATATCGTGCATTTGGAAGCCGTGAAGAACAACATGCCAACGCTGGGCAACCGCGTTGTGTCCATGGGCAAGACCATCGGCGGAATGGCTGCGTTTTTTGTCGGGTTCGCCGCACTTTGCTATGGCGTGCAATATCCAGTCGGGTGGGTTTCTGCTGCGGCAGGCGATGCATCGGCCATTGTGATGTCTGTTTTGATCTTCGTGGGCTACGCCGCTTTGCTTTGGCTCGCCGCCGGGGTTCCTGATCTGGAACCCGATGATCCCAACGCGGAAGAAGTCGAATTGCCTGTGGTTGGCGAGATCTACAAATCCGGCCTTTATTTCTTGTTGCCAATTGTTGTGTTGGTCTATTTCCTGATGATCGAACAAAAGTCTCCGGGCCTTTCGGCGTTCTGGGCAACGATGCTGTTGTTCGTGATCTTGCTGACACAACGCCCCCTTAAAGCGGTCTTTCGGGGGCAAAGCGACATGGCGAATTCCTTCACGCAAGGGGTTGGGGATTTGATCCAAGGGTTGATCGACGGCGCACGCAACATGATCGGTATTGGTCTTGCGACAGCCACTGCAGGGGTCATTGTTGGCACCGTGACGCTGACAGGCGTGGGCCAAGTCATGGCTGATCTGGTTGAATTCCTTTCCGGTGGCAACCTGATCCTGATGTTGGTGATGGTGGGGCTTTTGTCGTTAATCCTCGGGATGGGTTTGCCGACAACGGCCAACTACATCGTTGTATCCTCATTGATGGCGGGGGTGGTTGTAGAACTTGGCGCCCAATCCGGATTGATCGTGCCACTGATCGCGGTCCACCTCTTTGTCTTTTACTTCGGGATCATGGCCGATGTGACGCCGCCCGTCGGGCTTGCGAGCTTCGCTGCGGCGGCTGTGTCAGGTGGGGATGCGATCAAGACCGGCTTTGTGGCATTCTTTTACAGCCTGCGCACCGTGGCGTTGCCGTTCGTGTTCATCTTTAACACAGATCTTTTGCTGATTGACGTGACTTGGACACAAGGCATCCTTGTCTTTGTGACCGCGTCCATTGCGATCCTCGTCTTTACGGCGGGTACGATGGGCTGGTTCCTGACCAAAAGCCGCATTTATGAAAGCATCGCGTTGGTTATGGTCGCCTTTGTGCTGTTCCGGCCTGATTTCGTGATGGACCGCCTTCAGCCTCCGTTTGAGCAGATCGAACCTGCGGCCTTTGCCACAGCCCTTGGAAGTGCTTCGGAAGGGGACGAGTTGCGATTGATTGTTTCTGGACCGGACTTTGACACGGGCGAAACCAAAGAGACCACATTGGTGTTGCCGGTCGGAGCAGGGACACAAGAAGAGCGCCTCGCGGCGTCCGGTCTATTGTTGCTGGAAGAAGACGGCGCAACAAAAATGGATGAGCCGTCCTTTGGGTCGCCTTTTGCAAATAGCCTAAACAGCTTTGATTTTTACGGCGACGATCCGGTACAAATTGCTTCCGTCCAAGCGCCTTCAGATCAAATGGCCAAAGAATGGGTGTTTATTCCTGCGTTGATGTTCTTGATGCTCATCGTCTTCTTGCAACGCGCCCGTATATCTCGAACAGGAGTTCCAGCATGACACGACCAGTTCTATGCGCCGTTGACGTCAGCAATGGCGAAGACGACATCGCAGTCATTCAAAAGGCCGCGCAGCTTGCGGCTTTTGAGGGCGCCCAGCTGGATGTTATTGCAGTGCAGCCTGATTACGGCATGAGCCAGGTTGGAGCATTCTTCGGCGCGGAGCATCATGACAAAATGGTTGTGGAGGCCAAAGAGCATTTGAACACCCTCGTTCTAAAAGCACTGGACGCAGAACAGAATGACAAAGTCAGACATGTGATCGCCACGGGACGCGCATATGAAGAAGTGCTCAAGCTTGCGAAAACGACCGACGCCGCGCTGATCGTTGTCGGCGCGCATAAAGCCGATTTGGCTGACTACCTTCTCGGGCCCAATGCCGCGCGCGTGGTGCGCCATGCCAAATGTTCGGTCTATGTTGTGCGGGACTAGACCTGGCCCCACCAAACGGGTCCGATGGAAGTGCGTTCGAGGAAATGGTGGTCCCAGCTGGATTCGAACCAGCGACCTCTCGCTTCGGAGGCGAGCACTCTATCCAGCTGAGCTATGGGACCGTTGTATTGCATATAGGCCAGCACTGCAGTGGGTCGCAATCGCAAAATGAAAAAGGCGCCTGTTGGGGAGCCTCATTTTTATAATTTCCCGGTTCAGAAACGTTAGGGTCTTAGCTGCCCCATGCGCGAACAACGCCGCAATCCATATGGACAAAGTTGGACCCTGAATACCGACCGACACCGCCACCACGGCAAGCGGCGGCTGCACGGGCGATTTGTCCAACGGAACGTGAGTTCAGGCGCAAATCGGCCGCTTGGCCTTTCATGTGCAGGGAATTTTTGGCCACGCCGCCAGAACGTGAACGCAACATCGCGTTCGTTTTCGGGCTGCGGTATCCGGACAACAGCATATAGGGCTCTTGGACGTCCAACAGGTTGTGCGCTCCGGCCATGATATCGATCGTCCGCAAATCCATCGACTTCACACCATCTGTGCGCCAGTCGCGCATGAAGTAGTTCACTTCCTTCACCGCGTCTTTGATATAATTGCCTTCGATCCAGTAGATCATATCGATCCGCTCGCCAGTGCGACCAGAATACATACGGATGCGACGAATATCGCCAGCCCCGCGCAGAACGCCTGCCGCTTTGGAAAAAGTAGGTGCCGCAACAACAGTAGTCGCTGCAAATGCGCCGAGGAGAGCCCGGCGGGTAAAACCCGGTGTGCTATGTGTCGTCATATTTAGCGTCGTCCCGTTCGCCTGTATGCCCGTGATGTTACACGGGCGGTTCATCTCATCCCCAGATGCAACGACTTTATGTCATATCACGAATCATGAACCAAGTGTTGAATCTGTCACACACTGCGTATCGACAAATTTAGGCGATTTTTTGCGCAAATTTTGATTACTTCGATTTTTTGTGTCCCGATAGCAGCATTGGCAGGGTGCGATGGCATCACAAACACAATATATTGCAAAAGTGATTAGACAAAACGCCCTCATTTGGTGTTTTAAGGCCCGGTTAAGATGACTAATTCTCGAGTGGGGGACGAATATGACGTCGATGTTGAGATTCCAGATGCCAATACTGGCAATACTGGCCATGGTTTTTGCAGTTTTTGCGCAACCGAATGCAGCCCAAGCCCAAGTGACGGCTTTCAAACAATCGGTGGCCGAAGCGGCTGCGCGCGACAAGGATATTGCTGCGTTTTACCAAGCCAACGGCTACAAAAGCATCTGGGTCGGGCGCACTGGACGTGATCGTTCCCGTCGTGCCGCCTTGATGAAGGCGTTGGCTGCAGCACCAAACCACGGCCTGCCAGCCGCGCGTTACGATGCTGCCGGACTTCAAGCCAAGATGAAGGCTGCAAAGGGACCGCGCGAGCGGGGTCAGTTGGAAGTCGAAATCAGCCGCGTGTTTTTGCAATACGCCCGTGATTTGCAAACTGGCGTGTTGGTTCCAAGCCGTATCGATTCCGCCATTGTCCGTCAGGTTCCATACCGCGACCGCACGTCGTATTTGGTAAACTTTTCCAAATCCTCACCAGCCGGTTTCTTTAAAGCCCTCGCGCCAAAGACCATGGAATACAACGCGTTGATGAAAGAAAAGCTGCGCATGGAGCGGCTTTTGGCAAAAGGCGGTTGGGGTGCGAAAATTCCGGCCAAATCGCTCAAACCAGGTCAGTCCGGCAATTCTGTTGTCGCCATGCGCAACCGTTTGATCGCTCAAGGTTTCATGAAACGCAGTGCCACGCAGACGTATGACGACGCGATGACATCAGCGGTACAGCAATTCCAGTTGGCCCATGGCTTGTCGCCCGATGGTGTCGCGGGTCCGGGCACGATCACAGAGATGAACAAAACCGTACAAACGCGGATGCAGTCCATTATCGTCGCTATGGAACGTGAACGCTGGTTCAATCAAGAGCGTGGCCGCCGCCACATTCTGGTGAACATCCCGGACTTTACGGCCAAGGTTATGGACAGCAACAAAGTCACTTTTGAAACCCGCTCTGTGGTGGGCGCCAACAAAGATGACCGTCCAACCCCAGAGTTTTCCGACGTCATGGAATTCATGGTCATCAATCCGAGCTGGTATGTTCCGCGTTCTATTGTGACCAAGGAATACTTGCCTGCCCTCAAACGCAATTCCAATGCAGTTCGCCACATCGAGATCACGGACAGCAAGGGCCGCAAGGTCAATCGCAGCAAGGTGAATTTCTCTAAATACACAGAGAAAACATTCCCTTTCGCGATGCGCCAGCCTCCGTCCAAAGGCAACGCTTTGGGCTTGGTAAAGTTCATGTTCCCGAACCGCTACAACATCTATCTGCACGACACCCCAGCCAAGAACCTGTTCGGGCGCGAAGTACGTGCCTATTCCCACGGGTGCGTGCGTCTGGCTGATCCGTTTGACTTTGCATACACATTGCTGGCCAAACAAACTGGCGATCCCAAAGGGTTCTTCCAGGCAAAACTGGCCACAGGCAAAGAAGCCCGCGTTGATCTGAAAGACCCCGTTCCAGTGCACATCATCTACCGCACTGCCTTTACGACGGCGAAGGGACACACCCAGTACCGTCGTGACATCTATGGCCGGGATGCGCGCATTTGGAACGCTTTGTCCAAAGCAGGGGTGGCATTGCGCGCCGTTCAGGGGTAATTCTCGCGCCAACACGCAGCGGTCGTTGCTGCACCGTGTAGGAGTGCGCAAATGAGCTATTCAGTAAAAGAGATCGCAGCGGCGCTGGGGGCACAAGCCTTTGGCGCCGTTGACCTTTTGATCGATGCCGTGAGCGAACCTGCCGATGCGGGGCCGCGCGATCTGGCTTTGGCCACAAATCCCAAATACGCCGAGGCCTTGGCCAAGGGGGATGCGAAATGCGCAATGCTTTGGGACGGGGCTGACTGGGAGGCACTGGGGCTGGAGGCGGCCATCGTTCCAAATCGCCCTCGTTTTGCAATGTCCGGCCTGACGCAGATGATGGATGCAGGCCAGGGGTTTGGTGCCGGCATTCACCCAAGTGCAGTCATCGATCCAACGGCCACAATCGGCGAAGGTGTTTCTATCGGGCCTCTCACGGTCATCAGCGCAGGCGCTTGTATTGGTGCAGGCTCCATTATTGGGCCGCAGTGCTTTGTCGGCAAGGACGCATGTTTGGGTGCGAATGCCTTTATGCGCGAACAGGTCAGCATCGGTGCGCGCGCAACAATCGGCGATGGGTTTGTCGCCCAACCCGGTGCACGTGTGGGCGGGGACGGCTTCAGCTTTGTCACCCCGGAGCGTTCAGGCATTGAATCCGTGCGTGAAACCTTGGGGACACAAGACGACACCGAAGGGCAGTCATTCGCGCGGATCCATTCTTTGGGCGCGGTGCGCATCGGCAATGACGTCGAACTGGGCGCAAACGCCACCATCGACAATGGCACCGTGCGTGACACTGTGATCGGCAACGGGTGCAAGTTCGACAACCTCGCACAGATTGGCCACAATGTCGTCATGGGACGCGATTGTCTGATCTGCGGACACGTCGCGGTTGCGGGCTCTGCAGTGATCGGAAACAACGTGGTGCTGGGCGGAATGACCGGCATCAGCGACAATATCTTTATCGGAGACCGCGTGATCACGGGCGGCGCAACCAAAGTGCTCTCCAATGTGCCCGCGGGTCGGGTCATGCTTGGCTATCCGGCCACCCAAATGGACAAGCAGGTCGAGACCTACAAAGCCATGCGGCGCTTGCCCCGTATGCTGCGCGATGTCGCATCTTTGAAGAAAGCGGTTTTCAAAGACCCGCCGACAGACTAATTTTTGCTCAATAAACAATAGGGTATCGCTATGTCGATTTTGGACAAAGTCATCGGAATCATCGCCGAGCAAGCGTTGCTGGAAACGTCAGATGTCACCGAAAACAGCACATTGGAAGAGCTTGGCATAGACAGCCTCGGGTTGATTGAGTGCATTTTCGCTATCGAAGAGGCCTTTGACATCACGGTCCCCTTTAACGCCAATGAACCCACCAAAGGTGACTTTGACATCTCAAACGTCAAAGCCATCACAGGCGGTATCGAGCGATTGATCGCAGAAAAGACCGGTTGAACGGCATGAAACGCGTTGTCATCACAGGCGCAGGCACCATCAACGCGCTTGGGCATTCCGTTGCGGACACAATGGAAGCCATGCGCGAGGCCCGCTGTGGCATTGGCCCACTCAAGCTGCGCGACGTCGAACGCTTGTCGATACAGATCGGCGGACAGGTCCGTGGCTTTGAAGCCGAAGGGCGCTACAACCGGCAACAAATCAGCCTCTATGACCGGTTCACCCAATTCACTTTGGCCGCTGCCAAGGAAGCCATAGATCAAGCAGGTATTACATTCAGCGGAGAGGATGCTGCAAAGTCGGGTGTTGTCCTCGGGACTGCGGGTGGAGGGGTTTCCACATGGGATGACAACTACCGCTCTGTCTATGAGGGCGGCAAAAACCGTGTGCACCCTTTTGTGGTCCCCAAGCTGATGAACAATGCGGCCGCCAGCCATGTATCGATGGAGCACAACCTCAAAGGTCCGTCATTCACTGTGTCGACGGCTTGTGCCTCTTCCAATCACGCAATGGCACAAGCCTTTCAGATGGTGCGCACAGGCATGGCGCCCGTCATGGTCACAGGTGGCTCTGAGTCCATGTTGTGCTTTGGCGGGGTCAAAGCGTGGGAAGGGCTGCGGGTGATGTCCAAGGACGCCTGCCGACCGTTTTCGGCGAACCGCAACGGCATGGTACAAGGCGAAGGGGCAGGGGTGTTTGTGTTTGAAGAATATGAACACGCCCGTGCACGCAGCGCAGAAGTACTTTGCGAAGTTGCGGGCTTTGCCATGTCCTCGGACGCCTCCGACATCGTGATGCCATCCAAAAACGGCGCGGCGCGGGCAATGGCAGGCGCTTTGCAAGACGCCCGGATAAATGCAGAAGACGTCGGCTATATCAATGCCCATGGCACCGGCACAGCGGCCAACGACAAAACCGAATGTGCAGCGGTTGCGGATGTATTCGGGCCACATGCAGATCGTTTGATGATCTCGTCAACCAAATCCATGCATGGGCATTTGATCGGTGGCACCGGCGCGGTTGAACTGCTGGCCTGCATCATGGCGCTGCGTGACGGTGTGATTGCCCCGACCATCGGGTACCAAGAGCCTGATCCTGAATGTGCGTTGGATGTTGTCCCGAACGAGGCGCGTGATGCATCGGTGGATGTGGTGCTGTCCAATGCATTTGCCTTTGGGGGTATGAACGCCGTAATCGCACTGCGCCGCATTTAAACGAAAAAGGCCGCACTGTAACAGCGCGGCCTTGTTGCAATCTGTCAGATGTATTTACGGATCGATCTGGGACGCTTTGTTGTAAGCGGCTGTGAACCCTTTGAGGGACAGCGTTAGGTTGATCTTTTGATCTGGCGCCAAGGCCGGAACGATCTGGATGGTGGCCACGTTGCCTTTACGAAACCCCGCCACTTCGGGCTCTGTAAAGCCGATGCGGGAATAGCAACCGACTGGGTTGCAGAAGGAATAGGGATAGCGGCGCGCATTGGCACCGTCCACGCTGATCGTAACCTGTGCTTGCAAGGCGGTCTCAAGCGGAACAACAACAATCGCGCCTGCTTTGGCTTTGCCACCATCGGGCAAGCGGAACATAGAGAACTCAGCCACAGCATTGCCGTCACCGTCATCCATCAACTGGTACATCTGGCAAGGATCTGCTTCCTGGTCCGTTTTGATGCAACGCATTTCCCAATCACCCAGAACTTCCTGAGTGTAGGCTTCGCCCAATTGAGGGCCACTGGCATCTTCGCCCAGGCTCAGCTGCGACTCAATCTCGGCCGCAGGAGCCGCGCCTTCGGAAGGGGCTGTTTCTTCGGTTGTTTGGGTTTCTTGAGCCCATGCCGCAATCGGCAACGCAGCTGCAAGCGCAGCGCTCAGGATTGTCGTTTGAAAAATTTCTCGCATTAAGTCTTCCACCACTCTTTGATTTTCCGAATTCTTAACATGCAGACAACCCAGTGTCAGCGACGATTTCGCGTGAAAATATGATGATGTGGTGATTTTTATTACATTTGCCCGACCGCAGCGGCAAACGTTTGATCAGACAAAGAAAAAGAGAGCTCTTCCGGCTCTCTTTCCCAAGGTCTTCTCCCCGTCGGACTGGCCGACTTATATATTATGGGACAGACTAAGGAACGGCGGGGGACGGGTCAACATATATCTGATCAATTTTTCACTCTAGATGCGCTTTGCACCAAGCAAACAAAAAAGGGCCGCACCACAAGGGCGCGGCCAGTCTGACAGGGAGGAAGTGTCTCACATCAAAGAGGACATGCGATGCGAGACAATAATCACTATGGCCCTCAAAGGTTAAGTTAGTATGGTCGGCGCGAATGTATCTGTGATC
Source organism: uncultured Paracoccaceae bacterium (assembly GCA_943787985.1). Taxonomy (GTDB): domain Bacteria; phylum Pseudomonadota; class Alphaproteobacteria; order Rhodobacterales; family Rhodobacteraceae; genus Ascidiaceihabitans. The sequence goes on along the minus strand of CALSOO010000004.1, from coordinate 1,273,005 downwards.
AAAAGGTTAATGCACGATGACAAGCGAAATCTTCCTTGGCGGTGGCGGCGCCGAATATGGCGTCAAACAAGGCCTGAGCCTGAAATACGCAAACCGTCACGGTTTGATCGCAGGCGCCACCGGAACGGGCAAAACGGTGACATTGCAAATTCTGGCCGAAGGGTTTTCCGAAGCAGGGGTTCCTGTGTTCCTCTCGGACGTCAAAGGCGATTTATCCGGCCTCGCCAAAGCCGGCAGCCCAGAGCACAAATTGCACGCGCCGTTCGAAAAGCGCGCTGGCATCATCGGGTTTGAGGATTTTGACTATGCGTCGTTTCCGGTCACCTTCTGGGATTTGTTCGGGGATCAGGGGCATCCGGTTCGCACCACCGTTTCGGAAATGGGGCCGCTGTTGTTGTCTCGCCTGCTGGACCTGACCGAAGCCCAAGAAGGCATCCTGAACATCGCCTTCCGTTTGGCCGATGAGGAAGGGCTGCCATTGCTCGACCTCAAAGACCTGCAGGCCTTGTTGGTCTGGATCGGTCAAAACGCCAAATCCCTATCGCTGCGCTACGGCAATGTGTCTGCGTCTTCCATCGGGGCCATCCAGCGCTCTTTGCTCGTGCTCGACAATCAAGGGGGCACCAATCTGTTTGGCGAGCCCGCCTTGGAATTGGCCGATCTGATGCGCACCGGCGCAGATGGGAAAGGGCACATCAATATCCTTGCCTCGGACAAGCTGATGTCAGCGCCGGGCCTTTACGCGACGTTCCTGCTGTGGCTTTTGTCCGAACTGTTTGAAGAGTTGCCCGAAGTCGGTGATCCCGACAAACCAAAACTGGTCTTCTTTTTTGACGAAGCGCATTTGCTGTTTGATGACGCGCCCAAAGCGTTGGTCAACAAGGTTGAACAAGTGGCACGTCTGATCCGCTCCAAAGGGGTTGGTGTCTATTTCATCACCCAAAATCCGGCAGATGTGCCCGAGGACATTTTGGGCCAGCTTGGCAACCGTATTCAGCACGCCTTGCGCGCGTTCACAGCCAAAGACCGCAAGGAATTGCGGATGGCGTCGGAAACCTACAGGGAGAACCCGCGCTTTGACACCGAAGAAGCCATTCGGGAGGTCGGCGTGGGCGAGGCTGTCACTTCGATGCTCCAGAAAAAGGGCATCCCGGGCATTGTGGAACGGACATTGATCCGCCCTCCATCCTCACAACTTGGCCCCATCACCAAGGCAGAGCGGGCTGCCGTCATGGCTGCATCCGAGATGTCAGGCAAATATGATGCGCCGCTTGATCGTAAATCCGCCTTTGAAATCCTGGCAAAACGGGCCGAAGAGGCGGCCGCCCAAGCTGCAAAAGCCGAAGAAGCCGCTGAAGAGGAAACGCGCCCCGCCTTGCGCGAATTCAATTCCGCACGCCGTTATCAGGGCACACGTGTGACCCGTTCCACATCACGCGCAAGCACAGGACGGCGCGGTGCCACCTTTGGAGAAGCCATGACCAAGATGGTGGTCAAAGAGCTGACAGGCACGACAGGGCGGCGCATGGTGCGCGGAATCTTGGGTGGTTTGTTCAAAGGGCGCTAGGCCTATTGACCCAACCGCCACTCAAGATCGCTTAATGCGTCTTTGCCATAAAACATCTCTGTGCCCACAAACATTGTGGGCGCACCAAAACATCCAAGCGCGACTGCGTCTTGGGTCAAAGTTACAAGTTCTGACTTTATATCAGCGTCTTGCACGGCGTTCATAATGTCCGAAACAGGGAGGTCAGCGGCGTGTAAAACCTGTTGAATGACCTCAGGGTCCGCCAGGTTCTGACCGTCAATCCACATTGCGTCGAACAGCACATCAATATAGCGCCGCTCCCAATCTGTACCGCGCGCGTGCACCGCTGCGCGCATGAGCGCCAAAGAGTTCACCGGAAAATGCGGGTTGAACGCAAAGGGCACTGCAAAGCGTTCAATAAAGCGCGCCATCTCGACGCGCATGTAGTCAACTTTGCCAGGAATGCCCGAAAAGGCGACCATCGGGGCCTTATTGTTGGTGGACTTGAAAACGCCACCCAGCAAAATCGGACGCCAGACAACATCCGCACCATAACGGGCCGCGATGTCTGGCAGCAACTTGTGGACGAGGTACGCGTTGGGGCTGCTGAAGTCGTAGTAAAACTCGATTGTGGCCATTGGCGATGCTCCTTTTGGCGGTTGAGCAAGGCTAGTGCGCAGGTGACGCTGCGGTCAATGACGCCGTCACGGCATATTTTCCTTTTCCAACACCCGTTTGCGCGCCACACTTGGGTGAACCACAGGAGGGGCTTATGGCAGACACAACTTGGATCGACACCCGGCGCCACAATGGCGGCATCATCGAGCTTAGCCTGAACGGCGGCCCCGTTAACGCGCTCAGTCCGGAGAAACTCATGGGGTTTCGGGACGTGATCCAGCAGCTTGGTGCAGATGATGCTGTGCGCGCGATTGTTTTGACCAGCCCCCTCAAAGTGTTTTCGGCAGGTTTGAACCTCAAAGAAGCACAGGATTTTGACGATGACGCCCAGATCGCAATTGTGAACGGGCTGAATGAAGGGTTTCTGGCGCAATATGCCTGCCCGAAACCGGTCATTTGCGCGATCGGCGGCGCGGCGATTGCTGGGGGATTGTTTTTTGTGCTGGCCTCTGATCACCGCATTGCGACGCCCAAAGCCTTGTTTGGATTGGCAGAAGTTCGGGTTGGCGTAGATTTTCCCGTTGGTCCGTTCGAGATCGCGCGCGCAACACTGAGCACAAATGAATTGCGTCGACTGATCCTGCGCGGGCAACCGATCAAAGCCGAAGCCGCCATGAGCGCTGGCATCGTGGACCGGATCGTCGCCCCCGAAGATCTGCGCACTGAAGCCCTGAAAGACGCCGCCGAATTCGCATCCATTCCCCCCAAAGCCTTTGCTGCAATCAAACAGCAAATTCGCGGTGACGTGATCGCCCGCATCAAGGACGGGACAAAAGCCACACCTGAACCCTGGTTCACCGATGAAACACGTTCAGCCATGGCCAAAATGATAGGATAACCCGATGTTGACGCTCGATCAGTCGCGCCTTGATCACATCAAGACGTGGATGCAAGCCTATGTAGATGAAGAGAAATTCTCGGGCTGCTCAACATTGATCCTTCAAGGCGGATCGGAGCGCTTTTTTCACACGACAGGCTTTGGCGACCGCGCGGTCAAACGCCCTTTTGAACGCGACACCATCGCGCGCATCTACTCCATGACCAAACCCGTCACCACAGTGGCGTTGATGGCCTTGGTTGAACGCGGACTGGTGCATTTGGACGCACCCGTGTCGCGTTTCATTCCCGAATTCGCGCAATGCCACGCCTTGATCGATGGGGCCACGGACATGTCCCAGACCACGCCATGCGCCCCTCCGACCTTACACCAATTGCTCACTCACACATCGGGTTTGAGCTATCCGTTCAACCCCGGCGTTTTGGCAGGCGCCATGGCGCAGCAGGACTTGTTGTTCAAAGCGGATCAAGGTGCGCTTGAGGACATGTGCAAAAGGCTTGCGACCTTGCCTTTGGCGTTCAAACCAGGATCACGGTGGGAATATTCTGTCGGCATTGATGTCATCGGACGGGTAATCGAAGTGATCACAGGCCAGAGTTTTGAGGACGCGTTGAACGCGCTGGTTCTGGGGCCGCTGGGGATGACACAAACGCGATTTTCAGTTGTGCAGGGCGGGCAGGGACGTTTTGCAGCACTCTACACACCCCTCACAGGTGATCCGTTGGACCTGAACGCGCCGCAGGGAAACAGCCGCGATCCCTTGCGCTGTGTCGACACCAATGAAGGATCACCTTTCCTGAACGCCAGTATGCATTCTGGAGGCGGTGGGCTAACGGGAACCATCGACGACTACGCCCGCTTCACCGAGATGCTGCGGTGTGGCGGCGCATTGGGAGACGCCCGCATTCTCTCTCCCGCCACTGTCGCGTTCATGATGCGCAATCATCTGGCGGGCGACATCGCATCGATGGGGCCACAGAGCTTTGCTGAACAACCGATGGAGGGCATGGGCTTTGGACTTGGCGGGGCTGTCGTGCTGGACCCTGCGCGCGCGCGCTGTGCGGGATCTGTAGGGGATTTCAGTTGGGGCGGGATGGCCTCGACCTTTTTCTGGATTGATCCGGTGCATGCCTTGTCTGTTGTTTTCTTTACGCAGCTCACGCCGTCCTCGTCATATCCGGCACGTCCTGAACTCAAGGCACTGGTACATGGAGCATTGTTATGAGCGCACCGATTTTATGGGCCCCCTCACCAGAGCGCGCCGCCGCTTCAACCATGGCGCATTTTGAGCGCTATTTGAAAGAAACGCGTGGGTTCGAGTTTGCCGGTTACAACGAGATGTGGGACTGGAGCACAACGGACCTTGACGGGTTCTGGTCCGCCATTTGGGACTTCTTTGATGTGCGCGCCAGTGCGCCCTACACCAAGATCTTGGCAAATGCATCCGTGGAACATGCCAAATGGTGCCCGGGTGCACAGCTGAATTATGCAGAAAATCTGTTGCGCCACGCGCAAACACGCCCCGATGCGCAGGCATTGTCTGTCACTTCGGAGACATTCGGGCAGACCGGTTTGACATGGGAAGAGTTGGCTCAAAGCGTCGCCAATGCCGCCGCCTATCTCACAGCCAATGGGGTCACCAAAGGCGACCGCGTCGTTGCTATTCTGCCCAACACCGAAACCGCACTGATTGCGTTTTTGGCCAGTGCAAGCATTGGCGCGGTTTGGTCCCTTTGCGCGCCTGACATGGGGCATGTGGCGATATTGGACAGGTTCCGTCAGATCGAACCAAAGGTCCTGATCGCCCAAGACGGCTATGTGCACGCCGGTAAGCGCATCGAGCGCGGCGATGTGATTGCGCAGATCGCGGATGGGCTGCCGAGCCTTACGCACCGGGTCATGGTGCCTTTGAGTGAACCCTTGCCCATCCGGTGGGCCACTTGGGACGACATGATCGCGGGTCACGCGCCACAAAGCTTCAAACAATTGCCTTTCGATCACCCGCTTTGGATCGTTTACAGCTCAGGAACGACAGGCAACCCAAAGCCAATCGTCCATGGGCACGGCGGTATTATTCTGGAGGCTTGCAAACAATCGTTGCACCATGACTTGACCGAGAACGATCGCTTTACGTGGCTGACGTCATCGGGGTGGATCATGTGGAATGCACAATGGATGGCGCTGGGGCAAGGGGCCTGTGTCTGCTTGTTTGACGGCGCACCTCACCATCCTGACATGAACGTGTTGTGGCGTTTCGCGGCAGAGCAGAACCTGAGCTATTTCGGGGCAGGGGCCGCGTTCTTTGACAGTTGCCGAAAGGCAGACATCACCCCGCGTGATACCGTAGATCTTTCAGCGTTGCGCTCTCTGGGCTCGACTGGTTCTCCCTTGTCCTCAGACGCTTACGACTGGATCTACACATCCGTAAAATCCGATGTCTGGCTGGCGCCGATATCAGGCGGGACAGATTTGGCGGGTGCATTTGTGTTGGGACACCCTGCCATGCCTGTGCGCGCAGGCGAAATGCAAGCCCGCGCTTTGGGCAATGCTGTGCGGGCCTTCGACGAGGCCGGCAATGCCCTGACCGCCACAGTCGGGGAATTGGTGTGCACCCAACCGCTCCCCTCAATGCCGCTCTATTTCTGGGGGGACGACGATGGCACGCGCCTCCACGAAAGTTACTTTGAAATGTACCCCGATGTGTGGCGACACGGAGACTGGATCGAAATCCGCGAGGATGGGTCCTCTGTTATCTACGGCCGTTCCGATGCCACGATCAACCGCAAAGGGTTGCGGATGGGATCGGCAGAAATTTACCAAGCGGTCGAAGCGTTGGATGTTGTGCTGGATTCACTGGTTGTTGATCTGGAGTTCCTCGGGAGGGACAGCTTCATGCCGTTGTTTGTGGTGACGCGCACCCCGTTGGATAACACTATCAAAGACACAATTGCCCAAGCCATCCGGACTTCGGTATCACCGCGGTTTGTACCCGACGAAATTGTGTCCGTTACAGAGATTCCACGCACCTTGTCAGGTAAGAAGCTTGAAGTCCCTGTCAAAAAACTGCTTTTGGGGGGTGATCCCGCAAAGGTCGTGAACCGCGATTCCATGGCCAACCCTTCCAGCTTTGATTTCTTCATCGCCTACGCATTGGACCACATGTCATGAGTGAAACCCATCAAACGCTTCTGGACCTTCTGGCGTTGGAGCCTCTTGAGGTGGACCTGTTTCGAGGCACAGGGCAAGGGGGGGAAACCTCCACACGGATTTTTGGTGGACAGGTCATCGGCCAAGCACTGGCGGCAGCCTATGGCACAGTCCCTGACCGGCTCTGTCATTCACTACACGCGTATTTCATCCGACCTGGCGACCCCGAAATTCCAGTGATCTACCAAGTCGACAGGGCGCGGGACGGGGGCAGCTTTACAACACGACGCGTCGTGGCGATCCAACATGGGAAACAAATTTTGAACATGTCTGCCAGTTTTCACGTCACGGAAGATGGATGGGATCACCAACACCCGATGCCTGATGTGTCCGGCCCTGACAATTGGCCTGATCGCACCGAATTGCGCGCGGAACATGTGGACAAACTGCCGGAAAAGTACCGCGATGACTTTCTGCGTCCGCGCCCGATCGACATTCGCGAAGTTGCACCGCGCGATTTTTTCACACCAGAGCCTGCAGATGACACCAATCACCTGTGGTTCAGAATGTCTGAAGCCGCAGGATGCACACCGCAGATGCAACACTGCTTGTTGGCCTACGCTTCCGACATGAACCTGCTCGGCTCGTCACTGCGTCCGCACGGATTGTCCTGGTTTCAGGGAAAAGTCATGTCCGCCAGTCTGGACCATGCCATGTGGTTTCATGGAATCCCACAATTTCAGGACTGGCACCTCTATACGATGGACAGCCCCTGGACGGGCGGCGCACGCGGATTCAATCGCGGCAGCATCTACGATCGCCATGGCACATTGATCGCGTCAACTGCGCAGGAAGGCCTCGTGAGACCGATAAAACCGCGCCGCTGATCCGGTTTCATCTCGCCAAATAAACCTCGGGGGAGGCGTAAAACGCCGGGGGCAGCGCCCCCGACCCACCGCACCGCAAGCGATTAGCCAAAAACAAAGAAACACAGTTTGTTGTTGTCGGCGTCACGGACATAGGCACCGTAAAACCGGTCCGGAACACGTTGACCCGGCGCACCTTCATCCGTGGCTCCCAAAGAGATCGCTTTGTCGTATAAAACACTGACCTCCTCTTTGGTTTCAGCGGGAAAAGCGATCATAACCCCATTACCAGACGTAGGTGCCCCTTTGTCATAAGGCTCGCAAATCGCCAGCATCGGCTCTCCACGTTTGGTGCCGATAAAAGCAATACGCCCCGTATCGATGACCACCTTGCCGCCTTTGTCCGCAAACAAGTCGCTATAGAATAGTTTGGCCTTCTCCATGTCAGAGACGCCAATGGTTGTGTAACCAATCATAGTTCAGTCCTTAAAGTCAGGCGTCAAAGCCGCCGTATTTTCTGTTGAGTTTGCGCATGCCGCCAATCCAGCGGTCATAGTTTTGCGTCTTGGCTTGCATGTACCCAATCACTTCCTTGTGGGGCAAAACCAGAAACGTCTCGTCCCGAATAGTCTGTACGCAAGCTTCTGCAACAGGCTCGGGTTCCATCATTCCGTCTATGGCCGCAACGTGATCTTCATGGCCTTTGGTCATCTCTGTGCGCACCGCTTGTGGGCACAGCACGGATACTTTGATCCCCTGATCGCCATAGGTCATCGCCAGCCACTCCGCGAGCCCGACTGCGGCGTGTTTGGTGACGCCGTAAGGCGCGCTGCCCACTTGGTTCAACAAGCCGGCGGCTGATGATGTATTAAGCAGATATCCACCACCGCGCGCACTCATCAAAGGTACCAATGCACGCGCCGCCCAAACATGGCTCATCACATTGATGTCCCAAATCCGCTGCCACTCGTCGTTTGGAACCTCGACGCCGCCGGCGACTGAAATACCTGCATTGGAGCAAAACAAATCAATCGGGCCAATCTCGGCTTCAACGCGCGTGATCATAGCCACGATCTGATCCTCATGGGCGACGTCTACAGTCATCGCTGTGCCGCCCATCTCCTTTGCTGTCGCTTCGGCGCCTGCTGCGTCACGATCAACACAGATCACAGCCTTTGCCCCTTCGGCGGCATACCGCATGCACATGGCTTTGCCGATGCCACTGGCAGCCCCGGTCACAACAATAATTTTATCTTTAAGTTCCATATCTTACGCCCACATGCTTGAACCACCACAAACGGTCAACGCCTGTCCGGTCATGTATTTGCTGGCATCCGAGCCTAGAAAAACAGCGAGGCCTGCAAAATCGTCAGGCTCGCCCAAACGGCGCAGAGGGATGGATTTGGAATACTTCTCTTCCACTCCCGGCTTGTCCCACAATTCGCGGGCAAAATCGGTTTTGATCAACCCCGGGCAAATCGCGTTAAAACGGATACCCTGAGGGCCAAACTCCATCGCCAGATTGCGCACAAGGCCGATGAGGGCCAGCTTAGACATTCCGTAAACTCCAAGCATGTCGGAAGCCTTAAAGGCACCGATGGACGAGGTGAACATCATCGATCCTTTGCCTTTGGCGGCCATATCAGGCGCGACCATCTTTGCCAGCCAAACGTTGGATTGCACGTTGGCATTCATCGTGCGTTCGTAGTCTTTGTTGGAGATGCCCGCAATCGGCCCGAAATAGGGGTTCACGCCTGCGTTGCCGACCACAATGTCGATAGGGCCTGCGATCTCATGGGTCTTGTCCACAAGTGTTTGCAATGACTCCTCATGTACGATGTTGGCCGCGACGCCGTGGGCACGTTTTGCGTCCAAAGCCGTGTTGATCTCGCCTGCCGCCGCGTCGAGATCGTCTTGCGTGCGGGATGAAATCACCACTGTCGCGCCTTGCTCGGCGAGACCTTTGGCCATTTCAAACCCCATGCCCTTGGAGGCGCCGGTCAACAGCGCCACCTTTCCCGTCAGATCAAACATGCTCATCCGCGCACACCTGCCGCTCCCAGCGCTTTGTTCTCGGACTTTGCCGCGTCCTGACGGGAATTGCTGTCTTTGTATGTTTGCACTTCATGGCGCGCGATAACGTGGTGGTGCACTTCATCGGGTCCATCCGCGTAGCGCAATGTGCGCTGTTGGGCGTACATTTGGGACAATGGGGACCATTGGCTGATCCCTGTGGCGCCGTGGACTTGCATGGCCTGATCGATGATGTCGCAGACTTGCTCAGGCACTTTTGCCTTGATCATGGACACCCAGATGCGGGCCTCTTTGTTGCCCAGTACATCCATCGCTTTGGCCGCCTTCAACACCAGCAAGCGCATGGCTTCAATCTCGATCTTGGCGCGCGAGATGGTTTCCATGTTTTTACCCAGATCGACGATCTTTTTGCCAAAAGCCACGCGGTTCAAACCACGATCAATCATCAGATCCAACGCTTTTTCGGCCTGCCCGATAGAGCGCATGCAATGGTGAATGCGGCCTGGTCCAAGGCGGACTTGGGAAATCTCAAATCCTTTGCCTTCACCCCACAGAATGTTGTCTTCGGGCACGCGCACATTGGTGAACCGGATATGCATGTGACCGTGTGGCGCGTCGTCGTGACCAAACACGTGCATCGGTCCGAGGATGTCCACGCCCGGCGTATCGATGGGCACAAGGATCTGGCTTTGTTGACGGAAAGCTTCCGCATCAGGCGAGGTTTTCACCATAACAATCATGATCTTGCAACGAGGGTCGCCCGCACCCGAGATATAGTACTTTTCGCCGTTCAATACCCATTCACCGTTTTCAAGCACCGCGGTCATGCCGATGTTCTTGGCATCTGACGACGCCTTGTCCGGTTCTGTCATGGCAAAAGCCGAGCGGATCTTGCCTGCGAGCAGGGGTTTGAGCCACGTGTCTTTTTGCTGTTGCGTGCCGATGCGTTCCAGCACCTCCATGTTGCCTGTATCCGGCGCAGAACAGTTCAGCGTCTCCGAGGCGAGGGGGTTCTTGCCCAATTCCGCCGCGATGTAGGCGTAATCCAGGTTTGCAAGCCCTTCACCGGTTTCGGCGTTGGGCAGAAAGAAGTTCCACAACCCGCTGTCGCGCGCTTTTTGCTTGGCCGTTTCGAGCAGCTCCAACTGGCCCGGCGCATAGCTCCAACGATCGGCGCGCCCTTCACCAAGGCGGTGGAATTCTTCGGAAATCGGGTCGACGTTTTCACGGATATGTTTGATCACGGCAGCCAAAAGTGGCTTGGCCTTTTCAGACATTTCAAGGTTGTTCATCTCTAGAGGTTCGGACATTTGGTGTCTCCTATTATCTGTTAACCCAATTGGGTTTTCTTTTTTCAACAAAGGCTTGCACGCCTTCTTTAAAGTCATCTGTTTTTGCGAGTTCCTGGATAACGTCACGGGAATAGGCTATGCTGTCCGCCATTCCGTCGCCTTCCATCATTGCGTTCAACACGCGTTTGGTGGCCTTCACCGCAGAGGGCGACACGGTGCACACCTCTTCGGCTTTGGCCATGGCACGCGCCATGAGGTCGCTATGGGGCACAACTTCATTGATGCAGCCCAGCTTCAGCGCCTCATCTGCAAGGATTGTGCGTCCGGTGAACATGATCTCTTGGGCCGCCAACCGGCCGATATAGCGCGACAGCCGTTGCACACCGGAGGCCGCAGCGAAAAAGCCGACCTTGACCTCGGGCAGCGCGAATTTGGCGTTCTCGGAGGCGATCAGAATGTCACAAGACAACGCCGTCTCAAATCCACCCCCCATTGCAAAACCGTTCACCGCAGCAATGATCGGTTTTTCCAGATCAAATCGTGATGAAAGCCCGGCAAAGCCACTGTCTGGCATCGGCTTTTTGTTGCCGCCCATCGCGGTGGCCTTCAGATCGTTGCCCGCGCAAAACGCCTTGTCGCCAGCCCCGGTCAGTACCGCAACCCACAGGTCCGGATCGGCGGCAAAGTCGTCCCAGCATTGAGCCATCTCAATATGCATATCCACATGCACCGCGTTGTAGACATCAGGCCGGTTCATTGTCACAAGCAGGATGTGCCCGCGTTTTTCGGTTGTGATGAATTCGAAGCTCATACCTTTAGCCCTCCAGTGCTTATTTCCGTGAATTTTCCGCCGCTTGCTGCCAAATCTTGAAGTGTTTTGGCTGGTGCAAAGGCAGGATCATCGGCGCCCAAGCGCTCCATCGTCTCCAACACAGCCGCGGCACCAACCCTATCACCGTACAGCATCGGCCCACCTGTGTCGGGTGGCCAGCCATAGCCGTTCAGCCAGACCACATCGATGTCCGAAGGGCGTTGCGCCTTGTTTTCCTCCAGGATTTTGACGGCCTCGTTGATCATTGGATGAATGCAGGCTTTCAGAATTTCGTCAGACGACATGCTGATGGGACTCGCGTCTGTGATGTCCGCGATGATACCGGTCGTCACCTCCGATGGAACCGGACGTCGGTTTTCGTCGTAGTCATAAAATCCAGCTTGCGTCTTTTGCCCCCGACGGTCCAATTCGCACAAAGCATCCCGAATAGGATTGTCGGTCTGCGCCCCCTTGGACCAACCAATATCTAGCCCGGCCAGATCGGACATCTGGAACGGGCCCATTTTGAAACCAAAGGCATTCAAGGCGGCATCAACGTCCCAGGGCAGAACCCCGCGATACACCAACTTGTTGGCCTGGATTTGGCGGGCAAACAAAATGCGGTTGCCGACGAAGCCGGGACAAACACCTACAAGTGTTGCGATTTTGTTTATGGACTTCGCCAAAGCCATTGATGTGGCGACGACATCATCGGTTGTGTCTTTTGCCCGCACAATCTCAAGCAATTTCATGACATTGGCCGGAGAAAAGAAGTGCAGACCGATCACGTCTTGGCCCCGTCCTGTCACAGAGGCGATTTCATCGACATCAAGCGCAGAGGTGTTGGTGGCGAGGATCGCGCCCGGTTTCATCACCTGCCCGAGTTCGGCGAAGATCGTTTTCTTGAGATCCATGTTTTCGAACACCGCCTCGATCACCAGGTCACACTCGGCGAGTTCCGCAAGGCTTAAGCAGCCATGGAACCGCCCCATGCGCGCTTCGACTTCGTCTTGGGGGAACCGCCCTTTGTCGCTGGAGCGCTGATAATTGCCGCGCACAACGGCAAGGCCACGATCCAGCGCCTCTTGTTTTTGCTCAACAATTTTGACGTCAAAGCCTGCAGTCGCGAAATTCATCGCAATTCCGCCGCCCATTGTGCCCGCGCCAATGATCCCAACCGTTTTTATCTCTCTTAGAAGGGTCCTAGGATCGAGCCCTTCAATCTCCCACGCCTTTTGGCCGGCAGCTGAAATATAGGCGCCGATGTCTTCGGGTGTCATGGTCATACGTGATCCTTTAGGCATTGAGCTTGCAGTGCGCGGCGATCCGTTTTGTCGGTCGCGCCGCGGGGCAGGGGCTCTGATTGGAACCAGATGTGTTCGGGAATTTTAAACTTTGCTATTTTCTCGTTCAGGAAACTCTTGATCTCGTCGTGCGAAGCTGTTGCACCGGATTTCAACTGAATGCCCGCACCAACAACTTCGCCAAGGCGTTCATGCGGCACCGAAAACGCACAGGCTTCCGCAACTGCAGGATGTCGATGCAATGCGGCTTCGACATCCAGACATGCAATGTTCTCACCTCCCCGAATAATGATGTTTTTCTTGCGATCGACGATGCTGATATACCCTTCGTCGTCGATTTGTGCCAGATCACCTGTTTTCAACCAACCGCCTTCCAAAACCTCTGTCGTGGCATCAGGTTTATTCAGATAACACCGCATGTTAGCAGGGCTTTTGACCGTCAGTTCTCCAATGTCGCCGTGGGGTACATCGTTACCCGCATCGTCCAGAAAACGCACATCCTGTAGAGGTCCATGCGGTTTACCGGCGGCACCCGGACGTGCATTGTATTCGTCGCCCATCATACCGATTCCAAGAGCATTGGTTTCCGTCATTCCCCAGCCCGTCGCGACGGCTGCGTTGGGCAACAGTTCTGCCAACTCACCAACTTGTGCGGGTGGCCGTTTGGCGCCGCCAGCCCCGATGTAATCCAGCGTAGGAAGCGTTTCTCCCATCTCTTGCATCGCAATCATAAGGTCAGCGGATTGTGTCGGCACGCCCAGGAAACGCGTGATTTTCTCATCGCGAATGATCTCGACAGCTTTGCGCGCATCCCATTTCGGCATCACAGCAACCATGGCCCCTGCAGGCAGGCTGAGCAGGAACATAGGGTGCGTGGCTGTGACATGAAACAAGGGAGTCACGATCAACACCGATGGGCGGACTGCCGGTGCATCGGGATCATGATCCGGATCCATCAGTGGCGCAATAACCGCTGTGAAAAGCCATGAAAACACAGCATTTACAGCACCGCGGTGCGTTTGAACGACGCCTTTTGGACGCCCTGTAGTGCCCGAAGAATACATGACCGCAAAATCATCGTCTGCGGCGATGTCCGCATCTGGGCGTGCGTCAGAAGACGCTGCGGACTTCAGCACGGAATAGCTGTGTTGAGCTGTGTTTTCCCCATCCCGCACACCCACGCAAGTCAGCTCAAGCGGAGCAACAAGAGGGGTCAAACGTGAAATTCGGTCACCGTCCGCAAACACCAGACGCGCACCGCTGTCTTGCAATGCATAGTCCAACTCGTCCGTTGTCCACCACGCGTTTACAAACACAGTCAGAGCCCCGAGAGAGGCGCAGGCCATGACCATAATCATCAGCTCAGGACAGTTGCGCATCGCAATGGCCACAGGCGTGCCTTTGGTCACGCCAAATTCATCGCGCAGCACATGTGCCATACGATTTACGTCAGCGATAAATGCGTCAAAGGTCCAGCGCTCTTCCTCAAACACCAGATATTCGGCGGCCCCGTTGCCTTGGGCCTCGCGGCTGCCATGCAAAAGCGCCGCAACATGGTGCGGCGCGTTCTCGAACACACGGTAGGTGACGCCACGGATGTCTTGTTCAGCCACCGAAAACGCAGCGTTGGTTTGTATCACATGCTCCGTCGCCTCTTGGGCGGTCATGACTGTCATGGGGTTACCTCAAAACATGAGGCAATCGTCGTGCAAAATCTCACGCGCATAGTGATCCTCCCAGCTCACAGGCAAGGGCACAGCATCTGTCGGCTGTGTCGCCTCGCCTAAGCGATGCTAGAACGGAAAAATTGCCCTGCCAATACCGCAGAACGGAACGTCATTTCACACAAAACCGTTTGGCGGCGTCATAACGCCGCCAATCTATGCTGAAAAGGCATTCATCGTGAGCAATTCATACTGTGCAACGTCTTCATCGTCCTGATTGGTGAGCGTCACATGCCAACGCACTTCACCGTACTCTGCATTGCGCGGCGTTTTCTGTTTGACGCTTAGATCGACCTTGATGCTATCGCCAGCTTGCACGGGTTTCATAAAGCGCAAGTTGTCCAAGCCCGTGTTCGCCAGAACAGGCCCCTCGTTTGGTTCAACAAACAAGCCCGCAGCAAAGGACAAAAGCAGATACCCATGCGCAACACGGCCAGGAAAGAACGGGTTCCTTTTGGCGGCCTCTTCATCCATATGGGCATAAAACGTATCCCCCGTGAAACGTGCAAAGTGCTCAATGTCTTCAAGGGTCACGATGCGCGACGCTGTCTGAAGAGTTTCGCCAATCTGCAATTCATCATAGGTGCGGGTGAACGGATGGGCGGGTGGTGCAGGTTGCGCGGCCCCCTTAACCCAAGTGCCACCAATTGCGCGAAGCATATCGGGGCTGCCCTGGATCGCAGTGCGTTGCATGTAGTGCATCACACCGCGCACGCCTCCCAACTCTTCGCCCCCGCCTGCGCGCCCCGGACCGCCGTGCACCATATGGGGCAAAGGAGATCCGTGCCCTGTGCTTTCCTTCATCGATGTGCGGTCATTGATGTATACACGCCCGTGGAACGCACCTATTCCCATGACGACATGGCGGGCAACATCCGGGTCATGCGTGACAACAGAGGCGACCAAACTGCCTTGCCCTTTGTTGGCAAGAGCCACCGCATGGTCCATATCCTTGTAGCCCATCAGCGTTGCAACAGGTCCGAAGGCTTCGGTGTCATGCACATGTTGTGCCGCGTCGGGGTCAGCGCAATGATACAACATCGGTGGGAGGAAGGCGCCTTTTTGAGGAACGCTTTCCGGATCGCCAAAGACGCGCGTCGCTTGCGTTCCAATAATCGCTGCCTTTTCGAGCACGTCCTGCTTTTGAGCGTGCGACACCAGAGCGCCCATCAAGGTCGCGGCGTCTTTTGGATCCCCGACCACGGTTTGTGAGAGTTGGAGGCGCAATGCGTCAATGACCGCCTCAACCTGCCTGTCAGGTACCAGAATGCGACGGATTGCAGTGCATTTTTGCCCTGCCTTGGTTGTCATCTCACGGTGGACTTCCTGAACAAACAGATCAAATTCGGGCGTTCCGCGCAGCGCATCAGGTCCAAGGATTGAGGCATTCAGGCTGTCTTGTTCAGCCACAAAACGAATAGAATTGCGCAGAATGTGAGGATCGGAGCGCAGCTTGAATGCCGTTTGGGCAGAGCCAGTAAAACTCACAACATCCTGACAGTCCAGATGGCTTAGTGTATCGTCCAAACCACCCGTCACCAATTGCAAGGCACCCGCAGGTAGGACGCCACTGTCGAGCATGATTTGAACAGCCAGTTCCGTGACATAACAGGTCGATGTTGCCGGCTTCACAATTGCTGGAACACCGGCCTGTAAAGTCGGTGCCAATTTCTCCAACATTCCCCAAACCGGAAAGTTGAACGCATTGATGTGCACGGCAACCCCTTGAAGAGGCGTGCAAATATGCTGCCCAAGGAAAGTACCATTGCGGCTAAGCTGTTCGACATCTCCGTCCAGATACACCTGACTGTCCGGCATTTCACGCCGACCTTTAGAGGCAAAAACGAACATGGTCCCGATGCCGCCGTCTATGTCGATCAGGTGATCTGCTTGAGTCGCGCCTGTGGCGAAAGACAGTTCATAAAGTGCTTGTTTGTTGTCGTTCAGCGCCGTGCCAAGCGCTTTGATCATCCGCGCGCGGTCATGAAAGGTCAGGGCGCGCAAAGCAGGGCCACCAATGGTGCGCGCATAGTCCAGCATCAACGGCGCATCCAATGCGCCAACACCGGCACGCGCCATCACATCGCCAGTCACAGCATTTTCAATTGTCCGTGCGGCCCTGTCAGGAGCGATCCATGAACCCGCCACATAGCTTTTGACATCCAATAGGCTCATTGCGCGCGCTCCTTAGTGTTGGTCATAATCGACGACGATGCGGTCGCTGATCGGGTAGGATTGACAGGACAGAATAAAGCCTTGCTCAACCTCGTAATCCTCAAGGGCATGATTGGCGATCATCTCAACTTCGCCCTCTAACACCTTGCATTTACAAGTAGAACAGACACCGGCCTTGCAGGCGAAAGGCGCATCCAGCGCATTTTCAAGAGCGGCTTCCAGAACCGATTGATCCCGCCCCATCGAAAACGAACGCCCCGTTCCTTCCATGATCACAGTCGCTTGGGTCGGTTTGGCGACCGCACCAATTGCGGCTTTACGCTGCGGCAATCGCCCGGGCTGGCCGCTGGCAAACAGCTCAAACTTGATCTGATCCTCGCGCAGCCCATGATCCTTCAACGCAGCAACGATTCCCAGCATCATAGGCTCAGGGCCACAAATGAACGCCGTGTCCACAGAGTGAATATCAATCCAGCGTTCGAACAAGGCATTGCATTTTGCCGCATCAACCCGACCGGTGAACAGGTCGATGTCCTGAGCATCGTTTTCAAGAATATGAATGAGCGACAGCCGCCCCATGTGCTGGTTTTTCAGGTCTTCGATTTCGTCACGAAACATGATCGTATTCACAGACCGGTTTGCATAGACCAGCGTAATCCGGCTGTCAGCTTCATTTGCCAGCACCGTTTTGAGAATGGACAGAACCGGCGTAATCCCCGACCCACCAGCAAAACACAAATAGTGTTTGGCGTGCTCCGGTGTGACCTTTGTATGGAAGGTCCCCATCGGTTCCATCGCTTGCAACACCATTCCCTTACGCAAATCCTCATTGGCCCATGTGGAAAACGCACCGCCTGCAACCTTCTTGATCCCCACTTGCAACAGGCCGTCGTCACGACCGGAGCAAATAGAATAGGAGCGGCGTAACTCGGTCCCGTCAAAGTCCTGCTTGAAGGTCAAATATTGCCCTTGGACAAAACCGAAGCGAGCGCCGTTTTTCGGCTTCAGCGTCACGACGACGGCATCGCGGATTGTGTTGCGCACATCTGTGACTTCAAGGTCTTGAAAACGGGCCATTGGCGTCCCTTAGATACATTTGAAATAGTCGAAAGGTTCCAGGCAATCATCGCAGCGCCACATTGCCTTGCAGGGTGTGGACGCGAACTGGCTGATCTTGCTCAAAGCCGTTGATTTACACTGGGGGCAGGCTTCAGGCCCGCCAGAAGGTGAGGGAGGGGCAATGCCATACGCATTCAACTTTTTGCGTCCAGCGTCGCTTAACCAATCCGTCGTCCAAGGCGGTGAAATTTGCGTTTCTATGCGCACATCCTTGACGCCATGCCCCTGCAATGCGGTCGTAATGTCGAGCGCGATAACAGCCGTGGCGGGGCAACCCGAGTACGTGGGGGTGACCGTGACAACCAGCGCGCTCGTGTCCCACGCGACGTCCCGAACAATCCCCAGATCCACAACCGAGATCACGGGAATTTCGGGATCAGGCACATCCTGCAGCCAAATCCAAAGCTGATCGACAGACGCGTTCATCTCACCACTGGGCCTGCGGGTAAGCGCGTTGCAACCACTGCATCTGGGTCAGCATATGCCCAAGGTGTTCCGAGTGGCGCGCACCGGTTTTGCCACCCTTATGTGCAAACTCTGTGTCCGGAATTTGCAAAGTGCTTTGCGCCATCACATCACGCACGCGCGCATCGAATGCCGGACGCAGGGTCGAGGGCAGGGGGGCGATCCCCTTGTCTGCCATGGCCTGATCCACAGTGTCGTCTTCAAACACTTCGCCTGCGTAAGGCCAAAGCAACGTCAACGCCGCTTGCATGCGCGCATGGCTTTCTTCAGACCCGTCCCCAAGTGCGATCACAGTGTCAGCAGAGCGATCCACATGGTACATCGCCTCCTTGACCGATTTGGATGCAATATCAGAGACCTGCTGGTGTGATGACGTTTTCAAAGCATCCAGTTGCGCCACATGCCACGCATCGAAAAGGAACTGGCGCATCATCGTTTGCCCAAAGTCGCCATTCGGTTGCTCTACCAGCAAAACGCTGCGGAAATCCCAAACATCGCGCAGCATCGCCAGGTCATCTGCACTGCGGTCTTTACCCTCTGCTTGAGCCGCCAAGCCAAGCCACATCTGCGTCTGCCCGATCAGGTCCAGAGCAGTGTTGGCCAAGGCGATGTCTTCTTCCAACACAGGCGCCAAACCACACCATTCCGAGACCCGATGTCCCAGCACCAATGTGTTGTCTCCCATGCGGCAGGCGAACTCGAACAGATCACTGTCCATTACATCGCACCCACGTCATCAGGAATGTCAAAAAACGTCGGATGACGGTATGCTTTGCTTTCTGCGGGCTCGTACATTGGCCCCTTTTCAGAAGGCGAAGACGCGACAATCTGTGCCGTCTCCACAACCCAAATGCTCACACCTTCATTGCGGCGCGTGTAGACATCGCGCGCGTTTTTGATCGCCATTTCAGCGTCGGGTGCGTGCAAAGAACCCACATGACGGTGGCTCATTCCGTGTTGACCGCGGATAAATATCTCGAACAGAGGCCATTCAGGTTTCATCATGCTCACTCCGCCGCCATTTTGCGCGCGCGTTTCTTTTCCGCATGCGCCATCATCCCGTCGCGCACCCATGCGCCGTCATCCCACGCTTTGTTGCGAGCGGCCAAACGCTCTGTGTTGCAGGGTCCGTTGCCATTGAGCACATCGTAAAACTCTGCCCAATCAGGCTCGGCAAAATCGTAGCCGGCCTTTTCATCGTTCCATGCGACCGTGTCGTCCGGAACGGTCAATCCAAGGTATTCGGCTTGCGGCACCGTTTGGTCGACAAATTTCTGACGAAGTTCATCGTTGGTGTTCATCTTGATTTTCCAAGCCATTGACTGGCTTGAGTGCACGGAGTCCGCATCCGGGGGCCCGAACATCATCAGGGCAGGGCCCCAAAAGCGGTTCAGCGCATCTTGGGCCATGCGTTTTTGGGCAGGCGTTCCGCTTGCCATCTTCATCATAATGTCAAAGCCTTGCCGTTGGTGGAAAGATTCCTCTTTGCACACGCGGATCATCGCGCGCGAATAGGGGCCAAATGACGTGCGCTGCAACGGCACTTGGTTCATGATTGCCGCGCCATCGACCAACCAGCCGACGGCACCCATGTCTGCCCAAGTCAGCGTCGGATAA
This sequence comes from uncultured Paracoccaceae bacterium, assembly GCA_943787985.1. Lineage (GTDB taxonomy): Bacteria > Pseudomonadota > Alphaproteobacteria > Rhodobacterales > Rhodobacteraceae > Ascidiaceihabitans. The sequence goes on along the minus strand of CALSOO010000004.1, from coordinate 1,253,407 downwards.
TTGAAAATCGATGAATATTTCATGCGCCCGTCCAGCAACATTTCCGTCAACTCATCACGGCTCACGCCCAAGGTTTCAGCGGCACAATACAGATACAGCCCGTGGCCCGCCTCATCTTGAACTTTTGCCAACAAGATCGCTTTACGCTCAAGTGTCGGAGCGCGGGTGATCCAGTTCCCCTCAGGAAGTTGCCCCACAATTTCCGAATGAGCGTGCTGACCGATCTGGCGGATCAAAGTTTTGCGATACCCCTGGGGCATCCAATCCTTGGGTTCGATCTTTTCACCAGCGTCGATACGCGCCTGAAAAGCGGCCAGTTTGTCAGGATCTTCGGCGGTCGCTTCGGACTTAACCATCTGAGCATACATCGTTTAAACCCTTTCCAAAATGAGTGCTGTGCCTTGCCCGACGCCGACGCACATTGTGCACAAAGCATAGCGACCACCTGTGCGTTTGAGCTGATGGGCTGCCGTCAGGACCAAACGCGCGCCTGTCATCCCCAAAGGATGCCCAATCGCGATCGCGCCACCCTGCGGGTTTACGCGCGGATCATCATCCGCAACACCCAAAGCGCGCAATGTCGCAAGCCCTTGCGCTGCAAAGGCTTCGTTCAATTCGATCACATCCATCTGCTCAATAGCCAACCCCAATCGAGCCAAAAGCTTGGCAGAGGCCGGGGCAGGGCCGATGCCCATGACACGCGGTGCCACACCCGTCGACGCCATGCCAAGAATGCGGGCCATCGGGGTCAAACCCTGGGCGCGCGCCGCGTGTTGCGATGCAATCAACAGCGCTGCAGCACCGTCATTGACGCCAGAGGCATTGCCCGCCGTTACGGTCAAATCTGGGCCGTTCACGCCCTTGAGTTTACCAAGCCTGTCTACGCCTGTACCGGGGCGCGGGTGTTCGTCGGTGTCAAAAACAATTGGATCACCTTTGCGCTGGGGCAGGGTCACCGGTGCGATTTCATCCCCGAACAGGCCCGCATCCTGTGCCGCAGCCCAATTGGCCTGTGACCTTGCCGCCATCGCATCCTGATCCAAGCGATTGATATTGTACTCAGCCGCGACATTGTCAGCCGTTTGCGGCATTGAATCGACGCCGAATTGCGCCTTCATTTTCGGATTAACAAATCGCCAGCCAATGGTCGTATCAAACACTTCGTTCATGCGTGTGAACGCTGACGTCGCTTTGGGCATTACAAAAGGCGCGCGGCTCATGCTTTCTACGCCACCGGCAATGGTCAGATCGTAATCGCCGGCTTTTATTCCACGCGCAGCAAACCCGACAGCGTCCATGCCGGACGCGCACAGTCGATTGAGCGTGACGCCAGGGACAGTTTCAGGAAGCCCGGCAAGCAACAGCGCCATTCGCGCCACGTTCCGATTGTCTTCGCCAGCTTGGTTCGCGGAACCAAAGAGGACTTCATCAATCGCCGTCGGATCCATCGACGGATTTCTCGCAATCAGAGCCTGTAGGGGCAATGAGGCCAAGTCATCGGTACGCACCGAAGATAGCGCGCCACCATAGCGTCCAATCGGGGTGCGCACACCATCGCAAATAAAAGCGTCCAAGCGATCAACCTTTCGAAATCCACATCCTAAAACTGTAGGGCGAAATATACGCTGGCTCAACTATAAAGTTACAAAAAATTTCGCAATCATCAATTTTTGTAACGCAAGGATTAAGTGCAGCCCCAAATGCATCGGGTACCGTTCCTCAAGCATGATCCGCTTGCGGTCGTAGGAAAACGTGAGCTGCTTGCCGACGTATCTATTCTCCCGCCAACACAGCACGTCGTCGAGCCGATCCGGCTCTACATTGAGTGCGCGATGCAGGTTGTCTGGCTTGGCTGGTGCTTTGGCGAACTGCGCGTTGTAGCGGTCTTTGAAGCCTTGCAGGTAGGCGTTTCCGGTTTCCATGTCCGAGATGCCTGCGAGACGCAGCTCTTTCACCAACCTGTCTTGCAACGTGCGGTTTGCCCGTTCGACACGACCTTTGGCTTGAGAGCTATTTGCGCACAGGATCTCCACGTTCAACTCATTCAGAGCGCGGCCAAACTGGGTCATACGCGCACCAGCTTTGGCGTCTTGCTTGGCCACGCGGAACACCGTGTGTTTGTCGCTGTAGAACGCGACGGGGCGACCGTGTTCGAGCAGGTAGCTTTCCAGTGCTTCGAAGTAACTGAACGTGCTCTCGGACTTCACGAACCGCAGTTCCATCAAGGTACTGGTGGCGTCATCGATAAAAACGAGCAATGTGCAGGGACTAGCACGATCCTCAAACCAACGATGATCTGAGCCGTCGATCTGGATCAGCTCGCCGAAACATTCCCGGCGTAGACGCGGCTGGTGAAATGTTCGACGTTGTTTGCGCGAAAGCCAAATGCCGTCCTCGACCATCCATTTGCGCAGTGTCTCTCGCGACACTTTAAACCCGTGATGTTGGGCCAGCATCTCGGCGGCCAAAGTCGGCCCAAAATCTGGGTAGCTCTCTGTGAGCTCAAGTTAGGTTGCGACATTTTTCTATCCTAGTTTTCTTAGTTCTTCGGCGAATGCCTCAGCCGGTGTCTTCCATCCGAGGCACTTTCTCGGTGTTCCGTTCAGGCGTTCACAAATTGCTTTCATATCGCGATCTGAAAGCGTTGAGATAGGCGTGTCTCTTGGCAAGTATCGTCGGGCTCGCTTGTTTAGGTTTTCTACAGATCCTTTCTGCCAAGGGGCCTGCGGATCACAAAACCACGCCTCGGTTCCTATCCCAGGCTTGAGCTTCCGCCAGCCAGAGAATTCTATGCCACGGTCAAAGGTGATCGATTGGCGGGCCGTTTGGGGCAGGGGTTCCATCACATTCATCAGCTTCGCTATGAAGTGCTTTGAGCTGCGGTCGTTGTTGCGGAACAGGACGGCATAGCGAGTCTTTCGCTCGACCAAAAATGCCACGTTTGCTTTTCCATGTTCGCGGCGAAAGATCATCAAATCACCTTCCCAATCGCCGAATGTGCTTCGATCCTTGACGTGTTCCGGCCTGTTGTGGATCGAGCGCTCTAAGGGGAACATCATGCCGCGCGCGGTTCGAGCATAGCGCGGCTTCCGTTTCTTACGGCGGCCCGGCAGGTGCCGAGCTAAGGCTTGAGATTGGCCATCTGGGCTGTAAACGTATGCGTAAATTGTTTCGTGACTGACAGTCGTTGCGTGGCCCTCTAACTTCAGACGTCCTGCAATCTGTTCTGGTGACCAACCTTCTTGAAGTCGATCAATCACAGCATCTCGCAGCGCCAGTATTCTCACCAATTTGCGACGCCTTGCGCGACGTTCAGCCGTGAACCTTTGCGCGTTCATTCCGTAGTAGCCATCGAGCTGAGGCAACTCCTCGTCCTTGTAGAAGTTGCGCTTGATCTCTCGATAGACCGTCGAGCGATGGCGATTGATCTGACGCGCAATCTCAGACACTTTCTTCTTTCGATGTAAAAGATATTCAATCGTGCGTCGTTCAGCTAGATTTAGTTCAGTACGTTTCATAAACTGTTCTCCTGACTTTCCAGTAGGATAAAGGAAAAGTCGCTTCCCAGTTTAGAATGTACCGCGGCTACATCAATATTTCTTATAATATGAAGTATGCGACATTAATAGGCAGAAATAAGGCTTTGTATTTGAGGGGTTAAGCGGCCCTGCTAGGCAAAGGCTTTTGTTAGAAAACGGACGCAAAAGCAGGGCCAAACACTTAAAGTGTTCGGCACTACATATAGAATCCGTTTGTCCACAAAACAAGCCCCGAATTGCCCAAAGAGGGCGAAACCATGGCACGAGGGAAGTCAATCCCCCCACTGATCCGCAGGATCATACTAGAGCAACACACAAACGGCGTATCTCTGACAGAGATTGGACGCGAACTAAACCTTAACCGTCAAACCATTCACATGGTGGTAAAGCGGGATGGGGAGCAGGCCGATGGGTGAGAGCAAGCCTTACGGACCGTCATACCAAAAGCTGTGCGAAGCCACGCTTGTAAGGCAAGGTGTTGGCATGGCCGCAATGGCTTGTTTCCACTACCTATGCCGCAAGATCGACTGGGAAACGGGCGTTATGCCCAACCAGCTTGCACACTCTAGCTTTGCGCCCTTGGTGGGGTGTAAATCCGCTGACACTGTTTACAGGGCGATTAGGCGGCTCAGGCAGGCGGGTGTCATAGATTATCAGACAAAGGGTAACAATTTTGACGGAGGGGAGGGAAACACTTACCGATTTTCGCTACCTACCCCCATGCTAAATACACGTGGGGGGGGCCGTGAAAAACGCGTGCACCCCCTCGCGAAAAACACGCGCCTAAACCTCTCCCCCTCTTTATCAAGAGGGGAGAAAGCTTCGCCTAACGGCTCATCTGTAGGGCATGGCGCGGCCATGCCTTTGGGCGAAAGAGAGCAAACCGAAGAACTACGCCAATTCTCCCGCGACGTTGATGCACACGGATATGGACGCGCAAGAGAATTGGCCGACGAAAGGGCAGACCAAAGGGAGGCGCTCCGCGCCGCTGAGAATGCAGGGGGCGACAAGAATTTCAGCGAAGCACCCCAAGAGGTGGCGTTGTGAGCGGGGCAGGGGAGGGAACGGGGGCGGCTCGGATCGTGAACACGTCCAGAACACCCATGGGTAGAATTTTTTGACACCAGATTGGCGTCAATCTAGGTTGCGGCCAAAGCATTTTAAGAAAGGTGAAAATATGGAATGTTTGGCGTTGTCTGGTTACATGTATTTTGTTGCAGTCGCATCGGCGAGAACAGGTGTAGACATAGAAAGCGGACTTTCGCAGATATCTTACCGAATAGATCAAACATCGGTGAGTGTCGAAACCGATTGGGACACCGCAGAACATGTAATACATCTTAAAGATCACGACAGCGAAGACACCGTAAGACTAAAGAAATACAATCCTATGACGCTGGAAAGTTGGTCCGAGTGGTACACCTTCAACCTCCCCGAGCTAATGCGGTCTTGCAAGTGAAAAAAGCCCCCCGCCTATGACATGGGCGGGGGGCAGTTGTGCCGCGTCTTGGGGAGGTCGCGGCGGGCAGGTTTACTTTTCGTCGTGGTCGTTAAGATGATCCAAAACACAAACAAGGCACACGATAGCTGTTAAGCAAATGATTGCGGTTTCAATCACCATCGTTGCCCCCATTCCCGCGCTGGCCCTGTGTCGATGTGCGTGAAGTTGTAGCCGCCGTTTTTGGGCGGATAGAACCCAAACCCTGTGAAGCCAGCGATACGCGCCGCGCGTTCAAAAGAACGGGGGGTATGGTCGCGCATGCGCACGTCATAGGCGCGGCCCGTCAGGTGGTAGCTATTTTTTGCACCACCCACGGCGCGGTTGTGCGACTTGGACCGGAACGCGGAATTGAGGTGGATAGGCTGGCCCAAGATGTTGCGCAGACGTTGCAGGCAATCCATTGAATGGGGATCAATCAACACTTTGCCCGTGCCTTTGCAAGCCAGCTCATGGGGGCGGAAATTGTCCCATGTCCAGAACTCAAGCGGCACAGCGTCGGCACTGGCGAAGATAACGCCTGTGTATGGGTCTTTGGGGTAATCAAACATGTAAATCTTCCTTTTGTGGACAGTTTCAGTAAGAACCGGCAGAGGCTGGCCGTTGCCAGTCGTTGGTTGCCTCGGAGGGTGTGACAGTCGGGTGCTGGATGAATTGACCCGTGGTAAAATCATCAATCGACTGTGCGCCCAGCTTGTGGCCGATGCGTTCTTTGGCCAGTTTTATGTCCAAGTGATCCTGCATCCGCATCCAAAAGGTGGAACGGGATTGCTTGCGAATTTTGGGCGCGATGTTGACCGCACTTTGCGACAGGATCGCCCAGCCAAGGCGCTTGTGTCGTGCAGTCTGGGCGATGGTTTGCAGAGATTTGTATTTTTGGGTTGCTGCATGGTCCAAATACTCGGACGCCTCGTCACAAACCAAGTAAACGGGATTATCTTTGCAGCACCGCGCCCACGCCGCATAGATCAACGGAACGGCTTGTTCTGGGTCCATAGAGCGCAACACGACTTTGCGCTGGCCTTCATACATCGCAGACGCCGCGTCCCGTGCCGATGTGTGGGCGTTTGGGTCGGGGTGCGTTGGGTCAATGACAATCATTTGCGGCCCATTGATTTGCGGCAACAGCTTGTCACGGGTCAGAGTGGATTTGCCTGAACCGCTGGACCCGAAAACACATGTAATTCCGGTGGGGAAAATGATTGGTTTACTCATGGTCGTAAGCCTCTGTTTCAGGGGGTGGCAATGTATCGCCGTTCGCGCTGGCCCTGACGATTTGGACGCATCCGTAACCGTGCATTCCGATAGCGGCCAACTGCCCGAAAAAGGTACTTTCAGGAGATAGGATCATGCGAGAAAGGGCGGGGCTTGCCGCGCACAGATTGTAGGCCGCTTCGCAAGCTGTGCGCCCACCATCGGATTGCGCCTGTTCGCCAAGGGGGCAGGGTGCGCCCGTGCGCATTTGAACCATGCCGCCCATCATTTGGTGCATCATGACCCACTGTTCCTGAAAACTGGGTAGCGCCATTATCTCGACGGCGGAGGGGTCAATGACCTCTGGCCCGTCGTCATAGCCTAAATCACCATCAATTGGCGTGTGATTGCCGTGCTTGAACTCTGGCGAAGGCATGGGCGGATCAATAAGCCCAAGTGGAATTTCCGTAGATTGTTCGGAAATCGGAATGGACCGCATGAATTGTTCTAAAGGCTCATGCCGCATCGTCGTCGTCCTCGGTAAGCCAGCCGAACCACGTAGACGCCTGTTTAGGCGTCTCAGGGGGCGCTACAGGCTCAGGGGGCGTGTTTGGTGCCTCTGGGGCCGTCTCAGGCGCTGGCGCGGCGTTTTGGCCGTCCTCGTAGGACTGCACGTAGTTGGCATAGGTGAGGTTTTCAGGATCAACGCCCATGGCTTCGCATAGTTTGTGCCAGCGATTTGCCGGAACTTTTACACGTTCGCGCCGCCAATTGTTCAACGTGTGGACGGTGCAACCGACCTCGCCAGCAATGGCGGACCACGTTTTTCCCGCCTGCATCCATCCGCTGTAAATTACCGCGTTTTCTGTCATAATTCATACCCCGTGAATTTAAATTTACTTAAACTTACACTACCATAGGTGAGGGGCATTTACAGAATTTTCCAACTGTAAATGTTGCAAAATACCTTTGTTTTTATGACGATTTACAGTTTCCAGACTTGGTTTTTTACCAAACCCTAATGCCCACAGACATTTCAAATTCACAAATTCCAATGGAGGAAACCAATGTCCAAGTCTGCGATGCAATCCCTGATCTTCACCATGGTGGCCGTGATCGGTGCCGAGTTTCTCATTCGCAAAACGCCCGTCGGCGACGTTCTGAAGTAATTCCGAACGCCAAACGCCAACCACGCACAACCGAACGAAAGGTAATCTGCAATGAAAACCAAAAACAAAGGCCGCATGATGGCGCGGGATACGGATAATATACGTTCCACACAGCCTGCGCGTGGCCCTATCCAGCGGTCAAAGCTTTCACGCCTTACCCGCGTGACAGATATGTATTTCGAGCCATCTATTGGCGTTGCCAATGGCTGGACCACGATCAACTGTGAGGTGGGCGATGTGACCTACCGCGCTATCTTGTGGTCAATCAAATGCAAGGCCGCCATTGAAGGTGTCACCGTAACTAAGGACGGTTTGCATTATGTCATCCGTTCCAAGCTGAAAGACTACATCAGCGAAGTGAAGCTTGACGTGAACGGCACCGACTTTGTGGACCGGACACAATCCGAATTGAACCGCCTGAATGATATGCAAACGCACCAACTTGGTCCGGTGTCGTCTGGCTTTCTTTTCCCCGGCGATAAAACTTACACATCAGAAGCCATTGATGACGTTTATGCGCTTGGCACTTTGGGCCTGAAATACCTGCGTTTGAAGTTGAAACTCACCGATGCGTGGGACGCTGACAACATGGAAATCATGCCTATGGCTTGGGCTGTGGATCAACCGCGTGCGCCCTCTTTCATGTTGCGCAACGAAAAGACAAACACCACCTTTGCAGGCGTCGGAAAGCATACCTATCGTGATTTGCCTATCAGCGACGACATTCGCGCGTTGTGGATCATGGGCGGTGGTATCAGCCACATCACAATCAAGGTCGATGGTGACGAACTGTTTAGCGGTGATCGCTTCCAGTACGAATCTTTTTTGATTGAAAAAGGCCGCAACGTCCTGCCTGCGCAAGATGACTGGTATTTTGATATGCACGCAGAAGGCATCGCCCGTTCAATCGCCGCATTGGATACGGCGGCGGAACGCCAACGCGATGCACGTATCGAACTGGAACTGAAAACCACCACGGACAGCACACCCGTCGTGTTTGATGTTACCACATCGGACCTGTTCGCCAAGCTTCGCTAAGTAAGACTTTATTGACACACGCGGGGCAGGGCGACTTGCCCCGCGTCCACAAATACAACCGAAAGGCAAGACATGAGCGTGACGGATTATTTCGTGGCAGGTCCGGTTTCAACGGGTGGCGTTTATAAAACGCGGCGCGGCAAGTTTGATGGCTTTATCGGCACATTGGATGGGGTCGCCAGTGTCACCAATTCCATTGGCCACACCGTCGAAGAGGTTGCGGAAATTCGCGCCGCATGGGCGCAAGGCCAAGCGGCGGCGGACGAAGTACGGCTTGCCCGTGAAGCGGCAGAGCAAAAGTTGCTCTTAAACCGCACCAAGGTTGAGCGCGGCGACAACGTGCAGCTTTACTATGCAGGCGCGTTGGTGGCTGTGATGGCCCTTTGGTTATTGAGGTAACTCATGGCAGCACCATTACCCCCGCTAGAACTTGCAACGACGATTGCACCGTCCGCAAGCACCGGATCAGACGCCCACGGGCAAAATCAGGGCTTTGAATTTGGAAACATTAGCTTTGGTCCAGAACCAACGCACTGGGCCTTTAAGGCCGTTCGTGATGTAGCGGTTGGCTTGGCCGTCGCATTGGCGGCTAAATACGTAATTCAACAGGTAACAAAATGATTGATGTGAAGCTTTCCCAAAAGCAAATACCCCCTGAATTTTTGGCTCACATGGCCCCTGAAGAGGCCGAAGGTGCAGGCGAAGTTTCAGAGCGTGACGACACATGGTCTATCATCATGTCAACAAAGGACGGGAAGCCATTAGGCTATGTGGTTTTTGGTTTAGACACAGGTGAAAACGTGGCTGTGTACTATGCCAGATCTTTTGTGCCGGTTTTGGGACAAGCGATCATGAGGCAATTTTTAGGGGTAGCTCAGGTGATGGGGAAACCGCTCAGGATGCACGTTGATGACTTGCAAAACCTACGCGCCAAAGCCCGTGCCATGGGGGCCAATGTTGCGACAGAAGGCGTCGATGGTGACGGGCTAATGCAAGGGTTTTTCCGGTAATGTCCGCGAAGTCTCAAGAAGCCGTTGAAACCAGCGCAACGAACATCGCCACTGACAGGCGTGTGGTTATGGAGCAGGGTCAAGCTATCGTAGATAGCTTGGTGCAGGCGAACGACGATAAGGTCGTTCAAGCGGCACTTGCCCCAACTCTGGCGGCATGGTCGCAGATGGTGAAAACGGGCAATCTAAACCTTGTCGAAGTCGTGGACATGGGGACGAAGCTGCAACAGTCCGTTGCAAAAAGCCAAGTCAAAATCGGGGAGCAACAAGAAAAGTTTCTTGATGGCGGAATGGCATTTTTCACCGAGATGTTAAAGGACAACAAGCTGAATATTGAGCTTGTCGAAGATATCACAGACCGCGCCTTTGACAGCACCGAAAGGGCGCTTGAAGTCGTGGCCTCTGTCAAAACTGGCGACTTTGAAGACCTATCTAAAACCGTAATGCTGTTTGCCCTTGCGGCCATGGCCCTAACCGTTTTTGCAACAAGAAAGTGAACCCATGAACGTTGGCTATTTTAACCCTCAAATTAACACGCTTTCCCATGAAATCGAGCCGTTTGGACGGGTGCCGATAAACGGGGATATCACGTCAATAACGCTGATCGACTGCGACGCTGTGGCCCTTCAAGTGGTCACGGGTGTTCGGGATATTCGCCTGAATATCGGGGCAACGGTTGCCACAAATGACGGGCAGAATTGGTTGCGCAATCCATACGCGCACACAGTCACTGCGAAAGTTTCGCAAGAGGCACCAGTTCAACACGTACAACCGCTGGACATCATGCGCACCGAATTTGCGGGGGTTCATCGCAGTTCTTTGTATTTCAAAAGCGGCGGGGTGACTTCGCGCAAAGGCGGGTTGATGTTTATGCCCAAACGGGGCCGATATTTCTTCAAAGCGGTTTCACCATTGCCATTCAAAACGTCAACTTTGCGCAATGCAAGCCTTGATTTTTTGCCGCATTTGCCAACGGGCACAATGGATGGGGAAGGCGTGGCAAACAACATGCGCGGACATAAAAACCCGCAAATCGTCGCCCGTGCTGGAACCTATACGAATGAAGAGATTGCGGCATGGATCGGGGCCACGGGCTGGAACTATGAGGCTATTGTCACGCAAAACGGGTTGATGCAGTCCAGCGGCGAAGTTGACGCGGAAACGGCCATTATGCTGAATGGCGATAGCAACGGCGGCGATTTTAATGTGTCGGTGGAATTGTACGATTTGGGCGATTGGTCGCCTGAATGGATTGGCGGCGTCAGGTGATTGACCGCCTTTTTATCGTGGGCGCGTTGGGCGCGGGGGCCTATTGGGCCTACCAAAACGGGCATCTTGACGGGCTGTTAGATCGGTTTGCGCCTGATCTTGCCCGCGACACCTCGGACCTGTTCCAGACGGGCGGGGGGCCGACGACCGCACTTTTGCCACGCGAAGCGGCCACAATCTCAAAAGAGGAGCAATGGTTGCGCGACCACTGGGCCGATGTTTCCCCGTGGGCGCGGCGCAACCTTTTGTGGACAAGTTCCATGATGTGGCAGGAAAGCAGGGGCAACCCAAACGCCACGTCTGGAGACGACGCGCGGGGATTGATGCAGGTTATTCCAGGCACACAAGAATGGGTCTATAATACGGGTTACAAGCGGTATCCCGCAACGCCTGCAAGCCTTTGGAAACCCCGCGAAAATATCTATTTCGGGACGCATTTTTTGCAGATGCTTTCTAAGTGGGGCGGCAAAACACGTTCCAAGGAATGGATGGCACGGGCTTACAACGCCGGACCTGCTGGCCAGCGCAATGATGGCACATGGCCAGCCGAAACCGTGGACTATTTGGCGCGGATCGAAACGCAATTCGCAAAACTGCAAAATATGAAGGAGGCGGCATAATGCCAGCATTTTTAGGAATTCCGCTTTGGATGTGGATTGTGGGCGGCGGCGGCGCGGCTGCTACCATTGGAACCAACAACGTCACGCAAGGAATGGGCGATGGGGTGGAAGAATTGGGCAAGGGCGCGGGCGATGGTTTGCGTGCTGCATTGCCGATCGCGGCGGGCGCTTTGGCTGTTTACGCCGCCTACCAAGTGACCAAGAAGTAAGGGGGCCGATATGTTTTTTGGCACAGGCAACAAAGACAAAGACGAACGTGTGTCTCAGATCGCGCGCGGCGCAGAGGGTGCAGGCGATGTTTCAGGATTTGCAGGGGGCTTGCTGGATGGCCTAAAGGGCGTGGGCGAGAACTTGGCAGAGAATGCAGAGGGCGCAGTGCAAACCGCCACTGTGCGCCGCCTGACCGGATACGGCACATTGTGGGAAAACGGCGCTGACGGTGGGTTCAAGCCGCTGACAATGGGCTATGCCGTGGCCGCTGGCGTTGCCGCCCTTTACTTGGTCATGCGCAAATGACCGTTACACCCGAAGCCGTTTTACAAGTCGCCCAAATTTGCGTCCTGACTGGCATTTTCCTACGCCTCGGACGCTTTGGCGAAGCTATCGAAAACCTGAAAAACCGCGTCACACGATTGGAGAACAACCAATGAAAGCACTGTTAGAACTGTTGGGCCTTGGTGGCCGCATCGTAGAGGCCAAAGTGGCCCTAAAAGAAGCCCAGATAAAGGCCAAGGCGGAAGCCACTTTGAAGGTGCTGGACGCCGATAGCGGGTGGGAACACATGGCCGCACAGAACGCCGCGTCAGGCTGGGCCGATGAATACTGGACCGCCATTTTGTCCGTGCCTCTGATCCTCGCATTTCTGGGATATGGCGACGTGATCGAAAGCGGCTTTGCATCGCTGGAAAACGTGCCGCCATGGTACACATGGGCCGTGCTTGCATCCGTGTCATTTGCCTTCGCAAGAAAGAAAATCCCCGACTTCGCAACATGGGTTTTCAAGCGCCGTTAACACGTATGGCGGGAATTTGGGCATTTGTGGACACCGGAAACTCTACATCCAGCGTCCACAAACCTGTTGACAGCCACAATTTGGGGTGGCATCAACATAGCTGTTAGAAAATGAGACAGCAATTCGGGGCTAAGGCGCATAATATGAATTATGTAAATAAAATAGAAGTGTATCCCCATAAAATACTCATGGACAAGACACAACTCACTTTAAATAAACCCTGCAACAGTCTGATAGAAATAAACAAACTCTACCCCAAGCTGTACCCAGCCCCGCGGACGGTTCTCACCGGATCCAATCCACCCGACATAGTCAAAGCCTTTCTCAACCGTCCTACATGAACATCTACAGTTCTGGTATCGACAAAGATATCTCGTCCCCAGACACGGTCGAGCAATTGCTCGCGAGACCAAACACGCCCGGGTTTTTCCATAAAAGTACCCAGAAGCCGGAATTCGGTTGGGCCCAGCTTTAGTTCTTGCTCGGCGCGTGTCACTTTGTGGCTCTCGCCATCCAAGACGATATCGTCGTATGTGAGCACCTGACCAGACGTTGCAGGACGCACGCGACGCAACTGAGCGCGCACGCGCGCCATCAGCTCAAGCACAGAGTACGGTTTCACAACATAATCATCTGCACCGGTTTCCAAACCACGCACACGGTCGACTTCTTCGGAGCGCGCAGACAGCATGATGACAGGAATGCCGCGGGTCTCAGGTTTGATTTTTAGGCGCCTGCACACTTCGATCCCGCTCAAACGCGGCATCATCCAATCCAGAACAATGACGTCGGGCATTTCTTCTTGCACCAACAAAAGTGCGTCTTCTCCGTTGACAGCGCAGCTGACTGCAAACCCTTCGGCTTTAAGATTATACACCAAAACTTCGCGCTGTGCGGGTTCGTCCTCAACGAGCAGAACGCGGGGTTGATCAGCGGCCATCAGATAATCCTCACAGTTTCGTAGAGGTTGTGTCCGCTTTGGCGCGGGCCTCGTCCGGGTGGATGCCGTTGACCAAATACACGACTTGCTCCGCGATTGATGTGACGTGGTCGCCCATACGTTCTGTATTTTTTCCGATGAAATGCAGATGCATACAGGCTGTGATATTGCGCGGGTCTTCCATCATGAATGTAAGGAATTCGCGAAACAATGCATTGTACATTTGGTCCACTTCAGTGTCGCGTGCGATCACATCCAAGGCCAGCTCCGCATCGCGGTTGATGTACGCGTCGAGCGCATCTTTCAACATTTTCCCGACTTCTTTGGCCATGCGACGCAAGGCGGCGGTGCTATCACTTACAGGTGCCATTTGCGCCAATACACCCGTGCGTTTGGCCATGTTCTTTGCATAGTCGCCAATGCGTTCAAGGTTCCCGCTGATTTTCATAATGCTCAAAATCAGGCGCAGGTCTTTGGCCGTGGGCGCACGCAATGCAATAACGCGGGCCGCTTCTTCGTTGATCTGCTCTTCGAGCAAATCGATCTGTTTGTCTGCGGCGCGCACCTTTTCTGCGCGCTCTTCATCGCGCGTTTCAAGGGACAAAGCCGCTTCGAGAATAGCGGCTTCCACGAGGCCACCCATTTTCATGATTTGCGCCTGGATACCTTCAAGGTCACGATCAAACGCTGATGCAATGTGATATTCATTCATGGTATCTTCCCCTACCCGATCCGGCCAGTAATGTAATTTTCGGTACGTGGATCAACGGGATTTGTAAAAATCTGCCCAGTTTCACCATACTCAACAAGGTTGCCCAAATGAAAGAATGCTGTGCGCTGACTCACCCGCGCAGCTTGCTGCATCGAGTGCGTCACGATCACCACCGAATAGCTCTTGCGCAACTCGTCGATAAGCTCCTCGACCTGCGCCGTGGCAATAGGATCAAGGGCAGAACAGGGCTCATCCATCAACAAAACCTCAGGCTCTGTCGCGACCGCGCGCGCGATACACAAGCGCTGTTGTTGACCACCAGACAGCCCCGTTCCGGGCGCATCAAGGCGGTCTTTGACTTCGTTCCAAATCGCGCCACGGCGTAAAGCACGCTCGACGATATCGTCCAGATCGGCCTTGTTTTTCGCAAGACCGTGGATGCGTGGACCGTATGCAACGTTGTCATAAATCGACTTTGGAAACGGGTTTGGTTTTTGGAAAACCATGCCCACTTTGGCGCGCAACTGAACTGGATCAACACGCTTGTCGTAGATATCTTCGCCATCAATTTTTATGTCGCCCTGAACACGACACACATCAATTGTGTCGTTCATCCTATTGATACAACGCAAAAATGTGGACTTCCCACAACCTGACGGACCAATAAAAGCCGTCACGGTTTTGTCCTGGATCTCTACGCTCACGTCTTTGATGGCGTGATTGTCCCCGTAATAGACTTGTACGTCTTTGGCAGTGATTTTGATATCTGTGTCCACAGCGCTCTCCGTCAATCTCATGGTGTTCATGTCGGTTCTCCTACCAACGTCGCTCAAAGCGGCGCCGCAGGATCACGGCGATGGTGTTCATGCTCACAAGGAAGACCAGCAAGATGATGATGCCCCCCCATGCGCGCTCATAAAATGCAGGGTCCGCGCGTTTGGCCCATTCATATATCTGTGCCGGCATCGCCGAGTTCGGCGACATCAACCCTGCTGCAATACTGTCAGGCGGGTTGGATGCGATGAACCCGACCATGCCGATCAACAACAAGGGCGCAGTTTCGCCAAGTGCCTGAGCCAAACCGATAATCGTGCCCGTCAGGATACCCGGAGCAGCCAAGGGCAGAACATGGTGAAACACCGACTGCATCTTTGAGGCCCCTACCCCAAGTGCGGCGTCTCGGATGCTTGGCGGCACCGATTTCAACGATGCACGCGTCGAGATTATGATCGTCGGCAGCGTCATCAACGTCAGAACCAACCCCCCGACAAGGGGGGCCGAATTGGGCAGGTGCATGTAGTTGATGAAGACCGCCAAGCCCAAAATACCAAACACAATCGATGGCACCGCCGCCAGGTTCGAGATATTCACCTCGATGATGTCGGTGATCCAGTTTTTGGGCGCGAACTCTTCCAGATAGATCGACGCGGCCACTCCTATGGGCAACGCAAGCACCAGAACCACCATCATCATGATCAGGGAGCCAATCATCGACACACCCATGCCTGCAGATTCCGGGCGTGCGTCTGAGGCATCAGAGCCGGTGATGAACGACATGTTAAACCGTTTCGTGACACTGCCTTCGGATACCAATTGATCAACAAAATCCAGCTGTTCGGGTGATATCTTTTTGTCGTTGGCGATGCTGTCTCGACTGACGCGTCCCTTAAGGTACCCATCGACACGCGATGAGGCGAGGAATTCAAACGCCACTGTTTCGCCGATCATATCGGGATTGGCGATGACGAAGTCACGCATCTGGGCAGCGGCGCTTTTGGACAGAATGGCCGCCATCTGTTTGGGCTTTATCCCTGTGTCTATGCCAGCGACCGCAACTTTGGCCTCAAACGCATCTTTCAACAGTGGCGCATATCCAAACGTCGAGACCTTTTTGATGTCGTCGAGGTTTCGATTGCCCTTTTTATCCAGCTTGGCGGCCACCAACTCTACTTCAAGGGTGACGAACGTCTGCTGGAAGGCACCCGTACCACGCGACACAATGTTGAAGACCAGAATGACCAACATCAGCAATCCCATGCCAATTGCGATCATGCCATAGGCCTTGAACCGCGTCTCGGCCGCGTTGCGTTTGCGGGTCCGCGCATCGAGCTTTAGCAAGGATGTTTTTGCCACAGCGGGTGTTTGGTCAGGATTGCTCAATCGTACTGCTCCCGATATTTGCGCACAATAATGAGCGCGAAAACGTTCAACCCCAGGGTCAAGACAAACAGCGTCAGACCAAGGGCAAAGGCAACCAGTGTTTCAGGGCTGGAAAAGTCGGTGTCTCCCGTCAACTGGCTGACGATGCGGGTGGTGATGGTTGTCATCGCCTCAAGCGGATTGGCGGAGAATTTGGCAATCGCCCCCGCCCCCAACACAACAATCATCGTCTCTCCTATGGCACGGCTTGCGGCCAGCAAAATTGCCCCCACAATACCGGGCAATGCTGCAGGCAACACGACTTGACGAATGGTTTCGGACGGGGTCGCACCCAGCCCCAAAGACCCGTCGCGCATTGCTTGCGGAACAGCGTTGATGATGTCGTCAGACAGCGAAGACACAAAGGGGATAAGCATGATCCCCATGACCAACCCGGCCGTGAGCACGGCTGTGGCACCGCTCATCCACTCCACACCCAAAAGCCCCTCATCCCCGCGGCCAAAGACGCGCACAAGGGCCGGACCAACGGTCAACAACGCAAAGAGGCCATAAACGATTGTCGGAATGCCCGCGAGGATCTCCAGCAATGGCTTGGCTACAGCGCGCAGTTTGGGGCCGGCGTATTCGCTCAGATAGATTGCCGCGAACAACCCGATCGGCACAGCAACTGTCAGCGCGATCAGCGAAATATACAACGTCCCCCACAACAGCGGCAGGATCGACAGATCACTGTCACCGCGAAAATTCGGCGCCCACGACCCCCCGAAAAAGAAATCTGACGCAGGATGCACCCGAAAGAAGTTGATCGATTCAAACAGCATCGAAAGCACGATGCCCAACGTGGTCAAAATGGCAAGCGACGCCGCGACCATCAACAAAGCCAATATGCCCCGCTCCACCACGTTGCGCGCGCGAAAATCCGGCTTGGAGAGGGACACCGCGATGGCAAAGCCAATCAACGCCAGTCCCATTACAACGACGACCATCCACATGCGACCCGTCGCGGCCGCGCTCCGGTAGGTTTGTGCGGCGGCCAAGACCTCGGGCTTGACGTCACTGCCCAACGCCACACCGCGATCCGCCAGCATCCCGCGCACATCTGAATTTGCACTGAGCTTGCGCGCATCGTCTGCGCTCAAGCCGCCGCTTTTAACAGCCAAATCCAGACCATCCGCAACACGGCGCACATCGTTCATCACCAACCCGATAGAGGACCCTTCATCAATGAAAGACGCAGGGATCATGCCCTGCACGCGGGTTTCGATCATCATGGGTTGGGCCAGCAGCCAGATCACCATGACACCCAATGCGGGCACAGCCGTGAACATAGCCGCGTTGGTGCCATAATACGTCGGGAGAGAATGCAGCAAACGGCGGTCTCCACCTGCGCCTGCCAAGGCCCGATTGCGCGCAAGACTATAGCCAAGCACGCAAAGCGCCAAAACGGCGAGAAAAAGAATGGCTGTGATGCTCATGCGCAGCGTCCCGTTGTCAGTGCCGTTCAAAGGCCACCACATGTGGCAGCCTTTGATGTTTCATATGTAGCGCTCAGGAGCCAGAGCCGATAACCGTCTCGTTCGCGACGCCCTCTTGAGTGGCTTCCAGCTCGGGATCAGACACGAGCCCGTATTCCGCCAAAGGACCATCGGGGCCTGCAATCTCTTCTGCCACAAAGAACTCTGCAAATTCCTTAAGCCCGGGGATCACACCGATGTGCGCCTTTTTGACGTAGAAGAAAAGCGGACGCGAGACCGGGTAATCACCTGTTGAGATGCTCTGCGTTGATGGAACAACACCCGACATTGTCGCCACTTGCAACTTGTCTGTGTTGTTCTCGTAGAACGCCAATCCGAACACCCCGATGCCGTCATTGTTGCTCTCGATGCGGGCCAGAGTTTCTGTGTAATCGCCGTCGATATCGACTGACTTTCCATCTGTCCGCAAAGCGATACATTCTTTTTCAGCAGCCTTTTTATCGCCGCCGTTGGCCTCTTTCAACAGGTCGAACGCGCCCGTGGCTTCGCACCCCTCAAGGATCACTTTATCCTCAAAAACTTCGCGTGTGCCATGTTTGGTGCCAGGGACAAAGGCCTGGATCGGCTGATCGGGGAAGGATGCATTCACTTGCTTCCAGTTGGTGTTCGGGTTGGCCACCATTTTGCCATCCACGGAGATTTCGCGGGACAGGGCAAGGAACCAGTCGCTGGGCGTGAATTCAAACGTATTGCCTGTAATGTCAGAGGCAAACACTATCCCGTCATACCCGACACGGACTTCGATGAAGTCTGTCACACCGTTGGATGTGCAAACCTCGACTTCGCCGCTTTTGATCTGGCGTGACGCGTTGGCAATATCGATCGTGTTTTCCCCAACGCCTTCGCAAAAGCGCTTGAGGCCCGCAGAGGAGCCGCCGGATTCAACAACCGGTGTCGGAAAATCAAAATTCTCTCCAAAGGCTTCTGCCACGATGGAGGCATAAGGCAGCACAGTGGATGATCCGGCAACCTGGATCTGATCGCGTGCAGTGGCGGCGCTCGCGCAAAGGGCCGTGATGGCCAGCGCGGATGATGTGCATTTTACGAGTGACATGAAGTCTCCTGTAGGTCTGAGCGATGGCCACCCCCTTGATGGCCTCGACGTCCGAATACGCAGTTCGCACTATGCTTTTGTGACAGTTACGTAACAGTTTTATGACAACGAAAGCCTTGGAGCGCGTTATGCGCGAAAAAGGTCGGATATCGGCAAAAGAACTGTGAATGTCGCGCCCTTCCCCAAGGTCGACTCCACTTTCAAGCGTCCGCGATGGCGATTGATAATGTGTTTGACGATCGCAAGACCCAATCCGGTGCCCCCTGCGTCGCGATTCCGGTGATTGTCAGCGCGGTAAAACCGTTCCGTCAGCCTTGGCAGATGCAGTGGATCAATACCGGGGCCAAAGTCTGTGACGTCAATCCGTACGGCAGTCTGGCGCAAGGAAGGGTCGCGCGTCACCCGCGTGACGTCAATATCGACACGTTCACCAGAAGCCCCGTATTTGATCGCGTTTTCGACAAGGTTGGTGAACACCTGACGCAATTGATCTGCGTCACCGACCATTTGCACGCGATCATCTGGAGCATTCAAAGACAACTGGACCTGCGCGCGCGTCGCCAATGGTTGAAGCGCATTCAAGGTCCCCTCCAACACATCCAAAAGTGCAATTTCCGTGTTAGGACGCACCCGTTGGTCACTTTCAACGCGGCTCAGCGACAACAAATCTCCGACAAGGCGGTTCATCCGCTCGGCCTCGTCCTTCATAACACCCAGAAACTGGGTTTGGGCACGTGAATCTTCCCTTGCAGAGCCTTGTAATGTCTCGATAAACCCCATCAATGCAGTCAAAGGCGTGCGCAATTCATGGCTGACGTTGGCGACAAAATCGCGCCGCATCTGGCCAGCCTTTTCCACTTCTGTCACGTCATCGAAACATAACAAAATATCGCCTGTATGTCCGGCGGCGCGACAAGACACATCAAAAATGGTATCTTGTGCTCCGTCGCTCCCCAGGTAACGCGCCACGCGCGCATCCTGATCCACCAAGGTACGTTCTATCGCATCCAGCACACTTGGCTGGCGGATCATGGTCGCATAGTTTCGTCCCACGATCCCGTGCCCCAACAAGGTCAAAGCACCCGGATTTGCAGCCAATATTCGCGCGTCCGCCCCGATCGCCAATGCAGGTTGTGGCACCGCATCAAGCAAAGGCTGGATCACACGTTCTTGCATAATATCAAGCGCTGGCCGCAGCGACGGCAGAGGTGAACACCGCCAACAGTGCATCCGGATCCTCGAGCCCGACTGAAATGCGAAAGAACCCTTCAGACATCCCCAACTCGGCACGTTTTTCCTCTGTCAAAGCACGGTGCGAAGAGGAGGCGGGATGCGAAATCGTCGTCCCCACATCCCCCAAAGTCGGCGCGAAATTCAGCCCGTCGGCCGCACGCGTGAACGCATTGGCCTGTGCACGTGCGCCGTGCAACTCAAAGCTGACCATATTGCAAAACTGCCCTTTGAGCAGGGCTGCAGCACGCGCTTGATCAGGGTGATCACGACGGGACGGATAAATCACCCGCTTGACCCCCTCAAGCGTTCCCAGATGGTCCGCAAGCAACTGCGCGGTGGATTGTGCCCGCTCGAAACGCAGATCAAACGACAACATCCCCCGCTCAGCCATCCAACAATCCCAAGGGCTTGGCGTCATGCCCGTTGTCACAGCAAAGACACGCAGACGATCGTTGATCACTTGGTCTTTGGCAGCAACATACCCCAACATGACGTCGGAATGGCCCGCGAGCAGCTTTGTAATGGAATGGATAACGATGTCCGCCCCCCATTCAAACGGTTTGAACGCGCGCGGCGTCGTAAAGGTATTGTCCACAACCAGCAGCACACCCGTCTCACGACACAACGCTGCCAGCCCTTCAATGTCGGCGACACGCAGGGTCGGGTTTGAGACGACTTCCAACAGGATCATTCTGGTCTGCGGCTGGATCGCAGCACGTACGGCGTCCACATCCCCGACATTTACCATGGAGGTTGTCACGCCCATGCGTGGCAAGTCCTCGGACATCAGCCGCAGTGAGCGACCATAAAGCTGGTTGCCCCCGATCACATGATCACCGGTCTGTGTAATGCCCATCAACACGGCAGCCACGGCAGCCATGCCGCTGGACGTGACAACGCCAGCATGCGGTGCCCCCTCCATACGGTCGATCAGACCTCCGACGACATCTGCGTTAGGATGCCCTTCGCGCGAATACGTATAGCCTTGAAGCCCTCCCTCATATTGCTGGTCCAACATGTCCGGCGTTTCGGATGCATAGACCACTGACGTCGACAACGGGGTGACCACGGGGCGGCTTGCACTTTGCGGCAATGGAACAGGACGGATCAAGGACCCTTTTTCATTGCGCATCAGCCCACCACCCGCAATTCGTCGCGAAAGCGGCGCATGTTTTCTTGATAATGGAGCGCAGAACCTTGGAGCATTGCTATGGCTTGCGCGTCAAGCTGGCGCACAATTTTGCCCGGGGCCCCCATCACAAGAGAGCCATCAGGTATCTCCTTACCTTCTGTGATCAAGGCCCCTGCCCCGATCAGACAATTGTTACCAATTCTGGCCCCGTTCAAAATCGTCGCGCCCATACCAATCAACGTGTTGTTTCCGATGGTGCAGCCATGCAGCATAACTTTGTGGCCAATCGTGCAGCCCTCACCGATGGTGAGCGGATAGCCTTTGTCCACATGCATCACCGTGTTTTCTTGCACATTGCAGCCTTTGCCCACCAAGATAACCTCGTGATCTGCGCGCAATGTCGCGCTGAACCAGACAGACGCGCCTTCTTGCAGCACGACTTGGCCAATCAGGTTGGCATCTGCGGCAACCCATGTGTCCGCGTGTATTTGTGGGGCAAAATCGCCCAAAGCATAAATGGTCATGACAAGTTTCCTCGAATTGGGATTGAAGGGCGCGCACATGGTCTGTCAGGCTTGGCTGTTGCAAGCGACGCAGGCGGGTGGCGGATGATAATGGTCTTCAGGCGGGCCTCGGTTTCATCCAGATCGTCATTGACAAGAACAAAGTCGTAACCGCCCCAATGGCTGATCTCGTCCCAGCTTTTCTCCATGCGGCGCGCGATGGTATCGGGATCATCCTGACCGCGCGTTTCAAGACGGCGGCGCAGCTCGGTGATTGAAGGCGGCAGCAAGAAGATCGACAGTGTGTGCGGCCCCAAGCGCCGAATTGCGTGATCTGCTGGGCGCCCTGCCAGTCGATATCGAACAACACGTCCTGCCCTGCATCGATCACCTGTTCGACCGGACCTTTGGGAGAGCCGTAAAAGTTGCCAAACACATGGGCGTGTTCCAGCATGTCACCGTCGGCGACCATCTCTTTGAAATCGACCTCCTTGGTGAAGTGGTAATCCTGGCCGTCAACTTCGCCAACACGGGGTGCGCGGGTGGTGGCGGACACGGAAAAGCTCAGCCCCGGATCCCAAGTCGCGCAGCCGCTTGGCCAAGAGTGACTTTTGCCCGCGCCTGAGGGCGAGGACAGGATGATCAAAAGGCCACGGCGGTTCATTCTAGATCACTCCACATTCTGCACTTGTTCGCGCATCTGATCGATCAACGCCTTGAGCGCGAGGCCCACTCGGGTCAGTTCGGAGTTCTGTGCCTTGGAACACAGTGTATTGGCCTCGCGGTTGAACTCCTGCATGAGGAAATCCAGCTTGCGCCCGACGGCGCCCCCCTCTGCAAGCAGCACGCGGGCGGCAGCGACATGGGCGCCCAGGCGGTCGATCTCTTCGGTAACGTCAGCTTTCACAGCGAGCAGCGCAAGCTCCTGCGCCAACACGGTCGGCGTCGGCGCCGTCGCGTATTGTCCAGCACGCGCGCAAGGTTGCGCTTGAGGGTTGCAGCGACATCGGATTTGCGCGCTTGCGCTAGCGTGGCGGCTTTCGCGGTCAGGTCTTCAATCTCGCGCAGCTGTTCTTGCAAAACATCACTCAACGCCGCGCCCTCGGACTGCCGCATCGCATCAAACGACGCCACGAGTGGCCCAGCCTCGTACAACAACACTTTGGCCAAAGCCGCCGTGTCCTGTGTCGCGGCGGCTTGCTCAAGGATGCCACGCATCGCCACGATATCAGACGCTTTGGAAGGTGCCAAAGACAGGCCGGTCTCCATCGCTTGGGCCTCGATTTCTGCCATAGCGGCGAGGACTGCGCTGAGCTGGGTTTGATTGATGGACAACACACCGCTGCTGTCATCACGGTTCAAACGCAGCGACAAAGTCACGTTTCCCCGTTTGGCAACCGCGGACAAAATGGGGCGCAAACCAGTTTCCAGCCCCTCAATCCAGTCTGGCACGCGCAAACGCAGATCAAGACCTTTGCCATTCACCGCGCGCAGCTCCCAGCCCCAACTGAACCCGTCAATTGCGCCGGTCGCAGACGCGAAACCTGTCATGGACTTTATCATCGGCATCTTCCGTTTTGCTATGGCCACCGCAGTACGGTGAATAGGGGCATTGGGGCAACCCCAAGTCCAAATTCCCAACGGCTGCGGCACACGTGGCATTCCGCACAAGTTAACCATTCGTTAAGAAAACAGCGGATTTTTGCACCCGTTGCGCATATTTATAATTGAGTAACCTTTTTTTACAGCTACCTTGGATTTGGTGTAGCATAGCGGCACGGGAAGACTGACAATGGACAAAGATCTCGAACGGAACATCCTAGACATGACCAAGCACAGGGCCGACATCGGCTTTTCCGCCTTGAACCAAATAGAAGCCTATTGGGAAGGGCTGCGTGGAACACGCATGATCCCGAAGCGCTCTGAAATTGATCCGCGCGGTATCGAATCTGCGTTGGAGTTTACGTTTGTTCTTGAGCGTATCGCGCCGGGCATGGCACGCTTGCGCATTGCGGGCAGCCATCTGAGTGATTTGATGGGAATGGAAGTCCGCGGCATGCCGCTGACCTCTTTCATCACCCCCAACGGTCGGCGTCAGATCAGCGATACCCTCGAAGAAGTATTCCAGCGCCCTGCCGTTTGTGAAATCCGCCTCAGCGGCGAACAAGGCGCGGGCAAACCACAGATGGACGCACGCATGTTGCTGTTGCCCCTGAAAAGCGATTTGGGTGATGTCAGCCGTGTGCTGGGATGTTTGGTCGCGCACGGCGAAATCGGACGGAGCCCAAGACGCTTCGATGTGATTGGTGCGAAAATCCGACCAATCGTCGCCTCTGCCGAAGCGCCTCAGCCTCCACGTGAGGACGTGCCGCGCAAGCAGCCAGCGGTTCCAGGGTTTGCCGAAACCAAAACGCCATTCAAAGCACCCAAGCCAGACACCGGTATTCCATACCTGCGCCTTGTAAAAAGCGACGACTAACATCTTGATATAATGAAAAAGACGCGACTCTTTCGAGCCGCGTCTGTGTCGTTTCACATGTGCTTGATTCAGCTTGCTTTCGCTTGACGCTCCGAACGCAAGGACGACAGTTCCTCGGCAACCAAAAACGCCAATTCCAAAGATTGGCTGGCATTCAATCGCGGGTCGCAAGCAGTGTGGTAGCGATGGGACAGGTCTTCTTCGCTGACGGCACGTACACCTCCGGTGCACTCTGTGACGTCTTGCCCGGTCATCTCGAAATGCACACCGCCGGGCACTGTGCCCTCCGCCTGATGCACGCCAAAAAACTCACGCACTTCTCGCAAGACAGAATCAAACGGTCGGGTTTTGTACCCTGTTGAGGATTTGATCGTGTTGCCATGCATTGCATCACAGGTCCAAAGCACATTTGCGCCTTCTTCTTGCACGGCTTTGATCAAACGGGGCAAATGATCCCCGACAGTGCCAGCACCAAAGCGCGCGATGAGGGTC
This sequence comes from uncultured Paracoccaceae bacterium, assembly GCA_943787985.1. Classification (GTDB taxonomy): domain Bacteria; phylum Pseudomonadota; class Alphaproteobacteria; order Rhodobacterales; family Rhodobacteraceae; genus Ascidiaceihabitans. Next base: position 1,228,818 of record CALSOO010000004.1, on the reverse strand, counting down.
AAACGACCTTCTTCGTTTTGCGGGTTCAGTTTTTGCATCAACACTTTGAGGTCTTCGGCAGTTGTGGTCGGACCACATTTCAAACCAATAGGGTTTTGAACGCCGCGTGCGAATTCAACATGTGCACCGTCAGGCTGGCGGGTGCGATCCCCGATCCAGATCATGTGAGCAGACCCTGCCAACCATCGGCCGGATGTCGAATCAAGACGGGTCAATGCTTCTTCATATTCAAGGAGCAGACTTTCGTGTGACGTGTAAAACTCCACGGTAGAAAACTCATGGGTTGTGTTGGCCGTGATCCCTGCTGCAGACATGAAATCAATCGTGTCCTGAATGCGGTTGGCAATCTCACTGTATTTGGCTGCTTCACCACCATCTGCAAAGCCCAGCGTCCAGCTGTGCACACGCTTCATATCGGCGAAACCACCTGTGGAAAACGCGCGCAAAAGGTTCAGTGTTGCCGCCGCTTGAGTGTAGGCGCGCAGCATGTTTTCGGGGTTGGGAATGCGCGCTTCGGGCGTGAAATCCAGACCGTTGATGATGTCGCCGCGGTAGCTTGGCAACTCGACACCGTCGATGGTTTCTGTCGGAGCACTGCGCGGCTTTGCGAACTGTCCAGCCATCCGGCCAACTTTGACAACAGGCACTTTGGCGCCGTATGTCAAAACCATCGCCATTTGCAGCATCACTTTGAAAGTGTCGCGAATTCCGTCTGCGCTGAACTGGTCAAACGCCTCGGCGCAATCACCGCCTTGCAATAGAAACGCTTCACCCCGCGCCGCAGCCGCCAAGTGCTGTTTCAAACGACGCGCTTCGCCTGCAAAAACCAAAGGTGGATAAGCAGAGAGCTGTCCCTCAACCGCATTCAGTGCTGCCGTATTTGTATACTCCGGCATCTGAATTCGCTGTTTGTTACGCCAATCCGATTTGGTCCAAGTGCTCATCGTCTCTCTCCAATGGTAGGGGATGGCCCCCTATATCAAAGTTAACCTATACAAAAGCTGCCCACAGATCACCAGTTCCTATTTGCGCTCTTGACGCTCTTGTTTTTGCGTGAACAAGGTGACGTATTGGCGTCCTTCGCCCCCACTGAGTTGGCAGCATTTGGCCCTGCCCACGCATAAGGAAAGCCGCGATGTCACATCCGCGCACACATGCTGCTGCAGGCGCTATATCTGAACACAAACCCAAACGTTTTGTGTTCGTTCTGATGCACAACTTTACGTTGTTGTGCTTTGCCTCGGCGCTCGAAAGTTTGCGCATCGCAAACAGGATGGCGGGAAAAGACCTTTATGCGTGGCGGATCATCGGCGAAGGCGGCGATGTGATGGAAAGTTCCGCGGGCACGGGGTTTAAACTGGACGGAGATCTTGACGAGCTGACGCGCGATGACACCGTGATGTTGTGTGGTGGCATCGATGTACAAAGCGCGACCACAAAGCGGCTTTTGAACTGGTTGCGCCGCGAAGCGCGCAAAGGGTTGCCGCTGGCTGGATTGTGCACCGCAGCTTACACCTTGGCCAAGGCTGGTTTGCTGGATGGAAAGCGCGCCACAATCCACTGGGAAAATCAGGACAGCTTCGCAGAGGAGTTTGAAGATGTTGAGCTTACAAAATCCGTCTTTGTTGTCGATCAAGGACGCCTGACCACGGCCGGCGGAACATCATCCATCGACTTGATGTTGAAATTGATCGCCGATGATCAAGGCGAAGAATTGGCAAACGCCGTCGCGGATCAATTGATCTATTCCTCAATCCGCACCGATCAGGACACACAGCGCCTGTCCGTGCCGACACGTATCGGCGTGCGCCACCCGAAATTGGGAAAAGTCATCCAGATCATGGAAGCCAACATCGAAGAGCCCATCAGCCCCTCGACACTGGCCAAAGACGTCAACATGTCCACCCGTCAGCTTGAACGGCTGTTTCGTCGGTATCTCAATCGCAGCCCGAAACGCTATTACATGGAACTGCGTCTGCAAAAAGCGCGCAACTTGCTGATGCAAACGGATATGAGCGTGATCAATGTGGCGCTGGCCTGCGGCTTCGCCTCACCCTCGCATTTTTCCAAATGTTACCGCGCCCATTACGACACAACGCCTTATCGTGAACGCGGCAGCCATGCGGCACGATTGTCAATCTGAACGTTTCACGCGATAGTCGTATCATGGCAAAAGACAACTACGTCACAATTATTGGACCGCCGCGCAGCGGCACCACTTGGCTGTTTCGCTATTTGCGCGGTCATCCTGACGTGTTTGTGCCTTTCATAAAAGAAATCAATTGGTTCAACATCGCCACAGGTCTCGCAAACGAGAACCAGATCGCCAACATCAAAGCCCGCTATGAGGAAATCCGTGACAACCGGGCGGCCCGTGGCCTTGATCTGGGAGAACAGGGTCAAGAGCGCAAAGAGCGCTACGAAATGCAGACCGATGCTGATTTTCGCGCTTTTTTCGAGAAGCGGGTTGAAGGCGACATGCCCTATTTTGACATTTCTCCAGGGTACTCCGGCTTGGACGTTGCGGGCTTTGCACGCCTCCACGCAACATTCCCCAAGGCTAAGGTCGTGATACTGTTGCGCAACAAACCGGATCGCGCTTGGTCTGTCGTGCATCATGTTAAAAAGCGGCGCTTTCCCGAAGCGGACCGGGCTTTTGTGATCAGCTACCTTAGCAATGCGCAGGACGGGCCGATGACGAAATTGCTGTCAGAAATATACGCGACCGTGACCACCGTTTTTGATCCATCTCGGGTTCTGTGTTTGTACACAGAAGAACTTTTCGCACCAAAGACCCAACAAATCACACTGGACCGTTTGTCAGATTTTGTTGGCGTGCCGTCGCATCCGGTGGGTGACTTTGAATTTTCCGCCAATCGCGGGTCCTACGCACAAATGCCGTGGTCTTTTCGCAAAGAAGCAACACTCAAAGGTGCCGCAGACTACACATGGGCACAAACGCACATGGGCTATTTACCACCAGCTTGGGAAAAGGATTACGGCCGCTTCCTTGTGCCCCAAAGCTGAACAGCCATTAAAACTTCACGTATTCAGGACCTTGGGTGTATTTGCAAATTGAGATGCGCAAGTTTGCAAACACTTCAAAACATTTGCAAAGCCAAGCCTGTCAATTTGCAAAGTGAACCAAGGGGCATGTTCACCTGCTCATTTTATAAATCGCACCATTGCCAGCGCTGATGAAGACAATAGCGCCATCCGAAGCCTGCTGGATATCGCGGACGCGATCCATGTCGCGCGATTTTATCACTTCAACTTCTGAAACGGACTGCCCTTTGACATCAAGTCGGGAGATATGATCGAATTTCAAACTGCCGACGAACATGTCGCCTTTCCACTCTGGAAACATCTCACCTGAATACACCAAAAGCCCTGACGGAGCGATGGACGGATCCCAATAATGCGCAGGCTGTTCCATACCGTTACGCTGCGCACCGCTTCCTATCTTTTTGCCGGAATAGTGCACACCGTAACTGATCACAGGCCAACCAAAGTTCGCGCCTTTCTTGATACGGTTCACTTCATCTCCACCTTTTGCGCCGTGCTCCGCCGTCCAGAGCTGGCCATTGGCGTCCAATCCAGCACCCTGCGGGTTGCGGTGACCAAAGGACCAAATATGCGGCTGCACCCCGTCAACCCCTACAAACGGGTTGTCACGCGGCACAGATCCGTCGCGGTTCACGCGCACAATAGCTCCGTTGTGGTTGCTTCGATCCTGCGCCGAAGGGCGGTCGCCACGATCTCCAATGGTCACGAACAGCGACCCGTCCCGTGCCTCTACAACACGGCTGCCATAGTGACGGCCCGTTGTCCCGCCTTTCACGCTTACAAACAGATCCCGAACACCAGTCAACCGCTTGCCATCCTTGCTCAACTTTCCGACAGCCAAGGCTGTTCCAGCACCGCCTGATTGCGGCTTGCTGTATGTCAGAAAGACGTCGCGCGTCTTTGCAAAATCACGTGGCAACGTCACATCCAAAAGACCACCCTGCCCCGACGCGGCCACTTTTGGTGTACCGCGCACAACATGGCGGTCTTCACCACGGACATAGAGCAATGCGCCGTCACGTTCTGTGACCAGATATCCCTCGCCGGGTATTTCAGCGACGCCCCAAGGCGTATCAAGGCCGGTGATGATGGGTTGCATCACCACCTCCCCGAGTGAGGTTTCCATCGCTAAAGCACTCGAAGCGATTCCCAAAGATGACAGCAGCACGGGTATAGAAAGGCGCATAATTCACTCCATTTACAATAACACAGGAAATAGGCGTCGTTTCGACGTATTCCAGAGGCGAATTGACCGTATCACGATAAGTTATAGGACTTTTCATTTCTGGTTCGGTTGCATAGTCTCACCGCCAGAACAAAAAGTTCGATCAGGGAGAAACAATCATGAAAAAATTGCTCACAGCCACAGCGGCGACCGCATTGATGGCAGGCGCTGCATTCGCAGGCGGCCACGGTAAAGAAGTTAAAATCGGAGTTATCCTCGGATTCACCGGCCCGTTGGAATCCATCACACCAGCAATGGGTGCCGGCGCTGAACTGGCGATGGCCGAAGTTACAGACTCCGGCATGCTGCTTGACGCGGCAAAAGTCATTTCGGTTCGCGGCGACAGCACTTGCATCGACGCAGGTGCCGCGACATCCGCCGCCGAGCGTTTGGTCACATCGGACGAAGTTGACGCAATTATGGGCGCGGACTGCTCCGGTGTAACAGGCGCGATCTTGCAGAACGTTGCACGCGCAAACGGCGTTGTTATGATCTCTCCATCCGCAACATCCCCGGGCTTGTCCACTGCTGAGGATGACGGCTTGTTCTTCCGCACGGCACCATCTGATGCGCGCCAAGGCGTGATCATCACAAACATCCTGCAAGACCGCGGCGTCCAGGAAGTTGCTTTGACCTACACAAACAACGACTACGGCAAAGGTTTGGCAGATGCGTTCCAAGCGTCTTTTGAAGCTGCAGGCGGCAAAGTGACAATCTCGGCAGCGCACGAAGACGGCAAAGCGGACTACTCTGCTGAAGTCGGCGCATTGGCCTCGGCTGGCGGCGACGTTCTGGTCGTTGCGGGCTACGTAGACCAAGGCGGTTCCGGCGTGATCCGTGCCGCCATCGACACAGGCGCATTTGACACGTTCTACGTTCCGGATGGCATGGTTGGTTCAAAACTGAACGAAAACTTTGGCGCAGAACTGAACGGCTCTTATGGCGCATACCCGGGCACAGACAGCGCCGGTGCTGCGACATTTGTTGAAATGGCCGAAAAAGCCGGTTTCGATGGCACATCCGCCTTCGCACCAGAAAGCTATGACGCTGCAGCTTTGATCATGTTGGCCATGCAAGCCGCTGATTCCAAAGACTCTGCTGACTTTAAAGGCCACATCATGGACGTTGCAAACGCCCCAGGTGTTGAAATCTTCCCGGGCGAATTGGCCAAAGGTCTGGAACTGCTCAAAGCCGGTACAGACATCGACTATGTCGGTGCATCCGCGGTTGAGCTGATTGGTGCGGGCGAGTCGGCTGGCAACTACCAGGAAATCGAATTCAAAGACGGCGCGTACTCCACGATCAAATACCGTTAATTCGAATTCAAACTGATGAACGGCGCGGGATTTTCCCGCGCCGTTTCAACATCGTAACGGCCGCTCTTAATGCGGCGCATTGCATATTTCGGGGGAATTGCTGATGATCGTCGTCAAGGACGTTCACAAGCACTTTGGCGGCTTTCATGCTGTCGATGGTGCGACGCTGTCGATCGCTGAAAAGTCGATCACAGGTCTGATTGGCCCAAACGGGGCCGGAAAAACCACTCTTTTCAATGTGATCGCGGGCGTTCTTAAACCCACGTCGGGCAGCGTAAGCATGGCTGGTGAGGACATTACCGGCCTTGAGCCGCATGAATTGTTTCACAAAGGGTTGTTGCGTACTTTCCAAATCGCACATGAGTTTTCCTCTATGACCTGCCGCGAGAACCTCATGATGGTTCCCGGCGCTCAATCCGGCGAGACCCTGTGGAACACATGGTTCGGGCGCAAGCGCATCGCCAACGAAGAACGCGCACTGGCTGCGAAAGCCGATGAAGTATTGGAGTTTCTGACCGTTCAACATCTGGCCGATCACAAAGCCGGTCAGATCTCTGGTGGTCAAAAGAAGTTGCTGGAGCTGGGCCGCACGATGATGGTCGATGCAAAGATCGTGTTTCTGGATGAGGTTGGCGCTGGTGTGAACCGCACTTTGCTCAATACCATTGGTGACGCAATCCTGCGTCTGAACCAAGAACGCGGCTACACATTTGTTGTGATCGAACACGACATGGATTTCATTGGCCGCATTTGCGATCCCGTCATTTGTATGGCGGAGGGCAAAGTGCTGGCCGAGGGCACATTGGCCGAGATCAAAGCCAACGAGCAAGTGATCGAGGCCTATTTGGGCACTGGCCTGAAGAACAAAGAGCAGGTGGGCGCGTGATGATGACGTTGACAGGGGGCCAGCCCCCATACCCCCGAGGTTTATTTGGCGAGATGAAGGGGATCTGGTATGAGTGAACCTTTTTTGATCGGTGACACGATGACGGGTGGATACGGCGCAGGCCCCGATATTTTGCATGACTGTACGATTGCCGTGGACCCGGGCGAAATTGCTGTGATTGTAGGTCCCAACGGGGCGGGCAAGTCTACGGCGATGAAGGCTGTGTTTGGCATGCTCAACGTGCTCTCCGGCAAGGTGATGTTGGACGGTGAGGATATCACTGCCTTGTCCCCGCAGGATCGCGTGGTCAAGGGCATGGGGTTTGTGCCGCAGACTTCAAACATCTTTACCTCTATGACGGTTGAAGAAAATTTGGAGATGGGCGCGTTTATTCGCCGCGATGATATTCGCGAAACGATGACCCAGATTTACGATCTGTTTCCGATCCTGAAAGAAAAGCGAAATCAGGCTGCGGGTGAGTTGTCTGGTGGTCAGCGTCAGCAGGTGGCCGTGGGTCGTGCTTTGATGACCAAACCCAAGGTCTTGATGCTGGATGAGCCGACGGCTGGTGTGTCGCCTATCGTTATGGACGAGTTGTTTGACCGCATCATCGAGGTGGCGCGGACTGGCATCCCGATCCTGATGGTGGAGCAGAATGCACGCCAAGCCCTTGAAATTGCAGACAAAGGATATGTTTTGGTTCAGGGTGCGAATGCGTTTACGGGGACAGGCAAGGAATTGCTGAATGATCCCGAAGTGCGCAAATCGTTCTTGGGGGGATGAAGGTGATGGTTTCAACATGGAAAAAACGACTCTTCTGCACATTGTCAGCGTTGTATAGCCCGACACTTTTACATGGAGATACCAATCAGGTTTTGACATGCCTTGCTACGCAGGTTTGTGAAGCGGACCAAAACTGTTCTTCGTCTGAATTGGCGTTTCAGTTCCGGCCTCAAAGCGGTGGTGGCGCTGTGACTGCGAGGTTGCAAGGCAGTGTCGCAGTTTCAGAGGAATCTTGGGGAACCATTGCCCCCTACTGGCTTGTGCGACAAGCAGATTTTGATGTCGTAGAGATGCTCTATCTTGGTGTGGACGGTCGCTTTGTCAGGTTTCAGGTGGTTCAAACCGAACCGCGGGTCCGAATTTCGGCAGAAGATGCGAAACAAGGTGGGCCGATGCAACTTTTGAATGCAAATACGAAAATTTCAACAGGGATGTGCTCATAATGGACTTCCTAAACGCCCTCGTGGCTTTCGCAAACTTCGTATTTATCCCCGCCACGGCTTACGGCGCTCAGTTGGCCCTTGGGGCGCTTGGCGTCACCCTCATCTACGGCATCTTGCGGTTTTCCAACTTTGCCCATGGCGACACGATGGCCTTTGGCGCGATGACGACGATTTTGGTCACATGGCTGTTTCAGTCATGGGGCATCTCGTTTGGTCCATTGCCCACAGCGTTGCTTGCCCTGCCCTTTGGCATCCTTGGTTGCATGGCATTGGTGTTGTTCACCGACCGTGTCGTGTACCGCTTTTACAGGGAACAAAAAGCCAAACCGGTGATTTTGGTCATCGTGTCCCTTGGAGTGATGTTCATCATGAACGGTTTGGTGCGTTTTATCATAGGCCCTGATGACCGCCGGTTTGCAGATGGGGAACGATTTATCATTTCTGTTCGTGAATTCAAAGCGTTGACAGGTTTGAAAGAAGGTCTGGCCATCAAGACCACTCAAGGCATCACGGTGATCACCGCCGTCATTGTTGTGGCGCTGCTGTTCTATTTCCTGAACCGGACGCGGACGGGCAAGTCCATGCGGGCCTATTCCGACAACGAGGATCTGGCCCTTTTGTCCGGCATCAATCCCGAACGCGTGGTGATGATCACCTGGTTGATTGTCGCCGCATTGGCGACCATTGCCGGCACGCTTTACGGTCTTGATAAATCCTTTAAGCCCTTCATCTTTTTGCAGCTGTTGCTGCCTGTCTTTGCCGCTGCGATTGTCGGTGGGCTGGGCAGTCCTGTTGGTGCGATTGCTGGCGGGTTTGTCATCGCCTTTTCGGAAGTGACCATCACATACGCGTGGAAAAAGGTCGCCACCTATGTCCTGCCCGACGCATGGGCGCCCGACAGTTTGGTGCAGCTTTTGTCCACTGACTATAAATTCGCAGTGAGCTTTGTGATCTTGTTGATCGTGCTGCTGTTCCGACCAACTGGGCTATTCGCGGGGAAATCGGTATGACTGATACTGTACGCAATACGGTTTACTTCGCGGCCATTGCAGTGTTGATCATCGGCACGGGCTTTGTCCAAAGCTGGAATGCCGCTTTGTTTATTCTGAACTTTGGTCTGATCAGCGCGATCATGGCTTTGGGTGTGAATTTGCAGTGGGGCTTTGCCGGTCTGTTCAACGTCGGCATTATGGGCTTTGTCGCTTTGGGCGGTTTGGCCACGGTTCTGGTGTCAATGCCCCCCACACCGCAGGCATTCTCTGCGGGTGGTATGGGTATCATATTGGCCTTGATTTTGGGCGCCGGCACGGTTGTTGCAGCGGTCCTTGCCTATTCCAAGTTGCCAAAAGGGCGCGTGCGTGGGCTGGCCATCATGGCGATCCTGATCGTCGGGTTCTTTGTCTACCGCGCTGTGTTCGATCCTGCAGTCGCAGCGATTGAAGCGATTGATCCTGCGGCCACGGGGTACTTGGGTGGTCTTGGATTGCCTGTCGTGGTTGCGTGGCCTGTCGGTGGCTTGCTGGCCGCTGGTGTTGCATGGTTGATCGGAAAAACGGCCCTTGGATTGCGCTCTGATTATCTGGCGATTGCGACGCTGGGCATTTCCGAGATCATTATTGCCGTGATGAAGAACGAAGACTGGATGGCGCGCGGCGTCAAGAACGTCGTCGGCCTGCCGCGCCCTGCCCCTTACGAGATCGAGTTGCAACAAGACCCTGCTTTTATCGAGCGCGCCGCCAGCTTTGGTCTGGACCCTGTTATGGCCTCCACTCTTTGGGTGAAGCTGATCTATGCGGGTCTGTTCACTGTGGTGCTGGTGATCTTGTTCATTCTGGCCCAACGCGCATTGCACAGCCCTTGGGGCCGTATGATGCGGGCCATTCGCGACAATGAACACGCCGCAAAAGCGATGGGCAAGAACGTCACAGCACGCCATTTGCAAATCTTTGTTCTGGGGTCTGCAGTCTGCGGGATTGCTGGCGCGATGATGACCACACTGGACGGGCAGTTGACGCCAGGCACCTATCAGCCGTTGCGGTTTACCTTCCTGATATGGGTTATGGTGATTGTCGGAGGGTCCGGCAACAATCTGGGCGCTGTTCTGGGCGGTTTCCTGATCTGGTGGCTATGGGTCATGGTTGAGCCGATGGGCCTTTGGTTGATGAACACGATCACCATGGGCATGGAAGATGGCTCGGCGATCAAGACACACCTGATCGACAGCGCCGCGCATATGCGCCTGTTGACGATGGGTCTGGTTCTGCTGCTGGTCCTCAGGTTCAGTCCCAGAGGGTTGATCCCCGAAAAGTAACCTGACCCCAATGACACAATGAAAACGGCGCCTCATGGGGCGCCGTTTTGTATTGCAGTGTCCACGACGGCAACAGCCGCACACAGACCTTTGTCTGACGGCGCGTTTACTACACCTCTAACCATTCCTTGCGCACGTCTTCGCGACCGCGCAGCTCATCCGGTGTGCCTTCAAACACAACCTTGCCATGTCCCATCACATAAACGCGGTCCGCGATGTCCATCGCGATCGACAGCTTCTGTTCGACCAACAATGTGGCGACACCGCGCTTGGCGATCTCTTGCAACACGTCCGCCACACGTTGCACCATCTGGGGCGACAGGCCTTCGGTTGGCTCGTCAATCATGACCAGTTCAGGGTCCCCCATCAACGTGCGGCACATGGTCAACATCTGCTGCTCACCACCGGACATCACCGACGCCTCGACGTCTGCGCGCTCTTTGAGGTTGGAGAACATATCGAACATGTTTTCCATGGTCCACCGCCCGACACCTTCTTTCTGGCCGGGTTTCATCCCCAAAATCAGGTTCTGGCGTGTCGTCAGGCCAGGGAAAATATCGCGGTTTTCAGGGACATAGCCCAAGCCGATATTGGCGATTTCAAACGCTTTTTTACCGGCAATTTCCTGACCTTTGAATTTGACAGACCCATGCGGTTCGACTTCGCCCATGATGGCCTTGCAGGTGGTGGAGCGGCCAACGCCGTTGCGTCCCAAAAGGGCAACGATTTCACCCTCCTGAATGTTCAAGTTCACCCCTTGCAGGATGTGTGATTTGCCATAATAGGCGTGCAGGTCAGTGACTTCGAGCATCAGTGTTCTGCCTCCAATACTTCGCCCAGATAGGCTTCTTGAACTTTGGGATTGGCACGCACCTCTTCGGGGCGTCCAGTCGCAATGATTTCGCCGTACACCAGCACGGAAATGTAATCCGCCAGTCCAAACACAACACCCATGTCATGTTCGACCATGATCAGGGTTTTGTTCTCTGTGACTTTGCGGATCAGATCGACGATATAGTCGGTTTCGGAATGACTCATACCCGCCGTTGGCTCATCCAACATGATCACATCCGCACCACCCGCAATGGTGATCCCGATTTCAAGCGCGCGCTGTTCGGCATAGGACAACACGCCAGCCGGCAGATTGCGCCGCTCGGTCAGGTTGATCTGTTCAAGGATTTCTTCAGCCCCCTCAGTGAGCTTGTGCGAACGGTCCAGCAAGTTCCAAAACGAGTATTTATACCCCATGGACCAAAGCAACGAACACCGCACATTCTCAAACACCGTCATGTTCGAGAAAATATTGGTGATCTGGAAAGACCGCGACAATCCCATGCGGTTGATCTCGTGGGGGGCTTTGCCCACCAGATCATCACCGTGCAGGGAAATGGTGCCGGACGTTTGTGGAAACCTGCCTGTGATCAGGTTGAACAGCGTGGACTTGCCCGCGCCGTTTGGCCCGATGATCGCATGACGTTCACCTTTTGCGATGCTCAGATCGACACCGCGAATGATCTCGGTCTTGCCAAAGCTCTTGCACAAACCGTCAAGATGTAATGCAGCTGCCATCTTATGCGCCTCCCTTTGGTGGTGAGTTGGCATCGGCCCATGCCTCTTTCAGCTCGGGCGCGGTTTTGCGCATGATAAAGAACGCAACGGCCGTGACCGCGATCACCAGCAGCCAAGGCGTCACGCTGTGACTGTCAAATGTGGTCCAGAACAGGGTCATCTCATTGTCACCCGTCGCCGCATGACGATAGTGGAACGTCATCTCGACGAGGCAACACAGCCCCAGAATGCCAATCGCCCCCGGCAACAGAGTCTTGAGGTATGGTACCCCTAACGTTTTGAGTTTGCCAAAGCGCGCCGCCGGAACATGCATCATCAACAAGCCCGCCAAACCGCCTGGAAAGAACATCACCGTCGCCACGAACAACGCACCTGCGTAAAAGGCCCAAAGCTCGGTTTGCAAAGACAAAACTGTTTGCAGCAACGTAAAAGCAATCGCACCAATGATGGGCCCAAAGAAGAAGCCGACACCCCCCAAGAAAGTGACCAACAGGATCGTACCGGACTGGACTGCATTCAGGTTTTCTTCGGTCAGGATTTCATAGCTGATGGCAAACAATCCCCCCGCAATCCCGCAAAAGAAACCGGATGCGCAGAAGCTGTAAAAGCGCACCCACCGTGAGGAATAGCCCAGAAACTGCGCGCGCTCCGGATTGTCGCGCACCGCATTTGCCATACGCCCGACAGGTGTACGCGAAAACAGATACATCAGGACCGCAGAGACCATGAGCCAGAAGGAAATCAGGTAATACACTTCGATCTGCTTCAGGAATTCGACCCCGAAGAAGGGCAAGCCATAGGTCCGGTCGCCCGAAATACCTTCTTCCCCCCCAAAGAAGGCAACGACGATAATGGAACAGGCCGCAATCAACTCGCCTACGCCCAGCGAGATCATCGCAAACCGCGTACCCGCTCCAGATGTCGAAAAAGACCCGATGATCATCGCAAAGCCCATCCCGAACAATCCGCCAAACAGTGGCAGCAGCGGAAGTGGCAAGGCCAGCCCGAAGTCTTCGACATAGTTCATGATGTGCATACAAAAGAACCCGCCAAGCCCCATATAGACCGCATGTCCAAAAGACAGCATGCCGCCCTGCCCCAGCAACATGTTGTACGCCAAGGCAAAGATCACGGTGATCCACATTTGGCTCATGATCGTGATCGAGGAATTGTTGGTGAAAATGAACGGCAGGATCATAAGCAAGATCGCTGCGATGATCCAAGGCATATATTTCATAGACAGCAGCCCGGCGCGCGCAGGTGCTGCGCTTGTTTTTGATATATCGCTCATGCGTCACGGTTCCCAAATAGGCCGTAGGGCCGGAAGATCAGAACCAGAACCATCAGGATATACGGCAGAATATCTGCAATCTGAGGGCTGGTGATGGTCCAAAGGTCACGGAAAATATTGTCATCAAGGTTTTCGGGCGTCGCAATGCCGACAGCGTTGAGCACATCCGACATGGCAAGATTGTAAGATTTGGCAAAGGTCGTGATCCAGCCGATCAGTAGCGACGCAACCAGCGCCCCCAAAGCGATCCAAGCCCGCCAATCACGATTGTCACAAACACGATGGAGCCAAGGACAAAGGCCATGCCGGGGAACGTCCCCAACACCGGCCCCGCAATGACACCGGCAACCCCGGCCAGCGCCGTGCCAACCCCGAACACACCCATAAAGATCAACGGGACATTGTGGCCCAAAGCCTCAACTGTTTTGGGGTAACTGAGGGCCGCTTGAATGATCATACCGACACGTGTGCGCGTCAGGATATACAAGCAGCCCGATAAAGATCGCGATCGATATGAAGATCATGAAGATCTTGTAGGCAGGGATGGAATTTCCTGCGATGGCAAAGGCGGTAAAGTTCAACACGTCCGGCACATCAAACGGCATCTGGTTTTTACCCCAGACAAACTGGACCAGTTCCTCGATCAGCAGCGCCAGCCCAAACGTAAAGATCAGCTCCGGTACGTGACCGTATTGATGCACACGCCGCAACCCGTATCGTTCAACCCCTGCGCCCATGACACCCACAACAACGGGTGCAATCAACAGCGCCATCCAAAATCCGATCGCAATGCTGATCTGATAGGCGAAATAAGCCCCCAGCATGTAAAAGCTGGCGTGGGCGAAATTCAAAACACCCATCATAGAGAAAATAAGCGTCAGGCCGGCCGAAAGCATAAACAACAGCAATCCGGTCACAAGCCCGTCGATAAGATTGACGAGGATGAGTTCCATCGGTGCCCCCCAAGGGAATACGGGTTAGAGTGGAATTGAGTGAAAGGCGGCCCGCCATGCACGTCGCAAAGCGGGCCTAATAGAAGTGCGTTATGGGCGCTTCATCTGGCAAGAAGACTCAGAGTCTGCAGATGCCATTTGAACGTTTTCGATCGCTGTCAGCACCGTAGTCGGAGCCATCATAGGCAAACGTGATGCCTTCTTTGGTGTGCGCGAGATGTGCACATCCTGGATCGCCTGGTGATCGTTTCGGACGCATCATAGACCTGGCCACCCCAGATGGAATCGTAGGTCCATGCCTTCCAATTCGTAGCGACTTGCACAACATCATCCGCCGTGCCAGCCGCATCGATCGCTGCGCCAAGCATGCCGATCACGTTGGTGATACGGGATTGGTCGACGTTGCCGTCAGGATACTTGGCCTTGAAAGCGTTGTAGTAGTCAGACGCCGCATCGGAGACTGGCGGGTTGATCTGACCTTCAGACACCAAACGGATCACGCCTTCGCCGTTTCACCAAAGGCGGCCGTGATACCGGAACCTGCAGCGTAGTAGGTATAGATCGGACCATCATAGCCGTTCTCGATCAATGGATTTGCCAAGGCCCAGCATGTCCGCACCCCAGTTGCCTGTGATGACGGCTTGGGCGCCGGAGGCGACGATTTTGCGTGAATAAGGTGTGAAATCCTTCACTTTGCCGATCGGGTGCAGTTCATCGCCGACGATCTCGATGTCAGGGCGCTTTTCGCCAAGGAAGCGGTTGGCGGCAGCCGCAACGGCCTTACCAAAGGAATAGTCCTGCCCGATGATGTAGACCTTTTTGATGCTTTCGTCAGCGGCAATAGAGTCTGTCAGAGCGTCCATCTTGATGTCGGCATTGGCATCGAAACGGAAATGCCAGAAGTTACACTTGTCGTTGGTCAAGGCAGGATCAACAGCCGCATAGTTCAGGAATAGCACGCGGTCTGTCAGGGTTGCGCTTGTTGTGCTTTCTCGACGGCTTCGGTGATCGCGTTCGCAACGCCGGACGAGTTGCCTTGCGCGATAAAGCGGATGCCTTGGTCAATTGCGACCTGCAGTTGGATCAGCGACTCTTTCGGGCTGATCTTGTTGTCAAAGGCCACGATTTCAATGTTGTGCCCCCCCAAAACGCCACCGTTTTGATTGATCAGATAGTCGGCAGCAAATTCGAACTGGTGCAGACCATTTGTGCCAGTGCTGGCAAACGGACCGGACAGCGGGTCAATAAAGGCGACTTTGATGTCAGCCATAACAGCCACAGAACTGACGGTCAGCGCCAATGCAGTGGATACACCAAGTTTGATGGTTTTACGCATAGAAGTTCCTCCCTAGAACATGATCCGACATGCATCGCGTGCATTTCGTTTGTGTCGGTATGCTTCGAGGGTCGCACAGATCAGGGATAAGTCAAGCTTTTGAGGCAGTGTGTCAGCTCCGAGGAAACTCAAACCTTTCAACAGGTTATTGAGAATTAACGTCTCATTTTCCCCCAAAGCGATCTGTGCTGCATGTGCATCATATTACGTGAACGTCACCCCGCAAGGCACTGAGAGACAATCGCTAAAATATGCCGCATCTGCACATTCCGGACCTATCGGAGAGATTTCTTGTCCTTGAGTGCTCACATGGATCATCTCCCAAAACACACTCCCAATCCCAAAACGCGAAAAAAAGTGACGCTAGGGCATTCACAAATCCTGAAAAGGCCAAAGGCCAAAGGAACTTGCCCTTTGGCCTTTGTAATCGGAATGTCCAAGCGGTTGCGCGATTCTTGATCAGTTGCCAAAAACCAGTGCACCCTGTGCGGGTTAGCCGTGCTCGAGTGCCTTTAAACCATTTTGCGCAAACACAGGTACGAACGCGCCAACCTTCATAGCGCGTTCAGGATTGGAGGCATTCCCGTCCAAAGCGCGTTTCAACACGCCTTGGATGATCGCGGCCATCCGGAAAAAGCAAAACCCGACATAAAATCCAAAGTTATCAATTGGTCCAATGCCGCGTCTTTCGCAGTATTGCGCGATAAACTCTTGGTCCGTCGGCAATCCCAACGCTGCGCGGTCAACCCCCATCAAACCGCGCCCTTCGGACCCCGCGGGCAACTGCCATTGCATGATCACAGACGCAAGATCCGCGTACGGATGGCCTGTGGTGCTGAGTTCCCAATCCAGAACGGCAAGGCAATTGGTACCCTCGGAGTCAAAGATCATATTGTCGATCCGGTAGTCTCCATGCACCAAAGTGCGCTGCCCGTCATCCGCAGGCATCCGTTCCGCCAATGCATCCATCAACTGGTTCATCGCTGGAACATCACCTGTTTCAGAGGCTTTGTATTGCTTTGTCCAACGTCCTATTTGACGTTCAAAGTAATTCCCCGGAGGGCCATAGTCACCCAATCCCACGGCATCGATATCAACATCGTGCAAGGCCGCCAAAACACGGTTCATGTCACCGATAACTGCCGTGCGCTCGGAAACGGAACGCCCGTTCAACGTAGGCTCGTTAAAGTTACGCCCGACAACATGATCCATAATATAGAACGAAGAGCCGATCACAGCGTCGTCCTCACACAGAACATGCATCTTGGACACAGGCACATCGGAGCCATAGAGCGCCTTTTGCACCCGAAATTCGCGATCGACCGCATGCGCTGATTTCAACAGCTTTCCCGGGGGTTTACGGCGCAGCACATAGTTGCGTGCAGGTGTCTTGAGCAGAAAAGTCGGGTTTGACTGTCCGCCGGCAAATTTCTCCGCCTCTATCGGACCTTCAAATCCCTCCAACTTGTCCTTGAGGTATGCGCCTACGGCGTCCAGATCGAGTGTTTGCGTATCCGTCATAGCGCCCTCAGCTGTAGGTCATTAAATGTTGTGTGGCTTTGCGGTCCAAATGCGGTGTCGCATTCATCCCTGTCAGAAAAACGCGCCCTTTAGAAAAGACAAACCGCGTGATCGAGGCGTTTTTGATTTGCAAATTCACTTCCATCATCATCTTTTTCGGCGCTTCAAGCGTGCTGGCCACCAATTGTCCGATCACCCCGCCCGACGACACGACCAGAACCCGCCGCGCGATGGTATCTGTGGCGAAGCCAAGCGCATCAGCCACCCGCGCCTCAAACTGCCCCCACGTCTCATAGGGGGCAACCAAAGCATCCGCCTGCCATTCAAAAACGGTTTCCCGCAGCGTGCGGAAATGGACTTTGCGGTCGCCTTTGACCAGATCGGGAATATTGCCATCGTAGCGCGCGCGCAGCAAATCACCAAAGTCATATTCGTTGAAGCCTGCGTGTTCTTCGACATCGCCCTCAAACCCCATGGTGGACAGCGTGTCGCGTTGCCGTTCCAACGTGCCGGATATCAAACGGTCCGGCACCCACCCCATGTCGCGCAAAGCATCCCCCGCTAGGCGCGCCTGTTCAAACCCCACATCAGACAGTTGATCGTAGTTTTCCTGCCCGAAGGCCGCCTGTCCATGACGCACCACGATCAACTCTGCCATCAGGAGAACTCCTGCGCCAGTTTTGCGCCAGCAGCTTCATATTCACGGCCCATGCGCGCCACGATGTCACCCGCAGGACCAACCGATTTGACAGCGCCGATCCCTTGACCAGACCCCCAAATGGTTTTCCATGCCTTGGGTTTGGAAGAGCCATCGCCAAAGTTCATCGAAGAGCTGTCCGCCTGTGGCAGGTTGTCAGGGTCCATGCCCGCAGCCTCAACGGATCCGCGCAGATAGTTCCCCCAAACGCCTGTAAACAAAGAAGAGTAAACAATGTCTTCGGCGCCGGAATCCACGATCATCTGTTTGTATTCTTGTTGGGCATTGGCCTCATCCGTCGCGATGAACGGTGTTCCAGTGTACCCTAGATCAGCCCCCATTGCGCGCGCCGCCAAAAGGCTTTCCCCCGTTGCAATGGCACCCGAGAGCAACAAAGGCCCCTCGAACCACTCGCGAATTTCGCGGATCAGGGCAAAGGGGGATTGTTCCCCGGCGTGCCCGCCTGCGCCTGCGGCCACAGCCACAAGACCATCCGCGCCTTTGTCGATGGCCTTTTTGGCAAAGCGGTTGTTGATAATGTCGTGCAACACAATGCCGCCACAAGAATGCGCCGCCTCGTTGACCTCGACCCGCGCGCCAAGGGAGGTGATCCAGATCGGCACCTCGTGTTTGACGCAAATCTCCAGATCACGATCCAGGCGCGCGTTGGATCGATGCACAATCTGGTTCACCGCATAAGGGGCTGCTGGTGTGTCGGGGTTGGCTTGATTGTAGCGATCCAACTCTTCTTTGATTTGGGTTAGCCATGTGTCGAGCAATGGATGCTCACCCTCGCCCTCACGGGCATTCAGAGCAGGAAACGAGCCGACAATCCCCGCTTTGCACTGGGCAATCACCAATTCAGGCACCGAAATAATGAACAAGGGAGAGGCCACCATAGGCACACGCAGTCCCTGAAGGGCTTTTGGCAAATGAGAGTCGTATCTGGGCATGTGGTTCAGAACCTTATTAAAAGAAGAAAGATTGAGGCGGGCACCGAACCCGCCTCTTTTGTTAGGGAACACGTGCTTACAGAACTTCGAACAAACCTGCACCGCCCATGCCGCCGCCAATGCACATTGTGCAAACAACGTATTTCGCGCCGCGGCGTTTGCCCTCGATCAGCGCGTGCCCGACCATCCGTGCACCTGACATGCCGTACGGGTGGCCAATAGAAATCGCGCCGCCGTTGACGTTCAGGATGTCGTCCGGGATCCCCAAAACGTCACGGGATGCGATGACTTGACTGGCGAAGGCTTCGTTGAGTTCCCAAAGACCAATGTCGTCCATTTTCAAACCATGCGCGGCCAGCAATTTTGGCACGGCATAGATTGGACCGATCCCCATTTCGTCAGGTTCACATCCGGCGGCCATAACACCGACATAGCGGCCCAGCGGTTGCAGGCCTTTCTTTTCAGCGACAGAAGCTTCCATGATCACAGACGCAGATGCCCCGTCGGACAGTTGCGAGGCATTTCCTGCGGTGATGAATTTACCCTCGGCCAGGTTTATGCCGTCTTTGAAAACAGGTTTCAGACCGGCCAGGCTTTCTGCGGATGTGCCCGGACGATTGCCTTCGTCCTTGTCCAACGTCACGTCATGCGACGAGATTTCTTTGGTTTCCTTGTTCTGCACCATCATCGTGGTGCTCATCCCGACGATTTCATCGTCGAACTTGCCCGCTTGTTGCGCCGCGTGTGTGCGGTCCTGAGACTTTGCCGCATATTCATCTTGGGCTTCGCGACTGACTTTGTAACGCTCGGCTACATTTTCTGCGGTTTCCAGCATGCTCATGTAGATTTCTGGCTTGTTGGCTTTCAGCCACTTGTCCGCACCAACCCGCATATCCTGAGTTTGTACCATGGAGATGCTCTCCACGCCGCCACCGATCACAACATCCATGCCGTCAGTGATCACCTGTTTGGCTGCCGTTGCAATTGCCATCATGCCAGAGGCACATTGACGGTCCAGTGACATGCCACCCACGGTCACAGGCAATCCTGCCCGAATAGCCGCCTGACGCGCGATGTTGCCCCCCGAGTGTCCTTGTTGAAGGGCCGCCCCCACGACACAGTCGCTGATTTCAGAGCCGTCGACGCCAGCGCGTGCCACCGCGTGCCCGATGGCGTGGGCCATCAATGCTTGAGGTGTTGTGGCGTTGAACGCGCCCCGGTAGGCTTTGCCGATCGGAGTGCGGGCTGTGGATACGATTACTGCGTCACGCATGTGTTTGGTCCTTTGATTTGAATTCGGGATGGGGGCCAGCCCCCAAACCCCCGAGGTTTATTTGGCGAGATGAAGCGGGATCGTTTTACCAATCCAGTTTGATGTTTTTCGCATCCGCTGCCCGTTTGGCGTATTTGCGGGTTTGGGCGAAGGCGTCTTGGAGTTCTTCCTGATCCGTCGGGTCTGTGATGTTTTGCCAATTGGCGGCCACGGCTTCGGGCGTTATGTCCCCTTCGACCAGATGTCCTTTGGTCTCGTAGATGCGCGTCTGTGCAAAGACCCCTGCCCCTGCACTGAGGATTGTTTTGGATGGAGCGTCCTGGCTGACAAGATACAGCAAACCCGGTGTGATGGTTTCAGGTTTCAGCACTTCGAGTGCTTCGGGAGGCAGCAATTGCTCCGTCATGCGCGTGGCTGCTGTGGGCGCAAGCGTGTTGATGCGGATGTCGTCGCGCGCGCCCTCGTGATGTAGGACATTCATGAGGCCTGCCATTGCGGCTTTTGCGGCGCCGTAGTTGGATTGCCCGAAGTTTCCATAGAGCCCGGAGGCGGAAGACGTCAGAACGATGCGCCCGTATTTCTGTTCTCGCATAATGGGCCAAACTGCGTGGCAGCAATTGGCGCTGCCCAAAAGATGCACATCCACCACTTTGCGAAAATCACTCATGGTCATTTTTGCAAATGTTTTGTCCAGCAAAATGCCTGCATTGTTCACAAGGATGTCAATACGGCCCCAACGCTTCATGGTTTGGGCGACCATATCGCTGACTTGCCCTTGATCCGTGACATCCGCACCGTGCACAAATGCTTCCCCGCCCATGCTTTCGATCTCGGCGACGACACTGCAGGCGGCGTCGGATGATTTACCCTTGCCGTCCGTCGACACGCCAAGGTCATTGATCACGACTTTAGCACCGCGCCCGGCAAGTCCAAGGGCGTGACTGCGCCCAAGGCCGACACCTGCCCCTGTCACGATAGCCACTTGTTCATCAAAACGGATCATACCCTAGCCCTCCAAGGCCGAGCCAAACAGGTTTGGCCCACTCATCACCTGAATGCCGCCCGACACAGGCAGGATCGCCCCCGTCAGGAAACTGCCCCCTTTGCCGCATAAAAACTGCATGCATCCTGCTATGTCTTCGTCCCGCCCGACGCGGCCCAAGGGCACGTCCTGCCCCACTTTTTCGCGCATACCTTCGTCAGCTGTCGCGAAAGCGGTCATGCGGCTGACAAAAGGACCCGGCGCCAGTGCGTTTACAGTGATGTGGTGTCCTGCCAGTTCCTTGGCCATGATCCGCGTGATCTGGTGCACGGCGGCTTTTGAGGCGGCATAACTGTATGCGCCATCGCCCAAAGGGGCGTCCCCCATAACGGAGCCTACGTTGACCACTCTTGCGGGATCATCCGGCGTGGCTGTTTTCATCAGGACCGGCAACAGGCTTTGGGTCAAGTGAAACAGGCCTGCGTTGTTCACACCTTGGACTTTGGCCCATGCTTCAAACGGGAATTGCCCCAAAGGCGCGCCCCAAGTGATGCCGGCGTTGTTCATCAAAATGTGCAAGACATCCGTGCGCTGCGTCATCTGCGCTGTGAGGGCCGCTACGCCTTCGGCACTGCCAACGTCGCCACCGAACCCCGTGACTTTGCCAGCCACACCACTGTCGTTGATCTCTTTTGCGACAGCCTCACAGGCATCTGCCTTGCGCGATGCAATAAACACATGTGCGCCAGCTTGCGCCAATCCGGTGGCCGCCATACGCCCGATGCCGGTGGCTCCTCCCGTGACCAAAGCCACCTTACCATGCAATGAAAACAGATCGTTAGGTGTCATAGTTCAAGTCCTTTAAAATCCACGGGCTGCGGCGACGCGTTCGGCGTGATACCCGTAGTCCCCCAACCATTCGGCCACGACACGTGCGCGTTTCATGTAAAAACCCATATCGAATGCATCGGTCATTCCGATACCCCCGTGCATCTGCACACCCTCGATCACCGCAAGTTTTGCCGTCGCAGTTGCCCGCGCCTTGGCCAGAGAGACCGCCAGCGTGGCGTTGGCCATATCCTGATCAAGCATCCGACCCGCATTGCGCACGGCAGAGGCTGTGACTTCACTTTCGCACCACAGATGCGCGGCACGGTGTTGCAGCGCTTGGAACCGTCCGATTTCAACCCCGAATTGCTTGCGCTCTTTGAGATAGCCAATCGTCATCCCGAACGCGCCCGTAGCGAGACCGGCCATTTCGGCGGCCAATGCCGCTTGTCCGGCGTTCAGCGCAGGTTGCAAGACTGTCATCGCATCGCCCACGTGCCCCAAAACGTCGTCACCTGTGGCCTGCACATCCGAAAACGTCACAGTGGCCGCATCGCGCGCGTCAATCATAGCGTTCGCCGCACGCGTGATGCCGGTGCGATCTGCTGGAATATCGAACAAGGTCAAACCTGCTTCCGCACGGGCCAAAACCAGCAGGCGATCTGCATTTGCACCGTCAACCACGAAGCCTTTGGTCCCTGTCAGACGAAACCCGTTGCCATCCGCCACAGCCTGCAACGTCGTGCCATCGGGATCGTGTTTATGTGTCTCGTCGACCGCCAAAGCATAGATCACAGAGCCATTGGCGATATTGCCAAGCGCCTCTTTTGTGCGGTCATTGGCGATCTGGCGCAACGCGGTCGCAGCCATCACGGCTGTGGACAAAAACGGAGAGGTCACAAGTGTTTTGCCCATCTCTTGAGCCAGAACGCCTGCAGCGGCGTGTCCCATGTCAGAGCCACCCGCGTCCTCGGGGACCAAAACCCCGGTCCATCCCATCGCGGCCATTTCTGCCCAAAGGGCTGCGTCATGCGTGGCCCCTGCATCGCGCAGTCCTCGGAAATGCGAAACGGGGGCTGCCCCGTCCAGAAAACCGCGCGCGGCATCCTGCAACATGGTTTCGTCTTCGGACATCATCAAAGTGCTCATATCAGTTACCCCGGAAGTCCAAGAATGCGCCGTGAAATAATCGAGAGCATGACTTCGGACGTGCCCCCCTCGATGGAGTTGGCTTTGGTGCGCAGCCAATCCGCCGCAAGCCCCGCGTGCGTGCCCTCCCACTGCAACGCATCCGCACCGCCTGCGGACATCAACAACTCGTGGCGGCGTTTGTTCAATTCCGTGCCTTCATATTTCAGCATGGCCGAGGCATCACCGACGCCGCCGCCAGACTCGGCCTGATCCTTGTAGCGCTCAAGGGTCAACCCGATCGCGAGCGAGTCAATTTCACACGTCAACGCCTCGGCACGTGTGACCGCGTCCATGCCGCCCTCATGCTCTGCCAAAACCGCACCCAATGCACGGGTCCCTAGCAGGCCTGCCCCCCCACCTGAAATCATTTCACGCTCATGGGTGAGCAAGTGTTTTGCCACGTCCCAACCACGATGCTCTGTCCCGACAACGTTGGATTTCGGCACCCTTACGTCATCAAAAAACGTCTCGCAAAACGGGGACGAGCCAGAGATCAAACGGATAGGTTTCGTGGACACGCCCGCACTGTCCATATCGATCAGCAAAAAGGAAATGCCCAGGTGCTTCTTTGCATCCGGATCGGTGCGCACCAAAGCGAAAATGCAGTCTGCCCTGTCAGCATAGGAGGTCCATACCTTTTGACCATTTACAACATAATAATCCCCATCACTGACGGCTTTGGTCTGAACACTTGCCAAATCCGAACCTGCACCTGGTTCTGAGTATCCTTGACACCACCGCACTTCACCGCGCGCAATTGGCGGCAAATACTGTAACTTTTGCTGATGCGTTCCAAAGGCAAGCAAGGCAGGTCCAAGCATCCAGATGCCAAAGCTTTGCAATGGCCAGCGCGCACCAATGGCGTCCAACTCTTCTTGCAAAATTTTGTCATGCGCACGGTCCATCCCCGCCCCGCCATATTCAACCGGCCACGTCGGGACAGTCCAGCCTTTGGCCGCCATAACCTCTAGCCATGTCTTTTGCGCTGCGGACGTGAATTGCCAATTGCGTCCGCCCCAGCAAATTGTTTCCTCATCACGAATGCCATCGCGCATTTCGGCGGGGCAATTCGCCTCCAGCCATGCGCGGGTTTCGGCGCGAAAAGCACCCAGTTCAATGTCAGTCATTGTGTCCTCCCAGACAGATGGTGACGCCGATTATGCCGTTACGTTCCACCCTGCAAAATCGTATTTCGCATTTACTGACTGAAGTGTTGCAGCCAAAGTTACACCTGACAAGACGCTTGGGTGCTCTGCCGTTGCGTCACATCAGGCGCACTACCAAATATGCGTCACAACTGGCGCACAAACGAATAGTTGCGTCACAACAGACGTACAAACAAAATGCGTCACAGCATTCAGGGGAGAGATTGCGATGAAAGCCATGCTCAGTACAGCCGTCGGTGGACCGGACACACTGCAACTGACGGAGTTGCCCGACCCGACCCCTGCAAAAGGCGAAGTGCGCATTGCGGTCAAAGCAGCCGGCGTCAACTTTCCTGACACGCTGATCATTCAGGACCTTTACCAAATGAAGCCACCGCGCCCATTTGCCC
Organism: uncultured Paracoccaceae bacterium; assembly: GCA_943787985.1. Lineage (GTDB taxonomy): Bacteria > Pseudomonadota > Alphaproteobacteria > Rhodobacterales > Rhodobacteraceae > Ascidiaceihabitans. Next base: position 1,204,639 of record CALSOO010000004.1, on the reverse strand, counting down.
CCGGCGGTGAAGTTGCAGGTGTGGTTGATGCGGTTGGTGAGGGCGTCACAGGACTAAAGATCGGCGACAAGGTCATCGCGATGACCGGGTTTGGCGGCTTTGCGACCCATCTGTGCGTGGCTGAAGTCCGATGCCTGCCGATGCCCGACGGCATGTCATTCGAGGACGCGTCCTGCCTGGTGTTGACTTATGGCACCTCTCACCATGCGCTCAAGGACCGCGCGATGATCAAAGAAGGCGAGACGCTTTTGATCCTAGGCGCAGCAGGCGGCGTTGGTGCGGCAGCAATTGAACTCGGCAAAGCAGCCGGCGCACGTGTCATCGCGGCGGTCTCTTCCGAAGACAAAGCCACCTTTTGTAAAGAGCTTGGCGCAGATGAAACACTGATCTATCCGCGCGAAATGGACCGAGCCGCCCAAAAGGAATTCTCGAACCAGATCAAAAAGGCGACAGGCGGCAAAGGCGTGGATGTGGCCTACGACGCGGTTGGCGGCGACTATGCAGAACCGGTTGTACGCGCCATGGCATGGGCTGGGCGCTTCCTTGTGGTTGGCTTCCCCGCAGGCATACCAAGCATCCCTCTGAACCTGACACTTTTGAAATCATGTCAGATCGTCGGGGTCTTTTGGGGCGCGTCAACGATGGTTGATCCAAAGGGTCACATGGAAAATATGAACGAATTGTTCGCGATGTACGCCAACGGCCAGATCAAGCCACGGATCACTCAGACATTCACATTAGAAGACGCCCGTAAGGCATTGGAATACATTTCAGATCGCAAGGTCTTGGGCAAAGTTGCCTTGACCATATCCTGATGCACTCACAGCCCCTCCAGATGGCCAATGTCATTGAAGCCACGCACGGCCATCTGGTGACCAGTGATTACAATCCGACTGATAGAGCCGTTCGCGGCCCCTCCAAATGCAAACGGTCCGCAGCCTGTCGCAATGGCCATCGCGGCGGCGATCACGCCACCATGCACAAAAACAGCAACCCGTTCATCCACATGAGCGGCAGCAATTCTGCGCAACCCTTTCTCGACGCGGCCATGAAAGACCGCCGTGGTTTCAGCCCCCGGGATTTCGCCCCATTCCCCGTTTGCGCGCATCCGCTCAAACGCAGGATCACCTTGCGCCGACTTGATACGGTACAAGCCGCCGTCCCAGTCCCCAAGGTGCACTTCATGCAAGTCGGGATCGATGGTCGCAGACATCCCCAAATGCGCGAGCAAAGGCGCCGCCGTTTGATGCGTTCGGATCAATTTGGTCACGTAAGCCGCTGCAAAATGTGTGCTTTTCAGCCTATCGCCCACAGCCACGGCTTGCCGCTCCCCTTGGGGATGCAGGGCCGGATCCCCGTGACCGTCCTTCATCGGAAAACTCTCGCCGGGCTTTGCGGGCATGCTTTCGCCGTGGCGGATCAACACCAAATCGGCCGACCCTTTCGGGGGCTGATACACCGGTTGCCTGTACTCTTTTGCCATCTGAGATCCTTTCGCTTTATTGATACCTAACAAGGAAACTTGCCCATGACCAATCGCCAGATCATCGTCGCCGAGCTGCCACAGGGTCAGCTTGCCGAAAGCCATTTTGCGCTGCACGCCACCGACATGCCCGTTCCGGAACACGGCGAAGTCCTGCTGCGCACGATTTTGATGTCGATCGATGCGGCCAACCGGTCTTGGATGCAGGGCGCCACCTACCGCGACGCAGTCAAAGCGGGCGATGTCATGGCGACCTACTCGATTTGCGAGGTGATGGCGTCCAATTCGGAACACATCGCCGTCGGGGACATCGTGGCGGCCGAAAGTGTTTGGGCCGATTACGTCACCCGCCCTGCCCGCAAAGTTCAAAAACTACCAAAAGTCGAAATCCTGTCTCATTTGATCTCTGTGTACGGGATCGCAGGAAAAACTGCATTCCATGGGTTGATCAGCGTCGGCAAACCTATGGCAGGCGAAACTGTCGTCGTTTCAGCAGCGGCAGGATCCGTTGGCGGATACGTCGGCCAAATCGCCAAAGCCCTTGGATGTCATGTTGTGGGCATCGCGGGTGGCGCTGAGAAATGCAAATGGGTGGTGGATAAATTGGGCTTTGATACCTGTGTGGATTACCGCGAAAAGGGTTTGTTCAAAACCCTGCGCGCCGCCTGCCCCAATGGAATTGATGTGTATTTCGACAACGTCGGCGGCCCCATTCTGGAAACCACTCTGGCGTTGATGAACGAAAAGGGGCGCATCGCGTGTTGTGGTGCGATCAGCCAGTACGACAGCAGCACTCCGACAGGCCCGCGCAATTTACCAGGCGCATTGGTGGTCAAACGCCTGCGCATGGAGGGTTTCATTGTGATGGACTTTGCAAATGAGGATGCAAAAGCGATCCGCGCTTTGCAAACTTGGGTGAACTCCGGACAAATTAACGTGACAGAAGACATCGTTGACGGCCTTGAGAACGCGCCAAAAGCGCTCATCGGTCTGTTGGCAGGTGACAACAAAGGGAAACGCATGGTCCGCGTTGGTCCCGATCCAAAGGGAGAATGATATGAGCCAAATCGCAATTGCAAAAGCCGCCATGGACGCGCAAATCGGACAGGAGGTCGGCGTTTCCAACTGGATTTTGGTCGATCAGGCTATGATTGATGACTTTGCAAAGACCACGCATGACGACCAATGGATCCACATTGACCCTGAACGTGCCGCAGCTGAAACCCCGTTTGGGGGCGCTATAGCGCACGGATTTCTAACGCTGAGCTTAGGGTCACGGTTTGCCTACGATTGCTTCTCAATGGCTGAGGGGCAAGTGATGGGGATCAACTACGGCTTTAACAAACTCCGGTTTCTGAACCCGGTTGTTGCTGGCAGTCGATTGCGCGGCCGGTTCGTGATGAAGTCAGCCACGCAACGCAATGCAACAGACCTGTTGCGCGAAACCCAATTGACCATCGAGATTGAAGGCCAAGAGGTGCCAGCAATGGTGGCAGATTGGCTGGGTCTCGCGGTTTTTGGGGCACAGGACTAACCTTGCGCGCGCCCACGGCCTTTACACGCAGGGCGCGCGGGGGCTAACACCGATCCAACAGCACACCGGAATTTGTTAATATGACCGCTATTCTGATCCTGAATGGACCAAACCTGAATCTTCTGGGCACGCGCCAGCCCGAGGTCTACGGACACACGACTCTTGCGGACATCGAAGCCAACTGTCGTATCCACGCCAAGGCTCTCAAGCTGGACCTTGGATTTGTGCAATCAAACCACGAAGGTACGTTGATCGACGAAATTCATGCCGCCAAAGGTGTCTACGGCGGGTTGATACTGAATGCCGGCGCGTACACCCATACGTCCATCGCATTGATGGATGCGATTGCGAGTGTGGAATTGCCTTGCATCGAATTGCACCTGAGCAACGTGCACGCCCGCGAAGAGTTCCGCCACAAAAGCTATATCGCCAAAGTGGCCCTGGGCATCATCTGCGGCTTTGGCGCTCAAGGATATCCGTTGGCCATGTCAGCCATGCATCAGCATTTGCAGGCAACAGGGTGATGGACGACTGTCTGAGAACATATCTTCTGTTTTTGTCCAATTGCCAAAGCATGGAAGAACTTTGGACAGCGCACACTGAGAAAATGGCCCAATTCGGCTTTGACCGGATCATCTATGGGTTCACGAGATATCGCTCCGGCACCTCTTTGGGCGATCCTGAGGATTTCATCATCCTGACCAACCATGACAAGGATTATATGGACGTGTTTCTGGGCGAAGCACACTATGCAAATGCCCCCATGGTCAATTGGGCACTGACGAATGAGGGCGTTGGCAGTTGGGGGATGTTGGAAGCTGAAAACCGTCTCAAGGACTTGTCCCCTGCCGAAAAACGCTTGTTGGAGATCAATTGCGCGGTGGGGGTCACTGCGGGCTATACCATCAGCTTCAAATCGATCTCTGCGCGTTCCAAAGGGGCAATTGCCTTGACCGCAAAGCGCGGGATGTCCCAAGCGGACGCGGATGCTGTGTGGGCAGAGCATGGCCGCAACATTCATCTGATGAACAACATCGCCCATCTGAAAATTCTGTCCTTGCCCTATTCAGGACCCAAGCGGAACCTGACCAAACGCCAACGCGAAGCTCTGGAATGGGTGGGTGACGGCAAAACCATGCAAGACATCGCGATTTTGATGGGACTTACATCTGCCACTGTCGAGAAACACTTGCGCCTTGCACGCGAGAACCTCGCGGTTGAAACCACCGCTCAGGCCGTTCTGAAAGCGGCATTTGCCAATCAGATGTTCATTCTCGAAGCATAAGAACGCGCCCGGACTTCAGCCCAGCTTAACGCTAGGTCAAGGTTTCCATTGCAGAGCCTCCACTATTGGAGGATACCCGACCCGTCACGCCATCCGCGTGGGCCAACTGCGATAGGATGTCATGACAGTTTCCCAAAAGCCTACACCAAACCCTCCTACAGCGATTGATCCGCTCCCTGTTCGTTTGCTCAAACGAAGTGTCGTGATCTTGCTGGGGCCCATCTATTTTTTATTCATCGGGTTCGTGCCATTGTTCTGTTCAAAGCGGGCGGGCTTTCGCGGATGGTATTGGCGATTGGTGAAACGCGCTTGCTCACGCCTGCTTTGGTTGCTCAGCATCCGTGCGTATATGACGGAGGCCGACAAACAGGCGCTGAGCGACGATGAGAACAGCGTGATCGTCATCAACCACCGCAGCCATCTGGACGGGTTTACCTTGATGGATGTGGTGCCTGACGACAAATGGTTTACCTTTGCGGCCAAAAAAGAGCTATGCGATGCCAAGTTGTTGCGCACAGGGTTCACTGGCGCTGGTCTGGTAGAGATCGACCGCAAAAGCGGCTCGGTTGCAATGGAAACCCTGAGCAAGGCCGTGCGCGACATGCCGGCGCGGCGCTCGGTCGTGTTGTTCCCTGAAGGCACCCGTTCCAAAACTGAATCGTTGGGCACATTCAAGGCCGGCGCAGTCTTGGTCGCACGCGAAGCCGGGCGCGTGATCCGCCCTATCGTAATCCACGATTCCGATCAGCTTTTGCCGCGCGGAAAGTTCTTCCCGTCGAGCGGCACAATCCGTGTCGAAGTGCTGCCAGCCTTTGTCTGTGATCCTGACGCAACCGCAGACGAGGACGTGACCCGTCTGCGCGCAACCATGATGGCTGTTTTCGACAAGACCTAAACGTGACTGACGTGCCTGAGTGCACGTTAGTGATCATGCCCGGGGTTTGTCCGCTTGAGTTTGCGCATCAAGCCGGGCCACACCAGATTGTCCCCGACACCGGGGGTAAAGGCCGCAGCCGCCTGCCCCTCAACCGTGTCAGCCATGGCTTCAGGCTCTTCGATGAGCTTGTCTTCTGACCCGACGGATTGCGCGAAAATCTGTGTCTTGCAAGCGTTCTCGAGGAAGTACATCCGCAAAAAAGCGATCGCACAATTGGGGCCAACTGTCAGCGTGCCATGGTTGCGCAGCATCAGCAGGTTTTTGTCGCCCATATCGTTGACAATACGGTCGCGCTCATCCAGATCCAGTGCGATCCCTTCATAGTCGTGATACGCTAAGTCATTGTTCACAATCATAGAAAACTGCGTGTAGCGGCGCAGGCCGTCTTTTTGCACCGACACCGCTACGCCGTATGGTGTGTGCACGTGGATCACGCATCCTGCATCCTCACGGGCCATATGGATGGCGGAATGAATGGTAAACCCTGCCGGATTAATGAAATACGGGGTCTCTTGGCAAATCGTGCCTTCGCAATCGATTTTGACAAGGCAAGAAGCGGTCATCTCGTCAAACATCACACCGTAAGGGTTGATCAAAAAGCGTTCTTCGCCGTCCTCATCAGGCAAACGGGCGGAGATATGCGTAAAGACCAAATCAGTCCACCCATGCATCGCGCATAGACGATACGTGGCGGCCAATTCAACGCGGGCTTGCCATTCAGCATCCGAAACGCTGCCCTTGAGTGACGGAATTTCCTGAGGGTCTGGAATGTCGAAACCCGTACCAAGACCGGATTTTTGCGCTTCATCTTTCATCTGTGATCTCCTCATTGATTGCCATGAGGATACAGAAAAACACCCTTGTGCATAGTACGCCGCACAAAAGCGTCCCCACGTCACGTCCTTTGTAAAAGGATACAACTTTTGATTGGTAAGGATTCCCGTACTTTCGTCCAAGGCAATACCCCTACAAAATAGAGGGGTCCCATAAGTGATGGTTTTAGCCATCGGGACATGGGGTAGCTGCTTGTATTTATAAAGAAAACTATCCCATCCGGCCTTGTCCGGAACCGGTCTGAATACTTGTGTTGTTGCGTTTTCGGACCGGAACTTTCTTTATGTCCTTCGTCTCATCCCCGTGACTACGGACGTGATGGAAACGGGGCCACAATTTCCGTGGCCCCGTTTTTAACATCATACAGCCTTTAGCCGTACCAAGCGCCCATTTTGACTTCGGAAGCATCCCCGACGGCTTTGACAAACTCTGCGGGATCCTGAGTACCATTGTCACGGCCACGGTAGTGGTATGGATAGACATATGTCGGCTTGAACTCGGCGACAGCAGATGCGGCGGCATCTACATCCATTGTGAACGGTAAGTTCATGCAAATAAACGCTAAATCAATATTCTTGAGAGCGCGCATTTCAGGCACATCCTCGGTGTCACCAGAGATATAGATGCGCATGCCATCGACCGTCAGCACATAGCCGTTGTCGCGTCCTTTGGGGTGAAAGTTCATCCGTTCTTCGGTGATATTGTGGGCGGGAATGGCCTCGATGGTCATGCCCATCGTCTCACCCGTTTCACCGTTGGCCATTTTCGTCGCCTTCGCCTGCATCTGGGCTGGCAATTTGTCATAGACGGCAGGGTTTGTGATGAGTTTGGTGTTTTCACCGACCACGGCCGCTAGAGTATCGAGGTTGAAGTGATCCCCGTGCTCATGAGTGATCAGGACAAGATCGGCGGCCGGAAAGTCCGCATACGCAGAAGGTTCTCCGACCGGATCATTGTAGATCACCCCGGCGGGTGTTGGCATCACAAAGGACGCATGGCTGACCGGGAAAACGGAAATCTCACCGCTGGCCGTGGCAAATGTGTCGCCAGCAAGGGCAGCAGCACGGGCCGCATAGGGCAGAAACGTAACAGCGGCGGTGGTCGAAGCAAGAAAGGTACGACGGTCGATCATTATTGTAGTCCTTGTCCAGCTTAAAAAGGAACTAGAACGGTTTGCCGCACTGCCAAGTCTGTTTTCAAAAATTAAAAAGGCGGCACCAAAGCGCCGCCTTCTTAAAAATCTTTTCAAAGACCACCAAAGCAGCCCCTGACAAGAATTTAGGATTTGTTGATTTTGGCCACTTCGGCGGCGAAATCTTCTTTCACAACTTCAATGCCTTCACCAACTTCAAGGCGTACAAATCCTTTAATTGTCGCGCCAACTTCTTTCGCTGCCGCTTCAACTGTGAGATCCGGGTTCACAACGAATGCTTGGTTGAGCAAAGTCACTTCGGCCATGTATTTCTTCATACGGCCAACGATCATCTTCTCGATCACTGCTTCTGGCTTGCCGGACTCGCGCGCGATGTCCATCTGAACCTGCTTTCTCTTTCTCGACCACTGCTGGGTCAAGATCTGCTTCGGACAAAGACGCAGGGTTCACAGCCGCGATGTGCATCGCAACCTGCTTGCCGAACGCTTCATCGCCGCCGATCATTGCGACCAGAACACCGATTTTGCCCATGCCAGGTGCGCTGCGTTGTGCACGTAGGACACAACAGGCGCCCTCGATGCGGACATGCGACGCACGGACATGTTCTCGCCAATCACGGCGACTGCGTCTGTCACGTCTGCTCGAACAGGCTTGCCGCCCATGTCAGCGCTTTCAGCGCGTCAATGTCGGACGACGCCAATGCAACTCAGCGATACCGGCAACCATCTTTTGGAAGTCAGCGTTTTTGCCAACGAAAGTCGGTTTCGGAGTTCACTTCAACCGCAACGCCTTTGCCGCCTTCAACCTTAACAGCCACAAGACCCTCTGCCGCCGTACGGCCGGATTTCTTGGCCGCTTTGGCCAGACCCTTGGTGCGCAGCCAATCAACGGCTGCTTCCATGTCGCCGTCATTTTCGGTCAACGCTTTTTTCGCGTCCATCATGCCTGCGCCGGTGCTGTCGCGCAGTTCTTTACCATTGCTGCTGTGATTGCCATCTTTGTTCTCCTGAAAGATTGGGATCTGAGGGCGGGATCCCCTGCCCGTCTCATCTATCAGTGGAAGGCTTAGCTTGCAGCGGGTGTTCTGCTGCGGCTTCGGCGGTGCTTCTTCTGCAACGCCTCTTCAACAGGTGCTTCTTCCATCGCGCCCAGATCAACGCCAGCGGCACCCAAGTTGAGCGGACATGCCGTCAAGTGCAGCACGTGCTGCGAGATCTGTAGTACAAGTGCAATCGCGCGCGCCGCGTCGTCGTTGCCCGGAATGATGTAGTCGATGCCATCAGGGGAGCAGTTGGTGTCAACAACAGCCACAACCGGGATGCCCAGTTTGTTGGCTTCGGCGATCGCCAATGCTTCTTTTTTCACGTCGATGACAAAGATCAGGTCAGGGACGACCGCCCATTTCACGGATACCGCCAAGAGATGCCTGAAGCTTGCCTTGGTCACGTTCCATGCCAAGACGCTCTTTCTTGGTCAGACCTTCAAAGCCGCGCTCGGACTTGCTCGTCGATGACTTCAGACGCTGGATGGACTTGGAAACGGTCTGCCAGTTGGTCAAGGTGCCGCCCAACCAACGGTGGTTCATGTAATACTGTGCGCATTTTTCTGCAGCATCGGCAATAGGCTGTGCGGCCTGACGCTTTGTGCCAACAAACAAGGATGCGGCCGCCTTTGGCGACCGTATCACGGATCGACTGTCAGCGCTCGTCCAGCATTGGAACGGTCTGTGTCAGGTCCATGATGTGAATGCCGTTGCGCGCGCCGTAGATGATACGGACCCATACGTGGGTTCCAGCGCTGCGTCTGGTGGCCGAAGTGTACGCCTGCTTCAAGCAATTGGCGCATGGAGAACTCAGGAAGAGCCATGTCGTTTTACCTTTCCGGTTTTCGCCTCGTCGGGGGTGTAAAGCGGATGCCAACCGGTGGACGTTGGGGGATGTCTGTCCCAAGGCCCAGACCCCGACTGCGGGATTAAGTGCCGCTCGTATAGGTCGGATACGGCGTGGGCGCAACCTAATAATGGGCCTCGATTCGACAGCGCCAGCGACACGTCTTGGTTGAACTCGGCACCGAGACCAACGTCCTCGTACAAGTTAACCTTTTGGCACCTTGGAGCTCACGATTGTAGCGCTTTCAATTTATTGCATTTCCACCATAAAACCCTGAAAATCCGGAAATTATCTCACCTCTTGGAGTCGCACATGTTCCAGCATATAATTGGGGGATTAGACAAAAGATTTTTGGCGCTGCCCGGAGTGTGCGTCCCCATGACTAAAGGATTGCTCGAAATATGAGTGTAGAGCGCGCCATTTTGCTGTGTGATGTGTCAGGCAGCACCCCGCTGTATGAACAATACGGCGATGAACGTGCCAGTAAAATGGTACATGATTGTGTTGAAGGCATGCAGTAAATCGCAACCCGCCGCGGCGGGGAGTTTGTCCGCTCAAAAGGCGACGATGTGTTGTGTCTGTTTGAAAACGCTGATCGCGCATTGATCACGGCCAAGGAAATATTGGACCACGGCACTGCGGGTTCGGTCTCTGTGCATGGTGGATTGCACTACGGGACTGTGTTGTGGCGCGGTTCTGAGTTGTTTGGTGGCGCGGTCAATGTGGCCGCCCGTTTGTCGGGGCGCTCCAGAGACAATGAAGTGCTGTTGAGCGGCACTTTCGTAGAACGGATTTCCCCGTCCCAAGTTGGTGATCTGCGCCCGATGGGGGAAATGACCCTTAAAGGCACCGAAGTCCCTACCGAGATTTACGCCCTGCTCGCCCCTGACGAGGACGGCATGACGCGCCTTGTGGCGCAACCTGAAATGCTCAACCTGAAACGCCGCACGACCGACACCACGGCCACCACGATCAAAATCGACTTTATGGGCTTTTCGCGCGTTGTCTCCGAAGGCGAAGAACTTACCATAGGCCGCTCCCCTGAATGTCATCTGGTGATCGCAGAGCCATGGATTTCGCGCGTGCACGCCAGCCTGACGGTGCGCGGTGGCTTGGTCGAATTCACGGACCGCAGCGCAGGAGGCTGTTCGCTTACATTCGGGTCGACCATAGATTTCTTTATCCGTCGTCAAACCGTGGCGCTGACAGGTGCAGGCATTGTCGAATTGGTCGGGGCCGCCCAAGGCACACCCCTGCCCCGAATTCAGTTCGAGATCGCCAACGCCTGATCATCAATGCCGCGATGATCCTTGTGATGGGTCTCGCGCACTTTGGCCTCGCACACAGCGGCAAGAACCTTGCGATCAGGGTGATCCCACACTTTGATCGGCGGATGATACGTAATCTCGACAGCCCCCTGGCGGCGTTGCCCCAGTATGCTGAACAGATGCGCGCCAAAAGACACATCCCCCCACCAGCCATAAAACCGGGGATCCTCGCCGTCAGGTGCATGAAACACGGCGCTGATGCACTGGATATAGGTCTCATCCGGCAAGCCGGGCTCAAGAAACGCCTCGAACAATGTCGGCTTGAATCGCAACACGCGCAATCCATCGGTACTGGTGCCCTCGGGGAAGAACAGCATTTTATGCCCGACTTTCAAACGCTTGGTGAGCATCGCAGTTTGTTTGTCAGCATGGGTCCGATCGCGGACAATGAACATTGTGCCAACCGCACGGGCCATGAACCCGATCCCCGGCCATTCGGCGACCTCATCTTTCGAGACAAAGAACACATGTTGGGAGGCATTCATCACCAGAATGTCCAGCCAACTGGTGTGGTTGGCGACAACCGCGCCCGCCTCGCGCATCGGAGTGCCATGCTGGATCACTTTGATGCCCAGAATACGCAAAGACGTGCGGCAAACAAATTGCACAATATAGGGGGTCCAAGGGCGGCGGCGCTCATGAAGCGCACGCTCTGGCAAACGCAACAGCAGCAGAAAAAGAAGACACACAGCAATAAGGGCGATGATCAAAAAAGCCCGCACCCCGAAGCGTATCCGCCCAGCAACCGTCAGCTTTGCCGGTTCCGGTTCATCTCCGTCGCTCCAGGTTGTGGTCATGGGGTCTGCCTCGCGTATAGACGTGCTTGTTTTTCATTCATCTGCTCGGTGTCCATTATGAGGAAAACATCCGTCGTATTAAAGGCATGATCGATGAAGGCCCCCTCGCCAACCATTCCACCCAAACGCAAGTATGACTTGATCAGGGTCGGTGTCATGCGCATCGCGGCTGGACGGTTGATATTGGCTTCTTCCATCAGGTTCATGGGCTGAAATCCGGAGGGCTTTGCCCTGACCCGCAATCCAGGCGGCGCAAGATGGCGGTGATGCAACAAGGACAAGGCGGGGGCAAAATCGTCAATACTGGTGCCGTGGAAACTGGCCACACCGAACAGTATTTCGATGTCGTGGGCCTGAATGTACTGAGCAAGGCCATTCCAAAGGTGAAGCAACGCTGCACCATCACGGTAGTCAGGATGGACACAGGATCGCCCGAGTTCTAACAATCGCCGCCCTGACTGGTGCAAAGGCATCAGATCATACTCATCCTCGGAATAGAACTGTCCGGCACGCTTCGCCTGATCGCAGCGCAACACACGGTACACCCCGACCACCGCATCCACGGCATCATCAAACAACAACAAATGGTCGAAATATGGGTCAAAACGGTCTTGCTCAACGCCGGCCTGGTGATCGACCATCAGACCGCCCGCACCCAATTCAGAAACAAAAACATCATACCGCAACCGCTGCGCCAGATAGAGATCATGTTGGGTTTGCGCCAATGCCACGCGAAAAATTGGATGCATGATAGTGCAATATTCCCTTTTAGATTGCATCTTCGCATTCACAATGCGAATTTATATCAGTAACCTTAATGACGCGGCATCTTCGTTAACTTTTCAGAAACTAACTTCATCCATCAAAGACAGGACGCAGCCCCACTCTTGTACTGTCGATGGTGACTTTCCCAAAGTGGCGGAAATTGACAGTGACGCGGCTGGAGATATTGCTTTGAACTTGACCGATACCCCAGTCCTCGTGTTCTGGGTGCTTGACCAACATACCTGGAGCCAGAATGGCATTTAGATCTTCCATCATTTCCCTTTTCATTGTCGGAGCCACACATGGGACAGGCTGATACAAACCTTGCTGCACTGATCGGCAGCCGCATTTGTCACGATTTGATATCGCCAATTGGCGCAATCAACAATGGCCTCGAATTGCTTGGGATGTCCGGGAATATGCCCGCAGATGGTCCTGAACTGGACCTCATCAACGAAAGCGTCAGCAATGCCAGTGCGCGCATACGTTTTTTCCGCGTCGCATATGGCGCCGCCAGCGAGCAAGCTCTGAGCCGTTCCGAAGTCGTTTCCGTTCTGAATGATGTCATGCGCAACAGCCGGACCAAAGTCGCTTGGGGCCCTCTGGACCCGCAAACCCGCAAAATGGTGCGTGTGGCATTTTTAGCGATCCAATGCCTGGAAACCGCAATGCCATATGGCGGCCGGATAGAGATTTCCATCGAAAACGGTGTCTGGCTTGCCCACGGTAAAACGGAAAAACCCAACATCAGCAGTGACCTGTGGGGATACCTGAAAGGAACATCACCGTCAGAACCCATTTCGCCAGCTCATGTTCAATTCGCGCTCCTGCCCGTCATTTCGCAAGAAGGCGGGCTGAAACTCGAAACTGAAATCAACAAAGGTGACATCTACATCCGGTTTTGATCAGGCGTGGAGCTAGGTCCGCGTCGTCCCTTGCCCCACAACCAAGTACTTGAAACTGGTCAATTGCGCGGCTCCGACGGGGCCACGGGCATGCATCTTGCCGGTGGCGATCCCGATTTCGGCGCCCATGCCAAAACTCTCCACCATCTGCAAACTGCGTTGACGCGTTATGCATGACTATGGCGCTGTCCAATCGCTGCATAAACATATCAGCAACCCCTTGATCCTCGGTTAGAACACAATCCGTGTGTTGTGACCCGAAGTCCCGAATGTGGGCAATTGCCCCTTGGACATCGGGAACGGTTTTGGCCGCAATGATCATATCAAGGAACTCACGCCCCCAATCGTCGGCAGTGGCCGGAACAGTTCCTGCGATTTGACCCAAACTGTCCCCTGCACGCACTTCCACGCCCGCGGCAACCAGAGCACTGATAATCTGCGTCCCCAATGTGTCTGCCACCGCTTCGTGGATCAACAAACATTCAGCAGCGCCGCAAATTCCGGTACGCCGCGTTTTGGCATTCAAGACAACTTGCAAGGCTTTTGCCGGGTCTGCGTGTTCATCAACGTAGATATGCACGATCCCTTCAAGATGTGCGAACACCGGCACGCGCGCTTCTTTCTGAACCAGCCCCACCAGCCCTTTGCCGCCGCGCGGCACGATCACGTCAATTGTATCTGTCATAGTGAGCATTGCCTGAACGGCCGCGCGGTCCCGTGTCGGCACAAGCTGGATTGCTGCCTCTGGCAGGCCCGCATCCCTGAGGCCCTGTACCAGACACGCATGAATGGCTTGCGAAGAGTGAAAACTCTCTGACCCTCCACGCAGAATTACCGCGTTGCCTGCTTTGAGACAAAGTGCACCTGCATCCGCCGTTACATTGGGCCGGCTTTCATAGATGACCCCGATGACGCCAAGGGGGGTGCGCACGCGCTTGATATTCAGCCCTGAAGGCTGCGTCCATTCAGCCATCACTTCCCCGACCGGATCAGCCTGTTCGGCGATTGCGCGCAGGCCATCAACGATGCTTTGAATGCGGGCCTCATCCAGGAGGAGGCGATCCATCATTGCATCACTGAGCCCTTTGCTGCGTCCAAAGTCGAGATCTTGTGCATTGGCGGCAATGATCTCCGCCCGTGCCGTCCAAACATTTTCAGCCGCACTTATCAGAGCCGCATGTTTGCGTTCTGCCGTGGCCGAGGCCAACTCAGCGGCTGCCGCTTTCGCTTCCGCCCCGATTTTGGTCATCAATTCGGTGATGTCAGTTGTCTGCGTCATATTCTTGGTCCTGTTGCCGGTGTTGGAGCCTCCGGCGGAGGTTTAATTGGCGAGATGAAGATGGATCAGAGTGCCATATCGTCCCGATGGATTAATGCGGCGCGGCCTGAATAGCCAAGCAAGTCTAGGATTTCGTGACTTTGGTGCCCTTGGATCGTTCGGGTTTCCTGGGCCGTATAGCGGATAAGACCAAGCCCGAGTTGGTGGCCGTCCGGATCGTTGATTGCGACCGGGTCCCCCCGCTCAAACGCACCGATTGTGGATTTCACCCCGGCGGGCAGCAAGCTTTTGCCATCCAGCAATGCCCGTACAGCACCTGTATCAAGCGTCACGCCTCCTTTGGGTTTCATGTTGGCAATCCACCGTTTGCGTGCGGTTTGCGGGTCGAGCGTTGCGGTGAACCATGTGCAGTTTGCGCCATTCTCGAGCGCGCTGAGCGGGCGCATGCCCGAGCCCTCACAAATCACCATAGCGCAGCCTGCCGCTGTGGCTGCTTTGGCTGCCATGATCTTGGTCTTCATCCCGCCTTTGGACAGCCCGGACCCTGCGTCCCCTGCCATCGCTTCAATATCTGCTGTGATATGTTCGATGCAGGCGTAGCGCGTAGCCGTTGCATCATCTTGGGGGTTGGCAGTGTAAAACCCGTCAACATCCGAAAGCAGCACCAACTGGTCTGCCCCGATCGTTGCTGCGATTTGCGCCGCCAGCCTGTCATTGTCTCCAAAGCGGATTTCGTCCGTCGCGACAGTGTCGTTTTCGTTTACAATCGCGACAGCGCCCAAGCTCAGGAGTTGTTCGAAAGTGGCGCGCGAATTGAGGTATCTGCGCCGATCCGATGTGTCCTCTAGCGTCATGAGGACTTGTGCCGTTATGATCCCGTGTGGCGCCAAAGCTTCTTCATAGGCGCGGGCCAAACGAATTTGACCGACAGCCGCTGCAGCCTGGGATTGCTCAAGCGCGAGGTCACTTTCTGGCAATTTCAACGCACCGCGCCCCAGGGCAATGGAACCTGAGGACACCAAAACCACTTGAGTGCCTTGCGCCTTGAGCCAAGCGACATCCTCTGCAAGACCATGCAGCCAAGCGCTGCGCAGAGCACCTGTGGCTTTGTCTACCAGCAAAGCCGATCCGATCTTAACAACCAGCCGTTTGGCCTGTGTTAGGGACGCCAAGGCTCTGCCTCCTCCGCGGGTTTCAAACGCAGGCGGTCATCGTCGATTTGACCACGCAAGGCCCGCAGCACATCGGTGACGCCCTCGCGCGCGACCCCCGACATCATCATCACAGGACCGCCCGAGGCTTTTTCCAGTTCGGCTTTTGCCTCCGCACGCTCGTCATCATCCAGCGCATCGATTTTGTTCAGCACGGTGATGCGAGGTTTTTCCGCCAGTTTACCGCCGTAGGCTTCAAGTTCGGTGATAATCGTCGTGTAATCTTGCGCGACGCTGGCAGAAGTCCCGTCAATCAGGTGCAACAACACCGCACACCGCTCGACGTGCCCCAAAAACAAATCACCAAGGCCACGCCCTTCGGACGCCCCTTCAATCAGGCCCGGAATATCGGCAACCACAAATTCGGTGTTGTCCACCCCGACAACCCCGAGGTTGGGGTGCAGGGTCGTAAACGGATAGTCTGCAATTTTGGGACGCGCGTTCGACGTCGCGGCCAGAAATGTGGATTTTCCGGCGTTGGGCAGGCCCAGCAATCCAACATCCGCAATCAGTTTCAGGCGCAGCCAAAGCGTCCGCTCGACCCCTTCCTGACCGGGATTGGCGCGGCGCGGCGCCTGATTGGTTGCAGATTTGAAGTGCAAGTTGCCAAAGCCGCCGTTGCCCCCTTTGGCCAGTTGCACCCGTTGGCCCAACTCGGTCAAATCGGCGATCACTGTCTCTTGATCTTCATCAAGGATTTCAGTGCCGACAGGAAGGTTCAGGATGATGTTGTCACCATCTGCCCCTGTGCGTTGCCGCCCCATGCCCGGAATACCGTTTTTGGCAAAGAAGTGTTGCTGGTAGCGGAAATCGATGAGCGTGTTCAGCCCGTCCACCGCTTCTGCCCAAACCGAGCCCCCGTTGCCACCGTCACCCCCGTCAGGGCCACCGTATTCAATATATTTCTCTCGCCGGAAGCTGACGCAACCGCCGCCTCCTGCACCAGAACGAATGTAGACTTTGCACAGATCAAGAAATTTCATGGTTGCGTCCTAGCCTGTGCAGACGACAGGCTCAATCTATAGTTTGTGTGTATAGGTCCATGTGGGCACGGTTGTGTCGCGCGCCACGCAGAAACTTTCAGCATCGCCCAGGTATTCGAACCCGCAATGGGTCAAAACCTTGGCCGAGGCGGGGTTGTCTTGAAACACAGACGCGAACATGTTGGCGTTGCTCATCGGGTTGGCCCCCACAAGCGCCTCGACCGCATCTGACGCAAGACCAGTGTTCCAAAACGCCGGCGCGATCCAGTAGACCACTTCGGATTGATTGCGATCCATCGCTTGCAGCGAAATCACCCCCATCAGTTCGGCCCCACCTGCCTTCGTGCCATCAATAGCCCAGACATGTTCCGCACTGTCCGCAGCCAATGCACGCGAAACAAAGGCTTCCGTTGTCCCGGGCGGCAAAGGATGCGGGATAGAGGTGGTCATCCGCGCGACCCGTTCGTCGCTGCCGTACATCTCGATCAACCCTGAATCCGACAAGCGCAAAGGGCGCAAATCGAACCGTTCCGTGACAATGGTTTGTTGAACAGCTTTTTCGTCTACCGTCATCGTCATGTTCCTCCTCCGAACAGTACGAACATCACCGATGCGACTGTCAGACCGGCAAGGGTGTACATCAAATATGGTTCCGCCCGCGTGCCCGCCAGAGTGCGCGCAATAGCGTGGCCACCCAATGTCCAGACTGGATGCATCAGGAGTTGGCAAGCGAGCAATACAGCAGCAATGGTTGCTGTTGCCTCAACGGTTGGCGTGTCAGCGGCAACAAATGCAGTAAACCCGCCCACGATCATCGCCCAAGCCTTGGGATTGAGCGGATGCACGATCAATCCGGCCGCAAAGCCGGGGGCTGTTTCCCTGCCCTGCTCTGTGTTGAGGCGCAAGTTCGCGACCTTCCATGCCAACCAGATGATATAGGCCGCAGAGACGTATTTGAGAGCGGAAAAGATGAAAGGCGCACGATCGGCCAGTTCCATCAAGCCAAAGCCAATGGGCCAGATAATCAGTTGTTTGCCAAAGGCCACGCCCAACATAAACGGCACCGCACGGCGAAACCCGTACCGTGCGCCTGTTGCCAAAAGGGCCATGTTTGCGGGGCCCGGCGTGCCAACCTGGGACGCGGCGAAAATTGCAAAAGACGCTACAGCAACGCTCATTGGACCCTCTCCCAACGCGCTTTGGTCAGAGTGACAGACTTTGCTGGCACCTCTTTTTGGCGCGACTTGATGTGCAGCATCTTATCGTGGCTGATTTCAAATCCGAGCTTGCGCAACACCGCGCCGGACGCGTGATTGTCATCGACATATCCCGATGTGACATCGGCCGCACTGCGTTTGAAGTGTTCTGTAAGGACAGCATGGGCCGCTTCATAAGCATACCCTTTGCCCCATTGTGGTTTGGCGATCCAGTATCCCAATTGCGCACCCAATCCACAGGCCCCAACCAAAACACCATCGGCCGTGCAAACCGCCAACGCGTCTTTTGAAGCCTCCGCAATAAACCAGTCCGCGTCGGCAGTGGTGTAGGGAAATGGCACAAGGGTTAGCCCGCGACAGGTCTCCTTGTCGTTCAACGCCGCAACGATTGCTGGTGCGTCTTGCGCTTTAAAGGGGCGCAAGACGAGCCGTTTGGTGTGCAATTCACTCATGTCCCGGCCTCTTGAGCCGGCGAAAGGTATTCATGTGCCAAAAGGCCCATCATAATATCATCATGCCACGTCTGGCCAACCAACGCAGACTCGCGCTCACGCCCTTCTTCACGAAACCCGACCTTTTTATAGGCCGAAAGAGCCCGCGCATTGTAGTCGAGGACACGCAAGGCAATGCGGTGCAATTTCAGCGTTCCAAAAGCATAAGCAATGACGAGATTCAGCGCGCGGGTGCCATACCCCATGCCCAAGTGTTTGTCGTGCAAAAGGCCCATAGCAAGTGTCGCACGACGGTCCGTCATATTCACAGAATGAAGGCAAATATCCCCGCCAAGTTCACCCTCAATATCAATGAACCAAGCGTTTTTTAACCTGAGATGATATGCGATCCAGCCTTGTGCCTGCTTGCGGGATATGGGTTCACACATTTCTGGCGCCACACCGTACATATGCTGTATCCGGGGCGAGTTGCCTGCAGCCATCCGCGCGTCCAGATCACTGTCCCGAGCGCGGCGCAAACATATGTTCCCGTCGATGAGGGTTGGGGCTGGACTTGTATCAGTCATGAAACCTCTCCTTTCGATCCGAGGGCACATATTGAAAAACGAAAAAAGGACCGGCGTTTCCGCCGATCCCTGATTTTTAATCACCTAAACGGGTACGGCTTATTCAGCGGCTTCCGCTGCCGGAAGGACCGAAATGAATTTGCGGTTTTTCAGGCCGGTGCTGAACGTCACGTGACCTTCAACTTTGGCGAAGATCGTGTGATCCTTGCCCATGCCAACGCCTTCAGACGGCCAAAACTTGGTGCCGCGCTGACGCACGATGATGTTGCCTGGAATGACAGCTTCGCCGCCATATTTTTTCACGCCAAGACGACGACCCGCTGAGTCGCGACCGTTCCGGGATGAACCACCTGCTTTTTTGTGTGCCATTTGGTCTCTCCTTAGCCTTTAGCCAGCTCAACGGCTTGTTTGATCCACTCTTCGCGACCAACACGCCCTTTGAACGACAGTTTCTCTTCAATAGCTTCAACGTCCGCATCTGTCCACGCAGCGATTTGCGCGAAGGTTGTGATGCCTTCAGCGTGCAGCTTTTTGACGATCACCGGACCCACACCGGAAATGGTGCTCAGATCGTCGCCGTCGCTGGATGCTTTGGCGGCTTTCTTCGGGGCGGCTTTCTTAGGAGCTGCTTTCGGCGCTTCGGCTTTTGCTTCGGCTTTTGCGTCCGCTTTCGGGGCTGCTTTAGAAGAAGGCTTCTTTACAGCGCCTTTGTTG
This sequence comes from uncultured Paracoccaceae bacterium, assembly GCA_943787985.1. Classification (GTDB taxonomy): domain Bacteria; phylum Pseudomonadota; class Alphaproteobacteria; order Rhodobacterales; family Rhodobacteraceae; genus Ascidiaceihabitans. The sequence continues at coordinate 1,185,307 of CALSOO010000004.1, read as the reverse complement.
GCCGCAGGTGTCTGTGCGTCGATCGCTGCGAGTGCCGCGGCACTTACAGAGCCTGCGCCAACAGCAGCAGCAACACCGGACTTGTCTGCGCCGGACGCAAGAATATCGGTGATTTTGACCAATGTCAGTTTTTGACGGTGGCCTTTGGTACGCTTGGAGGAGTGCTTACGACGACGTTTGACGAAGTTGATCGTCTTTTCGCCTTTGATCTGATCGACCACTTCGGCTTGCACACCAGCGTCTGCGACGAATGGCGCGCCAACAGTGACTTTGTCACCACCGAGCATCAGAACGTCGTTGAATTGGATTGTTTCGCCAGCATTGGCAGCCAGTTTCTCAACGCGAAGGATATCTCCGGATTGAACTTTGTACTGCTTGCCGCCGGTTTTCAGGACCGCGAACATGGGGTCTTCCTTTATGTGACCGCGTCTTGTGGCAGCTGTTTGACCAGCGTTTGTGGGCATTGCCCGCCTCGGACTGCGCATCTCGTTAGAGATGTTCATGATAAAAAGCGGGATTACTCCCCCAATGGAAGCCGCCAAATGCACGTGATTGGCGCGCAAGTCAAGCGCCGATGCCCTTATAATTCAGAGCTTTTCAGATTCAACGCAGCCGCACGCCCCAAAGCATATGAAATGTCACTATACATTGTGTTGAACCCGTCAAATATCGCCGTATTCAAGGCCCGCCCTGCCGGCGATTGCGTGAAGAGCACGTAGTCCCGAAAGTCCTGATCATCCAGTGGCCGGTAACTGAGCATAAGATAGCCCATCAGCCAGCGCTGTGTCTCTTCGCGGATCTGCCCTTCTTGAGCCCAAGCTTCTGCCAACATCTCGTCATCGCTCAGATCAAACGCGCCACCATCGGCCATGCCGCGGTAAAAACGGTAGTTGGCCGTCATCGCGCCCGCCACGTTGCGCTCGATCATGTCACCAGCGTCCACCAACGTCCTGAGGGGCGCAACCTGTGCAGGGTCTTCGCCCAACACCTTGTCATAGGCATCTTGCGCCATCGCTTCGATATCATCGTCCATCATCGCGCGGCGTCCTGCAATTTCCAGTTTAACGACCTGCTCGCCCAAGGCACTGCCGTAAAACCGGTTGATCTGGCGCAAATGTTCATCGGACATCTGCCCGAACGCGACGCGCACAGTTTCTTGCATTTTGTGAGCGTCATAAATGCCTTGGATTTGCGCCGCCCAAACCGGACCGCCCTGCCCGTTCAACACATCCCGATCAATAGCGTCGGCGTATTGCACACCTTCTGTGCGCATCACCTCGATCATCTCCGCGATCCTCAAGCGGTCAAGCGCGACGGTCAACTGCGCATCCGCCAACGCCGCAATGCTGGACCACATCAACACAACAAAAGAAAACGCAAAACGGAGCATAGTTTACAAATCCTGCGCAGGCTGAAGGCCCTTCATCCGGTCCGCCAAAGCTTCGAACCGGTTGGCCATGATTTCATATTGGACCGCGTTCATCAGATCATAGACCTTGCGCATGTCCGGATTTTCCAGCGCTTTTGTGTAGGCCTCGACCTCTGCGTCCGAAAACGACTGATAGGTGTAGGCAGCGCCCGTCAATGCGGAGGCCTGCAGGCTCGTACGCATCTCGGCTTCGTCATTGCGCAATGCCTCGCGCAGATCTGCCTCGTCCATCCTCAACTCGATCACGCCGGCCGTCGCCGCTGCCATCAAAAAGCGCACCTGCACCTCCTGAATTGCGCGCACAGCCGTTCCTGCAGTGTCACTGGCCGCATTCATCCGCTTGAGGATATCGATCCGCTTCGAGCCGATGCGTTCAAGTCCCGCAACAATCGCCTCTCCGCTTTCCGTTTTCAGGTCATCGTCGTTCTTGAGATGGGACGCATTTTCCACCTCAACCAATCGACGCCCCAGATCAGAGGCATAAAATGACGCTGCGTGATCCAAAAGTGAATCCTCAAGCGTCTCCCCCAGAATATCGAGCGCCATGTCGTGCATGATATCCTTGTTGAACACCTCCTCCGTCAAGGCGGTCCACTGAAACCCGAAGTCTTCGGCCTCAAGACCCAACATTTGAGGGGCACTTTCCGCAGACAGTTTGATGCTTTCCAAAGCCACATCAAATCCGGTGATCTCCAGAAACGCTTCGAGCTTGGCACGGTCTGCCGCCTGTGCAGCGCTAACAGCGATCATTCCGAACACTGCAAAACATGTGAAAACCAACGCCCTCGATATCCGTTTTATCCCGTTCACTGACCATGCTCCTGCATCATTTAACTAAAATTCAACTTAGGGGCTCAGGCGTATGTTGCAATGAATTTCCGCGACATCCTTAACACATGCGGATTGCTGCTTGCATGGTTCGGCCCTGCGGACTAAAGACACGCACCACACCGCCGCGGAGAGGTGCCGGAGTGGTCGAACGGGGCGGTCTCGAAAACCGTTGAGCCTTCACGGGTTCCCAGGGTTCGAATCCCTGTCTCTCCGCCATTATCTTCTTTTGGCAAGAAAGCCCCTCTAACACCTTGAATGGCAAGGTGGTTTTTGGTGTTCGAAGTCCTTCATTTCGAGCAAAGGTAATTTGCTCTGCGAAAGCCAGTCTTAAGACAGTTCTTTGGGCAATAATGTTGCCACTTTTCCAGAGTTTCCAAGGGTTTGACAGGAATTGTAGTGCGTGTTCGAACATTTGCTCGAAGGTATGCATTGGCTTTCCTTTATTTAGCAGTTTTTCGTCTAAAATCAGCTTCTCACGCTCCATCTTTTCAATACGTTTCTCGTAGGCCGTGATCAGGGTTGGGCTGTCTGCGTCCACAACTCGATCCAGCAGGCCTTCGATTTTCTTTTCGATCTGGTTGCGCTCAGATCTGATCAGACGCTTGTCAGCCTCCATTTGTCCCGCACGTTGTCCCCAAGCGTCTTTGAACATCTTTGACGCCATTGCAAACATACCCTCGGATGGTTTGAGGCTTTGCATCAATTCGTCAAACTCACCTTCGAGCACATCTCGGCGGATCGACTTGCGATAGCTGGGACAGCCTTTGGCGTGGCAGAGGTAATACGGATGTTTCTTTCCCGACTTACTGGTGGACCAGCAGGCCGTCAGAGGCGTGTTGCAGTCGTCACAGCATACGAACCCGCGCAGAGGGAAGTCCGCGTTGATGTCTTTGCGTGCAGGCGCTCTGGCCCCGTCTTTGATCCGTTGCTGGATCAATTCATGGGTTTCCAATGAGATCAGGCCTTCATGATGACCTTTACGCAGTGACACATCCCACTCAGGGATTTCGATGTAGCCAGCAAAATGTGTTCGGGTCATCAGTCGGATAATCCGTTCAAAACGGATCGTGCCATCTGCAAAATCTTTCGGGAACGCAGGTTTGGATTCCAGAAACCGTTTCACTTCGGCCTGTGTTTCAAAATGCCCTGAGGCAAATCCTTCCAAGGCCTCTTGGATGATCGAGGCCAAAGGTTCATCCCGCACCAGCATATTGCCATGCCCTGCAACGCGTTCATATTTGTATCCAATCGGGGCGCGGAACACCCAATAGCCATTGAGCGCACGCCCCCGCATACGGTTTTTGGTCTGTTCGCCATTTTTCTGCCGTTGATGCTAGGACACAGAGGCCAGCAGGTTTTCTACCAGAATGCTGTCACTGTCCTCACCGAATTCAATCGACGGGCTTTCCAGCTTGCCGCCCGCTTCGGCCAGCAACGCCCGCAGTTGCCAATGCCCAACCACATCCCGCGCAAAGCGATTGATGTCGTCTATGATGACAACGCAGGTTTCCTTTTGCGACTTCAGGTACGCCAGCAGAGCAATCATGGCAGGGCGATCAGCATCACCACCCGATTTGTTGTCATTGAAGACCTCAAGCACCTCATAGCCCTTATACCGCGCATATTCACGGCAACGGCTTTCTTGCGACGCCAGCCCGTCACCCTTTTTCAACTGGGCTACGCTCGAAACGCGGGCATAAATGACGGCGTGTTGTTTTGTTTCCATTAAAGACTCCCTTCTTGTCGCGCGTCAGTCTCGGGGGCTGCGGCAGTTTCAAAAGTTGTTTTGGTATTGGGTAAGTTTAGCACATCCACAGCGGGCATTTCTGCCAAAGACACGTCTTTTCCACAGGCCTGTTGGACGGGGTGAACACCGAACCCAAGATCGACAAAGCTGACCATGATGGACCACAGTGCTTCGATCAGCTCACGCTTGTGTTCGTCCGAGATATCTTCATCCTCAAAGAAGGGCAGATAGGCGTCCCAATCAATCGTCAGGCGCGGCGGGGCCGTTTCGGGATTAAATTCTGGGGGAATGTCGGTCATGGCCTGCCTCTTTCTGCTTCTCGGCGTTTCTCTGGTTCGGGGTCTCCTTTGTTGCCTCTCACCGCGAGAGAACATAAGTGGAACAATATAGGATATTATTCCCAAGACCCAAAGCATGAATTTTCTGGCTTCGAGGCTTGGATATCCTAAAATACCACTGCAATGGCCGTAGGTTGCGGGTAAAATCGGGTAGTTTTGAGGCAAGGATTTTGATGTGGATAAAAATTGGAAGACAGCGACCAAAACCGACCGTGCCGCCCTTTATCAAGTCGCCCGTGCCGTTGCAGACACCACCAACTTGAGCGTTGAAGCCATTATGGAGCAAGCCTTTGGTCACAAACTGATGGTTGGCACCGATTATCTATCGAATTTTCGAAGCGGAGCCATCGGACGGCCCAAAGCCAAGCTGATCCATGCATGGATCGCTGAAAACCATGCTGATACGGCGCATGCGGTTGATCCACGATTATTCCCGAAAACGCATACAGATGCATGGGGCAACTACCATGAAAATCATGCCATCCATGGCAGATTGAGTATCGCACGGTTCGACACCTCAATGGAGTTGGTGCAACGTAAGCGCAACCAACCTAAACCCAACGAAACACTAAAGCTGGGCGACGAGTTCTGTTTCCACTTGGACAGCGATATCGCAGGTCATGCCGTGGCGTTCCAAATTTACAAAGGAGTTTTGCATCAGTTTCCGCTTGGTCAAAACGATGAATCAACCGCCTCCATTTCGAAAGGAGGTAAGCGTCCGGCCTGACCGCCCCTATGAAGCAGTTTTCCATGGCAGCAGATCATCGACGCGGTTGATCTTGTAGTCTGGGATGCGGGCGAGTGTGTCGGCCAGCCATGCCTGGGGGTCGATACCGTTCAGCTTGGCAGTTTCGATCAGGGTGTATGCGATGGCGGCAGCGCGACCGCCGGTTTGTGATCCGACGAACAGATAGTTTTTGCGCCCGATAGCGACAGACCGCATCGCGCGTTCAGCTGTGTTGTTGTCGAGTTCGAGAATGCCGTGATCGAGATAGGGTCTCAGCCGCACCATGCGGGTGAGGGCATAGCGGATTGCCCCCGCCAGCGGCGATTTGCCGGAGATGCTGGGGAGTTGCGCATGCAACCAAGTCTCCAGATCATCGAAGATCGGTTTTGCCTTGGTTTGCCGGAGTTCGGCGCGCCTGCCTGGTGGTGACCCGCGTGCCTCTTTCTCTACCGCGTAGAGCTGCGCGATGCGCTGGATGGCTTCATCTGCGATGGCAGAACCTTGAGCGCGGTGAACATCCACAAATTTGCGCCTGACATGGGCCATGCAGGCGACTTCATGGATATCACCAGAACGATAGAGATCCTCGAACCCGGCATAGCCGTCCGCATGCATCCAACCTTGGTATCTTGCGAGATGATCCTTTGGGTGCTGCCCTTTGCGGTCTGGAGAGAACTGATACCAGCTGGCGGGTGGAACGTCGCTGCTCCAAGGCCTCTCATCCCGACCATAGACCCACAATCGTGCCGTCGCTGTCTTGCCGGTGCCGGGGGCCAGCATCTTAACGGGCGTGTCATCGGCAAAGATCGCTTGCCCTGAAAGAACATGGCGGCCAATGGCATCCGCCAGCGGTTCCAGCAACGCTGTGGATTTGCCAACCCAATCGGCCAGGGTGGAGCGGTCAATGTCGATTCCATCGCGCTCAAAGATGCCGCGCTGGCGATAGAGCGGCAGGTGGTCTGCGTATTTGTTGACCAACACATGCGCCAGCAAACCCGGACCGGGGCGGCCCCGTTCGATGGGGCGCGATGGCAATGCGGCCTGTGTGAACGCCTCACAGCCCGAGCAGGCAAAGCGTGGTCGCACAATGCGGTTCACGATGAACCGGCCCGGAACGTATTCCAATTCTTCGGTCACATCCTCGCCTAGGCGGCGCAGGCCACCACTGTAAAACGCGGAGCAATAATGGGCCACAGAAACGACTGCTTAGCGCGGTTGTAGCGGAGTAAAAGTCCGCCAGTTTGTGCCCTTCGAGTTATCGGAGGGCGGGAGATGTATTCTGTGGATATTTATAGTCGTGTGCGCCGTGCGTGTTTGAAGGACGGTATGTCTGTTCGTGCGGCGGCCCGTTATTTCAACAAGGACCGCAAGACGATAGCGAAGATGCTGCGTCATGCTTTGCCGCCAGGGTATCGCCGTTCAGAAGCCCCACGGCGACCAACGCTTGATGGTTATGTCGGTGTCATTGATGAGATTTTGCGGACGGATAAAGCCCTGATCAAAAAGCAGCGGCACACCGCGAAGCGGATTTTTGAACGGTTGCGCGACGAACACGGATACGCAGGCAGCCTGACCACGGTGACCTATTACGTGCGCGAACAAAAGCGACGCACCAAAGAAGTGTTTGTACCGCTGTCGCATCGGCCAGGGCACGCGCAAGTGGACTTTGGCGAGACACTTGGGGTGATTGGCGGCGTAGAATGCAAGATCCACTTCTTTGTGATGAGTTTACCGCATTCGGATGCGGTGTTTGTGAAGGGATATCCTGCTGAGACGACCGAGGCGTTTTGCGATGGCCACGTGTCGGCCTTTGCTTTCTTCGGCGGCATTCCCCAATCCATTCTCTACGATAACACCAAGATCGCCGTGGCGCGGATTCTGGGTGAGCGCACCCGTGTCCGGACGCGTCGGTTCACAGAGTTGCAGTCGCACTACCTGTTTGATGACAAGTTTGGGCGGCCCGCTCGCGGGAACGACAAAGGCAATGTTGAGGGGATGGTTGGTTACACACGTCGCAACTTCATGGTGCCCGCGCCGCGTTATGACAGCTTTGATGATCTGAACGCCCATCTGGAAGAGAAATGTTTGGCGCGTCAGGGCGATACGTTGCGCGGCCATGACATGTCCATCGGTAAGCGTTTGATGTCCGACTTGGATGCGCTGATGGGATTGCCCGTCGCAGAATATGAAGCCTGCGATCATGTCAGTACACGGGCAACCTCGATCTCGATGGTGCGATATCGCGGCAATGATTACTCTGTGCCGGTGGCGTATGCGCATCACGACGTCCATGTGCGTGGCTTTGTGCATGAGGTCCTGATCGGTTGCGGCAATGAGGTGATTGCACGACACGAACGATCCTATGCATCCGCAGATATGATCTTCGACCCGCTCCACTTTTTGCCTTTGATTGAACAAAAGGTTGGTGCATTGGATCAGGCCGCGCCGTTACAGGGCTGGGATTTGCCAGATGTCTTCGCGACCCTGCACCGGCTGCTCGAAGCCCGAATGGGCAAACCGGGCAAGCGGGAATACGTGCAAGTTCTGCGCCTTTTGGAAACCTTCGAGGTCGACGTCGTGCAGGGTGCAATCAGCCATGCCATTGATCTGGGTGCGATCGGTTATGACGCTGTTAAACATCTTGTGCTGTGTCGGGTCGAAAAGCGACCACCACGGCTGGATTTGGACTTCTATCCGTATTTGCCCAAGGCCAATGTGGGCACAACCCGCCCGGCCAGCTACATGAGCCTGATGGGAGGGACAGCGGCATGACCGACGCGCCTCAAATCCTGCTGCATCACCACCTCAAGACATTGCGTTTGCCGACGTTCAAAGGAGAGTACGCAAAGCAAGCACAGCTTTGTGCCGCCGAGAACAAAGACCACGTCCAATATCTGGCGCGGCTATGTGAGATGGAGCTGATTGACCGCGAACGGCGAATGATTGAACGGCGCATCAAGGCCGCCAAGTTCCCCAGCACCAAAAGTCTGGACAGCTTTGACTTCAAGATAATGCCCAGCCTGAACAAGCCTCTGACCATGGAGCTGGCGCGGTGTGAGTATATGGATCGCAGAGAAAACATCATCGCCCTTGGACCATCAGGGACTGGCAAAACACATATCGCTTTGGGGCTTGGATTGGCCGCATGCCAAAGAGGGCTGAAGGTGCGCTTCACGACGGCTGCGGCATTGGTCCATGACCTGATCGAGGCGCAAGATGAGCGAAGGTTGCAACGCCTGCAGAAACAACTCACCAGTCAAAACCTGTTGATCATCGACGAGTTGGGCTTCGTGCCGCTCAGCAAATCTGGCGCGGAGCTCCTCTTCGAGGTCATATCCCAATGCTATGAGCGCGGATCCATCATCATCACATCAAATCTGCCCTTCGACGAATGGACTGAAGTCTTCGGCTCCGAGCGCCTGACCGGCGCATTGCTGGATCGCTTGACCCACCACGTCCACATTCTCGAGATGAACGGCGAAAGTTACCGTCTCAAACACAGCCGCAGCAAGCAAAAGTAATCAAAGCTCTATCCAGATCAAAATAATGTTGGCCAAAGGGCCAACATGCGCTTTGGCACGCGTTAGCTATATGGGGAGCACTCGCGCCAAAGCGCACAAAAAGCGATAGCTCAGTGGACCCGTTTTAAGCCGCGACTTGGCCCCTTTTTACTCTGCGATTGACAGTGGTTTCCGCCGCTTCCGATATTTAGGAGCTTCAGCGTCAAAAACCACGGACTTGATATACGAAGACAGCGGCATTGACCCAGCTTGGGCTTCAAGCTGAGATCGTTCATCTGAGGTAAGGCGTAATGAAAACGGTGCAAGGCGGCTCATGGGCGTGGCCCTCGCAGGTGTTTTTTGTGGGGTTTGAGAACATCATTCCAGTTCTCCAATTCCTCAAAAAGGGTGTTCGAACAAAGTTGCTCTCTGTCCGCCATTTCAACTTTTCAAACACATTCATATAGCGTCAAGTCCGCTCATGTATCCCTTGTTTACATGGCTTTTTTTCAACTTCACCCTCTCATTAACTATCAACCACTCTCATACTATCTCATGTATAAAGTGGGGTAGAATGGGGGGTAGAGATATGGCGCTGCACAAACTGACCGATGCGAAGGTCCAAAATCTCAAAGGTACAGGCAAAATCGGTGATGGTGGCGGTCTATAGCTCGTCTCACAAGAAAGCGGCGCAAAGCAGTGGTTCGCCAGAATTTCGATCCAAGGCAAGCGTCGTGAGATTGGTTTGGGCGGTTATCCCGTCGTCACGTTGGAAATGGCGCGGCGGTCAGCATTGGAAGCCCGTAGGGTCGCCAAAGAGGGCGGAGACCCCATCGCTGAACGTCGGCGCAATCAGAATGTCCCGACCTTCCGTGAAGCCTGTTACAAAGTGCTGGAAATCCGCAAGGCTGGCTGGTCAAATCCCAAGCACGCCCAACAATTCATCAACACGCTTGAAACCTACGCCTTCCCTGCGCTGGGTGATCTGCTGGTGTCCAACATTGAAAGCCACCATGTATCTGAGCGCACTGTCCCCGATCTGGTTGGAAAAGGCGGAAACAGCGGGTCGTGTGAAGCAGCGCATCGAAGTTGTGATGAAGTGGTCAATGGCGCGAGGGTATCGCACCCAGAACCCCGTAGAAGCCGCCACAGAGGGATTGCCCAAGCAGGTCAAGAAAGTCACGCACCGCAAAGCCTTGGCCTACACAGACGCAGCACAGTGTGTCACAGCAATTCAAGCATCGAACGCGCATCCGCGTACAAAGCTGGCCATAGAATTTATGATCCTGTGCGCATCCAGACCCAAAGAGGTGCGCACGGCGCGCTGGGACCAGGTCGATGAAGACAGCAAGGTCTGGACGATCAATGGCGACGAAATGAAGACCGGCCAAACGCATCAAGTGCCACTTTCAGATCGAGCGTTTCAAATTCTGATGGAGGCCCGCGGCCTGTCAGATCGCAGCGACTTGATGTTCGCGGGATCAAAGCACGGCAAGCCAATCTCGGAAAACACCTTTGTGAAACTGATCCGCAGCTTGAGCTACGAGGTCGACGCACATGGTTTCCGCACCACTTTCCGTACTTGGGTGGCTGAACAAACCTCATACGACGCTGACAGCGCAGAACGCGCCCTAAGCCACACCATCGGCAACAGTGCCCGTCAGGCATATGACCGGAGCGACCTGTTGGATAAGCGCCGGCCAATGATGCAGGCATGGGCAAGTTATCTGAGTGAACAACCCGCAGGTGGTCGAAGGGTTGAGCGCATGATCCCTTTTCCGAGTAACACACGTGTTTGGCTTGCGGCGGGCGTGACGGACATGCGGCGCGGGTTCAATACACTGGCCTCACAAGCATCAACGGTATTGGCCGAAGACCCGTACTCGGGCCATCTGTTTGTCTTCCGTGGCCGTCGTGGTGATCTGTTGAAGATCATCTGGTGGGATAGCCAAGGTGCGTGCCTGTTCTCCAAGCGTTTAGAGAAAGGCCGTTTCGTCTGGCCTGCGGCAAAGGACGGCAAGATCAACGTGACACCTGCGCAACTATCAATGTTGTTGGAAGGCATCGACTGGCGCATGCCACAAAAGACATGGCGGCCATTGCAGGTTGGATAGGTCAATATTTATTGGGCATTCGGCGCTTCAGGGATTCACGCTGGCCGCCACATCAGGTATATGAACGCATGTCTAACAGCCCCGATATCATCCCTTCTGAACCCGTCGAACTGCGTGAGTTTACAGTTGGATTACTGGCTGAGCTGAAGAACCGTGATCTGTTGATTGAGAAGCTGCGCCACCAAGTGGCGGGCCAGAATACGCATCGGTTCGGGTCAAAGGTTGAAGGCATCGACCAGCTGCAGTTGCGACTTGAAGACGAAGAAGTAGCAGAGGCTGCCAGCGCACCGTCGGAGCCGCCCCAGAACGCCGATGGCGACACAAAGGCTAAGCCGAAGCGTAGACCCTTGCCTGATCACCTGCCACGCGTCGAGCAGCTGTTGTCAGCCGGTGATGCCTGCACCGACTGCGGTGGTGCGCTACGCGAACTTGGACGTGATACAACCGATGAGTTGGAATACGTCCCCGGTCGTTTTGTTGTGAACCAGATCATCCGCCCCCGCATGGCCTGCAAGGATTGTGAGTGCATCAGCCAAGCACCAATGCCGTCGCGCCCAATTGAGAAGGGCATTCCCGGCCCAGGGTTCTTAGCTCATGTGCTGATCAACAAATACATGGATCACCTGCCGCTATACCGCCAAGTGCAAATCTTTGCGCGCGAAGGTTTACACTTGGATCGTTCCACACTGGCGGGGTGGGTCGGTAAAGTTGCCGCACTGCTGCAACCACTGGCCGAGGCCATCAAACGGTATGTGCTCGCCGGTCAGGCCATCTTTGCGGATGATACGCCCGTCAAGATGTTGGCCCCTGGCAATGGTAAAACAAAGACAGCTCGCTTCTGGGCGTACGGACGAGATGAGCGCCCTTGGGGCAGCAAGACATCACCCGCCGCATGGTATCAGTTCACACCAGACCGCAAAGGCATCCGTCCCAATGAACATCTCAAAGGATATCAAGGCTGGATGCATGCGGATGGCTATGCAAGATTTGAAGAGCTGTATCGTTCAGGCAAAGTCAAAGAAATAGCCTGCATGGCACACATCCGCCGTAAGTTCGTGGATGTGTTCAAATCCCAAGGGTCGCATGTCGCGGAACAAGCCATCCAGCGCATCGCGCAGCTCTATGCGGTCGAGAAAGAAGCACGAGGATCGCCACCCGATCAGCGCGTCGCATTGCGACAGCAAAAAGCAAAGCCCATTCTCGATGATCTGGAAAGCTGGCTACAAAGCGAGCTGCCCAAGCTGTCGGGGAAAACGCCATTGGCTAATGCCATCAGATACGCATTGACCCGCATGAAGCGGCTGCGCGGCTATTTGGATCACGGCTTTCTGGAGCTGGACAACAACACCGCAGAACGTTCCATGCGCGGCATCGCCATTGGCCGCAAAAACTACATGTTCGTGGGCTCCGAGCGCGGCGGCAAATCTGCAGCCATCATCTACACCCTCATGGAAACCGCAAAACTCAACAACGACGATCCGCAAGCTTGGCTCACTGACGTACTCACCCGCATCGCCGACCACAAGATCAACAGGACTGATGAGCTGCTACCGTGGAACTATAAGCGGTGAAGGGGCGCTTACGTTACTCCCGCGTTCGCATTGCAAGGTTTTCCTTCACTATCTACGTCATGCTGAGTGAAACGCTTACGGCGAAGATGTGCTGAAGTTCTACGGTGTGACCTTCGCCGATTTGACCTTTGTGGACGGAACCGATGAAGTGGCCGTGACATGGGCGAATGGATCGCTGAGCTTTGAAGGCTGGACGGCAGCAGAATTGGGGGAGGATTACTTTGTCTTTTTGTGATGAGAGTGGCGGTTGGTTTTCTAATGCTTAAGTTGTTTCAAGCGACTTTACTACTTGGATGCTTAGTTCTTGTTTTGACAGTCTACTTCTTATCTGGAGGGATAGTAGTCGATCAAAAAATTGTCGATGGAGATTACTTCCTTTTACTTCGCGATAGCGAAGGCCTCTGGAATGAAAGCACTGCTTTTTTATACAAAGCGAACAGCTTGAAAAGATGGATACCACTTGTTTTTGTCACCGTTGTGGTTTCATCAATTTACAAACGTCAAAAATTCTGGAGAAAATGAGATGAATTGGGACCAACTAGTCGCAACTAATGGCGTTCACGCGGAGGTTAATACTCCAAAATACGGTGGCCCACAAAAGGTTGGGGTAAGCTATGCGCTCCGAAAGCTGGGGGAAGTATCAGTTGGTGGCGTCCAATATGATGGGCTTACTTGGTCTGTCCTAGAAACAGATAGTGGAAGCGTGGTGATAACCGGCCTTGACGATGTTTCTGAAGTGGGCGTGTATTATGACTTTAAAAATAATACTGGTGAGTCGATCCTTGATGCTGACGGCAAACCTAAGGCTACAATACTTACGGCGCAGTAGTTGAAGTTGGCATTGTTTCAAATGGCACGTCAATTGACGATGCTTCTGGATATACGGTTGGCCCAGGTGGTCACATTGCCATGGGAAAAAGTGGGCTAGGTTATGCACACGAAGAAGATCTACAAAGTGGGTTAATTACCCGAACAGTTACGATTGGGCCTGGCAACGCCAATCCCGGAGTCGTTGTGTCAGCCGCAAATATTTTGGAATTAGCAAAAGAGTCGGTTAGCCGAGAAATTACTCCGTCACTTATTGTAAATGACGCAGACTTTTTGGGTAGTAGCCCATTAGGCAGTCAGTTTTTATTGTGAATGCGTTTGATGATGCTGGGGGGCTTTTTTGCAGAAGCAGCGAACTACCTGGTAAGTAGCAACACAGCTGTGGCTTTCGAGCGTGGTGGGAAGATTGTCTTCTTCTTGCGTACGTCCGAAAGATCACCCGCGAAGAGCATGAAGACGCTCGGCAAGTCGCCCGCGACACCGCGAAAACCAAACAATACTCCATCTCAAGGCACCGCTGAATAGCCAGCCACATCGCGGCTCAGGGCATTTAAGTCCGGACCTCATCCATGGGCAAAAATCCGCGGGAAACCTTCAAATCCAACCGTTCGTTTGAAAGAAACGCTATTCTCCGGAATATACCTTGCTATGGTCGAACTGTAACCGATCATATGAGGGACATATATGCGACTCCTACTAAGCTTAATGCTGGCGTGTTTCACGCTTCCTGCGCTGGCCTCTGAAGGCACGCGCGTGCAGATCAAAGGCGAAATCATCGACACCTGGTGCTATTACTCCGGTGTGATGGGGGGACCTGATGCCGTTGTCGGAAGTGCGCATCACACCTGTGCCCTTTGGTGCAGCGCCGGTGGTATCCCTGTCGGAATTCTGGCGGAAGACGGGACCGTGTATATGGTTCTCAAAATGCCGGGCGACGGAAACATGAACGGTGGCGACACAGCCCTGCGCCTGGCCGCTCATACGGTTGAGGCGGACGGGATGCTCTATGCCCGTGACGGGCTGAACTATCTGGTCGTGGCCGACGTCGTTTCAGATCTGGATATCCAGAACCCGACACATGACGATTACGGCAATATCCCTCCATTCTCGATACCGGATCCGAAACAATGAAACGTATTATTGCATTGATCACCCTTTTCGCCAGCCCCCTTGCGGCGCAGGATTTTTCCGACGGATCGCAGGCCAAGACCTGGAACCTGTACGCCGAGCAGCCCGCGCGCTTTGAAGCCAAAGTGGTGGATTTGCTGTGCGATCTGACAGGGGATTGCCCTGACAACTGTGGAGAAGGCACACGGCAACTGGGTCTGTTGAGAACTGTAGATGATGTCATGGTGCTGCCGCTCAAAAACAACCAACCCGCCTTTACCGGCGCGGCCACAGATCTGCTGCCTTATTGCGGCCAGACGGTCACCGTTGATGGTTTGCTGATCGAAGACGAGGATTTAGACGCCAAAAATATCTATTTGGTCCAAACCGTCACCACCGCAGATGGAACAGTCAACAAAGCCAATAAATGGACCAAGGAATGGGCCAAAGCCAATCCCGAGGCCGCTGGAAAAGGTCCATGGTTTCGCCGCGATCCACGCATCAAGGACATCATCGCAACCGAAGGCTACCTTGGCTTGGGTCTGGAAGCGGATGCGGCGTATATCGAGGAAAACTTTTGATGCGCGGACTGTCTGATGCGCTGAAAGCCGGAGCGCTCGGGGTCGCATTGCTGGCCTCGTCCGTCCCGGCTTTTGCAACAGACAGTTTTCCGCTCGCTTTGGGCGGTGATTACGCATTGATCGACCAATTTGGAAATCCACGCACCCAGGCCGATCCGGATGCGCGCGCGCAACTGGTGTTTTTTGGCTATATCAACTGCCCTGATATCTGCACCGCCGCTATGCCAATGATGGCCGAAGTGACCGAAGCATTGGCTGCTGACGGGATCAAAGTGACGCCTGTGATGATCACCATCGCACCGGATCAGGACAACGTGGACACCATGGCAGAGCCTCTCGCGGCGCTGCATCCCGACTATATCGGATTGACTGGCGACACAGCAGCACTGGCGCAAGCATACAAGGCCTTTTCAGTCGAAATTACGCCCCTGTTTCAGGACCCCGAGCACGGTTGGATCTATGCACATGGATCATTCATCCATTTGTTGGACGGCAATGGCGACATCCTGACGTTGCTGCCTCCTATTTTAGGCGTCGAGCAAGCGACGGATATTGCGCGCAAATATCTGCAACCCTGACAATCCCCGCGCTATCCCCGAACTGAAACATCAACCCGTCAAAGGTCTTTGACCAACCGCAATGCATCATAAATCGCCGCATGTGTGTTGCGTGCAGAAACCGCATCCCCAATGCGAAACAGTTGAAAAGTCCCCTCTTCATGGCGGATCAAGGTTTGTTTGGCGCCCTCAGTCAACGCATCATGGTCAACGGCCCCGCCATTGGAACTCAATGGTTTGAGGTCAAAATACAGATCATCCAAAGGCAACGTGCCATAGTTCACGACGATCTGGTCGTAGTCCTTTTCGTCCCTATGATCGCTGTAATCTGTGCCGATGATCGCACGCAACGTGTTGCCGTTGCGCTCAACATCCAGCAATCTGCGCGTGACGGTAAAGGTGACATCCTTGTCCTGCAAAGAGCGCATGTATGGCACCAGATTCATTGCCATGACCCCGGAAGCAAAGGTGCGATCAGGGGTCATCACTTCAACCGTAGCGCCAGAGAATGCAGCGATCTCGGCGGCTTGCAGGCCCGCATGATCCCCGCTTTCGTCGTAAATCAATATGTTTTGCGCAGGCTTCACGTCACCCGCAATGATGTCCCAACTCGTGACGACATGGGCGGCCTCCTTGCCTGTTTCAAACAACTCAGTGTTGGGAAAACCACCTGTGGCCACAATCACAACGTCGGGATTTAATGATTTAATATCCTCAACTTCCGCCCATGTGTTAAAGTGAAAAACAACGTCACGCGCCGCACATTGAGCCATCCGCCATTCGATAATCGAAATCATCTCGCGCCGCCGCGGGCTTTGGGCGGTCAGGCGCACTTGACCACCTGGGTCGGGTTGCGCTTCAAATACAATCACCTCGTGCCCACGTTCCGCCGCGACGCGTGCCGCTTCCAGACCGGCAGGACCAGCCCCGATCACAACAACTTTGCGCGCCATTTGCGCGGGCGTGATCGTGTGCGGCATGCTCAATTCGCGCCCCGTGGCCGCGTTGTGAATGCACAGTGCATCCCCCGCCTCGTAAATCCGGTCCAGACAATAGGTGGCGCCAACACAGGGACGAATATCATCCTCGCGCCCTTCCATGATTTTCTTCACCACATGCGGGTCGGCCATATGGGCGCGGGTCATGCCCACCATGTCCAGCAATCCGGCCTCGACGGCATGGCGCGCCGTTGCAACGTCAGGGATTTTGGCGGCATGAAACGTTGGCATTCCGGTGAGTTTCTTGACCTGCCCCGCAAAATCAAGGTGCGGAGCGTTGGCCATACCTTGAATGGGGATCAGATCCGTCATCGCAGGATCCGTGTGGATGCGCCCGCGCACGACATTCAGGAAATCAAGCTGGCCAGTGGCCGCCAAACGTTTGGAAATTTCCAAACCGTCTTCGGCCGTGATCCCCCCCTTTTGGGCCTCGTCAGCGGTATAGCGGAACCCCACGATAAACTCTGCACCGACGCGTTTGCGGATGGCGCCCAACACATCCAGCGGAAACCGCATCCGGTTTTCCAGCGTATCGGCCCCGTACGGCCCCACCAGATCATTGCTCAGCGGGGACCAGAACTGATCCAGCAAATGGCCGTAGACCTGCAATTCGATCCCGTCCATGCCGCCCGCTTTCATACGCTCTGCAGCATCCGCGAAATCGGTGATGATGCGATCGATGTCCCAATCCTCGATCAGCTTGGGAAAGGCGCGGTGCGCAGGTTCGCGGTGCTTGGAAGAGGA
This sequence comes from uncultured Paracoccaceae bacterium, assembly GCA_943787985.1. Classification (GTDB taxonomy): domain Bacteria; phylum Pseudomonadota; class Alphaproteobacteria; order Rhodobacterales; family Rhodobacteraceae; genus Ascidiaceihabitans. The sequence continues at coordinate 1,168,235 of CALSOO010000004.1, read as the reverse complement.
CACCGACGGCAGCCAGTCGCCCTTGTTCCAAGTGGTCCGTCGCCCAAGGTGCGTCAGTTGGATCATCACGGCACATCCGTGTTCATGGCACCCGTCCGTCAGGTTCCGGATCCACGGCACGACCTCGTCTTTGTAGGCCAGAATGTTGTTGAACACAGGCGGGCTGTCCTTGGACACAGCCGCAGACCCTGCGGTCATCGTCAAAGCCACCCCTGCTTTGGCGCGCTCTTCGTGATAGGCGCGGTAGCGATCTTTTGGCATGCCGTCTTCGGGGTACGCAGGTTCGTGGCTGGTGGTCATAATCCGGTTTTTCAACGTCAGATGTTTAAGCTGATAGGGCTGAAGCAAAGGGTCTGTAGTCATCTCGGGCATCTCGCGTGTTGGGGGCCAAGTCGCAAAGGCGCGCAGGCCACAGCGGCCTTGCTCGCATTATGAGTCACAGACTGACGCGCAATTGACACATGTGTCAAGTTCTTCTAGTAAGTGCCGGATGAATACGACGACACCCCGCCAACGTGGTTCCAAAGAGCTGTGGTTGGACGCAGCCTATGAATTGCTCATCGATCAAGGGATCGATGCGGTCAAAGTCATGCTTCTGGCCAAGCGCCTCGGCGTCACACGCACCGGATTTTATTGGTTCTTTGAGGACTTGACAGAACTGCACACCGCAATGGTGCACAGATGGGAAAGCAAGAACACAGGCACATTGATCGCAAGATGCGCCATGGACGCCTCCAACATTTGCGAGGCCTTGTTTAACCTGATGGATTGCTGGCTTGATCCCGATCTTTTTGATTCCCGTCTGGATCTGGCCATTCGCAACTGGGCGCGGGTTGATGAGGCACTCGCCCTGCGCCTCAAAGAGGCTGATGATCTGCGTGTTCAGGCTGTGACCGACATGTTCAAGCGGTTCCAATTCAGTGACGAACAAGCACAGGTGCGCGGCCTGACGGTCATTTACACGCAAATCGGTTACATCTCTATGCAGGTTGCGGAAGCGCGCGCAGACAGGCTGGCGCGGGTGCGCCACTATGTCGAGTTGTTCGCCGGCACCGGCCCGACGCCTGCTGACACGACGCGTTTTTTGGAAAGGCACCAAAACGCAGGCGCGTGAGTGATTGCATGGGGGCAAAAACCACTGCCCCAACTCTCCTAGGTTTCGAGGATTGTGGCGGAACCGCGCCCCTCGATCATGTGTCGGGTCAAGGCCGCGTCGCCAACCGCTTTCCACATCCCGTCAGCCAGTTGGATGATGGATTTTTTTGAATTGAGTGGCGTTGTGGTATAGCGGCGCGGCGTTGGGTATGGTCAGTCGTCCACAAAACGCTGGGCAGCGGGGCCGCTGTATTTCGCCAACAGCTCATCCGGGACTTCACTGCCATCCACCAGAAACGGCAGGATACCTTTGCGCAGGGATTTGCCGCGCATGTTCTTGATATCCTCATCGGATTTGGTGACACGCTGGGCGTTGCGCCGCCCCCAATGCGCCAGATGCGCGTACATCTGGTCCAGAATTGCATCATGCCTGTCGCCTTTGGCGAGATCATCCAGCTCATCAGGGTCTGTCTCAAGGTCAAACAACATCGGGCGAAAGCCCCCCATAGCATGCATCAATTTGTAGCGTCCGTCGAACACCATAAACAACCGGCAATCGCTTGGTTCCAGTCCCAGTTTCATACCTTGCGGCGTCGGGGAATAGTCAAACTCGGACACAGCGACCTCGCGCCACTGAGGCGTCTCGCCGTTCAACAATGGCACCAGCGAGCGCCCTTCAACAATGTGTTTGGGCACATCACCGCCAGCGGCATCAATGAAGGTGGCGACCAGATCAATCGCCTCTACCAACGCATCATTTGTGGTGCCACGGGTCGCATCCGCCTCCACGCGCGGGTCAAACACAATCATCGGAATTTTGACGGACGGATCGTGAAACAGATCCTTTTCCCCCAGCCAATGATCCCCCAAATAATCTCCGTGATCAGAGGTCAGGACAATCATCGTGTCCTTCAACTGGTCTTGCGCTTCCAAGTGATCCAACAAAACCCCAAGCTGGTCATCGCATTGCTTGATCAGCCCCATATAGGCAGGGATGACCTTGTTGCGCACGTCTTCGCGTTGAAAGGCTGTCGCGATTTTATTGCCCATATAGGCGCCGAAGACAGGATGCGGATCTTCACGCTCACGCGCGGCGCGCACAGGAACCGGCACATGCGCGGGACCAAACATATTGTGGTAAGGCGCAGGCACAATATAGGGCCAATGAGGTTTTATGAAACTCACATGCGCGCACCACGGCCCTTTGCCTTCGGCCGTTGCATGTTCCATAAAATCAATAGTTTGGCGGGTCAGCCACGGCGTTTCGCTGTCTTCTTCGCGAATGTTGGCAGGCTTGTCCGCATTGGCGAACATCCAGCCACTTGCCTTGTTGCCTTGCGCGTCAATACCGGCGTTGGCGTAATCGGCCCAAGGGTTCTCGGACTCGTAGCCCTTGGATTTCAGGTATTCGTTGTAAGGGGAGCGTTTTTCATCATAAAACCCGTCCGGTCCAGCCCCCCACAAGCCATCATCACGGATCCACGCATCAAAGCCACATTCGGCCTGGCGTGCCCCGATCTCGCTGTCGGGCGCAAGTCCAAGGCGGGCCATACCTTCGGCATCCGCCTTCATGTGGGTCTTGCCGATCAGCCAGCAGTCCATCCCGATCTTGCGCAAATGATCGCCAAGCGTTTGCTCCCCCACCCGCAGCGGAAAACCGTTCCACGCGGCCCCGTGCGAGGACACGTAACGACCTGTGTAAAAACTCATCCGGCTCGCACCGCAGATCGTGGACTGCGCATAGGCGTTGGTAAACCGCACGCCTTTTGCCGCAACACGATCAAAGTGAGGGGTTTGCAGATGTGGATGTCCGGCGCAGCTCAAATAGTCAAAACGCAATTGGTCGTACATGATGAACAAAATATTCATGCGGGGGTTTCCCTTTTTGGTGTCACGTCTTGATGCAACATCTCAATGCACCCTGTGCAAGTGTTCGCACATTGCAAGATACGGGGGCAAGGGCGTTGCAAACACCCTGCCCTGACGCGCCGGTCTACTTTGGCAACCCAAGCGCGTCGCTCATCACCATCGCGCTCATACCGCCGTCTATCACAAGGTCTTGACCTTTGATCCACCCGCTTTGCGGAGAGGCCAGAAATACAATCACATCTGCAATTTCACCTGGCAAACCGGGCCGACCGATGCGGGCCACGTTCTTGGCCATCTTGTCCCCAAAGGCCACGGCGAAGTCCTCGAGGATAGAGGTGCTGACCGCTGCAGGGCTGATAGAGTTGATCCGCAAATTGCGCGCCACCAGCCCTTCGGTCATGGCCATGCCCAGCACGATCAATGCCTCTTTGGAGAGATTATAGGCCCGTGTTGGCGTGATCTTGCGCTGCGCCACGAATGCGCCCAACTCCGCAGGGTCCAGCGCCATCAGCGCTTTGACCTCCTCAAGGTTCTCGCGCCATTGCGCCCCTGCCCGTGAGGCTGTGTTTATGATCGACGCGCCATCGCCCAGCTTGTCCAACAGTCCGTCCATGAACGCCTTCAGGCCAAAATAATTGACCCTGAGAATTGCTTCCTCAAGCCCGTCACGCGGTGGCAGGCCTGCGTTATTGATCAAAACATCAAACGGACCTTTTGCTGCGTTTAATGCGGCCTGAACAGACGCGGGATCGCTCAAATCAGTCTTGATCCAGTGATCTACAGTGTCTTGGGGTTCATAGATATCAAAGGCCGTGATGTGATGACCTTGGGCTTTCAGCTTGGCCGCGACCTCGGCCCCGATCCCCGTGGCCCCACCTGTCAACGCAATCTTCATCTGCCCTACTCCTGCTGTATCGCCGGGCCAGTGGCGCAACGGATTTACACCGGCACCCTAAATGAGAACCCCCGAAGGTCCAGAGAAACAACAAGGTCGCCGGTTCAGGCCGGCCACGCGTTGCACCAAAAGCGGCGCCCCAAACACAAAACCGCGCACCCCCAATGATCGTCAGGACTGCGCGGTGATTTTATATAGGCTGGTGGTCCCTTGAACCGTCACGAGACCAGCGCGGGTTTACTGGGCTTGAAACGCAATCGGCCACATGAAGTCGAGCGGCAAGAACCCCTGCCCCAGATACTGGGTGATCCCCTTGCCATTTGGCTCTCCGTAGCCTGCATGCAAGGCGCCGGTTGGAATCGAGAACGGGAAAAACTCTTTGGTGTCAGGGTTGTAGGACGCGGTCGCATGGCAGCTGTGACAGCTCGCTTCAAATCGGGTCCAGTATTTGGCCTGCCCTGTATTGGGGCTGCCTGCAAAATCTTCCATGTCCGTGTGTCCAAGGATGACCGGCACCGTGCCCTCGCCGTTTTCGGTAAAGCGGATTTGAGTGCCATTCGGGGCGTAAGCTTCAAACCCGAAACCGGTCAAACCGCCCTCATTCAAAACCAATGCAATGTCATTGGCAGGCAAAGGGGCGCGTTGGGTGATCAGAGTGTCGCGGACATGGGCCACGCCAAAGTTGTCGTTGAACTCGAAGGTGGTCCAGAACCAGCTGGGATCTTCGGTGTAAAACGCATCCCCCGGATTGGTCAGGGACTGCATCTTGACCATGATGTGCAAGCCGCGGAACCAGTATGTGCCGCTGTCAAACTGAAACGCCAATGCCCCACTTGGCACAGGGCTGCCCTCGGTGACCTGCAGCCATGATGCTTTCAGCTCGATGGTCCCGACCGGCATATCCACATAGTCGTTGGTTTCAAAGAACGTGGCGATGTCGGCTTTGGTCGTCAGGCCGCTGTTGGTCAAGTAATCATAGCTGATCTTGTTGCGGGTCACTTCCTCGTTTGAGCCATCAGGATCGGCGGTGGCCACTTCACCGGCCTCGAGGTCTTTCTTTTCCGCGCTCGGCTTTAACGTGCTGCGCGGCGTGGCGCTAAACTCAAATGGGGCCGTTGGATTAAAGGTATCAGGGTCCGTGGGCCATGCCATCCACAGCGGAACCTGATCTGTGCCGGACATGCCGCCGTTTGTGGGATCGTCAATCAACTGGTTGATACGGGTAAAGAACATCCACGCCAATGTTTCGCGATCCTCAAGGCTGCCCTCAAAGGCCATGACGACACAATCGGCGGCAAACGCTTCATCTGACTTGCTGATCCAACCGGCATCTGTACAGCTTCCATAGCTGGTTTGGGCAAATGCGGCATGGGTTGGAAGCGCAAGACAGGTGGCTGCCAACAGGAGTTTTGCGGATTTGGTCATGGAAAAGCCCTCCAAAGGCGAAATATCAAAATGCTAAAATATCATAGTCGAAAACACAGCGCCAAAATTGGCCTGTTGACGCCAGCCTAGCACCGGATGGAATTGACAATCAATGGTTGTGAACTGACAGCGGGCAAAAAATGGCACCCTCAGGCGCTGAGCGCCTTGCCCAGACGCGGCAACCGCGCTTTTTTCATCAGAGCGCGCATGTGCCAATCGTCAGAAGACATCGCACGCGCTTGTTCCAAAACACGATCTCCAACCTCCTGGACTGCAACCGGATCCTCACCGTGCATCGCCACCAAAAAACCGTCCGGATCAAAGCGCGATACGCCTTCTTCGGCCAAAGTGCCGCGTGGAAAATCCTTGGCGTTCATTGTGATGATACCGTCCGCAGAGCCTGCGATGGCCGCCGCCAAAACGTGGATGTCATTCTCGTCCGGCAGCCACAAACGGGCTTCTAGCGCAGGGGTCGGGCTGACTTCGGCTTTGGGCCAATTGGCGCGCAGCATTGCGATTTCTGCGCGCGCTTGGGCTTCGCCTGTCGGGCCGATCCGGTTTGCCGCGCGTGCCCATTCTTCCAGCACACGCGGCGAAAACTGGGGCTCGAACAGCCCTTTTGCCGCGACGCCCATCAACATTTCCCGCATCACTGTAGGAAACAAAACGCAGGCGTCGAGGAAGGCCTTCACAAGCGGAAGAACAATGACTTGAGATATCCGCTTTCTGCCAACTGTGGCAGCAACGGATGATCCGGCCCGGCAAAGCCTGTGTTGATGATGGAACCACGGCGACCGCCGCGTCCAATGCCACGCACACAAGAGGCACGGAATTGGGCAAGGTCAGCGGCATGCGAGCACGAACACAACCCCAGAACGCCGTTTTCAGCGACCAGACCCGCCGCCAAACGGGCGATCCGCTCATAGGCGCGCAAGCCCGCTTCCAGTGCTTGGCGCGACGGGGCGAACGCGGGCGGGTCACAAATCACCACGTCAAATTCAGCCCCCTCCGCGCGCAATGCGGCCAGAACATCAAAAGCATCCCCTTGGCGGGTTTCAAAGCTGTCGCTAAATCCGCTGGCGGCGGCACCGGCGCGGGCCAATTCAAGTGCAGGTGCCGAACCATCCACCGCCAAAGCAGACGCCGCACCATTGGCCAAAGCCGCAAGTGAAAACCCGCCAACATGTGAAAACACATCAAGGACACGGGCGCCGCGTGAAGCAGAGGCCGCAAATGCGTGGTTGGGACGTTGATCATAAAACAGGCCGGTCTTTTGACCGCCCGTCAAATCGGCCATATACGTTGCGCCGTTCATAGGAACCGGCAATGCAGCGTCAGGCGCCTGCCCGATCAAAACGCCCGACACATCATCCAACCCTTCCAAGCTGCGTGTGCGCCCGGCAGCGTTCTTGAGGACGTTTTTGACGCCCGTCACCTGCACCAAAGCTGCCGCTATCATGTCGATATGCGTATCGGCCCAAGCCGCGTTTGGCTGGATCACGCACGTATCGCCAAAACGATCAATCACCACACCGGGCATTTCATCGGCTTCGGCATGGACCAAACGGTAATAGGGTTGCGTGAACATGCGCGCACGCAGGGCCAGCGCACGGGCAAATTTTTGCTCGAACCACACTTGATCGATCACCGCGTTTGGATCGGGGTCAATCATACGCCCAATGATCTTGGAGGCCGTATTGACGGAGACGAGGCCCAACGGCACCCGCGCGTCATCTTCGAGGATCGCAAAAGCACCCGGCTCAATCGCCTTGGTGCGTCTGTCAGTCACGAGTTCATTGGCATAGACCCAAGGAAAGCCGTGGCGGATTGCACGGGCGTTTGATTTCGGGCGCATACGCACTGTCGGGCGTGTTGCGGGTGAGGTCGGGTCATCAGAAAAGGGCGCTGTCATAGCGCCCTTCCCTAAATCCAATTGTGTGTCGGCGAAAGCTTAAAGCTTGTTGATAGCCTGCATAAAGCCAAGATTCGCACCCTCATAACCCTCTGGCTGGGTCAATTCCTGACGAATGACTTCGGCGAGGTGGTTGGTGATGCGTACTTTTTGCGTCAAACCACGTGCTTCGGCCTGCAAAGCCTGACGACCGCCAAAGCCTTCGATATCGGCTTGCACTGTGCGCGGCTCGCCCAAAGCAAGGCCCGTGGCCGCATCCCGCAGGCGCATTCTGAACGTAATCGAGTGGACGCCGCCTGTGGTATAGCGGGCTTTTTCAGTCAGTGCGTGAAACCGTTGGACCTGCACATCAAGGTAAACAGGAACCAGTCCATTCTCGAGTTGCGCTGTGCCCTGTGCCATTGCGGATTCAAAAATCTTTTTGACCTGTGCATGGCGATCACCAATAGGGTCTTCGCGCCAGACAATATCACCACCAGGGTAATACATGTTGCGTTCCGACACTTTCAACGATTGCGGGACGCTGACGTTGATGTGATCCACGCGCAGTGCTGGCGTGGTCGGTTGCGGGCTCACGCTTTTGATGATGCGTTGGTCATTTGTAGAATACGGCGCGTTGCGCGTCGCTGTATCGGGGCTGGCACAAGCGGACACAAGTCCACCAAGTGTAAGAGCCATCATTAGTTTTACAATCTTCATGTCGTCCTCCGGCCCCTTTGTGCGGCAATCCCACTTTGGGTTGAAAGGAGGTTTGACGGGCAAATGAGGCCAATTTGCGTCAAATTTGCTGTAATCCCGTGAAACTATCACGACAATCCCGTGAAACTATCACGACGGTTCTGCGAGACGGCCTTTGTTTTAACTGCGCGTGCGGCTGCGCCACCCCCCACGACGGCGTGGGGCCGCCATGCCTGCGAGCCCCTCTGTCATGACGTCGGACATCGGATGCGCGGGCGCATTTCGCGCGTATTGTTCGATCAGCACACGCAATGTCTGCCCTGTGTCTTTTTCCATCGGCAAGCTCAGCGCCCAATCGAGAAAAATCGTTCGGCATTCGGATTTTCCGATGCCTTCCATCTGATAGGCTTCAAAAATCAGGCCTTTGGGGTCGTTCTCGTCACCTTTGCGCATCTGCGCCTCCTGTTGCCAACGCAGTGTCGATCACGCGGGCTGCTTTTGTATAGGCCGCCGCCAATGCCTCTTGGCCGTCAGGCCCGCTGGCACGGTCCAGAAATGCGCGCCCGCCTGCGCCCATCGCATCCGGGTCCAACGCCTGCCCGGACAGCAATTTCGTGGCCATCTGCACCCGCCAACACAAATCATAAATGTCGCGCAACGCTGCGCCGTCCGCGGCGTTCAGAATGCCAAGCGCGACACAGGCCTCAAGCCCACTCGCAACATCCAGCGCGCGCCCACCCTGTATCAATTGTCCGGCTTGGGACAACAACTCGATGTCCTGAAGGCGTCCTGCGCCGATTTTCACATCCCAAACACCGCCCGTGCCTTTGGCTTGCGCAATACGGTTGCGCATGATCGCGACCTCTTTCAAAATATGGACCTGATCCTTTGGCCCCCGCAAAAGGGCAATGCGAAACGCCTCGATGTCATCGCTCACCTCTTGCGCACCGACGACGACTGCGGCGCGCGTGAGGGCCAAGTGCTCCCAGACCCAAGCCTGTTCTTGTTGATAGCTTTGAAAGCTCGCCCAACTGGTGGCCACGGGCCCTTTGGTGCCCGAGGGACGCAATCGCATATCGACTTCATACAAGCGACCTTGGGACATCGGCGCCGTCATCGCTGTGATCATCGCTTGGGTCAGGCGGGCGTAATACAGGCGGGCGGGCAAGGACTTGGGGCCCTCGGAGGCTTCAACCCCGTCCGCATCATAAATAACGATCACGTCCAGATCGGAGCTGGCCGTGAGCCGTCCTGCCCCAAGCGAGCCCAAACCAAGGATCGCAGCACCGCGCCCCGGAGGGCTCCCATGTCTGATTTCAAACTGCGCGATGACCACAGGCCAGAGGGCTTGGATCACAGCACGCGCAAGGTCGGCGTATTGCCGGGCAGCCTCTTGGGCGTCGATCAGGTTGCGCAGTTGGTGCACCCCGATCCGGAAATGCCATTCCTTGTTCCAGCGCCGCGCCATATCCAGCTTGGCCTCATAATCAGGCTCTGCGGTCAAGGCGCTTGATACTTCCTCAACCAAACCTGATTGCCCTGGCCAATCCGTGAAAAACGCCCCCCCGATGACCGCATCAAACACAGAGGCATTGCGCGACAGGTGCAAGGACAGTTCGGGTGATGTGCTGACAATGTCGATCAGCAAATCCACGAGGGTCGGGTTCGCCTCAAACAGCGAAAACAATTGAACTCCGGCAGGCAGACCTTGCAAAAAGCGATCAAACGCCAGCAGCGCCTCTTGCGGGCGGGCCGCATCCTCAAGGCGCTCCAAAAGCACAGGTTTGATCCGCTCGAACACCGCCGCGCCGCGTTCACTGCGCAAGGCAGGATAGCTGGGCCAGCGTTCGATCAACCGCTCATCCAGCGAGTGCGGGACGGCCTGTGCGCTTTCGGACGGGGCAAAGAACCCTTCGGTGGCAGTGTGCACTGCGCTGAGGCGGTGATGCAGGTCGCGGTGCAAGTCCTCAGGGGCCATATCCATCAGGGACGCGATACGCGCAAATTCCGTGTCCGATGTGGGCAACGTATGGGTTTGGGCATCGCGCACCATTTGCAATCGATGCTCTACCGTGCGGTGAGCCACGTAATGATCACGCAGCGTCTCTGCCACATCGGGCTTGATCCATCCGGCCAGTTCCAACACACCAAGCCCTTCGCACGTGCCGCGCACCCTCAGGCTTTTGTCGCGCCCGCCAGAGATCAATTGACGGGTCTGGGTGAAAAACTCGATCTCGCGAATGCCACCACGCCCCAACTTGATGTTGTGACCGGGCAAGGTGATCGGCCCGCCAAGCCCTTTGTGGGCGCGGATCGCAAGGCGCATATCATGGGCGTCCTGAATCGCTGCGAAATCCAGATGCTTGCGCCACACAAACGGACGCAACGTGTTCAGAAAGCGTGCGCCAGCCTCAAGATCACCGGCACACGGGCGCGCCTTGATGTAGGCTGCGCGCTCCCACGTGCGCCCAAGGCTTTCATAATAGCGCTCTGCCGCTTCCATCGCCATGCACACCGGGGTCACGGCCGGATCAGGACGGAGGCGCAAATCCGTGCGAAACACATAGCCCTCGCCGGTGAGATCACTCAGAGTGGCGGCCATCGCACGGGTGGCGCGCACAAACCCCATGCGCACATCTGCAAAATCGGCAGGATCGAAACGGGTCTCGTCAAAGAGGCAAATCAAATCAATGTCGGATGAATAATTCAGTTCATGGGCGCCCATTTTCCCCATCGCAAGAACAACCATACCACCTGCGATACCGATGTCGTCCTCGCGGACACCGGGCAGACGGCCGCGTTTGATCTGCGCCGCGATCCCTGCCCCCAACGCCCCTTGGGTGGCTGCATCTGCAAAATCAGTCAGCGCACCGGTGACGCGCTCCAAAGAAAAGGCCCCCGCAAGATCGGCCAAACCTGTCAACAAAGCCACGCGACGTTTGCCTTGACGCAAGCGTGGCATTTGATCCGGGACAGTGTGATCCCGCGCGGTGGCAATCTCGGCTGCGATGCTGGCGTCCATATCCTCCATTGCTTGCGGCAACCACGCCGCCTCCTTGACGATCAAGGACGCCAAATACGGGCTGCCCGACGCCGTGGCATGGATCAAGCTGCGCAGTTCCGGCCCAAGGTCAGGCAAGGCTGCAACGGCTTCGCCTCCCAAATCGGGATCAAACGGACGGGGGCATCTGGAGATATGATCAAGCAAGCGCATGCGCGCACTGTCGACCGCGCGCTTGGGCGCGTCAATGGCTCTTGCCAATCCGGAACCGGCGCGACATCCTCGATGTATGAGTAAAAGTTTGAAACGGGTTCGCGCCGCCCTTGAGAGCGCTGGCGTGACCCCGAATATTCTGGAAACCGCCCAAGCCCGCACGGCCGCGGATGCAGCCAACGCAATCGGCTGCGAGATTGACCAGATCGCCAAATCCATCATCTTTGCAGGGCAAAACAGCGGTGAGGCTATTTTGTTCATCACGGCTGGGGGCAACCGGGTCGACGCAGACAAAGCGGCACAGCTGGCAGGCGAACCACTGGGCAAAGCAGATGCGGCGATGATCCGCGCTCAAACCGGATTTGCCATCGGTGGGGTGTCGCCCGTTGGGCATGTGAACCCGGTCCGCGCGTTTTTGGACCCGAAACTGCATGAATTTGACGTGATTTGGGCCGCAGCTGGCACGCCGCACCATGTATTTTCATCTACGGCACAAGAAATTTGCAAAATTTCAGGGTGCCAAGGGGCTGATTTCACACAGTAAACGGCGTTTATGTTAAAAACATTCACATTAACCCTTGTCGACACGGCTGTGACTGCCCATCTTGTTTAATGTGAAGAGCATTCACATCAGATGAAACCCAGCAGAAAGGCACCCGATGACAACCCTTACGCAAACCGCCCCAACCGCTTCTTCCTCAGGTTGGTTCACCAAATCCGAAGACTGGCTTGACGAAAAAGGCAAAGGCGCGTGGATCGCGGCAATGGTCTTGGGGTTCATCTTCTTCTGGCCTGTCGGCCTTGCCCTTTTGTTTTACATGATCTGGAGCAAACGCATGTTTTCAAAGTCCTGCAATCGCACAATGTCCCGCCACACACGCTTTAGTGCGCAGCGCACAACCGGCAACAGCGCCTTTGACAGCTACAAAGCCGACACATTGCGCCGCCTCGAGGAAGAGCAAACCAACTTCGAATCCTTCCTTGAACGTTTGCGCGAAGCCAAAGACAAATCCGAATTCGACCAGTTCATGGACGAACGCGCCGCCAAAACAGATGACGACGCACGCAGCAACGCATAACGCCAAAGCTGCCCCTCCCCGACCAGTCTTCCCCCGATTGGTCGGGGGCCATTCCAAACAAAAGAAGTTCCATGACCCATCTTCCTGATCCGATAAACCAAAGCCAGTTCTATGATGATGTGCCCTCAAAGCGCTTGCTTGCCTGGGCAATCGATGCGGTGATCATCGGCATCATCACAGCCCTCATCGTGGTGTTCACGGCGTTCATCGGGCTGTTTTTCATCCCCTTCCTGCTTTTTGTGGTCAGCCTTGCATATCGCAGCATGTCCATCGCCAGCCAGTCTGCGACCTTTGGCATGCGGATCGCAGCGATTGAATTGCGCAATTCCCAAGGACTGCGCCTGAGCACCGGTGAAGCGGTTTTGCACACCATTGGTTACTTGCTGACCGTCAGCACCGCGCTTGCCCAAATCGTTTCTATCGTTTTGATGTGCGCCACCGAACGCGGCCAAAGCTTGAGCGATATGGTGCTTGGCACAGTTATGCTCAACAAGCGCGCACGCTAGGCGGGAATTGACAGGACCCAATGCGTAAACCAATATCGCGTGAATCGCTTGCGCCACCCGCTGGGTAGGTTACAGTCGACTAAATCACTCGGTCTTGTTCATGCGTCATACGCTGCCCATTGCGCCCCAGTTTTATGTGACGGCACCGCAGCCCTGTCCCTATCTGGACGGACGGATGGAGCGTAAGCTGTTCACCGCATTACAAGGCGACAATGCGGACGCGTTGAACAACAGCCTGTCGCAACAAGGGTTCCGTCGCTCTCAGAATGTTCTGTACCGCCCGTCTTGCTCGGATTGTGCGGCCTGCCTGTCAGCGCGGATTGACGTGTCAAAGTTCACACCAACCCGCAGCCAGCGACGCACGTTGAAACGCAACAGCCAGTTCCAGCGGCGCGCGACCTCTCCGTGGGCGACCGAAGCGCAATACGACCTGTTTCGCACCTACCTTGATAGCCGCCACGCGGATGGCGGGATGGCGGACATGGATGTCTTTGAATTCGCCGCCATGATCGAAGAGACCCCGATCCGCAGCCGCGTTGTCGAATACACAGATCCCGCAAACAAAGAGCTGATTGCCGTGAGCCTTACGGATGTGCTGACGGACGGTCTGAGCATGGTCTATTCGTTTTACACCCCTGACCTCGCGCGCAATTCCTTGGGCACGTATCTGATCCTTGATCACATCCAGATCGCGATAGAGGCCAATCTGCCCTACGTCTACCTTGGCTATTGGGTGCCGGGCAGCCAAAAGATGGGGTACAAGGCCAACTTTTCCGGGCTTGAAGTCTATACCGGCGGACAATGGCAGTCGATGACAGACCCTGATGCGTTCGACGCCAATCGCCACCCCTTGTCTTCGGACCCGATCGCAGAGCAAGTGGCGAATATCCAGCTGCCAGACACACGCCCCACAACGTAAGCTTTTTCAAGCATGTGTGATCTGGCGTCAGGGCATGTGACTTGGACGATAGAGCCCACCGCGCCATGTCCATTTATCTGGAATTTGTATTTGCCAACTTCGCTGGTCTGCTGACCCTGATCAACCCCTGCGTTTTACCGGTGTTGCCGATCGTGTTGGTCTCATCGCTCAAAGCAAAGAACGCGCGCGAGGCGGCAAAGGCACGCGCCCCCAGCGTTTCGGAAATACCATGTCCTTCGAGGTGGAAAAATCCGCTGCTTTGCGCCGCCGCGATCAGCTCTGCGCTGATACGGGCGCGTCCTGCATCACTGTCCAAATCGCTGAGATTCACAACGGGATTTCGCCAAAATCCACCGCACGTGCGGCGCCGTAATCTGCTTGATCCTTGTCGCGCTTCCTTTCGCCAATCCAACACCAGCCCATGAAAAAAGGCCACTCCAATGAGCGGCCTTTGATCAGTCAGACTGGCAGGTCTGCTTAGTTCGGGATGAGATCAGGCACGATCGTCACGATACCTGGGAACCAATAGAGCAAGAACAAACCGCCCACCTGGATCAACACAAACGGGATGATGCCGCGGTAGATGTGGCGTGTCGTGACCTCTTTTGGGGCCACCCCGCGCAAGTAGAACAGCGCAAATCCAAAAGGTGGTGTGAGGAACGAAGTCTGCAAGTTCACCGCGATCATGATGGTCACCCACTTGGGGTCAAATGTGCCGCCGTAAATGACCGGACCCACAATCGGAATGACGATGTAGATGATCTCGAGGAAGTCGAGCACGAACCCGAGGATGAACAACACCAGCATCACGATCAGGAACACCGTGACCTCATTGTCAAAGCTCTTGAGGAACTGCTGGATGTAGTGCTCGCCCCCGAAGCTGATGACCACAAGGTTCAGGATTTGCGACCCGATCAGGATCGTAAACACCATCGATGTAACCTTGGCCGTTTCGCGCACGACAGGGGTCAGAACCCCCGAGGTGAACAAGATCCAGCACGAGAACAACAAACCGAACAGAGCATACAAGTAAGCGCCGTAAGCGATAAAGAACGCAGCCCAAGTCCATGCCTCCACACCGTCCTGATTGATGCGAAGGTCAAAGTTCACGCCCACAAGGATACAGACAACAATCGCCAAAGTGGACCAGATGATCACTTTGGGAGAGCGGTCCGTGTCACGCAGCTTGCGGTAAGCCGCGAGCATGATGGCCCCGCCTGCCCCAAGGGCTGCTGCCGGTGTCGGGTTGGTGATCCCGCCAAGGATTGATCCAAGCACCGCAACGATCAGGACCAGCGGTGGAAAGACCACGCGGATCAGCTCGTTTTGGGCACAGATTTGCACACCGGCGACGGCACCATACAGGATGGCCACGAAGGGCAAGAACATCAGCACCACATAAACGCCAGCCGATGTTTCCGGTCCGACCAGCGCAATGTCCACAATGATGGCCAGAACCACACCGATGGCGCCGATCAGCAATGGACGCACATCCGCAGAGGGCGACACACCGCGCGCGGTGCTGAGGATGAGGCTGAGCAAGATCAACAAGATCGCAGTGCCGGTCCCGACCGGGGCAGCGGCTGCAACTTTTGCTTCAATCGCGGCGGCCAAAGCTTCAGGGCTCAGGCGTTCGGATTGGGCAACACCGCCAGACGCTTCAATCGCCACCTGCTGCGCCACAGCCGCATCCCATGCGGGCTGACCGTGCAATTCGATCATCGCAGCCTGACACATCTCCGAAACATTGGTGCGCAGTGACGCGCTATCCCCGATGTCAGAGAAGGAGGACACAACCATGTTCTGGCTGCCCACAAGGCCCAGATTGCCCAACAGGATTGTCGCGACAACCAAACCGATTGGCACGAACAAGAACCATGTCAACGCTTCGCCGCGTGTGACGGGTTCTGCGTTGGTCGAGCCCATTGGCACCGCTGGCGCTTTGTCAGGGTTCAGCAACGCGTAGCCAAAGGCATAAAGCGCATAGAGCAGCGCCAACAGGATGCCCGGCAACAAGGCCGCTTGGAACAAGGTCCCGACAGACACAACCGCAGGCTCTCCCAGATAGGTCAGCGCCGATCGGACAGCCCACCGACATCGCGCGCGCCTCTTGCGCTGAGGAATACAAATCCCCCGCCAAGGTGCCCAGCAAAACGATGACGATAGAGGGCGGAATGATCTGCCCCAACGTACCAGAGGCCGCGATGACCCCTGTGGCGATCTCGGGCGAATAGCCGTTGCGCAGCATCGTCGGCAGCGCAAGCAAACCCATCGTCACAACCGTCGCACCCACAATCCCCGTGGACGCCGCAAGGAACGCGCCAACCACAACAATAGACACAGCCAAACCACCCGGCAGCGGTCCAAAGACACGCGCCATCGTGGTCAGCAAATCTTCGGCAATCTTGGAGCGCTCCAGCGTGATGCCCATCATAACGAACATCAAAACCGCCAGAAGTGTTTCGATCGAATGCCCCTGCCAAACACGCGTTCGTTCATGCGGTTCACGATAAAGGACACGTTGCGATCCAGCGCGACTTCCCAACCTTTGGGGAACACGGGTTCGCCAATTCGGGGCAAATCGGGGTATCGGAATATACTGATCGAATTGGGCGAGACACCCGAATTCACCAGATCGCGGTACACCTGCGAGGATTGGTCAACCGCTTGGTGGATGAGCAACCCCGCACTGTCCAGCGCCGCGATGATCCCAAAGGAAATGATCCCCGCACCACCGATGGCAAAAGCCACCGGAAAGCCGGACAAGATGCCGCCAAACAGACAGACAAAGACAATAATCAGGCCAACTTCGACCCCATCAAGACCAAAAAACATTATGTATTCCCCGTCACGTCTTCGGACACCGCTGCGGGGCCCTTAATTTGTTGAAAACGCACCATTAGTGTGTCCCCTCATAGGCTTCTTCGCCCTCGCCCAAGTGTGTCACGGTCAAGGTATTTGCCTTCGCTCTCTTCGCCCTCTTTCCACTCAAGATAGGAGCGGTAGAAAAACGCGATCGCGTGCACAAAGACCAATGCGGTAAAGAGCACCAACAGGATTTTGAACAAGAAGTAGCCGGTAAAGCCGTTGGGCGAAAAGCCGATGGTTTCCACGTTCCAGCGCATGGCGCGGGATTTGAGCAGCAACCGGTCCAATGTGTCCGAGGCGGACTGGTTTCGGCACAATCAGGTGACGCCACATAAAGTACCAGCCATACATCCAGTCAACACAGCCGCCGGCATCATAAAGAAGAGCGCGCCGAACATGTCGATGACCTTTTTGGTGCGGAATTTGCACCGCGGAATAGACCAGATCAACGCGCACGTGGCCGCCCTGAACGAAGGTGTAGGTGACGCAAAGACAGACGACCAACGCATTGTAAAGCTTGAGTTCTTCGGCAAACCACGAAATGTCGAATTGCAAGCGGAATACCGAAGCCAAAGGAAATATCAGGGCGCGTGAAGATACGCTGCATGAAGACGATGATGATCTGCTGGAGCACCATCAAAAGGCCGGCCCATGCGAACAAGCGGCCCATGCCGTTGGCAAACCCTTCAAGGACGCGCACGACGCCCCACATGAACGCATTGCGCCAGATGCCATAGGCCGTGATGACCAGCACAACGGCGAAAATGACGAAAAAGAACTCGGTAGAGCCGCCGTAGTAGACGAAACGCATCACGCGCTTCCTTGCGATCCAGTCCAGCCACAGCCCGGATGCGTGATCGCATAAGCGAAGTTGTAAAATGCCATAACAAGCTCTGTCAGTACCCATAAGATACCCGAGCCGATGCCCGTCATCAGCTGTCCAAATGACACGACGCCTTCAGTTCCCATGATGTCCCCCTTCGAACCCGTTTTGGGCCATGCACTCTTTTGTCAGGCGGTGCACACCTGAAACTTTGTTGCCAGTCAAAAGGGCCCCCGAAATGTCAGGGGCCCTCTGGTTTCTCTAGAAAAGGCTTACTCGCCCAGAACGCGGATGCGCTGCTGTACGTAGAAGCCGTCTGACTTGTTGATCCAGCTTGCGGAAGACGCCAGGGATGTCTCGAACGACTCACGGATTTTTGCGAACAATTCGTCGCCCATGTTTTCGTCCATGACCTCTTTGGAGGCGGCGCCGAAGGCGTCCCAAACATCGTCAGAGAACTGCAATGTTTTTACACCTTGCTGCTGCAAGACGAGCCAATGCGGCACCGTTGTTGGACAGGGTTTCTGCCAACTGCACGTGCGTTGTGGCGCGTGATGCGTTTTGCAGGATGGACTGGTGCTGTGGTGTCAGGTCGTTCCAAACGTCGAGGTTGACGGAAGACGCCAAAGCGGACCCCGGCTCGTGGAAACCAGCTGTGTAGTACACTTTTGCAACTTCCTGGAAGCCGGCGCGTTCGTCCGCATTGGGACCAACCCACTCCAGACCGTCCAGAGCGCCCGAAGACAAGCGCTTGGTACAGTTCGCCGCCCGGGATGTTTTGAACAGATGCGCCCAATTTACCCAGAACTTTGCCGCCCAGACCAGGCATACGGAATTTCAGACCGTTGAAGTCCGCTGCAGAGTTGATCTCGTTGCGGAACCAACCACCGGACTGCGAACCGGAGTTACCTGCCAGCAAACCTTTGAGGTTAAAGATTTCGCCCAGCTCGTCGTGCAGCTGTTGGCCGCCGCCGTGCTCGTACCAGTTGGTCACTTCTTGCGCTGTGCCACCGAATGGAACAGCTGTGAAATACGCGTAACGCAGGGTGCTGACCGATGAAAGTAGTAGTCAGCAGAGTGGTACATGTCGGCCTGACCGGAAGAAACCGCGTCAAACACTTCCAACGCGCCAACCAGCTCGCCCGGTGCTTTTTTGTCGATGGTCAAGTTGCCGTCAGACAGCTCGGACACGAATTTTTCCATGTAGGACGCAGCATCATCCAGAACCGCGAACCCGCGTGGCCAAGATGTTACCATTGTCAAAGTGCGCTTGCCTTGCGCGTAAACTGGCGCGGCCAGTGTCGTTGCGGCAGCAGCAGCTGTCCCGCCAAGTGCAGATGTCTTCAAAAATGAACGACGATCCATAGGTGATCCTCCCAGATATGATGTCCACGCAAAGCCCGCTCTTAGGCACGCCCGCACAGACGGATCGTTTCGAGTGTCGCCAATCTACGCAGATCGTTCGGATTTGAAATACCTACTACTGCGTAGATCGTCCGAAAGTAACGCCCTGATAGCGCTAGAAAAGCTTTATGATCCTGTTGATGCTCACATTTTGAGGACGACGTACGGCAAAGCACTTTGATTCGGTGTGATTCCCGCGTATCGATTCTGTCATGCGCCGTTTTCTGCCAGTCTTTGCTATAACTTACGCTCAAAAGCTGTCCTTGCTGGCCTCGGTACCACTGATTCTGGCCGTGGCGGCCATTGCGCTTCTCGTTGCAGCCCAAAGCCGCGCACTGGCAGAACGCGAAATCGCAGCCCTCGAAAAACAACTGATCGAAGCCAAGAAAGCAGAGCTGCGCAACTACGTCACCCAAGCGCGCAACGGCTTTTACTTTATCTACGGCAGTGCCGCCCCCGATGATCAGGACGCAAAGGATCAGGTCAAACAGATCTTGTCCGCGATGATCTACGGCGATGACGGGTTCTTTTTTGTCTATGACTATGATGGCACCAATCTGGTGAGCCCCCGTCAAACCGAACGCATCAACCGCAACTTCAAAGGGGAAACCGACAGTGAAGGCACAGCGGTTGTCGACAATCTGATCGAGATCGCCCGTCAAGGCGACGGATACCTGACGCATCTGTGGGCCAAGCCCTCGACCGGCACCCAAGCGCAGATGATCACTTATGTGACGTCTTTTCCCTCATGGCGATGGGCTGTGGGCACAGGGGTGTTTATTGACGATGTGCTGGCGAACGTGGCCACCGCACGCGCAGAGGTCGAAGAGCGCATCCGACAAACCTTTGTCTATATTCTGGCGATCACCCTGATGGCGATTGTCGGAGTTTTCCTCACCGGCATGGTCATCAACCTGCGCGAACGCAGGCTCGCGGATGCCAAACTCAAAGTGCTCACGCAACGGGTATTTGACGCCCAGGAAGAAGAACGCGGGCGCGTGGCGCGTGAATTGCATGACGGGATCAGTCAAATTCTGGTCGGGGTGCGCTTTGCTCTGGATTCTGCGCGCCGCCGTCTCAGCAACGGACGGCCCGATGCAGGAGAGTCCCTGGAACAAGGGATCGACAACCTTGGCACAGCCATCAGCGAAGTGCGCCGCATCAGTCGGGACCTGCGCCCCGGCGTTCTGGATGACCTTGGCTTGGGCCCTGCCCTCAAATCCCTGATCGAAGATTTTGAAGTGCGCACAGGCATCGACACCGAATTCGACACAGTCGTGTTTCGCAACCGGCTTGACCAAAACGCCAAAATCGCATTTTACCGGATCGCTCAAGAGGCCCTGACCAACATCGAACGCCATTCCAACGCCAGCCACGTCAAGCTGGATCTGCGCGGACACACGCGCGGGGCGACCTTGCGCATCTCGGACAACGGACACGGGATTGACCCCAACACACGCACACAATCCAGCGGCATCGGCCTGCGCAACATGCAAGAACGGGTCGAACAACTCGACGGAAGCCTGCGTATCCTCTCAAGTCGGGCCGCCGGCAAAGGCACCATCATCGAAGCCACAGTCCCCCTCACCCACTTGCTGCCCCCTTCAACGGATGAACCCATGACCACAAGAGCCCACGCATGACACACCCAATTCGCATCCTGATCGTTGATGACCACCCGATGGTCGCCCAAGGCATCCAGTCTGTTCTGGAAAGCTACGACACGCTTGAGGTCGTGGGCACCTTGGGCAACGGGCGCGACGTGGTCGAGCAGTTGGAAACACTCAACCCCGATGTCATTCTGATGGATTTGAACATGCCCGAAATGGGCGGGCTTACGGCAACAGAAATGGTGTTGGAACAACGGCCCGGAACGCGGGTGCTGGTGTTGTCGATGCATGACAGTCCCGAATATATCTCGTCGGCGCTGAACCACGGTGCAATGGGGTACATCCTCAAGGACGTTCCGACGGACGAAATCAAACTGGCCATCGACAGTGTCATGCGCGGAGAAAAATACCTGTGTACCGGCGCGGCCGGATCACTGGAGCCGAAACAGGGCAACCTGAGGGATCCCCTGACAGGGCGAGAGCAAACAGTATTGCTGCAATTGGCGAAGGGCAAATCCAACAAGGACGTGGCCCTGACGCTCGACATCTCGGTGCGTACGGTCGAGACGCACCGCAAGAACATCAAACGCAAACTCGGCATTTCCTCCACCGCAGGACTGACGCGCTACGCGATGGAGCACGGCGTGCTGCAAGGGACCGGAAGCGCGCTGTAAGGTTATAATACTGTCTCATTCAAACAGCCTGTGCCGGATATCCAGAGTTTGGCCGCTGTGACGGCGCAGACACTGGTACAAAAGTACAGCGCGCTGCCGCGCAATGACCCTCAAAGCGGCAAAAAATTCAATAAGTGACGCCAAAACGTGAAATTGCGCAACTATTGTTCAAAAAATCGACAAGCTGCGACACAAAAACCGCAATTGCCCTGTTGACGCTGACGCGAGTCGCTCATAATGTCCCCAAACGCAACCAAAGGGCCTCAGGCTATGAACGCACTAGTCGTCATTGTAGATCGAAAGCGCATGGGCCGGTAACGGACATCCAGATTGGAACCCATGCGCCCCCGACACCTCGGGGGCTTTTTTTTGCGTAAATGAAACCGAAACTTCTTTAAACGGAGCACTAAAGATGACACGCCAAATGACCGGAGCGAAAATGGTTGTTCAAGCCCTCATAGATCAGGGTGTGGACACGGTATTCGGATATCCTGGTGGTGCTGTGCTACCGATTTACGACGAAATTTTCCAACAGAACCACATCAAACACATTCTTGTGCGCCACGAACAAGGGGCTGTGCATGCTGCCGAAGGATATGCGCGCTCAACAGGTAAACCGGGTGTCTGCCTTGTGACCTCCGGGCCCGGCGCGACAAACGCTGTGACCGGTTTGACAGACGCCTTGATGGACAGCATCCCGATCATCGTTTTGACGGGTCAGGTGCCGACCTTCATGATCGGCTCGGACGCGTTCCAGGAAGCAGACACCGTCGGCATCACCCGTCCGTGCACCAAACACAACTGGCTGGTGAAAGAGACCGACGCATTGTCCGGTGTTTTGCACGAAGCCTTCCACGTGGCCACGTCCGGCCGTCCGGGTCCCGTGCTTGTGGACATCCCCAAGGACGTCCAGTTCGCCAACGGATCCTACACCGAAAAGAAACCCTCGACCTCGCATTACCAACCCAAGCTCAAAGGCGACATGCAAGAGATCGAAGAATTGGTCGCAGCCATCGAAAAAGCGAAGAAACCTGTGTTTTATACAGGTGGCGGCGTGATCAACTCGGGTCCTGCAGCCAGCCAATTGCTGCGCGAACTGGTGGCCGCCACAAACTTCCCGATCACGTCGACTTTGATGGGCCTTGGCGCCTATCCCGCGTCGGGTGAAAACTGGCTTGGCATGTTGGGCATGCATGGCCTGTACGAAGCCAACATGGTGATGCATGACTGCGATTTGATGATCAATATCGGCGCGCGCTTTGATGACAGGATCACTGGGCGGCTGGACGCCTTCAGCCCGAATTCGACCAAAGCGCACATCGACATCGACCCTTCGTCAATCAACAAAGTGATCCGCGTCGACATTCCGATTGTCGGGGACGTGGGCCATGTGCTCGAAGACATTCTGAAGATCTGGAAATCACGCGGACGCAAAACCAACGCCGATGCTGTTGGCACGTGGTGGAACCAGATCAACGAGTGGAAGAAGGTCGATTGCCTGAAATTCCAACAGGCTGGTAAAGTGATCAAGCCGCAATATGCGCTTGAGCGCCTCGAAGCACTTACAAAAGATCACGATCGCTACATTTGTACGGAAGTGGGCCAGCACCAGATGTGGGCCGCGCAGTATTTGGGTTTTGAAGATCCCAACCGCTGGATGACGTCAGGGGGGTTGGGGACCATGGGTTATGGTTTCCCTGCATCTATCGGCGTGCAAATGGGGCACCCCGACGCGCTGGTGATCAACGTCGCCGGAGAAGCCAGCTGGTTGATGAACATGCAAGAGCTTGGCACAGCGATGCAATACAACCTGCCCGTAAAACAGTTTATCCTGAACAACGAGCGGCTTGGTATGGTGCGTCAGTGGCAGGAATTGCTGCACGGCGAACGGTATTCGTCCAGCTGGTCCGAAAGCCTGCCGGACTTTGTGAAATTGGCGGAAGCATTCGGCGCAAAGGGTATCATTTGTTCCGATCCTGATGATCTGGACGATGCGATCATGGAAATGCTCAACCACGACGGGCCGGTTTTGTTTGATTGCCTCGTCGAGAAGCATGAAAACTGCTTCCCGATGATCCCGTCAGGCAAGGCGCACAATGAAATGTTGTTGGGCGAAGCAGACACCCAGGGCGTTATCGACGCAAAAGGATCAGTTTTGGTTTGATCGCGTCTCAAGGGGGGCCCCAATGTCGGGCCCCGCTTCGATCGGGTTCAGATGTAAGTTGGTTTCAAGGCAACTGATGAGCTGATGCAAGCGCACCGGCTTGGCCAAGAAGTCGTTCATACCCACACACATTGCGGCAGCCCGATCACGATCAAACGCATTGCCCGTCAAAGCCACGATTGGACACTTTGGCAGACTTTTTTCAGCCTCGAATGCCCGGATTGCGGTACAGGCCTCCAGCCCGCTCATCTTTGGCATGGAGAGATCCATCAAAACCAGATCGAATTTTGCCGAAAAATAAATGTCGCAGGCTTCTTGACCGTTGTTGGCGCAAGTGATCTCTACCCCTGCCCGTTCCAGCATCCGCCGCACAACCAACTGGTTTGTCCGATTGTCTTCTGCCACCAAAATCCGAATACCCGTCAAATCACTGCTGATTTTTGCGGGTTGAAAGGGTTTGGCACGCGGCGTGAATTGCGCGGTTGGCAATGGCAATTCAACCCTGAAAGTCGAGCCGAAATTCACTTCGGACGTCACAGAAACAATGCCCTGCATTGCGTCGGTCAAACTGCGTGTGATGGCCAGCCCCAAACCCGACCCTTCAAAGCCACGTCGCAGCCCCGCGTCAACTTGTTCGAACGGCGTGAAAATATAATCCAGCAACTCGGCAGGAATGCCCATACCGGTGTCCGCCACGTCAAAACAGATCATCTTGCTTTCCGGACAAATTGAAACGTTCAGGGTGACACAACCCACTTGCGAAAACTTGACCGCGTTTCCAAGAAGGTTCAGCAAAATCTGACGCAGCCTGAAGGAGTCGCCGATGACGGCTTCGGGAACATCCTGCGCCACGGTCAAAGACGTGCGCAACCCTTTGGAATGCGCCAAAGGATGGACCAATCCGCAAATCTCTTCCAACAAAGGACGCAGGGCATAGGGCGCCTCAATCAGATCCAGACGTCCGGCTTCGATTTTTGAAAAATCCAGAATATCCGAAATCAGATTTGTCAGGGCCAACGCCGAGGAGCGGATTGTCTCAACGAACTCGCCTTGTTGGGGGGCAAGCTTGGTCTCGCTGAGCATATCAACCATACCGACGATACCATTCATGGGCGTGCGAATTTCGTGGCTCATCGTCGCAAGGAAATTCGATTTTGTCTCTGCCGCGACTTCAGCTGCATCCCGCGCTTGTTGCAGCATAACATTTTGCGCCCGCAAATCGGTCACGTCCGTGTGAACCAGAATGTATCCCCCATTGCGACGCTTGGCTGATTTCACCGAACAGCTGCGCTTTTGGCTGAGAATATCAATCAAAACCGGGCGGCCTGCTTTAATGTTCTCCTGAAATATCCGCAAGACATCTTGATCTGCGGGGATGTGTCCGCGTTCCACCAACATCCTGACCAAGTTGCGCACAGGTGTGCCGCGATGGACATCCTCGACGCTCAAGTCAAACAGCGCGCGATAGGCAGGATTCACCATAGTTACAGTGTTTTCGTGCGCAAGAAGATCGTCATGCGACGTCACAATCAACCCCTCGCCCATGGCCTCCAGCACTTCACTCTGCAACTTGTTGTTGGCTTCAAGTTCTGCATTGCGCCGCGACAGCTCTTCTTCCAAAGCATCCGCGCGCGTTTTCAGACCAAACACCAGGCCCGATGTCGCGCCCGCTTTTTCGGTGGCGTGGCTCACGTGAATGCTCAGCCCGTGAAAGCCGCGAAACACGCCGTCACTGTCAAAAACAGGAACGGCACTGTCCATCAACATCACGCGTGTGCCGTCTTTCATATTGCGCTCATAGCACAGGTTCTGAAAGGGCTTCTGAGCTTTGAGCGCTTTGTAATACTCGTGAATTCCGGCTTCAGTGCGCACATCGCCGTAGCTGGGATCCAAAATGGATATCCCGATCAGATCCTCCGGAACTGTTCCCGTGACACGGCCGACATTCTCACTCAGGTAAGTGAGGGTGTAGGTCTCATCGATCGCCCAAAACCATCCGGGTAAATGAGTCAACAGAGACTCCCACGTCAACGCAAGGTCCGAAATATCGGTCCCGAGCGGCACGTTCAGATCTGTTAATTCGCGCAGAAGCATGCGTCACCAAAATGGTTTCTATGCGCCTGCTTACATCCAAGCAATTAATCGGGGATTATCAACAATTCGTTTTTTCAAACTCTAGCCAAAACAGTCAGAACCAAGTAGTTTAAAAACTCAGATAAACTGGGGAAAAACATGTCCGCGCTGAAAATCAAAAAAGGGGCTTCGGCCAAATCTGCCTACAACCTTCGACCCACGTTTTCGGACGTGATCGAGCGGCACACACTGGCTGTTCTTGTCGAAAACGAGCCCGGCGTTTTGGCGCGTGTCATCGGACTGTTCGCCGGTCGCGGATACAACATCGAAAGCCTCACAGTGGCCGAAGTGGACCACCAAGGGCACCTGAGCCGGATCACAATCGTGACCAACGGAACCCCTCAGGTGATCGAACAGATCAAGGCTCAGCTCGGCCGCATTGTGACCGTGCATAAAGTCCACGACCTGACTGTTGAGGGACCCTCGGTCGAGCGGGAACTCGCAATGTTCAAAGTAACCGGTCAAGGCGAAAAACGCGTTGAAGCGCTGCGATTGGCGGATATTTTCCGTGCCAACGTTGTGGACAGCACTTTGGAGAGCTTTGTGTTTGAAATCACCGGTGCGCCCGAAAAAATCGACGCTTTTGCAGATTTGATGCGTCCGCTTGGTCTAGCTGACGTTGCGCGCACCGGTGTAGCCGCCCTGTCACGAGGCGATTGACGCTTATGCGCCGTGCGCGTTGCGCTTGTGGGTCGTGTGTCCCGGCGTCCGAACCGGTTCGAATGGAATAATCTTGGCACCTTGGACTGCCCTGTCAGCAGGTATTTGGTCCGGGGTATGACTTTCCGTCATCGGATCTTTGGCAATAACCGCGTTGTGAGCGCGTCTTAAGTTCGTTTGGACGCTCAGGTCAAAACTGACAACGTCTCCGACCGCAAAAACCGCCCCTTGCAATGAAGCACTGTTGTCGAGAAAAGCCAGATCGCCCTGGTCTTCGCACCACACAACGGCTTTGCGTTCGACCTCATCACTCCAAAGAATAACACCAATCATTATTTCGCCTAGTTTATTGCAACTGCGTCCATCATTGTTGATTTTGGCGGTTCAGGACATGGCTATGTCAGCAACGCGCGCTTGCTTTTTGTGTCCACAGCCGTATCGTGTTGACACAAATCTGTGTGAGTAGTGACGCTACTCGGCATCACAGGGTGAATATATAGTTAATTCGAGCCTGTAACCCGTTAACATCAAACGCCAAAACAACAATCAATACGGAGTGCGAATGTCCGCCGCAGCCAAAACTCCCGCAGAATTACGCAACATGTTCGGCGCCAATCTGCGAAGTTTGTCCAAAGACTACGTGTCTGTTTCCGAGCTTTCGAGGCAACTTGGCATCAACCGGACACAATTTAACAGATATCTGGCAGGCGAAAGCTTTCCGCGTCCGGATGTTCTGGCACGCATCTGTGGCTTTTTCAAAGTTGACGCCCGCATGCTTCTGGAACCGGTCGAAAACATCACATCTTTCGACGACCCGATGACCGGACCGTTTTTGCGCGATTTTGTCGGGCGCGGTGCAAAAGACATCCCCGAAAGCACCTTTCCCAACGGTTTTTATCGCTTCTCGCGGCGCAGCTTTATGGACACCTCGCAATTCGTGGTTGGCCTCGTCTTTGTCAAACGCGCGGGGCAAACGACTTATATCCGGGGATACGAGGCGCGCGAGGCTATGAAAAATCAGGCCCTGCCCTCACAACGCAGCGCCAGCGAATTCCGCGGCGTCGTGATGCAACAGGAAGAAGGCATTGCCGCACTTATCTCGCGGCGCAATTCCATGACCTGCTCCTTTAACTATCTGGATCGGGTCACATCCTTTGAAAACAACTTTTGGGTGGGCTACGTCGCACGAACGATGCGCGAATCCATGACTGGAGAACGGGCCGTGCGCATGGTGTACGAGCATTTGGGCAACGACCTTCCCAAAGCCATGAACGCCGCACGCAATTCTGGCTATTGCTCTGGCGAGGATCTGATCCCCTTTCACAAACGCCTCTTGTCCACAGAAGTTCCCTTTCGATAGCCCCCTCAGCGTGTCGCCTTGGGAAAAGTCGGGTCGCCTTCAGACATGCAGTGGCTTGCCACACATCGTAACGCTGGGTGATCTGGAGAAGGAACCCCGAGATGCCCCGCACCAACCTCGACACTGTGCGCCGCCCCATTGAGCAGGCCAATGGCCTTCCCAATGCCCACTACATTGATGCAGACGTGTTTAACGAAGAGAAACACGCCGTGTTGTTTGCAGGTTGGTCAGGCTTGGCTGTCGGGGCAGATGTGCCGGACGTCGGGGATGCAGTCCCTTTCACCTTCTTGGGCATGCCTTTGCTGCTGGTGCGCGACAAACAAAACCAAGTGCGCGTTTTCCAGAACACCTGCCGTCACAGGGGCATGATCCTTGTCGACGCGCCGCGGAAAATCGAAGGGGCCATCCGCTGCCCCTATCACAGCTGGTGCTATTCCACCGAAGGGAAGCTGGTCTCGACGCCCCACGTTGGGGGACCGGGCCACAACACCCACGCTGGTATCGAGCGCGCGCTGCTGGGATTGATCGAAATCCGCAGCCACGTTTGGATGGATGTCGTCTGGATCAACGTCTCGGGCAAGGCCGAGGATTTCGAAATCGCCAACGCCGACCTGATGGCCAGATGGGCCGAATTTGACAAACCGCTGCATCACGGGGGCGCGGACAGTCGTTTTCAACTCAGTATCAACTGCAACTGGAAACTCGCGGTCGAGAATTATTGCGAAAGCTACCACTTGCCGTGGGTGCACCCGGGCCTGAACAGCTATTCGCGCCTTGAAGATCACTACCACATTGAAAAGAAAGAAACATATTCCGGCCAAGGGACATGGGTCTACCGCCAGCTTACGGGTGAGAATGACACCCGCTTCCCGGATTTTGAAGGGCTGTCAGACACATGGGACACGGCCGCAGAATACATCACGGCCTTTCCCAACGTGCTGATGGGCGTGCACCGTGACCACACATTTGCAATTATTCTGGTGCCCGAAGGCCCTGAAAAAACGGTCGAGAACATTCACCTGTACTACGCTTCGGACGACACAGACGCACATCTTCGCGCCCAAAACACCGCCCAATGGAAAGAGGTGTTTCAAGAGGACGTTTTTGTGGTCGAGGGCATGCAAAGGGGCCGCCACGGCGCGCATTTTGACGGCGGGCGGTTTTCTCCGGCGATGGATGGGCCAACGCATCTGTTTCACGACTGGGTTGCGGCCCAAATGAACAGGCACCGCACCTCAGATATTGCAGCAGAATGAACCCTTTGGATGCAGCGCTTTTGCAGGCCCACCAGTCCGATGACCGCACCGCACTGGTCCGGCTCTATACCCAAGCTGCGGACGCAGCACAGGACGTGGATGCCAGCTGCTTTTACCTGACGCATGCCTATGTATTCGCTCTGGAACTCGGGCACGCCGACGCACCAACCCTGCACGCCCGCCTCGTCGCAAACGGGCGCGACACTTCATAGGTTCCAAAAGCGGCAAAACGGGCGGCCATTGGAAAGCCGAACACGGCAAGACCCAGACAGACTGTGTGCCCCGACCACTGCGTGATCCCGACCATTCCATAGCCGGCAAGGATACAGGTCGCCGCAGCCATCAATCCGAACGCAGGCGCGGCCCTAAAGTCGGTCCAGCCCAGAGACAGGGCGCGGCGCATTATTTGAACGCTTGGCGCATTCAGCTCGGGGATACCATGCGGCGGGTCTGTGAAAACTGTCTTTTCAGTCATCATCTGCCCGCCTCAAATTGCGCTATTTCTGTGCTGTCACACCCGACGCACGTCAGGCCAATGGGTCGCCCCATGCCAGGCTTGTGCCACGCGAAGCAGCATCGCATCCGAGCCACGTTTGCCGATCAGTTGCAGCCCCATCGGCAGGTTGTTTGGCCCGCCAAAGCCCATCGGAATGTTGACAACAGGCAAGCCAATCAGGCTCGGGGCAATCATCACTTCCATCCAGCGGTGATAGGTCCCCATCGTGCGACCAGCGATCTCTGTGGGGTATTCTGTTGCCACATCAAACGGCCAGACCTGAGCGGAGGGAAGGATCATAACATCAACATTTTCAAAAGCTTCTGCCGCAGCCTTAAACCAGTCAGAGCGAATGATGCTTGCCGCGTTCACCTCTTTGCCGGTCATCGCCAGTCCGCGCTCGATTTCCCACTGTGCTGTCTTTTTCAGGCGGTCGCGGGTTTCGGGGTTCTCGTACATCCCCGCCAATCCCATGCCAACAGTGTAGGAGCGCAACGTGGTCCAACTTTCCCAGATCGCTTCGGCAGAAAAAGGGGCCGACAGGGTCTGCACGTCGCACCCCAACCCTTCAATCTGGCGCAACGCAGACTGCGCAAGGGCATCGATCCCATCCTCATAGACCAACGCACCGTCCCAATCGCCCAGCCATCCGACACGGATGTCCGACACATCACCATCCACCTGCGGCAAGGACGGCGCTTGCGCCAAATTATGCGGCTGGCGCGGATCAGGCCCCGCCATAGTATCCAGCAAAGCAGCCAAATCACGAGGGTTGCGCGCCATAGGTCCGTTCGTCGCGATCTGGTGTAAAAAGGTTTCGCCTTTGGGTTCGGATGGCACCAAACCCCATGTCGGGCGCATGCCATAGACGTTGTTCCACGCGGCCGGATTGCGCAACGACCCCATCATGTCAGAGCCATCCGCCACACTCACCATCCCCGTGGCCAAAGCCACAGCAGCGCCCCCCGAAGACCCGCCAGCAGTTTGACCATGACCATAAGGGTTGCGGGTCGCGCCAAACACAGGGTTGAAGGTGTGACTGCCAAGGCCGAATTCAGGCGTGTTGGTCTTTCCAATCACAATCGCACCCGCCGCACGCAAACGGGCTGTCAGAATGTCATCTTCTTGCGCGATCTGCCCCGCAAACAAGGGTGATCCCATAGAGGTGGGCAGACCTTTGGCATTGGCCAGATCCTTGATCGCAATAGGAATACCATGCAGCCACCCCTTGCGGTCCGAGGTGTCCGCCGCCTTTGCGTCCTCCATCAACTCTGCACGCGCGCGCAACGACACAATGGCATTCACATCGCCGTTCACCGCATCAATGCGATCAAGGGTGGAGGCCATCAATTCGGAAGCCGAAATCTCACTGTTTTCCAGTTGTTCGGACAGCGCCAGCGCGCTTTGATAGGATAAATCTGTCATGCTTGGATAAAACCCTGAAAAGGTTAATCGCGCAAGCCAAAGCTCGGGGTGAAATCACCCGGGAACACCATTCAATCAGGGATAGTTTAGTCGCCCTGCGCCTCTGCGCGGCTCTTGCCGGAAACCGCCATTGCAAGGGTCGCGCCCATCAATCCATCCAGATCACCGTCCAACACACCTTTGGTGTCGGAGGTCTCAAAATTGGTCCGCAGATCTTTGACCATCTGATAGGGTTGCAACACATAAGAGCGGATCTGGTTGCCCCACCCCGCGTCCCCCTTATTCTCATGCATCTCGTTGACAGCGGCGTTACGACGATCAAGCTCCATCTGATAAAGCCTTGATTTCAAAGCCTTCATCGCAATGTCGCGGTTCTGGTGCTGGGACTTCTCGGAAGAGGTCACAACGATCCCCGTCGGGGCGTGGGTGATGCGCACAGCAGAGTCGGTCGTGTTGACGTGCTGCCCGCCTGCCCCCGACGAGCGGTAGGTATCAATGCGGATATCCGACGGGTTCACTTCGATTTCGATATTGTCATCCACAACAGGATAGACGCCAACAGAGGTAAACGACGTGTGCCGTTTGGCGGCGGAATCAAAAGGGCTGATACGCACCAACCGGTGCACGCCGCTCTCTGATTTCATCCAGCCATAAGCGTTAAGACCGCTGATCTTGTAGGTCGCCGATTTGATGCCTGCTTCCTCGCCAGCACTCTCGGATTGCAGCTCGACTTTATAGCCTTTTTTCTCGGCCCACCGCACGTACATGCGCGCCAACATCGACGCCCAATCGCAGCTTTCGGTGCCACCTGCCCCTGAATTGATCTCAAGGAACGTATCATTGCCGTCTGCCTCACCATCTAGCAACGCCTCAAGCTCTTTCTGGGCGGCCGTCACGGCAAGCGTGCGCAAGGCAGCTTCGGCATCCCCGATCACTTCCGCGTCGTCTTCCATCTCGCCCAATTCGATCAACTCGATATTGTCAGCCAGATCGGTTTTGATCCCCTCAAAGGTCGCGATGGCATCCACCAGCATCTGGCGATCGCGCATCAGCTTTTGTGCCGCTTCGGGATTGTCCCAAAGGTTCGGATCCTCAACGCGCGCGTTGAATTCTTCCAACCGGTATTGGGCTGTTTCCACGCCCAGCCGTTGGGCCAAAAGCTCCAGAGATTTTTCAATCTCGGTCACAGTGTTCTGAACCTCAGCGCGCATGGGTCTGATCCTTGAAACTGGCAGTTAGACCCGCGTGATAGACCACCCCGCCCGCGCGGGCAAGCATGGGGATGGCCCGTTAGTACAAGCCACCCGAACTGAGTGTGCCGAACGTCGCCTTGCCACCGACAACCGCCTTTTTACCAGTGGATGTGGTGACTTGCTTGGCGGTGCGCTGTACTTCTTCGACCAAAGGCAAATCGCCCCCCATCGCAAAGCCGCCGTCAAAGGTAACCCCAAAGACCGGTCCGTTGTCGAACTCGCCATCGCGGAAATACTCGGCCACAACATTGTCGCCTGTCGCCCCGTCACTCAACCGCGCACCTGTGAAACGGTCAATGTTGATAAAGGTCCCGCCCGGGGGCACCTCAAAAGCGCCGCCGCCGTATTTCTTGGTGGCTGCACTCATGAACTCCTGAAACACAGGACCACACATTCCGCCACCCGAAGCCCCACGCCCCATAGAGCGCGGCGTGTCATACCCGATGTAACAACCTGCCAC
The DNA here is from genome assembly GCA_943787985.1 of uncultured Paracoccaceae bacterium. Taxonomy (GTDB): domain Bacteria; phylum Pseudomonadota; class Alphaproteobacteria; order Rhodobacterales; family Rhodobacteraceae; genus Ascidiaceihabitans. The sequence goes on along the minus strand of CALSOO010000004.1, from coordinate 1,136,057 downwards.
GATGTTGCTGGTAAAGCCCACAAACCAGACGTCTTTGGCGTCGTTGGTGGTGCCCGTCTTGCCCGCTGTCGGAACAGGCAGGTTCACGAATTTGCGCGCCGTGCCGCGATCCACAACACCCGTCATCATAGAGGTCAACTGATAGGCCGTGATCGGATCCATCACCCGCTCGCGGTCCGAAATGATCCGCGGCGCGATCCCGGCATCAAGGCTGGCAATACGGCAATCATCACAGCTGCGTTCATCATGGCGATAGATGGTCTTGCCATAGCGGTCCTGCACGCGGTCCACCAATGTCGGGAACACGCGCTCACCGCCGTTTGCGAACATCGCATAGGCCGCAACCATTTGATACAATGTGGTTTCCTCAGAACCCAAGGCATTGGCCAAAAAGCGGCCAAGCTGGTCATACACACCAAAGCTTTCTGCATAGGCCGCGACAGTGTCCATGCCGACCTCTTCAGCCAGACGGATGGTCATCAGGTTACGCGATTGCTCGATCCCTGTGCGCAGCGGGGTCGGACCATAGAATTTGTTGGACGCGTTTTTCGGACGCCACAACCCTTGGGGGGTGTTGATTTCGATCGGAGCATCCACAACAATCGTGGCCGGCGTATAGCCGCTGTCCAGTGCGGCCGCATAAACAAAGGGCTTGAACGACGACCCTGGCTGGCGGTGCGCTTGTGTGGCACGGTTGAACACGGAATGCTGATAGCTGAAGCCGCCCTGCATCGAAAGAACGCGGCCTGTGTTGACATCCATCGCCACAAACCCGCCCTGCACTTGCGGCACCTGACGAAAGGTCCACCGGATAAAAGAGCCATCCGAATCCGCGGTCATGCGGCGGACATGGACCACATCACCGACAGACACCAAATCACCGGCCACTCGGGCCTGTTTCGCGAGCGTGCCATCGCTGAGGCGTTTGCGTGCCCATTGAACGTCTTTGGCCGGCACCCAATGCCCGTCGGCGTCATCTTCAACGCCTTCAATGCCCAATCGGGCCTCGTTCTGGCCAACCTCCAGAACAACTGCGGCGTACCATTGGTTCTCAAGGTCGATATCGCGGGCAATTTTGACGTCCGCCAAGGCTTCGCGCCACGCGGTTGCGTCACCAAGGACCTCGGCAGGCAGCACTTTGCCAGTGCCGCGCCAAATCCCCTGCCCACGGTCAAACCGTTCAAGCTGCTTGCGCAACGCGTTGGCGGCGATGGGCTGCATCTCGTTGTCGATGGTTGCGCGCACGGCCAAACCACCTGTGAAAAACTCGCCCTCACCAAAGTCGCGTGACAACTGGCGGCGGATTTCATCGGTAAAGTAATCACGCGGGGGCAGGTCTTTTTTAAAGCTGTCAAAATCGCCGTTCTGCACGGACCGCAACGGCTTCACCCGCTCTTCTTCATAGACTTCCGGCGAAATATACCCGTTTTCCTTCATCTCCTTGAGGACAAAGTTGCGGCGCGAGGTCAAACGATCCTTGCGGCGCACCGGATGATAGTCAGACGGCGCTTTGGGCAGGCTGGCCAAAGTTGCCGCTTCATGCGGCATCAAATCGCCAAGGTTCTTGTTGAAATAGGTCTGGCTGGCGGCGGCCACACCGTAGCTGTTCTGACCCAGATAAATCTCGTTCAGATAAAGTTCCAAAATCTGCTCTTTGCCCAGCGTTTCCTCGATGCGGCTCGCCAGAATAATCTCTTTGATCTTGCGTTGCGCCTGACGGTCACCAGAGAGCAAAAAGTTCTTCATCACCTGCTGGGTGATGGTCGATGCACCGCGCACATCGCGCCCGCGCGAGCGGACCGCGTCAATGCCAGCGGCCGCAATACCGCGCAGGTCGTACCCTTCGTGCGTGTAAAAGTTCTTGTCCTCGGCAGACACAAACGCTTGCTTGATCAACACCGGAATTGTGTCGGCAGGTGCAAACAATCGACGCTCTTTGGCGAACTCGTCAATGATGCGCCCTTGGCCCGAGTAAATACGGCTGATCGTGGGCGGCGTGTACTGGGCCAGGGATTCGTGGCTGGGCAAGTCGCGCCCATACATCCAGAACACCGCTCCAATGGTCAGAGCGATCATGCCCAAACCCATTGTAATCGTTGTGAAAATACCGCCAAAAAACGATAGTATAAATCGGAACATTGCGCCCGTACCTCTCTGAGGTTCTGCTCTGGGTTTCAGCTATAAACGAATGGTGAACACTCGTCAAAACACAGTGGCGTTTTCGACGGGCGTAAACCTGCCGAATGTGTGGCGCATCACATCACTGACGCACCAAAGGTTTCTGCGCCAGATCATCTGCGCGCCATTGCAAAATGGCCCCCGCGAGGGCTTTGACCATATTGTCGCGCCAGATCGGATCACGCAGATTGGCCAAATCCCGTGGACTGCTCAAAAATCCGACCTCGAGCAAAACCGAAGGAATATCCGCAGACTTCAACACCGAAAATCCGGCCTCGCGACGCCTTGTTTTGGCCAACGGTTTGCCTGCCGCCTCGATGGCATCCAGCAACGCTTCGGCCAGCGCGTCATTGCGCGGGTTGGTTTCCAGACGGGCCAAGTCTATCAAAACATTCGCAATTTCATCATCCGCGCGGCTTAGATCCACACCCGCAATAATGTCAGAGCGGTTGTGTTGCGCCGCCAGTTGTTCGGAGGCCGCGTCAGAGGCATCATCGGACAAGGTATAGACCGTCGCGCCATGTGCCTGCCCCTGACCCTGCCCCAAGGCATCCGCATGAAGTGATATAAACAGGTCCGCCTGAGCACGGTGCGCCATGCCGACACGCGCAGGCAATGACACAAAAACATCCGTATCCCGCGTGAGGTAGACGTCCGCTTCCCCCGTGCGCGCCAAAGTTTCCGCCAAACCGCGCGCCATCGTCAGCATGATATCTTTTTCGCGAATACCATCGCGCACAGCCCCCGGATCAACGCCGCCATGGCCCGGATCAATCACAATGACAAACCGGTCGTCCGATTTTGGCGCAACCTGGGGCTGTGCAAGGTCAACTGCCCAATGCCTGCCGACAGGCGCCCCTGCGGTGCTTGTGAATTCCACGGCCGCGGCGCGGCGCAGATCAATTTGCAACGTTGCACGCCCTGTGTTGGGATCCACTGGCATCCCGATGGTTTCAGGCAGCATAGGTTCGCCCAGATCCATCACCAACCGCGACCAACCGGGGCGAAACGGGCCAAAGCGCACAGCGGTAATCTGTCCGGGGTGCGTCAGTAAATCGTCAGGGGCGACCCCCGTCCAATCTGCCTCTCGAAAATCGACCACCAAACGCGCAGGATCATCCATGTGAAACACGCGGAACGGAACCCCTTGGCTCAGGTGCAAAGTCAATGTGGTTTTCCCGAACCACCCGTCCTTGATCGCACTGGCCTGCCCGTCAACACGCGCCAATGCTGTCAAATCCTGCGCTTGCGCCGTGGCCATGACCCCGCACAACATTGCCGCTGCTATCACCAAATGTCGCATATCACCGCTCTGCCTCTGATGGGCTGTCTGGACGTGTCTACCCTAAAGCCCGCCTCAAGCGAAGCCCTTCTGCACCATAAATCCTTGCAAACGGGCAAGCCCTTCGACGATGTCCTCAGTGCTGCGCGCATAAGAGAAGCGCACGGTTTGATGTCCCCGCACCGGATCGAAATCCAGCCCCGGCGTGACAGCCACGCCAGCCTCTTGCAAAATCTGCGCGCACAACGCGCGACTGTCATGGGTGATGGCCGACACATCTGCGTAAACGTAAAACGCGCCGTCCGGTGGGGCAAATGATGTAAACCCCGCCTTCGGCAAGCCCTCCAACATCAACGCACGATTGGTGCGGTAGACGGCCATATTGGCCTCCAGCTCATCGCCTGCGTCCATCGCGGCAAGGGCGGCCACCTGACTGGCGTGCGGCGCGCAGATGAACATATTCTGCGCAATCCGCTCAACAACCCGCACATGGTCTTCGGGGACAACCATCCAGCCTACGCGCCATCCTGTCATCGAAAAATACTTGGAAAACGAGTTGATCACGTAGCACTCGTCCGTCAGTTCCAGCGCAGTGACCGCTTTGGCCTCATATTCTATGCCGTGATAAATCTCGTCCGAGATCACAGACGCTCCTGCAGCATGCGCCCCGTCAATCAATGCGCCCATCGTCGGGCGATCCAGCATCGTACCGGTCGGGTTGGCCGGACTTGCAAACAGCAAACCCTGCAAATCCGAATTTGCAAAGTCAGCGGGCACAGGCTGCATCCGGTTTGGCGCACTGGTTTGCAAATCAACTGGCATCAACCCCAACGCGTGTAAAATCTGGCGATAACTCGGATACCCGGGGGCGCCGATCCCCACGCGGGCGCCGCTGTCAAACAAGGCGGTAAACGCCAGTATGAACCCGCCAGACGAGCCCGGCGTAATGACAACGCGCTCGGGATTCAGATCAACATTATACCAATCGCCGTACATCTGTGCGATGCGGGTGCGCAACTCGGGCAAGCCCAAAGCCACCGTATAGCCCAAAGGTCCCGCCGCCATTGCACCGTTCAATGCGCGGATTGCCGCTTGTGGCGCGCCGGTTCCCGGTTGGCCCACTTCCATGTGCACAATATGGCGTCCAGAGGCCTCGGCCTGCCGGGCAGCCTCCATCACATCCATCACAATAAAGGGATCAACCTCAGACCTGCTTGAAACTCGCATGATATTCCTCCCTACTGTGGACATGACCTTTCAACCTGCCTTTCGCGTAACGTCAATACATGTGCTGATCTTTGCACTTTGCCTGACACTTTGTGCGCTGCCTGCAAAAGCCACCTCGCTTTTGCGCGATGCGGATATGGAATACGGGCTGAAACAAATCGCAGCGCCCATCCTCAGAGCCGCAGGACTAAGCCCCAGTCGCGTGAAAATTCTGGTGGTGGACGACAGTTCGCTCAACGCATTTGTGATCAGCAACGATGCGATCTTTATCCACGCGGGGCTGCTGAGCAAAATGGCGCGTGCCGATATGCTGCAAGGGGTCATCGCCCATGAGGCAGCACATATCACCAACGGGCACCTGACGCGGCGGGCCACCAACCTTGGGGCCGCGCGCACCGCTGCGGGGTTGGGACTGGCACTGGCCGCCATCGCAGCCGCCGCAGGAGGCGGTGAAGCGGCAGCAGGCATTGCACTGGGCACCCAAAGCTCGGCACAGCGCGCCTTTCTCAGCCACACGCGGGCCGAAGAAGCCTCTGCCGACCAAACAGGCGTGCGGGTGATGCGACGGGCCGGTGTCGACACCCAAGGGCTGCTCGACACAATGAAATTGTTCCAAGGCCAAGAATCGCTGAGCGCCTCGCGCCAAGACCCCTACACACGCAGCCACCCCTTGTCGCGCGACCGAGTGCGTGCGCTCGAATCCTACGTTGCCGTCAACCGCACCGTGACAAAACCGGGCGCGGCCGACTACTGGTTTGCAAGGGTCAAAGGGAAACTCACCGCCTTCAAACGCGCTCCGAAATGGACACTGCGCAGGGCGGGAGAAAGCGGGTACCAAGACGTCAAATTGATGCGACAAGCGATTGCACATCACCGCAATTCCAATCGCACAAAAGCGCTCAAAGCAATCAACGGGGCCATCGCGCTGCGCCCTTCAGACCCGTACCTGTACGACCTCAAAGGGCAAATCCTGTTTGAAAGCCGCCAGTTCAGCGCGGCCCAGAACGCCTATGGACAGGCCGTCAAACGCGCACCGCGCGATGCCTTGATCCTGTCAGGGTACGGTCGCGCCCTTCTTGCTCAAAAGAACATTAAAGCCGCACGGCAAACACTTGAAAAAGCGCGTGCAATCGACTTTCGGGATGGCAGCATGTTGCGGGACTTGTCCGTGGCCTATGCCCAATCCAAACAACCCGGAATGGCGGCCCTTGTGACTGCTGAACGCTACGCACTGCGCGGCCGACTCAAAGACGCAGGCATTCACGCCAAACGTGCAACGGGGCTGTTACCGCGCGGATCCGGGCCTTGGCAAAGGGCGCAGGATGTGTTGATTGCATCTGAACGCGCCGCAAAAAAACGAAAATGACGGAGAAGACAATGTCACGTACCACCAGCCTTTTGACCGCAGCCGCCTTCGGCTTGCTCGCCTTGCCTGCCTTTGCGCTGGACCTGTCCAAGATGACCAACGAGGAACGCGAGATATTTCGCGGCGAAGTCAGATCCTATCTGATGGAAAATCCCGAAGTCATCATGGAGGCTGTGAACCGTCTGGAAGAACGGCAGCGACAGCAACAAGAACAAGCTGATCTTGACCTTGTCGCGAACAATGCAGATGCTATTTTTGACGACGGGTTCTCCTTTGTTGGCGGCAATCCGGATGGTGACATCATACTGGTAGAATTTCTGGATTATCGATGTAGCTATTGTAAACGCGCGCACAACGAAGTGGCCAAGCTGTTGGAAACAGACGGAAACATCCGCCTGATTGTCAAAGAATTCCCAATCCTCGGCGAACAATCCGTGCTCGCGTCACGCTTTGCCATCGCTGCAAAACAAGTCGCTGGGTCGGACAGCTACAAAGCGTTGAACGACGCACTTATGACCGTGAACGGGGATGTGAATATCGTGATGTTGCGCCGTTTGGGCAGCACATTGGGACTGGATGTTGACGCCGTCGAAGAGCGAATGAACAGCGACGAAGTCACACAGGAAATCGCACAAACCCGCGCTTTGGCGCAGCGCCTGCAAATCACGGGCACGCCAACATTCGTTCTTCAGGACGAGTTGCTGCGCGGCTATCTGCCCTACGATCAGATGATGGCCATCATCGACGAAAAGCGCAGCTGATCTAGGTGGCGACACTCGCAGTGGTGGCCTCTGGAACATAGGCCGGGAAATGCAAGGTCACTTGCGTGCCAGCCCCCAATTTGGAGGTCAGTTCGAGGCGCCCGCCCGACTGCTCGACAAAACCTTTGGCCATCGACAATCCCAAACCCGACCCTTTGCCAACCGGCTTGGTCGTGAAATACGGCTCGAACACCTGCTCCATATTTTCTGCAGGGATTCCAGTACCTCTGTCGGCGATCTTCAAGCTTAACGTTGGCTTTTGCAGCGACCTGCTTGAGGTGGCAGTGAACGTGATCGGCCCTCCGTCGGGCATCGCATCCCGGGCGTTCAAAATCAGATTTATCAAAACCGTTTGCAACTTTGGCACATCCACTTCGATCACCGGCGTGACATTGTGAATAAGGAAATGCAAACTGTGTTGCTCTCCAAGCAGGCGGCCAACCAACGGTTTGAAATCTTCCACCAATGGTTCAACACTTGTCGCTTCGGGGCGCAATCGCGACTTGCGGGAGAACGCCAAAAGCTGTCCCGTTAGATCGGCACCACGCCGTGCCGCATTTTCTGCCTCTTGCAGGAGTTCTGCTTGTTCTTTGTCGTCTTGAATTTCGTGGTGCAGTTGGAGATTTCCAATAACAACAGTCAGTAAGTTATTGAAATCATGTGCAACCCCGCCAACAAGTTGCCCCATCGTGCGTTGACGATCTATGTCTTGCTGTCCACTTTGCATCTTGGAAAGTTTGGCATGCACCCGTCCGGCCAGCGCCAGCATTTGAAAAAAATATATCGCAAGCGCAAGCAATCCAAACGAAACGATCCAGAAGCTCAACATATCGAAACTGCGGTGAAACTCGATCCAGATAAAGATCGCAACGCAGACAGAAATCGCGGCAATATCAGTCACTTTAACAAGCGCGTCGTATGTTGTGGTGGATACACTTTTGAGCATGGCGCCGAAAACCATCACCAGTGCCAGCACATGGATCTCGTAAAGATCGGAGGCCCACATCACAATCGCGCCCGACAAAAACAGCATATAAGTTGAGAACCGCGCGAGCGTTACGAGTGTCAAGCGCACCCATCCGACGTCATCGGCGCTGGATTGAATAAAGTGAATATAGCCCAAAAGAGCCACAAAATAGACGATCGCGATGGTCAGCAAAGGGGCCTGCACACTCTCCAAAGAATGTGTGAGCAACAGCCCGATCAGAACAACCGCAATCCGCAGGCGCACTTCTACACCGCGTAAGGTGTCCGTCGCTTTGGCGGCGCGCAAATCAAATCTGGCGGTATGACGACTGCGCCAAACAGTACCGATTTTCGCGCTTAACCCGCTCGAAGACATATTAAATCACCATTTACTCAGCAGCTGTATCCAACTCCTGTTTCGCAATCTCTGCCGCTTTTGCTTCGACCTGCTCCACAATGTGTTCAATCATCGCCGTGTTGTCCAGCTTGTGACTTTGCTTGCCCGCAAGATACACCATGCCGGCACCGTTGCCCCCGCCCGTAAACCCGACATCCGTCATCAGCGCCTCGCCCGGGCCATTCACAACGCAGCCGATGATCGACAAAGACATCGGCGTTTTGATATGGGCAAGACGGTCTTCGAGGGTTTCAACAGTTTTGATCACATCAAATCCCTGGCGCGCACAAGACGGGCAACTGATGATATTGACGCCGCGGTGACGCAGCCCCAAGGACTTCAGGATTTCATAGCCGACCTTCACCTCTTCGACCGGATCAGCAGACAAGCTGACGCGGATCGTGTCCCCGATGCCCATCCACAGCAATTGGCCCAAGCCGATGGCAGATTTGATTGTGCCAGACGTCAATCCGCCCGCTTCGGTGATCCCGAGGTGAATAGGGGCATCTGTCGCCTCCGCGAGTTGCTGATAGGCCGCCGCAGCCATGAACACATCCGATGCTTTGCAGCTGATCTTGAATTCATGAAAATCATTGTCTTGCAGAATTTTGATATGGTCCAAACCGCTCTCGACCATCGCGTCGGGACAGGGTTCGCCGTATTTGTCCAACAGATGTTTTTCCAAAGAGCCCGCATTCACCCCGATACGGATCGAGCAGTTGTGATCGCGCGCCGCTTTGATCACTTCCCTGACGCGCTTTTCGTCGCCGATGTTGCCCGGATTGATGCGCAAACAGGCAGACCCCGCCTCCGCCGCTTCAATGCCGCGTTTGTAGTGGAAATGGATGTCTGCCACCAAAGGCACGGGGGATTCCTTGACGATTTCTTTCATCGCTTTGGAGGATGCCTCATCCGGCACCGACACCCGCACAATATCCGCGCCGGCCTCATAGGCTGCATGAATCTGGGCCAAAGTGCCTTTGATATCAGTGGTCAACGTGTTGGTCATGGTCTGAACCGTAATCGGTGCATCGCCTCCAACAGGAACGTTGCCCACCATAATCTGACGGCTTTTACGGCGGTAAATGTTGCGCCAAGGACGAATGTGGTTCAGCGACATAAAAGCCTCCCAATGACCGACGATCTGTAAGATAAAATAGACAGACTTTCAGGAAGGAACAAGCAGTCGCGCGAAGTTATTCTTCGGGTGCGACGCCTTGAACAGCCTCAAGCGCTTTGGCTTCGGCATACCGAGTCAACCCGACGTCGGTGGCCAACGTGGCAGGCTGATAGCTTTGCTTCAATGAGGCCACATCCAAAGGCAGGTTGCTGGTCACAGACCCGTTCGGACCCGCCGGACCAAAGAATTGATTGTCCATGGCAAAGTAGATCGCGCCACTTTCACCAGTGCGCAATGTGGGTGGCTCTTCGGTTGCAGGCACATTCCATGTGTCACCCGCCTGCATAACTTTTTCGAACACCACAGTGCCGTCAGCCGAGCGCACACGCACCCATGACGGGCGCACGGCAACCATTTGCAACGCAGGTGCAGGTCCTTCAACAACTTGCGGCACGTTCAACGCGTCCGCTGCTGTAGGGGCGTTCACGCCGGCAATCAAAGATGTATCGGCAACGGGGGCCGCAAAGCTGCCCACCGAACTGGGGTCAATATTGGCAATCGCCGCATCACGCGGAACCAGAACCGGCACATCCAAGGCTTGCGGACGGTACAACCGGTCAAGCGCATCACCGCGCGGGTTTTGTGACAAACGCGGCGCGGCAGGGTCCATCTCTTCAGAGGGGGCCGCAACTGTATTTTGTAACGGATCAAGATCCGCCAATACGACGGGTGTCTGTTCAATCGGGGCAACCTGCACGCGCTGCACTTCTTGCAACACGGAATACCCGCCAAAGCCGATGGCGCCGATCAATGCGACAAGAACAAGGGATGATCCGATTGCACCGGGCTCAACGCGGCTCCAGATGCTTTCGCCTGTCGGCACAAACGGCGTGGACGGGCGCGCAAAGATATCAGAACCGCCGCTGCGGGACAGGCGATCTTCGCGGGACGGTTTTTTAACAACGGAGGCCTCTGCGGACATGCCGTGGGCCACTTCAAAACCGCTTTCCGCGCAGAAGATGTCAAACGCGCGGTCAGGATCCATATTCAGGTAGCGCGCATAAGAGCGCACGTAACCGGCAATGAAACCGGGCGTGTCAAACGCTTCGGGGTCGCAGTTTTCTATGGCAGCGATGTAGCTGGCTTTGATCCGCAATTCGCGTTGTACGTCCAACAGGCTCTTGCCCATAGTCGCACGTTCGCCGCGCATCATGTCACCAAGACGCAGTTCAAAATCGTCGAACCCTTTGGGTTCAACCTCTTCCTCTATGATCTTGGGTTGCTTTCGCCCGATCATGTCTTAACGTCCCGTCTGCTCTATCTCGCTGCGTGTACTCCAACTGATTGGCGAGGCCAACCGATTCGAGTTCCAGCCCTTTATTAAGATTTAGTTAGCATATTGTGAGGGGAATTACACGTTCTGTAGCATCACGCAGTTAATTCAGCGCGATTTAGCGCACAATGAGACCACAGATCGTCCATTGCACACACCAGCGCATCAATTTCTTTGGAACCATGCACCGGAGACGGGGTAAAGCGCAGACGTTCTGTGCCGCGTGGCACGGTCGGGAAGTTGATGGGCTGCACATAAATCCCGTGATCTTGCAGCAACATATCGCTCAGCAGTTGGGTGTGAACGGGGTTTCCCACCATCACGGGCACGATATGACTGCCATGATCGATGATAGGCAACCCCATGCCTTTCAGGCGCAATTTGAGGATTTTCGCCTGGGTCTGATGCTGTTCGCGCAATTCAGGTGCCGTCTTGAGAAAAGCCACGGAAGCCGCAGCGCCAGCCGCCACAGCCGGTGGCAATGACGTGGTAAAGATGAAGCCCGGCGCATAGGAGCGGATCGCGTCACACATTTTGGCAGAGGCTGCGATGTAGCCGCCCATCACGCCATATGCTTTGGCCAAAGTGCCGTTGATGATGTCGAGCCGGTGCATCAGGTTGTCCCGTTCGGCAACCCCTGCCCCGCGTGGTCCGTACATCCCCACCGCGTGAACCTCATCGATATAGGTCAAAGCCCCGAATTCGTCCGCCAGATCGCAAATGTCTTTGATCGGACCGAAATCGCCGTCCATGGAATAGATGGATTCGAAAGCAATGACTTTGGGGGCGTCCGTGTCGTCCGCCTCCAGCAACTCACGCAGATGCGCGACGTCATTGTGCCGGAAAATCCGCTTGGCGCCACCATTGCGCCGCACACCTTCAATCATGGACGCGTGGTTCAACGCGTCCGAATAGATGATCAGCCCGGGAAACAGTTTTGGCAATGTGCTCAGCGTCGCGTCATTGGCGATATAGGCCGAGGTGAACAGCAATGCCGCCTCTTTGCGATGCAAATCCGCAAGCTCGGCCTCAAGGCGTTTGTGATACACGGTTGTGCCTGAAATATTGCGCGTTCCGCCTGATCCCGCACCGGTGGCGTCCACCGCTTCATGCATCGCCTCCAGAACAACGGGGTGTTGCCCCATGCCCAGATAGTCGTTGCCGCACCACACTGTGATGTCTTTTTGAGTGCCCTCCGGCGTGCTCCAGACCGCATGGGGGAATTGCCCGTTGCGCCGTTCAATATCAATAAACGTACGATAACGCCCTTCTTCGTGCAGGCGGCCAATCGCGTCGTCAAGCTTTGCTGTATAGTCCAAAACCGGTCACTCCGTAGGTTGGTGCATCGTCCTGACAAGAACACGCATCATCGTAAATCTATTTGGTGTTTAGAATGAATATAGAGTTCACACCAGACGGGCAAAGCACAAATTCATGCGCACCTTGTCGCACGACCCCCGAAAAACCGGCGCAATGTGCCTCATCGGAAACCGCTGGACAGTGCAGATGGCACAGATACTGTGAGCGCAACCCACACCCTCCGGAGTCCCTCATGAGCCTTGATGCCGTCCTCGACAAACTTGACACCGACCTGCCCGACGCCACGGACCGGCTGCTGGAGTTTCTGCGCATTCCCTCCATTTCCACCGATCCTGCCTTTGCGCAGCACTGCCAAACGGCGGCGGACTGGCTGGTGGCGGATCTGCGTTCCATCGGGGTGAGCGCTGAAAAACGCGACACCACAGGCCATCCGATGGTTGTGGGGCACGTTGAGGGGGATGGCCCGCACGTGCTGTTTTACGGCCACTATGATGTGCAACCGGTTGATCCACTGGAGTTGTGGGACAACGACCCGTTCGCCCCCCAAGTCGAGGACACCCCCCGCGGTCAAGTGATCCGCGGACGCGGAGCTGCCGATGACAAAGGGCAGCTGATGACCTTTGTGGAGGCATGCCGCGCGTGGAAAGCGGTCCATGGCAGCCTGCCCTGCAAAATCACCTTCTTCTTTGAAGGCGAAGAAGAATCCGGCTCTCCCAGCCTTGTGCCGTTCATGCAAGAAAACGCCAAAGAGCTGCAAGCCGACATCGCCCTGATCTGCGACACTGGGCTGTTTGAAAGCAAAACGCCCTCCATCGTGACGATGCTGCGCGGGTTGATGGGCGAAGAGCTGACAATCAAAGGCCCTGACATCGACCTGCACTCGGGGATGTACGGAGGGATATCTATCAACCCCATTCGGGTGATGTCCAAAGTGCTGGCAGGACTGCACGACGACACGGGGCGGATCACGGTGCCTGATTTCTACGACGGGGTACACGCCCTGTCGGACGCGCTTGAGGCACAATGGCAAGGGCTGGCATTTGATCACCAAACCTTCCTCGGGGAGGTCGGATTGAGCGTCCCCGCAGGCGAACAGGACCGCACACCACTGGAGATGATCTGGTCGCGCCCGACCTGCGAAATCAACGGGATCTGGGGGGGGTACACCGGCGAAGGGTTCAAAACCGTGCTGCCCTCCGAGGCACACGCCAAAGTCAGCTTCCGGCTTGTGGGCGATCAGGACCCCGACGCAATCCGCGCCAGCTTTCGCGCCTACGTGCAAAGCATGTTGCCGGACGACTGCAGCGTCACCTTCCAAAGCCACAGCTCGGGGGCGGCCTCCGGAACCGAAACGTCGAACCCCGCGTTCGAGAACGCGCGCACAGCGCTGACAACCGAATGGGGCGTGCAAGCGGCCTACGCAGGCTGTGGCGGGTCGATCCCGATTGCGGGACATTTCCAGAGCATCCTGAACACAACGCCCATGCTGATCGGCTTTGGCAAAGACGATGACGCGATCCACTCCCCGAACGAAAAATACGACATGGAGAGTTTCCACAAAGGCATGCGCTCATGGGCGCGCATCCTCGACACATTCGCCTGACCCCCTCAAAGACGGAGCAGCACATGATCGACGGCTTTGAAACACACAATGCGCAGGTGAACGGGCAAACCATCACCTACAGCACCGGCGGAACCGGACCTGCGCTGCTCTTGCTGCACGGGTTTCCGCAAACGCGGGCGATGTGGCGGCATGTGGCCCCGCAACTGGCGCAGCATTTCACCGTGGTGGCGGCCGATCTGCGCGGTTACGGGGACAGCAGCGCGCCCGAGGGCATGGAGAACTACAGCTTCAGACCGATGGCCGCAGACCAAAGCGCGCTGATGCAGCATCTGGGCCATGACAGCTTCCATCTGGTGGGACATGACCGCGGGGCACGCACGGCGCACCGTCTGACGCTGGACGCGCCAGACAAGGTCAACTCCCTGACATTGATGGATATCATCCCCACGCACAGCCTGCTCAATGATCTGAACCAAACCGTCGCACGCGCCTATTACCACTGGTTTTTTCTGGCCCAGCCCGCACCGTTTCCCGAAACGCTGATCGCTCAGGACCCCGACAGCTACTACCAGACGGCGCTGAGCGCATGGGGGGCGACACCGCTGTCGGCCTTTGATCCCGTCGCGCTGGCGCACTACCGCACAGCGTGGCGCAAACCCGAAGTCATCCATGCAACCTGCAACGACTACCGCGCAGCGATTGACGTGGATTTCGCACTGGACGCCGCCGATCTGGGATGCAAAATCACCTGCCCTGCACTGGTGCTTTACGGGGCCGACGGCATCATGGGAAAATGCTATGACGTGGGCGCCGAATGGGCAGACCGGCTTGAAAACATGCAAAGCCGTGGTCTCAAAGGCGGACATTTCTTTGTGGACGAACACCCCGAGGACACGGTCAGCGCCCTCTTGGACTTCCTGACGTGATGGGCTTGTCGAACAGGCGCGCGCACCCTACCTCCAAACCTATGAAACGCGCAGCTTTGATATTGGCCATGATGATGCCCCTGCCCGCCACAGCGCATCCGCATATCTTTGTGGACACAGGGTTTGAATTCATCGTGAACGCGGACAATGAACTGACCCATGTGCGGGTGTCATGGACCTATGATGACCTCTACTCATTGCTTTTGGCCGAGGAATTCGAACTGGACCAGGACGGAGACGGCGCGCTGACCCCCGAAGAGGACCGCATCCTGTCGGGCTTTGATATGCAATGGATTAAAGGGTACAACGGCGATCTGGTGATCTTGCAGAACGGTCAAGAGCTCTCGTTGTCGTGGCCCATCGAATACACAGGCACCATGGAGGACGGGCGCGTCACCACCACCCATCTGCGCGCCGTGTCCGAACGCCCCCTTCTGACCCAAGCGATCGAGGTCAAACCGTTTGATGCCACCTATTACACCGCCTATGAAGTGACCCGTCCGGTCACCGTGACAGGGACCCGTGATTGCATCCATCAAACCGCCCTGCCCGACATGGACGCGGCTTTGGTGCAGCTTCAGCAGGAACTGGCGCAAATGGACCCCAACATGGATCCCGAAGACGCAGGATTCCCGCCCATGGGTGAGAAATTCGCCAGCACAGTGATGCTCCAATGCGCCGCTCCTTAACGTTCGGACTGGTGACAGGCAGCGCTTTGGTGCTGCTTGCCCTGCTCTGGATGCTGGGAATCTTTGACGCGCTCGCCCTTTGGGCCGCAGGAGAGCAACGCAGCTTTCAAAACATGATCGCGCGCACGTTGCGCGGCTTGCGCGCAGGCACACCGGGCGCATTGGCCGTGTTGATGGGGGCCTGTTTTGCCTACGGGTTTGTGCACGCCGTCGGGCCCGGGCACGGCAAGGTCCTGATTGGCGGCTACGGATTGGCGCGACAGGTCAGCTGGCTGCGCCTCAGCCTCATCAGCCTTGCGGCCAGTTTGGGTCAGGCCGTCACCGCCATTGCCCTCGTGCTGGGCGGGGTTTGGCTGTTGGGATTGGGGCGCGTGACCCTGACCGCGACAGCAGATCAGATCATGGCCCCTGTCAGCGTCGCGGCCATCGGGCTGATCGGGCTGTGGCTGCTGTGGCGCGGGCTGCGCCAATTGGATTTGTTTTCCCGCGCACATCAAGGGCACGCACATCAAGGGGATGAAGAGATCTGTCGCAGTTGTGGGCACGCCCATGGCCCCAGTCCCGCGCAGCTGGCCTCTGCCACCTCTTGGCGCGAAACGACCGCCTTGATCGTGGGGATCGCCATCCGCCCCTGCACAGGCGCGCTGTTTGTGTTGCTGATCACATGGCAGATGGGGATCATTTTTGCAGGTATCATGGGAACACTGGCCATGGCCTGCGGCACAGCCCTGGTCACGATCGCCAGCGGATTGGCGGCCTCCGCCTTGCGCGGCGGCCTCCTTGGGGCGGGCGCATCCATCGCGCGCATCGTGCCCATGATCGAGATCATCGCCGGCCTGTGCATCAGTGTGATCGCAGGCGGGATGCTCTTGCGGTTCTTGGGTTAGATCAGCCCTGCAAAGCGCTGCGGCAACACATATTGCGTGTCATATTCGGGGCGGTCAAAGTGGAAAAACCCTGTCTCGCCGCGCGGTTTGAAAGTCCGGCGCATCTTGCGACGCAGCGGGGTCATATCAAACTCCTCCTGCAGCTCCAGCGCGGCAAACCCCTCGAAAACGGCGCGATCCTCTCCACGGGCCTCCGCAAACCAGTGACGGCCAATCGCGGCCTCCTTGACACTCGCCTGAACAGAGGCCGTGACCTCGTTGCGGTGATCCATGACGCCCACATACGCGCCAAAATCGCAGAACTTCAGGTGGAGCAGATACAACTCGTCAGGGGCATGGACCTTGTCATACTGGGTGAAATGACCACCGCGGGCGATCTTGACCGGGGATGACACAAGGCACGGCTTGGAATAATGAGGGGCCGGACGCACATGCATCCGCGGGCCCAAAATCGCATCCTCAATCGGGGCATGCTCGACATCAATGCGGTGAATGACCTCCAGACCCAGAGGGGTGACAACCCGCCCCTCCGGCGCATCACGGACAAAATCCAGCAACGTGCCCCCCGCTTCGGGATCAACCACCACCAACTCGTCCACATCGCCGACAATCACATGGCGGTAATACCGACGCAAACCACCCACAACATTGTTGAGCAAACCCCACCGCTTCACATCGAAATTCTTGTGCGGATCCCCCGGAATGCCAATGATGTTGCACCCCTTGGCCAAGGCCTCGACCTCCGCACCGCGCCCGTGATTCACAATGTAGCAATTCTCGCGCCCGAACAGCGCCCCGTAATGACGCAACCACGCCTTCAAGAAAAACGCATCGTCCCGAACCATGGTGACCGCTGCCACTGTCTGCATCGCAAAAACCCTCACATCACGCGCTTGATCACGCTTTGGCTCGCACAGTAACGGTTTGACTGCTAAAAGAGAATCCCGAATATACAGCAAAGAACAACGCCCATGACCCTGCCCGACAGCTTCGCGACCACAGGTTTTCACGCCACCTGTACAGGCGATAAAATCACACGGTATCAAGTGGTTGGAGAGCGATCTTCAGGCACAAACTTCGTCAAACGACTGCTGGGACGCAACACGGCACTCACCCCGGGCGAGGATTTGGGCTGGAAACACGGCTTTCCACACATGCGCGCCGTGCCCGCCAACCTCGCGGTGATTTGCGTGGTGCGCAGCCCGCTCACATGGGCGCGCTCCATGCACGCCAAACCATGGCACACCACACCGGCCCTGCAAAAACTGGCGTTTTCGGACTTCATCCGCGCGCCGTGGGACACCATCATCGACCGCCCCCGCTACTTCGACAAGGCAGAGGGGGACATCGGGCAGGCCCTGCAATTCGACCGCGACCCGCTGACAGGCAAACGCTTCGACAACCTCTTTGCCCTGCGCACGGCCAAATTGCGCGGCGCACTCACCCACCTCAACCGCGACTGCACCTGCGTCGTGCTGCGGATGGAGGAGGCAACAACAGACCCCGAAGCCACCCTCGCGCGCCTGTGCACCGCACTCGACACACAGCCCAACGCCACCTTCAGACCGGTGGTGAAACGGCTCGGCTCCAAATTCAAACCCGCCGTGAACAACCGCCCCGACACACCCAAAGACCTGTCCCCCCAAGACCGCGCCTTTGTGCAACAGGCGACAGACACCCCCCTCGAAACCGCACTCGGCTACGCGCCATGACACCCCGCTTGCATCCGCGCACAAGGCCACGCACACTGCGCGCACAACACGCAAAAGGTGTAGACGTATGAGTGCAGCATCAAAGGCCTATAAAGCGGCAGAGGCAGCGATCGCGCAGGCGATCAAAGCGGGTGAGACTATCCTGAGTTTCGATTCTGAGGAGTTTCATGCTCTTGAGACGATACCGCCACAAATCGCCGACATCGCGGGGCTAAAATACCTCGACCTCAGCCAAACAAACATCTCCGACATTGCGCCCCTGCAAACGCTCACCGCATTGCAGAACCTCTACCTCCACCAAACAAACATCTCCGACATTGCGCCCCTTCAAACGCTCACCGCATTGCAGACCCTCCACCTCAGCCAAACAAACATCTCCGACATTGCGCCCCTGCAAACGCTCACCGCATTGCAAGACCTCTACCTCAACCACACAAACATCTCCGACATTGCCCCCCTGCAAACGCTCACTGCATTGCAAAGGCTCTACCTCGACCGAACAAACATCTCCGACATTGCACCCCTGCAAGCGCTCACCGCATTGCAGACCCTCACCCTCGACCGAACAAACATCGCCGACTTGCGACCGATAAAGGACTTGGAACACCTTGGAACAGGCTCGCTTGGTGGTTTGAGATTTTCAGACACGCCTGCAACGCGCGCGGATGCAGAGCTGAAACGTCTGAGCGAAATTAAGGACAAAAAAACGCGCACAGACCAGACGCGCGCCTATCTCAAGACGTTGCCCCCCTATCCCGCGCCGTTGCCTTGGGAGTTGCCATCCGCCGTTGACCCCCGCCCTATAGATGCGCAAACGGATATTCCGATGGGTCGCCCTGCGCCGCTACAAGTTGTCGAAGACAACGGGGTTTTGCGCCCGGCCATGCCCGGTGACCACCTTGACCCGGACGGGAGCCTTTTGGCGCATCAGGGTTGGGACGCCTTGCGCGACTACCTTGCGGACCTCGCAGATCAGCGGGACCGTATCGGCAATGCCATGCCGCGCCTTTCAAAAGCGCTTGGCCGCTTTGAAACGGCAATGGGGGCAGATTTTGATGCTATGAACCCGATCGCGGCTGGCACACACGGTTACCGTATTATTCGCCTCTCGCAACGCGCCCCTGAGATTCTCATGGATGAGGACGCAGACGACATCATTGAATTCGCAGCCGCCCTTGCGCTGTTTCTGGAGCGTTTTGAGGAATGGCGCAGCTACCGCGACGCAGCCCTTACATCCCCGCCTTCACCAGAAAGCATCGAAGCAACTCTGACTGAAACCCGCGAAATCACGTCAGATTTGTTGGACGACGACGCGTTTGATCCCGCCATTGCCGCCGAACTCACCGATCAGGCCGACAGTCTCGAAGAAGACAAAGAAGACTCCATTGTCGCAACAGGACTGATCGCTTCTTTAAGCAATTGGGCAGGCACTGTTTTGACCAAAGCGATGCCAGTCCTCAAATGGATACGTCAAGAAGCAGGTGAGATCACGTCGGACACATGGTCAGGTCTCAAAAAGGTTATTGTGAATGCCGCTGTAACGGGAATTACTACTTTGGGAATCGCCGCCACAAGTTACTTGCTGGGCATCACAACAAGTTTGCGCAACCTTGCGACTGCATCTCCTGAAAAACTGGACTGGCTTTTGAAGATTTTGAATGCCCTTGGACTTTAAACCTTACCCAATCCCTACTGCGCGATCTCAAACCTTAACGCGCGGCATGTCTTAACAGGCTGTAAACGCTCGATTTGGGCGCATGTTGTGACATTTGCCCCCTGTTTTGTACAACACGCTTAAAACCACCCTGAAACGGGTCTGTGCGGGCTGTGCGTCTTGTGACATTTGCGGGGTGTTTTGTACAAAACGCGCTGTTCGGCGCCGTTCAGGGCAGCGCGCGGTGCGTTTACCCGCCCGCCTTGGCGGCTTCATTTTTCAAAGAATTTTCCAAGGTGGGGGTAAAAACGCAGTGGCGCGGTTGACGGGGCTCGAACCCGCGACCTCCGGCGTGACAGGCCGGCACTCTAACCAGCTGAGCTACAACCGCTCACTGCGTGTGGTGGGTTCTACGGTTGGTTCAGGGTCGCGTCAAGCGGGGAAATCGACAATTTTGAATGTTTTTTTCCACCCCCCCTTTTGCCTCACTTTTTACGGGTGCTGACGTGCCATTCAATGTCCATTTGCGCCACGGTCTCTGCGCCCGCATCACGGATATCTACTTGAACCATAAAGGAAACTTTTCCGATGCTTTCCAGCTCTGCCAGCAGTTCCGCGCCGCTGCGCGATGTCGTGGCGTGGGCGCTCAGCGTGCCTTTGGCGATTTTCACAAAGGCCACATTCGCTTTTGCCGCCACAGGGCGCACCTGCAAGATCACAGGCGCCAGCGCACCCGCCATCGCAGCCCCCGACGCCGCCTCTCCCAGCGTGAACATCGCCCCTGCGTGTTGGCTCTGGATGTGGTTCTCCGTCTCGCCGCGTTGCTCCAGCTGCGCCGACGCGAGTCCATCCCCGACCTCCAGCAGCGTCACACCAACATGGTTTTGAAACGGCACGACCTGGCTCAGTTGCGCTTTGATCATCTCGAATGGGTTCATCATTTTTCTCCTATTTTTCAGAGGCGTAGAATGATGCGTCTGATCGGTCAACGCGGACGTTGCGGCACCTTATCGCGCGATCACGATGTCCGCCGCCAACCCGCCAAGCCGCTCTGACGCCCCAAGCCGCAGCACCCCGCCATGCGCCCGCGCGATGTCCGTCGCGATCGCCAGCCCCAGTCCCACACCGCTGCCTTGGTTCTGATTGCGCGCCTCGTCCAAGCGGCTGAACGGCCGCTGCGCTTCTGCGCGACGATCCTCCGGAATACCGGGCCCGTCGTCTTCGACCCTGATCCGTAACGATTTTTCCGTGAGATCATAGGACACCTCGGCCCGCGTACCATAGCGCACAGCATTGCCAATCAGGTTGTCCAGCGCCCGCCGCATCGCCCCTTCGCGCAGCATGACAGTGCCCTGTCCCGCGCCGTGCACCAACGTGACATCGCGCCCTGCCCGTTGCGCACCGGAGACCGCGCCCTGAATGAATTCACCAATGTTTACAGGCTCTTGAACACCTTCTTGTGCCCCTTTGGAGAAATCGAGAAACGCATCAATCATCGACTGCATTTCCTGAACATCTTGTTCCAACAACGTCCGCTCGTCGTCTTCCAACATCGACAGGGACAGCCGCATACGCGTCAGCGGCGTGCGCAGGTCGTGACTGACCCCCGACAACATCAACGTGCGGGTTTCAATCTGGCGATCAATCCGCGCACGCATCGATGTAAATGCCGTGCCCGCCGCGCGCACTTCGGTGGCACCTGCTGGCACATAGGGGATCACCTGCCCTTTCCCGAACGCGTCCGCCGCAGCCGCCAACCGTTTGATCGGGCGCAGTTGATTGCGCAGGTAAATCAACGCGATCAAAGTGAACACAATGCTGAAAAACACCATGTATACAAAGAGTTGATGCGGGTTCACGGCCGAAACACGGCGCCGGTCAAACACCAACTCATAAGCGCCTGACGGCAACCCAAGCACCAAGCGCACGTGTTTGTCTCGCGTCAGATCCACCACTGCGATCTGCGGCATGCGTGTTGTCAGATGCGAGGTCACAACGCGGCCCGAGATATCAATCCATGCCCGCGTGTGCGGTGCGTTCAATGCGCTTTCGTCCACGGGTGTCACTGCGATCTCCAACGCCCCCAACCGCTCTGACACGGTTTGGTATCCTGTGTTATCGATCACACGCACCACGGCTCTGATTTCGCGCAAAACGGCGTCTGACATTTGCTCTGTCACGTCTTCAAAATACCTTTGGGAAAACACGAAGCCGACGACAACTTGCAAAACCACGACGGGCAGCAGCAAAATCAAGGCCGCCCGCCCATAAAGGCTGCGGGGCATATAGTGTTTGAGCCAAGCAAAGATCATGGCATAGACCTTAACGAGCACATTGGATCAGCGAAAGGGCAAGCCATGACACCACCGGACGATTTTAACCCTGTCGTCGGCGATGCGGTCTTGTTGGAACCGGGGTTGCGCCGCATTGTGGCACCCAACCCCTCCCCTATGACATACCGCGGCACCAACACATATATTGTGGGCACCCGGGGGCTTGCCGTCATCGACCCCGGTCCAGACAACGCGGCGCACCTGGTTGCCATTCTGCGCTGCGTCACGCCAACCCAGCACATCAGCCATATCATTGTCACCCATGCGCATCTGGACCATTCCCCATTGGCACGGAGCTTGTCGCGACACACCGACGCGCCTGTATTTGCGTACGGGGATGCGCATGCGGGGCGCAGTGCTGCGATGGCACGTCTGGTTGCCTCTGGCTACCAAGGCGGCGGTGAGGGCATCGACGCGGCATTTCAGCCGGACCTCTGCCTGGCGGACGGTGCGCATATTGAGGGTGACGGCTGGATGCTCGAAGCACTGCACACCCCTGGCCACATCGGCAACCACCTGTGTCTTGCTTGGGGAGATGCCTGTTTGACAGCGGACCATGTAATGGGATGGGCCAGTTCTTTGGTTTCGCCGCCCGACGGGGATCTGACAGACTTTATGAAGTCTTGCGAGACACTGCAAAAACGTCACTGGCGTATCTTTTACCCTGGGCACGGAGCGCCGATTCTGAACCCGTCCGAGCGTTTGAAATGGCTGATCACACATCGCCGGTCACGGGAAACCGCCATTTTGGAGCATCTTTCGTTGGGACCTGCCCGACCGGAGACACTGGCGCGCGCCATCTACACGCAAACACCGCCTGCCCTTCTTGGAGCGGCAACGCGCAACGTTCTTGCCCATCTTATTGATCTACTGGGGAAAAACAAAGTGACCTGCCATTCAGAACCGTCCGAACAGGCCATTTTTTCACGAATTGATCCGTGAAAAACTTTTTTGGCGTTTCGGTCTAAATCCCACTGGACGGGGTGAAATCACCTTGCTATATCGCACGGACCGTTCCGACGTAGCTCAGCGGTAGAGCAGTTGACTGTTAATCAATTGGTCGTAGGTTCGATCCCTACCGTCGGAGCCATTTAAACCATTGGTTTAAAAGTAAAATGGGCGAACCTTCGGGTTCGCCTTTTTTGATTTTTGCAACGTTTTTGCAACGCGGGCGTGAATCGCCTGCCGTATAGTTAATACGAAGGGACAAGCGACATTCAGTATGGCAGAGCACAGGTGCCACCAAATATGGTTGGCGAAATGCTTCGATTTGCGATAAAACGTCGGTAGTTCACCAGCCGTAAACCATGGGAACGCAATAAGAACAAAACACGGGGACAGGCATTATGAATTTCATCGCGTTAGAGACAGAGCAGAAACTACGCGGTGGATATTACACACCCGAAGACCTCGCCTCCTTTCTTACGCGCTGGGTGTCACCAACGTCTGGCACCCGCGTTCTAGAGCCTAGCTGTGGTGACGGAGCGTTCTTTCCAACCTTGCAAGGCACTGGTGCAAACGTCACTGCGTTCGAGTTGTCACCGGAAGAAGCCGCCAAAGCCAGCGCACGAGGCTTACCTGATTGCACCGTTCACAACCGTGACTTCCTCGGATGGGCGCTTGAAAGCAAAGGGAAGCAGTTCGACGCTGTAATCGGTAACCCGCCTTTCGTTCGCTATCAGTACCTACCTGCCGCCTTTCAAGCGAACGCGGAACGAGTTTTCTCGCGGTTGAATTGCAAGTTCACCAAACACACCAATGCGTGGGTTCCATTCATCCTTGCTTTGATGGACCTGCTTCGTCCAGGCGGGCGTTTAGCGATGGTCGTTCCGTCCGAGATTGTTCATGTGATGCACGCCCAATCCCTGCGAACTTATCTCGGCGAACAGTGCCGCCGCATCGTAATCGTGGACCCGCAAGAAATCTGGTTCGAAGGCACCCTGCAAGGCGCCGTCCTGCTGATGGCCGAGAAGAAGGCGTCGCCCGAAGTTCATGGCGAAGGGCTCGGCATCCAACGTGTGGCAGGCCGTGATTTTCTACAGCAAGACCCCGAAGCGGTGTTCAACACCCCCCGTGCCATCAACGGAAAGACAGTTGCAGGCAAGTGGACACGCGCACTGGTGCCCACCGCGACACTATCCATCCTCGAAGCCATAGAAGAAGATTCCAGATTCTGCCGCTAAAGTGGACGTGGGCATAGTCACGGGTGCCAACAAGTTTTTCCTCGTTACAGACGACGTTGTGCGACAGAACGGACTGGAAAAGTGGGCGCATCCAATGTTCGGACGCAGCGACCATTGCCCTGGAGTGATCTACGATAACGCGCAGCACGCCCGCAATGCGGCTACAGGCAAGCCTACGAACTTCCTGTGGCTCGACAGTTCGGTTATGGATAGTGCCAAAGGTCGCGCTTACATCGCTTCGGGCGAACATGAAAAGCTCCACGAGCGATATAAATGCCGTATCCGAAAGCCGTGGTACACGGTGCCTTCGGTGCACGCTACCGAGGTTGGAATGCTCAAGCGCAGCCACAACACGCCCCGCCTAATTCATAATCGCGTCGGGGCCTACACCACCGATACCGCCTATCGCATTCGTGCCCTTCGCGGCACAGCGGATGCTTTGGTTTATGGCTTCTACAACAGCCTGACAGCCCTCAGCGCGGAACTGGAAGGGCGTCACTATGGCGGTGGTGTTTTAGAGCTGGTGCCCAGCGAAATTGAGAAGCTGCTGTTACCTGCACCCGAAGGCATCTCCCCAAATGTTGAGAAATTGGACCGTATGGTGCGCGAAGATTTTGTGGCGGACACGCTGGAAGCGCAATCAGAAGATTTGCTTGGTGCTCTGACTAAGGCTGAACAGATGGACCTGCTTGCCGCTTGGGCTACTCTACGCGACCGCCGCCACCGAATTCCTTCTTAGTCGATTTCCAAAGTGAAGCGCGAAGGATCTTCGTTTTCGCGGAACAGTTTCAGCACGCGATCCAGCAAATCCTCTTTAGCAACGAGCGGTTTGGCATCGCCCCAGTGTAAGCCGGTCATGCTGTTGCGCTGCCGGTAGGAAGCTGTGTCAGTCCGCGTATTGTGCGAGAGGTGCATAGTGTGGACTCCGTAATCCACGTCTTTCACGATTAGTCGAATCTGCGCCTCTGCCCGTTCAATGTGGGCCCGTGCGGGATCAGCATCAGGTTACCAGTCCAACGCCGCAAACACTTCGTCTCGGAAATAGTGTCGTGGGTCGATACCTTCCATTGCGCCAACACCTAGAGGCATAGAGCCAGTGGGGTTGGTGTTCGCGCCAGTGGGAATGTTCAGGTGGCCATGGGTCAGACCATTGCTTTCCCACACCAGCGCAAGGCGTTCGCGAGCCACAGGTGCTGCAGGCGCAACCGGTGGCACCGGAGGTGCGATAGGCTTCGCCACCCTCGAAGGGTTAGTATGCAATGCCATTTTTGGCACGGTGTCTAGATCGCGGTCAGATGAGCTTCCAGCAGGTTCGGGTGGTCGCCCCTTGCGCTCGTCTGACAGTCGGCCTGCGCGTTGCAGATCGGCCAGTTGGGCGGCATCAACGGCGCGGATCACGTGATTTGGGTAATCAATGATCATTGCGTCAAGTTTGCCCTCCAGGTCAGCAAGGAATGCTGCGTCCTCGGTTGGGTCTAACTCCTGCAAAACACTGGCTTCGATGTTAGTGCGCAAGCCACCCATCGTCAGGTTAGCGCTGCCCAGCAGAAGTTTAGCGCGGGTGGCCGAGCGGGAATAGTACATCTTTGGGTGGAAAATGCGCTGCCGACTACCGGTATCCACCATGTATGTCTCGCAACCGATTTCCAGCGCCTTTTGTATGGATTGGACGGTTGTAATTCCATTTCGAATACCCACAAAAATGCGCGCTCGATCTGCGATTGGTTCCAATACACTTTGCAAAAGCGACAGGCCCGAAGCCGTCATGAACGCGGTGCTTATCGTTGCGGTCTGCAACTCGCCAAGGCCAAATACTTCGCGCGCGGGAGCGAGGTGATCTTCGTCATTTACAGCGTGTAATAAAAAACGCTTCATTCAATCATTCCGAATAGTTAGCGGTTCGCAGCTATCTGATATACACCAATCAGTGAGAGCGAATTTTGCATAAGTTGAAATTCTAATCAGCCTACTGCGCGGGCTAGCAGGAGTCGAATGCAATTTCCAGTTGACTGGGTCACCTACTCGGCGCTGATGAAACATGCATCCATCAACCGATGCCTTGAGGGCAAAACAGAATTTCCAACCAGCTGATTGGCGGGCGTAGCCATCAGGCGGCGCTGAACTGTGCCGAATGAGGTCGTGCAGGGGGAAGGCACGCGCTTATCGGTGTCCCTAAAGCTGCCTGCACGTCTTCGCACTGGCGATTGCAGTGGTCGAGTAGATCGTCGCACCGTCGTTGTGGCGGAAAACATCGCACGGGATCGCAAGACGGAATGACAATGTGATCAGTGACAATTAAGGTCGGGATATGGAATTAAAGAAATATACCGTCGCAGAATTACTTGAAACGCACACCGCCGTGCTGAACGAATTGCGGGATCGTGAGATTCTAAGAAGCGCAAACAACCCAACAGGCGATTATGCAGAATGGTTATTCTGCCAAGCATTCGGATGGGATCAAGCTGCGAACTCCGTGAAGGGGTTCGACGCCACAGACGCCGAAGGCATCCGGTATCAGATCAAAGGCAGACGACTGCACCAGCTCAACACATCGCGGCAACTGTCCGCTATTCGAGACATGAGCGGGTTTGATGTGTTGGCCGGTGTCCTGTTCGATGCCGCCTTTGTCGTCGCGCGCGCGGCATTGATCCCGTCTGCGGTAGTCAGTGATCGCTCAAAATTTACCAAACACACCAACAGTCACCGCTTTATGCTGCGCGATGATATTTGGAACGCGGATGGCGTTGTGGACGTGACGACGAACCTTCAACGAGTCGCATCGAACTGCAAAGCGTGAGCGCGCGTCTAACGGGCGGTGCTGCGTGACAGGCGCAACGATACCCAAAACACCGAGACGCCCATCAACACGCGAGTTTTCAGGGGTGTTCGCCCGTGTCTCGTCGGGCGACGGCAGGCGCAACGTCGATCAGATCGACGAGACACGCGGTTAGAACGGCGCTTCCCCGTCGTCTTCAAAGTTGGCGGGCGGGTTCGCATCTGCCTCTAGACCAAACTCGGCGAGCAGTTTCGAATGGACGCGCACGTCATGCGCGAGTGCCGTTTCGACGACCTTCCTATCCTTCTCAATCGCTTTCTCGGTCTGAATTTTGGCCGCGCCAAACAAGCTGTCATACCCGCGCTTGGAAACGACCTTGGCGAGGTCCTTTTCAATCTTGTCGATCTTCTTCGCACGGGCAATCTGCCGCTGACGCGCGTCCGCGTTATCGTCAGGTTCGCGTCTTTGTTTCGCGAACTGTGATGCGCGTGGAAGGTCACGCCCTCTATTGGTATCTTTTGCCATGGCGCAACCATAGCACGAGCCAGTTGATTGCCTAGTACATTCCCACCAGTTTGCTGATGCGGATGCTTTGCGGCATGAGGTATTGCGATGCAAAGGCGGCGACGATCAAGGCGATGCCAGTGTCACCGTGACCGGAGGCATTGCGCGATTGCGTGATGATCTGATTGCCAGCAGCCGTCGTCTGCGTGGTGAAAGAGGCAAGGTCTTCCTCAATTTCCTTCCGCATGGCGAGATCATGGGCGAACCTGAGATCGCCCGACGCGAACAACACGGCAAGGTTTTCGATCATCAAGGTTTTGCTCGCGTTGACGTATCGTCCTGACCGACGCCACTCTTGACCGCCTGTCATTTGCACCGCCGTGTGATCCACAGACTGCTCGTGCATCATGTCCGACACGACGCGCCCGATAGACGTGCCGTCGATCACGAGTTGCGACTTGCCACCGAACGGCGGCGCGTTGCGCAGGCGGATCAAGTAGTCGACCACATCGACGTAGGACACCCCGCGAAACTTGTCGGCAAAGACGACCGTGCGTTCGCGCGTGCCGAGTTTGACACGGGTTCCGTCATGGACGGGCAATTGCTGATCCTTGATCACCACCGCAGACGAGAAGTCATTTGCTTGCCCCAAATCAGCACCAACGAAGTATCTAACAAATCCGGTCACTCTCTCGATTGCGGGATCATGTCCTGTCTCGTTGATCACACGACCGTCAGGCATGTAGTTGAGGTTCAAAACCGAGGGCATATTGCGTTCTCCATACTGGTGGCGTTTTCAATCGCGGACAGGTCAAAGTAAGACAGGCCGTCCGATAGAAATTCGCACATGACCTCCTGACGGAAGCGCGTTGCCGACAATTGCGACCGCAGGCGTTCGACGCGCGATGCAAGGCGCGCGATGGACGTGCCGGGAACTTTGATCCGATGCACGTTGTCCTTGGGTTCAAGGAACAGCGATGCGAACAGGTTGTTCTTTCCGGCGGGTGTTGAGGCGTAGAACGTTTGCCCGTTGTCACGCAGCATGGGCAAGATCGACACGACGACATCCTCGCCACCGTTCGTTCCCGGCAAATACGCCATCTCGACCACGAGCAGCAGGTCGGCGGTATACCCCCGAATAGTCGCCCCCGACGCTGGCACAGCGATAAAGCGACCGCCGTTCGAGCATTCGATTTCCGTCTGTGTCGCACGTTCAACGATTAGATCAGTCGCGCGCAAGTATGCTTGCACCTTGCGGGTGATCTCGCGCGTCTGACGTTCAGCAGGCGCAACGCAGATGATCGTGCCGCCGCGCTTCAATTCGCGGACGCCGCGAGTCGCCAGGACGCAGGACTTGCCTGCCTGACGGCAGACGAGAAGCGCAACCGTCTGGGCGTCTGACGTGATCGCCTCAACCTGCCAAGGATCGACATGGGTGGCCGTTGGCACCTCCTGTTGCAGGAAGTGAAGCATTTCTGCGCCGGGGTCGAGGTCGCGTTCGATCAGCGAGCAAAAGTCGTGGAGACCATCAAACGGCATCGCGACGCTCCGCAAGACGCATCAGGTGGCATTGGGTGCAGTCGCAATGCTCGTTGCGCGGCGAGACGTGTCCGCGTTTACACACCTTGCCTGTGAAGAACAGTTTGCCGCCCTCGTCGATCATGATGCGCTTCGCTTGAGGCAATCGCGCCCAATCAGGATTGCCTGCCTTTGTCGCCACAGCAACGCGCCGTCCATAAGAGCGCCACCCTTCAAATTCGCGATGGGTCATAGGATTGTGTCCTCCTTGGTGACGGACAGGACGTGGTGACGCATACGGCGTAGCAGCGGTTCGCGAGCTTCCGGCACTTCGTCGCAAACCTCATTCAGGATGTTGCGCAGCGTGACCCATTCCTTGCTTTCAGCAAGTGACACGTTGACGGTCAAGTTGGTCGCGAGTTTGCCCTGCATCGTTGCAATGTCCCGCAGCACCTTTCGCAGGCCTTCCATCGCCGCCAGCGCAAAGGAGTCATCTTCGGATTGCTCCGCTTTGGTGATCAGGCGCTCGACCCGCTTCGCCAACGACTCGTAGGTCATGGCAATGTCCATGCGGTCTTGGTTGATCACTTCGGTGTCTGCCTCAATTGAGGCGACGCGGGTTTCGGCAAGGATCGAACGGCGCATTTCTTCGGTGATCTTGTCGTCCCGATACCGTTGCACCGTCGTGTAGTCGACGCCAAGGCGGCGAGCAATCTCAGCAAGCGAACGGCGTTCGAGAACAATGTCCTTGATGATTTCGTTTTTATCCGCACGCATGTCGATGATCGCACGACGACCGGAGTGTTTATTGCCGCCCTGTGCCATTAGGAGGACTCAGCGTTTGCCGCGCGCTCCATCAGGTCGAATTTGGTGCGCGCATGTGCAGGCAATTCGTCAGGCGAGTGGAAGGTTTTGATTGTGTAACCCTCTTTGTCTGCCTGCATCCGACGGTTCACGATGCCGTTGCCCGTCTGCATGTCCGCGCGGACATACCGGACGCGTTCGTGCGTGTCGTCAAAGGTGAACGTCTTGGACGGGGTGACAGTTGGGCGACCCGTATTGCGGGTTGTCACGTCACCGTCGCCGCTGATCACGGTCAGAGTCGTGCCTGCCTGTTCTGCTGCTTCTTTAGCCGCGCGATACTTGGCCGGGTCGCGGGCGTCCTCGCGGGTCAGGCTGTGAGGTGGTCGCACGCCCTTAGGATACCAGTTGCCATTGGCATCCTGTTCGAGGCCTGCCGCGTGCATTTTGCGCTGGTGAGTTTCTTCGTCGATGATGTCCACAAGGGTTTTCTTCTTCGGGGTCTGTGCGTCGAGTTGGCGTTGCACGTCCTTCTTTTCGTCCAGAACGCGACTGTTGAAAGTGTGCAGGTCGTCGAGGCGTTTTGCCTGATCGGTGACGGTCGTGGTGATGGTTTGAACCTGCTGCATGAGTGCTTGCAGCGCGGCTGTCGTATCGTCGGGCATGGGATGCTCCTTTGTGTCCAAAAAGAGCGCGACGTTATCGGGACGCCGCGCTCAATCTGTGATGGACAGATCAGGAGCGACGCACCGCTGCGCTCATGAGTTAAACTTATTCGGCAGCGATCAGATTGCCGACCGGAGAAGCGGGTCTTTTGGGTGGCAATTTAAGGTCTCGCCAGCGTCGCCGCAGGCGTTCGACCGCTGCTTCGTGCTGCGCGCGGGCGGCAGATTTCGGTTCAGTGGATGGGTGCGGGAAGTCATCGCCCTCCATCATCGCACGCAGGCGCGCGGCCAGCACGTCGCCGTCCCAACTAATGAGCGAGCAAAGGGAGTTTCGGTGGCGTGCCATCGCGCCCGCTTTGTCTGTCAGGAAGGTGATTGCCTGATCCTGATCCGATTGCGTCGTGAAGGATGCGTTGCTTTCGTTTCGGATGCTGACAAAGAGGTCGCGATACGCCTGCATGATGATGGAGGTCACGAAGGCCTCTTCCGGTGTCTGTGGCTTTGTGCATGAGGTCCTGATCGGTTGCGGCAATGAGGTGATTGCACGACACGAACGATCCTATGCATCCGCAGATATGATCTTCGACCCGCTCCACTTTTTGCCTTTGATTGAACAAAAGGTTGGTGCATTGGATCAGGCCGCGCCGTTACAGGGCTGGGATTTGCCAGATGTCTTCGCGACCCTGCACCGGCTGCTCGAAGCCCGAATGGGCAAACCGGGCAAGCGGGAATACGTGCAAGTTCTGCGCCTTTTGGAAACCTTCGAGGTCGACGTCGTGCAGGGTGCAATCAGCCATGCCATTGATCTGGGTGCGATCGGTTATGACGCTGTTAAACATCTTGTGCTGTGTCGGGTCGAAAAGCGACCACCACGGCTGGATTTGGACTTCTATCCGTATTTGCCCAAGGCCAATGTGGGCACAACCCGCCCGGCCAGCTACATGAGCCTGATGGGAGGGACAGCGGCATGACCGACGCGCCTCAAATCCTGCTGCATCACCACCTCAAGACATTGCGTTTGCCGACGTTCAAAGGAGAGTACGCAAAGCAAGCACAGCTTTGTGCCGCCGAGAACAAAGACCACGTCCAATATCTGGCGCGGCTATGTGAGATGGAGCTGATTGACCGCGAACGGCGAATGATTGAACGGCGCATCAAGGCCGCCAAGTTCCCCAGCACCAAAAGTCTGGACAGCTTTGACTTCAAGATAATGCCCAGCCTGAACAAGCCTCTGACCATGGAGCTGGCGCGGTGTGAGTATATGGATCGCAGAGAAAACATCATCGCCCTTGGACCATCAGGGACTGGCAAAACACATATCGCTTTGGGGCTTGGATTGGCCGCATGCCAAAGAGGGCTGAAGGTGCGCTTCACGACGGCTGCGGCATTGGTCCATGACCTGATCGAGGCGCAAGATGAGCGAAGGTTGCAACGCCTGCAGAAACAACTCACCAGTCAAAACCTGTTGATCATCGACGAGTTGGGCTTCGTGCCGCTCAGCAAATCTGGCGCGGAGCTCCTCTTCGAGGTCATATCCCAATGCTATGAGCGCGGATCCATCATCAT
The DNA here is from genome assembly GCA_943787985.1 of uncultured Paracoccaceae bacterium. Taxonomy (GTDB): domain Bacteria; phylum Pseudomonadota; class Alphaproteobacteria; order Rhodobacterales; family Rhodobacteraceae; genus Ascidiaceihabitans. The sequence continues at coordinate 1,104,329 of CALSOO010000004.1, read as the reverse complement.
CACATCAAATCTGCCCTTCGACGAATGGACTGAAGTCTTCGGCTCCGAGCGCCTGACCGGCGCATTGCTGGATCGCTTGACCCACCACGTCCACATTCTCGAGATGAACGGCGAAAGTTACCGTCTCAAACACAGCCGCAGCAAGCAAAAGTAATCAAAGCTCTATCCAGATCAAAATAATGTTGGCCAAAGGGCCAACATGCGCTTTGGCACGCGTTAGCTATATGGGGAGCACTCGCGCCAAAGCGCACAAAAAGCGATAGCTCAGTGGACCCGTTTTAAGCCGCGACTTGGCCCCTTTTTACTCTGCGATTGACAGCCAATCCTTTAGATCAGCAGATCAACGGTTCAGGGTTGCGATCAACTGATGAAATTTCTCACCTTGAACAGCGACGTGGCCGCGTAGCGTTTGCGCTGCCAGGTCAGCATCACCATCTGATAAGGCGCATAGGATTTGTGAGTGTTCTTCCATTGATTGCTTCATCCGCCCTCGGAAACGCAGCTGAATTCTACGGTACGCCCTTAGACGGTTCTGAAGTTGAAGCGCTTGGTTTGCCAAAAAGGTGTTGGCTGCCCCGCGATAAATAATCTGGTGAAAGGTCTCATTCTCTGCGTAGTAGCGATCGTGATCGGTATCTTGGATGGCTTGTTGGCAACGGTCATTCGCATTGGCCAAAGAGGCCAAGTCCTTGTCCGACATACGGGTGGCCGCCAATCGACCACATGCAGCTTCGAGCTCGGCCATGGTTTCAAACATCTCTATCAGCTCAACGGGCCCGGGTTGGCGGATAAAGACGCCCCGCCGCGGGATTTGTTCGGCCATTCCCGAGGACACCAGTACTTGCAACGCTTCACGGATAGGCGTGCGAGAGACGTGGAATTGTTCCGCAAGCTTTAGCTCATCAAGGCGCTCGCCATCCTGAAACTCCCCCGAGAAGACGAGCTGCTCGAGCGTATTGGCTATTTGGTCTGCGCGTCTGATCTCCATGCATAATCTCTAACACCCACGAAAATAAAAATGCAAGCTCCAACATCTTGTATACAACAATATTGACTTGCTATGCGAACCGTGGAAGCCTTTGCCCAGTAGATTCGACCTATGACGTCGGATCACACCCAGGGAGGAAACCATGAAATTTGCTAAACTTACGGCCACCGCAATGGCTGCATGCCTTGCCATTGGCTCCGCTGCCAGCGCTGAAACACTGCGCCTGTCACACCAGTGGTCCAATACGGACGTGCGCCACCAAGTCGCCCAGATGGTTGCAGATGATGTTGCTGCTGCTGGCGTTGATTTGGAAATCCAGATTTTTGGCTCCAAGTCACTTTTCAAACCACGCGAGCAGTATCGCCCGCTCAGCCGTGGCCAGCTGGACATGACCGTTCTGCCGCTCAGCTATGCGGGCGGCCAACAGCCCGCCTTTAACCTTACATTGATGCCCGGCATGGTTAAAAACCATGATCACGCCGCACGTCTGAGTGCCTCGCCTTTCATGGCAGCACTACAGGAAAAGATGGCTGATGATGATGTCATGGTTCTGGTGCACGGCTACCTCGCCGGTGGATTTGTCGGCAAAGACAAATGCATCACCAAGCCTGCTGATGTCGAAGGCCTTCAAATTCGTGCAGCTGGCAAATCGTTCGAGCAAATGCTGGCAGGTGCGGGTGCCTCAATCACGGGTATGGCCTCTTCCGAGATCTACAACGCGATGCAAACGGGCGTTCTGACCGCAGCGAACACATCGTCGTCGTCGTTTGTGTCCTACCGGATTTACGAGCAGGTCAGCTGCTATACGCCTGCGGGTGATGTTGCATTGTGGTTCATGTACCAGCCATTGCTGATGAATAAATCCAAGTTTGACAGCTTGAATGCAGATCAGCAAAAGGCGCTGATGGATGCCTCTGCCAAGGCGCAGGCCTTCTATCTGGAAGAAGCCAAAAAGCAGGATGCTGCATCCGAGCAGGTCTTCCGTGATGCAGGTGTCGAGATTGCCCAGATGTCTGCTGAAGACTTTGAAGCATGGCGCGCATTGGCGCAGGAAACATCCTACGCCGCGTTCCTTACAGAAGTTGAAGACGGTCAAGAGCTGCTCGATATGGCGCTGGCTGTCGAATAATCGACGCTTCGGTTGGGCTGCGCATGATTGCGGCCCACCCCCCCCAACACCTCTTTCAAGGACATCATTATGGCGGTCCAAAGTTCCGTCGCGATAGCGCAAACGGGCAATAACCCGTTTTTGCGTCTGGTCGCGGCACTCTCTACACTTGCAGGCTGGTGCTCGGCCGCGATGATTGTCGCGGCGATTGGCATCACATGTCAGATGATTTTCGTGCGCTTTGCACTCAATGGATCAACGACTTGGCAGACCGAAGCCGTGATTTATCTTGCGATCGGGTCCACACTGATCGGCTTGCCCTATGTGCAGCGCCTTCGCGGGCATGTGAACGTTGACCTGATCCCCTTGGTATTGGGGCCAAGGCCGCGGTTTGTCCTTGCGATGTTCACGCTGTCCCTGTCGATCGTCATGGTCGGCATCATGCTGTGGTACAGCTTTGAATTCTGGCACCTGACGTGGGAGCGGAATTGGAAATCCGACACAATCTGGGGCGTGCGCCTGTGGATACCCTATGCCGCACTGCCTATTGGGTTTGCCCTGTTCCTGCTGCAACTCATTGCCGACATGGTCGCCATCCTGCTCAAGATAGAAAAGCCATTCGGCTTGGAGGACACATAATGGATCCGCTCACGCTTGGCGCGGTTGTCGCTGTCTGCACCATTCTGGTGCTCTTCTCGGGTGTCTCCGTCGGCCTGGGGCTTTTGATCGTCTCGACAGGATTTATTATTGTTTTCGATGGCATGCGGTCGCTTGAGCTGCTGCCCGAAATTCTATTCGGTAAGCTGGATAACTTTGCCCTTCTGTCGATTCCGATGTTCATCATCATGGGCTCGTCCATTGCCTCCACCCGCGCAGGCGCTGATCTGTACGAGGCGCTTGAGCGGTGGTTGACCCGTGTGCCGGGCGGCCTTGTGATCTCTAACCTTGGCGCCTGTGCGCTCTTCGCGGCAATGTCGGGGTCCAGCCCTGCAACCTGTGCCGCGATCGGCAAGATGGGCATCCCAGAGATGCGCAAACGCGGCTATCCCGACGGTGTGGCCGCAGGCTCTATCGCGGCAGGCGGCACGCTTGGCATTCTGATCCCCCCCTCCGTCACCATGATCGTCTACGGCATCGCGACAGAGCAATCCATTGGTCGCCTGTTTCTTGCGGGCGTGATACCCGGGTTGCTGTTGGTTGCCCTGTTCATGGCATGGTCGCTTTATGCGACGTGGAAATCCGGCGACCAGAAATTGCTGGCCCAAGGCAGCTATACGTGGAAGGAAAAGTTTGAAATCCTGCCCCGTGTCCTGCCATTCCTCTTCATCATCGTGGGCGTGCTCTATGCCATGTATGGCGGCGTCGCGACCCCATCCGAGACAGCAGCGGTCGGCGCGCTTTTGTGTCTGATCATCGCTATGGTGATCTACAAACTCTGGAACCCTGCCGACCTCTGGGTCGTGTTGCGCGACAGCACCAAAGAGAGCGTGATGATCCTCTTCATCATCGCCGCTGCGGGCGTATTTTCCTACATGCTGTCGAGCCTTTACATCACGCAGTCCATCGCTGAATGGATCGGCACTTTGGATGTGAACCCTTGGGTTTTGATGGCAGCCGTGAACGTCTTCTTGTTGATCGCTGGCTTCTTCTTGCCTCCTGTCGCTGTGATCTTGATGGCTGCACCAATCTTGCTGCCGATCATCACAACAGCAGGCTTTGATCCGATCTGGTTCGCAGTTGTTTTGACCATCAACATGGAAATCGGGCTTATCTCGCCACCTGTCGGCCTCAACCTCTATGTCATCAACGGCATCGCACCTGACATCTCGCTGAAAACCATCCTGATGGGATCATTGCCTTTCGTGGCCTGCATGGTGCTTGCCATCGTGTTGCTGTGCTTCTTCCCTGGCCTCGCCACTTGGCTGCCGAACTACGTGATGGGTGCTGCGATATGAGTTATTTCGGTGGGCTTTTCTCTACAGTATTTGAGCGGCGCTTTGCAAAAGCCGTGTCCACACAGGCCGAGGGGCGGCCGATCACTGATTTGTCCCTCGATCTGTTGGGAGCCATGGGCGAAGTATCGGGCAGCACTTTGGCCCAAATGATCCTCGACCAATACGCAGGCAGCAATGACGCAGACAAACGCGCGTTTTTCGAGTTCATGATGCGGGATCTCGAGATTGACCCCGTGGACGTTGTCGAAAGCCTGAAGCTCTACAAAGAAGCACCAACCAAGCGCAGCTACCGCGACTATACCCGCGCCAGCGAGCCAAAACGACAGGAACTGTTGCGCAGACTGAACCAAGTCCCTGGCGGCACGCAGCGTTTGGTGTCTATGCGCAAAGATCTGCTTGGGATGATCAAAGGGGATCCCAAACTGGGGCCGCTTGATGTGGATTTTGGCCACTTGTTTGCATCATGGTTCAACCGTGGCTTTCTGGTTCTACGCCCAATCAACTGGTCCAGCCCCGCAGAGGTGCTGGAAAAAATCATCGCCTATGAGGCCGTGCATGCCATTGACAGCTGGGATGATCTGCGCCGCCGTTTACAGCCTTCTGACCGGCGGTGTTACGGGTTCTTCCACCCCGCAATGCCAGATGAGCCGCTGATCTTTGTCGAAGTCGCTTTGAACAAGGGGGTTCCAAACTCGGTCCAAACGTTGCTTGCCGATGGTCGCGACCCCATCGCTGCCGAAGAGGCGGACACAGCCGTGTTCTATTCCATCTCAAATTGTCAGGCAGGGCTTGCGGGCATCTCGTTTGGCAACTCGCTGATCAAACAAGTTGCGGCCGATCTGGCACGTGATCTGGTAGGGCTTGAGACGTTTGTGACCTTGTCGCCGATACCTGGTCTGAACAAGTGGCTAGAAACCACCAGCATAGCCGCCCTGAAAGACGCGTCCTTGGAGGTGCAAGCCGCACATTATTTGCTGAGTGCAAAGCGGGAGGATAAGCTACCGGTGGACCCGGTGGCGCGTTTTCATCTGGGCAATGGGGCGGCAGTTCATGCCGTGCACGCAGAGGCAGACTTGTCCGACAACGGCATGCGGCAGTCGGGCGGCGCGATGGTGAACTATCTCTATGATCTGACCCAGATCACCACAAACCACGAAAAATTTGTCGTCGAAAAGATAGTGGCCGCCTCGGCTGAGGTTCACGCGCTCAGTGCGCAAGTCACCACGACGAAATAAGGATCCAAGACATGGCAAACCCGCTATTCGATTCCCTGTTCGGGCAACACCTTGAAAGCGAAGCAGTCTTTTTGCATTTGCCTGAAGACAAGTCACTGACCTATGGTGATTTTCTGCGGCTTGCTGCGCAATATGCCGGTGCATTTGCGGACATGGGGCTTGTGGCGGGGGACCGTGTCGCGGTCCAAATTGAGAAATCTCCGCAGGCATTGGCCGTTTATGCCGCCTGCGCACAGGCCGGGTTGGTCTTTTTGCCGCTGAACACGGCCTATACCGCAGATGAAGTGACGTATTTTGTCGAAAACAGTGGTGCGGGCATCGTGTTGGGCGACGACAACAAACGCAGCGCATTAGAGCCAATCGCCAAAAGCTGTGGTGCCCGACTGGAGACCCTGAACGCAGACGGCTCTGGCTCATTCGCAGACAAGGCTGCTGGGTTCCCAACGGTTTTTGACACGGTGCCACGAGAGGCAGGAGACCTCGCCGCGTTCCTATACACGTCCGGCACGACGGGTCGCTCAAAAGGTGCGATGTTGACCCAAGACAATCTGCTGTCCAACGCGCAGACGTTGCAAAAGGAATGGAGATTTACGGCGCGCGACGTGTTGCTGCATGCCTTGCCGATCTTCCACACCCATGGGCTGTTTGTCGCAAGCAACATTACACTTTTGTCTGGCAGCAGCATGATCTTTCTGCCCAAGTTCGATCTGGATCAGATCATCGCAGACCTGCCCCGCGCCAGTACGATGATGGGCGTGCCTACGTTTTATACCCGCCTGCTGAGCGACGCGCGGTTTACCAAGGAACTTACGACACACATGCGTCTGTTTGTGTCCGGCAGCGCACCTTTGTTGGCCGAGACGCATGTGCAATTCGAAGAGCGTACAGGTCATCGCATTCTGGAACGTTACGGGATGACGGAAACCAACATGAACACTTCAAACCCCTATGATGGCGAGCGGCGCGCTGGCACTGTGGGTTTTCCGCTACCAGGGATTGAGCTAAAAATCACTGACAGCAACACGGGCGACCCCCTGCCGCAGGGCGAGATCGGTGAGATCGAAGTGCGCGGACCGAACGTATTCAAGGGTTACTGGCAGATGCCCGAGAAGACGGCCGAAGAGTTGCGCAGTGATGGTTTTTTCATCACGGGCGACTTGGGCCAGATCGATGCAGATGGATATGTCAGCATCGTCGGGCGCAATAAGGATCTGATCATTTCAGGGGGTTACAACATCTATCCCAAGGAAATTGAGCTGCTATTGGACGACCAGCAGGGTGTGTTGGAAAGTGCGGTCATTGGCGTGCCGCATTCCGATTTTGGAGAGAGTGTTCTGGGTGTTCTGGTCGCACGTCCTGGACAGGAGTTGGACATTGAAGGCATACGGCAACAGATTGGGAAATCACTTGCCCGCTTCAAGCAGCCACAAAAGCTGGTGATTGTCCCGGAGCTTCCTCGTAACACGATGGGCAAGGTACAAAAGAAAGCGTTGAGACAGATGTTTTCGGGTGAAATTATCAACTAAATAGATGTTGTCGTGGGTTGGAGCAAATGACTGCTTTTCATGCTGCACTACGACCCCCAAATCAGCGCCGATGCCGCGTAAGTCGTGCTGCGAGCGCATGCAGAACAATAATCGAATTCAAAGTGTAGGCTCACCGCAGCCTTGCGGCGGCGCAGCAGCAGTGTTGCAGAGAAATCGCATGCAAGCCCTGCTGCCGGATGACGGCTGTCAGCCCAAAGGCGTCATAAAGAGGGGTATACGGCTCTGGTAGCTATGCCGAGATCATCCCAGAGAAGTGCACACCGCACAAAGCCGATTGCCCTATCTCGAAGACTTGACGCGGCTTGCATTTAATATCCAATGACGTCCTGAAATTTCCCTATTCCAAACGCAATTGTGGAGTATGAACCGCATGTACGCAATCAAGGACGCGCCAATGTCGAGCTTTCATTCAACTCAAAATCCGCGCCATCGCCGGCTGTTTGAGTTGTTGCAACAACAAGATAAAGCGGACCAAAATTGCATTCGCACGCGCAACCTTACGTTTAGACGCGCAACACCTGATGAAATCGAACAGATCAAAATCATGGCCGCCAAGTCGATAAGGCGTCAAGCATAACCGATGAAGGTCAGCCCTTAAAGCCTGTGGCCACAACGAATTTTTCGGAACTGTCCGCGCGCGATGAAGGTGGTTTGACGTTCACCACCTTGGTGAACCGCAGCTTGAGCAGCTTTTGCAACTCGGCTTCTGCCCCGCCTGCCAGAACTTTGGCGACAAAGGTTCCACCCTCTTCCAACACATCAAAAGAGAAATAGGCAGCCGCCTCGCACAGCGCCATAATCTTGAGGTGATCGGTCTTTTTGTGACCCGACGACGATGCCGCCATGTCCGACAAGACCACATCCGCTTTCCCGCCAAGCCATGCTTTGACCTGATCGTCAGCGCCCTCGTCCATGAAATCAAGCACGTGCAATTCGCACCCTGCGATGGGTTCCATCTCTTGAAGGTCGACCCCCAGAATCGTGCCAACAGCTTTGCCAGAGCGCTCGCCCAACACATTGGAGCGTTTGACGGCAACCTGACACCACCCCCCCGGAGCGGCCCCCAAATCCACAATGCGCGCGCCCGGCACCAAAAACCGGAACTTGTCGTCCAGATCCATGATCTTGAACGCTGCGCGCCCGCGATACCCTTCGGCTTTGGCCCGCTTCACGTAAGGGTCATTCAACTGGCGCAAAAGCCAACGTGTAGAGGAGTTGGTCCGGCCCCGTGCCGTCTTCACCTTGACCTTCAGATCGCGTTGTCCGCGCCCTGAGGTGTTTTTTCCGCTTGGGGCTTTTTTCCCTGTCGGGGTTTTGCCCGAACCTGAATCCCCTGGTGATTTAGCCATCTTCAAAACGCTCCACTGTCCAAAACGCCATCGGCGCTCATTTGTGCATATAACAGCCCTTCGCGCAGACCGCGATCCGCAACTGACAATCTATCGGTCGGCCAACACCGCATCAATGCTTGCAAGATAGCCGCACCCGACATGATCAAAGCTTGGCGGTCTTGCCCGATGCGCGGATCAGCGCGTCGCCCTGCGGGACCCATCTCGAGGTAGGAATTGATCACAGCATCAATCTGCGGCGAAGACATGCGCAGCCCGTCCACTTTGGTGCGGTCATAGCGTTTAAGCCCCAAGTGACTGGCCGCAACGGTCGTAACAGTGCCAGAGGTGCCCACGATCTGGAAACGATCGCGCGCCTTTGTGTCATGGTAGGGAGAAAATCCCGACAGGTTTTCTTCGAAAAACCAACTCATCAATGCAAACCGCGCGGCATCATCCTCGACATCGTTGAATTGATCGCGCAGGGTCGCAACGCCCAAAGGCACCGAAATCCAGTCCACCACACGCGCAGCCGGCAGGCTTTTGTCCTGGGCGATGAAGCCCGAATGCATCCGCATGATCGACTCCGGACGGTCACGTTTAGGGACATTTTTCATATCGATCCACACCAGCTCTGTAGAGCCACCGCCGATGTCTACAACCAAAAGGTTTTCAGTCTTTTTGTTGACCAGAGGCGCACAGGAAATCACGGCAAGACGCGCTTCTTCTTCCGGTTCGATGATGTCGAGCTTCAGCCCTGTCTCACGGTGCACCCGTTTGATGAAGTCCTGCGCGTTCTGCGCGCGTCTGCAGGCCTCTGTCGCGACAAGGCGCATCCGTTTGACATTATGTTTGCGCAGTTTTTGCTGACAAATCCGCAACGCCTGAATGGTGCGCGCCATCGAGCCGCGCGACAAGCGCCCTGTTTTCTCAAGCCCTGCCCCCAATTGGACGGACTTCGAGAAACTATCCACCACATGGAACCCGCTGCCTTTCGGCTGGGCTATCAACATGCGGCAGCTATTTGTCCCCAAATCTAACGCAGCATAGAGCTGCGCTGACCGGGGCTGTGCCGGTGCAGGGCTTTTCGCCTGAGCTTGTGTCGCGCCCGCACCTTTGGGACGCTGTGGCGCCATAAGTTGCGCGCCTTTCATATCGAGTTGAAACAACGATAGGCCCCCCCCTGCGTACGCGCAAGGGCGAAGGACTAAAGCTGCGCCAATTGCTCGGGACGATCTTCATAATATTTGAGCAAGAACCCGTATTCCAGACAAAGCCACGGCGTGAGCGCGGCGATGGTCTCGGGCTTGAGGTCATCAAGGGTCAGTTTCATCGTGCTCTTGTTTTCAAGCCCGATTTTCACAGACGTCTTCGTCCACTGGCTCAAGTCCACCACCAAATTTCCAAGCTTTTCTGTGGTATAGACCTTTTTGTACACGTTCAAATCAGGCCCGGTGAACAACCACGTGTGCATAGAGTGATGTTTGACGGCAGAGGATGCCTGTCTGTACCCTTCAAGGTTCTGGAAAAAGAAATCGGGGTCAGGTTCGACCGGCAGATCAAACACACCGTTCTTGATCTTGCGGCTGTGTTTGAGTTCTCCCCGCTCCACCACGCGGTTGGTGTAGCATGCCATCAAGCGTTTCACCGGATCGCGGATCACCGTGAAGCTGAACCAGTCATCAGGCACAACTTCCCAACGATGTGGACGAAAGCGTTGCGTTGGATAGATCGAATGCCATTTGTCGTAATCGTATTCAAATTCGGGCAGCGCACTTTCCACGACGTTTTCGTCAATCGAAGCCAGAGCCTTTTTCACCGATGAGCACGCAGCCTTGGGCAATGCCATATAGGCAATTTTGTGGGCCTCAACCTTGATCATTAAAAACGCGCCTTTTCCTGCGAGTGCCCTTTAACAGCATCTTTGTGCAAACCGTAGAACATCGTACTCATGAAGACCATGAAGATTTTGGGCCTCCCCCGCACTGGCGTGATGCCGCCACCGGACGTAGACAGAGGTCGCGGATGGTCGCCTTATTGTCGATAACCGGCCTTTGAAATCTAGGGTGCTGCCCTAGACAGAATCAGGAAACCAAGGGGAATCAACTCATGCCAGACGTCACTATTGTCTATTGGCGCGACATTCCGGCCCAAGTGATTGTGGGCAAGGGACGCCGCGGCTCGAAACGCCAACTCGAAGAACGGTTCGAACAGGCCATTGACCGCGCGGCCATGAAAGTGAACGCCAAAGATGCCGACGCCTATCTGGCAGAGTGGCGCAAAGCCGCCCCCTACCCTATGGAGGGTGATCCGGACGCCATTGCCGAGGCCGAAGGCTTGCGCCTTGAAGCGGAATACGACCATGCGCGCATCAAAGCCTTGATCGCCAATGATGGTCATGCCCCTGCCTGACCGCTCTCCCCTCAATTGGAAAGGAAAGCTGATGGCTTTGCTCAATTTCAAAAAATCCGCAGGCCCTGTGCCGGGTCGTGTGTCGCCCGATGTGGAAACATTTCTGCAAGGCTACTCTATCGAAGTGATGCCGCGCACCGCCGCCAAGGTGGACAATTTTGCGGATATCCTGCCCGCAGGTACCCGCGTCTACATTGCCCACATCGAAGGCACCCCGATCGAGGACATGGTCGCAACCGCCAAGCGCCTGAACGGCGAAGGCTTTGATGTGATGCCCCACTTCCCCGCGCGTATCATCAAAGACACAGCCACCCTCACCGATTGGATTGCCCGCTATCAAGGCGAAGCCAACGTGCACCAGGCATTGTTGTTAGCCGGCGGCGTGACGACCCCGCACGGAGATTTTGAAAGCTCCATGCAATTGTTGGAAACCGGTGCCTTTGACAAAGCAGGCTTCACCCATCTCAACGTTGCAGGTCACCCCGAAGGCAACAAAGACATCGACCCTGACGGTTCTATGAAAAATGTCGACGATGCTTTGCGTTGGAAACAGGATTTTTCCAACCGCACAGATGCGAAGATGGCCCTTGCCACGCAGTTCGCCTTTGAAGCGGCCCCCATCATCGCTTGGGCTGATGCATTAAAAGATGCGGGTATCGATTTGCCCATCCATATCGGCATCGCGGGGCCTGCCAAGTTGCAAACCATGATCAAATTCGCAATCGCCTGTGGCGTTGGCCCCTCTTTGCGCGTCCTGCAACGCCGTGCCAAGGACGTCACCAAGCTGTTGTTGCCCTTCGAACCAACCGAGGTGATTTCTGAATTGGCCGCGCACAAAGCTGCCAATCCTGACTTCAACATCGAAAAGGTCCACTTCTTCCCCCTTGGCGGGATCAAAACCAACGCCAACTGGGCAATCGAAAACGGTGGGGCCTCTGCCACACCTGTCAACGCATAAAGGACCGTCACTGATGGTAAGAACAGTCGTCGAATCCAAAACCAAAACTGCCGTCATCGGCTTTGACCAGCCGTTTTGCGTGATTGGAGAGCGGATCAATCCAACAGGTCGTAAAATCCTGTCCGAGGAACTCGAACGCGGTGATTTCTCTCGCGTCGAAGCAGATGCCTTGGCCCAGGTCATGGCAGGCGCGTCCATTCTCGACATCAACTCCGGGGCTGTGTTCTCCAACAAAATGGCCGAAGACCCCCGTTATGCGGACAACAACTTTGTCGAGCCCATGTTGATGACGGAACTGATCCAGCGCGTTCAGGCAATTACGGATTGCCCTTTGTGTATCGACAGTTCTGTGCCGGGTGCTCTGGAAAACGGGCTCGCCGCTGCCGAAGGGCGTCCTCTGCTTAACTCCGTGACCGGAGAGGAAGAACGCCTCGAACTCGTGTTGCCCTTGGTCAAGAAATACAATGTGCCAGTTGTCGCGATCTCGAATGACGACACGGGCATCTCCGAAGATCCCGATGTACGCTTTGCCGTGGCCAAAAAGATCGTAGAGCGGGCGGCTGATTTTGGAATTCCGGCCCATGACATCGTTGTAGACCCGCTTGTTATGCCAATCGGTGCGATGTCCACAGCCGGCTTGCAGGTGTTCACACTGGTCCGCCGCTTGCGCGACGAATTGGGGGTGAACACGACGTGTGGCGCATCCAATATTTCCTTTGGCCTGCCCAACCGTCACGGAATCAACAACGCCTTTCTGCCGATGGCGATGGCGGCTGGCATGACCTCTGCGATTATGAATCCCGTGGCCTTGCCAATCGGCCCCAAAAAGATCGCCGAAAAGCGTGCTGAGGTTGAAGCCGCAGGAATTTCACTGCCAGAAGACATGGATGATGAAGCTTTTGTTAAAATGTTCGGGATGGGGTCGACGTTGGCGCGCGCGGGCAAGGAAATGGAGGCTATTCGTGCCGCCAACTTCCTCACAAACAATGACCCTCATGGCGGAAACTGGATTGAATTCAACAGAGTAGCCCCTAAAGCGGGCCATGAAGGCCGTGGACGCGCAGGCCGTACAGGCGGTCGTCGCCGACGCAGCTAAACTCGATCAACAGCACTCATGTTGAAACCTCGCAGGTCAATACTGCGAGGTTTTTTGCGTTTTCAGGGCCTGGAAAACAAAAGACCCAGATTGCAGTAACGCAGTTTTAACAATCTTTCCGCTAAACAAACGGTGTTCGTACAGTGATTTTATGGAGAACAGGATGCTGGTAACCCGACCCACTTCGTTGGAGGCTCAAAATGGCTGAAACGATAACTCTGCCCGCTCGTCTTGATCTTCCGGCAGCACAGGACTTGGTCAACACGCTAAACGCGACCAAGGCCGAAGATGAAATAACAATTGACGCATCAGATGTGACGCATCTTGGCGCTCTGTGTACGCAGGCTTTGTTGGCCGCATCAACACGGGCCAACGCGGCTGGTGGTGCGATCCTGATTGAAAACTTGAGCGAGCGCGTCGAAGAGCAGCTGGGCCACATGGGTCTCAGCCCTGAAAAACTGATGGAGGGTGCAGCATGAGCCTAGAGATTCTTGCCGTTGATGACAGCCGAACGATGCGCGAAATGATCCGGCTTGCTCTGGAACCCGCTGGTTTTACAGTTCATCTCGCAGACGATGGTGTGCACGGTGTGGAGGTTCTGGAAGGTCTTATGCCAGATGCCATTATTACAGACATCAATATGCCACGCATGGACGGCTTCGGGTTCATTGATGCTGTGCGCAATCAGGACACGTACCGTGCAACGCCCATACTTGTTCTAACGACAGAAGCCGCACCTGAGCTGAAAGCGCGCGCCAGAAACGCCGGAGCAACCGGTTGGATCGTAAAACCTTTCGATCCAGCCAAGCTCATCAAAGCACTTCAAATGGTTGCTGGGTAAGGATTTTAAAGATGACAGATGCATCCGATCCAATGGCAGAGATTCGCGCTTCGTTCTTTATCGAATGCGAAGAACTCCTCGAAGCAATGCAAGACGGCCTTCAAACTATTGACGATGGCGAATGGGACAACGAAACAATCAACGTCGTGTTTCGAGCCGTTCATTCTATCAAAGGTGGTGCTGGCGCATTCGGCCTGGAAAGCCTCGTACGTTTCGCCCACCGGTATGAAACAGTGATGGATAGCGTCCGTTCGGGAACTATGAACGTTGACAACGATCTTCTTAAACTCTTTTTCCGTTGTGCAGACCATTTGTCTGACTTGGTAAGATGCGCACGCGATGGCCTTGATAGCCCAGAGGAACAAGGAAAGTCTCTGGTTGGGGAACTGGATGCGTCTATAGGTCTGACGGGGGACGAAGTCGAAGAACCCGAAGAGGAAATCGAATTCCAGCCTATGGGATTGAGTCTGGATCTCGGCCTCGATTTACCGGACATGGCCGCGTCCCTTGACTTACCGCAATTCGAAATCGAATTCGCGCCAGCAGCGGAGCTTTTTGACACTGGAAATGAGCCGTTCCAAATCCTAAAAGCCCTGCGTGATCTCGGTGAGTGCGAAATTGAATGCGTCACAGACAAGCTTGTTTCACTAGAGCAACTATCCGCTGAAACTCCGTATTTGTATTGGAAAGTAACCCTTTCAGCCAACGTTGACCCGGCCGAAGTCGCGTCTGTCTTTGAGTTTGTTGACGGGCTGTGCACTTTGAAGATTGAAGCTCTTTCAGTTTCCGAAGGTGCTGCTGAATTGGAAACTGATGCAACTCTTGAGGACCTGCCTCCTCCTCTCCCAACAGTTGCCGATGAGCCAATTGTCCAGGCTGAAAAAGTTGAAACGAAAGATCCGGTTGTAACGCGTTCAGCCTCACAGGCCAAAGCGCCAGGCGCTGCGGCAGCAAAGTCCGTTGTTCGGGTGGACCTTGATCGCATTGAGCGATTGGTGAACTTGGTCGGCGAACTTGTAATCAATCAAGCGATGCTATCCCAAAGTTTGGAATCTGCAGGCCTTTCACCTCATTCAGATGCAATGAATGGGCTTGAAGAATTTCAAAGGCTTACGCGTGACATTCAAGACAGCGTCATGATGATCCGAGCGCAGCCTGTTAAATCTCTATTTCAACGAATGTCAAGAATCGTGCGCGAATCATCTGCGGCAGTTTCCAAAGATGTACGTTTGGAAACTGAAGGTGAAAATACCGAGGTCGACAAAACTGTCATTGAGCGTCTTGCTGATCCGTTAACACACATGATCAGAAACGCGGTAGATCACGGATTGGAAACGACACAAGAACGAGAGGCCGCAGGGAAATCATCGCAGGGAATCGTCCGCCTTTCAGCAGCCCATCGCTCGGGCAGAGTGGTCATTGAAGTTTCAGATGATGGCGGCGGGATCAATCGCCCCAAAGTCCAAGAAATTGCCATCAAAAAAGGTCTCATTCCTGCCGACTCCGTTTTGACAGACACTGAAGTCGACAACCTTCTGTTTTTACCTGGTTTCTCCACCGCAGCTTCAGTGTCGGATCTATCAGGCCGTGGGGTCGGGATGGATGTAGTTCGCACATCTATTCAAGCACTTGGTGGCCGCATAACAATAACGTCTCAAGAAGGTGTCGGAACAACATTTTCCATATCTTTGCCGCTAACTTTGGCTGTTTTGGACGGGATGGTCGTCCAAGTCGCAGAGGAAACTTTGGTACTACCGCTTAACGTCGTAGTCGAAACACTCACGCTGACACAGGACAATCTGGATCAGGTACGACCAGGTTTGGATGTGGTCAGAGTGCGAGGAGCTTTTGTTCCCCTTTTCGATCTAGGCGTTTCGTTAGGGTATCGGGAGAAAAAAGACGATTACACAGACTCGGTCGTGCTTTTGATAGCTCACGAAGACGGCAGCCGCGCAGCTCTGATTGTGGACGAAATTCAAGACCAACGGCAAGTTGTTATCAAAGGTCTTGATGATAGCTTCTACCGTGCCCCTGGCATAGCGGCCGCAACTATTTTGGGCGATGGTCAAATTGCGCTGATCCTCGACCCATCGGATATCATTGCCAACGCTCAAGATCCCTCTCTCACAAAATTTGCTTCATAGATCAGGAACCACTCAGATGTCAGACACTGAAACAAGCACGCCGGCAGAACTCCTGACTTTTCGGTTAGGCGATCAAGAATACTCACTTGACATAATGTGCGTTAGGGAGATCCGCGGATGGACAAAAACTACGCCATTGCCCCATGCACCTAAACACATGAAAGGTGTCATCAATCTTCGCGGCACTGTTTTACCAGTTATGGACCTAGCAGAACGCTTGGGAATGGCTCCAAGAAAGCATACTGACAGAAACGTCATAATCGTCGTGAAACACAAGGAAAGTATGACTGGCCTTTTGGTTGATGCTGTTTCTGATATCATTGCTTTGACAGAAAACGATCTTCAGCCACCACCTGATATGACGCCCAATGCACCAGCAGGAGTCATTAAAGCCCTTACACTTTTGGATGATAGGATGATCCGAGTGCTGGATCTATCAAACATCATAGAAACTGAAACTGCTGAGGCAGCATAACGAGAATACTCGTCTGTGATGCTGATAATCTACGCTTTCCAACGCGCATCAACTCCAGTTTTTCGTTCCAATTTAGATAAATCGAGTTTGGCGAACAAGTATTCAGACCAGCGCGTTGCCAATCAAGATACACGAGGATAAACTATGGCCCTTCGAGATCAAATCAGAATTATGGTTGTAGACGATATGTCCACAAGCCGTGGACTAATCACTCAAGCATTGGATGCGTTTGGCATCACCAACGTGTCGACTGCTGAGGATGGTCAAGATGCCTTAAAGATTCTGGCAGCAGCGCCAGTTCATCTCGTAATTTCTGACTACAATATGCCCAACATGGATGGTCTTAAACTACTCCACAATTTGCGCAGCGCTGAAAAGACAAAGGGAGTAGGTTTTATTCTCATAACAGGACGTGCTGAACAGCAAATCATAGACTACGGTCGCAAACTCGGTATGAACAACTACCTTAAAAAGCCATTTGAACAAATCGATCTTCGAAAATGCATTGAAACCGTCGTTGGTCCGCTTTGAGAATGACAACGAAAGTTACCGAAAATCATAGTGACTACTTGCATGAAGTCCTACAAAGGGTCGCTGACCATATGGCGGAGCTTTCGAAAACGCTTTCTGCGACAGAAGACTTTATGACAGAACACTTCCATGACATTTTGGAAATCAGACCAAGCGCCATGCACGATTTCCAAAAACTCGACTTTCTAAATCAATCGATAATCGACACTTCGAAGTTGCTAAAAAAATTGAGCAGTGGATGTATCGATCAAGAGCATCTTTTGGCAAGCCTTCAACTAGAGAGCACTCAGCAACTTGTAGTTCCCGGTCAAAATCAAGCTGGTCGAGACAATCCTTTGGGTGAAGTAGATCTATTTTGACAAGGCCCACAAGTGACGCACAACGTGACCTGCCCCCCGAAACTTCCCTCAGTTTAATGTAGAGTTTGCTCAACCTTCGAAGGAGCAAACAAATGCGACAGAGTCGTTTTACCGAAGCCCAAATAATCGGGATGATCAAAGAGCAAGAAGCTGGGATGCCTACAGCAGAGGTGTGCCGCAGGCATGGCCTGAGCCCGGCGTCGTTCTACAAGTTCAAAGCCAAATACGGAGGCATGAACGTGTCTGACACCCACCGCCTCAAATCGCTGGAAGATGAGAACGCAAAGCTGAAGCGTCTTTTGGCCGACACCATGCTCGACAATGTTGTCTTGAAAGACTTGCTGGGAAAGAACTGACGACACCGAATGTGCGACGGGCTGCGGCACGCAAGGCGATGCGGGATCATGATATCTCGCAACGCCGTGCGTGCAGGCTTGTTGGTGTCGATCCCAAGACCGTCCGGCGTGATCGGCCGCCGGACAATCAGAAGTTCGCGAAGAGATGAAGGCGATTGCCGCTGTGCGGCGTCGGTTCGGTTATCGCCGGATTGGTGTTCTGTTGGACCGCAAGGGAATGATAATGAACCACAAGAAGTTGTATCGTATCTACACCGAGGAAAAGCTGGGCGTCAGGCGGCGCAGGGGCCGCAAACGAGCGCGTGGATCACGAACACCGATGCCTGTGGCTTCGCGCCCAGGCGAGCGCTGGTCGTTGGATTTTGTGTCCTGACACGTTTGGCGCATCACGCAAGTTCCGCATGTTGGCTGTGAACGACGACTGCTGCCGTGAGAACCTGTGCCTTGATGGCTAGATACGCAGTATCTCTGGTGCGCGTGTGTGGCCCGGAAGTTAGATGCGCTTGTCCGTGTCCACGGCAAGCCATCCTGCATCGTCAGTGATAACGGCACAGAGTTCACAAGTCGTGCGATCTTGAAATGGGCCGGGGATAACGACGTTGATTGGCATTACATCGATCCGGGCAAACCCCAGCAGAACGCCTTCATCGAAAGCTTCAACGGCAGCCTGCGAGACGAGCTGCTGAATGAGGAGATCTTCGACACGTTAGATGATGCCCGCCGCAAAGCTGGCCCTCTGGCGATACGATTACAATAACGTCAGACCGCACTCATCGCTGGAGAACCAAACACCCGCAGAAGCGCGCCGTGCGCTTGAGCAATTTGAGGGCTCCGCGCACGACGCGCTTGCCCAAACTGACGACGAAGAATATGAAAACCAGACCCGCAGACTCTCGTTATGAATGAGAGAGCCTCGGGGGCAGGTCAAACGCGCTCGGTTCGCAGTGAAAAGTCGACCTCAATGCACAGACCTTCGCGATTGAAATCATCCAGCACGTTCAATGTTCTGATCGACCAGCCATCCGCGAGTTGATCCGCCATGAAATCCATCGACCACGTGTCGTTTGGGAAGTATGACACCGCCAACGGTTCAATGGATATCACTTATATTAAGACGCATGAGGGTTGGTCCTATCTGGCTGTCGTGATTGATCTGTTCTCAAGGCATGTCGTTGTCCGCCGATCTATTCGGCCTCGTCTTCGTTCTCATCTCGTATCCTTTCAAGGATCGCGATGTCAGCGTTCTATTCCCATGGTGCCAGCAAGTACCCGCTTACGGCATACCACAAGTAGCCGCGTCCGGGCCATGTCACGACTTCGCGACGCCTCATTCTGGCACTCCAGTTACCAAGGACATCGCCGCACTCACAATGCTATCCCGCGACGGCATCGTAGCCGCATAAGCAGGCCCCGTCGCAATAAAGCTGTCCTGCGCCGCGATGAGCGCGCATGATTGGACTCCGTTTTCAGCCAGTTGCGTCATAAGGCTGTCGCCCTGCCCACCGGTACGACGGCATTCATCCACAACCAGTACATTTGCACACTCTGACACGGCAGCGAGGATGCTTTGCAACGCAAGTGGCGCCAGCCACCGAATGTCGATCACCCGTGTTTTGACGCCATTGCGCTCCAAAAATGGCTGTGCTTGACGTGACAAATAATAACCATTGCCATAGGTCAAGATGGCCAAGTCAGTTCCAGATCCATGAACGCCTATATCGTTTAGGTCAATATTTTCAATTCCTTGCGGGTATAAATTCATCCACAATCCATCCCCTGCCTCATGCAAGTCACGCATCGGGTACAGTGCGATAGGTTCTACAAATACGACCAATCGTTGCTCTTCACGCGCCAGACGTGTGGCTTCGCGCAGCATTCCCACTGCATCGGCCCCGTTCGACGGGCAGGCGATGATCACACCAGGAATATCGCGCAAAACCGCCAGCGAGTTATCGTTGTGAAAGTGACCACCAAACCCTTTTTGATACCCTAGCCCTGCGATCCGCAAAACCATCGGGTTTGTGAATTGCCCATTGGAGAAAAATGGCAAAGTAGCCGCTTCACCGCGCAACTGGTCTTCGGCGTTGTGCAAATACGCAAGGAACTGGATCTCTGGCATGGGAACAAAACCGTTATGCGCCATGCCAATGGCCAAGCCCAGAATGCTCTGTTCATCGAGCAGACTGTCTATGACCCTGCCCGCCCCAAATCTGCTTTGCAGTTTTTGCGTGACACCGTAAACGCCGCCTTTGCGCCCGACATCTTCGCCCATCATGACGACCTCTCGGTGCGCCAGCATAATGTCTGTTAGGGCCCAATTGATCAGTTTGGCCATTGGCTGCGGACTGCTTTGGGCCCGGGCGTCCGCTCCAAGCACATCCGCCCGGGTTTGCATATCCGGTCCATTTGTTGGCGCACACGCCCTTGAGGGCGGTACGATAGCGCGCATCACATCCTGTGCATCGCTCAGATGCGGGCGTTTGACCACCTCTTGCGCCATATTCTGCACCCGCGCGCAGGTCTCTTGGTATATCTCAAGAGACTGAGCCGCGGTCAGCGCCCCGGCATCCCGCAAAAGTCGCGCGCCGTGCAACAGAGGGTCATTGGCTTCATCTGCCTCGACTTCGGATTTTGGCAGGTATGTCGTTGCGATATCTGCCCCTGCATGTCCGTACAGGCGCACCATTCGCAAATGCAAAAATGCGGGTTTGCGCCGTGTGCGCACATAGTCCGCAGCCTGTTGCGTGACCACAAATGTGTCATAAATATCAAGACCATCGGCCTCGAAATACCGAACCCCCGGGCGATGTTTCATCGATGCGGCGATCCACCCGTCAGGTGTTTTGGTAGAAATCCCGATACCGTTGTCCTCGCACACAAACAACAACGGTAAAGGCGTCGATTGAACTGATGTCCAGCCCGCAGTGTTAAACGCACCTTGCGCTGTAGAATGGTTGGCAGAGGCATCACCGAAACTGCACACCGCGATGCCATCTTCGGGCAAAGTGCGGTGTTCGGGTGCGTTTCTGCGCGCCAAGCCAAGAGAGAATGCAGCCCCCACGGCTTTTGGCAAATGGCTGGCGATCGTCGAGGTTTGGGGCGGAATCATCAACGCTTTGGAGCCGAGCACTTTGTGCCGCCCCCCACTGATAGGGTCTTCACTGGAACAGGCAAAACTCAGCAGCATATCCCACGTGATTGTTTGCCCCGGCACTTGGTCAGCGCGTGCGATCTGGAAAGCCGCATCGCGGTAGTGCAAAAAAGCAATATCGTCGGGACGCAGCGCGCGCGCAACAGCCGCCATCCCTTCATGTCCGGACGATCCTATCGTGTAAAACCCCTGCCCCGCCTTTTGCATGTCCCTGCTGGTCAGATCCAGTGCACGGCTCAAACATGCAGCCCGGAAAATTTCGACAGCGGTTTGCGCATCCAACCCTGCCCGTGGTGCTGCGCCTTGTGGGAAGTCCTGCGCACCGGTCCGGCGAAGGAAATTTTCATGAACGATTGCAGCACGATCCATAGAGACAGGTCCTGTGTGGTGAATTGGCTCGTCCGCGCGAACCTCGCCGAACAGTCGCACAAAAGGCTGCAAGCGCCATAGCGTCAAGTCCTGTGTGTCTGATTGGTTGCAAAACGTGTTAATGCCGTGCGAACTGCCGATATGGAACACAGCATCGTCTTACAATCGGGTCCAATGCGCGCCACCATTCTGGCGCGTGGCGCGACTTTGGCGCGACTTCAGCAAGACGGTCGCGATTTGATTCTCGGGTTTGAAACACCAGACGCCCAGACGGCGCGGTCCGTTTTTGCAGGCGTTCTTGTCGGCCCCATTGCGAACCGCATTGCCGCAGGGCAATTGCTGGTGGCTGGGACGTCCTACCAAATGCAATGCAATGAACATGGGCTGACATCTTTGCATTCAGGTGACGACGGGATTCACGCGCTAACGTGGAGTGTGCTCGAACAATCCGAAAACAATGCCCTCCTCAGTGTAATGCTCCCGGACGGGCATGCAGGGCTGCCGGGCAAGCGCGCTATCACAGTGCGCTATACGTTGGGCGACGATGTTTTAACCCTTGAGATCACGGCAGTGTCCGACCGCGAAACCCCAATGAACATTGCGCATCATCCCTATTGGGCTTTGGGGGACGGTGCAGATGCGATGACCTTGCAGATCAATGCCGACCGCTATCTTGAAAAAGACGCCTTTGGCGTTTCGACCGGCCGCTCCGTTTCGGTTGACGGGACGCAAATGGACTTTCGCACTCCCAAAAATGTGAAGCAAAGCAACGACATTGACCATTGTTTTTGTCTGAGCACTTCCAAACAGGATACCCCGCGCCATGTGGCCACTTTGAGTGGCCCCGACGGGCATCGGGTGGAGATCGACACAACCGAACTGGGATTGCATGTTTATGATGGCAGCGGGCTTCCTGATGAACCGGAAGGTGGTGCGATTCCATTTCGCCTGAAGCCCTACGGCGCTGTGGCTTTGGAACCTCAAGGCTGGCCGGACGCGCCAAATCACCCCGATTTCCCCAGCATCATGATACATCCCGATGCCCCTTATCGCCAAATCACCCGCTACCGTTTTTGCAATCAGGCGCGGTCCTGAATCCAATCGCCACACAATTGCCACATTTGCGCCACAGCGTAGGCAAATACGCATGCTGAAGTGAACTGACCGAGCAAACAACGAGGCGTCACAATGGCACAGCAACCTACACCTGCACCCCAACCTGTCAAAGCGGACAGCGACAAACCAGCACCCGTTATTACGGATTACGCCAGCTTGTAACTCAACAACGCTGTACCGTGACACGCAGCGGCGACTGCGTTACGATCACGGGATGAAAAGTCCCGTTTCCTCTATCCGCAATCTTGGCCCCACAATGGACGCCAGTTGCGCCAAAGCTGGAATACATTCGGCTGAAGACCTGCGCGCCCTCGGGCCGGATGAAACCTATCGCCGATTGTTGCAGACAGGCATGAAACCTCATTTTATTGGCTACTATGTTATGGTGATGGGGCTGCAAGGCCGCCCATGGAACGATTGCAAGGGCGACGAAAAGAAAGCCCTGCGCGCACGCTTTGATCAGATCAAAGCCGAATGCACCGACGAAGGGCAGAGCGCCTTCGAGCAATTCATGAACCAGATCGGCGTGATCGAGCGCTAGGCGCATCAATATCATCACCTCAAAAGAAAAAGGGCCAGCACATCGTGCCAGCCCCCAATCAAGTCCGTGGCGTTGTCAGGCTTAGCCCACCAACTCCAAACCAGAAAAGAAATAGGCGATTTCGGCAGCAGCCGTTTCCGGCGCGTCGGAACCGTGTACAGAGTTTTCACCAACGCTTTGTGCGAATTCGGCGCGAATGGTGCCCGGTGCTGCGTCTGCCGGGTTCGTTGCACCCATAACTTCGCGGTTTTTCGCGATAGCGCCTTCGCCTTCAAGAACCTGAACCACAACCGGCTCGGAGATCATGAACTCGCACAATTCACCAAAGAAAGGGCGCTCGGAGTGAACACCGTAGAATTCTTGCGCTTGGGCCAGCGTCATTTGAATACGCTTGGATGCGACAACACGCAGGCCGGCGTCTTCGAACTTGGCAACGATTTTGCCTGTCAGGTTACGCTTTGTTGCATCTGGTTTGATGATCGAAAAAGTACGCTCTAGCGCCATGGGTATTCTCCTGAGATAAAACGGGAACCGGTCACACCGTTGCCCGACTAAGATATTGCGCGCCGCCTACCATGCACACACGCGCTTGAAAAGGCCATTCCGTGCGATTGACAGCCTTGCCGCCATGCGCCACACCGCGCTCATGTTGCGCATCAATGATATATCATATTCCGTCGAAGGCCGCCCTCTACTTGCGGGCGCCAGTGCTGTCATCCCCGAAGGCCATAAGGTTGGCCTGATCGGCGCCAATGGCGCGGGCAAAACCACGCTGTTCAAGCTGATCCGGAAGGAGCTGTTGTTGGATGGCGGTGATATCTCGCTGCCGACCAAAGCGCGCATCGGCGGTGTGGCTCAGGAAGTGCCTGCCTCGGCCACATCCCTGATCGAGACGGTTCTGGCCGCCGACACCGAACGCGCCTCCCTTTTGGCAGAAGAAACCGAAGATCCGAACCGCATCGCAGAAATCCAGACCCGCCTCGCTGACATCAATGCATGGTCTGCCGAAGCCCGCGCGGCATCCATCCTCAAAGGGTTGGGCTTTGACGACAAAGAACAGCTGATGCCATGTTCCGATTTCTCTGGCGGTTGGCGGATGCGCGTGGCCTTGGCGGCGGTGTTGTTTTCACAGCCCGACTTGTTGCTGCTTGATGAGCCGACCAACTACCTTGACCTTGAAGGGGCGCTCTGGCTTGAGGCCTACCTCGCCAAATACCCCCACACCGTGATTATCATCAGCCACGACCGTGGACTTTTGAACCGCGCAGTTGAAGGTATTTTGCACCTCGAAGAACGCAATCTGACCTTCTATTCCGGTCCCTATGACCAGTTCGCACGCCAGCGCGCTGAACGCCGCGCCGTGCAAGCCGCCATGGCCAAGAAACAACAAGCCCGCAAAGATCACATGCAGGCCTTTGTCGACCGCTTCAAAGCCAAAGCATCCAAAGCCAAACAGGCCCAGTCCCGCCTGAAAATGATCGAAAAGATGGATATGATAGCCGCGCCTGAAGAAGCCGCAAAGCGCGTGTTCACCTTTCCCGAACCCGAAGAAATGTCGCCGCCGATCATCAATATCGAAGGCGGAACAACAGGGTACGGCGACACTGTGGTCCTGTCCAAACTCAACTTGCGCATCGATCAGGACGACCGTATCGCCCTGCTCGGCAAAAACGGCCAAGGCAAATCGACGTTGTCCAAGCTGCTCTCTGACCGATTGGCGTTGATGTCTGGCAAGATGAACCGCTCTACCAAATTGCGCATCGGCTATTTCGCGCAACACCAGGTGGACGAGTTGTTCGTAGACGAGACCCCCTTGCAGCACCTGCAAACCATGCGCCCTGGCGTGATGCAGTCCAAACTGCGCGCCAATCTCGCAGGTTTCGGCCTTGGCCCTGATCAGGCTGAAACCGTCGTTGGCCGTTTGTCGGGCGGACAAAAAGCCAGATTGTCGCTGTTGCTTGCGACGCTGGATGCACCGCATATGCTTATCCTCGATGAGCCGACCAACCACCTTGATATCGAGAGCCGCGAGGCATTGGTCGAGGCGTTGACCGCCTACACAGGCGCCGTGATTTTGGTCAGCCACGATATGCACTTGCTCAGCATGGTTGCCGACCGTTTGTGGCTGGTGTCCGATGGCACCGTCCAGCCCTATGATGATGATCTTGAGAGCTACCGCAAGCTCCTGCTCAGCAGCGATAAAGGCGGGAAATCCAACAAAGGTGGCAAAGCAGGCCAAGCCGCACAAGCCGCCCCTGCCCCCAAAAAGGCAAGCCGCGAAGAGCTCCTCGCCCTTAAGGCCGAAGCCCGAAAATCCGAGGCCCGCGTCACCAAGATCAACGAGATGCGCGACAAACTGGCCAAGAAACTGGCCGACCCCGCCTTGTACGAGGACTCCAAACTTGGCGAGATGGAAGTTTGGCAGAAGAAATATGCCGAAGTGATGGAAGCACTGGACCGTGCCGAATCCCTCTGGATGCAGGCCCTCGAAAAGCTTGAAAAAGCGCAGAAGTAAGGTCCAATTATGCTTGATACCGCCTTTTTGATCACGGCCTTTGTCACGATGTTCGTTGTGATTGATCCAATCGGACTGGCTCCGTTGTTTGTTGCGATGACCCAGGGGCGCAGCGCCAAAGCACGGCGCAACATCGCTTTTCGCGCTTGCGGAATCGCGATCGGCCTTTTGATTCTATTTGGCCTATTGGGTGAGAAAGTCCTTGGTTTTGCAGGAATTTCCATGGCTGCGTTTCGGATTGCGGGCGGCATATTGCTGTTTCTGACAGCGCTCGACATGTTGTTTGAACGCCGCACCAAACGCCGCGAAGACCAAGCCGACGATGACGACGGGGAAGATCCATCTGTCTTTCCCCTTGCCATCCCGCTGATTGCCGGACCAGGCGCGATTGCCTCTGTCATTTTGCTGTCCGGCCAACGACCCGGGCCTGAAGGGCTCGCGATGGTGCTTGGCGTCACAGCGATCGTCATCGCCATGGCATTTCTGCTGTTTCTGGCCAGCGGGTTGATCGAACGCGCTTTGGGCAAAACCGGAATCACAGTTGTGACGCGGCTGTTGGGTATGTTGCTGGCAGCACTCTCCGTGCAGTTTGTTCTGGACGGGTTGGCGGCCTTTGGATTTGGCCCAACCGCAGGCTGACATTTGTGCGTGCGTCCCTATGTTGGAGGGCAGCACAAGGAATCTTCATGGAAAACTTCGATCCCGGCAGCGCAACTTACCTTGTCCTCCTTGGCCTATTGCTGGCGGCAGGGTTTTGGACCCAAGCGCGCAGCAACATGAACCGCACCCTGCAACACGCGGCGATTTGGGGGCTCATCTTCGTCGGAGCGATTGCGGCGGCGGGGCTGTGGGGTGACATCTCCAAAGGGTTGACCCCTCAACAAGCCAGCTTTGATAGCGGAGGGGCGATCAGCGTTCCCATCAGTCCCAATGGTCATTTTCACCTGACCTTGGACGTCAACGGAGCACCAATCGAGTTTGTCGTTGATACCGGCGCCACCGACATTGTGCTTTCGCAACAAGACGCGATCAAAGCGGGACTGGATGTAGACGAATTGGCGTTTCTCGGACGCGCAAATACGGCAAATGGCGAGGTGAACACCGCGATCGTGCGACTGGATACACTTGTGATCGGACCACACACGGACACCAACGTGCGCGCCATTGTCAACGAGGGGGACATGTTCGGATCGCTCTTGGGCATGGGATACCTGCAACGCTGGGGCAAGATCGAGATGACAGCCAATACATTGATCCTAAGCCGCTAAGCACCTCACGTTTCTGCCTTTTTCTCCCACGCGCCACTTTCCTCGGACCAGTATTGCGCAGAGGCGCCCGCGTCTTTCAACGCCTTCCACTGCCCACGCGCTGTGTTCAATGCTTCTTCGTCATTGCCATCAAACAGCACACACACACGTTCGAGTGCCGCGATTTCCTCTGCAGTTACTTGGGCTCCGTCCACGCTCATGAGGCATTGTGGATCGTTTGGCGCATCCGTCGCAGTGGTCAGCAAAACCGGCTGCGCTGCATCATGTGCGCCCCCCGCCATTCCATGCGGCAAAAAGCTGTCCTCGCCCCCCTGCCACAGTTTTTCATCCAGCCACGCCAAACGCCCAAAATCGCGCCCCCGAATGGCGACCCGCCACCCTGCTTGGCGGGATTTTCCCACAAGCATGCTCAGCGTTTCGTTCAACGGACGCCGCGTCAGGTGATAAAAGTAGGCAACGCCCACCTCAGCTGCCTTCAAACGCGTCTTGCACCAACCGGTTCAACGCCATGACACCCCAACCCGTCGCACCCACCGGGGCCAACGCCGTCTCGGTTTTCACAGATGCGACACCCGCGATATCAAGGTGGATCCACGGTGTCTCGTCTTTCACAAAACGCTGCAAGAATTGCGCGGCCGTGACGGACCCCGCCGCGCGTCCTCCGATATTTTTCATATCGGCAATCCGGCTTTTGAGCAGTGCATCATATCCGTCCCCGAGCGGCATACGCCATGCGCCTTCGTTTTCAGCGCCAGCGGCGGTCAGAAACGCATTGCAGAAGGCATCATTGTTAGAAAACACACCGGCATTTTCATGCCCCAGCCCCACGATGATCGCGCCCGTGAGGGTCGCAAGATCGATCATTGCCTCAGGTTCAAACCGCTCTTGAGCGTACCACATGACGTCACACAGCACCAATCGCCCTTCTGCGTCGGTGTTAATGACTTCGACTGTGTCACCTTTCATGGATGTGATAACATCGCCCGGGCGTGTGGCGTTGCCTGACGGCATGTTTTCAACCAGCCCAACCAATCCGACGACATTGGCCTTTGCCCCGCGCAGCGCCAAGGCGCGCATAGTGCCTGCGACGACGCCAGCGCCGCCCATATCCATGGTCATGTCTTCCATGCCACCGGCAGGTTTGATGCTGATGCCGCCCGTGTCAAACACGACGCCTTTGCCCACCAAAGCCAATGGCGGCGTGTCCTCAGCCCCGCCATTCCATTGCATTACAACCACTTTGGACGGGCTGTCGGACCCCTGCCCGACACATAGAAGTGTTCGCATTCCAAGCCTTGCAAGCTCTTCCTCATCCAACACCTCAACGGTCAGACCCAGCGCTTCCATTTCCACCAAACGCTCTGCGAATTCAGTCGTGGTCAGAACGTTGGCTGGTTCATTGATCAGGTCGCGGGTCATAAAGACCCCTTCGGCGACGGCCAACAAAGCGCCAGCGGCGGCTTCTGCCTCTTCGGGTTTGGCACATTGCACGACGACTTCGCCTTCTGGCGCATCGGCGGCGGTTTTATGGGGATCAAACGTATAGTCGCGCATTGCCAACCCCATCGCGACGTCTTGGGGCAAACGTGCCGCCCCCAACGCAATCAACATGTTCGCCTTGCCGCGCAGCTTCGCAAGAGATGCTCCGGCCTTGCGCGCCTGCGCAACAGTTGGCTTGCGTGTATACCGGACAATATCGATCGCATCAGCCTTGAGGCCATGCGGCATCGCTATGCTAAACACCTGCCCCACCTTGAGCTTTTCGAACGCATCACTTTGCACGGCCCGCTCGATGGCACCTTTGCTCAACGCATTGGCGCGGCGTGCATTGCTGTCCAGCTTCGCTTGGTCGGTGATGAAAATGACAACCCGCCCCTCGTGACCCATGATGTGTGCGGGACGATTTTCTTCAAAACGGATTGCGGTTGGTTTTCTCATGGAAGGACCTTTCATCGTCGCAGAAATGCTTGAGTTTCACAGAGACCTAACGCGCCCCGACTGAAAAAACCAGATAACAGTTTTCCCCAGTCAAAGCATGCTTTAGAGATAGGACAAAATGAAAACACGATGACCTTGGGGGGTGTGAGTGGCCAGACTCGACAGATATGTACTGTCGCAGCTTGTTGTGCTGTTTGGGTTCTTTGCCCTTGTGCTGGTGGCTGTGTTTTGGATCAACCGTGCGGTTGTTCTTTTTGATCGCTTGATCGGGGACGGTCAGACGGCTTTGGTGTTTCTTGAATTCACGGCCCTTGGATTGCCCAAACTCATCGCCACAGTGCTTCCACTCGCCACTTTTGCGGCGAGTGTTTATGTGACCAATCGTTTGAACAACGAGAGCGAAATGACCGTCATGCTGGCCACAGGATCAAGCCCGTGGCGACTGGCCCGTCCTGTTATGGTCTTTGGCTTGATTTCGGCGCTCATGATGTCCATTCTTACGCATGTACTGGTCCCGACCGCCCAAGCCCAGCTTGGCGAGCGAGAATCGGACGTCTCCCAAAACATAACCGCCCGTCTGTTGACCGAAGGTACGTTTTTAAACCCGACAGACGGTGTTACCTTTTACACCCGCGCGATTGATGACGATGGTGTTCTGCGGGATGTGTTTCTCTCTGATCGGCGCGATGCACAGGAACGCCAGACCTATACCGCGTCCGAGGCATATCTCGTGCGCAATGGCGACGGAACGACGTTGATCATGGTGGATGGGTTGGCCCAGCGACTGCGGACCAGTGACATGACGCTATCCACGGCCAAGTTTGCAGATTTTTCATTTGATATCAGCGCCTTGGTAAGCGGCAAGGACCAGAAAACCATGTCCATCCGCAACATGCGCACATGGGCTTTGCTTGGCAATTGGGATGCCATTTCAAAAGATGCCAACGCATCCCGAGGCCAAATCGCAGAAGAACTGCACAGCAGGCTCGCACAACCGCTGTTTTGCATTGTGGCCGCTTCAATCGGCTTTTCAACGCTTCTGATCGGTGGGTTTTCCCGCTTTGGGGTTTGGCGCGAGGTGGTCATTGCCTTTGCTTTGTTGATTTTTATCGACGGCATCCGGTCAAGCCTGTCTGACACGGTCATAAAGGATGCCAGCCTTTGGGCTGTGTTGTATGTGCCTGCGTTTATCGGCGCATCGCTTGTAACAGGCATGCTCTTTACCGCAGCCAATCCACGGTGGTGGTATTTGCGCCGCAGGAAGGCCAGCGCATGATTCTGCACTTCTATTTCGCAAGGCGCTTTGCCCTCAGTTTTCTGATGATCACCAGTGTGTTTTTTGCGTTGATTGTTCTCGTCGATCTTGTGGAGCAGACACGCAAGTTCTCTGACCTTGACGTAAGCCTTGGGCAGCGATTGAACCTGACCCTCCTCAATACGCCGCAGACCATTAACCAGATCCTGCCCCTCATTATGATCCTGGCGACTGTTGTGCTCTTCATTGGTTTGGCGCGGTCGTCCGAACTGGTTGTGACGCGGGCGGCAGGGCGTTCCGCGATCAGCGCCCTCAATGCACCAGTGGCGGTGTCCTTTGTCATCGGGGCTATGGCTGTAGGGATGCTCAATCCCATCGTGGCCGCAACGACCAAACGCTACGTCGCCGTATCCGAAGGCTACCGCAGCGGAGGTGCCGCAGCGCTGTCCATCAGCGCGGATGGCTTGTGGTTGCGCCAAGGCAACGACCAAGGGCAAACGGTGATCCGCGCAAGCCGCTCGAATGCGGACGCCTCGGTTTTGTATGATGTGACTTTGGTGGCCTATTCCAAAGATGGCGGCCCCGTGCGTCGAATCGAGGCAAAAAGCGCGGCCTTGGGGGACGGCGCATGGTCGTTGCGGGACGCCAAAGTCTGGCCTTTGGTGACGGGTTTGAACCCCGAAGCCTCCGCGACACGGCATGAATTGCTGGAAATCAGCTCCTCCCTGACCCTCGACCGCATCCGCGAAAGCCTCGGCACCCCGGCGGGCGTTTCGATTTGGGACATGCCTGAATTTATTGCCCAACTCGAGCAGGCAGGCTTTTCCGCGCGCCGCCACAAGGTCTGGATGCAAGCGGAATTGGCGCGCCCGTTTTTCCTGATGGCGATGGTTCTGGTTGCCGCTGCCTTCACCATGCGCCATACCCGTTTCGGGGGGACTGGCACAGCCGTGCTGGCCGCAGTGCTCATGGGGTTTGGATTGTACTTTATCCGCAGCTTCGCGCAGATTTTAGGTGAAAACGGGCAGATCCCGATCATCTTGGCCGCTTGGGCACCGCCCGGCGCCGCGATTCTCTTGGCCACTGGTCTATTGTTACACGCGGAGGACGGATGATCCGAAGCGCTCTCATAGTTTTGATGCTGCTGTTGGCCCCTTTGGGTGGCGCCGCTCAACCCACGCCGCCCCCCGCGGCCTTGGTTGCGGACAATGTCGAAGTCACCCGCAACAGGGTTTTGATTGCGCGTGGCAACGTCGAGATTTTTCAAGGTGAGCAACGCCTGCGCGCAGAGGCCGTTACCTATGATCCTGCAACAGGCTCATTGGTCCTGACCGGCCCGATCCTGTTGCAAGATGGCCCCGATGTCGTGATCGTCGCCGATCAGGCCGAGCTTAGTCGAGACTTGCAAGACGGATTGCTGCGCGGTGCACGCCTTGTTCTCAATCAACAGCTTCAACTGGCCGCCGTCGAGATGAACCGTGTGGGCGGACGCTATACCCAGCTTTACAAAACGGCTGTGACCTCGTGCCATGTGTGCGAAACAGGCAAGGCCCCCCTTTGGCAAATCCGGGCCAAACGGGTCATTCACGACCAAGAAGAACAACAGCTTTACTTTGACAAAGCGCAATTTCGCATTCGCAATATCCCTGTGTTTTATCTGCCCCGCCTTCGCCTGCCAGACCCGACACTGGAGCGCGCCACGGGGTTTCTTATTCCTTCATTGCAAACAACCTCCCAACTTGGGGCGGGCGTCATTGTGCCCTATTTCATCAAACTGGGGGATCACCGCGACCTAACGCTTTCCCCCCGCTGGTCGGCCAAAACCAAGACCTTGGGCTTTCGGTACCGGCAGGCTTTTCTGAACGGGCGTATTTCGTTTGAAGGCAGCATCACGCGGGACGATCTACGCCTCGGAGAAGACCGTGGGTATCTGTTCGGGCAAGGACGTTTTGATCTGGTGCGCGGCTATGTGTTGAGCTTCGATCTGGAAACCACATCAGACGACGCCTACCTCAAAGATTACAACATCACCGAAAAAGACCGCCTTGATAGTGAGATCGCGATCACCCGTGCACGGCGTGACAAGTTTGTGCGCGCGGCAGTGGTCAACTTCAAATCCCTGCGAGACGGCGAAAACAACGAAACCCTTCCAACGAACGTGATCGACGGCACTTTCGAGCGCCGTTTTTTCCCCAAACAACTTGGTGGCGAGTTGCGCATGAGTGCCAACGCCCATGCGCACTTCCGCCGCTCGAGCGTGGACAAAGACGCCAACAAAGACCGCATTGTTGACGGTCGCGATGTGCTGCGCGTCAATTTGGAAGCTGACTGGCGCCGTCTTTATACACTGCGCGGCGGCTTACAAAGCGAGATTGAAATCGGGTTCGCAGCGGACAGTTTCCAAATCAATCAGGACGCAACATTTCCGGACGCCCAAACCGCAATTGTGCCACGCGCGGCAATGACGTTGCGCTATCCAATGGCGCGCCAATCCCGCAACGGGCGTCAATTGCTTGAACCCGTGGTTCAGGTTGGCTTGACGGGTGGTTCAAAACTGCAGGTTCCGAATGAGGAAAGCACACGTGTAGAATTCGATGAAGGCAACCTGTTGTCCCTGTCCCGTTTCCCGAGCCCTGATCGTCGCGAACGCAGCACGACCGCGGCTTTTGGTGTGAATTGGAGCCACTTTGACACCCGGGGCTTTCAGGCACATTTGACATTGGGGCAAGTGGTTCGGCGTCAAGCTGACAATGACTTCAAAAGCACATCAGGTCTGTCAGGCACGACATCGGACTTCCTCTTGGCGGGGCAATTCATCTCGCAAAGCGGTTTGGCTGTTTCGGGCCGCACATTGTTCAACGAAAGCTTCGATGTGGCCAAAGCCGAGGTGCGCGGCGACTGGGACGGAAAACGGACCCGTTTCGGGGCCAGCTACATCTGGCTGGGAGCGGATGCTGCCGAAGATCGCGCAACCGCTGTGTCTGAATTGAACTTTGACGGCTCGTACGACATCAACGACACATGGACCACCAGCGCCAACTGGCGTTACGATTTAGTCGACGACCGCGCCGCAAGCGCAGGCTTGGGGTTTCAATACGTCAACGAATGCGTCACCGTCGACTTAAGCATCAACAGGCGATATACGTCCTCGACAAGTGTTGAGCCTTCCACCAACGTCGGATTTACGGTATCCTTACGTGGGTTTTCAACAGGCTCCGGTAACAAACAATACGCAAAACCTTGCGACACGAAGTAGGCAAAATGAGCACGCACCTTATGAAACGAACTATCCTTGCCCTCGGGCTCAGCGCAGCCCTTTGTGTGCCAGCTATGGCGCAGAATCTGTTCAAGCCAGTGGCACAGGTCAACGACAGTGTCATAACCGAGTTCGAGGTTGGACAACGGGTCCGACTCCTTCAGGTGCTCAACGCGCCGGGCGCCACGCGCGACGCTGCGCTGAATGCTCTGATCGAAGACCGGCTCCGCATTCTGGCCACGCAAGCTGCCGGACTGGAACTGGGGGCTGAAGGGCTCAACGCCGCGTTGGAAGAATTTGCAGGGCGGGCAAATTTGAGCACACAAGAATTTGTTGGCCTGTTGGGCCAAGCTGGCGTGTCACAAGAAACATTTCGTGATTTCGTGGCCGTCAACGTCGCATGGCGCGACCTGATCCGCGCACGCTACAGCAACCGCGTTCAAATTTCCGAGGACGAGATAGACCGTGCCTTGTCAGCATCCGGTGAGTCTGGAAGCATCCGCGTGCTGCTCTCCGAAATCATTATGCCAGCCCCGCCCCCGCGCCTTGCCGAAGTACAAGCCCGCGCAGAACGCATCGCGCAGTCAACGTCCATCGCGGAATTTTCCGGCTTTGCCCGCCAATATTCTGCCACGGCAACCCGTGGACGCGGTGGCCGGTTGGATTGGGTTGCCCTGAACACCCTGCCCCCGGCTCTGCGCTCTATTGTTTTGGGCCTTGGCGTAGGCGAAGTCACAGACCCGCTTCCCATCCCGAACGCCATCGCATTGTTCCAGCTGCGCGACATCGAGGAAACCGATGCACCAGCGCCTGAATACGGCGCAATCGAGTATGTGGCCTACTACATGGCAGGTGGGCGCAGTCCTGAAACTCTGGCAGCCGCCGAGCGCCTCAAAGCCACGGTTGACGTGTGTGATGACCTTTACGGGGTGGCAAAAGATCAACCCGCCGAGGCCTTGGATCGCGGCAGCCTTGCACCTGGTGACATCCCGCAAGACATCGCTTTCGAACTTGCAAAGCTTGATCCTGGCGAGGTGTCCACGGCCCTCACCCGTTCCGGCGGTCAGACCTTGGTGTTCTTGATGCTCTGTGGCCGTACTGCAGTCATCAACGATGATGCTGACCGGGAAACCGTGGCCGCCCAATTGCGCCAGCAACAGCTTGTGGGTTTTGCGGACAGCCTGCTGCAACAGCTTCGCGCGGATGCTCGCATCACGCTCAAGTGAGCAAGGCAATTCTAATAAGCTGCGGCGATCCGGCAGGCGTTGGTCCCGAAGTTGCGGCCAAAGCCTATGCTGCTTTGGCGCGGGAGGTTGTGATGGCTTATGTTGGCGATCCGCGCCACTTGCCCGACAACACCCCAACGGTGCATATCACCCACCCCGATGAAGCCGCTGCTGCGATGGCAACGGGTTTGCCAGTTTTGGCGCATCCCTTTTCTGGCAACAGCGCGGCAGCTGTGCCAGACCCAACCGACGCGGCCGACATTATTGAGGTGATCGCGCGCTGTGTGAGGTGGGTTCAAAACGGTGATGCCGCTGCCCTGTGCACGGCACCGATCAACAAAAAGGTGCTTCAGGACGGTGCCGGGTTCGCCTATCCGGGCCACACCGAATACCTTGAGGCACTGGCAACAGGCGACACCCAAGCCGTGATGATGCTGGCCAGTGATGCTTTGCGCGTCGTTCCTGCAACGATCCATATCGCGCTTGAGGATGTCCCAACCGCCCTCACGCCACAGTTGCTGCGCAGCACAATCGAGATCACAGCCCAAGCGTTGCGCGACCAATTCGGGCTTCCCAAACCCCGCCTCGCCGTTGCAGGTTTGAACCCGCATGCCGGCGAAGGCGGAAAAATGGGACGTGCCGAACTTGACTGGATTGCGCCCTTGTTGGAGGAAATGCGCGGGCAAGGGTATGACCTGTCAGGCCCCCTCCCCGCCGACACGATGTTTCATGCCGCAGCGCGCGCGCGCTATGACGCGGCTGTGTGCATGTATCATGATCAGGCACTTATTCCGATCAAAACACTGGATTTCGACAAAGGCGTCAACGTCACCCTTGGCCTGCCTTTTGTGCGCACATCTCCGGATCACGGCACTGCCTATGACATCGCAGGGCAAGGCATCGCCAACCCAACTAGCATGATCGAAGCGCTTAAGCTTGCGCAACGATTGGCCACAAGGCAGTCAACATGAGCCAGATCGACACCCTCCCCCCGCTGCGTGATGTGATCAACTCACATGAATTGAGCGCGCGAAAATCATTGGGGCAAAATTTCCTACTGGATCTGAACCTCACCGCCAAGATCGCGCGGCAAGCAGGTGACCTGAGCGCTTGCGACGTTCTGGAAATCGGTCCGGGCCCGGGTGGGCTGACACGGGGACTGTTGAGCGAAGGGGCACGCCGTGTGCTCGCCATTGAAAAAGACCCCCGCTGTATTCCTGCCTTGCAAGAGATCGCGGATGCCTATCCGGATCGGTTGCACATCATGGAAGGTGACGCACTGGAAATTGATCCGCTGGCCCACCTCACCCCTCCTATTCGTGTGGCAGCCAACCTGCCCTACAACGTGGGCACCGAGCTGTTGGTGCGCTGGCTCACGCCCCCTGCCTGGCCACCCTACTGGCAAAGCCTGACATTGATGTTCCAGCGCGAAGTGGCAGAGCGTATCGTGGCCGTGCCCGGGTCAAAGGCTTACGGGCGTTTGGCAATCTTGGCGCAGTGGCGGGCAGAGGCAAGCATCGTGCTGCACCTCCCGCCTGAAGCCTTTACGCCGCCCCCAAAAGTATCAAGCGCGGTTGTGCACCTCAAAGCGCTGGAAACACCAAAGTTCGAGGCCAAAGCGGCCACGCTGTCGCGCGTCGTTGCAGCTGCATTCGGACAACGGCGCAAAATGCTGCGCGCGTCGCTCAAAGGGGTGGCTCCGGATATTGAAGATCGCTTGCGGACGGCCGGCCTGAAGCCAACAGAGCGGGCGGAACAAATCTCGTTGGAAGGATTTTGCGCCTTGGCGCGTGCCGTGGATGCGACTTAGACCTCAGGTCTTTTTGTCGCGTGCGGCTTTTTCTTCACGTGTGAGTTTGTTGTTCCAAACATTGTTGCTCAGGCCCAATTCCGCAGGCGCGGGTTTGGTTTTGCCAATGCTCACTTTGCCACCCTTGTTCAGGAATTCCTGAATAAGCGCGTCATCGGTGGTTTCTTTTTTAACATGTTTCATGCGAAAAAGCGTACACGCTGTACACCAGCGAGGCAACTCGCCGCGCGCAAAAAAAGCCCCGTTCAATTGACGGGGCTTTTATCATTTCACTCGGCCGCGTCTGGCGCCGCAGGTGGCTCGGATGCGGTTGGCGCATCTGTGGCCGCAGCCTCGGGTTTTGGCTTGGGCTTGCGACGTGCGCGCGGTTTCGGTTTTGGTTTGGGCTGGCTTTCCGGCGTTTCCACCAGATTGCTTTGCTCCTCTTGAACCACGACAGGTTCAGGGGCGCGCGCTGGTGCTGGCTGTTGGTCAACAACATCGGGTTGTGGCGCTTCGGCCGGGTCGTTGGACACAGTTTCCTGCCGTTCTACCCGTTCTTGACGCTCACGATCACGTTCGATTTGACGTTCACGGTTCAGACGGTCTTGTTCTTCCTGACGCTCACGGTTCTGGCGTTCCTGCTCTTCACGGCGGGCGTCCATTTCACGTTGCGCTTCTGACAACATGCGCAGGTAGTGCTCTGCATGCTGTTGGAAGTTTTCTGTTGCAACACGGTCCCCACTGACTTGGGAGTCGCGCGCGAGCTGGTTGTATTTATCGATAATCTGCTGGGGCGTGCCGCGCACTTTGCTTTCCGGTCCGGAACTGTCGAACACGCGATTGACGACATTGGCGCTATTGTTGTTGTTATTGCCGCCGCGGTTGCGGTTGTTCTTGGACCTAGAGCGTGATCTTGACGGTTTCATAAATTCACTTCAGCCTTCGTGATTTGTTTGGAGGTGTCGAGGTGCCTCATGCACCTATCCAATTGACACCAACATGTTGGGCTATTCGCCGCGCGGGACCGCCAGTGAAGGCATCCACCGCTGCAACACCCCCGAATAAACACGCAAAAGCGGTCGCGGCAAGGGTAAAACTGCCAGTTGTGCTACTATTTGCCCAGAAACCTTGAAGAACGTGTGAATCAAGCAGGCATTTGTGCGCAAACGACACGGTCGCGCCCATCAAGGTCAGGCAACACACGCACATCCCGCCACCCTGCTTCCTCAAACAAGGCAACAACAGCCGGCCCTTGAAGCCAACCGATTTCGGCCAACAACCGGCCATGCGGTTCCAAATGCCTTTGCCCCATCGAAGCCAAAACGCGGTACCCCGTCAATCCGTCCGCCTCATCTGTCAACGCCATACGCGGTTCGTGATCGCGCAGTTCTGGTGAGACATCAGTCATCTCTTCGGCGGCAAGATACGGAGGGTTGGACACAATCAAATCATACTGGCCCCGCACGGCCCCGAACCAGTCGGATTGCAAGATTTCAGCTCGCGGCGCGACACGGTTCATGACCACATTGGCGCTGGCCTGAAGGCACGCCACTTCGGACAAATCCGTACCTGTCCCGACAGCACTCGGGCGCTCCGCCAGCAATGTAATCAGGATACATCCCGACCCTGTGCCGATATCAAGAACCGACGAAAAGGGTTCCGCCAAAGCCGCCTCGATCAAGGTTTCTGTTTCGGGTCTTGGGTCAAGCACATCCGAGCTGACCTTAAAGCGGCGCCCGTAAAACGCACGCTCACCAATCAGGTGACTGACAGGGACGCGGACAACGCGCAAGGCGACAAGCTGTTCAAAACGCTCTTGTATGTCTGACGAAATATCTTCGGGCGCGATGAGGGTGACCCGTGTGGCATCCACCCGCGCGGCATGGGCCAACAAAACCCGTGCGTCGCGCGCAGGGTCAGGAACACCCGCCGCACGCAATCGCGCGGTTGCAGCGACCATGGCCTCGGCTGCGGTCATGTGCCCATCTCGGCCAGCATCCGCGCTTGACCGTCAGCGGTCAGCGCATCCACGATTTCATCGAGGTCACCCGCCATGACAGCATCCAGTTTATACAGCGTCAGGTTGATACGATGGTCCGTCATCCGACCTTGGGGAAAGTTATAGGTGCGTATCCGCTCGGAACGGTCTCCAGAGCCGACTTGATTGGCACGATCCGCCGAACGTTCATCATCAATACGACTGCGTTCTTGATCGTACAATCGCGCGCGCAGCACTTGCATGGCGATCTCGCGATTGCGATGCTGCGATTTCTCGGAGCTTGTGACGACAAGACCCGTCGGAATATGCGTGATGCGCACTGCGGAATCGGTGGTGTTCACGTGCTGCCCGCCCGCACCAGAAGAGCGCATGGTATCGATGCGCAGATCATTCTGGTCGATCTTGATATCAACGTCTTCGGCTTCGGGCAAAACAGCGACAGTCGCGGCGGATGTGTGAATACGCCCTCCGCTTTCCGTACTTGGCACACGCTGTACGCGATGAACGCCGCTTTCATACTTCAGACGGGCAAACACATTGACGCCTTTGATATGGGCGACGACTTCTTTCACACCGCCCAATTCAGTCATCTGCTCTTCGATGATATCGAACTTCCAGCCATGCGCTTCGCAATAGCGTTGATACATACGCAGTAGATCGGCTGCAAACAGGGCCGCTTCATCCCCCCCTGTACCGGGGCGAATTTCCAACATCGCAGGTTTGGCATCCGCTGCGTCCTTGGGCAGCAAAGACAATTGCAACGCAGCCTCGGCATCCGGAAGCGCTGCTTTGAGCTTGGGCAACTCCTCTTGCGCCAATTCCGCCATATCGGGATCGTCCAACATCGCCTCGGCATCTTCCATATCGGTCAGAATCTGGCGATAGGCCGTGATTTGTTCGATCACCGGCTTTAAATCGGAATATTCTTTGGCAAGAGCTGCAATATCAGCCGCCTCCGCCCCTGCAGCCATAGAGGCCTCAAGAAACTGAAAACGCTGGTTGATCTGTTCTAAACGGTGATGTGGGATCATGACATGTCAGTGCGGGATTGTAAGAGTTTGGTCAAGTGGCACAGATGTGATATGATGCAAGCATGAAACGTGCAATCTTCATCACATGCCTTTTGGCGCTGCCGGCCCAAGCTGACGTGACCAGCCCCAGCGGCAAAACAGTCGAGTGCTATTGCACCGACAGCTCAGGATCACGTATCGAATTGGGGGAAAGCATCTGCTTGCAAGTGGACGGACGCATGTTCACCGCGCAATGCCAGATGTCGCTTAATGTCCCGATGTGGCGCGAGGTGCAATCTGGGTGCTTGTCCAGTTCATGGCAACGCGGCCAGGAGCTTGAGCACGCGCGCGCGGTTGACGCCCAAATCTGATCGGCCAAACCGCAAGCGCGCATGGATTTTCAAAACATCACCGTCTTGTTCAACGGTCGTATAGTCAGGAAATCCAATCAACTTGGAACGGCTCACATACGTCACACGCCCTTGCTCGACTGACCCTGCCAAAACCTGCGTGCGCTCAAACCCACGGGCGGCCTCATCCACCAAAGCCAGCGCATCGGGCCCAACACGCACCACGCGGATGGCCCCACCGGGCATGTCCTTGTCCGCATCCGCAATGACGGGCACATGCCAACGGACAGGATCAGTGGGCGCCAGGCGCACGTAGCCCAAAATGCCCACCACAATCACCAGAATTGCAAATAGTCCCAAAGCTATGATCCTCTTCATCTCGCTCAATAAACCTTCCCCGAAGGGGATCTGTCAGCGATACGTCACGCCCGGAAGGACGCACAACAACTCATACAAGATGTTGGCCCCCGTGAGCGCCGTATTGCCACTTGTATCATAGGGCGGCGAGACCTCAACCAGATCACAACCGACAATGTTGACGCCGCGCAAGGCGCGGATCAGTTGCAATGCTTGCGGCGTGGTCAGCCCGCCAATCTCGGGTGTACCGGTGCCAGGCGCATAGGCCGGATCAAGGCTGTCGATGTCAAAGGTCACATATGTGGGCAGTTTTCCGATGTCGCGGCGAATTTCGGCCGCCAATCCATCCAGAGGGCGATGCCACAACTCGTGACTTGGAAATTGCTGAAATCCCCATCCGGCGGCTTCCTTGAAGTCATCCGCGCCGTAACCCGTGCCACGCAGCCCGACCTGATAGGTCTTTTCAGGCACGATCAACCCTTCCTCGTAGGCCCGGCGAAACACAGTGCCATGGGTCTCTTTTTCACCAAACATGTGCTCGTTCACATCTGCATGTGCGTCCACATGCACAAGGGCAACAGGACCGTGCCGTTTGGCAATCGCGCGCAAGACCGGAAGGGTTATCGAATGGTCCCCACCGATCGCCATAGGCATCACGTCATGGTTCAGGATCGCATCATAACTGCTTGCAATGATTTTCAAACTGTCGCTCAGAGAAAATGTATTGATCGCCAGATCACCAATGTCTGCGACTTGCAAACTGTCAAAGGGGGCTGCCCCTGTCTGCATGTGATAGGGACGGATCATAGCGCTTTGGGACCGCACCTCTTTTGGTCCGAAGCGCGTACCGGGGCGCCACGACGTCCCTATGTCCATCGGAATGCCCAACACGGCCACATCAAGCCCTGTAAGGTCGTTAACCGATGGCAAGCGCATGAAAGTGTTCGGCCCGGAAAACCGCGCGAGGTCATTGCCACTGATGGGTTGGTTTTTAGGACTCATTGCGTATTCTCCAGCCAAGCAAGCAACACAATTCTGTCGCCACATGCGCCCCTGCGATAGCAGTGGCGCCAGTTGTGTCAAACGGGGGCGACACTTCGACGATATCACCGCCCTTGATATTGATTCCAGCCAGCTCCCGCAACAAGCGCGCCGCTTGTGCACTGCTCAATCCGCCCCACACAGGCGTACCCGTCCCGGGTGCAAAGGCAGGGTCCAGCCCGTCAATATCAAAGGTCAGATACACAGGGTGCTCACCGACAATGGCACGCGCCCGTTTGGCGGTTTCAACCGGCCCGATCTCGTGAACCGTTGCAGCATCAATAATGTTGACACCCAAAGTGTCCTCATTGTGGGTTCTGATACCGATTTGGACCGAGCGTGCAGGATCGACCAACCCCATCTTCACGGCCTTGTAAAACATGGTGCCGTGATCGACGCGGTCCATATTGTCATCCGCCCACGTGTCCGTATGCGCGTCCACTTGGATCAGGGACATAGGCCCGTATTTTTCTGCGTAGGCTTTGAGGATCGGGAAACTGATGTAGTGATCCCCCCCAAGCGTGACAGATGCCACCCCGGCGTCCAGAATACCGCGAATGTGCCGGGTCAGTGCCGCAGGAAATTGTGGAATATCCGCATAATCAAATGCCAGATCACCGTAATCCACAATGGCGCATTCACTGAGCACGTCAAAGGGCCACCCGTAAGGCGCGTCAGGAGATTGCAGGCTCGAGGCCTCGCGGATCGCCCGTGGCCCCAAGCGCGTGCCCGGGCGGTTCGTGACAGCCTGGTCGAACGGAACCCCTGTGACCGCGATATCGACGCCTGTGAGGTC
The DNA here is from genome assembly GCA_943787985.1 of uncultured Paracoccaceae bacterium. Classification (GTDB taxonomy): domain Bacteria; phylum Pseudomonadota; class Alphaproteobacteria; order Rhodobacterales; family Rhodobacteraceae; genus Ascidiaceihabitans. Next base: position 1,063,016 of record CALSOO010000004.1, on the reverse strand, counting down.
TTTGGTGTAGCGGCGACGCAAAAACGACAACGCCCCCCCAAACGTGTTCTCATTGCTCAAACCGCACAGGTCTTCACGGGTAAACCCATGATCTACTTGATTTTTTGCGTCTTCGAGTGCCATATTCCCTACCCTGCTACAGGTTGCGTCGTCTCGACAAGACGCGCAAAAAAGGACGCGCCAACCGGAGCGACTTCATCGTTGAAATTATACTTCGGGTGATGCAGCGACGCACTGGGACCCTGCCCCATGAACAAATATGCCCCCGGGCGTGCTTCAAGCATATAGGCGAAATCCTCCGCCCCCATCACAGGGTCTATCGTGTCCACAACCGCATCCGCACCGGCCACATCGCGCGCTGCTTTGGTGGCAATCGTGACACCTTCTTCGGAATTGACCGTGGGTGGGTAGCCCCGCTCGTACGCGAACGCGACGGTGCAATTAAAGCTGGCCGCCTGCCCCTCCACGATCTGTCGCAAACGCCGCTCTGCCATGTCGCGCACATCTGCGTCGAACGTGCGCACCGTGCCGTTCATATAGGCCGTTTCAGGGATGACGTTTTCAGCAGCCCCTGTGTGGATCTGGGTCAAAGACACCACCAACTGCTGAAAGGCGTCAACATTCCGGCTGCTGATGGTCTGGATCGCCTGCCCGATGGAGCAGGCTGCCACCACAGGGTCTATTGAATCTTGCGGGTGCGCTGCGTGTCCGCCTTCCCCCGTCAAAGTGATATGAAAGGTATCCGCCGCGGCCATCAACGGGCCAACGGCCGTGAAAAACGCGCCCGCTTGGTGATCCGGCGCGTTGTGAATACCATAAACCTGCGCGATATTGAAGGTGTCCATGATCCCCTCTTTCACCATCTCTTCAGCGCCCCCTGTCGCTTCTTCGTCAGGTTGAAAAATAAGGGCCACGCGCCCCGAGAAATTGCGCGTCTCACTCAGGTATTTGGCGGCCCCCAGCAACATTGTGGTGTGACCATCATGCCCGCACGCATGCATCCGGCCCGCGTGGGTCGATGCGTATGCGACCCCGGTGGCTTCCTCAATCGGCAAACCATCCATGTCAGCGCGCAACCCGATTGTGGGCCCGTCACCTTTGCCATTTATAATAGCCACAAGTCCTGTTGTCGCGAAGCCCTCATGGATTTCATCTACCCCGAACTCGCGCAGCTTTTGCGCAACAAAAGCCGCCGTCTTATGACATTCGCGCCCCAATTCAGGGATCGTGTGCAGGTGACGGCGCCACTGCGTCATCTCTTCCGCGAAACCTGCGATGCGATTAACGATTGCCATGGGTGGACTCCTTTGTGCGGAATACGCTTTGGTGCATCCAACACGGAAGCGAAGGGGGCTGCAATGGGCGATGCGTTGATCCACGACACTCAGGCAGGGATAGAGCGGCTTTTAGAGATCATGCGCCGTTTGCGTGATCCCGAAACGGGCTGTCCTTGGGATATCGAGCAGACATTTGACACTATCGCGCCCTACACCATCGAGGAAGCCTATGAGGTCGCCGATGCCATCGCGCGTCAGGACTGGTCTGAACTGGAGGGCGAATTGGGCGATCTCCTGCTTCAATCCGTCTATCACACCGCGATAGGCGAAGAATTGGGGCATTTCAGCTTTCAATCCGTTGTGCGCAGCATTTCGGACAAGATGGTGGCGCGTCACCCGCATGTGTTCGGCGACGAATCGCGTGACAAGTCGGCAGAACAACAGACCCGCGACTGGGAGGCGATCAAAGCGGCAGAGCGCGCAGGCAAAGCGCAAAAAGGTACGCTGGACGGGGTCGCTGTTGGCCTGCCCGCGTTGTTGCGCGCGGTAAAGCTGCAAAACCGTGCGGCACGCGTCGGGTTTGACTGGCCCTCCACCGATCAAGTCATCGACAAGATTCAGGAAGAGGCCGCAGAACTCGTTGCGGCCCGCGATACTCTGACACAAGACGAAATAACCGAAGAATTTGGCGACCTTATGTTTGTGATGGCCAACCTGGCCCGTCACCTCGACATTGAACCGGAAAGTGCATTGCGCGCTGCCAACGCAAAATTCACCCGCCGTTTTGAAGGGGTCGAAGCGGCATTGAAAGCGCGCGGGAAAACACCGTCCGAGAGTGATCTAGCAGAAATGGATGCATTGTGGGATGCGGTCAAACTGGCCGAGAAAGCCGCTAAATCTAGCGGAAAAACGTGATCCGTTTGATACGGCTCAAGCGCACCAGATCGCGGTTGTACAGGTCCGTCAGTTGCTTGCTTTCCGCGGCTGAAAACTCGGCAAAGCCGCGGTGTTCTGTTTCATCGGCGTGCTCCAAGATAACTTGTTGCCACTCCGGACGCTCCAGTTTTTCCCCGGCTTTATAGCGTGCGCGCAGAACTTCCAGTGCGGCATCTGTGGCACTGACATTCAACACCGCTTGCGGCTCAACCAGCTTATTATCCTCAAGTTCAGGCACCAGATGCCGCAAGACATTGCGATTGTCTCCGCGTGCAGACATAGCCACAACAACTGTTTCCTCAGCTTGCAGAACGTCGCGCATGGCGCGCACCAAGGCGGGCCAGCCACGGTTCATGCTCATCAAGGCGGGGCGCATTTCATCAAAATGCATCACGTAATTGTCCTCGGCGCGCTTACGGTGCGCCGAAATGTAGAGTTCCTCGTACGAGCGCACAATCAAAAGCACCCGTTTGAGACGTCCGTTCAACCCTTCTGCCAGCGCTCTCATCCGCGCCTCTGCAGAGGGATAGAATTCTCCGTTAAAGAAATGCAGCATAAGCCCTGGGATGTTTTCCTCTGACAGGATCAAAGGGCGGTTTGGATCGGGGCCCAGACTGGTGGTGGCCTCTGCCACGCGCTTGCTAAAGCGTTCGTTCAACGTTTCCCCGTGGCGTGGGCTGGGCAAGCGCAACCCCAACTCACCAGAGGGGATGTCATCGCGGCCAGGATAGGCCGCATCAAATCCGGCCTGTGTGATCCGTGCCCGATTTTGATGCAAACACATTTGCACAGAAGACGAACCGGTCCGGTGTCCTCCTGCATGGATGAAGTACTTTTTTTGACACGCCATAGCGCTCTTTACAGACATCATGTGTTTCCTTTGCCACGGATTATGCATCACGTATCGGTTTTTTCCAAAGCAAGACTATGCTGTTTTAAAGGCAGGTTGACTGGACTTCTGTTCGGGTACTTGCGACTGTTCTGCCGAACCACCAACAGGATTGAACATGTCCCCTCGCAAGATTATCATAGACACCGATCCAGGCCAGGACGACGCCGTTGCCATTTTGTTGGCTTTGGGCAGCCCCGAGGACGTGGACGTACTTGGCATAACGGCCGTTGCAGGGAATGTTCCCTTGGACTTGACCCAAAAGAACGCCCGCATCGTGTGCGAGTTGGCAGGCCGCCCTGACATTCGTGTCTTTGCCGGATGCGACCACCCGCTTGGCCGCCCTTTGGTCACCGCCGAGCACGTGCACGGAAAATCAGGACTGGATGGCCCCGACTTGCCTGATCCGGTGATGCCGCTACAAGATATGCACGGTGTGGATTTCATCATCGAAACCCTTCGCACCCATGAAGCAGGCACGGTCACGCTGTGTGCATTGGGTCCACTGACCAATCTCGCCACCGCTTTGCAACGCGCGCCGGACATCGCCCAGCGCGTGCAGCAGATTATTCTGATGGGGGGCGCATATTTCGAAGTCGGCAACATCACCCCCGCCGCAGAATTCAACATTTATGTTGACCCCGAGGCCGCTGATGTCGTGTTCAAGAGTGGCATCGACATTGTGGTGCTGCCTTTGGATGTCACCCACAAAGCGCTGGTCACGGCCCCGCGAAACGATGCCTTCCGAGATCTCGGGAACCCTGTTGGCGCCGCCGTTGCGGACATGACCGATTTCTTCGAGCGTTTCGACAAAGAGAAATATGGTGCCACGGCTGCTCCGTTGCACGACCCTTGTGTCCTGGCCTATCTAATCAGCCCCTACATATTCACAGGCCGTTTTATCAACGTCGAGATTGAAACCGGTTCCGAACTGACCATGGGCATGACTGTTGCGGACTGGTGGCGCGTGACCGACCGCGCCCCCAACGCGACCTTTATTGGTGATCTGGACGCGGAGGCTTTCTTTGATTTGCTGACAGAGCGTTTGGCCAGATTGTGAGCATATTGGTCGCCCCTGATCCGGATTGGCCCAATCATGCGCAGGCCGAAGCCCAGCGCTGGCGCGATGGCGGTGTTCAAGGTTTGCTCGACGTGCATCACATCGGCTCGACGTCGGTTGCGGGATTGCCTGCCAAGCCTGTGATCGACCTCTTGCCCGTCTTCGAGAGCTTTGAAGCCGCCGCAAACGCCCAAGACGCCGTTGAGGCCTTGGGATTTGAATGGCTCGGGGCGTTTGGCCTCGAGGAGCGCCACTACGCCCGTCTGGACGATCCGCTAACGGGGGATCGGCGCATTCAGGCGCATTGCTACCCACTGGATCACAAAGACATTGCACGCCACCTCGCTTTGCGCGATGCCCTGCGCGACAATGGACTGTTACGCGCGGCCTATACGCGCGAAAAAGCCCGCTGCGCTGCATTACATCCGGGTGATCTGCACGCGTACGGCGCTTGCAAGTCCGCGTGGATCAAAAAGGCCGAGGCCAAAGCACTGGAGAGCTATTCATGAGCGCGGCCCTGACCCTTGCGACAACTGAACATCTGGAAAAGCTGATGGCATTGGTCACTGCGTTTCACGAAGAAGCAGGCATCACGCAAACTGACGAGGCGCGCCGTGCGGGACTGATCCCCCTTCTTGAAGGCATACCACACGGCGTTGTCTACCTTATGGGCCCTGCCCGTGCCCCTATCGGTTATATTGTGATCACCTTCGGGTGGTCGCTGGAGTTTGGCGGCCTTGACGGGTTTGTGGATGAATTATACGTGCGCCCCGGCGTGCGCAAACGTGGTGTCGCTTCGGAAACCTTGCTCAGCTTGCCGCGTGCTTTGGCGGGTGCTGGCCTCAAGGCTCTGCATCTTGAGGTTGCCCGTGACAATGAGGTCGCCCAGCGCCTTTATGCCCGCGCAGGGTTTGCTTTGCGTGATGGCTACCAGTTGATGACCCGCCGCTTCTGAGGTTCCCCTATGCCAATCCCTTTTGACAACACATACGCCGCCCTCCCCGAAGGCTTTTCCACCTCTGTTCCCCCGACCCCTGTGAGCGCGCCTTCAGTGTTTGCGTTCAACACAGATCTTGCCGCCCTTCTTGGCGTGGCGCACGATGATCTGACTGAGGTCGCGGACATCTTTGGTGGCAACCTTATTCCCGAAGGCGCCACCCCCTTGGCCCAGCTTTATGCCGGCCACCAGTTTGGCAGTTTCAATCCACAACTCGGCGACGGGCGTGCAATCCTGCTGGGCGAGGTCATCGATCAAAGCGGGCAGCGCCGCGATATCCAGCTCAAAGGGTCCGGCCCTACCCCCTACAGCCGCATGGGAGACGGGCGTGCGTGGCTTGGGCCTGTCTTGCGCGAGTACGTGGTCTCCGAGGCAATGCATGCTTTGGGCGTCCCGACGACGCGTGCCTTGGCTGCAGTGCTGACAGGGGAACCGGTCTACCGTGAAACAGGCGCAATGCCGGGCGCGGTTCTGACCCGTGTCGCGTCCAGCCACCTGCGTGTTGGCAGTTTTCAAGTCTTTGCCCATCGTGGGCAGATCGACCACCTCAAGACCCTGACCAACTACGCCATTGCACGCCACTCCCCCGAGGCAGACGGCCCGTTGGGCCTGTTGCAAGCTGTGTGTACCGCCCAAGCGGCGTTGATACCGACGTGGATGTCCTTTGGTTTCATTCACGGGGTTATGAACACCGACAATTGCACGATTTCCGGAGAAACCATCGATTACGGCCCCTGCGCCTTCATGGACGCCTATGACCATGCGCGCGTGTTCAGCTCTATCGACCGTTCTGCACGCTATGCTTACGGCAACCAGCCACAAATCGCTGTGTGGAACATGGCACAGCTTGCGACTTCCCTTATTCAACAGATGGATGACAAGGACGCCGCGATTGAGGAAGCCACCGCAATAATTCACGCCATGCCTCTACAGATCGAAGAACAATGGTTGGCACGGTTCGGGGCCAAAGTCGGCTTGTCTGCCCCTACCCCTACAGATCAGACCCTGATCGAAGATCTTCTGAGCTTGATGCAACAAGACGGTGCGGACTTTACCAACACCTTTGCGGCTCTTGGTACCCCCACTGCGCGCGACCACTTCACGGACCGCGCCGCCTTTGATGCGTGGGAAACGACATGGCGGACCCGTTTGGATGGACAAGACCCGACAGAAGTGATGGCACACGCCAACCCTGTGATCATCCCCCGCAACCACCGTATAGAGGACATGATAGAACAGGCCGTCGCTGGCGATCATACTTTGTTCGAGCGGATGAACACAGCACTCGCTACGCCCTTCACCAGCACGGACCCTGATTTGCACCGCGCGCCAACCCAACAGCAAATCGTACCAGCCACCTTTTGCGGGACATAACGCCCCTACCGGCGATTGATCAGGACAATTCCTGCCGCAACCAGTGCCAAGGCGACCCAGATCTGCACCCCGATCTGTTCATCCAGTATCAACCACCCCAACAGAACCGCAAAGACAGGCGACAGAAAACTGAACGACGCGACTGTGTTGGCCGGATAGATCGACATCAGCCAAAACCATGCCAGAAAGCCCAAACTCGCCACGGCAATGATCTGAAAGGTCAGCCCTGCAAGATGGATGGGCGCAAGATCGCGCACCAAAGGCCCGAACAACGGGGCAATCAACAACAAGATGGGCGCCGAGATAATCAACTGCCAGTACAACTGCTGCGCTGGAGGCACTTTGGCGAGCGGCGTCACACGCACGCTCAAAGCAATGGCCGCCCAACACATCGCTGATAACAAGGCCAACCCGTCCCCCAGCCAACTCACCTGCCCTTGGTCGCGCTCGAATATGGCAAGGGTGACCCCGCACATTGCAAGCACCAGCCCCGCGATGCAAATTCGGGTCAACCGCTCATTGGGCAGGAAGACGTGCGCTGCCAAAGCTAGCCATACCGGCATGGAATAGAAAATAATGGACACCCGCGAGACGCTCGACAGATCAAGGGCTGTGAACAGGCTGGTGAACTCAAGGGCAAAAAGCGTCCCCGACAACACCCCCGCCCACATCGTGGCGCGCGGCAGTCGCAAGGACACACCACGCAACACCATCCAAAGCGTCAGCACCAAAGCGGCCCCCAAAGAGCGCAACCCCGCGGCAAAGACCGGCTCGAACCCGCCATTGGTGACTTTGACCACCACCTGATTGAGAGCGAGGTTCAAGGCAAACACTGTCAACGCAATCGCGCCGAACCGGTCCAGATGTGTTTTGCGTTCCATCCCCGCACAAGGGCGCAGGGTCGGGTCAGAGTCAATCAGCCCCTCGTCCAAAAACCGCCAAACAACACACCCAAGTGCAATGGCGCGCTATATCTGCAAGACTGCGTTAACGATTCTCAACTTTGAAGGACCAGAACGTATGAGCTTGATGAGAACCCTCGCAAAAGTCGCAGTCGGCGTCGCAATTGCAAAAGGCGCTGGCGCCATGATGAAAAACTCCGGTGGCGCGCAAAGCCAGAACGCAGGCCTTGGTGGCTTGTTGGGCGGTTTGACAGGTGGCGGCGCGGCTGGCGGTGGCCTCCAAGGGATGCTGGGCAGCCTGACAGGTGGCGGCGCGTCTGCTGCCGGGGGTGCTGGTGGCCTTCAGGACATGTTGGGCGGTCTGCTTGGCGGCGCACAAGGTGGGGGTGCCTCTGGCGGTCTGGCCGGTGGCTTGGGCGGTTTGCTTGAAAACCTCGGCGGCGGCAGTGCTGGCGGCGCAGGTGGCGCCTTCAGGGCATGCTTGGGGGTTTGGCCGGTGCTGCGGGTGCAGGTGGCTTGTTGGCCAGCCTTGGCGGCGCGGCTGCCAGTCGCCCTGCCCAGAACAACGCAAGTTTTGGCCAGGTGCTGAACTCCGCCTTTGCCCAAACACCGGAACCCGAGATCGAGCCGACGGCAGATCAGGAAGTCGCGGCTGGCTTGATGCTGCGCGCCATGATCCAGGCGGCCAAAAGCGATGGCAATCTTGATGATGCAGAGCGCGAAAAGCTGCTGGGCCAGTTGGGCGAGGAAGTCGACGGCGAAGAAGCCGCATTCGTGCAAGCCGAAATGCAAGCGCCGGTTGATGTGGCAGGTTTGGCCTCCCAAGTCCCCACAGGGATGGAGCCCCAAATCTATGCCGTGTCGTTGATGGCCATCAATCTCGACAGCCAAGCCGAGGCGCAATATCTGGATCAACTGGGCAAAGCCTTGAACCTTGCCCCCCAAGCGATGAACAACATTCACACGCAACTGGGTGTGCAGACACTCTACACCTAAGATCACGCCCCTTGAAACGGAAAGGCCTGCATCAATGTGCGGGCCTTTTTGCGTCATGCGCCTATCGGCATGACTATTGGCGCGACTGTGCGTCCCACCGCCTGATCAGGCCTGTAACAGTCGGGTTGTCGCCACCGTAGCTGACAAATGTGACCTCCAACCCGTAGTCTTTGACCACATTCAAGGCGCGCAGCGCGGCCTCTGCGATCCACGCATCCGGATTGCCAAAAGCACCTCCCCCGAGCAACGTCAGAAACACAGCCCGGTTCCCTGTGCGTTGTGCATTGTGACACGCTGCCAACATCGTCGCCTCATAGGCCCCTTCCAACACAAGGCGCGCGATCCTCTCCCATACTGCACTTGGCGTATCACTATAGGCCACAGGCATCGCACTGCAGTACACTTGGGTGACCGCATGCGTCGCACCGCTTAATGTGACCTGCACATTCTGTTGCATCCCGACACGCAACAGTCCGCGCAACTGGTCGATCTCAGCCTCTGAGGCGCGCGCCAACATGGCACTTACCCGCTCCAGACCATCGCCTTGTGGTACCACATAGCCGTTCTAAATCCGCCAAAAGTCGTTCACCCCATTGCCCAAGGCCGCCGATATGTCTGCCAACCCGTCCAACTGCCGCAAGTCCGTCTGCCCTAACCCGTCCCCCACAGGCACAAAGTAGTTGCGAAAAAGAGTGCCTGCACCGCAGGCAATGGCACAGGCTGGCCCTTGGGTGCGGTCATATTCGTAAATGCCCACACCCTCGTCGGGCGTAACATGCGGCCCGACCATTTCGAGCATGTTGAATTGGGATGCGACCTGAAACAGCGCGCCCGCATTGGAGGGGTCACGGTGAAGGTCCTGAACGTCCGCAACACTCTGGTGCACTGTGGTGGGCGATTGCACCGGGCGCACGACAGAGCGCAATCCCTCCAAACGCGGCATCGTGAAATCCCCCACACCAAATGCCTTGCCGTTGACAGAGGACACCAATGTATCGCCCTCAAGATGCAAATGCTCCAGAACCTGCGCGCGCGTCTCTTGCGCAAGACCCGTTAGTTCTGTGACCCAGCTCATGGCACCCCCAAACGAAAAACCGCGCCCAAACAAGCTGGACGCGGTTCATATTAACCTAAAATGTCGAGATGTGCGAAAGGTTACGCCTTTGCGGCAGGCTTGCGACGACGGTTGCCGCCACCTGGCTTGCCGGCACCACCACCCGCGTTTGCACCACCACCGGGGCGACCGCCGCCGGGTTTGCCGCGTCCGCCGCTGCGATGGCCACCGGGTTTGTCACCGGGGCGGCCACCACGGCCACGTTGTTTGGGCTTTTCTTCCTCTGACGGCTCCCATGGACGACCGGAGGCGACGGGGATCGCTTTGCCGATGGTCTTTTGGATGTCGCGCAACTCTTTGACCTCGTCAGGGGCACAAAAGGCAATCGCGGCGCCGTCTTTGCCCGCACGTGCCGTCCGGCCAATACGGTGAACGTAGTTGTCAGGGACGTTTGGCAATTCGTAGTTGTAGACGTGTTTGACATCGGGGATGTCCAAACCACGCGCAGCCACATCGGTCGCCACCAGAACTTTGATTGTACCCGCTTTGAAAGCTGCAATCGCGCGGTCACGCTGGCCTTGGGATTTGTTGCCGTGAATGGAGCCCGCTGCAAAACCGGCTTTTTCCAAATTGCGCGACAGTTTCTCCATGCCGTGCTTTGTGCGACCAAAGACCAGAGCGCGTTCATCTTTGTGCTTGCTCAGCAGTTCGATCAGCAACTTGGATTTCTCTGCCTTGGCGATGAAGTGCAACTCTTGGGTCACCTTGTCCGCGACCTTGCCCGGAGGGGAAACTTCGACGCGGATCGGAGATTTGAGATAGCTGTTGGCGATCTCGTTCATCTGTTTTGGCATCGTGGCCGAGAACAGCATGGTCTGACGATCATCAGGCAACATGGACGAAATCTTGCGCAGGGCGTGAATAAAGCCAAGGTCCAGCATTTGATCCGCTTCGTCCAAAACCAAGAACACAGTTTCATCAAGGCGCAAGGCGCGGCGGTCCATCAGGTCAATCAAACGACCAGGGGTGGCAACCAGCAAATCAATGCCTTTTTCCAGACGCTTGATCTGGGCGTTGATAGATTGGCCACCTACCACGATCGCTGTCTTGATGGCCGTGTTTTCGGTGAGAGCGCGCAACTGCTCTGCAATCTGCTGGGCCAACTCGCGGGTTGGCGCCAACACCAGACCGCGCACAGTTTTTGGATCCGGCCTTTGGCCGAAATCCAGCATCTGGGCGACAAGAGGCACACCAAAGGCCAGTGTTTTGCCTGTTCCGGTCTGGGCCAAGCCCATCACGTCACGTCCGTTCATCCCGTGGGGGATTGCTTGTTTCTGGATCGGCGTGGGTTCTTTGATCCCCATCGCAGCAATCCGCGCCACCAGTTTAGGTGGCAGGTCCATCATGTCAAAATCGCTCATATCATTCCTATCGGACCCCCGACATCGGAGGCCACAGCGTTTTAGGGTGCCGCAACAGGATCACTTCTTTTGACCTGATGCCAAAAGACGCCTATCGCGGATCGGCCCCACGCGTGATTTTGGGAACATCGGCGTTGCTGTTGGTTCGTCCGTGCCCGAAAGCGCGGGGCGGGTTTGACCACACTTGGTACGACTGCTCACGCGGCAGACAGCATCGCTTGGAGGACCAATGCGCCTTTGAAGCGCTCAAGTCAACCCTTGGCGCAATTGCACTCTAGCCCCTGCCCCCAAACGCCGCTACAAAAGCCGTCAACACCGAAAGCAAGAGACGCGAGCCATGCGCCAGACCATTACCCAGCGTTGCGAGGCCAAAGGGCTCCGTATGACGGCCCCGCGCAAAGTGATCGCGCAAGTCCTTGAAAACAGCGACGACCACCCCGACGTCGAGGAGCTCTATGCCCGCGCCAATGCGATTGATACCGGCATTTCCATTGCAACCGTCTACCGGACCGTAAAACTGTTTGAAGAGGCCAATATCCTCGACAAGCTGGAATTCGGCGACGGGCGCGCGCGCTACGAGGACGCGGAACGCGAACACCACGATCACCTGATCGACATGAACTCTGGTGAGGTGATCGAATTCGTGGACCCTGACATCGAAGAACTGCAAGAGCGGATCGCGAAGAAGCTGGGGTACGAGTTGCGCGGACACCGCATGGAGCTATTCGGGGTGCCCCTCAAGAAGTAAGTGCCGCAGGCCTGTTCATTAGTTCCCAAACAGGCGTCTGAGCCTGCGCATGAACTGATTTGTATTTCCCTCAACGATCAGGCCAGTCAGGTAATCGTTATCCCGGTGATATTGCCCGGCGACACGTTCAGCGGCTTCGATTTTTGTTTGATAATATGCTGTCAGCTTTTCTTCGATCTGCAACCTGTTACTTGCGTAATTATACGCCCCACCCACCGCAAATGATACAACGGCGACCAGAACAACAGCGCCGGCCACAGACAAGCCGGCAGGTAACGTCGCAAACAAACCAATGGCAACAAAGGTCGTAACACACGCCTTGATGATATTGTTGGTCACGCTGCCAAGAATTTCTGAAAGTTTTGGATCGTTGTCGGACACAATATCCGCCCACGTCTCAATCGCTACCGAAATAAAGATAGTCACCGCGTTGAATTTGGCAGCCCCTTTTAGGGTAGAGCCGGCGGATTGGGCAAAATCTGCAACCCTGGGATTGGACACCAGGTACCGCGTGCCCGTGATTGATTGCCGCGACCCGGCCGCGCCCTTCAGGATAAAGTACAAACGGCCGCCTTTTTCCTTGATATAGCCTGTGCCGGAAATCCCCAATTCTCGTGCCGCATGCAGGGCCTTTGCAGACCCGACTGCCAAATCGGCAAAGTCGGATACATCAACATTCAAGACCGCTTTTAGCTCATCGTTGATCTCGACCACGAAAAGCATCGCTTCGGACAAATAGCTCCATGAAGCGATCGCCGCATCGGTAAAAGCCGGAGTTGAATTCGCAGTCAAAAGCGATCCCCCAAAAGACGAATTTTGACCGCTGTTGTCATTGTAATTTACAGACACGCCGCTCTCCTGTGACACCTAACGCTTACGTTCCAGTACATCATTGGCATCCACTGTTTTCACCAAGCGGAATTAATGAACGCTTTCACTTTACGGGCTTTTCTGGCACCTGATCCGAAAACACCATCCAAAGGAAAGCCCATGGACAACTTACGCGGCGCCACAATTATGGTGCTGGCCATGCTCGGTTTTGCTGTTGAGGACATGTTCATCAAGCTTTTGGCAGGCTCCTTGCCCATCGGTCAGATCATCGGGTTGATGGCGACGGGGGGGGCCGTAACCTATGCATTGATCTGCCGCGCTCAAGGGTTGGCCCTGTTCTCTCGCGACATGCTCACGGCCCCCGTTCTGATCCGCAACTTTGGTGAATTGTTTGGAACGGTCGGCTTTGTCACCGCGATCGCACTCACGCCAATCTCAACGGCTTCGGCTATTTTGCAAGCCACACCGCTTGTTGTGACCTTGGGCGCTGCGGTCTTCTTGGGGGAAAAAGTCGGCTGGCGGCGTTGGTCCGCAATCTTGGTCGGGTTCTGTGGTGTCCTGTTGATCATCCGCCCCGGTATGGAAGGTTTTGACATGCTGTCCTTGTTCACATTGCAAGGCGTCCTGGGACTGGCGATCCGCGACATCGCCACGCGGCGCATTCCGAAATCCATTGCCTCCATGCAACTCAGCTTCCTTGCCTTTCTTGTTCTGGTCCCTGCGGCCCTGATACTGCAAGCCGTCAACGGCACATGGTGGGTGGCGCCGTCAAACACGGGGTGGTTGCTGGTCATGGCCTCGATCATCATCGGCGTCGTCGCCTACTACGGCATTGTCGCCGCCATGCGCATAGGCGAGGTCAGCTTTGTGACCCCGTTCCGCTACACGCGCATGGTCTTTGCCCTGTTTGTCGGTTTTTTCGTCTTTTCCGAACGCCCCGACACACTCACACTTGTGGGAGCGGGTATCATCATCGCGTCAGGGATTTACACCGTTTGGCGTGAGCGGCGGGTAAAAGAGGCGCAGTAGGGACTTTAATCCACGCTCCACTGGCGGTAAGAGACACCCATCAGCCACCAAAGGACCGATCCCATGAGCACAATCATTGACATTCACGCCCGCGAAATCCTCGACAGCCGGGGCAACCCGACGGTGGAAGTCGATGTGACACTGGAAGACGGTACAATGGGACGCGCGGCGGTTCCATCCGGGGCCTCCACAGGTGCTTATGAAGCGGTGGAAAAGCGCGACGGTGACAAGTCGCGCTACTTGGGCAAAGGCGTGTTGGACGCTTGCGCAGCCGTAAACGGAGAAATCGCAGAAGCATTGGTGGGCATTGAAGCCACCGAACAAGTCGAACTTGACGGTGTGATGATCGAACTGGATGGCACCGAAAACAAAAGCCGCCTTGGTGCGAACGCGATCTTGGGCGTGTCCCTCGCGGCCGCAAAGGCTGCTGCGGAGTATTCCGGCCAGCCGCTTTATCGCTACGTTGGCGGCACCTCTGCCCGCCTTCTGCCAGTGCCCATGATGAACATCATCAACGGTGGCGAGCACGCAGACAACCCTATCGACATCCAAGAATTCATGATCATGCCAGTGGCCGCTGAAAACATCCGCGACGCTGTGCGCATGGGCGCGGAAGTGTTCCACACGCTCAAAGGTGAGTTGTCTGCGGCGGGCCTCTCCACAGGTATCGGCGATGAAGGCGGGTTTGCACCAAACATCAGCTCAACCCGTGACGCGCTTGATTTCGTGCTGAAATCCATCGAAAAAGCAGGCTATCGCCCGGGCGAGGACATGTATCTGGCCCTCGATTGCGCCGCGACGGAATACTACAAGGACGGCAACTATGTCTTTGCAGGCGAAGGTAAAACGCTGACCTCAGATGAAAACGTCGACTACCTCGCCGCCCTTGTCGCGGATTATCCCATTATCTCGATCGAGGACGGCATGTCCGAAGACGATTGGGACGGCTGGAAAGCACTGACCGACAAACTGGGTGACAAAATCCAACTGGTCGGCGACGATCTGTTTGTCACCAACCCGACTCGGCTTGCCGAAGGCATCAAGCGTGGAAGCGCCAACTCTATGCTGGTAAAAGTCAATCAAATCGGCAGCTTGACGGAAACCCTTCAAGCAGTGGAAATGGCCCATCGCGCAGGCTTCACCAATGTAATGAGCCACCGTTCCGGCGAAACCGAAGACGCCACAATCGCCGACCTCGCTGTCGCGACGAACTGTGGCCAGATCAAAACCGGCTCGCTCGCGCGCTCTGACAGGCTCGCCAAATACAACCAGTTGATCCGGATCGAAGAAGCTTTGGGCGAAACGGCTCAATACGCGGGCCGCTCTATCCTCAAGTAGGCTGGGACCAAGGGGAGTGCACATCTGATGTCTGACATTACCCTTGCACCCGCCACCACCGACACAGACATCGCGGCGGTCCGGTCCTTGTGCTGGGCCTACCGCGATTTTTTGTTGGCAGTGCCGGGTATCAGCCGCGCAGTCACCAGCGCGTTCCACCCCGATACCAGGTATGAATCCCTCATGGCATCATTGCCGGAGTTACATGCGCGGCCCACAGGCGTGATTTTACTGGCACGCGACGCAACTGGCACCCCTGCGGGATGTGGCATGAGCCACCCGCTGGATCGCGCAACCAGTGAGATCAAGCGGGTTTTCGTCACTGACATCGCGCGCGGTCAAGGGCTTGCAGAGCAGATATGTTCGACACTCATCAGCCAAGCCCGAAGCGACGGGTACAGTCGCGTGGTTCTGGATACGCACAGGTTGCTTCATAGCGCACAGCGGCTGTATCGGCGGATGGGATTTACAGAACGCGGTCCCTATCAACCCATTCCCCCCGAAGCTCTGCCAGAGTTGCGATTTTTCGAATACCCACTCTAGGCTGGAGTTTCTGCTTGAAACCTGTCCGGTCGATAAGGTGCCACCAAAGCTGCCTGAGCGTTGCTAAGCGCAGCCCCCGTCACCTCTGCTGCCAGAATCCGGGCCACAACAGGTGCAAGCGTTATGCCCGAATGCATCACAGCTGTGAACAGCCCCTCAACCCCGCAAGCCCCGAGCACCGGCAACCCGTCTTTGGGCACAGGGCGGTTGGCCAGACTGGCTTCCTCCCATTCAAGCAACACGTCGGGCATCACCGCTTGCAGGCGCGCACAGGCGGCCTCTGCCAAGCCTTCAGGCGTGTCTGACAGGGTATCGCTGCTGTCGGACTGGTGTGAAACCGCAGTCGGCATCATGATCCGCCCGTCTGGACGTTGACGAAACTCTCCGATGGGGGCGACGCAAATATGGGTCAGGATTTTTGGCACCGGTTTGGTCTGAAAAATCACGCCGGGGCGGTGCAGCATAGGCAGTTCCACCCCCAAAGGCGCAAGCAACGCAGGACTGTGCGTCCCTGCCGCCACGATCACGCGGTCCGCCTCAATGACACCCCCTGCCACGCGCACACCTGTGACCTGTCCGTTAAGCGTCTCGATCCCTTCAACGGCACAACCCATCAAACGTTTTGCTTGGCTCGCCGACAACAGCATGTGGGTCAGCGCGCCAGGTTCAGCCGCAGCTTCCGTGCGAAACGACAACGCTTGCGGCGGTGGCACGACATGGGGTTCTTTGCGTTTCACGTCCGATTTGGAAATTATCTCGGCGCTGTAACCAAGGTCGTTCAGTTGTTTGGCTTGTCGCTCAAGCGCTTCGCCCTCTTCTTCCCAACACAAGCAGCCGGACCATGCCACAGGCAGATCAAGGTCACGACACAAGCGCCGGTATGCATCAATCCCCGCCGCACGCAGCTCGAAATGGGCTGTATCGTGGAAAAAGCTGGCGTTAATCCAGCCAAACGATCGCCCTGTTGCGCCCGCGGCAGGGCCTGCAGCGTCCACGACGATAACGTCCGCCCCTGCCCGCGCGCAAGCATAAGCGAGGTTGGCCCCAAGTATGCCCGCACCGATGATTGCAATCCGCATAGTCGCCCCCTTGGCAGTGGTCTTTGATCACCATAGGGTGCGAGCATGACAGCTCAAGAGATCATCGACCACCTGCGTCTTGCCCCCCATCCCGAGGGCGGATTTTATCGCCAGACATGGGTGGCAGAAAACAATGGACGCCCGACAGGGACCTGCATTTATTTCCTGCTCAGAGACGGGCAAAGCAGCCATTGGCACAAAGTCGATGCGACCGAGATCTGGTTGTATCATGCCGGTGCGCCGCTTGTTTTGTCGCTGTCCGCGACCGATGCAGGCCCCGCGATGGATCATCTTTTGTCTCCCGACCTAAAAACAGGGGCCCCGCAAATTATAGTGCCGGAAGGGCATTGGCAGGCCGCAGCCACAACAGGCGATTACACTTTGGTCAGTTGCACCGTGTCACCGGGCTTTCATTTTGACGGCTTCACTCTGGCCCCCGCAGGCTTTGACATTCCGCACGCCTAAGACGGGCGCCTAAGACGGGCGGCTCACCGTGCCGCCAGACACTGCGGCACGCACCCCTGTGGTGCCGGGACAAGACGTGGGCAAACCACGTGCCACGCGCACGGCCAGATAGGCAAACGCCTGCGCCTCCAACATGTCACCGTCCAAACCGACGCTCTCTACCGGGGCCACGTCGGCAATCCAGCGACACCTCTAGCATCCGCATCAAAACCGGGTTGTGTCGCCCGCCGCCTGTGACCAACAGCCGGGTCGGTGCTGTCGGGCAATGTTGCATCGCCTCCATCACACCTGCGGCGCACATGGCTGTGAGGGTCGCTGCGGCGTCTGCATTGCCCAGCTCGGACACAAGGCCGATCATTTCCGCAAAATCGTTCCTATCCAATGACTTGGGCGGCATTCTGGAGAAGTAGGGTTCGGCCAGAAATAACTCAAGCGCGCCGTTTTCTACCGTGCCTTTGGCCGCGATCTTGCCGCCTTTGTCGTAGGAAATGCCACAGCGCGCCAGCACCAAATCGTTGATGGGCGCATTTGCAGGACCTGTGTCAAACGCCAACAGCGCGCCTTGATCTTCAGGGCGCGCAACGCGCGGATCAACCCAGGTGATGTTGCCCACTCCGCCCAGGTTCAGAAAACGCGAGCGGCGCATCCGCTTTGATGTAGCGCGCACAAGCGTGGTGGAAAAACGGAGCCAGCGGCGCGCCCTCTCCGCCCATTTGCACATCGGCGCTGCGGAAATCCCACACAACCGGCGTGTTCAGCGCGCGCGCCAACGCCGCCCCGTCCCCAACCTGCAAAGTCCCTTGCAAGCGTGGTGCATGGGCAAGGGTCTGACCGTGAAATCCGATAACATCAACGCCCTCGAAGCCGTGCAAGGCGTGCGCAGATGGGCAGCATCGACAATCTCTGCCGCCGCTTCCACCTCGGCCCGGACCATTGCCCGAACCCTTTGGCAATAACAGCACGCTGCGCATCCGAATAGCTGACATAAGGCTGGGTCCGAAACCTGTGATCGACACGCCCGTCCGTCTCCAACACAGCTGCGTCAACGCCGTCCAAAGAGGTTCCGCTCATGGCACCCAAGCGCGCACAACCGTCCCCTTTGTTTTCAACTGCGTCATCTGGCCTTTTCCTTTGCCATGATGGGACCTATAGATTGCCCCGCATATCAAGCCAAGGGCAAGTGCCATGACCTACCACCCCAAATCAGAATTCGTTGCAGTAATGATGGAACGCGGGTTTCTCGCTGACTGCACGGACTATCAAGGGCTGGACGAGGCACTGCTCAAAGGGGCACAGCCCGGCTACATCGGATTTGATGCGACGGCCAAATCCCTGCATGTGGGCTCGCTGATCCAGATCATGATGCTGCGCTGGCTGCAAAAGACCGGCAACAAACCGATCACCCTGATGGGCGGCGGCACGACAAAGGTGGGCGACCCGTCTTTCGCGCCGATGAACGCCCCTTGCTGACACCCGAGGCAGATCGACGACAACATCGCGGCATCAAAACAGTGTTTTCCGCCTACGTCGACCTATGGCGACGGGCCGACAGATGCGCTTGATGATCAATAACGCCGAATGGCTGGACGAGTTGAACTACCTTGATTTCCTGCGCGACATCGGGCGGCATTTTTCGATCAACCGGATGCTCAGCTTTGAATCGTCAAGATCACGACTGGACCGCGAACAATCGCTGTCGTTTCTTGAGTTCAACTATATGATCCTGCAAGCCTATGATTTCATGGAGCTTCACCGCCGTTATGGCTGCATCTGCAAATGGGCGGATCGGATCAATGGGGCAACATCGTCAACGGGATCGACCTGACGCGCCGTGTGATTGACGGCGAAGTCTATGGCCTGACATCGCCTCTGCTGACCACATCGGACGGCAAGAAAGATGGGCAAATCCCAATCGGTGCTGTCTGGCTCAACCCTGATATGCTGTCGCCCTACGAGTTCTGGCAATTCTGGCGCAACACGACGGATGCGGATGTCGGCCGTTTCCTCAAGCTTTATACAGAGCTGCCGGTGGAAGAATGCGAGCGCCTTGGTGCCCTTGAGGGGGCAGAGATCAACGCCGCCAAAGTGCGTTTGGCCAATGAAGTCACAGGCCTGTTGCACGGCGCAGACGCCGCAGCGGCAGCAGAGGCCACAGCGCGTGAAGTCTTTGAAAAAGGCGGAATCGGGGATGATTTGCCCACATTGACGCTTGAGTGCGGCGGATGTGGGCGATGCGATTTCCATCGTGCAGCTGTTGGTGAAATCCGGGTTGGCGGGATCGGGAAAAGAGGCCAAGCGCCTGATTTCCGAGAATGGCGCCAAAATGGATGACACGCCCGCTGACGGATGCGGGCATGATGATTGACGCCGCGACCTTGGCGACACCGGTCAAACTGTCTGCAGGCAAAAAGCGCCACGCACGCGTGCAATTGGGCGAATAACGCGATGAGCGCCTCCAGCGAGTTCGGGAAAATGCAGCTGGGCCAATGGTACACCTGCATTGATCCGGAGCTGGAGGCACTTCGGCGCACCGCGTTGGTCGCGGTGCATGAGCACAACACCATGTCTCCGCTGGAACGTGGCGCCATTGGCCCCAAACTGGAGGCTCTTTTGGGGTCAAAGGGGGCTGACTGCCGGATCGAGACGCAGTTCCACTGCCCTTACGGATTTAACATCCACCTTGGAGAGGCCGTCTATTTCAATGCAGGTGCGACCATTCTGGACACAGCCCCCGTCCGTATCGGGGATCGGGCCATGTTCGGACCCGGGGTGCACATTTATACCGCCCAACATCACAAAGAGAGGCTGAAACGCAGTCAGGGGCTGGAAATTGCCCTGCCCGTGCGGATTGGCGCAGATGTCTGGGTTGGCGGCGGTGCGATCATTATGCCCGGCGTTACGATTGGTGAGGGCGCAATCATCGGGGCCGGCAGTGTGGTCACCAAAGACGTGGCAGCGGGCGCGACCGTTGTCGGCAACCCTGCCCGCTCACTCTGACGCTTTTTCCTCAAGCATCAGCCATTCTTCTTCCGCGTCTTGCAGTTTTTCGTTGCGCGCCACCAAAGCGTCTGTGGCTTTCTGGAATTTGACAGGTTCACGGGTGAACAATTCAGGGTCGCTCATCAATTCTTCGAGCTTGCCGATCTCGGCCTCAAGGCGCGCGATCTCTGCGGGCAATGTCTCAAGACGGTGCTTTTCGGTAAAGCTCAGGCCAGATTTAACCTGTTGTTTATCCTTCACCTTTGGCGCGGAGTTTTTTGTTTTCGCAACACTTTCCGCAAAATCGTCCTGATGGCGTTGCGCGATGTAGTCAGACCATCCGCCGGCGTACACAGTCGCTTTGCCATCACCTTCCATCGCAATCGTGGTTACAGCAACACGGTCCAGAAAGTCACGGTCGTGACTGACCAACAGCACAGTGCCATCATATTGGCTGAGCAAATCTTGCAACAAATCAAGGGTTTCGACATCCAGATCGTTGGTCGGTTCGTCCAAAACCAACACGTTGGAGGTACGCGCCATGATCTTTGCCAACAGCAATCGGGCTTTTTCACCACCTGAAAGCGACCGCACAGGCGCACGGGCCTGCCCCTCGTCAAACAGGAATTCTTTGAGGTATCCAACGACATGCTTGGGCATGCCGCGCACCATGATTTGGTCCGCTTTACCAGACACGCGCATGTCGGGATCGCCCGTCAGGCTGTCCCACAGGCTCATTTCGGGATCAAGTTGGTCGCGTGCCTGGTCAAACAAAGCAAGCTCCAGATTGGTTCCCAATTTGATGACGCCTGTGTCTGGTTCTTCTTTGCCGATCAACATGTTCAGCAATGTTGTTTTGCCAACCCCGTTGGGGCCAACCAAAGCAATGCGGTCGCCGCGCTGCACGGTCAGGTCAAAAGGCTTCAGGATGACCTTGTCACCGTAAGCCTTTGTAATACCTGTCGCTTCCATAACTTTGCGTCCAGATTTCGGACCAGCATCCAGCGCCATGGCAGCCGCGCCTTGACGCGTGATTTGACCAGCCCGTTCCGAACGCAATTCTTGCAATGCGCGCACACGCCCTTGGTTGCGCTTGCGCCGCGCACTGATGCCTTCAACGGCCCAACGTGCTTCGGCTTTGATCTTGCGGTTCAGTTTGTGGCGCTGCGTGTCTTCTTCGTCCCACGTCGAATCACGCCATGTTTCGAAGGCATCAAACCCTTTTTCCTGACGCCGCACAGCGCCCCTATCAATCCAAAGGGTTGCGCGCGTCAGCTCACGCAAGAATGCACGGTCGTGGCTGATGATAATGAACCCTTTTCGGGTCATTTTCAGCTCATTCTCAAGCCACGCAATCGCTTCAATGTCCAAGTGGTTGGTCGGTTCGTCCAACAGCATCAAGTCAGGAGCATCCGCCATCAAACGCGCCAAAGCAGCGCGACGGCGTTCTCCGCCCGAAGCCGTCTCGACAGGACGTGCAGGGTCAAATTTCAGGCCCTCGCCCGCACGCTCGACTTTGTACATCTCGGAAGGATCAAGACCAGCAGACGCGAAATCGCCCAGCGTCGCGTATCCAGACAGGTCAGGGTCTTGTTCCATGTAGCCCACCGACACGCCAGGGCCTGCGATAACCTCGCCGCTGTCAGGTTCCACCAATCCTCCCATGACTTTCATCAAGGTCGATTTGCCAGAGCCGTTGCGCCCCACCAAAGCCACCCGATCGCCGGGTTGGGCGACCAAAGACAAGCCGTCAAAAACAGGATCACCGCCGAATGTCAGCGAAATTTCGTTCAATTGCAAAAGAGGTATACGTGCCATGCCTGCCAGCTAGACTGCGCAAGCGACAGGGTCAACGCCTCGCGCCCGCTCAAAACGCAAAAACAGGCCTCGAGCGTAAGATTGGTTAACTCAAGACAGCTCGTAACAGCCTTTTGCGTACGGGCGGGATCGCGTCAATCTCGACACCTGTGAACACATGCAAGGTATCCATGTCGTGATCCACAACCGCGTGATCCGACACCCATCCCCCCATCATCAGATAGGTGCGCAGCAACGGCGGCATGCATTGCATGGCACGGCGCAGGTCAGGTTTGCGGCGTACTTGCGCGCTATAGGCAAAGACTGAAGCGGCTTTGGCGCGCGGTTGCCACTGTTGCGGCGCAAGGTGGCGCGCTTTGAGCACGGCAAATGCATCGCGGTAGACGTCCGGGTCCGTTCCAGCAAAAGAAGAGCAGCCAAACAACAAGCGCACGTTATTGGCATCCACATAGGCCGTCATCGCCCCCCAAGCCACGCGCACGGCATCCACTTGGGCTGCATCAGGGTGAACGCAGAACCGCCCCAGTTCAACCATCTTACCCTCAAACCCTTCGAGCGCGCTCAAATCATAGAACTGGGCGGAGTAGCTTTTGGAAATGTCAGAGCCGCTCAGCGGCAACATGCGAAAACAACACACCAATGCGTCGTCCTCATAGACCAGCACATGGGCACAGAGCGCATCAAAGCTGTCCGAGTCGCCCTGCGCCAGTCCGAAACACAAACTGCGCAACGCGCGGGCCGCATCGAGTTCACCAGGTGTGGTGGCGATACACGCACGGTGGCGTCCCTTTTCCAACAAGACCATGTCACGTTCGAGACTCACTGGACCGCATCCTCAATAGATCAGCTTAGACGCGGCGCAAGATTTAGAAACTTGGGTTGAAGCCGCCGATGTTGCCAAGAAGTTGGCGCAGGAAGGTTTTGTCGGACACGCCGCCTTTGGTGACGCGGCGCGACAATGGCACGACACGCCCGTCTTCCAAGCCAAAACGCTCGATGTTGGCAATAACGCCATTCGCATCAAACGTGATCGCAAGAACCTCGCGCTCGACGACTTCGGGCGCTTTGAACCCGAATGTTTTCACACGGCTCTTAACGTAATAGTAACCTCCGCCTTCCAGAACCCCACCAGACGACGGGCTGCCCACAGAGTCTTCGACAGAAGCGCGGGTGTCGATTCCGACAGCAAGCAGATCCAGATCTTCTTGTGGCGGAATATAACCGTGGTTTTGAAATGTCGCTGTACATGCGGCTAAGGATAGCCCAAGGGCTGCCACTGCGACCGCTCGGGTCATGATCTTTATGGGTGTGCGGCGTATCATATGCTCTGCCCTCTTGCTCTTGGCGCGTCTGGCTTTTATCCCGCCTAGCAAAGGAACGGCCCCGTTTCAAGAAACGAAAGTACTCTTATGTCGCAGCCTACCCCCTCTGACAGCGCTTTTCGCGTCGCTGATCTGGCGCAAAACCGTGCGTCTGCCTTTGAAATACGCCCGAATGCGGAGGTTTTGCGCAGTATCGCAGAAACTTTGGGACTAAGCGCAATACGCAAGCTGCGCTTTGAGGGTGTGGTAGAAGCCGTTGGAAAAACCGACTGGCGGCTCAAGGGTAAACTTGGGGCCACGGTTGTTCAGCCTTGCACTGTCACATTGGAGCCTGTCCTTACGCGCATAGATGCGCCTGTCGAACGCATGTTTCTCAAAAACATTCCCGAGATCATGGAAGAAGAGATCGAAATGCCCGAAGAAGAAGGCATCGAGGTCTTGGGCCCCTACATTGATCCGGAGTTCGTGATGCTTGAGGCATTGAGCCTCGAAGTGCCCGACTTTCCACGCGCGGACGGCGCAGCATTGGACCGCACAGTGTTCACAGCCCCCGGGCAAGCCCCGATGACCGATGAAGATGCCCGCCCCTTTGCCGGACTCGCCGCGTTAAAAGATCAACTTGAGCAGAAACCGGAGTAAATCCGGCCAATTATTGACTTGCGCCAGCATAAATTCGCAGTATTTTGCCCGCCTTATCGTAATTAGCGTTGGACATGCGGGCTTGCTCGGCCTAAACGCAGCCAACGTCGTACCAACGACACGAAATCAAACGCTGCTGCGCATATTGCGTGGCCCCAACCACAAAGGCCCATGACATGGCTGTGCAACAGAACAAAGTATCCACATCACGTCGCAACAATCGTCGTTCGCATGATTCCCTCGTGGCTGCGAACCCGAATGAATGTGACAACTGTGGTGAGCTGAAACGCCCACACCACATTTGTGCGGCATGCGGCCACTACGACAACAACGAGATTGTCGCGATGACTGAAGAAGTCGATCTGGAAGATGACGCAGCCTAAGCCTTTGTGGCCCACGGCTTGAGACAAGGCATACAGGCACCTTCATGACATTGGCGCGCACCGATCAGACGGACCAAACGCGCCAAACCGTGATCGCGCTTGATGCCATGGGCGGTGACAATGGACCGGCTGCAGTTGTGGCCGGTTTAACGCATTTTTCCAAACGCAATCCGAACATCTCTTTTGTCCTGCACGGCCCCAAAGCCGAGCTCGACCCGTTGGTGGCCAAGCGGCGCCAATTGCAAGGACGGGTGAGCATTCGCGACGCGCAAGACGTGGTCACGATGGAAGACAAACCCAGTCACGTTGTGCGCCATGGCAAAACCACGTCCATGTGGGCCACAGTCGAGACCGTGCGCGCGGGCGACGCCGATGTGGCTGTGAGCTGTGGCAACACAGGCGCGTTGATGGCCTTGTCCATGATCCGCCTGCGCAAACTGCCCGGTGTGAACCGTCCCGCGATTGCTGTGCTCTGGCCCTCTCGAAATCCCCAAGGGTTCAACGTGATGCTGGACGTGGGCGCTGATATTCGTGCCGATGCCGAAGATTTGCTGCGCTATGCTTTGATGGGCGCCTCATATGCGCGCAACGGCATGGACCTGCCCCGTCCACGTGTCGGGCTTCTTAATGTTGGAACCGAAGAACACAAAGGGCGCTCCGAATTACATGACGCCTATGATCTGATCAAAGCCAACGAAGTCCAAGCCGAGTTCGACTTTGTCGGATTTGTTGAAGGCGGTGATATTCCGGGCAATATCGCAGATGTGATCGTCACAGACGGATTCACCGGCAACGTCGCGATCAAAACCGGCGAAGGCACGGCAGGATTGATCGGGGATCTCCTGAAAGAGGCCTTTAAGTACACGCCCTTGTCCCGCCTCGCCTCTCTACTGGCCTTCACATCCATGCAACGCCTCAAACGCCGCATAGACCCGCGCCGCGTCAATGGCGGCGTGTTTTTGGGGCTCAATGGCACGGTTGTGAAGTCGCACGGTTCAGCCGATGCCACCGGCGTTGCAGCCGCTATTTCCCTTGCCGCTCAATTGGCGCAGAATGGGTTTAACAAAAAACTTGCGGCCCGAGTCGCCGCAGTCTTGCCCAACGAGGACAAGGCGGATTCAAAGGACGAGCAGGCATGACAACGCGCGCGGTGATCAAAGGTGTAGGCCATTACTTGCCCGAGCGCATTGTTCCCAACGCAGAGTTTGAAAAGACCTTGGACACCACACACGAGTGGATCGTCTCGCGCTCCGGGATCGAGCGGCGCCACTTTGCAAATGACGACGAAACCACGTCGATGATGGCCACCGAGGCGGCAAAAGCCGCTTTGGCAGATGCAGGTTTGGCCGTGGACGATGTGGACGCGATCATTTTGGCAACCTCAACCGCTGATCTGACGTTTCCGTCAGCCGCGACGATGGTTCAGGCCCGCCTGGGCATGACGCGTGGATTTGCCTTTGATGTGCAAGCCGTCTGTGCGGGATTCATCTATGCCTTGTCCAATGCCAACGCTCTGATCCTGTCAGGACAGGCCAAATGCGTTCTGGTGATTGGTGCCGAAACGTTTAGCCGCATCATGGACTGGACCGACCGCGGAACATGTGTGTTGTTCGGAGACGGCGCAGGCGCTTTGGTGCTGCGCGCCGAAGACGGGAAAGGCACAAAGGACGACGCAGGTATTCTTGCCACAGACCTCAATTCTGACGGCAGCCACCGCGAACTGCTCTATGTCGATGGCGGTGTCAGCACCGGCACCACAGGCTATTTGCGCATGCAAGGCAATCAGGTGTTCCGTCATGCGGTGGAAAAACTTGCAGCCACCGCGAACACTGCGATGGAGCGCGCAGGCGTCACGGCGCATGACATCGATTGGGTCGTCCCCCACCAAGCCAACATTCGAATCATTCAAGGCACGGCCAAGAAAATGGGCCTGCCGATGGAAAAAGTTGTGGTGACGGTCCAGGACCATGGCAACACCTCTGCCGCCTCGATCCCCCTTGCCCTGTCCGTTGGGCGCGCCCGTGGACAGATCAAAAACGGCGATTTGATCGTCACCGAGGCGATTGGTGGCGGATTGGCATGGGGCGCAGTGGTCATGCGCTGGTAGTTGCGCAGTTTTTGACCAAAAAATCCGCTTAAACCCGACTTGCCAAGTCATTGATATTGACTCGGAAATTCCCTGCGCCCTATGGTTGCGAAGAAATAGGGGGAAAAAATGACCGATAAGACTTTGACACGCATGGATCTCAGCGAAGCTGTATTTCGTGAAGTTGGACTGTCGCGCAACGAGAGCGCGCAACTGGTTGAAAGCGTTTTGGACAACATGTCTGACGCTCTTGTCAAAGGGGAGCAGGTCAAGATTTCGTCTTTCGGGACATTCTCCGTGCGTGAAAAATCCGCGCGTGTTGGCCGCAACCCGAAAACCGGCGAAGAGGTTCCAATCAACCCGCGCCGTGTTTTGACATTCCGCCCTTCACACCTGATGAAGGACCGCGTGGCGTCCGGCAACAAGTCCTAAGCAATGAGCAAATCCGCAGACGCCTTTCGCACCATTTCCGAAGTGGCCGACTGGCTTGGGGTTCAGACCCACGTTCTGCGGTTTTGGGAAAGCAAGTTTACCCAAGTCAAACCCGTAAAACGCGCCGGTGGCCGCAGATACTATCGACCTGTCGATATGCTGCTGCTGGGCGGTATCCGCAAACTGTTGCACGATGACGGGCTGACCATCAAAGGCGTGCAAAAAGTGTTGCGCGAAAAGGGTATAGCCCATGTGTCGTCCATGTCGCATAGTCTGGATGAGGTATCTGCAAATATCCCTATCGACACAGCGACCGCCGCCACTCTGACCAAGCCGCAAGTCCCGGCGTCACAGCCTGCTGAACCGTTTAAAGGGGACAGTTCAGGACCAGCGGCTGACGACAATGTTGTGAACCTTGTTCCTGAACCCATTGAAACCGTTCCCTCAGCAAGCGCTCAACAAGAGCCCGATAAGATACGTCCATCTTTTACCCAAGACGCTGTGGTTATGCCGGATGCGGCGCGCGCCACACCGTCTGAGCCGATGGAACAACCCCCGGCCGCGGAAATAGAGACACCCCCTGCGGATGCCGCGCCCGCGATCGACACGTCGACGCCTGCGCTGGAGGACCCCTCCCCGACGCAAGAAGACACGCCAGTCGCAGTCGATGCCGCAGAAAGCAGCTCCACAGAGCCGGAGCCGGTCCTGTCTGAACCGCAAGCCCCGGCTCATGAAGCTCCAACGCCTGACGCCCCAACTCCTGAACCCACACTGGTTTCGGACGAGGCTGCAGAAGCAGAGACCACATCACCCGATGTGATGGCCGACGATCTTCAAGAAACACCGCCCCAAGAGGCGATGGATGATCCAGTCTCCGATACACCAACGGCGCCTGATCCCGCTCAAGACGTTGAAATTGAAACATTTGACAACGAAGCGGCTCCAGAACCCGATCAACCGGAAACGCTTGAACGTGAAGAGGCACCTGATGACCAGCCCGAATTCATTTTCAAATCTTCCTCCAGCACTGCCCAAGAGCCTTCTGTGGCGGACCCCGTCAAGGATGAGCCCGCCACCGATGAGCCACTGGAACCAACGACGCCAGAATTCAGACACACCAGCGCACCGGTAGAACCGCAAGTTGTTCCTGAGCCAGAGCCACAACCGCTTCCAGAGAACACGCCACAACCAGAACTCTCCGCAGCCATGGAACCAGAAATGGCGCCTGAAATGCCTGAGCCTGAAGTGGACGCAGCGCAATTGCAGGACCCTGCGCCCGAAGTGCCGGTAAAGCAGGACAAGTCTTCACCCAATATGGGCGAAGAGGACGTCCTTCCAACGCTCGAAGCCGCGCCAGAACCTGAAAAACCGCGCCCCACCGTCGTGGATGTGCCTGAAACACCTGACGAGAGCACTTTTCCAGCAACCCCTGCAATTCTAAGTGCTGTCACTCGGGCAACCGATGTCAAAGATGCAGCCCTCGCGCGCCAACTTGTGACGCAACTGTCGGGCTTGCGCGACAGAATGGCATCTGCCCGAAAAGAGTGATGGCAATCCGTGCGCAAAGTGCCAATTCCCCCTTGATCCTGCGCACAAATCGCGTATGAAAGCGCCAAGTTCGGGCTATGGCGCAGCCTGGTAGCGCGTCCGTCTGGGGGACGGAAGGTCGCAGGTTCGAGTCCTGCTAGCCCGACCATCGACATTTACAGACCGCCCGTGGCCGACAGGTCGCGGGCGTTTGTCGTAGCAAAGGAATCGCTGCGATGACCGGTGTCATACCAAATCAACAGATCGCGCAAATGATTGAAGCGGGTGAGATCACAGCGGTCCCTGCTGTCACCGACGCGCAGATCCAGCCTGCCAGCCTTGATTTGCGTCTTGGGAACAGTGGCCTACCGCGTACGCGCGTCTTTCTTGTCTGGGCGGGTGCGCAAAGTGCAGACCGGCTCGAAGAGTTCGAGATGCACCGCGTCGACCTCACGACGGCGCCGTTCTGGAAAAAGGGTGCGTCTATGTCGTGCCTTTGATGGAAGGGCTCGCCCTGCCCCGCGGTATGACGGCCGTTGCCAATGCCAAAAGCTCGACAGGGCGACTGGATTTGCTGACGCGCACGATCACCGATGGGGGCACCGAATTTGACCGCGATCCCCGACGGCTACGCCGGGCCGCTGTATGCCGAGATTTGCCCGCGCTCTTTTTCGGTCCTTGTGCGCCCGGGCATGCGCCTGAACCAGATTCGTTTTCGCGAGTGGCCATGCGGTTCTGAATGATCCTGCCCTCAAGGCATGCACGCCACACACCGCTGGTGAACGGAGATGCCGTGATCGATGACGGGCTCGGATTTTCGGTGGACCTCAAGTTGCCCGGCACCACACTGGTGGGATACCGTGCCAAAGCCGCACACAGGTGTCATTGATCTGGACAACATCGGCCACTACGACCCCGCGACTACTGGGAAGACGTGCACAGCACAGACGGGCACATTATCCTTGATCCCGGTGCATTCTACATCCTTGTCAGCCGTGAAGCGGTGATATTCCACCAAGCTATGCTGCTGAAATGGCACCATATTTGGCGATGGTTGGTGAGTTTCGCGTGCATTACGCAGGCTTCTTTGACCCGGGCTTTGGACATGATGCGGCCGGCGGAACAGGATCACGCGGCGTGTCTGGAGGTACGCTGCCACGAGGCCCCGTTTGTGCTGGAACACGGGCAAGTTGTCGGGCGTTTGGTTTATGAGAAAATGGCGCAGGATCCGACCCAACTTTATGGGGCTGATCTGAAATCGAACTATCAGGGACAAGGTTTGAAGCTTAGCAAACACTTCAAAACGAGCTAAGCTGCCGCGCTTGGCGCTCGTCCTGATCCCGCTTGGCGCTCGTCCTGATCGCGCGCAGCCCGCTTGGCGCTAGTCCTGATTGCGCGCAGCCCGCTTGGCGCTAGTCCTGATTGCGCGCAGCCCGCTTGGCGCGACGCTCCGCGCGTATACGGTCCCGTTCGCTTGTGTCTTGTTGGCCCGTCGGGTTGCCATAGTCATCAATCTCACCGACAGGTGCACGCTTGCGTTTGCGCGCCATTCCTGTGGCCCCTTTGATACCCGCATCGATGCCTTTGCTCATGACTTTTCGCATAATCAGCTTGAGGAACATATTGATGATCTGGTTCATGGTCTTTGGGTATCCGTTGATGCGTATGACAACATTATAGCAGAGTTTATGGCCTTTTTCGGGTCAGTCTTCAAAAAGTTCAGACTGCCCTTCATTGGTTTCTTCTTCCTCGGCATCTCCCGGGCCGGGCATTGAACCGGGCGGCGGTCGGTTCTCCAACAAACCGGCAGAGCGCAGTTCTTTCAACCCGGGCAAATCGCGCGCGTTTTCAAGGCCGAAGTGGTCAAGGAACGCTTGGGTCACCACAAACGTTACAGGACGCCCCGGGGTCATCTTGCGACAGCCAAAACGGATCCATTCCATTTCCAACAACTGGTCGACCGTCCCGCGGCTGACAGAAACACCACGAATTTCCTCGATTTCGGCACGGGTGACAGGTTGATGATAGGCAATAATCGCCAATGTTTCGATTGCGGCGCGGCTCAGTTTGCGGGTCTCGACCGTTTCTTTTTGCATCAAGAACCCGAGGTCAGGTGCCGTGCGCATGGCCCATGCATCCCCGATTTTCATCAAGGTTACACCGCGCCCCTCATAGCGTTTGCGCACATACACCAAAGCTTCCGCAGGATCACAGCCATGAGGCATCCGCGCGCTCAGGTCTTTGACGGTGACGGGTTCCGCCGTGGCAAACAGGATCGCTTCCACCATACGCTCCTGTTCGGCGATTGGGGGGGCTTCAAACAGGCTCTGTTCTTGTTCATCTATGTCTTGCGACATGTTTTACTTCCTTTTGCGCAACTGGATCGGTGCGAACAATTCGGTTTGCCGTATGTCCATATGCCCTTCTTTGACCAGTTCCAATGACGCCGCAAACGTCGATGCCGTGGCGGATCGTAACTTGACAGGGTCTGTTTCCCAACCCTCTGGCAAATAGCTCAGAATGTCCGTCCACTCCCCCGCATACCCCATCAACGGACGCATCCGCTCCAATGCTTGCTCCATCGTGAACACACTGTCCCGGTCCAGAATGAAGGGGCGGAAATCATCGCGGGTGCGAATGCGCGCGTAGCCCTGCATCAAGTCCAGTAGGGTCGCGGTGTATGTCACACGTTTTACACGCTCTACCGTTTCCGCTTGGCCTCGCGCAAAAAAGTCGCGCCCCAATTGGTCGCGTGCCATGAGACGCGCTGCCACATCTCGCATCGCCTGCAAACGTTCAAGTTGGAACGCCAAATGTGCGGCAAGGTCTTCGCCCGATGGTCCTTCTTCGGTGGGATCGGGTGGCAACAAGAGGCGGGATTTCAGAAATGCCAACCACGCCGCCATCACCAGATAATCGGCTGCCAGCTCAAGGCGCAACGCTTTGGCTTTTTCGACAAAGGCCAAATATTGGCGCGCCAGATCAAGAACAGAGATTTTGCGCAAATCGACTTTTTGCGTCCGGCTGAGCGTCAAAAGAAGGTCCAAAGGCCCCTCAAAACCATCCACATCAATGATGAGCGCCTCTGCCGCCAGCCTTTCGGCGACGGAAACACGATCTTCCTCGAATATGTCGTCAGCCATCACTGTTCCCGCCCACTAGCACCTTAAGTTCGGCGTCATAGGCAGAAATGTCAATCTCGTCAGGGGATTTGCGCGCAGCCAGTGCAGCATGCGCGCGGGTTTGGGCCATGTCCGTCATCTCACCCGAAGCCTCGGCCACAGCGCGGCGTTCTGCAAGCGTCCCGTTGCAATGAAGGATCACATCGCAGCCAGCGTCCAATGCAGACCGGCTCAATTGTCCCAAATCACCGCTCAGCGCTTTCATCGCGATGTCATCGGTCATGATCAAACCGTTAAAACCAATTTCCGTGCGGATCACATCCATCACAGGTTTTGAAAGCGTCGCAGGAGCATCATCAATATCGGAATACACCAGATGTGCGGTCATCCCCATCGGCAAATCGTTGAGCGCTTTAAATGGCGCAAAATCATGGGCTTGCAAGGCGTCCTGCACGTGATCGACGAGGGGCAAATCAAAGTGGCTATCCGCCGTCGCGCGTCCATGGCCCGGCATGTGTTTGACGACTGGCAAAACGCCACCATCCAACAATCCGTTCGCCGCAGCACGTCCCAAGGCCGCGACAGCAACAGGGTCCGTTCCATAGCAGCGGTTGCGCAGGAAATCATGGGTTGTCGCATCCGCAACATCAACCATCGGTGCGCAGTTGCTGTCTACGCCGACGGCGCGCAACTCATGTGCAATGACGCGGTGGCGCAGATACATCGCACGCGCGGCTTTGGCGCCAGCAGCTTGCACAAAATCCAAAGGTGGCAACCACTCGCGCCACGTCGGACTGCGCAGGCGTTGCACCCGTCCGCCCTCTTGATCAATCGTGATCGGGCACTCGTACCCAACGGCCTCGCGGAAATCGTCACACAAGGCACGCACTTGATCGGGCGTGTCTATGTTGCGCGCAAACAGGATGAACCCGAACGGCGAAACATCTCTAAAGAATGCTTTTTCTTCGATGCTCAGGCGGTGGCCGTCCGCATCCAGAATCGTCGCGCCAAACCGGCGACTGCCCGTGCTCATCGTGTGACGACCGGAATACAATCTGCCTTTTCAGCCAACAAAGCAGAGCAGAAACGACGTGCATCGCTCAAGTCATCAAAGCCCATCGCGCGCAGACGGTAAAACGTACGCCCGCCGCTTTGCGCCTTTTGCACGACACGGGATTTTCCATAAAGGTAGTCGCCGAAACGCGCCTCGAGCTTGACCCATTGCGCACGTGCCACTTCGGGGCTGTCAAAGGCTCCCAATTGCACAAGGCGTGTGCCAGCAGGGATCGTCGCCGCAGAAATCTCTCCTGTTGAGCGTGCTGCAACAGGGGTTTCTGCCGCGCCTGATGCCGATTGAACCGCGGCCGTGACCGCACTGCGCAAACCTGCGGGGCGCAATTTCGGGCGATAGGAAACTTTTACGCCAGGGGCGTTGATAACAACGGGCGTTGGCATCGCTTCGGGTGTTGTGGGCGTCACGGCTGCCAGCACGGCGGGATCGTTTGTTGTGGGTTCTGCTTCGATCGCTTCGGCACCAGCTGCGAGTTGCCTGACCAAATCCTCGACCGATCCAGCCTCAAGGGCGGCGGCCACGTCCAAAGGTTCTGGCTGGGTCACGGGCAAGGCATCAGGGGCGGAAACCTGGGGCAAACTCTGTTGCACAGGTGCAACCATAGCGACAGGTGTCGGCATGTCCTCTTGCGTCAAATCGACAGGGCGCGGGGCCAAAGTCAGGCTTTGCGCAGGGGCCGCAGCACTTCCTGCCGCTGCCACTTCGTTCACAGCCAACCCCTGATTGATGGCCAATTGCCCGCCCGGGTCTTGCGGGCGTACACGCATGTCGCCACTGGATGCCTGAACCACAGGAATACCGCTGACATCGCGAACCATCAGCTTGTACCCCCAGACAGCAACCCCTGCCATCAACGCCAAAGACACCCCCGCGGCTGCGAGATTTGTCAAATTTGTCAACTGGTTACTGGACTGTACAGGTGCGTGCGGCGCTGCTTGCGCATAGCTGCCATCGCCCAAATTCTGGGAATAGGATACGTCTGCCATTTTGCCTCTTTGCCGGGCAGATACTTTGCCTGTCCGGTCTGCTGATCGTGTGCCTGTTCAGCCGAGGCGGTTGTTTTCAACGCATCTCTTCGGCTGGCTCAACACCTAAAATACCAAGGCCTGCAGCTATTACAACCGCTGCGGCACGTGCGAGTGCAATTTTTGCCTGAGAGGTTGCAACGTCGTCTTGCAAAAAGCGCAGTTCGGGCACCTCGTTGCCGCGGTTCCACAGCCCGTGGAAGTCCCCTGCCAACTCGTACAGATAGAATGCGATGCGGTGCGGCTCATTGCTGCGTGCGGCCGTCTCTACCAAACGTGGCCACTCCGCCAGTTTGCCAGCCAGTGCCAATTCCGCAGGGTGATCAAGTTTGGTCAGATCCGCGGCGGCCAAATCCGCATCCGTTACTGCCACATCTGCTTCGCGCGCCTTGCGCAAAACAGAGTTCACCCGCGCGTGGGCGTATTGGACGTAAAACACTGGATTCTCACGCGATTGCTCAAGAACTTTGTCAAAATCAAAATCCAAAGACGCGTCATTCTTACGCGTCAGCATCACAAACCGCGTCACATCGGGCCCGACTTGATCCACAACATCGCGCAAGGTCACAAAGGTCCCTGCCCGCTTGGACATTTTGAACGGCTCACCGTTTTTATACAATTTCACAAGCTGTGTCAGCTTCACATCCAACGGCACGCGCCCTTCAGACAATGCTGAAACAGCCGCTTTCATCCGCTTTACATAGCCACCGTGATCGGCGCCAAATACGTCGATCAACTGGTCAAACCCGCGTTGAACCTTATCATAGTGATAGGCGATATCCGGCGCAAAATAGGTCCACGCCCCATCGGATTTCTTGACCGGACGATCAACATCATCGCCGTGCTCCGTAGATTTGAACAACGTTTGCTCGCGCGGCTCCCAATCATCCGGCTTCTTTCCCTTGGGTGGCTCAAGCACCCCTTCATAAATCAGACCTTTGTCATCCAGCGAATGAATCGCGCTTTCGATCAGCCCTGTTCCGTACAGCGATTTCTCAGAGAAAAAGCTGTCCATCTTGATACCCAATTGGGCAAGGTCAGCGCGGATCAGGTCCATCATTGCATCGATGCCAAAGCTGCGCACTTCATCGAGCCAGAATTGCTCTCCCTTGTCGACGTAGGCATCGCCCACTTTCTCTTTGAGCGCTTTGCCGACTTCGATCAGATAGTCGCCGGGATATGTGCCATCCTCGAATGCGACCTCTTGGCCATGCGCCTCAAGGTACCGCAGATAGACAGAGCGTGCGAGGACATCGACCTGCGCACCACCGTCGTTGATGTAGTATTCGCGCGTGACATCAAACCCTGTAAAATCCAGCAACGACGCCAAGGCATCTCCGAAGACCGCGCCGCGGGTGTGCCCCACATGCAAAGGGCCTGTCGGGTTGGCGGACACAAACTCCACCATGACTTTTTTGCCCCCGCCCAAATCCGAGCGCCCGAACGCGGTGCCTTTGGACAGCACATCGCCCACGACCTCTTGCCAGACAACAGGCGCAAGACGCAGGTTCAAAAAGCCGGGGCCTGCAATTTCAACAGAGGTCACACGAGGGTCGCGGCCCAACTCATCCGCCAGAGCCTGCGCAATATCGCGGGGTTTCATGCCAGCAGGCTTTGCCAGAACCATCGCCGCATTGGTGGCCATGTCGCCATGCGCAGGATCACGCGGCGGCTCGACGGCGACATTGTCCATGCTCAACCCTTCGGGCAATACACCGCGCGCCTGCAACGCTTCCAAATCCTGAAGCACACGCACACGCATTTGGGCAAAGAGGTTCATAGCAATTGTCCTATCTGGTTTGGGTGCGGTGTATCATCCTGCGCAGGCAGGTCAACGGTCAGACCGAAGGGCCGTGTAGCGGCAGCACCACCCCGTTGAGGCGCCGGCTGAAGCGACTTGCCAAATAGAGTGCCGGTGACATCGCCGACTGCCCCGCCAGCCCTGCCCCCAGGACAATGGCGTTGCTGCGCACCCCTTGGGCATTCAGGCTGGGGTTCTGGGCTTTGAGCATCGACAGGATGGCACCAACCTGACCGTGCTGTGAAATCGGCGCGCCACCATGGGCTTCTTGCAATACGGTCACGGCCGTTCCCTGTCCTGCGGCCAGATCAGGTGCGAGGACATCCATAAGAGCTGTTTTGACGGAAATGTGCCGCGTCTTGCGTTCACTTTGATGCATTGGCAAGAAATTAAACAGAAAATGCAACGGCTCATCCGCCCAAACATCACCCAAGCGTTCAAACAATCCCCAATCATGCACCGCCATGTGCAACGCATTGATGTGTTTCGGGTCTATCTTTTCCAAACACAACAAAGCATCGGCATCCCGGTCCAAAGCCACAACATAGGCCCCCGCACGCGCAAGACGGACACACATCGCAAGCCCCAACGGACCAGTGGCGCCAGCAACGATTGCTGTGCGCCCTTTAAAATCATCTAAAATATTCACTGATAAACGACCAGCCATCCCCTAATTGCTTTACAGCTATCATAGGTTGAAACGTCACGATAGTGCGTCAGTGATCGGGCAAGAGCCGTGCGTGTTCCAGCAGTGCGAACCGGTCTGTCATTCCGGAGATATAGTCGCAGACAATCCGCGCGGTTGCTGTTTCATCCATCCCTTTGGCCAAAGCGTACCAATTGTCCGGCATGGTCTGCGGCGTACTCAAGAACAAAGGGAACAGATCATGGATCACGCGGGTCACTTCGGCACGCTTTTCCATAACAGAGGGCGCGCGATACATTTGCGTGAATAGGAACCCCCGAATTTGCTGCAAATCTCCCCAGACTGACTCTGAAAACCGCACGACGGGGCGACCCAAGTACCTGATATCGCGCGCACTGCGGGCACCTGTCCCTTCAAGGATTGTTTTGGAAGTCGTGATAACGTCCGACACCATCACACCGAACACACGGCGCAACGCCTCATGGCGGCGGCGCTCGCTCTCAAGGTTGGGATAGCGCGCATCCACCTCGGCGTATGCCGCCCCCACAATCGGCAACTGCGCAATATCCGCATCACAAAACAGGCCAGCCCGCAAACCATCGTGCAAATCATGATTGTTGTAAGCAATGTCATCGGACAAAGCCGCCACCTGCGCCTCGGCACTGGCATGGGTCGCCAGTTCCAGATCATGCACAGCATCGTATTCAGCAAGCGCATAAGGCAAGTCACCGACAACCGGACCGTTGTGTTTGGCAATGCCTTCAAGGGTTTCCCAAGTCAGGTTCAACCCGTCAAAGTCGGCGTAATGCTGTTCCAGACTGGTGACGATCTTGATCGCTTGGGCATTGTGATCAAAGCCGCCAAAGCCTTTCATTAAAACATGAAGGGCGTCCTCTCCGGTGTGCCCGAAAGGGGGGTGGCCCAAATCATGGGCCAAAGCGACGGCCTCTGTCAGCTCTGCATTTAAACCAAGCGCGCTTGCGATGGTGCGCGCCACTTGCGCCACCTCAATGGAATGGGTCAGACGCGTGCGGTAATAATCGCCCTCATGCTCTACAAAAACCTGTGTCTTGTGTTTAAGGCGCCGAAAGGCACTGGCATGAATAATCCGGTCGCGATCCCGTTGAAAACAAGAGCGAAAACTCATTTCCTCTTCGGGAAACTTGCGCCCAAGGGCCGTCGCGGGATCTGAAGCATATGGGGCGTTCATTCGGGCTGTCCTTGTCGCCTGTGCTGTCACCCTCTATATTGGGTGCAACGCAACATGAGAACCCTCGCTTGCGCGATTTTAAACGGAGCCCTTCTGATGAACCTGCCCCCCAAAGTGACACCGCGCGCATTTGAACGGCTCTCCGAAATCGGAGCCAGCGCGCAAGGCCAGGTGCTGCGTGTCGCCGTTGAGGGCGGAGGCTGTTCCGGCTTTCAGTACGAAATCGCGCTCGACACGCCCAAGGACGATGATCTGATCCTCGAGGGGGCCGGCGAAAAGGTCGTCGTAGACACAGTGTCCCTGCCGTTCCTGTCAAACGCTGTCATCGACTTTTCCGAAGAGCTGATCGGGGCGCGGTTTGTCATCGAAAACCCGAACGCGACCAGCGCATGCGGGTGCGGAACATCCTTTTCAATGTAGGCACTTAACGGGCGAACTTCATGCGCGCAAAGCCTTCAAAAAAGACCCCGAAGTCGTCCACAGAGCGGCATGCCAGTGACAGTGTATCTCGTCCGGTCTGATCCATATCCTGCTCGATCATAGGACGCATGACGGACCAGTCATCGCTGCGGCCTGAGCCCATCTCGTACAGGCAGGCTGACATGTCACGCAAGGGGCCAAAGGCCACGGACGGTGCGTTGAATTTTACGCGACCGCCACTCAACTCTTTGGTGGTCACAATCTGGCCTTTCAGACGCGCCAACCATCCGCTCACGAAATACGCGTGATAATCATCCGCAACATCGATATCCGCGCCTTCGACGACCTCGAAAGCGGACATGACAGACATCACCCATGTCTCCCAAATGGCGCTGGGTTGAGCACCTGCGTAGCGCAAAGCCACACAAATCTCTGCCAAAAGGTCCGCATTTTGATCCAGATACGCCAAAACACCCGCGAAATTCAGCGAACGGATCGCGCGCGCGCTTAATTCAGGGTCTTTTCTGCCGTATTCCGAAAGGTAAAACACAATATGCGTCAGTTCATAGGCTGCCTTTTTGTTGGGCAAAGCAAAGGTGTCGGAGCGTTCGATAAACTTGTGCAAGCGCGCATTCAATCCTGCATCGCAAACAGGTTGCACACCGCGTCGCGCCAATAATCTAAATGCTTCTGCGCGTTGCAAATCAGACAGTTCGGCCTCTGCCAAACCCTGCTCTGCAACCCATGCACAGAGCTTTTCGCCCTGCTGCCCTCCGATTCCCAAGTCCTCGAGATCCAGACAAATGGACAGCAAGAACCTGTAATACTGAGGGAAAAACGAAATGCGCTCAGGCAATTCATGATACACTTGGCCGTGCCCGGACAAGACTTGTTGAGACACTTGAGCGCCGGTGCATTCCAAGATGTTCAATAGTTCAGCATTTTCTTTCAGCCAAAACACATCATCAGTGTGACGTCTGTGGCGTCCAAAAGCATCTATCAGAGCGGCTGATTGATCCGTCAGCGCCTCCCGACGCAGCGGCACATTCAAGGCGATAATGTTGGTCATAGTGTTTCCTTTGCATTGAATGTGCCGCACGCGGCCAGTTTACGAACCTGAAGAGAACATCTCGGTCGCATCACCGTCACGTTGTGATGTGCTCAAAGGTGCCGAACCCGACGAAAACATGTTCACACCGTCGCCATCTGTTGTCGCGCTGGAAGCTGATGGCGCGGAGCCTGAGGAAAACATCTCGACACCCTCGCCGAGTGTGGCACGCGACGACGCGACCGGAGCGGACCCGGAAGAAAACATCTCGACGGCGTCGCCGGTCATTGTCTCACAGCGTGCCGATGGAGCTGATCCCGAAGAAAACAGACCCGTCGCAGACCCTGTCGTCATGGACGGAGCGGAGCCTGAGGAAAACGAACCGGTCAAGTCACCGCCAAAGAGATCAGAAGCATGTGGCGCTGAGCCCGACGAGAACATTTCAACGCGATCTCCAAGAAATACGGATGTCCGGGTTTCAACATCAAAACGGGCGGCGGTGGCGAAAGTTGTACGAAGTGCAGTCATTGGGAAGCTCCAAAATTTTCAAGGTTTCAACTGCCTTCTTGGATGCACGCCTAAGGAGAGTTCGCAAAGAAAAATACAGTTAAAAATTGATTAACGGAGCAGGTTATCCACATTAAAAAAATGACACAAATTACTGTAAATAATGTAAAATTCGGCCCAAAATCTTGTAAGAAAAAAACTTTTCCACAGACTATAATTAACCAAATCTTAACTGAATTTCTCGCAACTAAACTCAACTTTAAGGTGAAATTAAGCAATTTAATGCACCCATTAGCGAATCTCAAAGAGCCACCCTCTTGCCCCTTGGCCCCGCTTAAGCGATAGCTGAACAAAGCAATGCGGAGCGCCAGACATGAAAATAGCGACCTTCAACATCAACGGCATCAAAGCCCGCATCAACGCCCTCCCCGAATGGCTGAATGAAGCCCAACCGGACGTTGCCATCCTGCAGGAGATCAAATCCGTAGATGAGAACTTTCCGCGCGAGCTGTTTGAAGACCTGGGGTACAATGTCGAAACACATGGTCAGAAGTCGTTCAACGGCGTCGCCCTTCTCTCCAAGCACCCGCTGGAGGATGTGACACGCGGCCTGCCCGGCGATGACAGCGATGAGCAAGCCCGCTGGATTGAGGGCACAGTTGTGGGCTCACAGCATGCTTTGCGCATTTGCGGATTGTATTTGCCCAACGGCAACCCCGCCCCCGGCCCCAAATACGACTACAAACTGGCGTGGATGAAACGGATGCATACGCGTGCCGAAGCCTTGATGGCGCTAGAGACCCCTTTTCTGATGGCGGGCGACTATAACATCATCCCCCAACCAGAAGACGCCGCCCGCCCCGAAGCGTGGACAGAGGATGCATTGTTTCGCCCCGAAAGCCGTGAGGCGTTTCGCAAATTGGTGAACCTTGGATTTACCGATGCCTTCCGCGCCCGCGATCCGCGCGCAGAGCAATATTCATTCTGGGACTATCAAGCCGGCGCATGGAATCGAAATGACGGAATTCGGATCGACCACTTCCTGCTTAGCCCGACTTGCGCCGATTTGCTGACAGATTGTGGCATCGACAAAGACATTCGCGCCCGCGAAAAACCATCGGACCACGTCCCTGTCTGGGTTGAACTCGACCTTTAACGCGCTTTGGTCACGTCAAATTTGTAAAGCCAGTCAAACTTGCCCAACATCAGCTTGGGCGCGGCACGGCTGAGTATTTTGAGACCGGCGTGCGCGACGCGACGCTTTACACCATGCCTCAGATGGTAGTTTTTCGCATTGCCATCAGCGGCTTTCAAAACGCGGGGAACACGCCGCATCCGACAGCTTTGGTATTCGGAAATTCCTTGCAAGCCATTGTTTTTC
Source organism: uncultured Paracoccaceae bacterium (assembly GCA_943787985.1). Taxonomy (GTDB): domain Bacteria; phylum Pseudomonadota; class Alphaproteobacteria; order Rhodobacterales; family Rhodobacteraceae; genus Ascidiaceihabitans. Next base: position 1,022,659 of record CALSOO010000004.1, on the reverse strand, counting down.
AATGATTGTGACAAAACCCAAACATCCTCGAGCGCCATATTTGCCCCCTGGGCAAGGAACGGCAATGTCGGATGTGCCGCATCCCCGATCAACACAATTCCATCGCCATACCACTTGGGCGCGATGGGGTGACGAAACAGGCCCCAAACGGACACATCATCTACAGCGTTCAAAAGATCCGCCGCAGGTCCGGTGAAATCCGCAAATGTCTGGCGCAGAATATCTGCATCTCCACGATGATCCCAACCTTCGGCGGCCCATGCATCTCGCTCTTCGACCGCGACCAAATTGACCAGCGTCCCCCCACGCAAAGGGTAGCTCACAATATGCCGCCCCGGCCCCATATAGACGCGCGCCTCAGGCGGGACGCCGGGGTTCGGAACCAAAGCACGCCACGCCACTTGCCCTGTGAAAAATGGCTCTGATGATGGGTTGAGGGTTTGGCGACCAACGGAGTGAACCCCATCCGCGCAAACCACCAATTCAGCGCGGCGCACCGTTCCATCGGCCGTGCGCACTTGCGCCGGGTCACCCTGACTTAGGGCTGTGACCTGCGCATTCGTCACAATTTCCACACCAGCCCTGCGCGCCGCATCCAGCAAAACAGCCAACACGTCCGCACGATGCACGAAATAGTACCGCTGATCGACGCCAAGGCGCGTCAGGTCCAGGCGCGCGACCTCTCCACTTTGTTGGTAGTCACGTAAACTCACCGCTTGCGCTTGAACTGCGCCGCGCTGCTGCAACGCTGTTTCCAAGCCCATCGCACGCAAGACCGCCAAACCATTCGGGCTCACTTGAAGTCCGGCGCCCACTTCGGAGAGGTCATGCGCACGCTCAAGTACGGTCACCGATGCACCGGTCCGCCCCAGGACCGCCGCGCAGGCCAATCCGGCAATCCCGCCGCCGACAACGATCACATTGCGGATCATCCCAAACTCCTCAAACGCAAAAACGCGCGTGGCCTTGAGCCACACGCGCTTTTAAAAATCAATCTCTCGACTCTAATCAATCGTCGCGGTGCACTTTTTCGCGGCGCTCGTGACGTTCTTGCGCCTCAAGGCTCATTGTTGCGATAGGCCGTGCATCCAAACGTTTGAGAGAAATCGGCTCACCCGTTACAGAGCAATATCCGAACTCTTCTTCATCGATCCGGCGCAGAGCCGCATCAATTTTGGACACAAGCTTGCGTTGGCGGTCGCGGGTGCGCAGCTCAAGGGCGCGGTCGGTTTCTTCGGACGCACGATCAGAAACGTCCGGAATGTTGCGCGTTCCGTCTTGAAGCGCCTCGATCGTATCGCGGCTGCCGGCCTGCAATTCGGATTTCCAGTTCAACAACTTGCGCCGGAAATATTCGACCTGCCGGTCATTCATAAATGGTTCGTCTTCTGCCGGACGGTAGTCGTCTGGCAGGAATGTTTCTTGCTTCATGTCGTCCCCCACGATCGAATTGACGCTTGCCATGTCAGATCCCTTTTATTCAACGAAGCGTACGCTTATGCCGCAGCGTCTAACCCAGCAACCGACGATTGTCACTACACAATCAAGAGTCTTTGCGGCTAAAACTGGTTAACTCATGATGAAATTTACGCGGGGAAATGACTATGAAATTCCAAGGCACTGACAGCTATGTCGCAACCGATGACCTCACAATTGCGGTGAATGCTGCTGTAACGTTGGAACGCCCCTTGCTCGTGAAAGGGGAACCCGGCACAGGCAAGACCGAATTGGCCAAGCAAGTTGCCGCGTCTTTGGGGCTGCGTATGATTGAGTGGAACATCAAATCCACAACCCGTGCGCAACAAGGCCTGTATGAATATGACGCCGTTTCCCGCTTGCGCGACAGTCAGTTGGGCGAAGAAAAAGTGCACGACGTTGCCAACTATATCCGCAAGGGAAAGTTGTGGGAAGCCTTTGAGGCCGGAGAGAAAGTTGTGCTGTTGATTGACGAGATCGACAAGGCCGACATCGAGTTTCCGAACGATCTGTTGCAAGAGCTCGACAAAATGGAATTCTACGTCTACGAGACCGGCGAAACTATTCGTGCCGTCAACCGCCCCGTGGTCATTATTACCTCCAACAATGAAAAAGAGCTGCCCGACGCCTTGTTGCGCCGCTGCTTTTTTCACTACATCCGCTTTCCCGACATGGACACGATGCGCGCTATTGTCGAAGTCCACCACCCCGGCATCAAACAGCAACTTCTGACAACCGCACTGACGCAGTTCTTTGAAATTCGCGAACAGGCCGGGCTCAAGAAAAAGCCATCCACCTCTGAAGTTCTGGATTGGCTCAAACTGCTGCTGGCCGAAGATATGAGCGCAGAGGACCTTAAAGCAGGCAGTGCATCTGCCCTTCCCAAGCTGCACGGTGCGCTTTTGAAAAACGAGCAAGATGTGCAGCTTTTTGAACGCTTGGCCTTTATGGCACGCGGCGAGCGACGCTAAATCGCGTCAAATCCGTTAACCATTCGTCATTCAAAAACATAATCCATTCACTTAAGACTGCGTGGCAAGAATTTGAAATAAGGCAGAAAAGAGGTTTTTGCCTTATTAGAGTCTTTTTTGCCACGCCCCTCAAAATCAATAAAAAATTAACCTTAACAATGCCATAAGCCTATTTACAGGCTGAAATCCCTCCACTTTAGCGTGCAACTTTCCATCGCATTTGCCACGTTTTTGCCTTAATTGCTCCCTATCAAGGTCGGGTTGAGAGGGCAAAAGACCCCCCAATGTAAATGATATTGGGCAGGCACCAGTAATGATCTTGAAAGACGCACTCCGAGTGCGGCCTCTCGCGGCTTCTGACCGCGAAGAATGGGCTGCGCTGTGGACCGCATATCTGGAGTTCTATGAAACTTCGGTACCGTCCAAGACGTATGACGTGTATTTTGCACGCCTGCTTGGTGACGTCGCTCAAGATTTTAACGCATTGGTTGCAAAAGCAGAAGGCCGCCTTGTTGGTCTGACCCACTACCTGTTCCACCGTCATGGCTGGACAGTCGAAAATACCTGCTATCTCCAAGACCTGTACGCGGATCCGAATGTGCGCGGTATGGGTGTGGGACGCGCTTTGATCGAAGCGGTTTACGCGGCTGCCGAAGCGGCCCGATCGCCGTCCGTCTACTGGATGACACAACACTCCAACGCCACTGCCCGCAAATTGTACGACCGCATCGGTGAATTGACCCCCTTTATCAAGTACCGGAGGGTCACATGAGACGTTTCCTGCTGCCGCTGGCCTTGACCCTGAATGCCTGTATGCCGACAACGCCTTCCGATACGGCCACGCGTACGGCCATCGCCTCCAGTACGTTTCCGCCTATGAAAACCTTTGGTGCGCCCCGCCCGATGCACCCGGCGAAATCCAACAATGATCTGGCCCTCGACTTTGTAGAACTGGCCTTCAATCTGGAAAGCGGGCGCGAACTCCCTGTCTTCACCCGCTTTGAAACGCCCATCAGCGTCCGCGTCACAGGTGCCCCGCCCGCATCACTGAATTCAGATCTGAACAAACTGTTGCACCGCCTGCGCACCGAAGCCAGCATCAACATAAAACAAACCGCATCCAACCAGCCAGCCAACATCACCATCGAAGCGGTCAGCCGCGCAGATATTCGCCGCGCCCTGCCCCACGCAGCCTGTTTCGTTGTGCCCAACATCACAACAATCAAAGAATACCGCCAAGCCAAACGCTCATCGCGCACAAATTGGGCCGATATGCGTGAACGCAAGCAACTGGCAATTTTCCTGCCCAATGACGCAAGCCCCCAAGAGGTGCGCGACTGCCTGCACGAAGAACTCGCCCAAGCGATCGGGCCATTGAACGACCTTTACCGTTTGCCAGACAGCGTTTTTAACGACGACAATGTGCACACTGTTCTGACCGGTTTCGATATGATGATGCTCAAGGCATATTACTCACCGGAATTGCGCTCTGGCATGACACGTGGACAGGTCGCGTCGCGCTTGCCCCAAATCCTGCGACGGATCAATCCGGGCGGCAGCAGCCGTGCCGCAAAATTCACCACCCGCACGCCGCGTGCGTGGTCCCAAGCCGTTCAAACCGCGCTTGGACCGGGCACCAGCATGTCCGCCCGCCTGACAGCGGCAGACAAGGCACTTTCGATCGCTGCCGCAATGGGATGGCAGGATCACCGGCGTGCATTTGCCCATTATGCCAAAGGGCGCATTTTGCTCGCACAGGATGGCGAAGCAGCCTATCAACACTTCTTGATGGCGGACAAATATTACTCCCGCACCCCCGGTGCGACGTTGCACCGCGCCTACGTCGCCACCCAGCTGGCCGCACGTGCCGTGAGCAAAGGTGACGGGGACGGCGCCTTGCGTTTGGTCACACCCCACATAGACATGGCGGCCCGCAATGAAAACGCAGCCCTGCTGTCGACCTTGTTGTTGCTGCGCGCTGAAGCCCTTGATTTGACAGGACGCAGCGCAGAAGCACGTACCGTCAGACTGGACAGTTTGGGGTGGGCGCGATACGGATTTGGTCCAGATTGGGCCGTGCGGGCCAAGCTGCGTGAAATATCGTCACTCAGCCCGCTGAAAAAAGGCCGCATCTAACCTTTGGTGAGTTGAGGCAAACACTATGATCATTTGGGGCGGCGCATTTATTGGCGCGCTTTTGGGCGTATATTCGGCACGCAAACGCGGTGGCAACCGCCTTGATATGGCGCAATACGCGGCGGGCTATGCATTGGCCTTTACCGTCGTGGGGGTCATCGCTGTCGTTATATTACAACGGGTTGGCCTCTGATGTTCATCCCCTTCTTTGAAAGCCTGCGCAACAACGGCATCCCTGTGTCTTTGCGTGAATTTCTGGCGTTCCTTGAAGGGATGAAAGCCGGTCTGGCCACTTACGACATCGAATCCTTCTACTATCTTGCCCGTGTTTCCATGGTGAAAGACGAACGCAACATCGACAAATTCGACCGCGCTTTCGCTGCCGCGTTTGAAGGCTTGGAGAACATCAGCGTCGAACAGGTGATGGAAGCCGTCGATATCCCCACGGATTGGCTTGAAAAACTCGCGGAAAAGCACCTCTCTGCCGAAGAAAAGGCCGAGATTGAAGCGATGGGTGGGTTTGAGAAGCTCATGGAGACTCTCAAAAAACGCCTTGAGGAGCAAAAAGGCCGTCACCAAGGCGGCAACAAATGGGTTGGCACGGCCGGCACTTCCCCCTTTGGCGCGTATGGGTACAACCCCGAAGGCGTGCGTATCGGCCAGAACGAGTCCCGCCACCAGAAGGCCACCAAAGTCTGGGACAAGCGTGAATTTAAGAACCTGGACGACACAGTCGAACTGGGCACCCGCAACATCAAGGTCGCTCTCAAGCGCTTGCGCAAGTGGGCCCGCGACGGCGCACAAGACGAGTTGGACCTGAACGGCACCATCCGCGCCACAGCCGAAAACGGCTACCTTGATGTAAAAACCAGACCCGAACGGCGCAATGCGGTGAAGGTTCTGTTGTTCCTCGACATTGGCGGCTCAATGGACCCGCATGTGAAGGTCGTCGAGGAACTTTTCTCTGCTGCGCGCACCGAATTCAAACACATGGAACACTTCTATTTCCACAATTGCCTTTATGAAGGCGTCTGGCGCGACAACCGCCGCCGCTGGGATGCACAACTGCGCACACAAGAGATCCTGCGCACCTACGGCTCTGATTACAAATGTATTTTTGTCGGCGACGCCTCGATGTCCCCGTACGAAATCGCCTACCCCGGCGGCGCAAACGAGCATTGGAACCCCGAAAGCGGGCAAGTCTGGCTAGAGCGGGCGCGCGATCAATGGGGGTCCCACCTCTGGATCAACCCGATCCCGGAGAAATACTGGAACTACACCCACTCCATCACGATGATCCAAGAGATCTTTGGCAAGGACCGGATGGTTCCGATGACCCTGCGCGGGTTAGAGCAAGGGATGAAAGAACTGACGCGTTAAGGAGCAAAGTGGCCCCAAAGCGTCTGTCAAACCGCGTCTTGTAATCGTACAGCACATGTACGGCAGGATGTCTTGTTACCGGCTACTGGTTGTCATCGAGTTGAAGTTCGTACGCCGCACCCAAGGCCTTTTGGTGGGTTTCCAAATATGTAGTGAATAGATTTTCCACGGCTCGTTACTCATCACTCACACTCCTGAAACTTACTCCACAGTATTCGTCAGCAGCACGGAGACTGGCGCCAAATCAACCCGAGATGCGCGGTCCTGAAGCCCCCATAGGATCAACGCCGAGATCGTATCGGCGCGCAGACGGCCCATCATGATCACACCGCCCTCCTGGCCCGCGCGAAACGCTGCCTGGTCCAGAAAACGGCGAATGACGGTGGGGGTTTGATCGGCACTGTCAAAGTCGCGAAACACGGTGGCCGAGGGCACCCCTTCCCGCTCTGCCAGTTTTTGGGCTGTGTTCAACCCTTTGGATTGGAGAATAAATCCGTGACCAGAGGCCGCCAGGAACTGGGTGACTTGATCAGAGGCGTCGCGCTCTTGCTGGACACCCGTGGTCACACCTTCCAACACGCCAACCGCTTCGGGAACCGCGCGCAAGGCCGCGCCCAACGTCACCTCCGCGTCAGTGGGCGTCGCACCGGCGGGTAAATCAACCAGCGCAAGCACTTCGAACCCTTCGGCACGGTGGGCCGCGGCCCGCTCTGCCGCGTCGGGCAGTGTCGCATCTACGGCAAAGGTCAAAGGATAGGGGAAACTGCGCAAGGCGGCCAAACCAACAGGACCATCGCCCAGATCGACGCCTTGATCCAGCAGCACGATCGCCATCACCGGCTTACCCTCCGAACGCTCGAAATCAACCGCGAACGCCTGCAAAGGTGACAGGTCCGGTGCTGGTGCCGCCTCTGTCACAACGTCTTCCGGCGCGTCCGTTGGTTCAGGATCGCGGTTCACCAACGATCCCGCCGGACGCCCGATGCTTGGGCGCGCTTCGGGATCGGGTGCACGGGTTGCGTCGGGGAGCACGGCCACTTCTTCTTCGGCACCTTCGGATGCTGGTTCTTGTACAACCTCGGGCGCAACCTCGGGTGTCGGCGTTTCAGCACCTTGGGACGTTTCTGGCACTGCGTCCGGTGTCACAGGCTGCGTCGGCGCCTGGGTCGCATCCGTGGTGGCGGTCTCGTCTTCAAAGGCGGTCTCGGCCACAGGAACATCAGGGGCTGGCGGCTGTGCAGGGTCCGTCGAAATCGACAATTCCCCGCGCTCGGACGCCGTGGGCAAAACAGCTTGGGGACTTGGCAAAACAGGCGCTTCGGTTTGAACACGCACCGCACCCGTGTTGTTGTTCAGCGCAGGATCTTCCATCGCGTCGACAGTGCCGGTTTGTGGCGTGACAGGGCGATCAGCGCCTGCTTGCGCCACCGCGGCGACATCATCGGCCACAGGTTTCTCAACCGCACTGGCGCCGTCCTGAACCAGATCCGCATCGGTTGCAGCTTCGGTTTGCACCGCGTCGTTCACAACGGGGGATGTTGCCGCATCCGGCGCTTGATCCGTGACATCTGGCACAGCCAGATCGCTTGTCATCAGCGATACGCCTCCAGCCACCACGACGCTGACAACGCCGCCCACCAATGCTCCGCTCAGAAATCCTCGTGCCATAGCCCGCTGTCTCCGCCTGTTTGTTGTCTTTCATTTGCCCGTGCCAGACCCTTTGCGCCCCTTGACGCTGGGGATCAACCCTGAACATGTGTACCCCAACTCTACAGTGCAGGAGGCCTCCGCTTCCAGCCCCCAAAACAAAGTTTGCCAGATGCTGCTCTTGATCGACAATTATGACAGTTTCACTTACAATCTTGTGCACTATTTGGGCACGCTTGGACCTGAAATCGAGGTGCGGCGCAATGACCAGATCGATGTGCAAACGGCCATGGCCATGAAGCCGGACGGGATTTTGCTGTCTCCGGGGCCGTGTGATCCGGATCAGGCCGGCATTTGTCTGGCCCTCACACAAGCCGCCGCAGAAACCCGCACGCCCTTGATGGGGGTCTGTTTGGGGCACCAGAGCATCGGTCAGGCCTTTGGCGGCAAAGTCGTGCGCTGCCACGAAATTGTTCATGGCAAAATGGGCACAATCCATCACGCGGGCAAAAGCGTGTTTGCGGATTGCCCTCCCCCTTTGAGGCGACACGTTATCATTCTCTTGTGGTAGAGCGTGAGAGCCTCCCAGACTGCCTTGAGGTCACAGCCGAACTCTCAGACGGAACAATCATGGGCCTCGCACACCGTGAGTTGCCGATCCATGGCGTTCAGTTTCACCCTGAATCGATCCGCTCCGAGCACGGGCATAAGATGTTGAAAACATTTCTTGATATGGCAAAGGAGACCGGCATGAGCCAGACCCTGAAACCCCTCATCGGGTCCGCAGCCGAGCGTCCTCTCAGCCGTTCTGAAGCCGAAACAGCCTTTACCGAGCTTTTCAATGGTGAGGCCACGCCCGCCCAGATCGGCGGCTTTCTCATGGCTCTGCGCACACGCGGCGAGACGGTCGAAGAATTCGCCGCAGCCGCCGCCGTGATGCGGTCCAAATGCCACGCTGTGAAAGCGCCTGACGGAGCGATGGACATTGTCGGCACAGGTGGTGATGGAAAAGGCACGCTCAACATCTCGACTGCGACGGCCTTTGTCGTGGCGGGCGCTGGCGTGCCTGTGGCCAAACACGGCAACCGCAATCTAAGCTCAAAATCAGGCGCGGCCGACGCGCTCGGCGAACTTGGAATCAACGTCATGATTGGCGCAGACGTTGTTGAAAAAGCGCTGCAAAGCTGCGGCATCTGCTTCATGATGGCCCCCATGCATCACCCCGCGATGGCCCATGTCGGCCCAGCCCGCGCCGAGCTTGGAACCCGGACCATTTTCAACATCCTCGGCCCATTGACAAACCCCGCAGGCGTCAAACGTCAACTAACAGGCGCTTTCAGCCGCGACCTGATACGCCCAATGGCAGAGACTCTCTGCCACTTGGTAGCGAGCGTGCATGGCTTGTCCACGGCTCTGACGGAACAGACGAGCTCACCATCACTGGCGTCTCATGGATGCCGCCTCAACGAAGACGGGACGATCACCGAGCAAGAGCTTCACCCCGAAGAAGCAGGCCTGCCCGTGCATCCCTTTGAAGATATCATCGGCGGCACGCCATCAGAGAATGCCACAGCCTTCGCGCCTCTGCTCGCGGGTGAAGCGTCAGCCTACCGTGACGCTGTCTTGCTGAATGCCGCTGCTGCCCTTCACGTTGCGGGCAAAGCTGATACACTCACAACAGGCGTCGCTTTGGCGCGCGAAAGCATCGACAGTGGCGCAGCGGCCCAAAAAGTCGCCGCCCTTGCCAAATTCACATCGGAGGCGTCATGAGCGCGACCATTCTAGACAAAATCAAAGCCTACAAGCTTGAAGAAATCGCCGCAGACAAAGCCGCCAAATCTCTTGAGGCCGTTGAAGCTGCAGCAAGGCTGCTTCCCCTGTGCGCCCTTTCGCTGACGCGCTTTTTGAAGCCAAGCAAAGCAGGCTATGGCCTCATCGCTGAAATCAAGAAAGCCAGCCCTTCCAAGGGCCTCATCCGTGCGGACTTTGACCCCGCCTCTCTGGCCCAAGCCTATGAAGCTGGCGGCGCGACATGTCTCTCTGTTCTGACAGATACACCGAGTTTTCAAGGGCACAAAAGCTTTCTCACAGCGGCGCGCGACGCCTGTTCACTACCCGCGCTGCGCAAAGACTTCATGTATGACACCTATCAAGTCGCCGAAGCCCGCGCTCTGGGTGCAGATTGCATTCTGATCATCATGGCCTCTGTCTCTGATGCCCAAGCACAAGAGCTTGAAGACGCGGCCACACAGTGGGGCATGGATGCGCTCCTTGAGGTCCATGACGCGGAAGAGCTGGAACGCGCCAGCGCCCTAAAGTCGCGCATGATCGGGATAAACAACCGCAATCTCAATACCTTCGAGACGTCACTTGATGTTACACGAAAGCTTTCAAAACGCGTCCCGAAGATCGGATGATCGTCTGCGAGAGCGGCCTCTTCACGCCAGATGATCTTGCCGATATCGCCCGATACGGTGCGCGTAGCTTCCTCATCGGCGAAAGCCTGATGCGTCAGGACGATGTTGAAGTCGCGACACGCACACTGCTGGCCAATCCGTTCAGCGCGGCAGGCGCCTGATGTCGGGCCTTACCCACTTTGACGCCACAGGCAACGCGCACATGGTCGATGTGTCCGACAAAGCTGTGACCTCTCGAGTTGCCACAGCCAAGGGGCATATCCGCATGGCCCCTGAGACCCTTGCCATGATCACAGAGAATCGTGCCAAAAAGGGTGACGTTCTGGGTGTCGCCCGCCTTGCGGGGATCATGGCCGCCAAGCGCACCAGCGATTTGATCCCGCTGTGCCATCCGCTGCCCATCACAAAAGTCAGTGTCGATCTTGAGCCCGACGCGGCCCTTCCGGGTATCCGCATCACAGCCACCGTCAAAACAACCGGCCAAACCGGTGTCGAAATGGAAGCCCTCACCGCCGCGTCTACCGCAGCCTTGACAGTCTACGACATGTCCAAAGCCGTCGACAAAGCCATGGAAATCGGCGGCATCCATGTGGTGCTGAAAGACGGCGGTAAATCAGGGCGTTACGTGGCGAAATGAACGCGTCAGGTCGATCCCTTGAGTTGTTCTTTGTCGACGGCCGCCCCGACGGGATGCTGACGGCCGAAGTCTTCAATTGGACCGGGCATGTCCTGCGCATTCCCCGCACCCAGATCAAACAAGGTTTGGAGCGCCCCGAAACAAACCACACAGGCGTTTACGTCCTGATCGGCCAAATCGAAGGCATCGCAACGGCTTACATAGGCGAAGCCGAAAATATGGGGCACCGCCTGCGTCAGCATGTGAGTGGCAAGGATTGGTGGGACGAAGCCATTTTGGTGTCGAGCACCGGCGATATGCTGCACAAAGCCCACGTAAAATACCTTGAATCCCGCCTCGTTGAAATCGCAAGATCGGTAGGGAAGATCGCGCTTGAAAACAGCTCTACCCCACCGCGCAGCAGCCTGACTGAAGCAGCCCTCGCGAATATGGAAAGCTACCTTGAAACCTTGAGCATGGTGTTCCCCGCCATACGCGTGGACATGTTTTTGGAGAAAGCAAGCAAGCCAAAACCTGAAAGCGACACTGCAAAGGCGCAACACCAGACATTTGAGCTACGCTCCAAAAAGCTTGGAATTGATGCGACAGCAGAACTTTCGGATGGGCAGTGGATTGTTCAAGCGGGCAGCAAAGGCCGCTCGAAGTGGGTCGGCACAAACCCAGGCAATACGAGCTACCGTTCCCTTATCAGCGAACTTTTATCAAATGGCACCCTTGAAGCGCACGGCGCACACGCGACGTTTACAAAAGGCTATGCCTTTTCGTCTCCAAGTGCCGCGGCCGCAGTTGTATTCGGGCGCGCCGCGAATGGTAGAACGGCTTGGATCACTTCCGATACCAAAATCACTTTTGCCCAGTGGGAAGAGCAACAACTTCTGAAAGATCCGGTAACTCCATGATCACTGTCTCCCAAGCGCTCGAGCAATTGTTCACTCTTGTGTCCCCGCTGCCATCACAGGACGTGCCACTGCGCCTCGCGAACGGACGGGTGCTTGCACGCGACGTTTTGGCGGCCCGCACACAACCGCCCTTTGCAGCCTCTTCCATGGACGGATACGCCGTGAAGTCCGCAGAAGTTGAAGCCGACGCGATGTTCAAAGTTGTTGGCGAAGCCGCTGCGGGGCACGCATGGGACGGTGTTGTTGGTGCGGGGCAAGCGGTGCGGATTTTCACCGGCGCTCCGCTGCCTCAAGGCGCCGATTTCATTGTGATCCAAGAGGACGTGACGCGGCGCGGCGACCTAATTACTTTAGGGCGCAACATCGACACCAAAGACAACATTCGCGCCGCCGGTGTCGATTTCATGCAAGGCGCACCATTGAGCGCTCCGCGCAAACTGACCCCCGCTGACATTGCTTTGCTCGCGGCTATGAATGCGCCGGTGGTGCCTGTCACGCGCAAACCCGTTGTCGCCCTCATCTCCACGGGAGATGAATTGGTGATGCCGGGCGAGCACCCGAAGGCGGATCAGATCATCGTCTCCAACACCTTCGGATTGGCGGCAATGCTCGAGGACCTTGGGGCGCAGCCCCGGATATTGCCCATCGCGCAGGATTCAGAGGCGTCTTTGCGTGCGGCTTTTACCTTGGCCAAAGGCGCAGACCTGATCATCACCATCGGCGGTGCATCTGTGGGCGATCACGATCTGGTCGGGCCTGTGGCCGCGGACATGGGGATGGAGCAATCGTTTTACAAAGTCGCTATGCGGCCGGGAAAACCCCTGATGGCAGGGCGTTTGGCCGGTGTGCCGATGATCGGACTTCCCGGAAATCCGGTGTCCGCGATGGTGTGCGGCACAGTTTTCGTCACCCCGATGATCCGCGCAATGCAAGGGTTGGGCAAAACCCCCGCGCCGCGTGTGCAACGCGCGTTGAGCGCAGCTTTACCGGCCAACGGACCACGGGAACATTACATGCGCGCCACACTCACCGCCGAAGGCGCGGCTGGGGCGCAAGTTCAGGACAGCTCGCTCTTGTCTGTGCTGGCCACCTCGAATGCCCTGATCGTGCGCCCGCCCAATGATCCCGCCCAGCCCGTTGGGGCCACTGTCGACATCATTCACATCTAGGTTTTGGGGCAAAGGGTGAACAAGAGATTGACACAAAACAGGAACATGAGTAGAACAAACGCAAACCAACAGGTGTGAGGACCAAAAGATGCTGACCAAGAAGCAGTTGGATTTGCTGGAGTTCATCCACAAACGCGTTCAAGCGGACGGTGTGCCGCCCAGCTTTGACGAAATGAAAGAAGCGCTGGATTTGCGCTCGAAATCCGGCATCCACCGCTTGATCACAGCGCTTGAGGAACGCGGGTTCATCCGCCGCCTCGCCCACCGTGCACGCGCCCTTGAGATTGTGAAACTGCCCGAAAGCATGGGTGGCGCGCCAACCTCCGGTTTTTCACCGCGTGTGATTGACGGGGATCGCCCTGACACGCCGCCGCCGCCAACGGCTTTGCCAGTGGACGCCATCCACGCTGTGGAGCTTCCTGTCATGGGGAAAATTGCGGCGGGTGTTCCGATTGAGGCGATCAGCCACGCATCCCGCAATGTCGCGGTGCCCGGTCAGATGCTGGCAGGTCAAGGGAACCACTACGCCCTTGAAGTCAAAGGGGATTCAATGATCGAAGCGGGCATCAACGACGGTGACGTTGTGGTGATCCGCGAAACCTCTGTTGCGGACAATGGTGACATTGTTGTGGCTTTGGTCGAGGATCAGGAAGCCACGCTGAAACGCATTATGCGGCAAGGCAATTCTATCGCGTTGGAAGCCGCCAACCCGGCCTATGAAACCCGCATATTGCGCGATGATCAGGTGAAAGTTCAGGGCAAACTGGTCGGCTTGATCCGGACCTACTGACCGCGCACCAAACCCGACACGACATTCCGGAAGGCGGCCCTTTGGGTCGCCTTTTTCATTTGCCCCAATTGGACCAGGGCCTGTCACCTGTTGTGTCACGCACACTGCGCAGTTCCAGCCCGGCGCCACGAGAAAAAATTGCAATCGCACCTGTGCGCCTCAGACGGTCAGGATCAAAGACGTCGCAGCCCTCGAGGGCGCTTGGCACAGAGGTCACAACAATTTGCCCCACCTGACACTTTGACACGCCCGCGACGGCCTTTTTGCCAATCAGATGGACCAGTTCCTTGTTCCCCAGCGCATGTATCTTGGTGCGCCCGTCAGCACCGCCCCACCGCATCGCAGCGTAGCGTTGCGAGCTGGGATCGCCGTCATTTTCCAACCAGTTGCGGGCCACAAACCCTGCCCCTTTGGCCTTGCTCAGCGCCCGCCCCTCCAGCGTCATGATGCCCACGATGCTGCCGTTGTCCGCAATCAGGGCCGAGGGGCGCTCGCCATTTGCCCACACCCCGAACGCCACCACCATCGGCACAAGTCCGACCCATCGCCCCCGCCCGTGCCAGATCACAACCATACATCCCCCCAGTGCCAACACAGGCAACACCAAAGGCCCCGGCCCCGCCACATAGCCGCGCGCACCCGAGACATTCGCAACCCAATCCGCCACGCCAAGGATCCAGTTCAAGCCAAGGCCCATGGCCCACAAGCCAACGCCTTCCAACCCGAACGGCGCCAGAATGGCCGCAAACACCGCGGCCGGAATGACCAAGATCCCCATCAAAGGCACACTCAGCAGATTGGCGATCAGCCCGTAATGCGCGATCGCGTTAAAATGTGCGGCCCCAATGGGTGCGGTCGCCAGCCCCGCGATCAGCGAGGACAACACAACCCCGACCACCGGTTGCGCCCATTTGGGGCCAATCTGAAGCTTTTCGTCCCGCATATATCCAAACACCGCCACCAGCGCCGTGGTTGCGGCAAAAGACATCTGAAATCCGGGGCCCAACAACGCCTCCGGTTGCAGCACAAGCACAATAGTGGCCGCAATCGCCACAGCGCGCAAACTGATAGCACGGCGATCCAGCATAATGGCCGTGAGCGCAACAGCCGCCATAACATAGGCACGCTCGGTTGAGACATTGCCCCCCGACAGCGCCAGATACCCTGTCGCCACGATCAATGCGCCGCCCGCCGCCAGCTTGCGGGCCGGCAAACGCAAAGCAACCGCAGGGACCAGCGCGAAAATGATCCGCAAGAGCCCGAACACAAAGCCGCTCAGCAACCCCATGTGCAGTCCTGATATCGCCAAAAGATGCGCGGTGTTGCTGGCGCGCAAATCATCAAGTGCGTCTTGAGAAATGGCAGAACGGTCACCCGTGGTTACGGCGGCTGCGAAACCTCCGACATCGCCGCCCAACACCTCTTGAACGCGGCCGGACACGGCCATGCGCGTCTTGAAAATCCACAGGCTCAAATCGCCCTCACTCGGCGCGGACAACGCGACCAACGGCACGCGCGTGTACCCCACAGCCCCGAGTTGGCCAAACCACGCATGGCGTTTAAAGTCGAACCCACCCGGTTCAACCGGACCGCTGGGGGGGGACAAATGGCCAGTGCTCATGACCCGCATTCCGGGCAAGGCAATCACACCAAACGCCGCATCCCCGTGCAGGGAAATACGCACCCGCGTCGGCGTGCGGCCGGGGCGCACTTTGTCCAGCTTGACCTGGTCCAACGTCAATCTCACGGCATCCGATGCAGAGCGGTCCATCGCAATCACCCGCCCCTCGATGGCGCCGTAATAGCGCCATCCCAGAACAGGTCCGCTAATGGAGTGGGCGCGCGCCGAGGCCAAAACCAGCCCAATACAAATCAATCCCCCCGCCGTGGCCAAGGGGGACAGCCATTCATTGGCCCGCCAGGCCAAAACGCCCAACCCGAGCGCCCCGACCGCGACACCTGACACCATCAAAACAGACGGTTCAAAGCGCACCGAAAAATACAGGCCAATCCCGATGGCAAGGCACACAGGAACCCACGCGAACATATGTCCGCGTTGAGCCGCGATCAGGCCCGTCGCTGCATTGATTGCGCGCATGCTTGCCCCCGGTTTGCTCTCTGGATAGACAGAGGCCAAAGCTACTCCCTTCATAGTTACTGAAAGGTAAACTCACCCAATGACTGATGCCGTCGTCACCCGTTTCGCCCCCTCACCCACCGGGTATTTGCACATCGGCGGCGCACGCACGGCGCTGTTCAACTGGCTCTATGCCCGTGGACGGGGCGGGAAATTCCTGCTGCGGATCGAAGACACCGATCGTGCGCGGTCCACCCCTGAGGCAACCGATGCGATTCTCAAAAGCATGGCATGGCTGGGACTGGATCATGACGGGGAAGTCGTCAGCCAGTTCGAGGGTGCTGCGCGCCACGCTGCTGTGGCCCATGAACTGCTGGCCGCCGGCAAAGCCTACAAATGTTTCGCAACCCAAGACGAGATCCAGGCCTTTCGCGATGCCGCCAAAGCCGAAGGGAACTCAACGCTCTATCACAGCCCGTGGCGCGACGCCGACGACAGCACACATCCCGACACCCCGTTCGTTGTGCGCATCAAAGCCCCCCAAAGCGGCACAACAGTGATCCGCGACGAAGTGCAGGGCGATGTGACCATCCGCAATGACCAATTGGACGATATGGTGCTGCTGCGCTCTGACGGGACACCTGTCTATATGCTGGCCGTTGTGGTCGATGATCACGACATGGGCGTGACGCATGTGATCCGCGGAGACGATCACCTGAACAATGCTGCGCGCCAAATGATGATCTACACCGCAATGGGATGGCAGGTTCCAGTCTGGGCGCATATCCCGCTGATCCACGGGGCGGATGGCAAAAAGATGTCCAAACGCCACGGGGCGACAGGGGCCGAAGAATACCAGATCATGGGCTACCCTGCTGCCGGAATGCGCAACTATCTCACCCGACTGGGGTGGAGCCACGGGGACGACGAATTCTTTTCCGACGCGCAAGCGCTGGAGTGGTTTGACCTCAAAGGGATCGGGAAAAGCCCTGCCCGCTTTGACTTGAAAAAGCTCGAAAACCTGTCCGGTCAGCATATTGCAGCCACAGATGACGCTGCGTTGCAGCGCGAAATTATTGCCTTTTTGGCGGCAAGCGGCGGTGATGCCCTGAGCGAGGCACAATTGGCAGGTCTTTTGGCTGCGATGCCATTTGTCAAAGAACGCTCCAAAATGTTCCCCGAACTCCTTGATAAATCGGCTTTTGTTCTGACATCGCGCCCGATCACGCCAGATGAAAAAGCATCAAAACATCTTGATACGGTATCCCGTGGTATGCTGAGTGAATTGACGCCGCAGTTGCAAAATGCTAGCTGGGAGCGAGACAGTCTGGAGGCCGTCCTGAACGGCTTTGCCGAAGCACAGGACACCAAGTTCGGCGAGCTCGCGGGCCCTTTGAGGGCGGCACTTGCAGGACGCGCGGTGACACCTTCGGTTTTTGACATGATGCTCGTTTTGGGGCGCGAGGAAAGCCTTGCGCGATTGAACGATGCGGCAACCGATCAGGGTTAACAGCTTTGAAAGGGTGCACAGGATAACAACTGCGCGACGTGGCCATTTTGCTGCACCATTGCGCTGAGCGTAGCTGCTCAAACGTGACGGGGAGAACCCTGTCGCTGACACAGGAAGGGATCGCATGACCGAAAGTACTAAATCCGCAACGATAACCATTGATGGCAGTTCATATGACTTGCCCATGTTCTCGCCCACCGCAGGACCGGATGTTGTCGACATCCGCAAGCTCTACGCGCAAGCGGGTGTGTTCACCTACGATCCCGGCTTCACTTCGACCGCCAGCTGCGACAGCACGATCACCTTCATTGATGGCGGCAAAGGCGAGCTGCTGCACCGTGGGTACCCGATCGACCAACTGGCCGAAAAATCCCACTACCTCGAAGTCTGCTACCTGCTGCTGTATGAAGAGCTGCCAACACCCGCAGAACTCGAAAAGTTCGAAGCGACCGATCACCCACCACACAATGATCCACGAACAGATGCACAATTTCTTCCGTGGGTTCCGGCGTGATGCACACCCCATGGCAACGATGGTTGGCGTGATCGGGGCGATGTCCGCGTTTTATCATGACAGCACTGACATTACGGACGAGTACCAGCGCGAAGTCGCCTCGCACCGCCTGATTGCAAAGCTGCCAACGATTGCGGCGATGGCGTATAAATACTCCATCGGCCAACCGTTTGTGTATCCGCGCAATGATCTGGATTACGCGGCAAACTTCCTGCACATGTGTTTCTCTGTGCCGGCAGAAGAGTACAATGTGAACCCGATTCTGGCGCGCGCCATGGACCGCATTTTCACGCTACATGCCGATCACGAGCAAAACGCGTCCACCTCTACTGTGCGCCTTGCATCCTCGTCCGGGGCCAACCCCTTCGCTTGTATTGCGGCGGGTATTGCGTGCCTCTGGGGCCCTGCGCATGGCGGCGCAAACCAAGCCTGCCTCGAAATGCTCAAGGAAATCGGCACACCGGACCGTATTCCAGAGTATATCGCGCGCGCCAAAGACAAGAACGACCCTTCCGCCTGATGGGCTTCGGCCATCGCGTTTATAAAAACACGATCCACGCGCCACAGTGATGAAAAATCAGCGGACGAGGTTCTGGAACTTGCTGGCGTGTGAAAACAACCCGATCCTGCAAGTCGCCAAAGAACTTGAAGCCGCAGCTTGGCTGATCCGTACTTTCGCGGAAAAGAAAGCTGTTCCCGAATGTGGACTTTCTACTCCGGCATCATCCTCGAAGCGATGGGCTTCCCAACGTCGATGTTCACACCCATCTTTGCCTGTCGCGCACAGTTGGCTGGATTTCACAGTGGAAAGAAATGATTGCGAGATCCACAAAACAAAATTGGCCGTCCCGCGCCAGCTTGTATCTGGGCGAAACGGCGCGGGATTACGTGGACATCGAAAACCGCTAAACTCTGTCAAATTTTGCGAACGCCCGGCCAGTGTGTCGGGCGTTTTGCGTTTGGACGGCGCCATGGCCGCACATTTTGCAGCACTGAGTCGTTCAAAACCAGCGAAACCCTGCCAATGCGGTTAACCAACAAGAAACGACCCAGCCAAAACAAGGCGAAATTGAGGCATTGTTTACAGCTGATTTACAATCCAACTCAAGTGCTTGACCCTCTAAAGAAGAACGCCTTAGGGTGACTCAAATTCGGATGGCAGCGCATTGGTTTCGGCCTTTAAACGCTGTGCTCACAGTACCGCGCAATGGCAGTACTTCGAACAAAACAACAAAGGCGGCCAGCATGCCCTCACGCGTCTCTTCTCCCGCACCCGAAGATCATTGGGCGGCTTTGATGAAAGCGCAAACGGTGGAAACGGAATGTGCCTTGGTTAATGATCCGGCCACAGACAGCGACCAGATTGTCGTGCTCTATAATGCGCGCAACGCGCCCCCCGTCATCACCATCGACGCTGACGACAAATCAGAGATGATCACATTGCGCGCGGACGGCACACCATTGGCCGTCCTGACGCGTCTTGAGACTATTCCAAGCGCCGATGACGTCATGCTGGTTGCCCGCCACAGCTGACCCGAAGGCGGGGTTAACGCCCCTCGAACTGTGCTTTGCGCTTTTCAGAAAACGCTACGACACCTTCCACGAAATCACGGGTGCGCCCGCAATTGCCTTGCTCTTTGGCCTCAAGGGTCAATTGCTCGTCGCGGGTGTTGTCCCACGTGCCACGGATCGCGATCTTGGCAGAGGCATAGGCCGCTGTCGGTCCTTCCGCCAGATAGGTGGCGCGGGCTTTCCAGTGGGCGTCAAACGCATCATCCGCGACATGCTCCCAGATCATCCCCCAATCGTCTGCTTGTTTGGCGCTGATCTTGTCTGCAAACAAGGAGGCCCCCATCGCTTTGGCCATGCCCATCGGGCGCGGCATAGAGTAGGTGCCGCCAGCGTCAGGGATCAGGCCAATGCGCGTAAAGGCTTGCATGAAGTACGCACGTTCCGCCGCGATCACCACATCAAAGGCCAAAGCGCAAGATTCGCGCCAGCGCCCGCCGCCGCGCCGTTCACAGCGGCAATGGTCGGAACAGGGCAGTCAAAGATCGCGCGCAGCATCGGCTCGTATTCATCACGCAACGACTGCTCAGGGTCGGCTCCGGAGCCATCGCCGCGATCCCCAAGATCCTGCCCCGAACAAAACGCCGCGCCCTGCCCCTGTCAGCACCACACACGCGGCCTCGCGCCCCGCCAGGGTGACGGCATGCAGTGATTTCGGCACGCATCTGCGTATTCAGCGCATTCATAACGTCAGGGCGGTTCAGTGTGATCAGTGGCGATGTCATCGGCCAGCGCATATGTGATGGTTTGATAGTCCATCGGTGCGTCCTTCCTTGTTGCTTGACCCAGACTGCAAAGCCGTCGTGCAGAAAAGCGAAACCGCGCGTCACTCGCCAAAATCTGTGAGGCGCTTTTCATCAAAATTCAGCGCAGTCTCTTGAGGCGCGGACCGCCACCGATCGGCGCCGGAAATAGACCAATCCGCACGCCTCCCGCGATCACAACATGAGCGGACCCGCCGCCCAAAGCAGACCAGTTGGACCCCGTGACGGCGGGTCGAAGCAGCACATATTCACCGTAGCGATCAACAATGAAAGCTACATCCGCTTCGCTCATCGTGTCGCCCTGCACCAATCGCTCGCGCAGCAAAATCCGCAAATCGCGCGCAAGCGAGGCATGACTTTCGTCAATTGACTTTCGTTCTGACAGACCAGACAACGCAGCCCTTTGGAGAGAACCCGTGCGCGTTGTTCCAGCACAGGATCGTCCAACACTTCGTCCGGCTGCACTGCTCCCAAAGGCGAAGCCAGCAACATGCAAAGGCAACAATGACAAGCGCTTCATTCCGCAGCAACCGTGCGTGTGCGACGTTTGCTTGCACCTGCGCCAACACGGAAACGGCGATCAGACAAGCTTAAGAAACCACCAAGTGCCATCAGCAGAACACCCGCCCAAATCCAGTTCGCCAAAGGTTTGATATAGGTACGCAGCGTCCAACCACCACCCTCTTGCGGGTCACCGATCACCACATAGACGTCGCGCAAGAAACGATAGTCAATTGCAGCCTCCGTCGTTGGCATTTGTGCGACCGGGTAGTTGCGTTTCTCTGGATTTAACACAGCGATCTCTGCGCCATCTTTGCGCAGGATCACGCGGCCCATGGTCGAAAGATAGTTCGGCCCTTGAACACGATCCACACCTTTGAGTTCCAACTCAAAGCCACCAACAATGAAAGGCGTGTCAACTTCGGCAATGCGGATGTCTTCCACCTGCCACGCCATCAGTCCAGCGATACCAAACATGGTCACACCAAGTCCGCCATGCGCGACAGCCTTGCCCCAGTCCGCACGAGGCAAACGTAGTAAGCGGTCCCATTTGCGCTGTGCGCGCATCCAAATATCAAGCGACGCACCAAAGACGATCCATGCGCCAAGAAACAGACCAATCGGTCCCATTAGCGAGCGGCCCGTTTGCATCACCCAGACCAGTAAGGCCAAAGCAACCGCAAGCGCGAAGACAAATCGCATTTGATAGGCCGCGCGGCCTATCTGACCGCGTTTCCATGCCAGCGTTGAGCCAACGGGTAGGATCACTCCCAATAAAATCATGAACGGTGTGAAGGCCATGTTGAAAGAACGGCGGTCCGACGGAGAGTTTTCTGTCCCAAAACATCTCTGCAAACATCGGCCAAAGAGTGCCAACGAAGACGACGAAACAGGCTACAGCGAGCAAGACGTTATTCGCAACCAGCGCACTTTCGCGGCTGACGACACCGAAAACGCCTTTGGCTTCCATCGCGGAGGCGCGCATCGCGAATAGGATCAGTGCGCCACCTGTGAAGAACGCCAAGGATCATCAGGATGAACACGCCACGCTCTGGATCATTGGCGAAGGCATGCACCGATGTCAAAAGGCCGGAGCGCACGATGAATGTGCCAATCAAGGAAAAGCCGAAGGCGAGAATTGCCAGCAAGATCGTCCAACTTTTCAGACTTTCGCGTTTTTCCACGACGATGGCCGAATGCAACAAGGCGGCTGCCAATAGCCAAGGCATGAAGGACGCGTTTTCAACCGGATCCCAGAACCAGAAACCACCCCAGCCAAGCTCATAATAGGCCCACCAAGATCCAAGTCCGATGCCGATTGAGAGGAAGATCCATGCCGCCAAGGTCCAAGGGCGCACCCAACGGGCCCATGCTGCATCAACGCGGCCCTCCAACAAAGCTGCAACCGCGAAAGAGAACGCCATCGAGAGACCCACATAACCGAGATATAAGAAAGGCGGATGGAAGGCCAAGCCGGGATCTTGCAAGAGCGGGTTGAGATCCTGGCCATCAAACGGCGGTACTGCAAGGCGCAAGAACGGGTTAGATGTAAAAATAATGAAGGCGAAAAACGCAACGGCGATCGCAGATTGAACCGCCAATACGCGCGCACGCAACGTTGGTGGCAAGTTCCCGCCAAACCAAGCAGCGCATGCCCCGAAGAGCGTCAAGATCAACACCCAAAGCAGCATGGAACCTTCGTGATTGCCCCAAACGCCACTGATTTTATAAAGCATCGGTTTCGCTGAGTGCGAGTTTAGCCATACCAATCGAAGCGAGAAGTCCGAGGTCACAAAGCGCATAAGTCAGTGCTGCGAAGGCAAAGCCTGTGAGCAAGAAACTGCATCTTGGCGGCAGGTTCGGCCACAGCCATCCAGCGCATACCAATGTTTGTGCGCGCCGATCAGCGGCACAACGGCCTGCACAATGGCAACAAGAAAGGCGAGGATGAGGGCGAAATGTCCGAGCTCTGTAATCATGCGATGAAGTATAGTGCGCAGGCATGCTGCGACGCCAATGGAAATCGCCGCCTTTCTCGGTTCACATTGTCGCGGGATCGCAACGCTGTAGCATGTCGCGGCACACCCGCATCAATGCAAGTGCTGCATCTCAGGTCGGAAACGCTTTTTCGACGCATAGTGCGAGATTGCGACGGGCACATGAGGCGCATCGCTCAGGCGGATCGGCGTAACGGCACGCGTCACGTTTGATCGCGCCTCCACAGGGCGTCCAAGTTATTCCATCACAGTCGGGCAAGCGCGAGCATGCTGCCCACGATCTCACGTTGAAACTGCTGGCTTTTCACCTGATGGCGCGCGCCAAAGTAGAAGCGACACGATGCCCCCAACAGCCACCACAACGGTTCAGGCACCAAGGCGATGCCTTGCATCCGTGTGGCAAACCACAACGGATCGACCATCGCAGACACGAACAACCCAAGCGTGCCCAACGCCAACGCAGGACGGGGCAGACGGTTCACCGCGTCCATGAGCCGGTCAAACACCGCCTCTGACGGCGCACCTCGCAAACTCGCGGCCAAACTGCTGCATCGCCTGCGCTTGAATGCGCGCCTCACGGACAGCACCTTGTTCGGCGTTTTCACGAAACACCTCGGCGGTGTCAGCGGATCACATTGCCCACCCCCGAACATCAAACCAAACATCCGATCCATCAAGCCCATGACGCGATCCTTTGCTGAAATTGTGCATCGGACAGGTGATACCTCGCAGACATGAACTCCTCAGCGCGGGTGATCCAGCCGCCTTTGCCACCTGCACGCGTGCGCGCATATTTGCGGCTGGCGAGGCGACTTGATCGGCGAGACGAAAGTAATAATTGCGCCGCGCAATCGCCGTAGGCATCTTCAATGTGATCGGGGGCGGCATCGGACGCGCGTGCGGCGCGCAATGGTGCGGGCCAATGCACCTCCACATCAACCGCGCAGTCACCCATATCCCGCAACAACGTTGCAAAATCTTCACCGCGTTGCGCCCGCGTTGACATACATATCAAACACGCTGGCCTGCAAGCGCTTCGGCAAGCGCGCGAATGCGCGGCCTTCAAAATAGTGCTGATGAAAATCTCAACCGCTTGAGCCGGGTCAGACGCGCACATCTGCGGATCGACACGACCATCCTTGTCAAGATCCAAGCCAAGGCTGCGCATCGTGTGGATGGTCACGCCATGATTGGTCGCACCACCGGGATCTCGGGATCATTCACAAAGCCGCCCTCGCGGCGCACAATCTCGTGTGCGCGCATCTTCTTTGACGTGTGCATGGCATATCCTCCGCTTGCAAGGAAGCTGCAGGGAATCTGCGAACGGTGGTTAAAGCGTCGTGGAACGCAGGTGCGCTCTAGCTGTCAGGTTCTTGATAAACGCCTTGCGCTTTCAAGGCATCGACGACTTCAGCAGGCATATAGGTTTCGTCATGTTTGGCAAGTATTTCAGAGGCTTCAAAGACGCCGTTGATGTAACTTCCCGTGCCAACCATGCCTTGGTTTTCCTCAAACAGGTCGGGCAGCACACCCGTGTAAATCACAGGAATGATCGCACCGCCATCCGTCACCGAAAAGCGATGACCTCTGCCTTGACCGCGCACGATCGAGCCTTCTTCGACCAAGCCGCCGATGCGAAACACTTCTGTGGCGCGGCGGGTCCGCGATACCTGGCTTGGGAGCGGAAAAAATTGATCCCGTCGCGCATCGCATAGCCAATCAGAGCCGTGGACAGTGCCAGTGCCACCACGCGCAACAGCGATCGACCTGAATACGGCGCTTGTTTCTTACAGCTTTCCATGGATCCCTCGACTACGGGAACAGCGGGGCCAGCATCAGACCCGCGGTTTCATCAAGACCTAACATCAGATTGGCATTCTGCAAGGCCTGCCCGCTGCTCCCTTTTGTCAGATTATCAAGCGCGCAATCACGATGGCCCGACCGTCAATGCGGTCAGCCGCAACACCGATATGGCAGAAATTCGACCCGCGCACATGTGCGTGCTGGGGTCTCGCCCATAGGGCAGCACTTCGATAAAGGCTCATCGCGATAGGCCGCACCAATGTGTCATAAATCTGCGCGCGTCGCCTGCACATAGCTGGTCGCCAGAATACCGCGGTTGGCGGGCATCAGATGCGGGGTGAACTGCACCTGCACACGGCGGCCCGCCAAGGCGACTGAACTCCTGATCAAACTCGCCCAAATGACGATGCGTGCTGCCAACAGCATAGCGCATGTAGCCCTCGGACAATTCCGCGTGCAGCAGATTTTCCTTGAGCGCGCGCCCGGCGCCAGACACCGCGCATTTGAGTCGAGAATGATCTCGTCAAGATCAATCACCCCCGCCGCAATCAACGGGCGCAACGCAAACTGGCCCGTCGCCGCATTGCAGCCGGTGCCCGCGACCAAGCGCGCACTGCGCGATCTCGATCACGGTAGAACTCTGTCAGGCCATAGACCGCCTCGCCTGCATCTCACGGCGCTGATGGGCGTTGCCGTACCATTTTTCATACAGCCTCGGATCACGCAGCCGGAAATCAGCACTCAGATCCACGATCTTTGAGGTCACTTGGGCAGGCAGCAGATCACCTCTTGGCTGGTCTTATGCGGCAAGCGCAAAAGCACAGATCAATGCCGGTAAAGTCAATCCGTCAATGCTGACCAGTCGGGCAAGTCCAGATGGCGCAGATGCGGGAAACACTCTGCGCAATGCCTTGCCAGCTTTACGATCCGCCGAAGGCCTTGATGTTCATAGGGATGCCGGCAATCAGCCGGATAAGCTCTGCGCCCGTGTAGCCGATGGCGCCCAGAATGGCGATAGTATATGTCATGTTTTATCTCTTGTATTAAATGCAGGATCAGGCGGCAACAAAGCTGATTTGTCGTCGCAAAAACTGGGTGGCACGGTCGCTGACACGCTTGGGATCACCGGTGGTCAAATAGCGCAGCTTTGCCGCTGCCGATCATGTCAGGGTGACGCGCAGATAATCGGCAAGGCTTTCGCCACCAGATCCGCTTGGCGAATACACCTTCACGTCCGCCCCAATGCCTGCTTGAAACGTCTCTCCATCAGCGGGTAATGCGTGCAGCCCAAGATCGCCGCCTCGGGCTTGGGCATCTTGCGTCTGCAGCGCATCCACATGGCTGCGCACCAAAGCTTCGGCCAAGATCATATCACCGTCCTCAATCGCATCAACCACACCGCCACAGGCCTGGGCCTCCACGTCGACACCAATCGCGCGAAACGCCAGTTCGCGCTGAAACGCACGGCTCGCCACCGTGGCCGGGGTGGCAAAAAGCGCCACATGTTTGACTCCACTTCGCGGGGCGGGGAATTGTCGCCCCATTCGCGCTCGGTCAGCGCCTCGATCAAGCGGCACAAACACGCCCAAGAACGCGCTTGCCCTCGGGCACCCAGCCTTCCTGCATCCGGCGCAAAGCCGCGGCGAGGCCGTGTTGCAGGCCAAGATCACCAGATCACAGCCGGCATCCAACAGGCGCTGCACCGCGCTGGTCAGCTCGATAAATATCATCGGCATCGCGCACGCCATAGGGCGCATGCGCGCTGTCAGCGAAGTAGACAAACGGCACGTCAGGCAGGCGCTTCTGCACCGCGTCCAGAACTGTCAGCCCGCCCAATCCGCTATCGAAAATGCCAACTGCCATAGTCGCGCCTTGCGATGCTTTCCTGCAAACTCATAGCCAAGTCGAATGGATCACGGGTTGGGGACAGCTCATACGTGGCTTTGCGCAGGAAATCCATCATCTTTGGGATCCTTTGGAACTGGGCCAGACGTCACGCCGCGATCGGGCGCCCGATCACGACCGACCGGCGTGTCCGACGCGCTTGCGAACTCCTTGAATCAACAGCCCAGCGCAACGTGCTGTGCAGATGGCTGGCCATCTGGAACAGCCGGCTGGTGTGCCCGTCAAAGAACACCGGCACCACCGTCGCCTCGGACTTTGCGAATCATGCGCGCCGTAAACGCGCCAACCGGGGTCCATCGGCGTGCAAAACGGCGCCGCCGTGCTGACAGTGCCGCCCGGGAAAACGCCGATCGCGCCGCCCTGCCCAAGATAGTCAACAGCGCGTTTGCGGGTTTCGATGTTCAGCTTGACGGCCTCTTTGGTTCGTCAAACGAGATCGGCAAGATGATCCGGTTCAGATCCTGGGCCTTGCGAAACACGGAGTTGGCCAGAATGCGGAAATCTCCGCGCGCCGTCGACAGGATATGCCCCATCATCAGCCCGTCCAGAATGCCGTAGGGATGGTTGGCAATCACAATCACGGGACCGTCTTTGGGAATATTGTCCAAAGTCCGCCAAGCACGTTCAAGTCAGCCCATAGCGCTCGACCATCACCTGCCAGAAATCAGCGCCAGCGGCGACTCGTCGTCATAGCCTGGCGCGCTTTGATCAAGCGCAGCCGGCCTGTGGTGTTCTCCATCAGGCGGATCAACGCCGCCCGCCCCTTTGGCGCGCCGAATGGCATAGGTGATGTCGCGGGCGATTGCGCGCTTGGTGGCATGGCTCTGTCCTTGACGGCTTTGGCGTTGGGGACATTAGCCGCGCCGCTTGCATAGACCCTATAAAAGAGCCATCAGCCGCACTATTCCGCCGCTTTGGCATGGGCGCACCGCCCGCTGGATCACACTCAGCAACTCCTCGCGGCGCTTCGCGGCTTTCGCTTCGTTGGCCTCTTCACAGGCCAAACCCGCGAATGTGCAAGCGGCAGCTCGGCCAAGGCAGACAGCATCGCTGGTCGCGGGTGACATGGGCAGCACAGCCTTCATGTCGGCCTCGTATTGGCGGATCAGCGCACGCTCCATCTTGCGCTCGGCGGTGTAGCCAAACAGATCCAACGGCGTGCCGCGCAAGCGCTTCAAGCGGCCAGAACCTGCAAGGCCGCACATGCCAGCGCCGAATTCGCGTTTCTCGGGCGCCCGTCCGGCCCTGTCTTGGACAGCATCGGAGGGGCCAGATGAAAGGTCATCTTGAAATCGCCGTCAAACTCGCCGCGCCTTTTCGCGGTGGTCAGCAGCAAGCGCGCAACCTCGTATTCATCCTTGTAAGCCAACAGCTTGTGATAGCCCATGGCCACCGCTTCGCTCAGTCGTCATCGTCAATCGCTCACCAGCTTGCGATAGCGCTTGGCCAAGCCGCTTGCCCTGATAGGCCGTCAGATGTCGCGCGCGAAGGCGATCTTTCTCCAGGGTCTTTGGCAATGCACCACATTGGGCGAGCATATCGCCGCGTCATCGGGATGCAGCACCGCCCAACGCCCATCTCAAACGCGCGCAGATTGCGCTCACCGCGGCCCCGTTCAAGTCGATCGCCTGCGGTGATCGCCTCAAGCGACAGGGATCAGCCGCGCTGCCAGGCCGCCCCAAACACCATCATGTTGGAAAAGATCGAATCGCCCAGCAGCGCCGCGCCAGATCCGAGGCATCAAACAGTCGCACGCCGTCCGCAGACGCGCCTGCAACGCCAGCTGCAGCCGGTCAGTCGGCAATGTGAATTCGGTATCGCGGGTGAAATCACCGGTGATGATCTCGTGGCTATTGACCACAGCCCCGGTGCGCCCGCTTTCGTCAGGCCCAGCGTCTTGGCCCCGGCCGACACCACCAGATCGCCGCCGATCAATGCGTCGCATTCGCCCGTGGCCACACGGATCGCATGATATCGCTCGGGTTTTCGGCCAGACGGCAATGGATATGCACCGCGCCGCCCTTTTGCGCCAGCCCGCCATTTCCATCATGCCAGCGCCCTTGCCATCGATCTGCGCCGCCTGCGCCAGCACCGCCCCGATGGTCACAACGCCGGTGCCGCCGACGCCTGTGATCACCACATTATGCGTGCCGTTGATCGCGGGCAGCTCGGGATCGGCAGATCGGCAGATCCAGTTCGCGGTGGCTCCTTTGCGACTTGCGCCCCTTCGCACGTCACGAAAGACGGGCAAAACCCTTTGACGCAGGAAAATCCTTGTTGCAGACTGACTGATCAATCGCCCGTTTGCGGCCCAGTTCGGTCTCACCGGCACGATCGACACGCAGTTGGATTGCACGCCGCAATCGCCGCAGCCTTCGCAGACGTCGGTATTGATGAACACGCGCTTGTCGGGTCCGGGAACAGCCCGCGTTTGCGGCGGCGGCGTTTTTCCGCAGCGCAGGTCTGGATATAGACGATGGCCGAGACCCCTTGATTTGCAAATCTTCTCTGAACAGTGCATCATCTCGCGTTCATGCATCGCAACCCTTGCGGAAAGTGCCAAATCCACATCTTCTTTTCGTCATAAACCACGCGAGTGTTTCGACGCCCATCGCCTGCACTCGCGGCAATGCGCGGCGCGTCAAGACCCCTCATTGCCTGCCCGCCGGTCATCGCCACCGCATCATTGTAGAGGATCTTGTAGGTGATGTTCGTGCCAGCCGCGACAGCCGCACGGATCGCCTGAACGCCGGAATGGTTATAGGTGCCATCGCCGAGATTCTGGAACACATGTTCGCGGGTCGAAAACGGGCCTCGCCGATCCAGTTCGCCCCCTCGCCGCCCATATGGGTAAAGCCAAGCGTGTCGCGGTCCATCCACTGCACCATGAAGTGGCAGCCGATGCCCGCATAGGCGCGGCTGCCCTCGGGCACTTTGGTCGATGAATTATGCGGACAGCCCGAGCAGAAATAGGGCAAGCGCGCTGCAATTCTCGGCGATTGTCAGCGCGCGCGCCTCGTCCAGCGCGCCAGCCCGGCTTCAGACCGTCCGTGCCGCGCCCTCTTCGATCAAAATCCGCCCAGTTTCTCGGCGATCATCGATCGGGTCAAGCGCGCCGCGCGTCGGGAACAGCTCTTCCCGTGCTCCACCGGCGCCCTTGTGCCAGCCATAAACGCGGCGCCGCGGCGATCGTCAAACAGCGCTTCTTTGATCTGCACCTCGATCAGCTTGCGCTTTTCCTCGACACCACGATCAGATCAAGCCCTCGGCCCAGTCGTGAAACCCTGCATATCCAGCGGCCAAGGTCTGCCCGACTTGTAGGTCGTGATGCCCAAGCCGCTCGGCTTCGCCTCGTCAATGTTCAGCAGGACAGCGCATGCACCAGATCCAACCAGTTCTTGCCCGCCGCCACAAAGCCGATCTTGGCACCCGGCTTGCCCCAGACCCGTTTGTCCATCTTGTTGGCATGGCGAAACGCCTCGGCGGCATAGCGTTTGTGATCGATCATCCGCGCTTCTTGCTGATGCGGTCGATCCACCAAGCGGATGTTCAGACCCCCTTCGGGCATGTCAAATCGGGCGTCACAAACTGCAACCGGTGCGGATCACCATCAACCACGAGGTGACCTCAACCGTGTCTTTCATCGTCTTCAGCCCGACCCAGAAGCCCGGCAAACCGCGACAACGCATAGCCGTAAAGCCCGTAATCCATCATCTCCTGCACCCCGCAGGGACTGACGACGGGCATATAGGCATCGACCATGGCCCATTCGGATTGGTGCAGCACGGTGACGATTCGCCCGTGTGGTCATCCCCCATCGCCATCACACCCCGCCATGTTGCGACGTGCCCGCCATATTGGCGTGGCGCATCACATCGCCCGAGCGATCCACCCCCGGCCCCTTGCCGTACCACAGGCCAAACACGCCGTCATATTTGCCCTCGCCGCGCAACTCGGCCTGCTGCGCGCCCCAAAGCGCGGTGGCGGCCAGATCTTCGTTCAGACCCGGCTTGAAAGGTCACATTCGGCTCTGCCAAGGCTTGGCCGCGCGCGTCATCTGCATATCAACCGCCCCAAAGGCGATCCGCGATAGCCCGTGACATAGCCCGCCGTGTTCAGCCCGCCGCCTGTCGCGCGGCCTTTTGCATCAACATCAGACGCACCAGCGCCTGCGTGCCGTTCAGCAGAACCGGGCTTTTGCCAGATCAAACGGTCATTCAGGAGATTTTTGCGTGCTCATCTCGGCCCTCCCAAGGCGGATCAGTTGCATCAGTTATCAGCAATATTAGGTCACAAATACTGACCTGCATAGCGATATTTTTGCCAAGTTGAAACGCAAGCTCCATGGCTTGGTATATGCATAAGCGCAGGCGGCGGAACAAGAAAGTTGCGGATATGGATTGGGACAAGCTTACGAATCTTTCATGCGGTGCCGATGCGGGCAGCCTGACCCATGCGGGCGACAACTGCATTTGTCGCAATCGGCGTGTCAGCCGTCAGGTGCGCGCGCTTGAAGAAAGCGCTCAACAACGCTGTTTCACCGCCATGCGCGCGGGCTGATCCTGACCGAACAGGGCGAGTTGCTGTTTGACGCCACACTCGCCATGATCAAACGCTGGATGCCGCCAGCGCACGCATTCGCGACAGCGAAGAAGAAGTGTTTGGCGATCTGCGTGTACAACCACGACCGGTTTTGGCACGCTTTGGCTTGGCCCCGCGCCTGCCACAGCTTTATGACAAATACCCGGATCTCAAGATTGATCTGATGCTTGAGGAACGGGTGCTGGACCTGCCCATGCGCGAGGCCGATGTCGCCATCCGCATGAAAGAACCCAGCCAGGCTGACCTGATCCGCAAACGGCTGATGACGTGCACATGCAGCTTTATGCGTCGCCCAGCTACCTTGCCGCGCACCGCAAACTCGAACAGCCCGCAGGATTTGAATCCGAGCACCGGCTGATTTGCCAGAACACCAACTCGGCACAAGTCGGGGCAAGCGTCGTCTCTGGCGCAGGAACTTATGACACATGAGGTGATGTCGCTCCTGAACTGTGAACAATTACTTCGGCGTGCTGCAAGGGGTGCTGCACAATCTGGGCGTGGGGATTCTGCCCGACTACGTCACACAGGATTTTCCCGACCTGGTGCGGGTGCTGCCGGATATCGAATCCGCCGACGTGCCTGTTTTCCTCGCATATCCCGAAGAATTACGGCAATCCAAGCGGATTTCAGCCTTCAAGGAGTTCGTTCAGGAAGAGATCATCGCATACCGTAAGCAGTTGCGAGATAACAGACAAAGCCTAAGGTATGCGCATCGTGCATATCCGGAATTGCTGCACCCTGTGACAGATTGCGCCTTGAATGGCGGCACACAGCCTCATATTTCAGCCCTGTGAAAACGACGAGCGCACGAGCGCCTCGGGTTCACACCTCCCTGTTGGACTTGGCCGAGCTTCGTGCTCGGCCTTTTTTTTGCCAGCCCCCCCAAACCCACCGCGCGAACCCACTGTGCGCCAGTGAACTGAACTGAGCACTTGAAGTTGCGACGGAATTCACTGCACTGTCCGTGTAAGGTCAAAGGGGAAATTCATGTCACTTATCTATCGTATGATCACAGTCTGCGCGCTGGCGCTTGCCTGCGCCGCGCTCACCACACCCGCGCAGGCGCAAATTTCGCTCTCTGGATCAGCCCCCGCAACGGGCACGCCCAGCCTGCCCGATGACATGACGACCGAAGATGCCAACGCATTGATCTCGCGGCTCTCGGATGCAGATGTGCGCGCCATTCTGCTGGACCGCCTGGAAACCCAAGCCGCCGCGCAACAGAAAGACGACACAGGGGTGTCCGATTTCTTCTATCACGCCACGACTGGCGCGGTTCAATCCATCATCACCCCCATCCAGCGCCTGCCGCTGTTGTTTGAACGCCAAGGCGCGGCATTCGCCCTGTTTTACGAGCGGATCGGGGCGTTTTCAGGGCTGTTGATCATGCTCGCCTATATGGTGGTGGTCTTTGGCGCTGGCGCACTTGCCGAGATCGCCTTTCGCCGTTCGACCCGGAATTGGCGCATCCTGCCGCCTGCGGATCCAGACAACATGCAACTGCGCGAAGTCATCCAGCTTTTGGTGCAACGCCTGACCACACAGGTCGTGGCCGTGGTGATCTTTGTGCTTGTTTCCATGGCCGTGGGGCGCACCATCCTCCCCGACAACATCCTGCCCATCGTCGGACTGATCGGCCCCTTCCTCATCGGATTTCCACGTTTTATGCTGGCCATCGCCTTCTTCCTTTTTGCGCCGATGAACCCTGAATACCGCCTGCTCAACGTCGATACCAAATCCGCCAAGGCATTGTGTTTCCACCAGTTCTGGATTGCCTTTTTGCTTGGCTTCTCCGCTGCAATTATGGCGTTCAACGACATGCATGGTTTGCCACGCGGGGAAACGCGGCTCGGGTTCTGGCTGAACCTTGGCATGCAAATCTACATCCTGACACTCTTCTGGCGATACCGCGCGGCAGGCCAATCCATGATGCGCGGCTTTGAACCCGAAATCACACCCACCGAAGCACGCGTCGCACAAGCCTACCCCTACTTCGTGATGGTCATCATCTTTGCCGTCTGGTGGGTGATCAACATCGTGGTCAGCTACGAAAACTTCGCATTGCTCACCACGCAACCCCATTACAAAACCATGATATTGCTCATGTTTGCACCGGCCATGGACACCGTTATCCGTGGCCTTGTGCGCCACCTCTCTCCGCCCATGACAGGCGAAGGGGCTGTGGCAGAACGCGCCTATCTATCCGCCAAACGCTCTTATGTGCGCATCGGGCGCGTGGTTGTGTTCGGGATCGTGATCCTGACCATCGCAGGGTTCTGGGGCATGAGCGCGGAAAACATCGCCTCTGCCGGGGTCGGGCCAAAACTGGCGGCCTCCTTGATCGAATTCCTGATCATCATGTCCATCGGTTACCTGTTGTATGAAGTCGTCTCGCTCTACATCAACCGCAAACTGGCGGCGGAACAAACGGCCTCGGGCTTTGATCCTGACAGTCAGGAAGTCGGCGGGGATGGCGGCGGCGCAGGTGGCTCGCGCCTCTCGACGGTGTTGCCATTGATCCTTGGTGTGGCGCAGGCGACCATCGTTGTGGTGTTCTTGTTGCTGGGGCTGTCCAACGTCGGCGTTGACACCACCCCCCTGCTCGCCGGTGCCGGTATCGTCGGTTTGGCCATCGGTTTCGGCGCCCAGAAACTGGTGACGGACGTTGTGTCCGGCATCTTCTTTCTGGTCGATGACGCGTTTCGCAACGGTGAATATGTCGAGGTCGAAGGCACCATGGGCACGGTCGAGAAAATCTCGATCCGCTCTATGCAATTGCGCCACCACAAAGGGCCTGTGCACACGATCCCTTATGGCGAAATTCCGAAAATCACCAACTTTTCAAGGGATTGGGTGATCATGAAACTGCGCTTCACCGTTCCCTTTGACAGCGATCCCAACAAGATCAAAAAGATCTTCAAAAAGATCGGTCAGGACATGCTGGTGATGGACGAGTTCAAAGAAGACTTTCTGGCCCCCTTCAAATCCCAAGGGGTGTTGGAAATCGACGATGTGGGCATGGTGATCCGCGGCAAGTTCATGTGCAAACCGGGCACACAGTTCATGATCCGCAAGGAAATCTTCAACCGCGTCAACACGGCCTTTGCAGAAAACGGGATGGAATTTGCCCGCCGCGAAGTGCGCGTCGCCTTGCCCTCTATGGGCGATCAAGCCCTCACCGCCGAGGACAAAGCCGCGATATCCGCCGCCGCCACCCAAGCGGCACAAGAAGTCGCTCCAGACGCTGGCAAAGACGGGCGCTGAACAGATGCCGTGGTGCGACGCGCGCCTCACTGCGTGAGGAAATCGTCCAGCACGGCATTGAAAAGATCAGGTTTCTCTAGATGCAGGGCATGCGCGCAACCGGGAATGACAGCCAGCTGCGCGCCTGCAATGCTCTGCCAAAGGTCATGGGTTTGCGCCCAAGGGTATGTGCGATCCCGGTCGCCCCAAACCACCAGCGTTTGCGCCTCGATGCGCGCAAGCTGATGCGCACCGTTCCACGCGCTCATCGCATCCAAGCCCGCCTGAATGGCCTCCACACTGGCCAATTGCGCAATGGCCGCACAGCCCTCAAAAGCCGCAGAGTTTTCATTTTTCAAAAACCACGTCGCTGAAATGCGCCGCGCGGTTGCAGCGGCCCCATCTGCGCGCGCACGTTTTTTCGACGCGGCAATCGTCTCGAAACGGCCGGGCAAAATACCTGTCGCCCCCGTGCCATAGAGCACCAAACGCGCAACCCGCGCGGGCGCACGCAGCACCATTTCTTGCGCCACCATGCCGCCCATAGAATGCCCCAACAGATCAAAGCGCGTCACGCCGCGCGCGCTCAATTCCGCCAGCGCCCAATCGGCGAACGCGGCGATACTGGCAACCGGCTCCATATGGGCATTGGCCCCGAACCCCGGCAGATCAAGGGCAATACCCTCATGCCCGTCAAAACGGCCAACCTGCCCCTGCCACTGCGCACTGCCACCCATCAAACCATGGACAAAAACCAGCGGGATCACTTGCGCCCGCCTTGCACGATGCGGTCAAGAATCATGGCGCAGAACAAAATGGCAAAGCCTGCCAGAATGCCTTGACCCACGTTGGCATATTGCAAAGCTTCCAGCACGTCCTCGCCCAGCCCTTTTGCCCCGATCAAAGAGGCCACAACCACCATCGCAAGCGACAGCATAATGGTCTGGTTGATGCCGGCGCGAATAGAGGGAGCGGCCAAAGGCAAATCGACTTTGGTCAGCAAGTACCACTTGTTGGCCCCGAAACTGATGGCCGCCTCGCGCACGCTTTCCGGCACACCGCGCAGGCCCAGAACCGTCAGGCGCACCACAGGAGTGCCCCCGAAAATCATGGTCGTGACAACAGCCGCAGGCTTGCCCGTGCCAAAAAATGCAATGACAGGGATCATGAACACAAAGGCAGGCATCGTCTGCATAAAATCCATAATCGGTTGAATTGCCTTGTAAAACCGTGGCCGGCGCGCTGCGAACATGCCCAGCGGAATACCGATCAGAATGGACAGACACGCCGCCGTCCCCAACAGCGCCAACGTGGTCATGGCCTTTTCCCAGAAGCCCAACAATCCCATATAGGCCAGAAATGCGCTGGAATAGATCGCCATACGCACCCCCGCCGTCAGCCACGTGAGCAGCACAATCAAAGAGGCAATAACGATCCACGGCGTGCGGACAAAAACGATCTCCAAAGCATCCAGAACCAGACGGATAAAATAGGTAATCGCATCAAACAGCACCTCACCGTTCAGCACCGCCCAGTTGAAAAACGCCTCCACCCGGTCAATGCCGTAGAGCCGGATATCAGGGTCCGTCGGAAAGTCCGAGAGCAGTTCAAAACGCCCCGGAAACGCATAATGCAACATCGCGGCAACCGCGATCAGGGACATGAAAATCGCACTCAGCACGATATGCGTCACCGGCAGGCCGGATCGCACGCTGTGATCACTCATCCAATCGGAAAAGCGGGCCTCCAATGCGGAATTGGCCACATAGGCTTGCCCCAGTTTGGCCGCGATCAGAATGACCAGCCCCGTCAATGCAATCATCGGACCGGTGGCAGCCAAAGCATCGGCCTCGGCGCGAATCCCGCCTATGTTGGCCTCCAGACTGTCCACCGTGCGCTGGAACGCATCGGCCCTGTCGGAATTGCTCTCGATGGCGGCGGCCAGTTGTTGGCGGCGCAAGTCCAGCGTGCCCTCGATTGACGCAATCCGCGCCATAGCCTCCGCCCCCAGATCACCGAACAGACCGCGCGCAATTTGCACCAGCGCCAATGTTTCAATAATCAAAAATGGCAAAGCCCAGTTCCAAAGCCCCCGCGCCCCGAACCAGACAGGGCCGAAAATCCCCGCCAGAACATTCAACGTGGGCGTAAAAGAGGATGACGCGCCAATCTTGTCGAACATGCGAATGTAGTACGCGGGGTTGGTGCGCACAAAAGTGCGAATGTCCGCGCGCCGCTCCTCGGCATAGGCAAGGGCCGCCTCGCTTTCGGTATCTTCCAACGGGTTCACACCCAAATCTTGTGCTGAATCGCTCATGAGACTTCGGTTCCTTCAATCACAGTGCGCAACAGGTCCGCGCGGGTAATCACACCTGCATCCGTGCCATCCGTTTGCACAACAATCGGCGTTTCATGATCAATCGCAAGGGTGATCAACGTGCTAAGGGTTTCGCTCGCATCCACACACGGCGCGCCCTCCCCGATGGGGCCATGGGCACTGACATACTCCGCAACAGGTTGCATAACAGCATGGGCATGCACCACTTTCAGGCGCGAAATTCCGGCAACAAAATCAGCGACATAATCGTCGGCAGGCGCCATCACAATGTCTTCGGCCGTACCCATTTGCACCATCTTGCCGTCGCGCATAATCGCAATGCGGTCCCCGATGCGCACGGCCTCGTCCAGATCATGGGTGATGAAAATCGTGGTCTTTTTGAGGATCTTGCTCAGGCGGATAAACTCGTCCTGCAACTGGCGGCGGATCAGTGGATCAAGGGCCGAAAACGGCTCGTCCATCAACAACACATCCGGATTGGCCGCCAAAGCGCGCGCCAGCCCTACACGTTGTTGCATCCCGCCCGACAGCTCATGGGCAAATTTTGCGCCCCATGCCCCCAGTTCGACAATGTCCAGAATGGCCGCCGCCTGCCGCATCCGCTCGTTTTTGGGCACTTTGCGAATTTCCAGCGGCATCGCCACATTGTCCAGCACAGAGCGGTGCGGCATCAGCGCAAAGTTCTGGAACACCATGCCGATTTTCTGGTTGCGAAAGGTTTGCAGCTCCCGCGTGCCCAAGGCCATCACATCCGTGCCTTCAATCTCGATCTTGCCCGCCGTGGGTTCCAACAGGCGATTAAAATGGCGCACCAGCGTGGATTTCCCACTGCCCGACAGCCCCATGATACAGAAAATTTCGCCGCGTTTGACCGACAGGCTCACATCCGCCACGCCGACGACCGCGTTAAATTCCGACAGCACCTCCGCCTTGCTCAAACCACGGCTGCGCACGGCCTCAAGCGCCTCTTTGGCGCGAGGCCCGAATATTTTCCAGACATTCGAAATTTCAACGACAGTTTCATTGGTCATGATGCATCACTTTGCTGAAACGGGGGAAGGTGGTCGGGATCGTTTGCGGCGCCCGCGTGAACCGGCGCCGCAAGTTGTCAGGCGCCGCGCTTACAGGCCAAGCATCGCGTCAACACGGTCAGAATTGGCCGCAACCCATGCTTTGGCGGCATCCGCAGGCTCGACACCATTGGCGCTGATCTCGAACGCCAAACCGGACACATCATCCGCTGTCAGTGCAAAGTTGGCAAAAAATTCCGCAACCGCAGGGGAGCGGTCGGCCAAAGAATTGGACCACGCGATTTGCACGTCCTTGAGCGCGTCTTTTGTGGCCACGGATGATTTCTCGTACCAATCCGCATCATCGGAGGGCTGGATCATCGTGTATTTGGCCGCATCAAATGTTGGCTCGGTCAGCATTTCAACGTCAAACATGAACCAGACCGCGTGGGGTTTGTAGCAATAAAAGGCATAGCCTTCGCCCTTTGCGATGCTGTCTTTGATGCGCGCTGTTTTCACAGCTTCTTCGGCGCGGATCGGCTCGATAAAGTCGAGCAAACCGTAGTCGCGTACTTTGACTTCATTCACGTTGGCAGAGGCCCAACCCGGTGCGCCAATCCACATCTCGCCTTTGCCATCGCCGTCACTGTCCATCAA
This sequence comes from uncultured Paracoccaceae bacterium, assembly GCA_943787985.1. Lineage (GTDB taxonomy): Bacteria > Pseudomonadota > Alphaproteobacteria > Rhodobacterales > Rhodobacteraceae > Ascidiaceihabitans. The sequence goes on along the minus strand of CALSOO010000004.1, from coordinate 984,647 downwards.
CGCGGCCACATCAGGGCGGCCAAGGTCGGCAATGTCGGTGATCTTGTTGGCGGCGGCGAAATCCTTGCTCACACAGAAGCCCTGATTGCCCTCATAGGCGTTTTGGGACAGCGTGACCGTGCCCGCCTCTGTCACATATTTATCGGTAAAGCTTTGCTGGTTGGGCAACCACACGTCAGGATGCACATCAATGTCGCCTTTGCCCTGATCCATCGCCTGAAAGATCGTGGCGTTGTTGCCGGGCACGTATTCAACCTGACCGCCAATGCGCGAGGTCACGATCTCGCCCAGCACATGGCCAATGGCTTGCGCGCCGGTCCATGAAGGCAGCCCGATTTTGACTTCTTCTGCGGCCAGTGCAGGCATCGCAAAAAGGCTCACAACCGCAGCAAGGCCGAGTGGTTTCAATTTGGTGTTCATATCATATTCCCCATTTGATTTGCGCCGTTTTCGGGCGTCATTCACGTGTTTGGATCCTGTTCGTGGATACGGAGCAGAGTGCACCGCGCGTTCGGCAATATGCCCAAAACCGTCCAGTTGCGGACAGACGCGCAAACCCCCGAGTGCTGCAATCAGACTAGAACGAGGGATTTCAAAAGGGCAAATTCTAACATTTCATCAAACTATTCGATTTCCGCATAGTTTCGGATAAGCTCGCACCACTCCCCCTCTTTGCGCAAAGGAGCCGCACTTGGACCTCAACTGGTTACGCGATTTCGAATGTCTGGCACGAACGCTGAACTTCACCCGCGCCGCGACAGAACGCAACATCACACAATCCGCATTTAGCAGACGAATCAAGGCGTTAGAAAGCTGGGTTGGCGCGCCGCTGGTGAACAGGGCGCAATACCCTGTTCAGCTGACAGAGGCAGGCACACAGTTTTTGCCCGTCGCCCTCGGCGCCATTTCGCAACTCACCGAAACGCGGCAAGTGATCCGCGATGCAGACCGCGGCGGGCGGCGATTTCTACGTTTTTCAGCGCTGCACACGATTTCGGCTAATTTTTTGGCACATCGCATAGATCAGCTACAAGAAAAAATCCCGGACCTGCACACGCGGGTCGTCTCCGACTCGCTCAGCACCTGCTGCGAACTGCTGGTCGAGGGGGCGGTCGACATCATGCTATGCTATTACCATCAAAGCGTCTCCCCCCGCATCGACGAGACCGCCTTTGCCCGCAAGGACCTGCTGACAGATCACCTGATCCCCGTGGCCGCCGCAGCACCCGCACATGCGCAGGGCTGGGACCTGTCGCGCAGCACCGGTCCCGCAATCCCCTATCTGGCCTACGAGCCGTCCTCGTTCCTCGGGATGGTGGTGGATAGCACGCTGGACAACAAACCCCTGCACGCCGAAACCATCTACATCGACAGTCTGGTGGAAACGATCAAACGCCGCGTCTTGCAAGGCAGCGGATTTGCATGGATGCCGCACACCGCAGTGGCGCGGGAATTGGCCAGCGGTGCGTTGGTGCCGATCGGGGATGACACATGGCGCGCACGGCTGAGCATCGCAGCCCTCGCCGATCCCGCCACGTTTGATCCGGTCGCCCGGGAGGTGTGGGACAAACTATGAGCCTGCCCGCACACCAAAAGCTGCGCTAAACGGTGACCCAATTGGCGGCCGTTTCAAACGCAAAATCATACCCGCCAAGGGCCGCAGCCCCGCCTGTGTGCAAGAACACAATGCGCTCGCCCTCAAACACACCCTTGCGGGCCAGATCGATCAAACCGGCCGCCCCTTTGGCAGAATAACACGGGTCCAGCAAAATACCCTCCAACTGCGCAAACATCTGGATCGCCTCGATGCCGCTTTGAGTCGGAATGCCATAGCCCTCGCCCACATAATCGGTGTTGGCCATGACATCACCGCGCGTCACAACGCCCGCGCAGCCCAGCTTTTCCGCCGTTTTGCAGGCAAGATCATAAACCATCTGCTCTTGTTTGGGCTGGGGGGCGCGGGTGCCAATCCCCAATACAGGGATCTGCGCATTCATCGCGCACATGCCCGTCACAAGACCCGCCTGCGTGCCCGAAGAACCGGTGGCGTGCACAAGGCGGTCAATCTTCAGACCCATGTCATTGGCTTGCGACACCAATTCAAACGCTGCGTTCACATAGCCAAGGGCGCCTGTCGGATTCGAGCCACCGCCCGGGATGACATAGACAGTGTGACCCTTGGCACGCATCGCTTCTGCGGCCTTTTCCATCTCGGCAGGCATATCATGACCGCCAGGGAATTTCTGCGTGGTCGCACCGTGCAAATGATCCAACAGCACATTGCCGTTGGTGTTGTAATTGCGATCCTCATACGCCGTACGATCCTCCAGCAGGATATGGCATTTGAGGCCCATCTTGGCGGCAAAGGCAGCCGTTTGACGACCGTGATTGGTCTGCGTCGCGCCTTGGGTCATGACCATATCGGCGCCCTGCTTAACCGCTTCGGCCATCAGGAATTCCAGCTTGCGGGTCTTGTTGCCCCCCGTCGACATGCCCGTACAATCATCGCGTTTGATCCACATCTCCACGCCCAGCTCTTTGGACAAGCGCGGCATCGGCTCAAGCGGTGTGGACAGATGGGCAAGGTGGACGCGGGGGAAACGGGACAGGTGCATGACAGGACTCCTAAATGTGTCACCGGCAACTTAAGCGGATAATTCAGGCAGGACTAATGCGAATTCTGCGCTATAACTTGCATGATGTGCAACTTGGACACCAAACGACAGAGACAACATGCGACTTGAATGGATTGACGATATTCTGGCCGTGCTGGACTGCGGCTCCCTCGCGCAAGCGGCAGAAAAGCGGATGCTGACCCAATCGGCTTTCACCCGCCGTGTGCGCAGCATCGAGGACAACATTGGCACCACCCTGTTTGACCGGCGCCGCAAACCCGTGGTGCTGACAGAGGGTGTGCAAACCCTTGAGCCGGAACTGCGCGCACTCAGCGCCCGTTTGCACAAGCTGCGCCAGACATTGAAAACCGCCGACACGCAGGCAGGCAAGCCGCTGACCTTTATGTGCCAGCACGCCCTGACCAGCACCATGTCGCCTCAAGTCGTGCGCGCCGCGACCATGGACGGCACACATTCCGTGCGGGTGCGCTCCGGCAATCAGGACGCATGTTTGATGAAACTGCTCTCCAAGGACGTCGATCTCGCGATCATGTACGCCCTGCCCGATCAAAGCACTTTGGACAGCAAAGGGGGGGACAACAGCGGGGCGGACAGCAGCGCGGCATTTGACTCCGTGCCGCTTGGCCATGATCTGTTGATCCCCGTCTGCGCGCCGTCCCTTCAAGCGGCGTCCCACACCGACAGCTTTCCCATCATTGCCTACCCCGCTGACGTTTTTCTGGGGCACGTCTTTGCCAGCAGCATCGCGCCGCGCATCGCACAAGGGGTTGTCGTCTTGCCCATCGCCGAAACCGCGCTGACGCTCGCCATGGTCCAACTGGCGATCAGCGAAATCGGCATTGCGTGGTTGCCGATGTCCCTCGTGGCAAAGTCACTGGCAAGCGGTGATCTGGTGCGCGCAAACGCCGCCCTGCCCACACAGGCGCTCACCATCAAAATGGTGCGACTGCACGCGCGCCAAACGGATGAGCGTCAAAAAATCTGGAACCACCTTGCACAGAGTTTGCGGGTTGGGCCTGATTTATGACCAAAGAGTAAAGGCGCCACATCAAACCTTAACAGCGCGCAATTCCTAACCAATCATGACCGCCACGGCGCCGGGTGTCTTGTGACATTCAGCGCCTGTTTTGTACAAGACGCCGCAAACCCCTCCTCTGCGCGCTCCAGCCCCCTGTGCATGTTGTCACTTTTGCCCTGCAAAACGTACAACATGGGTCAATCCCCCCATCGCACGCCCCGTTAACACCCCGCGAACACCCCCTTCCCCCCACGCGCCCTTCCTTGTATGAGACGCGCAAGTCTTAAACTTCGGGGAAATAGACGCACATGTCAGAGCCAGAAATCACGCCAGAACTTATCGCCAGCCACGGCCTCACACCTGACGAATACGCGCGTATTTTAGACATCGTCGGGCGCGAACCGACGTTCACGGAACTGGGTATTTTCTCGGCTATGTGGAACGAACACTGCTCTTACAAATCCTCCAAGAAATGGCTGCGCACCCTGCCCACGACCGGCCCACAGGTCATCTGCGGCCCCGGTGAAAACGCAGGCGTTGTTGACATCGGTGACGGCCAAGCCGTTATTTTTAAAATGGAAAGTCACAACCACCCGTCCTACATCGAACCCTATCAAGGGGCCGCGACGGGCATGGGCGGCATTCTGCGCGACGTCTTCACCATGGGCGCACGCCCCATCGCGTCGATGAACTCGCTGTCCTTTGGCGAACCTGCGCACCACAAAACCCGACAGCTGGTCAACGGTGTCGTCGCCGGCATTGGCGGATATGGCAACTGTTTTGGCGTTCCATGCGCGGGCGGCGAAGTGCGCTTTGACCCGGCCTACAACGGAAACTGCCTGGTCAATGCCTTTGCTGCAGGCCTCGCCGACGCTGACAAAATCTTCTATTCCGCCGCCTCTGGCGTGGGCATGCCCGTCGTCTATCTTGGCGCGAAAACTGGCCGTGACGGGGTTGGCGGCGCGACCATGGCTAGCGCGGAATTCGATGATTCTATTGAAGAAAAACGCCCTACGGTTCAAGTCGGAGATCCCTTCACCGAAAAGCGTCTGATGGAAGCGACACTGGAATTGATGCAGACCGGCGCGGTCATTTCGATCCAGGATATGGGGGCTGCTGGCCTCACATGTTCCGCCGTCGAGATGGGGGACAAAGGCAACCTTGGTGTGCGCCTGCACCTTGAAAACGTGCCCGTGCGCGAAGATCACATGACCGCCTACGAGATGATGCTCAGCGAATCCCAAGAGCGCATGTTGATGGTGCTGAAACCCGAGCTTGAAGCCCAAGCCAAAGCCGTGTTCGACAAGTGGGACCTTGATTTCGCGATCGTCGGTGAAACCATCGCCGAGGACCGCTTTCACATCGTGCACAACGGCGAAACCAAAGCCGATTTGCCGCTGAAAACCCTTGCTGGCACCGCGCCTGAATATGACCGTCCATGGGTCGAAACACCGCCTGCCGAACCCCTCGCGGATGTGCCGAACATTGATCCGATAGACGGCCTTAAGGCCTTGATTTCATCTCCGAATTACGCGGCCAAACAGTGGGTCTACGAGCAATACGACACGATGGTTATGGCCGACAGTGCGCGCACCCCGAACATCGGGTCGGGCATCGTGCGCATCCACGGCACGGACAAGGCACTGGCCTTCACCTCCGACGTGACCCCGCGCTACGTCAAGGCCAACCCTTTCGAGGGCGGCAAACAGGCGGTGGCAGAAGCCTATCGCAACCTGTGCGCTGTTGGCGCGCGGCCTTTGGCCACGACCGATAACATGAACTTCGGCAACCCCGAAAAGCCTGAAATCATGGGACAATTCGTCGGCGCGATCAAAGGGATCGGTGCTGCGGTCAAAGCGTTGGACATGCCTATCGTGTCAGGCAACGTGTCGCTGTACAATGAAACAGATGGCACCGCGATTTTGCCAACCCCGACAATCGGCGCAGTCGGCCTGATCACGCACACGGACGAGATCATCGGCACCGAAGTGCGCGAAGGCCATGTGGCGTTGGTGATTGGCGACACAAGCGGACATATGGGGCAATCTGCGTTGCTCGCCGAAGTGTTCAACCGTATCGAGGGCGACGCCCCGACGGTGGACCTTGAGATGGAAGCCAAACACGGCGCCTTCATCCGCGACAACCGCGACATGATCAAAGCCTGCACTGACCTGTCGGACGGTGGTTTGGCCCTTGCTGCGTTTGAATTGGCAGAGGCATCAGGCGTTGGTGTTTGGCTGGACAGCGATGACACGGCGATGTTGTTCGGCGAAGATCAGGGCCGCTATCTGATCGCCTGCAACTTTGATCAGGCCGAAGCCTTGATGTTGGCGGCGGGGCGCGCAGGTGTTCCGATCCATTCCGTCGGAAAGTTCACCTCGGACGCGGTTTGGATGGGCAATACAAGCACAGCAAGCCTTGCAGAACTGTCCGAAATCTATAGCTCCAGTTTTGCCTCTGCAGTGGCCTAAACTGCTCTAATCTAGCCTAAGTCTCTCATAAGGCGTGCTTTCTCGCCCACATCGTCAGGGCGGGAAATAGCTTCGGCAAGCTCTTCGAGAGAGGCAATAGAATGCCCTGCCCGAAAGCTGTCCACATGCGGCAGCATGGCCGCGATCCCGCGCGCCTTGGGCGCAAAGCCGTCCCAGCGCAGCAACGGGTTGAGCCAGATCAAACGCTTTGACGACAGACGCAAGCGCTCCATCTGGCGGGCCAACGCGTCTGGGTCGTCGCGGTCCAAGCCGTCCGTGATCACCAGCACCACTGCGCCCTGCCCCATGACACGGCGCGACCAGTTCCGGTTGAAGCTTTCCAAAGACGCGCCAATCCGCGTCCCCCCTTCCCAGTCTTGTGCCTGCGCCCCCGCGGCCGCCAGCGCCGCATCCACGTCGCGGTGTTGCAAATGACGGGTAATGTTGGTGAGCTGCGTGCCAAAAGTGAACGCGTGCACCTTGGCCCAGCCCGCCCCTTTTGCATTGCTGACAGCATGCAAGAAATGCAGAACAACCCGCGAATACTGGCTCATGGACCCGGATATATCGCACAGCACCACCAAATTCGGCCAGCGCGGTCGCGGCGCTTTGTAGACGATTTTGTGAATTTCGCCTCCTTTGCGCATGGCGGCCCGTAGTGTTTTGGCAGCATCAATCCGTCCCGAATGTGCCACTCGGGTCCGGCGGGACGCGATGGGTTCCACTGGAAGGCGCATCCGCGCGAGCATGCGCTTGGCCTGCTGCATTTCAGCGGTGCTCATCTGTTCAAAATCAAGGCTCCTCAGCCGCTCTTGCGCACTCATTGTCAAGGACGCGTCAATCTCCAGTTCCGATCCATCATCGTCCTTGGGTGCCTCTGGCTGATCCACGGGCGATTCAGCCCCGTCCAGCAGCGCTTCGGCCGCACGTTTTTCTGCCGCTTGCGCACTGCGCTCTTCCTGAACTCCGCGCACCGCCGGCAACATGGCCGCCATCATATGCTCAAGATACCGTGGATCACGCCAATAGAGTCGAAAAATCTGTGCAAAAACAGCGCGATGCTCAGGCCGGTTCACAAAACACGCATGCAGTGTCCAGTAAAAGTCCCGTTTTTCCGTGAACCCCGCCGCTTGCACAGCATTGATCGCATCAATCACCCGCCCGGGTCCGATCGGAATGCCCCCCCGCCGCAACGCGCGTGCAAAATGCGTAATGTTGCCCGCAAGCTTTGGATCATCCGGCAACTCAAGAGGAATGTGTTCAACCATCAGACGCCTCAATATATGCGCAGATTGCATCTGCTGCTTCAGCCGCGCTCAACTCCGTGACATCCAAATAGATAGCACTTTCAGGCTGATAGAGCTGCTGGGTTTGGCGCAGGCTTTTCAAAACGGCGGGATCGGTCAGTTTTGCGCCACCGCAACGGGCCGGATGACAAAGCCGGTCCAGGTTTTCCTCCAAGGACACCCCAAGCACAAAAATGTGCAACTGTGCTGCGCGGTCGCAGGCCAGATCAAGCGTATGCTGCATCATCACATCCGAGACAGGTTCTTTTGCAACAGCGTCCGTCAGAACAACCGGAACATCCGCAGGCAATTTGCGGGCATGCGACATGATCACAGCGCGCACCTCTTCGCGCAACTGCAGACTTCCTTCAGTGCCGCGCGCATAGATCGCGCGTGCGGCGTCAAGCATAATGTGGTTGTCAATCAGCCGACCGGACATCCTGTTCGCCACAATCCGGCCAATGGTGCGCTTTCCAGCACCCGGCCAGCCACCGATATGAATGACAGGGGCACCCGGCATCTCAGGTTAAACCGGTTCCATCGTCGCTTTGGCTTGATCCAGAATGCGTTTGGCCTCGGAACCATGCAGCTTGGCGATATCGTCCTGATATTTGAGAATAGCCCCCAGCGTGTCGGCGATCACCTCGGGGCTCAGCGTGATAACATCCAATGCCAACAAACACTTGGCCCAATCGATGGTCTCTGCCACTCCCGGCTTTTTGAACAGGTCCTCCGTGCGCAACTTTTGCACAAAGGCCACCACTTCGCGGCTGAGCGCGGTCGTGGCTTCGGGGGCGCGTGCGTTCAGGATTTCCATCTCACGCTCGAAATTCGGGTAGTCGACCCAGTGGTATAAACAGCGCCGCTTGAGCGCATCGTGCACTTCGCGGGTGCGGTTGGAGGTGACAATCACAATCGGCGGTTCGGGGGCTTTGATTGTGCCCAACTCCGGAATCGTCACTTGAAAATCGCTCAATGCCTCAAGCAAGAAGGCTTCAAAAGGCTCGTCCGTGCGGTCCAACTCATCGATCAGCAAAACCGGTGCCCCATTTTCCCCAGGGCGCATAGCCTCAAGCAAAGGGCGTTCGATCAAGTATTCATCACTGAACAACTCGGTTTTCAATGCAGCCTTATCCGCCCCACCGCTGGCCTCTGCTGTCCGAATGGCCATCATTTGTGCCGGGAAGTTCCACTCATAGACCGCCGTGGACGCATCGAGCCCTTCGTAACATTGCAACCGGATCAGCTTGCGCCCCAAAGCTGCGGCCAAGGCTTTGGCAATCTCGGTTTTGCCAACACCCGCCTCTCCCTCAAGAAACAAGGGCCGCCCCAAGCGCAGCGCCAGAAACACCACAGTGCCCAAAGCACGGTCACAAACATACCCCTGATCCCCAAGCATCTTCTGGGTGGCGTCAATGGACGAAAAATCTTGCATGCATGTTCCCCTTTGACACCCAAAGTGCACCCCACGCAGTCAGGGTCAAGCCTGCAAAGGTTATACTGCCTCGATGATTGACGTGATTCGGATAAACTGGCATGATGATAAACGAATAAAAGAGGTCCATGTGCCACAAGAGCCGAGACCCAAGAGGCGGACAAAAGATGCAGGATTTTCCAACGAGCGTGGGAGTGTGGCTGATATGCGCATAACCGCAGTGACTTGTGTAAAAAACGAAGGGCCGTTTTTACTTGAATGGATCGCCTTTCACCGCCTGCTCGGCGTCACAGATTTCCTTTTCTATTCAAATGATTGCACAGATGGTACGGACCGCCTTCTGGATGCTTTGGCCAGCAAAGGCCTTGTGCAACACCTGCCCAATCCGGCAGAGGGACGCAATTACCAGATGGAAGCGCTGAAGGATGCGCGCACGCAGGATATTGTCCTGAATGCGGACTGGGTTTGGGTGGCTGACGTTGACGAATTCTTGAACATTCATATCGGGGACCACACGATCCCTGCCCTGATTGACGCATGTGGTGATCCCCAAGCGATCAGCCTCACGTTCCAGTTTTTTGCCAATGATGATGTGGAGACCTATGAAGATCGCCCCGTTATCGAGCAATTCACCCGGTGTCACAATCCCGACTTGTGGTGCGGGGAAGCTGCGATTGAAGTGAAGTCCCTGATTCGTCATGATTTTCCGTTGCATTACTATGGTGCGCATCGCCCCTTCTTTAAATCCAAACTGCCGCCTAAAAAGCGGCCCTCCTGGACAGACGGATCAGGGCGTGACGTGCCTCACCGCTTTTTGGTTGCCGCAAACCCCCGTCGCATTCGCAGATTCCCTGCGGCCGGTGCCCGGAATTTTGCGACGTTGAACCACTACGCTCTGCGCAGTTTAGACAGCTATTTGGTTAAAAACGACCGTGGCGACGTGAACCGCGAAAACCGCGCGTTTGACGATACATACTGGCGCGAGCGCAATGATCCCGCTTGGGAGGATACGTCTATCCAGCGCTACTTACCGAATTTGAAGGCCGAAATGGCGACGCTCATGGAAGACACCGAAATCAAAAAGCTACATGACGAAGCTGTCGTGTTGCATAAAGAAAAACGGGATGAGTTGGTGGCACAGCCCGCGTATCAGGCGATGCAAGAACACTTGCGCTCGGCCTCGAAGCTCCCCCCTCAAGAGGAGGCGCTATTGCTTGACCTTGGGATCGCGTCATGAGCTTGATGGTGGTTAATTTGGGCCTGCCCAAGACGGGTACGACAACATTGGCCCGTGCGTTGCGCCGTGCGGGATTGGTTGTTGCTGATCACAAGATCAAACCGAAACAGACCAACAATCGATCGATCCATAACCAATTCGTGGCTGAATTGCTCTATCGTGGCTATTACGAATCCGGGGATCCGGCCACTTTTTTGTATGGTTTCAATGCGATAACCGAAATGAGCGTGCTGAGTGAAGGGAAATCCATCTGGCCGCAAATGGATTTCGGGTTGATCAATGCCTTGCGCGAGCGCCACCCGGGCCTGAAGTTCGTCGCCTCCAATCGCGACAGCTGGGATATTTCCCAATCTATGCTGGCGTGGTCCAATATGGGCGTCACCCGTTTGCCCGAGAACCCTGTCCCCGGCCTGCCGAAGGGCTACGGAGAGACCTCCAAAGAACGCATCCAATGGATCGAATCCCACTACGCACACTTGCGCAAAATCTTTGCGGATGATGATGATTTCCTTGAATACGATGTCGCAGATCCCGGTGTGCGCGACTTGCTCAGCGGCTTTTTGGGCATCTCCCTTCCATGGTGGGGACGCGCAAACGCGAACCCTGAAAACCGTAATTTAGACAGTGAGGTCGCATAATGCGCATCCATCTGCATATAGGTCTTGAACATGTTGGTGCGGACCGGTTGCAATCGGTTCTGGCGCTGAAGCGGGACCAAATGATTGCCAAGGGCGTGTTGTTTGCGCGCAGCCCCGGCAATAAAAACCACACCCGCCTGTTTATGGCAGTGACCGATCCGGATCACGTTGACCCCTTGCGCTACAATCGCGGCTATATCACTGCAGACAAACAACAAGTTCTCTTCGATGCTTTGGCCGCCGATCTGGCCAAAGAGGTCGCACAACATCAGCCTGACGAGCTGATACTGTCCTCTTCCCAGTTGGGCGCCTGCTTGTCGCGCCCGTCAGAATTGCAGCGGTTGCGCGCCCTTCTCACCCCGCTGTCCGAGGACATCCGCATCGTTGCGCATGTCGCAGAACAAGCACAGGTGCTGGTGCGCCACTACGCTGAGCAGATCCTTGAGGGACGCGGCGTTTCGCTCGAACAAGAGCTCGCTTTGGCCGGTTCGAAAACCTGGTGGGCAGATTGCCTGGCAGAGCAGCCAAAAATTGACGCTCAAGCTGGCGTATTCCACGAAAACCAAGGCGCGCCATTTTGGCTCGACTACGCAGCCCTTGTCGCATTTTGGGAAGAGACATTTGGCAAAGGCAGCGTAAACTTGCGCGGCTATGACGCCGAGCACTTTGCATCCGAAACCGTCACGGATGAAATCCGCGCCGCCTTCGAGATTAACGACGTCATCGGCAAAGCGCCTGCTGGCCAAGTCACGCCACTGCCCGCAGATGCGTGGCTGACGCGCGGACGCTTGCTCAATGAGTTGATCCTCAAGGTGCTTGCCTCCAAAAAACGGATTTTGCCACGACAGTTGTGGCGCTCATTTGTCAATGAAATCAAAGTGGACGGTGACGAAATTGACATCGCTTCCCTGTCCGAGATTTCCAAAACTTTTACCGCAGACAACACCAAGCTGGTCAAAGCCCACAAAGGGCTCAACGCAGACGCCATGAAAAAGCCGCGCGCCAAAGGGGCATGGCGTGAAGCCGACCCCAAATTCGGGTTTCGTGCATCGCAATACCTTTTGGGCTTTATGTGGCGCATCGACAAAGCGACCAAAGAAGAGAGCAAAGGAAAAGGTGCCGACCTTGCGAACATGGGTGCAAACTCCAGCCTTCCTGCGCAAACCCGGTCTGAGGGCCCCTCAAAAGACGGGCTAACGGAAATCGCGCGCGCCTTGCTTCCGCCCTTGGCCGTCCAGAACTTTGAAAAGCTCAAAAGCTCTTCATTTGCCCCGCACAACCGTATGGGTGCCGTGAACGAAGAAGAACTCGCCGCCGCATATACCCCTATTCCCAAACGTGATTTGCCAAAGAATAATTCAGGCAATGTCATCGTTGGATGTATGAAGAACGAAACGCCATATATCGTGGAGTGGATCGCCTATCATCGCGCCATGGGCGTCGATAACTTCCTGATCTACACAAATGATTGCTCTGATGGCACGTCAGAACTGTTGGATCGCTTGCAAGAGATGGGCGTCATCCAGCACCGTAACAATGACAATTGGAAGGGCAATTCACCGCAACAATACGCATTGAACCAGTCCTTGAAAGAACCTGTGATCAAAAATGCGGAATGGATCATTCACATTGATGTGGACGAGTTCATGAATGTGCGGTGTGGCAATGGCACGTTGCAGGATTTCTTGGAACGCGTTCCCGATGCCACCAACGTAGCCATGACATGGCGCCTGTTTGGCCACAACGGTGTGACACGCCTGAACGACGATCTGGTGATTGATCAATTCGACACCTGCGCCCCGAAATTCTGTCCCAAGCCGCACACAGTCTGGGGCTTTAAAACCATGTTCAAAAACATCGGTGCCTATGAAAAGATCAGCTGTCACCGTCCCAACAAACTGGATGAAAGCTTCAAGAAAAAGGTCAAATGGGTCAATGGCTCGGGCGAGGACATGACCAAGGAAGCGGCAGAAAGCGGCTGGAGAAACTCCAAAAAATCAATTGGTTATGATCTAATCCAGCTCAACCACTATGCCTTGCGCTCGGCCGAGAGTTTCTTGATCAAGCGCCAGCGTGGTCGTGCTTTGCATGTCGATCGCTCTATCGGGATCAACTATTGGATTCGCATGGATTGGTCGGACTTCCGCGACATTACCATCAAACGCAACGTGCCCCGCACCAAGGCAGAATATGACCGCCTAATGGAGGATGAAACTCTGCGCGCATGGCACGAAAAAGGACTTGAATGGCACCGTGAAAAAGCAATCGAGTTGCACGGGATGCCCGAATTCGAAGACCTTTATAACCAAGCGCTGAAAGTCAAACTGACCGAAACAGAGCGCGTGGCCTATGCATTGGCACTGGATATGGAAAGCTGATGCGATCTGATCCCCGCAGGTCAATTCTGTGAAGTTCCTTGCCATCTTGACCGTGCGAAATGAGGGGGCCTTCCTGTTGGAATGGCTCGCCCATCATCGCGCGGTGGGGTTCACAGATTTTCTGGTGTTCTCAAACGACTGTCAGGATGGCACCGACACGATGCTCGACCGTCTTGATGCGATGGGGCAAATCAAACATGTACGCAACGACGGCCCCTATGACAAAGGGGGCATTCAGTTCACCGCACTCAAAACTGCCGATAAGCTGAACATCGTCAAAAAGGCGGATTGGATTTTACCGCTGGACGTGGACGAATTCGTCAACATTCACACAGGTGACGGCACCCTGCCCGCCCTTTTGACTGCTTTGCCGGACGCCACTGCAATCACACTGACATGGAAGCTGTTTGGCAATGCCGATCAGGTCCGTTTCATCGACGCTCCTGTTGTCGATCAGTTTACCAAATGTGTGCCAGACATCATGCACTGGCCATGGCGTGCGTCGATGTTCAAGACGTTTTACGTCAATGACGGAACTTACCGCAAAGTTGGCGTGCACCGTCCTCGCAACCCCGACCCGGACCGTGTGAACGCCACGCGCTGGTATGATTGCGAAGGGCGCACCCTGAGCGACAAATTCAAAAACAAACGGATTTTCTCCAACTTCGGGCAGCCCAACTACAAGCTGGCCCAACTCAACCACTATCCTTTGGGCGCAATGGAAAGTTACGTTCTAAAGGCGGACCGCGGCCGCGCAGTGCATGCCAAAGACATTCTGGGGCTCGACTACTGGATAGAGCGGAATTTCAACACGGACACAGACACTTCAATCCAGACAAATGCTGAACAGCGCACGAATATCACGCAGGAATTGATGGCCGATAAAGTCCTCGCCAAACTGCACAAGGATGCTGTGGCATGGCGCAAAACCCGCTTTGATGCTTTGATGGAAAAAGAACCCTTTCGCGCCTTGTTCGGGCGGTTGTTGATGGCCCCCCCCTCACGCCCGGTCCCCCAGAAAGCCGCAAAATTCATGGTACGCTACGCCAACCTTGCCCGTCAAAAGGCTGGCAATTAGCATAAATTAAGCGCATTTCTGCCCCAATCCCCTCTTAGGTTGCCTTCGAGACGTGTCCAAACCCGACACCGTGACCGATTGAGGATCAAGACCGATGAGCGCTGATGCGACACACTTCGAGACACCCCTGGGCGCGTTAAGCAAAGCCGACTGGCTTAAGCGCATCGCCGAGATTTCAATGCAGCACGGTCACTTCAAGCCATTGGGTAAAAAGCACTTTGCTGCCTTTATCCAAAAGAAACCAACCTTGGTTGTTACATTCGAAACCATTCAGGGCATTCGCGCTTTGCGCGAACAGGCTTTGCCATTGGGCTGGGATTTGGTGCAAGCTTTTGGATGGTCGCATCTGTGTCTGGCCTGCGACGGCGACACGTGGTTTCGCGACGGCAAGGTCTACGGCTACTTCGACACATTGATCGACGAAGGTTTCTTTGACGATTTTGAAGACGTCATATTTTATGGCGCAGGCCCGTGTGGCTACGCAGCCGCTGCGTTTTCCGTTGCAGCCCCCGGTGCGCGTGTTGTCGCGATTCAGCCGCAGGCAACCCTCGACCCTCGCGTGACCGAATGGGACGAACGCTTTGCAGAGCAGCGCCGTTTGGACTTCAACAGCCGCTTCGGGTATGCGCCAGATATGCTGGACGCCGCGGATCATGCTTTTGTGCTCTACGATCCCAAAGAACCATTGGATGCGATGCACGCCGCATTGTTCACGCGACCCAATGTCACAAAATTCCGTATGCCCTTGATGGGGGTCGCGTTGCAAAGCCAAATCCTCCACATGGAACTCTTCCTGCCCTTGCTCAGCAAAGCAGCCGCGGGGACTTTAAACACATACAGCTTTGCACAAATGTATCGCACACGGCGCACACATCGCGGGTACTTGCGCAATCTCTTGGCTCAAACCGACCTCGCCGAGCGCTTCGAGCTGTCGCGGATGATTTGTGAAAACATCACAGCCACAGCCAAAGCCCCCCACTTTGCGCGCCGATTGGCAGAATTGAACAAAGGCGACGCGACAACCGATGCGGCGGGCTCTTCCGAGGACTAAACCGGCGCGAAATCACTGGCCACACAGACGTGGGCATGCTACCGCGCTGCCCATGACAGATACGCTCACGCTTCGCCGTCCCGACGATTGGCACTTGCACCTGCGCGACGGCGCAATGTTGCAGGCTGTTCTCCCTTATACTGCTGCACATTTCGCCCGTGCAATCATCATGCCCAATCTTGTGCCGCCTGTGGTGACAGGTGCGCAGGCCGTCGCCTACCGCGACCGTATTTTGGCCGCCTTGCCCCAAGAAGCACAGTTCGAGCCCTTGATGACGCTCTACCTGACGGAAGAAACCGATCCCGACGACGTGGCACAAGCGCATGCATCCGGATTGATCAAAGCGGTCAAACTCTACCCTGCCGGCGCCACCACAAATTCTGCATCCGGCGTTAGCCACTTCGACAAGGTACGCCCCACATTGGAAAAAATGGCCGAAATCGGGCTTCCATTGTGCGTACACGGCGAAGTCACCGACCACGATATCGACATTTTTGACCGCGAAGCCGTGTTCATTGATCGTGTTCTGGATCCGATCCGAAAAGCCACACCAGAGCTGCGCGTGATCATGGAACACATCACAACCAAAGACGCGGTGGATTATGCGCGTGCGCAAAACGACCGGCTCGGTGCAACAATCACCACACATCACCTTGTGATCAACCGCAATCATATCCTCGCAGGCGGGATCAAACCACACTATTATTGCCTGCCTGTCGCCAAACGGGAAGAACACAGGCTTGCTCTGCGCGACGCCGCCACATCCGGAGAAACACGCTTTTTCCTTGGTACAGACAGCGCGCCGCATACCGACGCCAACAAACTTCTGCCCTGCGGCTGCGCAGGCTGCTTTACCGCGCCCAACACCATGTCAATCCTTGCCGAAGTGTTCGAACAAGACGGTAAACTGAATGCGCTCGAAGGCTTCACATCCCTGAATGGCCCAGCATTCTATGGACTGGACGCCAACAGCGACACCCTCACACTCACCAAAGGCGACGCGGTGCGCTACCCTGGCCATATCGACAGCGCCGAAGGCCCCGTGACCGTATTTGACCCCGGTTATGATCTGCATTGGCGCGTCACGTAACGCCATCAACTTCACCTTGCCAAATAAACCTCCGCCGGAGGCTCCTGCCCTCTCATTCCAAAAAGGTCTTCACCATGATCCCCACCAGCTACCCCACACCCGAAGAAATGGCGCGCCTTACAGCGCGGATGTTGTTGGAGATCAAAGCGGTGCACTTCAACACAGAAGAGCCCTTCACGCTTGCGTCAGGGCTACCAAGTCCGACGTATATCGATTGCCGCAAGCTTATCAGCTATCCGCGAATTCGCTCCACACTTATGGATTTCCTCACGGTCACAGTGATGCGCAATGCCGGGTTTGAAGCGTTTGACAACATCGCAGGGGGGGAGACCGCAGGCATTCCCTTTGCGGCATTTGTTGCAGAACGCATGGCACTGCCCATGACCTATGTGCGCAAAAAACCCAAAGGCTACGGGCGCAACGCACGGATCGAAGGCGCAATGTCCGAAGGCCAGCGTGTCTTGCTGGTGGAAGACCTTACAACTGACGGCGGTTCGAAATTGTCATTTGTCGACGCGATTCGAGAAACAGGAGCGACATGCGCTCACACGGCCGTGATCTTCAACTACGGAATTTTCCCGGAAACCGAAAAGACCTTGGGTGATCATGGGGTTGCGCTGCATCACTTGTGCACATGGTGGGATGTGCTGGCAGAGGCCAAGCTGTCAGGTGCCTTTGATGACGCAACCATTGCGGGTGTAGAGGCGTTTTTGAACGGCCCGCGCGCGTGGCAAGACGCAAACAAAAAATCATAAGCCGCCTACCCTATATTGGGATTTAGGTGCAAAGTGCCTCAATATGCTGTATGCAACCTGCATCACAGAGTTATCCACAGGATATCAAGATTGCGCGAGTGCCCCCTCAACAGCTAAGACATTGTCTAGCCGTTTCCGGGGGGAGACGCGCGCAGTGACAGGTGGGGCAAAATGAACGAGATCAGCACAATTCCAGCCGGCGGACCACAAGTCGAGGCGGCAGAAACCATGCCGCATTCGATCGAAGCCGAACAACAACTGTTGGGTGCGATTCTGACAAACAACGACCTCTATGATCGTGTCGCATCCGTGATTGGTGATCAGCATTTTTACGATCCTGTCCACGCTCGTATCTTTGACATTGCGTCCCAACGCATTGCCAACAACAGCCTTGCCAGCCCGGTGACGATCAAAGCCTTTATGGAAGACGACGAAGGGCTCAAAGAGCTTGGAGGCCCCGCTTATCTGGCACGTTTGGCAGGCGCTGCGATTTCCGCATTCGCTGTGCGGGACTACGCGCAGATGATCTATGACCTCGCCGTGCGCCGTGATCTGATCCTGTTGGGGCGTGACATCTCCGCGAAAGCCGCGCGGATCGATGTCGCATCCGAGCCGCGTGAGCAAATTGTTGAAGCCGAACAACATCTCTACAAACTGGCTGAACAAGGACAATCAGAAAGCGGTTTTCAAAGCTTTCTCAAGGCGGTAACCGACGCTGTTAATGTTGCAAATACAGCATATCAACGTGACGGGGGGCTTTCGGGCGTGTCCACCGGCTTGATAGACATGGACAAAAAGCTGGGCGGATTGCACCGATCTGACCTCTTGATTCTTGCTGGCCGCCCTTCCATGGGCAAGACCTCCCTTGCCACCAACATCGCGTTCAACGTGGCCAAAGCCTACAAACGCGGCCTGACAGCAGACGGGACCGAAGGCGCCGTCGACGGAGGTGTTGTCGGTTTCTATTCGCTCGAAATGAGCGCCGAACAACTCGCCGCGCGCATCCTGTCCGAAGCATCCGAAATTCCAAGCCAACAGATCAGGTCAGGCGACATGACCGAAGCAGAGTTTCGCCGTTTCGTCGAGGCTGCGAAATCTTTGGAATCCTGTCCCCTTTTCATCGACGACACACCGGCATTGCCCATCAGTCAACTCGCGGCACGGGCGCGGCGCCTGAAACGAACGCATGGTTTGGATGTGTTGATCATCGACTACCTCCAATTGGTGCGTGGCACCGGGAAATCGGAAAACCGTGTGAACGAAATTTCGAGATCACAATGGGCCTCAAAGCCATCGCTAAGGAACTCGACATTCCGGTTATTGCCCTATCCCAGCTGTCGCGTCAGGTGGAAAACCGCGAAGATAAACGCCCTCAGCTCTCGGACTTGCGCGAATCAGGATCGATCGAGCAAGACGCGGATGTCGTGATGTTTGTGTACCGCGAAGAGTACTACAAAGAACGCGAAAAGCCCGGCGATCACGATCTTGAAGCGATGGCAACATGGCAGGCGGAAATGGAACGCTTGCACGGGCGCGCGGAAGTGGTCATCGGAAAACAGCGTCATGGTCCGATCGGAACCGTTGATCTGTCCTTTGAAGGGCGCTTCACGCGATTTGGCAACCTTGCGCAGCCTTGGCAAAACGATGGAGATGGCGATCAGGAATTCTGATCCCGAACCTGCAATGACATTTCCCACTTGACCAAATCCCGTCGCCTGTCAAAACCCGTAGGATGAGTACAGGACTTTTGACAATCAACCTTGGCGCTTTGGTCGCCAATTGGCAGGCTCTTGACGCGATGAGCGACAGCCAAACCGAAACGGCCGCAGTGGTGAAAGCCAACGGGTATGGTTTGGGAGCCCCTTCTGTCGGACGCTCTTTGGCCAAAGCCGGGGCGCGCACGTTTTTTGTCGCGGTTGCACAAGAAGGCGCAATATTGCGCACCGCTCTCGGGTCAGGTCCCACAATCAACGTCTTTTCAGGTCACATGGCCGGCGACACGAACGTGATCCGTGACGCGGACCTTGTGCCAATGATCAACTCCGTTGATCAAATGTTGCGCCACGTTGAAGCGCTCCCGGGTGCGCCTTTCGGCCTTCAACTGGATACGGGCATGAACCGTTTGGGTATGGAGCCTTCAGAGTGGTCAGCCCTACGCGACATCGCATTGGCGCAAAACCCGACAGTTTTGATGTCCCATTTGGCTTGCGCAGACGAGCCAGACCACCCGATGAACGCACACCAACTCAACAGCTTTCGCGAGATGACCGAAGGGCTGGACATTCCCCGCTCTTTGGCGGCAACCGGCGGCACGCTCATGGGGGACGACTATCACTTTGATATGACGCGCCCCGGGATTGGCTTGTATGGCGGATTGCCTTTTGCGGAGGGGCGCAGTGTGATCTCTCTTGATATTCCGGTGATCCAGCTGCGCGATGTTGCTGTTGGAGAAACGGTCGGTTACGGCAATGCATGGACCGCACAACGCCCAACGGTTGTCGCAACGATTTCAGCTGGTTACGCAGATGGATTGATCCGCGCACTGGGTGCAGGGGCAACACTCTATGCCGGTGAACAGCACGTTCCCGTCATCGGACGGGTTTCGATGGATCTGATCACTGTGGATGTCACGGATCTTGCGCAACCGCCTGAAACACTTCAACTTTTGGGTCAATACCAATCCGTGGACAAGGTTGCAGGTTTTGCGGATACAATCGGCTACGAAATCCTGACGTCTTTGGGCAACCGATATACCCGGAATTACATCGAATGAAGTGGCTTGCCGCAATTGGCCGGCCCGTCATCGGCTTGTTGGCCGCTATTGGACGGGTCACGCTATTTGCAATGCAAACCGTTCATGCGCTCGTCCGCGCGCCTTTCTATTTGCGCGAATTTGGAATTACCCTGCTGAATATCGGCTGGTTGTCACTGCCTGTGGTTGGACTGACAGCTGTGTTCACAGGCGGCGCATTGGCGCTCCAGATCTACGCCGGTGGCGCACGGTTCAACGCCGAAGCGGTTGTTCCACAAATCGTGGCCATTGGAATGGTGCGAGAGCTCGGCCCGGTGTTGGTCGGATTAATGATTGCCGCCCGTGTGACGTCTTCAATCGCAGCCGAAATCGCAACGATGAAAGTGACGGAGCAAATCGATGCCCTTGTCACTCTATCGACGCACCCGATGCAGTATCTCACCGTTCCTCGCGTTCTGGCGGCGACCCTTGTTGTTCCGATCCTTGTGGCAGTGGGCGACGTCATCGGCATCTTTGGCGGCTATGCGGTTGCTACAGGTACATTGGGTTTTAATTCCGCCGCCTACATTCGCAACACTGTCGACTTTCTCGAATTGCGCGATGTTGTGTCCTCATTGGCCAAAGGTGGCGTGTTCGGCTTTGTCGCGGCGACGATGGGGTGCTACTACGGCATGAATTCAGGGCGCGGCGCACAAGGGGTTGGGCGTGCAACAAAAGGGTCGGTAGAGGCCGCAGCGGTCTTGATCCTTGCCGCAAATTTCGTTCTCACCGGGGTGTTTTTCTCAATATGATAGAGCTAAAAAACGTCCATAAATCGTTTGGAAACAATAAGGTACTGCGTGGCGTTGACCTGGTGGTCGAACGCGGCACTTCAATGGTTATCATCGGCGGATCTGGCACCGGAAAATCCATCACAATCAAGTCTGTCCTTGGATTGGTCACTCCCGAGCAAGGTACGATCACCGTCGACGGCCAAGACGTTCTGCAAACCGAGCGCGATACTTTCCTCGCAAAGTTCGGCATGCTTTTTCAAGGGGCCGCGCTGTTTGACAGCTTGCCAGTCTGGCAAAATGTCGCCTTTCGGTTGTTGCGAGGGTCTCTCAAAAAGCCAAAAGAAGAGGCGCGTGAAATCGCCATTGAAAAACTGCGACGCGTCGGTCTAACCCCCGATGTCGCAGACCGCCTGCCCGCAGAGCTGTCTGGAGGCATGCAAAAGCGTGTCGGTCTTGCCCGCGCGATTGCCGCTGACCCTGAAATCATCTTTTTTGATGAACCCACCACGGGGCTCGATCCGATTATGGCAGGCGTTATCAATGACTTGATTCGTGAGATCGTGGTCGAGATGAAAGCAACCACAATGACCATAACACACGACATGACATCCGTTCGCGCGATCGCGGACAACGTTGCGATGTTGCACAACGGTATTATCCAATGGACCGGTCCAGCAGCCGAGATCGACACCGCACATGATCCATATCTGCAGCAGTTCATCCACGGCAAACCCGATGGGCCGATTGAAGCTGTGCGTTGAAACGCATCATGCGCGCTCTTAACTTCTACAGCATCCTAACGGGTAGAGTTCTCCACAAGATCAAAGGAACCCCTTGTGCAAGCCACTGAAACATCTCGATTTTTGATCTGTGCAAACCTCGGACTGCTTGTGCTTTACCCGATTGCGTGGTTCGCGCCACTCATGCGTGCCGGTTTTCTTCCACTTTTCAGCCTAAACGAGATCAGTGTCATCACTGGCTTGCAGTCTCTGTGGAAAAGCGACGTGTTTCTGGCACTTGTTGTGACTGTATTTGCTCTTTTTGCCCCATACCTCAAAACAATCCTTTTGGCCTTGCTGCATTTTGGCCTGCTCAGCCAACGCGCTTTGCCCGCTCTGCACATCATGGGAAAGCTGGCGATGGCAGATATATTTTTGATAGCAGTTTACATAACCTTGGCCAAAGGGATCGGAATTGGGCGGATCGAGACCGCTTGGGGGCTATATTTATTCACCGTATTGATTCTGAGCTCTATTCTCATCAGTTGGCGCAGTAAACAATCCTCGGAAGTAGCACCCGATTGACGCTAGGGTTGAAACAGTCGCCACACAAACCGCAGCATACGCGTCACAGCTTTCACAGTTGACAGCAAATTCCTTGCTTTCCCCTTAGCCAATTTGGTTAGTGGGCGTATATTTGCTTATGAAACTGCTCTTCTGGCGGGAAGACACGCTGTGACGCATATCCGTGCGACGTTTTACTTAATCCAATTTTTGCTACAGCGCGTAGCGTTTGCGACGTTTGCGTTTGTTGCTGTTGGTTTGCTTGTCACTTCAGTATTGGCTGCTTTGGAACCTGAGGTTCTGGAAATTGCGGCACAAATGTCTCACATTTCCAAAGAGTTAGCGGAAGTCTACTCTAACGACCGTGTTGCCCGCGCCCGTTCATTCCTAACAGAGCGGCAGTTTGAAGTCGATCAGTTCAATGCGCGGCTGACCGAAGCAAAAGCGATGAGCACCGAGCTGAAACACTGGATGCATGAAATCGAGCTTGAAGAAAGCGTTGCAGCTGCCCAACTGCAGCGATTGCGTGAGGTTATGCCTGAACTTGGCCTCGAGACGATCATTCGCACCGACAACACGGTCGTTGAACTCCCACCGAAAGCCGCGGAATAGGCTTTGACGCGTCGCACTTGCTGAGGCACAAGGCGAACATGGCAAAATCATCCCCTTCTTTCACGTGCTCTTCCTGTGCATCAAAATACACCAAATGGTCTGGACGGTGCGATGGTTGCGGTGAGTGGAACACCATTGTCGAAGACAAAGGTCTTTCCAAATCCGGCCCTTCCGGGAAGTCACTTGGCGCGCGGCGCGGCAGTTCAATCGTGCTTACGGATTTGGCAACCAAAGAAGCCCCTCCTCCACGCACCCAATCCGGGATCACTGAACTTGACCGCGTTTTGGGCGGAGGGTTGGTTCCGTCTTCCGCGATATTGGTTGGCGGAGATCCGGGAATCGGGAAATCGACGCTTTTGCTTCAGGCCGCTGCGTCTTTTGCGCGCTCAGGTCTTAAGACAATCTATGTTTCTGGCGAGGAAGCCAGTGCCCAAGTGCGCATGCGTGCCCAACGATTGGATTTGGTCGATGCGCCTGTACAATTGGCCGCCGAAACAAATTTGAGAGACATTCTTACAACCCTGGAAGCCGAAAAACCCCAGCTTGCGATCATCGATTCGATTCAAACGATGTGGTCCGACACCGTGGACAGCGCGCCAGGATCAGTGAGCCAAGTACGGAGTGCGGCGCACGAGTTGACGACATTTGCAAAGCGTCAAGGCATGTCGGTCATCCTTGTTGGTCACGTCACCAAAGACGGTCAAATTGCAGGTCCACGCGTTGTGGAACATATGGTTGATACTGTTTTATATTTCGAAGGTGAACGTGGCCACCAGTTTCGGATATTGCGCGCAGTCAAAAACCGGTTTGGGCCATCTGACGAAATCGGTGTTTTCGAAATGACGGGAGCCGGCCTGGCAGAGGTCACAAATCCTTCGGCGCTTTTCCTGAGCGAACGTGGCACACCCAGTCCGGGGTCGGTTGTCTTTGCCGGTGTTGAAGGAACGCGCCCTGTTCTTGTAGAATTGCAAGCACTGGTTGCACCCAGCCCCCACTCACAACCGAGACGAACTGTGGTTGGTTGGGACGGTGGAAGGCTGGCGATGATTCTTGCAGTGCTCGAATCCCGCTGCGGAATCCCTTTTGCTGGCCTTGACGTCTACCTGAATGTTGCCGGTGGCATGAAAATTAGTGAACCTGCTGCAGACCTTGCGGTCGCTGCTGCCTTGCTAAGTGCCCGTGAAGACGCCGCTTTACCCGAAGGCGCCGTGGTTTTTGGGGAAATTAGCCTTTCCGGGGCACTTAGACCTGCGCCGCAGACCGAAAATAGGTTGAAAGAGGCGCAAAAACTTGGTTTCACGTCAGCAATCGCACCGTCGGGCGGAAAAGCCGTAGGCGCGACTGGCATGTCATTGCGTCAAATGGGTGACTTAACTGCCTTTGTAGGCGAAGTGTTCGGCGCAGGTTGAGCGGCAAAAAGGAAGAAAAACCATGGAAGGTTTCACAATAATTGACGGCGTCGTTGCCGTTGTCATTATTTTGTCAGCACTTTTGGCCTATGGCCGTGGCTTGGTTCGCGAAGTCATGGCGATTGCCGGATGGGTTGTGGCTGCAATACTCGGTTTTTTGTTCGCGCCGCGCGTCGAACCACTGGTCCGCGAAATTCCGGTTGTTGGTGACATCATCGCTGACAGTTGTGAATTGGGTGTAATTGGTGCCTTTGCTTTGGTCTTTGCATTGGCACTGATTGTCGTTTCACTGTTCACGCCGCTGTTCTCTTCTTTGGTTCAACGCTCCGCACTTGGAGGCGTTGATCAAGGTCTTGGTTTCCTATTCGGCGTTCTGCGCGGCATATTGCTCGTCGCTATAGCGTTCTTTGTCTACGACACCGTAATTACGGGCCAGGAATTTACCATTGTGGATGAAAGCCGTTCGGCTGCCGTGTTTGGGCGCTTTACAGGTCAAATTCAGGATCAAAACCCTGAACAAGCCTTTGGTTGGATCACGCAACAATACGAAAACTTGGTCAGCAGCTGCGACGCGCCTGCCTGAAAATAATGCTACTCAAGCGCGAAACGCGACACTTGATCCGTCAACTTGATGCTGAACTCTGCCAAAGCTTGCGCTGAGTCCTGATTTTCCGAGGCACCTTGAGCACCTCTTTCGCCTGTTTTGGCGAGCTGACGCACAGTTTCGCTGATGACAGTTACGCGTTTTGCTTGCGACGTGGATTCAGCCGAGATGTCTGTCATGCGTTCGGCAACTTCGCGCGACTTAGTTTGAACATGCTTGATGTTCACTTCGCTGTCTTTCACGTGGCCTTCAGTTGTTTTAGCTTGATCCACGGACCTGGCAATCAATCCCTGAATTTTACTTGATGCATCTTGAGAGCGACTTGCAAGATTCCGAATTTCAGTCGCGACAACAGCAAACCCTGCACCGCTGGGACCGGCTCTGGCAGCCTCAATCCCTGCATTGAGGGCGAGTAGATTGGTCTGAAATGCGATCGAATCAATGACATCGTTAATCCCTGACATTTCAGCAGTCGACTGACGCATCTCGATCGTCGCCTCCAACGCCTGCGCCATCGCCTCTGCACTGACGTCCGCAAGTGCTGCGGCTTCTTCTGTGTTTTGCAAGGCGACGGTCGCGCTCTCGGACGTCGTGTTGACCGAGGTAGCAACCATTTGGACTTCTGCAGAAGCCTCTTCAAATGATGCTGCAGTCCGCAAAGTCGAATCCGCACTCGAGTTCGAGCGTTGTTCGACGTCTTTTGCCGAATGCGCAATTCCATCTGCGACCTGCTTGACGACACTGAAGGCCTCATTCAGATTTTGGACGGTAAAGTTGTAGGTATCAGCTAGATCATTGATGTCGCTCCCTTCGACTCCTTCGATGCGGAACCTAAGATCACCCTCGCCAATCGCGGTCAGTCCCTTCGCAAGTTCGTTGACTATTTTGCGCCGCGGCGTGACGTCCGAGGCAATTTTCATAACGGAAATCAAATTGCCATCGGCATCCAGAACGGGGGAATATGTCGCCTGAAACCAAATTGTCGATCCAGATTTGGTAACGCGCGGGAATTGACCCTGATGAAATTCGCCTGACCGGAGTTTACTCCAGAAATCGGCATATTCGGCGGAATTTCCGTAAGTGTCATCCACAAACATCCTGTGCTTTTGGCCAACAATCTCATTCATGGTGTATTCAAGAGCAGACAAAAAATTCTGATTTGCCTGCAAAATCGTGCCGTGTAGATCAAATTCAATAGTAGCGTACAAACCGTCGATCATATTCACGATCGCTTGGTTCTTTGCATCGACAGAGTCGACGGACCCTTTGGTAAATTCGGCGCGCATCACAACCTCGTTTATTGTATTCATGACGTCGATACGGGCCAAAAGTTACGATCATGCTAACATATCTTACCATTGCTTCATCACAGCGTGACATAAGTGCTCAGACACCGTAACAGAGTGGCAACCCTTTAGACGGATTCGGAGCTGCCCCTTGTCCAAACACATGCCACCTGCAAATCCCTTTGATGATGATAAATTAAAGGAGGAATGCGGCGTTTTCGGTGTCATCGGCGTCAATGATGCCTCTAACTTTGTGGCGCTTGGCTTGCATGCGTTGCAACACCGCGGTCAGGAAGCGGGTGGCATCGTCAGCCACGACGCAGAACAAGGGTTCAATTCAGCCCGCCGCTTTGGCTACGTGCGCGACAACTTCACCTCTCAAAAAGTGATGGAAACCCTGCCTGGGCCACTCGCTATCGGGCATGTCCGCTATTCTACATCCGGCTCCAAAGGCCAAACGGCCATCCGCGATGTGCAACCTTTCTTTGGTGAATTCGCCATGGGCGGTGCCGCAATCGCCCACAATGGCAACATCACCAACGCCAACGCACTGCGCCGCGAACTGATCGAACGCGGCTCGATCTTTCAAAGCTCGTCCGACAGCGAATGCATCATTCACCTGATGGCGCGCTCCTTACAACGCAACATTCCTGAACGCATGGAAGACGCATTGCGCCGCGTTGAGGGTGCATTTTCCATCGTCGCCATGACGCGTACCAAACTCATCGGCGTGCGCGACCCCTTGGGCGTGCGGCCACTGGTCTTGGGCAAAATCGGTGATGGTTGGGCGCTGAGTTCCGAAACCTGCGCCCTCGACATCATCGGCGCGGACTTCGTGCGCGAAATCAAACCCGGCGAAATGGTCGTGATCTCGGAAAAACACGGCGTCCAAAGCCACTTCCCCTTCCGCCGTGTCTCGTCACGGTTTTGCATTTTTGAACATGTGTATTTCTCGCGCCCCGACAGCATCCTTGGCGGACGTTCTGTTTATGAAACCCGCGAAAACATCGGGCGCGAACTGGCAAAAGAAGCCCCCGTGGACGCAGACCTTGTCTGCCCCGTCCCCGACAGCGGGACACCTGCTGCCATCGGATTTTCGCTTGAATCCGGCATCCCCTACGCCATGGGCATCATCCGCAACCAATACATGGGGCGCACGTTTATCGAGCCCACAGAAAGCATCCGCAATATGGGGGTGCGCCTGAAGCTGAACGTGAACCGTGCTTTGGTCAAAGGCAAACGCATCATCTTGGTGGACGATTCCGTTGTGCGTGGCACCACCAGTCGCAAAATCAAAGAGATGATCCTTGATGCCGGAGCCGCCGAGGTCCATTTTCGCATTGCATCACCGCCGACCCAGTGGCCATGCTTTTACGGGGTCGACACGCCGCAGCGTGACAAGCTGCTTGCAGCAACGATGTCCGAAGACGAAATGCGCGACCACTTGGGGGTCGACAGTCTGAAGTTTATCTCGCTGGATGGGCTCTACCGTGCCGTCGGCGAAGCGGACGGGCGCAACAAGACATGCCCACAGTATTGCGACGCATGTTTCTCTGGCGAATACCCTGTGACACCGAGTGATCAAATCACCGATGGTTTCGTTATGAAAGCGGCTGAATAATAAACTCGACGTGGCGGCGGCGCAGCCTACCTCTTGGGCATGCGATATTTATACCTTGTTTTTCTCTGTCTGCCGAACATGCTGCACGCCAATGATTGGGAGGCTCTGCGCCAACCCGGTGCGATTGCCATTATGCGGCACGCGCTGGCCCCTGGAACAAGCGATCCAGCGGCGTTCCAGATTGACGATTGCAGCACACAACGAAACCTTGATGATCGAGGACGCGCGCAAGCACGCCGCACAGGCGAAGCGTTGCGGGGCAATGGGTTTGAATTTGAAGCCGTGTTCACGAGCCAATGGTGCCGCACCCGCGACACAGCGCGGTTGCTTGCGCTGGGAACGCCAATAGACGCCCCCCCTCTCAATTCGTTCTTTGGCCGATATGAGCGCGAAAAGGAACAAACCCTCGACACAATCACTCTGCTCGACAGCACCACCGGTTTGCGGATTTTGGTCACCCATCAGGTGAACATATCGGCCTTGATCGGACGCACGACGCGTTCAGGTGAAATCATCGTTTTCCGCAAGACTGAAACGGGTACCGAAATCCTCGGCAGTATTCTCGTCGCGCCATAGACCCTATTGACAGCCCTTCAATTTCCAATCACCACCCCAGCATGACAAAACTTGCCCTTATCACCGGCGCGTCTCGCGGCCTTGGTGCCGCCCTCGCCGAAGAACTTTGCACAACGCACCACATTATTGCGGTGGCCAAGACCACAGGCGCGCTCGAAGAGCTTGATGACAGGATCAAGGCAAAAGGCGGCAAAGCCACGCTTGCACCGATGGATGTGACAAACGCGGATGCGATGGCGACATTGTGCCGTGGCATTCACGATCGCTGGGGCACTCTCGATCTTTGGGCTCATACGGCCGTGCACGCCGCACCTTTGGCGCCGACACCCCACATCGATGGCAAGGATTTTGCAAAGTCGGTCACAGGAAACATCACAGCGGTGGCCACGCTTATCCAATACGTTGCCCCCTTGTTGGGATTGGACGGACAAGCCCTGTTCTTTGACGATGCGCGCGGTGGCGAGAAATTCTTTGGCAGCTACGGCGCCAGCAAAGCTGCGCAAATTGCATTGGCGCGCAGTTGGCAGGCCGAAACGGCGAAAACCGGGCCCAAAGTGCACATCCTGACCCCTGGCCCGATGCCAACCGGCACACGCGCACGGTTCTATCCAGGCGAAGACCGCGGCGTGCTCAACAGCCCTCAGTCACAAGCACAGGCGTTGCTCGCTCAAATCTGAGTCATTTGCGCAACGTCCTTTCCTTTGTGACCATAAATTCCCCACCCAAGGGGGCAGCCACTTGCGGCAGGCCAGATACGTTGGCTAAAACGCCTTAAGGGAGCAATCATGCGCATTCTTATCACAAACGACGACGGTATCGCAGCACCCGGCCTGCGCACTTTGCAAGCCATCGCAAACAGCCTTGCAGGTCCTGACGGAGAAGTCTGGACCGTCGCTCCCGCATTTGAACAATCCGGCGTTGGACACTGCGTTAGCTACACGCATCCCATGATGATATCCAAAATGGGCGAAAGACGTTTCGCAGTTGAAGGCGCTCCCGCAGATTGCGTTTTGGCCGGTTTGCACGACGTGATGAAAGACGCGCGCCCCGATCTTGTCCTGTCTGGCGTCAACCGTGGTAACAACTCAGCCGAAAACACTTTGTATTCGGGCACGATCGGCGCGGCTATGGAAGCTGCCTTGCAAGGGTTACCCGCTATCGCTTTGTCCCAATATTTTGGCCCCGACAACATTGATCTGGACGACCCGTTTGAAGCCGCGGCACAGCACGGCGCGGATGTCATTCGCCGCATCCTTGAGGCCTCACCAAAAGAGAGCAACG
This sequence comes from uncultured Paracoccaceae bacterium, assembly GCA_943787985.1. GTDB lineage: Bacteria > Pseudomonadota > Alphaproteobacteria > Rhodobacterales > Rhodobacteraceae > Ascidiaceihabitans. The sequence continues at coordinate 955,377 of CALSOO010000004.1, read as the reverse complement.
CCTACAGTTTGTTTTACAACGTTAACTTCCCCCCCGTGTCCGCAGGAGCCGTCAAAGGCACACGCCTGGCAGCACAGGGCCGACGTGAAAACACGGGCTTTTCAACCCAAGAACACTTTGCCCCTTCAGGGCGCAAATTCCTTTGGATCAAAGGTGGAGACCAACGCGCCAATTGTGCAGCAGGCACCGACGCGGCAGTCAATCTCGACGGCTATATATCTGTCACACCCATGCGGGCGGATCTGACGGCCTATGAGGTCATGAACGAGCTTCAAAGGCTCAATACATGAGTGAAGACGTCCAAAACGCGGCGGAACGCAAAATGCAGTTCCTGTATCATCTGCGCTCCAAGGGGGTGACAGATGCGCGCGTTTTAAACGCAATGGAAAGCATCGATCGTGGCCCTTTTGTAAAAGGTATTTTCACGGATCGAGCATATGAGGACATGCCGCTGCCAATCGCGTGCGGACAGACGATCAGCCAACCTTCAGTGGTTGGCCTTATGAGCCAAGCCCTCAATATTTCAGCACGCGACACAGTTCTCGAAGTCGGCACCGGCTCCGGGTATCAAGCTGCAATCCTCGCCAAGCTGGCACGGCGCGTCTACACTATAGATCGTCATCGCCGCTTGGTCCGCGAAGCACGCGAAATCTTTGACGCGCTAGATCTGCACAACATTACTGCTATCACAGGAGACGGAAGTTTTGGGCTTCCGGACCAAGCTCCGTTTGATCGCATCATCGTCACAGCAGCCGCCGAAGACCCGCCCGGACCGCTGCTGGCGCAGTTGAAGGTGGGCGGGATCATGGTGGTGCCTGTAGGCCAGTCTGATACAGTGCAAAGCCTGATCCGCGTACACAAAACCGAAGACGGGCTTGAATACGACGAACTGCGCGATGTGCGCTTCGTGCCCTTGCTGGAAGGGCTGGGGAAAGACAGCTAAGCGCTGATCCCGACTGGCCTATTCACGTCCTCCGCTGTTGTATCAATGCAAAATCACTTGTTGACTAAAGTGCCCATAGGGTGCGACGAATACATACGAAATTTTTAAAACTCTTTTTTATAAATAGATAGGATATCCCAATGGGTAGCGTCATTCACATTCTCAAAAAAGCCGGCGAAGCCACAGTGCACACAGTTGTTCACACAGCGCATATAACTGTCGATGGCGTCGAACAAGCGGTAAGCGCCGTTGCCGACGAAACCGGTAACGCAGTCCATGACGTGGTCGTCAATGGCAAGGTGATTGTCAAAGCAGGTCAAAAAATCGTCTGACATGCGGCCCACGCAAGCCTCTGACTTGCATGCGGTGAACGGCTGGCACCAAGCCCGAGGCTGGCCTGGCCTTTCACCGCACCACTTGGAAATGACGGGCTATATCGTCGAAGACGTTGCGGCGGGGTTTGTCATGCAAACCGACGCAGGCATCGCCTTTCTGGAGAACTACATTTCCAACCCCGACGCGCGCCCGCGTGATGTGGCCAAAGCCGTGGATCAAATCTCCGAAGCCTTGATGGGCTTCGCCAAAGACGCGGGCTTTGAGTACATCGGAGCGCTAACAGTACTGCCCTCTATCCAAAAGCGGGCAAAACGGTTGGGCTTGTCGTTACACGACACGCCCTATGCCATGCTGAGCAAGGCACTTTAAACAGAAAACTACATTTGAGCTTGAAAGGATAAACCAATGGGAAGCGTTGGAAAAACAATTTGGCATCACGCAGAAAGCGCTGGCGGAACGATCGTTAATGCTGGCGGAAACGCCGCTAAAGCTGGGCTGAAACAAGCCGCCAACAAGATTGTCTCTGGCGCTGGCAGCTCGGACGAACCCGAGGAATTCGCAATGCCAAACGGGCTGCACCGCATGTACCACACGGCCCACATCACGCTGAATGGCGAAGAGCACACGCTCACATTGATCACAAATGCCCAAGGTCAGGCCGTGAACACCATCGTGGTCGCAGGCAAAACAATCGTCACTGCGGGCGAGCAGATATTCCCGTAGGCCAACGACAGGCGAGGTTCACCTTCAAAACGGAATGTCGTCCACACCTGAAATGAACTTTGCGACCACTTTTTTGGGTCCCGCTTTTTCAAAATCAATACCCAACTTGTCGCCTTCAATTTCAAGTACAATGCCATAGCCGAATTTTTGATGAAACACGCGCTCCCCCACGGTAAAACTGCTGACCGCTTTCAGATCGATCACAGTGTTCTTGCTTTGGGAGGGTTGCGATACAGGGCGCTGTTGACTGCGCGCTTGCAGTCTTCGCCAACCGGGTGAGTTATAGACATTCGCGTCAGCGGCAGCTTGATGCAGGTTGGACTGCACATGCGCTTGAGGCGCGGCCGCACCATATCCCCCACCATACAATCCCGGTGGGGTCAGGACATCCACATGCTCTTCTGGCAGCTCGTCGATAAAGCGGGACGGCAAGCTGGATTGCCACTGCCCGAACACACGCCGATTGGCCGCAAACGAGATGGTGCACACATCCTCGGCGCGCGTAATGCCAACATAGGCCAGACGCCGTTCTTCTTCCAAACCTTTGACCCCGCTTTCATCCATAGAGCGTTGCGAGGGGAACAGACCATCTTCCCAACCGGGCAAAAAGACCATTGGAAACTCCAACCCTTTTGCGCCGTGCAACGTCATGATGGACACTTTAGCGCCCCCGTCATCGCTTTCGTTGTCCATGATCAAGCTGACGTGTTCCAAAAAACCCTGCAGGTTTTCAAACTGCTCCAACGCTTTGACCAGTTCCTTGAGATTCTCCAAACGCCCCGGCGCTTCCGGGGTTTCGTCGTTTTGCCAATGGGTGGTGTAGCCGCTTTCGTCCAGAATAATTTGGGCAAGCTCGACATGGCTCAGGTCAGGCGCACCGTATTCAACGCCCCCTGCACCAATCCCCTCATCAATAACATCATCGTCGCCGATGCTGCGCGACAAAACCGGACCACGGGTCATGTCGATCCAACGATCAATCCCCTCAACCAGCTTGCGTAGCTCGGACCCGCCTTTGCCTTTGATCAAACCGGACTCGACCGCAATCCGCGCGCCTTCAACCAAGGAAACACCATTCGAACGTGCCGCAACTTGGATGGTTTGTTGCGCCTTGTCCCCAAGCCCCCGCTTGGGCGTGTTCACAATCCGCTCGAATGCCAGATCATTGTCCGGGCTGGTCACGACACGGAAATACGCCATCGCATCGCGAATCTCCATGCGTTCGTAAAACCGTGGACCGCCAATCACACGGTACGGCAAGCCGATGGTCAAAAAGCGGTCTTCAAAAGCACGCATCTGATGCGAGGCACGCACCAAAATCGCCATACTGTCCAGTGACGTAGGCTCCATGCCGCGCGTTCCACGCTGAGCAGCTTCCACCTCATCCCCGATCCAACGCGCTTCTTCCTCGCCGTCCCAATGCCCGATCAGGCGGACCTTTTCACCATCGGTGGCTTCGGTCCAAAGGGTTTTGCCCAAACGACCCGCGTTGCCTTCGATCACACCAGATGCCGCACCCAGAATATGGGGCGTTGAGCGATAGTTTTGTTCCAAACGAACCACATGCGCGCCCGGGAAATCCGTTTCGAAACGCAGGATGTTACCCACCTCAGCACCGCGCCACCCATAGATGGACTGATCGTCATCACCGACACAGCAAATGTTTTTATGCCCCGACGCCAACAGGCGCAGCCACAAGTATTGCGCGACGTTCGTGTCTTGGTACTCGTCGACAAGGATGAATTTGAACCACCGCTGATACTGCTCCAACACGTCCTGATGGGTCTGGAATATCGTGACCATATGCAACAGCAGATCGCCAAAATCAGTGGCATTCAGCTCCAACAACCGGGCTTGATACTGCGCATAAAGCTCCGGACCTTTGTGATTGTAAGCGCCCCCATCTGCAGACGGTATTTTATCAGGCGTTAATGCACGGTTCTTCCAACCATCAATGACCGAAGCCAGCTGGCGCGCAGGCCAGCGTTTGTCGTCAACACCGGCTGCCTGTACCAGCTGCTTAAGGAGGCGCAACTGGTCGTCCGTATCCAGAATGGTGAAATTGCTTTTAAGACCCACCAATTCGGCATGGCGGCGCAACAGCTTCACACAAATCGCATGGAACGTGCCCAACCACGGCATGCCTTCGATCTGCTGACCCAACATGGACCCCACGCGGGTCTTCATCTCGCGCGCGGCCTTGTTCGTAAAAGTCACAGCCAACACTTCATTGGGGCGGGCACGACCCGTGTTCAACAAATGCACAATGCGCGCAGTCAAAGCGCGTGTTTTACCCGTCCCTGCCCCCGCAAGCATCAAAACAGGGCCATCCATGTGCTCGACCGCAGCACGCTGTGCCGGGTTCAAGCCCTCAAGATAGGGTTGCGGGCGCGCAGCCATGGCGCGTGCGGACAATGAGGCACCGTCAAAGGCGTCCATTTCATCAAAACTACTCATCCCGACAACCTAACCCCAAACCCGAAAAAGGAAAACCCGTGTTCACATGATGTTCCACCTTAAAATCCGCTTCACCTTGCCAAATATACCTCGGGGGAGGCCAAAGGCCGGGGGCAGAGCCCCTTCTGACTTGCAAAGACATGCATAGATCGCGCAAATGCGATTATGGATCTTCACAACTCATACCCGGCCGTCAGCGATTTGCGCAAAAGCGCGCAAAAACGTATCCCCCATTTTGTTTGGGAATACCTCGACAGTGCCACAGGGGATGAACGCACCAAAGCGCGCAACCGGGATCGCTTGGATGCCGTCGGATTGATGCCAAGCGTGTTGCACGGCGAATTCACACCGGACCTCTCGACAACTTTCCTGAGACAAGACTATGCGCTGCCTTTCGGAATTTCACCGATCGGCATGTCGGGCCTGATCTGGCCCAATGCCGAGCCGCTGCTGGCACAGGCTGCCGCGAAACTCGGCATTCCTTACGCCTTGTCCACCGTCGCGACACAAGCCCCCGAAGACGTCGCCCCCCACCTCGGAAAGCACGGCTGGTTCCAAATGTATCCGCCACGCGATGAAACGATCCGTACAGATATGCTGGAACGCGCAAAAACAAGCGGGTTCAATACGTTGATCCTCACTGTTGATGTACCCGTTGCGTCGCGCCGCGAACGCCAGACCCGCTCTGGTCTGACCAATCCGCCCAAGCTGACCCCCCGCTTGTTGGCGCAAGTGGCCCAGTGCCCGTCATGGGCCATGGGGATCATGCGCACGGGTATGCCGCACATGCGTATGCTCGATAAATACACGGACGCTGCGGGCCAAGGACGCTCGACAACCGAACATGTCGGCTACCTTTTGCGCACCTCCCCCGACTGGTCTTATGTGGAATGGTTGCGTGATGCGTGGGACGGCCCCTTCATCGTCAAAGGCATCAGCCGTCCCGAAGACGCGGCCAAACTGGAAAGCCTCGGGGTCGATGCGATTTGGCTGTCCAACCATGCAGGGCGCCAGTTTGACGGTGGCCCTGCGACCATCGACACATTGCCTGCCGTTCGGGCCGCCACCACGCTGCCGCTTGTGTTCGACAGCGGGATCGAAGGCGGCCTCGACATCATTCGCGCACTGGCGTCAGGGGCGGATTTCGTGATGATGGGGCGCGCTTGGCACTATGCCCTTGGAGCTTTGGGTGAAAAAGGACCAGCACATCTCGCGGATATGCTGGCCAAGGACATGCAAGCCAATATGGGTCAGTTGGGCGCGCGCACGCTGCGCGACTTGCCCGCAGCGCTCCAACTTCCCTGAGCGATAGCCCCTATATTGCGCGCAACTTCTTTTGAGCCGCAAAAAAGAGAACAGCCCTATATCCGGGCGGAAAAATTTGCCCGTTGCGCAAGACACTCGATGCTAAAAACCATCCCCTGCGCGGAAAATCACTGTGCAAACTCCACCACGCTCCTCGATCAGGGACCGCGTGAAACCCACCGCGAAATTGGCAATCTCTGGATCAAGCGTTGACTGGGCCAGCGCAACACCAGCTGACCCGACACAGGTTTTGCCGCCCTCAATTTGCCCCAGCAGCAGGATGCTGATCGCTTCGACTACTCTCCAAAGATTATGACTCCGGGGTGCTATAGCGCAGCCTATTCGGGCAATCGTTCGGCCATCTTTTTCGAGACACGATCAGGTGCCGCACGTGATCTGGCCGAAACTTTAGCCCATAAACACTCCCGCGATGATACAAACGAATCTGCCCTACCCATTACTACGCGTTTACCACGTTACAAAAACGTCATAAAAGCTGTCCAACTGCCTCACGGCCCACAAAGGACTTTCTTTATGACAGACTTCAAAAAAATCCTCATTGCCAATCGCGGCGAAATCGCAATCCGCATTATGCGTGCAGCTAACGAGATGGGCAAAAAGACCGTCGCGGTCTTTGCCGAAGAGGATAAATTGGGGCTGCACAGGTTTAAAGCAGACGAGGCTTACCGCATTGGCGAAGGCATGGGGCCTGTTGCTGCTTACCTCAGCATCGACGAAATCATCCGCGTCGCCCGTGAATGCGGCGCCGACGCCATTCACCCCGGATACGGGCTGCTGTCTGAAAACCCCGACTTTGTAGACGCCTGCGCCCAAAACGGCATCACTTTTATCGGTCCCAAGGCCGAAACCATGCGCGCTTTGGGGGACAAAGCCTCCGCACGCCGCGTGGCCATGGCGGCTGGTGTGCCTGTCATCCCTGCCACCGAAGTATTGGGCGACGACATGGCCGCGATCAAGGTCGAGGCAGGCGACGTCGGCTATCCCTTGATGCTCAAAGCGTCATGGGGTGGTGGTGGTCGCGGTATGCGCCCCATCATGGCAGAGGACGAGTTGGAGGAAAAAGTACTCGAAGGGCGCCGCGAGGCGGAAGCCGCCTTTGGCAACGGCGAAGGCTACCTTGAAAAGATGATCATGCGTGCGCGCCACGTCGAGGTCCAGATCCTGGGCGACAGCCATGGTGGCATGTACCATTTGTTCGAGCGCGACTGCTCTGTCCAGCGGCGCAACCAAAAAGTCGTGGAACGCGCCCCTGCCCCGTATCTGACTGAAGAACAGCGGACGGAAGTCTGCGACCTGGGTTACAAAATCTGCAAACACGTCAACTATGAATGCGCCGGCACTGTTGAGTTCTTGATGGATATGGACGACGGCAAATTCTACTTCATCGAAGTGAACCCGCGCGTCCAAGTGGAACACACCGTCACCGAAGAAGTGACAGGCATAGACATCGTTCAGGCCCAAATCCTGATCGCCGAAGGCAAAACCATCGCTGAAGCCACCGGCAAGCCCTCCCAAGAAGACGTTGTGCTGACGGGTCACGCGCTGCAAACGCGGATCACCACAGAAGACCCGCAAAACAACTTTATTCCTGATTACGGCCGCATCACCGCCTTCCGCGAGGCCACAGGGTTTGGTATTCGCCTTGATGGTGGCACCGCTTATTCGGGCGGCGTGATCACGCGCTATTACGACTCGCTTCTGGTCAAGGTAACGGCCAAAGCCCAAACCCCGGAGTTGGCGATTGCACGTATGGACCGCGCATTGCGTGAATTCCGGATCCGCGGGGTCTCCACCAACATCGCCTTTGTCGAGAACCTGCTCAAGCACCCGACGTTCCTCGACAACACCTACCACACCAAGTTCATCGACGAGACGCCGGACCTGTTCCAGTTCACCAAGCGCCGCGACCGTGGCACAAAAGTGTTGACCTACATCGCGGACATTTCCGTGAACGGGCACCCCGAAACCAAAGACCGCCCTGCCCCGCGCAAAGATATCAAAGATCCCAAAGCGCCAGCCCATTTGGCTGAACCGCAAATGGGCACGCGCAATCTGCTTGAGCAAAAGGGCCCTCAAGCGGTCGCTGACTGGATGAAAGCGCAGCAACAACTGTTGATCACCGACACCACCATGCGCGACGGGCACCAATCCCTTCTGGCCACACGCATGCGCAGCTATGACATGATCAAAGTTGCCTCCGCCTATTCCGCCAACATGCCGCAACTTTTCTCGATGGAATGCTGGGGCGGCGCAACGTTCGATGTGGCTTACCGCTTTTTGCAAGAATGCCCTTGGCAGCGCCTGCGTGACCTGCGCGAACGGATGCCGAACATCATGACACAAATGCTGTTGCGCGGCGCAAACGGCGTCGGGTACACCAACTATCCCGATAATGTCGTGCAGGACTTTGTGCGCGTCGCAGCCAACACCGGCGTCGATGTGTTCCGCGTGTTTGACAGCCTCAACTGGGTCGAAAACATGCGCGTCGCGATGGATGCTGTCGTGGAAAACAACAAAGTGTGTGAAGGCACAATTTGCTACACCGGTGACATTCTGAACCCTGAACGTGCAAAGTATGACCTGAAATACTACGTCGCGATGGGCAATGAGCTTAAAGCCGCAGGAGCCCATGTTTTGGGGCTCAAGGACATGGCGGGCCTTCTCAAACCCGCTGCCGCACGCTTGCTGGTGCGCGCCCTGAAACAAGAGGTCGGTTTGCCGATCCACTTCCACACCCATGACACGGCAGGTGTCGCCACGGCCACAATCCTTGCTGCCGCCGAAGCGGGCGTGGACGCCGTCGATTGCGCCATGGACGCATTGTCGGGCAACACCTCCCAAGCCACGCTAGGCACTGTCGTCGAAAGCCTGCAGCATACCGACCGCGACACGGGCCTCGACATGAGCGCGATCCGCGATATCTCGGACTACTGGGAGGCCGTGCGCGCGCACTACGCGGCCTTTGAGAGCGGAATGCAGGCGCCGTCCTCGGAAGTCTATTTGCACGAGATGCCGGGCGGGCAATTCACCAACCTCAAGGCGCAAGCCCGCTCCTTGGGCCTTGAAGAACGCTGGCATGAGGTGGCGCGGACCTACTCGGACGTGAACAAAATGTTCGGTGACATTGTCAAAGTGACCCCCTCCTCCAAGGTCGTCGGAGACATGGCGCTGATGATGGTGTCCCAAGGGTTGACCCGCGCCGAGGTTGAAGATCCCGACAAGGACGTCGCCTTTCCCGACAGTGTCGTGGACATGATGCGCGGCAACTTGGGACAACCCCCCGGCGGCTTTCCCTCAGGCATCCAAACCAAAGCCCTCAAAGGCGAAGTCCCCAACACCAACCGCCCCGGCGCGGATGTGCCTGCCACTGATCTTGAGGCGGTGCGCGCCGAAGTAACGGACCTTCTGGAAGGCAAAGCGATCGACGACGAGGACCTGCAAGGGTATTTGATGTATCCAAAAGTCTTCCTTGATTACATGGGCCGCCATCGCACCTATGGCCCTGTGCGGGTGCTGCCCACACGCACCTTCTTTTATGGTATGGAACCGGGCGAGGAGATCACCGCCGAAATCGACCCTGGCAAGACCTTGGAGATCCGGATGCAAGCCATCGGCGAGACCAATGAGGACGGAGAAGCAAAGGTCTTTTTCGAGCTCAACGGCCAGCCGCGCGTCATCCGCGTGCCAAACCGGCTTGTCAAAGCAACAACCGTGCAACGTCCCAAAGCAGAATTGGGCAACCCCGATCACATTGGCGCGCCCATGCCGGGTGTTGTGGCATCTGTGGCCGCAACCGTCGGAAAAGAGGTCAAGGAAGGCGATCTGTTGCTCACGATTGAAGCGATGAAAATGGAAACCGGCATCCATGCAGAACGCGACGCCGTGGTCAAAGCCGTCCACATCCAGCCGGGCGGGCAAATCGACGCAAAAGACTTGTTGGTCGAACTGGAATAACACCACAGACGTCCCGGCACATGCCCTGAAACCAGCGGCGTGAGCGACAAAAGAGCTTCCGCTCCACACCTTGCGTGGGGCGGAGAAACACATCTGGCAAAAGCTGGAAAAACCCCTATTATAACGTCCAAACGCGCCTCGGGAAAACATGAGGCCAGATGAGGACGCAGACTATGACACTTTTTCCCCGCTTGCGCGGCACACGCGCTGCCGTGATTTTGGCCACTTCCAGCGTATTGGTGCTCAGCGCCTGCGATGAACCGCTTGATTTCGACCTGCGCGGATTGAACGGCGGGTTCAGCACCAAAGACGCCGCTGTCGGCGCCACGACCAATCGTCCCAAACCAGATGATCGCGGTGTGATTTCATACCCGAACTACCAAGTGGTCGTAGCCCGCCGCGGCGATACTCTTGATGCTCTGGCCGCCCGTGTTGGCGCAGACGCAGGCGAACTTGCACGTTTCAACGGCATCGCACGCGATGTGATCTTGCGCAAAGACGAGATCGTCGCGCTTCCCAAACGCGTGGCCGAACCTTCCCCTGCCACAGGTTCAGTCGGAACCGGCCCCATCACCCCAACGCCTGTGGACGTCACGGCATTGGCGGGCGATGCAATCAACAACGCACCGGACACCACCCAGCCTGTCGCAACCACGCCCCTCTCACCGGCGCAACAAACCGGCGTGGAGCCGATCCGCCACAAGGTAGAACGTGGCGAGACCGCCTTCACCATCGCGCGCCTGTACCAGGTGCCAGCGCGCGCTTTGGCGGAATGGAACGGCTTGGGCAGTGATTTTGCCGTGCGCGAGGGACAGTTCCTGTTGATCCCCGTCAGCAACCAACCGGCACCCCAAGCGGCCCAGATCAAGACCGCCAGCACCACGTCCCAACCCGGCAGTGGGTCAGTGACGCCGACACCGCCAAGTGCAACCAAACCTTTGCCAAAGGACGACACAACCACCGCAGCCGCCCCTGCGTCCGCTCCAAAAGTGGATGTTGGCCAAACAACGACGGCACCAAAAGCTGGCAAACTCGCCTTCCCTGTCAAGGGCAGCATCATTCGCGAATACGCCAAAGGCAAAAACGAAGGTATCAACATCAAAGCAGCACCTGGCACCCCGGTCAAAGCGGCTGATGCAGGCACCGTGGCGGCCATCACCAAAAGCGAAGACGGGGTTCCGATCATCGTCGTCCGCCATGCTGGAAACCTTTTGACCGTCTACGCAAACGTGACCGATGTGCAGGTTCAAAAAGGCGATACTGTGCGACGTGGTCAAGGTATAGCGAAACTGCGTGGCGGCGATGACGCCTTTGTCCATTTTGAGGTACGTCAAGGCTTTGACAGCGTCGATCCTACGCCGCTGTTGCAATAGGGGATGCGTCCCGCAGCCATGCCGCTGGCACTGCGCAGTGCGGTTGCTATCTTCCTCACGCTGTTGACGCAACTGGGCGGCTTGGCTTGGGTGATATCACGGGCAACGCGCTGGCCTTTGACGAGCTTTGTAGCGCTTTATGTTTTGTTCAGCAGCGCCGCTGTCGTGCTTGCGCCTATGGCGGGTCGCGTGGCGCTTTCTTGTACAAACGATGGCGCACTCCAGATGCACAGCATCTTTTATTGTGCGTTGAACAGACACTATGTGACCCCTGAACTGTATGATGTGCTGGCCGACTTTGCCGATACGGTTGAGGACACACATGCCGGCACTGTGACCCAAGTCCTGGACGCCGGTTTTCCATTTGTGAAAGGCATGCCGCTGTTGCCGCACCTGTCCCATGACGACGGCGAAAAAGCGGACATCGCCCTGTTCTATCAAAACAATGGAACTTACCTGCCCGCCCGCACCCGATCCCCCCTTGGGTACTTCGCATTTGAAGAAGGGCACAGCCCTTGCGAGCAGCGATGGGCAAGCCTGCGGTGGGACATGGCGTGGCTACAAAAAATTTGGCCTGACTGGAGTATCGACACCGCACGCACGCAAACGGCACTGCGCGTATTGCACGCAGATTCGCGAGTGGGCAAGGTGTTCATTGAACCGCATTTGGCACAGCGTGTCGGGGTGACTGGGGGCAAAATCCGCTTTCAGGGCTGTCGCGCCGCACGTCATGATGATCACATCCACATTCAGCTCTAGCCCTCAAGATGCGGCAAATTATCGTCACATTTGCTACAAAATGACCTTCAAATTGTCTAAAATCAGCGGTTTCTGCCGCACTGACGTCGTGTTTCCCATTCAGAAACAATCCCAACAACATGGTTTGGATTGGTTAGTTCTATGGCAGTTTATTTTGGGTACACATTCGCAATTTTCGGCACGCAAAGCACGATTGGCGGCGCGGCTGTTGACTATCGCTTTGCCCCCTCCGGGACGTGGCGCTACAGCGGTGACAGCACCTATTTCGTGGTCGAGGAAAACGACGACGCCAACAACTTTAACGGTGATGGCACCAACAACGAACAAGTAAACGCACAAGAGCAGCTTGGCGGCGTCGGGCAACAATTCACAGACATCGGCGGCACAGACACGCAGCTTATCTGGGACTACACGTTTGAGGTCAGCGACGGCTTGGGCAACACTTGGACCGTCGCAGTCATCGATGTGGACCTCGACAACGACGACGCGATCGAAGCTGGCGCAGAAAACGGATATTTCCTTGTTTTTCCCGATGGTATGCCACCAGCGGACACCGATCTAACCGTTGGAGGAATCGTCGACAACGGTGCTTTCGTCGCGCATGCCGATTTGGGCGGCGACGTTGTTTGTTTTGTCGAGGGCACCGAAATCATAACCGCAAACGGGCCACGCGCGATTGAAACCCTAAGTGAAGGTGACATGATCCTGACACGCAGCGCAGGCTATCAGCCCCTCGTCTGGTCGGGCTACACCCCTGCCTCGGCGCACGGCGATGCGGCACCTATCGTCATCACGGCTGGCAGCTTTGGCAACACCGCAGATCTTGTTGTCTCGCCAAACCACGCCATTCTGCTTGAAGATTGGCGCGCTGAAATGTTGTTTGGACAAGACGAAATTCTGGTTCGTGCCGTTGATCTGTTGGGGTGCGATGGCGTGTACCGCAAGACAGGCGGTACGGTGCGGTATTGGCACATCTTGCTCGAAGCACACCATGTCGTTCAAGCTGCAGGATTGTGGAGCGAAACGCTTTATCCGGGCGAGATGACCTTACAGACCGTTAATCCCGCCGCACGCCGCGAAATCACAGCGCATGTGCCTGACATTACAAAATTCGGCCCCAAGGCGGTCCCATGTATTCGCCACTATGAAGCGTCATTGCTCGGTGCACGGTTCGCCTGACCCTGCCCAAGGGGCGATCAGCCCAGCTTTACACCGCGCCGTCCGGCCAGATCCGTAAAGAACTGCCACGCCACGCGTCCAGACCGAGACCCGCGCGTGGCCTGCCATTCAATGGCTTGCGCGCGCAAAGTCGCGTCGTCAATGTCGACCCCGTAGGCATCGCAATACCCACGCACCATGCTCAGGTATTGATCCTGATCGCAGGCGTGGAACCCAAGCCAAAACCCAAAACGATCGGACAGCGACACTTTTTCCTCGACGGCTTCAGCCGGATTGATGGCAGAGCCGCGTTCATTCTCGATCATATCGCGCGGCATTAAGTGACGCCTGTTCGAGGTTGCGTACAGCACGACATTTTCAGGTCGCCCTTCGATCCCCCCATCCAGAACGGCCTTGAGGGATTTGTAATGCGCATCATCGTGGCCAAAGCTGAGATCATCACAGTAAAGGATGAAGCGCCCCTCGACCCCGCGCAAAAGATTGAGCAAACGCCCAACGGACGGCAAGTCCTCGCGCTGAAGCTCGACGATTTTCAATGTTGGAAAGGCTTCGACCACATTGCTGTGCACGGCCTTTACAAGACTGGATTTCCCCATACCCCGCGCGCCCCAAAGCAACGCGTTGTTGGCGGGCAACCCTTGGGCAAACTGCGTGGTATTGGCCAACAACGTATCGCGCGCGCGGTCCACGCCGACCAACAGGTCCAATGGAACCCGCGCAACCTCTGCAACAGGCTCAAGGCGGTCAGGATCGGTGTGCCACACAAACGCCGTCGCACCAAAGTCCGGTGCAGGTGCCGGTGCAGGTGCCAACCGCTCTAAAGCGACGGCAATGCGGTCCATCGGATCGTCGATCACTTTGGTTCGTCCTCGTTTTCGTCAAAGTCAGCCATCAGTTCATCATCAAGCTCTTCATCATCAAGCTCTTCGTCATCATAGAAACCCTCAGCGCGCAGCTTTGCCTCGCGTTTCTTTTCAACTCTGGCCACCAGAAAGATGGACACTTCGTAAAGCCCGTACACAACAACGAACAAAATCCCTTGGGTGATGACATCCGGTGGTGTCACAAGAGCCGCGAGGATCAAAATGGCCACAACAGCGTATTTACGCACATTGCCCAAACCCTCGGCACTCACCAATCCGGCTTTTCCCATCAAGGTCAGCAGCACCGGTAGCTGGAAGCACAGCCCAAAGGCCATGATGAATTTCAGTGTAATATCAAGGCTCTCGTTGACCTTACCAAAAAAGGTGATGCGCACACCGCTGTCTGCCACAGGAGCGGCGACTTCGGCTGGAACATCCCCACTCACGGCACCTGCCATGATGGCGGCAAAAATCGACGACACATCCGCAAACCCCAAAAAGAACGCCATAGCCAGAGGCGTCACCACGAAATGCGCAAAAGACGCGCCAAGGATGAACATCAATGGCGATGCGACCAGAAAGGGCAAGAACGCGTTCTTTTCCTGTTTGTACAATCCGGGCGCCACAAAGCGCCACAGCTGGTAGCCGATCACAGGAAAGGACAGCGCAAATCCGAACACCATGGAAATGCGAAACAGCGTGAACAGGTATTCTTGGGGCGAGGTGTACTGAAGCGTCGGGGCCGTATCGCCCAAATCCATCAAGGTTTCCTTGATCGGCACCAGCAGGAACTGCAAAATCGGCTCCGCCACCGTAAAGGCCAGAATAATCCCCACCAAAAACGCCAGAACCGAACGAATGAGGCGCGTGCGCAACTCCGTCAGGTGCTCAATCAGCGGTGCGGTGCTGTCTTCCATGTTGTCAGTCTGGCTCATGTGTCACTCTTGGGTGGGTCGGCTTTCAGCGCCGCCTCATATTCATCTGCCTTCTCCAAAGCCTCTTGGGCTTCGCGGGCTTTGCGTTCGGCGGCGGCACGCGCAGAAGACGCCTGCATCTTTTTGGCCGTCTCTTTCGCCTGTTCGACACGTTTGGCTTTTTCAGCGGCCAGTTTGCCGGTCTCGGAGTCTGGATCAAGGTCAGTCAAGGAACTGGTGACGTCGCGCGCGGCGTCTTTGACCCCGTCCATGGCCGTGCCAAGCGGATTACTCGCGGCTTTGAGCCCTTTGGAGATCTCGTTCATGCCACTTTCGTCTGCCGCTTGGTTCATTGCTTGGGAAAACTCCCGTGCCATGCCCTTGGCCTTGCCCACGTAGCGGCCAACGTTGCGGAACAACACGGGCAAGTCTTTGGGACCCACCACAATCAGTGCCACAACGCCAATGACCAAAAGCTCGGTCCAGCCCAGATCCAGCATGGATTATGCCTTGTCTTTGTCAGCGTCGACCACAACCGCGTCTGGTGTGACGTCTTTGAGGTCATCCGCAGATGCAACGTCTTCTTCCAATTCTTTCTGGCCCTCGCTTATTCCCTTTTTAAAGGACGTGATCCCTTTGCCCACTTCCCCCATCAGGGACGAGATTTTGCCGCGTCCGAACAGGACCAGGACGACGATGGCGATCAGCAGGATGCCGGGCAGGCCGATGTTGTGCAACATTATGTAGTTCTCCCATATGCGCCGCATGGCGCGTAACTGTTTGCAGGTTAAGTATCCCCAGCGCGCCGGTTTCAAAAGCCGCAACTGCGTCAAATCATGTCAAAACCAATGGGAAAACACGGTTTCGGGTCTGGTCACATGCACTACTGACATGTTATTGGCAGTTGTGGCGCAGATTTAGCCCACGCCGACACACAGATCAGACATGTCACGCAAAGATCGCCTTTTTGAAATCATGCAATTGCTGCGCACGGGCGATGTCCTGCGCGCTTGTGATCTTGCACGTACCCTTGAGGTGTCTGTGCGCACGATCTATCGCGATATGGACACTTTGGCGGAGTCCGGTGTGCCTATCGAGGGGACGCAGGGGACAGGGTATCACATGACCTCTGCCATCGCCCTGCCCCCGATAACACTCTCTCCGGAAGAACTTGAAGCCCTTCACCTTGGCATCACGGTGTTGACCCAAGCCGCCGATCCCGCCTTGAAAGCCGCTGCAGAAAGCCTGGCCGCAAAGATCGACGCAAGCCTGCCCACCCGAAGCATGGCCGACGCGGATGCGTGGAAGTTCAACGTGCATCCATTTGCGGACACGGCACGCGGTGTCTCGCATATGCCTGTGGTGCGCGCGGCCATCAAAGCAAAACAAAAACTGCGCCTGACATATCACTCACGGGATGACCGTGTGAGTTCACGCGTGGTCCGCCCCCTGCTTATGGAACACTTCGGGCGGGTCTGGACGCTGACAGCATGGTGTGAATTGCGCACAGCATTTCGCGCTTTCCGGCTAGACCTCATTGAAAGCGCAGAGCCTTTGCCGGAGTTGTTTGTAGACGAGGTCGGAAAACGGCTGGACGACAAGGCGCCCTAAACCGCTGCCTGCCTCAAGCTTTCAACTGCCACCCCGTCTGAGGGGGCAAGAACGCTTCGACTGCGGCCTGGGCGATCACAATGGTGTCTGCACCTTCGTCAGAGACAACATTCATCCCCCCGAAAACAGCCGTCACTTCGGCGCGCCCGCGTGGCAGTTTGGCTTTGAGTGCCGCAATATCCAGTTTCTCGGGCTCCTGAACGCCAACCGTCACTTGAACCCGCATCGCGTCATGGCTCAGGTCCAGCGCACCGAACAATGGCAAAGAAGAATGGCGAAACGCATCCTCAATCGCGCGCAACGCGGCTTTGGTATAGTCCATGCCGTGCAGATCATTGCCCATCCCCATTTCGATGATAATGCGCTGTTCAGTGCGTTCAGTCATCGCGACGCTCCATATCAAAAGCCACAGACAGGGCGACGTTTGCCATGATGGTGGGGTTGCCCTCGCCTTCAGGACGCGGGACATCCAAACCACCTTTGTGGACTTTGAACGTCGTGGAGCCGTATGGAAACACTTTGGCCACGGCCTCTACGTCAACGTCTTCAGGCTTTTGCACACCGATCTCGACAGTTATGCGCATGGCCGATTTATCAAAACCGAACAGTTCCGCCAGGTTGATGGAATTGTGCCACAGCGCGTCCTGCACTGCGCGCGTGGCGGCCTGGGTATAATCCCCACGGCGCAAGGACGTTCCCATGCCAAATTCAGTCAGCAATCGCATCACATATCCTCCGTTGACGGAAACACAAAGCACCGGTCCCGCCGGATGGTCAACCACATTACGGTTCCTTTGGCGGGCAGAAAAACATTTGGCACCGTGCCCTTCATAATGGAACCATCATGGTCCAATCGAAACTCTACAAGGCTCTCGTTTCCCATAAAACGCGCCCGCTCCACGGTCGCACGAGCCGGAGTGCCATCAACGGGCGTCGGCACGGGGCCCTGCCCTGCGCGATCAAAATCAATCCGCAGATGCTGAGGGCGGAACACAATATCCACATGCGTACCATCGGGCACACCGGGCGCCAGAAAGCGTCCGAAAGCGGTCATCGCCAAAGCCCCTTCAACCGTCGCCCGAAGCATGTTCGCGTCAGAAAAGAACGCAACCGATGCGCGATCGATGGGTCGGGTGTAAACGTTATAAGGCGCCCCCTGCTGCACAATTTGACCATCACGCATCAAGGCAATCTCATCAGCCATGCGCATCGCCTCATCAGGCTCATGAGTGACCAACAATACGGCCGTGTCTTCTTCCTTGAGGATCGCCAGGGTTTCATCACGAATCCCGTCACGCAGGCGGTTATCAAGGCCGGAAAACGGCTCGTCCATCAACATGATGCGCGGACGCGGCGCAAGCGCACGCGCCAAAGCGACGCGCTGTTGCTCGCCGCCTGACAACTGATGCGGATATCCGTCAATGAAACGCAGCAGATCAACACGGGCCAACAATTCTTCAACCCGTGCCCGTTTTTCGGCTTTCGAGCCTTTCAGCCCAAAGGCCACATTGTCCGCCACACTAAGATGTGGAAACAGCGCAAAGTCTTGAAACATCAACCCAATTTCACGCCGCTCAGGCGGGACCCGGTGCACGGTGTCACAAATCAACGTGCCGTCGACATAGATTTCACCGCTGTCTTGCATCTCGACACCCGCAATCATGCGCAGGGTCGTGGATTTGCCGCAGCCGGACGGCCCCAACAAGCACGTCACCTGCCCCGGCATAATCTGCAAGGACACGTTATCAACAACCGCACGTCCCTCAAAACAGCGGCGCAGGTTGCGAATTTCCAAACGAGGGGCAGGTGTCTCAGTCACGGCGATATCCGATTAAAACCATCGGAATAGCAGCTATCAGCCCTTCCGCGATCCCGCAAGCACAGCGCCAAAACCAATCCCCAAAACAACAACACAAATCACTAGAAGTTGCTCGTATTTGTGCCCCTCGGGCAAGAGTTGCGCCACAGTCGCCCAACCACGCCCGAAGTATGCCAAAGCCCCAAGAATTGCGGCCCCAAAGGCCACGCAATAAGACCACATCGCAATTTTGCGCCCCATCACCAGCCCGACAATCAACACAGGCGTCAAGAACATCGACGCCGTGCCAGAAACCGCGACGGCATCAAACAGCGTCTTATTGCCCCACAGGGTCAAAGCCCCGCCAAGCCCCATGAAGACCACCATCACAACACGTCCGCCAGACAAGCTGCGTGGCACCAGCTTGAGCTCTTCCACAACAAGGCGTGCAGCCGAAGCCAGTGCCGAATCAAGTGTGCTCAGCGCAGACACCAACAGTGAGACCATCAACAATACGAACACCCATGGCGGGAACATGCCCGCCCATGTGTCGATCAACTCCCCCTCGTATGCCGCCCCCTGCAGTCCCGCCTGAATGCCAAACACCCCGAACGCAACGATGCACAAAGTGGACAACCAAAACGCATGCAAGAACGAGCGCCGCGTTGTGTCGCGATCCGCGATAAAGCCGCGGTCCATCATGACAGGGTCATGCGCAGGGTAGGAAAACACCTGCAATGCAGCCACTGCCAAAAGAACCCACCCATTATAGGCTCCCGCTGTACCTTGCGCTGTGACAACGGCGAGCGCGTCAAAACCGGGAGAAAGGATCAAGCTGGCAAAAGCAGCTCCGAAGGCGCACAGAAACAACAGCATTTGCACCACGTCTGTGCGCAAAGCCGCGCTTAAGCCACCCCATGCCGAGTACGCGAGCCCAAGGATCGCCACGATCACGATAGACACCGTGGCCCCGCCCCCCAACACGGCCGCAGCGATCAGGCCAACCACAAGCAGGTTTGCAAACACTTCGGACAGCAAGCGCAGCGCGATCACCGCATTATAGCAGGTCGTGCCGACAGCGCCAAAACGCGCATAAAGCCAATCCTGAACCGACCGGGCCCCGCCTTCGCGCAAGCGCTCCACAATAAACCCGCCTGTCAGGAATGAAAGGTAGTACGCGGCGTAGGCCAAGGTTCCTGCAATGCCGTAATAGTAGCCAAGGATCGCGGAATTCATCAAACTCCGCGCAAAAATCCAAGTGGTCACCTGACTCAGGACCAGCACCCATAAGCTTGGCGCTTGTCCAAGCGCGCTCCTCCCGCCAAAAAAGCCGTCGAGACTGGCGCGTCTGGGCGCAACAACCATGCTGGCTGCAATCACGAACAGGAAAATAACAATTAGGGCAATGGCTTGCATAACGACCTCGCAGGAACCCATTTGAATTCAGGCGCTGCTATCAGGACGCTCCGGTCTGGGCCAGCACGCCAAAGGGCTGCGCACCACATTGTGATCCCGCGTGCTTACCCGCGCAGGTCGAACTCGAGCGTTGTGTGGTCGCGCCCGTTGACCTGGACCGTGATGCTGTGCGTTCCGGGGTGCAAAGTAAACGTGCTAGCGCCTCCTTTGAGACGGTGGGCTTTCGGGACGAAGAATGGCTGACCTGCACGCACTGTGCCATGTTTGAGTTTGAACACTTTGGTTGCCGTTTTACCCTTTGGGCGCGCAAAACCAATCCTGTAGTCCATCAGAACCGGCACATCGGTTTCGCTGTACACACGCACGTCAAAACGAACCTCATCCCCCATCTGAACCACCGGGGTTTGCAAGTCCGCTTCAACGCAGATCGCCGCATCAGGGTCATACCCCAGCGCCTCTATAGCCCCCGAATGCCCCTGTTTGATCAACGTGCGCAACGCGTGTTTTGTCATCCATGCCAGATCTTTAGGCTCTTGTGCGTCCTGTGCGCGCCAGTCTGCAAGCATGTCCAGAACCACATCCGGAGCCTCTTTGGACAGGTCATTGAGGTGATTGGCCACCGAACGCGTGACATAGCGCGTCGGATCAGCGTGCAGCAACTCCAGCAAAGGCCGCCGTTGCTCCAACGTCAGAGCCACGGACTTCGCCCAAGGCAGCTTGGGGCGCGTTCCTTCCGTGACCAGCCTGCGCACATGGTAGTTTTCATCGCGCGCCCAAATCGTCAGTTGCGCGAGTGCCTTTTCGGGCCAGGCATTGATAAACGGGCGAATGTAAAATTCCATTGAAAAGCGCCGGGTCGCGGCATGGATCACACGCAAGGCGCGGTCCGGATGGGACGCGAGCCCATGACGCACAGCCAAAACGCCGTGAACCGCATGGATAAAGTGGCCGAAATCGTCGTCTTTTCGCGTGGGATCCAACGGGGCGGGCAAAGCCGCCTCAATCTGATCCGCCATTGCATCGAAATCAGAGGCCAGTTGCGCTTGCGCGCAATCAGCCATCCATTCGATCCTCTCCAAAAGCGCACGGGACGCGAACCCGGTCAGAGCTTCGCGCGCAAACAATGCAGCGTCAAAGCCGGGCACGTTGGCCCCAAACTCCGATGCCAACTGGCCGACACTTTGCGCATTGAACAATGCGTCGGCCATGCTTTCCCCTTGCGCAACCATGGCTCAGAGGGTCGCGTTCACAGCGCCGCCATCAAGCAAAATATTCTGCCCCACAATAAACCCCGCATGCTGACTGCACAAAAATGCACACGCCGCACCGAACTCTTCGCGGGTTCCATACCGGCCCGATGGAATGGTCGCGCAGCGCGCCGCTTTGGCTTCATCCATTGTGATGCCTTGGGCCTTGGTGACGCCTGTATCCAGAGCCGTCGCGCGGTCTGTCGCATGAATACCCGGGAGCAAGTTGTTGATGTTCACACCAGATCCCGCAACCTGACGCGCGGTCCCGGCAACATATCCAGTCAAACCTGCCCGTGCAGAGTTGGACAGGCCTAGGACAGCGATGGGGGCTTTCACGGATTGGGACGTGATGTTGACCACGCGGCCCCACCCTTTGTCCATCATCGACGGCAACAAGGCTTTCATGAAAGCGATGGGGGCCAGCATGTTGGCGTCCAAAGCCGCGATGAAATCGTCGCGGGTCCAGTCAGACCACATGCCGGGGGGGGGACCACCCGCATTGTTCACCAAAATATCAACGTCTTGGGCGACAGCCAAGACAGCCGCTTGCCCTTCAGGCGTCGAGACATCCGCCGCGACGGTAACCACATCCACTCCAAATCGGGCGCGAATGTCGGCTGCCGCCGCTTCAAGCGCGTCGCTGCCGCGGGCATTCATCACCAAATTGACGCCTGCGTCCGCCAATGCCTCCGCGCACCCAAGCCCGAGGCCCTTTGACGATGCGCAAACCAATGCGCGCTTACCCGATATTCCCAAATCCATGATGCATCCTCCTGATCCGATTTATGACAGGCATAACAACGCGTTTGGCAATAAACCAGCGCGGCTGCGCACACATAAACGAGAAATAGACGGAAGTTTGACGCGCAAACGCCATATTCATCGTATAGGAATACTCCAAACGCACCCCCGTACAGCGATTGATCTTATGTCAGACACAGCACACAGCCGACCCACCCCAGCCCAAAGCCTGCCTGTTTACAAGGCAGAATGGTTGACGGTGACAGACGGCGCCAATCTGGATGACCCATTGTCGTTCGGTGATGAATTGATCCTTGATGATGTGTACGAACTGGGGTTCGGGGCGGCTCAGGTGCGGCTTTCTTTTCATGCTGAAACTGCAAACACATTTAGACTGGCAGAGGATACCGAAGCAGGTACCGCAGGCGCAGGGCTCCACTTGGACTGCGCACTGACGTTTATGTCGCCGGATGGGCAAACCACTGACGCTTTGGTGATGGTCGAAGTCGACAGCACCGGAGACATCAATGACATATACGTTTTGCCTTTGGCAGGGATCAGCAGCAAAGTACCTTATCAACTCGTTGGTGTGGACCGCGCAGGGGCCGTACAGAAATTTGCCCAAGTTGCTTGCGTCAGCTTCACGCGCGGCACCCACATCACGATGGCATCTGGCGAACAACGCCTGATCGAACAGCTCTGTGTCGGGGACAAAGTTCTCACACGCGATGATGGCCCGAAAGCCGTGCGCTGGATTGGTCAAAGCACTGTGCGCGCGGTCGGAGACTTTGCGCCGATCTGTATCAAAGCAGGCACGCTCAACAACGACAACGACCTCATTGTCAGTCCGGACCACCGTCTGTTTATCTACCAACGCTCGGACGAGCTGGGGGCCGGACGCGCGGAGCTGTTGGTCAAAGTGCGCCACCTTTTGAATGGAGAAACCGTCACCGTCCAAGATGGCGGGTTTGTGGACTATTTACAGCTGCTGTTCGACAGCCACCAAATTATCTACGCGGAAGGAATCGCCGCGGAATCCATGCTAATCGACACACGGACCAAACCAGTCTTGCCCACGGATCTGTCCGAGGCGTTGGGGGATGTGATCCCCGGGCACTCTGACTTGCCACACGCGGGAATGGATGTTCAGGAAACATTGCTCAACAGACCCGACGCCGCAGAGCTATTGAGACGCGCATCAACGCGTTAAATTAAAACGGCAGAGCATGGATGAGAAACACAATCCTTGTTCTTCCACGTCTCGTTGCGGTGTTGACTGGCTGACACCCCTGCGATCAAAGACACGGTCACACGCGACGCCCGCAAAAACACGGCTTAGCTGCCGTCTTGCGCCTTAACCGCCCCCAATCTATAGCGGTGAACATGTTAGACACGCCCACAAACCGCCCCGCCTTGCCGCCAGAAATCGCGCGCCGCCGCACCTTTGCGATCATTTCACACCCCGATGCAGGCAAGACGACCCTCACAGAAAAGTTCCTGTTGTTCGGGGGCGCGATCCAAATGGCGGGCCAAGTGCGCGCAAAAGGCGAAGCGCGCCGCACGCGTTCAGATTTCATGGCAATGGAAAAAGATCGGGGGATCTCAGTCTCGGCTTCTGCAATGTCATTTGATTTCAAAGACTTCCGGTTCAACCTTGTCGACACTCCAGGCCACTCGGACTTTTCAGAAGACACATATCGCACCCTGACTGCCGTGGACGCTGCCGTCATGGTGATTGATGGTGCCAAAGGCGTTGAAAGTCAGACACAAAAACTGTTCGAAGTGTGCCGCCTGCGCGATCTACCGATCCTGACCTTCTGTAACAAGATGGACCGTGAAAGCCGTGATACGTTTGAAATCATTGACGAAATCCAAGAGAATCTTGCGATCGATGTGACACCTGCGTCTTGGCCTATCGGGGTTGGACGCGATTTCATCGGCTGCTATGACATACTTGGTGACCGTTTGGAATTGATGGACCGTGCCGATCGGAACAAAGTCGCGGAATCGATTGAGATCAAAGGCTTGGATGATCCAAAACTCGCCGAACATGTGCCGGCCGCCCAACTCGAACAGCTCAAAGAAGAGCTCGAAATGGCGCGCGAATTGCTGCCGCCGATGGATGCCAAAGCGATGGCAGAAGGCACGCTAACCCCGATCTGGTTCGGCTCCGCAATCAATTCGTTCGGCGTCAAAGAACTCATGGAAGGGATCGCAAAATACGGGCCCGAACCGCAGATCCAATCCGCGCAACCGCGCTCGATCCTACCAGAAGAAACAAAAGTGTCGGGATTTGTTTTCAAAGTTCAGGCCAACATGGACCCCAAACACCGCGACCGCGTGGCGTTTTTGCGCCTGGCCTCGGGCCACTTCCATCGCGGTATGAAGCTCACCCACGTGCGCACAAAAAAACCGATGGCGATTTCCAATCCGGTGCTCTTTTTGGCCTCTGACCGCGAACTGGCCGAAGAAGCATGGGCCGGCGACATCATCGGTATTCCCAACCACGGGCAATTGCGCATCGGCGACACGTTGACCGAAGGCGAAGCAATTCGCGTCACCGGAATTCCGTCTTTTGCGCCGGAACTCTTGCAAGGCGTGCGTGCGGGCGACCCGATGAAAGCAAAACACCTTGAAAAGGCGTTGATGCAATTTGCTGAGGAAGGCGCTGCCAAAGTGTTTAAACCTTCTATCGGGTCCGGGTTCATTGTCGGCGTCGTCGGGCAGTTGCAATTTGAAGTGCTCGCCAGCCGTATTGAACAGGAATATGGATTGCCTGTGCGCTTCGAGCAGTCCCAGTTCACTTCGGCACGTTGGGTGAACGGCGCCAAACAAGCCGTTGATAAATTTTCAGAAAGTAACAAACAGCACATCGCTTACGACAATGACGGCGATGTGGTTTACCTGACAAGGTTGCAATGGGACATCGACCGTGTCGAGCGTGACTATCCCGATATACGCCTGACCTCGACCAAAGAAATGATGGTCTAGGCCTTGGGGGCATCTGGCGATGATATCTACGATGGCGGGTACAGGAAGCTGTCGCGCTTTCTCGAAATGCGCCAACTTCCCTTTGAAGGCGCGGCAGATATCCTCCCTCCACAAGATGTAGATTTCAGCGCATTGCGGGCCCAAGCCGTCCCTGCCCCGACCAAATCTATGGAAGATGCACCACGCTATTCCGCTGAACGCAAATGGTTGGAACTGCAAGCAGAGCTCCAAGGCAAAGACAGCCTCATGCTGCTGCACGCGATGCTGATTGCTATTTCGCGCCGCACGGACCCTCCTCCCGCTGCCATGCCGCTGTTTTTTCGGATGTGGCGTGAACAGGGCATGCAAATGGCGCGCGAATTGCCGATCAGATGGTTGATCTCTGCGGCCACCACATTCGCGGATTGCGGCGAAACCGCAGACCAACGGGCCTGTGGCATGGGCCTGTCAACGATGTTTGACCTCATCAAACTGCACGATAGCGAACGCCGCTCAATCGGGATCGACGGGGATGCGCTTCATAAAACGGTGCGCTCGAAATTGCGGCCCAGTCTGGCGTTCGACATGTGGCCATATGCGATGGGCAAAGGGGATCTCGACAAAGTGCTTTTGGCCCGACTTTGGCGCCTCGCAGAAGATGACGCCACTATTCGGCCTTTGGCCGTACGCATGTTGAGAATGGTCATGTCGGACAAGCGCAGCATTTTTGCACGGGTTCAGCGTTTCAAGTCTGAGAATTCGCGCTAAGGTGTACCAACACACAGCGAGGCAGCTATGACAGATGTGAAATGGGGCGTGGTGACCACGTTCCTTGGGCCAACGGCGGACGTTTTGAAGTTTGCAGCCTTCCACTTGGACGCCGGCGCGCATCGCCTGTACATCTACTTGGACGATCCAGACAGCGACGCCTTTAGCACCCTGAAAAACCACCCAAAAATTCGGGTCGCGGCGTGTAACGCAGCACATTGGAAAAAACTGACTGGCAAACGCCCCGTCAAACACCAAGTGCGCCAATCCTTGAACGCGACGCATGCCTACGGGCGAAAGCAGGACGTCGACTGGCTCACCCATATTGACGTGGACGAGTTTTTAATCACGGACACCCCTGTCGATAGGGTCCTTGGCAAACTGCCCGACACAACAGTTTGCGCGCGCATGCGGCCCATGGAGCAACTGGCGGGTGACGGCACAGCCTTCAAAGCATTCCTGCCACCGGGACCAACCCGCGACACGCTTGTCAGCAAATTATACCCCACCTTTGGCCCCTATCTCAAAGGCGGTTTCTTGAGCCATGTCGCTGGCAAGCTGTTTGTTCGTACAGGTCTTCCCGATATCACATTGCGCATTCACAACACCTTTCAGAACGACATCATGAACCCCGGCGAAGCGGAATTGCCAAGCATAGACCTTGCGCATTGCCACGCCAAAACATGGGAAGACTGGATCAAAGCCTACGACTACCGGCTCGAGGCGGGATCGTACCGTGCAGAACTGCCTCCGGTGAATGCGGCAGGTGCAGGCGAAATGACAATGCACATGCTCTTCAAAACGATTGAGGCTGACAGCGGTGACGCAGGGCTACGTGCATTCTACGATGAGGTTGCGGCCGACAGCCCCGAAATGCGTACTCGATTGGACGCGCACGGTGCCTTGCGTCTCATCGACCTTGATCTCGCGGCAAAAGTAGCGCGCCACTTTCCCGAAATCCCTTGAGAGTTTGACCCTGCCGCAGGCATTTGTTAAGTGCTGCCTATGTCGCGGCACATTGCACCGCCTTTTGGGCCATTCGGGCCGACAGTTAACGCCGCCGCGGGCCAAGTAAATGTCCGCAACCTACGGACATACATGACAAAATTTTCTGAACTGAACCTGAACCCAAAGGTGCTCAAAGCCATCGAAGAAGCCGGCTACGAAACGCCGACTCCTATCCAGGAAGGTGCAATTCCACCCGCCCTTGCCGGACGTGACGTTTTAGGGATCGCACAAACGGGCACTGGTAAAACTGCCAGTTTCACTCTTCCTCTTATCACCATGTTGACGCGCGGACGTGCGCGGGCACGCATGCCGCGCTCGCTGGTGCTTTGCCCGACACGTGAACTGGCGGCACAAGTCGCCGAGAACTTTGACACCTACGCAAAGCACGTCAAATTGACCAAAGCTTTGCTCATTGGTGGCGTGTCCTTCAAAGAACAGGACTTGCTCATCGACAAAGGTGTCGACGTTCTGATTGCAACACCGGGCCGATTGCTTGACCATTTTGAACGTGGCAAGCTGATCCTGAATGACGTAAAAGTCATGGTTGTGGATGAAGCCGACCGCATGCTCGACATGGGGTTCATTCCAGACATCGAGCGCATCTTTGGCCTCACGCCTTTCACGCGCCAAACCTTGTTTTTCTCGGCAACTATGGCACCTGAAATCGAGCGGATCACCAACACGTTCCTGTCCAACCCTGAACGCATCGAAGTGGCCCGTCAGGCAACTGCGTCTGAAAACATCACACAAGGTGTCGTGATGTTCAAAGGCTCGCGCAAAGATCGTGAAGCCACTGAAAAACGCAAAGCGCTGCGGATGTTGATCGATGGTGAAGGCGAAAAATGCACCAACGCTATCATCTTTTGCAACCGCAAGACTGATGTGGACATTGTCGCGAAGTCATTGAAAAAATATGGCTACGACGCGGCGCCGATCCACGGAGACCTGGACCAATCACAACGGACAAAAACACTCGACGCTTTTCGCGGCGGTGGCTTGCGCTTCTTGTGCGCCTCTGACGTTGCCGCACGCGGACTTGATGTGCCAAGCGTCAGCCACGTGTTCAACTTTGACGTTCCCGGCCACGCAGAAGACTATGTGCACCGGATTGGACGCACGGGTCGCGCGGGACGTGATGGCAAAGCGATCATGATATGTGTGCCACGCGACGAAAAGAACTTTGAAGACATCGAGCGCTTGTTGCAAAAGGCAATCCCGCGGATAGACAACCCGCTGTCGACGGGCACCACACAGGATGCCACAGCTGCGGCCTCAACTCCGACGGAAAAACCCAAACGCACGCGCACAAGGTCCAAAAAGTCAGAGCAGCCACAGGTACAAGCCGAAACCTCTGCTGATGTTGGGGCACCGGTTCAAGAACCAGCTGTCGCTCCCGTACAAGCCCCTGCCCCTGCCCCAAAAGCAGAACCAGAGCCAAAACAAAGCCGCAGCCGAAGCCCACGTGGGCGCAGCTCTTCCGGCGAACGTGGCGGAAACAACAATGATCGCAACTCTAACCGCGTGGTCGGTTTGGGCGATCATACGCCCACTTTCATTCAAAAGAGTTTCGCAGAACGCTACGAAGGCGAAACAAACGGGGCATAAAAAAACTGGAAGCGCACATGTCGCTTCCAGTTCCAAGGCGCATCATTGATGCGCCTTTTTTATTGCAAACGTGATACGACGACAGTCACTTCAGGCTTTTTACCGATTTCACCTTGCGCAGAATTGCGCACAGCGCGACGCATCGCTTCGCTGAGCTTGTCATCATCGCGTAACGTCTTCGCGTCCGCGCGGCCCAACAGCTGGCCTAGATCATGCTCCAAAACATCCACGAGAGCTGTGTTCGAGGAACCTGTTTCAGGCAAGCCCATCAATTCGCACCACGGATCGCCAAGAGGCTCATGCGCTTCATCCAGGATCAGCGTCACGACCACATGACCGTTCAAAGCCATGCGAATCCGGTCACGCACAACGCCATCTAACGCGCCAATTTTGACTGAACCGTCCAAATAAGTGCGCCCGGTTTCAATGTACTCGACGACCTTTGGCGCGTTGCCGGACAAGTCAATCATCATACCGTTTACGGCCAGAACACCCGCAATGCCCTTGGATTTTGCAATCTTCACGTGCTCGCGCAAATGGCGGTGTTCACCGTGCATCGGAACCAGGATCTGCGGCTTGACCAGATCATGCATCGCTTCCAGATCAGGACGGTTCGCGTGCCCCGACACGTGGTACAAACCAGAACTGTCATCTACGACGTCTACACCCATTTCGGAAAACGCATTCATGATGCGAATGACACCGCGTTCGTTTCCGGGAATCGTTTTGGAAGAGAAAAGGAACATATCCCCTTCTTTCATCTGCAATCCCATGTACTTGCCACGTGCCAACTGCGCAGACGCAGCCCGCCGTTCCCCTTGAGACCCTGTCACCAGAAGCATGAGGTTTTCACGCGGGATCGTCTTGGCATCTTCTGTGGAAACGACCGCGGGAAAATCGGTCAACACACCCGTCTCCAAAGCCGCTTCAACCATGCGGCGCATAGACCGTCCAAGCAACACAATAGAGCGCCCTGCCCGTTCAGCGGCCAAAGCAAGCGTTTTAACACGCGCCACATTGGATGCGAAAGTTGTCGCCACGACCATGCCTGGAGCGGAACTCACCAGCTTTTCGATCTCGGGACCGACTGTGATTTCAGACCGGCCTGCAACTTTGGAAAATACGTTCGTGCTGTCACACACCAAAGCTTTAACACCGTCTTTGCAAACGTCGGCCCACAACTCGGGATCAAAGGCTTCGCCAACCACAGGGGTCTGGTCCAACTTGAAGTCACCGCTGTGAATGACACGGCCTGCCGGACTGTCGATCACCAATGCACCGCTTTCAGGAATGGAGTGAGAAATCGGCAAAAACCCGACCTTGAACGGACCGAAATCGCGCTGCTCCGGCCATGCGCCCATAACTGTTACAGCTTCATCCGGATGCCCGTGTTCGCTCATCTTACGACGCGCAATGTTGGCGGTGAAAGCACGTGCATAAATTGGCACACCAAGGCTGCCATAGGTGTGTGACACTGCCCCAACGTGGTCTTCGTGTGCGTGCGTGACAAAGACAGCTTCGATCCTGTCACGGCGTTCTTGCAGCCACGTGATATCGGGCAAGATCAAATCAACGCCCGGAGTTCCGTCCATATCAGGAAAGGTCACACCAAGATCGACAACGATCAAGCGTTCCTTTTCAGGCGCACCATATCCATACACATAGGCATTCATGCCAATTTCGCCAGCCCCACCGAGAGGCAAATAGATCAAACGTTCACTGCTCATGAGATCAGTTTTTTTCCTTGTTGTACCGATGAATCACGGTCAATCCGTGCATCGTCAAATCATCTTGAAAGTCATCAAAAAGCGCTTCGGATTGTTGGAAAAGGGGTGCAAGCCCACCCGTCGAGATCACTTTCATATCCCGATCACGCTCTGCCTTTATGCGCGCACATATCTCTTTCACCAGCCCCACGTAACCCCAAAAGACGCCCGACTGCATACAGGCAACCGTATTGGTGCCAACGACACGTTGAGGTTTGGAAATGTCCACATGAGGCAATGCCGCGGCTGCTTGGTGAAGCGCTTCAAGACTAAGGTTCACACCAGGCGCAATGACACCTCCGACATAAGCACCGTCTTCGGCCACCACATCGAACGTCGTCGCCGTCCCAAAATCCACCATAATCAGATCGCCACCATAAAGGTCGTATCCTGCGACCGTGTTGACCAAACGGTCGGGGCCAACCGCAGTGCCTGAATCGACGCGCACTGATACGGGCAACAAGCAATCAGGTTTCCCAACAACAATCGGACGCGTGTTAAAGTAGCGATCAGCCAACACCCGCAGATTGAACACAACACGCGGCACCGTAGATGAAACAATCACATCGGTGATTTCAACATCGATGTTCTGGAACTGCATCAGGGTTCGCAACCAAACGTAATACTGATCAGCTGTGCGTTGCCATTCCGTAGACGTGCGCCACGTTCCGATAAATCGGGTGCCGTCCCAAATTGAAAAGACTGTATTCGTATTGCCACAATCTATTGCCAAAAGCATGTGCCGGATCCTTTAGAAAAATACGTCCGCCGCAGGAATATGGAGTCTACCCTTGGCTGTCTCTAGAACAAGTTGGCCCACTTCGTCCACCTCACGGAAAACACCATGCCACTCTTCTCGCGTGGTGCGGGCCCGAATGGTCTCGCCCAATCGGGCTGCCCGCGCCAACCATGCAGTGCGAATAGGCGCAAACCCGAAATCGCAAAACTGTCTTTCATAATGGGCATAAGCTACAGCCAGTTCGTGCAAAAATGCCTCTGAATCGATGTGAACGCCCAAGACCCCTCGCACAGACACAGGTGCCACAGCTCCGTCCTCAACCTGAGAAACGGCTGGAGCCGCGGCAAGGTTCACGCCAATTCCTATGGACAAATGGGACATCTGACTGCCCTGCCCTGCACTTTCCAACAAAATGCCCGCGACTTTGCCGCCTCTGAGCAAAACATCATTGGGCCACTTGAGCTCAAATGCCTGTTCCTGACCGCTCACCGCCACAAATGCATCATACAGCGCCAATGACGCCACAAACGACCGCAAAGCCGCATTTTGAGGTGGATCGCCCAACGGAAGAACCAGCGTTGCGGAAAAATTGCCTTTTGGTGCAAGCCACGCCCGCCCTCGTCTTCCGCGGGCGGCCGTCTGTTCAATCGCCAAAATCCAAAGAGGAGCAGATAGGCTTGGCGCGACACGCTTTGCTTCAGACAATGTTGAATCCACTGTCTGTAGCACGATTTTGTCATAACCATCGGGCCAGACATTCATTTGGACACATCCGTCATGCGTGCCAACCCGACAACGGCTTTGATCAATTCACCAACGAAGTTGCGGCCAGTTCAGCAATGGCGCCGATGCCGAACATATTGATCCCGGGAACCCATGCTATACCGATAATGGCCGCAGCCCCCATCAAGAAAACCCACAGTGTTTTGGATCCGTTTACTTCGATGGCGCCATCTTCGGAACCGAAGTACATAAAGAAAACAATCCGCAAATAATAATAGGCCCCGATGGCAGAGGCGAAAGCGCTGACGACAACCAACCACACGAGCCCCGCGTCCACGCCTGCTTGCCAGACACCGAACTTAGCGAAGAAGCCAAGCATTGGCGGCACACCAGCCAGTGAAAACATCAAGACCAGCATCGCCAGAGCTTTGCCAGGTTCGCGCTTCGCGAATTGGTTGAGCGCCGAAATATCAGTCACGGGCTGACCATCCCGCTCCATCATCAAAATAAATGCGAACGTACCGATGTTCATGGTCACATAAATCGCCATGTAAACCAGCATTGACTGGATACCAAGTGCGGTCCCTGCAGCCAAACCAATGAGCGCGTACCCCATGTGCGCGATGGAGGAATATGCCATCAAACGTTTAATGTTCGTCTGCCCGATCGCAGCAAAAGCCCCAAGCAACATGGAAAGAACGGACAAAAGCGCAACCACTTGGCTCCAGTCCTTGATCGCGCCTCCGAATGCGTCGTGCATAACACGTGCAAACAAAGCCATTGCAGCCACTTTGGGAGCCGTTGCAAAGAAGGCTGTAACCGGTGTTGGAGCGCCTTCATAGACATCAGGCGTCCACATGTGGAACGGAACGGCCGACACTTTGAAAGCGAGGCCCGCGATCAGGAAAATCAAACCAAACAGAAGCCCCAAAGATACGTCCCCGTGCTGGGCTGTCTGGATAATACCTGAGAACAATGTCGTCCCTGCGTATCCGTAAACCAAAGAGGCGCCGTAGAGCAGCAAACCGGATGATAGCGCCCCCAGTACGAAGTATTTCAAACCGGCTTCTGTTGAACGCGCGGAGTCCCGGCGCAAGGAAGCGACAACGTAAAGCGCCAAAGATTGCAGTTCGAGCCCCATGTAGAGCGCCATGAGATCGCCTGCGCTGACCATCATCATCATGCCAACAACGCTCAGTGCGACCAATACAGGATATTCAAACCGCAACAAGTCGCGTGATTTCATATAGCCTTCCGACATCACGAGAACTGCGGCCGCTGAAAGCAGAATAACAACCTTGGCAAAACGGGCAAACCCGTCATCAACAAACATGCCATTAAAGGCAATATGCGTTCCTTCTCCCGATAGACCGATCCAGGCAGCAAGGCCAAGGAACACGGCAGAAGTGACCCAAACAAGGGCAGACGCCAGCGCGTCCTTGCCAGTGTAAACTGCGCCGAGCAGGCCCAGAATAGCAAAGAGCGACAAGAGGATTTCTGGCAGGATAGTGCCAAGATCAGCAGACATAGCGCCCTGTTCCTTTTAGTTCGAGACGACTTGGCTTGCGGCATCTGCCGCGGCCAAAGCCGTATCGTAGTTTGCAACCAGTGCCGCCACAGACGGCCCAATGATGTCGAGTATCAAAGCAGGGTAGACGCCAAGCAACAGCGTCATCACAACCAACGGTGCGAAGATGACCCGCTCCCGTGTGCTCATATCGGTGATTGATTTCAGGCTTTCTTTGATCAGATCACCCATCACCACCCGGCGATATAGCCACAATGCGTAGGCCGCTGAGAAAATGACCCCGGTCGTTGCAACCGCTGCAACCCATGTGTTGACCTGGAAAACAGCCATCAGGGTCAGGAATTCCCCAACAAAGCCGGACGTTCCGGGAAGGCCAACATTGGCCATGGTAAACAGCATGAAAATCAATGCGTACGCCGGCATCCGCGTAACCAATCCACCGTAAGCGTCAATATCGCGCGTGTGCATGCGATCATAGATTACCCCAACACACAAAAAGAGCGCGCCTGAAATAAAGCCGTGGCTGATCATTTGGAAAATCGCACCGTCGATCCCTTGTTGATTGGCGGTAAAAATCCCCATCGTCACAAAGCCCATGTGGGCGACAGAAGAGTAAGCGATGAGCTTCTTCATGTCTTCTTGCACCAAAGCGACGATTGACGTGTAAACAATCGCAATTGCACTCATCCACAAAACCAGAGGCGCCAATACATCCGAACCGACAGGGAACATCGGCAAAGAGAACCGAAGAAACCCGTAGCCGCCCATTTTCAACAGAATTGCAGCAAGGACCACCGATCCGGCTGTAGGCGCTTGCACGTGCGCGTCCGGCAACCAAGTGTGAACTGGCCACATCGGCATCTTGACCGCAAAGCTCGCAAAAAACGCCAGAAACAGAAGCGTTTGCATGCCTCCGACAACTTGGACACCCAACAAGCTAAACGATTCAAACGCAAACGAGTGGGTTAATAGCGTTTCAATGTCCGTCGTCCCTGCGTCAACATACATGCCGACCATAGCGACCAGCATCAGTACCGATCCAAGGAACGTGTAAAGAAAGAACTTGAACGACGCGTAAATCCGGTTGGCCCCCCCCCAAATCCCGATAATCAAGAACATCGGGATCAAGCCCGCTTCAAAGAACAGGTAGAACAGCACAAGATCGAGCGCCATGAAGACACCCAACATCAGTGTTTCCAACAACAAAAACGCGATCATATACTCTTTGACGCGGGTTTCGACGTTCCATGATGCTGCAATCACAAGAGGCATCATAAAGGTCGTGAGCATCACGAAAAGAAGGCTGATGCCATCGACGCCCATTTTATATTGCAGACCCATCAACCAATCCGCCTGCTCGACGAACTGAAATCCGGTTTCGTTTACATCAAAGCCGAACAGGATAAAGAGCGACACCAGAAACGTGGCCGAAGTTGCAAACATCGCCGCCGCTTTGGCGTTGCGATTGGCCGCCTCATCATCTCCGCGCAAGAACACTGCAAGAACGAGCGCACCAAGAGCCGGAATAAAGGTAACAATGGAAAGAAGGCTGTCCATTAGTGCGCTCCTCCGCTGAGCGTCATCCACGTAACCAGTACCGCGATACCGATCACCATGGCGAAGGCGTATGTGAAAATATAACCGGATTGAGCACGGCCAGCGATACGCGTGATGAACGGAATTATCCCCATAGCAATGCCATTGATAGATCCATCAATCACATCACCATCACCGCGCTTCCAAAGGAAACGACCGATAGCTTTGGTTGGGCGGACAAAAATCGCATCATAAACCTCGTCAAAATACCACTTGTTCTTGAAGAACAGATAAAGCGGTCTTTGATTTTCAGCCAGACGCGCAGGAAGGCTCGGATTCCAGATATAGAACCACATTGCCATCAAGAAACCGAAGACCATTGCGACAAAAGGTGAAACCTTTACCCACTTGGGGACGTTGTGTGCATCATCAAGGACCGTATTGTCAGGCGCGAAATACAATGCGCCTTCGCCTGGTGCGCCGGCGAACGCATAGTGATGCTCTGCCTTACCAGCTGCTTTCGCGACATCATCGCCATGTGCATCTTCGGCACCTTCAACATGCCCGTCCCCATGTGAGACCGCCTCTTCATATGGAATTCCATAGAAGTCCGCGACATAGTTTGTGTGGCCAAAAAACGGTTTGAACCAAATCATCCCGGCGAACACGGCACCGAGGCTAAGCACTCCCAAAGGTATCAACATGACCATGGGGCTTTCGTGCGCATGCTCATGCGTATGTTTGTCACCGCGCGCTTCACCAAAGAACGTCAAGAACATCAAACGCCAAGAATAGAAAGAGGTCATCGCAGCCGCAGCAACCAACAGCCAAAATCCGTAGGCAGACCCACCTGCATAAGCACTTTCAATAATAGCATCTTTGGAAAGGAACCCGGCAAAACCGATATGGGTCAAAGGGATACCAACGCCAGTGATTGCCAAAGTGCCGATCATCATCGCCCAGAAGGTATAGGGGATCTTTTTCCGCAACCCGCCATAGTTCGTCATGTCTTGTTCATGGTGCAGCGCATGGATCACTGAACCTGCCCCCAAGAAGAGCATCGCTTTGAAAAACGCATGCGTAAACAAATGGAACATCGCAGCGGAGTACATGCCAACACCAGCCGCCACAAACATGTACCCAAGCTGGGAGCAGGTTGAATAGGCGATAACGCGTTTGATGTCCGTTTGAACTAAGCCAACAGTCGCCGCAAAGAACGCAGTGGTTGCACCAATAACTGTAATAAACGCAGTCGCTTGTGGAGCGAACTCCATGAGGGGCGACATGCGGCAGACCAGAAATACGCCAGCGGTGACCATCGTCGCAGCGTGGATCAAAGCCGACACAGGTGTTGGGCCTTCCATCGCGTCCGGCAACCATGTGTGCAAGAAGAGCTGGGCTGACTTTCCCATAGCGCCAATGAAGAGCAGGAACGCCAAAACATTGGCCGCATTCCATTCACGCCACAAGAAGGTGAGTTGCGTGTTTGCAATGTCGGGAACGGCGGCAAACACAACGTCAAAGTTGACACTCTTTGTCAGGTAGAACAGCCCAAAAATGCCCAAAGCGAAACCGAAATCGCCGACCCTGTTGACCACAAAAGCTTTGATTGCTGCCGCATTTGCACTTGGTTTTCGGTAGTAGAAACCGATCAAAAGGTAGGAGGCAACGCCGACACCTTCCCAGCCAAAAAACATCTGGATCAGGTTGTCAGCCGTCACCAACGACAGCATGGCAAAAGTGAAGAATGACAAGTAGGCAAAGAACCGTGGTTTATAGCTCTCGCCGTCCTTCCATTGTGGATCGTTGGCCATGTATCCGAAGGAATATAGATGCACCAACGCCGACACTGTTGTGATGACAATGAGCATAATGGCTGTCAAACGATCCAGTCGTATCGCCCAAGAGGTATCAAGATAACCACTTTGAATGAAACGCATAATCTCGATTTTTTGCGACACACCGTCAAAGGTCAGGAAAACCACCCAGGACAGGGCAGCCGCCAGAAACAGAAAGCCTGTTCCGATCCACATAGCAGCGGTTTCACCGAAGATGCGCCACCCAAAGCCACACAAAAGCGCGCCAACCAGAGGGGCGAAAAGGATAATGGTTTCCATGTGACTTAGCCCTTCATCACGTTGACATCTTCAACCGCGATCGTGCCGCGGTTGCGGAAGAAGCAGACCAGAATAGCCAACCCAATCGCAGCCTCCGCAGCAGCGACGGTCAAGACAAACAAGGTAAACACTTGACCCACCAGATCGTCCAGAAAGCTGGAGAAGGCCACAAGGTTGATATTCACCGCCAGCAGCATCAATTCGATACTCATCAACAGAATGATCACGTTCTTGCGGTTCAAAAACAGCCCGAAAATGCCAATGACAAAGAGCGTCGCCGCTACTGTCAGATAATGTTCTAGTCCGATCATCAGAAATATATTCCTTCTGGCAGTTCAGGTGCCATTTTGGCGGCAGGCACCAAAACCAAGCGTAGAGGGTCTTGCAAGGATGGATGCAACCCCATCATCTCGAAATCCCCAATTTCAGTGGAGAAAAAGGCCGTAAGTACAGCAGCGGAAACCACAAAACGCATCACAACCCCTGCCCCGGTTTAATGTCTTTCAACTCCATCGCCTTCGCCGGATCACGCATCATTTGCGCAACCACATCTTGGCGTTTCACATCCGTGCGGTGGCGCAAGGTCAGAACAATCGCACCGATCATTGCGACCAACAGGATCAATCCAGACAGTTGGAACAACAAGAAATAATCATCGTACAAGATCAGTCCCAAAGCTTCCGTATTGTGGCGATCAACCGGCGTGATTTGTGCACGGAGCCCTTCCGCGGCCGCGTTGGTTTCCCAAGCGCCAAACGCGATGACAAACTGCATCAAAATGACAAGTGCAATGAGCAGTGCCAGTGGCATGTACTTCGCCATTTCGGCCTTTAATTCCGCAAAATCGATGTCGAGCATCATGACAACAAACAAAAACAATACCGCAACAGCGCCGACGTAAACGATGATCAAAAGCATAGCCACAAACTCGGCGCCCAGGAGTACAAACAGGCCAGCGGAGCTCAAGAATGCAAGGATCAGCCACAAAACCGAATGCACAGGGTTGCGGCTTACGACTGTGAAAAAGCCTCCCGTTACCACAGATATCGCAAACAGGTAGAAGGCAAAGACGCTCATGATTTGTGATCCTTTTTGTCAGCCATGACGCTCTGCGCCAAGTCCAAAGCGCGTGTCATCGCAGGCATGCCGGCAAAAACCGACATCATGCCTATTGTCTCGCTGATATGTTGCTCCGTCGCGCCGGCCTCTGCTGCATGACGCACAGTTTGTCGCACGGCCGTTTCATTTTGGGCACCTTGCATCGTCAAACCGGCGAGTGTCAGCAACAGCTTAGTCCGCGCATCAAGACCACCCTCGTTCAGGCCCGTCCCAAACATATTTTCCATCATGTCTTTGGGCATGGTACCCATCATCTTTTCAAAGCCTTCGGGCGTGAAGGCTTCCATTGCCGGAAACGACTTTGCCATTTCCTGCATCTGAGCCGCAATGTCGGCAAAAGGATTCTTTTGGTCGGTCATCTGTAGGGTGCATCCAATTCGAGGTTGCGCGCTATCTCACCTTCCCAACGGTCGCCGTTCGCCAACAATTTGTCTTTGTCGTAAAACAACTCTTCGCGGGTCTCCGTCGAAAACTCGAAATTAGGCCCTTCAACGATCGCATCAACCGGGCAAGCTTCCTGACAAAAGCCGCAGTAAATGCATTTGGTCATATCAATGTCATACCGCGTGGTGCGGCGGCTGCCGTCTTCACGAGGTTCAGCGTCAATTGTGATAGCTTGGGCCGGACATACCGCTTCACACAGTTTGCACGCGATGCAACGCTCTTCGCCATTCGGATAACGTCTTAGCGCGTGCTCACCGCGAAAGCGCGGGGACAGAGGACCCTTTTCATGAGGGTAGTTCAGCGTCACTTTGGGGCGGAAAAAATGCTTCATTCCAAGTTTGAAAGCGACCCAATAGTCCTGCAGCAGGAAGTATTTCGCAGCACGGGTATAGTCCATCTGTGTCATAATTATACTCCTACAGTCCAGCGCGCATAAACGCCCCAGAACCAGTCAAATTTGGCGGCAAACGCAACGAAAACGACCCAAAGAAGGCTGAAGGGAAGGAATACTTTCCAGCCAAGGCGCATCAATTGGTCATAGCGGTAGCGGGGTGTAATTGCCTTAACCATGGAGAAGAAAAAGAACACCAAACCCATTTTGGCAATCATCCAGAAAATGCCGTCGGGCAAACCGGGGATCGGCGACAACCATCCACCAAAGAACATCAACGCGATCAATGCACACATCAGAACCACGGCGACCAGTTCGCCGATCATGAACAACAGGAACGGAGTTGACGAATATTCAACCTGATAGCCAGCGACAAGTTCAGACTCAGCCTCCGGAAGATCGAACGGTGGGCGGTTGGTTTCAGCCAAGGCGCTGATAAAAAACAAAATCAGCATCGGAAAATGCGGCAACCAGAACCAATTGAGCAAGCCATAGCTCCCGTCTTGGGCTGCAACGATCTCACCGAAATTCAATGATCCAGAGCTGATGACGACGCCAATAATGATCAGGCCAATCGAAACTTCATAGGAAATCATCTGGGCTGCAGACCGAAGAGAGCCAAGGAAAGGGTATTTGGAGTTCGAAGCCCACCCCCCCATAATCACGCCGTACACCTCTAAAGACGAGACCGCAAAGACATATAGAATAGCGACATTGATGTTGGACAGGACCCACCCATCATTGAACGGGATTACAGCCCAAGCAATCAAAGACATGACCAAAGTAACCATCGGCGCCATAAAGAAGACAGCCTTGTCAGCCCCCGCGGGCACAACGATTTCTTTGACGATATATTTTCCAAAATCAGCAAAGCTTTGAAGCAAGCCAAACACGCCAACAACGTTGGGTCCGCGACGCATCATAACTGCCGCCCAAATCTTGCGATCCGCATACATCAAAAAGGCCAGCGCCAGCAGAAGCGGGACGACAACCAGCAAAATTTGCCCGACAATCACAAGCAAAATGCCCAAAGTGGTGTTCATAAAGAAGTCAGCCATTAGGTCCTCACACCGTCGGTATTCCCTTTTCCGTGCAAGCGGCAGTCACGACTTCGGCGTCGATCGTGCGCAACCCGCGCGGCAAGGATGGCGAGATGGTATAAACAGCATCTGCACGCCACACGCGACCCTCCTCGATTACATTTGTGCGCACATGGCGCGCGAAACCCCAGCCCCGGATCAGCGTATATTGCGCTGCGGCACATTCGGCATAGTTTTCAACGTCTTTCGACGTAATCGCGTTCGTCATTGCGACCTTGAATTGAACCAAGTCCTTGTCAAGCAAAGCCGTTTCGACCCCGAGATAGTCAGGGATAAATTGTTCCGCTGTCGGGACCGGTTCGCAGGCCGTCAGCGTTGCAAAAGATATGATCGCCAGTGGCTTCATTCTGCGGCAATTGCCTCTGCCCGGCGTGCTTTTGCATTTGCACTCAGTTCGGCCATCAGCTTGCTGGACCGCGCGATAGGGTTGGTCAAATAAAAGTCCGTTACAACAGGACGGAATTTGGCGTCAGCCAGCTTTCCGGCCGGTTCGGCATTCCATTCGTTCTCAGCAACCACATCGATGTCCCCCAGATGCGGTACGTCTTTGACAAGGGCCTTACGCAGCTGAGCAATACTGTCGAAAGGCAATGTCGCACCCAATTCCGCACTCAAAGCACGTAAAACAGCCCAGTTTTCTTTTGCTTGCCCTGGTGCAAAACTTGCACGTTGCGCCAATTGCGGGCGCCCTTCGGTGTTCACGAACAAACCGGCTTCTTCGGTGT
The DNA here is from genome assembly GCA_943787985.1 of uncultured Paracoccaceae bacterium. Taxonomy (GTDB): domain Bacteria; phylum Pseudomonadota; class Alphaproteobacteria; order Rhodobacterales; family Rhodobacteraceae; genus Ascidiaceihabitans. The sequence continues at coordinate 915,195 of CALSOO010000004.1, read as the reverse complement.
AGGCTGCACTAGGAAGGATAATATCCGCACGATGTGCGCCGCGGTCCCCATGCGAGCCTTGGTAAATAACAAACGGGTCTTCAGCAATTTCGACTTCATCTGCGCCAAGGTTGTAAATCACCTCTGCGTCAGAAACGGCTTTCATGCCACCCTCATTGGTCGCGCCGATGTCCATCGCGCCAACGCGCGACGCTGCAGTATGCAAGACCATCAACTTGGACTGGGCCGCTTCTGACATTGCCATGATCGTGCCCAAAACGGCAGCCCCATCCGCTTCATTCAGCGCGCCTTGACCAACAATCGTGACCCCTTTGAGCCCATGTTTGTCGGAATGATCCATACTTGCCAGTTTCGCCAACGCGTCGCGATCATTGCCAATGTGAGTGACTTCATATGACAGATCGACATCTTCACCGATCATCGCCACTTTGGCACCGCGCAGCCATGCTTTGCGAATACGCGCGTTCAACACGGGCGCTTCAAGACGAGGATTGGTGCCGACCAACAGGATCATCTCGGCATCATCGATATCCTCGATCGTCGCTTGGCCAACATACCCGGACCGATTGCCCACCGGCAACTTGGCACCATCCGTCCGACATTCCACAACACCGCCCTGCCCTTCAATGAGGGTTTTGAGCGCATAAGCGGCTTCCACCGAAGATAAATCGCCAACGATTCCGGCAAGCTTCTTTCCTGTCATTGCCGCAGCAACAGCCGAAAGCGCCTCGGGCCAATCCGCTTTGCGCAGCTTGCCGTTTTCACGAATATAGGGCGTGTCCAGACGCTGGCGACGCAGACCATCCCAGACAAACCGCGTTTTGTCTGAAATCCATTCCTCATTCACACCGTCATGGTTCAAAGGCAAAAAGCGCATAACTTCCCGCCCTTTGGTGTCCACCCGGATGTTTGATCCCAAAGCGTCCATGACGTCGATGCTCTCGGTTTTTGTCAACTCCCACGGGCGCGCAGTAAAGGCATAGGGTTTCGACACCAATGCACCAACGGGACACAAATCGATGATGTTTCCCTGCAGGTTGGAGTCCAAAGTCTCACCAAGATAGGATGTAATTTCAGCATCTTCGCCGCGACCGGTTTGACCCATTTGGCTGATACCGGCCACTTCGGTCGTAAAACGCACACACCGCGTGCAAGAAATGCATCGCGTCATGTGGGTTTCGACCAACGGACCAAGGTCCAAATCATCTGTGGCACGTTTGGCTTCGCGAAAGCGCGAGAAGTCGACGCCATAAGCCATCGCTTGATCTTGCAAATCACACTCGCCACCTTGATCACAAATCGGGCAATCCAAGGGGTGATTGATAAGCAGAAATTCCATCACGCCTTCACGCGCTTTCTTGACCATTGGCGAATTGGTCTTGACCACAGGCGCCTGCCCTTCCGGGCCAGGCCGCAAATCTTTGACCTGCATGGCACAGGATGCAGCAGGCTTGGGTGGGCCTCCCACGACTTCAACCAGACACATCCGACAGTTGCCCGCTATGGACAGGCGTTCATGGTAGCAGAAACGTGGAATTTCCACGCCAGCTTGCTCGCAAGCCTGAATGAGGGTCAGCGCCCCATCCACTTCAATCTCAGTACCGTCGATGTTGATTTTGCGAAGGTCGCTCATGCGTCAATTCACCCTGAGTAACGAACCGATTTGGCTCGATTTTTCGATTTCGATGCGGCCAAGCGCGCAATATGTGTCCGGTTGTCCCTCGACCACACCATTGGCGGCCAAATATGTCTTGCCTTCAGCTCTGAGACGCACCTTCTCAGACGGAGATTTACGGTATGCATCAATCTCTGCATCCGAATACCCCATTTCACGTGCCTTATCGCGCAAACCATTCACAAAGCTCAAGGCCTTGAAGTACCGTGGAGCGATATTTGGACACTGTTTTCTGATTTCGTCAGCCAAACCCACAGCCAATAGCGCATCGTCAACTGCAGGGACCTCGCGCAGAGGTGGTTTTGCGGCAACCGGTGCAGCAAACAGAGTTGCCATACAAACATAAGTCAGCACTTTACGCATAGTCGGATCCTTTCCCGAAAAGAGGGCGCGCATCATACGCAGCCACCTTGACTGAAATGGGCCTTAGAGCTTCTGTTATGCAATAACAGCCCGCTCCGACAAGCAAAGCCGAATTATATAGGACCAAAGGACTCACCCGACGCACGCTCCACGAAGGGTCAGTTTGTCGTCGACAATAACCAACGCACTGTCCGGACTGTCCGGTCCAACGACCCAATCTACATCCGAGGATCCAAACTGTTCGATGCAGTAACCGGTCGCTTCATAGCGCCCGGCTTCACGTGCACCTTTTAGGGACGCCGAAACTTGATTGATTGTCACCGAAAACTGGTCGCGTTGCTTGTCGACTTTGGATAGTTTCGTGCGAAAAATATGTCCGTCAAACGGGACAAGCTGATCCGGGTCCGAACAGGCAGAAACAAGACCCAATATCAGCCCACCAATGATTGCCTTGCGGATCATCATAGTCATGGCTGCACCTCAATCAAATAGCTGCCCATTATAGTGTCTTGGACAATTTCAGCCTTGCCCGCAGCACAAACCAGGGTCTGTGATGGCCTTTGTAGACCGTGTTTCAAAACGAAAGCATCCTGTGCTTGCGCCAGTTCGTCAGTTGCGTCCGCCATGCCCGTTTGTTCTGACACCATAGTAAAGCCGTCTTCTTCCAGCTTGGCGATCACGATACCGGTATCTTCCGCAACTTTTGGCAGGTTCACGCTAAGGGTAGGGCACGCCAAAGCCAATTGCTGGGCTGTCGTCGTGTTTATCAACGCATCGATATAATAGGCTGGCGCAGGACGGACCTGAGTTTCAGCCGCCAACATATTCGGCGCCAGAAAAGCAACTATGATCGCTGGACGGATCACTCTGCTGCCACCGCGCTGACACGCCCTGTGCGCTTGTGTTTGATGCGATCCTCGATCTCGTCACGAAAGTGGCGGATGAGACCTTGGATTGGCCAAGCTGCCGCATCCCCAAGAGCACAAATCGTATGGCCCTCGACCTGCTTGGTCACGTCGAGCAACATGTCAATCTCTTCGGGGTCCGCCTCACCCGTCATCAATCGATCCATCACACGCATCATCCAGCCTGTGCCCTCGCGGCATGGGGTGCATTGGCCACAAGATTCGTGTTTGTAGAACTTCGAAAGACGCCAAATAGCTTTGATCACGTCCGTAGAATTGTCCATGACAATAACGGCAGCAGTTCCAAGACCCGAGCGCTGTTCACGCAAATAGTCAAAATCCATGATCGCATCACGCATTTGCGCGCCGGGAATCATCGGGACTGACGAGCCGCCGGGAATAACCGCTTTCAAGTTGTCCCAACCGCCACGGATGCCGCCACAATGCGTTTCGATCAGGTCTTCGAAACTGATCGACATTTCTTCTTCCACGACACAGGGGGTGTTGACGTGCCCCGAGATCGCGAACAATTTCGTACCTGCGTTGTTCGGGCGTCCAAAACCGGAAAACCACTCAGCACCGCGGCGCAAAATCGTCGGAACGACGGCAATAGATTCAACGTTGTTCACAGTTGTCGGGCAGCCATACAGGCCAGCCCCCGCCGGGAATGGCGGTTTCATGCGTGGCATGCCTTTTTTGCCCTCAAGGCTTTCGAGCAAGGATGTTTCCTCGCCGCAAATATACGCCCCAGCCCCGTGATGGAGGTACAGATCAAAGTCCCAGCCGGACTTGGCAGCATTTTTGCCCAACAGCCCTGCCTCATAGGCTTCGTCGATCGCCGCTTGCAGAGCCTCTTTTTCGCGAATGTATTCGCCGCGGATATAGATGTAGCAAGTATTTGCGTTCATCGCAAAGGACGCGATCAAGCACCCCTCAATCAAAGTGTGCGGGTCATGACGCATGATTTCGCGGTCTTTACAGGTGCCTGGTTCTGACTCGTCTGCATTGACCACCAAATAGGATGGACGACCATCGCTTTCTTTAGGCATAAACGACCACTTAAGCCCCGTTGGGAAACCGGCCCCGCCTCGCCCACGCAAGCCTGATTTTTTCATCTCGTCGACGATCCAATCACGGCCCTTCTTGATCATAGATGCGGTACCATCCCAATGACCACGCGCTTTAGCACCCGCCAACGTGCGGTCGTGCATCCCGTAGATGTTGGTAAAGATCCGGTCTTGGTCCTTCAGCATAAGCGCTAACCCTTGTCTGTCTGGCGGTCTCGCCAGATTTTTATCACGATCCAAAATGCCGCACCGAAACCGGCGAGCGTGGCAAGATCAAAAAATGCACGGGTCCTAATGGACCACCCGAAATATGAACCTGCCAAATTTACGCAAAGCCAAAAAATGCCCAATCCTGCAATCATCAACGCGGCGCGCTGTCCTGCTTTTCTGGTCTTGTCTTGGCTTTGCACGATTTTGTTTAGCGTTTAGTAAACGCCACCCTTCTTAACCTTGTTTGAGAAATCAGTTTTCCCGCCTTTAGCCAGAATTTTGGCTTGCTTGGTCCACTCATCACGCTCAATTCGACCTTTGAACTTGAGGCGGCTGTCGACCCACTCAATCTCTTTTTTGCGCCAACCGGCGATCTGGTCGAAGTGGAAAAAACCAAGCTCGTTCAAGGTCTTTTCCAAGCCCGGGCCAACGCCCTTAATCTGCTTGAGATCATCCCCATTCCCGTCGCGAGGTTGCGTCAAAACCTCTGGCTGACCATCAGCTGCAACTGGCGGACGTTTGGCTGCTTCTTTTACAGCTGGCTTTGCCTTTGCCGGCTTTTCTACAGATTCCGCTTTGGCTTCGGCTTTCTTTTTCGGTGCAGCCTTTTTAGGGGCTTTGTCATTTGCAACTGCAGCTTTCTTTGCGGAGGCCGTTTTTACATCACTACTGGCCTTAGCCTTTTTGCTGGCCGGCTTCGCAGACGTTTTTGTTGACGCAGGGGCTTGTTGGGAACCCGTATCCTTTTCGCCCTCATAGGTCCATGTCCCTTTGCGATCAGAAAGTTCCTTTGTCCCTTTCAGCTCCGCAGAAGGTTTGATGACCGTTTCACTTACGGCCACAGCCGCGGCCTCGTGCTTTTTGGCAGGCACCGTTGTCGCAGAAGACGCAGTCCCCTCTTTTGCCATTGCTGCATCAGTCGTTTCACCTGATGCTTCCTTGCCGTCGCTGCTGGGTGTTGCAGACGCCGCCGGATCGGATGCAATCGAGGCTTGTGCCTGCGCCTGTGCCGCATTTTTTGCGTTGGCTTTGGCAAGCGGCGTTTCATTCTCATCGATCGCATCTATTTTCGACAGAGGGCTGCACATCAAAAGACTCAACAAGAGCCCAACCACGATGAAAACAACCGCTCCCGCAAATACAGCTTGCGTGAACGTCCAGCTGCCAAGCAGCCAAAGCAGTACGAGAGCCAAAAAGCCTCCCAACGCAGCAATCAACCAGCAGCCTAAGGCGCAGTCGATCTTCCCTTGATTGTTGTCCATCGTTGTCCCTCTCCCATTCAGAGTAGTTTGTTAGTCTTTTTTATAGATACCGTCTTTTTTTGCGCGTTGGGAAAATTCTGTTTCTTCACCAGCCGCGAGCGCTTTAGCCTGGGCGACCCAGGTGTCACGTGTCACCCGCCCCTTAAAGCCTTCGAGGTTTTGATCCACCCAAGCCACTTCATCATCAGTCCAGTTGCCGATCTGGTCAAAATGATAAAAGCCCAAACGGTTCACCAATGCTTCGAGTTTGGGACCAATTCCCTTGATCAGCTTCAGATCATCAGCACCAGATGCACGCGCGGCCTTGAGCGTTTTGGGTTTATTGCCGGCCCCGCTTGTGTCGGTCTCAGCAGAAGCTACAGGTTTTGGCGCTGTTTTCACAGGTTTTGCTTTTGATGCAGCTTCTGGTTTCACTATGGTGGTTTTCGACGCCGGCTTGTTCGATGTATTTGCAGCCTTGCCTTGCCAAGGAGCGAGCAAAGGCACCTCGGTGCCATCAATCCGTTTCACTGTATCGCCAATATCCGTCGCCAATTGTACCGACGCATTGTACTGCGTCTTCCCGCTGTCATATTCCTTCAGACTTGTAATGCCAGACAATGGCTCTGACGCATAACGGCCGTTTTGTGGACCAGGTACAGGCACCTTGCCGCTCTCCAACTCGTCGATAATCTGCGCAAATCGCTCTGTCGTCAGATCCTCGTAATAATCTTTCCCGATCTGGGCCATCGGTGCGTTTGAGCAAGAGCCCAAACACTCGACCTCTTCCCATGAGAAGTTCCCGTCTTCGGACAATTGATGCGGCTTGGCGGCAATTTTATCTTTGCAGACGGCAATCAGATCTTCGGCACCACAAATCATACAGGACGTTGTACCACAAACCTGAATATGTGCAATTTTACCAACAGGTTGGAGCTGAAACATAAAGTAAAAAGACGCCACTTCAAGACCGCGAATATACGCAAGTCCAAGCATATCGGAAACATGCTCGATTGCAGGGCGGGTCAACCACCCTTCTTGCTCCTGGGCACGCCACAAAAGTGGAATGATTGCAGAAGCCTGACGTCCCTCAGGATATTTCGTAATTTGCGCTTCGGCCCATGCCAAATTGGCAGCCGTAAAAGCGAAGTCTTTGGGTTGTTCGTGATGCAAACGACGGAGCATTATTTCAAACCTTGCATTGCGCGGCGGACGCGAAGCCACCGGCGAGAGTAATTTCAGTATATTGAAGCGTTTGGGAGATCACCGATCGATCTCCCCGAACACCACATCCATTGTTCCAATGATCGCAGCAACGTCAGCAAGTTGGTGACCTTTGCTGATATGATCCATAGCCTGAAGGTGGAGATACCCGGGCGCGCGAATTTTGCATCGATACGGCTTGTTTGAGCCGTCCGCGACCAAATAGACACCGAATTCACCCTTCGGCGCTTCGACCGCGACGTAGATCTCACCGGCAGGAACGTGGAAGCCTTCGGTGTAAAGTTTGAAGTGGTGGATCAAACTCTCCATCGACGTCTTCATGTCAGAGCGTGAGGGCGGCGTGATTTTGCCACGTGCGAGAACATCGCCTGTTGCCTCACGAAGCTTGCCGATGGCCTGTTTTATGATCGAAACAGACTGGCGCATCTCTTCCATGCGGCACAAGTAACGATCATAGCAGTCACCGTTTTTACCGACCGGTATCTGGAAGTCGAACTCGTCATAGCACTCATAGGGCTGGGAACGGCGCAGGTCCCATGCAAAACCGGAGCCACGAACCATTACTCCCGAGAAACCATAGTTTAGGATGTCTTCTTCGGTCACAACGCCGATGTCGCAATTGCGTTGTTTGAAAATACGATTTTCCGTCAACAGCCCGTCAATGTCGCCCAAGAGTTCGGGGAACTCATGCGCCCACTGTTCAATGTCATCCAGCAAATCGTCAGGTAGATCCTGATGTACACCGCCGGGGCGGAAATAGGCGGCATGCAAACGCGCGCCACACGCACGCTCATAGAACACCATCAACTTTTCGCGCTCTTCAAAGCCCCACAACGGCGGGGTCAACGCCCCCACATCCAAAGCCTGTGTGGTCACATTCAACAAGTGGTTTAAAACTCGACCGATTTCGCAATACAACACGCGGATCAAGGACGCACGGCGCGGCACTTCAACACCCGTCAGCTTTTCGATGGCCAAGCACCAAGCGTGCTCCTGATTCATCGGCGCCACATAGTCCAACCGGTCAAAATACGGCAGGTTTTGCAAGTACGTCCGGCTTTCCATCAGCTTTTCAGTACCACGATGAAGCAATCCGATGTGAGGATCGCAGCGCTCTACGATCTCACCGTCAAGCTCCAACACCAAACGCAAAACGCCGTGCGCCGCAGGGTGTTGCGGGCCAAAGTTAATATTAAAATTGCGTATCTTTTGTTCGCCGGTCAAAGCGTCGTCAAATTTCGAGCCGTCCATCACTGCACTGGTCCCTTCATATTGTCCGTCCAACGCGGTGGCACCGCATCGAACCTGGACATGACACAATCATATTGAGGCTTCGTCGCCTCGAGTAAAACTTGGTGCGCGGTTGCATCAATTGGCCTGCTTGACCCCTTGTTTGCAGGCTCAGTGGGCCCAATCAAGGGCTCTGACAGGCCTAGAAAAAGGGCAAGTCTGGCAAGCGTAGAGGCATCAAACAAGTCTTCAAAGAACAGCACAAGACGCTTTTCTTCTGGCACAGCGGCTTCCAGGCGCGTGAGCGTCGCAGCATAATCCGAGCGCTGCATCTCGGCTCGATTTGATGCATTCGAAATACCAGCAAGCATTTCATCTGTCACAGAGCCGAGATCCCGGCCCTTCTTTGCACGTCGCGCCGCCGTCATTGAAATATTTGACCACAATCGGTCAATCGGGTCACGTAACACCATCACAAAACGGGTATCCCCGCCGTTCATGGCAGCCATCCGACGAAAACAGTCCTCCGACAGCAGAGCATAGGCTGGTGTTATGTCCGCGCACAAACGAACGGTGTCAGCGCCCGCGCGGCGACGCATGAGCGCTTGATAACGGCCATCATTTTCGATTTGTGAGCCAACGAGCCCCAACCAGCGGTCCATTTCACGCACACGGGCCGTCAGACGTGCTTTTACTTTTTTGGTTTTGGCAGCGGATATATCTGCCCGCACACCTTGTCGTACCGCAATCATTTGATCCATCGCCCAAAGCGAGGTTCCCTGCTCGAGGCTGTCAAAATAGTGCGTTTCTTTAAAGGGTGGCAACACAGCCTGGGGGTGCGCACGCAAAGCCTGGGCCAACCATGTGGTCCCTGCTTTGGCGGCGCCTATGCCAAATACAAATGTCGCATCACTCGCCATTAACGCTTTTCCAATTCGTTCAACTTCATCGCAACCAACCAAAGCAGTGCAACCGTGCCCAAGGGGATCACGCATGCCGCGGCCCAATATTTGTTAATCCCAAAAAACGGAAGCACTTTGAGCATGGGGATGATTGTCGCTGCAGAAATGATCAACCAATAAAGCGTAGGCATTATGTGTATTCCTCTACACTGCGTTCCCATTTCGCAGGAAGGTGGCCAAACATGTCCCGAACATATGCATATTGCGGCGCAAGAACGTCCAACATTTGTCGGCCTAAATCGAAAGGCAGGTCGATTTTTGCACCCAAATTTACGGTGGTATCTACCGAAGCAGGAACATCGTCGATGTCCAAAAAGGAACAGACACGGGCGACTCCACTTTCAAACAAGTCTTCATAGAATTCATAGTGCACGTTTTCGGGTGCTATCGTACTTTTGAGCGTTTCCAGCGTCTTCATGTAATCGCTACGCCACATAACACCCTTAAGGCCGCCCTTTTGAACTTTCGCCCAATCGCCTTCGGCATGCGCCAAAATCTTGTCATATCCTTCGACGCGGTTGTTGGCTCTCATCCGCAAATTGGACCAAAGCCTAGAAATCGGGTCTCGCATGATGAAAATGAACTTGGTTTTGGGCGCAACAGACCGCATGGCCTCAAAGCTTTGCGGGGACAATGTCGCGTATGCAGGCGTCACTTCGCCCACCACTTTTGCGTTTTCACTGCCGAGCATAAGATACTCAAGGTAGGCTGCGGGATCGACCTGTTCATGTGCCAGCAAATCAGCCCAAGACTCTATGCGCGCACGCATTTCGACAACACTTAAAGGCGCTGCCATACTGGCCGCTTCCGGTGTTTCTTTGACATACTTGTTGCGGTGTTTTTGAACAACGCCTGCCATGTATTCGCTGCGATTCATTTCCATATGGTCGAAATAATGCGCTTCTTTTATCGCAGCCATCGCGCATTGCGGATGCCGCTTCAGAAAGTAGTACAGAAATGTCGTCCCGCCCTTTTGCGCACCGATGCCTATGACGACCGTTTTGTCTGTCATATCCAACCTGCACTTTTATTCAGCGAACACTTCATGAGATCAATCCGATTTCTCGTCACCCGGAAGGATGTATTCAGCCCCTTCCCAAGGGCTCATAAAGTCGAACTGGCGGTATTCCTGAACGAGGCTGACAGGCTCGTAAACGACGCGCTTTTCAACTTCGTCGTAGCGCACTTCTGTATACCCGCTCGTGGGGAAATCCTTGCGCAAAGGATACCCGCGAAACCCGTAATCCGTCAGGATACGCCGCAAATCCGGATGACCCGAAAACAGGATACCGAACATATCAAAAACTTCGCGCTCGAACCAATTGGCCGATGGATGTACGGCCGTGATTGAAGGCACCATTTCCTCGTCGCGAATAGCGGCGCGCAACCTGATACGGTGGTTCTGATACATGCTGAGGAAGTGATAGACGACATCAAAGCGCTTGGATCGCCCCGTGTAATCGACGGCAGTCACGTCGACGAGCGTTGAAAACTGGCACGTTTGGTCCGTTTTCAAAAACTCAACCAAGCCGGCAATGTTGTTCGGAGAGACATCAAGGTTCAACTCGCCCTGCGTCACATCCCAAGCCAGAACACAATCGGTCCGCTTGGCTTCGATGTACGCGCCGAGTTCCTGCAAAGCTTCAGACATGAGTGATTTCCTTAGCGAACAATGGTGCCGGTGCGGCGCATTTTGCGTTGCAGTTGAAGAATGCCATACAGCAGCGCTTCCGCCGTTGGCGGGCAACCGGGCACATAGATATCAACCGGAACAATACGGTCACATCCACGCACAACAGAGTAACTGTAGTGATAGTAACCGCCACCGTTGGCACAAGATCCCATCGAGATCACATAGCGCGGCTCCGGCATCTGGTCATAAACCTTCCGCAGGGCGGGTGCCATTTTGTTTGTCAGAGTTCCAGCGACAATCATCAAGTCGGACTGGCGCGGAGAGGCGCGCGGCGCAGTCCCGAAGCGCTCAAGGTCATAGCGTGGCATAGACGTGTGCATCATCTCGACAGCGCAACACGCCAACCCGAAAGTCATCCAGTGAAGCGAGCCGGTGCGCGCCCAGTTGATCAAATCTTCGGTGGAGGTCAGCAAAAAGCCTTTGTCTTGCAGCTCTGCGTTCAAAGCTTGAGTAGACACTTCGCGGTCTGCACCGGCTGTTGCAGTTACTGCCATTCCAAGGCTCCCTTTTTCCACTCATAAGCAAAGCCCGCTGTCAAAACAGCAAGGAACACCATCATCGACCAAAACCCTGCCATGCTGATGTCCTTGAAAGCCACAGCCCAAGGGAACAGGAACGCAATTTCCAGATCGAAAATGATGAAAAGGATCGACACCAGATAGAACCGGACATCGAATTTCATCCGCGCGTCATCAAAGGCGTTGAAACCGCATTCATATGCCGACACCTTTTCAGGGTCGGGATTGCGCACGGCAATAACAGCCGCAGCAAGAATGAGAACTAATCCAAGACCGATGGCGACGGCTAGAAAAACGAGAATGGGGAGGTACTCCCGCAACATCTCTTCCATGGTGGCTCCTTTTTCTCGCGCAGCGCATTCTGGGCGACGCGGTCAAGTGGCTATGTTGACGGCTAGGGTGTACTCCTACGCCGATGCGCGGTCAACCAACCCCGCGCTGTTTTCCTGCGAGATCAAGGACCTTGCCCACCACTAGTGCGCTATAGGTTCAAAATTGATTAAACGCGGCAAATCGATCGCGATTTTGTCACATTATTTCGCATAATCCGTGCCCGGAAAGCACGACTAATGCCGCATTCCGAAACGAATCCCAAAGGCTCTAACTCACCCAAGCCGCTTTGCGTTTTTCGAAAAATGCGTTGATCCCGTCTTTGGCCTCGTCCGTTTCCCAACGCGACTTGAGCGCCTCGATCGTCATAGCGATTGTGCTCTCGTCAATGACAGGCCCCAAATCCCGCGCCAGTGCTTTGGCCGCCGCCACTGCTCCGGGTGCACAGGACAGATAGGGGACAACTTCCGCCTCGACGGCTTGCGCCAACGCCTCCGCAGGAACCGCGCGCGCCAGAAGGCCAAGCGTAACCGCTTCGGCTGCATCAAACAATCGCGAGGACATGAACACCCGCCGCGCCCGCCCCTCGCCCATGCGCGCCACAACGTAAGGCCCGATGGTGGCAGGAATAATCCCCAGACGGGTCTCCGTCAGCCCCATCTTCAAACTGTCGACACCCACAGCCACATCACAGACCGAGGCCATTCCCACCCCGCCCCCGAACGCATTTCCCTGCAACGCACCAATCAATGGTTTGGGCATCGTGTTCATCGCCTGAAGCATATGCGCCAGTTTTGAAGCCTCGCGCGCTCGCGTCGCGGCGTCCGCCTGCATCTGTTCGCGCATCCAGTCCAGATCTCCGCCAGCGCAAAAGCTTTTCCCCAAAGCCGTCAACACAACAACGCGCACAGAAGTGTCCGCGCCAAGTTCTTGCGCCGCACGCGTCAGGTCCGCCAACATCTGGGCACTCATCGCGTTGTGCTTTTCAGGCCGGTTGAGGGTCAGCGTCGCAACACCGCGGTCGTCTACGTCTATTTTGAGCGTCTCAAACATCATTGTTCCTCAACCATTACATTCAGGACTGCATTGCACGGGCCAAGTCAGCCGCTTGCGCAATGACATCCAGATCCAAGCCTGTTTCATACCCAAGGCGGGCCAGATGCGCGGCAACCGCCTCTGTGGCGACATTCCCGGATGATCCGGGGGCATAGGGACATCCCCCCAGCCCGCCGACAGCGGCATCAAAGACCCGTATGCCCAGCGCAAGGGAGGCGTCAATATTGTCGAGCGCACGACCCCCTGTGTCATGGTAATGCCCCGCCAGGCGGCCAACAGGCACAACATTGCGCACCGCCATCAACATGCGTGCAATCGTATCAGGGGTGCCGGCCCCGGTCGTATCCCCCAAGGACACTTCATAGCAGCCCATTTCAAACAATCGATCCGCCACTCGCGCCACATCACTTGGGGCCACAGCGCCGTCATAGGGGCACTCTATCACACAAGACACATACCCGCGCACCGGGATATCCATCGCCCGCGCCGCAGCAATCACCGGAGCAAAACGCTCGAGGGAGTCCTCGATCGTGGCGTTGATGTTGGCCTTGGAAAACCCTTCGGAGGCAGACCCGAACACCGCAATCTCATCTGCGTTGGCCGCACGCGCATCGTCAAACCCGCGCATATTGGGTGTCAACGCGCTATAGCGGACGCCGGGCGTACGCGTGATGCCAGCCAGAACATCGGCGCTGCCTGCCATTTGCGGCACCCACTTGGGGCTGACAAAACTGGCGCATTCAATTCTGGTAAATCCCGCACGGCTGAGACAGTCCACCAATGCGATCTTGTCGACCGTTGGTATCTCGCGCGCCTCGTTTTGCAAGCCATCGCGCGGCCCTACCTCGAAAATCTCAACAGGTCCCAAAGTCATCGCTTACCCTTCCATTGGCCACGGTGCAAAGAACTCTTGCGCAAACAATTTGTCTTCGGCGCGCGGCAGACTGGCCTGAAACGCAGGCCGCGCCGTGATACGTGCGTACCATGCGGCAAGCTCGGGGTGTGCGTCCAGCGTTACGAAATGGCGCGCCATGTAAACCGCCTGCCCGACAGAGATATCCGCCGCCGAAAACCCGGACGTCAGCAAGCAATCGCGGTTTTCGACAGGCGTGCTCAGGCGCGCCTCTATAGCGTCATAACATTTGGCGATGCGGCTGGCCTCGAGCTTCATAACGATGGGACTGCGCATGTGATCTTCGCGCAGCGCCACATGTTGCTGCGTTAACGCTGCCGCGTGCTGGCTGATGGTTTCGGCAAAATGCACCCAAACCAACCAAGCCATACGATCAAGATCATCAGCGCCGCGTCCCAACCCGTGCGGGCTGAACTGTTCGCACAAGTATTGCGTAATGGCCCCTGTCTCGAACATACGCTCGCCCTCAATCTCTAGCGCCGGCACCCGTCCCGCCGGAGAAAGGCTCAGGAATTCAGAACTGCGCAAAGACTTGTCAAACGGATGGAAAATAACCCGAAACGGGATATCCAACTCATGCAACAGCCAAAGAGAGCGCATAGAGCGCGATTGCGGAACATGGTGCAGAGTAATCATGCCTCGTCCTCCAGCCGGATCAACGGCGCGCCTGCCTCGACTTGGTCCTCTTGGTGGACAAGGACCTCGGCCACGATGCCATCACGCGCCGCAAGCAGGCTATGTTCCATCTTCATTGCTTCCAAAATGGCCAAGCGGTCACCGGCTTTGACCGTTTGCCCCGCGATGGCCGACACAAGCTTCACCAGCCCCGGCATGGGCGCTTCGATGATATTGCCATTGCCAGCGGTCGTTGCCGCGCGGTTCAGGCGGTCCACCATGTCAAAGGCCATCCCGTACCCGTCGAAGACAGTCACCGTTTGCCCTGATTGCGCGAAATCCGGCGCCACTTGACCTGCGATGTGCCAGCGTCCTCCCGTCAGCGTGGCCTCAATTGTTTGCTCCCCCACGGTCCAGCGTTGGACATCGGGGCCAAGAACCTCAACCTGAAGGTCTTGTACCTCATCACCAAATGACACGGCAACCGATTGGCGCAACGGGGCCCATAGAGAGAACCCTGCCATTGCACCCGTCGTGTCCAGCTTGAGCGCGGATTGCGCGGCACGGACCCAATGCACTGCAGTGCACGCAGGGCTGGCCGTCAGCACATCCAGATCCCGCGCAATAAGCCCTGTGTCAACATCCCCTGCCCCAAAGCCTGCGTGTTCGCTCAACGCGCCCAAAAAGCTCAGGTTCGTCACCGTTCCCGCCACTTGCGTATTCCGCAACGCAGCACTGAGGCGTTTAAGGGCAATGGCACGGGTGGGGCCATGTACAACCAGTTTTGCAATCATCGGATCATAGAACGGACTGATCGTATCCCCGGCCCGCACGCCGCTATCGGCGCGGGCATCTGTGGGAAACACCAAATGGGAGAGTGCCCCCGTTGAGGGCAGGAAACCGGCTGGGACATCTTCTGCATACAGGCGCGCCTCAAAGGCGTGGCCGTTGATCTGTAAATCCTCTTGCGCGCAAGGCAACGGTTCCCCCGCTGCGACCCGCAATTGCCATTCCACCAGATCAACACCGGTGATGGCCTCTGTCACAGGATGCTCGACCTGAAGGCGGGTGTTCATCTCCATGAAAAAGAACCCGTCGGTCTTTAGACCGTCCGAGCCGTCCACGATAAACTCTACTGTGCCCGCCCCTTTGTACCCTATCGCCTCTGCGGCCCGCACGGCCGCTTGGCCCATCGCAGCGCGGATGTCGGGGGTCATGTCAGGGGCCGGGGCCTCTTCGATCACCTTCTGGTGACGGCGTTGCAAAGAGCAGTCCCGCTCGAACAGATGCAGCGCATGGGTACCGTCGCCAAAAACCTGAACCTCGATGTGGCGCGGCTTGGTCACGAATTTCTCAACCAGCACATCCGCGTTGCCAAAAGCGCTCGACGCCTCGGAACGGGCTGAGGCAAGCGCCTGAGAAAACCCTGCGGCCTCCTCCACCAGACGCATCCCTTTGCCGCCGCCCCCTGCCACGGCTTTGATCAACACGGGGTAGCCGATGTTTTGGGCCTCGGTCGCCAACAAGGCGTCGTCCTGATCAGCACCGTGATAGCCGGGTACAACAGGCACTCCGGCCTTGATCATCAGTGCCTTGGCCGCATCCTTGAGCCCCATAGCGCGAATGGCATCCGCAGACGGGCCGATAAAGGTCAAACCCGCCGCCTCGACCGCATCCACGAACTCGGGGTTCTCGGACAGAAACCCATAGCCCGGATGGATGGCCTGTGCGCCGGTATCAAGAGCCGCCTGTATGATGACATCGCCGCGCAAATAGCTTTGCGCAGGGGCGTTGCCGCCGATGTGCACGGCAATGTCCGCCAGTGCGACGTGTTTGGCAGAGGCATCCACGTCCGAGTAGACAGCGACGCAAGAGACCCCCATGGATTGGGCCGTCTCCATCACGCGGCATGCAATTTCACCACGATTGGCGATAAGAATTCGGTCAAACATATCTGTTTCCTCTGGTCGTGCTGGCGTGTCGTCCCTGCGCACAGAACTTTGGTATCATGGGTTTCACGATGCTTTGAGCGCGCGTACAGGAAAGGTGTCGATAATGTGCTTTGTCTGCGTGGCAATACCCTCAAGATCAGCGCGGGTGATCACTGTGGAGAGGCCATAGATATCCTCATCATCCTGCGTGTTCGGGGTGAGTTCGATATCCAGCGTAAAGCTGTCCGCCCGCTCACCCCGTGCGATCTGCACATCGACTTGCGGCTCGAGGCTGACCAGATAGGCCTGATAGCCTTCGCCGGCCAACAGCGCGTCTGTCTCGTCCATGAAGTCAAAAATATCCGTGGTCATAAGGCAAGACGAGGCAAAAGACACATCACCCGCGTCCGTGGGACAGTTGACCTCGATATGCAGCCAGTTGGCTTTCTCGAAGTCTGTCGTGTCCTCGGTGGCATAGCTTTTTACGGTTAGCGCCAAGGGGCCCATTTGGAAGTTTGTCATTAACTAAAATCCTTCAAGAAAACGGAAAGCCAAATCGGAAACGTTGCGCGATAAGGTTTGGATTTGAATCGATGTCATTACAGCCCAAGCTTTTTGCAAGCGTTTCGCAAATGCCGCGCTGTACGCTGATCAATTGAAACCAACGACACCTCCAAGTGAGAATTGAAAACACAAGACACAGCAATTTTTGCGGCCGTTTCATGCGGCATCCCATAAGCCCCAGTCGAAATGGCAGGAAAAGCAATCGACTGACAGCTATTGTTAGCTGCCAGTCTAAGGGCATTCTCATAACACTGGCGCAATATTTCGGCCTCACATTGTTTCCCTCCACGCCAGATTGGACCAACCGTGTGGATAACAATACGCGCATGCAACCCATAAGCCTTTGTGACTTTGGCCTGTCCAGGCATGCACCCTCCCAAAGTTTGACATTCTTCTTTTAGCAACGGGCCAGCAACTCTGTGAATCGCACCATCGACTCCACCACCGCCAAGTAGTGACTGGTTGGCAGCGTTTACAATTGCATCAACGTGCAATGCAGTAATGTCAGAAATTACAATCTCAAAAGGCATCACATCCGGAACACGCCAAAGCGTGTCTCCTCTATTGGTGCGTTCAGGGCCGCAGACAGGCTCAGGAACAACACATCGCGGGTCTTGCGCGGGTCAATGACACCGTCGTCCCAAAGGCGCGCAGAGGCATAAAGCGGGTGCGATTGTTCTTCGAACATATCAATCGTGGGCTGTTTGAACGCAGTTTCCTCGGCCTCGGACCATGTACCGCCGTTGCGCTCGATGCCGTCGCGCTTGACCGTGGCCAAAACGCCCGCAGCCTGTGCGCCGCCCATCACGCCGATGCGCGCATTGGGCCATGACCACATAAAGCGCGGGGAATAGGCACGCCCCGCCATGCCGTAGTTGCCAGCGCCGAAAGAGCCGCCCACGACCATTGTGATTTTGGGCACCGATGTGGTGGCCACCGCCGTCACCATCTTGGCCCCGTGGCGCGCGATGCCTTCGTTCTCGTATTTGCGCCCCACCATGAAGCCTGTGATGTTCTGCAAGAACACCAATGGAATACGGCGCTGTGAGCACAGTTCGATAAAGTGTGCTCCTTTTTGGGCCGCTTCCGAGAACAACACGCCATTGTTGGCGATGATTCCAATCGGGCACCCTTTGAGATGGGCAAACCCCGTCACCAGTGTTTCGCCGAACCGCGGCTTGAACTCGTCAAAGCGTGACCCGTCTACCACCCGCATGATCACCTCACGAATGTCATAAGGCTGGCGGGTGTCAGCAGGCACGATACCCAGCAATTCCGCCGGATCATAGGCAGGCTCCTGTGCCGTTTCCCACTGCACTGTGGCGGGTCTGGTGCGGTTCAGTTGCGCCACGGCGCGGCGTGCCAAGGCCAGCGCATGCGCATCGTCCTCTGCCAGATAGTCGGCGACACCGGACAGGCGTGTATGCACATCCCCGCCCCCCAGTTCCTCAGCCGACACGACCTCGCCGGTTGCCGCTTTCACCAAAGGCGGGCCCGCCAAAAAGATCGTCCCTTGTTCCTTCACAATAATCGTCACATCCGACATCGCAGGCACATAAGCGCCCCCCGCCGTACACGATCCCATCACAACAGCGATTTGAGGAATGCCCTTGGCGCTCATCTGCGCCTGATTGAAAAAGATGCGGCCAAAGTGGTCACGATCCGGAAACACTTCATCCTGATTGGGCAGGTTTGCCCCGCCGCTATCGACCAGGTAAATGCACGGCAGATGGTTTTCCTCCGCAATCTCTTGGGCCCGCAGGTGTTTCTTGACCGTCATCGGATAATAAGTGCCGCCCTTCACGGTGGCATCGTTGCAGATCACCATGACTTCATGGCCCTGCACCGTGCCGATCCCAGCGATCACCCCCGCACAAGGGGCCGCGCCGTCATACAACCCATGGGCGGCCGTTGCGCCGACTTCCAGAAACGCAGAACCGGGATCAAGCAGGTTCGCGACCCGTTCACGCGGCAGCATCTTGCCACGGCTGATGTGGCGGTTACGCGACTTTTCGCCGCCGCCAAATGCTGCGGCTTGGGCTGCCTCGCGGACTTGCGCCAGCGCCTCAAGATGCGCGGCAGTGTTGGCTTTGAACGCCTCCGAAGAGGGGAAAGCTTGTGACGATAATTTCATGGTTCAGATCTTTCATTCTTCTTAGCCAGTCGTTCCAGCGAACGAAGCTCTATCCACTTTGACCCGCTCCCGAAAAGGGAGCAAAGTTCTGTTTTCTGCGCCCCGTCTTGAAGGCTGTCCAAGTGACTGCAATCAGGCGAATAACTGGAAGAGGTTAACCGCGTTTTGGTGCTTTCAAAGCGCCTCTTGGCAAAGCCAGTCAAGTTTTGGCCATCTGGCAATGTCTCGACAATCTGGCGGGCCTCTTTATCCCAATAGTCGATCAGCTTGTCGAAACATGGTGGTATCTCAACACGTGGGCGGACTTCGCAATATTCTACGGCATTCGCCATGCACCTGCTGTCCACAAGATCGGCGGAACCATTCGCTTGGGTCAGAGCGGCACAGCCTTGCACCCATTTAACCGCATCTATTGTATCCATATCGGGGTCTGCCTGAGTTTGGGTTGCTACAAGTGAGACCAAAAAGACCGACTTAAACATAAACTTCATTTCGTATTCTCCGTCGCTGCCCGCGCCTTTAACTCACGCCGGATCACCTTACCCGTCACCGTCATCGGCAGCGTCTCCAAAAACGCGATTTCCCTTGGATACGAGTAGCTTGAAAGGCGATCTTTCACGTAATTTTGCAACGCAGGCGCGTCTTGTGCGGCCCCCTCCTTTAGCACCACATAGGCCTTCACAACTTCGGTGCGCAGCGCGTCGGGCTTGCCCACGACGCCGCAGGTCACGACATCGGGGTGGGTCAGCAGGCAGTCCTCAATCTCTGCAGGACCAATGCGATAGCCTGCCGAGGTGATCACATCATCCTCTCGGCCCACAAAGCGCAGATGGTCGCCCTCCCAGATACCGCGATCCCCCGTCAGCATCCAGTCACCACGGAATTTCTGCGCGGTGGCGTCAGGACGGTTCCAATACTCCAACATCATAGACGCAGAGCCGCGGCGCACGGCGATGTCGCCCTCTTGTGCGGTCACGTTCCCTGCTTCGTCGATGACTTGCACATCGTGCCCCGATACGGGCTTACCGATACACCCCGGACGCACGGCAAAGTCGGCCCCACAACTCGAGACCGTCATGTTGCATTCCGTCTGTCCGTAAAACTCGTTGATCTGCACGCCCAAAGCATCACGTCCCCACGCCAACATCTCGGCCCCAAGCGGCTCCCCACCTGACGCGACACTGCGAAGTCCTGTGATTTGTGCCCCTTCCGCCTTGAGCATCCGCAGCGCGGTTGGCGGAAAAAACACATTTTGCACAGCGCCTTGATCGATAATTCTCATGCAATCTACAGCCGTAAACTTTGGCATACGGGCTGCAACCACAGGCACACCCAACGCAAGCCCCGGCATCAAGACATCGAACAACCCGCCTATCCACGCCCAGTCTGCGGGGGTCCAAAGGCAGTCGCCTGTCTGGCCCAAATGATCATGGCTGACCGACACGCCTGCCAAGTGTCCTGTCAAAATACGATGCCCATGCAAAGCGCCTTTGGGACTTCCCGTCGTGCCTGAGGTATAAATCAAGACCCCCGGTGTGTCGCCGTCCACCGGCCTCACCGCAACAGGGTCGCCTGCGATGCCAACCTCGTCAACGATCCAAGGCGTTGCAAGGTCGCCCAGCAACGCCGCGCCTTCGGGGTCGGTCAAGACAATCTCGACCCCAGCGTCAGACAGTCTGGAGCGCAAGGCGTCATGCTTGAAGAGTTTGAACAAAGGCACTGAAATTGCGCCGATTTTCCAGATCGCAATATGCGCCGCAGCACACCAGGGGCTTTGGCTTAGCAACACCCCAACACGGTCTCCAACTTCGACCCGAGTGAGCAAAATCCGCGCGATGCCTTCTGCCATATCGCTCAAGGCACCGTATGTGAAATCGCGGCGCTCATCCCCGCGCAGGTCAATGATAGCGATCTGGTCTTGGGGATGCGCCAGACATTGCGCCGCCATGTTTTGAGCTTCAGACATCATGTTTCAGGAACGCCATCGGGCGCAATAAGCCGCCCTTGAGGATCCACCGCATATTGTGTGGAACTGCTGGCTGTCCCGCAATTGATGACCATCCAAACATCCTCCAAAGGACTAGGGCGTGCGACACATTCTGAACGGCTTCCACCGGTTTGAGCCACATAGGTGTCTACGACCGAATTGATGACCTCTGTTTCGCTGATCTGCGCATGTCTGGTCCCAAGCCACAAGCCGAGCAGACTTGCCACACAGGTCAATCCCAACACAACGCGCATGACAGACGCAGGCATCACCCCATCGCGCCCATCATCTCGCGGCCCACCAACATACGCCGGATTTCTGACGTGCCTGCACCTATCTCCATCAGCTTGGCGTCACGGAAAATGCGGCCCACGGGATTGTCGGACAAATATCCCGCCCCCCCCATCGCCTGAACGGCTTGATGGGCCTGAACCATCGCCTGCTCAGACGCATAAAGACAACACGCCGCCGCATCCTGACGGGTGACATCGCCCCGATCGCACGCCTTTGCAACTTCATACACATACGCCCGCGCGGAATTCATAGCGGTGTACATGTCCGCCATTTTACCCTGCATCAACTGGAAGGACCCGATCGGTTGACCAAACTGTTTGCGCTCGGCCATGTAGGGCATGATCTCGTCCAGACAGGACGCCATGATGCCGGTGCCAATACCTGCCAAAACCACGCGCTCGTAATCAAGGCCCGACATCAGGACGGCAACGCCGCGCCCCTCTTCGCCCAAAATATTTTCAAACGGAACTTCAACATCATCGAAAATCAACTCCGCCGTGTTCGAGCCGCGCATGCCAAGTTTGTCGAAATGCGGCGAGGTCGAAAACCCGGTCATCGACTTTTCGATAATGAACGCCGTGATCCCTTTGGAACCCATGTCAGGATCGGTCTTGGCATAGACGACCAAAGTGTCGGCATCGGGACCGTTCGTGATCCAGTACTTATTGCCATTCAGACGGAAATGATCGTTGCGCTTCTCAGCGCTCAGCTTCATCGACACCACGTCCGATCCGGCACCTGCTTCCGACATCGCAAGAGCACCAACATGCTCCCCCGAAATCAAACCGGGCAAATACTGGCGCTTCTGCTCTTCTGTGCCATTCAGCTTGATCTGGTTAACGCACAGGTTGGAGTGTGCACCGTAGGACAAGGACACAGACGCACTGGCACGGGCGATCTCTTCGACAGCAACCGTATGGGCCAGATAGGACATGGCAGAACCGCCATACTCTTCGTCTACAGTGATGCCCAGCAACCCCAAATCACCCATCTCACGCCACAAAGCAGGTGGAAACGCATTTGTGGTGTCTATTTCGGCGGCCATTGGCTTGACGCACTCTTGGGCCCAGCGATGCACCATGTCACGCAGGGCATTCACATCTTCACCCAAATCAAATTGCATCGTCGCATTGAACATTGCGCGCCTCCCCAGGTCGAATTTATTGAACACTTGTTCATTACTTAACGCAACGCCGCAAGTTGCGTCAATACTAACCTCACCGCGCACGTAGCAAAATAGCGCCCGAAACAAGCGCTGGGGTGCCAAACAAAATATGGAATGCGCCGCAAGGCGCGCCTTTGGATCAGGCTTGCGCTTGATACACAGTAGAGACTTCGGCGCGGATGATACGCGCAATCATCGCACAATCCTCAAGCGAAAACGTCAAAGGGACCCGAATATCCACGATGCCGTGCAAAATTCGGTCAGATACGGGCATGGGCTGCGGATCAGCATAGCGCCAACTGTCGTAGCGGCTTGTGAACGCAACAGGTTCAGGTGCACCGAACCACTTGAGCTCAACCCCGCGCGCACCGCAGCGCGCCACAACGTCGCGAATGGCATCCGCATGCCAATCCAAAAGTAAAAACTGGAAAGAAGACCCCACAATCTTTTCCTGCTCCGGACGCTCCACCACTTTTAAACCAGCAGTGTCGCGCACACCGTCTTCCAATACGCAGTAACGGTCGTTCCAACGCTGGCATTGCACGTCAAGGTGCGCAAGCTGTGGCCGCAAAATGGCGGCACGCAGGTTGTCCATACGCCCGGAAATATTCGGGGTCTCGTATTTTATGTCTGCAAATGCCGAGACATCAGGCGCCGCCAGGTGCCGCTCGAAAAGCATATAGGACCCTGACAACATGATTGCGCGCGCCGCAACGTCGGCGTCATCGGTGACCAAAAAGCCGCCCTCGCCCGAGTTGACATGTTTGTACGTCTGGCAAGAATAGCAGCCCACTGCCCCCGAGCGCCCCGACGGAACACCGTTCCAAGCAGCCCCCATGGTATGCGCGCAATCCTCGACAACTTTTACACCCGCAGCGTTACACATCTCCATCAAACGATCCATGTCACAGATATGGCCACGCATATGGCTCAACAATAAAACCCGGGCCTGATCCAGCTTGGCCTCAAGATCATCCAGATCAATGGTCAGACTTTCGGTCACACCTACAAATACCGGTTTCGCACCAACCGCCGCAATCGCACCGGGCACGGGGGCCAGTGTAAAGGCATTGGACAAAACGCTGTCGCCTGTCCCCACACCCAAAGCCCGCAATGCGGTCGCCATGGCATATCCGCCAGAGGCAACAGACAAACAGTATTTCGCACCAACCATCGCTGCGAACTCTTGCTCAAGCAACGCCGTTTCAGACACCTCATCAGGCGACGTGTTGTAACGGTGCAATCGTCCGTGGCGCAACACGGCCATAGCCGCATCGATCCCTGCTTCGGGAATGGGTTCTTGCTGGGTGAAACTACCGGTGAATATCTCTGTCATCCTTTGGTTGTGCGGGGCAATGCCCCCCTCGTCAAGCCAGCGCGCATTGTTTTGCAAAAAGCAAATGCGGCCCACACCGATCGCCAAAAACAACGCGCCCTTTTTTGGTTAAGGCGCGCCCAGCAGTCTTTCAACAAGAGCGGGCAGGTCTGCAAAATCATCCAAAAGCGCTTCGGGCTCCAGTGCGGCCATGTCTCCACCTGCCGGCCCAAAGGTCACGAGAATCGAGGGAACACCCGCATTACGTGAAGTGTTACGGTCTGTGTCACTGTCGCCGACCAAACACGTGAACGCAGGATCACCACCAGCGCGACGTGCAGCTTCGAACAAATGCTCCGGATCAGGCTTGCGCACGGGCAAGGTGTCCGCCCCGACCATTGAGGCAAACGCCTCGCGCACGCCCAACCGCCTGAGCAGCTCTTCGGCCAGCCCTTCTGGCTTATTGGTGGCAATTCCGACCCCGTACCCCAAAGTTTTCAAACGCTCCACTGCATCCATAGCGCCTGGATACATAACCGTACGACTGTCAATATCCTTGGCATAAGCTTCTAACAACAAGGGGTAATACCGGTTGAGCGTTTCAATATCATGGGCTCGCCCCAGACGCTTTAATCCCAAAGTCAGCATCGCACGCCCCCCGCGCAACGCAGTCCCCGCATCCGTGGCTGGATCCAACATCGCGCCCACCCCCATATCGCGAAAACAAACGTTGGCAGCCTCGATCAAATCACCGGATGTGTCCGCAAGCGTGCCATCCAAATCGAATATCACCGTTTTCATCTGCGTTTCTCCTGATGGCCTGTCGGCGTTTTGCCGCTGGTGGTTGTTGCAACACGCAATCTTGTTTGATGCGCCTACACCTTGTGACTTTGAGCCAAACGGATAAAACGA
Source organism: uncultured Paracoccaceae bacterium (assembly GCA_943787985.1). Taxonomy (GTDB): domain Bacteria; phylum Pseudomonadota; class Alphaproteobacteria; order Rhodobacterales; family Rhodobacteraceae; genus Ascidiaceihabitans. The sequence continues at coordinate 890,891 of CALSOO010000004.1, read as the reverse complement.
CGCAAATCAGAACAAAAGAGAAAAACACCCATGGCTGTTGCCCTAATTATCCTCGCCGCCGGCAAAGGCACGCGGATGAACTCAGATCTTCCCAAAGTTCTGCACCCCATCGCAGGTGCACCGATGTTGGTCCACGCTATGACGGCAGGGGCAACGCTGGATCCCGCGCACACGATTATCGTTGCGGGTCACGGGGCAGAGCATGTCAGCAAAGCAGTTCTGGAGCATGATGAAACCGCCAAGGTGGTTTTGCAAACCGAGCAACTGGGGACAGGTCACGCCGTCCTTCAAGCCAAAGAGGCACTGGCCGGTTTTGAGGGTAAAGTCCTGATCCTGTACGGGGACACGCCGTTCGTGCGCCCGGAAACGCTCGAAGCGATGCTGGCCGCGGACGCCGATGTCGTTGTGCTGGGGTTTGAACCCGCCGATGCGGGTCGCTATGGGCGGCTGGTCATGGACGGGGACTCGCTAGAGCGGATTGTCGAATTCAAAGACGCCTCCCCGATTGAGCAGCGTTTGCGACTTTGCAACAGCGGTGTCATCTGCGCCCCTGCCCCTTTGCTCTTTGAAATGCTGGACAAAACGGGCAACGACAACGCAGCCGGTGAATATTACCTGACGGATGTTATTGGACTGGCACGGCGCTCAGGACACTCGGCCACAGCCGTGACCTGTGACGAGGCAGAGACGCTTGGCGTCAATTCCCGCGCTGAACTCGCTGCTGCGGACGCGATGTACCAAGAAGTCGCGCGCAACACATTGATGGAGGACGGCGTGACTTTGGTCGCCCCGGACACAGTCTATCTCTCTTTGGACACGGTGATCGGCCGCGACACGTTGATCGAGCCAAATGTTGTGTTCGGCCCTGGCGTTACTGTGGAAAGCGGTGCAACCATCCGTTCTTTCTCCCACCTTGAAGGGTGCCATGTGGCACGCGGTGGCATTATCGGGCCCTATGCCCGTCTGCGTCCCGGTGCGGAGTTGTCCGAAAACGTCAAGGTCGGCAACTTTGTTGAGATCAAAAACGCCCAAATCGCGGAAGGGGCCAAGGTCAATCACTTGAGCTACATCGGCGACGCAACCATTGGTCCGCGGGCAAACATCGGCGCGGGCACCATTACCTGCAACTACGACGGCGTCATGAAACATCACACCGACATCGGCGCTGACGCCTTTATCGGTTCCAACACAATGCTGGTCGCCCCCGTATCTATCGGGACAGGCGCCATGACTGGAAGCGGTTCAGTCATCACATCAGACGTGGATCCCAATGCGTTGGCATTGGCGCGTGCACCCCAAGTTGAAAAACCCGGCATGGCTGCGAAATTGTTCGATATGTTAAAGGCCAAAAAGGCAAAACGAGACAGAGGTAGCTAATTATGTGTGGAATTGTTGGTGTATTGGGGAAGCACGAAGCTGCTCCTATTCTGGTTGAAGCCCTCAAAAGGCTGGAATACCGTGGCTATGACAGTGCAGGCATTGCGACCGTAAATGACGGTGTGCTGGATCGTCGCCGCGCCGTCGGAAAGCTGGTAAACCTGAGCGACCGATTGGTGCATGAACCCCTCGCAGGCAAATCTGGCATCGGCCACACCCGTTGGGCGACACACGGCATTCCAAATGAAGCCAACGCGCACCCCCATCAATCAGGTGGCGTTGCGGTTGTGCACAACGGGATCATCGAGAACTTTCGCGATCTGCGCACAATGCTGGCGGGTCACGGATTCACAACGGAGTCTGAAACTGACACCGAAAACGTAGCAATGCTCGCGCAACACCACATAGCCAATGGCGCAACCCCCGCTGAAGCCGTCAACCAGACCATCGACATGCTTGAAGGGGCTTTTGCCTTGGCTTTCTTGTTCCAAGGCGAGCAGGATTTGATGATCGCGGCGCGTAAAGGGTCACCATTGGCGATCGGCCACGGCGATGGAGAAATGTTTGTCGGCTCGGACGCCATTGCTTTGGCCCCTTTGACGGACCGGATTACGTATCTGGAAGAAGGCGACCGCGCCATCCTGACCCGCACATCTTTGGAAATCCGCGACAAAACCGGCGCAGTGGTCGAGCGGGCCGTGAAGACGATCCAAATAGAAAGTGCGCGTGTAGACAAGGCAGGCCACAAACATTTTATGGCCAAAGAAATCGCAGAACAGCCCACCGTATTGGGTCACACTTTGGCCAACTATCTGGACGCTGACGGGCAGATCACCCTACCCGATCCGGGCATCGATTTCACGAAAATCGAACGCCTCACGATGGTCGCCTGCGGGACGGCTTATCTGGCCTGTCTGACGGCAAAATACTGGTTCGAACAGATCGCCCGTATTCCGGTGGAAATCGACGTTGCGTCAGAATTCCGCTACCGGGAACCCCCGATCACCAAAGGCACCGCCGCTGTGTTTGTCAGCCAATCCGGAGAGACGGCGGACACATTGGCAGCTTTGCGATACTGCGCAGGGAAGGTCGACACGATCATCTCTGTGGTCAACGTTCCTGAAAGCTCGATTGCGCGCGAGAGCGATTTGTCATTGCCCATACATGCCGGCGTAGAAGTCGGCGTCGCCTCGACCAAAGCCTTCACATGCCAATTGATGGTCTTGTTGTTGATGGTTCTCAAAGCGGCGCATACGCGTGGCCAAATGAGCGACGAAGTCCTTGCAGATCACATTGCCAGCCTCAAAGGCGTACCCGCTTTGATCAACACCGCGCTTGAACAAAACAGTGCAATGCAAAGTGCAGCCCGTAAACTGGCCGAAGCGCGCGATGTGTTGTTTTTGGGGCGCGGACAAATGTACCCCCTCGCCCACGAGGGCGCTCTTAAGTTAAAAGAAATCAGTTATATACACGCCGAAGCTTATGCATCGGGTGAACTGAAGCACGGACCAATTGCGCTGGTGGACAAGCACGTGCCAGTTGTCGTCTTTGCCCCGAAAGACAACCTGTTCGACAAGACAGTCTCGAACATGCAGGAAGTCATGGCACGCAAAGGAAAAGTGGTTTTGATCTCGGATGCCGAGGGTTTGGCTGAAGCCAGTGACGGCACTTGGGCCAGTGTCGAAATGCCAAACTGCCCGGACATCGTGGCGCCTATCCTTTACGCAATTCCGGCGCAATTGCTCGCGTATCACACAGCCGTCGCCAAAGGAACGGATGTGGACCAACCACGCAACCTCGCCAAATCAGTGACCGTCGAATAATCCGGCGGCACATGGTGTTCAGGCTGGCCCTTCCCGTGGGGGCTGGCCAATGCGTATTCGCTCCTTTTCAGAACGCCCTGTGCACCTGTCTGAAAAGTAGCCCTTCGCACCATGATTGCGCTTGTGCACGCAGTGCCCTATCTGCACGTATAGACCCGCACGACGGACCGCTTCATCGACAAAAACTGAAAGGCGTACGCAGATATGGGCAAGCAATTCGATCAAATCAGCGACGACCACCAAAGCTTCATTCAGGAGCAGCACATGTTTTTCAGCGGCTCAGCCGCACCCGACGGGAAGGTGAACATCTCTCCCAAAGGGATGGATTCCTTGCGTGTTCTCGGGCCCAACCAGATCGTTTGGCGCAACCTGACCAGATCGGGCAATGAAACGGCCGGCCATTTGGCACTGCACCCGCGCATGACGCTCATGTGGTGCGGGTTCGAAAAACGCCCGATGATCATGCGCGCCTATGGCGCCGCCAAAACACTCCACCCTCGTGACCCCGAATTCGACGCGCTGAATGCTCTCTTCCCCGAAACCTTTGCCGCCCGTCAGATTTACGACATGCATGTGGATATGCTTCAGACAAGCTGCGGTTTCGCCGTGCCCTTTTTCGAGCATCAAGGGCCACGCGAAGTCTTGAGCAAATGGGCTGATGACAAAGGTCCTGACGGAATCCAAACCTACTGGGAAGAGCGCAACCAGAAGACCCTCGATGGTCTGCCCACTCATATTTTAGGCGAAAACACATGAACTTAGACGACGCGCTGGCCCAGCTTTATGCACATCAAGACGCTGAAAAAGCCGAGCAATCCGTAAGCTATCACAAAGCACCGCGTGTGTATCTTGGTGTGGCAAATCCTGTGATCAATGATCTGACCAAAGACTGGCGCACGGACATGAGTGTCGAGGATCGTGTCGATCTTGCAGACGCATTGTGGGAAACGGACATCTACGAAGCACGGCTGGCCGCCGCCAAACTGTTGACCCAAGCGCGCATCAAAGACGACGATGATGTTTGGGGGCTGATCGCCTCATGGGTGGATGATTTCGACAGTTGGGCCATTGCCGATCACGCCTGTATGGCAGGGCAAAAACGGCTGATTGCGGACCCGACCCGCATCGATCATGTGGAAAGCTGGACGACGTCAGAACACATGTGGACCCGCCGCGCAGCTTTGGTCATCACTCTGCCGTGGACAAAACAAAACCATCCCAAACCTCTTGATCTTGAAATCAGGCAGCGTGTTCTGGGCTGGGCCGCAAGCTATGTGCCCGACCGAGCATGGTTCATTCAAAAAGCCATTGCGTGGTGGTTGCGCGAATTGAGCAAGCATGACGCTGACGCAGTGCGCGCCTTTTTGGATGAACACGGCCCCGCGATGAAGCCGTTTGCGGCAAAAGAAGCCGCCAAGTTCCTCAAAGACGCCTGAGGCCCGGTACGCATTTCACGACCCAAGGCAGGTCGCGAGGTCTCCTCAGGGAGATACAACCGCGAAGGTGTCAACGCCGGCGTTAGCTGCCGGGTGTGACGGATCAGATTGAAACGCTGACCTCGGGCAAGCCTGTCAACGGGGCGCCAAGGTCTTGAAATGCTTGTAAAGACATGCGGCTCCCTGCCGTGACAGGTCCCTCTATCGGGATCAAAGTTACATTGATTGTTTTGCCGCCAAAGCTCACTTTTCCAGCCTGTTCGGTGGTGACCAGTGGCGTTTTAAGCCACAATCCGGTTTCTGCGGGACTGCCAAGGGAGGCCACAGTGGTGCCCAATTCACCGGAAGGCACAGGCGCCGTCGTTGTGACATCTTCGGTCTTTGGCGCGGCTGCCCCCCCTTCAAAAGGACGCAGCTTGGGGCGCAATTGATCTGCGGCGGACACGTCTGTGTCCGTTTCAACGGCGACAGGCGCAGTCTCCACCCGGGGTTTGAGTTTCAACCTGTCAGGCACGACAGCGCACCCCGCCAACAGTCCAACCAATATTAAATATCTCATATCCCAACCCTAATGCGCCCTTAACGTGGCTACAATCGCCTTTCTCCCCTTGCCGATACACAGGCGCGTCTTTATCTATACCGACATGAATGCACCGTTGATCGACCCCTTTGCCCGCGCCATCACCTACCTGCGTGTTTCCGTTACGGACCGCTGTGATTTTCGCTGTGTCTATTGCATGTCGGAGAACATGACATTCTTGCCGAAAAAAGAATTGCTGACACTCGAAGAGTTGGACCGCATGTGCTCTACCTTTATAGGGCTCGGCGTCCAAAAGCTGCGCATCACGGGCGGCGAACCTTTGGTGCGCAAAGGGATCATGACGTTCTTTGACGCGATGTCGCGTCACCTTGACGCCGGAACGCTCAAAGAGCTGACCCTGACCACCAACGGCTCGCAACTTGAAAAATACGCCGACGATTTATATGCGGCGGGTGTGCGCCGTGTGAATATCTCCCTCGATACGCTCGACGATCAAAAGTTTGCAGAGATCACCCGCTGGGGACGCTTGCCGCAGGTTTTGCGCGGTGTGGATGCAGCTTTGAAAGCTGGGCTTAAAGTCAAAATCAACGCTGTCGCTCTCAAGGGGTTCAACGAACCGGAGCTGCCACAAATCACGCAGTGGTGCGCTGAACTGGGGCTTGATCTGACATGGATCGAAGTCATGCCTATGGGCGACATCGGCAACGAGGACCGTTTGGGGCAGTATTGGTCCTTAAATGATGTGCGCGCCGAATACACCAAACACTACACCGTCACAGATATCGCAGAACGCACCGGTGGTCCGGCGCGCTATGTCCGCCTTGAGGAAACAGGGCAAAAAATCGGCTTCATCACGCCGCTCAGCCATAATTTCTGCGAAAGCTGCAACCGGGTTCGGATCACCTGCACAGGTGAAATCTATCTCTGCCTTGGTCAAGAGGACATGGCTGATTTGCGGGGTCCTTTGCGCGCCCATCCCAATGATGACGCCCCATTGGAAGACGCCATTCGCGCGGCGATCGCGTTGAAGCCCAAAGGGCATGATTTTGACTATTCACGCCAGAAGCTCGACGGGCAAATGCCCCGTCACATGAGCCACACAGGCGGGTAATGCGCCCGACGGCTCTGTACCGCGCCTATGCTGCGGCAAGTGCAGTGGCCTTGCCCTTTGCAGCCCGTGCACGCGTGAAAAAGCTACGGGCCGCAGGCGTCAGCATCGACCGCGCCAATGAGGTGATTGGACACGCAACCCAGCGCCGTCCCGGTGGCACGCTGGTTTGGTTTCACGCCGCCTCTGTCGGAGAAAGCCTGTCGGTTCTGTCCCTTATCGCCGCAATGGGCCGCATCTTGCCAGACGCGCGGTTCCTCATCACGTCAGGCACGGCCACCTCTGCCACTTTGATCGCAGCGCGGATGCCACCGCGCACCCAGCACCAGTTTGTGCCGCTGGACGGCGCAGGTCCTCTCAAGCGGTTTTTGCGCACATGGCGCCCTGACGCCTGTGTCCTCGTCGAAAGCGAGTTATGGCCCAACATGCTGGTGTACACCCGTGCGGCAGGGGTTCCAATCGCACTGGTCAACGCACGCCTGTCCGAGCGGTCAATGGCGCGTTGGTCAAAGCGCCCCGACACCGCGCGCTTCTTGATGGAAGATTTTGCACTGGTTCTGACCCAGACCCAAGCGCTTGCGGACGGCTTGATCGCGCTTGGCGCACCAAAACACCGGACGCTCAAGGGTGTCGATCTAAAGTCCCTCTCAGCACCTTTGCCAGTACATGGAAAATTGCTAAGCGATGTGGAAAACGCGCTAGGCCCGCGCCCGGCTTGGGCTGCATGTTCCACCCATGCGGGTGAAGAACGCGACGTTCTCACGGCCCATATCTCGTTGTTGGAAAACCACCCCGACCTGTGCCTGATCCTGACCCCGCGACACCCCGAACGCAGCAGGGAGGTCGCGCAAATCATCCGCTCCCTCGACCTCAGCTATACCACACGCAGTGCTGGCGAGTTGCCGACCAAACAGGTCTATCTGGCGGATACATTGGGCGAGTTGGGGCTTTGGTACACATTGGCTCCTTTTGTTTTTCTCGGAGGATCGCTCAAACCCGTTGGCGGACACAATCCTTATGAGCCGGCCCATGCAGGGGCAGCCGTCCTTTCGGGAACGCACGTTGCCAATTTTGCACAGGTTTATGCACGCCTTGAAGCCGCAGGTGGTGCACGATTGGTATCGGACGGGGCGGATTTGGCACGTTTGGCAGAACATTGGCTCACCCATGAGCAAGCTTTGGGCGAAGCACGCACAGCCGCCCGTGATTTTGCAGCATCCCAGACGGACAAGCTCGAAGAGATTGCAGCCCAATTGATCACCCATCTGGATGTGATGTGATGTTACCCAAGCTGTTCGTCACAAATTTCAATCGTAATTTCACGGGTGTTTCGGCAACTGCTGCCAATGTGGTGCGCGCTCAACTTGAGCGCTACGATGTGCAGCTGGTGGGTCAACCTTTGCCGGGATGCCCTGCCCCTATCACTGTGGCGCAAGCGCGCGTTGGCTCAAAGGAGGGCGCAATTTGGCATGTGCGGCGCAACACCGAAATGCGCGCGGCGATTTGGGCCCGCGATGTGCTGCGTCTCCCGATCAAGATCGTTTTCACCTCGGCCGCGCAACGACGTCATTCGGCATATCCACGGTGGTTGATTTCACGGATGGACGCCATTGTCGCCACAACTGACATCGCGGCGGCCTATGTCGATAATGTGCGCGGCGTCGTCGGGCATGGTGTGGCCACGGATGTTTTCAAACCAGCCCCCGACCGCGGAGTGGCTTGGGCCACTTTGGGTTTCGGGGGGGCGCGTGGCATTGCAACGATCGGACGGGTGCGCCCCGAAAAAGGCACCGACCTCTTTGTGGACGCCATGTGTGCAATGTTGCCCCGGCACGAGGACACCATAGCCCTCGTCATCGGCAAAGCCGCGCGTGAGTATCAAGGGTTCCTGAACGGATTGAAAAACCGGATTGATGCGGCAGGTATGAACGAGCGCATCCTGTTCTTGGGCGAACGCCCTGCCAAATCACTGCCGGCACTGATGCAAGGGCTGTCCTTGGTCATGCAACTGCCCCGCTATGAGGGCTACGGGATGGTGCCCCTTGAAGGGATGGCATCCGCAGTGCCCTTTGTCGCAACCGATGCAGGCGCGTATCGTGCATTCAGCGCGCACGGTGAGGCCGGAGCAATCGTCGACACGTCCGAACAAGCCGCAAACGCAGCACAAGAAATCCTGTCAGGAAACGTCGAAACCATGGGCACAAGAGCCAGGGAAATAACCTGCGCACGCTTCAGTGCACAGGCCGAAACTGACGGGATCGACAAAGTCTACCGCAGCCTTTTTTAGCAAGCCTTACGCTGCAGGCATCCGTTGCTCAACGATGCCAGCCCACCAGCTGCACCCTGCAGGAATGGCTTCGTCGTCAAAGTTGTATTCGGGGTGGTGAACCATGGCCGTATCGCCATTTCCCACCACGATATAAGCGCCCGGGCGCTCTTCGAGCATGAAAGCAAAATCTTCACCACCCATCACAAGCGGAGCTTCATCGCATTGGCCCGAAATCGATTTGGCCACTTCTGCCGCAAATTCTGTCTGCTCTGGCGTGTTGATCATCACAGGGTAGCCACGATGATAATCAACCTGAGACGTCCCACCAAAGGTTGCTGCGACGCCTGCGCACATCTCCTGGATGCGCTGTTCGGCCAAGGCCCGCATCTCTTTGCTCATCGTGCGCACGGTGCCTTTGATATGCACTTTTTGCGGTATCACATTATACGCATTTGACGAGGTCTGGAATGAGGTGACGGACACAACAACAGGGTCAACAGGATCTGCATTGCGGCTGGAAATCGTTTGCAGGCTCAACACAAGTTGGCTGGCCATGACCGTGGTATCCACCGTGTCATTGGGTTTGGCCGCGTGCCCCCCCCGCCCTTCAAGATAAATGTCGAACTGATCAGTGGCCGCAAAAAACGGACCCGGACGAATTGCAAAAGTGCCAAGGGCCAAGCCGGGCCAGTTGTGCATCCCGTACACTTCCTGAATGCCCCAGCGGTCCATCATGCCATCTTCGCACATCTCGCGTCCGCCGCCCCCGCCTTCTTCAGCAGGTTGAAAGATAATCACGGCCGTACCATCAAAGTTGCGGGTCTCAGCCAGATATTGCGCAGCCCCCAACAACATCGCCGTGTGACCATCGTGACCACACGCATGCATCGCCCCATCCGTTTTGGAGGCGTACTCCAGCCCCGTTTGCTCATGGATCGGCAACGCATCCATGTCTGCGCGCAGGCCGATCACCTTGCCAGATGTCGTAGACTTCCCTTTGATCACCGCGACTACACCCGTTCGACCAATGCCCTCGACGATCTCGTCACAGCCAAAGGCCTTGAGCTTTTTGGCGACCAACGCGCTTGTACGGTGGGTGTCGAACAGAATTTCAGGATGTTCATGGATATCGCGGCGCCACGCTGTGATGTCGTTGTGTAGCTCGGCAAATCTGTTCTTTACGGGCATTCTCTATCTCCTCAAGGCGACACATCGGTCGGATTTTGTTATGTTTGGCCTGTCTCAGGCAGCCGGCATACGTCGTTCGATCATCTCGGCGTACCAGCTGCACCCGGCCGGAATTGCACCGTCATCAAAATCATAGGCTGGATGATGCACTGTTGCGCCTTCTGCGCCATTGCCTACCATAATGTAGGCCCCCGGACAGGCATTCAACATATAAGAAAAATCTTCACCCGCCATGATCGGCGGAGTGTCCGTGATGACAGAGCCAGCAACTGCTTGTGCCGCTTCAGCCGCAAAAACGGTGTTTTCTTCAGCGTTTACGGTCGCAGGGTATCCGCGGACATAGTCAATCTCGGCGACACAGCCGTGTGCCTGCGCTGTTGCGCTCACGATATTGTGCAACCTGGTTTCCGCAAGATCACGAACCTTTTCATCCAACGTGCGCACAGTTCCGCGCATCTGGACTGTTTGAGGAATGATATTGAAAGCCTCTGTATCCGAATGCAACGCGCACACCGATACGACCACTTGCGCCATGGGATCGACAATCCGGGATGCAATGCTCTGCAAACCCAAAATCACATGGGCAGCGGCAACATTCGGGTCCACAGCTTCATGCGGCGCGGCGGCATGTCCGCCCTGCCCTGTCACGGTGATCACGAATTCATCTGTCGCGGCCAACAATGCGCCTGAACGAATGGCAAACTCTCCCGCAGCCAGTCCTGGCATATTGTGCATGCCATACACTTCTTGAATGCCCCAACGCTCCATCAAACCTTCTTCAACCATTACGCGTCCTCCACCGCCACCTTCTTCGGCAGGTTGGAAAATCAAAACCGCGGTGCCGTCAAAGTTGCGGGTTTCAGCCAGATATTGAGCCGCGCCTAACAACATCGCTGTATGTCCATCATGTCCACACGCATGCATTTTGCCCGGAGTTTTCGACGCATACTCAAGCCCCGTCTGCTCTTCTATAGGGAGTGCATCCATATCGGCCCGCAGCCCGATCACACGGCCGCGCGTGTCAGTCTTGCCCTTGATCACAGCGACAATTCCCGTCTTCGCGACACCTGTTGTGATATCGGCGATGCCAAAGTCGCGCAATTTTTGCTCTACAAATGTCGAGGTCTCAAACAAATCGAACTGAAGCTCGGGAATCTGGTGCAAATAGCGGCGCCAGCCGGTGATTTCGGCATGAGTTTCGGCGAAACGGTTTTTTACGGGCATATGCTCTCCTGCAGTATCAGACCGAAGGTCCAATACGCATCTTGGAACCATCATCAAAGCGGCTCAAGCGGAATCGTGTCAAATCATGCCCTACGTCATCACCACGCACCAAAGCGGCCAAAATACGCCCGGCTCCCGGCCCGATCCCAAACCCGTGACCGCTAAAACCGGTGCCCAAGGTCAGCCCCTCTATCGCGGTCACATGGTCAATGACGGGAACGACATCAGGCATGGTGTCAATCATGCCAGCCCATGCCGCCTTCAACGACACCTCCCCCACTTCAGGGAACAGGGCGGCAAAGTCGCGTTTCAAATCATTGAGTTTTTTGGGATTCGGCGCAGGATTTAATATGCGCATCCGCTCGAACGGAGAAACATCCTGCCCACTCCAGCGACGCGGCGTACCCCATGCATCGGGAAAGCCCTTTGGGGCCTTTGGCAAAAAACGGGTCCCAAAAGGGTCAGTCTTAACTTGCTCGAGGAACTTCGGAAAGGCGCGGAAAGCATCGGGGCCCAAATACAGCTCATGAAATCCCCCCGCGGCCAACGAATATCCACAATCTGCGCGGCGGCGAAATGCGATCCGGTTGTCTGTGGCTGCGCCGTTATGAACATGAGGCAAAGGTACGGTGGCCGCAACGGTCGCAAGGACACTCAACTGAGGCAAAGCGACACCTTCATTGCGCAGGAACAAGGAGCTCCAGGCACCTGCGGCCAGAACCACTTGACTGGTGGCAATTCGGCCCTGCTCTGTAACGATGCCAACAATGCGTCCCGCAGCGCGGTCCAAACAGCGCACAGCGCAGTTCTCGACAATGCTTACCCCCGCGCGGGCCGCGATCCCGGCCAAAGCAGGCACTGCAACCCAAGGCTCTGCACGCAAATCACCGGGCGTGTGCAACGCGCCAACATACCCACGGGACATGTTTGGAATTAAGTCCTGGACTTGGGCGGGATCAAGGAGGCGACTGTCAACACCGTGTGCCGCCGCATGGCTCATCCATTCCGCATACTTTTGCATTTCGGCGTCACTCTCGGCGAGATACGTGACCCCTGCCTGCATCAAGCCTATGTCAACGTCGGTGCGCGCAGCCAAATCACGCCAAATGCGATTGGCCTCCGACATAATACCCAACTCATCAGGATCACGACCCTGTTGGCGGATCCACCCCCAGTTGCGGCCGGATTGCTCGCCAGCGATGCGCCCTTTTTCCAAAAGGACCACACGCAAACCACTCTCGGCCAAAAACAGGGCCGTACATACACCCACAACACCGCCGCCAATGACCACAACATCCGCCTCATCAGGATGCGAGGCAGAATAGGTCACAGGGGTGCTGGCTTCGGAAATCGGAAAAGTCATTTTACGACCTCACGGGATGGTGGGCGGGGCGCATTTGCGCAGCAAACAGCGCCGGACCAACATCACGCCAAACGAATCAAAAGGTCGCGCATGAACTGATGGCCGGCTTGGAACTGGGCAACTTCGATGTACTCATTGGGCTGATGGGCCTGCGCAATATCACCAGGGCCACAAACGACCGCAGAATAACCCGCATCCTGAAACTGGCCAGCTTCCGTGCCATAGCTGACAACATGGCTGCCATTGTCGCCTGTCAACGCACGGGCCAACGACTCTGCCGCACCCATGTCTTCGGGCAACAACGGAGGCACGGCAAATTTTGGCGTCAAACGGATCTCGGCCTCGGGACGAATGGCCTTCATAGCGGCTTCAACCTCAGCCACTTTGTCCAGCCACGCCTTATCAAGAACAGTTGTGTCATCTCCGGGCACAGCGCGGTAGCCCATGTTGAAATGGCAATCTTTGGCTGTGATGTTATCGGCCGTACCACCAGTGATCGTACCCACATGCCATGTTGTGAACGGAGGATCAAACATCGCGGCCATCACACCCGGGGTGGCGGCTGCCGCAGCAGCATTCATATCATTGGCCCAACTGATCAGGCGGGCCGCCTCGTGAATCGCGCTGACAGACCGGTCCTGCAAAGACGAATGCATCTCGAATCCGACGACATGGGTCTTCCACGCATTGCCACCCTTGTGACCAGTCACCGCCTTCATCATTGAAGGTTCACCTACAATGACCAACCCGCCCTTTGGCACGACGCCTTGCATCGCCGCAATCATCGGCGGAGCGCCCGTGCACCCCACTTCCTCATCAAAACTCAGCGCCAACTGCAAAGGCTTGGACACGCCAACGTAATGCGCTTCCACCAATGCCCAGATCGCCAAAGCATCATAGCCCTTCATATCGCACGTGCCGCGCCCGTAATACCGGCCGTCCTTCTCTATCACGCTCCAGGGGTCAGTGTCCCAAGGTTGCCCGTCTACCGGCACAACATCTGTATGACCCGACAACACAACCGCGCCCTCAACCTCTGGCCCCACATGGGCATACAAAGCCGCCTTGTGCGGTTGATCCGGATCCGGCCACCGATGCGATGTGATGCCGTGCCCATCAAGGTACCCCTCGACCCAATCCACCAAGGGCAAGTTGGTATCACGGCTGACCGTCGGAAAACTGATCAACTTCGTCATCAACTCCAGCGGAGTCAGGCGTTGTGCCATCTCAATACCCACTGTCAGTGATCAGAACCTTATGGCCCGGGGTCACTTCTTTATAGACAGATGGTTCCGCCTGGTAGGATACAGGATGAATGGGCGATGGTATCGGCTTGAAATTCAGGTCTTTTTCATCCATGCGCTGACGTGGATCGGCAATGGGAACGGCTTTCATCAAGGCTTGAGTATAGGGATGCTGGGGGTTCTCGAACACCGCAGAGCGCGGCCCCATTTCAACGATACGGCCCAGATACATCACACCCACATGGTGGCTGACACGTTCCACTACAGCCATATCATGGCTGATGAACAAGAATGACAAATCCAACTCGGACTGAAGCTCTAACATCAGATTCAAAACCTGCGCCTGCACTGACACGTCCAACGCCGATACCGCTTCATCCGCGATGATCAATTTGGGGTTCAAGGCCAACGCCCGTGCAATCGCGACCCGCTGGCGTTGCCCACCTGACAACTCGTGCGGGTAACGGCGCATAAAACTGCGCGGCAACTCCACACGGTCAAACAACATCTCGACGCGATCCTGAGCCGCGCGCCCTTTCAGGGTTCCAAAGTTATGGATCGGTTCTGCCACTTGGTCAGAGAGTTGCATTTGCGGGTTCAGGCTTGCGAACGGGTCCTGAAAAATCATCTGCATGTCCAAACGCGCAAGGCGCAGGGCCTTTTGATCCAACGCCATAATGTCGGTATTGCCAACCTTGATCGATCCGGACTGCGGCTCTACCAGCCGCAAAATCGAACGCCCCGCTGTCGACTTGCCACAACCCGATTCCCCGACAAGGCTTAAGGTTTGGCCCTTGTTGATTGAAAACGACAAATCCTCGACAGCATGCACATTCGCGATGGTGCGGCGAAAGAAACCACCTTTGACCTCAAAGCGGGTGGTGAGGTTTTTGACGTCCAACAGCACCTCGTCAGAGCCTTTGATCGGCTCCCCTGCGGACTGGTTGCGCGTGCCCATCAGCACCATCGGCTCGGGATATTCCTTGCCGCGCATCTCGCCCAGTTTGGGCACGGCGGCCAGCAATGACTTGGTATACGGGTGCTGCGGGTTCTCGAAGATCTCCTCGACCGTCCCCTCTTCAACCTTTTTGCCACGGAACATGACGACAACGCGGTCCGCCATTTGGGCAACAACCGCCATATCATGTGTAATGAACATCACAGCGGTGCCAGTCTCGCGCTTCAGGCGATCCATCAGGGCCAGAATTTCAGCCTGAATGGTCACATCCAAAGCAGTTGTGGGTTCATCCGCGATCAACAGGCGCGGCTCACAGGCCAGTGCCATGGCAATGACCACGCGTTGGCGCATGCCGCCGGACAACTCATGGGGATATTGCTTCAAGCGCCGTTCGGGCTCTGGAATACGAACCTGACGCATCAACTCAAGCGCGCGTGCCTCGGCTTCGGCCTTTGTCATGCCTTTGTGCAAACGCAAACCTTCGGTCAACTGACGTCCGACCATGAACACAGGGTTGAGGGCCGTCATCGGCTCTTGAAAAATCATGCCGATTTCATTGCCACGGATCGAGCGCATCAATTCCGGTTCGGTTTGGGCAAGATCAATCTGTTCTGCGTCCTTGCGATCAAAAAGGAGGCGACCGCCTGCTATTTCACCACCGCCAAACTCGACCAGACGCATCAAGGACAAGGAGGATACCGACTTGCCAGAGCCGGATTCGCCAACCACGCAAACGGTCTCCCCCGAATTTATGGAAAACGAGACATCCTCGACCCCCAAAACAGGGCCGTCTTTGGTCTGGAATTCGACCCTAAGTCCATGAATTTCAGCAATTGGTTTGGCGCCTTGCGGCGTTTCGGACGTGTCGAGCATCAGGCCACCTCATCTGAGCGATGCCTGACGCTATGGTGATCTGGTAGGCAGTGTCAAACCCTTGCGCGACAAAGTCGGCTGTTTGGTCAAAATCTGCGACGACAAGCCTTGCAATTTTTTCAGAAACTGTTTCGATGGGGGAATTGGCTTTGGGGGAATTGCCGAAAATCGTTCTGTAACGGTGAGTTACGTTTGATGCTTGGTGTGTTTTCCAGACCTATTGAAAGTGTATGCCTTGAATGCTGCACAAAAACGGCACCTCAAACGTGTCCAACAAGGAGTAAGACATGAAACTCAAAACCCTTTTGCTTGCTGCAACGGCGGGGGCTGCTTTTGCCCCTATAGCCTTCGCAGACGGCCATGAAGGCGAGCGCGGCCGCGACGGCGAAGTGCGCATCATCTATTGGCAAGCGCCTTCCATCCTGAACCCGTATCTGTCCGGCGGAACCAAGGACATCGAATCGTCCTCGCTCATCATCGAACCGATGGGCCGCTATGATCCAACCGGCAGCCCGATTCCGTTCCTGGCAGAAGAAATTCCGACAGTCGCGAACGGCGGCGTGTCCGAGGACCTGACCTCCATCACATGGAAGCTCAAAGAGGGCTTGTTGTGGTCTGACGGATCACCAGTGACGTCCGCAGACCTCGTGTTCACCGCAAAATATTGCATGGACCCAGAAGGCGGATGCGCACAGCTGGCCAAATTCGACGGCGTAACCAGCGTTGAGGCGATTGACGAGCTGACAACGAAAGTCACCTTTGACCAGCCAAAACCAAATCCGTATGGCCCCTTCATGGGCGGCCAGTCTCCGGTCATTCAAGCGGCACAGTTTGCTGAATGCCTTGGCGCACGTGCGCCTGAGTGCACAGACGCCAACTTTGGCCCGATCGGCACCGGCCCGTTTGTTGTCACAGACTTCAAACCGAACGATGTGATCCAATTGTCCGCCAACGAAAACTTCCGCGTTGAAGGCAAGCCAGCCTTTGCGTCCGTAACATTCAAAGGTGGCGGTTCCGCCGAAGCCTCTGGTCGTGCGGTTATGGAAACAGGCGAATTCGATTACGGATGGAACCTGCAATTGGCACCAGACGTCATCGCCAAAATGGCTGAAGCCGGCAAAGGCGTGCCTGTCTCCGCATTTGGTGCTCTTGTGGAACGTCTGGAAATGAACCTGACGAACCCGTCGCCTGACTTGCCACCGGAAACGCGCGCAACTGTTGCGGAGCCACATCCGTTCTTGTCAAACGGCGACGTACGCAAAGCGCTCTCCATCGCCATCGACCGCGAACTGTTGGTTGAAGTCGGCTACGGTGACGCGGGTCGTCCGACCTGTAACCTCGTGCCGGCACCTGCGATCTATGCGTCCGACAACACCGAGTGTCTGACACAGGATCTTGACGGCGCCCGTGCGCTGCTTGACGGCGCAGGCTGGACCGACACCGACGGTGACGGCATTCGTGACAAAGACGGCGTGAAAATGTCGATCTTGTACCAAACTTCCACAAACGCTGTACGTCAGGACTTCCAGGCCTTGATCAAACAGTGGTGGGAAGAAATCGGCGTTGAAGTCGAACTGCGTAACCTTGACGGTTCCGTATTCTTTGGTGGTGACCCAGGTTCGCCTGACACGTTCCAGAAGTTCTATGCTGACGTGGAAATGTACGCCAACGTGTTTGACGGTACAGACCCACAAGCTTACCTCGCAGCTTACCGTTGCGGCAACGAGCCAAAGCCATCCAGCCAGTGGCAGGGTGAGAACATCAACCGCTTCTGCGATCCTGAATATGACAAGCTGATTGACCAGCTCGCCACAACAGGTGACCTCGAAGAGCGCGGCAAAATTGCCCGTAAAATGAACGACATGCTCACCAAAGAAAGCAACACGATCGTACCTTTGGTCGACCGTGGCCGCGTATCTGGTCACTCTGTGACATTGGGCGGCGTTCAGTTGAACGTGTTCGACTCTGAATTGTGGAACGCTGCTGACTGGTACCGTATCGGCAACTAAGGCGCTTTCGCTTTGAAACCATCGGGTGGGGCATCACGTGTCCCGCCCGTCTCCTCCACACAAGACTGACGCACAAAGGCGCCGCTTATGTTGACCTTCACGATCCGGCGACTGATCCTATCGGTTCCGACGCTTTTGTTTATCAGCCTTATTATCTTTATGCTTTTGCAACTCGCCCCGGGCGATCCGATGGCGCAAGTGCCCCTGACGGTTCCACCAGAAGTGAAGCAAAAAATGCGCGAAGCCTTGGGCCTTGGCGCACCAATCTACATCCAGTATCTGAAATGGCTCTACCAGTTCTTTATCGTAGAACCGCAGTTCCTGATCGACTGGATGACGCGCGAAACAGTTCTGTTTGGCTGGTTGCCCGACACCCAACTGTCGATGGTCTACGATGCCGACTTGCAGCGTTTGGTGCCACAACAACGGGTGATCTCATGGCAGACCCGCTCTGCGGTGATGGATATCGTGATCCAACGCATTCCACAGACACTTTGGGTTGTGGGCCTTGCCTACATTGTGGGCATCCTGATCGCACTGCCGATCGGTATCTATTCGGCCTACAAACACTATTCGGTGTTTGATCAAACCGGCACTTTTGTGACCATGATCGGCTTTTCAATCCCGCCGTTCTTTACAGGGCCCCTGCTCATCGTGATCTTTGCGGTCACGCTCGGGTGGCTGCCGTCAATCTACGACACCACCCATACCGTGAACGACTGGGCCAGCTTCAAGTACCAGATGCAACAGATGGTGCTGCCTGTTATGGTTCTGGCGCTGCAAACCACAGCACAGATCAGCCGCTTTATGCGCGCCTCGATGCTCGACAACCTGAACCAGGATTACGTGCGCACCGCGCGCGCCAAGGGTCTCAAGGAAAGCGTCGTCGTGTTGGTGCATGTGCTGCGCAATTCCATGATCCCTGTGATCACTGTCATCGCCCTTGGGGTGCCCTCCATTTTTGGCGGGGCCATCATCACCGAGAACGTCTTTGGCGTGAACGGGATCGGGCAACTGCTCATCACAGCCCTGTTTGCCAATGACATCCCGATGGTGATGACACTGACCTTTATCTTCGCGATCCTCATCGTGTTCTTCAACCTTATCGCAGACGTGCTGTATGGCGTGCTCGACCCAAGGATCCGTTATGACTGATACGACTGAAATCGATCCCTTTGCGGCCCTTCAGGACAAGGAACCGCCCAAGCCACCGCGCTCGCAGTGGCTGGATGTGTGGGACCAGTTCAAAAAGCACAAAGGCGCTGTATTTGGCGGCGTCTTTTTGATCTTTATCACGCTTGCGGTGCTGTTCGGCCCCTACATCTGGACCGTCGATCCTCAAAACCTTGATATCCGCAACAAGAACGTGCGCCCGATCTGGGCTGCGTTGTTTGACGGCGACGCCAAAACGATGTGGTCGCGCCCGTTCGGAACGGACAATCTGGGGCGCGATATCTTGTCCAACATGATTGCGGGGGGGCGCGCGTCTATGGCGGTTGGCTGGACCGCCATGTTGCTGTCGCTGATCATCGGGACGTTTGTGGGCGTGGTGGCAGGGTATTTCAAACGGCTCGACGGGGTGTTGATGCGGCTGACGGACCTGTTCCTGTCCTTGCCTATCCTGCCTTTGCTGCTGGTCGCTGTGACGCTGTTTCGCCAACCGCTGCGGGCGAATTTCGGGCCTGAAGGCGGGATGTTTATTCTGATCGTTGTCGTTGTCGGGATCACTTCATGGATGCAAACAGCGCGGATCGTGCGCGGCGAAGTCCTCGCGTTGAAAGAACGGGAATTCATTCTCGCGGCCCGTTCTATCGGCACAACCAATGGCGCGATTATCCGCCGTCACCTGTTGCCCAATGTGGTCTCACCTATCATGGTCTCCGCAACGCTGGGGCTGGCGACTGCGATCATCACCGAAAGTGCGCTGTCGTTCCTGGGGGTTGGTTTCCCGTCAGACTTCCCGACATGGGGCAAAATGCTCGCGGACGCAGTGCCGCGGATGGAGGAATTTCCTGAGCGCGTGCTATTGCCCGGGATTGCGATCTCGCTCACTGTACTCGGGGTAAATTACCTTGGCGACGGACTGCGAGACGCGCTTGATCCACGGATCCGAGGGCGCTGACACCACACCGTTTCGCACACAAAAAGCCGCCTTGCAGTGCATGGCGGCTTTTTTGTGCGTTCCAAATGCCGGGCCCAACGTCGTCAATGTCCGTAAACAGCAGAATAAACCCCAAAGATCCCCACAAAAATCAGGCTCAAAGCCCAGACCAGATCAAGGTTAAACCATGCCTTGGACAGGAACCGCAAACCCAACCAAAAGTAGATAATGACGGCGACCACACCACCGGCAACACTCATGCTCAGAGTATGAACAGCCGCCACGCTAAAGGCGGTTAAGACATTGTTCCCCATCAAAGACTGCGCCGCCAAATGCCCCGTTTCGTCCGCTCCGATCGCGCAGAGACCCAGAAAAATTGGCACCAGCATTAACCCTGCACCATGTGCCATGGCGGCCAGAAACGACCACAAGGCCAAACGGGCGGGATGGACGCGCGCCAGAAACTTGGGGTGGCGACGGTTGATGAGCAGATAAATCCCCATCCCCACAACCAAAAGTCCCGCAGCGATGCGGATCTCGACCTCCCACTCAACCAAAAAGAACATCAAGGAGAACGGCAGCAAGATACCGATCATCGCGACGAAATGCCCCCCGGCCAACAACGCAAGCGCTTTGGGCAAGGCGGCTGTTCTTGCGCTCGAACAAGGCGGCGGAAACGGCCAAGCGGCCACCCCATGCCCGGGTTCATGACCGTGATAGAGGCCTGACAAGGATGACGGCCCACCAAAGGGCCGTCACAGACGCGAGGTCAGTCTCTATCAATCAGTTATGCAGACGGGTAGCAGAAACTGTCCGTCGAGCAGTCGCCGCCCTCCAAGCCGGATCTGATGCGCGCGCAATCCTTTCGGGGAAGTCGATGTAGAAATCCTGGATGCAGGGTTAAACCGCCGTCCTCGCCCACATTCAGCCATCACCATCTGCCCGCCCTCGTGATTGCGGATAGAACTGGTCGTCCCACGAAGAATACAAGCGAGTTGGTCCAGTAGACGCGCTTGCCGTCGCGGCTGATCTCGACCATCTGCGGGCCGTAAAGGCACAGTCCTTGCCGATTGGGATGCTTGGTGCTCCGTTGACGATGCCACCGAGTTCGACCTTACCCGCCAAAACAGGGTTCATCGGGTCGGATGACATCATATTGGTGCATCTCTCCCGAGACCCCAGCACGCGACGTAGAGATACTTGTCATCCAAGGCTGAGGTCGATGTCGGTGACCAAAGGCGGGCACAGCCCCAAAACCTTTAAGCAAGTCGGGCAGATCGTCCGCGTCAGCCGGAACAGGATCAATGGTGATGGTCTTTTTGGACTGCCAAACCCCGTCATCATCGCGCCACCATGTGAAAATCGCACCCTGGAGATTGCTGGTATCCACGACAACACCACAAAAGCCATAAGACTTGGTGGGATCATGGGCAGGGCGAATTTCCAAAGCCATTTGATAATTTTCGCCAAAATCCATGGTCTGGATATTTTTGCGCGCACGCAAATCCCAGAAATGGATGGAATGCCCGTATTTGTTGGACAGTAAGTCTTCGGGCACAATCCCGTTTTCAAACTGCGGTGGAAGCCCCCATTCGGAACTGACCATGTAGTCCTGCGGCAGGTTCCACCAGAAGTCATAGTGTTTGTCTTGTTTGCCGCGATCCATCTCGTATTGACCAATAATTTCAAAGGTCTCGCAATCCATGATGAAAATACCCGGAGGACCGTCAGTTCCGTCTTCGCCACCACCGCCAAGGCAGGACACATAGATTCCCTCAGGACCGCAATGAATGGTGTGCGGACGCGAATAACCCGTCTTGCTGAACAACTCTTCGGGTTCGATAGTTTTGTGGATATGCGCCTTCAAAGGGTCTTTGACGTCGATCACGTAGATGCGCGAGGACCGGATGCCCGGCACAATCAGATAGCGCCGTTCAAGAAATGCGTGTCCGGACAGCGGCGACAAAGAGGACGAACAGGCGTTCCATCCAAAATGATGGAATTCGTCCCCCTTGTTGGGCACGATCACTTGGTGAACGATCTGTCCGTAGGTCGGTGAGCCCTCTTTGAGGTCGATGACTGCGATCCCATCTGATTGCGAACCATCCGGACTGAGCATCACGGTAAACGCATAATTTTCGACGGGGGCTTGCATCGCCAGCTTGGGGGACGCGTGAAATGTCGGGTCAGGTCTTAAATTCATGTTTTCCTCCCAGAATGAATTTTGGCCCTGTTTGCAGAGCTCATTTGGGCCGATCAGGGCCGAATACAGACATGTTACACACACGGCTGACAGATTTTGTGACGCACATACCCTAGGTCCAAGGCGAAAGGCCCTGACGAAACACACTTGCTGAAACAAGCGAATCTGTCGTGCCTTTTAACCCTAGGGCGATTCCCGTATTAGAAGAAGGAATGATTGTTTGGAGAAAAACTCTGGCCTATTCCGCTTCGCGTCTGATCCGGCGCACGAGGAACCAAACCAGCAAGACAACAGGGATCGCGACGATAGATGTCAACATGCCTTTGCTGAGCCCTGTGACCTCTGTCAGAGGATAAAGCGCGTAAGCCGCAAGAGAAACCGCATAATAACTGATGGCCACGACAGACAGCCCTTCGACCGTGCGTTGCAAGCGCAACTGAAGGTCGGAACGTTTATCCATGCTTTCCAGCAAAGCCTGATTTTGAGCGCTGCGTTCCACATCCACGCGGGTGCGCAGCAAATTGCTGACCCGTATAGAGCGACTGCTCATCGCCTCAAGGCGCCGCTCCGCAGACTTCACAGTACGCATGGCAGGCTCATAGCGACGCATCATGAACTCTCCAAAGCTTTGACGGCCATGAAAGCGCTCTTCGCGCAAAGCCTCAATGCGTTGGTTCACAATGGCCTCATAGGCACCCGTCGCCCCGAAGCGAAACGAAGATTCCGCGGACAGGGTCTCAAGATCCGCGGACACCGACAGCAGCTCTTGCAGGGTCTGTTCCGCTTCGGTGGCCGCACCTTGCATGGAGCTGACCAGCGACGTCAGCTGAGTATCCAGACGGTTCAGGTCCGGCCCCAACTCACGTGCGCGGCCAAATCCAAGCATGGACATTGTTTTATAAGTTTCAATCTCACACAATCGCTGGACGATCCTACCGATCCGGCGCTCTCCTGTTGTTGGGGCCGCAAAGATCGCAAACCGCTGGTGACCCGCGACATCAATGCGAAAATCTCCCGCGACAACGGCTGCGGCGTCCAAAACCCGACTGACTGCAAGACTTTCGGGAACGAACCACGCACGCAGACTTTCCTGAATCCGATCAACATCGTCCTCAACGACAATACGCAGCAACGCTGACGTAACACGCACACCCGGTGCATCTGCGAGCCAGTCGGCTGGAAATGGATTGAAGTCAGACGGATCAAAAGCGCGCTCACCAGCGCCTTCGGAAAAGACTGTGTAGGTCACGAACTCTGTATGTTGTTCCCACTTGAGCCAATGTTTCCCAATCTGTCCGTAATAGTGGGTCGCGCCCGGCTGCGGGTGCGGTGCACCGTTGCGATCCAACAAGGCAATCAGATGGGCCATGTCAGCAGAGCGATCCCGCGTTGCAGACTTGCCTTTTTGTTTGATCGCAATGTAGGCCGCGCTGCACGGGGCAGACATTGCCGGAAACGGGCGGGCATGTAGCTCGTTTGCAAGTTGGTAACGACTTGGATGATCATCAATTGGGGGCATTCTACTCTCCGCTCGTGAAAGAAGAAATAAGCCGTTTCAGACAGATGTCAAACTGTTATTTATTTTCAACAGGTTAAGGGAATACAACTGTATACCGAACCGGCACAAAGACCATTCTCACAGCCTGATCAATGCGCCTCACCGCCTTGTTGCGCTTGCCGTAAGTTGCGCCACAAAGGGGAGAAACGCCATTCCGGATGTGCATCCTCCACCGCGTGTAATGCTTGTTTCGCCAAACCATAGTGCCCCTTTTGAATTGCAGATCTTATCAAAAGCCGTGCCGAAGGTTTTGTCGCCCGCGCCCCGGACAACAAGCGATTAAAACGTTCTTCGCTAATGTCACCGCGACATGCAGGCTCTACGATGCTGCCCAAGACCCCCATGTTGTGCAATATCCGCGTTGCCTGATGTTCCATATGGGGACATTTGAGCCATGTCAGATTGTGCTGAGGCAAGCGCGCGATATGAGCAACGTCCATTTCAAAAAACGGGTCCGCAATCACGCAAACCTGATGCGCGCTGGCTGCCCCATCTACCGCATCCGCGTAAGGTCCCGACCAATTCCCACGTCGATATGCGCCGGGGTATCGATCCTCAAAAGGGGCGACATTCGGATCAAGCGACGTTTGAGGTGTCAACGCAACAACACGCGCCCCCGGCGACAATGAGGCATAAGCCAAAGCCCCATAACCGCCCATTGAACTGCCATAAAAAACCACCTCGTCAAATGCCGCAAACAAGCCAGCTTTTTTGAGCACCTCAAGGTATTCCCATAGCGTTTTGTGGCGAAACCAATCATTGCGCGCAATCATCATGATTCCCAGATGAGACCACCCGTTGTCGGCCACAAACTGATGTCCCCACGGATAAACCGGTGCCGGAGATTCGCGGCTTTTCATGTTGTCAAATGTCACCATGAGCCGCTTTGAGCGTGGATAAAACATCACCGCGTGACGCGGCAGCCATTGTACAAACCCGCCTTGTTGCTCGGCGGCGATTCCAGCTTCTCGATAGTTCTTCAAGTGTACCATGCGGAACAATGTGGCGAAAATGTCTTGCGATTTCGTTTCTGACGCACAGGAAATCTTGAGCGTCTAACTCTGGCGCTTGTTCACACGCCAACAGACTGGCGCCTTTCGCCTCCCTCAAGCGTAGAACATGAAAAAGGCGACCCGTTTGTGGGCCGCCTTTTTGGTCTCGGATCAGGTGAAGGTTCCCCACCCCGGTCGACAAACCCAGTCGATCAACACACCTGAGGCGGGTTAATCAATCATAGGAAGAAGCTTGTCCAAAGATGCCTTGGCATCCCCGTAGAACATGCGGGTGTTCTCTTTGAAGAACAAAGGATTTTCGATACCCGAGTAGCCTGTCCCCTGCCCGCGCTTTGACACGAACACCTGTTTCGCTTTCCAGCATTCCAACACAGGCATGCCCGCAATCGGAGAGTTCGGATCATCTTGGGCGGCAGGATTCACAATGTCGTTGGAGCCAATCACAATCGCGACGTCCGTATCGGGGAAGTCGTCGTTGATCTCGTCCATTTCCATCACGATGTCGTAAGGCACTTTGGCCTCGGCCAGCAGAACATTCATGTGTCCGGGCAAACGCCCTGCAACAGGGTGAATGGCGAAGCGCACGTTCTTGCCTTTGGCACGCAACTTGCGCACCAGTTCGGCGACCCCTGTCTGGGCCTGAGCAACCGCCATACCGTAACCAGGGATGATGACGACGCTGTCAGCTTCATTGAGAGCCATCGCAACACCTTCCGCCTCAATGGCGATCTGCTCACCTTCAACGGCCATCTGTTCGCCTGCGGGGCCACCAAAGCCACCCAGGATCACCGACACAAAGGAACGGTTCATGGCCTTACACATGATGTAGGACAGGATCGCCCCGGAGGACCCGACAAGTGCGCCCACGACGATCAACAAGTCGTTCCCGAGGGAGAAACCAATCGCCGCAGCCGCCCAGCCTGAGTAGCTGTTGAGCATCGATACAACGACAGGCATGTCCGCACCGCCGATGCCCATGATCAAGTGGTAACCGATGAACAGAGCCGCCAGAGTCATCAAGAACAAAGGCAGAAAGCCACCTGAGTTGAAGTACCAGATCAGGCAGATCAGGGACAAACCAGCCGCCCCTGCGTTCAGCAAGTGACCGCCCGGAAGTTTCGTTGCCGCAGAGTCCACTTTGCCAGCCAGTTTGCCATAAGCAACGACAGACCCCGTGAAGGTCACAGCGCCGATAAAGATGCCCAAGAACAATTCGACCCGCAGGATCGCGATCTCGACGCCATCCTTTTTGGCCAGAAGAGCAGCAAAGCCCTCAAGCGACTTGCGCGCGTCCTCGTCCATGCCAAACACACGGCCCATTTCTATGTGCGCAATCAAGCCCACAAAGACCGCCGCCAAACCAACCAACGAGTGCATCGCCGCGACCAGTTCCGGCATCTGCGTCATTTGCACTTTGGTGGCCAGTTGGTAGCCAATCATGCCGCCCATGGCGATCAGGATCAGCGACAGCAACCAATAGCCGGCACCGGGGCCAACGAGTGTGGCAGCAACCGCAAGCCCCATGCCCACAATGCCATACCACACAGCGCGTTTCGCGCTTTCCTGCCCTGACAAGCCGCCAAGACTAAGAATGAAAAGAACCGCTGCGACCACGTACGCCGCTGTTGTGAATCCGTATTCCATTGATCCGCCCCCTTACGATTTCTGGAACATGGCGAGCATGCGCCGTGTGACCAAGAAGCCGCCGAAAATATTGATGCCCGTCATAAAGACCGACAAGGCTGCCAGCAGAATAACAAGGCCGGATCCCGACCCGATCTGCATCAGCGCGCCCAGAATGATGATTGAGGAGATCGCGTTTGTGATCGCCATAAGGGGGGTGTGCAAGCTGTGCGCAACGCCCCAGATGACTTGAAACCCGATGAACACGGACAAAACAAATACGATAAAGTGCTGCATGAAGCTCGCTGGTGCAACGAGGCCCACGGCCAACAGCAATACGCCACCGATGGCCAGCAACGTGACCTGATTGCGGGTCTGAACCTTAAAGGCCGCGACTTCGGCGGCGCGTTTTTCCTCTGAGGTCAGCTCTTTGGGCGCGTCCTTTTTGGGCTGCGCCGCAATGGCCGCGATTTTGGGAGGGGGTGGCGGGAAGGTGACGGCCTTTTCGTGGGTCACAGTGGCCCCGCGAATGACGTCGTCTTCCATGTTATGATTGATGACACCGTCTTTTTCAGGCGTCAAATCAGTCAACATGTGGCGGATGTTGGTCGCATAAAGGGTCGAGGCCTGCGCCGCCATACGGCTTGGGAAATCGGTGTAGCCGATGATTGTAACGCCGTTGTCGGTGACGATCTTTTGATCCATCACGGTCAGCTTGCAGTTGCCACCTTTTTCCGCAGCAAGGTCCACAATGACAGAGCCCGGCTTCATCGCTGCGACCATGTCCTCGGTCCACAATTCAGGGGCGTCACGGTTGGGGATCAACGCAGTTGTGATAACGATGTCGATGTCCGGGGCCAGTTCGCGGAACTTGGCCAGCTGTGCCTCACGGAACTCGGGGGAGGACACTGCAGCATAGCCGCCTGTCGCCGCACCGTCTGCTTGCTCTTCTTCAAAGTCGAGGAACACAAATTCCGCGCCCATGGATTCGATCTGTTCCGCCACTTCGGGCCGCACATCAAAGGCGTAAGTGATCGCCCCCAAAGACGTTGACGTACCGACCGCCGCCAAACCGGCCACGCCTGCGCCGACAACCAGAACCTTGGCGGGAGGCACTTTGCCCGCCGCTGTGATCTGACCCGTAAAGAAGCGGCCAAAGTTGTTGCCCGCTTCAATAACGGCGCGGTAGCCCGCGATATTCGCCATCGATGACAGCGCGTCCATTTTCTGAGCGCGGCTGATGCGCGGAACCATGTCCATCGCGACAACGGTTGAGCCTTTTTTCGCAGCTTGCTCCAACAGCTTTTCGTTCGCGGCAGGATTGATGAAGGAGATCACCGTTTGACCATCGCGCAAGCGCTTGACCTCGGCGTCATTGGGCGCGCGCACTTTGGCCACCACGTCCGCGGCCTTCCACAAAGCGGCAGCCGTTTTAACAACCTCGACGCCAGCGGCCTTGTAGGACGCATCGTCAAAGCCCGCCAACGCGCCAGCCCCCGATTCCACAACGCACTCATGACCCAGTTTTTGCAACTGTGTCGCGCTGTCCGGCGTCATGGCGACGCGGGCTTCGCCCTCAAATAATTCTTTTGGTGTACCGATCTTCACTCGAAAAATCCCCCATCCTTCATGTTCAGTAAGCGTCATTTGCGCTCTATTAAGCGTCAACATGGCGCATTATTCTGCATTGTCCACTACCGTGAGTAAGTTTCCAACACAAGGCGTGACGCCGCGGTGCGGCAACAATAAACGCAAAGATTCACAGCCACCGGCGCACTTTTTGTTCGTATTGCCCGTAATCTGCACGAAATTCACGCCGCATCCGGTTTTCCTCTGTGACTATAAACCGCCTCTCGATCCACCATACAAAGATAGGCAAGAGTGGCAATGACAGCACCGCATCCCACCTTAAAATCAAGCCGGCAAGGATAAGGGCATCTCCCAAATAGATCGGGTTGCGCGAGCGCGCAAAAACACCGGACTGGATGATGGTGCTAGGGGACTGATGTGGAATGATTGTCGTTTTATGGCGGCGAAATTCCCACGCGGCCAACCCGATCAGCGTGAGCCCGCCCCCCACAAGCAAGCCACCCAACACTTGGGTAACCGGATGCGCAAGGCTCACCCCAAGCGGCAACAATTTCACCTGCCACCACGCAGCCGCCGCAAAAGCGACCAGCCAGACTGGCGGAATATCGATCATCTTCAGCATGTCACCCTCCGTTGTTGTGTTTGTCACCTAACGTCACGGCCAACACAATGACACAACGGCACGCCTTGTGAAGTGTGGGCCCGCGCGTAAGCTAAGCTCAACACAAGGGAGAGATCACATGATACACGCTGGCAAACACGCACTGATCACAGGTGGCGGAACGGGCATTGGGTTGGCGATGGCGCAGAGTCTCGTGGCGCAAGGGGCGCAGGTGACGATTACAGGGCGGCGCCAAGAGGTCCTCGACGCGGTCGCCACAAAGGGAATGACAGGCGTTGCGATGGACGTGCGCGAGGAATCCCAAGTCGTCGACACGATTCAAGCGGCAGTAGAGGCACGCGGCCCGATCCAGATTTGCATCGCCAATGCAGGCGTTGCCACCGGCAAGGCCGTGCACAAAACGGACATGGCCTTCTGGCGCGACATGATGGCGACGAACCTCGACGGGGCCTTTCTGACCATCCGCGAAAGCCTTGGCTCCATGCGCCAAACCGATTGGGGCCGCGTGATCGCAGTCTCCTCAATCGCAGGAATTCGCGGTGTGCCCGGAGCCGCGTGTTATTCCGCCTCCAAACACGGGATGATCGGGTTGATCCGCTCCCTGAGCGAAGACTACATGGGCACCCCGTTTACGTTTAACTCGATTTGCCCAGGTTACGTCGACACCGAGATCATCACCCGCAACACCGAAAGCATCTCAAAACGTGCAGGAATCAGTGCTGAGGATGCCAAAAACATCATGGTGAAAACCAATCGTCACAAACGGTTGGTAGAGGTCGATGAAGTCGCCGCCGCAATGAATTACCTTGTCGGAGCAGGCTCGCAAAGCATCAACGGCCAGAACATCGAAATTGCAGGCGGGCAAATGTAAATCATCCGTCGGACCGGGCGCGTTAAGCATCAATTAACTATGTTGGGGTTAGGTTTGGGGCATGCGACACCTCACGCCACCCCTTCCCCCGCGCATCTATATGTTCTTTACAGTGCGGCTTGCGGATCCAAGCTCTGACCTGCTGATCCGTGAAGTCGACCGCCTGCGCCACGCGACACGGATCACACGGGACAGGTTCCCGTTTGAAATCGACGAAATCGTAGTTTTGCCCAGCGTAATACACACGATTTGGGCGATGCCGCACGATGATTGCGACGCCTCAAAAAGATGGCGCATGTTGAAGTCGCAATTTTCACGCGGCGTATCCGTGACACCCCCTGTTACCAACGCCGTATTGCGGCGCGGCGACAAAGGCATCTGGCAACGCCGCTTTTGGGAACACGCCTTGCACGAGGCAAACGATTTGACAGCGCACCGCGAAATGATCCTTGACGCACCGGTTCAAGCGGGATTGGCATGGCAGGCTCAAGACTGGCAACACTCTTCTATACACCGCGCAATCCGCAACGGGCGCTACGATCCGGTAAAATCAATACACAAGAGAGTTGAACCTGTTCGAAACTACGCCCTACCGATCTAGGATCACCTATCGTCCCCGAATAGATGCAAAGCTCTTTGGAAGACCAAAATTCAGTGATGCGCCACAGCTGATCAGGCCGATTTCAAACTTGGACGCGCCTCGCCTGCATCCCATGCATGCGCTGCCTCCCCAAAGGCCGCAAACAGTTTGCTCGACACAGGATCCATAGCCGCCTGGTATTCAGGGTGCCATTGCACGGACAATGTAAAACCGGGTGCGCCATCGACATAAATGGCCTCAGGCGTTCCATCAGGCGCCAAACCGTCAACAACGATGCGCTGGCCTGCAACTTTAATGCCTTGACCGTGTAATGTGTTGGTCATCACCTCGGATGCGCCCATCAAGCGGTGAAAAACCCCCCCTTCGGTAAAGCGCACTGCATGGCGCAAGGCGAATTTCTCTTCGAGCGTTCCATCGGGGGGCATGCGATGATTGTCGCGCCCGTCCAGATCGCGGATCTCGGGGTAAAGGGAACCGCCCATTGCCACATTGACCTCTTGAAAGCCGCGACAAATTCCCAAGATTGGCAGGCCGCGCTCGACACAGGCGCGAATAAGAGGCAGCGCCAAACCATCACGGTCGCGGTCAAAATCCCCATGCGCTGGCGTTTCGGCTTCTCCGTATTCTTGGGGATGCACATTCGGACGTCCCCCTGTGAACACGAAACCAGCACAGCGGTGCATCAAATCCTTGATATCGACATGCGCAGGGTCCGCAGGAATAAGAACAGGCAAAGCGTCACACACTTGCGCGACTGCATCCACATTCATTTTGCCACCCGCATGGACCTCATATTGATCACCGATCAAATGGGTGTTCGAAATAATACCAATAATCGGTCGGGCCATGGACGTCCTCATACTCTGCTTTCCAAAAGCTATACAGAAAAAGGGCGGACTATGAAAAGCCCACCCCACTGCACAACTCACTGTGCGCACATTATGTATAGCAGATACGTTAAGATAAAGGCCTATCAGACCTCGCCAACAAGACCCGCAGCTTCGACGCCCGCCATTGCGGCAATCGCGTCGTTGTCCGATGTGTCGCCCGTCAGGCCCACAGCACCAATCACCGCACCCTTTTTGTCGCGCAACAAGATGCCGCCCGGAACCGGAATAACCTGACCGCCAAAAACACCGTTTACCGCGTTCATGAAATAATCCTGCGCCTCGGCGCGCGCCATTTGGGCGGTGCCAGCCATGCCCAACATAACAGACCCGTATGCTTTGCCATGCGCAATTGCAAAACGGCCCGGTGCTGCGCCATCTTCACGTTCAAACGCCTGAACATGACCGCCAGCATCCAACACCACAACGGACAATGGCTTCAAATCCAGTTCGCGGCCTTTTTCCAAAGACTTGCGGATAATCGTGCGGGCTTTTCTCAGTGAAATCATATCTTTATTCTCCATAGGGGACTGCGCCCCACTCAGTTTATCGGTTCAAGACCAAGTTTATTGCGCGGCCGCTTTGAATTCGAGGCGCCGCTGGTGCAAAACTGGCTCGGTATAACCGGAGGGCTGAACGCGCCCCTTCAACACCAGATCAGAGGCGGCTTGAAACGCCACCCCGTCAAAGCCCGGGGCCATGGGCAGGTACGATGCATCAGACGCGTTTTGCCCGTCCACAACAGCCGCCATTTTCTTCAATCCCGCCAGCACCTGCGCCTCGGAGATCACACCGTGGTGCAACCAGTTGGCCAAAGCCTGCGCAGAAATCCGGCACGTTGCACGATCTTCCATCAAGCCCACGTTGTTCACATCAGGCACTTTAGAGCACCCGACCCCCTGATCGACCCAGCGCACAACATACCCAAGGATGCCTTGGGCGTTGTTTTCGATTTCGCGCGCAATTTCTGCGTCGCTCAGGTTTTGGCCGCTCATCACAGGGATGCTCAACAAGTCATCCAAAGACCCACGCGCGCCACCTGCTTTTATCTCGTTCTGACGGGCAAGCACATCCACATGGTGGTAATGTGTTGCATGCAAGGTTGCGGCCGTCGGGGACGGAACCCATGCACAGTTTGCACCGGACTTCGGATGGCCGATTTTCACCTCCAACATATCCGCCATCAAATCAGGCATCGCCCACATTCCTTTGCCGATCTGCGCGCGCCCTTGCAGACCACAGGCCAAACCGACATCGACGTTGCGATCTTCATAGGATGCGATCCAAGCCGCAGCTTTCATCTCGCCTTTTGGCACCATTGGCCCAGCTTCCATCGACGTGTGGATTTCGTCGCCGGTCCGGTCCAGAAACCCTGTGTTGATAAAGGCCACGCGGGATTTGGCCGCCCGAATACATTCACCAAGGTTGGCAGAGGTGCGGCGCTCTTCGTCCATGATACCAAGCTTTACGGTATTGGCCGGCAAGCCCAGACTGCTTTCCACACGTGTGAAGATTTCATCCGCAAACGCGACCTCTTCGGGGCCGTGCATCTTTGGCTTTACCACATACACTGATCCTTTGACGGAGTTGCCGCCGTCACGGGCAAGGTCATGCATCGCGATCATTGTGGTCATCATCGCATCCATCAGCCCTTCGCCGACTTCATTGCCGTCGCGGTCCGTGATCGCAGGGTTTGTCATCAAGTGCCCAACATTGCGGATCAACATCAACGCGCGCCCTTTTGTGGTCACGGCTGTGCCATCAGGCGCCGTAAAGCTGCGATCCTGTGCCATTTCGCGGGTCATCACTGCGCCGTTTTTCTCGAAGCTTTCTTTGAGGTCACCGCGCATCAGACCAAGCCAGTTGGAATAGGCGACAACTTTGTCTTCGGCATCAACCGCCGCAACGGAGTCTTCGCAATCCATGATTGTCGACATTGCGGATTCAAGCCAGACGTCAGAAATCTGCGCCTTGTCCGACCCGCCAATCGCGGTAGAGGCGTCAACGCGCACTTCAATCAGCAAGCCGTTCTTGCGCAGGTAGTAGGACGCCATGTCACCATCCGTCGCGTGGCCTGCAAATTGGGCAGGATCCGCCAAAGCCGTGCCACCAGCCAACAATGCGCCATCTTCAACGCTCAACCCGTCAATATCCGCCCATGACCCGTTTGCCAAAGGAACTGCCGCATCCAGATGCGCGCGCGCCCATGCAATCACACGTGCACCGCGAGCGCCGTCATACCCTTTGCCACTTGGCAGATCGCCCAGCGCATCTGTGCCATAAAGCGCATCATACAGGCTGCCCCAACGGGCGTTGGCCGCGTTCAGCGCAAAACGGGCATTCATAATTGGAACGACCAACTGTGCGCCTGGAATCTCTGCAATCTCGGGATCAACATTGGCAGTATCGATTGAAAACGCCGGACCTTCGGGCACCAGATAACCGATTTCTTTCAGGAAGGCAGTGTAGGCAGCCGCATCATGAGGCTGACCGCGTTGCGCGATGTGCCACGCATCCAGCTGCGCTTGAATTTCGGTGCGTTTCGCGAGAAGGACGCGGTTTTTAGGGCCAAGGTCATGGACAATGCCTGAAAACCCGTCCCAGAACCTGTCAGCTTCAATGCCGTTTCCCGGCAACGCTTGTGTTTCCACAAATTCCGCCAGTTCCGCTGCAACCTTCAGTCCGAACTTCGAAACAAACTCACCCATTGCGCCATCTCCCTTGGTGTTTATCGATATTCTACGGCAGATGAGTAGGGAAAAAGTTTCCGATAGTAAACAAGATTGGTCAGAAAATTTTACCAACTTCAGTTAAGTTTTATTGATGCGACACCGCTCGGAGCAGTAGCGCACCTCTTCCCAGACCTTTGCCCACTTTTTCCGCCACGCAAACGGCTTGCCACAGGTGGCGCAATCCTTGCTTGGCAAATCGCCTTTTTTACGCATTTTTGCCATGACAGCTCCCCCTACCCGCATACCTGCGGGGCTGACGAGGCAAGTACAAGGCCAGAGCCCTTCGCGCCCCCAACAACAGGGGCGCGCACATAGGCATCACGCAACCGCACCCAACCATCCCGACCATTCAAGCGGCGGACAACTCCGCATCCTGCGACGTCTTCCCACAAAACACCGGCACCCCGTGCCCATTGCGCAACCGCCCGGTCACGGGAAAAGCTCCAACCGTTGCCTGTCTCTTCAGGGCTGATCATCCGCACAAATCCGCTCACGCGCTGGACCTGAGCCAAAACCTCGTTCGCGTCCCCAATACGCTCACACAATTCCAGGCCGAGTGCCGCAAGCGATGTGCGCAACTCCGCCACACTCTCCCGCACAAAGCCGAACTGAAGACCCGAGGCATCAGGCTGGGCCCACAACTTCGGCTCCCACACGTAAAGCGGCACAACTGGACCAAGGGCACAGGCCCGCGCCAATGCCGCATGATCCACAACACGGAAGTCGCGCTTAAACCAAAGCAGTGTCACATCACTCATATCTGCCAAGTTAGAGCACCAACCGCCCAATTCCACGACATCCCCGTTTCCTTTCGTCACAAATATCCCGGGGGAGACGCGCAAGCGTCGGGGGCAGAGCCCCAATTGCACCCACACCCTCAAAAGGCGCTGGCAACCCCGCCGCGCACCTCCTAACCTCTCCCAAAGAGTGACAGGAGAGTATGATGCGCGACGCCGCCCCCCAGACGATTTACCTCAAGGACTACACGCCCTTTGGCTTTGTGGTCGAAGAGGTGCACCTGACCTTCGATCTGGCCCCCTCTGCCACGCGTGTAACATCACGGATCAAATTCGCACCCAATCCTGACGCCAACGACAATAGCTTCTTTCTTCACGGTGAAGGTTTGACCCTACGATGGGCCAAAATTGACGGCGAAACCGTCGAGCCGACACTGACCGATCAAGGGCTCACTTGCGATGTCCCGAACATCCCGTTTGTCTGGGAATCCGAGGTCCAGATCGATCCCGCTGGCAACACAGCTCTTGAGGGGCTGTACCGCTCGTCCGGCATGTACTGCACACAATGCGAGGCCGAAGGGTTCCGCAAAATTACCTATTATCCCGATCGTCCGGACGTGATGTCTACATTCACTGTGCGCATCAACGGCCCGGAACCCGTGTTGCTCACCAACGGCAATCCGGTGGCCTCGGGACAGGGCTGGGCAGAATGGCACGACCCCTGGCCCAAGCCCGCGTATCTCTTTGCATTGGTCGCAGGTGACCTCATTGCGCACACCGGCGACTTCACCACAAAGTCCGGGCGCAAAGTCGCGCTCAACCTCTACGTCCGCCCGGGTGATGAACACAAATGCGCCTTCGGGATGCAGGCGCTCAAGGACTCTATGGTGTGGGACGAGAACGTCTATGGCCGCGAATACGACCTCGACATCTTTAACATCGTGGCCGTGGATGACTTCAACATGGGGGCGATGGAGAACAAGGGGCTGAATGTGTTCAATTCGTCAGCCGTGCTGGCCTCTCCCGAGACCTCGACGGATATGAATTTCGAACGGATCGAAGCAATCATCGCCCATGAGTATTTCCACAACTGGACAGGCAACCGCATCACCTGCCGCGATTGGTTCCAGTTGTGCCTCAAAGAAGGACTGACAGTCTACCGCGACAGCCAGTTCACCTCTGACATGCGCTCCGCCTCCGGTCAAGCGGATCTCGGACGTGATTGACCTGCGGGGCCGCCAGTTTGCCGAGGACCAAGGCCCGCTGGCCCATCCCGGTCCGGCCCGAGAGCTTTCCAGGAAATCAACAACTTTTACACCGCCACCGTCTACGAAAAAGGCGCCGAAGTGATCGGCATGCTGCGCAGCGCCTTGTGGGGGCAGACGCTGCCTACTCCAGACGCTGCTGGACCTGTATTTCGACGCGCCACGACGGGCGAGGCGTGCCACGATCGAGGACTGGCTCAAGGTGTTCGAGGACAGCACGGGCCGCGACCTGACGCAATTCCAGCGTTGGTATGCGCAGGCCGGCACTCCGCACCTGAAAGTTTCCGAAAGCTATGAGGGCGACACGTATACTCTTACCTTCAGCCAGCACACACCAGCCAGTGCGACCACCCCAGCCCCGCAAGCCCAAGTGATCCCTGTTGCCGTGGGTCTTTTGGCGCCAGACGGC
Organism: uncultured Paracoccaceae bacterium; assembly: GCA_943787985.1. Classification (GTDB taxonomy): domain Bacteria; phylum Pseudomonadota; class Alphaproteobacteria; order Rhodobacterales; family Rhodobacteraceae; genus Ascidiaceihabitans. Next base: position 855,266 of record CALSOO010000004.1, on the reverse strand, counting down.
ACGGAGGTGATGAGCACTCGGGTTCTGGAAGTCACCAAAGACACGCAAAGCTTTTCGTTCACGGGACAAGCCGACAAACCGGTGCCCTCAATCCTGCGCGGTTTTTCTGCCCCTGTGGTGCTGAAACACGCAGCAGATCACGCGTTCTTGCTGGCCCATGACACGGACCCTTTCAATCGCTGGGAAAGTGCGCGGGCCTTGGCCAAAGCCTCTCTTATGGCAACGATCCGACACGCCAAGGCCCCGGACACGGCCTACCTTGAAGGATTGTCCAAAGTTGTGGGCGACACCGCCCTTGATCCGGCCTATCGCGCCTTGATGCTTGGATTGCCCGCGCAATCCGAATTGGCCGCCAGCCTGCACACTGAAGGGGACGTGCCTGACCCCGATGCCATCCACTTGGCGGTTGAGGCCATGCGCATGGCCCAAGCCGACACAATGGCAGACCTGTTGCACCCGATTTATGAGGACAATCAAGTGGCGCAGCCTTATGCCCCTGACGCAGAGCAATCCGGCAAGCGGTCTTTGGCAAATGGTGTGCTGGCCTTGATCACACGCCGCGATGGCGGGGTTTGCGCCCAAGCCCAATTCGACATGGCCACCAATATGACCCAACAACTGGCGGCCTTGGGCTTTCTGATTGGCGCGGGCAAAGGCGACGCGGCCCTTGCTGCCTTTGAAGCGCAGTGGAGCGAAGACCGGCTGGTCATGGACAAGTGGTTCGGGTTGCAAGTGATGAAAGCCAAGCCGGATGACGCGGCGGACACCGCCACCGCCCTGACCCGCCACGCCGCTTTCAACTGGAAGAACCCCAACCGCTTCCGCGCCACCCTTGGTGGTCTCACCATGCATCACGCCGGGTTTCATGCCAAAGATGGCTCCGGTTACACGTTGTTAACGGATTGGTTGATCAAACTTGACCCTGTGAACCCGCAGACAACGGCCCGCATGTGTTCTGCGTTCCAGACTTGGCGGCGCTATGATGCGATCCGCCAGACGCTGATCGCAGCCCAGCTTGAGCGCATTGCAACCACACCGAACCTGTCGCGTGACACATCAGAAATGATTGCCCGCATTAGAGGGGCGTAGTGGGGGCGCTGCCCCCGACGCCTTCGCGTCTCCCCCGGGATATTTTGGACGAAAGGAAGCGAGGCAAATGGCTTGTAAGCCTATCCTCGTCTTCAAAGTAAAGGATTGATAGTATGACCCGACCGGTATGTTTGATCTCTGGAGGTTCCGCTGGCATTGGTGCGGCTTGCGCTGTTCTTGCTGCCAAAAAGGGCTACGATATCTTGCTCAACTATCGTAGCGATGCGCATTCTGCGCAAGCCATCAAGGATCAAGCTGAAGCCAATGGTGCGCGCGTTGTCTGTGTGCAGGGCGATGTATCCCTCCCTGAGGATGTGACCCGCATCTACGAGGTTTTGGACGCAGAATTCGGTGCGCTTCACGCATTGGTCAACAACGCGGGCATCGTCGCTCCAAAAGCAAAGTTGGTCGACATCGATCACGCGCGCCTTGTGAAAATGTTTGCCGTCAATGTTGTGGGCTCCATGATGATGGCCAAAGAGGCTGCCTTGCGCCTTGGCGCGGGTGGCAGCATCATCAACATATCCTCTGCTGCGGCACGTATCGGGTCGGGCAATCAATATGTGGATTATGCCGCCTCGAAGGGTGCGATTGACACCTTTACCAAGGGCCTGTCCGATGAGCTGGCCCCGAAAGGTGTCCGCGTCATGGCCGTACGCCCGGGCTTGATCGAAACCGATATCCACGCCAAAGGAGGCGAACCAGGCCGCGCCCAGCGTCTGGCCCATATGGTCCCGATGGAGCGCACTGGCTCTGCTTTGGAAATTGCCAACGCTGTTTTGTGGCTTATGTCGGATGAAGCCAGCTACATTACCGGTTCCACGTTGGACGTGACAGGCGGGCGCTAGTGCGGTTAAGTCGGGTCCATACGAATAGAATGTGAGAGTACTATGCCATTTATTTTAGGAATTATCGGGATCGCGACGGCAGTCTATTTCATCGTGATGCGCGCCCAACGCGGAGCGGAAGTGGCGTCCGAGCTGATGGATGTCGCCTCTGATGTGCGCGCAGCAGCCCGCCGTTTCGGGTTTCGCCGCCGCCAGAATGTGCACCCGGTGGACAGCATTGATGACCCGAAACTGGCCCTTGGAGGATTGGCGGCTGCCTTCTTCGAGCTTGACGACCTTCCAACAACGGACGGGCGCAAAGCATTGGATGTGCAATTGCGCCAACATCTGGCCCTTGATGCGACAGAGGCGCAAGAGATTGCCGTTTTGGGCCATTGGTTTGTCGAAACCTGCAAAGGCGCCGATCCCGCAGTCAAGCGCCTGAGCAAGCGGCTTTACAAACTGGACAAAGGCGCCAGCTTCCCCACTTTGATGGCGGTGATCAGTGGCACCTTGCAAGTGAGCGGCAAAGACCTCTCCGTGCGCCAGTCCGAAGCCCTCACCGACATCAGACGTGCCTTCGGCCTGTCATGAGCGCGTATACCTATGCCACCAATGGGCGCAATCGGGCGACGCTGTTGGCGGTTGCGGGTATTTGGACGGTGGCTTTGGTATTGTTGCTCTGGATCGATCTGGCCCCTTGGATCGCGGGGGTGATGGCGGTGGCCACCCTACCCGCGCTTTATGATCTGAAAACGGCGCGCCAAGCAGGCCTCAGCGTCAGCGCCGACTTGATCACCTGGTATGCGGGGCCCCATGAAGGACGGTGCCACCTTGAAGACATTCACCACGTACGCTTTGACACCAGACTGGATCTGAGCGTGAAAGTGACCTTGGTGACCCGGAATATGGTGCGCCAGAAAGTGCCTTTCGAGGCGACACCGCCGCATGTGGACTTCGAAAAAATCCTTCAGGACCGCGGGATCACGACACAGCGCCACCATTTCGGGTTCATCTGAACGAACGGGCCTTTGGACGTGTTGCATTGGGCAAAGCGCAATAGTTCTGGCGTTTCAGCCAGCGAGACATGTCCGCACGCTTGGATGGCGAGCGCATAGGGCCCCAATCCGCGCTGACACCGCGCCATTTGCGGTCTTTCGCATGCACGACGCCATCACGCGGCACCGTAACGGCCATAATGCGAACCGCACAGCTGAGGTTGGCCCCGCCATCCAACAGCGCCTGCCCCGTGCCTACGTTACACTTATACCCCCGCGCCGTGGCGGGCAGGATTTGCAACAACCCGTACCACTTGCCCCCCCCGCCTATAGCGCGGGGTTTGAAGGTGCTTTCGAACTTGGCCAACGCCGACATGAAACCCAACCAGAAGGCGCGCCGCTCATCATCGGTGGCTTGCGGATATTTGGGGCACCACTCCGCAATGTCGCGCGGAACCATATCGGTCAATGGTTTGCCGTGGGACTTGAGGGCGGCCAATGCCACACCGTTCCACAACAAATGATCCGGTTGATGGGTCCACCGAGTGCGCGGCATATGAATATCGCGCACAGGCGGACGCAATTCTGTTTCGAACCCACGCACCGGCAAAGACCAAGTGGTGAGGCTCAGGCATAACGTCAAAAAGAATGTGCCGGAAATAAATCGCATCACGCGAATTAATGTCAAATATTTACGAATTGCAACAACGCGGCGCCCCATATGTAACAAAACGCTACAATGAAACGACGTGTGAGGCACTGTTCACCAAAGGCGAACAATCAAAAACGCATTTGGCAAAAATCTGTAAAATATCCGATTTCCCCCATAGAGGGCAATACCCACCACCCAACCGAGAACTGTGGCAATATGTTAACTAATTGTTAAGAAATTAAGGGGTTTTGACAAAAGATGAGCGCGAAACTTTCGCGCCAGCGCCACGTTTCGGCCTCAAACCTCAACCATCTTAGAGCTTGTAGTTAATTGGTCTTGGATACCTTAGCGATGCAAATTGCAAATATCATTTCAAAACACGTGGCCCCAATTTTTGGGAGTTTTTCCCGTCGAAAACCACAAATGGCGCATGACGGCGTGTTGGTGCAATCCGTACCAGCGATGCCAAAACGCGTTGTTCGGAAAAAGGTTATTCCAGAAGCGGACGCTCTGGTTATCCCGTGCCCGGATCCAACAGCGGAAGACCGCGAACGTGACTTCCACCAAATGCGCGGACAGCGCCTGGCCCGTCAAGAACAGTGGGATGAAGTGAGCCGCGCAATCCGGTTGGCCGATCGTGCCCTGAGCAAAACTGCGGGCGGAATGCCTGTGGCAGACCTCATCAGCTTCGGAGCACGTGCCGACGTCGTCCAAGCGTGCGAACACGCCCTGTTGACGGGCAAACCAGCAAAAGACGCGCCGCTTTTGGCAGGGATTGAAGCGCTCGAAGGCGTGCTTGCCGAATACAAAGAAGATTACGCCATCGCAGCCATCGTCGCCCATGCCCATATGGACATTGCATGGGCATGGCGCGGTACCTGCTGGGACGCCGAAGTGCCGGAACGCAACCGTGCCGCCTTTTCCGCCCACTTTGACCGGGCGAACGACATCCTTGCGCCCTACTCTACCTTTGCGCCCAAACCTGCCTTTTTGGCATCAGCCGAATGTGCGCTTCGTGCAGGGGATCTGAACGGCGGGAATAAAATTGCCGACGCCTATCAGGTGCTGATCGATCTGGACCCCGAAAACGCCCGCGCAATGCGTGCTATGGGCAATCACTTGTTGCCGCGCTGGTTTGGGGACTACGCTGAACTTGAACTCGAAGCGCGCCGCACAGCGTCTCGCACGCAAGAAGTTTGGGGCGCTGGTGCCTATACGTGGGTACAGCTGGATGCAATTGCCTTTGACGACGAGGCCTGCGCGCGCCTTGACGTGAAGTTTTTCATCGATGGCATGCAAGACATTCTCAAACGAACCAGCAACCAGTTTGTTGTGAATCTGCTGGCCGCATATTGCGCCAATACCATGGGCAATGCACGTGGCGGACACGATGAAGCTGACCAAGTCCGCAGCCAAATTGCCGATTGTGCCAAATGGATCATCCGTCAGCACCTCACCGAATTGCACCCTATGATCTGGGCTCATGCAGCCCGCGGCTTTGACAACAACCTCAGAGTGCGATGTGCGGATCGTTTTGCGGCCGCAGGTCAAGCAGACGCATTGCGCATCATCGGCAACATGTTTCATCGGGACATCGCCGCAGGACAAAAAGTGGTGTTCACCGAGGACGGCCCGATCACGCAGCCTGCATAAAAGTGTGCAGGTTTCGCCCTTAGCCGGGTTGCAAAACACCGCAGCCGCAAACGCTGGACCAACGCTGTGTCGTCTTTTATACCTGCCCTATGAAGCGGATAATGATCATCGGACAATCCGGCTCGGGAAAATCGACTTTGGCGCAGCGCATAGGCGCACTGCTGGGCGTTTCCGTGACACATTTGGACCGCGAAGATTACTTGCCCGGGTGGGAACGCCGCAACGCAAATGACAGCAAAGCCGCCCGGCGCGCGCTCTATGCAACACAGATGTGGGTCTGCGAAGGCAGTTTGCGAACCACATGGGTGCAATGTGTGGCGCATGCGGAGTATGTGGTGTGGATTGATCTGCCGTTTGCCTTGCGCCTCGAGCGGGTCCTGTTGCGACAGTTGCGCGACTGGGGGCAGATAAAAGCAGATTGCCCCGACGGCTGTCCCCGCCGCTTCAACCTCACAGAAATTCGTTGGTTGTTCAGATCGCGCCGCAAACAAGACCGCGCCTTCACAAAACACTTCAGCAAAGCACCCGAAGGGTTCCGCTTGGTCCGGCTCAGAACCCCGCAATCCATAGAAACCTTTTTTTCGACTCTCTCAAATATCTCTAGCGCACCTGAAACACCAGGATCATAAGCCGGCGCCTTGCGCATCACGTGTCACTTCGCAACCCGCGATATTGCTACCCAACAAAAGTCCACCAAGGACAAGCCAACCGCCCTGCCCGCACAAGCACGCCACATTTATCGTCCTATCTGCTCAAACAGCGCGCGGCGGCGCCCAACAACAACCGAGAATACAGCTTGTGGGGCACCAAAAGAGTATCGAACACCGGACCAAGCCGTGCAGGGCGCAGTCCCTTGGCGGGTTCGGGCACAACCACTGATCCAAAATACAGCCGCGTGCCTGACTCCAAGGGCGCGACATGCAACCACGACTTTGTGCGTCCCGCGTCCATAACGATCTGATCGGATGTGCGCGCCTCCACTTTCCAAACGGCCAGGTGCTGCGCATGGCCCCTCGCCAGCGCCTCAACATCCGCATCCGTCGTTTTCGAGCGCGCCAGATGGCGCAAGACAAACCGCTCGGCACGAAAAATCGCAGTGGTGTAAAACGCCTCAATATAAGATGTTAAATCAACCTCTTGCGGGATATCACACGCAAAGCAATCCGTATAAGTGACGGGTTCATCCAAGTGATACGCATGCAACGCATCGGCTGGCAGGTCTGGCTCTGAAATTTGCATAGCACCCGTCCTTTTCATTCGAACCTAGACAGACGGAGCTGCCCCCGCCAGTGCCCGCAACGCCGCAGTCAGGGCTTGTAGATAGGCCAAAGATACATAGATCACCCCGCATGTCACACAGCATTGAAGCAGGCATCCGCCTCGAACACATTACTCCTGCCGTCCAATTTTTCTGGGAGGCGTTTCACTACAAATTGGGCAGCACCTTGGGTCCACCGGACAAAGCCCAAGACTTCCTGACGTCCGTCATCACGCCAGAGTTTGCGATAAGCGCAATCGATGCGGATGGAGCATTGCTGGGAGTCGCCGGGTTCAAAACCGAAACGGGCAGTTTTGTCGGCGGAACCCTACGAGATTTACAAAGCGTCTATGGGCTTTGGGGCGGTTTGTGGCGCGGATTGACGCTGAGCATTTTGGAGCGGGACACAAAAGGCAGCGAGCTGTTAATGGACGGAATTTTCGTAAGCGAAAGCGCACGTGGTCAAGGTGTCGGACAGGCGCTGCTGCACGCAATTGTCCAAGAAGCGCAAAAGCGCGATCTGGCCTACGTGCGCCTCGACGTCATTGATACGAACCCAAGGGCCAAACAGCTCTATGAACGCTTCGGTTTTCGCACGACCAAAAACCGACGTCTTGGCCCCTTGCGCCACATTTTCAAGTTTCGCTCAGCAACCACAATGACCTTCAAGCTGACGGCGCAAAACGCCTAGACCGCAGTCCCAAAAGCGCATTAATGTCTGCGCCATGCAAAGGGTCATGATCATCGGACAATCTGGGTCGGGCAAATCCACTCTCGCGCGCCAACTCGGCTCCGCACTTGACCTGCCTGTGGTTCACATCGACCTCATCCACTGGAAATCCGGTTGGGTAGAACGCACCCAAAACGAAAAAACACCGCTCATAGTGGAGGCGGTCGCACAAGACATGTGGGTATTTGAAGGCGGCAACTCTACGACCTACCCCCAAAGAATGGCACGGGCGGACACACTGATCTGGCTCGACCTACCTGCTCCTTTGAGAATTGCACGCGCCATCTTGCGCAGTGCCAAAAGCTATGGAAAACCGCGCGCTGATCTGCCCGCCGGATGCCCGGAACGATTTGACGCTACATTCTACAGATGGATATGGAACACACGCCATACTGGGCGGGCATCCTTGGAAAAATGGCACGACACCGCGCCGGATCATTTGGAAAAACATCACTTCACCTCGACGTCACAAATCAACGCCTTTCGATCCATACTCAAAGGCAACGGGTCCAGCGCCCTTCGATAAAGCCGGCTTCCTTTCGTGAAAAATATCCCGGGGGAGACGCGAAGGCGTCGCGGGCAGCGCCCCTTCCCTGCTTGCCCCCGTCAAAACCCTGAATTATGACAACATGGAACGTTGATCCAAAAGGCGAACACCATGCTTGACCTGACCTATGACCTGCCAAAAGTGAAAACCATCGCCGGTGCCAAACACGACTGGGAACTGGTGATCGGGATGGAAGTCCACGCCCAGGTCAGCTCGAACGCCAAACTCTTTTCAGGCGCCTCGACGCAATTCGGCTCCGAACCCAACTCGAACGTGTCTTTTGTCGATGCGGCCATGCCCGGCATGCTGCCCGTGATCAACGAGTATTGCATCGAACAAGCGGTGCGCACAGGGTTGGGGCTGAAAGCTGAAATCAACCTCAAATCCGCCTTTGACCGCAAAAACTACTTTTACCCCGACCTGCCGCAAGGCTACCAGATCAGCCAGCTTTACCACCCGATCGTGGGCGAAGGCGAAGTGCTGGTCGAAATGGGGGATGGAACTGCGCGTCTGGTGCGGGTGGAGCGCATCCACATGGAACAGGACGCCGGCAAATCCATCCACGACATGGACCCCAACATGTCCTTTGTGGACGTGAACCGGACAGGCGTTTGCCTGATGGAGATCGTCTCCAAACCCGACATCCGTGGCCCCGAAGAGGCGGCCGCCTACATCACCAAACTGCGCCAAATCCTGCGCTACCTCGGCACGTGCAACGGCGACATGCAGTCAGGTGCGATGCGTGCGGACGTCAACGTATCGATCTGCCTGCCCGGCCAGTACGAGAAATATCAAGCCACACAGGACTTTGGCCACCTTGGCACGCGGTGCGAGATCAAGAATATGAACTCCATGCGCTTTATCCAGCAAGCCATCGATGTAGAAGCCAAACGCCAGATCGCGATTCTCGAAGCGGGCGGAAAAGTCGATCAGGAAACGCGGCTATATGATCCCGACAAGGGCGAAACCCGCTCTATGCGCTCCAAAGAAGAAGCGCACGACTACCGCTATTTCCCCGACCCCGACCTGTTGCCACTCGAAATAGAACAAGCGTGGGTCGACGAGATTGAAGCCAACCTACCTGAACTGCCCGATGCGAAAAAAGCGCGCTTTGTCAGTGACTTCAACTTATCAGACTACGACGCCTCCGTCTTGACGGCCGACCTTGATACGGCGGACTACTTTGAACTGGTGGCGAACGGGCGTGATGGAAAATCCTCTGCCAACTGGGTGATCAACGAATTGTTTGGCCGCCTCAAGAAAGACGAGAAAGACATCACCGAAAGTCCGGTGACGCCAGCCCAACTTGGCGGCATCATCGACTTGATCGCATCCGATGCCATCAGTGGCAAGATCGCCAAAGACCTGTTCGAAATCGTCTATACCGAAGGGGGTGACCCTGCCCAAATCGTTGAAGACAAAGGCATGAAACAAGTCACCGACCTTGGCCCCATTGAGGCTGCTTTGGACGAAATCATCGCCGCCAACCCCGCGCAGGTCGAAAAGGCGCAAGCCAACCCGAAACTGGCAGGCTGGTTTGTGGGTCAAGTGATGAAGGCGACGGGTGGCAAAGCCAACCCCAAAGCTGTGAACGAATTGGTCGCGCAGAAGCTGAAAGGGTAACGCAAATGCGTTTCGTGCTCGCTCTGCTTGCGCTGCCATTCTTTGCAGCATCGGCACAAGCACAAGAGGGATATCCAAGTACTTGTGATCCACTTGATCCAACATTCGGATGCATCCAAGCCGCGATGCGATACGATGGTCCAGATACGCGATTTCCTGCTTTTCCTCACGATATTGAGCGTGCAGATGCTCTTTGGCGCATGTTTTTTGACACCGCGTCTGACCTCTGTATTCAAGCGGATACTCAATGGTGCCAAATGCTTGCCAGCCCAATAACTGACATAAGCGACGCCGAAATCAATGCGACCTACAGTTTTGCAAATCGCTCGCGCGCCGCAGCCTTAGCCTTGGATATGCAGTGCGCCGATGGCGATGCGCGCGCTTGCGTCCTCCTCGCGGATACACTGCGTGCACAACAAAAAGACGGGTCAACGCTTGGCGAGACCTTGGAAATCGAGAAAGGCGCGTCGCTTTCGCAGGCAAAGGACATCTTTGCCGCAACATTTCAAAAATACGTTGAACGCAATGAAACCTTATCCACAGCGCAACACCAAAAGCTACGCGCTGCTTGCGCCTCAACCGATCAAACCGCGTGCAATGAGCTGGGTACGTTTTTGGCCTGGAATGCACGGTTCAGAACCAGCGAATTTGAACATTTACCATTCGTGCATCAAAACTGCGCAGCAGGATCACGGCAAGACTGCGGGTTCTTTATGAATGCGCTGACTGACCTCACAATGTTCTCTGTTGATGAGGCTGATCGCAAAATCGCAGACGAATGGAGTCAAATTGTCGGAGCAGGCTGTGAAGCGCAAAACGCACTGATGTGTGACGTCTATGCTATCTTAGCCAATGATCCAGAAGAATTGAAAAGAATTCAACAACTTGGGTGTGACGTTGGGTCCGCCATGCTTTGCACGCATTTGGCCGAGAGCTTTTTACGCTCCTACGAGCAAACAAAAGACGATGTAGAAGCCCTCCAAAAAGCCACTGATCTTTTGACGCGCGCCTGTGACCTCAACGCGCATTACGCCTGCCACGTCCTTGAGCACCTCTCAAAAGGCTAGGGACGCGGCGTCTCAGTTGACACAGACGCAGGTGCACCCAACGCTACGTCCATGACAAACGCCCCCTTCCGCTCCGCCCTCCTCACCGTTCGCCCCGAATGGATCGACTATAACGGCCACCTCAACATGGCCTATTATTCGGTGCTGATGGACCAGACAGCAGATGAGGCCTATCCGCTTTTCGGGTTTGGCCCCGACTACCTGACGCAAACCGGCTGCACGACCTACGTTGCCGAATTCCACATTTGCTACGTGCGCGAATTGCACGAGGGGGACCGTGTCTATGGCACGATCCAGATGCTGGATTATGACGAAAAACGGTTCCACATGTATCAGGAGCTGTGGCATGAGGACGGCTGGCTGGCGGCAACGGGTGAAGCGCTGACTTTGCATGTGGATCAATCCGGACCAAAAGTGGCGCCAATGCCCGGGGATGTTCTGGCAAACGTCGCCAAAATGTTCGTGGCCCACAAAGACCTGCCACGCCCCGAACGTGCGGGTCGCAGCATCGGGATCAAACCGAAAGAAAAACCTTAAGGCTTTTGCGCGGGGATGAGGGTAAACCCAAAATTCTCACCGGTACGCTAATTGCGCACAGCGGCCATCATCCTCTTTTCCCTGCCCGTCCCCCCTGCGACACGCGGCCACGCAACCAGACAGGTGGCCCATGCCAAACTACCAATATCGCGTCCTTCCTGCCCCTCAAAAGGGCCTCAAATCCAAAGGTGTTCGCAGCCCCGAGGCACGGTTTTCCAATGCTTTGGAAGACCTTATGAACCGTATGGGCGACGAGGGTTGTGAATATCAGCGCGCCGAGACATTGCCCTCACTGGAACGTTCAGGCCTGACCAAAACCACGACAGAATGGCGCAATGTTTTGGTGTTCCGCAAATTGCGGGAGGATGACATCTCGAATTTTGCACCTGAACTTCTGCCCGCTCCGGCACCTGAAGCGCTGAAGGTCGAAGAGCAACCCTTGGCCGAAGAACTGATAGAGGACACCGTGGACGAGATCGAACAGCCCGAAGAGATCGAGGCCGAACAGGATGACGAACACCCGGCAGGTCAGGACGGCGCGACCAAGATGTTGCAAGACAACGGTGTTGAGGAAACATCCGAAGTCGCGGGCATGACCAACTCTTTGGAACGGCTTGCCGCCGCAAGAAGCGGCGACAAATCCAAGGCTTAACAAACGGTCTTAAACGTCAAGATCAAGAGCGAGGGCATGAATGCGCCCGACCAGCTCTTTGCCAAGCGCACTGTGAACCGCACGGTGGCGTGCAATACGTGACTGCCCCGCAAACGCTTCAGAGCGCAAAAGGATATTGAAATGACTTTGCCCGCCTTCTTGAAACCCCGAATGCCCGCGATGGCTTTCGCTGTCATCCACCACTTCAATCTCTCGCGGCGAAAAAGCGTCCCTAAGACGCATTTCCATCTCATCCGCAACCCGCATTTTTTCGCTCATTTGTGTCACTGCCCCCTTGGCACTCTGTCTCAATAATCTACACTCTGCAGCCTGAGTCGAAAAGGTATTCCTATGTCAAAATCAGACCCCTTCGGATTCGATATGTCCGTATCCTCTGCCAAAAAGAAGAACCCACGTGGTCGGCGGGGCATGTCGGGCGCATCCGAAACGTCGCGCAGGGGCTGTGATCACACCGGTTGCGACGAGGCGGGCAAATTCCGCGCGCCCAAAGCTCCAGATGTTCTCGACGACTTTTTCTGGTTCTGCCAGCAACACGTCCGTGAGTACAACCTGAAATGGAACTTCTTTGACGGAACGACCGAGGCCGAAATCAACGCGCAGCAGTCCAAAGACAAAGTCTGGGAACGGGCCACAAAACCTGTCGGTGATCCCGAAGCGCGCGCATGGGCCCGCTTGGGCATCGAAGACCCCCATCAGGTGCTCGGTGCGAACGCGACCCAAAACCCCGGTCGCGGCGCAGCCAAAACAGGGCGCAAACTGGCCCCGACCGAACGACGCGCTGTGGAAGTTCTCGAAGTGGATGACAACGCCACCAAGAAGGAAATCCGCAAAGCATACAAAGCGCTCATCAAGGTGCTGCACCCTGACATGAACGGCGGCGACCGCTCCCAAGAGGAACAGTTGCAAGAGGTTGTTTGGGCATGGGATCAGCTCAAAGGCAGCCGTAGCTTCAAAGACTAGTACAGGTAAAACGACGTGACCGCGCGAACCTTGCGCGCTCTCACTTTGTCAATCTGGTCGTCTTTCATACCAACTGCTTAACAAAACACATCCCCATTTCTGGGGAGATTCGGGAGGAGAAAATGCTCTCCTCCTAGTTGAGCCACATAATTGACCAACAGCGTACGCAATATTTTCAGTGCGTTGAAAACATAGGTTAAAGTCAAATATAATACTGATATTTATGAGATTTTTCGGATATTCCGCGTTACAAAGCGCGTCATTCCCGGTGCCTTTTCTGTCGTTAAGGTTGCATTTCCCCCACCCACTTAACGCTTGATTTACGCATTTAAATCAAAATGTAGACATCGCAAATATGAGGTGTTCCATGCACTGCCTAATCGTTGAAGATGATCTTGAAGTAAGCGGCGAGCAAACCGTGTTGTTAGAAGAAATGGGCCATGACGTGACTGTCGCTGCCTCAATTTCTGAAGCGCGCCAAATCCTGCGCGCCCGAAAGTTCGCATTGGTGCTCATGGAATACATGTTACCCGACGGGACATCGGAACTGCTGTCAGATCATGTTTCAGCCTCCTGCCCCAATGCGCGGATCATAATGATGACGGGCAAGCCAATTTTCCTTTACGGCGAGCATGCGACACTAACGCCTTGTGTCGATTGGTTGATGCGCAAACCCTTTCCTCTTGGAGATCTTAAAGCGCTTGTGGATTATGCCGTTATTGACGCAAATCAGTGCCCCACACACCAATACGCAACGATTTGACGCTACGTCGCGATCTGGCGTCATCCAAAGAGCGATATTGGTCCTTCCCCTTGCCCTTCGCCGCAATATGTTGCACCACGAACCGAATATTATTTTCGGCAAGATTGATCAGCATAAGGACGATGCGAGATGGCGGATGGTGCAATGGATATCGATGCAAAACCAACGGAAGAGATTTCGGTCCGCGACGTCTTTGGGATCGACACGGACATGGTTGTCAAAGGGTTCGCGGATCGCACTGAGCGGGTTCCGGAATTCGATTCCACCTACAAGTTCGACCCAGACACAACTCTCGCAATTCTTGCGGGGTTCAACCACAACCGCCGCGTGATGATCCAAGGGTATCACGGCACAGGTAAATCCACGCACATTGAACAGGTCGCATCCCGTTTGAACTGGCCCGCCGTGCGTGTGAACCTCGACAGCCATATTTCCCGTATCGATTTGATCGGCAAAGACGCGATCAAGTTAAAAGATGGCAAGCAAGTCACTGATTTCCAAGAAGGTATACTTCCTTGGGCTCTGCGCAACCCGACTGCGATCGTGTTCGATGAATACGATGCGGGCCGCGCGGATGTGATGTTCGTCATTCAACGCGTTCTGGAAAAGGACGGCAAACTGACCCTGTTGGACCAGAACCAGGTGATCACCCCTCACCCGTTTTTCCGTATCTTTGCAACCGCCAACACTGTCGGCTTGGGCGACACAACGGGCCTTTACCACGGCACCCAACAGATCAACCAAGGCCAGATGGACCGTTGGTCCTTGGTCTCGACGTTGAACTACCTGTCCATCGACGCCGAGACGGCGATCGTTTTGGGCAAAGCGCCCCATTACAACACTGAGGCCGGTCGCAAGATTGTCCGCCAAATGGTGACCGTAGCAGACCTCACGCGTACGGCTTTCATGAACGGCGATCTGTCGACAGTGATGTCGCCACGCACAGTGATTGCATGGGCTGAGAACGCTCAGATTTTCCACGATGTCGGCTATGCCTTCCGCCTGTCCTTCCTCAACAAATGTGACGAGCTTGAGCGCCAAACGGTTGCAGAGTTCTATCAACGCTTGTTCGATGAAGAACTGCCAGAAAGTGCCGCAAGCGTGAGCTTGGGATGAACTGGACAAATTTCTTTCCGGAAATTTGTCAAAACTCCTCAAGGAGTTTCCCCACCCTAGGGAGCGACCGTCGTGAGCAATAACTCTGACAACCCAGCCGATGCGTTCAAAAAGGCGCTGTCCGAGGCCACCAAAGTCATGGCCAACGACCCGGAGTTGAACGTGAGCTACACGGTCGATCCCGCAGGTCTGTCCGGCGATGCCATGCGCTTGCCGCAAGTGTCGCGTCGTATGACCCGCGATGAAGTGTTGCTGGCGCGCGGCACCGCTGACGCCCTTGCCCTGAACCGCCGCTATCACAACGGCCAGACCCATGCCCGCTACGCCCCACAAGGTGAAATGGCGCGCGAATTGTACGAAGCGATGGAGACCGCTCGCTGCGAAGCTGTTGGTGCGCGCGACATGCCGGGCACTGCCGGAAACATCGACGCAAAGATCAAGCATGAAGCCATGCGCAAAGGCTACGATCAGGTCAAACAGGCCTCTGACGCGCCTTTGGCCGTGGCTGCGGGCTATCTGATCCGCCACATGGCCACCGGCCGTGACCTGCCTTCCGGTGCCCAGAACGTGATGGAGCTGTGGCAGCCCTTTATCGAACAACAGGCCGGTGGCACGTTAGAGGACCTTCAGGAGATCCTCGACGATCAGGCGTCTTTTTCGCGGTTTGCCCGCCAGATTATCAAAGACCTCGGGTACGGCGATCAGTTGGGCGATGACCCTGACCAGATTGACGATGACCAACAAGATGAGGCCGAAGACGGCGGCGAAGAGGAACAAGAACCCGACAGCACCGGCGAGGACGATCAGGATCAAGAGGACAGCGAGGGCACGCCCGAGCAGTCCCAAGACGAACAACAAGACGCCTCACAGGCTCAGGTGTCTATGGACGAGATGGCTGATCAGGAACTTGGCGAAGAAGCCGAAATGCCCGACGGCGAGGCCCCGCTTGAGCCACCTGCCCCGCAACCTATCTCGGACGCGGACCCTGACTATTTGGTCTACCAAACTGAAAACGATGAAGAAATTCGCGCCGAAGATTTGGCCGAGCCGATCGAACTCGAGCGCCTGCGCGCCTATCTGGACCAACAGCTTGAACCACTCAAAGGCGCTGTGAGCCGCTTGGCCAACAAATTGCAACGCCGTCTGCAAGCGCAACAAAACCGCTCTTGGGAATTCGACCTCGAAGAGGGAACATTAGACGCTGGTCGCTTGGCCCGCGTTGTGGCCAATCCGACCACGCCCTTGTCGTTCAAAGTCGAAAAAGACACCGAATTTCGCGACACCTGTGTGACACTGTTGCTGGACAACTCGGGGTCCATGCGCGGACGTCCAATTTCCATCGCGGCGATCTGCGCGGATGTTCTGGCGCGCACCCTTGAGCGCTGCAACGTCAAGGTCGAGATCCTCGGCTTTACCACACGCGCATGGAAAGGCGGCCAGGCCCGTGAAGCTTGGTTGAACGAAGGGCGCCCGCAACAACCGGGTCGTCTGAACGATTTGCGCCACATCATTTACAAGTCTGCGGATGCCCCGTGGCGTCGTGCGCGCCCGAACCTGGGCTTGATGATGAAAGAGGGCTTATTAAAGGAAAACATCGACGGCGAGGCCTTGGAATGGGCGCATCGCCGCATGATGGCCCGCCCCGAAGCTCGTAAAATTCTGATGGTGATTTCGGACGGCGCGCCTGTTGATGACAGCACCTTGTCCGTAAATCCCGCCAATTACTTGGAAAAGCACTTGCGCGATGTGATCGCAATGGTTGAAAAACGCAAAGCGATCGAGCTGCTGGCCATCGGGATCGGGCATGATGTGACCCGTTACTATGACCGTGCGGTGACGATCACGGATGTGGATCAATTGGCCGGCGCCATGACCGAACAGCTGGCGGCATTGTTCGACAGTGACCCAAGGGCGCGCGCGCGCGTCATGGGGATGAAGCGCATCAACTAAGCTGCCTGCGTCTGGTTGATATTTGTTGGCAAAGAAGAGGACCGTTTCATGTTTCAATCGTTTGCCGTGACGGCCCGTCCCGAACAAGGCCCCCCGCGCTTGAGCGCTTTGCGCGCTGACCTCTCAAAATCTGAATTGGACGGCTTTTTGATCCCTCGTGCAGATGCGCATCAGGGTGAATATGTCTCGGCACGGGATGAGCGGTTGTCCTGGCTCACCGGGTTTACCGGGTCCGCAGGGTTTTGCGCTGTTTTGCCATCTATCGCCGGAGTTTTCATCGACGGCCGCTACCGCACCCAAGTCAAAGCCCAAGTGGCGGATGTCTTTACGCCGGTTCCATGGCCTGAAACCACACTTGGCGCGTGGCTTAAGGAACAGTTGCCCAATGGCGGGACCATTGGGTTTGATCCGTGGCTGCATACGGTCGCACAGATGGAGCAGACCCGCGCGGAACTGGTCGATACGGACGTCACACTTGTTCCATGCAAAAACCCGGTAGATGGGATTTGGGCGGATCAGCCAGCCCCGGCCAATGCCCCTGTCAAAGCACATCCCATTGAATTTGCAGGCGAAACCCATTCAGACAAACGCGCCCGACTGGCAAAAAGCCTGCGCGCTGCCGGGCAAGAGAGCGCCATTATCACCTTGCCTGATTCCATCTGCTGGTTGCTCAATATTCGCGGTGGTGACATTCCCCGCAATCCGATTGCGCAGGGTTTTGCCATTCTGCACGCGGACGGCACAGTTGATCTGTTCATGGCGACAACCAAGCTTGAGCGCGTCATGGACCATTTGGGCACGGATGTTCGTGTTCATGAGACCGACGCATTTTTGGAGGCCGGCGCTGCTCTCAAAGGTGCCGTGCGGCTGGACAAAACATCCGTCCCCATGATCGTGGCGGAAGCCGTCGGCGCGCTCGCCGTGTGGGGCGATGACCCTTGTGCGCTCCCGAAAGCGTGTAAAAACCCGGCCGAAATAGCGGGCAGCGCCGAGGCGCACTTGCGCGACGGTGCCGCTGTCGTGGAATTGTTGGCGTGGCTGGATGCACAGGCCCCGAACACCCTCAAAGAATCCGAAGTTGTCACCCGATTGGAAAACAACCGCCGCCGTGACAACGCCCTTCAGGACATCAGTTTTGAAACCATCGCCGGTACAGGCCCGAACGGTGCCATCATGCACTACCGCGTGACAACAGACACCGACAGCACGCTTGAGGACGGACATTTGATCGTCCTCGACAGCGGTGGCCAGTATCTGGACGGCACCACCGACATCACCCGCACAATCGCCATTGGCACGCCCCCGCTCGAGGCCCGTCAGGCCTTTACCCGGGTGCTGGCAGGGATGATCGCAATGAGCCGCCTGCGCTGGCCTGCTGGCCTTGCGGGACGAGACATAGAGGCCATCGGCAGACTGCCGTTGTGGATGGCGGGTCAGGATTTTGATCACGGCCTTGGCCACGGTGTCGGCGCTTATCTGAGCGTTCACGAAGGGCCGCAACGCCTGAGCCGTGTGAGTACGGTGCCTTTGCAGGCTGGTATGATCCTGTCCAATGAACCCGGCTATTACCGCGAAGGTGGCTTTGGCATTCGGATCGAGAACTTGATTGTTGCACAGAAGGCCCCGCATCTTGACGGTGGTGATGCGCATCGCTCTATGCTGGACTGGGCGACGTTGACGTTTGCCCCGATTGATCGCCGCTTGATTGTTGCAGAGTTTCTAGATCCGGCAGCTTTGTTGTGGCTTAACCGCTATCACGCTGAAACTTATGAGAAAATCGCGCCTCGCGTCAGTGCAGACGCGGCGCAATGGCTCAAAGAGGCAACGCGCCCGATTTGACAAAGCTGGCCTCGGCATCACCTTTCTGCTAATTGCGCGCAACAGGTGCAAGACGATGCGCTCTCGAAAGGAAATGACATGGCCAACAATATAACAATTCGCGCGGCTTCAGGCACTTGGACCGTGCGCGCTGGCGGTGCGGTGCTGGGCGAAAGCAAAAGCGCGCTGGAATTGTCAGAGGGTGATTTGGCCCCCGTCATCTACTTTCCAAGGACAGACATCGCAATGGCCTTTCTGGACAAAACAGACAAGTCCTCAAACTGCCTCCACAAGGGCGATGCCACGTATTTTTCCGTGGTGACCAAGTCGACAACACTCGAAAACTCGGTTTGGAGTTATGAAGCGCCACAAGAGGATGTTGCGCGGATCAAAGACCATCTTGCCTTTCACACAGGCGATGGCGTCACCGTAGAGCAAATCTGACCTTTTACGGGTTGCCGATCCACGCGAAATCCGCAGGTAAATCCGCCACGGCCACTCCGTCCAACACGAGGATTTGGGTCCCACTGTAAGACACAATCGTGCTCGACCCGTCGCCCGATGGAGTGAGCGTTACATTGGCGTCCAGATCGGCGCGCGAATATAGAACGACACCATTGTTCACGTCGTCCTCACCCAGCAAAACCAAATCGTTGTTTGACGCCTCGCCAAAACTGAAATCCGTGATTGTGGCTGGCCCATCGGCCTGCGCTGCGCCATTCGTCACGATAGTGAAGGCGTCGTCGCCCGCGCCGCCGGTCATCTCATCCCCTGCATCGCCGATCAGGGTGTCATCCCCCGCCCCGCCGTCCAGAGTATCTGCCAGATCATCCGCCATGAAGATCGTGCTCATTTCGCCAAACCGTCCCCGCGCGCTCAACAGATCATCGTCAGCGCCACCTTCAAAAACGACACTGCTGCCGATGTCAGCCGTCAATGTGTCATCTCCGGCAAGGCCCGACACTTCAGAGTTCCCACCAACCAGCACCAAATCATCGCCGCCCCCACCTGAAATGGTTGCTGCACCATTGCGAATGTCGATGGTGTCCGCACCAAAGCCCCCCGCAATCGAGGCCCCTTCAGCATTGTCACCGTAGATAAAATCGGCCCCTTTGCCGCCCTCGATGCTATCATCACCGGAAATAAAGAATGTATCGTTGCCATCGCCACCGATCATAGTATCGGTCCCGTCACTTTCTCTCAAAAGGTCAGCCCCGTCGCCGCCTTCCAGCAGATCACTGCCTGCGCCGCCCAGCAAAGTGTCCTGTCCCGCTTTGCCCTGCAACACATCATCCCCGTCACCGCCCAAAAGGCGATCAGCGTCGACGCCACCGACAAGCACATCATCTCCGGCACCTCCAAGCAACGTGTCCTTGCCGTCTTCGCCCAAAAGCGTGTCGTCGCCTTCACCGCCTTGCAAGTTGTCAGAGCCGAGCCCGCCATTGAATGTGTCGTCGCCAGCCGTGCCTGAAAAACGGTCATCACCCTGCGTGGGCGTGTCAGGGTCATCTTCGGGTTCAGGCTCGGGGGGGCGCACTGGCGTGTCGTCATCGCCATCCAATAGCGCGTCGATCTCATCAAAGGCCGAGATCAGATCTCCGACAAACAAAACCCCCAGCAAGCCCAGCAGCACATAACCCATGACGACAACCTTCTATTGCGACGAAGAAACAGTGCAGAAGTTTGAAATTGTTTGAAACACCGCCTTTCACAAAAAAACAGGCCATTGTTCAAGGGACGGCAACAATCAGGGGTAGCAATGGAGGTTGTGGCTCAGGAGTGTTCTTCGGCTGCAGTGTCTGCAAGCGCGCGATTGTACGCTTTGAGCGCATCAACGTGGAACAAGGCGCCCCACAATTCGGGCGGCGTGTCTTCACCGCTCAGGGTTACAACGGGAATATAAGCGACGGCAGCACGATCAAAGATCGGCATAGCCGCTTCCAGAGTTGCATTGCCATCGACGTAAATTCCGTCCGCGATCATCTCCCAACAGGTTTGTTCGTCGGCAGCGCGCGGGTCATCCATTTCACGCATCACAGCCGCAACACGGAACATGGACAGCAAATAGGCTTGCGGGCCAGCTGCCAGATGTACGTCCCGCCGTTCCAACTGCGTCAGAAAGAAACTGCGATCCACAATGCGACTGGCCAAAGCCGTAGACATCGAAACCGCGACCATGACGGCCAGGCCTGTTTGCCAGTCCCCCGTCAGTTCAAACACAATCAATGTGGTTGAAATCGGTGCGCCCAGAACTGCGGCAGCAACCGCGCCCATGCCAGCAAGAGCGTAAAGCGTGACTGTGCCCGACACATCCGGAAAGATGCTTGTGGCGATCAGCCCAAAACCCAAGCCCAACAGCGCGCCCACCATCAAAGAAGGCGAAAAAACGCCCCCGCCCATACGCCCCGCCATAGTAATTGCGACTGCAATGTTCTTTATGACGAGAAAGATAACCACCTCTCGCAGTCCCAATTGGCCCGTCAGCGCCAGCGACGTCGTCTCATAGCCAACACCGATAATGTGAGGATAAAAGATGGCGATCCCACCCAACAATGCCCCCGCAAAAGCAGGACGCAACCAACGTGGAAAACCGGTTTGTTCCTGCAGTGACGTGCCCAAATCTTCCGCCCAAAAGACAGAGCGCATGAGGATCACAGCCACGAGGCCACTCAGAAGTCCAAGCAGAATAAATGCAGGGATTTCGGCGTAAAATTGTAAAGCTTCCGGCGCAGGCAATGCAAACTCTGTGACCCCGCCATATTCAATCCGGTTGATCACCGTTCCCGCCACTGCAGCAATCGCAATGGGTGCAAACGCGTGAACCGCGAAGTGGCGCAACACCACTTCCAGAGCAAACAGCGCACCAGCAATCGGGGCGTTAAAGCTTGCGGACACCGCCGCCGCCACAGCACAGCCCAACAAATCACGCCCAGTGATGCCATCCGCGTTGATGTATCGGCTTACTTTGGTCGCGATCACACCGGCAAGGTGAACAACCGGCCCTTCCCGTCCCGTCGAGCCGCCTGAGGACAACGTGACAAACGACGCAAGCGCAGAGGCGATGCCAGCCCGTGTTTCAACGCGCCCGTCGCGCAGGGCCGCCCCCTCGATCACGTCGGCAACGGAGCGAATGCGCCCGTCTGGCGTAAAATTATGCAAAATGACGCCTACGACCAGCCCGCCACAAATCGGGATCAGCAATATCCAGTACCACGCCAGCGATTCCGCAAAGCTGTGGATCGTGTAGATATCATCCGTGCCGTACAAAAATGCCTGCAATGCCTCGATGCCCTTGCGAAAAAGCAACGCGGCAAAGCCGGATGCAATTCCGACCAAAAGGGCGATAAACCAAAACTGTATCTGGCTAGGTCCCTGCTGGCGCAGGGCGACCCACGTGCCCATAAAAGAGGTTTTAGCCTCTTGAGCCGTGTTTATCAGGAAATGGGTAAAGGCCTTGGGCATCTGGTTCTTTTTCGCTGGTCTCGAACTACCCCTAAGCCAAAGGCTCAGGCACGAAAAGGTCTATGCCACAGATTGCCAAAGCAACATATACTTTTGGTTGAAATTGTCAGTCCAACAGCGCTTGTGCGGCGGCACGTGCCTGATCTGTAATCGTATCACCCGCCAACATGCGCGCGATCTCGTCCACCCGTTCTGACGGCGCGAGCGGGACAACGCGGCTGGTTGTCATGCCCTTGGAGACCGACTTTTCAACCCGCCAATGATGCGCCCCAAGGGCTGCTACTTGAGGGGAATGGGTCACAACCAACACTTGCCCCCCTTCCGCCAATTCGGCCAAACGACGCCCGACCGCATCAGCCGTCGCGCCCCCGACCCCGCGATCGATCTCGTCAAAGATCATCGTCAAACCCGATTGCACCCCTGCCAGGCACACTTTGAGAGCCAGCAGAAAGCGGCTCAATTCACCACCAGATGCGATCTTGTTGAGTTGTCCCGACGGCGCACCAGGGTTGGTCGCCACAAGAAATGCGACCGCATCTTGGCCCTCTGGGCCAGGCGTGTCCGGTGCGACCTCGGTGGTGAACACCGCCCGCTCCATCTTGAGCGGGGCAAGTTCCGATGTCACGGCCTTGTCCAGCTTGGCGCCAAATGTTTTGCGTTTTTGGGTCAATGTATCGGCCGCCGATTGATAAGCGGCTTCAGCATCCGCAAGCTCGATACGCAAGCGACCAAGATCGGCGTCACCTGCATCCAAAGCCGCCAGTTTCGCGGTGAGCGTCTGGGTCAAATCCGCCAAATCATCCGCTTGAACATCATGCTTGCGCGCCATTGCACGAATGGCAAACAATCGTTCCTCGGCGTCTTCCAACTCTGAGGGATTGAAGGACAATTTGTCGATACAGCCCACGATGCCTTCCATCGCGGCGTCCAGCTCGACCATAGCGCGCCCCAATGCAGCCAATGGCTCTTCAAGGTTGCCATCGGCCTTGTCCGCCACCCCGTCCAGCCAGCGCATAGCATTGCCCAAGCTGGCTTCAGCGCCGTCTTGGCCCAAGGTCTCATATGCGCGGGTGACGTCATCGCGAATCCGCTCCGCCCCCTGCATCACACGGCGCTGTGTGTCCAGTTCCGCCTCTTCCCCCGGTGCAGGCGATAGGGCGGACAATTCCGCAACCGCATGGCGCAAATATTCTTCTTCGTCGCGAATGGCTTTCATGGCGGCTTCGGCGCCCGCCAATGCTTCGCGGGATTTGCCCATGCCATTCCACGCTTTGCGCACTTTGACCTTTTGCCCCTCAAGGCCCGCAAATTCATCCAAAATCGCTCGGTGACCACGCGGATTGAGCAACCCGCGGTCATCGTGTTGTCCATGCAATTCCAACAGGGTTTCGGACAAGGCGCGCAGCACTTCACCAGAACAGCGACGGTCATTGACCCACGCGGTCTTGCGACCGTCCGCCGTGTTGATGCGCCGCATAATCAGCTCGTCACCAGCAGGCAAGCCGGCGTCTTCAAGAACTTTAAAAGCGGCGTGCCCGGGTGGAAGATCAAACCATGCGGTGACCTCCCCTTGAGCCGCACCTTGACGCACAAGGTCCGCACGACCGCGCCAACCCAAAACAAAGCCCAATGAATCCAATAGGATAGACTTTCCCGCACCCGTTTCTCCGGTCAGCACATTCAAACCGGGCTGGAACGCAAGTTCCAACCGGTCAATGATCAGCATGTCCGAAATATCAAGACCGCGCAGCATAGAGACTATCCTGTGAGGCGCTTTCGCGCGGGAATGTTACAACCACCGGCCTTTGATCATCTGGCGATAGATTTGACGCAACCAATTGTCGCCGGCGGCTTCCAACTCAAGGCCACGTCCTGTCAACAATTTGTAGCTGTCCTCGTACCAATCGGTAGAGCGGAAGTTGTAGCCCAATATGGCACCGGCGGTTTGCGCCTCATCCGTGAGGCCCAAAGACAGATAGGCCTCAACCAAACGGTGCAACGCTTCTGCGGTGTGAGACGTGGTCTGGAAATCTTCGACAACAACACGGAAACGGTTGATCGAGGAGGTATAGTGATCACGACGCAGATAATAACGCCCAATCTCCATCTCTTTGCCAGCAAGGTGATCAAACGCCAGATCGAACTTCAACACTGACGTTCTGGCATATTCAGTGTCTGGATACCGCTCGATCACATCGCGCAAAGACTGCAAAGCTTGAAACGTCAGCCCTTGGTCGCGGCCCACTTCGTCGATCTGGTCATAGTAGCTCAGAGCCAACAAATACTGGGCGTATGCCGCATCTTCATCTGTGGGATAGAAGTCGATGTAACGTTGCGCAGCAGAGCGTGAGTTCGGGTAGTCTTTGTCCCGGTGATACGCAAAAGCTTGCATGATCAAAGCACGGCGCGCGAAATCCGAATAGGGGTAAAGGCGCTCGATTTCCGAGAAATAAAACGCGGCCTCTTCAGGTTCTCGGCGTTCCAGCTCAAACTCACCACGCTCAAAAATCTGCTGCGCGGTGAACTCTTCAAGCGGAATAACCTGTTGGTTGAACAAGCTGCCACGTGTCGGGCGCTCGCCGCCGCCACAGGCACCAAGTGCCGCCGTCAAAAGGAGTGCACCCATCACGCCGGTGCTTGATCTGCCGATCCCCATTTTCGTCGTCCTCACCGCATTCACCCAGCCCGTTTTGAGCATTCTTGCCAACGTCTTAACACAGTATTTAATCATGCAAAACGATGATTACACGTCAAATGATGTGATTGTGACGGAAGAGCGCTTATGCGACTTGAGGGATCTCGTCCCAAACAAGTCCGTACCCTGGCAAACGTGTCGCCATTTGAGCGTCGCAAACCACCATGCGCACCGCATCAGGCGTGGCAAAAGCCTTTCGCAACAATGTGTTGGTCAAAGAATGGCCCGCACGCACACCCGTGTAGCGCCCAATCAAAGGGGCCCCTGCCAACGCCAGATCACCCAAGGCATCCAACATTTTGTGGCGGACAGGTTCATCAGAATGGCGCAAGCCACCCGGGCTCAGGACTTTGGCGCCATCAAAGACAACTGCATTTTTACCTGATTCACCACCCAGCGCGAGACCGTTGGCTTTCATCGTGTCGACGTCCGCCTGACGGCAAAAGGTGCGGCTGTCACACAATTCACGTGCAAAGCTGCCGTTGTTCATACGCAAGGATTTGTGCTGACGGCCAATGGCTGCATCTGCAAATTCAATCTCGAAGTCGATGTAAAGCGTGTCGGCAGGAGACAGCGTTGCAGAGGCGTCCCCTTCAGTGACCGTGACTTCTTTCATAACTTCAAAGGCGCGCACGGCTGCGTTCAACTGGCGCACACCGCGCTGCATTATTCCGCGCACAAACGGGACGGCAGAGCCATCGACGATAGGCACTTCAGGACCGTCGATTTCAACCAGCGCATTGTGAATACCGCAACCAGCCAAAGCCGCCATGACGTGCTCTACGGTAGAGACCATAACGCCGGATGCATTTTCCAGTTTTGTGCACAGCGGGGAGCGGTTTACAGCATCCCAGCGGGCGGGAACAAGAAGATCCCCGCTATCAAGGTCCGTGCGGGAAAACCAAATACCATGCTCTGCGCCGGCTGGGCGAATCGTCAGCGTCGCAGGGGCGCCAGAGTGCAGTCCGCGTCCAGTGAAGCTGATTGGTGATTTGATCGTTGTCTGCACGTAGTACCTCAGAAGAACGCGCCTTTTGAGCGCTGTTGCCAGTAGACCTACGCAATGGCTCTTCACGGCACAACTCAATCTTTGCAACCAACTGAAACATGCCCGTTACATATCGGCAAAAAAGCGCCGCGCACCTTTTAAGGCATTGCTTTAAAATGAAAAAAGGCCGCCCTAAGGCAGCCTTTCATAGTGAAATAGTCACAAATTAATTCGTATTTGCAACAGTTTTAGTTGGCCTGACGACGCAAGAATGCCGGAATTTCGATGCGTTCCTGCTCGGGATCCGCCGCCTCGACAGGACGCGGCGCCGGTGCTGCAGCCTGTTGTTGAACGGGTGGTTGCTGACGCGGTGCAGGCGCTGATGCTCGTGGCGCAGGACGCTCACCCGCTTGCTCGGCGTGACCTGTCATACGGTTGATCAAAGAGTTGATCCCGAAACGCGGACGCTCTGCGGTTTCATGCGGTGCGGAGTCTTGCAACGTGCGCTCTGCCGCTGGTGACGCCTTTTGAGCTGCAGCACGCAAACGGGCGAGTGCTTCAGGGCTTGGTGTCCCGGGGGCCGGCGCGCGTGGCGCAACAAAGGCTTCCGGCTCGGCTTCCAACTCGGGCTGCGGTTCAAAGGCAGCCACTTCCGGGCGATAAGCAGGGGGTGGAAGGCCGTCTGACGCGACCAGAGGCGTTTCAGCAAAGATGTCTTCGGCCATATCCGATGCCGCAGCCCGTTCAACTTGGTCAATACCTGTGAACAATGACGGTGCTTCTGCAGCATGTGCCACAGCGGCCTGTGCCGGCGCAGGAATTGGAGCGGCTGGTGCAGGGGCTGGCTCTTCGAACGCAACCTGCTGCGTCAAAGGCGCGGACATGGAGCGGCGCGGGACCGGCATTTCGCTGTTCACGTCAACGCATCGATGCCCGTTGCAACAACGGACACGCGCATCATGCCTTCCATGCCGTATCCAGGGTGGATCCCACGATGATGTTGGCGTCCGGGTCGACTTCTTCGCGAATGCGGTTGGCCGCTTCGTCCAGTTCGAACAACGTCAGATCGTGAGCCGCCAGTGATGTTGATCAGAACGCCCTTTGCGCCGCGCAGAGCTGATTTCGTCCAGCAGCGGGTTGGCAATGGCTTTTTCTGCGGCCTGGATCGCGCGATCTTCGCCCTCGGCCTCGCCGGTGCCCATCATCGCCTTGCCCATTTCGTCCATAACGGCGCGAACGTCAGCAAAGTCGAGGTTGATCAGGCCGGGACGGACCATCAGGTCTGTCACACCTTTAACGCCTTGATACAAGAACATCGTCCGCCATGGAGAATGCTTCGGTGAAGGTCGTTTTTTCATTGGCCAGACGGAACAGGTTCTGGTTCGGAATGATGATCAGCGTGTCCACGACCTTTTGAAGGGCTTCGACGCCCTCTTCGGCCTGCTTCATGCGCTTGCCGCCTTCAAACTGGAACGGCTTGGTCACAACACCAACGGTCAGAACACCCAATTCACGCGCGGCTTGTGCGATGATCGGCGCGCGCACCTGTACCGGTGCCCCCGCCCATACCCGCCGTGATAAAGCACATGTGCGCCCGGCAAGGTGATCCACGATTTGTTCGATGCTTTCTTCGGCAGCGGCAGCGCCCACGTGGCGCGCGCGCCTGCTCCAAGACCTTCGGTGACTTTGATACCCAACTGGATCGCGCGTCTGGACGCGGATTGCTGCAGGGCTTGCGCATCGGTGTTGGCGACAACGAATTCAACGCCATCCAGTTGCTTTTCGATCATGTTGTTCACCGCGTTGCCGCCTGCGCCGCCCACACCGAAACACGGTGATGCGGGGTTTCAGATCGTCCTGTCCGGGCATCGAAAGGTTCAATGTCATGTGCTGTCCGCCTGTTATGCCGTCCCACTTGCGGGTTTTTTCTGCCTAATCCGCCTTAACGTAGCCTTTCCGGCGCAGCGTCACCCTAAAAACACAGATTAGGCCGCAAAATATGGGCGATTTCTTGCCGATGCACACGCGATTTGGCGCAATAGCGCACATTGGCGGTCACCAGTTGTCTCGAAACCACTTGACGCGCGCGTTTCAACGACGCGCTGGGTAGCGATCGGCGGGAATATCGAAAGTCCCACCATTCGTCTTGTGGATGTGCGCGCAAACAGGACAAGCCCACGGCGAGGCAAAGCCCGGGCCCGTCGCGGCTTGCGGCAAGCCATGCACACGCAGCGGGCGCCCAAGGCGCACTTGCTGGCCCAAGGATCTTGGCTGGCCAGACCGTCAAGGCCCGGAATCTGGCTGCCGCCACCGGTCAAAACGATCTGTTGGCTGGGCAAGTGGTCAAACCCTGCCGCATCCAGACGCGCACGCACTTCTTCCAGAATTTCCTCGACCCGGGGCGCATGATGCCGATCAACTCGGCGCGGCTGAGCGGTGCGGCGGTCGTGTTCGTAATCGCCGGTGTCGCCACCGATTCGATCATCTCGCGGTCATCCATGCCCGTGGCATGACCCCGCCGTAAAACGTCTTGATCCGTTCGGCATTGGCCGTGGGCACCTGAAGTCCCATGGAAATGTCAGACGTGACGTGATCGCCGCCCATGCGCACCGCATCAGCAAAGATCATGTGTTTCTTGATAAAGATGGACACGCCCGTCGAGCCGCCCCCCATATCGATGCAGGCCGCACCCAAGTTCCTGTTCGTCTTCGACCAAGCGCGAATGCCGGACGCATAGGCCGAGGACGCAATGCCCGCCAATTCCAGATCACACCGTTTGATGCAATGGGCCAGATGCTGCACGGCATCGCATCCACGGTCAGCATATGCATATCGACGCCAGTCGTTGCCCAATCTGGCCACGCGGGATCGCTCAGACCAGACCGATGATCCAGCGCAAAGTTCACCGGCTGGGCGTGCAGCACTTCGCGCCCTGCGCCGTAGTCGGGCACATCGCAGTCCGCCAAACACGCGCGCCACGTCTGCTTCGGTCACAACTTGGCCGTCCAGTCGACTGCGCGTCCAGACCATAGCTGCGGGGATCCGCCCCGACGAAACAGGCGATCACGTGGTCAACACGAATCCTGGCCATTTTCTGGGCCGCCTGAAGGCGGTGCGGATGGCGCGTTCTGTTTCGGCCATCGCGGAAATTTCACCAAAACGCACACCGCGCGACCGGGTCGTTGCCGCCCCGATCACCCGAAATCCGGACTGGCCCGCCAGCGAGCCGATCTCGCCCTTCGTCCAAGGTCCGGCACCCGTCAAAGCGCAACACAAGGCAGGCGATTTTGGAACTGCCCACATCCAAGAATCGCCACCACACCGCGCTGCATCGCAATTTTGCGCATGTTGCGCATGCTGCGCTGACTGTCATAAAGATCCGTCATACTCTTACTGCCCTGCCTTCGAAAGCTGCTGAATGCGCCACCATTGTTCTGTGGCGTTCTTGTTCATTTTGACTGTGGGCGTTGCCGCCAAACGCATGTCGACCCGCGCAACATCGCGGCTTCAGAACATCTTGGGCCTTGTCGAGCGCGATCACCCGCTCCAAGCGCCGAACAGGCGCCTGTGTTGGCAGCAAAATGCGCTGCTCGCGGTCCAGCACCACATCCCAGCGGCGCTCGCCCACGCGCACAGCCCGCGCATACGGCTTTCCAAAGGGTCAGCCACGCCGCATCAATTCCAAGCGCCTCGCCAACATGCACATTGGCCCCTTCGCCTGCGATCAACGGCAAATCAGGACGATCCGCCCGAAGCAATGTGTTCAACATGCGCACCGGTGGCATCGATCAAAGACAGCCGCGCATGATGCGCCAGACAGCGACAGGGACACGCGGGGTCACGTCGACTTGCAAAACACCGCCCGGGCGAATGCGCAGGCTGGCATCGGCGACAGGCGGCAAATTGTTGATGGTCAGGCGCAGCGCCTCAAGGTCCAGATCAAATGAACTGACGGGCAAGTCCAAGGACAGATTGCGCGAATATCTTCGGACAGCTTGTCCTCGACTCCGTCAATGGCCATCAGATTGACCATGAACTCGGGGCGTTCCTGAATGCTGGCGCGGGCATCTGCCACACGTATCGCGAATGCTGGCCGCTGGGCGTTGGAGAAAAACGCAATGCCACCACCAAGAGTCAGGACAAACGGCACGCCAACGCGCAATCCGAACCGAAAGCCGGGCGTCAGCATCAAACGCTGCAAACGCCACGACCAGCGCGACGGTGCCGGATCAGCCTTGGGGCGCGGTTTTGGGCGCGTCAACGATTGCATGACGCGTCCTCCACCATCCAGCGCACAACTTCGGGAAAGCGATGCCGACGGCCTGCGCCTGTTCGGGCAAGCGACGTGGCGTCATGCCCGGTTGGGTGTTGGTTTCAAGCAGGATCAACCCGTCAACGCCCTTGGCTTTCATCCCAACGGAAATCCGTGCGGCTTACGCCGCGACAGCCCAAAGCATTATGGGCGCGCATGGCATAGTCCATGCACAGCTCGAAAATCTCGCGAAGGCACATCGGCAGGGACCACATGAGACGAACCGCCATCTTGTACTTGGCGTCATAGTCGTACCAGCCGGTGGTAGATAATGTCTGTTACGGTCAAGGCGCGGTCGCCCATCACCGTGGTCGTCAATTCGCGGCCGGGGGCAAAGGCTTCGACCATAACCTCGGCGGGCATTGTCGGCGTCCAACTGGGGCGGGCCGTTGTTTTCGCATCCACAAGATAAACCCCGACAGAGGACCCTTCGTTGTTGGGCTTCACAACATAGGGCGGGGCCATCACATGGCGCGCGCGCACATCGTCGCTTTGGCGATGACAGAGGCTTTCACAACCGGCAAACCAGCTGCACGAAACACTTCTTTGCTGCGTGCTTTGTCCATCGCCAAGGCAGAGGCCAGCACCCCGGAATGGGAATACGGAAGACCAAGCCACTCAAGGATACCCTGAACACAGCCGTCTTCGCCCCAACGGCCATGCAGGCAGTTCAGGACGGCGTCCGGTTTGATATCTTGCAAACGCGCAACAAGATCGGGGCCGGCGTCGACCTCGATCACTTCAAAATTCTCTTCCCGTAGTGCGGCTGCGCAGGCTGTGCCTGAGGATAGGGACACCTCGCGCTCTGCGGAAGGTCCACCCATCAATACCGCCACTGTTCGGGGTGTCCTGCTCGACTGACCCACCGTGGTGCCTCTATTGTCCCGGATCCTTTTGCGGATCCTTTATTATTGTTGTGCCGTTTTTCGGCCTTGACCTATGCAGGTGTATCCCGCCCAAGGGAACTGGTTCGCGCCTTACTTCTCACCGACCCGCATAATTTCCCATTCTAGCGTGATCCCACTGGAATCGTAAACCTTTTTTCGCACCTCTTCGCCCAATCCTTCAAGATCGCCGGCCGTGGCCGTCCCCGTGTTGATCAAAAAGTTCGAATGCATCTCGCTCATTTGGGCCCCGCCCCGCGCGCGCCGCGCATCCCGGCATCATCAATGACTTTCCACGCCTTCAGATCATGGACATCATCGGCCTGCCCCGTGAGGAAAACCCCGCAGGATTGCGAAACGTGGATGCCCGCACTGCGGTCTTTGGTCGGCTGCGTCTCGTCGCGCTTCCTGAGTTGGTCGCTCATGCGGTGGTGCAAGGTTTCAGGATCACCCAACGGCCCCTGCAGAACAGCACTGACCAAAACAGCGCCCTCGGGTAAGTCGCTCTGACGATAGCGAAAATTCAAGATCATCCGCCGTCAGGGTGACAACCTCGCCACTGCGCAAAACCACTGTGGCCTGCACAAAACATCGGCTGTATAGCTGCCGTAACACCCCGCATTCATCCGCACAGCACCGCCAATACTGCCCGGAATGGTGCGCAAAAAGGTCAGATCAACACCAGCATCAGCGGCCTTGCGTGCCACATGCGCATCGAGCGCGGCCGCACCCACCGTGACGCGGTTGCCCTCAACCTCGATCCCGTTAAAGCCGCGGCCCATGCGGATCACAACCGCACGCAAACCACCATCCCGCACAATCAAATTGCTGCCAACCCCCATCGGGAACACAGGCACATCCGGCGAAAGGGCGCGCAGGAAATCGCTCAGATCATCGATATCTTCGGGGCGAAACAGATAATCGGCAGGGCCGCCCACCCGCAACCACGTCAATTCCGACAAATCACGTTGCGCAGTCAGCTGACCTCGCACGTCAGGCAATTGGGACATCATTCGTCTTCCACATCATACACAGTGCCAAGGCCGCACCACGCCGCAAACATCATCAACCCGGCGACAGGTAGGAAAAGCACCAGCAATATTATTTCAATCATGGGTCAGGCGCCTTTCGCGCACGCGCGCCCAAAGCCATCCCAACACGGCACAGGCCGACTGGAACAGCGAAAACGCGACAATCGCAAGCAACGGCCCCTCGGAGGTGATGGGAATGCCCATGACCGTCCAAAGCACAAGAACCAAGCCCAGAATGGCCGTCAGAAGCCACCCGAAAAACAACAAAAATCGACGTTGATACATGACGCCGAAACTGACCACACCCATGCACAAGACAGGCACCAGAATGGAAACGATCATGATGCGCCCTTCCCTTTGCTGCGTTTGATCCAGCGGCCCAAATAAATGACAGGCCACCGCAGGATGCTCATGCCAGCGACCAGCACCAGCAACCCGACCCAAGGGCCGTTTTGCCACGTGACATAGCCCACCAACGGGATGCCCGCCGCGATCAGGAAATAGGCGTTGCGCCAATGCATGTCTTTGCTGGGGGTCATGGCCAGAACATTGGCCACAAGCGCCCACAGACAGGCGAGGATTAGGGATGTGCTCATTTTGGCAACTCCGGTTGTTCCCCCTTGAGCCGCGCATAAAGATAGCGCAGCGGATTACGAAACATCGAAACGAAAGCAGCAACAGCAGCGATGGCAGCAAGCGGATGGACATCATATCCGATCCACACGATCAAAACCGGAGCAGCGATCAGCAAAATCACCGCCGGAATATATTGGTTGCGGATTGGCAGCATGGCGCAGGCGGCCGAGGCGAAAACCCAAAGGATGCAGGCGAATAGGAGGGTCATCGTTTTACACACCAATGGATTACCTGTGAATTCATAACAGTTCACCTCGGAACAGTTTCCAAAGCGCCCACAAGCCTTTAACCAATTTTACATCTTTCAAGAAACGTTCAGTCAAGCCTCGCAAATTGCCGACATTGTGTCTGGCGCTTGCAGCATAAAGACCAACCGACACAGTCAACAACGCGAGCCGATAGTTGATTTCCTTATTAAGGCTTTCAAGTGCGGGGCCAGATGCAGAGGCTTGATGGCGCAAACTGCGTTCGGCTTCATCCGCAAGGCTGATCAAAACTCTAACGTCCTCTGGAACAAGTCCCGTCATGTCTTCAGTGTTTTTTTGTGCTTCAATGTCGCGCAGGACCGAGCGCAGTTCATTAAGGTATTCCCAAGCGCTCGTGTCTGGTTCCAACTGCAATTGCTCAAGCGGGGCAAAGCGAAGAAGGGTTTTTCCAAAATATTTACGCACAAGCTCTAACAAATCACTGACAACTTGATCCAAACGTTTGGCAGCCAATCCAAACTCGCGCCGTGTTGCCTCATCTTGTGAAGCGCCCTGAAGAAATTCGCCATATTTGACGATTTTACCCACATTCAAGCTTTTGAGTTGCCGCGCTTTGGAAAATTCCTCCAATAGGCTTTCTAATTCCAGCCCAACCAGCCCGGCACCTTGCATTGCAGTGCCTTCGCGGCGCAATCCTTCGGCAAGCCGTTCGATATTTTCCCTCATGTCTTCGGCATCAGTTAAAAATCGTTCAAGGGCTTTGGCGTCTTGCAGTACCGCAATATCATCTGCGAATGGCACCATCTTCATAAGACGGCGCACTCCATCAAATTCGTAATCTGATAAAGCAGCAGCAAGCAGCACCTCTGCTTTGAGACGTTCGAAAGGATCAGCAGCGATTTCATCTGATGTATCTTTCGCTTCATACAGCTCCAAAACCACATCAAAACGCGG
Source organism: uncultured Paracoccaceae bacterium (assembly GCA_943787985.1). Lineage (GTDB taxonomy): Bacteria > Pseudomonadota > Alphaproteobacteria > Rhodobacterales > Rhodobacteraceae > Ascidiaceihabitans. The sequence continues at coordinate 821,837 of CALSOO010000004.1, read as the reverse complement.
CAAAACCGCAGCGGGGTCACCCAGTATCTCGTCGCGCGTCAAAGTATCCAGCACTTTGGCAATTTCCGCGGCGTGGAGGTTTTGACCTGCCAACACCCGTTCGTACCAAGTGATCCAGAACCGCCAGTCGGCATTTGTGTCCGCTGCGAGGCGTTTTTTTGCATCGTCCCATGTGGCGGCGATGTGCGGGGGGTGGCTTATCCCTGCCCAAAGTGGTGGCATCGATTGAAACGGGTCGTCAGCGAACAACGCCAAATCCTGTCGTATCCAGTCCCAAACGGAGCCGGAGGCGGCGGCGGCGAAGGCGGAGGCGTCGGCGGCGGCGGCGGAGGCGGAGGCGGCGGAGGCGGAGGCGGCGGAGGCGGAGGCGGCGGAGGCGGCGGAGGCGGCGGAGGCGGCGGAGGCGGAGGCGGCGGAGGCGGCGGAGGCGGAGGCGGCGGAGGCGGCGGAGGCGGAGGCGGCGGAGGCGGAGGCGGCGGAGGCGGAGGCGGCGGAGGCGGAGGCGGCGGAGGCGGCGGAGGCGGAGGCGGCGGAGGCGGAGGCGGCGGCATATGCAGGGGTTGGACTTGTGCTCGCAACCCCTGCATATGAGAGTGCCATGAGCATGGGGAGGGCTGTCAATTCACGTTTTCGCGGGGTTACCCGATCAGCGAAATAACGCAGACCAAACGGTGCGACACGCGCAGCGGCCAAAAACGCCACGCGGCGCGCGGTCAGCGCCCGATGTTCTTCAGGCAAAGCATCCAGATAGGTCTCAAGGCTACCCCGATCTATGACCGCGCTGATCTCCACCTCACGCAGCACCTTTCATCAGCCGGTCTGGCAACCCGTTGGCCCAAGTGCTGATCGTGCCAGCCCCCAGACACACAACCATGTCGCCCGGGCGTGCCTGTTCGCGCACCAGCCGTTCCAGATCGGCCTCGTCGTTCACCGCGCGCGCGTGGCGGTGTCCGTGGCGGATCAGACCTGCGACCAGATCATCGCGGCCTGCCCCCTCGATCGGGTCTTCGCCAGCGGCGATAAACATCGGCAATGCCCACCACGTCAGCGTCGTTGAAACAGGCGCAGAATTCATCGAAATGGTGGTGCAAGCGGGTAAAGCGGTGCGGCTGGTGCACCGCGATCACCCGCCCCTCGGTAGCTTGGCGCGCGGCCTTGAGCACGGCGGCGATTTCAACCGGATGGTGGCCGTAGTCGTCAATGATCGTCACGCCGTCAACTTCGCCGACTTTGGTAAAGCGGCGGTTCACGCCCCCGAAATCGGCCAGCGCGGCGCGGATTTCCTCGGCCTTCATCCCCAAGATGCCGCGCACACGGCGACGGCCGACAAGCGCGTTCGAGACGTTGTGATCACCGGGCATCGGCAAGGTGCACCCCTCAATCACCATGTCTTCGGATTGCAGAGCAATGTCGAAATGCGCCACGCCGCCTTTGTAATGCAGGTTCACCGCGCGCACGTCCGCTTGGGCGTTAAAGCCATAGGTCACGACGCGGCGGTCCGTGATCTTGCCCACAAGGCTTTGCACGTCGGGGTCATCGGTGCAGCACACGCCACGCCGTAAAACGGAATGTTGGACACGAAATCAAGGAAGCCCTTGGTGCAGCGCTTCTTCGGTGCCCCAATGTTCCATATGTTCGGGGTCGATGTTGGTGACAATCGCAATGGTCGCAGGCAGGCGGTTGAAGGTGCCGTCGACTTTCGTCTGCCTCGACCACCATCCATTCGCCCTGCCCCATCGCGCGCGTTCGAGCCGTAGGCGTGGATGATGCCGCCGTTCACGACGTGGGGTCAAATTGCCCGCCACCATCAGTTCCGCCACCATCGTGGTGGTGGTGGTCTTGCCGTGGGTGCCTGCAATCGCGATGTTGGATTTCAGGCGCATCAGCTCGGCCAGCATCTCGGCGCGGCGCACAATCGGCAAGCCCGCGCACGCGCGCCGCGTCCAGTTCCGGATTGCCCGGTTTGATCGCCGAGGAAATCACAACGACCTCGGCTCGCAATGTTTTCGCGCGCTGCCCCTCAAAGATCAGGCCGCCCAGATCGTGCCAAACGGTCGGTGATCTTGGAGGTCTTCAGGTCAGACCCCTGCACCACATAGCCGTGGTTCAACAACACCTCGGCGATGCCGGACATGCCAATGCCGCCGATGCCGACAAAATGGATCGGGCCCACGTCGCCGGGAAGTTTGGTCGGCTGCGTTCATGTGCTGATCCTTTGTTTGCCAGGTCTTCGACCATCTCGGCCAAGTGCCTCTGTCGCGTCGGGCTTGCCCACGACAAGGCCGCCTGGGACATCTGCTGCGCGCCTCGCGGGGTGCAGCACGGTTTCGATCTGCGCCGTCAGGCTTTCGGGGTCAGGCATGCTTTCAGGGATCAGATCGCCGCGCCCGCATCCACCAGGCCGCGCGCGTTGGCGGTCTGGTGATCCCGGTGGCCGCCGCAAGGGGATCAGGATCGACGGGCGCCCGATCACCGACATATCGGCAACCGATCGACGCACCGGCGCGGCTGATCACCAGTTGCGCCTCGGACATGCGGCGCGGCACATCGTGAAAAAACGGCTGCACATCGGCATCGATACCGTGTTCGGCGTAAAAGTCGCGCACCCGGTCTGCGTCTTCACCGCGCGCCTGATGGCTGACGCGGATGTTGGCAGCATGTCCATCGGCAAGTGCGCAATCGCCGGCGGCACCACATCGACAGGATGCGCGCCCCTGACTGCCGCCGATCACCAGCAGATCCATCGGGTAATCGCCCGGCTGGAATGTAGCCGCGCCCGGCCGTTCCAGAACCGCGCCGCGCACCGGATTGCCGGTGTGATGCCCTCGATCCCTTCGGGCAAGTCGGTCGGCCACGTGCCGCAGGCGACCGCATCAACCCGTTTGGCAAACAGCTGGTTCACCCGGCCCAAGCACGCCGTTTTGTTCATGGATCATCCGCGGGCAGCGCAGCAGAGTCGCCGCGCCATGCGCAGGAATCGCGGATAGCCGCCAAAGCCGACAACCACATCGGGCTGTCGCGCATCATCGCCAACGCGCGCCCAACACGCCGCGCAATGCGAAACGGCACCAGCGCTTTGGCCAACAACCCGCCCCGCGCAAAGGTGGCGCTGCTGATCTGTCTCGATCTCGACCGATGCGGGAAAGCCGCCCGTGTAGCGCGCGCCGCGCGCATCGGTGACAGCTTGACCCGCCAACCCTGTGCCAACATCACCTCGGCCAAGGCCTGCGCCGGGAACATATGCCCGCCCGTGCCGCCCGCCGCGATCATCAAAAGTGGTGCGCTTCATCGGTTGCGCCCCGGCCCTGAGAATCGCTGATTTCGCCCTGCGGCCGTGTGCGCGTAAACGCCAGCAACATGCCCAGCGCAATGCCGACGCAATCACGGACGAGCCGCCATAGCTGACAAACGGCAAGGTCATGCCCTTGGCGGGCAACAGCCGCACGGCCACGCCCATGTTGATCATCGCCTGCACGCCAAACATGCACGCAAGCCCGGTGCCGGCCAGCCGAATAAACGGATCACGTTCGCGCACCAGACGCAGCAAGGACCGCACCACAACCACGCATAAAGCGCGATGATGCACAGCACCAGAATCAGCCCGTATTCCTCGGCGGCGACCGCAATGATGAAATCGGTATGCGCATCGGGCAGAGACCATTTGACCTGCCCCTCGCCGACACCAACACCGAACAACCCGCCCTCGCGGATGGCATTGGTGGCATAGCCAAGCTGCGTGGTCGGATCGACATCGGCGATCAGAAACCCGTCAATGCGGCGGGCGAAAGTGTTCCGAATTTGAATAGGCGAATCGATCCCGCCACAACGACCAGCCCGGCCATGCCACCAGCAAGCACATCGGCGCACCAGCGACAAAATACATCACACCCCAACCGAACAGGACCAGGCAGGCCTGCCCGAAATCCGGCTGCATCGCCAGACATCAGCACAATCGAAATGCACAAGCCAAACGACCACGTGCGCCGGGCGGGCCGTTCATCTCCTGCTGCGGCCATCATCCACGCCGCATCACCACAAAACCGGGTTTCAGAAACTCGGAAGGCTGCACGAGGCAAAGCCCAGCGAATACCAGCGCACCGCGCCTTTGCCAAAATCCGTGCCAAAAACGGCAGCAAGGCCAAGGCCACAAAGGCGCAACAGAAACCCCAGACCGCCAGACGGCGCACCAGAATCGGGGACATCATCGACGTCAGCATCATCGCCACAATGCGCAGCACGCCGAAAAAGGCTTGGCGCTGCACGTAATGAAACGGCTCGAACCCGTTCTTTGCGGCCAGAGGGCGGCGAGACGCCAGCCCCAGCAAAATGCCGACACGCAAACAGAATCAGGATGCAGGACATCGCCCATTTGTCGATCGTCCGCCACCATTTGGGAAGAATCGGTTCGCCCCGCTGAACGGGAACCGCGCCATAGACCATCTCAGTCATGGGTATCGCCTTTACACTGCCTCTTTGCCTGCGCCACTCTCATGGCCAAGCTGCCCCATTCTTGGGGTCTGTGGGCAAGTATAGCGGGTTTTACCGCGTGGGGCTACCACCAATTGTAGCTGAGACAGCAGATCAACTACGCCCTGTAAGTGCCTCGAATTGGGTAACCTTCCACTTGATTGGCCTTCACGCCACGCAAAACCTGATCCAGATCAGGGCGCAAAAATGGCGCGTTTGAAATGTCGATCATCTTGAGAACACCCTCGCCATTGATCACAAACATAGCCGGCTCGGCAAACGGAGCTTCGGCTTCTTGCGGGGTGCGCGGGCCTGAAATATAAAGCCCCAATTGCGTCATCTGGGCAGGGGTCAACCCGTACCCCATAGGCAATGTCAGTCCCATCTCGTCGACCATAGATTGGGCTTTGACCTCGGAATCCGCGGAAAGCGTAATGACATCCACACCAACTGCGTGGAATTCCGGCATCAGGTCTTGCAACTTTTGCAGGTAGGTTTTGCAAATCGGGCAATGCAGGCCACGGTAAACGATAATCAACTGCCACGCGTGAGGGGCTGCCGGGACACCAAGCGTCATTGCGCCACCCCCGACTTGGGCAACACTAACTGCGGCCAGAGGGGTTCCGGTTACGAGACCGTGCATATGTAACTCCAGTTCTTGATACGGGGGCAAGCTAGCACATGCTATCGGGCAAAAAGCAAGGGTATCCTTGACGGCCACGGTGCGCTCTGGCACTGCGCTGCTATGCAAGTAGACAGCTTAATCATCGGCGCAGGCGCCGCAGGCATGATGTGTGCAGCCTACGCACCGGGCCGCATTCTGGTGATCGATCACGCCAAAAAAGCAGGTGAGAAAATCCGCATCTCTGGCGGAGGGCGGTGCAACTTTACCAACATGCACTGTGCCCCGCATGCCTTCTTGTCGCAAAACCCCCACTTCGTGAAATCAGCACTTGCACGCTACACGCAGTGGGACTTCATTGATCTGATCGACCAACACAACATTGCGTGGCACGAAAAAACCCTCGGACAATTGTTTTGCGATGTCTCGGCCAAACAAATCATCGCTATGCTGCTGGACTTGATGCGTGAAAACGGTGCTGAACTGCGTCTTGAAACCAAAATCGAAGACCTTCACCAAACCGCGGACGGGTATGAAGCAACCCTTGTTGCGCCAAGCGGGAAAACACAGGTCACAGCAAAGCAGATCATCATTGCAACCGGCGGAAAATCGATCCCCAAAATGGGCGCGACCGGCTTCGCCTATGACGTCGCACGGCAATTCGAAGTGCCCGTCACGGATACCCGCCCTGCCCTTGTGCCTTTCACCTTTCCGGAAGACAGGTTCGTGCCTTTGGCAGGGGTCGCCATACCGTCACGGGTCAGCGCAGGCGCTGGACAATTCGAAGAAGCACTTCTGTTCACGCACCGCGGCCTGTCGGGGCCGGCTGTTTTGCAGGCCTCAAGCTACTGGAAAGAGGGAGAAGCAATCTCCCTCAACCTCGATCCCGACGCGCGCCTCTACGACTCTTTGCGCACAACACGCCAACACTACGGTCGCAAGAACCTCACAACCGAATTGAGCGCCCTTCTGCCAACGCGCCTGATAGAGTTCCTCAAAGACGAATTGGACCTGACAGGCAATCTTGCCGATCAATCGGACGTCAGGCTCGCAGAAATCTGCGCACACTTGCAAGATTGGCAAATGACACCGAACGGCACCGAAGGATACCGCACGGCCGAAGTCACGCTAGGCGGGATCGACACCCAGGCACTTTCATCAAAAACCATGGAGTGTAGCCGCGTCAAAGGGCTCTATTTCATCGGAGAAGCCGTCGATGTCACAGGCTGGCTGGGCGGTTACAACTTCCAGTGGGCATGGTCGTCGGCAATGGCCGTCGCACGGGCACTGCCAAACTAGAACCGCGCAGATGCGGGATGGTGGGCGGGGCGTCTTTGCGCAGGCAAAGAGCGCCGAACCCCATCAAATCCGCGCAGTCACTTCAGCCACAAAATCATCTCCGCGCCGCTCGAAACTGTCATATTGATCAAAGCTCGCGGCAGCTGGCGCCAACAGCACAACATCCCCCTCTTCAGCGTCTGCAATAGCGGCGGCAACCGCCTCGGCCATTGTCCCGCAGACCTGCGTCTGCACACTCAGTTGCATGGCAAAATTCGCAGCCTCGCGCCCGATAACATAGGCTTTCAAAACATCGCCAGACACCGCATTCAACGCGTCCAGCCCGCCTTCTTTTTGCAACCCACCGCAAATCCAGCGCACCCGCTTGAAAGCCTGCAATGCCTTTGCAGCGCTGTCCACATTCGTGGCTTTACTGTCGTTGACATAACGCACCCCAGCCGCATCAGCGATGGTTTGGGACCGGTGCGGCAAGCCACCGAATGAATGAAACGCCGCCTCGATCACTTTGGGAGCCAAACCCAATGCGCGACAGGCAGCATAGGCCGCACAAGCGTTTTGGTGATTGTGCGCGCCCGGCAAACCGGCAACAGCGCGCAAGTCAATGGACGCCGCCTGCTTGCCTTTTCGATACTCCGACAAGAACCCTTTGCGCGCAAAAACCTGCCACCCCGGCCCCGTCAACTTGCGATCCACAGAGATGCGGATCACGCGATCATCGGCCGGTCCCTCAGCCAGTTGCCCCGCCAGAAACCGGCCCTCGTCTTCATCCACACCAATCACCGCGCGGTCCGGACCACCCTCGGCAAACAGACGGCGCTTTGCCGCGAAATAACCGCCCATCCCGTGGTGGCGGTCAAGATGATCAGAGGACAGATTTGTGAACACAGCCACATCAGGGGTCAAAGACCTTGCAAGGTCTGTCTGATAACTCGAAAGCTCCAGAACCACCACTTCGCCGTCAATGGGCGGATCAATATCCAGAACCCCGCGCCCGATGTTGCCCGCCAACTGGCAAGGGCGGTTCACATGCTCAAGGATATGGTGGATCAAGGCAGACGTCGTGGACTTCCCATTCGATCCGGTTACAGCGACAACGCGCGGTGCGATGTCAAAACCGCTCCATTCTTCGGTCGCGAAGGACTGGAAAAACAAACCGATGTCATTGTCCACAGGTACACCTGCCGAAAGAGCAGCCGCCACCACCGGGTTTGGCACAGGGTACAAATGCGGGATACCCGGGGACACGATCAAACGGGCAAGGTCATCAAACGCCCCCTGTTTCGTGAGGCTTTCACACACAAAGCCTTCATCCTCAGCCACAGCACGCGCAGCGTCATTGTCATCCCAGCAGATCGGGAGCGCACCACCTGTCGCGCAACGCGCGTGCCGCGGACAGACCCGACCGCCCCAAGACCCAAAACCGCAACCTTTTGGCCCGAAAGGCCCTGAACTTCAATCATGTCTCGCGCCTTTTTGTCGTCTGTTCTTTTGCCACATGCACACCTGCGTCACGCTTGCCGCGCAACCTTGCCACAGGGTCCAATCACACGTCACCAAAACTTGCGAAACCAGGCTATCGCACTTTCAAAGTGGCCAGACCTATCAGCGCGAGGATCAAGCGAAATGATCCAGAAACGGATCACAATCTGCGGCTCCGCCCAGCCCTTTTTCTCATAGTGGTGATGGATCGGAGCCATCAAAAACACGCGTTTGCCCGTGCGCTTGAAGTACAGCACCTGAATAATCACCGACAGCGCCTCGACCACAAACAAACCGCCGACGATGCCCAAGCACCAGCTCGTGTTTGGTGCTGACGGCGATGGCCCCCAATGCGCCGCCCAAAGCCAACGAGCCCGTGTCGCCCATAAAGACAGCCGCGGGAGGGGCATTGTACCACAAAAAGCCCAAGCCGCCGCCGAACATGCCCGCCGTAAAGATCAGGATTTCACCCGTCCCCGGCACATAGTGCACGTCGAGATAATCGGTGAAATCCACACGACCAACGGCATAAGCGATCACGCCCAAGCGCGCCCGCCGCGATCATCACAGGCATGATCGCCAAACCGTCCAGCCCGTCGGTCAGGTTTACCGCATTGGCCGCGCCCACGATGACGATCATCGAAAACGGGATAAAGAGATAGCCAAGGTTGATCAAAGTGTCCTTGAACACCGGCAAGGCCAGTTGGTTCTGCAAAGCTTCAGGGTGGTTGATGCGCCGCGAAATAGGCCGCAATCGCAGCAATGACAAAGCCCAACCCCAAACGCACTTGGCCGGACACGCCAGCCAGTCGTTTGCTTTGGACACTTTGGCGTAATCATCCGCGAACCCGATGGCCGCAAAGCTGAGCGTCACAAACAATACGATCCAGATGAACGGGTTATCCCAACGCGCCCAAAGCAACGTGGAAAAGGTCAAAGCGCACCGACAATCAGCAAGCCCACCCATCGTGGGCGTGCCCTGCTTTGGCGAAATGCGCCTCTGGGCCGTCATCACGAATCGGCTGGCCTTTGCCTTGACGGCGGCGCAGCACGTTGATGAGGGCGTTGTCCAAAGATGAACCCAAAGACCAAGCGCGGTCAGAAATGCTCCGCCGGCACGGAATGTGATGTAGCGGAACAGGTTGAAAAAGTCGCCCCCGTCGGAAAGTGCCGTCAACCAGTAGAGCATGCTCGGCCCCTTTACTCACGATTTAGTGTTATGTTGTTATATGTTGGGGATGGCCCATTTTCCGGATGGCGTCAACGACAAGTGCCAGCTTCATCGACAATGACCCCTTGGCCAGCACCACATCCCCCGCATCGACAAAGCCGCGCACATGGATTTCACCGGCTGTGGCCGCCCATTGCCCGCGTTGCGTGTCTGGCAAGGCCGCGTGCAAATGCTTCATCAAGGGACCAACGCAGTGGATGACGTCCAAATCCGCCGTGTAAGGCAGATGGGCCAGCCCTGCATGCAAGGCAATCTCGTCCGGACCCAACTCTTTCATGTCACCCAGAAACGCAATCTTGCGCCCTTTGCCGATCCGTCCGATCCCGTCAATCGGACTGGCAGCCGCCAGCACTTCAAGCGCGGCCTCCATCGAGGTTGGATTGGCGTTGTAACTGTCGTCAATCAACTCAAGCGTCATGTGCCGCTCAACCGGATCAAGGACCACAATCTCGCGTGCGCCGCGCCCTGTGTAGGGCGACCAGCGTCCCAAAGCGGCCGCCGCCAGCCCCAGATCCGCCCCCAGCGCCTCGCATACGGCCAATGCGCCAAGCCCGTTCATGGCAAAATGCCGCCCCGCCGTGTTGATCTTGAACAACAAAGGCTGCTCGTTTGCTTCGGCCTGCACCACAGTCGTGTCGCCAACGATGGACATGTTTTTGAGAACATAATCAAAGCCATGCTCCCCGAACCCGATATCGCGACGGCGCATGTCATGCGCTTTGGCCTGCAAAATCGCGGCTGTTTCGATGTCATTGTTGATGACCGCCGCACCGCCGTATTCCAGTCCCTCCATGATGGAGGCCTTTTCGACCGCGATGCCTTCAATATTCTCGAACGCCTCCAGATGGGCCGCTGCCACTGTGGTCACCATCGCCACATGCGGGCGCGCAAGCTTGGCCAGCGGCGCAATTTCGCCGGGGTGGTTCATGCCGATCTCGATCACGGCAAATTGCGTGTCCACAGGCATGCGCGCAAGGCTCAGCGGCACGCCCCAATGGTTGTTGTAACTGGCCACAGAAGCATGGGTGCGCCCTTGTTCGCTCAACATGGCGCGCAGCATTTCCTTGGTCGAGGTTTTCCCGACAGAGCCGGTGACCGCCACAACACGTGCGTCAGTGCGCGCGCGCGCCGCAACGCCCAAAGCCTCCAGTCCCTCCAGAACATCCGCAACAATCAATAGCGGGGCTGTTTCGTCCAAACCCTCGGGAATGCGCGACACCAATGCAGCCGCAGCCCCTTTTTCCAAGGCTGCCGCCACAAAATCATGTCCGTCGCGCGCGGCCTCTAGGGCCACAAACAAATCCCCTTGCGCGATGGTGCGAGTATCAATGGAGACGCCACCGGCCGACCATGCGCAGGTCGTGCGCCCACCAGTGGCCGCAACGGCGTCCTGTGATGTCCAAAGCGTCATGCCAATCTCCCCTCAAGGGCTGCAACGGCAACGCTTGCTTGTTCTACATCATCGAATGGCAACACATCATTGCCTACGATCTGGCCGGTCTCATGGCCCTTACCGGCAATCAACAGCGCATCACCGGGCCCAAGTGTATCAATCGCGCGCAAAATCGCTTCAGCGCGGTCCCCGACCTCAATCGCATCAGGGCATCCGGCCATCACTTGGGTCCGGATCGCGGCCGGGTCCTCGGAACGGGGATTGTCGTCCGTGACAAACACCTGATCGGCACACGCAGCCGCCGCCTGCCCCATCAAAGGACGTTTGGTGGCATCGCGGTCGCCGCCAGCCCCAACGATGGCGACCAAACGGCCCATGACATGCGGGCGCATCGCATTGAGCGCCGTCTCGATCGCGTCGGGGGTGTGGGCGAAATCCACGAACACTGCCGCGCCGTTGTCCCGGGTTGCGGCCAGTTCCATCCGGCCCCGCACGGTGGTGAGGTGTTCCAGCGTGTCAAACACATCCCCGGGCGCAACACCGCAGGCCATGACCAAGCCAGCGGCCAGCATCACGTTGTCCGCCTGAAAGCCGCCCAGCAGATTAAAACGGGTCTGGTAGGCCTTGCCCTGATAGGTGAACCGCAAATCCTGCCCCGTCGCGTCATAGCGCTGCGCAGACAACTGCAAATCCGCGCCTTCGCGCCCGACAGAGATCAACGCCTGCCCCCGCACCGCGGCGATGGCAACCATGTCCACGCCCGCGCGGATCGTCCATGTTGATGACAGCCGTGCCGTCCTCGGGCAGGACCTGCGTAAACAACCGGGCCTTGGCGTCGAAATAGGCCTCGAAGGTCTCGTGATAATCCAGATGGTCCTGCGTGAAATTGGTAAAGCCGGCAGCCTTCAGGACCACACCGTCCAGACGGCGCTGGTCCAACCCGTGCGAGGAGGCCTCCATCGCAGCGTGGGTAATGCCGTTTTGCGCCGCAAGGTTCAGAGTGCGGTGCAAAGTGATCGGCTCGGGGGTGGTGTGATGGAGCTTGGCGGTCCAGGACCCTTCAACACCCGTGGTGCCAAGGTTCACGGCCTCCAACTCCAACTCGGTCCAGATCTGGCGCACAAAAGTCGACACTGACGTTTTGCCGTTGGTGCCCTGTCACGGCCACCATTGTCTTGGGTTGGGCCCCGAAACACAAAGCCGCCGTGCGGGCAAGTGTCTCGCGGGGGTGCTCTGTAACCACAAGGGCCACACCTGCCGCCGAAATCGCGTCGCGGGCGATGACAGCACCCTCGGGATCGGTGAGGATCGCAACCGCGCCCCGCTCCAAAGCCGATGCAATGAAACTGGCGCCGTGGACCTGAGAGCCGGGCATGGCGACAAAACAGGCAACCTGCGCTGACCTCGCGGCTGTCCACAGCCATATTGTTCAGGACAGGATTCGCCCCGCCCACGGCCATCAAGCCAAGGGAATTCAAAGAGATACTTTTCGGCATGACCATCTGCGCTGCCTTTTCGGCTTAGTTGCTGCTGGTCAGGGTTATATCAGCCAAGGACACGGGTTCAACGGTTGGACGCATGCCCAGCAACGGAGCGACACGGCGGATCATTTCCGCGGCAACTGGAACGGCCGTCCAGCCTGCCGTGCGGCGCGGTTTGTCGCCGGATGTTTCCACAGGTTCGTCCAACGTGACGATCAACACATACTTCGGGTCATGGGCCGGGAAAATAGAGGCAAAGGTCGCGATCACTTTATCCTCGTAGTAGCCACCACGGGGTCTGTGCTTGTCGGCTGTGCCGGTTTTGCCGCCCACAGCGTACCCATCGACTTCGCCAAAACTGGCCGTGCCTTCACTCACCACTTTGCGCAACATGCGACGGGCGGCAGCTGCGGCTCCTTCGCTCATGATCCGAGGACCGTATTGCGGGCCGTCTTTTTTCAGGATCGTCGGCTGAACCACACGACCGCCATTTGCAATGGCAGCATAGCCAGCGGCCAGATGCATCGGGGAAGAGGACAAACCGTGGCCATATGAAATGGTCACCGCCGACAAATCGGTCCAGCGTTTTGGCAACAACGGTTTGCCGCCGGCAGCTTCGACAATCTCGAAAGGGGTCGCCTCGAAAAAGCCCATAGCTTTGAGGAACTCCTGCTGGCGTTTGGCACCGATCTGCAAAACCATGCGACCCGTGCCGCGGTTGGAGGATTTGACGATAATGTCGGACACGCTGAGGGTGCCGTAATTCTTGTTGCGAAACTCACCGATGTTAAACCCGCCAACACGCATCGGCCCATCAGTTTTGATCATGGTCGACGGATTCACAAGGCCCAGATCAACGGCTTGAGCGGCGGTGAAAATCTTGAACACCGACCCCAATTCATAGACACCTTGCACGGAACGGTTAAACAGCGGATCATCTCCGCGATCCCCTTCCGTGATAGGGCTGGGGCGGTCGTTGGGATCAAAGTCAGGCAAAGACACAACCGAAATCACCTCGCCCGTGTGCACATCCATCAACACAGACGTGGCACCCTTGGCGTTCAACAGCTTCATGCCGCCGTACAAGACACGTTCCGCCGCGGCTTGAACCGTCAGGTCCAAAGACAACTCCAAAGGCGCATTGCCATTGGCAGGATCCCGCAAATACTCGTCGAACTGCTTTTCGACACCCGCGACACCGATCACTTCGGCAGCCGATACACCCTCTTTGCCAAAAGACGCACCACCCATCACATGCGCGGCCAGCTTGCCGTTGGGATACAAGCGCATATCGCGGGGTCCGAACAACAGACCAGGATCACCGATATCATGCACCGCTTGCATCTGCTCGGGGCTGATTTTCTTCTTCACCCACAGGAACTTGCGTTTGCCTGTGAAGTCCTTGACCAAACGGGAGAAATCCAGATCCGGAAAAATCTCGACCAATTGAGCGGCAGAGCCTGCAGGGTCAATCAGTTGATGGGGCTGGGCATAAAGCGCGTGGGTTTCAAAATTGGTGGCCAACAGATTGCCATGACGATCCACGATATCGGCACGTTGCGCAGAAATGGCAGCGCCAATGCCCGCTGAACGGGGCTCCACAGCCTCGGAGGTGGCCAACACGCCCATACGCCCGCCAACAACAGCAAAGGCGCAGAAAAAGAACATGCCAAGCACAAGCAAACGTCCCTCGGCACGCTGGCGGGCACGCGCTTGCAAATCTTCATGGCGGATGCGCTTGTTTTCACGCTCGATCGCATCGGGGTTTTCGCCGTTTTCGCGGGCCTCCAGAATACGCGCCAACGGGCGCAAAGGGATACGGATCATGGGTTGCTCCCCGTGTTGCTCACATCGACGCCGCCGGTGATGTTCAACGGTGTGTCGTCGTCTTCGGCCACTTCAACATCCGCGACTGGGTAGGACACTTGATCCACCAATCCGAATTGCTCGGGCTGGATGGGCAAAAGACCAAGATTGTCGAAATTGATGTCAGCAAGCTCGCGCAGACGGTCCGGACGGTTCAAATAGGCCCACTCGGCGCGCAGAACCGCCAAACGGGCATGGCTGGCGCGAATGTCTTTGCGCAATTGCTCTGTTTCGGCCAGCGATTGCTGGGTCGCGTAATTCTCGCGGTAGGCCCAAAAGGCCAAACCGACGACGCCCAAAACTGTCAAAATATACAAAATTGTTCTCATGACCGGTCTCTGCTGGTGTTGGGAAGGCTTGGCATGGCAAGCGCTTTGGCATCCACGTCACCGCTGGGGGCATCTGTGCGGATCGCGACCCGCAACTTCGCCGAACGGGCGCGTGGATTGGTGTTCAATTCGTCTTCATCCGGCCCGATCGCCTTGCGCGACTTGATGGTGAATTGGGCGGGGTCTTTTTCAACTTCGGGGGCAAAGCGGTTGGCGTTGCCGCCCTTTCCGGAACGTGCGGTGAAGAAGCGTTTGACCATGCGGTCCTCGACCGAATGAAACGTCACAACAGCCAACTGGCCACCGGGTTTCAGCGCGCGTTCAGCGGCCATGAGGCCGCGAAACAACTCACCGTATTCATCATTCACCGCAATGCGCAGCGCCTGAAACGAACGGGTGGCGGGGTGTGACTGGTTGGGCTTGGGGCGGGGCAAACACCCCTCCACGATCTTGGCCAGTCGCAACGTATTGGTGATCGGCGCAAGAGTGCGCTCGCGCACGATGGCCTTGGCGATGCGACGGCTCGCCCGCTCTTCGCCGAAATGAAACAGAATGGCGGCAATGTGCTCTTCATCCGCGCCATTGACGATGTCCGCCGCGGATTCTCCGTCTTGGGACATGCGCATATCCAAAGGACCATCGCGCATAAAAGAAAAACCGCGTTCAGACAGATCAAGCTGCATGGAACTGACGCCAAGGTCCAAAACCACGCCATCAAGTTCGGTGGCATAGCTGTCCATTTTGGAAAACACACCGTGTTGCAATGTGATGCGATCCGACATCTCGCCAACCCAAGGGGCGGCTATCTCGAACGCCAAAGGGTCGCGGTCCACGCCAATCACGTGATCGGCGCCAGCGTCCAGCAACCCTTTTGTGTAGCCCCCTGCCCCAAAAGTGCCATCCAGCCACCGGCCGGACACAGGTGCAACAGCGGCCAGCAAAGGACGCAACAGAACCGGAATGTGAGGATCGGCAGAATTTGCGGCGGCGGCAGCAGCCATCACATCATTCCCCCGCTTGCCCGCTTGACCCTGATTGACCGTCTAGGAAGGCCATTGGATCGAAGTCTTCGGGGAGGTCGTCCAACCACTCTTCGGTCTTGGACAATTCTTCGGCCTCGTAGGTCTCGGGCTTCCAAATCTGGAACGTGTCACCGGCCGCGATGAAAAACGCCTCGCCGGACAAATCAATCTTGTTGCGCAGCTTGGCTGGCAGGACCAAACGGCCCGTTTCGTCCACAGCCGTCGGAAAGGACTGCCCGTGGAACAAGCGCTGCAACATCTTGCGCTCCATAGAACCACGCGGGAGGGCGTCGATCTTGGCATCCACCTCGTCGATGGCTTCCATTGTGTAGCATTCAAGGTAGGTGCGGCGGTGATCACCGTAAACAATCACCAGCTCAGGGGCCTCGCCAGACTTCCAGTTCGGATCAGCCGCTTCCAACACACGACGAAAAGAGGCTGGGATTGAGACCCGCCCCTTTGTGTCGACTTTGTGTTGGCTTTCGCCTCTGAACCTTCGTGCCACTGGTCCGTCCCTAGTTTGCCCTGTTGGGCTGATGCCTCTGTGTCGTGTCGTTTTGTTCGGGCCCGATATGGATGTCGGGAGAATTAAAAACGGCGAGTTGATCTGCTGCCACTGATCAACTCGCCGCCATGTCCCGCTGAGCGGGAAGTCCAGCTGCGCGCGCCACCTGGGGGGATGTCTGCTCGCTCACGCGCCGGATCTCTTGGTCTGATGAAAGCGAGGTGCCTGTATGAAACCTGCTAGAGTTTTTTTATTGTGTGGGGTCGTTTGGTGCCCCGTGGTCTCGTTCTCATCCGATGAACGAGGGATGCCATGGGAAAGCATGGGCTGGCAAGGGATTATTTGGGCGAAACAAGCTAGAAGTTGTTTTTGAGAGGCCCCCAAAACAAGATATAGTAGGGCAAAATGAGCGAAAAATGGCTCAATTGGTTCATTTGCAAGATCATGACACCATATGTAGTGGCTATTCTGGAATACAAAAAACCGCCCATGAATTCCCAAAAAAGTGCAGAAAAATCGAACATCAAATGGATGTTCTTTTTACGTTCTCACACAAGTCAGGCCAGAAAACAAGGGTTTCCCATATTCGGGTCGCGATTCACGCAAATTGATTCGGAAATCATCCAGTACGGACCATGATTTCCCATACCAAGCCCGAAGACATCAGGCCGCCCCCCGAATGAGCCAACAAAATGTTCGTCATCCTCGACACCATCGCGGTGGAAGATTTTCAAACATTGAGCCAAGGTCTCTTTTGGGTAGGCAGAAAAGAATAGGGAAAGTCTGCTTTGCGGGACTTAGTAATCCTTCGCCAGAAGGACACGAACGGCAGCTACCGGCTTTCCGAGATAGTAAACCACCCGAGTGCTGCAATTGTCGGCGCATCCATTATCTGACCAGAGGAAATCAACTCGGTGACTTCCTTGAGGCTGAAGGATGCCGTGAGCATGTCTTGTTCCTCATGATCTCGGGAGGGATCGCCAGAGCCGCTCTATCAAGTTGTTGTCCAGATACCGCCCCCGCCCAATCGCCTGCCGCTTCCACGTGCTCACTTGCGTCGGGTGCAACTGTCGCTTGGCTGCAATTTCCTGCACCGTCATGTCACCACGCAGCGCCTCAAGCGAAACAGTGGCTTTAAACTTGTCTGAAAAGTTCCGTGCTTTGTCATTCTCGTATCCATTCAATCGTGTTGGATACACCTTGGAACGCTGCACAGATTTGCCGGACACCTTCACTGTACAATAGAGACTATTGGGCAAATTGACTCAACAAGCCAAGTCACTTACCTACCTTAGCCAGTATCAACTGGAGCAATCGAGCCAAATTCAAACGGAGTGCAATTGTTGTCTGAAGACGCGAATGAGTTTTCCGCTTTGATCGCAGCTAAGCTGTCCAAATTGGCCTCTTTGTTGGACGGCGATCAACGAGCAGAAGCGCTTGCTTTGCTAGAACAGAGTTTGCCAGAATTAGTTGGTTCTTTGGGCGTGGTGCCCAAGCTGATTGCCACCCTCAAAAATCATGGAACCCGGGCAACGGCTTTGGCTTGCTTAAATGCCGTTCGCAAAGCCTTGCCCAAGAATGTCGATCTCAAGCTATTTCGTATCGATATTCTGATCCGGTTGGGAAAATTGGAAGCCGCGAGATCGGCTCTCGAACTTCTTTCTGGTGAAGAACATCGCCCGGTTTATTGGCGCCACAAGCTGGCGATCGAGCTTGGCTTAGATCAATTTGCGGCGGCTGAGCAGAGTATGCTGCGCTCTCGCGATGCTTCAAGCAAGGACAGCTTGGTTTTGCGTCATGCTGAGATTAAAGTGCTGATCGCTCAAGAGGCATTTGATGGGGCCGCTGACAAGAGCGTTCAGGCGCTTCGTGCATTTTCGGGTGCGTCGAGCCTTCACGTCCAACATGTTCGCTTGATCCTTGCTCGGGACGGCGCGCACGCGGCGCTGCCAAACAGCGAAACTGTGGCCAAGCGATTCAAGAGCTCAATCCATGCCCAACTGATCTTCGCTGATTGCCAGCGCGCTGTTGGCCAGCGCCACGCAGCGTTACAGCAGTTGGAGACAACTGCACGCCGTTTCCCTCAATCCGCATTGCCAAGGATCAGGCTCTCTCGCATCAATTTGGAGCTTGGGCACCGTGACAAGGCGCTTGTGCATATTCAGGCCGCGCGGGCGTTGGATGCAGGAGTAATTCCGGTGGAGCTAACCTATGCCGATGTCCTGATAAAACTGGGTCGCCGAGAAGACGCAGTTGCACGCCTCCAATGGTTGGTGGACAACAAACAGGTCACCCCTTCGGTTTTGACCAAGCTCATCAGTAGCCTTCTCGCGCTTCGGCACGACAGTGAGGCCGACAGATACGTTCGTCTTGGACTAGAGAAGTTTCCGGACAGTTCCACATTGTTAAAAAGCCTCGTTTTGCACAAGAAGCGTGGCCATGTTTCGAATGTGAAGCAGTTAACACTGGCCGATCTGTCGAGTCATGTTCCGCAATCGCGATTAGAAATGTTAACGGCCCGGCGGGCGCTTGGTGACCTTGATACAGACACAGCAATACAAATCACACGCAAGAAGCCCGTTGCCCGTCGCGAACCTGAAGATGTCGGTTTGATCGCGCGGGCACTTATCGTTGCTGGCAAGAGCACCTATGCGTAGCGGTATCTGCGGTTCTGCATTGTCTATTGGGCGGCAGAGCCTGCTATCGTATCTCTGTTTGCGCAAGCTGCGAACAAAATAGGTCGTCAAAAAGAGACAATTTCTGTTTTGTCTGCACTAGGGGGCAAAACGCAGCCACTCTCTCCGGAAATCCAAAGCAATTTAATGCTGCTGCATGCGGCTGTCGGTGAATCCGACGCTGCGTTTGCGGCCTTTAGAGCGTGTCTGAGAAACGGTGGTTTTCCTCAACAAAATGCGTATCGGATGTTGTTGCGGTGCATGATCGGGGATGGCCGAGCCGCTAAATTGACGCTTCTGATTGAAGAACAAGAAGCCTCGGGGCTGTGGAAGCACCCGCACGCACAAGCGTCATATCATGGGCAACTGGTGACAGAGGTTAAGATCGCGTTGGCCACCGGTCCTGATGGGCCAGGCCGAAAGGTCGGGCCGAGAGATCGCTTGGGCCACGTCAGCCTGATGCAGGATCATCCGGACTCAAACGTGGCCGCAATGCGAACCCTGCGGCACTGGCTTCAGTGCGCGCCGACAGCCCGACTCGGGAGTGCTACAGAAATCCCGCGACAAATTGTACAGTATTGGGACGCTGCCAACCCACCGCAGCGTATTGCAGCGATGATGGAAACTTGGTGCAACCATCCAGAGTTTGCGTATCGGCGCTTTGACCGTCGTGCCGCTTTGTCTTATTTGCGCGATAATTTTGATGCAAAGGCAGTGCAGGCATTTCAACTGGCGCGCAATCCGGCGGAGGAGTCAGACTTCCTTCGCCTCTGTATTCTTTCCTACGAAGGCGGCGTTTATGCCGACGCCGATGACCGGCTCGTTGGCGACCTTGGCGCAGTGTTGCCGACAGGTGCTGCCTTTATCGCGCTGGTAGAGCCAGGTCTTGCGAACTTGGGAAATAATTTCCTTGCGGCGACACCTGACCATCCAGTTTTGAACGATGCTGTAAACCGCGCTCAATCAGATTTATTGTCTCGATCCGCTGAAACCACATGGTCGAAAACCGGTCCCGGCCTTCTTACACGGGCATTGGCAAATGAACTCACATCTGGCCCCAAAAAGGATGCAGGAGCGGACATTGCAGTTCTCACCCTTGCGCAGATCACCGGCATAGTCGCAATTCACAACGCATCAGAACACAAGAACGCCACAACAGATTGGCGTGCCGCTTAGAGCAATCAGCGAGGATGATTTAACTGAATTTGAAGAGTAGGATGCAAGCGCGGGATCCAACCTCATTGAATCTCACCCTGCGGACTGAATTTCAATGAAGCGCCATTTTGAGCTTCGGCCATTTTCGCCGATGGGCAGCAATGATCCCAGTAAGACCAGTTATACTGCACCCAAACAAATGTCTGCGTATCGCCCAAGGCGCCGGATAGCTATATCCGAATTAAGCTATTTGTGTTCCGTAAAATAAAACGCGGAGAGTTGTCATTCTCTTGCTGCTCGCTCTAGCGAAAGCGACGGGCGACCCTATGTATAATATGGATTTCCTGTCAATTGTGCGCAAAACCTAAACATGTCTGTTCTGTGTCGATGCCCAATCGCGCCTTGATGTGCTTGGACAGCAATCGCTGCGCACTGATCCGCAGCATCGGCATTTCGGGGATCACACGGTCGGCGCCAAACAGATCAATGTATTCATGATGGTTGTCGAAACCGGCTCGCGTCACAGCATCAACAAAGGTTTCCGCGGGGGCACCATTTGCGAGGATCACGTCGTGATCTTCTGTTTCGATGTGATAATATGTGACGTTTGTTGGCAGGTCATCCATTCGCACCCAGTCAATCGTTGTGCCATTGATCAAAGCCGAGGCGTTTATCACGTATCCGTCCAAGATCATGCCATGATCTGCGGTTACTGTCAGATCAGAGGTGGGGAGTCCGCCCCCCAATGCACCTGCTGCAATACACACAGGCTGCATATTCAGGCCAGAGAAAAGCTTGTGAACCGTTTTTCGACCAATCCATTTGACAGGTTTTTCTTGCTTGTCTGCTGTCAAAACCGACGTGCCACTGACCAGATTTTCGACAGCGACAGTGCCTGATGCTGTCGCGATCTGAGTGCCAGCGGCGAAACACATGGTATAGCCAGTTGAATTCACCACCAGGGGGGTGCTAAAAAGGGTCCCGGAATTCGCAGCGATATAGTAAAAGTTGACACCGCTCTCTAACAGTGTAAAACGCGGAGCAATAATGGGCCACAGAAACGACTGCTTAGCGCGGTTGTAGCGGAGTAAAAGTCCGCCAGTTTGTGCCCTTCGAGTTATCGGAGGGCGGGAGATGTATTCTGTGGATATTTATAGTCGTGTGCGCCGTGCGTGTTTGAAGGACGGTATGTCTGTTCGTGCGGCGGCCCGTTATTTCAACAAGGACCGCAAGACGATAGCGAAGATGCTGCGTCATGCTTTGCCGCCAGGGTATCGCCGTTCAGAAGCCCCACGGCGACCAACGCTTGATGGTTATGTCGGTGTCATTGATGAGATTTTGCGGACGGATAAAGCCCTGATCAAAAAGCAGCGGCACACCGCGAAGCGGATTTTTGAACGGTTGCGCGACGAACACGGATACGCAGGCAGCCTGACCACGGTGACCTATTACGTGCGCGAACAAAAGCGACGCACCAAAGAAGTGTTTGTACCGCTGTCGCATCGGCCAGGGCACGCGCAAGTGGACTTTGGCGAGACACTTGGGGTGATTGGCGGCGTAGAATGCAAGATCCACTTCTTTGTGATGAGTTTACCGCATTCGGATGCGGTGTTTGTGAAGGGATATCCTGCTGAGACGACCGAGGCGTTTTGCGATGGCCACGTGTCGGCCTTTGCTTTCTTCGGCGGCATTCCCCAATCCATTCTCTACGATAACACCAAGATCGCCGTGGCGCGGATTCTGGGTGAGCGCACCCGTGTCCGGACGCGTCGGTTCACAGAGTTGCAGTCGCACTACCTGTTTGATGACAAGTTTGGGCGGCCCGCTCGCGGGAACGACAAAGGCAATGTTGAGGGGATGGTTGGTTACACACGTCGCAACTTCATGGTGCCCGCGCCGCGTTATGACAGCTTTGATGATCTGAACGCCCATCTGGAAGAGAAATGTTTGGCGCGTCAGGGCGATACGTTGCGCGGCCATGACATGTCCATCGGTAAGCGTTTGATGTCCGACTTGGATGCGCTGATGGGATTGCCCGTCGCAGAATATGAAGCCTGCGATCATGTCAGTACACGGGCAACCTCGATCTCGATGGTGCGATATCGCGGCAATGATTACTCTGTGCCGGTGGCGTATGCGCATCACGACGTCCATGTGCGTGGCTTTGTGCATGAGGTCCTGATCGGTTGCGGCAATGAGGTGATTGCACGACACGAACGATCCTATGCATCCGCAGATATGATCTTCGACCCGCTCCACTTTTTGCCTTTGATTGAACAAAAGGTTGGTGCATTGGATCAGGCCGCGCCGTTACAGGGCTGGGATTTGCCAGATGTCTTCGCGACCCTGCACCGGCTGCTCGAAGCCCGAATGGGCAAACCGGGCAAGCGGGAATACGTGCAAGTTCTGCGCCTTTTGGAAACCTTCGAGGTCGACGTCGTGCAGGGTGCAATCAGCCATGCCATTGATCTGGGTGCGATCGGTTATGACGCTGTTAAACATCTTGTGCTGTGTCGGGTCGAAAAGCGACCACCACGGCTGGATTTGGACTTCTATCCGTATTTGCCCAAGGCCAATGTGGGCACAACCCGCCCGGCCAGCTACATGAGCCTGATGGGAGGGACAGCGGCATGACCGACGCGCCTCAAATCCTGCTGCATCACCACCTCAAGACATTGCGTTTGCCGACGTTCAAAGGAGAGTACGCAAAGCAAGCACAGCTTTGTGCCGCCGAGAACAAAGACCACGTCCAATATCTGGCGCGGCTATGTGAGATGGAGCTGATTGACCGCGAACGGCGAATGATTGAACGGCGCATCAAGGCCGCCAAGTTCCCCAGCACCAAAAGTCTGGACAGCTTTGACTTCAAGATAATGCCCAGCCTGAACAAGCCTCTGACCATGGAGCTGGCGCGGTGTGAGTATATGGATCGCAGAGAAAACATCATCGCCCTTGGACCATCAGGGACTGGCAAAACACATATCGCTTTGGGGCTTGGATTGGCCGCATGCCAAAGAGGGCTGAAGGTGCGCTTCACGACGGCTGCGGCATTGGTCCATGACCTGATCGAGGCGCAAGATGAGCGAAGGTTGCAACGCCTGCAGAAACAACTCACCAGTCAAAACCTGTTGATCATCGACGAGTTGGGCTTCGTGCCGCTCAGCAAATCTGGCGCGGAGCTCCTCTTCGAGGTCATATCCCAATGCTATGAGCGCGGATCCATCATCATCACATCAAATCTGCCCTTCGACGAATGGACTGAAGTCTTCGGCTCCGAGCGCCTGACCGGCGCATTGCTGGATCGCTTGACCCACCACGTCCACATTCTCGAGATGAACGGCGAAAGTTACCGTCTCAAACACAGCCGCAGCAAGCAAAAGTAATCAAAGCTCTATCCAGATCAAAATAATGTTGGCCAAAGGGCCAACATGCGCTTTGGCACGCGTTAGCTATATGGGGAGCACTCGCGCCAAAGCGCACAAAAAGCGATAGCTCAGTGGACCCGTTTTAAGCCGCGACTTGGCCCCTTTTTTACTCTGCGATTGACACATTCCAAAACGACCAGCATCTGGTCGCCCGTGGACGAAATTTCTGCCATATCAATCTCCTGTTAGGGGAGATCATATACCAGCGATACCAAAAGCGCACAACATTCGGCACATGTGACCGTCTCCCGATGTGCGGGTACGTATTCGGGTTCACAGTGCAGATTGCAAGACGTTCACGGGCTGCGCAACCGGTTTGCTTATGCCCCCTGTACTTCTGGGCCTCGATCCGATGTTTGTTATTCTGTGCGGTGTCGACAACTAAAGGCACATTCCAGTTTTCGCGATGGCCTCAATTGAGCAATTGCGATGCGCGTGAAGCATGTCAAACGACCTCACTAAAAATCTCGTCCAGAATTGGACGCTTTTTCTCGAAAAATACAGTAAGAGCCAGCTTGAAAACACCCTCCAACTCTTTTTGGGTCACGCCTTGCCGTTGGAGCTCCATCGCAGTTGCGATCTGAGCATCAACATACAGTGCTGCGGTCCGCGTAGGTATCTCGACGGCAAACTGCCCGTTTGATTTCGCCCGGTCTATCCACTGTTCAAGACCCGTTAGGGTTTGATCGCCAAATTTATGAGCACGTTCGCGGGTTCGCGTTCCAAGAGTTTGCTTGCTACGGCACGTGGCAACCTGCAGGCAGCCAGCAGGCAGTCCGTGGGCCTTGCGATCCAAGAGAACAAAGTCAGTCAATT
This sequence comes from uncultured Paracoccaceae bacterium, assembly GCA_943787985.1. GTDB lineage: Bacteria > Pseudomonadota > Alphaproteobacteria > Rhodobacterales > Rhodobacteraceae > Ascidiaceihabitans. The sequence goes on along the minus strand of CALSOO010000004.1, from coordinate 798,072 downwards.
TCCTTAGTGCCTGTTCAAAGGGCAAATCATCGGTCAAAATATCTGCGAGCGGTGCCAGAACCGTCGACTGATACCTTTCCAAGGCGGCCTGTTTTAACCCGTCTTCGTTGCCAAACTCCCGATAAACTCCCGGCTTGGAGACCCCTGCACGGCGGCAAATCTCGTCTATCGAGACACCTGTCAGCCCATCGGTCCAGTAACTTTCCATCGCAATCTTGAGCACATGCTCCCGTTGCAAAGTTCTTGGCCGTCCGCGGGCTGGTTTGTCAGCGTTGTTGCTCATAAATAATTACCTTACAGTATTTTCAGCTTGCAAGAATATTAAAATACGCAGCAGTATGAAATCTAAAGCACGGCGCGATGAACTTGGGGTATCAGCACCCCATCACGCGACCTAAACGAGCCAATCGAGGGAATGAAACCTATGGGACGCGCCTGGCCAATTCTGATCCTGCTTGGATTTTGTCAACTCTGCGCAAGCTGGGGTTCACTTGCGATAATCGCCGTACAGGTCGAAATGCGGTCAGGTTTGGGCATCACTGCGGAGGAGGTTGCAGCACTGGTGTGGGCCTTTTCCTTCTCGCTTGCGGTTGGGGCATTGGTTGCACAGGTTCTGATCGGCCATTGGGAACGCCGCGCGGTGTTGTTCGCCTCATTGGCCTTGCTGGGGTGTGGCGGTTTGGCACTTGGGTTTTCGCAAAATTGGGAACAGGCGATGGCCGCACGTGTTACCATGGCTTTGGGGGCTGCCTCGGTTATGCCCACGGCTTCGGTTATTGCTGCGTCATTGGTAACAGATGCCCAGCGGCCTGCCGCGATGTCTGTGGTCTTTGGCGGGCTTACGGCGTCGCTGGTTGTGGCACTGCCCATATCCAGTGCGATAGCCGAATTTGCGGGGTGGCGTGCGGCTTGGTTCGTTGCAGCAGGAGCGGCCTTTGTCGCCGCAATGGGTGTCGCTGTCGGCGTTCCGGGTGGCGTACGTGGCGCGCGGGCCTCATTTTCGGCGATGCTAGCGGTCCTGTCTGATCGCGCCACGTCACTGACCATTGCCACCACACTTTTGCTGATCTGCGGCGGTTTCATCACCTATGCAATGATCGCGTTCTGGTTTGTCGAAGTAGGCGGCGCACCACGCACAGCCCTCACCGTGGCCCTGTTGGCAGCCGGTATCGCGTCGATGATCGGCAATGCCTTCTCTTCACATCTGGTGCGGCTGCTTGGGCGCGATGGGACGATCCTTGGCGGTCTTGTGTTTACAGCCTTCTGTTTTCTGATCTTATGGGTTGCACCCCATGTCTACTGGTTGTCCTATCCAGCATTCATCTTTTTTGGTGTTGGTTGGGCTCTTTGCCTTGCCCCTTTACAGGCACGCCTGATGGAAACGGCTGGTGCACGCGCGCAACTGGCACTCGCACTCAATGCATCCGCGTTCTTTGGCGGACAGGGGCTTGGTGCGGCAGGCGGTGGCGCGGTGTACCAAGCTTTTGGCCCTGTTGCTCTGCCCGTTGCGTCAGTTGCTGTGCTTGGGGGGGCGACACTTCTGTTTTTCATAGCCAAAGCAAGCCAACGTCTTTCCTCGCACTGAGAAGCCCTGAACAAGGTCAAACAGATCAGGGGCTTCTGACCAGAGTTCAATTTTGCTCAGTGGGTCCGCGACATTCGGTGTTCTGATTGGCGTTTTTCAGGATTGCCAGCAAATACCGCCCTGATTTGCTGTGTAAATGACAATGTCACCTATGGGCGGTTTGCATCAACTGGTAGAGTATGCAGCATTTTGAACAAAGGGCTCGAAGCAGACATTTGACGTGTTCCGCCCTGCCCCCCTCAAGCACGCTCTGGACCAGGTCAGGCCATCCCGCCTTCAATCAACCCTTTTGCGATCTGGGCATAGGCCTGCGCCATAGGCCCCTCGCCCGCTGCAATCGGGGTCCCGCCATCTCCGGCCAGTCGCGTATCCAGATCAATAGGCAAAGCGCCCAACAGCGGCACACCCATCTTCTCGGCTTCCGCCGCAACACCGCCATGTCCGAATATTTGATGCTCTGATCCGCAGTCGGGGCAGACAAACATCGACATGTTCTCGATCAGTCCCAGCACGGGGGTTTTGAGGGTGGCAAACATGTCCAACGCCTTGCGCGCATCAATCAGCGCCACGTCTTGCGGGGTGGACACCACAATGGCGCCCGTCAGCTCACTCTTGGTACACAGGGTCAACTGCACGTCGCCCGTGCCGGGGGGAAGGTCCACAAGCAGAACATCCAACTCGCCCCATTCCACCTGACCCAGCATCTGCTGCAACGCCCCCATCAACATAGGGCCGCGCCAGACGACGGCTTTGCCTTCTTCCATCATAAAGCCGATGGACATCAGGGTGACGCCGTGGGCGTGCAACGGAATAATCGTCTTCCCATCGGGGGATGCGGGGCGTTTGTTCACACCCATCATGCGAGGCTGGGAGGGACCATAAATATCAGCGTCCAGCAACCCGACCTTGCGCCCTTGCTTGGCCAAGGCGACAGCAAGGTTGGAAGACACAGTGGATTTGCCCACGCCGCCCTTGCCAGACCCGATCGCCAGAATGCGCTGAACGCCTGATGGCTTGGTCTTGCCCTCTTGAGGCTTGGGGTGACCCCCGATTTTCAAATTGGGCGGAGGGGCTTTGGGGGCCGCGGGGCCGTGGGCGGTCAAAGCGACGCTGACTTTGGACACGCCCTCTACCTCCATGACGACGGCTTCGGCAGCTTTGCGCACCGGCTCCATCTGGGCGGCGTCTTGAGGGGTTGGGGCCTCGATCACAAAATTGACGGCATCCCCCTGGATGGTGATCGCGCGGATCATGTCGCGGCTGACCAATGTGTCGCCTCCGGGCAAGCCCACCCGCTCCAAGGCGCCCATGATTTGTTCTTTGGTCACGGGCATGCCGCATCTCCCTGTTCTATAGCTGTTGTCGTGTAATTGGGCTTTTTGACCAAAAGAACAAGGGAAAGCGGCGGTGCCACATGTTTTCGCACAGCGCCTTATGTTTAAGCGGTTGAAAAACAAGGTTAATGCTATGCAATTGCTGCATAGCAGCATTGTTAACGTATCAGTTGTGCACCTGCAGCATTGGAGTATGTTAGCTCTAACGAACGACAATGTAGCCAAGGAAAGACGAGACATCATCATGGCATATTACACAGACACACACGCCCGCGGCGACCTGACAGAGCGCGCCCTTGCAACCGTAGCACAGTTTCTCGAAAACGCCGCAACGCGCCACGCACAGCGTCGCGTCTACCGTGAAACCATCAGCGAATTGAGCGCTTTGTCCGGCCGCGATCTGGCCGATCTGGGCATTCACTTCGGTGAAATCAAACGCATCGCCTATGAGGCTGCGTACAAAGCATAAGAACAACCAGATCAGACAGGTCTCTCCTCCTCCCTGACCTGTCTGTAATTCGCGGCGACACCACCTCCTCCTTTTAGGTGTCCCCGCAACTACGACCGTATCGCGCTCAGGCTTCTCCTCCCTTAGCCTGCGTGTCTACTAAGACGGCGGTTGCTCCTCCCAGCGACCGTCGTTTTTGTTTCAAAGGGCAAATTCCGTAAGGTCTTGATTGACGCCCTGTCCCGCGCCGCCAAAGTTGGGACAACAGATAGGGAGATCATCATGCAGCTCGATACAGCCATGCGCGACCGGCGCAGTATTCGCGGATACCTCGACAAACCGGTGCCAAAAGACCTGATCGAAGAGGTCATCGCACTGGCCAACCGTGCCCCCTCCTCCATGAACACGCAGCCCTGGCATTTGCATGTGCTGACAGGAGAACCGCTGGAACACGTCCGCATGGGCAACCAGTCCCGCATGCTCGAAGGGGTTCCGCCCAGCCGTGAAATTCAGGATCACGGAGCCTATGCGGGGGTGCACCGCGACCGGCAAATCGAAATCGCCGTGCAATTGTTCGAGGCTATGGGAATCGAGCGCGACAACAAAGAAAAACGCCAGGATTGGGTGATGCGCGGGTTCCGGCAGTTCGACGCCCCGGTCTCCATCGTCGTGTGCTACGACAAATCCATGGAACCGGGCGGGACAATTGCGCATTTCGACCTTGGCGCCGTGACCTACGGGCTTGTTTTGGCCGCATGGAGCCGCGGACTGGGCTGTGTCATAAACGGACAGGGAATCATGCAAAGCCCGGTGGTGCGCGAAATTGCACAAATCCCTGACGACCAGATCATCATGACCTGTGTCGCAATGGGGTGGCCCGATGACAGCTTTGCCGCTAATAGTGTGGTGTCACGCCGCCGCCCCGAAGAGAACCTGACCCGCTACATCGGGTTTGACGACAGCTGACCCGAACAGATCCGACCCGGCGCGAATCTGGCGGATCTATCACCCGACATTCACCCCAAACCCTGCATAAAAGCGCATCTCACTCACTGGAATAGACCATGTCCCTCACAATCACGTCCTTTACGCGGGCCTCACCGCACTTATTTTCATCGCTTTGACCGTGCGCGTCATCCGGTATCGCCGCAAAAACCTGATCTCTGTCGGGGATGCTGGTGACAAAGTATTGCTGCAACGGATGCGTGCCCAAGGCAATTGCGCCGAATATGCCCCGATCGGGATACTGTTGGTGCTCATCGCCGAAATCCAGAACGCCCCACCTGTCGTATTGCACATCATGGGGCTGATGCTGGTGGGCGGACGCATTGCACATGCCATCGGGTTTTCCCGCCACCCTCAAATCATGAAATTGCGCGTGTTGGGCATGATTCTGACATTGATGATGATCACCATCTCGTCGCTCGGTTTGGTTTTACACGCGATTTTTTGATCACGGCGCCGCGCGGAAATCCATCATCGGCCCACCACGATCCTCAAAGGCCGGCGCGCCTTTGAGGACACACGCGTCAGAGTGCACCGCAAGACCAAGCAATATGGCAAAAGACAACACAACGATTTGAAGGTTTGAACGGGTAATCATGCGCGAAACGCCTCTGTTGAAGGTGAAAATGGTGCTGTTCATACCCGTCTAACGGGCCAACTTTGGCTTTCCGTTGCGACCCATGACATTTTTTTCACAATTCTATCAATTTACCTCTTGCAGGTTTGGCGCAGCACTTATAATTCCCACCTCAAGGAAGCGGGCGTAGCTCAGGGGTAGAGCATAACCTTGCCAAGGTTAGGGTCGGGCGTTCGAATCGCCTCGCCCGCTCCAATTTTACACCATACCCCGGTGGAATTCGACAGGGCCGCCCTCGGGCGGCCCTTCGTCGTTTCAGCACCGCCGTTTCAGGGCGCGGGTCTTGCCCCTGTCACTCAACGATACGACAGCACAACGCCCATAGCCACAAAACCCACCGATGCGATCCGCGTCAGGCTGATCGAGCGCGCTTCCAACCCGAAAATACCACCCGCATCAATCAGCAACGCCGCAATCAATTGCCCAAGGATCATTGCGGCAAACATCGTCACCAATCCAAGGCGCGGCACAGACCAGATCGCAGCAAGCACCCAGATCGCGCCCAGCGCACCGCCCGTCAAAGCCCACCACGGGATCGACTTGAATTGCACCGCAGACGGGACAGACCCACGAAATATCGCAAAGATGCACAGCAGCCCGAACCCGATGCCAAACTGCAGCACGGCCGCCCAAACAGGATCCCCGACGCTTTTGGCCAGAGCCGCATTTACAGGGGCTTGAAAGGCCAGTGCCGCGCCGACAGCGATAATCATAACCGTTACAGAAACAAGGAACAAAGACATCAGTACAATCACTTTCCAAATAGGAAAAACGTACCCAAACGCCTCATTTATAGCCATGGAGGTTTTCCATACCCCCACGATTGCCCAAAATTCTGGCGCATTGTGCCTGCGACAGGAGGCTGCAATGCCCGCCAAGGATTGCAAACAATCCGAATGCTGCGGTGACACGGACAGCCCAATCCGGTGATCAGGCCGAAATTGCACAAAAAACAGGCGTTGCTTGAAAACTCGCGCACTAAAGTGCCCAAGAAATTCCCTTCCCGGCTTGAATGTGAAACGGTTTTCCACAATGCACACCGCCGCCCTCATAGCCCTCCCCGAAGCGCCCTGCCCTGTGACGCACCAACGTGCCCGAGGTGCGCTGGACATCCGTGTGAACGCGCCCGAGAGCGGGGTATCGCGCTTGCAGACTGTCCGGCAGGAAGGCTCCTTTCGCATGCTCTTTCCCCGCGGGGCAAAGCAGCGCGTCGATGCTGTTATGCTCAACACCGCAGGCGGCATCACGGGGGGGGACCGTTTCGATGTGCGCGCGCACGTGGCACAAGGCGCACAGCTTGCCCTCACCACCCAAGCCGCCGAACGGATTTACCGCGCCACAGACGGGCACCGCGGGCGGGTGTGCAATACTCTGTCACTGGAGGCAAACGCACATCTGTTCTGGATGCCACAGGAAACCATTCTGTTTAACAACAGCGCCCTGCACCGCAAATTGCATGTCGATCTTGTGCCAAGCGCGCGTTTCTTGATGGTTGAGCCGATGATCTTCGGGCGCACCGCCTCCGGAGAGACCCTCGAGAACGCAGAGCTGCGCGACAGCGTCGAAATCTGGCGCGATGGCACGTTAATTTACCGCGACACCGTGGCCTTCACTGGCAACATCACCGCCCAACTCAACCGCAAAGCCATCGGAAACGGTGCCCGGGGCATGGCGAATGTGGTTTTACACGCCCCCGACGCCGCCACCAAAATCGACGGTCTGCGCGCCGTGTTGCCGGACACCGCAGGGGCGAGCCTTTTGGCCGACGACCTGTTGGTGATGCGCGCACTGGCCGCAGACGGCTACGCGCTGCGCCAATGCCTGCTCCCTGCCCTCACCTATCTTACAGACACCGCTATGCCCAAAAACTGGAGGCTTTGAGCCATGAAACTCACCCCCCGCGAAAAAGACAAACTGCTGGTGGCCATGGCCGCCGAAGTGGCCCGCAAGCGCCTCGCCCGCGGCGTCAAACTGAACTACCCCGAAGCGATCGCATTGATCACCGACGCGGTGGTCGAGGGGGCGCGCGACGGCCGCTCTGTTGCGGACATGATGGAGGCTGGCGCGCATATTATCACCCGCGCGCAATGCATGGAGGGCATCTCGGAAATGATCCCCGATGTGCAGATCGAAGCCACTTTTCCAGACGGCACAAAACTCGTGACCGTCCACAACCCCATTCGTTAGGAGGCGAAAATGATTCCAGGTGAACTCTTTCCCGCAGACGGCATGTTGACACTGAACGGCACATCCACATCCATCACCCTGTTGGTGGCCAACACCGGCGACCGACCCGTGCAAGTGGGCAGCCACTACCACTTTGGCGAAAGCAATCCCGCGCTCGACTTTGACCGCGATGCGGCGCGGGGCATGCGCCTCGACATCGCGGCAGGCACAGCCGTGCGGTTCGAACCGGGCCAGCGGCGCGACGTGCAACTGGTGCCCTTTTCAGGCGCGCGGCGGGTGTTCGGATTTAACCAACAAGTGATGGGGGATTTGTAAAATGGCATCTGTACGCAACAGCTTTCACGACAACGCCACCCCGCTGCGTGTTTGGGCCCGCATCCTTTTCTGCGGACGCCATCAACCCCGCATCGACTTGCTCAATTCAGGAGAGTTCTGATGCCCACACAAATTTCCCGCGCCGATTACGCCGCCATGTTCGGTCCCACCACAGGCGACAAACTGCGTCTTGCGGACACCGACCTGATCATCGAAGTCGAACGCGATCTCACCGCCGAGCGCGCAGGCGCGGCGCTGACCAACGGCACAGGCGACAACGCGACAGTCTACGGCGAAGAGGTTAAATTCGGCGGCGGCAAAGTTATCCGTGACGGCATGGGGCAATCCCAAGCCACCCGCGCCCAAGGGGCCGTGGACACGGTCATCACCAACGCGCTGATCGTGGACCACACAGGCATCTACAAAGCCGACGTCGGGCTGCGCAGCGGACGCATCCACAAGATCGGCAAGGCCGGCAACCCCGACACGCAACCGGGCGTCGATATCATCGTGGGCCCCGGCACCGAAGTCATCGCAGGAGAGGGGAAAATCCTGACCGCAGGCGGGTTTGACAGCCACATCCACTTTATTTGCCCCCAACAAATCGAAGACGCGCTGCATTCGGGCCTCACCACAATGCTGGGCGGCGGCACCGGTCCTGCACACGGCACACTGGCCACCACCTGCACCCCCGGCCCATGGCACCTTGGACGGATGATGCAGGCCGCAGATGCCTTCCCGATGAACCTCGCTTTTGCAGGCAAAGGCAACGCAAGCCAGCCTGCCGCCCTTGAGGAAATGGTAAATGCGGGGGCCTGCGCGCTGAAACTGCACGAGGACTGGGGGACCACCCCCGCCGCCATCGATTGTTGCCTGAGCGTGGCCGATGCAATGGATGTGCAGGTCATGATCCACACCGACACGCTGAATGAATCGGGCTTTGTCGAGCACACCGTCGCGGCGATGAAAGGGCGCACCATCCACGCCTTTCACACCGAGGGCGCGGGCGGCGGACATGCCCCCGACATCATCAAAATCTGCGGCGAAGAGCATGTTTTGCCCTCCTCCACCAACCCGACACGCCCCTACACAGTCAACACGCTCGAAGAGCATCTGGACATGTTGATGGTCTGTCACCACCTCGACAAATCCATCCCCGAGGACGTGGCCTTTGCGGAATCCCGCATCCGGCGCGAAACCATCGCCGCCGAAGACATCCTGCACGACATGGGCGCGTTTTCGATCATTGCGTCCGACAGCCAAGCCATGGGGCGCGTCGGCGAAGTGTTGATCCGCACGTGGCAAACCGCTGACAAGATGAAAAAACAACGCGGGGCCTTGCCCGAAGAAACCGGGGACAACGACAATTTCCGCGTCCGGCGCTACATCGCCAAATACACCATCAACCCTGCCATCGCCCACGGCATCTCCCGCGAGATCGGCAGCCTGGAGGAAGGCAAACGCGCAGACCTTGTGCTGTGGGACCCCGCATTCTTTGGCGTGAAACCCGAAATGGTGCTGATGTCGGGCACCATCGTGGCGGCACAAATGGGCGATCCGAACGCCTCGATTCCGACCCCGCAACCGGTCTATTCGCGGCCCATGTTCGGGGCCTTCGGGCGCTCTGTCGAACACTCTGCCGTGACCTTCGTGTCCGAAGCAGCACAGGCCGCAGGCATCGGCGCCACCCTTGGGCTCGCCAAACAAACCGTGGCGGTGCAAAACACCCGCAACATCGGAAAATCGCACCTGAAACTCAATACGGCGACACCGCAAATCGAAGTAAACCCCGAAACATACGAAGTGCGCGCGGACGGCGAATTGCTGACCTGCGAACCCGCAACAGAGCTTCCCATGGCACAAAGGTATTTCTTGTTCTGATGGCTGACCACACATGTACCGAAATCCGACGCGCAGGCGACTGGGAGACCGGCTTTGAACTTTGCGTTCTAAGCTATGATGAACGGTTTCTGCGCCGCAAAGTGATTGAAACCGTGCACGATGAAACTGTGTTGATCGATCTGGAACACACCACGTCGCTGGGCCACGGCGACGCGCTTGTGCTTGAGGACGGACGCCTGATCGAAGTGATCGCCGCCGAGGAACCTCTCCTTGCCATCACCGGCGAAAACCTTGTCCAACTGGCATGGCACATCGGCAACCGGCATACACCTTGCCAGATCGAAGACACCCGTCTGTTGATCCAGCAGGACAAGGTGATCGGCCATATGCTGGAGCACCTCGGGGCAAAAGTGACGGAGGTGTCCGAGCCTTTCACGCCCGAAGGTGGCGCATACGGGCACGGGCGCACGCATTCTCACGACCACGGTCACACAGCGCACGATCATGACCACCACCACTGACATCCTCACCCTCACGCAGTGGCTCTCGCCTTCCTTTCCCGTGGGCGGGTTTGCGTATTCCCACGGGATTGAAGGCGCTGTGGAAGACGGAACGATTGCCACCGCGACAGACTTGGAGGACTGGCTGTGCGATCTGCTGCAAACCGGCAGCCTGCGCGCTGATGCGGTCCTCCTGTGCGTGGCACACAGCAGCCCCGTCGAGGGGTTGGATTCGCTCGATCAAACAGCGCGCGCCTTTGCCGCCACAAAAGAACGCCTGATGGAGACCGACCTGCAAGGGGCGGCATTTGTGGACACGCTCACGGCCATGTCCACACCCACCTTGCCCCATCTGACCTATCCGGTTGCAGTGGGTGCCGCCGCCGCACAGCACCACCTTGACCGGCAACTCACCTGTGCGCTCTATCTGCAATCCGTGATCGCAACCCTTGTCGGGGCGGCGATGCGACTGGTCCCGCTTGGACAGGCAGAGGGGCAAAAGGTGCAACTGGCGCTCAAAAAAATGTGCAACACCACCGCGTCACAACTGGTCAATGCCACACGCGAAGACCTGCATGCCAATACGTTTGCCTCCGACATCGCCGCCATGCGGCACGAAACCCAATATTCACGCATCTTTCGCTCATAAAGGAACCCGAACATGTCCAAAAACGGACCCCTGCGCATTGGCATCGGCGGCCCTGTGGGCGCTGGAAAAACCACGCTCACAGCCAATCTCGCCAAACTGTTACACCCGCACGTCAGCATCGGCGTGATCACCAACGACATCTACACTCAGGAAGACGCCGAAGCCCTGATGCGAATGCAAATCCTGCCCCAAGACCGCGTGATCGGGGTCGAAACCGGGGGCTGTCCACACACAGCCATCCGCGAAGACGCCTCCATCAACCTCGCCGCAATCGCGCAAATGCGCACCCGCCACCCCGAGATCGAAGTGGTGCTGATCGAAAGCGGCGGCGACAACCTGTCGGCCACTTTCAGCCCGGAACTGGCCGACGTAACGGTCTATGTCATCGACGTCGCCGCAGGCGAAGAAATCCCGCGCAAAGGGGGGCCAGCCATCACCAAATCAGACATTCTGGTGATCAACAAAACAGACCTCGCGCCCTATGTGGGGGCCTCACTTGATGTGATGGACCGGGACGCGACACGGATGCGGGCTGGAAAACCGTTTGTATTCACCAGCCTCAGACACGGAAAAGGCGCGGATGAGGTGCTGGAATTACTTATAAAAATCGGCGGCATCGCGACAAAACAACCGGCCTAACCCGCTTCCTTTCGTCATAAATATCCTGGGGTGAGCGCGCAGCGCGAGGGGCAAGGCCCCTTCGACCTCGACGCGCACAAAGCGCGGCGAAACAGGATCACCATGTTCACTCCTGGCGCGCGACAACACCCATGCTGGCCGCAACCAGACGCGACACAGTCAAAGCACCCAACCCATCCACATCAACCTCGGGCATATACTCGACCACATCCATACCCGCGATCCGGCCGCGCGCAGCCACGCCTTTGATCAAATCCAACGCTTGGGTGTAACTCAAACCACCCGGTGCACGACCAATCACCCCCGGTACAATCGACGGATCAAGTGCATCGACGTCCAGACAAACAATCACCTCGGCCCCCTCGGGGATCATCGCCAACACAGGATCAACACCACCTTTGTGCAGCGCATCAGCGCTCACAAACTGAACACCCCAGTCCAGCGCATCCTGCACATCCTCAACAGACGCGGATCCAATGCCGCGCGCGCCCACCTGAATGATACGCTCGATATGATCCATCTCTGACGCACGGCGCATGGTTGAGGACAGCCCCATACGCTCCCCCATATGCTCGGACCGCCAATCAATATGCGCGTCCAATTGCAAAATTGTGTATGATTTACCCGTTGTTTCATAGGCTTGCAGCATAGGGATCGGAACGGAATCATCCCCCCCCAATACGATAGGGACCATCTCGTTATCCAGAAACACCGCCACAACAAAATTGATATTCATGCGATTGGTCGAAGGGTCATCTTCGTCAAAAGGCAAGTTCCCACAATCCACAGCCTGCCCGATGCCTTCAGGGAAAACAGGGCCACCAAGGTCGAAATTATAGCGCTCTACATTCGCGGACATGGACGCAATCGACGCCCGCAACGCATCCGGCCCGTTGCGGCAATAGGCGCCAACCGCGCTGTACGGCGTGGCACCGGGCGCGCCGATCAATCCGATCCTGGCGCCCAATTCTGACAGTTTCTCGCTAAACGCGCCGCAAAAATCGCAAGCTTGCAGTCCCAAAAATGTCGACGTTTCAGGGGCGCCAAACAGGGCCCCGAGATCAGGTTTATCCGTCATCCTTCACTCCTTGATGTGTGCAGCGATCAAATCCTTGTACAACGCACGAATGCGCGCCGTTACCGGGCGCTGCCCATTGCCGATCGGTTTGCCATCGATCTCGGCCACAGGGGTCTGCGCCCCAAAGGTACCAGTCAAAAACGCCTCATCCGCACCATAAGCATCAACCAGCGAATAGTTGCGCTCAAACACAGGAATGTCGTGCGCACGACACAAATCAATCACCTTCTGGCGGGTGACACCGTTCATGCAATAATCGCCCGTCGAGGTCCAAACAGCCCCCTTGCGCACAATGAAAAAATTGCAGGCGTTGGTGGTGTTCACAAAACCATGCGGATCCAGCATCAGCCCCTCATCCGCGCCGGCCTGCTCCGCCTGAAGGCAGGCAATCACGCAGTTGAGCTTGGAATGACTGTTGTATTTGGCATCCTGCGCCATGGGCAGACCACGCACTTGCGGGACAGTGGCAAGGCGGATGCCTTTGGCCTGCAACGCATCCGCAGGCTTGGAATGTTCCATAATAATAACCAGCGTCGGCCCCGAACGGCTGAGCGAAGGATGCTGGAACGGCTTCACCTTGACGCCGCGGGTGAGCATCAGGCGGCAATGTACATCCGTATGCATGTCATTGGCCGCCGCAGTGGCCGTGAGCGCCTCCATGATCCCGGCGCGGTCCATGCCCACGTCGAGGGACACGGCCTTACAGCTGTCGAAAAAGCGATCCATATGTTCATCGAAAAACGACCACACCCCGTCATACAGGCGCATCCCTTCCCACATCCCGTCACCCAACATGAAGCCGCTGTCATATACGGACACTTTGGCCGCGTCGCGGTGCACAATATCGCCGTTGACGTAGATTTTGATGTCGTGATTGCGCGCATCTTCCAGCGCGTCATGGGTGGTGTGAGTATCGGTCATAGCGCACCTGTAATATGGGCAGGAAAAAGCAGGATCAGAATGCTTTAAAGGTCATCGTGGTCAAGGACCGCTCGATCCCGACAATATCCAGCAGGTGCTCGTTTATATATTTGCCCACATCCTCGCCCTCGGGGATATACGCCTTCATCAGCAAATCATAATCGCCAGAGGTGGAATGCAATTCGGAATGGAATTCGCGCAAGGCGATGGATTCTGCAACTTTGTACGTTGAACCGGGCGTGCAACGGATCTGGATGAAGACGCAAATGCTCATGAGGGGGTATCCTTTTGCTGTTCCCCCTTGCTGACATATTGGGCACGCCCCGCGCAATCCCAAACGCACCATCTTGGCGCGGCGCCACATCGCGCCTATAAGCGCTCCAACATCAGTCGGAGAGCCAAAATGCGCCAATCTACGATCACCCGCAGCACTGCCGAAACGCAAATCTCGGTCACCATCAACCTTGATGGCACAGGGGTCTATGACAACCAGACAGGCGTCGGATTTTTCGACCACATGCTGGATCAACTGGCGCGCCACTCCCTCATTGACATGAGCATTCGGGCCACAGGTGATCTGCACATCGACGATCACCACACCGTCGAGGACACAGGGATCGCACTGGGACAGGCTTTGACCCAAGCCCTTGGCGACAAACGCGGAATTATGCGTTACGGCAGCTGCTTGTTGCCAATGGATGACGCTTTGGTGCGCTGTGCGCTTGATCTGTCCGCCCGCCCGTTCCTGATCTGGAACGTGGACATCCCGACCCAGAAAATCGGGACCTTCGACACGGAACTCGTGCGCGAGTTCTTTACGGCCTTTGCGACCCACGGCGGCATCACCTTGCACGTCGATGCCCTGCACGGGATCAACAGCCACCACAATCGTCGAGGCCCGCATTCAAGTCCGTCGCACGCGCCCTGCGCGAAGCGGTGGAGGTCGATCCCCGCAAATCCGGCGACATCCCCTCGACCAAAGGGGCGTTGTAGCGCCATGCTCACAGCGATCATCGACTACGAGAGCGGCAACCTGCACTCTGCCCACAAAGCGTTCGAGCGGATGGCCCGCGAGGTCGACGCCGGCGAAGTTGTGGTCACCTCGGACGCGGACGTCGTGGCGCGGGCCGACCGCATCGTGTTGCCCGGCGACGGGGCGTTTCCGGCTTGCCACACGGCGCTGACCGGCACAGGCGGGCTTTACGAGGCCATGGTAGAAGCGGTCGAGATCAAAGGGCGCCCGTTCTTGGGGATTTGCGTCGGAATGCAGTTGATGGCCAGCTGGGGGCGCGAGTACCAGAACACCAAAGGGCTGGACTGGGTCGGCGGCGAAGTCGTTGAAATCAAACCCAAAGACCAGACACTCAAAGTGCCCCACATGGGCTGGAACGACCTGATCATCACGCACCCGCACGCGGTTCTGGACGGGATCGCCTCCGGGGATCACACCTATTTTGTGCACTCCTACCACTTCAAAGTCGCCGACACCGCGCACCGCCTCGCGCATGTGGATTACGGCACGGACGTCACCGCCGTGATCGGGCGCGACACCATGGTGGGCATGCAATTCCATCCCGAAAAAAGTCAGGGCACCGGCCTGCGGATGATCGCCAACTTTCTCAAATGGGCCCCCTAAGACCGCGCGCAACCAAATCCAAAGCTTGCAAAAGGCATCCAGCAGGCCTATCTCGGCGCTTCAAGGGTCTCACGCCCCTGCCATTCGCACATGTGGTGAAGCCGTGAGTGACCTTTCCTTTTCGACCCACACGTCGCATCGGACACCGGCAATGCGAGCACCCGACGCCCTCATCTCTGCGACATCTGGAGATTGAAATGGACACGACCCTTCCCCCCCGCGCCACCCTCAAGGCGCAAGCCAAACGACTGCGCGCGGACCTTGCCACCAAAGGACAGGCCCTGACCCACGCCCAAGCGCTCGAAGCGATTGCGCATCAATGGGGCGCGCGGGACTGGAACACGCTGCACGCCGCAGCGCCCGAAACAACAGTTGAAACAACAGTTGAAACGTTTGGCGAAACATCAGGTGAAACGGGCAGCCAAAAAGTGCATTACGCGCCGCTGCAACGGGTCACGGGACGCTACCTTGGACACCCGTTCACAGGGCACGTCAAAGCGGCGCAAAGCGCGCATGGCGGGTTTTGGCGGCTGACCTTGGTGTTTGACAAAGCCGTCGACGTCGTCACCTCAAAGCACTTCAGCGCGCTGCGCAAAAAAGTGAACACAACGGTCGGTCCCGAAGGGCACTCGGCCGAGAAAACCTCGGACGGGCAACCGCATATGGTGATCCAACAGAGCTGAACATGAAACAGGAGGGCGCGACCTGTGCGCGCCCTACCCGGTGACCACGACGGGCACATCGTCCTTGTTCAACACAAAGGTATGGATGGAAAACACCACCACATCCGTCCTCGGCAAACGAAAAATACACTGCCGCTCGCTGCGATAATACCGCGCCTCCCCCGGCCCGTCCACGATCTCGCGCGGGGCAGTGGCAGAGCGGGGCTGGTGCAGCGTCGCATCCGCGTACCAAAGACGGTTCGCCCGCCACAAAGGGCGCCCCACACGCACCCCGTCAAACAAGCGCTGCACACGGCGCGCCAGATCCGCATCGTATTCCTCAACGCGGCCATGAATATGAACCAACGGGTGCCCCGCCTTTTCCGCCAACAACCACGAGGCCGGAAAACACAACACAGCCCCCGCCAGAACATGCACGTCGCCGCGTTTTTGCATCAGGACCAGATCCTGCTGCACCAACCGCCCCAAAGTGATCAACGGGGCGGCGAAATCCAAATCCACAACGCGCCCGTCAGGACAAGTGACCGCCTGCGTCCCCACCGCAAACCCATGGGCTGGCAACAGCGCCAACGTGACCTCCAGCAGCTCCTCCGCCGCAGCGCGCGCGCCCTCCTCAAGGTAGTGCACAGCCTCCAAATGATCCCCAAGCAACCCCGCGCGCAGCGCCATTTGCCCCCCATACGCCTCATCCACCCAAAGCCAGTCGTGATCCGCCAAGGGCTGCACCCCCGGCAAAGCACGGCCAAGGTGCATCGAGGGCGGAAGACAGGTTTGAAGAACAGGATCGGTCATGGCACCTCGCTTTGCCCCGCAAGGCTAAAGCACCACAGGACGCGGGAAAAGGACGAAAGCGGGGCAAATGCGTTTGCACTTTTGACGGGAGGCGCGCAAATTCGGGCACGGGACAAGGGAATAACCAGTGAACAATACTTTTCACAACACCGTCGTTGCGTTGATCGTCACCGCCGCGCTCACCGCGACCTACAACATCGACCCGTCCCACTGGGGCGTCTGGGCCGCCGTCGCGATGTTCTGCACATTGTTTGTGCTGATCAACTACGCGGTCACAGGGCCCGAAGACAGCGCACGGATCACCCGACTGATCGAACGCGACGACAACCTCGGGCTTTATTCCGCCCTTGTGCGCCGAATAACCCGCAGGTTGACGCAAATGATCTCGCCCCTGACAGCGCAAGACGATCCGCCGCCAAGCAAAGGGTGGTGGGCAAAATTGGAATGGTGGACAACGCCCAGGGCCAAAGATGCCGCAGATTTGGCACGCCTGCAAAACAGCACAATGTCCTGGCCGGTTATGGATGCAGCATTAAAGCTGGCTGTGATGTATCCATTGTTCCTGATGCTGGCGCAATGGTGGTGGACCGGCGCAGACACCGGCATCGGGGCTGTGACGGTCTTGTCCGCAAATGACACGTTCTGGATCAGGTCTGCGCTGTTTTGCCCGCTTGTTTTGACCCTGCTCGCTCAATTGAATGCCTCAGCACGTCAGCGGCCCATTGATCAAGCAGCCGCTGACGTGCTGAGGCTTGTCGCAGTCGCAGTCGGAGTCTTATTCGCAGGCGGAGGCTTCGCAGGTTTAGTCGCAGTTGCAGTCGCGCTCGCAGCCGGAGCAACGGGCGCACTCGCAGTCGCATTCGCAGTCGCAGGCGCAATCGCAGGCGCAGTCGCACTCGCATTCGCAAGCGCGCTCGCAAGCGCAGGCGCACTCGCAGGCGCAGGCGCAGGCGCACTCGCAGGCGTCGGTTTGTTGACCAAAGCCTGCCAGAATGGACATGGACAGCGCGCCTATGTCCTATGCGTCCTGATCGTATTGGCACTGACACTGGGCGGTTTGGCCGCCATGCCCGCGCCCGCAGAGGGGGCTTTTGACCGACGAATATTTGTTTTCGCCATTGGCCCTTTGATCCTGATCAACGCCATCTTTGATTTCGCCTCTTACGCGCTCACCTTGCAGCTCATCAAAACCGGCAAAGCCAAAGGCATGCAGCGCGCCCTCCTTTGTGGGGCGGTCGATGCCATTGCGGCTGTTTTCCTGCTGTTTGGCGTGGCCTTCACCTTGCTGTGCTGCGTCGCAGTCATAAACGCAATCTCTGCCGCCCCCCTTTTCGACATCCCGACGGTTCTGAAAGACCTCAAACACCCCGACACCCGCGCGCCCTACACGTGGCTATACCTCACAATGTTCTCGACCCTGATCCCGACCCTCGTGCATCTGTGCATCGCAGCCTTTAGCGCCCTTGCGATGGTGCCCCCCAGCTATAAAAAATCCATCGCCTATATGATCGGTCCGGACAGTGACGGCCATCTGACCACCCTTGTCGGCACATTGGCGGCCTCTGCAATCGGTGTGGGCTACGCGGCGTTCATCACCACCTTTTTCGCAGGCCTGTGGTGGATCCTCACCACCCAGATCGGCACATTTGCCCTTTGGCTGCTCAACGCGGTGGAGGGGGCCGCGACCGCCCTCTCCCTCCTCTAAAAACGCCGCGCGCACGTCGCAAACCGGCAACCCGCGCGCGCAAATCCGGTCAACGCTTCCCTATCAGGGAGGCCACAATGAACCAACACCACCGCGACACCCGCAAAATCGACCCGACACGGGGTGCGACCCTTGGCGACGGCTCCCCCAATGACGCCGACCGGATCGAAATCGGACCCACACAGCGCGCGTTTCAGGAATGGGCGGACGCGGGCCTGCAGCTGCCCAACCTCGACGCGATGCGCCGCTATCGCCATCAACGGCTCACCCGACACATCCAAAGCCGCGGCTACGCCGGGCTGCTGATGTTCGACCCGCTCAACATCCGCTACGCCACCGACAGCACCAACATGCAGCTGTGGAACACGCACAACCCCTTTCGGGCGGTGCTGGTCTGCGCGGACGGATACATGGTGATCTGGGACTACAAAAACACGCCATTCCTCAGCAGTTTCAACCCCTTGGTGCGCGAAGTCCGTTCGGGCGCCGACCTGTTCTACTTCGATCGCGGGGACAAAGTGGACGTGGCCGCCGACGTCTTTGCCAATGAGGTGCGCGCCCTGTTGCAAGAGCACGCTGGACAAGGCACACAACTGGCCGTGGACAAGATCATGCTGCACGGCGCCCGCGCGCTCGAGGCGCAAGGATACACCCTCAAAGACGGCGAAGAGGTCACGGAAAAGGCGCGCTCTGTCAAATGCGCCGACGAAATCCACGCCATGCGCTGCGCCAACCACGCCTGCCAAACGGCGGTGCAGGCGATGGAGGACTTCGCCCGCACCACCGTCGGGGACGGGAAAACCTGCGAAGACGACATCTGGGCTGTCCTGCACGCCGAAAACGTGCGGCGCGGCGGGGAATGGATCGAAACGCGGCTGCTCTCTTCGGGGCCGCGCACAAACCCGTGGTTTCAGGAATGCGGGCCACGGATCTGCCAACAAAACGAAATCATCTCCTTTGATACGGACCTGATCAGCGCCTACGGGATTTGTATCGACATCTCCCGCTCATGGTGGATCGGGGATCAGAAACCGCGCCCCGACATGATCTACGCGATGCAACACGCCCATGAACACATCATGACGAACATGCAGATGCTCAAACCCGGCGTCACCATCCCCGAACTCACCGCCAACAGCCACCGGCTGGACGCGGCATTTCAGGCGCAAAAATACGGCTGCCTGATGCACGGGGTCGGACTGTGCGACGAGTGGCCGCTGGTGGCCTACCCCGACCAAGCGGTGGCAGGGGCGTTCGAGCACCCGCTTGAGGCCGGGATGGTGCTCTGCGTCGAGGCGGCTGTGGGGGCCGTGGGTGGAGATTTCACGATCAAGCTGGAGGACCAGGTGCTGATCACGCCAGACGGGTACGAAAACTTGACGACCTACGCATTTGACGCGGCGTTGATGGGACACACCTGATGCGCGCGCTTTTGCCATTCAGGGCAGGATCAACATCACGCTGTTTCTTAAAGGCGGTGCCACCGATGTACAGCCCGTCCCAACCGCTCGTCTTGCGGATGTCTGCGATTTCATTTGCTTCGGGTTGATCATCCTCTGCACGGCGCTCGTCCATGGGGGCGTCATCCGTCCAATAGCCGTCAACCCGAACACCTTGGGCCTGAAGCTCACCCAGAATTGGACATGCGAATTTACCGGTCACTGGCCAGCAAGTTTACGCCAAACCCATCGTCAGGAAACGCCTGCCGTATCTCTTTGATAATCGGAACCAGCTTTTCTTTCTCGAAGTCGTGGTTGATCAGAAAGACGCCGGGACAGCCGCCACCTTTTGCAACCTCGATGTTGCGCCGCGCCTGTTCGGGATCACGAACGTGAACATCGGGCAATATGACAGGACCGGATGCGCCAAAGCGTTTTGGAAAATTTATAGTTCTTATCTGACCATAAATTGCGCAAATGCCCTCGATCGGGTCATAGAATGCTGCGGATGCAGCCCGCATTGCGGGCCTGCGCCGAAAGCACCAAATTGAATAAAGCCACAATGACGGCGGCACGGACTTTGCGGTCATTGGATGACTGAGTTCCGCTTAAGCAGCGCTTTCCTGCTTTTGCGCCACAAGAGTTTCCGCTCTTCCTAACAAACACCTAACCCCTGCCGCCAAACCTTAACGCCGCTCAATCCCTAACGACCCCTTACCGCCTCAAGGCCCCAAATCTTGTAACAAACACGCCCTGTTTTGTACAAAACGCTCAAAACACCCGCACTTCCCGTTCCGCAAGGCTGCGCATCTTGTGACAAAAGGCTTCTGTTTTGTACAACACGCTCTCTAACGGCCTGCGCACGCTGCATTCACACATCTGCACGCCTTTGAGACAGGGTCAGACATGCAGGCAGGGAACAGCAAAGAGATGACTTGCGAAAACGCAAAACGAGCACACGCGACGCACGCCATATTGCCCCGATAAAGCCTATGTCAGCACAACAAGATTAATGAACTCAGCTTAAGCACCGGGAAAATCCTGATTGTGAACGACGGTTACCGCATTTAACCCGAAAACCGGCCCCGCAGAGCCAGAACAGCGTGCGCCGTCAGGCGCTCATTGTGAGAGAGCCTTGTTGAGTTCAGGCAAAAAACGGTTCTCGTAGTCCGACCCCACCAACGGGCCGGCAAACCGGTATAAAACAACGCCGTTTCCATCCAGAATAAATGTTTCGGGCGGGGCCGTTACACCCCAATCGATAGCAGTTCGTCCAGCCGGATCAAACGCCACACTTTCAAAAGGATTTCCATCTTCGGTCAGATATTTTGTCGCGTCCCGTGCGGCGTCTTTAAAATTGACCCCCACAATCGGCAGTCCATTTGCCTGCATTTCCAATAGCTTGGGATGCTCGGCACGGCACGGTGGACACCAGCTGGCCCAGAAGTTCACCAATGTCACCTCACCGTGCACCAAGTCCTGCGGCGTCACGGGTGGAAAGTCCGACAGCGCCACTTCGGTGATCGCGGGTGCAGGTTTGCCGATGCGCGTGCTTTCCAGATCATTAGCGCCGTCGCGAAACATCCCAAAAGCCGCCAATGCCACGAAACCTGCAAAGATCAGCGGGGGCGCAAGCATCAACGGGGGTATCTTAGGCATCGGATTGGTCCTTGCTTTCGACAGCGTCCAGCGCGGCCTTGGCCTTGCGGCCTTGCCAGACAGACACGCAGACAAGCCCGATCAAGAGGATCAAACCACTGCCATAGGACGCCAAAACGGGCATCGCGTATTTCCCAAGATCGGGTAGAATTGCACTCATCATGTCCGGGCCTCCCGTGCCAACAGCGCTTTGGTCCGGCGCAGGCGGATTTCTGTGCCCGTGCGGTAAAACACCAAGGCCAGAAACAACAATCCAAAGCCTATCATAGCAATCACCAACGGCACGAAAAACACGTCAGCCACGCTGCGTTCTCCGGTCGCGACAGGGATAGACGTCCCTTGATGCAGCCCTTGATTCCAGAAGTTCACCGCATAGCGCGACAACACCGCAAACACCGATCCGACCAGACACAAAACCGACGTCAGATCCGCTGCAGAGTCCGGGTCTTCAATCGCGGCCCAAAGCGCCATGTACCCGAGATAAAAGAGAAAGAGGATGAGGAAAGAGGTCAATCGCGGATCCCAGGCCCACCATGTGCCCCACATCGGCTGCCCCCACAATGCCCCTGTGACCAACGCGATAACAGTCATCACAACGCCGACCGGTGCCGCCGCTTTGGCCGCCAGTGCGCTGACATGGTGGCGTCGCACCAGCCAGATCAACGAGGCCAGCAACATCATGAACCATGCATTGATCGCCATCAACGCGGATGGCACATGCAGGTAGATTATCTTGACCGTTGATCCCTGCCGAAAATCATCAGGCGTAAAGAAAAATCCCCACACAAGACCGGTTGCAACGCAGGCGATCGACAGCACCCATAGCGTCGGCAACACCCGCTCGCTGAGGTGCAAAAACTTTACGGGGTTGGCATATTTCCAAAGTGACATACCACCTACCTAATCTCTGAAGACCGCAGTCTCAATTAAAATGAACGCTGGAATGCGCGATATCACCGAAGGTTGACACGCAATACTGCCGCGCTTGCGAATGGCATGCAGGCCAGCACCCCGAAGGTGATCCCTGCAAGCATCAAAAGCGGTGTACTTACGTCCATCCCTTGTGCCCCCCGCCGCGCCACCTCTGCCCCGAAGATCAACGTCGGAACGTAAAGCGGAAGGACCAGCAACGACAACAATAGCCCACCGCGTTTGATCCCCACGGTGATCGCCGCCCCGAACGTCCCGATCACCGACAATGCAGGCGTACCCACCAAAAGAGCTATGGTGATCCATGCAAATCCTTGCGGCGGTAAGTTCAACAGCACGCCCAACGCCGGTGCCACAACGACCAAAGGCAGGCCGGTCGTGATCCAATGCGCCAACGCTTTGACGCTCAGCGCAGCCTCCAGCGGCAAGGGTGCTGTGGCCAACAGATCAAGCGAGCCATCCTCGAAATCCAATGCCAACAATCGATCCAGCGACAGCAAGCACGCCAACAGCGCCCCGATCCACAAAACCCCCGGTGCGATCCGGCTCAACAGCTCCGCTTGGGGCCCGACCGCAAAGGCGACCAACATCACAACGATCAGGAAAAAGGCCAGCCCCAGCCCAAATCCTCCCCCTGCCCGAAACGCGAGCCTCAGATCCCTGAGCAGCAAAGCCTTCATAGGAATGCCTCGTCACTGGCCCCGCGGGGGGTGTCCATCGTGGCCGCAAAAGGACCAACATCGAACACCTGCGCATCCTCCAGCCCCAAATCGATATGCGTCGCGATCAACGCCATCCCGCCGGTGGCCAGATGCCCCCGCACCGCATCCGCAAACAATGCGACAGATGCCACATCAAGCGACACAGTCGGTTCGTCCAACACCCAGATCGGGCGCCCCGTCACCAACAAGCGCGCCAATCCGAGCCTGCGTTTTTGTCCCGCCGATAGCGTACCAGCCAAACGGTCGCCGAGCTCCGTCAGATTGAATGTCTTGATCGCGGCATCAACGCCGTCCTGCCCGAACACCTCTGCCCAGAACTCGAGGTTCTCGCGCACGCTCAGCATCGCCTTGAGGCCATCGGCGTGTGCCGCGTAAGCGATCTGATCCTCGGCCCCAGAGATCGCACCGCCGATCGGCTCTTGTAGTCCTGCAATTGTGCGCAACAAAGTCGTTTTCCCTGCCCCGTTCGGCCCCCGCAGGATCAGTGCCTGGCCTTTGGACACAGCAAACGACAGCCCGGCCAATACAGGCAAGCCACCACGCGCAATCGTCAGATCTGTAACGGTCAAAGTCATGAGGTCAGGCGTAACGTATTGTCGGGTTTGTGAAAAGCCTATCCTCAGCCGGCGCCATCAAACCGGGAGCATCGCCAATGCGATCCGCCGCCCTTCACTGAGCAGCACGTTATAGGTGCGCGCCGCCGCGGGTGAGGACATCGCCTCCACCCCGAGGCCGCCGCTCTCCAATTGCGTCCGCAGATCAGCGGGAATGTGCGCCACATCCGCCCCTGTGCCGATGAACAACACGTCCACATGTTCGACCAAGGCCAGCAACGCCTCCGCATCCCCGTACCCGCCCCATGCCGTTATGCCAGCGCCACTGACCAGGACGCCGCCGCGGAACACTTCGCCTCCGATGCGGAAAAAACCGGGGCCGTAACCCTCAACAGGTTTGGCGTCGGTATAGGTCACTTCATTGAGGCGCATGTTTTACCCTTTCCACAGTGGCAGTCCCAGAATAGCCGAAGCTGCAATTACGATATAGGCCACCATTCGAAATTGTCCCTCTGCCTCGGGATTGAACAGCTTTGCCCCTGCAATGTTCGCGCAGATATAAGGCGCAATGAGTAAAAGACCGATAACGATGGCCTCAACATCCAGCCAGCCTAGCCCCCAAAACATCGGAAGCAACAACACATCCAGCCCGAAGAGATACAACAAAAAGTTGGCCCGTATCATTGTGATCGGTTTGGAGGAGGCCATGTAAAGCATGATGACGGGCGGCCCGGGCAAGCCCGCAACACCTGTAAGAAATCCTCCCAGCGCGCCCGTGCCCACAATCATTTTACTGCCCATCGGACCATTGTATCGCCAGCCCGTCAAAAGCAGAACAAGCAAAAGCAGCACAACACCAGACACCGCCCAGCCGAAAAATTCTGGCGACATGGAGCTGAGTGCGAACAAGCCAAACGGTATGGCCAGCACAGCCCCCGCGATAAGCCGCGCGGCATCCCCCAAGTGTCCGGTTTGCAGAGCATTGCGCAAGTTCGGCAGCGGGCCAAACAACTCGACCGTCATCAGAAAAACGATCGCAGAAAACGGGGAAAGGACCGTACTGGCAGCAGGCATGATAATCATGGCGGACCCGAAGCCTGAAAAGCCCCGCACCAGCCCTGCTGCCAAAATCGCAAGGAGCAACCAAACCAGCCCTTGTGTTTCAAGGGCGGCTTGGATCACTTCAGGCATCAATATTCGCGTATTGACCGCCACCGTCGTTGGTTTTGGTCCAGTCGCGTTTCACCCCGAGATAAAGCAGGATCGTGGACGCCACAAAGACGGACGAATACGTCCCCACGATCACGCCCCAGATCATCGCAAATACAAACCCACGGATCACATCGCCGCCCAGACACGAACAATGCAATCAGCGCCAACAGGGTGGTAACCGAGGTCATGACCGTCCGGCTGAGTGTCTCGTTGATGGAGATGTTGAGCACGTCTTGGCCAGCGGCTTTCTTCTTGTACTTGCGCAGGTTTTCCCGCACGCGGTCAAACACCACCACCGTGTCATTGAGCGAGTAGCCAACGATGGTCAGCAAGGCCGCGATAATGGCGAGGTCGAACTTGATCTGGAGCTCGGAGAAGATGCCGATGGTGAGGATAACATCGTGGACCAATGCGGCCACGGCGCCCAAGGCAAACTGCCACTCAAAGCGCAACCAGATGTAGACCAGCACCGCCGCGATGGCGAGGATCACCGGCAATGGCCGCCGTCTGGATCAATTCGCCAGACACCTTTGGGACCAACGGATTCGACAGAAACGAACTTGATATCCGCGGCACAGCCGACTTGCAGGGCAGCTTCGACCACCTCGGCTATGATGTCAGACGGCAACCGCTTCTTGGCCTTCTTGCGCCTCGATACGCACCATTGCGACGTTTTGATCCGCTTCAAACGTAGGATCAAACACCTCTGAGATTGAGATATCTCCCAACTCTAGCGGCGCAATCGCATCGCGGTAGGCACCAACGTCTATTGGCGTCGTACTTTCGGTGCGGATTGTTGTGCCGCCTTTAAAATCAATACCGTAGTTCAGACCTTGATAGAGGAAGGACGCAAATCCAACGACCATCAGCACCAAAGAGAGCCCGATCCACATTTTGGAACGCGAGAAGAAATCGAATTTTGTATCTTGCTTGACCAGTCTTAGGCGCATCTCACACCTCCAGTGTTTTGGGGCGTTTACGTTCAAACCACATCACAACAATCAAACGCGTGACGAAGATGGCGGTAAAAACCGATGTGAGAATGCCAAAGCCAAGCGTGATCGCAAAGCCGCGCACAGGGCCAGACCCCATAACGAAGAGGATCACGGCCGTGATAAACGTTGTGAAGTTCGCGTCTATAATCGCGCTCAGCGCTTTTTCATAGCCGAGATCAATTGCACGCGCGGGTCCTTTTGACGACTTCAGCTCTTCGCGGATCCGCTCAAACACCAGTACATTAGCGTCCACCGCCATACCGATGGTCAAAACGATGCCCGCAATACCGGGCAAGGTCAGCGTCGCACCCACCATGCTGAGCAATCCAAAGATCAGGCCAACGTTAATGATCAGCGCGATATTAGCGAAAATGCCGAATGTGCCATAGCTGAGGAACATAAAGATCAGCACAGCCGCAAAGGCCACGATGCAGGCCACTTGCCCGGCTTTGATACTGTCCGCGCCCAGATCTGGTCCGATGGTGCGTTCTTCGAGGAATTCCAGTCCCGCAGGCAAGGCGCCCGCGCGCAGCAACACCGCGAGTGTTGGTGGATCTCTTCGACCGTGAAGTTGCCCGTGATGATGCCCGATCCGCCCGGAATGTGGGACTTTGGATCGACGGGGCGCAGCAATCGACCTCGCTGTCGAGGACAATGGCAAAGGGACTGCCGATGTTGTCGGCCGTGTAATCGCCAAAGCGGTCGCGCGCCGGCTGTCGGATTGAAGCGAAAATTGAAACCGCAGGCCGACCGTTCTGGTCAAAGGCTGGCTGCGCATCAACCAAGTCCTCGCCCGACACGACAGGCGCGGCTTCGACAATGAAAAACTGGCCCGGCGTGTCGATGGAGGCCAAAAGCATGTTGCCAATTCCGGCATTGGCGTTTGCATCACCGGTGACGTTCACAACAGGGTTGAAGGTGAGGCGGGCCGTGGTGCCGATAATCGCTTTGAGTTCAGCCGCCGACCCGATGCCGGGCACCTGAATCAGGATACGATCCGTCCCCTGACGCTGGATGGTGGGTTCGCGGGTGCCCACCTCGTCAATACGGCGGCGCACAATCTCGAGGGACTGCTGCATTGTGCGTTCGTCCGTTGCCGTCTTTTCGGCGTCGGACAGGGCCACAAAAATCGTGTCGCCGACCGCGGAAACATCAATGTCGTTGGCGCCGACACCTGTCAGGGACTGCACAGGACGGGCCAAGTCACGCACAATCGCCAGAGCCTGTGGCATGCTGTCGGGGTTGCCGATCTTGACGCGCACCTCATCCGCTGGGGATGGCTGCTTGCGGATGGTGCCGATCGTGGCGCGCTCGGGGCGCAACGCATCGCGGATTTCAGGCCACGCGGCGTCCATGCGGGATGTGTACACATCCTCCACCTTGACCTCGGCGAGCAGATGCGCACCGCCGCGAAGGTCAAGACCAAGGTTCACCAAACTGGACGGCAAATAGTCCGGCCACTGCGCCTTGAGGGCTTGCTGCTCGGGGGTATCTTCCCCGATTTCAATGGCTTGGACCGCGTCGTTGTGTTGCTCGACGCGGGTGTAAAAGCCGTTTGGGGCGGCCATAACCAATCCGAACAGGCAAACCGCCCAGATCAGCATGCGTTTCCAACCGTCAAATTGCAGCATTTTAGTGTCCCGTCAGAGGGTTAGGGAAAGTGCACAAAGGCAGGATTATTTGGCCGGCTCGGTCTTGGACAGGACGGTCACGATGGTGTTCTGAACCACACGGACTTTGACACCGTCTGCAACTTCGACCTCTACCTCGTTGTCATCTTTGACTTTTACGACTTTGCCGATCAAGCCACCCTGAGTCACAACCTGATCACCACGGCGCAACGCCGAAACCATCGCGGCGTGCTCTTTGACCTTCTTTTGCTGAGGGCGGATGAGCAAAAAATACATGATCCCGAAGATCAGAATGAGCGGAATAAACTGGCCAAATGCGTCCATGGGTGATGTCCTTGTTGTAGCGCGCAGTGGGCGCGAATTTTGCAGAACCTATGGTCTGTGTTGGGGGTTTGCAAGGCGCGTTGGGCGGGTATTTGCGGTGGCAGCAAAACCTATGGCCGCTGTGCAGAAACCACGCGCCCCCCTAGCGAACAGGATTGAGGGTTGGCGCGCGCAAAAATGCGCGCCATGGTGGCGCACACATGTGTGGTAGAGATCCTATAGAACGACGGGTGAATTGACTTTGGACCAGATAGTATTTGAATTTTCCGCGCGCCCGTTTTGGGGCATCGTCCTGATCTTTGGGCTTTTTATAGCATCTGCTGCGGTTTTCGCACTCCTGCCGCGCAGCGATACAAAGTCGCCTTTGCCCAAATTGCAACAAACCTTCGGGTTCAAAGCGCTGCCGACCCCCTTGTTTGTTGGCGTTGCCCTGTTGTGGACAACTTTGGCTGGCCTGCTGTTTATCGGGCTTTTGTGGCAAATCTGGGCTGTGATCTCCTACGCGGTCTTCCCTGTGACGGAAACACTTCTCGACTGGCGACTGTCTTTGGTCAAGCTCACGGCCCTCACCGCCACCTTTGGCGCTGTGATTGCGTTCCCTTTTACAATCATTCGTTTGTCCCTGACCAGAAAGCAGACCAAGACGGCATCCGAAGGGTTGATTACTGATCGTATCACAAAAGCAGTGGAAAGGCTTGGGGCAGAAAAAACCATCAAAGACACTGAGGGAGAACGCACTGTTCCAGACCCAGAGGTACGCATCGGTGCGATCTACGCACTCGAACGTATCGCACAAGACAGCAGCCGCGACCATATCCAGATCATGGAAATTCTATGTGCCTATATACGAGAAAACGCACCAGCTCGTGGCGTCGGAGATATTCCTACTGAGATAGTCACTGTCAATTTGCCATCTTTGGGGACTGAGAACTCTAACAGAAAGCGAACGCATCATTACGAGCGAGCGACAGACGTGCCTCCCCCAAGGCTTGATATTCAAATTGCGATTGAAGTCATTGGACGAAGAAACAAATTTCAAATTGACATCGAGCGTGCAGCTACGTCGCATAGTGAAGATTTTGGCTATCGGCTAAACTTGAGTTGGACTTGCTTGCGCGGTATATCCATAAGAAACGGAAATTTTCAACACGCAACATTTGAACGCTCTAGGTTAGAGCAAGCAACTTTCTGTGCTAGTAAACGTGGGGCCATGACCTCCAACTTAACCGGAGCAGTGTTCCGAAACGCAAACCTCAATGGAACTGCGTTTATTGCTTCCGATTTAAGCGGTGCGGACTTCAATGGAACCAAATGTGAAAAGGCCATTTTTCAGGGTTCAAATTTGCAAAACTCGAATTTTGTTCATGTAACTTTTGTAGGGAGCAATCTTGTTGCCGCTGACCTTGAAGGCGCAATGCTTCATGGAGCAAAGTTTTATGATGTTATCGCTCAGCAAACCAATTTTAGCGGCGCGGATCTATCCCAAACTACTTTTGGGAGAGGTACTTCGCTGAATGGCGCAAATTTCAGAGGTGCCGCAGTCAGAAATTCGGACCTATCTCAATTGCACGTACAACCTCAGCAACTTTCACAGATGTTCGGAGATGCGAGTGTAATTCTCCCCGGCGCAGTAGGTCCAAGCCTCCCTAGTTGGCCAAAAAACTGGGCAAAGCGAAAGTTGAGCCAAGCAGCTTTCCATAAACGGTGGCATGCCTATCAAGTTTCGCTAGGGCAAAAACCAATCACCCCCGAATAAACCCCGCATCAACCACATCTAGCCCACCCTGTTCCAATCGGGCATAAGGCACGCGAAACGACTCAAACCCAAGGACCGACCCCATGCATGATATCAAAGCGATCCGCGAAAACCCTGCCGCTTTTGATGCCGCCCTTGCGCGGCGCGGGGATGCGCCATTGTCCTCGGGCTTGCTCGCGTTGGACGAGTCCCGCCGTGGCACCATTTCGGCGGCCGAAAATGCGCAGGCCGAGCAGAACAAGGCCTCCAAACTCGTCGGGGCCGCCAAGGCCAAAGGGGATGACGCCGAATTTGAACGTCTGCGCGCCCTTGTCGGTGAGAAAAAGGCCGAAGTGGCCGCCATGCGTCAGGAGGCCGATGCCCTCGATGCGCAGTTGAGCGACGCCCTTGCCCGTATTCCCAACCTGCCTGCCGATGATGTGCCTGAGGGGGCGGACGAGACTGACAATGTGGAGGTCTCGACGTGGGGCACCCCAAAGGCTTTCGATTTCTCCCCCAAAGAGCATTTCGAGATCGCCGCCGTGGCCACTGCGATGGATTTTGAAACGGCCGCCAAGATTTCAGGCGCCCGTTTTGTGATGTTGCGCGGCGCGGTCGCGCGCGTGCACCGCGCCTTGGCCCAGTTTATGGTCGACACCCATGTGGACGAGAACGGGTTGGTCGAACACATGACCCCCGTTTTGGTCCGCGACGAGGCGATGTATGGCACAGACAAATTGCCAAAGTTCGGCGATGACAGCTATCAGACCACCAATGGCTGGTGGTTGATCCCGACCTCCGAAGTCACGTTGACCTATTCGGTGTCTGGCGACGTGTTGGACGAAAGCGCCCTGCCCTTGCGCATGACCGCCCACACATTGTGCTTCCGCTCCGAGGCGGGATCGGCGGGGCGTGACACCTCTGGCATGCTGCGCCAACACCAGTTCGAGAAGGTCGAGATGGTTTCCGTCACCCTGCCCGACGACAGCGACGCCGAGCAAAAGCGCATGTTGCGGTGCGCCGAGGACCTGTTGGAGCGTCTGAACGTGCCCTATCGCACAGTTCTGTTGTGCACCGGCGACATGGGTTTTGGCGCACGCCGCACCTATGACATCGAAGCGTGGTTGCCCGGACAAAACGCGTACCGCGAGATTTCCAGTGTTTCCACCACGGGTGCCTTTCAGGCCCGCCGCATGAATGCCCGCTACAAGCCTGCGGATGGCGGCAAGCCACAGTTCGTGCACACGCTGAACGGTTCCGGTCTGGCGGTCGGGCGCTGCCTGATTGCGGTGCTGGAAAATGGCCAGCAGGCCGACGGTTCTGTGGTCTTGCCGGATGTTCTGGCCCCGTATCTGGGCGGCAAAACAGTGATCGGCGTTGATGGTGCGCTGGCTTAAAAGGGCATGTCTGGTGCTTTGCTGCTTGTCGGGCGGCGAGGCGTTGGCTTGGAGTTGCGTTACGCCTGCCGAGGCCGTGTTTGATACGCAAAAAGAGCAGATGGTCTTGGTGGGCCCTTTCGTCTGGACGGGCGCCCCCAACCCTCACGCCTTGCCTGAGTTGTCCCCTGACAGATATAGCCTTATGACACCCGCCCAATCTGCGCAGTATTATCACGCAGGCACGTTTGCAAAGTTGCGAGACACGTTAAAGGACGGCGAAATCTTGTTCATGGGGCGCTTTTCCCTGATCCGTGCGCAGGACAAAGCCCGTTTTCATGACATCGACAAGATGTATGGAATGCTCGGCGACTGGTATGACCGTGAAAATGCGCCACTGGTCGGCACCTCAACGCACAGCTTTCACAATGTTTTGAAGTTTGAAGGCCACGTGCTGGACGGGGAAACATGGATACCGTTTTCATCACAAAACATCACCTATCAAGTCGCGTTTCGCGACAGTGCCTACGGGCCGTTTTTCACGATGGACGGGCGGCCCCCTTTGGACCTTTTCGAATTTGGGAAATTCTCGCTAAAGGCTCTTTCCCAACAAGCGCTATCACGCCCGACGTCAACGTATCTGGTCACGGGTGGATCCAGGTATCATCACATTTGCCCACCAGGGATCAGGATCCGTTTTGAAAACGAACAGGACTGGGAAGATGCCTTTAAAGCCTGTGCAGTGCCACGCAGCCACGCGCGTCCGGAGGCGTGCTGGCGTCAAACCGAATTTGGGCGTCTGCCTTAAGGCAAAAACCGTTTCAGGCTTTTGGGGCGGTAATCGGGGCGCGCTTGCAGACGCGTGTGTACAGATTTGTCGATCTCCCACTTTTGGGTCGGTCCACGCCGCCAGCGTTTGAACATATTCCATCGGTGATCAATGCCCGCCGCGTCGATGTTGGGGTCGGCGGCGACTTTTGGAAAATCCTCCCCCTCCTTGCGCAGTAAGTCGGGGGCCCCTGCCAGCACCCATGCCATCGGGCAAGTGCACAAGGCCTGGGCATCGGCGTCACTGCCCCCGACAATGGAATGGGTCCCGACAAACCACTTTTGCTGGTAAAGCCGCCCGTCGGATGTGTCGCTACCGTTGAGCCCCGGTTTGCCGTGTGCGTCGTCCAGATTGTCCCACGGCGCAGGTTTGAATGTGGGGCGACGTTCATCCAATGCCATCGCGTGGCGCGCGCTTTGGACAAGGCGGGTGAGCACCATGTCGTGAAAGGCATACTGGCGGTTCCAGATCGTGGCCACGGGCCCAAGAATCGAAGGGGGCATGCCGCGCGCGCCCACTGTGTCAAACACTCCCATGTAAGCGATTTTCACCAGATCTGCGGGCGCCGCGCGCGCATCCATATCCTTTTGCGAAGTTGCGAAATGCGGAGACAGCGCCCGACGTTCGGCCATGATGTGATCCGTGTCGGGGGCGTTGCGCGCGCCCGTCTTGCGGTAAAGCTTGAACGCCGCGTTGATCCCGTCCGAAGACAGGTCTTTGACGATCCCGCATTTGCGGATCATCCCCGCCACAGAACGTGCCGTGTAGGCCCCGCGTGAAAAGCCGAACAGATAAATTTCGTCGCCCGGTTGGTACATCATCGCCACGTATTGATATGCCTCTTTGACCTTGCCATCCAAGCCCCAGCCAAACGCGCCACCGCCCCATTTGTTCAAAGTCTTGCGCAAACCGCGATCAAACCGTCCAGGGGTGCCGATGCCTGCAAAATAGCTGGCCCGCTGCCCCAAATCCAGGTCGTTTACCACCAGCTTGCTCAACTTCAGCACGCTGGTGTCCGCCCCGTTGTCCGCGGAATTCCACGTCCCGTCACAAAACACTGCGATCTTTTTGCCCATTGTGTGGTGTCCCTCCGCGCTCCCGCGCTGTATTGCTAAGGAGTGTATCTCAGAGGAGCGCTGTGTAAATGCTGGTTCTCCCTACATTTTTGGAAAGACATCCCATGTCCCGTGCTCCGGCCTTGATTGTTGTTTTGCTCACACTTGCTTTTGTGCTCAGCCCCTTCTGGGTGCCGGGGTTTGGCGGATTTGATCCCGACCAGTTCCCGATCCCGCAAATTGACCCGCCGGTGCAGCCCGAAGGCTATGCATTTGCGATCTGGGGCGTGATTTATGTGTGGTTGCTGGGCGGGGCGGCCTTTGGGCTGCTGCGCCGTCACGACGCCGTCGATTGGGCCGCGATGCGCCCGGCTTTGGCCCTGTCTATGGCTGTGGGCGCCATGTGGTTGCCTGTGGCGGTGCGCTCGCCCGTTTGGGCGACCATTCTGATTTGGGTGATGTTGATATCCGCCCTGATCGCGCTGATGCGCACCCCGCGTGCCGATACGCTTTGGGCCGCCCTGCCACTCGGTCTGTACGCAGGATGGCTGAGTGCCGCCAGTTTCGTTGCTTTGGGCTTGATGGCAGCAGGATACGGTTTTGCCACCCAAGCCACAGCAGCGTGGGTCTGTGTCGGCTTGGCCAGCGGTCTGGCATTCATGGTGCAATGGCGTTTGCGCCGCGCGCCCACCTACGGGATCGCTGTGATCTGGGCGTTGGTGGCCGTGGCGGTGCAGAACGGTTTTGAGCTTGGCGGCGTTGCAAGTTTGGCGATACTCGGGGCCGCTTTGCTCGCTTGGCCCACTTTGCGCGCCTGTCGCTGAAATGCACAGGCGCGCAAAGCGTTACTTGCGCCGACCGTCCGTGTGTTTGCGCAGTTTGGACGGCGGTGCCTTTTTGCGCCCCTTGTAGGGGTTTGCATCGCTTTGCCCACGCATATAAAGGCGGATTGGCGAGCCCGGCATGTCAAAGTCGATGCGCAAACCGTTCACCAGATAGCGGCTGTAGCTTTCGGGCACTTTGTCCGGATGTGAACACATCACAACAAAACCGGGTGGACGCGTTTTGGCTTGGGTCATGTAGCGCAGTTTGATGCGCTTGCCTTGCGGTGCGGGGGGCGGGTGCGCCTCAACCATGCCAGCGAGCCAACGGTTCAGGTGGGCCGTCGTCACACGGCGGTTCCACACGTCATAGGCACGCATGATTGCGTCGTGCAAACGATCGAGGCCACGGCCCGTTTTCGCAGACACTGTGATCAACGGGGCGCCGCGCAGTTGCGGCAACAGCCGCTCAAAGCTCTCTTTGAGGTCCTTGAGCTTTGCTTGTTTGTCGTCTTCGATGTCCCACTTGTTGACCGCCAGAATAACCGCACGCCCTTCGCGTTCGGCCAAGTCGGCGATGCGCAAATCTTGTTGCTCGAACGGGATCGCGGCGTCGAGGAGCACGACGACAACTTCGGCAAATTTCACCGCACGCAGGCCATCTCCGACGCTGAGTTTCTCGAGCTTTTCCTGCACCTTGGCCTTTTTGCGCATTCCAGCGGTGTCAAAGATGCGCATAGGCACCCCGTTCCACTCCATCCGCAGGGAAATTGCGTCGCGGGTGATCCCCGCTTCAGGGCCGGTCAGCAGACGTTCTTCGCCAAGGATTTGGTTGATCAACGTGGACTTGCCCGCATTCGGACGTCCAACAACGGCAACCTGCAAGGGTTTGGCGTTGGTGGGCACAGGGACGAAATCAGGATCGTCCTCATCCACAGTCACATCCGTTTCGGGTGTGTCGTTGGCCGCTTCGGCTTTCAAGTCGAATGCATCCGCGAGGGGCTGCAATTGGGAATATAGATCGTTGAGCCCTTCGCCGTGCTCGGCAGACAAGCGGATCGGCTCACCAAGGCCCAAAGAGTAGGCTTCAATCACGCCGGCATCGGCAGCGGACCCTTCGCCCTTGTTGGCGGCCAAAATCACGTGGGCTGCCCGTTTGCGCAGGATTTCCGCAAAAATCTGGTCTGTTGGCGTGACCCCTGCCCGCGCATCAATCATGAACAGGCAAATATCGGCCATATCCACGGCCTTTTCGGTCAGCTTGCGCATCCGTCCTTGCAAGGATTCATCCGTTGCCTCTTCAAGTCCGGCAGTGTCGATCACGGTAAATTTCAAATCCGCCAGCCGCGCAGCACCTTCGCGCAAATCGCGCGTCACACCGGGTTGGTCGTCGACCAAAGCCAGACGTTTGCCCACAAGGCGGTTGAACAGGGTCGACTTGCCCACATTGGGGCGCCCGACGATGGCGAGGGTGAAGGACATGTGTCCGCTCCGATACTGCGCTTGTCCGGCGATGCACCAGACTCAGGCAGCAGCCTTTAGACTAGAAAGTCCTCAACGGAAAGCGTGCAGTTGCCCGTTTCTGCCGACAACGTAGAGTGTGTTGCCTGCAACAACGGGTGCGGTCGTCGCTCCGGAGGGGATTTCGACGCTGCCCACAAGGGAGCCGTCACGCGGATCATAGCTGCGCAATTGCCCGTCACCCGAGGCCACGATCACGCGTCCACCCGCTACCACAGGGCCATGGTGTGCGAAAACTTCAGAACGACGGCGCGGTTTTTCTTTGACAAAGTTCGGCAACGGGGCCGACCAGATGCGGGTGCCGTCCGCTTTGGACAAGCGCACAAGCTCGTTGGTGTCTGTGACTGCAAACAAACTGTCCCCGCCCGGCCAAACAGGACCGACAGAGCCATCGCGCGCAGACCAGATGTTGAGCCCGCTGCTGGCATTCACGGCAACAATCCGCCCCGCTTGGTTGCCTGCGTACAACACGCCGTCGGCCAAAACTGGAGCGCCTGTGACATCCACAACTTTAGACAGGGCGCGTCCGGGACGTTCCCCGAAAACGCTCGCGCCCCAGCGGCGCAGTCCGCCACGCCGGAACACAGCCTGAATCTCGCCGGATCCAAAAGCAAAAATCGCCAAATCATCGGCAATAACCGGCGCTGGTGCGCCCAATACGTTCGAAACACTCTCGGAGGCTTTGATTTGCCAAGCGATCCGGCCCGTGTCGATATCAAGCGCCCACCCCGTTTCGTCGCCCGCCATGAGATACAGCAACTTGCCAGAGGCGGTCGGCTGCCCTGATCCGGTGGCATCGAGTTGTTGGGTCCATTTGACCGCCCCCGTGCCGGCATCCAGCGCCGCGACTTCGCCGTAGCCCAAAGACACAAACAACGTGCCATTGTACACGGTCAGTCCACCGCCGGTGGCATCCCCCTCACCGTCACGGGTCGGACGCACATCACGGGTCCACACAGGTGCGCCGGACAGGTTCGTCGCCGTTACGATGGTGCCGGAATCCAGCGTGTATATTTTACCGCCAGCGACAACGGGGTCAGCTGTGATGCGGAATTTGCGGCTGTCACCGTTGCCGATCGGTGCGCTCCACAACGGAGCGAGGGCTGTGCCCAGTGCAGGATGCGTCGTACGAAACTGCGGCGATCCAGCCCCCTGGGACCACTCGGCATTGCGCACTTGGTTGCCCAGACTGATCGCCCTGGACTGGTTCGGTGCCACTTCGGTTTGCGCGACGGAAGCAGGGTCAGAGCGGAGCGCCTCACGTTTGCCCGGCAAAATCACTTCGGATTCAGTACAGGCTCCAAGCACAATGCTTGCACCGACGAGCAGCGAAAGGCCCAGTCGTTTGTGACCGGACTGTTTTCTTAACATCGCCGGAAATTGGGTCGTGTGTGTCATGGCTCTGCTCGCTCTTGCGGTCTTGCGCTGCCTTTATGGCATGTTGTCATTGGTCGTCCGTTTGGGATCAGTTGCCCGCTTGTGGCGCTTGCAGCGCGCTCATGTCAGGCTCCCCACCCAGTGCCACAATCACCTGAAGGGCGCGTTGTTGCAAGCCTGCTGTGCCTTCGGCGTCGTCAAGGATGCTTTGCAGACGTTTGACAGCGTCTTCGTTGTTGCCAGCTTCTATCTCGATCAGAGCCAATTGCTCCTCGGCAAGAAGGCGCATAGCCCCCCCGCCTGTGGTCAATTCGCTATAGCCGGCGCGGCGCTCGTCACGTGTCATGGTGCCCGAAGCGGCCCCCAAGGCCTTGAAACGGGCGATTTGGCGATACATTAACGGAACATCGGTGTTGTCCACAACCGCCTGCAAGGTTTCGGCAGCGGCCGCGTTCTCACCAAGTTCGATTTGTTCTGCCGATTTCAAAAACGCAACGAGTGCAGCGCTTGATGCGTTGGGGGTTGTTACACCTTCGAGGCCAGCCAAACGCGCGGCAGGCGCGTCTTCGGACAAGGCAGTCAGAAGGCCGTCGCCCACGGCTTGCGCTGCCGCACGTTGCTGAGCCTGATTGTATTCAGACCAAGCGACCCCGCCGATGACCACAACCAAAGCCGCACCCGCAACCCAGCCATAGCGTTTGAGCATTTTGAAAAGCTTGTCCCGACGGACTTCTTCGGTGACTTCTTCGATAAAACTGTCTGTATCGCTCATACGACCCCCCACGGCCCAAAAGGCACTTTTGCCCCTCTTATCCCGCCCAGCTTGCCAAGCCAAGACCTCGCGTGCAGTGCGCGGATCACAGTGCCGGTCCGCCTTCGCCGCTTATTGACCCCGTCTGACCGAAGGTTTCTTAGGTGGAAAAGATCATCGCTGCACAGCAACCTGAAAACCATAAAAATGGTTTTAGGCAAGCTTGTGCTGCCCTGCTATCTCGCAGCGTTTCTTGATCAGGCCGAAAATTGTGTGTTCCATGCGAGGAATCCAGCTGATATCGTTGGATAAATCTTGGTGCGCTTGATACACAAGACCGCCCAAGCGCGCAGACAAGGTAAAAGTTGCGTATGGAACAACGCCGTGCATACACCATGAACCGTAAAATGGTCTTATGCGGAATGGGACTTTTTAGCATGGAATTAACGAATATGCTGCGCTTGACCATCCTTATTCTGGGTTTTGTTCCCATTTGCGTTGTTTTGCTTATGTGGTCTCAGGGATATGTTGATGAATTTTACCCGGCCCGCAATCAGGCTGAATGGATCGATGCTGGGATGACCCAATATACGTGGGTCATAAGACTGTATTGGATCTTGGCAGTGACCACAATTGTTGCGGGGTTTTGGTTTTGCCGCCGCCAAGATGGTTCAACATTATGTCTCGTGTCCGCCCTTGCCTTGATTGCGATTGTGGTCGCCGTCGCGCTTTATCTCTATGTGATCAAAGATTTTCCGAAAGCCGGGCCGTAACCGATGTACAAGGACCGTCTAAACCCTGCCGCCAATGCCGTCACCGCGCCGCATAGCACGCCTAAAACTCTACGTCCCAACATCCCACTCGCTCCTTTGGATTTACACATCGTTCAGACCGGTACCTTAAGCACGGAATTGGCGCCGCACAAACCCCTTCGCCGCAGCAAAGGGGCACGCAATATACGAACGGAAATGACCAAATGGACCACTGTAGTGGGACATTAGGTATTGCAGTAACCGGAAGACCCCGCATGAACACGGAAGAAACCGGATGACGCCCTAAAAATAAGGCTGGTCAACAGCCGTCAGACAAAATTGGCCGATGGCCGTTGGTGGAATGTGCCAGGATTTACAGTAAACGCCAATAGGGCCGTTTATGTTCACTTTGGCGAACATCGTGACAGACATTCTTGCAAACTCTGTAGGCAGCCTCAAACCCCTTAGAATAGGCGTTTAACGCGGATTTAGGGCTGGCGTAATTGGGCAATGGCCCCCAGAAATCAGCTTTGAACTGGGAAGTGATTTTGTGCAAAATACTTGGTGTTGCGCGCAACGACCGCTGAAATGTTCTAAAGCTGCCGTTCAAGGGATGATGCCCAGCGAAGATTGATACCGCCGGGCATCGTGAATTCAATGATCTACATCATGAAGCAGTCATCAAAGGACGGGGCCCATTGACCCAAATCCGCAAAGTCAATAGATTCCCATGACCTGTCCATAGAAGCGTTGCTTGCAGTGTCAGCCGCATTTGGTTCAGCCGCGGCTACCGTCAACTCAAACTGGTCGTTCCACCAATCGGAATTGCCATTGCCATTGCCGGTCCCATTCACGCCAGTACCGGTATTCCCGAAACCGTTTCCTTGGCCATTGATACCGTTGCCTGTGTTGCCATTACCGTTATTGTTGCCACTTCCGGTGGGTAGATCATCAAGAAAATCTAAATTTAACCAGCCGCCCCAGTCAAACATCCCAGCGTCATCGCCTGCAAAGATAAGAGTATTGGTCGCATCCTCTGGTTGCTGAGTAACGTCACCGCCTGTTGTGCCTTGAGGTTGTTCATCATCGGTGGTTTCTGTTGCAACAACAGATTCCTCGTCGTCCTCAGGTGCCGTTTCTTCTGGCGTTTCTGTTTCTTCCACAGTTAAGAGATCGTTAGGCACATCAGGCGTTGTCTCCTCGTCAGGTTCCGCAGGTATGCCATCTTCAGCCTCGGTCGTCCCAAAGTTCTGGGTCACCATGACGGAATCCCAATTTCTGCCATCAGTGAAGAAATCACCGTCTTCGATCCCGATCCCGATTTCAGTGAACAAAGGGTTCAGGATTGCCTCCCGGTGGGAGGGACTGTTCATCAAGCCTTCATGAACCAGTACGATATCATCCGAAAGGCCTGGTTCACCGCTTGTGGACCGCCAGCCAATATTTTCACCAATAGCTGACGTGCCTTCAAAGACATAGCCAGCGTCCTCAGCCCGGTCTTTTGGTCGTGTCCCATCTACACCTGTATGATTGAAGATGTCATTTTCGAGCATCCAGCTGCTGTGATCTTCTGCTGCTGAATTTAGATTGTCATCAAAAGTCAGCGGGTCGACGCCAACCTTAGCGCGCTCGGCATTCACGAGTGCGAGCATCTCTTGTTCCAAATCACTTGCTTGTGACATGGTAATCTCCTTTTGGTATTTCTCCGGGCTCAGGCTCATCCCAAACCCTTTTCATTTGATGAGAACTGCTTTTCACCATGGGCTTAAAAGCAGCCCATCTTTCTTGGTCTGGCCAGGAGTACCCAGCCAGAAACCTGTCGCATCCCAATCTGCGCAAATTGGTATTTAGTTATTATATTTCAAGTAGATAACTAGATGGAATCACTGCTGATCATGACAATTCATCCAATAATTGGGAACCTAAATAGGGTCCGTAGATCAGGCAACCCATCGCATGGATCGCACAAAAATTGAGCACAAATTTGCTCGACGCTCTGAAATCAACGGCCAAATTTTGCTTTCAGCCGCAGCAGATGAAACAGTTTTGTAAAACTCGCAATAACCCGCGCAGTGAGTTTCCAGCATCCTTGATGCAAACGGACGAAATCGAGAAAACGCCAGCCCTTGTCGCGATCAGATGTGGATTTCCAAACTCACTTTGGTTCGATCCATTGTGACAAAGGTTTTGAACTTTTTGATCGTCTCATTTGAAAAGAAAAGTCGCTGCGTCAAGGCCTCGTATTCAGACATGTCCTGCACCAGAATGATCAGCATGAAATCAGCTTCACCGGTGACATAATAGCATTGCTGTATTTCGGGGGCGTCAACGAAGCTTTGCTTGACGAGATCGATGGCCCCTCCCGTCTCTACGTTCAATTCGACTTGAACAACAATAGTTAAGGCCGATCCAAAACGCGCGGGATCTATGGTGGCCGTTTGAGTGGCGATGATACCCGACGCCTCGAGCCGCTTGATCCGGCGTTGAACCGTTGGCGCAGATAGATTGACCCGTTCCCCGATCACCCTTTGCGGTACGGTGTTGTCCTTTTGTAGAATGCGAAGGTTCTCCAAATCGAACGGATCAAGGGTTTCTGAACGTTTCACTTACGATACCTGCCTGTATTGCAATAATGCTGCAAAAAGATCGATAATTTAGAGCGCAAAACTCCAGATCAGTGAACTAAATTTTCGTCACCCTATAGAAAGAGAGTCAATGTTCACGCCATTCAAAGCCGCCATACTCAATCATCACGCAAGCACTCCATCATTCGATGGTCCCGTGACACAAACTCTAAATCGCGCAGATTTCGATAGCGCAGAAAAGGAGATTTCCAACTGGGACGGATATGCCGAGACGCCTTTGCTTGATCTTCCCGGGCTGGCGGGAAATTTGGGCATCCGTCAACTTCGCTATAAACACGAAGGCCCACGTTTTGGACTTGGCAGCTTCAAGGCACTCGGTGGGGCTTACGCGGTTTTACGAACGGTTCAGCGTGAGCTGTCCAAATCCATTGGCAAGCTGGTGGATCCCGACGACATACGCAGCGGCCTTTATGCCGAGCAGACGAAAGCGATAACCGTAACTTCCGCCACGGATGGCAATCATGGACGCTCTGTTGCTTGGGGTGCTGCACAGTTTCATACAAACTGCCGGATCTACATTCATGCGGAAGTCAGTGAGCACCGCGCCGATGTTATGCGAAAACTAGGTGCTGAGGTGATCCGTGTTGACGGAGACTATGACGCGACGGTTGCTCAAACCCGTGCCGATGCAGAAAAGCAAGGATGGTTGATTGTCTCGGACACGTCTTGGCCCGGCTACACGCAGCCCCCGTTGGATGTAATGGCTGGCTATGGGGTCATGGCGCGCGAGATTGTGCAAAGCTACGAAACAGCTCCGACCCACGTCTTTCTGCAAGGCGGCGTTGGTGGATTGGCGGCTGCCATCACGGCTGTTTTCCATCAGGAATGGGGGCTCAACGCGCCCCGTGTCGTGATTGTCGAACCCGAGCTCGCACCTTGTTTGTTCGCAAGCGCAAAGGCGAACAAAGCGACAAATGTTGAAATTGCACAGGAAACCATCATGGCGGGCCTGTCTTGCGGTGAGCCATCAGAATTGGCCTGGATGGTCCTTGCGGATGCCGCACATGACTTTGTGACGATCCCTGAAAGTACGGTCGGGCCGATGGTTCGAATGCTGGCCAATGGCGTTGCCGGAGGCGCCCCCGTAGAAGCGGGTGAAAGCGGCGTAGCTGGATTATGTGCTGTCGCCGCCGCCGCCAAACAACCTGTCTTACGGCGGAGTTTGCGTCTGGATCCCAATTCCCGCATCGTCGTTATCGGGTCCGAAGGTGTTACGGATCCCAGTATCTATGCCCAGATCATTGCTGGCAAAATTTAAGGTCGCTGAAATAGCCATTTTTTCCTGCCGAGACACAGGCAAGGTCGGGTCAAAATCTTAGGGAATGTCTAGATGGCACGATCTAGGTGTTCCAAAACTATGCCACCTGCGAAAGAACACACAGAAGTTCGAACATGAGCGATGCGCCCAGCCAAGCCGTCGTTCCGGTGGGATCAAACGGGGGGTGACACTTCGACCAAATCGGCACCGATGAGATTGAGGCCAGCCAGTTCCCTGATGACCTGCTGGGCTTGATAGCTGGTCGGGCCGCCGATTTCTGGTGTGCCGGTTCCAGGGGCATATGCCGGGTCTACAAAATCAATGTCGAACGTGCAGTAGGTCGGGGCAGTTCCGACAATCTCACGCGCTTCCGCCATCACATCTTTAATGCCGCGATCAAAGAACTCTTCGATCCGAATGATGCGAACGCCTTGTGCCTCGCCCCACTCGATGTCCTCGTTGTTGTATGAAGTACCGCGAATGCCAATTTGAACCATGCGATTTGGATCAATTAGACCTTCTTCAATGGCCCGGCGAAATGGCGTCCCGTGCGTGAATTTGTTGCTATCGAAGTAGCTGTCAAACAGATCGGTATGTGAATCGAACTGGATCAAACCGATCGGGTTGTCTCGGGCCAGAGCACGCAAAATTGGCAAGCTAGAAAGGTGGTCACCACCAGCCGTCATTGGTGTGATGCCGTGGCCTTTCAAGGCGTCATAGAAAGCTGTGATGCGATCCATACAGTTGATAATGTCGACCGGATTTGGTGGTATGTCGCCAAGATCTGCGCAATTTGCGGTTTCGAACGGGTTGATCCCCGTCACCGGGTTGCCGGACCGGATCAACGTGGACAGATCTCGTAATTGACGAGGGCCATGGCGTGCGCCGGACCGGTTGGTAGTACCACTGTCCCATGGGATACCTACGATACCAATCTGGACATCGGCGTACCGCGGATCATTTGGAGTCAAATGGGGAAGGCGCATGAAGCTTGGAACGCCGGCAAAGCGCGGAAGGTCGATGCCGGAAACGGGTTGGAAAAATGGGTCACTCATTGGGCTACTCTCGATTTGGTTGCCGTATTTTCAGCGATCATCGAAATCACTTCGAACATGATGGCTGACGCGGTGAGCGCGGTTATCTGATTAGGGCTGTCTTTAGTCGGCATCATGCAGACGACATCACCACCGACAATGTTCATGCCACGCACCGCATGAAGCAGCGCAATAGCTTCATCGATATCGAACCCCTTTTCACCGGCTTCGATGTTAGAAACAGCGGGTGCAATTGTGGGATCAAGACAATCAAGATCAAACGTTATATAGATTGGACGCCCTTGCATCACGTCTTTGATCTGGGCTGCTACATCTTCGATGCCGCGTTTGCGGAATTCGCGCATGGTTACGACGTTATAGCCATAGTCGTATGACGGTTGTAGCCAATCCAGCGTCCGTGCATGCCCGCGCAACCCGATTTGCATCGAGTGGGTCGGATCA
Source organism: uncultured Paracoccaceae bacterium (assembly GCA_943787985.1). GTDB lineage: Bacteria > Pseudomonadota > Alphaproteobacteria > Rhodobacterales > Rhodobacteraceae > Ascidiaceihabitans. Next base: position 755,034 of record CALSOO010000004.1, on the reverse strand, counting down.
ACTTTACCTTGATCTGCTAGGTACGCCCCCCAATGCGCCGCAGATTTCTGAGCGCCAAGGAAGTGATCGACCTTGGTGAAGACATCCGTATGTGCATCAAGATGAAGGAAGCAAATTGGTTCACCCTCTGTGAGGTGTCCACATCCTAAGGCTTGCACAATGCCTCCCGTGATAGAATGATCGCCCCCAACAGAGACAGGGCGTGCTCCAGATTTATCGAGTTCTCTATAGAACCGCGTGATCTGCTCAATGCAATCTTCGTTGTCATTGGCACGAGGAAACGGGACATCACCGATGTCTACAATCTTTGCAGACATCCAAGGGTCCAGCTCAAATTGACTGTGCACGCGGCGTGCGATTGCGGACACATTGCGCAGGGCGCGTGGGCCGAGATGTTGGTCGCGCTCCGTCGTTCCATTGCCTGTTGAATGGGGTACGCCAACCAGTGCAATGTCCTTGCCTTCTGGTCCTTCGTTTGGGAATCGGAACAAGGTCGGGATGCCCCACCAATAGAGGTTATCCATCATCGCATTCAGGTGTTCTTTGGCCATTCTTTGCTCCTTCCGGTTTCGCGTAACCGCGCGGTCATGTTGGTATTAAGAGGCCGTTAACGTCGCTGTTGAGCGCCTTTTCGATAGGTACCCTGTACGATCCGGTCGATGACCATCGCACACAGCAGGATCGCCACGCCGCCAAGAAGTCCCTGACCTTTTGCCGCGTATTGAAGTGCCTCAAGGATCAGCACACCTAGACCATCGGCCCCGATAAGGGATGCGATAACGACCATGGATAGGGACATTAGGATGGTTTGATTGATGCCGGTCATGATGGATGGCAACGCAAGGGGGAGCTCTACGTTCGTCAATAATTGCCAAGGCGAACAACCAAAGGCGATCGCCGCTTCTTTGGTGGCGTCCGGCACGCCGCGCATACCAAGGGCCGTCAGGCGGATCACGGGCGGCATTGCAAAAATTAATGTTGCTAAGACGCCGGGCGGCTTACCTGTGCCAAAAAATGCAATGATTGGGATCAGGTAAACAAATGCCGGCATGGTTTGCATGAAATCAAGAACCGGTTCCGCCATTTTATAGGCCCGGTTCGACTTTCCAAACCAAATGCCAAGTGGGATGCCGATGATTACACAAAGGAACGCGCCAGCCCCAATGAGAGCGACGGTTATCATTGAAAGTTCCCACAATCCCATACTGGCAAGATAGGCAAGCGACGCAGCCGTAAAGATTGCCACGCGCAGGCCCGCCAAACGGCAAGCCATCACGATGATGACAAACATCACAACGGGCCATGGCGTTTGGATCAACAGGATTTCAAGCGCATCTAGGACCCTGCGGATTGTTGCGGTGACACCGTCAAAAACTCCGCCAAACTTGATGGCAAGCCAGTCAAAACCATCGTCCCCCTTGAGGGACAAGACAGAAAAGTATTCCTTCCCGATCGGAAACTCCGTAATTGGAATCCGATGCCCCAATATACCACCAGTCAGCCTGGCGACGGCATCTTCAGGGTTTGCAGCTGTGAAACGGATCAGTGTCAACGGCCAAATCGCGAGAATGCCAAGGACGCCAAACACGATACCGTTCCGTTTGACGCCGCATTGTTCGCGACCAGATGAACGCCAGCGCAAGAATTGGGCCTCATACGCGATGTTTGCTGTGAACCCTTCGAGCAGCTTCAATAGGGCAAACAGACCAAGGCCTGCAATCCAGACGACTGTAGCGGATTCATTCGCGGAATTGGCCTGTTCCAACGCGATATCAGCCGCACCTCTTAGGTTTTCAGCAATTTTTAACTTTGCCTCTGCACTGGTTGGATCACCCGCCGCAGTTAGATCGGCGGCCTGTTGTTCTCGTCGGGCGATATTGTCCAAAAGGCGTTCGTAGCGCTCAAGTTGATCTGCTCCAAGCTCGCCCCACAGACCACGCAAAATCTGGACCAAAGCAAAGAGTTCGAGAACGAGAAAGGTCCAGAAGAAACCCCAAACGCCGCGAGATGCAGCCCACACCGGGCCAAAGATTGCAGCCCAGATGTTCCATGATCCTGAAAATCCCGTCGTGCATTGGATGCGGTTGAATTCGTAAATGTAGTAAGGCGCGTTGACCTCTACAAAGTCTGAGATGGACTGATTTAGCGTAGTTTCATCTGTTTTTGAATTCTGGACTGTCATGCTTTGCCCCCCTTAATGCCACGCAATAGTGACGACTTATCCACCACCCCGATGTCAGCCCCTTGATCATCCGTGATGACAACGGCGAATTCGGTTGTGGTCGAAATATCGATAAGTTTATCCAGATCGGTCCCATGGTGCGCGCGTGGGCTTTGGGACAGGTCTTCGCCCGGTGAGGGCACGTAATCCGAGATATCGATCATGACCGAATGGGCGAAAACGAGTTTCAGTTTGGAAATGCCCTCGACGAAGTCGCGCACGTAATCGTCGGCGGGTTGGGTCACAATTTCTTCGGGTGTTCCGACTTGAACGATGCGGCCGTCTTTCATGATGGCGATGCGGTGCCCGATACGGATCGCCTCGTCCAAATCATGCGTAATGAAAACGGTGGTCTTTTGAAGTTCAGCGGAAAGCGCCATGAACTGATCTTGGAGCTGGCGACGAATCAAGGGGTCCAGCGCCGAGAACGGTTCGTCCATCAAAAGAACATCAGGATCCGACGCAAGCGCGCGGGCAAGACCGACACGTTGTTGCATTCCGCCTGATAGTTCAGAGGGGAACCGATCTTCGTAGCCGGTTAGATTGACGCGATCCAAACAGGTTTGCGATATAGCCCAACGTTTTCCTTTGGGTTCGCCGCGAATTTGAAGCGGAAAGGCCACGTTGTCGCGCACTGTAAGGTGCGGCAGTAGCGCCATGTGTTGGAACACCATGCCAATGTTCTTTGATCTCATCTGACGCAGCTCAGCCTTATCCAGCGCCAGCACATTTTTACCAAGTATCGAGATCCGACCCGCGGTAGGCTCGATTAACCGGTTGAGGTGTCTGACCAAAGTCGATTTCCCTGACCCCGAAAGCCCCATAACGCAGAAGATTTCGCCTCGTTTTACAGAGAAAGAACAATCCGCAATGCCTACAACACAGCCGAACTCGCTTAGCACATCGGATTTGCTCAATCCGCGCTCTTGAACAGCCGTCATAGCGGTGTCTGCGTCGGCACCAAAAATTTTCCAGACGCTGTCCAGCTCGATCACTGTATCGTTCATGTTCATAACTTTCCTGCGCGTCGCAGTTCGAACTGGCCGCCAGATGATGGAGAGTGTGAAAAGCCTGCCAGGGTCGCGCAAACCACGCTGTCAGGGATGGGGTTACTGGAACCACGCGTCAACAAGGTCCGCGTTTGCATCAACCCAGGTCCGCGCAAATTCTGCCGGGTCTTGCCCCTCAACCGATAGGGCATAAACCATGCCGTTCACCTGTTCCGTGTTGAAAGAGACATTGGCGAGCATTTCGGCAGCCAGAGGCTGGGTGTTGGCAAGGGTCAGGGAGTAGAAGACGTGCAATTTGGTTGCATCCCAAGCCGTAGGGGCCGTTGAAAGCTCGAGCCAATTGGGGTCATCCGTTGGCTGAATTACCTTCCATTGATCGGCGTCAAATGCTGGTTCAGTCAGCGTTACAAGGTCATAAAGCGAAAACATGTGGTGAGGGGTGTAGCAAAAGAACACGATATTCTCGCCTTGGGCCGTCGCTTTGTCGACCTGCGCCATGGCCAGCGCTTCATCCATCTCAACAAGCTGCATGGTTTCATCATAACCATAAGACTGTGCTCGGATTTTCTCTACATTGGTCGAGGCCCAACCTGCACCTCCGATCCAAATTTCGCCCATGCCATCGCCATCTGTGTCAAAATTGGCTGCCATTACGGGGTTGGACAGATCGCTGAGCGCTTCGATGCCTGTGCGTTCGGCAGTGTCGCGGGTTACGCACATGTTTTGATCCGAAAAAACGGTGTTCGGGTTCATCGCGACTGTGCTCTTTTCGGTCACAAATGTGTCGTGTAGGTTCTGCTGGTTGGGCATCCAAACTTCAGGGTGCACGTGCATTGCGCCTGAATCCATTGCTTCGAAGATGATTGGATTTGTTCCGTTTTGCAGGGCGGCTTCGAGGCCTAAGTTATCTTCGATCGCAATTTTCAGAATGTGCGCAGTTGCACCGGCGGATGCCCAGTTTGGCACGCCAATGACGACGTCCTGAGCCAGCGCAGTTGAGCTGAATAGTAATGTCGCTGCAATGGCGACAGGGAATACTGATTTGGTCATATCGATCTCCTGGTTGGTCTGTCGTGTTGTTCTTGGGTCGAGGTTTCTGGTGAACCTTTGTCCCGAACCATCAGTCACGGGTTGCGCCAACACAGATCAAATCAGTTAGTTTCTTAAAACTACAAATTTCGGGAATTTACTTTGACGATAATACAAGGGATATTAGTGCAATGTTGCCAAGTTATCTGTCCAAAGCGGACCTCCACCTGCTCTATGTCTTCATCGTGGTTGCGGACGCGCGTGGCTTTTCGGCGGCGCAAGTCGATTTGAATGTTTCGACCTCGACGATTTCGAGGCAGATTTCCGATATTGAAACGCGCCTTGGCATGCGTTTATGTTCTCGTGGTCGCGGCGGTTTTCAAATGACGGTTCAGGGGGATTTGGTCTATCACGCTGCTAAGAGACTGTTCCAATCGCTCGAAGAATTTGGAAACGAAGTCTCAGGTGCCCGTGATAATATCGCCGGACATCTGTCAGTTGGTGTAGTCGACAATTGGATTTCAAACGGAACTTCGGCCATGGTGCGTGCGCTTAAAAAGTTTGCAAAAATTGCACCTGATGTCAGCCTGGAGATTCATACGCTCGCCCCAGACGACCTTGAACTTGGAGTTCTCGATCGGCGGATATCGTTCGGAATTGGCGTTTTCCATTCACATAAACCGGGGATTGATTACGAGAAGATCAGCGAAGAATATGTTGATCTTTATTGTGCAACCGAACATCCGTTGTACAATTGTCGTAATCCGACACGCCTTCGTGATGGCATCGCCAACGCCGCTTTGGCCAAAAGGTCTTATTTGAACGAAAGCCATGTTGCGCCGGTGACACGCGGAATGAAATCAAATGCTGAAGCCCATCAAATTGAAGGGATCGCCACATTGATTCTGACGGGGCATTATATCGGATACCTCCCGCAACCGTTCGCGGCCGATATGGTCAAGGATGGGCGCATTCAAGCCATTTCGAACGGTGATTTTGCTTTGCCTGTTTCGATTGAATTGATCAATACGCGCGGCCACGCGAGAAGCCTAGTAGAACGCACCTTTGTTGAATGCTTAATTGACCAATCAACCTGACGCATTCGCGCCAGTTGCGGGGACCCCGTCTGACCGAAGGTTTCTTAGGTGGAAAAGATCATCGCTGCACAGCAACCTGAAAACCATAAAAATGGTTTTAGGCAAGCTTGTGCTGCCCTGCTATCTCGCAGCGTTTCTTGATCAGGCCGAAAATTGTGTGTTCCATGCGAGGAATCCAGCTGATATCGTTGGATAAATCTTGGTGCGCTTGATACACAAGGCCGCCCAAGCGCGCAGACAAGGTAAAAGTTGCGTATGGAACAACGCCGTGCATACACCATGAACCGTAAAATGGTCTTATGCGGAATGGGACTTTTTAGCATGGAATTAACGAATATGCTGCGCTTGACCATCCTTATTCTGGGTTTTGTTCCCATTTGCGTTGTTTTGCTTATGTGGTCTCAGGGATATGTTGACCCGCATTCCCCAAGTAGCCCGATGTTTTCGCGCCTCTGGAAGCCACTAATGTGTTATGTTTCAGCATGTTAATAGGGTTGAAGGTGGCAGATCATGGATCACCCAAAGGGTGCAGGCGAAACCGGAAATGTTCGGCTTGGATTTGACCGTCGCGTGCGGCTGGAATTTCATGGATCAAAGATCAGTTCGGACGGTGGTCTGCTGTTGTTTCGGGAACTGGACGAGGTGCTTGGCCTGCACGACATTGCGGGCGGCGTTCTGAGTGACACCCGCACTGGTCACAATCGTCTGCACTCACTGGTCGGCCTGTTGCGACAGTCGGTCTTTGGTCGGCTGGCCGGGTACGATGATGTGAATGATGCGGATCGTCTGGCGCTCGATCCAGTGATGCGGCAGGTGGTCGGAGGACGGGCCGTTGATGCCAAGGCCGCGTCAGCAAGCCAGATGGGACGGTTCGAAACAGAGGTGCTGACGGCGGCTGGTAACCGCACTGCGCTGACTGATCTGCCGGGGCAATGGATCGACCGTGTTCACGAACGCAAACCGCCCAAGTGGATCACGCTGGATATGGATAGCTCGGTCAGTCCAACCCACGGAGCGCAGGAGGGCACGGCCTGGAACGGGCATTTCGGTTGCATGTGTTATCACCCGCTGTTCGTTTTCAACCAGTTCGGTCATCTCGAACGCTGCGCTCTGCGCCCCGGTAATGTGCACAGCGCGTATGGATGGGAGGAGGTTCTGAAGCCGATCATAGCGCGATATGCGGACCGTCACCTGATGCGGTTCTTCCGGGGCGATGCTGCCTTCGCCATGCCAAAGCTATACAAAACTCTGGAAGCGGAGAGATATTACTACGCCATTCGCCTCCGCACCAATCGTGTTCTTCAGGGCAGGATTGCGCATCTGCTCAAGCGCCCGATGGGTCGTCCGCCAAAAGGCGTGAAGCGTATCTACGGTGACTTTGAGTATCAGGCGGTGTCCTGGGACAAGCCTCGCCGCGTTATCGCCAAGGTCGAGTGGCATCCCGGCGAGTTGTTCCCGCGTGTCGGCTTTGTCGTCACCAACCTGCCAATGGAGCCAGACTGGATCATCCGCTTCTACAATCAACGCGGCACCGCCGAGCAGTACATCAAGGAAGGCAAGCAAGCTATCAACTGGACACGGTTGTCTTGCAAGGGCATGGCGCAAAACGAGGTCCGCCTTCAGCTTCACGCACTGGCCTACAATCTGGGTGTCTTCCTGCAAGGCACGGACCTTCCCAAAGAGATGGCCGACTGGTCTCTAACCAGCTTGCAAACCCGGCTGATCAAGATTGGTGCGCGCGTCGTCCGACATGCCCGTGCCATTACCTTCCAGCTTGCTGAAGTTGCCGTCAGCGGAGATTTATTCAATCGCATCTTGGCAGCCATCCAGCGGCTGCGCGCACCGCCGGTTCCCGCATGACCGCCTTAGCGATGAAATCTAAAGGAACGTGGCTCAATTGGTCCGTCTGGGCCGGTGATGTTCAGCCAAAAAGCCGGGTCAAACCTGCTGCCGAACCCAAAATAGCGATCAGGCCGCACGACAGATCACCGAGTACCAGGCACAGCTTGTCCAAGAGTCTTGATCGGCACGCAAAACCGGTACAAACTGGAAAGAACGGCATTCTACTTGGGGAATGTCGGGTTGATGAATTTTACCCGGCCCGCAATCAGGCTGAATGGATCGATGCTGGGATGACCCAATATACGTGGGTCATAAGACTGTATTGGATCTTGGCAGTGACCACAATTGTTGCGGGGTTTTGGTTTTGCCGCCGCCAAGATGGTTCAACATTATGTCTCGTGTCCGCCCTTGCCTTGATTGCGATTGTGGTCGCCGTCGCGCTTTATCTCTATGTGATCAAAGATTTTCCGAAAGCCGGGCCGTAACCGATGTACAAGGACCGTCTAAACCCTGCCGCCCTTTTCATCGTTTAAACGCCCAAAAACACTTTGCTGCAAATATCTCTGTCATTCACTGCAAAAATCCCTGTCACGCTACAGCTACAACCGCCCAATTTGCCACAGCTCTACCGTATTGCACTGCAGTGCAGAAAAAAGTAATCTGAACTGGTTGGTTTAGCGTATCCGGGTACCTATCTAATACAACACGCCAGCCCATTTTCCCTGTCGGCTCGCGGTCTTGATGAGGCAAAGCATGCGCATTCTTCCCATTCTGTCGGCCCTTCTGGTGGCAGTTATCTTCTATTTCGCGATTTTTGATCGCGCCACCACACTGGCCTTTATGGAGCGTCAGGGATGGTATTCACCTGCCGCGGAAACAGTGGCCGAAAACGATGCTGCGGCAGATGGAGAAAACGTAACCATCCAATCCACGGACAACCTGATCAAAGTTGTGGTGCGCCGCTCGGAAGCACAATCCATAGACAGCGCGGTGATCCTGCGGGGTCAGACAGAGGCGGATCGCCAAGTGGACGTGCGCGCTGAAACGTCGGCCACTGTCGTGTCAGAGCCTTTGCCAAAAGGGACTTTTGTTGAAAAGGGCCAGCTGATGTGCCAGCTTGATCCCGGCACACGCGAAGCGTCACTTGCAGAAGCGCGGGCGCGCCTGAGCGAAGCCAAGTCCCGCCGCGCTGAAGCCGAAAGCCGCGTCCCAGAATCACGCGCTCGCGTCGTCGAGGCACAAGCCCGCTTGGAAGAAGCCCGCGTCAATCAAAACGCGGCCTCCCGCTTGAGCGAAGACGGATTTGCCTCAACCAACCGCGTCAAAACAACCGAGGCTTTGGTCGCAGCGGCTGAAGCTGGTGTGGAGGCTGCAAATTCTGGTCTGAGTGCTGCGCGATCGGGAATCGATTCCGCAGACGCAGGCATCGAGTCGGCCCAAGCCGGTGTGGCCGCCGCCGAAAAAGAAATCACGCGCCTCCAAATCACAGCGCCTTTCGCGGGATTGCTGGAAAGCGATACCACGGAACTGGGCAGCTTGATGCAGCCCGGATCGCTGTGCGCCAACATTATCCAGCTCGATCCGATCAAACTGGTGGCTTATGTTCCGGAAACCGAAGTTGACCGCATTCAAACAGGCGCGATGGCCGGCGCCCGCCTTGCCGCTGGTGGTGAGGAAGTGCGCGGCGCCGTGACGTTCTTGAGCAAATCGGCAGACCCAACGACGCGCACCTTCCGGGTAGAGATCAAGATCCCCAACCCTGACCTGCATATTCGTGACGGCCAAACCGCTGAAATCCTGATTTCTGCCGACGGCGCAAAGGCGCATTTGCTGCCCGGCTCGGCGCTGACCCTCAGCAATGATGGCACCTTGGGCCTGCGCCTGCTGGACGAAGACGCGCGGGTGATGTTCGCACCCGTCAATTTCTTGCGAGACACCGCTGAAGGCGTTTGGCTCACCGGCTTACCGGACAACATTGATGTTGTGATCGTGGGACAGGAATATGTGACCGATGGCGTTCAGGTCGCCCCGACATATCAGGAGCTTAGTCAATGACCGGACTCGTCGATTGGGCCGCGTCCCGTGCGCGGATGGTTTTGGCCTTTATTATCCTTTCCCTTGCGGTCGGGACCTTTGCCTATGTGAGCCTGCCTAAAGAGGGAGAGCCCGACATTGAAATTCCAACGCTCTTCGTCTCTCTCCCCTTTCCGGGGATTTCCGCGTCAGACAGTGAAACCTTGCTGGTCAAACCGATGGAGACCGAGCTGGGTGATCTGGACGGTCTGAAAAAGATGACAGGCACTGCCGCCGAAGGCTATGCCAACATCATTCTGGAATTCGAATTTGGCTGGGACAAGACTAAAGTGATGGCGGACGTACGCGACGCCATGTCCAACGCCGAGGCGAGTTTTCCAGCTGGCGCAGAGCAATACACCATCGGGGAATTCAATTTTTCCGAGTTCCCGATCATCATTGTGAACCTCTCTGGCCCGGTGCCGGAACGCACAATGGCCCGCGTCGCCAAAGAGTTGCAAGACGATCTGGAAAGCCTTGATGCGGTGCTCGAAGCGGTGATCGCTGGCAACCGTGAAGAGATGCTGGAGGTTATTATCGATCCTCTGCGCCTTGAGGCCTACAACGTCACAGCCCCCGAACTGATCAATGTCGTGCGCAACAACAACCAGTTGATCGCCGCAGGTGAAGTCAGCACGGATCAAGGCACGTTTGCCGTCAAAATCCCGTCTTCCTTCAATGAACCGCGCGACGTTTACAACCTGCCTGTGAAAACCAACGGCGACCGCGTTGTCACGTTGGGGGACGTCGCAGAGATCAACCTGACCTTTGAGGACCGCGAAGGCACAGCCCGTTTTAACGGCAACGACACCATTGCCCTGCAGGTCGTCAAACGCAAAGGGTTCAACCTGATCGACACGGCCACACTGGTCAAAACTGTTGTGGCCGAAAAGACGGCGGACTGGCCGGACGGGCTGATCGCAGCGGTTGAAGTCGGCACATCCAACGACCAAAGCCGACAAGTGGATTCGATGGTGCAACAGCTTCAGGGTTCCGTTCTGACCGCGATTGCACTGGTGATGATCGTGGTTTTGGCCGCTCTTGGCCTGCGCGCCGCGTTCTTGGTCGGCTTTGCCATCCCCACCTCGTTTCTGTTGTGCTTTGTGCTGCTGGCCATCATGGGCATTTCCATCTCGAACATCGTGATGTTCGGCTTGATCCTTGCCGTCGGGATGCTGGTGGACGGGGCCATTGTAGTCGTGGAATACGCCGAAAAACGTCAGTCCGAAGGCGTTGGCCCGATGGAAGCCTACACGGACGCGGCCAAGCGTATGTTCTGGCCGGTCGTATCCTCAACCGCGACGACGCTATGTGCGTTCTTGCCCATGCTGTTCTGGCCCGGTGTGCCCGGGCAATTCATGGGCATGTTGCCCGTCACCCTGATCTTTGTTTTGAGCGCTTCACTCATTGTCGCGCTGATTTATCTGCCTGTTATGGGCGGTGTGACAGGTCGGTTCGAGCGTGGTTTAACCGGTGCGATGGATCGCATGTCACGCTTGCCGTTTTACTATCATTTGCCGATGGCCGTGCCCGGATTTGCGATTATTTTCGGCATTCTGGCATTTGTCGCAATGTCGGTTACCGGCAACATGCCCGCCGCTGATCCAAATGCACCGGCTCCTGCGCCTGCCCCCCCTGTTGCACTGATCCAGGACCTGTTTGCAAAAATGGACAACGCGGATGTGTTGGGGTCGGTGATCCCGACATTTGCATCCGTATTCGGGATCATCCTCGGGATGGTCCTTGTTGCTGCGATCATCGTTGGCCTTGCCTGCGTCTGCATCGTGGCCGCTTTAGCGATCCTGCCAAAAACAGGGCGCGGTGGCCGCTGGCTGTCACACAAACTGTTCCGCACGCGCAATCGCAAAATCAAGTCGGGATACCAGCGGTCATTCTTTGGCCACATCATGGAGGCGATCGCAGGCAACCCTATCATGCCGCTGGCCATGGTCGGGCTGGTGTTCGTCTTTGTCGGCACAACGCTTGTGTATTTCACCGCCAACAACAACGGCGTCGAGTTCTTTGTGGAATCCGAACCTGAACAAGCCATTGTCTATGTCCGTGCCCGCGGGAACCTGTCGTTGAGCGAAAAAGATGATCTGGTGCGCCAAGCCGAAGATGTGATTATCGCACACCGCGGAATCGACACGGCCTTTGCTTTTGCGGGCATGGGCGGACTGAATGCCAACACAGGCGGCGCTCAAGCGCCAAAAGACACAATCGGTCAAATCCAGCTAGAAACCATTCCGTGGGATCAACGCCCCAACGAGCGCTCCCCATGGTTCACCGTGCCGTTCACCGACTACGTGGTGATGCGCGAGGTCAAAGCCGAAGCGTTTGACGGTGACACCATCCTTGCGGAACTGACCGAGCAGCTTGGGGAAATTCCCGGGATCAAGGTCGATTTGTTGAACCTTGCCCAAGGTCCGGCAAGCGGCAAACCCGTGCATTTGCGCCTTCGTGCGGACAATTGGGACGATCTGATCGGGGCGACAACCCTGGCCCGCCAAAAGTTTGACACGACCCCGGGCATGACCTTGGTCGAAGACACGCTGCCCCTTCCCGGCATTGACTGGCAGATCGACGTCGATGTTGAAAAAGCGGGGCGTTACGGTGCCGATGTGGCCACCGTTGGCGCGATGGTCCAGCTTGTGACGCGCGGTATTCTGCTCGACACCATGCGCGTTGACTCCTCGGATGAGGAAATCGACATTCGCGTGCGCCTCCCCGAAAAGGATCGCGTGATGAGCACGCTGGACACTCTCAAAGTGCGCACCGGCGATGGTCTGGTCCCATTGGCGAATTTCATCACACGTACGCCTGTGAAAAAATTGGCCGAAGTAAACCGCGTGGATCAAACCCGCTATTTTGACGTCAAAGCCGATGTTTTGCCTGAGCTGCAAAAGCTTGTGCGTGAGGACGATGTGGACGGCGAAACCGTCGAAGTCATTCTCGCCACGGTGCAACCTGATCCAAACGGCGATTTCGCCAACGTAGACAACGAGACGTTTGGTGTTCTGGCCTTGAGTGACGCGGGCATGGGTATGGACTTGCAAGCCGCATTTGACAATGGCGATGCCAAGTTGGTGTCCGTCAATCCAAACGAGCGGATCGCAGAGCTGACCAAATGGCTGGACACCAATCCATTCGTCGACGGGATAGAGCACCAATGGACAGGCGATCAAGAAGATCAGGCTGAATCCGGCGCCTTCCTGTCAAAAGCCTTTATGGGGGCGTTGGGGTTGATGTTCATCATCCTGCTGGCCCAGTTCAACAGCTTTTACAACGCGACGCTGGTTTTGCTCGCGGTGATCCTGTCTACGGCGGGTGTGCTCATCGGCATGTTGGTCATGGATCAAGCGTTTTCAATCATTATGACCGGAACAGGCATCGTCGCTTTGGCGGGGATCGTGGTGAACAACAACATCGTGTTGATCGACACCTATCAGGAATACGAACGCTACATGCCGCGGATCGAAGCGATTATTCGCACCGCTCAAGACCGGATACGTCCGGTTCTGCTCACCACCATCACGACCATGGCGGGCCTTGCGCCGATGATGTTCGGGCTGAGCATCGACTTTGGTGGCGGCGGCTATTCCGTAGACAGCCCGACGTCCTTGTGGTGGAAGCAGCTGGCGACGGCGGTGGTCTTTGGGCTTGGTATCGCGACGGTTCTGACTTTGATGGTCACGCCCTCCTTGTTGGCGATGCGGGTGTGGGCCTCTACCTACGTGCTGTGGTTTGCATCCTTGCTGGCCAAACTGTCCATGGGCCGGGCCAGCCGCGCTGCCCGCGATTGGGCGCTGCAACGCGACAGCAAGCGCAAAGGGGCCTCGGAACTGTTGTGGGACTTCGACACTCCAGCCGAAGACGCACTGATACGCCCCGACATGACGGGCCAACTCAAAGCTGCCGAATAACAAAAAAGCCACCCTGCGGGGTGGCTTTTCAGCCTGCGCCTGCTCCCTGTCGCGCGGGAGGGATACGCACAAACGCAAGGTGTGCTCCATGTCGTGGTTTACGTCCCTGCAACGCGCGCAGCCACGCACAACATCCCTGCGGACGCGGGGGATACGCTAGCCAAAATGACCGGCGCCCTCGACAAGCTGACAAACGCTGCCATCGCAGAATAAGAGGCACATCAAAATGCACAAAAGGCGCGCCATTCCCGGCGCGCCTTATTCAATTCAGCCCAAAGGCATCTGTGTTAAGCGTCAAGCGTCAGCTCTCGTCCGCTTGCTGACGGTGCCACAGCTGGGCGTAGCGACCGTCTTTGGCAAGCAACCCGTCATGACTGCCCCGCTCAACCACTTCCCCTTTTTCCAACACAATGATCTGGTCAGCTTCGGCGATCGTGCTCAGACGATGTGCAATGGTCAGCACGGTGCGTCCTTTACCAGCACGCATCAACGCATCCTTGATGTCTTGCTCTGTTTCGCTGTCGAGTGCCGAGGTTGCCTCGTCCAACAACAAAATCGCAGGATCTTTGAGAAGCGTGCGCGCGATCCCGACACGTTGCTTTTCACCACCCGACAGTTTCAAGCCACGTTCCCCGACCTGGGTCTCGTAGCCCTCAGGCAAAGCGGCGATAAAGTCATGGATCTGGGCCGCTTTCGCCGCACCTTCAATCTCGGACTGGGTGGCACCTGCGCGCCCGTAAGCAATGTTGTAGCGGATCGTATCGTTGAACAGCACAGTATCCTGCGGCACCACTCCGATGTTGGCGTGCAAGCTGGTTTGAGTGACATCGCGCACGTCCTGCCCGTCAATCCGCAGCGCCCCTGCCCCGACATCGTAAAAACGGAACAACAAGCGCCCGATGGTGGATTTGCCGGACCCTGTTGACCCAACAATCGCAATCATCTGCCCGGGTTCCGCCTTCAGGCTCACCCCTTGCAGGATCGGGCGTGCGGAGTCGTACCCAAAGTGCACATCTTCGAGTTCGATCATGCCGCCCTTGATCTCAAGCGTCTTGGCGTTTTTGGCGTCCTGCACTTCTTGAGGTTGCTCAAGCAAATCAAACATTTCACCCATATCAACCAAGGCCTGACGGATCTCGCGGTACACAGTACCAAGGAAGTTCAAAGGCATCGTGATCTGGATCATATAGGCGTTCACCATGACGAAATCGCCCACAGTCAACGTGCCGTTTTCCACACCAATCGCAGCCAGCACCATCACAATCACCAAACCCGAAGTGATGATAAAGGACTGGCCAAAGTTCAGCCCCGCCAGAGAGTAGCTGGTCTTGAGCGCCGCAGCCTCGTACCCTTCCATCGCTTTGTCGTAGCGCATGGCTTCGCGGTGCTCAGCTCCGAAATACTTGACGGTTTCATAATTGAGCAGACTGTCGATGGCCTTTTGATTGGCATCCGTGTCCTGATTGTTCATTTCGCGACGCAGCTTGACCCGCCACTCGGTGACTTTGAACGTGAACCACACATAAAGCGCGATGGTGACAGCCACGACAGCCAGATAGGACACATCAAAGAGATACAGCAGAATACCCCCGATCATCAGCAACTCAAGAATAAGCGGCCCGATCGAGAACAGCAAAAAGCGCAACAAGAACTCGACGCCTTTGACGCCCCGCTCGATGATCCGGCTCAAGCCCCCTGTCTTGCGCGTGATGTGATAGCGCATCGACAGACGGTGGATGTGTTCAAACGTTTCAAGCGCAAGACTGCGCAGCGCACGTTGGGCCACCTTGGCAAAAATTGCATCGCGGAGCTGTTGGAACCCATTGGTCATCAACCGCCCGAACCCGTAAGCGACCGTCAAGCCAATCGCCCCGAGCGCCACAGCAGGCACACCGCCATCTGCCAACGTGTCCACAGCCCACTTATAGAAAAACGGGGTTGTGACCGAAATCAGCTTGGACACAATCAGCGCAACCATCGCCCAAACAACGCGGTGCTTGACCCACGGCTTGTCATCGGGCCACAGGTAGGGGGCAACTTTGCGGATCGTGCGCATGCCAGAGCGCCGCTCGTCAGATTCAATTCCACCCTTGGGGCCCGGCTTGGGCGACATTGGCTGTTTGGGGGGGGCGGTTCGGGCAGTGGTGTCAGAGGGCATGCAGCATCCTTAGGCGTTCACATGCATACATAGGTCGCGGCAACGCAGAGTGCCAGCGCAGTGCGTTGATTTTCAGCGTTTTCCAAAGATGATCGTCGTCGCGTCTAGTCCCGGGGCAGATCAAAAACCTGTCCGGGGTAGATCAAGTCGGGGTTTTTGATCGTGTCCGCGTTGGCTTGAACCACCCGCACATACAAAGTGCCGTCACCGTAGCGGTCCCGCGCAATGGCCCATAGCGTGGCCCCGGTTTGCACCGTGATGGCTGATACCGGTTGGTTTTCTTCGGCTTGAGCCGCGGCCAACACGTCCGGGTCTTCGCGTTTGAACGGTGTCTCGACACGGCTGGTGACTGTACCGGATGCGTCAACCTCATCCACGCGCAGGGTGTAAACGCCTGTGTCCACGTCCGGCAAGTCGCCCCGCCAGCGTCCGGATGGGTCCACTTGCAACGTCGTCACTGGCGCGTTGTCGAGGTACACGCGCACCTCTTCGGATTGTCCCTGCGCCCGCCCGCTCAACAACACATCCCCCAAATCAGAGTAGCTGATCGTGTCGATCGCAACATTGGACATCACTTCAGGCGCGCTGGAACGGTTGATCACTTCGACCCCCTGCGCATCGGCCTTTAGAACTGCAATTTCCACCGTCGGCTGTTCTGTTACCCCCTCTTGAGGGTCTTGCGTGACGGCTACCGCTTTGGCGGTTTCCACTTCGGCCACGGCAACGACCGGTGACGCGGCACTCTCATCAGGCTTGGGGGCAATCGGATCTGTGATTGTCGCTTGCGCAACAGATTGGGGTGCGGCGGATGGTTTTGGCTCTGCCACAGTGACCTGAGGGGTAGGTTCTGGCGCGGGTTCCGGCTTCTGCGCGGGCTCAGGACCAGGCGCGGGCTTCGCCGCTGGCTCAGGCTCAGGCTCAGGCTCAACCATAGCGACGACAACCGGCGTCGGGGCAAGGATAATCTGATCCAAAGAGGCAAGCGTCACATCTTGTTGCACTTGCTCCAACGTCAAAACGCGCGCGTCCGTGCTTGGCTCAAGCAGGGCGATCGCGACAAATGCACCATCTGCTCCTGCGTCAACACGCGCAACCTCTGTTCCGTTGAGCATCAAAACAACGGTACTGCGCGGGGCGGCTTGCCCTGCGATAACGGTCAACCCGTCGGCTTCGCTACGCACTTCATCGAAACTGGGAGGCACGGGTTTTGGTGGGTCCGCCTGTGCAATCACGTCTGGTTCTGGTGCCGGGTTTGCGGAAGGTTGTGGAGGCTCTTCATCCTTTGGCTCAAGGGCAGCCTCAACGACGGTTTCGGGCTGGGAGGCCACGGATGGCTTTGGTGGCACCGAAGATGCAGGCGCAACTATGGCCGCTTGGGTCACGCTTGGCTCTGGCGTCGGCGCATCGCGCAACATCACAAAGCCGCCACCAACGACCGCAACGGCCACGACTGCAGCGCCCCCGACAAGGGCGGGCTGGGTGCTCAAAAATGCCGCCAGTTTGCTCATTTTTCCTCTCACTCAGGTCAAAACCTGATCCGTTGCCCGTTGCAAAGATTGAGCTTACATACCAAGCGCGCTATCAGGGGTCAAAACCCGCATGATCATAATGCGACGATTTCCAATGAGGGCCCTATCTTGAGCACCAAATCCGTCTGCGTCTATTGTGGATCCCGCATGGGGTCTGACCCCGCCTATGCACAAGACGCCGCGGATCTGGGAACCGCATTGGCACATAACGACTGGAGACTGGTCTATGGTGCTGGTGATGTTGGATTGATGGGAACAGTGGCCCGCGCAGCCCAAGACGCAGGCGCCGAAACCTTTGGCGTGATCCCGCAACATCTGGTGCAATGGGAAGTCGGGAAAACCGACCTAATCACCTATATCGTCACCGAAACCATGCACGAGCGCAAGAAAGTCATGTTCATGAACTGCGACGCGGTGGTCGTGCTGCCGGGTGGTGCGGGATCGCTTGATGAGCTGTTCGAGGCACTGACATGGCGACAGTTGCGCCTTCACAAAAAGCCTGTTTTCCTAGTGAATACAAATGGGTACTGGGATCCGTTGATCCAACTTCTCAAGCATGTCGTGACAGAAGGTTTTGCTGACGCAGAGCTGCTGGACTTTTACCGCGTCGCCGAAAGCGCCGAAGATGTCGTGGCACAACTCAAAACCGCATTGACCACCCCCTAAAACCAACACGGCCAGTGTGCCAATACGATACCGTCATCTTTGGCATCGACGAAAGGGGCCGCATCCTGCTGCAAAACACGAGGCCCCCGACACACGCGCCTGCAGCAATCATACGCCATCGATACTCGTCCTCGAGGCCCCTTATCCAGAACAACACAATAGGCGCGTGAGCACCGCGCGGGCAGGCCCGGGGCACGCCCCCCGCCGTGTTTCGTCTGTGGCCTTCACGCCACAGACCGCAAAGGCTTAGCGCGACTTGATCTCTTCATAAAACGTATTTGCGCCCGTTCCGCGGCCCTGCCCCGCGCGACAATCCTCGGGCGCGTTCAGTCCGGCGTCCTGCTGTTGGACCTGCAAAAGGATAAAACAGGTCCGCTCGATATGATACATCAAGCCCAGATAATGGTCCTTGTCCAAAGTCCAATCCGCACCTTCATCAATACGCGCATATGAAGCATCAAACAGGGCCTCAATCGGGGCGACAGTGCCGCGCACGGGTTTGCCTCGATCCAGAAGGCCATTGTAGGCCGTCGCAACAGCCTCGCAGGACGGGTCCGAATTGCCAGCGCAACTGTCCAGAACAGACGTGCCCAAAATCACCGCAACATCACGGTAAGTGGCGTAATATTTCATGACCGTTGGAAGGATTTTGCGCAATCCGATTACCGCTTGCAGCAACTTGCTCGGGTCCAACCGGTTGGCCTGAAGCACGTTGGAGACCCCTGTGCGAATGCCAAGGCTGTCGGTGATCTGCTCGGTTGCTTTGAACAAGCTCAAGGACACATCCAACGACAACGTCTCAAAGGAATATGCCGACTCCGCGATAACACTCACGTCGGTTTGAGCAGCGGTCGTGCTCTCCAACGCACATGTTCCGTAAATCTGCCCATTGGTGGATTGGCGCAGCGCGCAGTTGTCAGCCGCCACGAGCAAACGCGCCAAACGGCCATACATTGCATCCAACCGCGCCGCACTCAGCTTGGCTTCGATGGGTGTTTCGGCGGTTTCAGCCATCAGCGGCGCAATCAATGCCATTGCGATAACATAGCGCGCCACACGCTGTTCATGCCCCTTGGCAAAGAACTGGCGATCCGCAACATACCCCACATTGCCTCCGGGGTAGCCTTTTTCTCTCTGTATCAACGTGCATCCGCTTAAAACACACAGCGCGGCAACACCAGTTGCACGCAACGCACGCGGCAGGCCAAGCCTGATAGCAAAAAATCCCATAGTCGCCTCCTAAAGACGTAAATTTCTTCTCTAAATACGAGAATGTTAGGAGGGTATTGCCGAGTAACGCAACAAAATACTGCACGGCACGCCGCCGGTGACGCAAAACAAAAAGGCTCCGCAGATACCTACAGAGCCTTTTCTTCGGGAATTTATGCTTTGCTTTCAAACTGAAAGCCGGATTTGTGGCCTACATACGGGACGCCACGTTTTCCCAGTTGGCCCAGCGTAATCCCAACGGGACTGCGCGTCGGTCAACTGGTGTGCTTTAGCTTACATGCGGGACGCTACGTTTTCCCAGTTGACCAGATTGTCGAGGAAGTTGGTCAAGTAAACCGGACGCTTGTTGCGGAAATCGATGTAGTAGGAGTGCTCCCAAACATCACAGCCCAGCAATGCAGTCTGGCCAAAGCACAACGGGTTCACGCCGTTTTCTGTTTTGGTCACTTTCAAACCGCCGTCGGCGTCTTTGACCAACCAGCACCAGCCTGAGCCGAACTGACCGGCGCCTGCTGCAGAGAATTCGGATTTGAAGGCGTCCACCGATCCAAAGCTGTCCTTGAGGGCAGCTTCGAGCTCGGATGGCATCGCGGACTTGTTCGGCCCCATCATTTCCCAAAACTGGTTGTGGTTCCACAGTTGGGAGATGTTGTTGAAGATGCCGTTTTGCGCCACGGAGGTCGCATCATACGTGCCGACAATGATTTCTTCGAGGGTTTTGCCATCCCATTCGGTGCCTGCAATCGCCGCGTTGCCGTTCGTGACATAGGCGTTGTGGTGCAGGTCGTGGTGGAATTCCAACGTCTCTTTGGACATGCCCGCGTCGGCCAATGCGTCGTGAGCGTAAGGAAGATCAGGAAGTGTAAAAGCCATTGTGGCCCCCTCTAGGAAAATGAGTTGCGCTAACGCACATGAAGCGCTGCGGGGGCCAAGATCAAGGGGGTTAGCGTAAAATCTTCGGCAGCTTGGCGTCCTTACGCACAACACAGCCGCCTTTTGCGCGCACACGTGCATCACTATAGGCCGAAGAACTCGCATAAACCGTCACCAGTCGCGTGTCTGTGTTCAACTGCGCTTTGTATTTGGCGGGTGGCATGCGCTGCTTGCTCACGGACTTCAGCCCCGTCAACAGCCAGTTCATCGTCAAAACGCTGCCTTTTTTACGCACTTTGGCCGTCGTTGGCCCATCGTTAAAGTGCAACAAGTGACGATCAATCACCTGAACGGCGCCGTCTTCTTGAACCACAAACACCATCTTGTCCGCGATCCAATTGCTTTTGCGCGATTTGGAGGTCATGTCACATTCATAAAGCACCGGCGCGGCCAGAGCGGTTATCGGCAATAAAGTTGAAAGCGCAACAGCGAGAGGGGCAAAAAGCTTCATGAAAAGTCTCTTTCATCGTTAAAATCAGTGTTGGACCCACAGTTGCGCGAGGCCGGGGGCGTCTGACAAGTGGTCCGATGCACAAAAGGTCATCCAGCTTAAGGGATGGATTGGATTATCCAAATACCTTTGGCAATTTGATGTCTTTCTGAACAGAACACGTCCCTTTGCCAGCCCAAGTGCCTTCGAAATCCACGCCCGGTTTTGCCTGAACACGGATCACGTTGGTTTTGATATTCAGCACAGCAGAATATCCAAAGCTCGGCACAACCGTTCCGTTGGCACCAACGACGTTCTTAACCTTCCAGAAGAACGACAATCTGTTCCCACGAACGGCGACGCGGGCTGGTACAGATTTCCCCGCAAACAGCAGTGTTATATGGTCGACAACTTTGCCCCCACCGTTTTTGTCAATCGACAGCAGAATAGCATCTGAAATAAATCCGGTCTCATTGGGCGCGCGTTTTTTGGAAGAATTATCATTTACGTCACAAGCGTATAAACAGGCGACGTTTTCCGCCAGAGCAGGCGTTGTGCAAAACAGGCAAACCGCCGCAAGGGTTGGTAAAAATCTCATGTTAACGCGTCAAAAAATGTCAGGTTGTCAAAGCATGAAATCAGGGGATCAGGACGGGCTCAACACGATTTCGACGCAAGATCCGCGTCATCCCGATTGCCCCCCCAAATGCCCGACTTCCGAACCGACCTGCGCGGCCACGCCGAGCAAATCAAACATGTACTGCGCATTGGAGCGGAAACACACAATCTGAAAGCTGTCCCCATCAGGCATCCAGAAAGCAGCGGCAACTTGCGCCATCCGCGTGCGCCGGAACATGCCCGGGACGAAAGCCGAGACGCGCAAATCAACAGGCGCAAGTTTCGCCATAACATCGCGCGCATGCGGACCCGCCACCGTGAAACTGGCCCGTGCGTCGGACACATCAACAGCCAATGCGTGCTCATCGGCCAAAGCCGTGCTCAAGCTCGCAAGATGTTGCGCCACTTCGCCGTAGGGGCACAGAATTAGCAGCTCATCCGTGCTCATCCAGCAGATGCCGAACCCTGCTTTGTGCACCATGTGCCCTTGCGCAGGCACCCCGAGACCGGTGACAGATTTGGCCACTTTTTGCAGCGCCACACTGGACAGATCACCGCGCAGGGTGATCATCCCCTGCACCCCGATCTCTGTGATCGTGGCGATCCCGGCCGTAAAGCTTGCGCCGTTCAACGCACTCACAACATTAGACATTTTGCTTCTCCCCTTCGGGGTCAAAGAACACTGGGTTCACGATTTTGGCCATGTAGTCCTTGCCATCCGTACCGGGGAAGGTGAGCACATCGCCCATCCGTTCCGGCCCATCCAGCACCAGCCCCATCGCAATCCCCTTGTTCAGGTTTGGCGAATGATAGCTGGACGTGACCCGCCCGATCATAGTGCGTTGCCCGTTTGCGTTGGTCCCTGCCCCGACAGCGTATGCCCCATCCGGCAACACAGATCCGTCCGTGGTTTCCAACCCGACCAAACGCCAGCGTTTGTTGGAGACCATGTGGTCGCGCTCCTGGGCGCGCTTGCCCAAGAAGTCTTCTTTCTTTTTGGACAATGCCCAATTCAGCCCAAGGTCCTGGGGGATCACAGTGCCATCCGTCTCGTCACCGATCATGATGAACCCTTTTTCGGCGCGCAGGATGTGCAAGGCTTCGGTGCCGTAAGGCATCGCCCCCAATTGCGCCCCTACGGCCATCAAAGCCTCCCAGAACGCTTGGCCCTGAGACGCAGGCACGGCGATTTCATAGCTGAGTTCCCCCGAGAAAGAGATGCGGTAGGCACGCACATCAAAACCGCCAAGCGTGCCGTCGGCCCACTCCATGAAGCCCAACGCCTCGGCGCTCACATCCATGCCGCCCAAGGCTTCCAGAGCTTTGCGCGCATTGGGCCCGACCACCGCGACTTGGGCGTATTGCTCCGTCACATTCGCGGTGTAGACGTTCCAGTCCCACCACTCGGTTTGCAGCCATTCTTCCATGTGCCCATGGATGCTTTCGGCCCCGCCCGTGGTGGTGTGGCACAGCCATTTGTCGTCACCGATGCGCGCAACCACGCCGTCATCTATCAGGAACCCGTTTTCCGAACACATCAGCCCGTAACGGCACTTGCCGATTTTCAGGTTGGACATCATGTTGGTGTACATCATGTCGAGGAATTTGCCCGCATCGGGACCCTGAACGATGATTTTGCCCAAGGTGGAGGCGTCCAGCACCCCAAGCGCCTCGCGGGTGTTTTTGGTCTCGCGCATCACCGCGTCATGCACGCTCTCATCACCGCGGACATAGGCGTAGGGGCGGCGCCATTGCCCGACCGGTTCCCAATCCGCACCATTGGCCTCGTGCCAGTCATACATCGGGGTCCGCCGGATCGGCTGGAACACATCACCACGTGCCTCGCCGCCAATCGCACCCATCGAAACCGGTGTGTAAGGGGGGCGGAAGGTCGTGGTGCCCGTTTGCGGAATTGGTTGGTTCAGGCTGTCCGACAGGATCGCCAAGCCGTTGATGTTGCTGAGCTTACCCTGATCTGTCGCCATGCCCAGCGTTGTATAGCGCTTGGCATGTTCAACGCTTTCAAAGCCTTCGCGCGCCGCCAGTTGCACGTCCGACACTTTCACATCGTTCTGATAATCCAGCCACGCTTTGAAGCGCAGCTCAATGCCGGCACCTTGCGGCATCAACCAAACGGGCATCAGCGCAGCTTCCACCTCGGCCGTGGCTTTGGGGGCATCGTTCGGCGCGCCTGTCACACCGACAGAGGTCGCCGCAGCAACGCCAGCCGCATGGGCGTCTTGCAACACCTCATCCAGAATCAGCGCGCCATTGGCAGTGCCCGCAACTGTGACAAACCCTTGGCCATGCTCACCCTTTGGCGGGCGCGCCGGATCGGGGCGGAAAAACGCGCCCTCACTGTCCCACGTCAGTTTGCCACCGCAATGCGACCACAGGTGCACCACCGGAGACCAGCCTCCCGACATAGCAACCACATCGCAGCCGATTTCCTCAAGCACGGCTCCCTCGCCCGCTTGCGCGCAAATCGCCACGCCGGTCACCCGCTTGCCGCCCTGAACCTTGGCAATGCCGTGGCCCATGAGAACCCGAATGCCCAAGGCTTTGGCCTGTGCCACCAGCGCGCTGTCTTGGGTCATTGTGCGCGCATCAAGGATCGCGGGGACGTCCAGTCCTGCGTGTTTCACCGCAATAGCAGTGCGGTAGGCATCATCGTTGTTGGTCACAACCACAGTGCGATCCCCCGTGGAGACCCCGAAGTTGACCACATAATCGCGCACGGCACTGGCCAGCATGACGCCCGGAATGTCGTTGCCTGCAAAACTCAGTGGCCGCTCGATTGCCCCTGTCGCCGTGATCACATGGCCTGCGCGAATGCGCCAAAGGCGGTGGCGTGGACCGGTCGCGTCCGGATTGTGATCGCGTCAGCCGTTCGTAGCCGAGGACATAGCCGTGATCGTATACCCCAGCGCCCATTGTGCGCGTGCGGATGGTCGACGTTCTCCATTGCTTCCAGTTTGGAGACGATGGCGTTATGAATTGCTCCGCAGGATGCGCCGTCGAAGTCGCCACCATCCACAGGCGCGCGCCCACCCAATGGGCGGTTTGCTCCAGCACTAGCACCTGTGCGCCCGCCTCTGCCGCCGTGAGCGCGGCTTGCAAGCCTGCGACCCCGCCCCGATGACCAGGACGTCACAGAAGGCGTAGAAAGTGTTCATAGGTGTCCCCGTCGCCGTTCCTTGGGCGCTGGCCCAAGCCTGCCGCCGCGCGGATGATCGGCTCATACACATGTTTCCACAACGGCGCGGATGGATGAACATCTTGTAATAGAAACCCGCGGGCATAAAGCGGCACAGCTTGCATTCACAGCGCCCACGTCGAACTCAAGGCTGGGCCAGTGGTTCTGGCTTTGGCGGCAACCCGTCGAACAGTTCGGTGGTGGTCACGCGTTGGTTCGGCTCAAACGTTGCGCCTTCGCCCATGTTCATCAAGCCGTTGGGCTCTTCCGCACCGGAGGCCACGATCCCGCGCGGGCGGTGGTATTTGAACGAGCGCCCACCAGCATCTGGTCATTGGCCAGCAATGCGGAGGCCAGCGTGTCGCCCTTCAAAGCCCCGCATGCTTTGCCGTTAAAGGAAAACGTCATAGCGCGGTTTTGTTCAGCAGGCGGCCGCCTGTGGCGAGACGTGTGCTCATGTTATCGGACCTTTGCGGGTGTTGAGGCGTTGAAGCCTCGGCGGAGTTTTTTTAGCGAGATGAAGAGCGGACGCGATCATGAAAACGCGCCCCATGACCAACCCGGGCCTTTTGGCGCTGATTTTTAGCGCACAGCTCTTTGGGCGGTTCATAGGTCTGGGCGAGATACGTGCCGAACACTTCGAGTGTCATCGTGCACGCGCGCCGCGTGAAACCATTTGCCGCAGCCATTGTTGTGCCGCCAGCGCTCAAGATGCACGCCCTTGGGGTTTTCGCGCATGAACAGATACGTTTCGAAATCAGCATTCGATGAGCCCGGTCCAAATCGTTTCAAATGCGCTTCGCCGCCTGCGTGGAATTCGGTTTCTTCGGCGGTGACGCCGCAGCAGGGACATGTAAGGACTAGCATGAGGCGGCTCCAATCAGGGGAGAACACACACAAAAGGCGGACGCCGAGGGGCGCCCGCCTGATGCGGTTAAGGTAAAGGGAGGTGTGCGTTTGAGTGCGTTATTCGATGACAGCAGGCCCTGCTGGTGCAGTTTCGATTTGCACCGGAGTGCCCTCCGTTTCAGCCTCTGTACCAGCGTTACCGCCAAAGAGCGACATGACGGCAAGCAGTCCGACAAGCACGAAAACCGTGATAAGCAGCCCTTTGACGCTGATGCCGTCGCTGCGCGTCGTTGAATGGTTTGTATAGTCTGACAATGTTGAGTTCCCTTTTCTTGAGGGGCTCATCAAAGCAGAACGCACGGGTTGTCTCAATATAAGCGGGAATCCCCAGCCCATTCAGGCGCTGCAAGGCCGAAACCGCTCCCATGCGTCGGCCATGCTTTGCCGGTTTGGTATTTCCAAGACGATAGGCTAAGTATGTGTCAATCAAAGTTGACAGGAGTGAGTCGTGAGCAAAGAGATGGGTGCCGTTCTGGTGTTTGGAGGGATCGTCGTGATCGCCGTTGTCATGTTCTTGCTTGAGCAGCGCGGTATTGCACGGCGCAAAAAAGCCCGCGGCGGACGCGAAATTGACGTCAGCGACTTGATCGCCTTTGGCAGCGCGGCGGGTGAAGCGCACCGTCCCAAACAGTGATGCTTCGCGTTCCGCAGCAAAAGAGCCGGATTTCAAGCGCAACTGCGCGCTAAAGCTTTGGCGTAAACGATCTATCCAACCCTCATGAGTGGTTTTTACGTTATCACAATTTTGGGTGTCTTCAGCGTGATCTGCGTCGTGTATGTTTTTTGGCACGCGCGCACAAAACTGGATCTTTCCGAAGACACGATCAGGGACGCCGGATTTCCTGATAACACCACCGATTGAGAGCTTGACAGGACGGGTCAATGCGCCACGCCCGCGGCCACGCTTTCATCAATGAAACGGCCCTCGATAAAGCGCTCCATGCCGTATTCATCCGTCAGTGGCGAGTGCCCTTTGGCCATCAATTCGGCCATCGCCCAGCCGGACCCCGGGATCGCCTTGAACCCGCCTGTCCCCCAACCGCAGTTGATGAACACGCCATCCACAGGCGTTTTGGACAAGATCGGAGACCGGTCCCCCGTCACATCCACAATCCCGCCCCACTGGCGCAACATCTTGAGGCGCGACAGCATCGGGAACGTTTCGTTCAAGGCGCGCACAGTTTCCTCGACATGGTGGAATGACCCACGCTGGGTGTAGTTGTTGTACCCGTCCGTGCCGCCGCCAATGACCATTTCGCCTTTGTCAGACTGGCTCATATAGCCGTGCACCGTGTTGGCCATCACCACCACATCCATGCATGGTTTGATCGGCTCGGACACCAAGCGCCTGAAGCGCCACAGATTCCAGCGGCAAACGGAACCCGCCATATCGCCACAACGACCGGAGTGTCCCGCAACAACAATGCCCAAGCTTGTCGCAATCAATCGCGCCCTTCGTGGTGTCCACGCCGGACTTTGCCGCCAGATTGACGCACATCCGGTCACTTCGCATTGCTGGATGATATCCATCCCCATATCCGAGCAGGCCCGCGCATAGCCCCAAGCCACAGCATCGTGGCGCGCGGTGCCGCCGCGCGGCTTGCCACAACGCCACCCAAGCACAGGATAGCGCGGCCCATCGAAGGTTATGATCGGGCACAGTTCTTTGACCTTCTGCGGGCCCGATCAATTCGTGTGTCAACCCCTGGAGCGCATTGGCATGGGCCGTGCGTTGATAGCCGCGCACTCGTGCTGCGGTCTGGGCCAACATGATCACGCCCGCGGGCGAGAACATCACGTTGTAATTGAGATCCTGAGACATCGTTTCATACAGCGAGCGGGCTTTTTCATAAAGCGCAGCGGACGGGTCCTGCAGATAGTTCGAACGAATGATCGTGGTATTGCGCCCTGTGTTGCCGCCCCCAAGCCAGCCTTTTTCAAGGATCGCCACATTGGTGATCCCAAAGTTCTTGCCCAGATAATAGGCCGTGGCCAAGCCGTGCCCTCCGGCCCCGATGATGATCGCGTCATATTTCGCTTTTGGCTCGGGGTGCGCGCCACGCACGTTCCCAACCTGTATGTTGGCGCATGGCTTCTCGAGCGATGGCAAAGGCAGAATAGCGTTTCATGGCGGAGCTCCGGAGCAAGGTCTGCGACAGGTCTAACGCGGATTCGCCGCGCCTGCCAATTTGAAATCTGTTCTGGGTCAGATACAGAAAAAGAGGATACTGCGCGCGGCACTTTAAGGCAGTTTTGCGACAGCCACCACACGCCACCTTATCAATTCGATGTTCAGGATGGCAGGCGCGGCCAATTGCCTCTTTTTTGATAGCGCCAGAGCAGATACATCACTGTGAGATTTGAAAGGAATACGATGCTCTTTTGGACTATCACAGCCGCATTGACGATGGCGATTGTCGCGCTTTTTGCTTTGGCCGCCTTGCGCGGTCGCACGACGTCTTTGGACGCATCCGCATTTGACGTGCAGGTGTACCGCGACCAGTTGGCAGAGGTCGAACGCGACCTGGCCCGCGGCGTGCTTCCTGAAAGCGACGCCGTGCGGGTGCGCACTGAAATTTCGCGCCGTATTCTGGTGGCCGCCACCGCCCACCAGTCACAAACTGCGCAAACTGGGGGCGCCCCTGTTGTGATTTCGGTTGTGATGGCGCTGGTTCTGACAGGTGGGGCATATGGCCTGTACACCCAGCTTGGTGCACCGGGCTATGGGAATCTGGCCCTCAAGGACCGCATTGAACAGGCTGCAAATTTTCGGGACGAGCGTCCAAGCCAGCAAACCGCCGAAGACAGTCTGGCAAACGCGCCATCTTTGACCGAAGCCAGCCCTGACTACGTGGCGCTGGTCGAGCAACTGCGCGCAACTGTGGCACGCCGTCCTGATGATCTGAAGGGAAATGTACTGCTCGCGCGCAGCGAGGCCAATTTGGGCAACTTCGCACAAGCGCACCGCGCCCAGGCAAAAGTTCTGCGTCTCAAAGGCCAAGATGCCACAATCGCAGACCTGACGGACTACGCGGACATGATGATTCTGGCCGCTGGGGGATATGTCTCTCCCGAGGCCGAAGCCGTGTTGCAAGCCGCCCTCACAAACGACCCTCAAAACGGCACAGCGCGCTACTACTGGGGATTGATGAACGCCCAGACAGGGCGTCCGGACGTCGCTTTTCGCGTGTGGGACCAGCAACTGCGCTTGGGCCCAGAAGACGAACCATGGATCAACCCGATCCTCGCACAAATCGAAGACATGGCGGCGCGTGCCGGTGTGAATTACCAAATCCCCGAAATCGGCACCGGACTGCGCGGCCCTTCCTCTTCCGATCTGGAAGCTGCGGGTGAGATGACAGGGGCCGAACGCTTGGAAATGATCGAAGGCATGGTTTCAGGCCTCTCCGAACGCCTCTCGAGCGATGGCGGAACACCCGAAGAGTGGGCACAGCTTATCGGCGCATTGGGCGTGTTGGGACGGACGGGGCAAGCCCGTGCCATCTACGAAAACGGCATCGAGGTGTTCAAGGACAACCCTACAGCGCTGGACCTGCTCAATCGCGCTGGTGAACGGGTCAATGTGGCCGAATGATCCTTGATAATGTTGAAGACTTCGCGGCTGCCCTGCCTCCCATGCGCCCATTGATCGGGCTGGATTTGGGCACGGTCACCATCGGGTTGGCCGTATCCGATACGTTCTGGGGTATTGCCTCTCCTCTTGAGACGATCAAACGCAAAAAATTCGGGATGGACGCGGAAAAACTGCTGGAGGTCATGGAAGACCGCAAAGTTGGCGGACTGGTTCTGGGACTGCCGCGCAACATGGACGGCTCGGAAGGGCCACGCTGCCAGTCCACCCGCGCGTTCTCTCGCAATCTGGAGCGGCTTTGGGCGGGTCCGATCACGTTTTGGGACGAACGCCTCAGCACCGTTGCAGCTGAACGTGCACTGCTTGAGGCGGACACGTCCCGCAAGCGTCGCGCCGAGGTCATTGACCACGTCGCGGCGGGGTATATCTTGCAAGGACTGTTGGATCGGCTGCGCGTTTTGCGCGGCGTGGAGGGATAAGATGAGCGTACCAGTGTGGACCCGCGACGAAATCGAAAGCCCTTGCGTTCAGATTTGCGTCGTACATCCGGAAACCCGACTGTGCACAGGATGCGCCCGTTCCATTGATGAAATCACCCAATGGTCACGCATGACACCCGAAGCAAGATCCGCGATCATCGCAGAATTGCCCTTGCGCGATGCAGGCCCCAAAACGCGCCGCGGCGGGCGGGCGGCACGGCTCAAACGCTGAGGTTTGGCGTTCAGAAGGCAGCACATGACGGGTTATTCGTCAGCCTTTAACCAATCGCCGGGCCGCGCGACGGCGGGGCGAAAAAACGCGATGGCACGCTGTGTTTCTGCGTCACTGCCGAAATCCTCTTCCCACACCTCTGTGCCGTGCAAGGCAAAACGGTGAATGAGAGCGGCCTGCCCCACATGCATGTGCAGCGGCACCATTTCACAAGTCTCGAAAACCTCTTGGCGCGCCGCTTTGTAGGCGTTTGTGACATCAACATCGCTTGGGGCGTGGCCGGCAATTGCCCGCTGTAAAGCTCTTTGCATAATCACATGGCTTCCCGACCAAACCACGGTCGGGGCGGCCTGACATTCATGCAGCGGGATCGAGAGAACATAGGCATGTAACTCTTTGGCAAATCGTCGCTTTTCGGGACCGACAGGCAGCAAACCATCGACATGGGCAGCCTTGCGGGTGATCCGAAAACGGTGATTGCCTGCGGTCTCTTCCGCGTCGCGTTTCGGATAGCCCGGATATACAATGGACACCTGTGCGCGGTGCAGAGGCAGCACTGGAACATGTGCTTGCCAAGCGCCCTGCAACGGGACGCCGTCGACACGCCCGTCTGCCGCATTGGGCAAGGCATCCAACCCGACAAACCACGTCCGCCCATGACGCAACTGGTCTTGTGGAGCAGCAACATCGTTCAAAGGGTCAGGCACATGTCGAAACGCAGCTTGCGCCCAATGTGCGACTTTGGGATCGTGAGGAAACAGGGAAAAGCCGGCGGCCCCACTCATCCCATCAGCGCTTTGCGCATCATGTTCAACGCCACAAGCACAAGGAACACGCCAAAGGCCCGTTTGAGGGGCTTGGCATCCATCGTATGGGCCAGCTTCACCCCCCAAGGCGCCGTAACAAGGGTCATGGCGATGATGAAGGCGAACGCAACAAGGTTCACCGCCCCGATGGTCAGCGGGGGCACATCCATCTGCATATCCACAAACAGAAACCCGATCACCGCAGGCACAGCGATCAACACACCAAACCCGGCGGCAGTGGCGACAGCGCGGTGAATGGCGGTATTGAACAAGGTCATGGTCGGAACCCCGAAGCTGCCCCCACCAATCCCCATCAACACAGACATAAAGCCCAAAGCAGGCGACAGGACGATGCGCAGCGCGCCCTTGGGCATGGCTTGGGCCACCCGCCACTCAGCGCGCCCGAAACTCATGTACACCCCGACAATCAGCGCAAGAACGCCAAAGATCACCTGCAACGTGCCAGAGCGCAATTGCGCCACAACCAGCATCCCCAAAACAGCGCCAACCACAATGCCCGGGGCCCATGTGCGCAAGATGTCCCAATCCACCGCACCCTTTTTGTTGTGGCTCATGACAGAGCGGACTGACGTGACGATAATTGTGGCCAAAGACGTGGCCAGACACATCTGCATCAGCTGCGGCCCGTCATATCCAAGCGTTTGAAATGTGTAGAAAAATGCAGGCACCAGAACGATGCCGCCACCGACACCCAATAGCCCCGCCAACACTCCGGCAAACGCGCCGATGACCAGCAACAAGGCCCCCATCTGGATCAATAACATTGTCTCTTGCATCACGTGCCTCCTACGGGATTGCGGGCCTTATCTGCGGCCAAAGCCGCCTGTGCATCACGCGCATCCTGAGTGATTTGCACCACGCGCGCCAGCGCGGCTTCGACCAACGCAGGACCCGCCAGCGGCTTATGTGCCTCCTCAGACAGCATACGCCGCCATATCCGTGCACCCGGGCGTCCTGCAAAAACACCCATCATGTGCCGCGTGATCTGGTTCAAGCGTCCCCCCGACGTCAGGTGCGCCTCGATATAGGGAAGCATCGCCTGCACAGCCTCTTCGGCAGTTGTGCTTCGGTCGATCCCGAAAATCAGCCGGTCCGCTTCCCCCAGAATGTCCACGGGTTGGTGATAGGCCGCGCGTCCGATCATGACCCCGTCAAGACCGGTCTCCAAAAGCGCTTTCGCTTGCGCCAATGTCTCGACCCCGCCGTTGATCGAAATATGCAGGTTGGGGAACAACCCCTTCATGCGCTGCACCAGATCGTAATCCAGTGGCGGGATATCGCGGTTTTCCTTGGGCGAAAGGCCCTGCAACCATGCTTTGCGTGCGTGGATCGTGACCCTTTCGCACCCGGCCGCCACAATACGGGCCAGGAACTCCGGCAGCACCTCTTCAGGGTTCTGATCATCCACACCGATGCGGCATTTCACCGTCACCTCAACATCCACAGCCGCACGCATTTCCGCCACACAGGCGGCCACGCGCGCTGGATCACGCATCAGAACCGCGCCAAAGGTTCCCGACTGGACACGGTCTGACGGGCAGCCACAGTTCAGATTGATTTCATCATACCCCGCAGAAACCCCAATTCTGGCCGCTTTGGCGAGCTCGACAGGGTCTGATCCCCCCAACTGCAGTGCCACCGGATGATCTGCAGGATCATGGTCCAACAAATGCAAAGCACCGCCACGTACCAGGGCGGGCGAGGTGACCATTTCTGTATACAGCAACGCTTGCCCACTCAGAAGACGGTGCAAATACCTGCAGTGACGGTCCGTCCAGTCCATCATGGGCGCGCAACTTAAACGTGCATTTTGATGTAAATTGTATCTTTTAATTTCAGACACTTACGGACCTTCAGGCTATAAATTCGACAAGTTATTTAGTTAGTCGAAAATTGGACCGACGACAATAGGCAGGAAAAAGCAAAAATGGACACACGGTTTTTGCTGATGTCACGGTATGATGCATTGCCCATCATTCCTATAGAACAGGTTCGTTCGGATTTCTTTAATCACCTGTCTTTGTAGAAGTTTATGAGAAAATTAAACGATCGTGCAATCTCGTTGCCGGTAGTCAGCATAGAGGCGAGCCAAAAAAGCCAAAAGGGCGTTCATATTGAAGACTTGGCAGATTTTCTGGACCACAGGCGGGAAGAAGCACTAGAGAGTCATCGCAAGTTTCACAGGTAGTTAGCGCGGACAACAGACAATTTTCCCTAGACACCTGTTGGAATCACGACCGCTTAAACCGGCTGTAGTTAATCGGTGACCCTAGCTCATTCGTGGCCATTGAGAAGGTGCGGCGCAATTGAATTTACAACTTCGTGAATCGACTTTTGAAAAAGCACTT
Organism: uncultured Paracoccaceae bacterium; assembly: GCA_943787985.1. GTDB lineage: Bacteria > Pseudomonadota > Alphaproteobacteria > Rhodobacterales > Rhodobacteraceae > Ascidiaceihabitans. The sequence continues at coordinate 722,692 of CALSOO010000004.1, read as the reverse complement.
CTCGTGAAGTGTGCCCTTGGTCCAGCTTTTCTATAATTGGCTGCGCTGAATCTGCATTCCATGGTCTTACGTGGCCAGCTCTATCTTTCAGCTTCGACTTAGAAAACAAGTTCTTATATCTCTGCGGCGTAATACCAACAAACTGTTTGAACATCACCTTGTCAGTATCTGGCTTTTTTTGGTCAATGTCGATGTAGTCAGGATATAAATCATCCGCAAAGCTCTTAGCGAACGGCTCTAGGTAGTAAACCTCAGTAACACCCGTTGCGACTATGTGCTTCGCACAATTATGACATGGGAAAGTAGTACAATATAAGCTAGAACCAGCCAAACTGAGGCCCAGGCGTGCGGCAGTAGAAATCGCAGCCATCTCTGCGTGTACGGCGCGCCCATACTCCAAGGTGTCCAAGACTTGAGCCTTTTTTAAAGGAGCGTCTTTTGCGTCCAAGAATGCCCCTGCGATAGCAGTGTCATCTTCAAAGTTTCTCTTAAGCTCGCCAGACCGCGCTAGTCTTTGTACAATATCCACAACCATCTGGCGTTTACGGATGGTGTTTGGGTCTTTCCCTAACGCAACATCACGGCCGTATTCACCGTCTTCTGGCCAGTAAGTACCGCCAAGCGGTTTAGGCGCTTCATTATATCCGGTAGATATAACATCGCTATCTTTTGAGATTGCCGCGCCAACCTGACGGGCCGTATCACAAGAAGTCAATGATGTCTGATAAGCAAGGTTTAGAAAAAATTCGCCCTTTGTTGGCGATATTACAAAGTTCCCAAATAACGCAAAGAAGAAGCGCTTTAAGAATTTCTCGAGTTGATCCCCATCAGAAGTGTCAACGACAACATCAGCAAGTGGGAAGACATCGCTTACGCGCTGACCATGTTGCACCGACGTTTCATCATCATCAATCGTTACAAGGTCCATAGCTGCTGCTTGCCACTTGCTAGATTTTGGAGTGTCCGAGTGGCCATCTGCTATTTTCTGAGCCAAGGTTTGTTTCAAGTGATCCGCTGGGGAATGACAAGAAACCAAAATGAACTGTTGGCCATAGATTGATCGCAGCGCCGCGACTTCTTCAGGCCGCTTTATCTGGTCGATTATGTAGGCCGTACGTCGTAACGGCAGAGCTGCGTTAGCATCGGGATTTTGCTCCCGTCTGAGTGCTCTAATTCGTTCTATTGCATATGATACGAAAAAATCATCCCGCGTGCTTTCTTTGCGCACTTCGTTGCATGCCTTGATGTAAGTCTGATAGCGCTTCTCAATCGGTGTCTCTGTAAGTTCGAAACGGCGCTTGGGATCCTTGATATAGTCAGTCAACTTGATGTGTCGGTGATTGTAGTGAAGACTGTGAAGCGTTTCTTCAATGCGTTTGATGACCATCGGCATGTCTGCGCCCAAACGTCCCACAAGCCCAACAACAAGTTCCACATCGACGACTTTTTCCATAAACCATACCTCAAATGACCGCGTGAGACGCTAGTGTAGGTGTGTAACTGTGTCCACTACATATTGACAGGGAGAGACCATGCAGAATCGAGAACAGGCCCCGCAGTTCGATTTCTCAAGTTCCTTTGAGCAGACGCTAAAGGACTATGAACAAACCTCAGAAGCTTCCCAAGCCGACTTTGAACGCGCTCAAGAATGGCGTGAGAACATTGAAAATGAGAATGCTGTTGAGATGAAGTGACTCTCAAAAAGCCGTAATGGCAACATAGCGATACGATACTACAGGCGGTGCTGATTAAGTCAGAACCGCCTTTTCCTATCTAAATTTTACCTCTGATTTTGCGACGGTTCTGCCAGTAGAAGTTAACATATTGCCGCTTATCAGCCTGTTTGAACGACAAAATCTGAACAACACGCAATTCTAATCGCTTTAAGTCACTGATACTTAAAGAATTTTATGGCCAATGCGTCCAGTCCATCATGGGTGCAACGCTTAATCTGGAAGCGCGAATGACGTCTGCTTTGCTTGGAGTGTTTTGCATTGTTGAAGTCTCGCGTGGCACCAATTGGGCAGGGTTTGCCACACATAGGCCGCGATTGGAATGGGGCCGTGCTATTGCCCGAACAGCTCGGGATATTTTTCAACAAAGGCCTTGGTGGGGGCTGCCAACTGCATATTGGAGAGATCATCGGGCCGGAAAAACCGGCCCCCGCCCCTTCGATTATGGTGAAATCCACCCAGCTCACAGCGCGCGAACAGCGCAACAAATGCGCACATTGCGTGCTAGATCGGCGGTCTCCGACTGGCGTAACGGCCTCTCGCGGAACGCAAAGTCCAAGTTCTTAGGCCAACTCCCCGCCCCGCATGTGCAAAAGGATTTTACCGAACGGATCGTGCAAAATGACGTTAACGCTTTCATGCATTCTGGCCATCCTGCACCTTTCCCAATAGCCCTATGTCAAAGGGCAGTGGGTGCAGTTTACGCGCAGCTTGCCTGTAGCTTCAAGTCAAAGCCACAAGAGCCAAAACATCAGGTTTTTTCCACCAAAATCATATAGGCGTGGTCAGAGTATTGCCCCTCCATCACGATCTTGACGTTAAAGCTTTGCATCATCCGTGACATAAACGGGGCTGTGAACAACCACCACCACGGTCCGTTGAGAGGTCGATACGTCTGCGGATCAACGTAGTCGGCAGCGACACTCACACCTCGCGCTTTCAACCCTGCGTCCGCCAACCAGTCGTTCACCCGCGCGCTTTGCTCAGGAGCAGCTGCGGCGGCACACAGCGCCCCGTCAAAACCAAGGACCTCTTCCGGCACAACAACACTGCCAAGTAACAAATACCGGTCAGTCATGCTCAACAAGTTCGCAACGCATTCAAAAACATCCACGACGTGGTACAAAATGCCAGAACAATGCACAAAATCAAATCGGCTGTTCACGGACTGGACACTGGAGCGGTCCATCAAATCCAACTGGTGTTGGCCATAGTTTTCAATCCCGTGACTGGCCAGATGCGCATCCATCTTGCGCCACCACTCGGTGCCCGGCTGCATGATGTCACCAATGGCAAGCGAGGACGCCCCCCCTTTGGCCGCACTCGTGACCATCTCGCCTTTGGTTCCCCAAAGGCCGCCCATGTCCAGAAAACTGTGACCTTTGGCGTGCTGCGTCACGATCTGGCGTTTGTTCAGTCGCTGCATGGCGGGATGTCCTTTCAGAAAGCAAAAAGCCGCTCCGGCGTATCAGAGCGGCTTTGAGAGAAATACATGCTAAATTGCAAATGAGCTGTTAACGCCCCGCAAAAGACTTGGCCCGCTTAGACCACAAGCCAGTCATTGTAGCTGTTGTGCGTGTCCGAGCCCGCGAAATGCTCGAGGGTGAAATCATCCACAGACGCGTCTTTGATGATAATGCGCACGTTGCCATCGATCAGGCGCACCTGGCCATTGTGATCATCCGCATGCTGCATAAACCAGTCAAATGCCTCAGCTTGGGTGAAGCTTTGATTGTAGCCGTATCCAAAGCGCAAAGCATCTTCGCCAAAGTCAAAGTCGCGCACGACATTGCGCCCGTATTCGGCTTTGTGGCTGTAGCCGTCGGTCATTGCGGTGGCCACGTTGAACACGAACATATCCGCGCCTGCCCCGCCAACCATCTTGTCGCGCCCCGCGCCCCCGATCAGATAATCACGCCCTGCCCCACCCCACAGCAAATCATCACCAGCATCACCGCGCAGACCGTCATTGCCGCCTTGGCCGTACATCTTGTCATTTCCGTCCAACCCCTGAACGGAGTCGTCGCCCGATCCACCGCGCAAGATGTCGTCGAACCCGCCCCCCACAAGCTGGTCATTGCCCGCTTGCCCGTTAAAACGCACAGGGCCACCAGTGGCTTCCATGACATCGTCGCCCCAGCCTGCTTTGAACCAGTTTTGGTCCTGATCCACGATGATCACATCATTTTTGGCGCTGCCTTTTGTCAGCCCGCCCTCGGCCTGCGCAGAGATCACCACGCCGACCTCCCCGTCCAACCGTTTGGTGCCAGCCCACATCAATGACAGGGCAAGCAAATTCATCCCTTGCTCAGGTGTGCTGAATTGTTCGAAAACGTCAGAAATATCCGTTTCGACGCCTGTGAAGTAAGCCAGAGGTATGAATACCTCAGCGTCGCCTTCGTTCAGGATGTAGGATTGTGTGAGCGTGATTTGAGTAAACAAACCATCAAGCGGCACACCTTGTGCGTCAAAGCTCATACCGGAGCCCGTGATGTCGAAATTCAGCTTCGCCTCAAAGGCTTGCGTCGTCTCGGGGTCGTAAGACAGCGCGGCGGAAATGCCAGTCGCCGCTTGGGCATCAAATGTGACGTCCATCGTTTATACCCGTTACAAAACCATCGTCCGGCGCAGCATATTATGCCGCGCCAGAATGAACAAACCCCTACGTTAGCCGACCAAGGACGGCAGCCAAAGCACGATCCCCGGGAATGCGACCAACAACGCGCAATGGTAAAGGCATCCGCGATGAAGAACGGTGTGACCCCTTTGAACACATCCTGAACTGTCAGGTCGTCGCGCACCCCGGCCACAACAAAGCAGTTCAGGCCGATAGGCGGGGTGATCAGGCAGAACTCGGCCATTTTGACCACCAGAATGCCAAACCAGATCGCACACATTGGTCCCGACATTCCGAACGCACTGTCCGCGGCGAGGACGCTTTCGCCGCCGTTCAGCGCCATCACGGCAGGATAAACCACAGGCAGCGTCAGCAGCAGCATCCCGATCGCATCCATGAACATGCCCAGAACCGCATAGGCCAGCAGAGATGCAGATCAGGATCAACATCGGGCGACATCTCAAGCGCGGTAATCCAGTCCGAAAACGCATCAGGCAATTCGGCAAACCCGAGGAATCGCACATAGATCAAAACGCCCCAGATGATGGTGAAAATCATCACCGTCAGCTTGGCAGTGTCCAACAAGCGCCTCTTTCAATTGCCCCCACCGCATGCCGCGATAAAGCGCCATCAGGAAAACGATGAACGCCCCGATGGCCCCGCCTTCGGTCGGGGTGCCCCAGGCATCGCCAAACGGGTTGTAGACAAAGAAGATAATGATCACGACCACAGCCACAATGGGCAAAGCAGGGGGCAGGCTTTCAAAGCGTTCTTGCCATGTGAACCCCGACACAGGGGGGCCGACGTTTTTAAAGATCATGGCGATGCCGATGATCAGCCCTGCATAGATGATCGCGGAAAACGCTCCCGGGATAAAGCCTGCGAGCAGCAGTTTGCCGACGTCCTGCTCCACGATAATCGCATAGATCACAAGGATGGCCGAGGGTGGGATAAGGGAGGCCAACGTGCCCCCTGCCGCCACAACGCCCGCCGCGAATTGTTTGTTGTAGCCGATCTTTAGCATCTCGGGGATCGCGATGCGCGCGAACACGGCCGCCGTGGCAACAGATGCGCCAGAGACAGCCGCAAACCCTGCTGTGGCAAAGATTGTGGACACGGCCAAGCCCCCGGGCACCCAGGCAATCCAACGTTTACACGCCTCAAAAAGGGCCGTCGTCAGTTTCGCATGATAGGCAAGGTAGCCGATCAGAATGAACACAGGGATCAGGCTCAGGACCTGCGCGCTGACTTTGGAATGTGGCGTGAGACCGGCAATTTTGACGCTGATCTCGACCGATTTCCAAAAGCGCTCAGGATCATAGTCAAATCCGTTCCAGCGCAGCCACACCAACCCGACAAACCCTGCCATACCAGCGGCAAACGCCACACGCATGCCAAGCAAAACCATGACCAGCATGCCACCGGAAACCCAAAGGCCAATTTCAATAGGATCCATCAGTCGGCTCCCATCAGGCTTTCGGCCTCGATACGCGCTTGATCTGCGACGCTTAGGTTCAGGGGCACCGCCACGGGATTTTCAAGCCCCAAGACCAAAGCGCGCCCATACCCGACCGCCTGCAGAATGAGCCGCAGCGCGAGGATGCCAAAGGCCACGGGGACGACCAGCTTGGAGGGCCAGATCGGGATTCCGATATCAATCGAGCTGTCACGACTGCACAGTGGACGCGCACAGTCAAAAGAGCGATCGAAATGCTCCCAAGCGCCCCACGTCAACGCCACGATCAAAACAAGGATCATCAAAACCGAGATCAGTTCAAACAGCCAAAGCAGCCGACCTTTGAGCGCCGACACCAGCATATCCATGCGAATATGCGTGCCATCGCGCTGCACATAAGAAACACCCATGATCGCGATGATCGGCATCGCCGCCTCGATGTAATCCACGTACCCTTGCAAGGGAGAGGCAAAAAATTTGCGCCCTGTCACCGAATAGGCCGCCAGAAACATCAGCGAGAAAATCGCGAGGCCACTGAGCAATGCGCAGAATTTTTCAATTGGCAGCAAAGCTCTATCAAGCTTGCTGAGTAGGCTGGAGTCCTCAAGGACTGCTGCAGAGCCTGCCATCGTTTCATCCCCCGATTACGATGTTATTGTTTGTGGACAAAGCGCGCGAAACACCGCGCGCCTTGTCTGTTCTTGGGTCGGCTTAGCTGCCGGATTTGGCCTCTGCCAAAGTTTTGACCACAAGGTCATACAGCTCTTGGCCCGGGAGACCTTGGGCTTCCATGTCAGCGATCCACGCATCACGGATCGGATCGGCGGCTGTGGCGCGGAATTCCGCAAGCACGGCCTCGTCGATCTCAACCTTGGTCACACCTTTTTCTTCCAACACGGAATCCCATTTTTTCAGCAACTCGCCGTAGTTGGCGAGGTAGTGATCAAGGGATTCAGGAATGGAGCTGTCCAGCGCCGCGCGGTGTTCATCAGAGAGGCTTTCGTAAGCATCGATGTTGGCCACAACGGGGCAATTCACAGTGCCGGGGTTCAGGTTGGCAGTCCACCAGTCGGCCTGGTTGATCGTGCCAAAGCTCAGGTGGGCGTGCTGGGCGAAGGCAACCGTGTCGACAACACCGGATTCCATCGCTTGATACGCTTCAGTTGCGGTCACGGATGTCGGAACACCCCCGACAGCTTCAAAGGCTTTGCCCAAACCACCCGTGGCGCGCACACGCATGCCAGCGAAGTCTGCAAGTGTGTCGCGCGGCTCGCCTGTGCCAACCAGATTGTACTGGGGCATCGGGGACGTCATCAACAGCTTCGCGTTCCATTGCGCCATCTCTTCGGTGGCCGCAGGGTGCGCATAAACCGCACGAGACACGGCGACTTCCTGTTCAAGATTCTCGACACCCAGGAACGGCAGCTCAAGAACCGTTACAACGCGGTTTTTGTCGCGGTGATAGCCCGCGCAGAACTGCGCCATTTCAAACGCGCCAATAGAAATCCCGTCAAGGTTCTCGCGGTTCTTGGACAGACCACCATAGCTGATGTTCATCGTGAACTCGCCGTTTGTCTTTTCAGACACCAACTCCGCCAGCTTTTCAACGTGCTCGGTAAAGGCGCGGCGCTTGCCCCAAACCGAAACATTCCATTCTGTCGCCGCCGCTTCGATTGCGAAGGCAAACGTCAGTGTGCTGGCAACAGCACCAAGTGCAAATTTGTTCATTTTACTCTCCCTTATGTGCGCAGGCAGGACCGCGCTTGAAAGGGAAGCTAGCCTGCATCGTCCGAGGTTCCAAGTGCAACAATGCGCAAATTATGATTCTGGGAAATTCGTCTACGCCGCCCCCCGCGCAAGAATATATCCCCCGAACTGATCACAGCTTTTCAATTGTGAGGGGGCAAACGCCGACTTCAAGCCTTGATTGCGCTGTGTGGCGTTGACACGCAATGGGCGGAAAAGACACTGATTTTCAAATTCACCGCTCCCAAATTTACAAAAATTTCAAATGTGGGAGAAAATATTTACAATGAAACCGTTATATTACCGCGACTTATTCCTTTCTTTTCAAATGCCGCTATGCTCCGCGCAAGGGAGGAGCCGCGCATCACGTATCGTGATCCGCACACCATGGCTCCGTGAATATCAAGACCAATAGGGAGGAGCCTTCTATGTCCGACACATTCCCACCGTCCGCCGAAATGGCAGCCAATGCGCATGTTGATGCTGCCAAATACGACGCGATGTACGCAGCATCCATTGCGGACCCATCCGCATTTTGGGGCGAGCACGGCAAGCGCATCGACTGGATGACACCATACACTCAAGTCCAAAACGTCTCGTATGACTTTGGCAATGTGGACATCAAATGGTTTGCCGACGGAACGCTCAACGTGTCCGCCAACTGCATTGACCGCCACCTCGCGACCCGTGGTGACAAGACCGCGATTATCTGGGAGCCTGACAGCCCCGAAGACGGCGCGATGCACATTACTTACAACCAGTTGTCCGCCTCTGTGAACAAAATGGCCAACGTCCTGAAGGACTTGGGCGTGTCCAAAGGGGACCGCGTTGTCATTTACATGCCGATGATCCCCGAAGCGGCCTATGCGATGTTGGCCTGCGCGCGTATCGGCGCGATCCACTCTATCGTCTTTGCCGGTTTCTCTCCCGAAGCACTGGCGGCCCGCGTGAACGGGTCAGAAGCCAAAGTTGTTATCACAGCCGACGAAGCCCCGCGTGGCGGGCGCAACACCCCGTTGAAAGCCAACGCCGATAAAGCCCTCGCCAACTGCGCATCCTCTGTTCAGTGTCTTGTCGTGCGCCGCACTGGCGGTGACGTCGCATGGGACGAAACGCGCGACCGTGACTACAATGTGCTGAGTGCGGCCGCATCAGAGGTTTGCGCCCCCGAAGAGATGAACGCCGAAGACCCCTTGTTTGTCCTTTATACATCCGGCTCGACGGGCATGCCCAAGGGTGTTGTACACTCGACGGGAGGCTACATTGTCTATGCCTCGATGACCCATGAAATCACCTTTGATTACAAAGACGGTGATGTGTTCTGGTGCACGGCAGACGTGGGCTGGGTCACAGGTCACAGCTATATTGTGTACGGGCCCTTGGCCAACGGTGCGACGACCATCATGTTTGAAGGCGTCCCGACATACCCTGACGCCTCCCGCTTCTGGCAGGTCGTGGAAAAGCACAAAGTCGCGCAGTTCTACACCGCCCCCACCGCAATTCGCGCATTGATGGGCCAAGGCAACGATTTCGCCGCCAAATGCGATCTGAGCAGCCTCAAGCTGCTTGGCACCGTAGGTGAGCCCATCAACCCCGAAGCGTGGAACTGGTACAATGAAGTCATTGGTGGCGGGAAATGCCCCATCGTTGATACATGGTGGCAGACGGAAACGGGTGGCCATTTGATGACCCCCCTGCCCGGCGCCCATGCGATGAAACCGGGGTCGGCGATGAAGCCGTTCTTTGGCATCGAGCCTGTCGTTCTCGAGCCCACAACCGGCGCGGAAATCGAGGGCAATGATGTGGAAGGTGTCTTGTGCATTAAAAGCAGCTGGCCCGGTCAAATGCGCACGGTTTGGGGGGATCACGAGCGGTTCGAAAAGACGTATTTCTCGGACTACAAAGGCTACTATTTCACCGGTGACGGCTGCAAACGCGATGCAGATGGCGACTATTGGATCACAGGGCGTGTTGACGATGTCATCAACGTCTCGGGACACCGCATGGGCACGGCTGAAGTGGAAAGCGCGCTGGTCGCGCACCCGAAAGTCGCCGAATCTGCCGTGGTGGGCTATCCCCACGATATCAAAGGCCAGGGCATCTATTGCTACGTGACTCTGATGGGCGGCGAAGAGCCATCCGAAGAACTGCGCAAGGAATTGCGCACATGGGTACGGACGGAAATTGGCCCCATCGCTTCACCTGATCTGATCCAATGGGCCCCCGGTCTGCCAAAAACCCGTTCCGGCAAGATCATGCGCCGCATCCTGCGCAAGATCGCAGAGAACGACTACGGCGCGCTTGGGGATATCTCGACCCTCGCGGACCCCTCCGTGGTCGAAGACCTGATCGCCAATCGTATGAACCTCTGAGACCACAGGGCGCCGGCCACGGCTGGCGCCCTGCATTGGCCAAAGATGACGCTGCAAAGGACCTTTCCCATGGACGCTACTGTTATGACCAAACCCGCTGTTTTGATCCTGCTTGGCCCGCCAGGCGCTGGCAAGGGCACACAAGCCCGGATGCTTGAGGCGGGCTTTGGCCTTGTTCAACTCAGCACAGGGGATCTGTTGCGCGCCGCTGTCGCCCAAGGCACCGACGCCGGAAAAGAGGCCGAAACGGTCATGAAAGCAGGGGGGTTGGTCAGCGACGGCATCGTGATCAACATTCTTCGCGATCGCCTCAAGCAAACAGACTGCGCCCAAGGCGTCATCCTTGACGGTTTTCCACGAACCACAGTTCAAGCCGAAGCCTTGGACGGATTGCTTTTGGAAACCGGCATGAAAATCAACGCAGCAATCAGCCTTGACGTTGAAGATGTCGCCATGGTGAGCCGCATTGCAGGGCGCTTTACGTGCGCGGGCTGCGGTGAAGGGTATCACGACCGCTTCAAACAACCCAAGTCCGAGGGAGTTTGCGACGCATGTGGCGGCACCGAAATGACGCGACGCGCGGATGACAACGCCGAAACAGTGGCGGACCGCCTCAAGGCCTATCACGCACAGACCGCTCCATTGATTGCGTACTACGAAAACCAAGGGGCCCTAAAGCGCGTGGACGCAATGGGCGAAATCGCCACAATTAGCGCCACTTTGAAGAATATGGTTCATGACATCACCCAATAGGGCAAGTCTTGGGCATTTCCAGATGTGGACAAACACGTTGTGGCATGGCATCGCTTCTGCATGACACAGCACTCTACATTTGCCCCTTCGCCTGAAACCAAACCCCAGTTGCGTGCCGCTTTAGGGCGCTTCACGACAGGGGTTACGGTGATTACATCGCACACCCCTATGGGGCCGATGGGCATGACTGCCAACTCCTTCACGTCCCTGTCCCTTGACCCGCCATTGGTGATGTGGGCGCCGGGGCTGAGTTCCAAACGCCACGACGCGTTCGTGCAAGCTGCGCATTTCTGCATTCATGTTCTATGCGCTGATCAAAGCGCTTTGGCGTCCCACTTTGCAACGCGCGGCGACGGGTTCGAAGGGTTCGGCTTTGACGTGAATGCAAAGGGCGTTCCGTTGTTTGACGGATGCGCGGCACGGATTGAATGCGACGCCTACGCGACGCACCCTGCGGGGGATCACACGATGGTTGTTGGACAGGTGCGCCAAGTCAGCATGCAAGACCGCGCAGGGCTGGCATTTTCCCAAGGGAAATTCGGACAGTTCGCTGCCTTCGAATAGGCCCGTCCAAACGAAAAAAGTCCGACCACTTTGCAGCGATCGGACCTTGAGTTAGTGGTTTTGTCGGGGCTTACTTCCAGCCGACCGCGTTAAAAATCTTTTGCGCTGTGGGCACGTTTTTCGCGACTTCAGACAGGTTCACAGTATCCCCTTTGAATTCTCCAAGGGCTGCAACGGACGGGCTGAGTTCAACAGAGGGCACAGCAGGGTATTCATCATTTCCGGCGGAAAAATACTGCTGCGCTTGATCGGACGCGAGATACTCAAGGAACTTGATCGCGTTGTCTTTGTTGGGTGCATTTGCAGCCACCCCGGCCCCAGACAGATTCATGTGCGCGCCTTCTGCATCTTGGGCCGGAAACACCCAACCGATGTTCTCCATAGCTGCTTTATCAAGGCCTTTGACGTCACGGCGGATGGCACGGGCAAAGTAATATGTGTTGGAAATCGACACCAGACACTCACCGGACACCAATCCGCGCAACTGATCCGTATCGCCGCCCTGAGGGTCACGGGCAAAGTTCTCTACTACGCCTTGCGCCCAAGCTGTCGCGGCGTCTTCGCCATGGTTTTCGATCACAGCAGACAGTAGCGTTTGGGAATAGACGTTGGAGGACGAGCGGTGACATACCATGCCTTTATAGGCAGGGTCCGCCAAGGAAACGTAGTCCATTGGCGGGTTCGCCACTTCGGCTTTGTTGTAGAAAATGATGCGGGCCCGTTGGGAGAACCCAAACCAGCGGTTGTCGGAATCTTGCAAGTTGGCAGGGATGCGCTCTTCAAGCACGGCGCTGTCTATGGGTTGCAGAACCCCTGCGTCGGTGGCGCGCTTGAGGCGGGAGGTATCGACGGTCAACAAAACATCCGCAGGGGAGTTGGCCCCTTCAGCTTGCATACGTGCAATCAACTCATCGCCTTTGCCCTCGATGCGGTTGATTGTGATGCCAGTGGCGTCGGTGAAGTCCGAATACAGACGTTCATCCGTGTCATAGTGGCGCGAGGAATACAGGTTCAGCTCCCCTTCGGCAAAAGCGGGCAAGCCCATAAGAGCAACAAAACAGGACGTGGTGAAAAGGCGGTAGGTGGTCATGATGACTCTCCGTTGGATAAATCCGATAAAAACAGTAAGTCTATTATTTCGAAGCATGAGTCAAGAGTACCCTACTAAAATACTCAAGATTAGAATGACTCTAAGCTACAGCAAATGCAGCCGGTGTTTTTCCAACAATGCAAGGATGAGCTTCTGGGCAACATCACGGTGATTTTTGTGAATGCTGCGCGCAGCCTCGGCATCACCCCGCCGTATCGCCTCCAGAACACCGCGATGATCCTGGTTGGATTGGCTGGGCACAGGGCGCATGTGCAATGTGACAAGACGGGCCCTGCGCACCTGATCCTGCATCATTCCCGCAATGTTGATGGCACGGGAATTGCCGCCCAACCGGACAAGCTCTGAATGAAACCCCTCATCCGCTTGAGCCCATTGCTCCAAATCACCGGCACGCAATGCAACATCCATATCCTCGATAGAGCGCGCCAGCGCTGCAAGATCACTTTCCTTAACGCTGTGCCGCGCTGCACGCTCCGCCGAAAGACATTCCAACTCGGTCAAGACCTCGTAAATCTCACGCATGTCACCCGCAGACACAGGCAGAATGCGAACCCCTTTGCGAGGACGCATTTCCAACAAACCTTGAGATTCCAGCATCAATGCGGCTTCACGGACCGGCGTGCGGGACATGTTCAAACGCTCCGCCAACTCGCTTTCCAAATGATCAGACCCCGCAGGCAACGCGCCTGAAAAGATAAGCTGGCGCAGCTGTGTGATGGCCCTTTGTGAACTGGATTGCGTCATGAGACCGTCCTTAGTTTTCAACAAGTGTTATTCTACGACCGCTTTCGTGCGATTCATATATCGCTTCGACGATTTCAATAACACAGAGATAGTCTGACGCTTCGTTTTCAAAGGCCGCGCCTGTCGCGATTGCATCGACAACATGACGCTGCAAATGGTGGACGCAATCGCCGCCAAACCCGTCCCACGTGCTTTCTGGCAGCAATGTGGACGCTTCGGTATCGCCAAAAGCGCGCAACATCACAGCCCCGCTTCCCAACACATCAAGGGTGCCTTCTGTGCCCTCAATCAACGCTTCACCCATCGTACGACGCAAGTTGTCAGCGGCATGATCGAGGTGCCGATTTCCATCCAGCACCGCGCGCACGCCGTCACTGTGATCAAAAATGACATGCCCCGCATCCTCGCCCGCAATCGCAGGGTTGAGACGGCGCAGATCCGCGTAAACCGCACGAACAGGCCCCATCAAATAGCGAAACGTGTCGATGTAGTGCACACCCGTTTCATGGATCAGAAACCGGGGCATGCTTTGAAAATAGGGCTGACGCTCCAGATACGCCTCAGCCCCCTGCCCATCCCCGGGGCGCAATCGAAAAGTCGCCTGCAACACCTGTCCTATCGCTCCGGCATCAAGCGCCTGCTTTATGCGGCGGAACCACGGCTGAAACCGGAAATTTTCGTGCACCACAATGGTGACGCCAGCGGCATCTGCTTCGGTCACGAGACTGCGCGCCTCTGCCAGAGACGTGCAAAACGGTTTTTGACAAATGATCGTCTTCACCCCTGCAGAGATGGCCGCGCGCATAGCCGCTGCGTGCCCCGCGGAGGGCAAGATGACATCAAGGACATCGGGACTGGTTTGCGCAAGCATCTGATCCACGTCATCAAACGCAGGAAAACCTGTCGCGCGGGCCTTGTCCAGATCAAGGTCGCATGACCCGACAAGCGTCACATCCCGCATCCGCCGCCAACTGTCGTAATGGAACCCGGCAAAGTAACCTGCCCCCACTGCCGCCACTTTCAAGGTGGGCGACGTCATGCAAGCGCACTCCACACAGCCGCGGCCGCTTCATCCGTGTGCGCCGTCCCCCCCAGATCGCGGGTCAAAACAGCGCGCTGTGCCACAACACGCTCGACGGCTTCGCGCAACCGCACGCCGTCCGCGACCATCGCTGGATTGTCATAGCGCAAGCCCAACCAGTCCAGCATCATTGCCGCCGACAAAATCATTGCCATCGGGTTGGCCACGTTTTGCCCGGCGATGTCCGGGGCTGATCCGTGACAAGGTTGAAACACCGCATGATCAAGCCCGATATCCGCAGATGGTGCGAGCCCTAGCCCCCCTATCAATCCCGCCCCAAGGTCCGACAGAATGTCACCAAACATGTTTTCCGTGACCATAACGTCAAAATCCCAAGGCTTTTCACCATCCAAAGTGCCGTTGCATCGACATAGGCGTGATCAGCCACAATGTCGGGATGCTTTGCCGCCTCGCCGTCAAAAATCTCGCGAAAAAATGCAAAGGCACGAAACACGTTTGCCTTGTCAACACAGGTCACCTTGCCCGGACCGCGCCCTGCAGCCTTGCGGGTCTTGGCCAGATCAAACGCAAAGCGGAACAGTTTCTCAGAAATGTCGCGCGTGATCAAAAGGGTCTCGCGGGCTTCATTTTCAGTGACTTCACCGCAGCCTTGAGTGTGAAACAAACCCTCGGTGCTTTCGCGGATCAGAACAAAATCGACTTCGCGCCCCTCAGGCAGATTCAACGGCGTGAATTGTCCCGCCTTGATGGTCACGGGGCGCACGCCCGCAAATAAAACCAACGCCTTGCGCAGATCAATTTGGGGAGAGATTTCTGTGCCATCTTCATAGCGCACATCCGGCAAGCCCATGGCAGACAGCAAAATTGCATCTGATGCGCGCGCCGCATCCATTGAGGCCGCAGGCAGACTCTCGCCCGTCATTGCATAATGCGCAGCACCTGCCGCAGCGTCCGTAAACCTCAATGCATAAGCCCCTGATGCTTCTGACATTTTGCTCAATATCTCGACAGTGGGCGCAGTAATTTCAGGGCCAATTCCATCGCCGGCAAATACGGCAATCTCAAAGTCTTTCTTCATGATATCCTCACGTTGGCAGGGTCACACACCTCCCGGGAGGCAAAAGACGCGCAAAACTGCGTTGGCAATGTGAAATTTAATGTATACGTTAAAGTGCGAAATGACCATCTGCTATTTTGGGTCTTCCCTAAAGTGCCTCAGGGTTTAGCGTTGGTGTGACATACAATGAATAAAGGACTTCCAAGATGTTTGCAGTCGTTGTTACCCTCAACTTTGATCCCGCCAATGAAGCGGAATTCATGCCTTTGATGCTGCAAAATGCGCAAGCGACCTTGCATGACGAGCCAGGGTGCCGCCAGTTTGACGTCTGCACTGATGACACACGGCCGGGCGAAGTGTTCCTGTATGAAACGTATGACGATGCAGACGCCTTTGATGTTCATCTCCAGACGCCGCACTTCAAAAGATTTGACGCCGCCGTGACTCATTTGGTCACAGGGCGGGATGTACGGACTTTCGCACAGGTGCAATCATGAGCGCATGGCAGGTCCATGCCATAAAATATGCAGATCGGGATGCGCGCACGCGCCGTGACAGCTTTATTTTCGACGACAACCACGACGCCCCGCATCCCATGGACTACTTCATGTGGCTGCTGCGCAAAGACAACAGCGTCATCCTTGTCGACACGGGGTATGACGATGACGAGGCCCGCGCCCGAGGCAGACCAATCCGCCTCGATCCACGTACGGCACTGGCACCTTTTGGGTTGACCCCAGATGACATCACAGACGTGATCGTCACACACTTACACTATGATCATGCAGGCGGCTTACACCTTTTTCCCAACGCCCGTCTGCACCTTCAAACTGCCGAAATGGCCTATGCGACCGGCCCTTGCATGTGCCACGATACATTGCGCATGCCCTACACTGCGGATCATATGTGTGAAGCCGTCAAACGGCTTTATGCAGGCAAGCTGACGTTTTATGACGGCGACGCCCAAGTGGCTGACGGCGTGAGCGTGCATTGCATCGGCGGACACAGCCGTGGCCTGCAAGCGGTGCGTGTGCATACGCAATCAGGGTGGATGGTGCTGGCCTCTGATGCAGCGCATTTCTATGAAAACCTGTTTGCGCGCAAACCCTTCCCCATCGTGGTAGATTTGCAAAATATGCTCGACGGGTTCGAGCGGTTGATAAAACTGGCCTCAAAACCTGAACTGATTATTCCGGGCCATGATCCTTTGGTGCGCGGGTATTTCCCTCAGGACCTGGATGCCCACATCACGCGGCTGGATGTAGGCCCCAGCAAACCCGTGGCAGGTGCCTAAAGAACCAGCACAAAAGCCATCGCGATGTAGGTCCATTGATGGGCCAACTGATCGACCCCGAACGCGCGCCAAAAACCAGAGTCCGTCGGGCCGAACCCTGTGCGTTCCGACCACCACCCTTTTGCAAAATCGATGTGATAATGCAAAAGCGCCTCGACAACCAGCAACCCGATCAATGCGCCCATAGGCACCCCACACACAAGCATCACTGCCAAAGAGCCAAGGATATGCACCCCCACGTGCTGTGTTCGTCCGACATGCAGATAGATCGCACGCCCGGAAAGCATTCTGGGCGTTTGCAAGTAGAAGTCTGCAAACAGATGTTTGGCCTGCAACAAGGCCAACAAAACCAAAGTGTAGACAAGCGGGTTAGACACGGGTTTCCTTTTCTCTTGGCGCTCAGACTAGAAAGCAGATGCAAAATACGCAATGCATCTTGGAATATTGCACGCAAAAAGCGGTGAAACCCACAAAACAATTTGCGCCCATCGCCCGCGTCTTGTTAGGTTTTCGGTGACCCCACTGAGAAGGTCAGCCTGAATACCGCCTCCCGAGACGGGGCAACTGTGATTGGACGATCCAATAGAACGCACCATTTTCGCCTTTATCTGGAAACACTCAAAACGCGATCAGTTGATCCTTCTGTGTGTCACGCTGACCTTGTTTCCACTTTTGTACCTCACGCTCGAATTGCCCAAGCGGATCATTAACGATGCCATCGGGGGGGGCGCTGGTCAGGTCACATTCTTTGGCTACACCTTCGATCAGGTTGGCTATCTGGGCCTGTTGTGCGGTGGTTTTTTGTTGGCGGTTTTCGCGCACGGCATTATGAAAATGCGTATCAACACCATGAAAGGGGTGCTGGCCGAACGCCTGTTGCGCAGGTTCCGCTACTCTTTGATCGCGCGCATTCTGCGCTTTCCCCAGCCCTATTTCGAGCGCACCAGCCAAGGTGAGCTGGTGTCTATGGTCACTTCCGAATCCGAGCCAATGGGCGGCTTGATGGGGGATGCCGTGGCACAGCCTGTTTTGCAGGCGGGTCAAATGCTCACCATTCTGGCGTTCTTGTTTCTGCAATCCGTCGCCTTCGGACTGGCCGCCTGTGCTTTGATCCCATTGCAGGCATGGCTCATTCCAAAGCTGCAAAAACAGATCAACCTGCTCAACAAAAAGCGCGTGGTTCAAGTGCGCGCGCTGGCGGCTGAAATCGGCGAAGGGGCTGTCGGCGCGGCGACCCTGCGACTGAACGGCGGCGCACGCTTCCGTATGGCGATGATCACGGACCGCTTGGGGCGCTTGTTCGAGATCCGCTTCATCATCTACCAAAAGAAATTCTTTATGAAGTTCATCAACAACTTCATTACCCAACTGACACCTTTCTTTTTCTTTGCCATCGGGGGCTATCTGGTCATCATCGGGGATGTCACGCTTGGCGCGCTGGTCGCGGCATTGGCCGCCTACAAAGACCTCAGCTCCCCGTGGAAAGAACTGCTCGCCTACTACAACCAAAGTCAGGACATGCAATTGCGGTGGGAGACCATCACAGAGCGTTTCGCCCCGCGTGGCATGATCGACGAGGCATTGTTTGACGGAGAACCAGATACTATGGAACGACTGGCCGGAGAGATCGTATTGCACGGTGTGACCATCCGCGATGAAGACGGAAACCCTGTCCTCGAAGACATCAACGCCACCTTCCCGCCCCGTTCGGCAGTGGCCTTAACCGCCAGCGCCGAAGAAGATCGAAAAGCGTTGGCCGCGGCCCTCACACGCGAATCCATGCTCAGCAACGGGAAGATCACCCTGAACGGTCACGACCTTTCAGAATTGCACCAAGCCACCGTTGCAGCCCGCATCGGACACGCCACGTCGCGCCCCGTCATGTTTGTCGGCAGCTACGGTGACAATGTGCTGATGCCGGTCAAAAGCCGCCCGCAGTCAGAGGCCCCTGATCCCGATTTCGCAAGTGAGGCCGCACGTGCAGGCAACGGCGCAGACATGCTCGACAGTGCATGGCTGGACCCGGCCGTCGCGGGATTGAACCACCCTGATGAATTGCGGGGATGGTGGTACAAACTGGTGCAAGGCATGGGCACAGCCGACGTGCTGACACGGCGCGCCATGGACCAGAGCTTTGACGCGGACGCACATCCCGAGCTGTCCAAAGCCTTGATTGCCCTGCGCCCCAAAGTGCGCGACGCGGTAGAAGCAGCAGGGCTCACGCGGCACGTGCACGCCTTTGATCCCGCCCTCTATAACCCTGCCCTGCCGGTGGCGGAAAACTTGCTGTTCTCGACCCCCCGTCAACCCATTACGCCAGATGTCCTGAGCGCAAAGCTCGAGTTCTTGCGCCTTTTGCACGAGATGAAACTGGATCAGGAGTTGCTGAAGCTTTCCCGTGATCTCGTGGACATGCTGCGCCAGATCTTTGGTGCAGGCGGGTCTGATCACCCACTGTTCCGTAAACTCGGGCTGGACGTAGACGTCTATGACGCCGCTGTAGATCTGGTGCAACGCACCGATCAGGCTGCCGCTCTTAGCGATCAGGACATGGCATTATTGCTGAGCGTCCCGTCGTCCATCTCAGCCGAGCAAATCGGCCCGGCCTTTCCCGAAGAAATCAAATCCCGCGTGCTCGCGATGCGCACCGATCACGCGAAAGCCTTGCGCGCTCAAACCGAAGACATCTATGCCCCCATAGCACCCGATGCCCATGTTTTGGGCCTGAGCGTGTTGGAAAATGTGCTTTATGGAAAGCTCTCGGACAGTGCAGGCACCCGCGGCAAAGAATTGCGCAGTGTTGTCGCACAAGTGCTCGATGCCGAAGGTGTCAGCCCCATGGTCCTGCAACTGGTCTTTGACTTGCCCATCGCTTTGGGGGGGGCAAATCTGTCGGCAATGTTTGCAGAACCGCTTGCGATCAGCCGTGCCACGATCAAACGTCCGGATGTTGTGGTTTTGGAAAAGGTTCTGTCCAGCTTTGGCCCTGAAACCCACGCCAACCTGCACAACAATCTGCGCGCATTGCTCCCCGAAGCCACGCTGATCTTTCTTGATGAAAGCTTTGAAGACACCGACGCCTTTGACGTTCATCTCGAACTCCAGAACGGACGCATGGTGGGCAGCGTTTCAACCCCGAGCACCGCAGCCGACAGCGATGTGAGCGCCGATTTGGCACGCAAGGTACAGGCATTGAAAACCGCGCCCATGTTTGCGGACCTCGCCCTCAAGCAGTTGAAACTGCTCGCATTTGGCGCGCGCTGGTACAATGCGCACGACAGCGAATACGTGTTCCACAAGAACGACGCACCCGATGACGGGGCCTATATGATCATCGAGGGTGAGGCAGATTTATTGTTGCCAAAAGACGGTGATGAGGACCAGTTGATCGCCACTGTCGGCTCAGGTGCTTTGGTGGGCGAACTCGGGTTGATCCGGCAGGAACCCCGCGCCCTCGATATGCGCGCCAAAGGCGACTTGCAGTGCCTGCGTATCGGGGTTGAGGAATTTCTTGCCGTTGTCGAAAACGACGCGGCGACCTCGTTCAAACTTTTGCAGATCGTCGCTGGATACGTAAAAACCTAACGCGCATTGAAGGTGAAGAGCCTCTCCCCTTCAATGGCATACCCATCAATCAGCTTTTGCGCAGACGCAGACACCAACCACGTTTCCAACCGTTGTGCCGCATCATGTTGCACATGCGGGTGGCGTTGCGGATTGACGGGCAAATATGCATATTGGTTGAACAATGCCGGATCCCCTGCAAACAGCAGATCAAGGTCTGCCTTGTTGCCGAAATTGAGCCAGCTTGCGCGGTCAGCGAGCACATAAGCGCCCATACCGGACGCTGTGTTCAACGCGGCCCCCATTCCCGCACCCACAGGGCGATACCAAGAGCCAAATGCCTCTGTCTCAAGATCAGCGGCACCCCACAGACCCAGTTCTTTTTTGTGCGTCCCGCTCTCATCCCCGCGGCTGACAAACGGCGCCTTGGCCTGCGAAATCCGTAAAAAGGCCGCTGCCGCCGTTGGCGATCCATGGATCCCTGCAGGGTCATTTGCAGGACCGATCAAAACGAAGTCATTGTACATGATCTCACGGCGGTAACGGGCGAACCCGGCCGCGACAAACGCCTCTTCTGCCGCTTTGGAATGCACCAGAAGTGCATCCACGTCTCCCGCCTCGCCCAAACGCAGCGCCTGACCAGTGCCAACAACCAAAAGCTGCACATTGATGCCTGTTTGCTCTGCAATGGCTGGCAACAGCACATCCGACAACCCCGAATTGTGAAACGACGTTGTGACGGCCACCCGCATGTCTTGCGCGACAGCGGCACCTGCGCAAACAATCAAACACAATGTGGCCCAAAGCTTCATTCGACAATGTCCCCGTTCAAAAAGGCTGCGGCTTGCGTCGTTTCCGGCGCCTCAAAGAACGCTTGCGCCGGACCGGTTTGCACGACACGGCCCGAGACCATAAACACAATCTCATCCGCTAACCTGCGGGCTTGGCCAATGTCATGCGTGGACATGATGATACGCGTGCCATCGGCTTTTGCCTGTTGCAAAACTGCTTCAATTTCGCGGGTCGCGGGCCCGTCAAGGCTGGCACATGGCTCGTCCAGAAACAGCACTTGCGGCGCGCAAATCAAGGCCCGTGCCAAGGCGAGCTTTTGCTTCTCGCCGCCAGACAGACGCGGCGCGGGCAGGTTCAGTTTGTCCTGCAACCCTATAGCGCGCGCGGCGTCTTGAGCGGCCGTGACCACATCGCTTTGCGCACGCCCCGCCAACCGCAGCGGATAGGACAGGTTGTCCAGCACGGAACGGCGCATCATGATCGGGGTCTGAAACACAAACGCCTGATGCGCCTGCGCGTCGGGAATGGCCCACTCCAACCGGCCTGATGCCACCCGTTCCAACCCGTGCATCGCGCGCAACAACGTGGTTTTGCCTGCACCATTTGGCCCAAGAATGATAGTGATCCCCTGCCCATCCAGCGTCAGATCAATAGGACCAACAAGGCGCTGCCCACGCTTGCGCACCACCGCCCCCCTCAGCACAACCGGCAACAGCGCATTCACCATTTGCCCTCCCGTTCCGTCCGGCTCAACATGTGGGTCGCAATGTTCACAGCCAACGCCAATCCGATCAGGACAAAACCAAGGCCCAGCGCCAAGGCAAAGTCACCTTTTCCCGTTTCCAGCGCGATGGCCGTGGTCAGAACGCGGGTGGCGTGATCGATATTGCCGCCCACGATCATGATCGCGCCGACCTCTCCGATGCCGCGCCCGAAACCCGCCAGTGCGGCTGTGATCAATGCACGCCGCCCGTCCCACAACAGCGTTTTGATGCGTTGCCACCGGCTTGCGTTCAAAGAAATCAGCAGATCATGGTACTCGGCCCATAACTCGCGGGTGGATTGATGGGCAATCGACGCGATGAGAGGTGCCACGATGATCACCTGCGCAATGATCATCGCCGTCGGCGTGAACAACAACCCCAACACCCCGAAGGGACCAGAGCGCGACAACAACAGGTAAACGATCAACCCCACGACCACGGGCGGCAACCCCATCAAAGCATTCAGGACAGCAATGGCCAAGCGGCGATAGCGAAACCGGCGTACCGCCAACCATGCGCCAAACGGCAGTCCAATCAAAGACGCAATCAGCACAGCCGTTACCGTCACCTGAAGCGAGCGCAGCGCAATCTCTGCCAGATCGCGATCAAAGGTCACGAGCAACCAAAAGGCCGCCTCAACCCCTTGTGCAATCTCATTCATGGTCCTTGCCTACCTTGCTGCGCGCATCACCTTCGCGCGAAGGCATCTCATGTCATGCAGGTGATGACAATCGCAATGCCGCCACTTCAACGGTGGAAACCGTCACAACACAACGGCTTCGCTGTCCACGACAAACAGACCGCGCGGGGTTTGCAGCGCCCACCATTCGGTTGCTCCGGTTTTCAAAAACCCTACCATTCCTGTCATCACTGCCGCCATCAGACACGCCGATGTCCCAGACATAGGTCGGGACGCACCATCGTCGTATTGAGAGATCACCGGGAGCAAAGCTTGTCCTGTGATGTCGCAAAGAGCACCGGCAACCCAATGATCGCTTGGACCGCATCCCGCATGGAACATGGTAAAATCAAGCGGCCCTGCTCCAGAGAAGCCAAATTCGTAAATGCGGCGCAAATGCTGTTCTGTTGCCGCGATATGGACGCCAATTTCGTCCCCGTTACGGCTCACAATCGCATGGGTTCCGTAACTTTTGTCTGGCGCATCAACGTTTACATGAACCGGACAGGAGCGCGCATCCGGCAACAAATCAATGTGATCTCTCAGATTGGCCAAACACCGCAGCAACATCACCGCCTCATCCGGATCGTTCATCCCCCACAAAGACAGTTTGTCAGACATCGGCTGCACTGCCACAAAAAGCGCTGCAGCTTGTCGATCGGTCGGAGCACTCGACTGATCCACAGACCGCTCCAGCGCCCCGAGCAATCGGGAGGAGGCAGAAAATACCGCACCTTCCGGCAAGCGCACAGCACGCCATGCCTGTGCCACATCTTCATTCCAGACAACACGCGCCGTCGCAGTGTCACCTGATGACACGTGGACAACGCCAAACGCACCGCGTGCATCAGGGCCCCAAAGGGTGAAATAGTCGAGACTAGGGGTCATTTGAGCGCCTATTCATCCTTTAGCTTGAACATCTCTCTCGCCAGACCGGCGAAAATGTCGAACTTTGCCGCTTCGATCTCGGCAGCGCTCATGTCTTCAACGGCCAATCCGTCCGCAAGATTCAACTGGTCCACGATCTGGATGGCAAGATCAACCAAAGCCGCGTCGCGTTTGATAATAGAGTGCGCGCCAGCCGGCTCCAACGCGTCAATCGCGTCCTGGCTTTGGGCACGCATGGCGGCATTTGCGGCAGCTTTTGCTTTTAAATAATCCATCTTGGTGAACGAGGCGAGGCCGCTGGAATTGTCGATAAAGTGCTGCAAATTCGGTTTCAAGAACGCCCGCACAGCACCTTTGTGAGCCGCGTGTGTGTCAACTTTTGCCTTGGATTTATGCGTCGCGTCATCGCTTCCGGCACCCGACGCCTTGGGGTCTTCGTAGAAATCCTTGAACGGCCCAAGACGACCTGAGCGGTACATATGGTGCCCGAAAATATAATCGACAGGCATGACGGGGCGGCTTTGACCATCCGTGTCTGACCCCACCGCCCGCAAATGCGCACCTGCTGTCAACGCGATCAACAGTGTTCCAATGGACTTTTCATCACGGTTCGCTTCGGACCCTCCGAGAATATGCGCCACAAGATGTAACATTTCATCCACGCGATCCTCGGGGTTGCCTTTGTTCATGGCATCGTAGTGTTGGATCATTTCCGCGTCTGTCATATCCTCGGTTCGTTTCATCAAGGACGGCCGGTCGACTGTTTTAACCTGATCATTGTCAGCCAACAACGCGATCAAACGGGCAAACGTATCGACGTCCTCAAGCTTCATGCCCGGAATGCTCAAAATCCGGTCAACCAGCTTTTTTGCCACCATGGGATAGCTTTCGCCAGCAAGGTGGGAGGTTTTCAAGTCATCAGTGCCTTTGATCCGCTGGACGACAAATTTCATTAAAATGAAGGGACTCAAAACGCGGTCGTCCCCTTCGCCGGAGCCTTGCATCATGTAAACAACCGACTTGTAAATGTCGCCGTCTGCATCAAGCATCCGGATCAACGCATAAGGAGACACGCTGTTGCGCAACGTCGCAGTGCCCGGCTTCATGACAACGCCAGCGACTTTGGAAGCCACCTTCATCAGTTGGCCAAGGCTGCTGCCCGTCATTTCCAAAGTCGTGGCCGTGAATGCGTGCGCCAAATTGGTTTTGGTATGACGGCGTCGCAGCTTTTGGCCGGTTGATACTTTTTCAGTTGCACGATCACTGTCCGAACCGGCAAGTTCCCGTTTGGCAGCTTTTTGGGCCAGCCGTTTCTCGATTGTGACTTTGGTCTCTTCCCCGAGGTCCAGCAACAGCTTGGCTTTGCGTGCGTCATCGGCATTGGCCCGGGCTGCATAATTTTGCACAGACGTTTCCAACAACGACCCGGATTTTTCAAACGCGCCGTCACTGCCGCGCTGCATCAACTCAAACGCGGCCTTGTCGTTGGGGTGCCCCCCTGTGCGCAACGCACTCAAGGCAAAGCCCGACATGTCGTCAGTGTCATACATCACATAGTCATGCAGCACCGTAATCGCATTGTAGATTTCGGGCGCTGTTATCTTGGCGTCGCTCTCATCGCGCGCAATCAGGCGCGCGAAATCCGCGCCTTCCAAAGAGGACAAACCAAACTGGGCTTGCAATTGATCCCGCACGGTCTCCGAGTGCATCATCTGATCGGTAAAGAACAAAAGCCGCGCGATGTCTGCATCCGGAACCTTGAAAGCGTCGCTTCCCTCCCCCGACGCCTCCCCTTTGGGGCGAGGTGCGCTGCCTGGGATAACAAAACTTGCATCTTCAAATGCGCCACCCAAGGATTTGGCCACTTCCGTCAGGTTCTTGATCCGCACTTTATCAGCGTCACTCAGCCCTTTTGTATTGACCGCCCCGTCCAACGGACGACCCTGAACATAGTTGCTGATCACATCGTGAAGCAATCCATCCTGGCCCCCTCTGGCATGGGTCATCGCTTGCACCAGCCCGTTTGGTGGTTGCACCGCCGACCCCTTCAGCGCGCCCCCCAAGGACGCACCAAGGGTGGACACCAGAGCTTGGCGCGCGTCAGGCGAAATTTTTCCGTTGGCGCCAAAGAATACGCCCAAAGTCGAGGCCTCAATGGATTTGCCCTCGGGGTCAACGTTGCTGGCGTTCACGCCACCCGCCAAATGAGAGACCGCAGCGCGCACTGCAGCACGCGTTTTACTATCTTTGAACAAGCCTGCTTGCGCGTCCTCTTCATAATGCATGCGCATTGCATCAATCACTTGGCCGATCTTTTGGCGATCCCAATGCGCACCGCCGCTGATGTGCTTGATCAAGCTGGCGTATTCCTTCGAGATCATGACGCCCGAAGACTTGTTTTGCCCCTTGTACGCCTTCCCGTCGGCCAAGGCCAAAGACAAGGCCGCCGCAACAGCGTCCCCTTTGGCACTGTCGGCAAACGCGCGATCGACCCCCAAAACCGCAGTAAGACGGGCCCAAGTGCCCATAATCTCGGTCGTGTTAAAGGAATTGTCTGCGTGGGGCAGCATGAGTTTGCTCATGACATTCAACAGATTGTCACTTTGCATACTGGCCACAACGCTGGCAGCAACCGTAAGGGCTTGGGCGTATTTTTTGGTGTTCGGCGCACCGGTGGTCGAGTTGATCATGGCCACATACCGATCGGTCAGGGCACTGAGCGCCTCGATGCGATGCGTATTTTGCGCTGTCTCCAAATGGGTGCGGATTTGTGCGACAAATGGCTCAGGATCGACACCATGTTGGTGCTTTGTTTTGAGGTTCTGATCAAACGCATCCAACGTGCTTTCCAGATCGGCTTTGGCCTGCTCTACGGTTACGGGCTTTTTCGCGGGTGTCTGGGTTTCGGCATCTGCCCCCTTGTTTGTCTTGGTTTTTGCAAACAATCGCGCGGGTTGCGCCAGCCATGCAGGGGTCTGACCAAGCCCTGCATCCATGGCCCGCAAGCTTGTGGCGCTCAGTCCTGAAAGTTCCTGAGATCGGCGCATCAAAGACTCCAGTCGCGACTCTGCAAGCGTGGTTTCATGCGCAATCTGACGTTTCTGTCGTCCAAACACAGCACGCACACCTCGTGCGTCAAGGCCGGCCAGCATTGCATGATGTGCGTCTATTTCTGCATCAATCGCAATGCGCGCCAAGGCCACTTTGCGTGCGGCGGGCAGGCTAGGCCACATTTGCATCGTCTCTTCGTCCAGTTGCGATAGACGCGCGTCCCAGTTCGGATCGCGCATTTGCAAAACATGATAACCTTCTTCGCGCAGCACATGACCGGGCGCGCCGTCGCGCACAACGATCACCACCTGCCCGTTCAACCGCAGTGTCACCGCTTGATCCTGCGCTGTGACCGTGCCGTCAGCGTGACTTTTGACGTAGGCCGCAAACATGTGATCGGGCACGGACAAGATCGGCGTCCGGCGCACCGCGCCGCGCATGTGTTTGGGAACAAACGATATCAACGCCCGTCTTTGGGCAACGCGTTCATAAAACGGGCGGGTGCGCGCAGAGCGTCGTATGGTTTTGCGGATGGCTTTTTCCAAAGCTGCGCCGTTGGTCTCAGGGGCTTCTTTTTGTGCACGCGCGATCATTCGGGTGATCTGCGCGTCCCCCAGCGGCACTGTGCCGGCCTGTGCAAAGGCCACGGCCAGTAAATCACTCTCGCCCAAGTGCCCCATCGTGTCCCGCAACGCCTTTGGCACATGTGCCATCACATCCGCGCGCTTGGCGCGCACAGTGCGGCGGCTGTCGCGTGCGGATTTATGAACACGGGTCTGGGCATTGATGATATCCAGCGTAAAATCTGCGCGCGCATCCGTGCCCACATGGCGGACAAAGATGTTTTCCAAATGCGCAAGCACTTTGGCGCTTGGCGCATCTTCTGAATGTAAAACACGGTGCACAAAAGCGGCCTCTTTGGCGCTCAGGCGTCCAACGGCTTTGCCCAATTCAGGGGGCAGCGCATCTGCCAACGCGGTGCGCTGCTGAGCTGTTTTTTGGGCAGCGCCAGCTTGCGCTATCGGGTGCGCGGCAATCAACCCTTCCAGTTGCTCACGCAGAATGGCACGGTCCACTGGCGCATCCGTACGCACCGTTTCGGCCTCTTGCAAAAGCCGTGCGATACCCGTGGCATCCTCCCCCTCTGCAATCATCTGCGCGGCGCGGCGCTGCAAAGCCAAGGGAAGCTTGGACAGCTCGCCCACAGGCAAATCAGACAGTTGCGCGCGCACCTCGGGCGGCAGGCTCGACGTTAGACGTTTACGCGTACGGCTTTGCACCCCTTGGCGTTTTTGTGCCGCCATCCGACGGTGATGTGCCACCTGCTTGTCCGCGCCGCGCACCCGCCCCACAGCTTGCAACAGCGATTTTACGTTCATGTCAGGATAGGTGGTCGCCAGATCAAGGCTCAGGTCCTTCGGATCCCCCTGATACCCGTCAGCGCCTGTTTCGCGCAATTGCCCCAAGGCTGCGATATGCTGATACGACATTCCCGCAGCATGCGCTTGCAAATCGGGTGGCAAATTCCGGAACGCGGCGCGCGACGCCAACAACTCCTGATGAAACGCGCTGTCTGACGTAAAGCGCGCAGAGGCATCTTTGGCATGCGGATTGGAGGTGTCCTTGCCATAGGTTTCCATGCCCGCCGAGATCGCCAGTTTGCGCAGGAATTTTGCATCTGACGGGCTGACCTCCGCGCTGTCGCGCATAATCCGGTCGCGCTGCGCCAAATAGGTCGCTTTGAACTGGTTTTTAATGCCTGCCTTGACCCCTGACGTGATGAAGTCCTTGAACCCTGCCTTGCCCAACCGCAGTGCGAGATCGGCCAGATTGAATTTGGCTTTGCCCTCGGACAGATCAAACAAAATGTTGGCGGTTTCCGATGACAAGGTGCCCGCCGTCCCGCTGACGGCCTCTTGCAATGCATCCCGCCCGGCCGGGCCAAGGCGCGCGCCCAAACGGGACAACTGCGTGGCATCCACACCCTCCGGCAACCCCGGGGTCATGCGCCGCGTCAATCCTTGGCTGATGCCCTCAGACAGGCCACCGCTCAATGCCCCCGTGACCGCCCCGCGCGTGCCTGCTTTGAACAATTCGCCCAAGCCCGCACTGGTGCCTTTGGACCAGATCCTGTCATCAAGTGCCGTGTTTGCGACCCCGCTCACAGAGGATGTGATCCCCTCGCGCACAGCCGCCGCGCTTGCCTTGCCCAAAGTGCCGCCCAGCTTGCCAAAGGCGCCGTTGATCTTGCTCCCGACCTTGGCGATTGTGCCCAGCACAGGCGTTCCCGCTTTGACAGCGCCGCCCAGCGCTCCGCCGATCCCGCCCATCGCCGCCTCTATGCCGGTTTTGGCCACATCAACGGCAGCTTCTTCCCACCCGTAGCGATCCCCGCGCATGCCGGCCTTGACCGCGATGGTTGCAGCCCCTCCCACAAGAGCCACCAAAATGCCGGCAGCCACCACATTGACCCCCGGAATGAGCAGCAAAAGCACGGACGCAGCAATGGTCAGCGCGGTTATTCCTGCGGTAAAGAACGCCTCCTGTCGCGCTATTTCACTGCGATAGGCGGTGTTGGCGACCTGGGACTCCGACATCAACATCCCCAAGGTCGGACCCGCCCCGATCAGGTTGCCGTCAGCATCCATCAACTTGTCGACAAAGGGATGGATTTCACCCCCCAAAGGCATCAGTTGCGCGCCCGTCAACGCGCGAATTTCGGGCGGGATGACCTCATCCGGGTGGGCCGCAATATAGGCGTCCAAAGCAGTGCGTGCACGTGCTCCCATCGCGGCATGGGACTGCAACATCTGCTCTTTTTGCCATGTGTCTGCCATGGTCACATTGGCAATAAACCCTGTACCGTCATGGGCATCATGGCGGGTCTGCACATTAGCGACTTCCATGCGCTGACGGTCGTTTTCGGGGATACCCATCAGATTGATTTCAAGCTTTTGTGCTTGATCGCCCGACGTCTCTGTCCAAAAATCCAAGTTGCCGGGGCCAACGCCCAGAGCCGCGCGGTCAATCTGGAAGCCTGCCAGATCAGAGCGCGTGCGCGAAGAGGTCACGTGCATGAGCAAATCATCGTAAGTGCCCATGCCAGACGTGGCCGCATTGGCCCCCACCGCGAGGTTCATCCGGCCTTCGCGGATCAATTCCTCCCCGATCCCTGCCATCGACGGATCGAAGCTTTTGGCGATTTGATTGACGCGCTCGGACACACGGGTGCGCGCCACCTCCAGCGTCAGCGCCTCGCCTTCTTCCTCACCGCCCAGGTTGCGCGCCAGCGCCATGATTTTACGGTCTTGGGCGTCTTGGGCCGCTTGCATCCTGCGGCGTGCGTCCTGCACCTTGACCGGGTCGGGGTTTGGCGCGGCTTGCAAGCGTTGATAGAGGTCGCGCGCTTCATAAAGCTGTTGGCTGCCCGCCTCTTGAACAACCGCAATCACTTCTGCCTCGGAGGTTCCAAAAACACTTTGGTTGGCCGTGTTGAACGTACTGGCCGCTTTGGCGTCTTTGTACTCGGGGGATGTGGGGCCGTTCATGATGTAGGCTTCAATCATCGTGCGATTGTCAGCGCTCATCGTGTCAAAGATCATGTCCCCCTGAATGCGCCGCGTGTCACTCAGCTGAAAGGCATACGCATTTTTGGTGCCGCTCAGGCGGGCAATATCCTCGGCCAGCCAATCGTCCTGCCCGCCATCAAAGGCCAATGAATACATCGTATTGAACTGGACATAGTCAC
Source organism: uncultured Paracoccaceae bacterium (assembly GCA_943787985.1). Classification (GTDB taxonomy): domain Bacteria; phylum Pseudomonadota; class Alphaproteobacteria; order Rhodobacterales; family Rhodobacteraceae; genus Ascidiaceihabitans. The sequence continues at coordinate 692,717 of CALSOO010000004.1, read as the reverse complement.
GCGTCACATGGCCCAGAACCCTAAGCTTGGCATCCTTCACGCTTTGGGCGTTGGGGGTCACATTGGCGCGGGCGTTGGCGTCAGATTGCAAGGCACTATGGCGCGTGGCCACATCTGGCCCTTTGTCTGTATTGTGCGGGTTTGAATACGCCTGCGCCGTCGCACCCGTTGCAGCTGTGTGGGTCGATGTGCCCACCGCACCCGGGGCGGCAGCCCCTGTGATGGGCTCGGACCGCGCCTGCCCCGGTTCGGGAATGCGTGCCGCCATTTCCACATACATCTGGTCGGTCATCTGTTGCAGCATGGCATTGCACACGAAACCGGAGGTGCTGGCATTCTCCATTTCTGCGCGCAAAATCTGGTCGGCCTTGACACCGAACGCGGCCACGGCCGTGTCGCCAGTACGCCGCATTTCCACCAGTGCATCCTCAAGGCGCACCGCAGCGGCGCGCGCAGGGTTGCCATCGATATAGGCTTGCGCGATCTCGAACTCGGTTTTGCTGAGATTACTCTTGATCGATGCGCTCATCGCTTTGAGCTGGGAAGGCTCCAACAAGGCCAGCTCTGTCGGGGAAAACGATTGCGCCAACTTGGCGACGGCCCCGTCATTGATCCCCCATGCCCATGCTGCGTCCGTTACCAGATCAGCCTTGGCCGAGGCAGCTTCGGTTTCGCTGGTTGAAAACAGCTTGAGCAGTTTGGCCCAATTGGGGTTGATGGCCGTTGCCACCTGTTTGGCAATGCGCGCTTGCGCACTCGGGGCTTGGGCCTCGGGCAATTGTTGCCAAACCGCATCCATCGCCAAAGGGCCGGGCCACGGCATGGCAAGGGCGGTGGCTGCATCGCTGGCGCTCGGGATTGAATTGATAGCCTGATACCCGACCGCTCCGACAGCGACCGTCATCGACAACCCACCCGTCACCGGGGCGGCCAACAGGCCCATGCCATAGGTGCGGGCCATTTTCCCAAGGTCGACCTCAGGCACTGCTACTGTCAGCAGGTTCGCGTGTTCAATCAGCTTTTTCTGGCGCTCGCCTTCGATCTTGGGAAAGGATTTGGTGGCACTTGTGCTTGGCGCTTCGCCTTGCCCGATGCGTTTGGGCAAGCCCTCGACACTGAGCAAATGCCTGCCGTATTGGGTCTGCAAAAAGCGGTTGAAGTGGTTGACCGCCAGCACATCAATCCGCCCCCCCGCTTCGTCCCCCGCCACAACAGGGCGCATGATGTTGCGCGCAGTGGTTTCGGCGTACCCCTAAACCGCCTGAGTGGACGATTGCATCCCAGTGGTGAAGTCCCCTGTGAACATCGCCCGTTCCATTTCAAAGTGAAACAGGCCTTTCAGTTTGGACTGCTCAAAGCTGGACAGAGCATCCCCCACACTGCCCCACATACCTTTGACTTGATCACCGTAGCCTTCGCGGGTCTGATCAAGGGCATCGCGCGCTTGCGCCCGCATCATTGCAAGCTGCCCTTGCAACAGCGCCTGCACGCTGTCTGACACCCCCTCAATGCGCGGCAACATCACATCCTCGCGCATCAAATCATCGCCTTGCAGCATCAGATCAAGCCGCGTGACCAAATCAGGATATTGCGCTGCCATCCCTGCAACGGACGCCCGAAAACTGGCTTGCATAACCCGCGCCTGGTCATACATGCCCGCTTTGATCTTGGCCCCGTTGTCGCGCAAACCTTTGGCAATTGTTTGCGGTTGGGACCCTTCACGGCGCGGGTCAAAAAAGTTGCACACTCCGTCAAGGGTCCTGCGCATTTGTGCAATGGCTTGGCGATTGGCGTCTTCAATCCCCTCGTAGTCTTCTGTGATGGCAGCATCCAAGGTCGCAGAATATAAAGCTTCATCGCGCTTGAGCCCCTGCATCGTCGGGGCGACCAGTTGCAAAGACGTCAGGATAAAGCGGGACCGGTTCTGCGCCGATCCCAATTGGGTCAAGCTGGCCTCGAGTTCCTTGTCCCACTGCGCACGGGCATCATCCTTGAGAAACGGCAACGCATGGGCCTTGCCGCGGTCCATATAGGCCCGGTAATAAGGGGATTGCTGTACCGACTGGCGCCGGACAAAAACCTCGGGCAAAGACAGCAACGACCGCGTCTCTTTGTCATGAACCGACTCATCGACCGTGGTCCCCGCCCCAGGAATGGTCAGCAAAGTTTGCGCGATTGCGGCGGCGGCCCCCTCAAACGTCGTGATGCCGCTTTTGGGTGCGTCAAATGTGGTTTCGGCGACCTCGCCGTGTTCTGAGGTGAGCGGTACAGGCGTTGTCCCGTCGCTCAACGCGTGAAGCTTCGGTGTGACGCCCTCAAGATGTATGTCATAGGCGGCTATCAGGTTTTGATGCGCCGCCAGCATCACTTCGGAGCCACCCACATTAAGGTTTGCCATGATCTGCGCGTCCACAGCCGCCTGCTGCGTCGCCAGTTCTTCGGCCCCTGCTTGAGTATGCGTCGCAATCACGCCTTCATGCACACGAACGGCATCTTTGAGGGTCGTAAGCGCCGCAGTTGCAGCCCCGTTCACACTGGCCACGCAGCGATCGACAACGCCGTCAATGCCGTCGGCCATCCGCTCGACAGACCATCGGGTGTTCAGCGCAATGCTGTCCACACCCTGCACCATATCGCGCTGGGATTTGCGCGCAGCCTCTGACACGCGCACCACAGCCGCTTGTATGTTGGCATGATGTTGGGACGGGGTAGAGCCTGTGGTTTTCGCAATTTTGTCAGCCTTCGCCGTCGCTTGCAAAGGCGGCCCCCTGACGACAGGCGTGCGGATTGCGTTCAGATTTACGGCCGGGACACGGGGCAAGCGCACTGGCATGGGCGCGGCCGGTTTGCGGGCTGTTTTGCGCTTGGGTTTTGGCGGGTTTGATCGCGCAACGCCGTCTTGAGCCGCCGCACCCGCACCTGCGCCCGCAGAAAGGGCTGCTCCCGAGACCTCTTGAGCCCCCCCGTCAGCTTCTGGCGTTGCACTCTCTGGCGTCGGGGTATCGGGTCCCGCCTGATCTGGCCCCTCTTGCGTCTCAGCCGGAGCTTGCCCTTGCGGTCCCGTCGCAACGCCCAACTCAGGCCCGCCTGATTGCGCGGTCGCTGGCGCTGGCGTGCTGACCTGCGAGAACACCGCACCCGTCGTTGAGCCAAGCTGCGCGCGTGCGCGCGGCAAAGCCGAGGCGCTGGCCGTGTGACGCGGGACACGCACAGGCATGTCAGCGCACCTGCCCGAGTGCGGCCTCGATCAAGCGATAAGGACGTGGACAAAACAACCACCGCTCCCCCGTAAACACCAACCCGTCATACCGTATACGACCATGTTGCGGATCATGAGTGGTCCACGTAAGCCAGATGCGGTCCGGCAAAAGCCACCCCGCACCGGACCGGTACCCTTGCGGAAACGGGCGGCTCAACATGTTGTCAAAACGCAGCAATCCAGCCGGCGCTGCCGTGACGGCGCTATCGTCTTGTGGGGTGCCTAAAACCCCTTTTCCCAATTCCAACGGCTTTGCCGCCAACGCGTCGGCGATCAACGGCGCCACATCAGCGGTGAACAGCTCGCCCGTGTCTTCGGGCCTGATCAAAAGGCTTTGTGCCACGTGTCTGCGTGTCAGTTCGCGTGCAAACTCGACGGCCGCAACCGCCACAAGGCGCACCCCCCCGATCACATCCACACGCTTTTGGTTGAGATCGCTTAAACGCGCATGCGCGCGCAGCGCTTCCTCGGACACCACGCCAGAGGCGGTCTGCGCCAATGCCTCCAACGGCTCGATCAGGTCCATGCGCTCCATTTCGACCGCCGCCCAAATTGCGCGCAATGCTTGGCGCGCATCTGTCGCGTGCAAATCCGCTGCAAGCTCTACGCGCGACAAAGTGGCCACGGCCCCTTGCACAGCGCGGCGCAACACCGGAGGAAGCGTTCCAACTTCGAGAACCCGCAAATCCACAACAGGGTTGTGACTGTAGACAATGTGAGGGCGTTGACCGCGATAACTGAAGGCCACAGAGTGGATCCCATCACGCGTGCCTTGCGCCACAAAACCGATCCCGTCCAAGGCCTGCGTCAACTGATCGAGCCCTACATCGGGGGCCACAATCATCACTGTGCCCAGATCAGGATCATTGAAATCCGCAAATGTGGTCATGGCATTCATCCCGCCTCTCCCAGACTGGGTGCTGTGCGCCCCATGCCCCGATACCCCAGTTGCACAGCACGCACGACATCCACAAAACCCACAGCGCGGGCGTTTTGTGTCGCGATGATCAAGGCGGTCTCGCAGATCGCACGGATGTGCCCGCCTGCAATCTCGGCCAGCCGCGCCAGCCTTTGGATGTGTTGCGGGGTCAAAGAATGCCCTTGATCCAAGTAAACTGTCCAAAGCTGCAAACGTTGGCGCGCATCTGGCAACGGCACGTCAATCATCTGGTCAAGCCTGCGGGCAAACGCGCTGTCCATGCGCTGCAATCCATTGGTGGTGAGTAAAACAATCCCGCTGTGCGTCTCGATGCGCGACAACAGATAGTTGGTTTGGGAGTTGGCGTAGCGGTCAGAGCTGTCTTTGGCCTCCGTGCGCGCGCCGAACAGGCTGTCCGCTTCGTCAAACAACAAAATCACGTCTGCGGCTTCGGCCTGATCCAAAATCCGTGCGAGGTTTTCTTCGGTCTCACCGATGTATTTGCTCACAACCGACGCAAGATCGACCTTGAGCAAAGGCTGCTCGAGCTTGGTTGACAACCACGTGCAGGCCATTGTTTTCCCACTGCCCGAGGGCCCTGACAAAACAGCGCGCACCCCCGTGCCGTCACGCAACGCGCAGCGCAAGGCCAACATATCCAATTCTTCTTGCACAGGCTGCGCTGCGATCATCTGCTCCGCCTCGACGCGCGCCGTCACCAGTCGCCCGTGTGGTTCGATGTCCAGCCGTGCCTCCGCCCCTGCTGCAGTGCGAAAATCACTGTTGGCCGCCCGCATGCGCGTTGCAACTGCGCACAGCCGCCCCGCGCCAATGGATGGCAATTTCGCGTCTGTGAACTCTGGTGCAAGCATGTCCCAAAGGGCCGTGCGCTCCGCGGCTTTCAAGCGGGGTAAGCTGACGTCAACAACCGGCCACATCCCGGCCTCCACGCCCCCGTCCTGCCCAGCCAGAACCAAACGCGGGCCCGTGTACCCATCCAGCGGGATCAGCTTGGCCCTTTGCCCCGGAGCCGCTTTGCATGTCTCGACAGGAAGGCCATTGGCAAACGTCAACGCCGCGCCAAGTCCCGCAATTCTGTCGCCGTGCCCCTCTTTTTCGCCGTAGCACTGATCCAGAGAAACACATGTTTTACCGACAGATTGCGCCACGGCCTGCGCCCACAACCTTTGATCTGCGGCCGTCCCCCCCCGCAACACGGTGCAGCGGGGTGCAGGATCACTCGCTACACCGCCGGCATGCTCCAGATAGGTTTGAGGGGGCATGACATCGGCCAACTCCATCGCCTGCAATGGGGCATCCGGAGAAATCCCCAGCGCCCACAACATCGGCGCACTCAACATCAATGGCGTCACGGCAAGGGGGGCTTTGCTTGGCATGGGACGCACCGCACCGCTGCGCATCAATGACCCATGCACCAAATCGGAGACGCTGACCGCGGTCTCCAGCGCACCCAATGCACGGCACAACAGTTCTGGCGTCGGACGCGCATCCCCGTCTCCGGACTGACAGGCCGAAACAAGTCGGGCCAAGCGAGGATCCGTTTCAATACGCGCAAGGATCGCCAGGACCATCGTTGCGCTGTTCGACAACCCGAGGGCGGAACAGCCCTGCACCAACATTTCGTCTTCGGATGCAGGCACGGTCAAACAGGTCCGCCACATGCCGGCCAATCCGTCAGGAACCACGGCCCCTTGCGCCAAAGCATCAAAGCAACGCAGCAAAACCGTATCCACACATATATGAAGAGGAAGGTCGGTCATCGGGGTCAAATCATTCACGGCACATCTCCTCGGGAGGGCTTGTCGAAGCGTTCGAAATGCAAAGTGACCACACGTCCAAACCAATCCACCCAGCCGGGCGAAATGTCCAAACCTGCGCGCCGTTCGGGCAGTCGCACATCATCCAGATCAAGGGTCACATCCAGATGGGTCAGGCTGGCGATCACGTAAGCAGGGCGCATCAACACGTGGCGCCACGGTGCTTGCAAATGCCGCCGCACAGTCCGTTGCACCAATAGCGCGAGCCCGTTTTTCAGGGCATCAGGCACAATATGGACAGCCAGTGTTTGGCGCCCAACGACGATGTTCTCGCCAGAGTGGCGCAGACTGCGCAATGCATTTGCATCCAGAAGCGCCACACAAAAATCGCCATGCGCCCAGCACAAGGCCCGCCGTCCACGCACCCCTTCAATACGACGCAACACCCATGGAGCTGAGGGAGAAAGCGACGCGAGTGCCGGCACAAATACGCACCCCTTGTCCGCCAAAAGCCAGCCATCGGGATCAGGTCCGACAGCGGGCAAACACTCTGACATGCAGTCATCATGGCCCGTGCGTTGCACGAAATGATGCAAAAGCTGAATAGACACATCACTGCCTGCACCGGCATCAGCAGCGGGCAATCCCAAATGATTGAATAGGTTGATCAAAGCAACAATGCCGCCCATGCGGCTCATCTCGGCGTGTTCTGCGTGATAGGGTGCGGCCAAAGCGCGGCCTTTTTGATCTGGCGGAACACGGGAGGCGGTCGAAACAGCCTTGATTTTCAATCGCGGCGTCTCAAGCGGATCGCTACGATCCCCGCTCCGCACTTTGGATCCCAAGGGCATGTTTTCAGAGGCGTGGCGATGAGGACCCGTTTCAGGTCGACTCGAAATCGCTTTTAAAACGCGCTCGATTTGCGGTTCGGCCAAGGCATTTGAATGTGCTTTGCACAGAACTTTTATGAACCATGTCGCAGTGTGCGGTGATTGCCGCAAATCTGCGAACACCTCGGCGACGGTGGTCTGTTGTGACGCAGAAAGCGGCGTCAAAGCGCGTAGGACCGCTTTGACAATTGCGTGCGGAAGAACAGATTCGGTGGCGTCTGGCGGCACAACACCCTCGGCAACCGGTCTGCCCTCAAGCTGCAATACCCTCGCAAAACTGGCGGGCGTATCGCTTTGTCCAAGCGCGGCATGCCATACGGGCAAGGCCGCAACCAGCCAATGACGCAGATGCGGTGAAGGCACATGCACAATCATCGCGGCGATCAAAGCGGGCACCATCGCGACCTTTTCGGATGCAGCCACCGCCAATACCGTCTGTGCAAATAACCGGGGGGTCAACGTCGTGTGACGGGGCCCCAAAACAGTTTGGCCCCACCACGGCAAAGGGGCCGAAACAGGCACTTGAGACAACACCAATGCCACCAACATTTCGACCCGATCCGGCCAAACGACCCAATCTGTATCCGGTTGCGCATTTTGGGCCGTGGCATAGCCTACAGTGCCCTTTGCGATTTGCGCCTCGATCAATCGGGCGATGGCAAAACGACCGGTACCGGGGCGCAAGCGTTGCAAATCAAGTTTGCGAATTTGCAAAACACGGGCACGGCTGGCGCCACCACTTTGGCCGGGCCAACTGGTTGTGGCCAAAGCATCCTCGATCTCTGGCACCATAGCCATAACAGCGCTGCGCGATGCCCCGCACAAACGCATCTGATGGACGGTTTGGCGCTCAGCGGACATTGCTCAACGCTTTGGCCGGACCATACCCTGCGGCAAAGACGCTCGTGGTTTGGGTCAAAGTAACGCGCGTGGCAAACTTGGGATGAATGCGCACTGTGGCGCGGTCCTCTGTCAGGTCCTCCACCGTGCCCCACAACCCTGTCACACGGCCCAGATCAAAGTCAAAACGCCCCCCGATGTCGGGCTTGCCGTGGTCCAGAATGACATCAACTGTGTCACCCGCCCCGACTGTTTTGTTTCCCTCCAATCGCGCGGATACAATCGCGTCCGCATCTCCGTGGGCCGCTTGCAAGACCGCGACGTGCAGCAGATCACCCATCATCCGCTTGGCCTCAGGGCGATCAGCCGACGCACGTTGATACAACCATTGAACAAGGCGCTGGATATCGCGGCGCAATTCAAGCGACAAAGCAGACCACCCCGGCAAGTCACTGGCGCGCGCCAGCTTGGGCGTATCGTCAAACCGCGACAAACGGTCCGCCCAAATCAGTCGCACAGCAGCAGGGGCACGGTGCAGCAGCAACAACAAGCTTGAGACGACGTTTTCAATGTTCTCGATTTCGGCAATCGCCGTCGCAGCCATTTTGGTATCTCTCCCCGCTTCAATCAGATCACTGAGGCTCAACACTTTGAGCGCGCGGGCCTTGCGCATTTGCCAGCTTTGGGTGCGCAACTTGGCCAGATCTGTGTTCGCGCGCGCCTTGAGCAGGGATTGCGACAAGCCGTCGTAATAGGTGGAAATCTGACGTGTCACCGCTTGGGACCGGGCAAAGGCCGCCCGCCCCGCTTTGGGGACGCTCAATTGCGCGACATATTGCGTGGTTTGGCGCGCATTCAAGCGAATGGCGGCAGAGTTGGCTGCGTGTTGCACTGCGCGCTCAATCAGACGCGGCTTGCGCAAACGGGCCGTGATGCGCTCATGCGAGGCAAACCAGTCCAAAGGCACATGGCGCAGCATATCTGTCATCACCTCGAGCGCTTCGGGCAATGGAACCGATGTTGCCAAGGCTTCTGGCAACGGGTCCTCAAAAACACCCGGAAGGATACGCGCGGACGTCACCCCGTGGCTGTGCGGCATCATACGTCTGGGGCGGGCAAATACCGCCACACGTGCGTGCCGTGCCAACACATCTTTGCGTTGTGCGTCGAGGGCGCTCACCCGCGCCTCTTCTTCGGACAACAAGGCCAGAGCCGCGTTCAGGTCATGGCGCGCTTCGGCGAGGGCCATGTCCACGCTTGCCAATGCTTCAAACCAACGGCTACGGATATCCTGCAATTTGCCGATCAAGACGCGCGTGTTTTCGATCAAACCGCTGATCGCCGCGATCCGGCGTTCTGTGGCGCGAAATGCCGATACAACGCTTTCAAGGATCGCGACAGCCGCCGTGAAGTATCCGCTTTCGTCGGTCTCGGCAGGCAACGGATCAAGGTATTGCTCCAGCACCAGCCCGGGCAGTTCGCGCGCGTCAATCGGCGCATAGCCTTTGACCAAACGCTGTCTCAGCCGCTCGAATTGACGGATCAATGCGGTGTTTTCCGCGCTGACAGGGCGCGCGTTCAACTCATCAAACAGCTTGAAGAAAACGATCTCGACCGGATCATTTCCCGAGCCATAAAGCGCCTCGTAGTCGTTGGTATAATTATCCAGATCCGCGCGGGCCTCCGCAGTGGGGATTTGGGCGATGACCTGGGCCAGTTGATCGCGTGTGATGACCGCCAACTGCGCTTCCAACCCGAAAATCGGAGCACGGACCGCTTCAAGGCTGATGTCCAGAGCATGCAGCGATGAAAACGCATCTGCTTTGACCCGCAGCGCTGAAATACGCGCGCTGTTGGCCGCAGGGTTGCCCAACCGGTCCGCAATCGTGACAGAGCGCAAATCCTGATAGGCTCCTGGGACAGCCGAAGCGTATTTGATCCCCGCCTGCTTGTCGCTGAGCGTGGTCAACGCGTATTCCTGTGTCGATTTCTGACGGCTTTCGTCAAAAATCTGGGCATAGATATTGTCGTCCTTGTAGCTGTCGCTCAGGAAACTCTCGGAACTGGTGTCTGGAAGTTCATACGCGTTTCCACCCAGCTGCAGTGTTAATTCCTCTCCGGTTTTGTAGCCAAACTTGGCCCCTACACCGCCTTGCAGCAAAATCGGTTCGGACCCGAGCTGCTCTTTGCCTTGTGACAAGGCCAATGCGCTGGAACTGCCTCGCAACACCTCCCGCTCCGAGGCCGACTTGGTCTGGGCATCAAAGCCTTGAAGCGCCAGTTTGGTTTCTTCGGATCCTGTATCGAGAAAAAAGGCGATTTCAGCTTGTGCGGGTTCTTTTGGGGCTGCTGCCGCTTCAATCGCCAAACTGACGGTGCGCTGCTCGGACTGAACGGAGTTGAAATACTCCTTCAGGCTCAAGTTCTTGGCCATTGCATTGCTGCCACGTGCGATCCCCGCAAGGATCGGGAAGGTGGCCAGTTTTGTGGCCTCTTCATTGTCCAGCAATGATTGACGCAGGCGGTAAATATCGGCCTGAACGCGGGTAAATCCAAAATCCACGACATCGTCTGCAGCTTTCACCGCTTCAGTCAGAGCCTTTTGGAACGGAATCACCCCTGCGGGTGTGGATTCAGAGTGAAACGTCACCATGTCCTGTTGGTCACGGGTCACATAAAGCGCATTCAAACCATCAAACCACGTATCGAACACCTCGCGTGTTTCATCGTCAAAGCGCGTCACTTGCGTGGTGCTTGGAAGGGTCCGGTTCTCTTCTCCGGCGACCGCATCCGTGTCGGCCGGAAATTGCGTGATCGCGGCGGAATCCAGTCGATTTTCCACCGTTTCCCCCTGATCCCGCAAATCGCGCCGGTCTGCCAAAGCTTCCTCGACACGGGTCCACATGGTGCCGACTGCGCTCAGAAATGCAGGGGAAACTTCGGGGGTCAGCAACAACTCCTGCTCAAAATAGCGATCGGGAACAGGGATGTGCCAGCACACTTCGTCCTGAAGCGTGCTCAGATCATAAGGGGCAAGGGCAGCGCTGCGCTGGAGCAACAAATCCACTTCGGACAAGCGAATGGGGGCAATACTGCGTGCATAAGCCTCTGGAAACAAGGGCGGCACGGTCCCGCCCGGCGCACTTACCAACCCGGCTGACGGGAGGTGGCGCAATGCGTCCGGAAACGGGGTGTCCGCCCCGCGCGCGCGCCAGTTTGACAGTTGTTCAAGCAGGCTATCCACAGAGGCTTTGCGCAGTGAGGGCGCAATGTTCAGCCCTCCCGAGACGTCTGGCAAAGCGGGCAAAATTCCCCCGCCTTTTCGGGCCGCACCATGGCGCGACATCCACAAGATGCGCCCGTCGAGGTCCGCCGCAACCAGTGCCAAACCCACATGCGTTTTAGAATACTGTGTCAGGTCCCCGCCAAGGCGTTCGTCATCAATCAGACGCTGGGCTGCCGCGTTGATGCCGTTGGAGGCCGTGGCCAAAGCGGCCAAAGACGGCAGTTTGAAATAGGTGAGTTCAACCCCGTCCACAAAGCGCAAATCCACATAAGGCGCAGACCCCGGATCACGCGGTTGATCCCATGCAAAGCCGGACAAATGCCCCGATATGCTGTCCGGTGCGGCCTCTTGGGCTGCGATGGCAGACAAGGCCAAAACGCCAATGCCAGCCACGTTAAACGCCTGCCCACCATCCGGCGTTCTGAGAGGCAAATCTTCGAGGGTCAAAGCGCGGGCGCGCCCGACAGATATATCCTGCCCCGTCGGTGAGACCGCGTAACCGGGCCCAAGAGTAAAGGCACCCGGTGTCTGCGTTTGATCCCCAAGCGTGATTTGCAATCCATCCACAACCCCATCGGCCAAAACACGCCCCATCAGCCCGCGACGGGCTTCAAAGTTGCGCGCCTCAAGCTCAAGGGCGGACGCAGTCAGCGTGCGACCTGTTTGGAAATATATACGCTGTAACGCGGCCTCGGCAGGGACATGGCGTGCGACATCAGGCACCGTGCGCAAGGGCATGGTACGCGATGCAAAAGCGGAAAGATCACGGGTGCTCATTACGTCACCGCCGAAATCAGAGTGGCTAATTTCTCACCCAGTGCGTCTTTTGTGATGGATGCGTCGGCAAACACCGCGCGCAATTCTGGGACAAGGTCGATCATCTTGTTAAAGGGAACCGCATCCAGTCCAAACGTGATCTCGGACAGTCGCGCACATTGCGCAAGACGGCGACGCGCCACATTCACCTTGTCGGAAAACGGGTCTGCGACTGTAAATTCGTAACGCGCGTTGAATTCCGTCAACTCCCCCAAAATCTCCCGAAGGCGTTCCGGTTTGTCCAGATCATCAATCCGCATCGTAATGGGCATTCCGTCCTTCGCGACCCGTTGCGCATTGGCCAAACTCAGCCCGAAACGATTGCGCAAAAACTTGATAACCCCATCGTCATTGTCCAGATCCGACGCCAGCAGGTTCAGCAACGGCTCAACGCCCAGAATGGCATTCTCGAACCGCAACCACCTGAGCGGAATATTCGGGTCGTATTTTTCAAACACATCCTTTGGCCTGATCACCCCCTTGTTCAGGTCAAAGGCCACAGCCATCATCGTAGAATAGGCACGTTCGTCCTTGAGGCGCAGTTGGTGCAAGATTATCGCCAAGCGTTCATCGGCATCACCGCTGAAAAACACCTCCACCAGATCGTCGGCTTTCAGCGCCCCAAACGTCTTGCGCACAGGGCCAAAGGCCGCATCAATGAACGGCTCAAGATCGACCGAAACAGGCGGTTCGACAGGTGGCAGGACCGGGCCGTCAATCGGCGGGGTCACAACAGGGATCACGATCCCGTTCATCGCCAGATCAGAGCGTTGGAATTGACGCCGGCGCACATACCACAGGGCCTCGGCCTGCCCCAAAAGGGTGCTCCAGGCTTGGGTCGCAAGACTGTCAGAGGGGGAGGCGACAGGCACGCCGTCCAACAGTTCACGCAACAAATCCTCCGGAGCGGTGGGCGTGCCACCTACGGCTGGCGGGGCTTTGAGGGGGACGGCCGCTTCGGCGACTTCGGCTGGGGTTTGCATCCAGTTGGCGCGCGGCACCGGTACGATGATCGACACTGGCATGTTGGCGTGCACCTCGTCCTTGTCGCTCAGATCGATGGGGGGCAAATGCATGCTTTCACGCAAAAGTGCCTTGATCTCGTCTTCGGGAAGCGCGATCAACTCGACGGGGGTCGCTGCTGGCAACCAGTTCTGGCTCAGGCGCATAGGACCTGACACATCCGCACGTCTGGCCACACAGGCGACGGGCAACCGCCCCATCGCAGGCACCGCACGGACAAGATCAGACGCAGGCGCGCCTTTGCCGGGTTGGTTCGTCAGATACTCTTGCATCACGGCGTCGAACTGCTCGTAATGCGCGCTGCGCCGGCTTTCATCCACCAGCCCCAGCCCCGCATCGCGCCCCGCATTTGCCGCCAAACTGCGCCGCACCATCGGCACATCCACCCACATGACCTGATTGGCCTGCATCGCGACCATCGCCAACGGCAAGGCACCTGGGGGCATCTCGGCCTCTTCTTCCTCGATGAATATCCGGTAAGCCGCCATCGCCCTCCAGTCGTTTTCATCCAGCTTGGTGATGGGCACGGGCACGGGCGTGAGGGTGAACAACACGGCCTCGTTGATGACGCTGTCCTGTAACTTGCGCTCGGAGTTCAGGCTGACGGGATAGGATGCGATCGGGTTCGAGCTTTGCTCGACAATCGAGGCCCCGAGAACAAACAAACCGGTGCGGGTTTCGGGACGCGGTGAGATGTCGGCCTTGGACTTCAACTGCACATTCAGGCGACGCTGCGTTGGAATATCCGCCAAGTCGAGCGTGATATCTACGGGCAGGTGAATGACCTCCCCGCTCGCTGCAAGCCCCAAACCCTGACGCACAAACAATACGGTCGACTTGGGGGAACTTACCTCCAGCCCCTCAACCACGCCCCGCCCAATCGTGCGGCCCATATCGGCCATGCGGGTGATGGCGTAGGATTGGTCACGGTTGAACTGGTCTGCGGTAACATGCTGCCCCTCAAACCATGCAGTGCGGGCGCGGCGTTGGTCAAAAATCACTTCACTGCCATGATCGACACCGTTTGGCAGAGTTTTGCGTTCATAAAAGGACTTGGCTGGCATTGGATTATCTCCTGTGACCGGCAAGCAGAGCAAGCTCTGCCGCCGAATAGCTGTAAAGACGGCCTTCAAAATCGGGAGCGATAGAGGGGTCTGCGGCGGTGAAACTGTCCTCGAACACCAAATCCCCTGCATCATTGGTGCGTACGGGAACAATCAGGCGGGCAAGGTGGACAGCGCGGTCCTCGGCATCCGCGCCCGCCTCCCAAAGCGTTTCGCGTTTGGCGCGTTGCAAGCGGGCGATGTCCACAGAGCCCGGCACCAGTTCAGAGATATCGCTTTGATCCCCGACACCCGCGCCCGCACTGCGCACCTCAAGAACTAGGCGGCAACTGTCGACATTCAGCGTCGGCTCCACCCCGTCGATCTGATCCGCATTGCCTGTCGCAAACGCAGGCTCGGGGCGGTGGGCATAGGCCTGAAACGCGGCCACAACATCCACCGCCACATGGTCAGGACGCCCCAGAGCCGCCGCACGAAACCCGCCTTGCAATTGCTGCTGCCCGTCAACGTCAGCAGCCGTTTGGGCCATCCAGTCACCTAAACGAATGCAGGATTTGAAGCGATGCTCAATCAAGCGCCCCAGAGTATCGACCGCCAATCCGGCACTCACCTGTATTTGCGTCAGGGTGACATCGTCTTCGCCCACATCGACCTGGCGCACGTCAAGGCCCGCAACCGTACCGGAACCATGCAAAAACGTGAGCAAGCGTGACAATCGGGACCGATGATAAAGCTGTTCGGTGGCGAAATGATGCGCGCTCAGCATCAACCCTTCGGCCATGCTCAGCCGCTCTGTGCCCGCCGTGCCGCCGCTTGCCGTATCTTGGCCTGCAAGCGGATCAGCGACCGCATAAGGCGTAAATCCTGACATGATGCTCTCCCTTTTTATCCCAGCGTGGGGTCAAGAGCGGGGGTGCCAGTCAGCCGCCCCTGCCCGATTATGGTTTCACCAATGGTCACAGCCGCCACGTCAGGTGCCGTGCCCAATCGCGTTTCAACGCCCAGCAAGGATGACAGTCCAAGCAGCAAACTCTCGGGGGCGTCGTATAAATCCGTCATCACATGCGCAGGCGTCTCACGCGCGACGATGCGCGAAATCAGGCCACGGGTGTCCGCATCCAACGTTCTGCTTATCAAAATCGTGACGCGGTGCGCCTCGTCCTCGAACAGCGCATCAAGCTGTTGCGCAGCAACCTCGCGTTCAGCTTGGGAGGTCAGATCGTGTTCCAACAGTTCCGGTCGAAACAGCGCAAACAGTTGTTTTTGATCATCCGAACCAACAAAAAATCCAGGACCAAGGTGGGCGTTCCCGTTTGCACGGGTGCCACGCGTCATCGGGTCATCGCGATCCGAAAAGTCAGCACCCAGAATGGTCGCAAAAGTCCGGCGCATGCGGAAATTCTCGACCACAACCACATCGCCGCGCGCCACACCGCCGTTGGTGGCCACATCCAGCAGCCCTTCAACCCCTTTGAGCGTCGCGTGCCAAGGTGCCAGACGCGCCGCCGCTGCAATCATGCGCCGCTTGCCCGCCGTACCAAGGGCTTCATCCGGCATGACCCCCAGCCAACCCGACAGCCAATCCAGACTCTCCTCGGGCGTGCCGAACGCAGAGGCCCCCCGCCATGTCTGGGCGATTTCGCCCTCAAGTGGCGTCAAAACACTCTCAAAGATCGCGAGGTAGCGGTCCATAAAATCACTGCCCTGCGCCCCTGCCCCCTCATGGATCGAAAACAGCGCGGGCATATATGCGTCGCGGTAGGAAAACCGTGGTCCCCATGCACGCAGCGCATACAGCCGTGGCGTGCGGGCTTTGTTGCCCGACAGGGTTATGCGCAGTTGCAAAAACCGCCCCCCGATGCGTGAATTTTCCTGTTCGGCATCGCTTGACTGCATCAAGCATGTGAAAAGCCCTGCACGGTCGCGTTCACGCGGACAGTCCATCGCACTGCGTCCATGCGCATGCTCGCTGGCCGCGTCCATCCAAACACCGCGCGGCGCACGCGTATCACGTGGTGGGTCACCGAATTGATGCAGATGCCATGGTGCGTTTGCCAGCAATTCAACAGAATTCGCCGCACGGGCATTGATAGAAATCGCACAGCCTTTGGGCAGTTGGGCTTCAAGGTAAAAGCGGTGCCAAACGAACCCTTCAACCTCACTATCCACTGTCGTATCAGCCACTTGGCCTTGTTGGGCATGCGCCCGCATGGACACGGGCGCCAGAACTGAAAACGCCTTTGTGTCAGTGCGCGGATAATGTGCCTTGCCAGTGGCCCCGCGACACAAACGCCCCCCCGACCAATCGCGCAAAGGCAGCCGTAAGCTCAAGGGCAACACGGCACCGGTTTCACTGTCCGACGGCTTGGGCAGACGATAAACTCGCGCCTCAGACCAGTCAGGTGCCACGACCGCAACAAGTCCTGCCGCAAACGACACGACACTGAAGGCGCGCGTGACCGATGTCAGGGTGCGTAAGCGCCGCGTCCCATCGGGCCAAATGATTTCAAGCAGGTTTTCAGGCTGCGCCGACCCTTTGGTGGGGTGCAACAAAACCAAAGCACCCTGCACGTCAGCACATGCGTCCAACAAGCCCGTGCCTGACGCACGATGCGTTACAGGACGCTCCAGACGCGCAGGATTGGCCATTTCCGGTTTGGGTTCAAACTGACCCGCCGGCTGGACAAAATCATCCAGTTGACGCGGCACAGGGGCACCCGCCAAATGCCGCAAATCACCGCTGCGACGCGCAACACTCCAAATCGGGCCGCTTTTGGCAGGCACCGCAATTCGGTCGGGCTTAAATCCTTCTTCTTGCAGCGTGATCGGGTAAAATCGATCCAAACGGTCCATCCAGGTGACGGACCCCGCCTCGGAATTCCCTTGTACCACAATGAGTTGCCCATCAGGAGTCCATTCAAAGTCATGGATTTCCTGTCCGCTGTCGGCAGTAAAAATGTCGCTCATCGTATCGCCCGCACCACCCGCTTGGATGTGATCGCCATCCCCGATCCTGACACGGGCAAAGGTGTCGTATGTGTCCACAGCCAAAGCAGCCTCATCCGCTTTTTCCTGTGTCTGCGCCAACGTCGCCGCTGTTGGAGGCACCAATAACGTGTCTTGCAAAACCAAGGCGTTGCGGGATGCATTCCACTGCAAGCTCGGTGCAGCAGACAGATCAAAATCCGCCTCGCTCACCCATTGCCAATAGCTTTGTCCGTTCACGTCGCCCATCAGCACACCTCCGGCACGACAGGAACGGCAACGCTGCGGCTCGCGCTGTCTTGCGTGGCGCCGTCATTCGCGCCAGCTGAGCCGGACGCCATGCTCAGGCTGGCCGGTGCCGTATCAGCGTCGACAGCCACAGTCATGTTCAACAGCTCCGGCAGTTGCCACTGGTCCAGAGCGATACCCACCACACCGGACCGGCGATCCACCCCTACAAGGTCAAAGCCGGTTTCACTGGGTACAAACAAATTCACGCCTGCTGCAATGCGCACCCCTGGAACACGCGCAACTTCAACTTCAACTTCTTGAGCGTTGATATTACGACCCAATACCCAACCCTGACCATCAGAGCCGCCACCCGACAAAGGCCAGAAATAGGCATACAACCGTTCCTTTACGGCCTTCACAACCGCTTCACGCGCAAAGCCTTCGCGAATGGAAATGGCTGTGCTCAACCCGAACGACCGATACTCGGGAGACACCACATACAACTCGGTCCCCATAGGGCGTTTAGGATCAAGATGGGCGTAAATGCGTTCCAACAACCGCCGATCAGCACGTGGATTTGGGGCACGGCGCACTTTGGCCTCGGGGATGGCCATAACCGTCACAACACCGGATGCGCCCATGCGGCGCTGGTGCGGGCGAAATCCTGCAATGACCTCGACGCGCGGCACACCAATCTCACCTGCAACAGAGCGATAGTCCGCCTCTGTGACGCATCGGTTTCGATGGTGTAGCATCGCGCCCACGCGCTTTTCTGCGCCATCCAACGCCTCGGCAGCAACCCCGCCGTGGATCGCTGCAGGTTGATGCGCCAATATGCCCGGGAGTTCGATTTTTGAAAGATTCTGCGGCTCGAGATTGCCCTCTTCCGCGCCGCCTGCGCGCATTTCGTCAAGTCTAATGCGGGTACCTTTGGACAAGGACATCCCTGTCAGACCATCTCCAAATGCCACCTGTCCCGCCTGGGCATCGACCTCGTAACACCGCGCATCGCGCTCACATGCTCCCAAATCGCTCACTTGCGTCCACGGGCGAAACCCCTGACCTTCTTCAAAAACTGAAAGTTTCAGCGTATCCGCATCGATGTTTTGCGCCGGCAAAGCAAATCTTGCGCCGGCAACACCGTTGGCCGTGCCCAACAGAACATTCGAAAATGTTCGGGAATGTTCTATCTCGACAGCGTTCACCCCCATCCATGAGACGGGCAAAGACGCAGCCGCATCATCTGCTTTCAATCGGACCCAACACAGCAAACGGGATGCCAGTTCAGCATCGTCTATACGCGGTGGACGATCCCCGACACCTGCATCAACTTCGTCCTCTATATCATTGGAAGGAGACATAACTTCGGATGATTTCGGTAAAACAAGTCGCAGCGTACCTTCGCGTGTAAACCCCGCGGTTGCGTCCTGATCTACGGGCAAATCACGGAACAATATCCCGGTGTCAGACACGGTCAACGGGGGGGCAGTGACCGCCCAGTCCAACCCCTCCAACGGCTCAAGCGCAGGAGCGAGTGCATCCTCACGCTTCAACTTCGGCACAACGCCAAGGTTCAACAAAGCAGGTTGCGCATCCAGTGCAGCCGTCGCGGCGCTGTGGGCTGCAACGCTGTCATCAAGGGCAAATAGTCCGATCCAAACCGTTTGATCCACACTTTCTCCAAACAAATCAACACCTTCCGGACGTACCACATCTGTTGGACCAAACACCTCTTCGGTCTCGTAAGGGGCCATATCCGTGACCCCGTACACCTCGGACAATGAGGCAAGAACATCGCCAAGTTCTTCCATTTCCGCCTCTGCCAAAGCGCGTTTGATATAGACGCGTCCTTCAAACGGCTGAACAGTGATGGGCGTGCGGGTTTCAAAAACCTGTGATCCGTTCACACGTGTCCCAGCGGGCGCAAACGTCGGTTTTGCACTGGCGGGGGCTTTGTGGGTCAATGCCAACAGTCCGCGCGCCGCCTGCGCCGGTCGCTGCTTGAGGTTCAAAAGGTTAAGAAATTCCAAACGCATACGGCGCGGTGTTAAATTGGCACGGTACAAGATCGACTCGCCCATATAAGCGAACACATCGATCATCGCCCGCCCGGGGTCACCCACCCGTGCATTGCGCCATTCAGGCGTATGCGCAGGGATGCGGCGCACCATTTCCTCGGCCAATTCCTTGGCGGTGAGGTCAGCAAGATTTACGCGAGGCAGCATGTTATCCTCCAAGCTCCAGCGCAAGGCTGAGATCATCAGCCTGCCCTGTCATGCGAATGGTGTAAGAGATGGACACAACGATCACCGCCGGGGCGTCCGGTTGTGGCTCGACAGTCAGATTGGAAAGCGCGATGCGCGGCTCGTAAACCCCGAGCGTTTCGCCGATCCGGTCCCGAATGCGGCGGCGTGTCAGCACGCTGTTGGGGTGATGGACAAACTGCTGCAACGCCGCGCCAAAACGGGGATGCAACAGCCGCTCCCCCGGTTCGGTGACCAAAAGCGCACGAATGGTTTGACGCACAGACGCCTCAAGTGTCGGCCAGTGAAGGCTGCCCTGCGCATCGGGCACAGGTATCAAGGGCCATCCCACGGGCAATCCGGGTTGGGCGGGATTGGTTGTCATCACGAACCCTCCTCTTCAGTCGAAATCTTGGGATACGGGATGCAAATCTTGATGAACGGCAGCCACCAGAAGATGATGTTCAACAGCTGCAAAAAGATCTGCAACACAAAGAATGCGCACAAGGTGATGATCGGGATGGAGAACCCGCAAATCATCCCGAAGCTGATGTTGGTTTTGGTGTGTTTTCCGTCCAGCAGATCCCCCAAGTTGATCCGGTCCATATGCTGTTGCAGCTCTGGTGGAACGTTGAACACAACATTTGGCTTCATCTTTTTGAGGCTTTCAACGTTAACAGGAGGCATTTCAATTTGCTGTGCTGGACCATCACCGCCCTCGAACCACGGCTTGATCCGAAACGGGGCTGAGGGGGACGACCACAAGATGCGTAGCGGGCAGCCCTCGCAATCATCAACGCGCAAGAAACAGCGCACATGATACTCAAGCGGCAACGATGGATAGCGCGGCGTAAGCGGCGCAATCGAGGCCCAGCGCGCACTCATGGCGGCGTAAGCGACTGCGGCCAAAGTATTTTCTTGCGACCCGTTTAATCCGGGCCATGATGTAGACGGCGCGACAGATGACGGCGCATCAGGCGTTTGCAATATGAAGGCGCGGTAGCAAACTTCGAGGTAGTCAAACAATCCACTCGGGGACACGCCCGTCAGGCGCACTTCATTGAGGGTGTTTTTGATCCCCTCGGGTGCCCCGTCCACAAAGGCGCCGGTTTCCTGTGACAACCAGAACAAGGTTGATTTGAGGGTCCGCAATCCTCTTCCGCGTGCCGCGTTGCTGTTTTCTTCGGGCCGCAACATTTCGGCGCGTGTGATCGTGCCGCTGGTGGGCGGAAAACTGATCCCCGTGCGATCGGACTTGAGCAAAAGTGAAATGCGCGCCTTCACGTCTTCCAGGCTGAATGGCGGTGTCGGCGCCTCCTGAGGCTCATGATCATCACCAGACAGGGGCAAGAAGCCGTAAAGCAGGGTCATTCCGGTGTTTTTGGCAACATCAGGCGGAGCGGGATAGAGGGCGATGACATCTTCATCTGTGGCGTCCCCACCGCCCGGTAGGCGATCAACACGCGACAAAACGGCAGCGTTTTTGCCCAGTGCGCGCACGCGGCGCGTGGCGGCATCAGGATCATAGGCAGATGTTTCTTCAAGCGTGCCGGCAGGTGTTGCTTGCCAGCCCAGATTGTCCGTCTCAAGGCGCAACCACCCGTCCTCTCCGCCTTTGCGCAAACGGCGGATCACAAACCCTGCGCCAGCAATCTTGTCCTCGTCCAACCGCGGCAAACCAACCCGCAAGCATCGCGCATCCACCACAACAAGGTGAAAACTGCGGTGGATGGGTTGCTCCAGCAAATCGCCCGCCTGACGTGCAGCCATTTTTTCCCGCCAATCGGCACTGCGCATTTCAGCAAGGAAAGTCTGCACAAACGTCGGCTCGCGAAACGCAAGAATTGTGGGTGCTAGGATGCCACGCT
This sequence comes from uncultured Paracoccaceae bacterium, assembly GCA_943787985.1. GTDB lineage: Bacteria > Pseudomonadota > Alphaproteobacteria > Rhodobacterales > Rhodobacteraceae > Ascidiaceihabitans. The sequence goes on along the minus strand of CALSOO010000004.1, from coordinate 671,515 downwards.
GCCCCTCAAGGCGCAGGCCCGATATGATGGTTTCATGTTTCACCACACGTTCCCCGCACCTGGCGTATAGCTTGTCGCGATGACGCTTGAGATGACCCCGACAGGCGCGTTGATGGGGTTGGAAAAGTTGGTCATCGCCGAATTCACCTGTAACGGCCCGCCTGAGATGCTCACTTCGGGGGCGTTCAACTCGATCGACGCGCTTTTGATGGAAATGGCCGAGGGCGTCATTGAAATCGTGGAACCGCCAGTGCTCAGATCAATCTTCCCGCCCCCTTCATCGCTGAGTGTGATCATGGGGCCAGCTGGCGTTGTGATTTCCACCAATGGCTGCCCACCACTTTCCTCGATGATGGCGATGCGGGTGCCTGCCCGGCTGGTGATGACCCAGCGGTCGGTGTTGTCACCGCCAACTGTCTCGCTCGGGGATTCTTCGCCGTTCCAAATCGCTCCCAAAACAATGGGTTGGCGCGTGTCACCGCCAACAAACGACAAAACAACAACATCCCCGACCCCGGGCAACATAAACGCGCCGTGATTGTCTCCAGCAAAGGATGTGGCAACAGGTGCCCACGCGGTTGAGGCATTGCTCTCCTCGTCGACGTGCAGCGGAAAGCGGACTTCGACACGCGCCAGATTGTCAGGATCAGTGACCGCTTGGACGCGCCCCAGAACGACAGAACCGGCAAGGGCAGATGGATGTATCATGCGGCGATTTCCCCTTTGAAGTAGGCGCATTCCGCCTCGAATTCAGTGGCGTAGCCAGTGGAGCGGCTAAAATGATGGCGCGCTTTGGTGCAGTAATAGGTGTTGGAAAATCGCGCCCCGATCCCCTCTAGCGCCAGATGGGCACCCACCCGAATTTCGGGGTTGCCTTTGGCCGTGCCCAGAGCTGTCACAAACCGGCGCATCGCACGGGCGGCCTCCGCATTGATCAGCCCTTGGGCTTCTTCCTGGGTGGTGGCTTTGCCTGCTGCCAAATGGCACAGAGTCTCACCAAAATTCTCAAGATACTCAGTAGCCTGACGCCCGCTGCCCGGTCCCAAAGCCGTGAGATCAGCCGTTGCGCTCAACGCTTTGCCCTGGATGTGGTCATAGGCAGCCAACGAAAATGCACCGCGCTGGTGGGCAAGATCGGCACAGGCGCGCACGTCATCCAGATGTTCGCCCCAGCGCAGGGTAATTTCGCCGCGCTGAATATCCGCGCGCGGCGAAATTTGCATTTTGTTGTCAACGACTTGCACATCCGCGTCCCAGTCGGACAGAACAGATCGCAAGAACGCAAGATCGCTTTGGTCCATTTGGTGGCGCATCACGATCACGTCGCTCAGGTAATCCGAAACCGGACTGGACAGGTCCGTGCCCGCCACAATATCCGCCACCATTTCCTTGAGCGCTTTGCCCTCAAAACTGCGGGTGCGGCGACGCATGCGAAGCGGCATCAACAGGTCTTCGCCCATCACAACCATTTCGGGCATACCGTCTTCGCCTGCGATGAACTCAATCGCGCTGACACGGCCGGAAAAGACTTCACGCGGCGTGTCCTCATCCAACTCCGCGTCGCGTGCGGGGAACAGGACGCGAAACGCGGTCCCAAGGCGCAAAACATCTGTATCTTCATACTCAAACGCAAAATCCACACCAACGCCACCGTGTATGGCTGTGTTGTCAAAGCGCAGCTCGACGTGGGCCAAGCCCCCCTCGCCCTCGATCACCGTGACCTCGCGGATCATGTCGTTCAGCATGTCCGGCTGCGCGCCAGCCACATCAATCGTGGGACGGGTATGGGTCAAACGCCGCGACATCAGGCTTGCAACCTGTCTTGTGCCCACTGGCGACGTGCATCTGCACGGCGAATGAGTTTTTGCAACATTTGCGGCTCTTGTCCGCTGTCAGAGCGGCGCTGCGCCTCGTGCCGGCGCACGTCCTCTCCCACCTCTGCTGTCAGTTCCTGGATATCAACACTCATTTCTGATCCTCCGGAAAGAGCAGCGCGCCCAAATCAATTTTCGCGCCAACTTCTGCTTTGGCTGTGAACAATGCGCCACCTTTGGCTCCGCCGGATCCGGCTTTGCCAAGCTGCTTGAGGCCGCTGTCAAGCTTTGCAACAGCCCCGGACGCGGTCGCGCTGGCATCTTTGAGGCCCGAAAACGCATCCATCCCCAAACCAATGTCCGAGCTGACCGACAGATCTTGCGGCACGTCCAAGGCATCTGCGACATCCAGCCCCAAATCACCTGCGCCACCGCGCAACGACACGCCCCCGCCCAGATCGACACCCAGTCCGATTCCCGCACTGGCGGATGCGCCAAATCCAATTTTCCCACTGGCGATAGAGGCTGCGGCCAAGCCGAAACTGGCCCCACCGCCAATGCCGCCCCCAATACCGGCTCCTGCCGATGCACTTGCGCCAAGCGCCCCGCGCACAGAGCCCCCCTCGACATCAGCTTGCGCAAAAAGCGAAACCGCGCCCGGGTTGCGCATGTCCTCGACGCCGTTTTTCTTTGCCATGTCCTGAACATCGGACCCGGGAGGCAGGGCCTGCCCGTCCGCAACATCAAGACCGCCATCAACAGGTCCAGCCCCCGCGCCTGTTTCCGCCTCGAACACAGCATCCTGTTGGGTGAGTGAAAAGGTAACAGAAGCGCGCAGCGGCACCCCTTGAGGCGAGAAATACTCCAGCGTTTCCGAGCACTCCGAAATCGTGCCCTGAAAGGTCAGGTTGCCCCACTCGAACTTGACGACAGAGGGCAGCATCACGTCCTTGTCCGCGCCGCGTTTGCCGTAGTTATCCAACGTGCCTTCACCCGCGCGCATCAAGCCCACGATCTTGCTGGTGCGGTTGCGCACGTCGTCCCCTGTCAGCGTCTCGTCAAAGATCAGCTGGACAGACAAACGCCGCTCTGTTCCGGCAACCACTTGAACTGGCGTCTTGTTCTGCTTTTCGCCTTTGTCTTCCTGCACCTTGGAGGTCGACTGGATTTCTAGCGTCTCGGGGTTGAACTGCACGTAGAAGGTCTCGCCCTCTTCCATGGTGCCGGTGTCTGATGTGATGGCCGTGAGGCACGCGCGGTCGGTCTCCACGATCATAGCGCGTCCCCCTTGGCCAAAGACAAACCCTGATGCACGAAATGCAGCTCTTCGATGCCCACATCTGTGGCCATTGCCGAATAGGTTGCGGCTTTGAATTTCACAGGCATCGCATCCACCATCTTCCAACGCAGGCGCGCGATTTTTTGAGCGGTGCCATTGGCCATGTAGTGTTGAAACTGGGTCAACTCAGCGCTCAGGCGCAGTGCTGACGAACCACCCGAAAGCGCGTCAAACCACGTCCACAAATGACTTGAAGACGTCATGCCCCGTTTCAGAATGACAGTCGCAAAGGTCACTTGGCCGACCCGTTGGATTTCACCGTAATAGTGGCCACCTTCCCGGATGACTTTCGGCTCCATCGTCGCCTCCAGCCCTGATACTTCGGAAAAGGCCGCCGTGAAATTTTTGACGGCCCCACCCGATGCATCCGCAAAGGTGAGTTCAAAGGAATGCGGGATCATCGGCGTCATTGCGGGGCACTTTCTGTGGTGCCAATCGGCAAGACGATGCGGATCATTTCGACAGGGCGCGCGGGGCGAAACGACACCTCGACGCGCAGACGCCCTTGATCAATGTCCGATTGCGTATGGAGCGTGCGATCACAAAGCACAGAGTACCCCGCGTCCAGTTCGCCGGCATGCACGCCGCCTTGTGCCGCGACGCCTTGCAACATCGCCTCAAAGCGCTGCTGCACTTGGCGCATCAATTGATCCGAGATCAGCTCGAACACCAATGTCTCGCCATAAACCCGCGCCATGCGCAGCAAACGCGCCGCCAAACGGCTGGACGGTCCTGCCTCCCATGCGGGGTCATCCGATGTGGTCACATCGCGCTTCAACCGCGACGCGGCCCCTGTGCCAAACATTTCGCATGTCGGCATATCATAGGCTTGCGGGATCACATCGCGCACTTGAGGCAAAGCGTCCAAAGCAGCGCTGTTATAGGGCTGCGCGGACACCAAGCGCGCCGCGATCTGACCTGCCAAAACAGCGTCACCACAGATCACACCACTGGGAAGGGATGCGCTGAGCGGCGTTCTGACAAAGGGACTGGCAAGCTGCAAAAACGCACTGTGCGGACCACTCAAAGGGGGCGTTTCAAGTGCCCTTTTGGGGTGGCTCGCAAGCATCATAACATCGCGGCGATGCGTGGCGATCAAGGACAAACAACGCGCAACAACACCTTGCCACAGTGTAATCCCCGCCCGGTCCAAAGTGGGAAAACCCAACGTTTTCAACTGGTTTTCTGACGATCCGGCGGGTTCAGGCAAACATTGCGCAAAAGCGACGGGTGCAGAAGGCACAGACGGTGTTGGCCCCAACACAGAGCGATCAACCGCTGCCATTTCCAACAACTCAGGCAGCACCAGAAAGCTCGCGCTGTCTAACCCCAACACATGCGCCATACCACTCAGGGCACTGCGCTCTGCATGCGGGACAGGCATAGGTTGGCGCAAAGCGGGTTCGGGGTCATCCGCATCCAGCCCCGACGCCGCCGCCAATTGGCCCAGCGCCAACGCCCGCGCACTGCGCCGCGCAAATAGCGGCAACGGCGGCCCCATCGAGACGACATAGGCTTCGCGACCGCCCATCGCGAAAAACTGCGCCAAAGCTGCCAACATCAAGCTTCCTACAGGACGCGCAGCACTGTATTTTGCCTGCGCAAATCCCAGCCCCTCGTGCTGTAAAACAGCCAAAGTCCCTGCCCCGTGGCTTTGCGGCAACGACAGTATCATCGTGCCGTCAAAAATCACCTCGAGGTCACTCCAGAGCGCCCCGATTTGAAGCGCAGCAGCGGCAGGGTCATCCCCGCTCAACTCCGTGCTGCGCAAAACACCGTCCACCACGACCGAAAATAGCGTGCCATCAATCGCGCCATCCGGCGCAGTACCCGTCAAAACCGCACGCTGATCAATGCGATCCGCCGTGAAGTGGGTTAGAACATCAGCCACAGACGTGACACGCACAGGGCGATCATAAGGGCTGACCGCGTCTTGTGCCTTTTCTACTTGGCTCAAATACCCCTGCTGCGCCCACCATTGCCCCAATGCAGACGCCACCGGCACAGCCTCTTTCGCGCTCAGATGGCCCACAAACAACGGGATATCCATGCGCACAGGATCTGCGACCGGCGGCGGCGGCGTGGTCTCGAAACGGATGTGGGTGAGCAGGCTCATCTACCAGCCTCAGGACGCCAACTGGGTGAATTCGAGCTTGTCGTAAGCGATCGAAAATTCTTCCATGGCGACTTCGGTGCCACCCGACCCCGAGAGCGAGGGGCCAGTGTATTTCACAGGCGTGGCCCCCTTGAGGACCCATTGCTGCACCCCGTTGTGCGCCTCATCCAGCATCTCGACGCGCACATCGCGCTTGGCCAGAGGACCGGTGTTCCACACCTCGGTCATCCACTCCCAAAAGCTGGCACTGTCGACAATGCCGCGTTTGAGCGTGACATTCTCGAACTTGTGCACGCCGGGAATCTTCATGGCGTGGTTTTCGGCGGAATTGCCCGCACGGTATTCGGCCACGTTGACCTCGGCGTTCAGCCCGGAGACATCCGAAAAGCCCCCGATCACTTCGTCGTTGTTGACCAACACCCGAAAGTTGAAATTTCCAAAAGGAAGTTGTCGTGCCATATCCTAGTACTCCGTTCAGCGCCCCCCGAAAGCCTGTGCACCAAGCTTTCGGGAAATTTTGCGCATCAAAATAATGAGTTAGAGCGTCACCCTGAGGCTCTAACGGCGCGCATCTGCTGTCTTCTGCCCAATGGAGAAGACGACAAATTCCGCAGGTTTCAGCAAAGCGAGCCCGATTTCGCAGTTCATGCGCCCCGTATCGAGGTCCTGTTGGGTCATCACCGACCCGTCACACACCGCAAAGAATGCCTCATCCGGCGTGTTGCCAAACAGCGCCCCGTTGAACCATTCATTGTACAAGAACGAGGACACGGCTTCGCGGACATTGGCCCACAGGTCAGGCCCGTTTGGCTCGAACACCGCCCACTGCATGCTCTCGTAGAGGGAACGCTTGATATAGTTGAGGTAGCGGCGGTCGGACACATACAGAACCTCGCGATCCGATGTCGCGAGACGGCCCCCGTAAACACGGTTTCCCCGTCCTTTGAGCGTGCGCAAGCAGTTGATTCCCAAAGGATTTAACACTCCTTGCTGGGACTGGTTGTAATCGGTTTCAAACCCGAGGGATGAACGGATGACCTCATTTGCCGGGGTCTTGTGCACCCCGCGCAGCGCATCATTGCGCGCATAGATGCCGCAAATATGGCCCGACGGTGGAACCAAAAGGTCACGGGGTGTGTTCTCGTTGCCCGGCCGCGCCAGAGGATTGGCAACCCGCACCCACGGCGCATAAAAGGCCGCGTAGCTGTTGTCGATTTCACCGCGCGTGCTGCGCAACTGGTCCAAGGATTGCCCAAGCGGGGGGTCAAGAACCGCAATGCGGTATCCCGAGTTGGCCGCATGAATGCCCAGCGCCTTGCGCATCGAGGTGCTGACCAGCCCGTACGCAGAACTGCCCGGTGCCGCGACAATGGAAATGTCGTCGTAACGGTTCAACCCTTCCAGCGCGCCTTCCCAATCGGCCAGCGACGACAGTTCCCCGTCATTGCCCCCGTCCAGAATGTGGCTGGCGGTATAGGCCCCTTCGCCGTTGACCTCCCCCATCCCGAAGAAGGCTTGGTGCAGGTTGATGGCGTTCAATTTATCCAGATCCATGGTGAGCGGATCACTCACCGGCTCTTGTGCCCCATTGGCAAGGTCAGTGGGCGTCAGAAGCTTCATCCGCGCGCCCATCCAACGTGGATGCGTGGCCACAAGGCTCATGCCGTCATAGTTGACCAAAGTGCCATCCGCGTTGGTGTAGGTCAGGTTCACATTCACCAAAACCCCGTTGGCCCCGACACCCGTAGCATTGGTCAGGTTTTCGTCGGCCTCCCAATCGCTGGTTGGTTCATCAAATGTATATTCGCGCCACCCGCTTGCATCCGTGGTCTCCCGCACGAAAAAGGTCTGACCCGCCCCTGTTGATCCAACAGCAGAGGTCGCGGCAAAGCCCAATCGGGCCAAGGTGTCAGGCTCTGTCGCACTGACATCAATGCTTGAGGATGCCCCGGCAGAGTTTGACGTCAAGATAAGGCGGCCATCGGCACCAGAGGAATAAGCACTTATGCCTGCCACACCTGTCGCGGCGAACAACCCATTGATATCTTTGGAACTTAACCGATCCAGCCGCGGAACACCCGTTCCTGTCGAGCTGCGCTGCACCGGAAATCCGAGTTCGGCCAATGGCTCCACGACAACTGAAATCGACGCTCCGGCGACGGAAGAGCGGATCGTCAGAACGCCGCCTGTGTCATCGACGGTGGCCTTTTGCAATGCGCCGCGAATGTCGTTGCGGATCTGGCGCAAGGTCGCGGGTGCTGCCACAGTGCTTTCACGGATCGGAATACGCTGACGCAACCCGTCTACCGTCACGATCAAAACAGTGCCTGCACCGATGACATTGTCATCCCCCAGAGCGTCCCCGACCACTTCGGCGTGGGTTGCCGCCAAAGTCACTGTTTGGACAGCCCCGCCATCCACAGCGATCTCAAGGGTCGATCCCGCATTCACCATCCCCGGAGCCGCAGTCGCTGCCAAAGACGCAGAACTTTCGCTGCTGCCAAGAGAGCGCGCGACACTGCCAACGGCGGCATTTTCCAATGCGGCCTCCGTGGCCGGCGTCGTGGCTTCGCTCAGTTGCAGCGTTCCGTTGCCAGCGCTGCCAGCAAACCGCGACGCAATGCGCAAGGTTCCCACCCCGTCATCGCGCAACAAAACCGATGCATGACCTGTGTCATTCACATCATCGCGGGGCACAAATGTGCGGCTGATGTACAGACGTGATCCCATTTCGCTGAAAAAGGCGCGCACCGCATGGGCAAGGTAGTTCGTCTTGGCCGCAGCCCCCAATCCGGACATATCCAGATCGTTGAGACCACCATAAATACGCTCGAACTCGGCGTAGCTGGTCACCAACTGGGGTGGGCCCCCGACAGGACCCGAGCGGGCCAATCCCACAAATCCGGTGGTCGATGTGCCGACCCCCTGGATGGAACGCGCGCGAAACGATGTTTCAATCGTATAAACGCCCGGCGACAGTAACTCCGTCATAATAGTCTCCTTTCACGGCGCTGGGCGCCCTTAAGTCAAGTTCAGTTCAACAGTTTGCTGGGCCGTGCCACCGGCCTTCAATCGTGAGGTTTCCGCGTTCAATATTTCGCGGATATCAGGCCCACCGGCGCGCATCGTATCCGCGTCTGCAGGCCAGGGTTGCGCGATGTCCACAGAGGCGTGAATGCGCACGCGGGTGACGGCCGTGATCAGATCAACGGTATCCGCGTCCCCGTCATCAGGCGCATCGCTCAGATGTGTGATGCCCGTCAAAGGCAGTTGCGCCATGCCGTTGGGGCCAGTCATCGACCACCCAAGTTCAGCATCCGTGACCCGTTCAAGCGCACGCACCAAAGCCCCCCGCACAGGGGCGCCGTTTTGATCGACCACACTGACCGACATCACCGTCCAACCCGCCACGGCCCGCCGTCCAGCGGCACTGGCCAAAGCGATCCGCACAGGCGTATCAACACGGGTGTCAGCCTGTGCACTCTCCAAGCTGCGCGGCAAGGTGATCTGGCCCGACATCGGCAAATACCGTCTCTTAAGATCATGAATTTCATAGGAAAAGCTTTGTTCAACCACTGCAGGCACAGGATCAAACGCATCCGTATACCCCTCAAAACTGGGGGCTGCGCGGATCGCCCAGACCCCCGAAACCGTCGGTCCAAACTGCAACTGCGTGTTGCGAAAACTGATCCCGTCGCGAATGGTCTGGCCCGTGATGTGATCCACAACCTGGACGCCCCCCAGAACGCGACTGTCAAGACGATCAAGCATCGATATCCTCGCTGCGTTTTTGCAATCCAAAGCGGGTCGCGACAACGGGGGCTGCATCACTGCGCACACCGGTCTCGATGCGCACGGTGCGGGCAACATAGGACACCGACAGGCGGTAATCGGGCTGCAAGGCATCCCAAATCCGCATCATGCTTTCGTGGTTCATTTCGCTCAGCTGAAGCTGGACGCTTTCGTCTTCTTCCCACAAGGAGGCGGGCTGCAAAACGGCGCGGTCCAACAGGGCGGTGCGGTGCAATTCCAACATCGTCCAGCTCATCAACGTCTGCTCGTTCATGCCAGATGCCGACCAGCAACTGACAAGGTAATGCAACTCAAGGCTGAGGGGGCGCGATTTGGGATCTCTGGGATACTTGTGATCCGCAGTGGAGCGCAGGTTTTTGTCCATGCCCATGCGAAACAGATAAAAGGTGATCAGGTTTTCAGCGGGGGAAAAGTTGTTGTTCAACTCCGTGCCGGACACTTGTTGAAAGCGACACGCGGGCAAGGTTTGACGATCCTCGGCCAAGCCGGCTTGCACCCCGCGCTCGATCGCGTGGGCACCAGACAAATGGCGGACGATGGATTCGCCTACAGAATGAACCGCCCCGACTTGAGCCATAGTGTGTTGCCTCCCATCACTTCACTGGGAATCAGCTTGGCGCAGGCTGCGTTCGCCAGCATCACCGCGCCGTCACCAAGCAGAAACCCGCCGATGCATGGGCTGGGAAGTGGCACAAATATGTTCACGGTCGGGGTTGGGTATTCCATACTTTTGCGAAACGTCCCGACGTGCTCTTCTACCTATCATTGTATGACCAATTTTTTTCCTTGCGGGATCTGCGTCTATTTTTGATGTCTCGCGACATATTTCTGGAGGTGATTTATGACTTCTATGACCCTGAACGTATTGGGATGTCCGCGTCTGAGCGGCGATGGTGGCACTGTGGACTTGCCCCCTGCAGGCCAGCTTTTGTTGGGATGCGTGGCCCTTCACGCCAATGACGCGCCGCTGCGACGCGAACGACTGGCGGAAATGCTGTGGCCCGATATGGATGCACAAAACCAGAAAGCGCGCCTGCGCACTGCCCTGTGGCGTATCAAAAAGGCAACCTGTGGTGCATTGGATGATGTGTTGATCGTGCGCAAGGACACGTTGGTGTTCGAGCACGGCGCGCCCCTCATCCAGACCCACCGAACGTTTGAGCGCGAGGTCATGATGATCTGCGCCAAGCCTCTCGCGAACATGTCAGAGACTGACGCCGCCACTCTGCTCGCTATGGTCGAGAGCTACAACGGGCCGCTGATGGAAGGGCATGACGCGCCGTGGATCGCCCCGATGCGGGAGCGTTTCTCGGACCTCTATAGCGCCGCTTTAGAGCGCCAGATCAAGTACTTGCGCGCAACAGGGCGGGATCATGAAAGCATCCGCTCTTCGCATGAGTTACTCGCCATTGACCCTTACCGGGAGGACGTGCATGCCGCGCTTATCACTCTCTATGGTCAGTCAGGACGCCCCAAAAGGGCGCTGCGCCAATACCAGAGTTGCCGCACGTTGATGGAAAAGGACCTTGGGGTGCCAACTCCGACGGCGCGCCGCAGTCTTGACGGCATTCTCAAAGAAGGACCGACACCCGACCTCGGTGCGATACTGCGCGCCCTTGAAGCAGGCGTGCGCGACCTAAACACACAGATTCAAGACCTCAAATCCACCCTCCACCGCCGCGAAGATACACCAAATCTGCAACAGCCCCGCCGCAACAGTCTGGTTTGACGTCACCTGACGTGCGGCACTCAACCCTGTCACATCGCGCACCCCGACGTGCGATGTGGCGTCCCCACCAGGGTCGTTTCAAAGCCCGCCGCGCAAATGCCAAAGTTCCGGAAACAGTTCGACTTCAAGCATTTTGCGCAAGTATTTTACCCCGCTGGTGCCACCCGTGCCACGCTTGAACCCGATGATCCGTTCAACTGTGGTGACGTGGTTAAAGCGCCAACGGCGAAAATAATCCTCAAGATCGACCAGTTTTTCGGCCAACTCGTACAGGGTCCAATAGCGCGCAGGGTCCTGATATACTTTGGTCCACGCCGCCATCACGTCATCACAAGGCGCATGTGGCTGGTCCAAACGATATGTTTCAGGGGCAAAGGCACAGTTCAACTCACCTTCCAGAACCCGCAATGCGACGTGGTACAAGGAGGGCTGGGACAATTCTTGTTCCAACATGTGATGCAACGCGGGGCGGTGTTCATGGACCTTGAGCATCGCGCGGTTGCGGTTGCCCAGCACAAATTCGATCAAACGGTATTGGTGCGATTGAAAGCCCGACGACGCCCCCAAATCCTCGCGAAACGTGGTGTAGTCACTCGGGGTCATGGTGCGCAAAACATCCCATGCGTTGTTGAGTTGTTCAAAAATGCGCGCCACCCGCGTCAGCATCTTGAACACCTGATCCGGCTTGCCCTCGACCAGCAGCGTCCGTGCGGCGGCAAGTTCATGCAAAATCAAACGCATCCACAACTCAGAAGTTTGATGTTGCACGATAAACAGCATCTCGTCATGGGCCGTGGAAAGTGGCTGGGCAGATCCCAGAATCCCGTCCATTCCCAGATAGTCACCGTAACTCATGTCTTTGGCAAAAGACATCTTTGCCCCTTCAGAGGCCGGATCATACGCATCTGTCATTGATAGTCTCCGCAAGTTGCGCGCTGCACCACCGATCAACAGCGCGCAAACCGTATTCGTGCACATGGTGCGGGGCAAGGCAAAACACCCCCCCCCCCTAAATGGGTGATTAAATCCGTTGGCACAATTCGTGTCTGCACCCTAGGCTAAAAAACACGGGAAACGACGAACGCATGGTACATAGCCCAATCGACCCATGTGACCCCGCCGACTGGCGAGACGCCTTGAGCCCGGCCCAATTGCGACATGCCATTGCAGAGATGGACGACGTCATGTCCGTCAATCACCATGCTGAGAGCGCCTTGCATTCCGCTCGTGCGCGTATTTCGGCCTTGGAAAGCGCGTTGCGCGATATACTGGCCGTTAAGGTCGAACAGTCCTCTGACCCGCGCAGCCTGAGTTTGAAAACCAGCGCAGATGCATGGAACACGGGAAAGGCAAAAGCCCAAGGCGTTCTGAACAGCTAAAGTCGCGCGCAGTCGCTCCACGGCTCCAAAATCACGCTTGCGCGCTCAAAAGCACATGTTGTCCGTCGATGCCCGACGTTGAAACAACGCCGATACCCATTTCAAAACAAAGTCTTAGGGAAAAACAACCCAAACATATCATCCCTCTATGTCGGGGGTGATTTGGTGCAGTTGAGAGGACAAACCTAGAACCTGAACAACTGCCTTCGATCCTTGAAGAATTAGAGGAATGGGGTGCTTATCTCAAGCATCAGCCAGAGGTCATCCACAAACTCCGTGAGTTCGAAAACGCGGCATCGAACAAAGAACATCCTGAACCTGTTGAAGCACCACGCCCTGTCGGTACGCGGGGGCCATCGCTATGAATATTGCCCGCGAACACTTTCACCATGCTCTAGATCAAGACGCATCAAAGCACTCCGAACGACCTCGACATAAAACCACCCGCGACTGCCCGCGCGTTACTTTACGGCTGTCTGTGGAAGACCATGAACGTCTTATGGCCATGGCAGACGGTATGGCACTCAGCACCTTCATTCGGGCGAAGGCGCTAGGTGAGGCCCTGCCACGCCGAAAACCACGCTCAAAGGCTTCCGTCGTGGACAAGCAGGCATTGGCGCAAATACTTGGGCTGCTGGGCCAATCGCGCATCGCAAACAACCTCAATCAGCTTGCCTATCACGCCAACATTGGATCGCTCGCTGTGGAGGTGCGGACTGAGGAAGAGATCAGCGAAGCCTATGAGCATGTTCTATTCCTGCGCCAAACGCTGTTAAAAGCGCTTGGAATGCGGGCATGATCCTGAAAGGCAACCAACGCGCTAACGGTCGTGAACTGGCACTGCATCTGCTGAACGTTGACGATAACGAACACGCTGTTGTTCACGAACTGCGTGGGTTTCTATCTGATGATCTGATCGACGCATTCAGGGAGACAGAAGCAATATCGCTGGGCACCAAATGCCAACAGTATTTGTTCTCTCTGAGCCTCAATCCGCCTACCTCGGCTGCTGTTTCAATAGATGAATTTGAGCGTGCTATTGCTGAAATCGAGCGCCGCCTTGGGCTAAGCGATCAGCCTCGAGCCGTCGTATTTCATAAAAAGCATGGCCGCCGCCATGCTCACTGCGTCTGGTCCCGTATTGATGTGGATCGGATGCGAGCAATCAACCTGCCGCATTTCAAGCGGCGTTTGATGGACATATCGCGCGAGCTCTATCTGGAACATGACTGGGATATGCCTGCGGGGCTACGCCGCGCTGAAGATCGTGATCTGCTGAACTTCTCATGCGCTGAGGCCTCGCAGGCAAAACGAACGAAACGCTCCCCCGCCGAGTTGAAGAAACTGTTTAAGACATGCTGGGAGATGTCAGATTCCCGCATCGCGTTTGCTGCGGCACTCCATGACAAAGGCTTTTGTCTCGCGCGGGGAGATCGGCGAGGCTTTGTCGCCGTAGATGTCGATGGTGAAGTCTATTCACTGTCGCGCTGGTGCGGAGTGAAAGCAAAAGACCTGCGCAACCGCCTTGGCGCTTGGGATGATCTGCCTGACGTTGAAACGGCTATCGAACAACTTGCAGACGAACTTTCACCCACCGATAATCAGACAGCAGATTTTCAACAAGAACGGCAAGCTCAGAAAGTCGCGCAAGAACGAAAGCGAACCGAACTGGTGGCAGTTCAGCGTGACGCGCGGGTGGCGCTGCAAACTTCTCAGGAACAGCGGCGACGCGACGAAATATTGGAACGCCAAGCTCTTTTACCGACAGGTCTCAAAGCCGTATGGGCGCGTATAAGTGGGCAGTATCATCGTCTATGCGAAGAGCTGGCCACGAAGGCCAATGGCTGCCAAGCGCGTGATCGTGCTGAAATGCAAAGCCTTATTAATCGGCATCTGGCAGAACGCCGTAATCTTGATCAGGAATGGGCATTCCGTGAAGCCCAGTTTGCAATGCAGCAAGAACTATTCAGTGCATTTGCAGTTGAGCCGTCGCAAATCTACGCCCCTGATCCGCGTCAGCCATTAGTGCTTCCGCGTGAAGATGCATCCTTCACCCGCGCCCAACTCGCCGCCCAACCTGATTTGATCCTTGATCATATCACCGACAAAAAGGCGCTTTTCAACCGCACTGATATTCTGCGTGGTTTATCCGAGTACATCAATGATCCGTTAGAATTACGCGTGGCGTCTGATCAAGTTCTAGCCTCTCCAAAACTGGTCCGCATCGATGGTGGGAAAAGTGAGAAATTTACGACGCAGGATTATCTGGATCTGCAGCAAGACCTTGCGATCTGCACCGCCGAGATGGCCAGATCAGGTGGGTTCCAAGTGAAGTCCTCAAATATTGAGCGCGCCATCAAACGTGAGAATACAAAATTGCAGGCACGCATCGGCGCAGAACTCAGCAACGAACAGATTACGGCTATCCATCATATCCTTTCGCCCAACCAACTATGTAGCATCGTCGGTCTAGCTGGCGCGGGTAAAAGCACGTTACTGTCTGTTGCCCGCGAGGCTTGGGAGCGCCAAGGTTATCGCGTCCATGGCGCTGCCCTGGCAGGAAAGGCCGCCGATAGCCTTCAATCTGCATCAGGTATTTCATCCCGCACACTGGCATCGTTAGAGTCCAGCTGGAAGAGCGGCTATGAACCTGTGGCGTTTGGTGATGTGGTTGTGATTGACGAAGCTGGTATGGTTGGCACACGCCAATTGGCACGCGTTGCAGAACAGTTGAGAAGCCGTGGCTGCAAACTGGTTCTTGTGGGTGATCCTGATCAGTTGCAACCTATTCAGGCAGGCACGCCGTTCCGCGATATCGCTGAAAATACTGGAGCCGCACGCCTTACAGAAATCCGCAGACAGACATCAGAATGGCAACGCAAGGCCTCGCAAGACTTGGCGTATGGTCAGGCGAGCGCCGCTTTGCAGACCTATGCTGATCATGGCGCGGTTCATGAGGCGCAAGATAGAGACCATGCAATTACTGCACTGGTCGACAGTTATGTGGCCGATTGGCGGATAAATGGGGATGCAACATCGCGATTGGCTCTCGCTCATCGTCGCGTTGATGTCCATGCGATCAACCAAGCCATCAAAGCAGCTCGGGCAGCACTGGGCGACGCATCAGCCGAAATCTTGGTCAAGACCGACCATGGCCCTCGTGCATTTTCCGAAGACGACCGAATTTTGTTCACGCGCAACGACGCAACGTTGGGTGTGCGGAATGGCATGCTAGGAACCGTAAAAAGAATTGGGGACAGACAGCTAGTCGTTGATCTTGATCCTGGCGAGAGTGGCCAGAGCCGTAAGTTGACATTTTCACCAAAGGAGTTTCCATCCATCGACCATGGTTTCGCCGTCAGTATCCACCGTTCGCAAGGTTGTACGGTTGACCGCAGCTTCGTCCTGTCCAGCGCAACACTAGATAAAAACCTGACCTATGTTGCCCTGACACGGCACAAAGATGAGACTGGATTCTATGTTGCACCTGAGATTGCGCCAAGACGTCAAATTTCTTTGCCAGCACCCACAAACGCACGAAGAACAAGACCGCGTGGGCCGTCGATGTCGCGCTAAATTTGGCGCTTTGGAGAGCAACTAAGTGACACTGGACGCGGGTAAAACAAACTGGCCGTGCAAGCGGCCAAACATCAGGCAATATTGAAGTTTCCGTTTTGCGTTAAGATTTGATATTGTTAGGTAAATCAGGTATCTGTAACCGGCCATTAAAGCGGCCAATTTAGAGGCAAAAATGACAATTAGAGATGACGGCGAGACACTTGGCCTTTTTGAGCCGTTGATGGTCTCAGAAGGAATGCCCAATCGAGCACAGTTGAACGACCTTGCATTGTCTTTGGCCGAAAAATCTGCAGCATTCTCAGCGTCCTTGCCCCAGCCAATCGCCTTAGCGCTGTCTGATCTGGTGCGTGCGATGAACTGTTATTACAGCAACCTGATTGAAGGCCACAACACCCATCCGGTCGATATCGAGCGCGCAATGAACAACGACTATAGCGCGGACGGTAAGAAGCGCGATCTTCAACTTGAAGCCCGCGCCCATATCACCGTGCAAAAATGGATTGATGACGGCGGGATTGATGGCGACGCCATTGCCCCAGATGCAGTGATGGAAATTCACAAGCGGTTCTGTGATCTCCTTCCTCCTGACCTGCTCTTCGTTGAAAATCCTGAGACAGGCGAGCGACTGCCAGTCGTTCCGGGCGGACTTCGTACCCGCGACGTTAAGGTTGGTGATCACGTCGCAATAAGTCCTGGCGCTGTGCCAAGGTTTCTTGAAAGGCTCCATGCCGCATACCGACCAGCTGGAAGAATTACCCGTATTTTAAGTGCAGCCTGTGGTCATCATCGCTTGCTTTGGATTCACCCATTTTTGGATGGAAACGGACGTGTTGCCAGACTGGTCTCCTACTCGATGCTGCGCAATGCACTTGTCAATCGCAGAGTAAAAAGGGGCCAAGTCGCGGCTTAAAACGGGTCCACTGAGCTATCGCTTTTTGTGCGCTTTGGCGCGAGTGCTCCCCATATAGCTAACGCGTGCCAAAGCGCATGTTGGCCCTTTGGCCAACATTATTTTGATCTGGATAGAGCTTTGATTACTTTTGCTTGCTGCGGCTGTGTTTGAGACGGTAACTTTCGCCGTTCATCTCGAGAATGTGGACGTGGTGGGTCAAGCGATCCAGCAATGCGCCGGTCAGGCGCTCGGAGCCGAAGACTTCAGTCCATTCGTCGAAGGGCAGATTTGATGTGATGATGATGGATCCGCGCTCATAGCATTGGGATATGACCTCGAAGAGGAGCTCCGCGCCAGATTTGCTGAGCGGCACGAAGCCCAACTCGTCGATGATCAACAGGTTTTGACTGGTGAGTTGTTTCTGCAGGCGTTGCAACCTTCGCTCATCTTGCGCCTCGATCAGGTCATGGACCAATGCCGCAGCCGTCGTGAAGCGCACCTTCAGCCCTCTTTGGCATGCGGCCAATCCAAGCCCCAAAGCGATATGTGTTTTGCCAGTCCCTGATGGTCCAAGGGCGATGATGTTTTCTCTGCGATCCATATACTCACACCGCGCCAGCTCCATGGTCAGAGGCTTGTTCAGGCTGGGCATTATCTTGAAGTCAAAGCTGTCCAGACTTTTGGTGCTGGGGAACTTGGCGGCCTTGATGCGCCGTTCAATCATTCGCCGTTCGCGGTCAATCAGCTCCATCTCACATAGCCGCGCCAGATATTGGACGTGGTCTTTGTTCTCGGCGGCACAAAGCTGTGCTTGCTTTGCGTACTCTCCTTTGAACGTCGGCAAACGCAATGTCTTGAGGTGGTGATGCAGCAGGATTTGAGGCGCGTCGGTCATGCCGCTGTCCCTCCCATCAGGCTCATGTAGCTGGCCGGGCGGGTTGTGCCCACATTGGCCTTGGGCAAATACGGATAGAAGTCCAAATCCAGCCGTGGTGGTCGCTTTTCGACCCGACACAGCACAAGATGTTTAACAGCGTCATAACCGATCGCACCCAGATCAATGGCATGGCTGATTGCACCCTGCACGACGTCGACCTCGAAGGTTTCCAAAAGGCGCAGAACTTGCACGTATTCCCGCTTGCCCGGTTTGCCCATTCGGGCTTCGAGCAGCCGGTGCAGGGTCGCGAAGACATCTGGCAAATCCCAGCCCTGTAACGGCGCGGCCTGATCCAATGCACCAACCTTTTGTTCAATCAAAGGCAAAAAGTGGAGCGGGTCGAAGATCATATCTGCGGATGCATAGGATCGTTCGTGTCGTGCAATCACCTCATTGCCGCAACCGATCAGGACCTCATGCACAAAGCCACGCACATGGACGTCGTGATGCGCATACGCCACCGGCACAGAGTAATCATTGCCGCGATATCGCACCATCGAGATCGAGGTTGCCCGTGTACTGACATGATCGCAGGCTTCATATTCTGCGACGGGCAATCCCATCAGCGCATCCAAGTCGGACATCAAACGCTTACCGATGGTCATGTCATGGCCGCGCAACGTATCGCCCTGACGCGCCAAACATTTCTCTTCCAGATGGGCGTTCAGATCATCAAAGCTGTCATAACGCGGCGCGGGCACCATGAAGTTGCGACGTGTGTAACCAACCATCCCCTCAACATTGCCTTTGTCGTTCCCGCGAGCGGGCCGCCCAAACTTGTCATCAAACAGGTAGTGCGACTGCAACTCTGTGAACCGACGCGTCCGGACACGGGTGCGCTCACCCAGAATCCGCGCCACGGCGATCTTGGTGTTATCGTAGAGAATGGATTGGGGAATGCCGCCGAAGAAAGCAAAGGCCGACACGTGGCCATCGCAAAACGCCTCGGTCGTCTCAGCAGGATATCCCTTCACAAACACCGCATCCGAATGCGGTAAACTCATCACAAAGAAGTGGATCTTGCATTCTACGCCGCCAATCACCCCAAGTGTCTCGCCAAAGTCCACTTGCGCGTGCCCTGGCCGATGCGACAGCGGTACAAACACTTCTTTGGTGCGTCGCTTTTGTTCGCGCACGTAATAGGTCACCGTGGTCAGGCTGCCTGCGTATCCGTGTTCGTCGCGCAACCGTTCAAAAATCCGCTTCGCGGTGTGCCGCTGCTTTTTGATCAGGGCTTTATCCGTCCGCAAAATCTCATCAATGACACCGACATAACCATCAAGCGTTGGTCGCCGTGGGGCTTCTGAACGGCGATACCCTGGCGGCAAAGCATGACGCAGCATCTTCGCTATCGTCTTGCGGTCCTTGTTGAAATAACGGGCCGCCGCACGAACAGACATACCGTCCTTCAAACACGCACGGCGCACACGACTATAAATATCCACAGAATACATCTCCCGCCCTCCGATAACTCGAAGGGCACAAACTGGCGGACTTTTACTCCGCTACAACCGCGCTAAGCAGTCGTTTCTGTGGCCCATTATTGCTCCGCGTTTTACAGCATGACAAAGGAAATCATTGGACAGACAGAGAGCGTGGCAACGCCCGCCAAACCCGGCCTTAAGGTCGATTGGGAGCTTTACGGGGAATACCTCGAAGCTTCCGATCTCAGCGAGGCGGAAAAGCGGGAATTCATCGAAACGCTATGGTCCATCGTTGTCAGCTTTGTCGATCTCGGTTTTGGGCTGCATCCGACCCAACAAACCTGTGGAGAATTCATCGATCTCACCGCCGTACTAGGCGGTGACGTGGTAGGATCACAGGGTTCCAAATCCACATTCAATGCCGCAGGCGATGCCAGCTTGCCTGCAAAAGGAGGTCGCTCATGAGCACAGAAACCCGTCCCGCTGTTATCTATTGCCGCGTCTCCTCTAAATCCCAAGAAACCGATGGTCACGGCCTTGAGTCGCAAGAAACCCGATGTCGTGAATATGCTGCGTCCAAAGGATATGAGGTCGAAGCCGTTTTTCCTGATACCTTCACAGGTGGTGGTGACTTCATGAAGCGCCCCGGAATGGTGGCGCTGCTCAGTTATCTGGATGCGATGCCGGACCAATCCTACGTTGTCATCTTCGATGATCTGAAGCGCTTTGCTCGTGACACGCGGTTCCACCTCGACTTGCGCGACGCCTTCCGCAGCCGTGATGCCCTGATCGAATGCCTGAACTTCAAGTTTGACGACACCCCTGAGGGCGAGTTCATCGAAACCATCATGGCGGCCCAAGGTGCGCTTGAGCGTAAGCAGAATGGTCGTCAGGTCTCCCAGAAAATGAAAGCCCGGATGCAAAGCGGATACTGGACACATTCCGCACCTATTGGCTTTAAATACGTGACCGTCAAAGGCCGTGGTAAAATGCTGGAGCCGAATGAACCTCTAGCGTCAGTTATTCAGGAAGCCTTTGAGGGCTTCGCCTCGGGCCGTTATGAAACCCATTCCGAAGTGAAGCGACTGTTTGAAAGCAGCCTCGACTTCCCGCGCAACAGCAAAGGCAAAATCCCGTTCCAGCGCGTTACTGACATCCTGACCCACCCGATTTACGCTGGCTACATTTGCAGTGAGACCTACGGCATCCACTGGCTCAAGGCGCAGCATGAACCGCTGATCTCATTGGATACCTTCGAAAAAGTGCAGGAACGCCGCAAAGGCCCTGCGACAGCGCCTACGCGCCAGAACATCGGTGATGATTTCGCTTTGCGCGGCTTTGTCGCCTGCAGCGACTGCAGCGACTGCAGCGTCCCTCTGCGCAGTTGCTGGACCAAAGGCAAATACAAGCGTTACCCTTACTATCTTTGCCAGAACAAGGGCTGTGACAGCTACGGCAAGTCCATCGCCCGCGATAAGCTGGAAGGTGATGTGGGGCAACTAATCAAGACGCTACAGCCCAGTGAGACCCTGTTCGCGATGGTCCGTGTCATGTTCCGTCAGGCTTGGGATATGCGTGTGGCACAGGCGCAAGAAGCGTCTGCGTCCGTTAAGGCCCAACTATCCGCCGCTGAGAAACAGGTGGAATCTCTGTTGGTCCGTATCATGGACGCTGAGAGCACGACTGTTATCCGTGCCTACGAGGGTAAGATCGCCGAAATTGAGATGAACAAGCTCAAATTGCACGATCAAATGATCCATCGCAGCCAGCCAAAGGGCAAGTTTGACGATGTACTAGAACTCTCGCTCCAATTCCTCGCAAACCCTTGGAAACTATGGGAATCAGGTCACATCACCCTGCGCAGAACCGTCCTCCGACTGGCCTTCACAGAGCGTCTGCAATACCACCGAAAAACAGGAGCTAGAACACCCAAAACAGCCTTGGTATTCAAGGCGTTAGGGGGTCAATTGAGTAGTGAATTTGAAAGTGGTGCGGCCGAGAAGACTCGAACTTCCACGGGTTTTACCCCACAGCGACCTCAACGCTGCGCGTCTACCAATTCCGCCACGGCCGCACGCCATGTTTGGTGGAGACGCTTTAGCCCTTGCGCGCGCCGATGTGAAGAGGAAATTGACGCAAAGCGAAACACAGGGCAAACTCCCCCTATACGCGAAGACTCATTTTTAATTTTCATTCCTGATAAAAGGCGCTGATTTGATGCCCAAGACCTTTCCTTTGAACACGGCCCAAGTGCAAATGACGCTTGCGGCACTGGCCTATGCCTCTGATACCAAAGACAATACTGGGAACTACCCACCCATGAGCGTGGTCAAAGCACGCATCACGGGACAACTCGACAGCAATGACTTTAAGGCAGACAACACGTGGTCCGTTGTTTGGGGACCGGTTGAGACAGGTCATACCGACAACCTGCTGTTCGTCGCCCGAAACAGCGAGGATGGCGCATTGTCCGTTTGCTTGCGCGGCACAACGACTCAGTTCTTGTCACGGGTTGAGGATATTCCGACCTCCCAAACCGCTTTTCCGGACAACAATTCCGTGGGCGCGCAGGTCTCAACCGAATTTTACAAGGCCCTCGATCTGATGCTTACCGCGAAGGATCCCGACAAGGGCATTACATTGCAAGAGTACCTCGCGCCCTACGCGAATGCGAACCAGATGATCTATGTAAACGGGCACAGTCAGGGTGCCGCTTTGGTGCCTATGATGATGCTGGCCCTGAGATCGGGGTGGAAAGACGCGCCCGCCTTGCCCGCAACCTACCAAGGGTTCGCCTTTGCGCCGCCCACGTCAGGTAACCCGCAATTTGCAGATCTTGTCAGTGACACGCTCGATTGCTGGTTTGTGATCAACCCGTTGGACATCGTCCCGCTGGGCTATGACAGCATCAAGGACGTCATCAAAAAGGACATTCCGGGACCGATGCCCGATGGCCTCGACGGGATTGCTTTGCGCGCACTGGTGGATTTCGCGGCCCATCTGGCAGCACATGCGGGAACTTGGGGTCAGCCTGCCCAACAGATCAGAACAAGCAAAGTGCCCTTGCCCGATTTGCATTTCTTCGAGCAGATCGGCGGGCAGCACAGCCACAACAGCTACCTGTTCCTGCTCGGGGCCCCACAAATCCTAAACGATGCAACAGGTCCGTCACCGATGTCAGGCACGATCACACCACCGACAACGCTGAACGCGTGACCTTGCAATTCCTGCGCGCGACCGCGATCTTGGGATCAAAGCCACGCGCAGGAGCCACCCATGTCAGATACCCCCCCAACGGTCCCGTTCTGGACGTCGATATTGTCTCGGACGTGATGTGCCCGTGGTGCATCATCGGTTACAAACAGCTTGAACACGCCTTGGCCGCCACAGGCATGGGGGTGCGCGTGCGCTGGCATCCGTTTGAGCTGAACCCCGATATGCCGCTCACAGGGCAAAACACCTCCGAACACATTCAGCAGAAATACGGCTCTACCGCTGCGCAATCTGCCCAAGCGCGCCAACAGATGCACGATCTGGGCCAAAGCCTCGGGTTTCAGTTCAACTGGACCCCCGCAAGCCGCATGTGGAACACTTTTGTTACGCATCAAGTGCTGGACTTCGCCCTGAGCCAAGGGGTTCAACACCCGCTCAAGATGGCGCTGTTTGATGCGCATTTCACCGATCAACGCAATGTGTCGGACAAGGACGTGCTGATTGATGTGGCCCAAAGCGTGGGCTTGGACGCGGCCGATGTGGCGCGGGTGATCGACAGCGGTGAGCTGGCAGACACAGTGCGCGAAAAGCAGCAATTCTGGACCTCGCGCGGCATTTCTGGTGTGCCATCGATGGTCTTTGCCAGCAAGTTTCTGGTGACGGGCGCCCAAGGGGCAGACAACTACACCAAAATCCTGAAACAAGCCGCCGCAGAGGCCGCCTGACAAAATGGAATGGATCACCACGGACGGGCTGACCGATTTTCGCGAGGCGGAACGCTGGATGGAAGCACGTGTGGCAGGCATTGCTGCGGGCACCGCGGCTGAATGCGTGTGGTTGGTGGAACACCCCCCCCTTTACACCGCAGGCACCTCGGCCAAGCCCGAAGACCTGACCGACCCGGACCGTTTCGCCGTCTATGACACCAAACGTGGCGGCCAATACACGTATCACGGACCGGGGCAGCGTGTGGCCTACACCATGCTCGACGTGGGCAAACGTGGCCGTGACGTGCGCCAGTTTGTGCAACAGCTTGAAGGTTGGGTGATCGCGGCCTTGTCCGAATTCAACGTCCAGGGGCACATCCGCGACGGGCGTGTGGGGGTTTGGGTCGAACGTCCTGACAAACCGCTCAATGCTGATCAATCCGTAGCCGAGGACAAGATTGCGGCCATCGGAATCCGCCTGCGCAAGTGGATCAGCTTTCACGGAATTTCGATCAACGTGGAGCCTGACTTGACCCATTTTGACGGCATCGTGCCCTGCGGCATCACCCAACACGGGGTAACGTCACTGGTCGATTTGGGATTGCCCGTCAGCATGGATGATGTGGATGTCGCCCTGAAACGCAGCTTTGGTCAGGTGTTCACAAGCGCCTAAATTGGCAGCGCTTGCAAGGCTGCAACCTCATAACCGTGCAAGGTGGTGCGTGCACTTTCGCTGGCACAGGCGAGCAGTTCGGGGAACAACTCTTGCAACTCAAGAGCCACCTCGTCGTCGCACAGGACTGCGCTGTCCAAGTGATAGCTTTCCGTCGGGCAGCCTTCGGCAAAGATGATCTCGTGGCTGTCCAGAAGGATCTGATAATAAGTCACCTCGGCCACAGGGCGGCGATAGATCGTGTCGCCGTTGCACAGCCCTTTGGCACTGGCGAGGACTTCTTCCTGACCAAACAAAACCTCTGCCCGCCAATCCGCGATCAACATGCGGTGGGCGGGGGAGACAATCAGTGCCGCCGTATTCCCCAGCGCGTTTTTGGTGATCACAACAGGCGCAAAGCGTCCCGACCCGTCCACCTTGCGCGACAGCACAGCGCGCACCGGTTGCGCACCGCTGTCGAGGGTGCGCAGTTTCATATCCGGGCTCAGCTGCTCAACAGGCACAGGGCCCGCGTCGGTTTCTATCAGGGTTCCAGCCGTAAAACACGCAACATTGGTGTTGTCATAGGTCAGATCCGCCTCTGTGACACCCGTCAGCGTAAGGGAGCCGCCCATCGCGGTGTTGTCCGCGAAATCTCCAACCGATTGGTTCAGCTCACCATCATCCGCCAAATCCGCACGAAGTTCGAAAATGTTAGTGTAGTAGTCAGCGAGATCGATGAAGTCGTTGTTGGACTGGTCGTTGTCGTTCAGCACGCCAGAATTGCCCGCGTTGAAATCCGTAATCGTGTCATTGCCTTCACCGGCGTTGTACACAAACACATCATCGCCCGCGCCGCCCGTCAGCGTGTCATTTCCTGTGCCCCCCGTCAGCGTGTCATCACTGGCCTCGATTGCTTCGATGGTGAAGTTGTCAATCGCAAGGCTCTCGTTATCGACCGTGCTGTTGAGGTTGGTGCCGAGTCCGAGCGTCACATTCTCTGGCGGAGTGTCGATGGTGATTTGCACCTCCATCACCGTATCAAGCGTGCCAACAGAGCCGCCCAATGCGCCGGTCGCCGTGTTTGTGAAGTCGAAGGTATAGGTCGCGCCGTCCACGCCCACAAACGTCTGGCTGGCCGGAGAGGCAGTATCGCCCTCCAAATGGGAAATCCGCACCTCTTCCCCGTTGATGGTGATGATCAGGTCTTCGCTGTTCCAACTGTCGAGCAGCAAAGCGTCGAATTTGATCACAACCTGATCGGGATCAGGGCCGATGTAGAATGATTTTTCCGTAGCGATCGTCCCGTCGGCGCCTTCAAAGCGGCCCAGAATATCGCCCAACAGCGGGTCGGTTTCAGTGCTGGCGTTGCTCCACCCTGCCGCGCCGTCGCTGAAGTCCTCGTCGTACAAAATGGTCGAGGTGTCGCCGTCATCGCCGATAAGGATGTCATCGCCCGCGCCGCCCTCGATCACATCCGAGCCTGCGCCACCTTCCAACGTGTCATTGCCCGTGCCGCCAATCAGACTGTCGTCACCGGAACCACCGTCAATGACGTCATCATCCGCGCCACCATCCAACGTGTCATTGCCGCCGTCGCCGGAAATCGTGTCATCCCCCGCACCGCCGGACAAATCATCGTCGCCCTCAACACCGGCAGGGGTGCCCGTCACCGAATACTCGGGACCAGGGGGCATGCCGATCATGTCGGTGGTGAGCAGGTTTTCCACCACATTGCCCGTGTCAGGACCGGAAATCGTGGCTGACAGCGTGTCCCCGCCCTGGTTTTCCCAATAGCGGATCTGGATCGTATAGGTCTCGTTCGGGTCCAGAACCACATCCCCCCAACGGGACGTCGTGCCCTGGTGAAAGTCGTTGTTCAGGTAATCAAGAGTACCGCCCGTCTGGTTGGAAAAGCTGACAGGGTTGCCCGCGGAATCGAAAATCTGGATGGTTGAGCCGTCATCGGACGCAGTGGTCAACCGGTAAGTGCCGCCGGCAACCGTGTTTAGGGTGCTTGTATAGACAACGCCAAAATCTTCGGGTTCGTTAGTGGTGCCGCGCATAGAATTCGTTACGCCACCCTCATTAAAGTCACTGACATAACCAGAGCCCGTGCGCGTGCCGTCCTCTATATCAAACGCCTGACCGGCAGCCGAAGAAAAATCCTTGTCAAAGGTTTCAAAATGCCACGCGCCTTCAACCGGGCCATCCCCGCTCAGGACATCATTGCCCGCGCCACCTGCGATAGTGTCAGAGCCAAAACCACCCGTCAGCGTGTCTGCGCCCGACGATGCGACAATCGTTTCGTCGCTTTGTGAACCCGGGTTGGTGTTGTCGTTCGTGGCCATCGATCCGTCCAATCTCTTCTCGGCACAAGCGCCGGTTGAGAAATGGTTAACGGCACAAACAGGTGAGAATGGGACGGGATGCGTTCAAATTTAGGGCAAGTTTATTTAAATTGGGGCAATCTGGGCGATCACGCCAAACCTTTGCCGCACTGGCCAAAAGGCACCCGTTATCGTCACACAGGTGTCTAATTGTTGCCACGTTCACATATTAACCACGTTTCAAAGAAGCGATGGAGAACGACATGCAAGATAAGCTGGATGGTCTATTTTTGACAGATATGCGTCAGAGCGCGCCGAGCTATGAACGCCCGCATGTCAAAGGCATCGCGTTGAAAAACGTATCAAACAATACCCAAAACCTCGCGCCTTACCAAGTGTGGTCCCAATACGAAGGAATGCTGCACAGCTTTTCTGGCGGCGACCGGATGCGTGGCAGAGCGCAGATGACTTTGGTTGACCCGACCCCGTGCACCCGCAATCGCGTCGACACGCTTTTGCTAGTGAACAGTGAAACAGGCGAATATATTTCCAACGCAGAGGCAGATGTATTGCCAACCGGTTTTCCGGGGGCACCCCATGTTGGGGCATGGCACAATGAAGCCCGCCCACAATCCGACATGACCATTCCATGTTTTACTGCTGGCACATTGGTTGCAACCCGCACAGGGACACAGCGCATCGAAGACCTGCGTCCGGGGGACGAGGTGATTACCCGGGATAATGGCTTTGCCCCGATCCGGGCGATCAGCGAACAAAGCTACTCCCCCGCAGAGCAACGCCTGAACCGCAACTTCCGCCCCGTCGTTTTGCCCGCTGGCACGTTTGGCAACAGCCGCGATTTGCACCTGTCTCCGGCGCACCGCATTCTGCTCAACGGTCCGGCTGTCCAAATGCTGTGCGATACGTCCGAAGTGCTTGTCGCTGCAAAAACTGCGCTGGAGTATGGCATGGTGCATCAACAAGCACCTGACTGCCACGTCGTATATTACCATATTTTGCTGGACCGCCACGAGGTGATGCTGGTCGAGGACATATGGGTCGAAAGCCTGTTCCTCGGCGACATGCCCGAACGGGTCATGGAAACGGGCAAAGACTGGAAAACACAAGAGAATTTCGATATGAGCAGCGCCACACACACATCTACTATCCGTCCGGTTTTGCGCGGTTTCGAGGCGCGCACGTTGATGCACCAATTGCCCGATTGCACCGCACGTGTCGAAACGCTTTGCGCCCCCAACCACGCATTTTTGCGCAGCGCATAACGCCCACATCGACCGCACATTCCCGGCTTTGCACCCGATAGAACGGTGCGCGCTGCGATTGTGCAACCGGCCTGCAATTGTGCATTAATGCGCACAGCCCCCTGTCACATCGTCGCATCTGTCAAGGCTTTGGCCTCATAAATCCCTTTGAGATCAACACAAACCCCTGTTTGATCGGGTTAATTTACGTTTTCTTTCGATCTCGGTCATTGCTCAGTAAGGATTGCTCCAGTAGAACCGCACGGAATCCCCGCGCAGCTACGGGAACAGCTGAACGGACTTTTTGACATTATAGGAGGCACCGCATGGCAGACGCCGCCATTCACGGGCACGACCACGAAGATGACCGCAGTTTCTTCACACGCTGGTTTATGTCCACGAACCATAAAGACATCGGTATTCTGTATCTGATCGTTTCAGCCCTCGTGGGCTTTGTATCGGTTGCATTTACAATTTACATGCGCCTTGAACTCATGGACCCCGGTGTCCAGTACATGTGCATGGAAGGCGCGCGCATGTTCGCAAGCGAAGCTGAATGTACGCCAAACGGGCACCTTTGGAACGTTTTGATCACCGGCCACGGCATCCTGATGATGTTCTTCGTCGTGATTCCCGCGCTCTTCGGTGGTTTCGGCAACTACTTGATGCCGCTGCAAATCGGTGCGCCTGATATGGCGTTTCCACGCCTCAACAACCTGTCTTTCTGGCTTTATGTTGCTGGTACCGCACTTGCGATCTGCTCTGTTCTCGCCCCTGGCGGCAACGATCAGGCCGGATCGGGCGTAGGTTGGGTTTTGTACCCGCCGCTGTCCGTCAATGAAGGCGGGATGTCCATGGACCTCGCGATCTTCGCGGTCCACGTCTCTGGTGCGTCGTCCATTCTGGGCGCGATCAACATGATCACGACATTCCTGAACATGCGTGCCCCGGGCATGACATTGTTCAAAGTGCCGTTGTTTGCTTGGTCGATCTTCATCACAGCCTGGTTGATCCTGCTCGCCCTGCCCGTTCTGGCCGGTGCGATCACGATGCTTTTGATGGACCGTAACTTCGGGTTCACGTTCTTTGACCCTGCCGGTGGTGGCGATCCAGTGTTGTATCAGCACATCCTGTGGTTCTTTGGACACCCCGAGGTGTACATCATCGTACTGCCCGGCTTTGGCATCATTTCCCACGTGATCGCGACCTTCTCGCGCAAACCGATCTTTGGCTACCTGCCAATGGTTTGGGCATTGATCGCGATTGGCGTCTTGGGCTTTGTTGTCTGGGCACACCACATGTACACGGTGGGCATGTCGCTGAACCAACAAGCTTACTTCATGTTGGCAACGATGGTCATTGCGGTGCCCACAGGGGTCAAGGTCTTTAGTTGGATCGCGACCATGTGGGGGGGCTCGATCGAGTTCAAAACCCCGATGCTTTGGGCCTTCGGGTTCTTGTTCCTCTTCACCGTTGGTGGCGTGACAGGGATCGTTCTGTCGCAGGCCGCTGTGGACCGGTACTACCACGACACCTACTACGTTGTGGCGCACTTCCACTATGTGATGAGCTTGGGGGCGGTCTTTGCGATCTTCGCGGGGGTCTACTTTTACTTCCCGAAAATTACGGGCCGTATGTATCCTGAATGGGCTGGTAAGTTGCACTTCTGGGCAATGTTCATCGGGGCCAACCTGACGTTCTTCCCACAACACTTCCTGGGGCGTCAGGGCATGCCACGTCGCTACATCGACTATCCCGAGCAATTCGCCTACTGGAACGAATGGTCCTCATGGGGCGCGTTCCTGAGCTTTGCATCGTTCTTGTTCTTCTTCGGCGTGATTGCGTATTCATTGCTGCGTGGACCAAAAGTGACCGAGAACAACCCATGGAACGAATATGCGGACACGCTGGAGTGGACACTGCCAAGCCCACCCCCGGAGCACACATTCGAAATCCTGCCAAAGCAGGAAGACTGGGACAAACAACCGGGGCACTAGACGCACTGGTTTGAAAACAACAAAGGGCTCCAACGGCGGTTGGGGCCCTTTTTCTTTGTGCAGATCAGAAAACCATTGGAGGCTGGACAAGCAAAGGATCAAGGCGGTCACGCTAAGGACTGTCCCGCGACGGGTCCGTTTTGGATCTAGCCTAAGGACTTGGATCAATGAGGCGGCGTGGACCGGGACCGGCCTGCGCCGCTTGGTCATCGGGGTTATAAAGTGCGCAGTTTTTCAATGACAAGCACCCACAGCCGATACAGCTGTCCAGCGTATCACGCAGTCGCTCGGCCTTTGCAATTCGAGCCTCCAGATCGCCCCGAAATTCAGTCGCCATGGCAGTCCAGTCGCTTCGGGTCGGGGCACGGCCCTTGGGCAAAGTCTGCATCAAAACACCCAGATCACGCAGCGAAACACCAAGCTCCTGTGCAATCATCACAAAGCTGAGTTTTCGAATATCTGACCGGTCATACCGGCGATGCCCCGACCCGTTTTTGACCGGTGCAACCAAACCATAGGTTTCATAAAAGCGAATGGCCGATACAGCCAGCCCTGTTCGATTGGCGACTTCGCCGATGGTAAGCCCTTGTGATGCAGGCCTTGAGATTGGATGCGATGCAGGCAAAATAAATCCTTGATCTAAAGTATACTTGAGGAATTAAACCATAAGCTACAATGATTTATCAAAGGAAATCCAATGGCTGAACTTGAACACTTAAACATCACTGTGAAAGACGGACATGCGACCGCGCAATTGTTGTGCACCCTCTTTGGCTGGACCATCCGGTGGGAAGGTCCCTCTATTCACGATGGCCACTCTTTGCATGTAGGAAGCAAGGCAAGCTACCTCGCCCTTTACACGCCGCCCACCGAAACCGTGCCTGCGACCGAAAGCTACCACAGGCGGGCTGGATTGAATCATATTGGTGTTGTTGTAGACGATTTGGACCGGGTCGAAGCCAAAGTTAAGGAACTGGGATACCTCCCGCACAGCCATCAATCATACGAGCCAGGCCAGCGGTTTTACTTTGCTGATGAGAATGAAATTGAATTTGAAGTCATTTCATACCCGTAGCAAGGCCGCCCGCAGTTCGCTTTTGTCGCATTTTCAACGCCCCGCAACCCCACTAACCTTTCCCCGACACCTCGAACGAGCGAGCTGCAATGCCCTACACTTGGACCACCACACCAACAGATCCGACCCAAGTCATGCAACTCAAACCGCATGAAAGCCTGCCCGCGCGGGGCATGGCGGCCTTCGTGCTTTCGACCTTTACGCTGATTCTGATTCCCACACTGCCCTTGCTTGGCTCACCCATTCTTTGGGGGCTGTTGCCCTTCTTGCTTATGGCGGTGTGGGGGATTTATTTCGCGCTTCAACACAATCACAAACAGCGCCAGATCACCGAAGTGCTGACTTTGGGGGACGCAGAGGCCACTCTGGTGCGCACCAACCCGAAAGGCGATCAGCAAGTGTGGGCGTGCAACCGCTATTGGACCCAAGCTGTAAAATACGAACGCGACGGGCCGGTGCCCCATTACGTGACCCTGCGCGGCAACGGGCGCGAGGTCGAAATCGGATCGTTTCTGAGCGAAGAAGAACGGATCTCGCTGTATGACGATTTGCTGCGGGCGCTCAAACGCTAGGCACAAAAAAGGCGGGGAGTGCCCCCGCCTGATGCCGTATTCAGTCTGCCTGTGACCGGTTTAAGAGGCGCAAAGCCTGTCTTTGACCATCGGCCCAACAGCGCCAAAATCCATTTGTCCCGTATACTTAGCCTTGAGCGCGCCCATGACTTTTCCCATGTCGCGGATGCTGTCTGCACCCGTTTCAGCAACCGCGGCATCCACGGCAGCTGTCGCTTCGTCTTCGCTCAATTGTTTGGGCAGAAATTCCGCAATGACCACAATCTCTTCCAGCTCGCGCTCTGCAAGGTCAAGGCGTCCGCCCTCTTCATAGACCCGCGCGCTGTCAGCGCGTTGTTTGGACATTTTGGTCAGGATCGCCAGAATATCTGCATCGGCCACACCGTCTTCGGCGCCCGCCGCACGGGCATCAATGTCTTTGTCCTTGATCGCGGCATTGATCAGCCGCAAGGTCGACAAACGCGCTGCGGCTTTGTCTTTCATGGCTTGCTTCAGCTCTGCCACTACTCTGCTTCTCATGTCCATGTCTCGTCCCATCTCCGTGAGTTGCTTCCGGAACGCCACAATAGCCATTGCCGCATTGCAGCGCAACAGCAATGAAAATAGCTAACTAGCTGTTTTTAAAAGATTTATAAAAACGATATTCGCTTGACCCGCACTGCCCGCCGATTTACGTTCCGACAAATTTGCTCACATTCTGACCGAGAGGCCTGCCCATGACCGCGCCCGCCGTTGCCCGCCCCACCGCATGTTTGGCTCTAGCGGATGGGACGTTGTTCTACGGCACCGGATTTGGTGCCACAGGCGAAACCACAGCCGAGCTTTGCTTTAACACCGCCATGACCGGCTATCAGGAAATCATGACCGACCCCTCATATGCGGGACAGGTTGTGACCTTTACCTTCCCCCATGTCGGCAACACGGGCGTGAACGCCGAAGATGACGAAACGGCCGACCCTGTCGCGGCAGGCATGGTTGTCAAATGGATGCCAACCGCGCCGTCCAGCTGGCGCAGTGCCGGTCCTTTGGGGGAATGGCTGGCCGCGCGTGGTCGCATCGCCATAGGCGGCATTGACACCCGCCGCCTCACCCGCGCCATCCGTCAGGCAGGCTCCCCTCATGTCACGCTCGCCCACAATCCCGAGGGCGTATTCGACGTCGAAGCCTTGATCGCCACGGCGCGCGGCTTTGCAGGGTTGGAAGGCATGGACTTGGCCAAAGAAGTCACATGCGCCCAATCTTACCGCTGGGACGAGATGCGGTGGGCATGGCCGGAAGGCTACACCCGCCAAACCGCCCCCAAGCACAAAGTGGTGGCCATTGATTACGGCGCCAAGCGCAATATTCTGCGCTGTCTGGCTTCGGCTGGCTGTGATGTCACCGTCTTGCCGGCGACCGCGACCACCGAAGAGGTGTTGGCCCACGCGCCCGACGGCGTCTTTCTGTCCAACGGTCCAGGCGATCCCGCGGCCACCGGGGCCTATGCGGTGCCGATGATCAAAGGCATCCTTGATCAGACCGACCTGCCCGTGTTTGGCATCTGCCTCGGGCACCAAATGCTCGCCCTCGCCCTTGGGGCCGAAACGGTCAAGATGAACCACGGCCATCACGGTGCAAACCACCCCGTGAAAGATCACGAAACGGGGAAGGTCGAAATCACCTCGATGAACCACGGGTTTGCCGTCGATGCACAATCCTTGCCCGATGGGGTGCTGGAGACGCACACCTCCCTGTTTGACGGGTCCAACTGCGGCATCCGGATGAAAGACCGTCCGGTCTATTCCGTGCAGCATCACCCCGAAGCCAGCCCGGGACCACAGGACAGTTTCTACCTGTTTGAACGCTTTGCAGAGGCGATGGCCGCGCGCGCTTAACGGCAACCCACAACTCACGCGTGAAACTGCGCCAATGGTTACCAAACCGGCTCAAACTTAACGCACTATTAACTCTGCTCAGGCAGGACCGAAGGGTATCCTTAACCCGATAGGTCCAGCGTGAGTGACGCACGGCTCAAATTTACAGACCCGCAAAGCGTGGCGCCCGATCAGGCGACACTCCCCTTCGGGCGGCATCTGGTGAACTCAGGCGCGATCACCCAAGAGGACTTGGTGAATGCGATGGGACTACAGGCGCGGGTTGATGCGCGGTTGGGCGATATTCTCAAGGCCGATGGGCTGATCAACGAGGATCAAATCCTCGATACACTCTCCAGACAGCACAACGCGCAACGCATCAACCTCGAACGCGATCCTCCGCGCCTTGGCATGGCAGACGCGCTGCCGGCATCCCTGTGCCTGACGCACCGCGTCGTTCCTTGGCTCTGGATCGGCAATACGCTTCTTGTTGCAACAAACGACCCCTCACAATTCGCGCACCTGCGGGCCTGCGTCGGGCATCTACGGTTAACAATGTTGCCCGTGGTGGCGGACGGTCTGCTGATCCAGAAACAACTGAACCGGCTCTACGGCTTTGAACTGGCGCAAAAAGCCGTCGCACGCGTGCCCGGCGTCGAAAGTTGCCGGGACTGGGGGCGTCATACACGCCACCGCGGGATCTGGGCGGCAGCGATCCTGACAACCTTGGGTTTGGGGGTGATGCTGGCCCCGGCCATGACGATGGGGCTCGCCATCGCATGGGCGGTATTTACACTCATTCTCACAACCGGGCTCAAAGCGGCGGCATTCCTTGCACAAATCAGCAAATCCGCAACGCTCCCCGCCGACACGTCGCAAAACCTTGAGGCATTTCGCCTCCCCCGCGTCTCCGTCATGGTGCCGCTGTTACATGAAAAGGAAATCGCTGGCGCCTTGGTCAAACGGCTCTCGCGCCTGACCTACCCCAAATCCTTGCTCAACGTCGTCTTGGTGCTTGAGGCCAAAGACACGATCACCCGCGCGACCTTGGCCAAAACACAATTGCCCGACTGGATCAGCGTGATCGAAGTGCCCGATTCAGGGGGGCTCACGACCAAACCACGGGCGCTCAATTACGCCTTGGACTTCTGCCATGGCAGCATCATCGGAGTGTGGGACGCCGAAGACGCGCCCGAACCTGATCAAATCGAAAAAGTCGTGATGCGGTTCCATCAAGCCCCTGAAAACGTTGTGTGTTTACAGGGAATTCTGGATTACTATAACTCACGCAGCAACTGGATGGCGCGGTGCTTCACCATCGAATACGCCACGTGGTGGCGCCTTGTGATGCCGGGTATGGCGCGATTGGGGCTGGTGGTGCCACTGGGCGGCACAACTTTGTTTTTCAAACGCGACGTATTGGAAAAACTGGGCGGCTGGGACGCCCACAACGTGACAGAGGACGCAGACCTTGGCGTGCGACTGGCGCGACACGGCTATGTCACCGAACTTTTGCCCACCGTCACCTATGAAGAGGCAAACTGCCGACCGTGGCATTGGGTGCGGCAACGCTCGCGCTGGCTCAAAGGGTTTATGATCACGTATTTCGTCCACATGCGCGCACCTATCCAACTGATCAAAGACATTGGCTTTTTGCGCTTCATGGGACTGCAAACCATCTTTCTGGCATCCTTTTCCCAATTCGCACTCGCCCCGTTGCTGTGGTCGTTTTGGCTGACGGTCTTTGGCGTCGAACACGCGGGCCTCACCTATTACGGGCAAACAGGTCTGTTCGCGATCATGGTTTTGTTCATCACATCCGAAGTGTTGAGCATCGCAATGGGCATGGTTGCCGTGTCAGGGCGCGGGCATCGCCACCTCATCGCGTGGGTGCCGACAATGCCAATCTATTTCGTGCTCGGGGCGCTCGCCAGTTACAAAGCGCTCTATGAAATGGTGGCGCACCCGTTTTATTGGGACAAAACCGAACACGGCGTTTCACAGCGCACAGACAATGCGCAACAGGACGCCTTGTCCTAAGGTTACCCTTCCTCTTCGCGCCGCGCTGCATCCTGTTTCAGACGGGTCATGAAGGCCACAGAAATATGCTCGCGCAGGGCAGCCCCTGCCGCCGCCTCGTCCTTTGCCTCGATCGCCGAAACAATCGCATCATGCTCGCGTTGCGCAATCGCGCCGCGGCCTTGGGCCGCCAATGAAGTGGTCGCCATCAGCGCCATTGTGCGATGCACCAGATCAAGCTGTTGCACCAGATAGCGGTTGTGCGACGCCAGATGAACCTGTTTGTGAAAGCGGCGGTTGGCACGGGTCAACGCAGGGGCGTCATCCACCAGCGCGTTGTCGGCATCCACCATGTCGCGCAGAATACGCACCTCTTCTTCATTTGCGTGACGCGCAGCAAGCGACGCCGCCAACCCCTCGAGTTCACGGCGCACAACGTACAGCTCCGCCATCTGGTTGTGATCAAGGGAGGCCACGATCAGGCTGCGCCCGTCCCGTGCCAACAAAGATTGGGTTTCCAGGCGCTGCAACGCCTCACGGACCGGTGTGCGCGACACTCCAAACCGTTCTGCAAGGTCGCTTTCCACCAAACGGTCGCCGGGTTTGTACACCCCGACGTCAATTGCTTCGAGGATCATGCCATAGGCATCGGTCGGGTTCGATTTCATCTGAGCGTCCATCACAACAAGCGTTCCCAACACCTTAACGCGCGCACGCCATTGCGCAAGGCTTTGCCCTTGCGTCGCAACCCTGCCCTGATATGCACAATCTTATGCTACAAAATGATTTCTCTCACGTGACCCAATGGGTTTTTGACCTCGACAACACGCTTTATCCGCCCACGGATCGCCTGTTTGATCAAATAGAAGTCAAAATGCGCCACTTCATCATGGATACGCTGTCTGTGGACGCCAAAACCGCGGATGGTTTGCGCACCACCTATTGGCGTGAGCACGGGACTTCTCTGGCAGGGTTGATGGCCGAACACGACGTGCCGCCGTGGCCCTTTTTGCACGATGTCCACCAGATCGATATGACCCACATGCACAAGG
Organism: uncultured Paracoccaceae bacterium; assembly: GCA_943787985.1. Classification (GTDB taxonomy): domain Bacteria; phylum Pseudomonadota; class Alphaproteobacteria; order Rhodobacterales; family Rhodobacteraceae; genus Ascidiaceihabitans. The sequence goes on along the minus strand of CALSOO010000004.1, from coordinate 635,761 downwards.
ATCCCGACCTTGCCGCCCAGATCACGGCGCTGCCCGGTCGCAAGATCGTCTACACCAACGGCACAGCCCCTTACGCCGAAAATGTGTTAAAAGCCCGTGGTTTGGACGGAATATTTGATGCGCTTTACGGGGTGGAGCACGCCAGTTACGTCCCCAAGCCCCGCCGCGCGGCGTTTGAGCAGGTGTTTGGCGCGGACGGTATCGACACAACCCGCGCCGCCATGTTCGAGGACGAGGCCCGCAATCTTGAGGCCCCGCATGACATGGGCATGCGTACTGTGCATGTTCATCCTGTGCCCGACCTCGCCCCTTACGTGCACCACCACACGGACGATCTGACCGGATTTTTGCGAACCCTGTTGGGGTAGGACAGGATGCCGCTTGGTCAAAGCCACGCGCCCACCCTAGTTTACGTGTAACGGAGGCAAAACCATGCGAACCCAAGACTGTGACATTCTGATTTCCGGCGGCGGCATCGCAGGGCTCGCGGCGGCTGCGGCCTTTGGCTCCGCAGGGTTCAGCGTGATCTGCGTCGATCCAACGCCCCCAGTGACCGAACGAGATGCCGTCGGCGCAGACATGCGCACCACCGCAATGTTGCAACCTGCCCGCGTCGTTTTGCAAGCCGCGGGCCTTTGGCAGCCGTTACTGCCCTACGCCTCTGCCTTGCAAGTGATGCGGATCGTGGATGCAGGGGGCGCTGAGCCCCAAGCGCGCCTGACCAAAGAATTCGACGCCACCGACATCTCGGACGAGCCGTTCGGCTGGAACTTCCCCAATTACGTGCTGCGCCGCGAAATGCGCGCGCGCCTGACCGCTTTGGATACCGTCGATTTTCGCCCGGGCACCGGAACCACAACCCTGTTCACGCGCTCTCAATCCGCACGGGTTGGCCTCAGTGACGGCACCCGCGTGCAGGCCAAACTTGTGATCGCGGCGGACGGGCGCAATTCGCCAATGCGCACCGCCGCCGGCATCGGCGTATCCACCAAGCGTTACGGGCAAAAGGCACTCGCTTTTGCCGTCACACACACCCTGCCCCATGAGAACATCTCGACCGAAGTTCACCGCACGGGGGGGCCGTTCACGCTTGTGCCTTTGCCCGATCACGACGGGAAACCTTGCTCGGCCGTGGTCTGGATGGACGACGGGCCCCTCTCGCAAACTCGGATGGGGCTGGAGACACATGCCTTTGAAGCCGAACTGAACACGCGCAGTTGCGGTCTTTTCGGGCCATTAACCCTGGCCTCAAACCGCACAATCTGGCCAATCATAAGCCAAACGGCAGACCGGATGAGCGGGCAACGTATCGCCCTCATCGCAGAAGCCGCACATGTGGTGCCCCCCATCGGCGCGCAAGGGTTGAACATGAGCCTGCGCGACACGTCCACATTGCTCGACCTCGCGACGGCCTCCCCAGAAACGCTGGGGGACGCGACAATGCTGGAAACCTACCACAAGGCACGGATGGGAGATGTAAAACTGCGGGTGACAGGGATTGACCTGCTCAACCGCGCCAGCCAAGCGTCGAATCCGCTTCTGCGGGACGCGCGGGCCATGGGTTTGAATGCGCTCTACAGTCTGGGCCCCGTGCGCAAAACACTGATGCAGATGGGCCTTGGTGTCGGGAAATAACGTTCCAAGGCCCAGCCCGTTTTCAAATCAGACCGCGGGAAAAGGCTATAGAACCTTATCAACAACGCGGGTCAAACGGGCAATCGTGGCGTCCACGTCGTATAATTTGTCCAATCCGAACAAACCGATACGGAAAGTCCGAAAGTCCGCAGGCTCGTCACATTGCAACGGCACACCTGCCGCGATCTGCATGCCCTCTGCGGCAAACCGCTTGCCGTTTTGCACGTCCGCATCGGCCGTATAGCTGACGACAACACCGGGCGCGCCAAATCCGTCAGCGGCCACAGACGTCACACCTTTTGCGTCCAACAACGCGCGCACACCATTGCCAAGCGCCCATTGGGCGTCTTTGAGCGTGGCAAAGCCGTAGGCTTGGGTCTCTTTCATCGTGTCGCGAAAATCACGCAAAGCATCCGTTGGCATGGTCGCATGATAGGCATGACCGCCGTTTTCATACGCCTGCATGATGCTGTGCCACTTGCCCAGATCGATCGCAAAACTGTCGGACTGGGTTTGCCCGACACGGGTCACTGCGCGCTCTGACAACATGACCAAACCGGCACAAGGGGATGCGCTCCACCCTTTTTGAGGGGCAGAAATCAGGACATCCACGCCCGTGGCTTTCATGTCGACCCACGCACAACCCGACGCGATGCAATCCAGAACCATCAATGCGCCAACCTCATGGGCGGCAGCCGCCATGGCGCTCACATAGTCATCCGGCAAAATGACACCTGCCGAGGTTTCCACGTGAGGCGCAAACACCACATCAGGTTTTTGCGTGCGGATCGCCTCCACCACCTCTGCGATGGGCGCGGGTGCGAACGGGGATGCGCTGACGTTGCCAGTCTGACGTGCTTTCAAAACCGTGGTCGAGGCGGTCAAATCCCCCATCTCGAAAATCTGGCTCCAGCGGTAGCTGAACCAGCCGTTGCGCACGACCAATACGTTGGCGCCTTTGCCAAACTGGCGCGCGACAGCTTCCATTCCGAACGTCCCGCCACCGGGCACCACAACCACTGCATCTGCGGCGTAAACCTCTTTGAGCATGGATGATATATCGTTCATAACCCCTTGAAAGGTCGCGCTCATATGGTTGAGCGACCGGTCTGTAAAGACCACGCTGAATTCTTCCAAACCCGTCGGGTCGACTGTATCAAGCAATGCCATTTTGTGGTGTCCTCTATCCGTTACTCACGTATCTAGTACGCCCTTGCTCAATCTCAAACAAAATTCAGGTGCATTTTGGGGTTAGGACACTGTGTCGTCGGGTCGCCAGCGCAGCGGGTCAGGACACCAACTTGCCTTTGGCTTCTTCAAGCGCTTCAAGAGGAACAACCTCCCAATCGACAACCGTTTGATTGCGCCCGTTTTCTTTGGCGCGGTACAAAGCCGCATCAGCCTGTTGGATCGAAATATTTATATCAGACAGGCGTTCTTTGAGGGACCCGCCGATTGAAACAGTAACGCCAACCTTTACACCGTCCGACAAGGCAGGTGCGGTTTGCACAGACACCCGCATGCGTTCAGCAATAACCTGCCCTTGATCGCCACTCACTTCGTGCAGGAAAACCACGAACTCTTCGCCCCCGAATCGACAGATGACATCGTTTTCGCGGGTTTCTTTGCGCAACAGCTGACTGACGTGCTTGATGACATCATCGCCGGCAAAATGGCCGTAGGTGTCATTGACCATCTTGAAATGGTCGATATCGACCATCAAAGATACGCCATAAGATTCAGGATTTTTATCCATTCGCTCGAAAAAGAAATCCCGTGTGGCGACATCTGTGAGCCGGTCACGATTGACCAGACGCACCAACTCATCGCTCAGGCTGGTATTCTCACGGATTTTCAAACCGATATACATGCAGACCGGAAGCGTTATCACGAACGTAATAAACGCCGCAAGCACCGCTGTGAAAACATAATCCTCGGCCGGGAACAACACCCAGACCAACCGGTTGGAAATAACCATGGTCAAGCAACTGACAAGCAGCGCAAAAGACCAAACTCCAAAGGCGGTGCGAATCTGGAATGTTGCGAATTTTGTACTCATGACCACACGCTACGACAGATGGTGCAAATGCGGCGTTAACGCGCACGGGCAATATGGAAAATCTATCACAGCGGCCCCGGTCGGCGTTCTTCGGTCAACAGAACGTTGGCCTCGACCTCTCCGGCCCCTGGCAATGTCATGATGCGCCGCCGCAAGACCCGCTCGAAGTCAGGCAAATCACGCGCCACCACCCGCAGGCGATAGTCATACAGGCCCAAAACATGTTCCACGCTTTGGACTTCGGGGATCGCACTGACCGCCCGCTCGAAATCTTCCAGGCTCACCCGCCCTTTTGTGGCCAGCTTCACCCCAAGGAATACGGTCACTCCGAACCCCACCGCTTGGGCATCCAGATGCAATCGTTTGCCTTTGATCACGCCCAATGTTTGCAACCGTTTGATCCGCCGCCATGCCGCAGGCTGCGAAAGCCCCACCAGCCGCCCCAACGCGCCTGCACTTTGTGTTGCGTCCTCTTGCAGCGCCCGAAGCAGCGCGAAATCGACGTCATCGAACGCGCTCATAGTGGCAGGCTTTCGTTGGACTTGATCCGCGCGACCTGCATCAGCGCTTCGATGTCGGCGATGTTGGGCAGCGTCAGGATTTGATTGCGGTAGATGTGTTGATAGTGGGTCATGTCCCGCGCGATGATCGACAGGCGCGCATCCACCCGCCCCAGAAAGGTCTGCATTTCAATAACTTCCGGCACCAAGCGCGCCGCATCAAAGAAGTCCTCGAACGCGCGCCCGACTGTTTTGTCCAGCGTCACCCTCAACGAGACTTCGACAGAATAGCCCAAGGCTGCCCAATCGATCCGTGCTTGAACACCTTTCACGATCCCCGCGTCTTGCAACCGCGCCTGTCTTCGGGCGAGTTTCACAGGGGTCACTCCGCACCGCTGCGCAAGCTCCGTCGGGGCCAGTGAAGGATCGGCTTGCCATTGACGCAAAATGCGCCGATCCAGATCATCAAGCATGAATTTCTCCAAAATCACCAGATATGAGAATAGAAGTGACATAAATTGATCAAAAAATCCCAAATTGCAACGTCAAATCTGACCCCGACTTGCCTATAAGGGGGTCAGAAATCAACTCGGAGAGAAAACCATGCGCGTATATTATGATCGCGATTGCGATGTTAACCTGATCAAAGACATGAACGTGGCCATTTTGGGCTACGGTTCGCAAGGCCACGCGCACGCGTTGAACCTGCGCGATTCCGGTGCAAAGAACGTTGTTGTGGCATTGCGCGAAGGCTCCCCTTCCGTTGCAAAAGCGACGGGCGAAGGCCTCAAGACAATGGGCATCGCGGAAGCTGCGGCTTGGGCGGACCTGATCATGTTCACAATGCCCGACGAGCTTCAGGCCGAAACGTACAAGAAGTATGTCCACGACAACATCCGTCCCGGTGCCGCAATTGCATTCGCCCACGGCCTGAACGTGCACTTCGGCTTGATCGAGCCAAAAGAAGGCATCGACGTCATCATGATGGCGCCAAAAGGTCCGGGTCACACTGTGCGCGGCGAATACACCAAAGGGGGCGGCGTGCCTTGCCTTGTGGCTGTGGACAAAGACGCATCCGGCAAAGCGCTGGAAATCGGTCTGTCCTATTGCTCCGCAATCGGTGGCGGCCGCTCCGGCATCATCGAAACAGACTTCCGCGAAGAATGCGAAACCGACCTGTTCGGCGAACAAGCGGTTCTGTGCGGCGGCATCGTTGAATTGATCCGCATGGGCTTTGAAACACTGGTCGAAGCGGGCTACGAGCCTGAAATGGCCTACTTTGAATGCCTGCATGAAACCAAGCTGATCGTGGACCTGATCTATGAAGGCGGCATCGCCAACATGGACTACTCCATCTCCAACACGGCCGAGTATGGCCAGTATGTTTCCGGTCCGCGCATCTTGCCGTACGACGAAACAAAGGCCCGCATGAAAGCGGTTCTGAGCGACATCCAGTCTGGCAAATTCGTGCGTGATTTCATGCTTGAAAATGCAGTTGGACAACCAACGATCAAAGCGTCCCGTCGTTCCAACGACGAGCACCAGATCGAAGTTGTCGGCGGCAAATTGCGCGACATGATGCCTTGGATTTCTGCCGGCAAAATGGTCGACAAATCCAAAAACTAAGCCTAGCCTTAGAACCTAGATCACGGGTCCGGGCGGCAACGTCCGGACCCTTTTTTGTGGCCAGTTTGATAAAACCCCACAGGACCCAAATTGTTTCGCACGCGAAACATTAGCATTAACAACAGGTTAATCAATGAACAGCACGCAACCAGACATCACAGGACGCAGCTGGATCATGGTGGCCATCCTCGGGCTGACGTGGGGGGGCACTTTTATGGTCACCGAGGTCGCTTTGCGCGGCATCACCCCCTTTTGGCTGGCGGCAGGGCGGATCGGGTTCGGAGCCCTGCTGATGAGCGCCGTGTGGAGCTTTACAGGCGCGCGCCTGTTCACGCAGCGCCCCACACAGGGCAACATAAACACATTGATCGTAATCGGGGCGCTCAGCTCGGCTGTGCCCTTCATGCTGCTGGCATGGGGGCAACAACACGTCACAAGCGGCTTTGCAGGCGTGTCCATGGCAGCGGTTGCATTGATGGTGTTGCCACTTGCGCACGTCCTTGTGCCCGGAGAGCAGATGACATGGCGCAAAACACTGGGGTTTGTGATTGGCTTCATCGGAGTGGCCGTGCTGATCGGGGCGCAAGCCTTTGAAAGCACTGGCGCTTCGCTAGAGACGACGGGACGGATCGCCTGTATCTCGGCGGCTGTGTGTTACGGCTTCAGCTCGATCCTGATGCGGCGTTTGCCGAGCGTGGACACCATCGGGCTGGCCACAGTGCTGCTGCTGGTCGCCTCTTGCATCACAATTCCGGTCGCACTGATCGTCGAAGGACCGCCCCCGCTGCCAGACGCAAAAACCTTGGGGGTGATCGCGTTTCTGGGGCTGATCCCCACTGCAGCTGCGAATTTTTTGCGCACGCTTGTGGTGCGCACAGCGGGACCTGTGTTCATGTCGATCACAAATTATCAGGTGCCTCTGTGGTCTGTTTTGCTCGGGGCGTGGGTGCTGAACGAACCTTTGCCGCCGTCCCTGCTTCTGGCAATGACATTGATCCTGACAGGGGTCGGATTAAGCCAGTACGGGGCCTTCAAACGGTTGTTCAAAGGTTAACCCCGCACCCGAAAGTTAACACGAACCGATTAAAGCACGCTGGCTTCTACGGCTGCAACAATGCTGTCGACAGAGGCGTTCAGGATGCCTTCATCCTCGCTTTCGGCCATAACGCGGATCAATGGTTCGGTGCCGGATTTGCGGATCAACAAGCGGCCATTGCCCACCAGATCCGCCTCGGCCTGCGCAATCGCGGCTTGCACATCGGCATTTTCCAGCGGCGTCTGGTTAACAGAAAATTTAACATTCTTAAGAAGTTGCGGAACGGGTTCAAAGTTGTGCATCAACTCAGAGGCAGGTTTGCCGCTGCTGATCATTTCAGCAAGGAACTGCAAGCCTGCCATCAGGCCATCCCCCGTCGTCGCGTGATCTGTCATGACGATATGCCCCGACTGCTCCCCGCCCAGATTGAAGCCGCCAGCCCGCATCCGTTCCACCACGTAGCGGTCGCCAACCGCTGTCCGCTCAAGGTGCAACCCTTTGCCTTCCAGAAAGCGCTCAAGCCCGAGGTTGGACATCACAGTCGCCACCAGCGTGCCGTGTTTCAGCCGCTCTTGCGCCGCCCAGCGTGCTGCCATCAGCGCCATAAACTGGTCCCCGTCCCCGACGTTGCCTTTCTGGTCCAAAAGGATCACGCGGTCTGCATCCCCGTCCAGACAGATCCCCACATCGGCGCCATGTGCCACAACAGTTTCCGCCGCAGACTGCGGATGGGTCGAGCCGCAATTGTCGTTGATGTTGTGCCCGTTCGGATTGGTGCCAACCGGAATGACCGTGGCCCCCAATTCCCAAAGCGCTTCAGGTGCAACCCGGTACGCCGCCCCGTTGGCGCAATCCACCACAACTTTCAGCCCGTCCAGACGCATCTGGCGCGGAAACGAGGATTTGAGCCGTTCGATGTAGCGGAACCGCCCGTCATCAATCCGTTTCGCGCGTCCGATGTTGTGTGACGCCGCAGGTTCGACCCCTTCGGCCACTAGCGCTTCGATTTCCGCCTCGGCAGTGTCCGACAGTTTGAACCCGTCGGGCCCAAAGAACTTGATCCCGTTGTCATGCGCCGGATTGTGGCTGGCCGAGATCATCACCCCAAGGTCCGCCCGCATCGACCGCGTCAGCAGCCCCACCGCAGGCGTGGGCACCGGCCCCAGCAGCAGCACATTCATCCCCGTGGAGGTCAGCCCCGCCGTCAGCGCACTTTCGAACATGTATCCGGACAGTCGCGTGTCCTTGCCGATCACCACACGGTGCACGTGGCTTGCGTCCCGCCGAAAATACTGCCCGACCGCAGCCCCGATCCGCAGCGCCATTTCAGCCGTCATGGGATGGACATTGGCAGTGCCACGCACCCCGTCTGTTCCGAAAAGTTTCGTCATGTCAGCTTACTCCACGCTTGCCAGCCATGTTGAAATGGCCTGTCTGTGCCCGCTCACATTGTGGGCTCTGATGATGTGCACCCCTTGCGCAATCGCCGCCAGCGCGATCCCGATGGATCCGATGTCGCGGTCTTGGGCATGGGTGGTTTGGGTCAGTGTTCCGATGAATTTCTTGCGCGATGCTCCGAGCAGGATTGGCACTCCGAGGCTATGAAACAGGCTGATCCGTTGCAAAAGCTCAAGGTTGTGCGCCCGGGTTTTTCCAAACCCGATCCCGGGGTCCGCGATGATATCCGTTTTGGCGATCCCGAGTGCCGTCAGAGCCGTGATCCGTTCCGCCAGAAAGTCATACACATCCAGCACGACGGTGTCATAGCGCGGATCGTTTTGCATTGTTGCGGGGTCCCCTTGTGCGTGCATCACGCATACGGGCGCCTTTTGCGCGGCGCACAGCGGCGCCAGCCCTGCGTCATAGGTGAACCCTGCCACGTCGTTCACCAGCGTCGCCCCTGCGTTCAGCGCGGCCTCTGCCACCTTTGCTTTGCGCGTGTCGATGGAGATTGCGATGTCGCTTTGGCTCCGCATCGCCTCGATCACGGGTGCGGTCCGTCGGATTTCTTCTTCTATCTCAACGTGCTCCGCCCCGGGTCGGGTTGATTCCCCCCCCACGTCGATGATCTGCGCCCCTGCGGTTTGCATGTTTTGCGCGGCTGCGATGGCATCATCGAGCTGTGCGTTTTGCCCCCCGTCCGAGAAGCTGTCGGGCGTGGTGTTCAGGATGCCCATGATTTGGGGCGTCTCGAAGCGCAACGTGGCGATGGGCGCGCGTTCGGTGGTGAGGGTTGCCCGTTCTGTAGCCGAGAGGTTGTGCACCTCTGCGATTTCGGGCGGCCCTGTGCGCGACAGGATTTCAACATGGGTGAACCAACACCACCCCTTGCCAAGTTGAAGGGCCTGCGCAGGGCGTGCGCGGCCTGTTTGGAGCAAAGGACGGACGTAGCGGCTCATGGATCAGATCACAGCGCCATCAACACCGAGGCTGCGCGCCGGGATTGTGGTGTCCGCAGGCACATCAGCACCGATCACGACCATCTGCAGGGCTTTGAGCGTCGCTGCAAACCAAGCGGCGAGTGCGACGGCGTCACTTGGCGGTGCCGAGGGGCCGTCTACCGCGTCCAGAACGATCTTGGACGGGGCCCAGACGCAGATTTGCCCGTTGCGCATCCCCCAATCCAGCTCTGTGCGGGTCTCGACCACCACGCAGCGCGCGTCTTTGGCGGCCAGCACCCATGCGTTTTGCTCGATAGAGAGGAGATCAATGCGCCGTTGGGTCATTTTGTGTCCGGTCTGCGGCGCGGCGATGTCGGACGCGCCAACACACAGCACCAAAGGGCGGTCTGTGCTGCTCAGCTGGTCGATCCAACCGCCCAGATGCGGGGACGCGATGGCTGCGTTGGACAAATAGACCAACGCCGGATGCAACGGATCATCTTCAACGACCACAGACGTGGCTGCTTCACGGGCGCGCACTATTTCGACGCCCAAAGCCCCGGGACCACGGTCCAGCTTTTCGATGCGCACAAAAACACGCATCGCTTGAGGCTCCAGCAAAATCCGGTCTGCAACACGTTCTGCCAAGGTTTCCAGCAAGTTCAGCCGCTCATCCGCCAATTCGAACGCGATGGCTTCGGTCACGCGATCATAGCTGAGAATCCGGTCCACATCGTCATCGATAGGACCTGTCAGCGGCTCGACCTCGACAACGATATTGAATGAAATGCGCTGTGTGACACCCCGTTCGGCCTGAAACGCGCCAATTTCGACCTCAACCGTGTGATCGCGCACGGAAATCCGGTCACGTGGTTGTTCTGTGACAGGCGTGGTTTCAGAACGCTCGGAAGGGTGAGCAAACGCGTGGCGGACTTCGGACGTCATGAATTAAGAACTTTCGGCAAGTGTTTGGACGCTGTCATACCTTGCTTGGCGCGGCCACAACAGCGGCTTTACGCCCGAAAGAAACCAAAAAACGCCATCAAAGGCCACTATCACACGCCGCACGTGCGTCAGTTGGAGGCAGAGCGGAAGGTATGGCGGTAAAAGATATGCACGCCAATCCGCGCCGTTTTGGTGTAGACCCGCGCCCAGCGTGGGTTCACGGCTGTCGTGTGGTAATGCGTGGCGCCATTGGTCAACGCAGGCGCACGCCCATCCATGACCGCGCGCGCCACTTTTGCAACAAGAGCATAGGCAACCGGCTCACTGACGCGCTCAGGCTGGCCGTCGCATGTGTATGTAAACTGACACTGGTACTTTTTGCCTGTGCCCTGATTGATCACACCGCACAAAGACCCGGGAAACCGCGCGCTTTTCACACGGTTCATGATGACCTCAGCCACCGCAAACTGTCCTTTGACGGTCTCGCCGCGTGCCTCGAAATACAACGCCTCTGCCAGACACTTCCAGTTGGAACCCCCTGTCGCCTTGGGTTGGGAATCCAGCCACCCCCGCGAAAATTGCACGTCAGACTTTGTCGCTGCGGACACTTTGATCAAGCTGTTCAACCGCTCTGGCGAGAGCTTGTCCAAGGCGCGCGCTTCAAGGCGCAACAGCTTTTTGGCCTGCGTTTCCGACGCCGAGAGCGTCAGCGGAAACGCAACGAAAAAGGCCAAAATAGCAACGAACATCGATCTCATGCGGCGCACCAGAATAATTACAGTTGTCGCCACTTACGCAGATTTTTGGTTAACGTCCAGTTTACGACGTTTCGACGCAACGGCAGCCACCTGTGCCAAACCGCGATGCGCTTCGAAAAAACACAGCATTTTGGGCCACTTGCGGTCCATTCTACCCGGTCTTGTCTGAAATCGCCAGTTGAGCTGCGGCAAGTCGCGCACCCGGCACACGGAAAGGAGAACACGAAACATAGTCGAATCCAGCCGTCCGGCAGAAGGCAATCGATTCGGGGTTACCCCCATGCTCCCCACACAATGACAGTGTGATTCCCGGCTGTGATGCACGTCCGCGCTCGGCCCCAAGTTGCAACAACTCTCCCACCCCCTCAACATCAAGGGTGTGAAACGGGTCCTCGCGAAAGACCTGCTGTTGCACGTAGGCGGACATGAACCGTCCCGCATCATCGCGGCTCAGCCCATAGGTCATCTGCGTCAGGTCGTTTGTGCCAAAGCTGAGGAAACTGCAATGCTGCGCGATGTCCCCTGCCCGCAATGCCGCGCGCGGTGTTTCGACCATGACGCCCAAACGGTAGTCAAACTCCGTGCCTTTTTCATTGCGCACAGCCGTCGCCACCCGGTCCACATTTGATTTGATCAACTCGACTTCGCGTTTTGCCGTCACGAGGGGGATCATAATCTCGGGCACGATCATATTGCCGCCCGCGCGGACTTCAATCGTGGCTTCAAAGATCGCCCGCGCCTGCATTTCATAGATTTCCGGCACCGTCACCCCGAGACGCACGCCCCGAAGCCCAAGCATCGGATTGTGTTCCATCATCGCCTCGATCCGCCGCGTTACATCAGAGAGCGGCAAATCCAGCGCTTCGGCGAGTTCGCGTTGCCCCGCCTTATCTGCTGGCAGGAATTCGTGCAGGGGCGGATCGAACAGCCGGATGCATACTGGCTGCCCTTGCATGATGTCGAAAAGCTGTTTGAAATCATCACGTTGCATAGGCAACAACCGCTCTAGCACCGCCCGCCTGTCTTTTCCGCTTGTCGCAAAGATCATTTCGCGCATCACGGTCAGCCGGTTGACGTCAAAAAACATATGTTCCGTGCGGCACAATCCGATCCCTTGCGCTTTGAAGTTGCGCGCGGTTAGGGCGTCTGCAGGCGTGTCTGCGTTCGCCCGGATTTCAATGTCCCGTTCGGCGTCGGCCCAATCCATTAACGTTTGAAACGCATCATCAAGGGCGGCTTCCTGCATTGCAGGTGCCCCCATAAGCACGTCCCCACTGGTGCCATCCACGGTGATGATTTCACCCTGTTTGATGATCCGCCCGTCTTCTAAAAGCAGTTGGTTTTGAAGGGTTTGGAAGCGGATGTCCGACACCCCTACCACACAAGGCAGCCCGATTCCGCGTCCGATGACCGCCGCATGGCTGGTGATTCCGCCCCGTTCCGTCAGCACGGCTTTGGCCGCGTGCATGCCCCGAATGTCTTCGGGGGAGGTTTCGCGCCGCACCAGAATGCAGTCTTCGCTGCGCGCCGCACTGGCTTGGGCTTCGGCGGCGCTGAACACGATCCGTCCTGTCGCCGCCCCCGGGCTTGCCGCGATCCCGTGTCCGATCACTTCGCGCTTTGCGTTCCGGTCCACCTGCCGGTGCAGCAGTTCGTTCAGCGTCGAGGGTTCGATCCGCATCACCGCTTCTTGTTCGGGGATGATTTTGTCTTTGGCCAATTGCACTGCAATCCGCAGTGCCGCCCGTGGACTACGCGCCACCCGCACCCCGTCCAGTATGTGTAACACCCCGTGATCTATGGTAAATTCGACCTGCATTTCTTCGCGCAGTTTTTGGCGCATCAGAGCCGCGTGGGTTTTAAGTTGTTCAAAAACCTCTGGCGCGTCTTCTTCCAGTGAAGGTCCGCGCGGGTCTTTGCAGATATAGAGTGCTTCTGCATCCGGCGCCAAGGCTTCGCGTCCTTGGCTTTGACGCATGTAGCGTCCGGTGATTTGCGCAGCCCCTGTGGTGCTGTCCACCAGTTGCAGCACACCTGCCCCGCTGTTGTCTCCGCCGACCCCGAACGCCATTTGTTGCACGACCAGCCCAAGCCCTGCCTCGGCGGGTGCCCCTTTGGCTTGACGCAGCAAGCGCGCCGTTGTGCTGTCCCATGCCCGCGCCATCGACCGCAGGACCGCCGCCAATTGTGTGGCCCGCTCCGAGGGGAAGGCTTCTTCGGTTTCGATTTCATAGGCGCGCAGGGTTTCTGCCAGCCCATCCTGCCCCTCGGACATGACATTATCAAACATATCCGGATCTAGTCGCGCGACATGCACCGCATAAGATTGCACAAAGCGCGTATAAAGCGTGGTTGCGGCCTCTGCTCCCAATTGTGTGCACAGATCGGCGTAGCGCGCATCGTTCATGCCAATGTTCAGCACCGCCCCGGGGCCGCCCCAGTCGGGATCCTCGGACGACGGGCGGACGCAGAGCAGCGCGTTTTGGGGGAATTGGTCCAGAACAGCGGCGATGTCCGGCAGGGCCCCGCTTGCGATCTCGTTCACTGCTTTGAAGCTGAGCGCCACCGTGCTCGGCACCGGCAAGTCCAGTCGTACAAGCCGCTGCAAGCACTTCGCGCGCCCGCCATGCGTCGATGTTGCGATCGGGGCAATTTCGGTCACCAGCGTGGTGTTTGGATTATTCTGCACTGCAGCACCTCATGTGTTGGGTGCAGCATAGAATGTAAACTTCACGTGACAAGGGTTAAGGAAGGTTAACGGATGCGCAAAAGGGGGCCAGCCCCCCAGCCTGCGGCTTCCCCCCGAGGTTTACCCTGCAAGGTGAAGCCGTTAGCCGTCGATTTTGGTGAGGTCTGCGACGCTAGTGCACACGGTGCGGATGCGGCTGAGCAGATTGAGCCGGTTGCGCCGGATGGTTGCGTTGTCCGAATTCACCTGAACCGTTTCAAAGAAGGCGTCGATGGGTTGGCGCAGCTTTGCCATTGCTGACATTGCCGTTGTGAAGTCTTGCGCCGCCATTGCGGGGGTGATGTCAGCCTCTGCTGTGTCGAGGGCGGCGAAGAGTGTTTTTTCCTCGTCCGTTTCGGCGAATTTCACATCGGCGCCGTAGGAATATTCGACCCCGTCGGCCTCTTCTGCCTGGCTGAGGATGTTGTTGGCCCGCTTAAAGCCCTGGATGAGGTTTTCACCGTCATCTGTTTGAAGAGTCTGCGAAAGTGCGCGGGCCCGGGTTACCAAAAGATTAATATCGTCATTGCCGTCCATCGCGATGCAGGCATCGATGATGTCGTGGCGGATGTTTTGATCCTTGAGGTATGTTTTCAGGCGTTCGTGGATGAAGGAGAGGAGGTCACTGGACCAAGCTTTGTCGCCAAGTGACGGCAGCAACGGCACGCTCAATCTGTTTTCCAACACAATCCGAATGATACCCAAAGCCGCGCGGCGCAGGGCGAAGGGGTCTTTGGAGCCTGTCGGTTTCTCATCGATTGACCAAAATCTGCAGAGTTTGTCGATTTTTTCGGCCAATGACACGGCCACAGACACAGGCGCTGTTGGCACGTCATCTGACGGCCCCAGCGGCGCGTAGTGTTCTTCGGCTGCGGCGGCGATTGCGGCGTCTTCGCCAGCGGCCTCGATGTAGTAGCGTCCCATCAGCCCTTGCAGATCGGGGAATTCATAGACCATTTCGGACGACAAGTCAGCTTTGGCCAGACGTGCGGCTTTTTCCGCCATGTCGGGGTCCGCCCCGACCGCAGGTGCGATGTCGCGGGCCAAAGCGGCCATGCGGTCCACCAATTCGGCCTGGGTGCCGAGTTTGTTGTGGAATGTCACGTTTTTCAATGCACCGAGCCAGTCATCCATGCCTGCCAGCGCGACGCGCAAGTCGTTTTCCCAGAAGAACTTTGCATCTGCCAAACGCGCGGCCAGCACTTTTTGGTTGCCTGCGAGGATCGTGGCCCCCTGATCCGCGGTTTCGCGGTTGGCCACGGTAACAAAGCGTTCGATCCGCCCCGTTTTCGGATTGCGCACCGAGAAGAATTTCTGGTGTTCTTTCATCGACAGTTGCAGCACTTCGGGTGGCAGGCCAAGGAAGTCCTCACCGATTTCGCCCAGCAACACCACAGGCCATTCGACCAACCCTGCGACTTCGGCCAAAAGCCCTTTGTCTTCCACAACTTCAAAGCCCGTGGCAAAGGCCTGATTGGTGGCATCGTTCCAGATGGCGTCAGCCCGTTCTTGGGCGTCCAACACCACAAAAGCGCGTTTCAACTTGGTCGTGTAGTCCTCGAACGAGGTGACGGAGAAGAGGCCGGGCGCCATGAAACGGTGCCCTTGGGTCGTGTCGCCGCTTTTGATCCCGTCGACGTCCATGTCGATCACTTGCGCGCCGTCTTCGGCCACTGTGATCGCAAGGATAGAGTGCAACGGGCGCACCCATTTCAAGGACCCAGTGCCCCAGCGCATGGATTTGGGCCATGGGAAATTGCGGATCGCGTGTTCCAGCACGTCGGCCACGATGTCCCCTGCAGGGCGTCCTGCTTTGGTGATTTTGGCAAAGAGGATGTTCCCCTTCGGGGTTTCGCGTTCCTCAAGGTCGTCGCGGGTCAGACCTGCGCCGCGCAAGAACCCTTCGATTGCCTTTTCGGGCGCGTCCGCTTTGGGGCCTTTGCGTTCTTCAACTGTTGTGGGGGAGGCATCAAGCATCCCCTCGACGGTCAGCGTCAAACGGCGCGGTGTGGAAAAGGCCGCAGCAGAGGCATAGGTCAATCCCGCCTCCACCATGCCGTTTGTGACCAGTTTTTTGAGGTCTTCGGCGGCCCGCGTTTGCATCCGCGCCGGAATTTCTTCGGAGAAGAGTTCAATCAGGAGATCAGGCATCAGTTCATTTCCCTTTTGGGGCATTCTTCGCCGATGATTGTGCCGTCGTAGGCTTTTTCACCGCATTCGTTGAGTTCGTGCCAGACATAGCCGCGCCCGTCATCAGTGATTGCGACGATCCGGTCCACCCCGAAGTCCACGTTTTTCTGGCCCAGGAATGGCAGCGCTGTGCCTGCGTCAAGTTCGGCGCCGATGGCCGCCGCGTCAAAGCAGTCGAACCAGCCCGGTGCGTTGCGCGGGGTCGCTTTTTCCAAACCGACGTAGGTTTCTGTCAGCAAGGACAGGCTCATGTCGGTGGTAAAGCACGCGCGGTAGCGGATGGGTGAGCTGTCTGCGTCGATCGCTTCGAAGTTGTCAAAGCTGATCACTTCGGGCGTGTCGGACACCACGGACACCAGTTGCACGTCCCCCCCTTCCACTTCGGAGTAGAACGCGTGGACTTGCAGGTAGTACATTGAAAACCCTGCGATAACGGCACTTCCGACCAGTAACACTGCTAAAAACCTTCCCATTATTGCGTGGCCTCTTCGACGTGACCGCCCGCCCGTGTTTGCACGAATGCATCCGCGCATTGTTTGGCCAGTGTCCGCACCCGTCCGATATAGGCCTGTCGTTCGGTCACCGAGATCACCCCCCGTGCGTCCAGCAGGTTGAAGATGTGGCTGGCTTTGATGCATTGATCATAGGCCGGGTGCGCCATCACGATCCGTTTCCCCGTTTTGGCGTCCTCGTAAGGTTGATCAAGGATCGATTTGCATTCTGCTTCGGCTTCTTCAAAGTGGCGCAGCAGCACTTCCGTGTTGGCCACATCGAAGTTCCAGCGCGCGTATTCTTCCTCGGTTTGTTTGAAGATGTCCCCGTATTTCAGCGGGATGGGCGCCTCTGGATCGTTGAACGGCATGTCCATCACGTGGTCACATTCAAGGATGTACATCGCGAGCCGTTCCAGCCCGTACGTCAGCTCCCCCGACACAGGGTGGCAGTCGTGCCCCCCGACCTGCTGGAAGTACGTGAACTGCGACACTTCCATGCCGTCGCACCACACTTCCCAGCCCAGCCCCCCACGCCCCCAGTGTCGGGCTTTCCCAGTCGTCTTCCACAAAGCGGATGTCGTGCAGCTCCATGTCCACCCCGATCGCTTGCAGCGACCCGAGGTAAAGCGCCTGAAGGTCGGGCGGGCTGGGTTTGATCAGCACTTGGTATTGGTAGTAGTGTTGCAGCCGGTTCGGGTTTTCCCCGTACCGCCCGTCGGTGGGCCGGCGCGAGGGTTGCACGTAGGCCGCCGCCCAGCTTTGCGTCCCCAAGGACCGCAGTGTTGTCGCCGGATGGAACGTCCCTGCCCCCACTTCCATGTCGTAGGGTTGCAGCACGGCGCACCCTTTGGATGCCCAATAGCTTTGCAGCCTCAGGATGATCTCTTGAAACGAACGCGGCGCGGATGAGGTCATGGACATAGGCTCCTGCGGGGTGGGCTGGTGTGCTGTCGGGGCGCACCGGATTTGCGCCTTTGTTATGTGTTGCGTCGCACAGCGTCAATTGTGCGTGTCCCATTCTTTTAGCGCTATTGCCGTATGGTGTTTGCAGCGAAATCCTGCTTATTTGCATCCGAACATGAAGAGCAGGGGAATTGGGGCGCATGGTAGGCAGGTTTGTATCGATTTGGGTGACGGTTTTCATATGGGTTTTGCCCCTCAATGCCCAATCCCTGAATGAGGTGGTTTGGGTTCAGGTCGAGGCCCAGCCCAACCTGCGTCAAGCCACGGCCAGTGTCCGTGCCTATGCTGCCAACATCGAGGATGTGAACGGGTTTTCCTTGCCCGGCGGCTGGTATGGCATCGCCCTTGGCCCCTACACCCGCCGTGATGCAGAAATCGTGCTGCGCAGCTATCGTCGTGACCGTTTGATCCCCAATGACAGCTATATTGCCCTGTCCTCGAGCTTTCGTCAGCAATTCTGGCCTGTGGGCGCGAATATTCTGAACACTGGCGCGATTCCATTGCCTGGCGCGCAAGCCCCCGTTCAGACCGCAACACCAGAAACACCGGAACCTGAAACGTCTGAACCCATCACTGTTGCTGTGCCCGAACCAGAGCCGGAACCCGCAGACGAGACCCCCCGACAAGCCCGCCAGTCCGAACGCACCCTGACCGCAGATGAGCGCAAAGAATTGCAAGTCGCGATGAAGTGGGCTGGCGTTTACACCGGCGCGATTGACGGAGCCTATGGCCCTGCCACCCGCCGTTCGATGTCCCAGTGGCAAGAGGCCAACAGCTTTGACGTGACAGGCATTCTGACCACGATGCAGCGCGCCGCGTTGCTCAAGCAATATAACGCGGTGCTTGACGGGCTGGGTCTGCAAATCGTGCGCGACGCCGCCGCTGGCATCGAGATGCTGATGCCCACAGCGGCCGTAGCTTTCGACAAATACGAATCCCCCTTTGCCCACTACGGCTCTACAAACGAGATCGGCGCCCAGCTATATCTGATCAGCCAACCCGGCGATCAATCCACCTTGTTTGGCCTGTATGACATCATGCAAACCCTTGAGATCGTGCCGCTGGATGGCCCACGCGAGCGCAAGCAGCGCAGCTTTGTCCTGACCGGAGAGAACGGCCAGATCGTGTCCGAAACCCGCGCCGGACTGGTCAACGGGGCGGTCAAAGGGTTCACCCTGATCTGGCCTGCAGGCGATGAAGCACGCCGCACCCGTTTGATGGATGAGCTGGAAAAAAGCTTTACCCTGATCGACGGCGTTCTTGACCTGACGGCAGGGTCCGCAGACGAACAGGCCATTGATCTGGTGTCGGGCTTGGAAGTGCGCAAACCCAAGATATCGCGCTCGGGTTTTTACGTGGATGCGCGCGGCACCGTCGTGACCGTGGCCAATGCCGTTCAAAGCTGCATGCGCATCACCCTCGACAGCGAATATGAGGCGGAGGTGCTCAGCGTTGACGCCGCCAGCGGCATTGCCGTTCTCTCCCCCAAAGACGCGCTGGCGCCTTTGTCCATTGCCGCTTTCACAGGCCAGACCCCGCGTCTGAACAGTGAGGTCGCAGTGGCCGGTTACAGCTATGAAGGCATTCTGGGCGCGCCCTCCATGACCTTTGGCACTTTGGCGGATGTGCGCGGATTGAACGGCGAAACCGGTGTGAACCGACTGGCGTTGAACGCCCTTGACGGGGACGTCGGCGGTCCGGTTCTGGACGCCTCTGGCGGTGTGCTTGGCATGTTGCAAGCCGACCCGGGCACCGGCCCGTCCTTGCCCGCCGATGTCAGCTTTGCCGTGGATCGCGAGACCATCAAAGACGTGCTGCAAGCCGCAGGGCGCACCGCTTCTGTGTCAAAAGCCAGTGGTGCAATGCCTGCCGAAGACCTTGGCGCTGCGGCCACGGGCATGAC
Source organism: uncultured Paracoccaceae bacterium (assembly GCA_943787985.1). Taxonomy (GTDB): domain Bacteria; phylum Pseudomonadota; class Alphaproteobacteria; order Rhodobacterales; family Rhodobacteraceae; genus Ascidiaceihabitans. Next base: position 616,543 of record CALSOO010000004.1, on the reverse strand, counting down.
GGTTCTGGTGAGCTGCTGGAACTAGGGTTCAGCCCACGACTTCAGGCGTCAGATAGATCAATGTGGGGCGGTCAGCGGCCAATGCGGCTTTGACCGCCTTTTGCATATCCTCAAGCGATTTTGGTGCAGCACTATGCGCGCCAAAAGCCTCCGCCAGTTTGCAGAAATCAGGGTTTCGGGCGACCACCGCGTTGGGCGCAATCTGGGCGCGCACCATTGAATCCTCGATTTCTTTGAGCTTGCCGTTGTCCCAAAGGATGATGGGCAACGGCAGTCCAAGTTCTACTGCCACGCCCAGTTCGGCCATTGTGTAGTGGAAGCCGTAGTCCCCGATGATGGCGATGGTGGGCAGGTTTGGCCGCCCCACTGCGCCGCCAATGGCTGCGGGGGTCGCATAGCCGAGCGTGCCAAAGCCGTAGGGGTGATGCCAATGGCCGGGGCGGTCCATGTCCCAGACCTCCTTGGCCGTGTAGGCGAATTGGGTCATGTCGGAGTAGATCATGGTGCCATCGGGCAGGCAGTCGCGCAGCGCGTCGCAGACGGGGACGATGCCGGGGCGTTCGGCGTCCACCTCGGCGCGCCACCGCGCGCGGGTGGCGGCGACGTGGCCTGCCTCCCAATCAGAGGCGGCGCGTCCGATATCGAGGCTGTGCAGATCCTCCAGAAAGGCATCTGCATCGTAGTGGTAGGTGATCTCGGCGCGGTGGCGGTCGGCCAACACGTCCGGATCGATGTCCACCCGCACCAAGGGGCAGGTATGCCCCAGATGGTCACGCCACAGATCGCCCTCTGACAGTTCGGTGCCGACTGCGATCACCAGATCGGCTTGCGCCACGACCTCCGCGCTGCTGGGCCGCGCGAGATACGCGCCGAAGTGCAGCGGTGCATCCGCGCCCACAAGGCCGCGTCCGGCATAGGTGGTGAAGGACGCCGCCTTGGTCGCGCCCAGCACCACCGACACCCATTCGTCATCACGCAACCCCCCTCCGAAAATAAACAACGGTCGCTTGGCCTGCGCCAGCAAGCCTTTCAACGGATAGATGTTGTGCGCCCGCAGAGTGCCCGGCTGGCGCGGCACGGCACTGGGCGGCGCTAGCGCGGGTGCCTCAAGCTGAGCAATCGGGACAACAAGCGATTTTGGGCGTGCACGTTTGGCCATGAACTCGGTGAAGGCCCGGTCGATTAGTGTATAGGCGGCTTGCGCATTGTGCGCTTCCTCGGACCAGTCGCACACGGTTTCGGCGGCGGCGCGTTGGTCTTTCATCTGGTGCAGCTGGCCTTTGCGCGCGGCGGTTTCGTCCAGACAACTCGATATGACCAGCATTGGCACGCTGTCCGAATAGGCCTGCCCCATCGGCGTCATGATATTGCACAGCCCCGGCCCGGTGATCACGTAGGCCACCCCCGGTTTGCCTGTGGCGCGCGCATAGCCGTCGGCCATGAACCCCGCCCCCTGTTCGTGGCGCGCCAGCACATGGGTGATCCCCGCCTCTTCGATCCCGCGATACATTTCCTGATTGTGCACCCCGGGGATGCCAAAGATGACATCCACCCCGCGATCTTTGAGCATGTGGGACATTTGGGCGCCCAAAGGTTTTTGCATGGATCAAGCTCTCCAGAAGTGAAGCGTTAGGATTGTGTAGACAGCCAGCAGTTCAAGCCGCCCGATCAGCATCGCGATGGCGAGCAGCCATTTGGCAGTGTCGTTAAGCCCTGCGAAATTGCCCGCAGGTCCGATTTCATCCCCCAGACCGGGGCCGATGTTGGCCAGTGCAGCCGCCGCCCCCGAGACAGAGGTGGTGAAGTCCAACCCCGTCATCCCGAGCGCCACGGCCAGCACGCCCAACGTCACCACAAAGAACATAAAGAACGACATCACAGAGCTGAGGACATCGTCGTCAATGGGCCGCCCTGCGTAGCGCGGTGTGAAGATGCCGTGCGGGCTGCGTGTTTTTTGCAGTTGCGCTTTGATGGAGGCAAAAAGCAGCTGGTAGCGGAAGATTTTGATGGAGCACGCGGTGGACCCAGCGCAGCCTCCGATCAATCCCGTAAAGAACAGGACCGTTACGGCAAAGCTGCCCCATTTCATGTAATCGTCGCTGGCGTAGCCTGTCCCCGTGAGCAAGGAGACCGCGTTGAACAAGGCTTTGCGCACCGACAGCTCTGTATCCGCGTCCGACTGTGTGAGGTTCCACGCCGCCATCAGGCCCACGACCACAAGTGCCGTTCCAAAGAACGCGTGGATTTGGGTATCGCGGAACAATGGCCGCGCCGTGCCTGCGCTCAGCTGGACAAAGCGCACAAACGGCAAGGCGGCCAGCAACATAAACAGGGTGGCCACATATTCGGCCGCCGGATCAAAGGCCGCAAAGGAGGCGTCATAGTTGGCAAAGCCCCCCGTGGCGATGGTGGTCATCGCATGCACGGTGGCGTCAAAAGCGTTCATGCCCGCCCCGAGGTAGGCAAAGGCACAGGCCAGCGTCAGCCCCAGATAAATTACGGAAATGCGCGACGATATCTCGGTTGCGCGGGGCAGGATTTTACCAAATGTATCAAACCCTTCGGAGCGGAAAATCTGCATCCCCCCGACCCGCAATTCGGGCAAGAACACCATCGCCACAACAATGATACCAATGCCGCCAAGCCATTGCAGAATACCGCGCCACAGCAACAGCCCCTTAGGCATGTCATCAAGCCCGGAAAAAACGGTAGACCCTGTGGTGGTCAGCCCCGACATCGCCTCAAAGAAGGCATCGGTAAAATCGGCCTGCGTTTCCCCCAACATGAACGGCAACGCGCCGAACAAGGGCAGCGCAAGCCAGACACCCGTGGTCAACAAAAAGGTCTGCTGGATGCTGAGCCCTTGTTTCACCCCGTTGGAACAGGCCACCGCGATCAAAGCACCGGATATTACAGTAATCACGCCGCTTTCGGCAAAGGTGGTCCAGCCCCCGTCCCCCTCGGCCAGGGCAACAACAAGAGGCAGCACCATGGCCACACCAAGAACGGTGACCAAAAGGCCGATCACGTATCCAACTGGGCGCAGGTCAAACATGCGGGCAGCGTTGGCGCGCTCCTGCCCTCATGTCAAGCAGGTGAGCGTCGCTTTGGGCGCGCCGCGCTCCGTCTTTGGCTTAGGAGTACATCAGGTCGCGAAACACATAGGCCGCGATGTCGGAGCGACGCAGGCGCATTTCCGCAAGCTCTTCATCAGATAGGGTGTTGAGAAATGCGATGTGACGTCCGCGGGCTTCGGCCGCAAGGCGCATGCCGCGTGCCTCGAGGATAGATACAAAAAAAACCGCGCAAAGCGCTGGATATACTGGTGAAAACAGATGGAGCGTGGATGTCTTGGAGTGCCATGTCGGAACCTCTTTGCATGCGAATATACTGTTGAGGTCAGGATATGCTGCAGCGCAGCAATGCACCACCGACAGTTTTGCATAGCCGCAACCCGCCTCGCGCAAGGCGCGGAAAAGAGGCATGTGCTTAGCAGCAGGTGCGCACTTCGTTCGCCGATTTACCCAGTTCAACAGCCGACACGACCGTCAACCCGACCTGAGCGGCAAATGCGATCCCGCCTGACAAGAACCATGCCGATACTTGCAGACCAAACAGGAGACCAAATTTCACCCACTCACGAAAATTCATGTCTTGCTTCGCGCTCTTGGTGACAATCTTGATGATATTCAGGTTGTCCATGCCTTGCATCAAATTGTAAAACGCCAGCCCTTTGTCCTTTGCGCCAGAGGCTGTGGACAGCTTCTCGATCAAAGTTTGAAACCCATTAAACGCTTTTTCCGGAACCTGCGATTTCATGCCGCTTTCAATCGCCTTTTTGGTTTTGAGACTGGCCCGCAAGCCATAGAGATCCAAAATCAACATCGCCGCGCGTACAACGGTGGCGATAATCGCTTTTGTGCACCGCGATGCGGATAGGACCAGCGGTTCGTCAAAATCCGCTTCCAGATCTTGTGGTGGCGCAAGATAGGAAAGCCCAGCCAAAGGGTCATCGCCCGGTGCGCGCATCAACCCGTTTAGATCAGCATAGAGCGATTTGGCGATCTCTGATTTCAGCGCCAAAAGCTGCGGGGCTTCGTCCGCATCCATCTCTGCCAACAGATCGACGCCTTTTTCCAAATCCTCAAGTGTCAGGTTCTGCATGTCCATAATGTCATGTCCTTCCAATAATTTTAAAAAATGTAGCGGGCAAAATAAAACGCCCGGCTCCACATTACACGGGCCGGGCGGTCGAACCTAGACATTTTTGAAAGGACAGATCAGCCTGTGTGGAACAGGCTTTGGAACAGGCGCGGATCAAAGCTGTCTTGGGCGAAGGTGTCGCCTACTGTCAGCACCGATACCGCGTCATGGCTGTGCAGGCTTTCCTGATGGCTGGCGATCACGCGAAATCGCCGATCCGCGTCGTCTGCTGCAACTGCTGCGCAGAACAGACGCGCCGCATCCTCGACGAAAATCGGATTGGCCGCGTTCAGCTCGGCAAAGGCCTGTTCGTCCTCGCGTTTGACCATCACTTGCGTCTCGGTCGGCACTGCGCGGCGGCAGCTTCGATCAGGTCTTCGAACCACAAGGCACTGTCGTGTCGCCATCTCAACCGACATCCGCGCCACCGAGCGCTGCGAATGCGGCGTGGCCAATTGTCCCCGGTGGCGCGCGCATGTTCGACAGTTCCAGCGAACAGGGGCAGGTCGACGGAATAGACATAATCCAGATGCATGATCTTTTGACGCACCCCGTCTTTTCCACCAGTTCCAGCGCGATGTCGTAATACTGATACCCCGACAGGCCAGAGCGCAGGCTGTCGACCTTCATCGGAAAGGAAAACCGCATCTGGATGCGCGCATCAAAGCTGTCCAGATCGCTGATGTAATCATCCAGCGCCGCCTCAATCACCTCAAAGCTGAACGGTGCTTCCGCGTGCTTGTAAAAGCTGCGCATGATCCGGGACATGTTGATGCCCTTCTTGTCCGCCTCAAGGCTGACCGTGCCCGTCACGGAGGTTTCCAGCGTCAGATCGCCATGTCGCGGGTGTGAAACCGGATCGGCAGGCGGAAATTGGAAATGCCCACATGCTGGATTTGCTGCTTGGCCCCTTGATCAGGCTGGACGGGCCGTTCTGCAGATCCGGCAGGCGTGCCTTGTAGGCCGCGTCGACGGTGAAATCCTCGGGATAGCTCGCGTGAACGCCGGATAGTCGCACCCCGTGCCCCGGAGAACCGCGCCACAGCGGGGTCAAGCTCGGCATTTCCGTGTCGTCGCGGCTTGCGCCCACTGCCGCAGCACATCCAGCGCGGCTTCGGCCTCGTCACGCTCGGGATTGCTGATTCGGGTCGTTGAATGATTCATGTGGGCCCCCTTCGTCGTATCACCACTTATATAGGCAGTGTCGCCGTTATGCCAATTACGACAGAGGTAACGGCGGATACCGACGCTTGGATCACAAATGAAGAATGCCGGTGTCTTAACCTTGCAGCCGAGCGCCTGCTGATATCCCCGATCAGGTCCTCGGTGTCTTCAGATCCCGACGGAGATCCGCACCAGCCCCGGGTGATCCCAAGCTGTCCTTCTGATCCTCGGACAGCCGTTGATGCGTGGTGGTGGCCGGATGGGTCAGAATCGTTTTTGCATCGCCCAGATTGTTGGAAATCATCCCGATTTGCAGCGCGTTGAGGAAACTGAACGCAGCGTCCTGCCGCCCTCGAGATCCATGCGCAGCACTGTGCCGCCTTGCCCATCTGCGACTGCACCAGCGCATGTCTGCGGATGATCCGCAAGCCCGGGATAGATCACCCGCTCAAGCGCCATGCGCCCTGCAACGCCTCGGCGATGCCTGGCGCTCGCCGCCTGCGCGCGCACCCGCAGGTCCATCGTTTCCAGCCCTTTGAGCATCACCCATGCGGTGAACGGGCGACATCGAGCCGCCGGTGTGTTTCATGTAGGGTTCAACCGTCTTGCGAATGAACTCTCGGCTGCCAAGGATCACCCCGCCCAAGGCCCGGCCCTGCCCGTCAATGTGTTTGGTCGCGGAATAGACCACCACATCCGCCCCCTGCGCGATGGCGTTGGAATACACCGGTGTGGCAAAGACATTGTCGACCACCACCAGCGCCCCCTGTGCATGGGCGAATTCGGACAACCGATTCTATATCAATCACTTCCAGCGTCGGGTTGGACATGCGATTCAAAGAACACCGCCTTGGTGTCGGGCGCGCACGGCCGCCGCCATTGCGCCAGATCGGTGCCGTCGACAAAACTCACCTCGACCCCGTAGCGCGTCAGGATTTCTTCGAGCACATAAAGGCAGGATCCGAACAGCGCACGCGAGGACACAACGTGGTCCCCCGCCTTGAGCATCGAGATCAACGCCCCCGACACCGCTGCCATGCCAGAGGCTGTGGCAAATCCGTCTTCCGCCCCTTCAAGGGCCGCCATGCGGTCCTCGAACATCCGCACTGTCGGGTTGCCGTAGCGCGCATAGATAAATTCATCCGGCCCCGCCTCTTCAAAGCGGGCGGCGGCGTCTTCGGCGCTGTTGTAGACGAACCCCTGGGTCAGGAAAATCGCTTCGGACACTTCGCCGTATTGGCTGCGCCGTGTGCCTGAGTGCACCGCCTTGGTGCGCGGGTTCCAGTCATTGCTCATCGTCATTCTCCACGGGTTGAGGAATGGGCCAACCACGAAAAAACCCCCCGAACGCTGGGTCAAGCGAAGGGGGGCTTCATCCTGACCTTTTAGCGGAATTTACGTGGCCTTCAGGATTTCCCAAAAGCACCGAGTGGCCCCGCAATCCGGTAACAAATCGCCACAGGGGTCAGATACGCCGTTGCACAGAAGCCGTCAACACCGTGACGGTCCCTATAACCCGAGTTTCACGCGCACGCCCTATCCCTGAGAGCGTACAGAGTTGCGAAATCTGTGCTGTCCGTATGGAAAGGGTGCCGATGCCGCTGTTTGAGAGTGAATGCCCGTCAGGATGCTTTGAGCCTGCACGCCAGCCTTGCGCCGCCCTCTCTGGTTTTGTGCCGCGCCGCCTGTAACAGCGATGGACCGGTGATCGTGATGATCCATGGGTACAAATACGCCCCCTCGCACCGTGTGGCCTGTCCCCATCGCAGTTTGTTTGCCATGCCCGAGGACCTGTCCGTGCGCGGCGGGCCAGCGTGGCCAGCAGCGTTGGGGTTCGGATGCGATGATCCATGCGAGGGTTTGGCCATTGCCTTTGGCTGGCCTGCGCGGGGCACTTTGCGCGCCGCCCAACACCGTGCACGCCGTGCAGGTGTCCAGCTTGCACAGATGATTGCCCTGATCAAAGCGGCGGCCCCTGCCCGCCCCTGTGCATGTCATCACGCACTCCATGGGGTCCGAAGTGCTGTTCGAGGCCATGCATCACCTGCCCGCCAACAGCATCGATCGTGCCATCACTCTGACCGCTGCCACCTATCACAGCCGCGCCGTTGCCGCGTTGTGCACCCCTGCGGGCCACAGCGCCGAGTTGTTCAACATCACCAGCCGCCAGAATGATATGTTTGATACGTTGTTCGAGCGGTTGATCCCCTCCAGCGCCCCGATGGACCGTGCGGTCGGCGATGGCATTGATGCCGCAAACGCGCTGACTGTTCAGATTGATTGCGCGCAGACCTTGCGCCGCCTGAATGAGGCAGGACGCGTGATTTCTGCCCCCCAGCGTCGGGTGTCGCATTGGTCTGCCTATACCCGAGGGGGCACTATGGCGTTTTTACGCGGATCTGCTGCGTGCCCCCGAGGCGACGCCGATGGCCGCCTTGCGCCAGCTGATCCCCCCAAAAACCGCGCCGCGCTGGTCGCAGGTCTGGGCGGGTCTGTCGATCCCCGCATCCCACCCTGCTGATCCGGCGCGCTTAGGCTTTGTCTGCTTTTTAGCCGTCGCTTTCGTCCGCGCCAGTGCCGTCATCCTCGGAACTGTAGGTCTGGAACAGGTTCCCTTGGGTCATGAAAAACCCGAACAGGATCGCCGTGTCGCCGAAGGTTTTGTAATAGACCCAGGTTTCTTCGCTCATCAACCGCCAGACCAGTTCATTGGCCACCGCCAGCCCCAGAAACAACAGCGTGAGCCGCCTGGTCAGGATCATCCAGCCCTCGTGGCGCAGCGGCATCATGTCTTCCATCACATAGCCAAGGTAGCTTTGTCCACGCAGCAATCCGATGCCAAGGAGCACGCCGAACAAGCCAAAGATCATTGTAGGCTTCATTTTGATGAACCGGTCGTCATTGAGCCAAACAGTCATCCCTCCGAACACCACGACCAACACAAGCGTCGCAACTTGCATCTTTGACAGCTTTCCGGTCAGGAACCACAACATGCCGGTGCTGGCGACAAGCAACGGGATAAAGGCGGCCGTGACGACAATGAAGCCGTCGTATTCGGTGCCGCCAATGGTGAACACGTCGTCCTTGAGCTGCAAATATGCGATGAAAAAGACGATCACGGGCCCGAATTCCAGCACCATTTTCAAGAACGGGTTGATCTCTTTTACGCCCGATGTGTTGCTTGCCACTTTGTTTTTCCTTTGTATGCGGAGTTACCCGCCCATTTCCACAATCACAGCGCCCACCGCGATCAGCGCCATCAAGGCGATGCGTCGCGGTCCTACAGTTTCTTTCAGCACCAACCAACCGATAAGTGCCGCAAACACCGTCGAGGTTTCACGCAGCACCGCCGCCTCCCCCACTTTGTCCAATCTGGTCGCCATCATAATAGCACCAAAGCTCATGAAGGCCACACAGCCTCCGATCATTCCCCGCACCATCAAGGGCCGCACTGCAGGCCGGTTTTCCATTTTCAGCCACCGCCTGAGTGCAATGGGCGGCATGGCTGTGCCGTCAATCATGAAAAACCACGCCAGGAAGGTAAAAGGATTCTCCGTGGCGCGGATACCATAGCGTCATAGGTCGTGTAGAGCGCAACAAACAATCCTGTCAGGACGGCCAACCCCAATGCCATGCGCAATGTGTCCCGTTCGCTTTCCAGATAGAGCAGGTTGTACACCGCCAGCCCGAAGATACCGGCCAGCAACACGCCCACCCCAGCCATTGAATCCCTGTGAAGGTTTCCTCGAATATCAGGTAGGCGCCGATCACTGCGAACAGCGGTCCTGTGCCGCGCACCACCGGATAGACCACCGTATAGGCCCCCCGCGTGTAGGCCATGGCTTGCAAGATTTTATAGATCACGTGATCACCCACACCGCCGCAAAGATGGGCCACATATGCGGTTCCGGCCATGGCACGACGAAGAGTGCAAAGGGTGCGGCCATCAGCCCGTAACTGGCGTCGATCGCCCCCCGTGTCAGCCACGGATCATGGCGCCCTTTTTGCAATGCTCCGAAGACCGCGTGCAAGAATGCCGCCATGATCGCGAGCACCAGAGCGACTTGATGCCCTTGTTCTGTTCCCTCGATAGAGATCAGCCAGTCTGTCATCCGAGCGTATCAGGGGGCTGTCTGCCCCCACCGGCCTTGCGGCCTCCCCCCGAGGATATTTTTGTCGAAAGGAAGCTCAATCTGCCCCGCACAGCGCGCGTGCGAACTCCTCGGGGTCAAAGGCGTCGAGGTCGTCGATTTGTTCACCGACCCCGATTGCATGAATGGGCAGTCCGAATTTATCAGCCAAGGCCACGAGCACCCCGCCTTTGGCTGTTCCGTCCAGTTTGGTCATGACAAGCCCCGAGACATCCGAAACCTGTTGAAATATCTTGACCTGATTGAGTGCGTTTTGCCCTGTTGTCGCGTCCAGCACCAACAGCGTATTGTGCGGCGCGGTTTCATCTTTCTTGCGGATCACCCGCACGATTTTGGCCAGCTCTTCCATCAGGTCCGACCGGTTCTGGAGCCGGCCTGCGGTGTCGATCATCAGCAGGTCCGCCCCATCTTCCTGCGCTTTGGTCATGGCATCAAACGCGAGGCTTGCGGGATCTGATCCTTCGGGTGCGGTCAAGACTGGCACGCCGGCGCGTTCGCCCCAGACCTGCAATTGCTCGACCGCCGCCGCGCGAAACGTGTCTCCAGCTGCGATCACGACCGATTTCCCCGCGGCTTTGAACTGGCTCGCCAGTTTGCCGATTGTTGTCGTTTTGCCCGACCCATTGACCCCGACCACCAGTACAACTTGCGGTTTTTTGGGGTAGAGCGGCAAAGGACGCGCCACAGGTTCCATGATCCGCGCGATTTCTTGCGCGAGCAGGGTTTTGATTTCAGGGACCGACAGTTTCTTGCCCATCCGCCCTTCGGCCATATTGGCCGTGACCCGCAGCGCCGTGTCGACGCCCATATCTGTGCTGATGAGCAGCTCTTCGAGTTGCTCGAGCATGTCGTCATCGAGAACGCGCCTGAGCACGGTTTTTTCTTCTCCTCCCCGCCCGAACAGGCGCCCGATGAGACCGGGTTTGGCGGCCTCGGGCGCCTTTGCCTCGGGTGCGGTATCCAAGGGGGGCGGAGCAGGCGGTTCATCGGGTTCGACCCGTGGCGTCATCTGTTGGCCGACGTGTTCGGCAATGTCGGTCGCCGGCTGCGCGAGCGCCTCTTTGAGGTCTTGAGGTGGCGCGTCTCCATGCGTGTCCCCGACCCCCTCTTCGGGCTCTGGAGCAGCAGGTTCAGGGGTGGTCAAAACCGGCTGAGGCGGTTCGATTGCAAGCGGTTCGCCTGCGTCTTGCGTCCCGCCATCCTCGACGATCGCTTCAAGCCCTTCATCGATTTTAGATGAGGAATTGAACAAACGGTCCTTGAGTTTCTTGAAAAAAGCCATGATGCCCCGAATAATTACCTTATCATCACCTAATACGGGGGCGCGGACATGAAAAGACACCAAGTGATTTTCGCTTTGCTGGGCGCGCTGATGCTTTGGGGCACACAGGCGCATGCACAGCCCCCCGGCACAATGTGCTCGCTGCGCAGTTCTGGTCCGCAAGATTGCATCCGCCCTGCGTTTTTCGCCTTTGACACCTGCCAGCAAATCGAGAACGTGGCGCGGCGCCATGATCTGGATCCGGGGTTTTTCGCACGGCTTTTGTGGCAGGAAAGCCGGTTTGATCCCAATGCGCTCAGCCCCGCAGGTGCGCAGGGGATTGCCCAGTTCATGCCCGGCACGGCCAAGTTGCGCGGCCTACCCGACAGCTACAACCCAGCCCAAGCCATTGAACGATCAGGTGAATATCTGGGGTACTTGCAAAGACGCTATGGCAGTGCGGGCATTGCGGCGGTGGCATATAATGGTGGGGAGCGGCGCGCAGACGGCTTTACCTTGCAAGGAAAAGGCCTCGCGACCGAAACGATAAACTACGTCCAGATCATCTCGGGATTGACGGCTGAAACATGGCGCGACACGCCGCCAAAAGCCCATGACTTTCGCCTGAACGCCACGGTGCCTTTTCTGCAGGCCTGCCTTGATATGGCTAAAAACCGCACCTTTACCAAGTTCAAAAAACCCGCGCCTGCGATCAAGGAATGGGGCGCGCAACTGGCTTTTGGGCCGACCCGTTCCGAAGCGCGCCGCAATCTCAGGCGCCTGACTGCACGGTGCACGGGCCTCGTCTCCCGCGAAAAAGTGGACTACCGCACCATCAAATCCCGCGCGGCGCGTACGGGCAGCTACGTGATGGCCCGCATTGGGCGCAACACGCAAAAGAATGCGATTTCTTTGTGCAAGAAATTTCGCACCAACGGATGTATATGCCGCGTGTATCGCAACGCAAGGTAGCGGCGTAAACCGCCACCGCCTTTGGCGTTAAATCTCGTCCGCGAAATGCTGCATTGTCAGCTTGATCGGGTTAGGGGCCGCCTGTCCAAGACCACAAATGCTGGCATCTGTCATCGCGGTGCACAATTCCCCCAGCAAGTCCTGATCCCATGTGTCCGCCTGCATCAATTGCACGGCTTTCCCACAGCCCACGCGACAGGGCGTGCATTGGCCACAGCTTTCATCCTCAAAGAACCGCAGCATGTTAAGGGCTGCATCGCGCGCCTTGTCGTTTTGAGACAAAACCACAACCGCAGCCGACCCGATGAAGGTGCCGTGGGGTTGCAGCGTGTCAAAATCCAGCGGGATATCGTCCATGCTGGCAGGCAACAGTCCAGAGGACGGCCCCCCCGGCTGATAGGCTTTGAAGTCATGCCCCTCCGCCATACCGCCACAGGCCGCGATGATGTCCGTGATCGTGGACCCTGCTGCGAGCAAATAGACACCCGGCTTGGCCACGCGGCCAGACACCGAATAGCTGCGCAACCCTTTGCGCCCGTTTAATTCGGTGCCGTTCAAACACTCCGGCCCTTCACGGCAAACCTGTGCGATCCAGTGCAAGGTTTCGACGTTGTGCACCAATGTCGGCTGCCCGAAAACCCCGACCTGCGCCACAAAAGGCGGGCGGTGACGTGGCATTCCGCGTTTGCCCTCGATGCTTTCGATCATCGCGGATTCTTCGCCGCAAATGTAGGCGCCCGCACCGCGTCGCAGATCTATATAGCCTTTTTCAACAAGCCCTGCGTCTTCTAGCGCCTTGATTTCCCGTGCCAGAATTTCAAGGACCGCCGGATATTCGTCCCGCATGTAGATAAAGGCTGTGTCTGCCTGAACAGCCCATGCTGCGATCAGCATTCCCTCAAGGAACAGGTGCGGGGTGCGTTCCAAATAGTAGCGGTCCTTGAACGTGCCCGGCTCGCCCTCGTCCCCGTTGACGGCCAGATAACGTGGGCCCGCATTGGCGCGCACAAAGCCCCATTTGGTGCCTGACGGGAAGCCCGCGCCGCCCAATCCGCGCAATCCGCTTTCTTTGATTTTGGCTTGCACATCTTCCCAGTTGCCTGAGGCGCGCAAGTCTTTGAGGGCCGCATAGCCGCCTTCTGCGGCGTACTGCGCATAGGTTTCGTACGCCGGGATTCGGGCGTGGGTGTCCTGGGCTTTGATCGCCGCTTCGACCTTGGCGAGCGTTGCGTTGTCGACATGATTGTGCCCCAGTTCCAGCACAGGCGCGGTGTCGCAGCGCCCCATGCACGGCGCACGCAGAACGCGGACCTCATCGGGGTTCAGCCCGTCTTCCAACGCGGCTTTCAACTGCTGCGCCCCCGCCAGTTCGCAAGACAGGGAATCGCACACGCGGATGGTCAGCGCGGGGGGCGGTGTTTCGCCCTCTTTCACCACATCAAAATGGGCATAGAAGGTTGCGACCTCGTAGACTTCCGCCATCGACATGCGCATTTCTTCGGCCAGAGCCCGCAAATGCGCCGCGCTCAGATGCCCGAAATGGTCCTGAATTTTATGCAAGTGTTCAATCAACAAATCGGCGCGCATCGGTGCGTCCCCGAGCAAGGTTTGGACCTCTGCCCATGCCTTGTCGTCCAACTGGCGGCCTTTAGTGTGGCGGCGCCCTTTGCCTTTGCCAGATTTCCAAACGCCTGATTTGTTGTTTTCGTCAAGGGCCATGAGAGCCGTCCTTCGCATCACTGTTTGGGGCAACCTATCAGCGCCGTGAAATCCACATGACCCCAAAAGCGACAAATCAGCGCGGATTTCAGAACTCAATCATCACAAGGATTTCCAATAGGCGTCATCAAATGGGCAAATTCGGGGGTTAATCGGACTCACATGCGTTTTGTGCTAGCCTGTTTGTTCTGTGGAGCGATTCTATGATGCGTACTTTTGCCTTTGCGAGCCTTGCGCCCGCTGTTGTTTTGATTGCAGCCAGCCTGTTTGGAGGGGTGTGGCCTGCTTTGGCTTTGACCTTTATTACGGTGATGGTTTTCCTGTTGGACAAACTGACCGGTGATGATTGGGCCTTGCCCACAGATGCGACGGGCAACGGGCTTTCCATGTTGCTGGGATTCACCCATTTCGCGGTTCTGGGAACGGTCGTGTGGGCTGTTGGCGGGGGCGTTGCCCTTACGCTGCTGGACCAAGCGTTGATTTTGGCAGGTGCGGGGCTTTGGATGGGACAAGTGTCCAATTCCAATGCGCACGAGTTGATCCACCGCACCACCCATGTCCCGTGCAGGCTGGGTGTGGCGATCTACAGTTCCTTGTTTTTTGGCCACCATGCCAGCGCCCATCCCAAGGTGCACCACATCAATGCCGCGACAGATAAGGACCCGAACTCTGCCCGCCCTGACGAAGGGTTTTACAGCTTTGCATGGCGCGCGTGGTCCGGAAGCTACGGCGCAGGATTGCGCGCGGAAAACATGGCGCGTGCACGGGCGGCCAAAATCCTGCCTGCATGGCGCCACCCTTATCTCGGCTACGGCCTTGGCACGCTCGCGTCATTGCTTGCGGCGTTTGCGCTGGCGGGTTTGGGCGGTGTGGTGGTTTTGTGCATTCTTGCGCTGTATGCGACCCTTCAGCTGCTGTTGTCCGACTATGTGCAGCACTACGGGCTGCGCCGCACAATCCTTGCGGACGGGCGTCCGGAGCCAATCGGGCCGCATCATGCCTGGAACGCGCCGCACTGGTATTCCAGCGCGATGATGCTGAATGCGCCACGCCATTCGGATCACCATATGCACCCTGCCCGCACGTTCCCTGCATTGGAGCTAAGCAAAACAGACATGCCGATGTTGCCCCAATCCTTGCCCATGATGGCCGTGATCGCCCTGTTTCCCCCGATCTGGAAAAAGATGATGAACCCGCGTGTTGCCGAATGGACCAATCGCCCCGCGCGGCGAAAAACTGCGCAAGATATCGCTCCAAAGACACTGGCTGCGGCGCGCAAGGGTGGCCTTCCAAACCGCAACATGCCAGTTTGGGACTATGATAAAACGCAGTCTGGTCCTTCTCACTCTGATGCTGAGCACACCGGTTCAAGCCGAACCGATGAGCGGCGCGGAGTTTGACGCCTACACCAAAGGCAAAACTCTATATTTCGGACGTGGTGGCGCGCCGTATGGCGCCGAAGTCTATCTCGACAATCGCCGCTTGCGTTGGTCGTTTCTGGACGGCGAATGCAAGGACGGCTATTGGTATGAAGAGGCGCCTTCGAGCATCTGTTTCGTCTATGAGGACCGCCCGGAGCCCCAGTGCTGGAGCTTTGAGAAGGGCGACACAGGCCTGATTGCGAGGTTCAAAAACAATCCTCAATCTCTGGATCTTTACGAGGCCGAAGACGTCGATGAAGAAATGATATGTCTAGGCCCCAAAGTCGGGGTTTGACAGAACCCGCCGGCGAAAGGTCTGCTTCAAAACAGAGAGCCCTGATCTGTCGGCGACGCTGCGGGTTTGGGCGATGGTTTTGACGGTTTTGCAGATTTGCCGCCCACTGTCATTTTCTTGTCCGCGAATTCGATTTCCAACACACCGGCTTTGCTTGCGGCTTTGGCTGTGGTCACGATCGCACCGTCACCGCGCACAATCGCATAGCCGCGATCCAGCGTCGCCTTGTACCCAAGGGTCATGCGCAAACGGTCCATGGCTTCGAGCTTGCGAGTGAGCGCGTCGATTTGGCGATGTCCACCGTCCACCATGCGCGCCACCGCACGCTCAAGGGTCTCGTGGCGGGTTTGTACGTCTTTCATCAAGCGTTTGGGGTCAAAACGGGCGATCCGCACGGCCAGTTTGTCCGATTTCGAGGTCACGCTGCGCCCGAGCGCAGGACCAAGCCGCGCACTCAAAACATCCAGACGTTTGCGATCATTGGCGATCATGCGCTGCAATGTGCCCGGACGCAGTGCCCCGCTCACGTCTGCGAGCTTGATAGAGCGGCGCTGGACACCGGCCATCAGCGCAGGTCCCAGTTTGTCACCTACAGTGTCCAACCGCTGCTGGGGCACATCGGTCAGCGACTGCGCTTTTGGCAAGGCCCGCGCGAGGTCGCGCAAACGCTGGTCGCGCCGTGTCAAACCACTTGAAAGCGCCGTGCTCATACGCGCCTCGGCCTGATCGACCCATGCGGCCAGTTCATGGCGCACAGGCACAGCGAGTTCTGCCGCCGCTGTCGGTGTCGGCGCACGTTTGTCCGACACGAAATCGATGAGCGTGGTGTCCGTCTCGTGACCGACCGCAGAAATGAGCGGAATGTCCGAAGCCGCGGCGGCGCGTGCCACGATCTCTTCGTTGAACCCCCACAAATCCTCGACGGAGCCGCCACCGCGTGCCACGATCAACAGATCAGGGCGCGGCATCGAGCCTCCGACGGAGAATGCATTGAACCCTTTGATCGCGCGCGCCACTTCAGGTGCACAGGCGGCCCCCTGAACGGCCACAGGCCAAATCAGAACCTTGCGCGGGAAACGATCTCGCAAACGGTGCAGGATATCCCGGATCACAGCGCCTTGCAGCGAGGTGATCACCCCGATGACATCGGGCAAATAGGGCAATGGCTGCTTCAGGCTTTCTTCGAAAAGCCCCTCGCCGGCCAACAATTTCTTGCGCTTTTCCAGCAGCGCCATCAAGGCGCCCTCACCCGCGACGGTCATGCGCTGCGCGTTCAAAGCGAATTTCGACTGAAACCCCGAGGCGGTCATTTTACCTTCGGCAATGACCTCCATCCCTTCCTCGGGCACGATTCCAAGGCCGGACACCTGCCCTTTCCACGTCATGCACGACAGGACCGATCGATCATCTTTGAGATCGAAATACATGTGGCCAGAGCGGGCTATAATGACGCGACCCACCTCGCCTTTGATGCGCACCCAGCCCAATTCCGCCTCGATCAGCTTCTTGACCGAGCCTGCCACTTCGGAGACCGTGAATTCGGGCGTATTGCTGCCCGGTTCGGGGCTGTCGATCAGGTCCATATGTCTCGCCTTTACCTCACTGCCTGCGCAGCTTAAAACGCCTCGCAACAAAGGCCCAGACTTTAAATGTCGTATACCATCAGGAGCACGCCCCATGAACATCCTTATCCTTGGCAGCGGCGGGCGCGAACACAGCCTGGCGTGGGCCGTGATGCAAAACCCCAAATGTGACAAGTTGATTGTCGCACCTGGAAACGCAGGCATTGCCGCCATCGCGGAATGTGCTGCCTTTGACATAAACGACGGGGGCACCGTCAGCCGGTTTTGTGAGGCGCAAGCCATTGATTTCGTGATTATCGGCCCCGAAGCCCCTCTTGCGGCGGGGGTCGCTGACCGGTTGCGCGCGGACGGATATCTGGTGTTTGGGCCCTCCAAAGCGGCGGCAGAACTCGAAGCGTCCAAGGCCTTTACCAAAGCTGTGTGTGATGCGGCAAACGCACCGACGGCTGCCTATGGGCATTTCACAGATGCGGCGGCGGCCAAGGCATATGTGCAGGCCAACGGCGCGCCCATCGTGGTTAAAGCGGACGGTTTGGCCGCGGGCAAAGGGGTCATCATTGCGCAAACGGTGGCCGAAGCAGAGGCCGCGATTGACGATATGTTCGATGGCTCATTCGGGGCGGCCGGCGCCGAGGTGGTGATCGAAGAGTTTATGGACGGAGAGGAAGCGTCATTCTTCATCCTGTGTGACGGGGAAACTGTTTTGCCAATTGGCACGGCCCAAGACCACAAACGCGTGGGCGACGGGGACACCGGGCCCAATACAGGCGGCATGGGGGCGTATTCGCCTGCTCCGGTCCTGACAGACGCGATCGCGGAAAAGGCATTGGCCGAAATTATCCGCCCCACAATGGCAGAAATGGTGCGTCGCGGGACGCCCTATCAAGGGGTGCTCTATGCAGGTTTGATGATCAAGGACGGCCAACCCCGTTTGGTCGAATACAACGTGCGGTTTGGCGATCCGGAATGTCAGGTTCTGATGATGCGTTTGGGCGGGCAAGCGTTTGACCTGATGCAAGCCGCTGCGGAGGGGCGATTGTCTGAAGCGACTGTGAACTGGGCAGATGATCATGCCGTCACGGTTGTGATGGCGGCCAAAGGCTACCCTGGAGCCTATGAGAAAGGCTCTGTTATCAAAGGCTTGGAGAGCTTGCCCGAAGACAGCAAGAATATGGCGTTCCACGCAGGAACAGCGGAGAAAGACGGGGCGATTGTGGCAGTCGGCGGGCGCGTGTTGAACATCACAGCGCGGGGGGCGTCCCTGTCCGAGGCTCAAGCCCGTGCGTATGCAATGGTGGATCAAGTGGAATGGTCCGAAGGATTTTGCCGGCGTGACATCGGTTGGCGGGCGTTGACGTAATCCGGTTGGCGCGCTCACGCGCGATTTTATTCCAGTGGTTTGGCCTGTGGTGCAACTGCTGCGCTACAGCTTGCAGTCCATCGCTTTTGCGAATGCCGCACGTGACGTGTCGCGCCCCAATTGCTTTGTTGTGAAAGCCGTCCCGTCAAACGTTATCGCCACAAGTTCGGCCCAATTGCCTGTGGCCACGATCATCTCGGGAACGCCTGCGCAGGTGCGGATACCGCCCGCGATGTCCCGCTCCCCGATGCGGTGATTGGTGTAGCCCTGCAGATCGGCGCGGTGCACAAGGTCTCCCTCAACAAATGCCCATATCCGCAGTGTCTTTGCCAAATGCGGACGATCCACGAATGCCACGTTCATGGTGCCATCCCCGTCGAGATCCGCAGCCCCCAAAGGCGCCAACCAACGGTTCGATGCGCCAATATGAGGCGTATCGGCGCGCAAACCAGTGGCGTCGTAAATGGCAAGCTTCGCCCCAAGCCGGGCGTTGCTTTGCACAACGATAACTTCCGGCGCGCCGTCAAAATCCAGATCCACCACACGCGGTCCTGTGTCTTCAAACACATCGCTCTGTGGTAAAACAACGGTTGTCTGGGCGCCAGAACCAAGCGTCAGCTCTAAACTGCCATGCTCGATTGCATCCCCTAGAACACCGTGCGCGTAGCGCGTGGTCGGGTCTGTGTAGCGCGCAGATTGGATGGTGTCCGCGGCAGCCACGGCAGGCCACAAACACAACGCCAGAAATGCGCGGCGAACGAAACGTTGCACAGAACGCACCGGTAGACGCCGCGCCTGATCCAAAATCAGATCTGTTTCTCGGGCATATGAACGACAAGACCTTCAAGAGAATCTGTCACTTTGAGCTGGCATGTCAAACGGGACCGGGCCGTGTCGGGCTCAAATGCGAAATCAAGCATGTCCGTTTCCATATCGTCTTTGGTCGGGAGTTTTTCGACCCAAGCCGCATCGACGTAGACGTGGCAGGTAGAACACGCGCAGGCACCGCCGCAATCAGCTTCAATGCCCGGGATATTGTTGTCGCGCGCGCCTTCCATGACGGTCATGCCATTGGCAACGTCCACGACATGTTCGGTTCCGCTGTGCTCGATGTAGGTGATTTTGGCCATAACTGCCCCCTTGAAAAAACGTGTTAATCCTATCTAGCAACGCCATTTAGGGCGCGCCACCCCCTTTTCTTGCCGTTGTCGTTTCCCCGTTGTCGCACCGGACAAATGTTCTACATTTGTTCACATGAAGATTCTCTCAACCTCTCGCGGCAATTGGCCCCGCCCCCCTGCCTGTTTGACGGCTCGGACCCTTCACCTCCCGGTTGAAGGCGCACGTGTTGCTGTGGCGGGACTGGTGATCCTGCGCCAGCGTCCGGGCACCGCCAAAGGCGTGATTTTCATCACTCTTGAAGATGAAACAGGTGTGGTCAATGTTGTGATCTGGCGCAGCATGTACGAAAAGTTCCGCCGCGCTGTTATTTCAGGGCGCATGCTGCGCATCACGGGGCGGATACAGCGTGCGCACAGCGTCACCCACGTGCTCGCCGAAGAGGTAGAGGACATCTCTTACATGCTGGATCAACTGGTAAATCCGGATGCCCCTTTGCACAGCCGTTGAAACGTCTTATTCTGCCCAAAACGATAGAAAAAGCAGACAGGCCCTTTCATGAATGTGCGTTCCGCAACGATCATAGCCATCACGCTCTCCATTGGTCTCACCGGATGTGATTTACCAACGGCCAACGGCGCAGGAAAGCTTGGCCCCTTCAACATCGTGCAAGCGGGCCGTGACGGCGCAATCCCCGGCACCTGCTGGGGCAACCGTGTGACCCCTGCAATCATTGAAACGGTAGAACGCGATTTTCTGGTGCAGCCTGCGCAAGTGTCAACGGACGGACGCATTCAGCAGCCCGCAATTTACCGCAAAGAGCGCCGGCAGGAAATCGTGCAAGAACGGCAGGAAGTCTGGACCGAAATTGTGTGCCCGATCGCAATGAACCAGGATTTCACAGCAAGTTTGCAACGCGCGCTGGCTGTGCGCGGGTATTTTCGCGGAGAGGCCACAGGCCTGATCGACAAACGCACAACCCAAGCGATCCGCAAATTTCAAAGCGAAGACGGGTTTGACGAGCCGACCCTCACAGTGGCCAGCGCCCGCAAACTCGGGCTGATCGCCGTCCCGCGCGACCCGAACTGAGCCCACAAAAAAGGCGCCACAAAGGGCGCCTTTTCCGCTGTTTTTCAGGTTGGTTTATTCTTCAAGCCCAAGTGCGACAAAGCTGGGATCACCGGCCCGCAGCACCAGCAACAACATGGATTTGCGCCCTGCCTCTTTGACCTCGTCGAGGCTTTTGGTCAGGTCCGCAATGCTTGTGACTTTTTTCAGTCCGGCTTCGGTGATGATGTCACCAACCCGCAACCCTTTTTCCGCCGCTTCCGATGCTTCATCCACAGCTGTCACAGCAAGGCCCTCGACATCCGCTTCAACTCTCAACTCTGCGCGCAACTCGTCCGTCAGCGCGCTAAATGTCAGGCCGAGCAATGTTGTCGTGATCTCTTCGGCCTCTGCCTCCGGCTCGTCTTCAGTCGCAACAACAGGCACCGCCCGTTCTGCATCCTCGCGGCGCCCCAGCGTCACTTTAAGCGTCACTGTTTTACCGTCACGGAAGACCAGAACACGGACCGTCTCGCCCACAGGACTGTTGGCCACCTGACGGACCAGACCGCGTGTGTCATCCACATCCTGTCCCGCAAACTTGAGGATCACGTCGCGTTCCAACATCCCTGCATCCTTGGACGGACCGTCCTGAACAGAGGTCACCATAGCGCCTTTGGCTATTTCCAGACCGATGGATTCCGCGATATCAGGTGTCACATCCTGAATGCGCACACCCAACCATCCGCGCCGGGTTTCCCCGAATTCACGCAACTGGTCCACAACACGGGTGACCACGTTGGACGCCATGGAAAAACCGATCCCGATCGAGCCTCCGTTGGGTGACAAGATCGCCGTGTTCACGCCAATCACTTGCCCATCCATGTTGAACAATGGACCGCCAGAGTTGCCACGGTTGATCGCCGCATCCGTTTGAATGTAGTCGTCAAAGCTGCCTGACAGCGCCCGATTGCGGGCAGACACGATGCCTGCGGACACGGAAAACCCTTGTCCCAGCGGGTTGCCCATCGCAATAACCCAGTCGCCAACGCGCGCAACGTCACTGTCGCCAAATGGTACAAACGGCAATGGCGCGCCAGCCTCGACCTTGAGCAGTGCGATGTCTGTGTTGGGGTCCGTGCCCACCAACTTTGCTGGCAGCTCTTCGCCTGAAAAGAACTCGATCAAAATCTCGTCCGCGCCTTCAATGACGTGGTTGTTGGTGACGATGTACCCGTCTTCGGAAATCACAAATCCGGACCCAAGCGCAGAAGAGCGCCGCGGGCGGTCCCCGTCATTGTTCCGGTCGTTAAATTCGCGAAAGAAGTCCTCGAACGGGGAACCCTCGGGGGCGATCCCTTGAGGGCCCGTCCGTCCTGCCACGACCGTCGACGTCGTGATGTTCACCACGGAGGGGCTGATCTTCTCGGCCAACGGCGCAAGGCTTTCAGGCCGCGCTTGGGCTGACAGTGCTTGCACAAGCACAAAGGCAAGTGCCAACACACCGAGCCACAAGGCACGTAACTGGAACGTGGGTTGATTTTGCTTCGACAGGGCTACCGCTTTGGGCTGCATTTATTGTCTCCTGTAGTTTTCCGGCCAAATTGGCCGCTTCGCGCATGATTTACGCATTACACATAGCCTGCATGTAGGGTGGCCGGACTGCAACATCAAAGATTTAGCATGCATTTACCTTTTCAACTTCATGTTACCAAAGTGTGAACGCAGCGTGCGCACGGGCTGGCCAAACAGGAATTGTTCTGTGAAACAGGCTCCCGACCCTGACCGAAAGCCTCAAATGCCTAAAAACAATGCGACCAGTGCCGCCCACAATCTGCGTGGAAGCCTTTGGATGGTCGCAGCGATGGCCGGTTTCGCGGTCGAAGATGCATTCATAAAAGCAAGCGGTGCGACACTGCCTGTCGGGCAAATTCTGATGCTTTTTGGACTGGGCGGCTGCGCGGTGTTTGCTGTGCTGGCCTGTCTCAAGGGCGAGCGCCTCATCGTTCCCGAAGTTCTGTCCCCGCCGATGCGCCTGCGGGTCTTGTTCGAGATCACGGGACGGCTGTTCTATGTATTGGCCATCACGCTGACGCCTCTGTCCTCTGCGACAGTGATCTTGCAAGCCACACCATTGGTCGTGGTGGCCAGCGCGGCCCTAGTTTTTGGAGAGCGGGTGGGCTGGCGCAGGTGGATGGCCATTTTCATCGGGTTGGCAGGGGTATTGGTGATCATTCAACCCGGTTCAGACAGCTTTTCAGCCCTATCGATCCTCGCGGTGATTGGCATGCTTGGCTTTGCAGGGCGTGATTTGGCAAGCCGCGCAGCCCCTGCCAGCCTTGGAACATCCGTACTTGGCGTGTACGGGTTTGCATCGGTTTTTGTCGCAGGAGCACTGTTTGGACTTTGGGAAGATGCCAGTCTTGTCCGTCCAGACCCTGTGACCGCTTTGTATATCTGTGGTGCTGTCACTGCTGGCGTCGCCGCTTATAGCAGTTTGATGATCGCGATGCGCACGGGTGAGGTATCCGCCGTCACACCGTTTCGCTACACTCGAGTGTTGTTCGGGATCACGCTTGGAGTGGTCTGGTTCGGGGAAAGCCTGAGCGCGGCAATGCTGCTCGGCAGCGGCCTCATCGTCTTGTCGGGCCTGTTCATCCTGTGGCGCAGCAAGCCCCGCGCCTAAAGGGTAAGCCCCAACTGGAACGCGCCCCAGATCAGCAACAGCCCCGACACGATGGCCAGCAGTCCCATTTGACGCCGCGCACTGTCTGGCAAAGCCCGCAACATCTCAAGCACAAGTTCAATAAGCGAAGGGGCCAGCGCGTACGCCAGCCCCTCCACGATAAGTACCAGCCCAAAGGCCAGGGCGATGATCGCGATCACTGCGCTGGTGCGCCGCCTTCGCTTCTGAAGTAGTTGAAGAACTCGCCGTCCTGCGACATCACCATCGAAGAGTTGTCGCCTTTCAGCGCCTCTTCATAGGCTGTCAAAGAGCGGTAGAACTCAAAGAACTCCGTGTCTTGACCGTAAGCTTCTGCAAAGATCCGGTTACGCGCCGCATCGGCTTCACCTTCAATGATCCGCGCATCGCGACGGGCTTCGGACAGGATTTCAGTGTACGTCCGGTCGGCTTGGGCCGTCACACGCTGCGCCGCTTCACGGCCCCGCGCACGCTCGTCCGTCGCTTCACGATCACGTTCCGCAATCATCCGCTGCAATGTGGCATCAAAGTTTTGCGCAGGCAGGTTGGTTTGACGCAAACGCACATCCACAATGCTGAGACCCAAGGCCGCGGCGCGGCTGTCGGCTTCGTTGCGGATTTTGCCCATCAAAGCGGCCCGTTCAGGCGACAGGATGGTGTTGGAGGTCACGCCGCGCGCACCCAGAACAGTCCGGATTTGCGAGTCGAGGATACCTTGCAACTGCACAACGGCCTGCGTTTCACCGCCCGCACCCAAAGCTTGGCGGAACTGGCGGATGTTATCGATCCGGTAAAGGACAAAGGCATCGACTTCGAGACGACGTTCATCCGCTGGCGTGACTTCGATCAGATCCGTTTCAAAGGACAAAATCCGGTCCTCGTAACGGACGACCTCATCCAGCAGCGGCACTTTGAACCCCAGACCCGGCTCGGTGATTTCCTGTTTGATCTGGCCAAAGCGCAGGATCAAAACTTTTTCCCGCTCGTCGACGATGAAAAGAGAGGACAGAATGCCCGCAATTGCGATGACCACAATCGGGATCAGAAAGCTTGTATTGCGCATCAGTTGGACCCTCCACGACGTAATTCATTGAGTGGCAGATATGGGACGACGCCTTGGCCGCCCTGCTCGGAGTTGTTTTCAAGAATGATCTTGTCGACATTGCCCAGCACTTTTTCCATTGTCTCGAGATAAAGACGTGTGCGGGTGACTTCCGGTGCGAGTTTATACTCTTCCAGAACGGCCACAAAACGCGAGGCTTCACCGACAGCATCGTTGACCACACGGGCACGGTACCCTTCGGCGGCCTCGAGCAGACGGGCACTTTCACCACGTGCTTCAGCAGTCCGCTGGTTGGCATACGCGTCCGCTTGACGCTCCAGACGGTCCCGCTCTTGCTCGGCGGCCTGAACGTCACGGAAGGCATCCACAACAGACACAACAGCCGTCGAGCCAGCAGCATCGGTGACACGCACGGATTGCTCGGGCGGGTCGACTTTGCGCACGTTGACACGCAGAATGTTGATGCCTGTCTTGCGGTTGTCCAAAGTCTCTTGGATCAACTCGCGCACAGTCAGTTCAACCGTGCCGCGATCCCGTGACAGGATGGGCGCCAGTTCGGATTGCGCGATCACTTCGCGCATCGCGGCTTCTGAAATCGCCACAACGGACGCTTCAGGGTTCAGCAGCGAGAATTTGAAATCCTTGGCGTTTTTGACGTTCCAGACAACTTCAAAGTCGATGTCCACGATGTTTTCATCCGTGGTCAGCATCAATCCCTGATTGCCGCCCAACCCGATGCTCTCGGTGCGGTTGGTCGTCACGTTGAACACTTCGGCTTTGACAAGCGGCCATGGGGCAAAGTTCAGACCCTCTGTACCGATGGCTGAAAATTCACCCAGAAACAGCTCGATCGACTGCTGTTCGGGACGCACTGTGTAAAAGCTGGACAGCCCCCAAAGGACCAAAGCCGCCACCGCGCCCAGACCAATTGTGCCGCGTGTGAGAGCTGGTCCGCCCCCGCCGCCACCGCCAGTGCCACCGCCGCCGTTGCCGCCACCGCGACCGCCCATCAGGACGCGCAGTTGCTCTTGGCCCTTTTTCATCAGTTCGTCGATCTCGGGGATTTGCGGCCCATCATCACCGGGCCCGCGGCCACCGTTGTTGCCACCACCATTGTTGCGACCACCACCGTTGTTGCCGCGATCACCACCAGAGTTCCCCCCGGAATTGCCGCCGCCGCCCCAAGGACCGCCTGAATTGCCAGCCATATGTTGTTCTTCCCTCATATTGTACCGAGATTGCGCACGATATACGCGCTGGCCCCGGCGTCCAGTGAATTGCTGATTGTAACCTGTGCTTTCCGCCCGAAAATTCAAGCGGTAAGCGCAGCCCTCTTCGTTAAGTTGTCCGTGTCGGCACCTTCATGGTGACGATTTCTTCGGACATTGTCGGATGTACTGCCACTGTACGGTCGAAATCTTCTTTTGTTGCGCCCATTTTGACTGCAATGCCCGCAAGTTGGATCATCTCCCCCGCGCTCGGTGCGACGATGTGACAGCCTAACACTTTCCGGGTCGCTTTGGACACCACGAGTTTCATCAACACCCGATCCGCCTGCCCCGCAAAGGAGGATTGCATCGGCTTGAACGTCGTCGCGTAGACCTCGATCGGCTCCATGTCCGCGGCCGCTTCTTCGGACAACCCCACGGTGCCCATTTCAGGTTGGGTAAAGATTGCCGACGGGATCAGGTCATGATCCACAGGTGTCGGGTTCGCTTTGAACACTGTCTCGACAAAGGCCATGCCTTCGCGGATCGCCACGGGCGTCAGGTTGACGCGGTCTGTCACGTCCCCGATCGCGTAGATCGATGGAACCGCTGTCTGGCTGTATTCGGTGACGTTGACAGCGCCCCCGTCGCTCAACGCGACACCAAGCGCCTCGAGCCCAAGATTGTCGGAGTTGGGGCGCCGCCCGGTTGCGAACAACACCTGATCGAAAACCGCTTCATCTCCATTGGTCGACTTCACCCAGACACCGCCGTTACGTTTGTCCATTTCCGCTATATTCGTGCCAAGTTGCAGATCGATCCCTTTTTCCACCATTTGCTCGGCCACCAGAGTGCGGGCTTCATTGTCAAAGCCACGCAGGATTTGTGCGCCGCGGTAGAATTGTGTGACTTTGACACCCAAACCGTTCATGACACCTGCGAACTCGGACGCGATATAACCGCCCCCGATGATCAGGATAGACTTTGGAAGTTCGGGCAGGTCAAACAGATCGTCCGACACGATCCCAAGTTCTGAATTGGGCAGATCAGGGCGCGTGGGGCGCCCCCCGACAGCCACCAGAATATGCTTGGCAGTTTTTTCCTCGCCCGTGCTTAGCACAACTGTATGGGCGTCCTTGACTGTGGCGCGTGCATCAAAGGTTTCGACACCGGCCCCTGCCAACAAGCGGCGGTAAATCCCTTCAAGGCGGTCCAACTCTGCGTGCAATTTAGCCTTGAACCGATCCCAGTGGAAATCGCGCAACGTCACGTCCCATCCGTAAGCGCCGGCTTCGGCCTCTATGCTCGCATAGCCGGATGCGAACACCATCAGCTTTTTGGGGACACATCCGCGAATGACACAGGTTCCACCATAACGGCTTTCCTCGGCCAGCCCGACACGCGCGCCGGTTTCACTGGCCGCGACACGGGCTGCGCGTACTCCGCCTGATCCACCACCAATGACGAAAAGGTCATAATCAAAATCCATCGCTCAGGCTCCTTGTGTTTCTTTGGCCGTGACGCTTGGGTCGCTGTCCGGCAAATCGGGGCGGGCATTGTAAACGGCTGTGCGCAGATGCGCGACGGCCTGCGCCCCAAGTCGTTTTCGGGAAATTCCCGTGTAACGGGTTTTGCCAGTGGTGCGGTCTGCGTAGGCGAAAAAAACAAATCCGCGTGCCCTCGTCCAGGTTGGCCCAAACCAAGTCTTCAAATTCGAAGCGCACAGGGCGGATGGCGGTATTGAGCAAAACCCCATGACGCTCAAGGCGAATGAAAACACGGCGACGCAAAAAGCTTTGCAGAATAAAGGCGCCCCAGACCCCGAAAACACCGCCCAATATCCAGTTCAGTCCGCCGCCCCCGAACCACGCATCAGACAAGCACCATGCAGCCACCCCTGCCACAACAAACAAGTTGATCAAAACCATCAACGTCTGGCGCGGGGAGCGTTGAAATTCCATCTCAGTGCGTCACTCAGTCCGTCAAATCGGTAAATAAGTTGTCGCTTTCTACAAAGTCGAGACGCTCTGTTTCGACCGTGCCTTCATTGATGTCGCGCACTTCAACACGGCCATCGCCGTATCCAATCACCACGGCATCACAGATATCGATGAACAAACCGTTTTCAACCACGCCCGGCATTTGGTTGAGCACCATTGACAGTTGGCGCGCATTGCCGATCCGGTTCAGATGCAGGTCCAGAATGTGGTTCCCTTCATCCGTGATAAAGGGGACCGCGCCGTTCATGCGCAGTGTGCTTTGCCGCCCCAGAACGTCCATAGACACAAGAGTTTCCTCGACCAAGGCCTGCGTGGTTTGCCAGCCAAACGGAATGACTTCGATCGGCAAAGGGAAAGCGCCCAGCGTTTCGACTTCTTTGCCCACATCGGCAATCACCACCATTTGATCCGACGCAGTCGCCACGATCTTTTCTTGCAACAAGGCCCCGCCGCCGCCTTTGATCAGGTTCAGATCCCCGTCAAACTCGTCGGCTCCGTCAATGGTCAAATCCAACCACTTGGCCTCGTCCAGCGAGATCACCTCGATCCCCACTTCCCGCGCCAGTTCGGCTGTGCGGGTGGACGTCGGAATCCCTCGGATTTTCAAGCCGTCATTCTTGACCTGTTCCCCAAGGCATCGCACCAGCCACGCAGCTGTCGACCCGGTGCCCAACCCCACACGCATCCCGTCTTCGACGTAGTCGGCAGCGCGTTTGGCAGCCACAAATTTGGCTTTGTCGATGGGTGACAATTCTCCGGACATAAGCGCGACTCCCCTGACTGCTTTGCGTTCTTATAGAAAACGAGGCGCGCAGTGGCGAGAGTAAAGACGTTTGGACAGTTTGATGTAAAAAATGTCCCTCCGACACCGGCGGATTGCCACGTTATCTTTTCCACGTCCCAAGAGAACAATGCGGAAAAACCAGTTTCGACCTGGCAAGATTGAAGAAACGTATCTTTTGCCAGGAAATCGAGCGGTTTTTGCAGTTTTCCTTGCGGATTGATCTCGCTTGTGGACCCTTGGTGCCGCTGTAACGCGCTTGCAAGGTGTTCGATCACGCCAGCCAGCGCTGCCTTGCCCGCAGTACGGGCAAGGTCGTCACTTGGTGCTGGCGGCGGCGTGTCAGCTGGCCAGATGCTCGAACAATCGGGCAACGGCTTCTGCCCCCGGGTCGATGTGCCCTTCAAGTTGCTCTGCGTTGATATAACTCGCGCGCCCTGCCTTTGCTGACGTCAGCGTGGCCGTATACTCCGCCCCTTTGCGCGCCGCCATTGCAGCCGCCGGCAAGCCCTCATTCAGAGCGTCCAAAGCAGGCAACAAGGCGTCAACCATCGTTCTGTCCCCCGGATTGGCACCGCCCATCTGGCGCATCCGGTCAAGGCCGGCGATCAAAGCGTCTCGCATCGTTTGGCCAGATGATGATGCATCCCCTGCGGCTGCAAAGAAAATGGCAAGCAACACACCTGAAGATCCGCCCATTGTCTGGCTCAATTCCAACCCTATGGCACGGTAAAGCTGCGTATGATCGGCAAGCGGCAATGTATCCATCGCTGCAATCAAGGCGCGCGATGCACCCGCCAACGTCGATCCAGTATCGCCATCACCGGATTTTGCATCCAGCAAGTTCAAATCACTCTCGGCGGCCATCAACACTTCACAGCAGTTTTTCAAAAATGCTTTGGTGGGTTCATGCGCAGATGCAGGTGCGCGGATTGGCGTCAACCCATCCGGAAGCGGCAAGATGGCAGGCTTTTCAACAGACCGGCAACCGGGCCATGCAAGCACATTGGTCGCTTCTTTCAGAAATGTTTCGTCTCCATCCGCAAGTTCGCACACAGAAATCGAAAACCCGTGCATATCAAGCGCAGTCATCATTGCACTTGGACCGACAACAAGACGAATGTGCTGCCCAAAGTCGGAGGACAACAGGCTGTCCGTCAAAATTGCCATCTCAAGGCAGGACGCCCCCCCAAGATTGTTGATCAAAACGACGTGGGGCGTCTTTGGCATATCGGCGCTGAGTTTGTCCGTTACTTTCGCAATTGCATCCACGGCCCCTGCTGACGCGACTTGTTCAACGCCGGCCTCTCCGTGAATACCAAGCCCGAGTTCCGCCATGCCAGGCGGGATGCGGTCTTCCTTCAAGGAACCGGGAACCGAACATGTGTCCAGCGACAAGCCGATGCTGCGTGTCGAGGAGATGACCCGTTTTGCAGCAATCGTACACGCGTCCAGATTGGCACCACTTGCCGCCATTGCACCCGCAATTTTGTGGACAAACAACGCACCGGCAAGCCCGCGCGCCTGAGGCAAGTCCGGCAAGGCGATATCGTCATCCACAATCACCACGCTGACTTTATGCCCAAACGCCCGCGCCCGCTCCGCTGCAAGGCCAAAGTTCAAGCGGTCGCCCGTATAATTCTTAACAATCAGAAGACATCCTGCAGGCCCTGTGACCGCCAAAATAGCCGCCAAGACGGCGTCCACCGAGGGGGATGCAAAGACGTCGCCGCACACAGCGGCTGTCAACATGCCCTCACCCACAAAACCCGCATGCGCAGGTTCATGACCCGAGCCGCCCCCCGAGACCAAAGCGACCTGTGATTTGTCCCAATCCGAGCGCACAACGACGCGGATGTGGGGATAACCGTCCAGACGAGTCAGTGTTCCACCAGATGCGGCAATCGTGCCGTCAATCGCTTCGGTGACCATGTCCTGCTTGGCATTGATAAACTGTTTCATGATGTCGCTCCTAGGAAATGCGTGCGCCAGAGGCGTCAAAAAAGAATGGCTTGTCCGGGCGGATCTGAATGATGTCGCCTTCTTTGAGATTTGTGTGCGCATCGGTCACAGTGACGAGATCGTGCGATTTGAACGAAAGATGCAGGCGGGTCTGGTCGCCAAGGTGTTCGACGCGTTGCACGAAACTGTCCTCTCCGTCGCCTTGCATGATGTGTTCCGGGCGCAGTCCGATATGTGTCGCGTTGTTTGGCGCGCCGCCAAACACATCACAGGGCAGCACATTGATCCGCGGCTGCCCCAGTCGGCTGGCGGCGTATATGCTGACAGGATCCTCATAGATTTCACGCGGACTGCCGAATTGAACCAGCTTCCCGTTGTCGAGGACGCCGACATGTGTCGCCATGGTCATTGCTTCGGTTTGATCGTGGGTCACATAGAGCATCGTAGCCCCGGAATCCGCCTGAATGCTTTTGAGTTCGATACGCAGATCAGACCGCAGTTTGGCATCCAGTGAACTCAGGGGTTCGTCCATCAGATAAACCGACGGTGCGCGCACCAACGCCCGTCCGATCGACACGCGCTGCATTTCGCCCCCCGAGAGGGCCGTTGCCTTGTTGTCGAGCTTGTGGCTGATCTGCAAAACCTCGGCCACGGCCCCAACCTTGCGGTCGATCTCATCCTGAGGCGTTTTCAGGATTGGCGACTTCAGTGGAAATTCGAGGTTCTGGCGCACGGTCAAATGCGGATAGAGCGAGTATTGCTGGAACACCATCGCCACATCGCGCTGCGCTGGCGTCAAGGACGAGACATCGCGCCCGCCTATGAACACGTCCCCCCCGTCAGGCTTGTCCAATCCCGACACCATACGCAGCGTAGTCGTTTTGCCTGCACCGGTGGGCCCCAACAACACAACGAATGCCCCATCCGGAATGGTCAGGCTGACGTCATCAAGGGCGACTTGGGCGCCGTAGGATTTCGAAATCCCCGAAAGGGTTACTTCAGCCATGGATCAGCACTCCTTTGTTGGCTTGCGAGCGCAGGGCGAGACCTGTTTCAGCATTGAAAAGCGTGATCGTGCGCGCATCAAAGGAAAGACCGGTTTGATCGCCCACATTGACCTTGTCCGAACTTGCAACGCGCGCTTTGACGTCGCCGTTCGCGGTTTCCAACGTCACGATCTGGGTTGTGCCAAGGTATTCCGTCGCCTTCACGCGCCCTCGATAGGGAGCGGCGTCGTCAAGTTTCACATGCTCGGGGCGGACCCCGAACGACAAGGCGCCTTTCGCGCCCTCGATGCTTTCGGGAATGTTCAGTGTGACATCATTCAGGCACACTTGATCACCGCCATTGCCAATCATACCGTTGAAGTCGAGGAAGTTCATTGAAGGCGAGCCGATGAATTGCGCAACGAACTTTGTTGCGGGCCAGTCATAGATATCCTGCGGCACGCCGAATTGTTCCACTGATCCGTGGTTCATCACCACAATCTTGTCGCCCATCTGCATGGCCTCCAGTTGATCGTGGGTCACATAGACTGTCGTCGCATTCATACGATCATGTAGCGCGCGCAACTCTTCAGACATGTGTTCGCGGAACTCCGCATCCAAAGCACCCAGTGGTTCGTCCATGAAAAACGCTTTGGGATCGCGCACGATCGCGCGGCCAAGGGCCACACGCTGGCGATCCCCACCAGACAGCCCCCCCACCGGTTTGTTCAGGATATCCGTAATGCCCAGTATCTCGGCAATTTCACCAACCTTCTTTTTGATCTGCGCCGCTGGCATGCCCTGACTGCGCAAAGGATAGCTGATGTTCTTTCCCACATTCATATGCGGATAAAGGGCGAACATCTGGAACACAAAAGCAATGTCGCGTTGGGACGCGGGCTTCATCCCGACCTCTTCGCCGTCAATGTAAATCTCGCCTGATGTGGGCAGTTCCAAGCCAGCCATCATGCGCAGCGTTGTGGTTTTGCCGCACCCTGAAGGCCCGAGCAGCATGAAGAACTCGCCGTCTTCGATGGTAAAAGTCGAAGACTTCACCGCGTTGAACGACCCGAAATCCTTGCGCACGTTTTCAATTCGTATCTGTGCCATGACTACTCCGGAAAATGGCTGACGATGATGAACATCACCGTGCCGACAAGGGTGACAATGAAGGAATAGCTGTAGAGCCCGATCGCGAAGGGTTGCATCAGCATGACGACCCCCAGTGCGATCAGAATGGTCGCCAGCATTTCCCAAGGACCACGGCGAAACCGCAGCAAGCCATTGAATATTTTCATCATTTGCGGACTGCCCCGAATGTGATCCCGCGCAGCAGGTGCTTGCGCAAAAGGATAGTGAAAACCATGACCGGCACGAGGAAGATCGTCGCGCCCGCCGCAACAGCGGGCCAATCTTTGCCGCTGGTGCCGATGATTGTCGGGATAAAGGGAGGTGCCGTTTGCGCAGTCCCGGATGTGAGCAGAACTGCAAAAGCGTATTCGTTCCACGCAAAGATCAAACAAAAGATGGCTGTCGATGCGATGCCCGTCGCCGCCTGCGGCAGGACCACTTTGTAGAACGCTTGAAACCGTGTGTATCCGTCAATCAGCGCCGCCTCTTCGTATTCAATCGGGATTTCGTCGATAAACCCTTTCAACAGCCAAACAGAGAGCGACAGGTTCACCGCCGTATAAAGCAGGATCATCCCGAGATGGGTGTCATTCAGGCCAAGATTGCGGAACATCAGGAAAATCGGGATCGCAACCGCGATAGGCGGCATCATCCGTGTGGACAGGATGAAGAACAACAGATCATCCTTGAGTGGCACCTTAAAACGGCTGAACGCATAGGCGGCCATCGTTCCGAGAACCATGCACAGGAACGTTGATCCAAACCCGATGATGACGGAATTCAAGAAACGTTCGCCGTAGCGTGAAGGGCCGGAAATAACGGTGCCTCTCTCGCGTACGATTTCATCGTACCATGTTTGCGGCTCACCTGCGGCTTCGAGCATGTCCGGCGTGGCGCGGGTGCGCTCTGTAAACAGGTTCACATATCCCTCAAGCGTGGGCTCGAATACCACGATCGGGGGATAGGCAATTGAATCTGTCGGGGATTTAAACCCTGTTGCAATGATCCAAAGCAGTGGAACGAGGGTGATACAAGCATACCCGATCACCAAAACACCCGCGAGCCATTTGGTGCCCTTGCTCGGCTCTGTGACTGAAAAACTCATCTTTCTTTTACCTTATTCAAGGCTTTGACGTAGATCGAGGCAAGGCCAAAGACGGTTACAAAGAGGATCACCGCGTAGGCAGAAGAATAGCCAGTGCGCCATTTTTCAAAGGCCTCCCGTTTTAGATCAATCGAGGTCAGGGTTGTGGTATTGCCCGGCCCACCGCCTGTCAGTTGCACGACAAGATCGAACATCTTGAAGTTTTCGATCCCGCGAAAAAGCACAGCCAGCATCAAGAACGGCAAAGCCATGGGAATAGTGATGGTCCAGAATTGCCGCCATTTGGATGCGCGGTCACATTCGGCTGCCTCGTAAATGCTGTCGGGAATGGATCGCAGCCCCGCCAGACAGATCAGCATCACAAACGGCGTCCACATCCATGTGTCGGCGATCACGATTGCCCAGGGCGCAAGATGCACATCGCCAATCATCGAAAAGCTGGCCGGATCAGCGCCCGTAAAGAACGCGATCACATAGTTGAACAGACCGATTTGGGGCTGATAGAGGAAGGTCCAAAAATTGCCGACAACCGCGGGGGACAACATCATTGGAAAAACAATGATGGTCGTCCACATGTCGTTTCCCTTGAATTTCTTGTTGATCAGGAAAGCGAGCGCAAAGCCGATCAGCACCTGCAACGTAATCGTCCAAATCAGGAAATGCGCCGTTGCTTGCATCGTGCTCCAAACATCCGGATCGCTCAGAATACGCTCGTAGTTGCGCAGGCCAACCCATTCCACGTCATTGTTGGGACGGTTCACCCGAAAATTTGTAAAACTCAGCCGGATGGTCCAGATCAGCGGAAAGATATTCACAGCCAGCAACAGGAAAATCGTCGGGGCGACGAATATCCACGCAATTGTCCGATCAGACAATCCGCGGATCCGCTTGGCCAACGGGGCGGGGGTTTTTGCAGCCGCTGTCTCCAAAGGGGAAAGGGTCATTTTAAGGGTCCTTGTCGGCGAACGGATCGCGCAAACGTCAAAGAAAGTTGCCCCAGCCGAGGAAAAAACCGGCTGGGGCGATTGTCTGACCGTCTTCAGAAAAGAGGGTCCAACAGAGAGGCTCGTTAGAGCTTGCCTTCATCCTCGAACACTTCGGTCCAATCGCGAACCAAGCCGTCCAAAGCCTCTTTCGCAGTGCCTTCGCCCGCGATGACGAAGTTGTGCATGCGTTCCTGCATCGGGATCAGAAGGTCCGCATAGGCAGGCTCTGCCCAGAAGTCTTTCACGATTGCCATGCTATCAAGGAAAGCCTGTGCGTAGGGCTGGCTGGCCGCAAAATCATCGGCTTCGACAACGGCTCGAAGTGCAGGCGCACCGCCCAGATCCCACCAGCGCTGCTGAATTTCAGGCTGTGCGAACCACTGGATGTACTCGAGTGCTGCGTCCTGCTTTTCAGAATAGGAAACAACTGAAATACCCTAGCCGCCAAGTTGTGCAAACTGGCCCGCTGGACCTGCCGGATTCGGGAAATAGCCGGAATTGCCGCCACCCACATTTTCGTCCGCTTCAACACCAGGCCAGATAAACGCAAAGTTCATCTGCATCGCAACCTGGCCCGAGCGGAACGCATCGATGTTTTCGCCCATATACCAGTTGGACGAGCCGGGAGGTGTGCCCGTGTCATAGAGCTCCTTGTAAAGCTCGAGACCCGCTATTGCGCCTGCGGAATTGACAAAACCTTCCAGATCGTAGGGCTTGTCAGGGTTTTCATACTCGAAGCCATAGTTGTAAAGGGCGTTGGTTACGCCCATTGTGATACCTTCAGAGCCACGCTCTGTGTAGATCGCCGCGCCGTAAACTGTGGTGCCATCAATGTCGCGACCTTGGAAAAACGCCGCAATGTCACGCAACTCTTCCAGCGATGCCGGAACGTCGAGTTTGCGGCCATGCTTTTCCATGAACTCTTTTTGAAGTTCGGGGCGCTCGAACCAGTCCTTGCGGTATGTCCAGCCGACAACGTCTGCATAGGCCGGAAGCGCGTAGTAGTTTGGTGTGTTCTTTGGCCATTCGGCGTAGCCCGTTACAGTCGCCGGCAGGAAGTCATCCATAGAGATGCCGTTGGCATCAAAGAAATCGTTCAGCTTAACGTAGTGACCGTTCTCGGCGCCGCCACCGATCCACTGGCTGTCGCCGATCATCAAGTCACACAGCTGCCCGCCCGAGTTCAATTCGTTCAGCATACGGTCGGCAAAACTTGTCCAAGGGACGAACTCGAAAGTTCATCGTATGGCCGGACTGCTTTTCGAAATCCTTGCTCAATTCGATCAATGAATTTGCAGGATCCCAGGCGGCCCAGCACAGTGTCAGATCAGTCGCGTGACCATCGGCCATCGCAGAAGTCGCAAGGCCGGATGCAATGATCGCACCCGCAGCTGCAGACGTGAAAAGGGTCTTCTTCATAAGGGTAACTCCTCCCAGTTATGGCGGGACATGGCTCCCCGCCACGACTCGCGCTCACCACATTGCTAGTTGAGGCACGTGCGTCAATGCAAGAAAATTATGATGCACGTGCGTCAAAAATGGGTATTATCCGCAAATCAACGCCCTAAACCGGACGCAAATGATGCAGTTACGACAGCCCAAAGGTCTGATAATATGATGCAATCCGTAACGCTGAATATCAGAGGCAAAATGCTGAGACCCACAACAAAAGATCTTGCAAAAGCAGCTGGTGTGAGCCGTGCGACAGTCGATCGGGTCTTGAATGGACGCGAAGGCGTGAAAAAAAACACGGTGGATCGCGTAAACCATGCGATCAAAGAACTCGGATTCGTGCGCAACATTCAAGCAGCGAACCTTGCGCGATCTCAACGATACAGGTTTGTTTTTGCCCTCCCCCGTTCCGGTGACCTGTTTCTAGAGGAAATCGTACGCCATATTGACGAAGCCAGAGAGACATTCGCGACGGACCTTGTTTGGTGCGATGTGGTCCACATTGATGAAAACGATCCGCACAGCATTTCGGCCTTTCTTGGAGCGCTCGACCCGCGCGAGACGACAGGTGTCGCAATCATGGCCCCTGAATCGCCGCAAGTGCGTGACGCAATCTTCCGGTTGCAAGAGCGCGGCGTCGCCGCACTTCCCTTCATTGCGGACCAATCCGCAATGGAAGAACACTGGGTCGGAACAGATCACCATGCCGCCGGTGCGACCGCTGCCACGTTGATAGCGCGTTTTAGCCGCGCCTCTGAAGGGTCCGTACTGGTCGTCTCGGAAAGCATGAGGTCACGCGACAGCCTGGAACGACGGATCGGCTTTGATACCGAGATGAACCAAAATTTCCCGGGATTGCGCACTCTGCCTTCTTTAGAGACCTATGGCGACGAAGAACGCGCAGAGCGTATCATTCATAATTCGGTCAATAACAATCCAGAGCTCATCGGTGTATATGTGCTGTCGTCCGAAGCGCGCGTGCCGCTGACGGTCTTGAACGATACGATGAACACTGACCACCTGATAAAAGTGGCCCATGAACGTACCCCCTTCACCGAAGCGGCATTGCGAAACGCAGGTCTGGATGGCGTCATCGCACAAGATCCTGGCCATCTTGTCCGTAGTGCAGTTCGAAAGCTCAAGGCGATCACAGACAGGCGTGTCGCAAAAGGTTCACAAGAACGCATCAGGGTCGAGGTCTTGCTCCGGACAAATATCTAAAAGTTTCCGGATGCGATCACGCGCCGCATATTGATGACCTGACACGTTCCAATAACTGCACGTCGCGGCCCGAAGCTGATGTATCCCCGCCATCGACTTTCGTCTTTCGCCCCCATGGCCCTTTGTCCTGCTCCCGTCTAGAATACCTCCATGCCCTATGATCACACCATCACCACCGCCCGTTTGCACCTGACACCTTACGCCCCTGCGCACACGGATGCTTTGTTTGCGATGAACTCGGACCCTGTGGTCATGCGCTACTTGGGTGATCCCCAGACCTGGGCGCAAACCATTGAAGGCATCGAACGGGTCCAGTCCCGTTGGCAGACCTTTGGCTATGGGTGGTGGAGCATGTTCATCAAAGACACCGACACATTGATCGGGGCCGCTTGTTTGCAAAACCTTGCCCATGTCGAAAACGCCCCGCTAGAGATAGGCTGGCGTTTGATCCCCGCCTATCAGGGTCACGGCTATGCCACCGAAGCGGGTCAAGCTGCGATGGACTTCGGGTTTGAGCGCGTCGGCGTTGACTATATCTGCGCGGTTGCCGATCCTGAAAACACCCCCTCGCAGAACGTCATGAAACGGTTGGGAATGACTTACGTCGGCATGCAGACCCATTATGACGTGCCCTGCGCCTACTATGACATTCACAAAGGATCACGAAACGCGGTCTGATTTGCGCTGCACGATGTCGTTTTGCAGCGCCCTGACGGAGCGTGTTCGGGCTATCACCCCCACATGACCTATGTGCTGCACTATGCCCCTGACAATGCGTCGCTTATCATCCGGTTGGCGCTGGAGCATTTGGGCGTGCCCTATGACACTGTGCTGGTGAACCGCGCCGCGTCCCAGCAATCAGGCCCTGCTTATCGCGCCCTCAATCCCAACGGCCTGATCCCGACGCTGGAAACGCCGCAGGGGCCGGTTTTCGAGACGGGTGCGATCCTGTTATGGCTGGCCGACACGCACGGCGGCCTTGGCCCTGCCCCCCACGACGGGGCACGGGGAGACTTCCTCAAATGGTTGTTCTTTTTGTCCAATACGGTTCATCCTGCCCTGCGCATGACCTTTTATCCGGACAAGTACATAGAGGGCCCCAAAGCCCATGCGGCTTTGCGCCTTGGACTGCAAAAGGCGCTTTTGGGTCACTTTGAGACGCTCGACACGCTTGCAGCGTCCAGACCTGCGTGGTTTGGAGGCGAAACGCCGAGCGCCCTAGACATTTATGTTGCGGCTTTGTTGCGGTGGCCTGCGATCTACCCTGCGGAGACGGACAGGGCGTGGTTTTCCATTGCGCATTACCCGGCTTTGCAAACCCTGTGTACCCGTCTGGAGGGTTTGCCCTGTGTGCGGCCCTTGACGCGCATCGAGGGGCTTGGCCCCCGTCCCTTTTCCGATCCACACCCTGCGACCCCAGCAATAGGAAGTGCTCTTTAGATGTTTCTATCCGTATTCGAGATGTTCAAAGTCGGCATCGGGCCGTCCTCTTCGCACACGATGGGGCCAATGGTCGCCGCCGCACGCTTTCTGGATATGATGCGGGCGTCTCCGTTTGAATTTGCAGGGGTGCGCGCATCCTTGCACGGCTCGCTGGCCTTTACAGGGGTTGGCCACGCCACAGACCGTGCCACGATCCTCGGGTTGGCTGGTTTTTTGCCTGACACTTATGACAATGCCAAAGCCGAAACTGTGCTGGCCGCATTGGCGAAGACGCACCAACTCACGCCTCCAGAGCTGGCGCCGCTGGCTTTTGACCCCAAAGCGGACATGATCTTTGATTACGACACCAAGCTTGAGGGCCACGCCAATGGCATGATCCTGATGGCCACAGACGCTCAAGGCGACGTCACCCTGCGCGAGACCTTTTATTCCATCGGCGGCGGTTTTGTGATGACAGAGGCCGAATTGGCCGCTGGCAAGAACACCGATGAAGGGGCGCCTGTGCCCTACCCTTTCAAATCCGCCGCGGAAATGTTGGAGATGTCCAACGCGTCACGCAAAAGCATCGCCCAAATGAAACGCGCCAATGAGGAATCACGCGGCAGTGCTGCAAAGTTGAAAAGCGGCACAGCCCGTCTGTGGCAAGTGATGAACGATTGTATCAATCGCGGGCTGGAAACCGACGGCATTTTGCCGGGCGGCTTGAACGTCAAACGACGCGCCAAAGGGATACATGATGCCTTACAGGCCGAACGCGGGCTGAACATGCAGGCGCCGCACACCATCAACGACTGGATGAGCGTCTACGCCATGGCCGTGAACGAGGAAAACGCCGCCGGGGGTCAGGTTGTAACGGCCCCCACCAACGGGGCTGCAGGCGTATTGCCCGCCACCTTGCGCTACTACCTTGATCACGTGCCAGGGGCCTCCGAGGCCCATATCGAGGACTTCTTGCTCACCGCCGCGGCCATCGGCGGATTGGTCAAGTTCAACGCCTCTATCTCGGGGGCCGAAGCGGGCTGTCAGGCCGAGGTGGGGTCTGCCGCTGCAATGGCCGCTGCGGCGTTGTGCGCTGTGATGGGTGGCACCCCTGAACAGGTCGAGAATGCCGCCGAAATCGCGCTTGAGCATCACTTGGGCATGACCTGTGATCCCGTACGGGGATTGGTGCAAGTCCCGTGCATCGAACGCAATGGTTTGGGCGCGATCAAAGCTGTTTCTGCCGCCTCGCTGGCGTTGCGCGGGGATGGGACCCATCTGGTGCCACTGGATGCCTGTATCGAAACCATGCGCCAAACGGGTGCGGATATGTCCGAGAAATACAAAGAGACCTCTCTTGGCGGGCTTGCCGTGAATGTCCCGAATTGTTGACACACGTCTTGGGTTGCCTCTTTGGTGGGAATTCTGGTCTATCCAAAGCGCAACCTGACGCTAAAGCGCACCGCACTTACACAAAACGAGGCGCCGTACGGTCTGTTTCCTTGATTGCCTCACGCGTACCTCCCTCCTAAGTTGAAGTCATGACCAAAGACAAACCCCTATTGGGCGTGATCCTGATGCTCGGCTTTTGCATTGTCGCCCCGATGGGGGACGCCGTGGCCAAACTGCTGGGCGCATCTGTGCCGTTGGGCCAATTGCTGATTGTGCGTTTTGCGGTTCAAGCTGTCTTGTTGCTGCCTTTGGTCTATTTCACAGGCAGAGCATGGCGGATGCGCGGGCGGGTGCTGAAACTGACCATATTTCGCACAGTGCTCCATATCATTGGCATCGGCATGATGTTTACCGCCCTGCGGTTTCTTCCACTGGCAGATGCGGTGGCGATTGCCTTCATCATGCCATTTCTCATGCTGGTTTTGGGAAAATACTATCTGGGCGAAGAAGTCGGGCCGCGCAGGCTGATCGCCTGCATCGTTGGTTTTATCGGAACGTTGTTTGTCGTCCAACCCAGCTTTGCCGAAGTTGGCTGGCCTGCCTTGCTGCCGATGGGAGTCGCGGTCAACTTTGCGGTGTTCATGCTGGTGACCCGTCAGATCGCCAAAGAAACCGACCCCATCGGGCTGCAAGCGGTCAGCGGAGTCATGGCCATGATGATCATGGTGCCCTTGCTTTGGTTCACCCGCAGCATGGATATTCCCGCTCTGAGCCTGATCACCCCCACCAGTTTCGAATGGGGGTTGTTGTTTGCCATCGGGTCACTCGGAACCCTGGCGCATTTGTTGATGACGTGGTCCCTGCGGTATGCTCCTTCTGCGACGCTTGCTCCCATGCAGTATCTGGAAATCCCCATCGCCACGGTCATCGGGTTTCTGGTGTTCAAGGATTTGCCCAACACTCTGGCCAGCATTGGCATTGCGATTACGATCGGCGCCGGTCTCTATATCATTCTACGCGAGCGGGCCATCGCGCATCAGCTGGCAAAGACCCCAGCGCCCGCGTAACCTCCCCAAGCAAGCGACGCGGCACAATCGCCAAAAGCCCCTGCCCCTCAACCTCTATCACACAAGGTCCGGTGGCGCGGTTTGATGTGCCAACATATTGATCAGGGGCAAACGCAAGCCCGTCGATCGGCCACTCCAACCCATGGGAGCGCCCCGTCACACAAGCCATTGGAAACAGCGAAACCACATCCCCCAACCGCGTCGACAGTTCAATACGGCGCGGAAGATGAAAAACCACTTCGGTTTCGCCCAACACGACACAGGGGAATGCCGCGCGCGCCACCAAAGTGTGGAAAACGGCCAGTTGGTGATCTATCCGCCCGCCACTAAAACCGACGGCAACGACCACAGGTGCAGCCACAGCCCGTAAAGCTTTATCAAAATCGGTGTAGTTTTGATCGGAAGCTGAGTGTATTATAGAGTGAGGTAAAGTTGCGCGGACATTGTCAGGCAAAGAATCAAGGTCACCCACAACGGCTTCGGGGACGAGGCCCGCCTCGAAAACAGGCAAGGCGCCGCCGTCCACGGCAACCACGCGCGGCGCTATAGTT
This sequence comes from uncultured Paracoccaceae bacterium, assembly GCA_943787985.1. Lineage (GTDB taxonomy): Bacteria > Pseudomonadota > Alphaproteobacteria > Rhodobacterales > Rhodobacteraceae > Ascidiaceihabitans. The sequence continues at coordinate 575,217 of CALSOO010000004.1, read as the reverse complement.
AATGCAAGGTCGAGGTCCTGCGGACCAACCACCCCCCCGCCAACCATGGTGATAGGTGCTAAACTGTGAACAATTCTCTTCATTTGGGGCAAATTAAACTCATTTTAGGAAACAGACCACATTCTCGACAAGAAATGATACCGTCTTCAGCACAGATTCGAGCCGCTTTCGCCCGACCTAACAGGGTAAACGACAGACTGCACCACCGCAGAGGACGAGCATCCTATGATAAGTAACAATAAGATTTTGACAGTTTCCTACGGCACGTTCTCGTGCACGCTGGAGGGATTTGACGACTCATTTGGAACGATGAAGGCGATTGCAGAGTATTTTCGCGACCTCGCTTCAGATGACCGATATTTTGGCGCAGAGCCTCCTATTCCGGACGCAGAGATGTTGGCGCGTATTGCAGAGCGTGAGATTTCGCGCCGTGTCGACGCACGAGAGCATGAGGGCAAGATTGTCCTGAGCGCGTCTGACCCGTCCCTTGATACACCGGCGCCAGCCCAAGAGACCGCAACGCCGAAGGTTGCCGTTCAGGACGATGCCGCACGTATCGCTGAAGCCGAGCAAGCAAAACAAAGTGCCGCCGAAGCAGAAGCAGAGGCCGAAGCAGCACGCGTCCAAGCACGCGCCGAAGAAGAAGCCGCACGCGCAGCCGCAAAAGCAAAGGCCGCCGCCCTTGCAGCTGAGGAAGCCCTCGCAGCCCAGCAAGCACAAAAAGAAAAAGACACGGCAGCAAAAGCTCAGGCAGATGCAGCAGCTTTGGCTTTGGTCGCAGCCCAACTGGCAGAGCAGGATATCGCTGACGTTGCTCAATCAGTTGCTGCTGTTGAACCGCGTGATCTGGCAGCGGAACTGCCTGAGGCGGATGCGTTCTTTGCTGAGACGAAGATCGAGGATACGACAGGCGAAGCGCTGGATGACATGGCATTTGAAGACATCAGCTATGATGTTGAAAATGCAATGGAGGACATCACCGCCGAAAAGCCCGAGTTGGACGCAGAAGCCGCGCCGGCAGCCGTGGCCCATCAGCCAGACAGCATCGCGGCCAAACTTGAGCGTATCCGCGCAGTTGTTTCTCAAGCAGAAACATCCGCCGATGATGAAGATGACGGATACATCGAAGACGAGCATGCCGACGACACCGCAAGTTCTGTGTCCGAGGATCTCGAGGTGGAAGCGGCTCCCGCTATGGCCAAAGACCCTGTTGTTGACGCAGCTTTGGCCGACATTGAAGCTGCTTTGGCCGCCGACGCGACAGCCGATGCACAAGATGCACAGGATGCCGCGAATGAGGACGAAGACGACATCTCGGCAATCCTTGCGGGCCTTGAAGCTGACAAGGAAGAGGAGCTCGATGCGACTGAAGTCGCCGAGAACCTCTTTGACGACAGCATGGATGCGGGCGAACCCGACTTTGATATCGCGTCTGTTATGGACGCCGAAGAAGCGCCTGCGCCTGCAACGGATGAAGTTGCTGACCCCCGCCGTGTTGCCCGTGTTATCAAAGTAAAGCGCGCTGATCTTGAGGCTGCAATCGCCCATGGCGACCTCGAAGAGGTTGAAGAAGATTTGGGGCCAACATCATTGTCGCAGGAGGACGAGGACGAATTGCTGCGCGATCTGGCACAAGTCGAATCCGAAATCGATGCTCCGGACCTCCACGATGATGTGGCAATGGACGCAGAGCTTGAGGCTGATTTGGCAGCAGCATTGGCCGATGACGCGCCCGCAGCAAAGTCTGTGCCTGATGCTGATGTTGGGCGCTTGATGGCGCAAACAGATGAGCAGATGGATGATGCCGAAGGGTCGCAAAACCGCGAAGCATTCGCACATCTGCGCGCAGCTGTCGCCGCCAAGAAAGCTGATTCCGGCCTGAAAACAGGTGCGGACGAGCAAGAAGAAGTGCCATATCGCAGCGATCTGGCCGAGGTTGTGAAGCCGCGCCGCCCCTCTGTTCAAGGCTCCGAACGTTCGCAGCGCCCTGATACCGCAGAGCGTCCGGCACCTTTGAAACTGGTCGCAGAACAACGCGTTGATGCAGTTCAAGCGGACACACGCGGGCCAGTGCGTCCACGTCGCGTTGCAGCTGTTGCACAACCTGTCAGCGCGGATGCGGACAGCTTTGCTGATTATGCAAGCGAACTTGGTGCCGTAAAGCTGCCGGACCTTCTGGAGGCTGCTGCATCTTACATGTCCTTTGTTGAAGGGCGCGACCAGTTCTCCCGTCCGCAACTGATGAACAAGGTGCGCCAGGTTGAACAAGACGAGTTCAGCCGTGAGGACGGGTTGCGTTCCTTCGGTCAACTGCTGCGCGCAGGCAAGATCGAAAAGATAAAAGGTGGCCGCTTTACCGTTACAGGCGATATCGGATATCGCCCGGATACACGCGCCGCAGGGTAACACCTGCGACACCGTATCTGCCCTAAAGGGTGACGCTTCTGCTCGGGCGTCACCCTTTTTCTTTGTCTTATGGATAACGGAAATTCTCTTCCGGATCTTTCCGGTTCTTTTCCGGTCAGCGACTTGTCCTATCGCGCGTCCACAAAGCTCGCAGTATTCCAATTTGTGGTGCACTGTGCACATCACATGAAAAATGCTGTCTTCTTTCGTTTTGTGGCCTCGGCTGGCCTGACCAATCTCGCAGATGGGGTTGCAACTGTCGTCTGGGCGTGGATGGCAACGCTACTGACCCGCGACCCTTTTTTGGTCGCGTTGATGCCTGTGGCATTGCGCCTTCCATGGTTTGTTTTCGCACTGCCCGCGGGGGTCGTAACGGACAGGGTAGATCGCAAAACCCTTATCCTGTGGATGGACGCCCTTCGCGCTGCAGGATTTGTCATCGCCACACTCGCCGTTGTGCTTGCCCTGCCCCTTGATCCGCCGGCTCGAACGGGGCTCACGCAACCTGTACTGTTTTATACCCTGATGGGGGCGGCCCTATTGGTCGGCGCCGCCGAGGTTTTTCGGGACAACGCAGCCCAGACCCTATTGCCAAGTCTTGTTGCCCATGACCGTCTTGAGTCTGCAAATGGGCGATTGTGGAGTGTTGAGCTTTTGGGCAATTCACTCATCGGTCCTGCCTTGGGTGCGTTTTTGATTGCCACACTCGTCCCCCTGCCTTTTGCGTTGAACGCTGTGGCCTATGTCGGCGCTTTTGCTTTGCTTTTCAGCATCAAAGGCACCTTCAAGGCACAAGGCAATTGGCGCGCAGAGCTGAAAGAAGGGTTGGACTTTCTAAAAGCGTCGCCGCTTTTGCGCGCGCTGGCATGGATCACCGGATTTTGGAACCTGTTGTTTCAAATGGCCGCCATTGCGTTGGTTTTACATGTTCAGGAAAATCTGGGGCTTTCGGCCGTGGACTATGGTCTGTTGCTGGCCGCAGGGGCGTTTGGCGGGATCGCGGCAGGGATTATGGCAGAGTCCATCATCAAACGCTTTGGACCGGTGCGCACGGCACAAGTGTCATTGATGTGCTCTGCCCCTGCGTTTTTTGCATTTGCGTTCGCCCCCAACTGGCTCACTCTGGCTGCAACGATCCTTGTGTTCGAATTTGCGGGGCTGACATGGAACACTGTCTCCGTCAGCTACCGGCAACGCAGTATCCCCGACGCGTTGCTGGGACGGGTCAACAGCCTGTACAGGATGCTTGCATGGGGGTTGATCCCGGTTGGACTGATCCTGTCAGGGCTTATCGTGCGGGCCGGTGAAACAGTGACAACCCGCAATGTCGCCCTAACGTTACCGTTCTTTGCCGCAGCCCTTGGGGCTGTGGTGTTGGGGGTGCTGGGGTGGCGCGCGCTCGGACGCGGGTTTCAGTCCCGCTGATCCGGATCAGCTTGCCCGACGCCTTTGAACACCGCCTTTAAGGGGAATGCCCACAAGACCCCAAGTCCAACATAAATCCCAAGCTCGACCAAAATAGACGGGCGCGTTTCACCTTCGCCGGTGACCCAAGCCATAAGAGCCGTCGCGGCGATGATGTAGGCTGGCAAAGCAATCAGCAAAATGACCAACGCCCAGCGGCGGCGTGCTTTGTAAGACAGGGCCATCAGTCGGCAAACGGGTCAGTGACAAGGATCGTGTCTTCGCGCTCGGGCGAAGTAGACACCAGTGCGACGGGGCACTCGATCAATTCTTCGATGCGACGCACATATTTGATCGCTTGCGCAGGAAGCTCCGCCCAAGAGCGCGCGCCCTCAGTAGATTCTGACCAGCCCTCAATCTCTTCATAGACCGGTGTGCAGCGGGCTTGTTGATCCGCAGCCGTCGGCAGATAATCCAACGCCTCACCGTCCAGCATATAGCCCGTACAGATTTTGAGCGTTTCAAAACCATCCAGAACATCCAGCTTTGTCAATGAGATACCGGAAACTCCAGATGTCGCGCAGGTCTGCCGCACAAGGCAGGCATCGAACCAACCACAACGGCGCTTGCGTCCTGTGGTTGTGCCAAATTCATGACCCCGTTCGCCCAAACGTTGACCGTCTGCATCTTCGAGCTCTGTCGGGAACGGACCTTCGCCAACGCGGGTTGTGTAGGCTTTGACGATCCCCAAAACGAAATCGATCGACGTCGGGCCAAGGCCCACGCCTGTCGCAGCCTGGCCCGCGATCACATTGGACGAGGTCACAAACGGATAGGTGCCAAAGTCGATGTCCAACAAGGCGCCTTGCGCCCCCTCAAACAGAATACGCTTTCCGGCTTTGCGCTTTTCGTTCAAAACTTTCCAGACCGGCGCGGCATAGGCAAGGATGGCAGGTGCGATGTCGCGCAATTGTGCCACCAACGCGTCACGGTCCACAGCGTCGATTCCAAGGCCTTTGCGCAGTGGATCATGATGTTGCAAGGCACGGTCGACGCGCGCTTCCAATGTAGCCAGATCCGCCAAGTCCGCCACGCGAACCGAGCGGCGTCCGACTTTGTCCTCATAGGCGGGGCCGATGCCGCGCCCAGTGGTGCCAATTTTGGTCCCCTTGGAGGATGCCTCCTCGCGCGCGCGATCCAATTCACCGTGTATAGGAAGGATCAGCGGTGTGTTCTCAGCAATCATCAAAGTTTCAGGCGTGATTTCAACGCCTTGCGCACGGATGATTTCGATTTCTTTCAACAGGTGCCATGGGTCCAGCACAACACCGTTGCCAATGACCGACAATTTACCGCCGCGCACAACGCCGGATGGCAGCGCGTGCAGCTTGTAGACCTTGCCGTCGATGACCAGCGTGTGGCCCGCATTGTGACCGCCTTGGAAGCGCGCGATGACATCGGCACGTTCCGATAGCCAATCCACAATTTTGCCTTTTCCTTCGTCACCCCATTGGGCGCCGACTACAACGACATTGGCCATGGCTTTGGTCCTTTTATTAACGAGTCTGTGATCAAACCAGCGTCCATATACCCAGCAGGGACGCGGGGCGAAACCACAAATGTCCGCATTCGTCTGATTGGTCGCACCTGTCTGGACAGCGCGACATGAAACAGGCAGGGTCTGCGCTGACTAAAACGGAGCGTTTTTGATGGGATTTTTGCTGCGCTGGATGTGTGCTTTTGTGTTGCTGGCGGCGACATATAACCCGACGCCGTACAATTATTTGCGCTGGACGCTGGATTACGGGGCGCAAAACATATCGATCGCCGTGTTGGTCGGCCTGCTGCTTTTGATTGGCTACATCATTTATTTGCGCGCCACGCTGCGCTCTATCGGTGGGTTTGGCATGACGCTTGTTCTGGCTTTGGTCGGCGCGATTTTGTGGGTGCTCTATGATTTCGGCGTCCTCACTTTGGAAAACGCGGGCTTTAACACCTGGTTGGGCTTGTTTGCCTTGTCGGTGGTTTTGGGCGTCGGGCTCAGCTGGAGCCATGTGCGCCGTGCCCTGTCGGGGCAAGCGGACATGGATGATGTAGACGAATAGCCCTATTCCAAAGTCACAGGCTGGCCGTGCTGGGTGCTCAGATAGGCTTTTTCCCAAGCATCCCGTGTTTGGTTGACCAATGCGGTGTCCGCGTCCCCGGTTTCGGCGAGATACGTCTCCAGGGTTTCGAGCCAAGCGTTGAAATAATCTTCGCCGCCGTTCAGCTCTTTGCCCACGCCGTGTCGCTGTAACGTCGCCCCGAAGCGTTCCGCCCAATCGCTCCACTCGAAGCGTCCGCTTTCGTTCAAATGCACCGTGAGTGCGAAAACTTGCGCATGCCACGGCGCTTCAAAAACAGGTTCGGGGGCGCTCATGCGGGGTCCAGATAGCTTTGCCACAAATCAAGAATCACTTCATCATCGGGGTGCTCGGGACTGGCCCAAAGATGTGCGGCAGGGATAGCCACTGCATAAAGTGGCTCTGCCCCGTCTCCCAATTGATGTGCGCTGCTGTCGGGCAATACATGCGTACCGTGCAGCATCACAATGCGCCCCGTCGCCCCCGCAGCATAAGCAGGGAGCCGTGTGTGCCCCCCGTCCATCAGTCTGTTTCCAGTGATTTTTCGTGTTTTCACCGCATCCCCCGCCTTAAAAACAGCGGCAATTGCGCTTGGCCGATCTGCCGGGCCACCTGCGGCCAACATGGGCGCGACGCGGTCGGCGCTCACCGCCTTGTCCGCCAGAGGACTCGGCATGTCCGACGTCAAAGTTTCGAGCTCCCGGCGCGTCAGCACATCCGCATCGACCAGCAATCCAGCAAGGCCCGCCATCCATTTCTCGTAATATGAAAGGCGCGCATAATCCATCGGTGGCAAGCATTCGCGGGCGTGGCGGCTGATGTCGATATTCCACTGCCCCAAACCACCAGCGGCCAAGGTCAGGGCCAAAGCGCGGCCATGCCATTCTTCGTGAAAAACCGGATCGTCTTCGGCTTCGGGCGTGATCGCCCCGTCCCCGAACCGTCCGCCCATGTCGTGAACACGGGTCACGGCACCACCGCCAAGCCTGTGCCGATCATGCTGTCGCGGGTGATAAGGTCCATCAACTGCGCCTGCGTGAACCCTTCGGTGCCCTCGGGGCGTTGCGGGATCACCAAATAGCGCATTTCAGCAGTCGAATCCCAGACGCGCACAGCCACCGACTCAGGCAAAGTGACCCCGAATTCAGCCAGCACCTTGCGCGGTTCACGCACAGCGCGGGCGCGGTAGGCGTCGGATTTGTACCATCCGGGGGGAATGCCCAAAAGCGGCCAAGGGTAACAAGAGCATAACGTGCACACGACCATATTGTGGGTCTGGGCGGTGTTCTCAACCGCAACCATGTGCTCTCCCTGACGCCCGTAATAGCCAAGGTCGCAGACAACAGCCGTTGCATCGCGCAGCAGTGCTGCCCTGAAGTCAGGCTCCAACCACGCGCGCGCCACCACATGGGCACCGTTGCGCGGTCCAATCTTTGTCTCATAAGTTTCGATGATTTCATCCAGAGCCGCCGGATCAATCAGGCCTTTTCGGGTCAGAATCGTCTCAAGCGCTTTGACCCGCAAAGCAGGGTCACTTGGCAAAAGAGCGTGCGGGTGGTCGTGGTCCGAATGATCATGAGGCATGGCGAAACTTTTGCACCACCCGCTCCGCTTGTCTAGCGCCAGATGATAAAAGCCGCGACTTCTCACAATCGCCCACTTGCCCCGCGTCCCAAACTTGCATAGATACCCCGCGAAGCGCTCACACCACGTCAGGGTCCCATGGAAAACGTCGTCCTCATCATTCACCTCATCCTCTCGCTGGGGCTTGTCGGCATTGTGCTGGTTCAACGCTCCGAAGGTGGAGGCCTGGGCATGGGCGGCGGCGGCGGCAACATGTCCGGACGCCCACCAGCCTCACCAATGGCAAAAGTAACGTGGATTTTGGCCATCGGGTTTATCATCACATCGATCACCCTGACCATCATTGCGGCCCAAAACGCCTCCGGTTCGTCTGTGATTGACCGTTTGGGCGTCACACCCTCGCAAAGTGGCGTTGAAGCTCCGGCGGTTCCGGGTCTGGACGACTTGTTGCCACCAACCGAAGGCGAAAACGCACCGCTCGTGCCCTCCGCCGACTGATACCAATACTTAGAGGTAAGGCAAAAATCGACAACAGTATGTTGCGGTTTGCCTTGCCCAACCCATCCGAATCCTGATAGGCTTAAATCCCGTGATACTGCGAATTTCGCAGGTGAATGCGGCTGCTTGTTTGGCCTGTTTAGAACGTCAAGACGCACACGGGGAGCGATCCGACACATGGCACGATATATTTTCATCACCGGTGGTGTGGTTTCGTCATTGGGCAAAGGGCTGGCATCTGCCGCTTGGGTGCCCTTTTGCAAGCGCGCGGCTTTTCTGTTCGTCTGCGCAAGCTTGATCCCTACCTGAACGTCGATCCCGGCACGATGTCGCCCTTTGAACATGGCGAAGTGTTTGTCACGGATGACGGCGCTGAAACCGATCTGGATCTGGGCCATTACGAACGCTTCACCGGCGTCCCTGCGCGCAACACGGATTCCGTCAGCTCCGGACGCATCTATTCGACTGTTCTGGAAAAAGAGCGTCGTGGCGATTATCTGGGCAAAACCATTCAGGTGATCCCGCATGTCACCAACCAGATCAAAGAATTCCTCGCAATCGGCGACGACGAAGTGGATTTTATGCTCTGCGAGATCGGTGGCACCGTGGGCGACATCGAAGGCCTGCCGTTCTTTGAAGCGATCCGCCAGTTCAGCCATGACAAGCCACGTGGCCAGTGTATTTTCATGCACCTCACCCTGTTGCCCTATCTTGCCGCCAGCGGCGAGCTGAAAACCAAACCGACCCAGCACTCGGTCAAGGAATTGCAATCCATCGGGATCGCGCCTGACATTCTGGTCTGCCGCTCCGAGCACCCGATCCCTGAAAAAGAGCGCGAAAAGATCGCCGCTGTTCTGTAACGTGCGCAAAGAATCCGTGGTGGCCGCTTACGATCTGCCGTCCATCTATGACGCCCCGCTGGCCTATCATGCGCAAGGACTGGATCAGGCGGTTCTGGATGCCTTTCAAATCTCGCCCGGCCCCCAAGCCCGATCTGGCTGTCTGGCAGGATGTATCCGACCGCGTGCACAACCCCGAAGGCGAAGTGAACGTTGCCATCGTGGGCAAATACACGCAGCTTGAAGACGCCTATAAATCCATCAAAGAAGCCCTGACACATGGCGGCATGGCCAATCGGGTCAAGGTCAAGGTGAATGGGTTGACGCCGAAGTCTTTGACAGCGCGGACGACGTCGCCCCGCCCTTGAAGGGTTCCACGCAATCCTGGTGCCGGGTGGCTTTGGCGAACGCGGCACCGAAGGAAAGATCAAAGCGGCCGCAATTCGCGCGCGAACGCAAGGTGCCCTATCTGGGCATCTGTCTGGGCATGCAAATGGCCGTGATCGAAGCGGCGCGCAACGTGGCCGGTCTGCAAACCGCCGGATCCGAAGAATTCGACCACGAAGCTGGAAAAAAGCGTTTTGAACCGGTTGTTTACCACCTGAAAGAATGGGTGCAGGGCAATCACAAAGTCAACGCAAAGTCGGCGATGACAAGGGCGGCACCATGCGCCTTGGTGCTTATGATGCGGTGCTCAAGGAAGGCACAAAAGTCGCCAGATGTCTACGGCACCACCTCTATCGACGAACGCCACCGCCACCGCTACGAGGTCGATACCGCCTATCGCGAGCAACTTGAAAAGGCGGCATGATCTTTTCCGGCATGTCGCCTGATGGCACGTTGCCTGAGATCGTGGAGTGGCCGGATCACCCGTGGTTCATCGGGGTCCAGTTCCATCCAGAGCTGAAATCCAAACCCTTTGCCCCACATCCCTTGTTCAAAGACTTCGTGCGCGCCGCCAAAGAAATGTCACGGTTGGTTTAACCTTTCAGCTTAAGCATCTCTGAACCTTGAATTCTCAAAAAATGCGCCAACATTAATCTGTATTTTGTCACGTTGAAGGCCGTTTTGTTGCCAAATGACCAAGATGACTATTGGACCAACAAAACATCCGCTCCAGCGGGTGACGCAACTGGTGTGGGGGCCAAGACGTCACTCAAGGTTGAAAATCTTGGCGAGATACCCCCTCTAGGTGATCAATTCGACCTGTCTGATCCCAAAACTGTTCCCGATGAACTGGCAGATTGGATCTTTGGGACACCGCCCGGCGCTCAGGAGGATGATTTGCACAGCGCGCCTGCAGGCACCCTGCACACCTACGCTATTCTTGATGCGGCCAAGGCTGTGAACCTGGTCGAACGACTTGCCACATCCTCCCTTGAGCATGCGTGCCTGTTTTCAAGGGAAAACTCAAGAGGCATTGGGCCAAGTCCGCGCCGTGGATTGTCAAACTCGACGACAAATCCCCGTTTACCAGATCCCTCTTTTCGGCTGAAACCGGTCCCAGCAGATTTGTGGGACACGCACGCGGGGATTTTTCCTGCGCAGCACAGCCCCGTTGGCCGGGGTTGGTCAAACATTTCCGGAAGTTCACCAAGCTGCCCGACAAACAGGGCACATATTTGTTTTTTGAGGTTTTGGGAACCGGCCCCGGTTCGGGGATTTCTGCGTCGGCAACCAAACCCCTGCCCCGTTGGCAAAAGCCTTCTTTGACGCCGGTGGCCACGGAATTTTGTATCTGGGACAAAGCGACGGGATCGTTTGGAGCGCGCGCCGCTCGGGGAACGTCACTCCAACGCCGAATGCACGGCTAACCCTGACGGACGAGGACAAAGCCCTCTTCTCCCAACGTGTACGCGCCCGCTTTGCCGCTGATTTAAAAACCAAAGTAGGCACCCGCGCCGTATCCAAAGGCTATGACTTCACCGACAAAGAATTAAGCTTTGAAGCCAAGCGCACCACCGCATTCGTATTTTGGCACTCGGGTCCCGACAGCGCATCCTTGCAAGATGCCAGCAAATTGATGTTTGTCCTGTTGTTCTTGGGCGAAGAAGCGGGACAAGCTATTCTTGACGGGGCAGTGATGCGCAATCAAAATCTCAGCATGGGGCAACGTATCGACATGACCGCGCGCTCCTACACCACCGCGATAAAACGCATGGCAACAGGAAAGGCACTTTAGAATGGCAGCACCTGCAGCAGCCGCAGCCCCGGTCTATATCGGTGGCGTCGCAATCGCTTACGGCTTTATGTACGCTGTCAGCCCCGAGTTTCGCAAGAATCACAACAACATGGGTGAAGCCATGCTTGACGGCGCGTCAAACGCCTATGACAACGTGTCCGATCTGATCTTTGGGGAGGATGACGTTTACACGCCACCGGTCACAACGGCGCCGCAAACCCAAACGCAAACTCAGACCCAAACACAAACCGACGCAGCAACGGACACGGCCACGGATACAGCGCGCTGCCCCCCGTTGCCGTACATCCACTACACCGACCCGACATCCGCCTCCCTAATCATGGGCGCACGTACAATCGTGGCAGGGGTCGGCGGCGGCGTATATTTGGCCAACAGGTTTTATGGCCCCTACACAGTCTGGTCTATTCTGTTCATCGGCAGCCTCGCGTATGCGCACAAACCCTTCTATTTTGTGCAACTGATGGCGGATTGCACGGCACCGATTGCCCTGCGCTCCAGCCCCAATTCCATCATGCCCGAATATTTCCACCCTGGCGCTTTGCGCGAACGTCCCCCGCATGTCATTTTCACCGCCAGCGGCCCCAATATCTTTCCCGAGCATCCCGATTTTGCCGGTTACACCGTGCCAGGTTACCCATGAGCGACGTGTCCCTGACCCTTGAGACCGACGCGGATGTACTGGAATTGACCAACATCCTGACGATGCGCAAATTCTATGGCCAAGACACCTTTGGCCATCTCAGCACGTTCATCAACGACACACTCGTTGAGTGTCTCACAGCGGTCCCGGCGATTGCCCCCCATTTCGAAGTCTTTCGCACTCATATCGCCGACAGGTTCGAGGCCGATTGCACAGCCGAAGCCGAACCGCTTTGGGCGTTTCTTGAGGGACAAGCCGATGATAACGCCCGCGAAGCCATCGTGCGTGCGTTCTTTTTGCCGCTCGCACCGTTTAAACCCATCACATTCGGTTCCCCACAGGAGGTCGCCCATGCGTATCGCGCGTAATCCCGGCATCATGGGTGTTCTGGCCCAATGCGTCATCGACGGGCGCTTTTCCAAAGGGTATCTGGAGTTTCGCAAAGGCGAATACACGCGCGGCGACCGCGTCATGGCCGCTTTTGCCCAAGCCCGCCCGCCCAGTGAAACACCCCGCCCCGCGTTTCACGAATTAAACGTGAGCGAAGCGGCTTTCCACCAAAGCCTCGCCTACCGTAATATGGTCGAATTGGGCCTCTCTCCCGAAGAGGTCCACGCGGCTTTGACCCCCTACCGCGTTGCCGGAGTGCACGACACGCAATAGGCGTAATCTGCTTGCCAACGACGCGCTTTGCACCTTCAGTGGCGCATGACCGAAGCAACAAAAGGTGCGCGCGATGTTCAAAAAAGCCAGTCTGACACTCTTGGGCCTTGGGGCGCTTTACCTTTTGGCATGGCCGGTTCCGATTGAACCGCGACCTTGGAATGCACCGCAAAACCAAGGGTACACGGGCGATTACGCGCCAAACACGGGTCTGGAGGATCTGGAACTGATCACGCTGAACGGCGAATATGGTCCCGAAGATGCCGCTGAGGGTCCGGAGGGGCGGATTTTCATGGCCAGCCATTCCGGCGCCATCCTCGCCTACGACCCCAGCACTGGCACCACAACAGAATTCGCGAACACAGGCGGGTTGCCATTGGGCGTCTCCGCGACCGTTGACGGGACGCTCTACATCGCAGATGCGGCCAAAGGATTGCTGCGCATCGACGTGGACGGCGCGGTCACTGTGCTCACCGACAGTTTTGGCGGCGCGCCGATCACCTACGCCGATGACCTCGACATTGCCCCCGACGGTTCGATCTATTTCACCGATGCCTCGACCAAGTTCGGCGCGGTTGCACATGGCGGCGCCTTTCCCGCCTCCTTCCTTGACCTGATGGAGCACGGCGGACACGGGCGCGTTCTGCGCTATAATCCCGCGACGGATGAAACCACCCTGATCCTTGACGGACTGCAATTTGCCAACGGTCTGGCGATGAATGCGGCGGGCACGCATTTTCTGGTCAATGAAACCGGTGATTATTCTATCAAGCGCGTATCTTTGGACGGGGCCGAAGTGGAAACGATTGTCGAAAACACTCCCGGTTTTCCCGACAACATCGCCCGTGCGCAGGACGGGACATTCTGGTTCGGGCTGATCTCACCGCGCTCGGATGCGGCAGACGGATTGTCGGACAAACCCTTTTTGCGCAAGATTGTGATGCGACTGCCCGAAGCGCTGCGCCCCAAAGCCACGCGTTATGGTCTGGTCGCGCGCATTGATGAAAACGGCACGGTTCTGGAAACACTGCACGGCGCGGCAGGGGAATTCGCCTATGTGACAGGCCTGATCGAGGCACGTGACGGAATGCGTTATCTGACCAGTTTGCGCGAAAGCCATCTGGGAATGATTGCACCGGAGTAACGAAGCAAAGAGCACAGATAAAACCACGCCTTGCGCGCTTAAGCATTGCGCCCAAGGCCTTGTTCCCCTCATATCGCCCTATGCTAAGTTACCAACATATATACCACGCCGGAAACCTTGCAGATGTGCACAAACATGCCCTGTTGGCGTGGATGCTGTCTTATCTGACGCAAAAGGAAAAACCACTCACCTACATCGAGACTCACGCGGGGCGTGCAATGTATGATCTGGGCGATGAAGAGGCGTTGAAAACCGCAGAAGCCGCCGCGGGTATCACGCGCCTCAAGGATGAGTTTTCCGACCACCCTTATGGCCGGACCCTTGAAGCGTTTGTGCAAGAACACGGTGACACCGCCTATCCCGGATCGCCTATGTTGGCCGCGCGCCTGCTGCGCCCGACCGACACTATTCACCTTGCAGAACTGCACCCGCGCGAACATGCCGCCCTTGATCTGGCGATGTCGCCTTACCGCGTGAATTGCCACCGTCACGATGGCTTTGCACTGGCCCACAGCATTCTGCCTCCCACCCCGCGCCGTGGCCTGATGTTGATCGATCCCAGCTATGAGATCAAAACCGACTATGACACGATCCCCAAGGACATGCGCCAATATGCACGCGCGTGGAATGTTGGCGTCATCGCCCTGTGGTATCCGATTTTGACCAATGGCGCGCAGGACAAAATGCTGACGTCGTTGATGGGCGCGCATCAGGACGCCTTTCGCCATGAAGTGCGTTTTGCCCCTGCCAAACCCGGTCACGGGATGATCGGCTCGGGGCTGCTGGTGCTGAACCCGCCCTATGGCCTTGAAGCCGAGGCCAAGCGTATTTCCCAGATTTTCTCGACCCTCTAGAAAGGCTTAGATCATGACCGCAAAAGGCTATTGGATCGGACACAACGTGGTCCGCGATGCAGAAACCTACGACACCTACCGCGCTGCGAATGCGGCACCTTTGGCAGAGTTTGGTGGTAAATTTCTGGTCCGTGGTGGCACACAGGAGAACCCCGAAGGCGACTGGTCCCCCCGCACCGTTGTCATCGAATTCCCAAGCTATCAGCAAGCCCTGGATTGCTACAACAGCCCTGCCTATCAAGCTGCAAAAGGCATCCGCACGCCGGTTGCTGACACAAATATGATCATTGTTGAAGGATATTCAGGCTAAACTGTGCTATAATGGCGTATGTTCAAGTTTGTGATACCCGCCATTCTGCTTGCCACTTCAGCCGCCGCGTGTGAACGCGCGATCTGTCAGGTTCCCCCGAATACACTGGCATTGCCCAACGTCATCACCTTTGAAGACCAGCGTGCGACGATGGGACCCGGCATTTTGATCAACGAGCCATGGGTGCTGGAGGGCGCGGTATTTGCCGAACGCTTTCTGGGCCAATCTCTTGAGTACAACGGCGAACACGACGCAATCATTGGTGCGGCCACGGCCCCTCTTACCCCGCTGGCAGGATCGCCGGGGCAAACCATGTCACTGGTTCTGATGAGCGGAAACAAAGTCCTGAACGGCTATGGCCGCGCGTCTTTTCCCAGCCGCAACGGACAAGGCGAAGGCGCTATCTCTGTCCTGTTCGAGACCGATCAATCCGCCGTCGCCTTTGACATTCGCGGTGGGGAACGTGGACATGCCCAAGTGCTGTTTCTGCGTCGGGACGGCAGTGTCATCGCCCAACTTCCTGTCAAAGACCTAAGGGAGTATAGCGTCGGGTTCGAACGCCGGAACGGACTGAGTGATATTGCGGGTTTGGTCATAATGAACACTGACCCCCAAGGTCTGGCGCTGGACAATTTTCGCTTTGGTCACGTGCTTGGCATTGGTTAACCCATTGGCGAACCCAAACAGCTGGACTATATGGAAGGTATGTTTGCAGATTTCCTCAAGCGGCTGACCAAGCCCGAACCCGCCCAGCTTCCGGATGCCGATGCGCGTCTGGCTTTGACCGCTCTTTTGATCCGCGTGGCCCGCGCTGACGGGCATTACGATGCTCAGGAACGTGCCCGTATCGAGGCGATTGCCAGCTCCAGATATGGATTGGACCCTGCCGGCGTTGCCCGGTTGTGCGAGGACGCCGAAACACTGGAAAGCGAAGCGCCCGACACTGTCCGCTTTACCCGTGCGATCAAGAATGCCGTTGCGTACGATGATCGCTTGGCCATCATTGAAGCACTGTGGGAGGTGGTTCTGGCCGACGGCACCCGCGCCAAGGAAGAGGACGCCGTGTTGCGGCTGGTCTCGAACTTGTTGGGTGTAACAGATCGCGACAGCGCAATGGCCCGCCAACGCGTCACCCCGTGACAGCCTTTCTGGGCATGTATGACATGCCCCATGCCCGCAGTGCAGTAGATGCATTGTGGGAACGTACACGATTTGCCCTTGGGGATGGACCTCAAACCCTCACACGTGACAAAGACGTCTGGGACATTTGGCGCGATCCCGACCTGCTGCTTGCGCAAACGTGTGGCCTGCCGTACCGCGCCCGTTTGCACGGGCACGTGCGCTTGGTGGGCACACCCGATTATGATCTGCCGGATTGCCCCGCGGGCCACTATTTCAGCGTTTTGATTGTGCACCGCGACGACCATGCCGAAACACTTTCAGACCTTTCAGGGCGCACGATGGCCTACAACGAGGCACTGTCCCAATCAGGTTGGGCCGCCCCTTGTGCCTATTTCGCGCGGCATGACCTTGCATTCAAAACTGGCCTTCAAACCGGCGGCCACGCCTTGTCCGCGCGCGCTGTTGATGAGGGGCAAGCTGATTTCGCAAGTCTGGACGCCGTAACATGGGCGATGCTGCGCAACGAGGCCCCCGCCCTGACGGATCGCTTGCGCGTTGTGGCCCGCACAGATCCGACACCGGGTCTGCCTTATATTACAGCACTGACGCAGAACGCACCGCGTGTCGCGCGCGCTGTCTCCCATGCCATTGAATCCCTTGAACCTGCGCACAAACAGACCCTTTTCCTCAAAGAATTGGTGCAAATTCCTGCGGATGCCTATTTGGGGTTGCCCCTGCCCCCGCTTCCGTAAGGTCAGCACGTACATCCCCAATGCCGATCAGCACTTTGCAAGTTGCATTGCCGATAGAATTCGCGCCTTATACGTGATGCATAGACTCAATCAAGACGCACACACGTGACCCAAACAAACACACCTGTTATCGACATCCGCAATCTGCACAAAGCCTACGGCACGCTTGAGGTGCTTAAAGGTGTGGATATTTCCGCAATGCGCGGGGATGTTGTGTCCCTGATCGGATCATCCGGTTCAGGCAAGTCAACGCTGTTGCGGTGCTGCAACCTGTTGGAAGACAGCCAACAAGGCGACGTGGTGTTCAAAGGCGAACCTGTGTCGTGGAAAGGCAAAGGCCATGCGCGCCGCCCGTCGGATGGCAAACAAGTGCTGCGCATTCGCACAAATCTGTCGATGGTGTTCCAGCAGTTCAACCTTTGGGCCCACATGAGCATTCTGCAAAACGTGATGGAGGCGCCATTGACCGTGTTGGGGCGCGAGAGGTCCGAAGTCGAAAAATCCGCGCGCGCCTATTTGGACAAAGTCGGAATTGGCGACAAATGCGATGCTTTCCCTGCCCAGCTCTCCGGTGGACAACAACAGCGCGCCGCCATCGCGCGCGCCTTGTGCATGGAACCCGAAGCCTTGCTGTTTGACGAACCCACAAGCGCCCTTGATCCGGAGTTGGAGCAAGAGGTTATTCGCGTGATCAAGGACCTTGCCACTGAAGGGCGCACCATGATCATCGTGACCCATGACATGAAACTGGCCGCTGATGTGTCTGACCACGTGGTCTTTTTGCATCAAGGGTTGATCGAAGAACAAGGGCCGCCCGAAACACTGTTTGGCGCGCCCAAATCCGAACGCTTGCGCGGCTTTCTATCGGCCACAGCGCACTGACGTACCTTAAAAACAAACGACCACATCAAACGGGAGACCACCGATGAAAAAACTGATCTTGAGCACCGCAGCACTGGCCATCACGGCTGGCATGGCATTTGCTGACGGCCACGGAAAAACCATCCGCATGGGCACAGAGGGCGCATACCCTCCCTACAACTTCATCAATGACGCAGGCGAGGTTGACGGCTTTGAACGCGAGTTGGGCGACGAGCTTTGCAAGCGCGCCGAATTGACATGTGAATGGGTCACAAACGAGTGGGACAGCATCATTCCAAACCTCGTATCCGGCAACTACGACACAATCATCGCAGGCATGTCCATCACGGATGAGCGCGACGAAGTCATTGATTTCACACAAAACTACACACAACCCGACCCATCCTCCTACTTGGTCATGTCAGCCGATGCAGACATCAAAGGCGGCGTGATCGCAGCTCAGACAGGTACCATCCAAGCGTCCTTTATTGCGGCTTCGGGCGCGACACTGGTTGAATTTGCGACCCCTGAAGAAACAGTCGCGGCTGTTAAAAATGGTGAAGCGGACGCCGTTTTGGCGGACAATGCCTTTTTGACACCCATCGCTGAAGAAGATGGCGACCTCCAACTGCTCGATCAAAAAGAACTGATCGGTGGCGGCGTTGGCATGGGCGTGCGCGAAACCGACGGCGAATTGCGCGCGAAATTCGACGCGGCTATCGGGTCGATGAAAGCAGACGGCACACTGAATGCCATGATCGCAAAATGGGAAATCGGCGAGCAGTTCTAAGCCGCCTTTCGACCAACGGCGTGGCGCGCATTTTTCCCGTGCCACGTCTTATTCTTGTCCAAAGCATTCAATTCCTCAACGCCCCGCACGAGGTACACCATTTTCAACTTTTGCACAGATCCAAGCCTCCTGCCTGACTGGCAGTGGATGGCGTGTTACCTGACCACAGGCAAACACATGTCAATTTATTGGTCGGTGCTCACGGTCTTGTTGCTGCTGGGCATCACGGCCCCGACCGCCCTCGCCTTTGGCTTTGCTGGCGCCTCTGCGGCACGCAGCCGTGTGGCCCCTCTGTCATGGTTGGGCCGAAGCTATATCGCCGTGGTGCGCGGCGTTCCCGACATTGCGTTTTTCCTGTTTTTCGTGATCGCGCTGGATCAAATGATCGAGTGGACGCGCCACAAAATCAAATGCCCCGACTGGGACGAACCCATTCGCCAAGGCAATGACTTTGTGGTCTGCCAAGCAGCCAAAATGCCCTTGGGCGACGCGCCGCAGTGGGTGCATGAAAGCTACGGCTTTGCGATTGCAGTCTTTACCTTTGCGATCGTGTTCGGCGCTTTTGCGGCCAATGTTCTGTTTGGCGCGATGCGGGCTGTCCCCAAAGCGCAACTGGAAACCGCCGAAAGCTATGGCATGAGCCCCCGCCAGACGTTCTGGCGCATTCTTGTGCCGCAAATGTGGGTCTTCGCCCTGCCTGGCCTGTCGAATTTATGGATGGTTTTGATCAAGGCGACACCGTTGTTGTTCCTGTTGGGGATCGAAGACATCGTTTACTGGGCGCGCGAGCTTGGCGGAACCAAAACGGCCCGCTTTACAGATTACCCGCACGGCGACTGGCGCATGTGGTACTTTCTCGCCCTTTTGGTGTTCTATCTGATGTTCACAAAGGTCTCCGAAGTCGTCCTCGGCCGCATCATGGCGCGGCTCACACGCGGACAAGCCACCTCGGCGGGTGAAGCACAAAGGAAAGCAACATGACGTGTTATGAAACCGTCATGGCCTACGGTTTGCGCGCCGTGGGGATTGGCGAAAGGCTTCTGCCCCGCGAAGATTTCACCCTGTGTCAGCAATTCACCCTCATCGGATCTGGCATGATCTGGAACGTGTATTTCGGCATTCTGGCTTTGATGGCGGGGTTTGTGTTTGCAACACTTCTGGCGCTTGGCAAAAACGCATCCAACATCTGGCTGCGCAAACCATCGGAATGGTTCATCTTTTTGTTTCGCGGCTCGCCCCTGTTTATCCAATTCTTCTTTGGATACTTTCTGTTCTTGCAGCTCAAAACCGTATTCCCGATTTTCGCGCCCTTTACCGCCGCGTGGCTTGGCGCGCTGGTTGTGTTGTTCTTCAACACCTCCGCCTACTCGGCCGAGATATTTTACGGAGCATTGCAATCTATTCCCAAAGGCGACACCGAGGCGGCAGATGCATACGGGCTGTCAGGCTGGACGCGCTTCAAGCGGGTGATCTGGCCGACCATGTTGCGCCTTGCGTGGCCTGCGTACACGAATGAGGCGATCTTCCTGTTTCACGCCACCACATTGGTGTTTTTCACCGGATTTCCGGCATGGCAACAACGCGGGGATGCGCTGTATTACGCCAGTTACTTTGCGGACAAGACCTTTAACCCCTTCATCCCCTACCCCATCCTTGCGATGTATTTCATTATTCTGACGTTGATCGTTATCAGTGTTTTTGGCACCATCAACCGTCGCCTCAACCGGCATTTGCCAGACAATGCACGCCCCAAACTGCGGTGGCGCCCGACTTTGATCCGGTGACATGAGCATGTGGAACGGAAAGACCTAATGGACATAGGAAAACTTCAGACCTTTCGGGTCGCAGCCTGCGATCTGAACGGGCAAATGCGGGGCAAAGTGGTCCCGGGCTCATACGCTGAAAAGCTCGATTCGGGGGCTGTGCGCATGCCGCTGTCTGTCCTCAACCTTGATCTGTGGGGCGAAGACATCGACGGCAGCCCGCTCGTGTTTGAAACAGGAGATGCGGACGGCGTTTTGCGCCCGACCGGACGCACGCCAATGGCAATCCCGTGGCTGGATGCGCCCTCTGCCTTGGTGCCGATGTCCATGTACACAGATGACGGCGCCCCCTTTGAGGGCGATCCGCGCCACGCTTTGGCCCGTGTTCTGGAGCAGTTCGCCGCGCGCGGATGGCAAGCTGTGGCCGCGACTGAAATGGAGTTCACCCTACTGGATGACAGCGGCGTGCAACCTCAAGCCCCCGTCAATCCGCGCAGTGGACGCCCGTTGGACGGGGCTGCGATCTTGTCGATGTCCCAAATGGACGCCTTTGCCCCGTTCTTTGATGACCTCTACTCAGGAGCCTTTTCCATGGGCATCCCTGCGGAAACTGCGATTTCCGAAGCAGGGGTCGGGCAATTCGAAGTGACCATGCGCCACGGCCCCGCCATGGAAATGGCCGACAACGCATGGGCGTTCAAAGCCCTCGTGCGCGGGCTTGCGCGCAAACATGGAATGGCCGCAACCTTTATGGCAAAACCCTACCTCGGGGACGCGGGCAACGGGATGCATGTGCATGTGTCGGTGTTGGACAAGGACGGCAACAACGTCTTTGACGACGGCGGACAGGACGGCACCCAAGTGTTGCGCCAAGCGGTTGCAGGATGTCTGGCCGCCATGCCGGGCAGTTCACTGATCTTTGCGCCGCACGCCAACTCCTACGCGCGCTTTGTCGAAGGGGCCCACGCCCCGACAGCCGCCGCATGGGGCTATGAAAACCGCACGGTCGCGGTGCGCATTCCGGGTGGTCCAACAGCTGCACGCAGGATCGAACATCGCACGGCAGGGGGCGATATCAACCCCTACCTGTTGCTCAGTGCCGTGCTCGGCTCCATCATGATCGGGGTTGAGGACCAGATGACACCGCCTGCCCCAGTTGTGGGCAACGCCTATGCCAATGACCTTCCCGGGCTCGCGCCTGATTTGGAGGCCGCGATCGATGCATTTGCCAAAGATCCCTACATGGCGCGCATTTTCCATCCTCTCATGATCGACAACCTGTTGCGCACCAAACGTCAGGAGTGCGCCAAAATGGCAGACCTGCCTGCAGATCAACACTGGAAAGCGATGTTAGAGCGGGTCTGAACCCGCTTGCCCGATATCCCCACCACAGCTAGAGTGCTGAAAAATCAAGAGGCGTTCATGAAAATTGGCATCCTACAGGCTGGGCATTTCGTCCCCGAACTGCAGCCGGTTGTTGGCGACTATACGGCTCTCTATTCCGGACTTTTGGCCGGACATGACTTTGAATTCGAAACCTTTAGCGTCGTCGATATGCAGTTCCCGACAGGACCTGACGCCGCCGATGGCTGGTTGATCAGCGGGTCCAAACATGGCGCCTATGAGGATCATCCGTTCATTCCCCCGCTTGAGGATCTGATCCGCGCTATTCGTGCGTCAGAGCGTCCGTTGATCGGAATTTGTTTCGGGCATCAGATCATCGCCCAAGCTTTGGGCGGCACTGTCGAAAAGTTTGAGGGCGGCTGGTCCATTGGCAACGTGGATTACGACATCAATGGCCAGAAAATGGCGCTGAACGCTTGGCATCAGGATCAGGTAACGACCCCTCCGAAGGACGCGCAAACGGTTGGGTCCTCGGATTTTTGCACCCATGCCGCCTTTGCCTACGGAGAGCAGATCTGGAGCATCCAACCGCATCCGGAATTTGAGCGCGCCGCGGTCAAGGGGCTGATAGAATTCAAAGGCAAAGGCGTTGTCAGCGACGCCAGCCTCGCACAGGCGCAAGCAAAACTGGACGCCGCCAACAACAACGCTGACATCGCCCAATTTATGGCCGCATTTTTCAAGAAAGAGAGGGCCTGATGGCCTCTGACTGGATTTCCGAACTGCCCGAAGCGGCGCGTGCCTATCTTGACGGGCGCACTTTGGATGAGGTGGAATGCATCATCGCAGATCTTCCCGGGATTGCTCGCGGCAAGGCAGTTCCCGCCAAAAAATTCGCACGCCAAGACTATTTTCACCTGCCCGACAGCATCTTTTTTCAAACGATCACAGGTGGCTGGGGCGAAGCGGCCGGCAAAGAGGGTTTCACCGAAAAGGACATGATCCTAAAGCCTGACATGTCCACGGCAACGGCCGCCCCCTGGACTGGTGACTGGACCCTTCAAGTGATCCATGATGCCTATGACCGCAAAGGCGATATCGTAGAATTCAGTCCGCGCAATGTGCTCAAACGCGTGGTGAAACTGTACCGTGACCAAGGGTGGGAACCGATCGTTGCCCCCGAAATGGAATTCTTCCTTGTCGCGCGCAACATTGACCCCGCCCAAGAGATCAAGCCGATGATGGGCCGCTCTGGCCGCCCTGCCGCCGCGCGCCAAGCCTATTCCATGACGGCTGTAGATGAATTCGGGCCTGTCATCGACGACATCTATGATTTTGCCGAGGCCCAGGGTTTCGAGATCGATGGCATCACCCAAGAGGGCGGCGCAGGCCAGCTCGAGATCAACCTGATCCACGGTGATCCGGTGAAACTGGCCGATGAAGTGTTCTATTTCAAACGCCTGATCCGCGAAGCCGCTTTGCGCCACGATTGTTTCGCCACCTTCATGGCCAAACCGATCGAGCATGAACCTGGGTCGGCCATGCACATCCACCACTCAATTCTGGATATCGAAACGGGAAAAAACATTTTTTCCGGACCACAAGACGGCGAAACAGATGCGTTTTTCCACTTTATCGCAGGCTTGCAAAACCACATGCCAAGTGCGCTCGCAGTCATGGCCCCCTTTGTGAACAGCTACCGCCGCTACGTCAAAGACCACGCCGCCCCTATCAATCTGGAATGGGGGCGCGACAACCGCACAACGGGCATCCGCATTCCGCTGTCCAGCCCCGAGGCACGCCGCATCGAAAACCGCTTGGCCGGTATGGACTGCAATCCCTATCTGGGCATCGCCGCATCGCTTGCATGTGGCTACATGGGCTTGATGGAAGAACGCCGCCCCGACAAGCAATTCAAAGGCGATGCCTACGACGGCGAAGGCGATATCCCTCGCACACTGGGCGAAGCTTTGGACGTTTTTGACGAGGCAACGGCCCTGCATGAGGTCTTGGGTCCGGAATTTGCCCGCGTCTATTCCATCGTCAAACGCGCTGAATACGAAGAATTCTTGCAAGTCATCTCCCCTTGGGAGCGCGAGCATTTGCTCATCAACGTTTAACGTGCCCGCCATAGCAATCCTTGCGAGACAAAGCGCCCTACTCACCGCAGCGGAGGCATAAACCCGTGCAATTGCTCTACTCAAACGACAAGCGAGGCGCCTATCCAAACAGTTGGTACGCCGCCACGACCACGCCCCTTGATCCGTTTCCCGTCCTCAAAGGGGAAACGCAGGCGGATGTTTGTGTGATCGGCGCGGGCTACACTGGCCTTTCCACAGCCCTTCATTTGGCGCAGGCTGGGCGCGATGTCGTTCTGATTGATGCCCAACGCGTAGGCTTTGGAGCGTCAGGGCGCAACGGCGGGCAATTGGGCACAGGGCAGCGGCGCGACCAACAAGAACTGGAAAGCATGGTCGGCAAAGAGGCCGCTTTGCGCTTGTGGAAAATGGGACTTGAGGCGGTCGATTTATGTACCGACCTCATCGCGCGCCACTCTATCGACTGCCACCTGAAACAAGGTGTTGCATGGAGCGGCTCGAGCCAAAGTGACGTGGACGGTTTGCACGATTACGCCGCCCACATGGGCACGACCTATGGCTACCAGCTGGAAACCCACGACGCCGACAGCTTTGCAAGCATCTGCCCCTCTCCCGATTACAAAGGCGGGATTGTGGACATGGGCAGCTACCATTTGCACCCTTTGGCCTTTGCTTTTGGACTGGCGCGGGCCTGTGTGGATGCAGGTGTGCGCATTTATGAAGGCACCCGGGCACATCATATCGAACACAGGTCCCCCGCCATTGTACGTACGGACCAGGGGCGCATTGTTGCGGATCACGTGGTTTTGGCGGGCAATGGCTACATGGGCGGATTGAACCGGAAAGTCGCGGCCCGCGTCATGCCCATCAACAACTTTATCGCAGCCACCGAACCCTTGGGGGACGGCGTCGCAAAAGTGCTGGCGCGCGACATCGCCGTGGCGGACAGCCGCTTTGTGGTCAATTACTTCCGGCTCAGCCATGACAGGCGACTGCTGTTCGGGGGCGGGGAAAGCTATGGGTACCGCTTCCCGTCAGACATTGCGGCAAAGGTGCGCAAACCGATGACCGAGATATTTCCCCATCTTGCGGACGTGGCGATTGACTACGCATGGGGCGGAACATTGGCCATCACGATGAAGCGGCTGCCATTCTTGAACCGTGTCGCCCCTAACGTGTTGAGCGCAGGGGGATATTCAGGACACGGGCTCGGTAACGCAGTGCAAGCAGGGCAACTTATGGCACAGGCCATCCAGGGACAATCAGACGGATTTGACGTGATGGCCGCGATCCCGTCCACGCCCTTCCCGGGGGGCAGCGCCATGCGCACCCCGCTGCTGGCCGCCGCCATGACGTGGTACGCGCTGCGGGACCGATTGGGGGTCTAACCGATAGCGTCAAACCGCCGCTGGACACAGAAATCAATTGGCAAAATCCTTAACGTGTATTAATCATCCAGAATACTGCACATAAGGGAAACGAATATGACACTGCCAAACATGCATGATGCAGACCCGATCCCGCAAGCTGCGCGCGCCGAAATTGACCGTTTGATGCAAACGGGCGACCTGTTCCGCTACACAGCCGCGGACGCAGCGCCTGTTTCCCTATTGGAAGCCGAATTCGCCCAGTTGATGGGCAGTAAATACGCATTGGCTGTGTCCTCCTGCTCTGCTGCATTGTTCCTGTCGCTCAAAGCCCTTGGACTGCCGCGCGATGCACGTGTGTTGATCCCCGGATTTACGTTCGCCGCAGTGCCTTCCGCCGTGATCCACGCCGATTGCCTGCCGGTGTTATGTGAGGTCGGGACTGACTACCGCGTTGATCTCAAAGACTTTGCCGCCAAGCTGCCCTCCGTCAAAGCCGTTATTATCAGCCACATGCGCGGACACACATCTGACATGGATGCTGTGATGGCGCTGTGTGATGACGCAGGTATTCCAGTGATCGAGGACGCCGCCCATTCGCTTGGCACTACATGGCACGGGCGCAACATCGGCACGATTGGCAAGGTCGGGTGCTTCTCGTTTCAATCGTACAAAATGATCAACGCTGGCGAAGGTGGCATCCTGATCACCGATGATGCCGATCTGGTGGCGCGGGCAATCATTATGTCCGGCGCATATGAGCACAACTGGAAAAAACACCCTGTGCTTCAAGACGCCTTTGCCACGTGGCAAAATAAATTGCCGCTCTACAATTTGCGGCTGTCCAACCTGTCCGCCGCCGTGATCCGCCCTCAATTGCCTCACCTGCAGACACGGGTGCAAAACGGGCGGCGCAATCACGACTACCTCGCAGCACGCATACAGCAATCGCCGCACATCCAAGTGCCTTTGCCTCTCAACGGGGAAGAACGCGCGCCAGATTCCATTCAGTTCAACCTGATTGGTATGGACGATACGCAGGTGTATGGATTTATTGCCGAAGCCGCCAAAACCGGGGTCAAAGTGCAAGTCTTTGGACTGAGTGAGGACAACGCACGTGCGTTCTGGAACTGGCAATTTATCAAGGACCTGCCAAAGCTGCCCCAAACCAAACGCATGTTGATGCGCGCCTGTGATGTGCGACTGCCTGTGCGCCTGCCAACAACGGAGCTCGACAGTGTAAGTGACGCCCTATTAAAGGCTTTGGACACAGCATTGGCCGCGCCGCATGATGCGCCGCTGGCCTATGGAACCTAGCTGAGTTTGGACAGCTTCGCCTGAAGCTCTGCCAACTGCTGCTTGATCGCATCCAGATCTTCCGTCGAGTCAGGCTTTGGGGGCTCTTCAGAATCTTCGGCGGCAGCACCGCCTGTCCAACCGCCCGAAATACCACCGGTCATGGCCTTTAAAAAGGCCGCTTGCTGTGCTTGCATCATCTCCATCCCCGGGATCTTGGGCACAACAGGAATGGCGGGATTGATGGTTGTCATGTTCTCCATCATCTTGCTTTGCCCGTCGCGCAACATATCAAACGACGCTTGCAAGAACTGCGGCACAACAGACTTGCCCCCGCCCATATAGCTGCGGACCAGATCGTTCAAGACATCCACCGGCAGAACGCTTTCACCACGGCTTTCGTGCTCTGCAATGATCTGCAACAAATACTGGCGGGTCAGATCGTCACCGGATTTCAGATCAATGATTTTGACCTCGCGGCCATCACGGATAAAACCGGCGATGTCTTCAAGCGTGACGTAATCGCTGGTTTCGGTGTTATACAGCCTACGGCTGGCATATCGCTTGATGAGAAGTGGTGTTTGAGTGGCGGCCACGATGTTTCTCCCCGAAGTTGTGCTGCAATGCACCAATAGAAGTGCTGCACCGCAGCTTAGGCAGATCAAGGATCAAAAGGAAAGGATGCAAAGCATACGCAAGCGTATGTCGTTTACGGCGCAGACATCTTAAGCGCGTCCAGCAAAGGCGTGGGCTGATACGCGGGCAAGGTTTCCCTCAGCTTGGTTCCATCCACCACATGAGGGGTCCCCCAAAGATACCGCATCTCCAGAACTTCGCGCATTGCAGGACTGAACAGACCTAAAAGACGCAAAACGGGCCAAGGAAATCCTGACGTTTTCTGTGGAACTCCAATAGCTTGCCCGATACCGTCGGCCATCTGTTGGCCGGTGATCCCGAACCCTTCAAACCCGAACTCTTCAAAGGCAGAAAACTGTGCACGCTTTTCACACAATGCTGCGCCAGCCCGCGCCATATCGGGCAAATATGCCCATGCATGGGGGATATCCAACTCAGCAGGATATACAAACCGTCCTTTGCGGGCTTTGACGGCGATGTGGCTGTCAAACCAGTTTCCGGTTTTTTCCTTTTCAATGTAATCGCCGCCGCGGATCACAATCGTGCGCACACCGGATGCACGAAAACTGTTTTCCATTTCGACACGCAATTTCCCTTTTTGACTGGTCGGACGCCACGGTGTTTGCTCGTGCAAGACCAAAGGACAATCGGCACCGTAGTTGTACACATTTCCGGGAATCAGAACTGTCGCACCTGACGCATGCGCTGCGTTTATGATGCTCTTGGTGATCGACGGCAGGACAGTGGCCCAATCCTCGTAAGGTGCGTGCACCGCATGCACGATAACGTCGCATCCTAAAACAGCTTGCACCAACGCGCTTTCGTCGAGCACATCACAGGTGACGCGGTCCCCCCCTGCATCGCCCTGCCCGTCCCAATTGCGCGCCACCTCGCGTACGCTCCAGCCTGCAGCTTTGAATGCGACAACCGCCGCGCGCCCAAACCGCCCCTTCGCTCCGAGAACCACTACTTTTGACATATCGCATCCTTTCGTTTTTGAACTGAACCCATATTATATAAGTCAAAAATAAATATCATTTGACCAAAAATTAGTTATTCTATTCAAAAATGGATGGATGAAATGAACTGGTCCCTTCTCAAAACCTTCAGCGCTGTGGCCCAACACGGCTCGTTGTCAGCTGCTGCAAAAGCGACAAAGCGCAGCCAACCCACCCTAAGTCGCCATATTTCCATTCTAGAACAACAGCTTGGATACCGCGTTTTTGAGCGCAGCAAAGCGGGGGTCACCCTGACATCAGGCGGACTTGATCTGCTAGAGCACACACAAACCATGGCAGACGCCGCCGCCAAACTGTCGATGGTCCGTGAGGGGCGCGCCCAAGATCTGAACGGGACCGTGCGCATCACCGCCAGCCAGATCATGGCGACCTATATATTGCCTGATCTGCTTGTCCCGCTGCACGCTGCCCACCCTGAACTGGCCATCGAAGTTGTCGCCTCGGACGAGACAAACAACCTGTCACGGCGCGAAGCAGACATTGCGCTGCGCATGTATCGTCCGACGCAAAACGACATGATCACGCAGCACGTTGGCGATATGCCCATCGCGGCTTACGGCGCGCACAGCTATTTGGAACGGCACGGCGCATTCAAAACTGTAGATGACCTGATGACATGTGATCTGATCGGGTATGACCGCAGTACATTGATCATTGACGGTCTGCGCGCGCATGGCTTCAAAGTGAGCCGGGACAGCTTCAAGTTCCGCTCTGACGATCAAGTTGTGTGCTGGCAAATGGTGCGTGCCGGGTTCGGGGTCGGCTTTAACCAAATGACGATCGGGGACGCGGATGACACTGTGATCAACCTGTCCGGACCCGCCCCCGTGGCCAGCATCCCTGTGTGGCTCACAGCACATCCAGAGTTGCGGCACACGCCGCGCATCCGGAGGGTATTCGACCACCTGCGTGACGGGTTACGCCAACTGGCCAAGGGGGTTTGAAATGCAAAAGGCGAGCCCCGCAAAGGGCTCGCCAGTCTGATCGCATATATCAGGGAGGAGAATATGCGATGAATGCGTCGTAGAGGAAACGCTTACTTTGCTGCGGCTTTTTTCGCTGCAGTTTTAACTTCTTTTGTCGCTTTGTTCACAGCGGCGGTTGCATCTTCGGAGATGTCTTTGCCAGCTGCCATCATCAATTCAACTGTTTCCATTTGAACTTTTTGCGCGATTTCAGCGAAAGCGGCCATGTTCTCGGCAGCAACTTCAGCAGAAGCAGATGCGAAGTCTGTCATTGCTTTGGCGTAGTCAGCTGGCTCTGCTTTGGCTTTGGACATGTCGGCCAATTTGGTGAACGTTGTTTTCGCCCATGTGGAAGACACTTCTGCGGATTTCTCGGCAGCTTCAAGAGCCACACCGGAGAGTTTCTCGTTCAAGGAAGCGGATGTTTTGAACGCGTCGTCCATGGCTGTTGTGTCAACAGGGAAGGAACCCATTACGTCTTTGAACATCGCGGTGAAATCTTGTGTGTTAGCCATTTTCTTAAACCTTAAATATCAGGAGGCGTTTGGGAGGGTGCCTCGTTTCTCGTCTGAAATGAACATAGATGCTGCGCTGCGGCATTTCAAGTTTTATTCTGCACTGCGGCATAATATTTTTCACGACAGGATATTCAGAAATAACCAAATAAAATCAATGAGATGTCAAGATTCAAGCCACATCCCCTCAAAGAATTCAGGACAATCTCCACAATCTCAG
Source organism: uncultured Paracoccaceae bacterium (assembly GCA_943787985.1). Lineage (GTDB taxonomy): Bacteria > Pseudomonadota > Alphaproteobacteria > Rhodobacterales > Rhodobacteraceae > Ascidiaceihabitans. The sequence continues at coordinate 545,800 of CALSOO010000004.1, read as the reverse complement.
GTTTAAAATTAACCTCAAAATCTGGAAAACCACCCCGAATCCGCGCGCCCGAACCCGACTCACCTCACCGAAATGCGGCACCGCGGCATTACTTGGGCGCACGCCCTTCCACATAGGTGCCGGGTGCATCGCACAAAATCGGGTGCGCCGCGTCCCCCGGAGTGCGCGCAGGAACCTGTTTGCCAGAAAGCGCCTTGAGCCAGCTTTCCCAACGCGGCCACCACGACCCCTCATGGAAATCCGCGCCCTCCAGCCAGTCTTCATGGCTGAGGGTCGTGTCCTCATTCGTATAGTGCCCGTATTTCTTCTTGCTGGGCGGGTTTACGATGCCTGCGATATGGCCCGACTGGGTCATGATAAAGGTCTTGCTCTGCGCGCCCATCTTCTGGATTCCACGATAGCTGTCTTTCCATGGTGCGATGTGATCGGACTCACAAGCAATCGCACAGATCGGCACATCAACCTCGTCCAACACCAAATGGTGCCCCATCAAATCAAAACCCGTGGTGGCCAACTCGTTGCGCTGACACAGGCCCCGCAAATATTGCATTGCCATTTTGCCCGGCAAATTCGCCCCGTCCCCGTTCCAATACAGCAGGTCAAAGGCGGGCGGGGTCTCTCCCATCATGTAGCTTTTGATCGCAGGGGTATAGACAAGGTCGTTGGAGCGTAAAAACGAGAACGTGCGCGCCATGACAATCGAGGGCAAAACCCCTTTGTCATCCACTTCCGCCTCGATCCCGTCAATAAAGTCATTTTGCAAAAACGGCGTGAATTCCCCCTGATCGGAAAAATCGGTCAGCGCGGTAAAGAAAGTGGCCGACTTGATCGACGTATCCCCCCGTTGCTTGAGAAGCGACAAGGTCAGCGACAATGTGGTGCCTGCAATGCAATAGCCGATGGTGTTGACTTGCTCTTCGCCAGTGATCGCCTTCACTTCATTGACGGCCGTGATGTAGCCCTCTTCGATGTACTCTTCCAAACCGATGTCCGCGTAGGTGGCGTCAGGGTTGATCCAGGAGACCACAAACAGCGTGTACCCCTGATCCGTCACCCATTTCACAAAGCTGTTCTCGGCTTTGAGATCGAGGATATAGTATTTGTTGATCCACGGCGGGAAGCAGATGACAGGCGTGGCATGCACCTTCTTTGTGGTCGGTTCGTATTGGATCAGCTCCATCATCCGGTTGCGGTACACGACCTTGCCCGGGGTGGTGGCGATGTTGCGCCCCAACTCGAATGCGTTTTCATCCGCGAGTTTTACGACCAATTCACCGTTGTTGGCCTCTAGGTCGCTGATAAGGTTCTCAAGACCCGTCACAAGGCTTTCGCCTTCTGTGGCGACAGCTTTTTCCAGCGCGTCGGGGTTGGTGGCCAAAAAGTTGGTCGGGCTCATCATGTCGATGATCTGGCGGCTGAAATACGTGAGGCGCTGTTTTTCAAGCGGCTCCATATCCCCCACATCCTCAACCGCTTGGGCCAATGCGGCTGCGTTGATCTGGTACTGCTGCTTTACGAAATTGAAATAGGGATGTGTCTCCCACAACGGATTGCCAAAGCGGCGGTCCTTTGGGCTGTTGTCCTCGGGCGCTTCCAGTTTGCCCTTGGCGAGGGTCTGCTGGGCTTCGACAAAATGCTTCACCGTCTTGGACCAATAGTCCAACTGGTGCTCCAGAACTTTGGCAGGATTTTGCGTCGCTTCCGCCCAATAGGCGCCCGCAGCTTGGGTGAATAAAGCCTGATCCGGTCCATCCAGGCTCTTTTGATGAGTGGTGCGGTTCTGCATCACATCGGTCAATCGCTTGGACAACAATTCAACTTTACGTAGATTTTCGTTGAGTTTTTCGAGGTTCTCTCCAGAGATTTCCGTATCGACGGTGTCTTTGGTTGTCATATTAATCTTTCCCTCGTATCTTCGCAGGTGCAGCATTTTATTGCAGATGCAGCATTCATAATCTGGTTACAAAGGGGCAAAACGACGCAAAGTCGCCCTAAACCAGTGAAAACAGGAGCTCCAAATGCGGTATATGGCCACTTACGACCTGATGGAAACCATCAGAAACACGAATCAGTGGCTGGGTGCATCGGCGCTCGCAATGGGATCATACCCTGCGATGTCCTTCTTCCCAAACCCTGCGTTGGATATGATGCGCGCTTGGGGCGAAGTGACGGAACGGACATTCCAACGCATGACTGTAAAACCGGATTGGGATATCCCCACAATCGTCGGCGCCTCCGGCAAGGACCGTCTCATCACCGTCGAAAAAGAACTCGAAGGCGACTTTGGCGATCTGATCCATTTCAGCGTTGCACGGCGCGTTTCCAAAAAGCCGCGCGTCTTGCTGGTCGCCCCCATGTCGGGCCACTACGCAACTTTGCTGCGCTCCACCGTGCATTCGCTGCTGCCGGATTGCGAACTTTACGTCACCGATTGGCACAATGCGCGCGACATTCCTGTCAGCGCGGGCAAGTTCGATATCGAAGACTACACAATGTATCTGGTGGACTATCTGCGCCACCTTGGCCCCGACACGCATGTGATCGCCGTGTGCCAACCCGCCCCGCTGACCTTGGCGGCCACAGCCTACCTTGCCGAAGAAGACCCCAAAGCGCAGCCGCGCTCGTTGACACTCATCGGCGGCCCGATTGATCCCGATGCCAATGCAACAGACGTGACCGACTTCGGGCACCGTATGACAATGGGCCAACTGGAAGAAACCATGATCCAGCGCGTCGGCTTCAAACACAAAGGGGTGGGGCGCAAAGTGTATCCGGGCCTTTTGCAGCTCAGCTCTTTCATCTCGATGAACGGCGAAAAACACGCCAAAGCCTTCACGGATCAAATCAGCCGCGCCGCCCGCGGTGAAGCGTCCGAACATGACAAACACAACAAGTTCTACGACGAATACCTCGCCGTTATGGACATGACCGCGGAATTCTACCTGTCCACTGTCGACCGTATCTTTAAAAACGGTGAAATCGCGAAAAACCAGTTCGTGGTGAACGGCAAAAAGGTCGATATCGGCAAGATCACCACCGTCGCCGTCAAAACCGTTGAGGGTGCAAATGACGACATTTCCGCGCCGGGCCAATGCATCGCGGCACTAGACCTGTGCACAGGTTTGCCAGACAAGCTCAAAGCCAGCCACGTTGAGCCGGGGGCAGGTCACTACGGCATCTTTGCGGGCAGCGGATGGCGCAACAACATCCGCCCCTTGGTGATGGGCTTCATCAATTCCAACGGTGGGATTGCGAAAAAGCCTGTAAAGAAACCAGCCAACAAAAACGCCGCAGCTTAAAAGGCAGCAGGCATAGCGACGACGCTGACACAGCGATATTGACAAACGCGGGCTTCGGTCCGCGTTTTGCGTTTTGCGGTTCGAGGTAGGAACGCTCTAGCGCAACATCAACGGCGCGGTCATCCATTTGCGCAAAGCGGCGGTGGTTTGATCGGGACATTCCAACGTGGGCAAATGCCCCGCGTCCTCGATCACCACAAGCTCCGCATACGGTGTCAGTTCAGCCATAAACGTGTGCCGTTTGATCGGGCACAGCATATCATGGGCACCGCATAAAATCAGGGTCGGCACTTTGCATTTGCGCAATGTCCCCTGTTGGTCCCGTCGCCGTTGCAAGGCGCGTGACTGACGCACAAACACCTCAGGACCAAGGGTCAGGGCCATCTCCATCACCAGTTCAAGCACTTCGGCGCGGTAAGGTCCGGGCGCGAGATAATTGGGCTTCATCTCTTCGCGCATGACCTGTTCCAATCGCCCCGTGCGTGCGCCAATGATCTGGGGTTCGCGGGCGGCCGCCACAACAGGCGTTTCGGCCAAAGGGTTGGTGTCCATCAGCGCAAGACGTGTGATCCGGTCAGGGGCGCGGCGCAAAAGCTCCATCGCGACGATGCCCCCCATGCTCAATCCCGCCAAAGCAAAACGGGCTGGCAACTCGTCCAGCAAGCCCGAGGCAATTTCCTCGATACGCTCCCCGCGTGTGACAGGGGCGACCGTGATGGTGGTATCTGCAGAAAGTTCTGCGATTTGCGGGCCAAACAGGCGCGCGTCGCACATCATGCCAGGCAATAAAACAAGTGGTTCAGCCATGCGCACTGCCCTTAAAACCCATCACGAAAATTCCAGTTTGGTCATCAAATTCCAGCCCTTAGTTTGACCCGCTTCGCAACCAAGCACAAGGCAAGATCAAGGGTAGGCAATGCCCCGAAAGGGCGGAAAATCAGCGTAGCGCGCTTGTCGCACTTCAAGGTTGTCTTTTGGATCGTTCCCCGCCTTCAGCAAAGTGCCACGCGGCGCAATATAGCTGGAAATTATGCGCAACGGTTTGGCCCGCCACACCAGATTGAACGCCGCAAGTTTGGGGAAAAACCACATATCGGAATAGGGCAGATGATCATGCACCCACCACGCCAGATCGCGCCAGTCACGGCCTGTGTCATATTGGTCCGCAAACCACGGAACCACAATCGACGCCCCCGCAATCGCATCCGCGCCCCGATGCCAATCCCAGATGTGGCACTCCAACGGATTGTCATTGCGCGCACAGTTCAGCTTGTGCGCATTCCCATAGCCATTCAATACGGGAGACCGGTAGCCCGAACGCACAGCCACCCGCCCAAAGGTCTCTTCCAGCGGGTCCAGCAAGGTCGTGCAAAACGCCCGTCCGCTTTGGATCACCAGATCAGGATCAACAGGAACATTGGGAATCCCGTGAAACCCGCTGATTTCCGAATACATAAAGTCGCGCATGTAAAAGTGTTTGGACAGACGCACGCGCCCGAAGGTCTCCAAACTCCACATACTGCGCGGTGCGCGCATCAGGCAGCGCCATTCCATTGAAACGCGCCGTCCTTGCCCAGCGGGCTGAACGGATTATGCGCCACTTCCCAGATATTCCCTTCGGGATCGGCAAAATACCCGTGATGCCCGCCCCAAAACACGTCCTGCGCAGGCACCAAGATGCGCCCGCCTGCCTTTTCAGCCAGCCCAAGCAGGTCCGCCACCTCCGCCTTGTCACGCACGTTATAGCCAAGGGTCGATGCCCCCGCCCAAGCGCATCCACGGGCAATCCAAGGTCTTTGGCCAAACTCTCAAGCGGATAAAGGCCCAATGTCTGCCCGATCAGGTCAAAGGCAATCACGCCGTCTTCGGTCTCGACCCTGCTCCAGCCCAGCGCCTCGTAAAAGCGCCCGAGGAGATCCATATCTTTGGTGCCCAAGGTTATCAGGCTGATCCGTTGTTCCATCACTTCAATCCCTGTGCCCAGTCCAGCATTGTCTGTGTTGCGAATTCCGTCTGAGCCGGCGACATGATGTCCCCCGCAATCACATGCGACATCGGATCATCCGCGTCCGTCAATGCGGGGGTGACGCGGGTAACAGCCCCGCCCCAGCCCTCCATGATTTTGTCGGTCTTTGCCGCGCTCACCACTTCATCTACGTCTGCATAGTAAAACAAGGCGGGAATGCGCACCTGTGCATAATCCAGTCCCACCGCTTCTTTGACTGCGGCCGCCATCGGAACCGCTGCGATCGTGGGATATGACGTTGTCCAATGGGCGCCTTGCGCTGCGTTCAATGGCTCGAAGCTTTGCGTCGCCCCTGCAACAACCGGCCCCCAGACCCGAACCCCGGGCATCGTCAGAAGGGCCGCAGCAGGATTGTTCACGCCAAAATTGGGGGAGACGAACACAACACCGGCCACATTTCCCTGCAACTCGGGCGCATGCAACGCCAAGGCCGCCAGCGTCCCGCCGGTAGAGGTCGTGACAAGGATCACCTGCTCACCAACCGCGCGCCCAACCGCGAGCGCTTCAACCGCGTCGGCCATCCACCCCTTGACGGTCGCGTCCCCCATCGCGTCACCATCGCGCCCATGCCCTTGGAAGCGTGTGTAAACCAGATTGGCCCCCAGCGCTTTTGCCAGATCATCAGGAACAGGGCGGATTTCATGGGCACTGGCCGAAAAACCATGGAAATAGACCACGGACACGGGCGTTTTGACCTCTGCAGCACCGGCCCAGATGACGTGTTTCTCGCTTTGATCGCGAATATCGTCAAACCCTGCCTCGACTTTGGCCAAATAGGCATCAACCCCGTCGGCCAACCGGGTTTCATCAAACTCTGTTGTGAATTCAACGTCCTCGTAAGGCCCAAAGAACCACATCGCGAACAAAAGAGTCGCAAAATACAGTAAAAACCGCTGGAAATACCACGAAAATCGTCTCATGCGCCCATCACCTCTATTACAGCTTCTTCGATCATGCCCAAACACGGTCCGTCAGAAAACCTGTGATCGGCATCTTTGACCAAGGTCAGACGCATGTCGGGGCTGCTCGCGTGCTCCAGCAATTTGGTTGCGCGCTCTGTGCTGACGGCCGTGTCTGCGGTACCTTGCAACATACGAACCGGAAATGGCAAATCCAGCGGGTCACGCAGAACCAGTTTGGTGCGCCCGTCCTCGATCATACGATGGGTCACCACGTAGGGCTCCATATAGTCAGAGGGCAATTCAATCTGCCCATCCCGAGCAAGCATGGCCTTTTGGCTTTCGGTAAAGGACGCCCAATACCCGTCTTCGGTAAAATCGGGGGCGGCTGCGATGGTCACGAGTCCTTGAACGCGATCGGGATTGTCGCGTGCAAACAACAACGACTGCCACCCGCCCATGGATGATCCGACCAGCACAACTTTGCCATTGGTCAACGCCCCGATGGCCGCGCTGGTGTCTTGCGCCCAGTCGCCAATACACCCCTCCTCGAACCTGCCAGAGCTTTGGCCATGTCCGGAATAGTCGAACCGCAAAAAAGCCTGGCCCCGCGCGCGCGCCCATGCTTCGAGGTGGATGGCTTTGGTGCCTTCCATATCGGATTTGAGGCCGCCCAGAAACACCAGCCAAGGGCCATCCCCTGCAGTGCTGTGATAGGCAATGCGCCGTCCGTTGTTGGTGTCGAGAAATTCTGCCGCACTCATGATGTTCCCCAGCTTGCGCCCTTAAAGAAGGGCGCTCAAGTTTGGGGGATCATGGGCAAATGCGCGCAGGCTGGCAATGCACTGCGCGCCTTTCCTTGCGGTCAACCGCTGATAAAGGCACCCTGACGCGGACGATAAAACGCTTTTTGATTGTGCAAACGTCCCAACAATTCGTGGATCTGGCGCGCATCATCATCTGCAGGCAACTCTTTCGAGTTTTCTTTCAAACGCGCTTGGGTCAGCGACAGTTTGGATTTAAGCAATGCATCCTCGATGAGGGCGAGGTCTTCGACGGAAAGTTCAAATGACGTGTTATAGCCTGGCATGTGACCCCCTGTGCGCGGTTTGAGCGCGTGTGAGAAAAAGTTTCCTATAGGAGACGTTTTAGCGCCCTCGCCCCCAGAGTCCACAGCATTTCGTCGCAAAGTGAGGGCAAATTGTCGCTTTTCAATGCATGCAAAAGTATGCGGAACACGCGACGTCACGGTTTGCTTGTTCTTTAACCCTCCTGCCCCATAGTCGAAAACATGAGCACACCGCCAAAAATGATCCTTCCCGTCATCTCTACATGCAACTTCCTGATCGGGGTCGGAGCATTCGTCATTATCGGGGTACTGGAACCCCTTGGCAGCGGACTGAACGTTGCCCCCGAGCGGGCGGGCATCCTGATGACAGTCTACGCGCTGGCCTACGCGGTTTTATCCCCCCTGCTCGTGAGCATGACAGGACACATCGGGCGGCGACGGGTGATGACGTTCGGATTATGCGTGTTTCTGGTGTCGGCCTTGATGTCGGCCACAGCGCAATCACTGGGCATGCTGGCAGCGGCACGGGTGATTGCAGCGGCAGGGGCAGGCATGTTCACACCTGTCGGTGCTGCCGTCGTCGCAGGATTGTTCCCAGAAGAGCAATGCGCGCGGGTGCTTGCGGCTGCAATGTTCGGGTTTACGCTGGCCCAGGTGATCGGCGTGCCAGCGGGGGCATGGGTCGCCTACACCTTCGGATGGCGGTTTGCCTTTTGGGGGGTCGTGATCCTCAACATCCCCTGCATTTTCCTGATCTGGACCCATGTCCCGGCGGGGCTCAAATTCCAGCCTGTCACCCTGCGCGATCTACGGGAGGTCCTGGCGGACGCGCGTATGATGCTCGCGATCTCCTTCACCGGCCTTTTTCTCGGGGCGATCTACGTCCTCTATACATACCTCACCCCACTGTTCAGCCAGTTGATGGGGATGGAGCGGGATCTGATCTCTATTACTTTGGTGGTGGGCGGGATCGGGGCGGTGCTGGGCAATATCCTCGGGGGGTATATGGCCGACACGCTGGGATGGTTCAAAACGCTTGTGATCCTGTGTTGCTCACAAATGCTGATCATGCCGCTGTACTCGACGCTTCCCATCAGTCTCACGGCGTTCTTTGCGCTCTCCGTCATCTGGTCCGTGGCGGGGTGGTCTTTTATGGCGGGACAACAAATGCGGCTTATCGGGCTGGCGGGGCCCAAGGCACCTGTGGTGCTGGCGCTGACAGCCGCCTTTATCTACATCGGGGCGGCCCTTGGCTCGTTCATCGGCGCACTTGTGATCGCGCGCTTCGGGCTCGACGGGCTCGGGATCGCAGCGGGGGCGTGCGCCTCGCTGGCACTGGTAAATGTGCTGCTATCAGCACGCTTTCCCCCGCAGGGCCACAGCCCCTCTTGACCATAGGGGAGCGACTGGGCAAAACACGCTGAACCATAACCCGCAACCGGGCGTTTCGTAGGCGCCAAACTGACGAGGAGTGCCCAGATGGCATCAGTCACCCTTACCTTTCCCGACGGCAATGCACGCGACTATGACGCGGGGGTCACCCCTGCACAGGTCGCACAAAGCATCTCTAAATCACTGGCCAAAAAAGCGATCAGCGCAACCGTGAACGGCGCGCATCATGGGACTTGCAATGGCCGATCGACGCAGACGCCAGCATCGCGCTGCACACCATGGCGGATGAAGAGCAAGCCAACGAATTGGTGCGCCATGACCTCGCCCACATCATGGCCCGTGCCGTGCAAGAAATCTGGCCCGACACCAAAGTCACCATCGGTCCGGTCATCAAAGACGGCTGGTACTACGACTTTGACCGCAAAACCTCCTTCACCCCCGAAGACCTCGACACCATCGAAAAGAAGATGAAAGAGATCATCAACAAACGGGAACCGGTGCGCACCGAAGTCTGGGACCGTGCCCGCGCCATTGCGCATTACGAGGCCAACGGGGAACCCTACAAAGTCGAGCTGATCGACAGCATTCCGGGTGACGAACCATTGCGCATGTATTGGCATGGCGACTGGCAGGACCTGTGCCGCGGCCCGCACTTGCAACACACGGGCCAGGTGCCGGGGGACAGCTTCAAGCTGATGTCGATCGCGGGGGCCTATTGGCGCGGGGATTCCGACCGGGAAATGCTGCAACGCATCTACGGCGTGGCCTTTACCGGCAAGGAAAAGCTCAAAGCGCACCTGCACATGCTGGAAGAAGCCGCCAAACGCGACCACCGCAAGCTGGGCCGCGAAATGGACCTGTTCCACATGCAAGAAGAAGCCCCCGGCCAGATTTTCTGGCACCCCAACGGTTGGCTGATCTACACCCAGCTTCAGGATTACATGCGCCGCAAACAGCGCGCGGACGGCTATGTCGAGGTGAACACACCACAGGTCGTGAACCGCAAACTGTGGGAAGATTCCGGCCACTGGGAGAATTATCAGGACCACATGTTCATCGTTGAAGTGGACGAAGAACATGCGCGCGAGAAAACTGTTAACGCCCTCAAACCCATGAACTGCCCGTGCCATGTGCAGATTTTCAACACTGGCATGAAGTCCTACCGCGACTTGCCTTTGCGCATGGCCGAATTCGGGTCGTGCAACCGCTATGAGCCGTCAGGCGCGCTGCATGGCATCATGCGCGTCCGCGGCTTTACCCAGGATGACGGACATATTTTCTGTACCGAGGATCAGATCGTGGACGAAACGGCGAAATTCATCAGCTTTCTCGCCGATGTTTATGCCGATCTGGGGTTCAACGACTGGCACATCAAACTGTCCACGCGCCCCGAAAAGCGGGTCGGGACCGAGGAAAGCTGGGACCGCGTTGAAAAAGCGCTGGGGGATGCGTGTAACGCGGCAGGCTATGAATTCGAGCTGCTGGAAGGCGAAGGGGCGTTTTATGGTCCCAAGCTGGAGTTCACCCTGACGGACGCGATTGGCCGCGAATGGCAGTGCGGCACCTTGCAGGTTGATCCCAACTTGCCAGAGCGCCTTGATGCGACCTTTGTGGGGGCTGACGGCGGCAAACACCGCCCCGTCATGCTGCACCGCGCAACTTTGGGCTCGTTCGAGCGGTTCATCGGTATTCTGATCGAAGAACACGCAGGCAAACTGCCGTTCTGGCTTGCGCCGCGTCAGGTGGTTGTCGCCTCGATCATTTCGGATGCAGATGCCTATGTGCATGAGGTCGTCGCAGCCCTCAAAGCTGTTGGCGTGAGCGCCGAAGCCGACGTGCGCAACGAAAAGATCAACTACAAAGTACGCGAGCATTCTGTAGGCAAAGTGCCTGTGATCCTCGCGGTTGGTGCGCGCGAAGTCGAAGAGCGCACCGTCACCGTGCGCCGCTTGGGAGAGAAACAAACACGCGTCGAAGCTCTTGACGCTGTAACACAGACCCTGAGCGCAGAAGCGACACCGCCTGATTTGCGCTGAATTGTTACAAAATCGGGCGGGAGCGCCCTGCCCGATTGAAACATTTGATCACGAAACCATGGATTTCGGGGGAACCCCCCCCCATTTCCCTAACGCCGATGTGACACACAGGCTCGTGAGTGGTAATTTATCCGCGTTCGTATCAGTTTAATTAAACACCTTACGTACAAACCCTGCACTGCAAAGGAAGTTCCATATGTCTACAGTTATGAAATCCGTCGCTCTCGCGTCTGCCGTTGCCGCCGCCATGGCCGCAAACACCACAACGGCCGAAGCAGCGTCCAAAGAAAAATGCTATGGTGTTTCCGTCGCAGGCGCGAACGACTGTGCTGCGGGTGCAGGCACGACATGCGCCGGTACATCTACAGTGGATTACCAAGGCAACGCATGGACATTGGTCGACGCAGGCACATGCGCCGAAATTGATTTGCCAGCATTGGCTGACGGCACAGCACGTCAAGGGTCCTTGACCGAGCTGGACCGCGACCTGCCAGCATAAACCAAAGTCCGGCTCGGGCGATCCCCCGTCCGAGCCGCACTGACGACGAAAGGGCCAAATCATGTTGGATGCACACCGCCCTCACAGCCCTTTGCCCAACGCCGTTGGCGTCGGCTACAAACCCCAACATTTCCAAGACATTCAAGACGCCCCCGGCCCTGTTTCATGGCTTGAGGTGCATGCGGAAAACTACATGGGCGATGGCGGCCGCCCTTTGGCGCAGCTGCGCGCCCTGTCCGAACGCTTTGCCATTTCGGTGCACGGCGTGGGCCTGTCGATCGGCGGTGAAAGCCCGCTTGATCCAGACCACCTTGCCCGCCTCAAGCACCTTGTGCAGTGGTCAAACCCCGCCAGCTTTTCCGAGCATCTGGCATGGTCCACCCATAGCAGCGGGATGGACACCGAGATGGGCGGAGAGTTCCTGAATGACCTGCTCCCCCTGCCCTACACCAACAGCACCCTGACCCAAGTGGCAGCGCATATTTCCCAAGTGCAGGACACGTTGGGGCGTCAAATGCTGCTCGAAAACCCGTCAAGCTACCTCGCCTTCGAGGCCAGCACATGGTCGGAAACCGATTTTCTGGCAGAACTGGTCAAACGCACAGGCTGCGGGCTGTTGCTGGACGTCAACAACGTGTTCATTTCGGCCACCAACCTCGGTTACGCGCCTCAGGGCTACATCGACGCCTACCCTCTCGCAGCCGTCGGGGAAATTCACGTCGGCGGGCATGACGAGGACGAAGACGATCACGGCGCGCCCCTGTTGATCGACAGCCACGGATCCGAAGCAGTGGAACCCGTCTGGGATTTGCTCGCCTATGCGCTTGCCAAAACCGGACCCCGCCCGGTCCTGATCGAGTGGGACAATGATGTGCCCGACTGGGCAAGTTTGCGCGCTGAAGCACAACGCGGCGCGGAGGCACTGGGTGCATTGGCCAAAACATGACATGGTCGCAAGATTTCCGCGCCGCGCTGCTCACTCCGGACGCCCCAGAACCAAAAGGGCTTTCAAACGGTGCCAACGCACCGGCGGGGCGCAGATACGCAGTCTATCGCAACAATGTTGCGGTCTCCTTGCGCGAAGCGTTGCACGCCAGTTTTCCAGTACTGGTCAAACTGATCGGCACACAGAACTTTGACATGCTGGCAGGGGTATTTCTGCGCGCGCACCCTCCAAAATCAGCGTTGATGATGCACTACGGGGCGGACATGCCCGCGTTTCTGACGGATTTCGCGCCGCTGCAACACATTGCCTACCTGCCAGACATTGCACAGCTTGAAGGGGCGATCCGCCAGAGCTACCACAGTGCGGACGCATCCGTGCTTGACCCCGCGCGCCTTGGCAGCATCACCCCTGACGCGCTCGACACAGCCCGCATCACACTGGCGCCCAGCCTGCGCATGGTCTGCTCGAAATGGCCGATCTTTGACATCTGGCGCTACAACATGCAGTCAGATGCAGAAAAACCGCGAAACATTGCGCAAAACGTCCTGATCTTGCGCGCGCAATTCGACCCTGCACCACACCCGATCAGCGCCGCAGACGCCGCATGGATCACCGCCACACAAAACGGGGCAACACTCGGGGGGGCGCAAAACGCCGCCGCCGCGGTTGAACCAACATATGACTTGGGGCCACTGCTGACCCTGTTGATACAAAACAACGCACTCAATGACCTGAAGACAAAGGACCAACCATGATCAAACTGCACAATTCACTCTTTGGCGCGATAGAGCGCGCGGATTGGGTGCTGCCTACACTTGCGCGACTGGTGTTCGCAGGCGTTCTGCTGATGTATTTCTGGGTGTCCGGACTGACCAAACTGGGCGACGGGATCATGGGGATATTCACGCTCTCGGACAGCGCCTATATCCAGATCTTTCCCAAAGCAGTCGAAGCACTGGGGTATGACACCAGCCAGCTTGGACTGTTCCACTACCTTGTGGCCCTGGGCGGGACATGGGCTGAATTCATCCTGCCGCTTCTTATCGTCGTCGGCTTTCTGACGCGACTGTCGGCCATTGGCATGATCGGATTTGTCATCGTGCAATCAGCGGTCGACATCACAGGACACGGGGTTGCGGCCAAAGACATCGGCGTATGGTTTGACAAAGCCTCAGGCGCGTTGATCGCAGACCAGAGAGCCTTGTGGATTTTGCTTTTGCTGATCCTCGTGATCAAAGGCGCAGGACCGCTGTCATTTGACCGCGCCCTGCGCCCCGCCTCACACGGCTAAGGCGTCCTGGACCTCTTTGGTCCATCCCAGATAAAGGGAACCGCCCGCCGCGATCAGCGGGCGTTTCATCAAGGCAGGATGCGCCGCGATCAGCGTCAATGGATCACCGGCGCGCTCCTCTTCGCTCAGACCGCGCCACGTGGTGGAGCGGGTGTTCATCAACGCAACGCCGAAGCTGTCAAATGCCGCTTGCATAACCTCCGCAGGCACACCGTCCGTGCGCACATCAACCAGTTGGGCGTCGGGCAGAGCTTTCAACGCCTTGCGGCAGGTGTCACAATTTTTCAGGCCAAAAAGCTTCATTGTCGTGCTCCTCACGATATTGTTGGGCGGTATACAAAAGAATACCGGCTGTTTTCCTTGATTTTCTTAACGGCAGGTCAATGTCTGTACAATGAGCGTGTGTCGTTTTGCACGCGCCTCATGTAGCTCGAACGACCCGCACCGCGCGGGGAATGGAAGACAAGGCAAAAGGAGACGTCCACATGCCAAATGGCACCGTGAAGTGGTTCAACACCACAAAAGGGTATGGGTTTATCGCGCCAGAAGACGGAGGCAGCGATGTATTTGTTCACATTTCGGCCGTCGAACGCTCTGGGTTGACGGGATTGGCCGACAATCAAAAAGTGACCTTTGAAATGTCCGAAGGCCGCGACGGGCGACAAATGGCAAGCGACCTTGTGCTGACATAAAGCCCTCAAAACGCAAAACACCGGCGCTTTTTGCAGCGCCGGTGAATGAGATATTAAAAGCTGCCGCCGATCAGATTGATCAGTTAGAACAGCCTTTAGTGCCGATCGGGCAATCATACGTGGAAACAGCACGCACGCGATGTGTGTGACGCTTGTGAACTTTCTTCTTTTTCACAGGGTGCATCATCACGCTTTGGTAGGACATCCCCTGGTTCGGAGTGCCGCAGCAGATCACACCCGAGATGGTCACAGGCTGCAAACCCGCCGGGCAATGATTGGCCGACGCGTGATACGGGTAAATTTTAGCATCTGCCAATGCCGGGGCTGCGCCCACGATCATCAGGCCGAAACCTGCCATAAGTGCTGTCTTGATACGCATATCTTCCCTCATTTTCAGATAGTGCTACTATATATAGTTAATAATGCCTGATGGACCTTTCGCAAGTCCACCCTTTTCTCGGAAATCGGGGCTCTAAATCCGTGCGCCGCCCGCAACGCGCGCTCAATTAACGAAATCGAGAGGCATTTATGGTCCCTTTTACACGTGAAAGGATGCCCCAATGTCTGAACTTTTGCGCCTCTTGGCCATGTATTATGCCTGCGACAACACCGCGACACAGCGGATGCTCAGCCAAAGCGAAATCGCCATGTGTATAGAGCGATACAACGCCGTTAAGGCGTATTTTTCCGGCGCAACGGATGACCCGCTTGAAGGATATCGGCAGTTCAAAGTCTGGGAGCGCAAAAATGGGGACTTGGTGGTACAACTCAGGGCGCGACGCAGCCTCTAGCCCCGGGCGCTCTTAGGTCCTGACCCACTCACCAACGATACACCGCGGACCTTCGCTTTCCAGTTCGGTCTGGGCCGTCAAACGCCATTGCGCGCCGTCAAAAGAGGGAAAGAAAGTATCGGCACCCCCGACCTCCAAATCCACTTCTGTCAGGCACAAACGGTCCGCCATGGGCAACATAGCGCCGTAAATGCCTGCGCCCCCCATCGCGTAAATGCGAAAATATCCCTGCGACCGGGCCAGTGCGACAGCGTCGTCCACCGAGGCCACACAATGCTCTGCCGCGCAGCCCTGCGACGTGACAACAATATTCAACCGGTTCTTTAACGGCTTGAACGGCAGACTGTCCCACGTCTTGCGCCCCATAATGACGGCACCGCCAAGGGTTTCGCGCATGAAAAACTTCAGATCGGACGGAACATGCCATGGAATATCGCCGTCTTTACCAATGGCACCACCCTTTGCGCGGGCTGCGATAAGGGTAATCATACAGCCACCGGCGCACGGATCAGCGGATCAGGATCGTAGCCCGTCACCTCGAAGTCCTCGTATTTGAAGTCAAACAAGGACGGGACATCGCGTAAAATCTTCATCTGCGGCAAGGGCTTGGGGGTGCGCGACAATTGCAATTCGACCTGCTCCATATGGTTGGAATAGATATGGGCGTCGCCCAAAGTGTGCACAAAATCACCCGCCTCATAGCCCGTCACTTGTGCCAGCATCTGCAACAACAACGCATATGAGGCAATGTTGAAGGGCACGCCCAAAAACATATCCGCCGAACGTTGATACAGTTGCAAATGCATCTTTCGCCCGATCACACGGACCTGCCACATGGTATGACAGGGCGGCAAAGCCATCTCCCCGATCTCGCCGGGATTCCATGCGCTCACAATCAAGCGGCGGCTGTCAGGGGTCTCTTTGATGGCCCGCTCAAGGTCCGCAACCTGATCGACAGTGCCGCGTTCACTGGCAAAAGCGCGCCACTGTTTACCATAAACAGGACCCAAATCGCCGTTTTCATCGGCCCACTCGTCCCAAATCCGGACGCCGTTTTCCTTAAGGTATCCGATGTTCGTATCGCCCGCGAGGAACCACAAAAGCTCGTGGATAATGGACTTCAAATGTACTTTCTTTGTGGTCACCAAAGGAAAGCCATCGACCAATGGATAGCGGATCTGCATCCCGAAATGCGAGATCGTGCCCGTCCCCGTGCGATCCGTTGAGCGCTCCCCCTGCGCCAGAATTTGGCGCAACGCGTCATGGTATTGCTGCATACTGTTTCCCCCTCAGCGCGGATGCGGGTGGCCCGTCATCGCAGAATCTCACAGGGGTTCACCTTATCTAGGGGGCGCGGGTTTTTGAACCTCTATATGATGGTCGTTTTTTCGTCACGGTTAACAGACTGTTACACTGACAAGACGCCTGCACGTTGACTTTGCAACGCGAATTGATGACTCTTGCACTCAGGCAGAAGATTATAAAAAAAGGTTGGGCAAATGACCCGCATTTATTCAGGTATCGCAGCTCTTGCGATGTTGGCCGCATGTGGTGGCTCAAATCCATTTCTCGTGACAACCGACACGGGTACAGGCACGACAACAACGTCGACCATTCCAGCACGATCGCCAACGATCTTGACAGCCTAAGCTTTGACGCCGCAAACCGGACACTCACTGTGACAGGGTTAACCCAAGACGGGACGCCCCTGCTGAACACCTATCAATTTGTGTCCGACGGACAACAAACCATCACGGCCAGTGATGGCACCATCTATCAAGCCTATGTAAACGGATACACCACATTTACCGCGCAAAATGACGCGCTTGGGCGACATGCTACGGCCTTTGTGGCCAGCCGCGAAGGGGTGCAAGCCGGCGTCGTGATGACAGGCGGACAGTTCAACAAGTTCTTCGGCGGCACCTTTTACGAGCGCACCGGAACCTACACCGCCCCCGTCGCCCCCCAAGACCGCTTTGACGTGACCTATCACGGAACCTACGCTGCGGGTCTCAACTTCCCGGGTCCAGACACCAACCTCAAAGACACCACAGGGCTTGATCCCGACGTGGATGTGCCTGTGCAAACAGCCTACGTCCGAGGGCTGATGTTCGTGAACGTGGATCTCAACGATTTGTCGGTCGAGGGCGAAATCTACAACCGGACCGGTGTCTTGATGAACAACGTGGGCGATCCGGACGACGTCCCGGGCTTCCTCGGTTTGCCCGACATTGTTTTGGTGGAAGGGGTCCTGACAGACACAGGCACGTTTCAAGGGAACCTGGAAGTTGACGGCCTGGTCGGGCAAGACGTCGGCGATTTCGCTGGCGTGATCGGCGGCACCCAAGGCGAAAGCATGGCGGGCGGTACGACCTTGCAGGAATTCGATGACAACCTGCAAAACGAGATCGAATATGGGGTCTTTGTGCTGGACTTGTGCCAACCGGGCGACACGTCTGCCATTTGCACCAACGCACTTCCGTAAATCAGGTGGGCTGGCCTTTGGGCTTTCTCAACAGAAACATAAAACGTGCCGCTTTTGGCGTCGGAGTTGCCATTCTGGCGGGCTTTGGCGTGCACGCGCAAGACAGCGAAACCCTGACGCTGGATCAGGCGCGCGCAATCGCGACCCAAGCACTGAGGGCCGGTGATTTCGAGACGGCACGCCGCCTCGCGATGGGATTGCTGCAAGCCGACGCTCAGGATGCTTATGCCTACGCAATTTTGACCAGCGCACATGCGCGGCTCGACAACCCGACGCTGGCACGCCAAGCCGCACGGCTGACCTATAAATACAGCGAAAATCCCGAACAATCTTACAGCGCAGCCCGCACTGCAGGGCAAATTGCATTCAACCAGAAACGCTACACTGCCGCTCAAATCTGGCTGCGCAAAGCCGCACTTTATGCAGATGATCCGCGCAAGACCCAGCAAGTGGCGCGCGACTATGGGCAACTCCGCCGCGCCAACCCGTTTTCCTTCAAGCTTAGCGTGTCAGCGACCCCGTCAGACAATGTAAACAACGGCTCTGACGCGGTGCTCGACATCATCAATGGAGTGCCCCAAGGGGGCGTGATCGGCGCCAGCAGTCGCGCGCTGTCGGGCATCGTTGGCACCACAGACGTCAGCCTGCGTTATCGCCTCAAGCAAACCAAAAAAGCGCGCACCAGCCTGAGTGCACGCGTTTTTACACGCCGCGTCGCCCTGTCATCGCAAGCCAGAACAATAGCCCCCAACGTCTCCAACCAGGATCTGGCCAGCACATATGGCGCGATCGGACTGAGCCACACCTTTGGCCTGCAAAAGGCCGGAAACTTTGCCACTTTTGAAGGCACGGGCGGCAAAGCATGGTCTTCGGGGCGCGCGCAATACGTGTTTGGACGGCTCGGGTTAAGCCCGAGTTACCGCTTGTCTGACAGCACCCGTTTGGTGCTGAAAAGCAGCTATGAAAACCGGTGGTCAGACATCAGCGCCGCGCGCGACAGCGCCATCACCAAACTGTCTGCAACGCTGCAACACAAGCTGCAAATCGGCAACCGGCTGAGCGTAGGCATCAGCCTTCAGGACATTACCAGCGAGGCAACCAATGCCTCCTATGCTTCGGGCGTGGTGAATGTGAACTACAGCTTGGGCAAGCAAATCGGACCGATGAAACTGAGCGCAGGGGTGTCCTTGGGGCATACAGATTACTCAACATTTCGCGCCACAACCATGGTGGCCGGCGGGCGACAGGATCAATCCGTTTACGGGGATGTGACCATGCTGTTTACCGACTACGATGTGGCCGGTTTTGCGCCGTCCTTGCGCATCCGCACAGGGAAAAAGACCTCGAACGTGAGCCGGTTCAACACCCGTGAATTGTCCGTCTCCCTCGGGATCCAGTCAAAATTCTGAGAGGCGCTGGTATCATGCGCTGGCCATGCTAGGTTGGGCTCAAAGCTCGCAACCAAAGGACAGACCATGCCCATCAAATACCTCCACACCATGATCCGCGTCGCCGACTTGGAAAAAACCATGGCGTTTTTCGAACTTCTGGGGCTGAAAGAGACCCGCCGCTGGGACAATGAGCAAGGGCGGTTTTCGTTGGTATTTATGGCGGGCGAAGGCGATGAAGCCTGCCCCGTCGAGTTGACGCACAATTGGGACGGGGATGAGGGGCTGCCCTCCGACAGTCGCCATTTCGGGCACCTCGCGTATGCCGTCGACAATATTTACGAGACATGCCAGCATCTTATGGACAATGGCGTCACCATCAACCGCCCCCCCCGCGATGGGCACATGGCGTTCATTCGCACCCCTGACAATGTCTCGATCGAGCTGCTGCAAGCCGGAGAACGGCTCGCCCCTGCCGAACCTTGGAGCAGTATGGAAAACACAGGGCATTGGTGATCCACAAAGCCGCCGCGTGGGCCCTCGCCCTATGGGCAACAGCCTTGCCCGCGGCGGCAAGCTGCCGTCTGGCCCTGTTGCTGGCCATGGATGTGTCCAATTCCGTGAACGCGCAAGAAGACGCGCTGCAGCGTGAAGGATTGGCCGCCGCCTTGCTCTCGAAGGACGTCCAGAACGCCGCATTTGCAAATGACCAAACCGTCACAATCGCCGCATTCGAGTGGTCAGGCCGCCATCACCAACAACTCATGGTGGACTGGACGACCATTGCCTCCCCGCTGGATTTGCAAAACATGTCTGCACGCATCGCCTCCAGCAAGCGCGGTCAGACAGATTTCCCAACGGCGCTCGGGCACGCGTTGATCTTTGCCCAAGACATGTTTGAAACCGCGCCCCCTTGTTTGTTTCGCACCCTGGACGTTGCGGGTGACGGCAAAAGCAACACTGGCATCGACCCCGCCGACATCCTGCGCCGCGCCGCATTTGATGACATCACGGTCAATGGATTGGTGGTGCGGGTTCTGGACCTTGGTTTGGATTTTGGCGTGCCCGCCTATTATCAAGCACACGTCAAGCACGGGGCGGGCGCATTTGTTGAGGTGGCAGAAGGGTTTGAGGACTATGAGCGCGCAATCACGCGAAAACTGGTCAGCGAACTCTCCCCCACGGTCATTGGCAGCACCCCCATCGCAGAGACCGCCGGATGATACGCGCCCTCACAACCTCAGCCCTTTGCCTTTTGCCGATGCCCGCGTTGGCGTGTCGTCTGGCCCTGTTGCTGGCGATGGATGTCTCCAGTTCCGTTGATGCGGTAGAAGATCAGTTGCAACGCGGCGGCATCGTGGCCGCTTTGATCGCGCCAGAGGTGCAAGACGCCTTTTTTGCGGCAGATGCGCCGGTGGCCTTGGGCGTGTATGAATGGTCGGGGCGATACAATCAGGAAATTTTGCTGGATTGGATGATGATCCGAACCCCTGCGGACCTGTTAAACGCTGCCGAAGTTTTGGCCGCCAGCAAACGCAGTCACAATGATTTCCCCACGGCTATGGGCTACGCATTGGGGTTTGGCGCGCGCATGCTGGAACGCGCACCGCGATGTGACAGCAAAACCCTGGACATGGCAGGGGACGGTCAGAACAACGAAGGCTTTGGCCCAGCGCCCGCTTACCGTGAATTTGCCTTTGAGGGCGTCACAGTGAACGGATTGGTGGTCAATGGCGCCGACTTTGAGGCCGAAACCGGCCTCATTGCCTTTTATGACGGCCAAGTGCGCCACGGCCCGGGGTCTTTTATTGTTGTCGCTCAAGGGTTTGAAGACTACGAGCGCGCCATTCGTCGAAAGCTTGTGCGTGAGTTATCCTTACCGATGCTGGGCATGATTCCAAGCCATGGTCCGGGGTGATGCTTGCTTTGCGCCCTTTTGGACTGGCTTTGGTTTGCGGGGTTTTGGCCCATCAAGCACAGGCGCAATGCCGTCAGGCACTGGCCTTGGCGCTGGATGTATCCGGTTCCGTAGATGCGCGCGAATACCGGTTGCAAATGGACGGGCTGGCGACAGCACTCGGCACATCGAATGTCCGCGGTGCGCTTCTGGATCAGCCGGGCGGCGTCGTAAATCTGATGGTTTATGAGTGGAGCGGTCCGGCAGATCATACTGTTGTTTTACCGTGGACCCCTGTGCGCGATGCGGCTGCGTTGAAGGCCATTGTCGCGCAACTCAACGCGGCGCAAAGGCAAGTCAAAAGCCCCGGTACCGCGCTCGGTGATGCAATGGTGTTGGGGGCGGAATTCTTGTCCCAACAGCCGGAATGCTGGACACGGACGCTCGATATCTCCGGCGATGGAAAAGCGAACCTTGGCGCACGCCCCAGAGACATCAAGCCAGAGCTGCAATCACAAGGCATAACCATCAATGCCCTCGTCATCGGAGCAGATGCGCCCGGTACCGGAGACAACCGGCAAGTCGAAATTGGCGAACTGTCTGCCTACTTCCGCGCAGAGGTTATTCTGGGGGCCGGTGCGTTTGTAGAAACGGCAGTTGGTTTTGAGGACTACGCTGATGCGATGGCGCGCAAACTCGAACGGGAACTGCAAACGATGGTTTTGTCCGACGCGGCACGTTAGGAGCCTGTTTAAAACCAAGCATTTGCGCTGCTTCGTTTAAAATATCTATCGCCGCTTCAACAGGGCTTTGCCCGTCATCGTACCATTTGAGTTTCCGCATGACATACCGCCTTTTCTTAATAGATGTAGCGAATCTGATCGGTCCAATACCGTTCCACACGCTTCAAAGATGATGTGATATCGTCAATGCCACTTGGCCCGACAACACCGCGCGATTGCAGCCCCTCCGCGTGACGCTCGAACAACTCGGAAACGACATCACGGATATTGCGTCCTTTTTCCGTCAAACGCACCCGAACAGACCGGCGATCAATCTCGCAACGCTGGTGGTGCATAAAGCCCATGTCCACCAGTTTCTTCAGGTTGTAGCTGACATTGCTGCCTTGGTAGTAACCGCGACTTTTCAATTCGCCAGCCGTCACCTCGTTGTCGCCGATATTGAACAACAACAGGGCTTGAACCGCGTTGATTTCCAGCGCGCCAACGCGTTCGAACTCGTCTTTGATGACGTCCAGCAAAAGACGATGCAAACGTTCCACAAGAGAAAGTGCCTCAAGGTAGCTGCTCATAAAGTCTTTTTTCTGAACCATCGACATAGGGTCTTGTATGCTCATTCTTGTTTCTCCGACTAATTCTGCTCAAGTTGCAAATTGGTCGAAAATCAAAAACAATCAGTTAAAAATGACCACTTATAGCGTTTTACCCTGAAATTGTACCGCTATGCGTGTGATCAAATCCTTAAATTCATCCGCAGGGCTGACCTGACCTGTCACCCATTGGTATAAATCCTGATCATTTTCATCCAGAAGCGAATCATAGGTTAACAAGTCCTGTTCCGACATCAGGTGCAGATTGTCGTCAGCAAAGGCGGACAGGATGATATCCATCTCTTTTATCCCGCGCCGCATCGATCGCATCTTGAGCCGCTTGATGCGGTGCTCAGGCAATTCAGACATCTTTGGCCTCCTGCAAGGCTACACGCAGCCGCTTTTCAAGGCGCGCTATTTGTTCGGCCCGCGCCAGCATATCGGTGCGCATCTCGCGCAGCTCCGTCAGCACATCGCGGGCGAAATCCGTGACGCCACTATCCACATTGGGGTTGTCGAGCCCTTCGCCCTGGCCGTTGATCAGCCACATCATAGAGACATTCAACAATCCCGCCATCATCGACAAACGGTTTGCACGGGGTTCGGACAGATCATCTTCCCAACCGCGCAGCGTGTTCACGCGGATCCCAAGCCGACGCGCCAACTCTTTTTGGCTCATGCCGGTTTGCTCGCGCGCCGCTGCCACACGATCGCCAAAAGTTGCCGCATCCTGTCCGTACCAATTGGTGTCGTCGTCCATGATATCCTCTTTTCGCGTTCTGCTGTTGATCGGGCGCGACCTGCCCCCTATGACAGGAGTGGGTGTAGCAGAAACTGGGATCAAAATGAAACTCCTCTCCGATACTCTCGCGCGGGTAAAACCCTCGCCGACCATTGCGGTCACCAATAAAGCGGCAGACCTCAAAGCAGCGGGTGCCGATGTGATCGGCCTTGGCGCGGGGGAACCCGACTTCGACACGCCCCAGCACATCAAGGACGCAGGCATCGCCGCGATTCATGCAGGCAAAACGAAATATACAGCCGTCGACGGGATCATCGAACTCAAGCAGGCCATTTGCGCGAAATTCAAACGCGACAATACGCTCGAATACACAACCGATCAGGTCACAGTCTCATCGGGGGGGAAACAAGTGCTTTATAATGCACTGATAGCGACCCTCAATGAAGGGGACGAAGTGATCATCCCTGCCCCCTATTGGGTAAGCTACCCTGACATGGTGCTGTTGGCAGGCGGCACGCCTGTCGTCGCCCAAGCCAGCGTGCAGACCAATTACAAACTGACCGCAGACCAGCTTGAGGCCGCGATCACGCCAAACACCAAATGGTTCATCTTCAATTCACCCTCCAACCCGACCGGAGCCGGATATTCATGGGAAGAGCTGAAAGAACTGACAGACGTCTTGTTGCGCCACCCCCACGTCTGGGTGATGAGCGACGACATGTACGAGCACCTTGCCTATGACGACTTCCGGTTCTGCACCCCTGCCGAAGTCGAACCACAGCTTTACGAGCGCACCCTGACCACCAACGGCGTGTCCAAAGCCTATGCCATGACCGGATGGCGGATCGGTTACGCAGCAGGCCCCAAAGAGCTGATCGGGGCCATGCGCAAAGTGCAATC
This sequence comes from uncultured Paracoccaceae bacterium, assembly GCA_943787985.1. GTDB lineage: Bacteria > Pseudomonadota > Alphaproteobacteria > Rhodobacterales > Rhodobacteraceae > Ascidiaceihabitans. The sequence goes on along the minus strand of CALSOO010000004.1, from coordinate 522,118 downwards.
GCAAAGCACCTCCAACCCCTGCTCTATCAGCCAGTGGGCGGCGGTTGAGGCGCTCAACGGATCACACGACTTTATTGCGCAGAACAACAAAGCCTTCGTGCGGCGGCGTAATCTGGCGGTCAAAATGCTCAATGACGCGGCAGGGATCACATGCCCCGTGCCGGAGGGGGCGTTTTACGTCTACCCTTCGATTTCAGGGGTGATCGGGAAAACCACGCCCAAAGGCACAAAGCTGAATACCGATGAAGACTTCGCAACCGCCTTGCTGGAAGAAACCGGTGTGGCGGTGGTTTTCGGGGCCGCTTTCGGACTATCGCCAAACTTTAGAGTAAGCTACGCTACCTCTGATAAAGCCTTAAAAGAGGCCTGTTTGCGCATACAATCGTTCTGCGCATCGTTAGACTGAGGGATGAGTGCGATGGCGGGAGAGCTGCCTGACTATTACTTTAGAGTGCGGGAAAACGGGGCATTGGTGTTTCGTGTAGACACGGAAAACCGGCAACGGCGGATCGAGATGGACCAGATTGCGGTGATCAACATGCGCAACGGGGAAATCAAACCGCACGGGGACCGCACGCTGAGCGCGCCGGACCTTGAACGGATCAAAGAGTGGATGGAAGAACGCGCGCAAGTGCTCGCACTTCGGGACATGGACGACATCCACCGCGCGATTGACTACCTGAACATCACGACCCAATGGGTGCAGTCCAAAGCATCGGACGAGCAACTCGATGAAGTGACAGATGCACTCTTGTTGGGGATGCATGACCTGCGCAGCACCCTTGTGCGTAAAAAGGCCGACAGGCTCATGAAAGGCTAGATCAGCAGGCACCCCGCGACGCCTTTCAGGGAGCGCGGAGCTGACTATCCTATATGCATGATGGAAATTGGGCTTGGGGATGGGCATTTTTCTGCACTATTCACGCCATCTTAATTGCAATGTTGAACAACGATCCCGTCAGATACGGGAACGGCTGCTGTGAAACGATTGGAAAGTGAAACTATTGAACTCCTGGGGGTTCCGACGTTCCTGCTCGAACGGGCGGTGGACGGCAGGATCGTGGTCACGGATATAAATCAGGCGTGGCGCGATACAGCGGGGCTTGGCAAGGATCAGGTTATCGGCAAAACCGCCGCTGAAGTTTATCCCGGCCGCCACGGTGCGCAGGCCTATCAACACCACCTCGACTGCTTCACCTCCGCGAAAAAAATGTCCTATGACCTGATGTTGCCCTTGGGGGGCACAGTGCGCAGCGCGCGGACGATCTTGATGCCGGCCCTTGATGACAACGGGCAAGTGGCACAGATCGTGGGCACCTCCATCGACATGACAGCGCAGGCGGATGCGGCAGAAATGCTCACCAATGTGGAAACCCTCACTGGCGAGATCGAAGGGTTCATTTCCCTCGCGGCCCATGACCTGCGCACGCCGATGCGTCACGTTGCCATGCTCACAGAGCTTCTGCGGGAGGACTTTGTGGACAAAGGCGATGGCAAGCTCGAAATCATCGACGCACTCGAAGACGTGGCAACCAAAGCAGGCGATTTGATCCATGATGTATTGTCACACGCACAAGCCACAAGCAGCCCGAATCCGCATAAAAAGTTCAGGCTCGACAAGCTGTGCCGCGATATTTTCGTCGTCCTCGACCCGATGCAAACCCATGAATTTGTCGCGAAAAAAATATCTCTCGAATCCGATATGACAGCTTTGCAAATCGTGCTGCGCAACTTGTTCGACAATGCATTCAAATACAGCGGGCGGGACTCTGTCACTCTCAAGATAGAGGTGACGCAAACCCATGAAAGGACCCTATGTGTGACTGTGCAGGACGACGGCAACGGGTTCAAGGATCCGGCAGTCGCCTTTCTGGATGGCGGGCGGTTGCGGGTCGACAGCGGATTCGGACTTTTGGGCGTACGGCGGCTGGTCAAAGCGCGCGGCGGCTGGATTTCTGCAGAAAACCTGACGGACACTGCGGGCAGCCTGATCCGCTTTACCCTGCCCGGCCGCATTATTCAGGACGTACCGACAAATGTAACGGCAATTTATGACAGCGTGCGCTCGGTCTGAGCCGAAAAACGCATCATGCGGGCGCGACCGCTGGCTTGGCTCCGGTCTTCAAACGGGCAAATGACACTTTCCAGAAGCGCCACATCAACAGAACCGAAGCCGTTGCAAGGCCGACGACCAATCCGGCCCACACCCCCAACCCGTCAAAGCCGAACACAAACCCAAGCAGATAAGAGCACGGGATTCCCACCGCCCAATAGCTAAAGGCAGCCATCACCATCGGCACAGTCGTGTCCTGAATGCCGCGCAACATGCCAAGGGCGATCACCTGCGCCCCGTCTACCAGTTGGAACAAAGCAGCCATTGCCAAAAGACCGATGCCAATGGCCACAATCTCTTGGCGCGCGGGTTCATTTTCTTGCATAAACGCAGACAACAAAAGCTCTGGCAGGCCAAAAAACAGCAAAATCGTCAGAAAAGCCGCGCCAAGTGACATCAACGTCGCCATATGAGCGCCCCGTGCCATGTGGTTCCAATCGCTGCGCCCGTATGCGTTGCCAGCCCTGATGGTCGCCACATTGCTCAACCCCAGATGCACCATAAAGGTAATAGAGGCCAATTGCACCGCGATGCCATGTGCCGCCAACGGGATCGTGCCCAGCCATCCCATCATCAGGGTCGAGGCCGCAAACAGGCCGACTTCGCACAGGCTTGTGAGCCCGATTGGCAGCCCCAATTTGAACACGCGCCGCAACATTTCGATGTCTGCACGCCAGAACCGGTGAAACATGCGGTGCTGCGGAAAAACCCGGATCGCATACAACACAACCCCCACCAGCGACACTGATTGTGTGAGAACAGAGGCAACAGCGGCCCCCATGATGCCCATTTCAGGGGCGCCCCAGTTGCCAAAAATAAGGGCCCAATTGGCGAGCGCGTTGGTGATCGCGGCCAAAACAGTGATCCAAAGCACCACCTGAGTGCGTTCCAGCGCCGCCAGATAGCTCTTCAAAACCATCACAACCAGCGCAGGGATCACGCCCCAAGCCGCCACGCGCAGATAGTTTGCAGCCAGATCCGCGACATTGGGATCCTGCCCCAACAGGTCCAGAATGGGCCGTGACCAGATCATCAACGGCATCGCCAACAGCGCATAGCCCAGCGACAGCCAAAGCCCCATGCGCGTGGTGCGACGCAGCCCCAGATCATCCCCTTCGGCGGCTTGGCTCGCCACCATCGGCATCACAGCCCATGCAAACCCCGCCCCGAACAAAAACAGCGTAAAGAAATACGTGGACCCCAACACACCTGCGGCCAGCGTTTCCACCGAATACCACCCCAACATCACCGTGTCGGTGACCCCGATGGCCATCTGCGCCAAATGGCCTCCGATCAAGGGAAGCCCCAGTATCGAAATCGCTTTGGCGTGGCCACGATATGTCATGAATTTTTCTTGCATGCTCCAGCCATATCCGGCCACACCCCAAAGTCCATCCCTTTTCAAAGCCCCCGCTACGCAGGGTCATAACTTGATTTACCGTCAAACCCTGTCACACTCATGCGTGTATTGAGTGCTTCACCGTTCAAAACGCCACATTCATAGCAAAAGCCGATGCGCTCAATCAGCATCACTCTTGCAAAACGGAGCCCACCCTATGACACACGCCATCTCATTTGCCTTCGGAGCTTGCATGAGCCTTGCCACTTTTGCCTCAGCCAATCCCATTGACACCATCCGCCCGGACGCGCCCGAACTGGCCGCGCGCGGCGACCATGTGATCGGCGTTCAAACGCTTGAATTCGTGAACCCCGGCCAGATCGACATCGTCAACACCACGACAGATGCCACGCCGACCTATGACCGCCCCCTGACAGTCGAAGTCTGGTATCCGGCCGCGGACGGCACGCAAGCGGGCGGCAGCTACACCGCATTTTTGCGCGACGGCACCACAAAAGTGACCCTCACAGGGCAAGCCGCGCGTGACGCAGCGCCCTCCAGCGGGGAAGCGTACCCGCTCGTGATCATTTCCCACGGCTACCCGGGAAACCGCCACCTTTTGGCACATCTGGGCGAAAACCTCGCGACCAAAGGCTACGTGGTCGCTTCCATTGACCACACCGACAGCACCTATTCCGATCAGGCAGCATTCGGGTCTACCTTGTTGAACCGCCCGCTGGACCAACGCTTTGTGATTGACCAGATGGAGGCGCTTGAAGGGCCACTTGGCGCGATCGTGGACACCTCGTCCACGGGGGTCATCGGCTATTCGATGGGCGGCTACGGCGCGTTGATCTTTGGGGGCGCGGGCGTCACACAAGCCTCAACCGAATATGTCTGGGGCACGCCAAACGGGCTGCTGGAACAGCACCTTGCCGGGTCCGAGAGCCATGAGGCACTGGTGGACGAGCGGGTCAAAGCGATGATCGCCATCGGCCCTTGGGGCAAAAACGCAGGGTTCTGGGACGCGGCGGGCACCTCCGGTTTGCGCAAACCAACTTTGTTGATGGCGGGGGGCGTCGATGACGTATCCGTCTACGCAGCGATGCGCAGCATCTTTGAAGAAGCGACAGGCACAGACCGCCACCTGCTGACATTTGAAAACGCAAACCACAACGCAGCCGCACCGATGGCACCGCCCGCCGAAGCCTACGCACTGGCCGCCGCCGGCGATTCCGGCCCGTTCGAACACTACGCGGACGCCGTGTGGGACAACGTGCGGATGAACAACATCACCCAGCACTTTGCGACCGCGTTTATGGACCTGCACATCAAAGGCAATGCCGATATGGGCGCCTATTTCGACCTGGTCACCAAAGCCGGTGACGGCGTCGTGGCACTCGACGATGAAGGCAAGGAAACCGACGATCACACCTATTGGAAAGGGTTCGCACCGCGCACCGCCGCAGGTCTGATGTTGGAAAGCAAAGCCGCAGGCGAATGAAGCATATGCAGGGCACAGCCAACACAGTGTCCTTGCAAGGTCAGGACTTTCACGTCCTGACCTACGGGCTTCCACATCTTCCCAAACTTCTCATGCTGCATGGATTTCCGGAATTCTCAGGGGCTTACGGGGAATTGGCCCCGCATTTGGCGGGAATGTATCACTGCATCGTGCCCGATCAGCGCGGCTACGGTCAAAGCTGGGCGCCCCAAGACGTCGGGGACTACACCACGTCGAAACTTGTTGATGACATGGTGGCCCTGATCGAAAGCGATCTTGTCGGTGGCGGACCTTTGGCCGTGATCGGCCACGACTGGGGGGCGGCTGTCGCTTATGGCTTGGCTATGGTGCGACCTGATCTGGTGGAACGGTTGGTCATCGTCAACGGCGTGCATCCGGTCCCGTTTCAGCGCGAAATTGCCAAAGGCGGCGCACAAACAGAGGCGTCCCAATACATCCACTACCTGCGCAGCCCAGGGTCCGAAGACACGCTAAGCGCAGACAACTACGCCAAATTGCTGGCGCTGTTTTCAGCGAAAATGAACATGAACTGGCTGAACGGCGACACCAAAGCGGCCTACCTTGAAGCATGGGGGCGCCCCGGTCGCCTGCGCGGCATGGTGAACTGGTACCGCGCCTCTCCACTCAAAGTCGCCAAACCGGGTGTACCGCTGACGGATATCCCCGAGCTTGCGGTGGACAAATTGCAAGTGCGCTGCCCCCATCTGCTGATCTGGGGCACACAGGATGCGGCTCTTTTGCCAGAAACTACACACGGGCTCGAAGACTTCGCCGCGGATCTGACACGGGTCGAGATCGAGGACTGCGATCACTGGGTGATGCACCAGAACCCGGAGGCGGTGGCGGATGCTATTCTGGATTGGGTGATCGGGGCCGAGGCCGACATCCCGTAGCCCTAGTCCTGCCCCCCAAAAAAGGGTCAGGACATCCCCACTTGACGCGCGCGCCGTATTTGCCCTGAATGGACCTATTTACAAAGCCATTTTCAGGATACCCGCCATGCACCGTTATAAAATCTCCGATGCCGTGAACCTTGCCGAGGCCTCCTATCAGGGCAAACGCCACCCCAGCCTCACCACCAAAATCGCACGATCCCTGGACAAGGACGACGTGCAAGCACATCTGTTGGACAACGGTATCCTGCTTATCCCGGGCTCGAACAGCCTGATGGATTATCTGCGCTTCAACCTGCGGGTGCTCAACATCGGTGGAAAACGCTACCGGATGAGCAACGAAACCACGCAAAAAGGGGCCAGTGGCACCGTCTGGCACCAAGGGTTTCTGGCCCATGCCAAAGTGATCTACGACTGGATCGAACAGTTGGGCGAAAAACCGACCTACATCATCGGACACTCCCTTGGCGCGGCCTCTACCCAGATCCTGTCCAAAAGCTGGACCGTGCCGGGCATCGGGTTTGCCGCGCCGCGTCCACGCCGCAGCAGAGGGCGGGTCAAGGACGACAACCTGTGCCTGTGCATCAACCGCAACGACGACACCGTATGCGATCTGCCGGTCAGTTTTCACCATATGGGGCAAGTGCATCGCTGTTCTCCGCGCCGGTCCGTATTCGGCCCGGATCACGCAATGAAACACTACCGCACGGCGGTCGAAGAACAGCAAGCCGCAGGCAAGCTGCACAACCAGTGGCCTCGCTAGAGCGTTGTAAAAAAATATAAAATTCTACGCATCGCACAGCGCATCATACGGCGTTTTCAAACGGGCCGCCTGCGCGCGATGTCCGGCGATCCCCTACAGCGCCACCTGTGCCCCCTTTGCATCCACGCCCTTGCAAAGTTCTAAACCGCTGCTGTGGGCACTTTGCCAAGCCAGCCCGCGCCCCTACAAGACACAAAACCCAAAAGGCCCAGCATGTTTTCCGACAACACGACAATTTTCGAAATAAAGGGCCCGTGGGGCATCCCCATTCAGTTCGGCAGCACCTTGATCATGCTGGCGTTTTTGTTCGTGGGTCTTGGCGTGTCAATCGAGGCCCTCCCCTATCAAATCGCTTTCTTCGTGATGATCGTCGTTTCGATTTTCCTGCATGAACTCGGGCATGCATGGGGGTGCATCGTTCAAGGCATTCCCGTCAAACGCATCATGATCCACGGGGGGGGCGGATTTTGTGAACCCGCCCGCAGCGCCAGCGTGTATCAAGACGAATTCATCGTCGCGATGGGGCCAATCGTGAACCTCGCCCTCTGGGCCATCGGCACGCTGATCTTGCCCTTTGTGGGCAATAGCAATCCCGACCTTGTCTGGGGCTTGGCAACTTTTGCGTGGATGAACCTGTTTCTGGCGATCTTCAACATGATCCCCGCCATGCCACTGGACGGGGGGCGGCTGTTTCACTTCTCGCTGCTGCGTTTTATGGCCCCCACACCGGCACGCCGCGTCGCGGGGGGCGTCGGGGTCGTGTTGGCGATCATCTGGATTCCACTGATGTTCTGGGTCTATTTCAACATCGGCTTTATCTTGTTCTTCTTCCCGCCCTTGCGCCTGCATTGGCAAATGCTGCGGGCCTAAAGATTTGACTCCAAACGAATATCACATCAAGGTCCAAGCCGAACCTGCAGCCTATTGGTTCATCATCGGCGCCGTCGCCCTGATGTCAGCCCTGTGCCTGATCAGCGTTGCAGACAGCGCGCCCTTCCTCGGGGCGGATGAATACGCGCTGCTCATCGTGGGGAGTGCAGGTGTTTTCGCCAGCTTTCGCGCACACCGCTACTTTACCAAACCCAACCTAAGCGTCACAGGCGACGGACTGGTACACCGCCCCTTTTGGAAACGCACCGGGTCCATCAACTTTGCAGATGTGACAGACTTCGAACTCAAAACCGAAGAAATCGAACCCCGCAATTACCTGCGCAAAAGACCCTTTGGCACGCCGACAGGCAAAATCCTCATCATACACCGCCTGCACGTCACGCTCACAGACGGAACACGCCGCGCCATCGTGTTACCCGGCTTCAACCAACACACGATCGATCAGATCACCGCGGCAATCGAACACCACAGCAACCACGCAGTGACACGGGCACCCTTCGGGCAATAGCCCGCGCCCCCCAGACACTTTCCCGCCACGCCAAGGGTCCATAACACCTTCCCCCGACAGCGCGGCTCTGGCATAGTGGCCTTCAATCAAAAACAAGCCGAGCACGCATATGTCCGACGATCTCCTCTCCGGAGCCGAAGCCACCTCCGACTACGACGCATCCTCGATCGAGGTCCTTGAAGGGCTCGAACCGGTCCGGCTGCGTCCGGGCATGTACATCGGCGGCACCGATGAACGCGCGCTGCACCACCTTGTGGCCGAAGTGCTCGACAACTCCATGGACGAAGCGGTCGCAGGACACGCCACACGGATCGAAGTCGAACTGCACGAAGACTACTCTGTCACAATCCGCGACAACGGGCGGGGCATCCCGATTGATCCGCACCCGAAATTCCCCGACAAGTCCGCGCTCGAAGTGATCTTGTGCACACTGCACGCAGGGGGGAAATTCTCGGGCAAAGCCTATGAAACCTCGGGCGGTTTGCACGGCGTCGGGGCCTCCGTAGTCAATGCGCTGTCAGACCTGATGGTGGTTCAGGTCGCGCGCAACAAAGAACTTTATGAACAACGCTTCTCGCGGGGAATCCCGCAAGGGCCGGTGGAAAAAATCGGGGCCGCCCCGAACCGGCGCGGCACCACCGTCACCTTCCACGCGGACGAGCAAATCTTTGGCTCGCACCGCTTCAAACCAAGCCGCCTGTTCAAATCCATACGCTCCAAAGCCTATCTTTTCTCAGGGGTCGAAATCCGCTGGAAAACCGCGATCCAGGACGGAGATACGCCCCTTGAAGCCACATTCCACTTCCCGGGCGGATTGGCCGACTACCTCAAAGAAACCCTCGGAACCGCCACCACCTACGCGGACTCCCCCTTTGCAGGGACCGTGGATTTCAAAGAGCGCTTCCAAACCGCAGGCAAAGTCGAGTGGGCGATCAACTGGACGCCGGCACGCGACGGCTTTATCCAAAGCTATTGCAACACGGTCCCCACACCCGAAGGCGGAACCCACGCCGCGGGGTTCTGGGCCGCCATTCTCAAAGGCATCCGCGCCTACGGGGAGTTGGTGAACAACAAAAAAGCAGCCTCAATCACGCGCGAAGACCTGATCACAGGCGGCTGCGCCTTGGTGTCGTGCTTTATCCGCGAGCCTGAATTCGTTGGCCAGACCAAAGACCGGCTTGCCACAACCGAAGCGCACCGTTTGGTGGAAAACGCCGTGCGCGACCACTTTGACAACTGGCTGGCTGCGGACACCAAATCCGCAGGCGCGATCCTCGACTTCCTGATCTTGCGCGCCGAAGAACGGCTCAAACGGCGTCAGGAAAAAGAGACCTCGCGCAAAACAGCAACAGCCAAGCTGCGCTTGCCGGGCAAGTTGACGGATTGCTCCAACAAGTCGCGCGAAGGAACAGAGTTGTTCATCGTCGAGGGCGATTCGGCGGGGGGGTCGGCCAAAATGGCGCGGGATCGCAAGACCCAGGCCTTGCTGCCACTGCGCGGGAAAATCCTCAACGTGTTGGGGGCGGCGTCCTCCAAACTTGGATCAAACGCTGAAATTTCCGACCTGACCCAAGCCCTTGGCGTCGGGTTGGGCACCAAATTCAACGTTGATGATCTGCGCTATGACAAGATCATCATCATGACCGATGCGGACGTGGACGGGGCCCACATTGCCGCGTTGTTGATGACGTTCTTCTTTACGCAAATGCGACCTATGATCGACACCGGGCACCTCTACCTTGCCTGCCCGCCGTTGTTCCGGATCACGCAGGGGGCCAAACGGGTCTACTGCATTGATGAAGCAGAGAAAAAAGTACATCTTGAAAAAGGGATCGGCGGCAAGGGGCGCATTGACGTCTCACGCTTCAAGGGCCTTGGGGAAATGGACGCCAAAGACCTCAAAGACACCACGATGAACCCTTTGACCCGCAAATTGATCCGCGTCACGATTGATGAGGACGAGCCCGGCGAAACAGGTGATCTGGTCGAACGCCTGATGGGAAAAAAGCCCGAAATGCGCTACCAGTACATCCAAGAAAACGCGCGGTTTGTTGAGGAGTTGGATGTTTAGAGGAAAGAAAAGGAATTTGAAGTGAAAAAGATATTATCAGTATTCGCAGTTTTGGGTTTGGCGGCGTGCCAAGCTGAAGACGTCGAGGTGAAGTTGACCGGACAAGACGTCGTTGATGCGGCAAACGGGGAAGTAGTATCAGTCAAATTTGAAGCTGAAGTTGGTGAGAGATATACCACGATCGACGACGAAAAACGCGAAACCATCACCAAAGTTGTTCAAAAGATTGAGACCTTTTTTCCGGATGCCGATATTGAAGTCGACTTTAGTGGTGATGGTTATGCCATTGAAATTGAAGGTGAGTTCATATTGTCTTCAATCCAGCCAAAAGATGGGCCTCCTTGGTACATCTCTGCTCAAAAACATCCTTTTGATGACTTTATAAAAGTTTCCTTAGCTACCAGCGGTAATTTCCCTGCATTTCAGGCTTCATTGAAAGAGGTCAATTTCATGTTGTCCCCAGATGAATTTCAACCTGTTGAATTCAAATTCAAGGCCGACAACGGAATTGTAATCCTGAGCGGCGCAGAAATTGATGGAGTTCCAACTGGCATCGATACCTTTGACATGGATGGCACCAGATTAAACATCTCTTTTGGTGACGGCATCTGGAAAGAAGCTCCTGCAAGCTTCTTATACAAACCCTAGCCTCAGACCGCGGGTCGAGGGCCGTCTTGCATTTGATCCAGTGGATCAAATCAGGCCTTCGAGGGCGACAGCCTCAGGGGTGATGAAATCGCCCCCGCCCATGGGGGCGGTCGGGGGCGGCGAAAACGCGGGGCGTTTCCGCAAAGAGCAAAACCCGTAACATTTCCTCAAATTGCAAAACCCGTAGGGCGGGGTTCACCCCGCCACCCTTCCATATACCCAAAACAGAAAAGGCGGGGAAATCCCCGCCCTGCGTTCCGATATGTACCGCGCGCATCAATCCACACCAAAGCCGCGCGTTTCTTGTGCCATTTCGCACTTAACCACCAACTGAATTCGGGCACCCGTTGTTACGCGTATTCACCTGCAAAATCCATACGACCGGATAGCCCGGCGCTTGGGTTCTTGAATAAGTGCACCCGTATTGATTGGTGAAATGTTGTCCCTGAAAGCTTGCCGCCGGCATCGAGTAATCCATTGGACGCGTATGCTTCACGGCAGGGGCGCTGCCACCGGACTCGCCCTCGCCCAATGGTAAAAAGAAAGCGTCGGCGCTTGTCGCGGCGAGGCTCAAAACAAAGGCGGTTGTCAAAATCTGCTTCATGTCTGGGTTCCTAACGGCTGGTTTCAACTGCGCCTAACGTGTCCCCAATGCGTTAACGCCACCTTTCCAGACTGTGGCGCAAAGGTGGCCCCCTAAGACATTTTTAGTAAAGTACGGCACTGCATTGCAGATTGGTGCAAAAGTAGCCTGTTTGATTTTCAGGCAACGTCCCCCCCACCTCAGGTGTCATTTTGTAGGAATGAAATGACCCGCATTCGGACAGACCTTGCGCGGAACCAGTCCCTTCATCCGCCCGTAACTGCGACATATTGGCAGAAATTAACCTGATTTAGCGGGATCAATGCCGTCAGCCCGGCATCTTGTGACAAATGGCGCCCCTTTTGTACAACACGCCGGTTTCGCCCGTCAAACCGCTCGGTTTCATGGACAGGTCTTGTGACATTTGGCACCGCTTTTGTACAAGACACCCTCGGGCCACCCTTCAAAACAGGTGTCTTTTCACCGTTAACACTGCGTGCGCACTGGTCGTGCGCCTCAATTCATGTCACAGCGACTTAACCCAAAAGGACCAACTCATGCCTTGCCCCCTCTGTGAAACCGACGCCATTTTGATCGAAATATCAGTTTCGGGAGGGCCAACCGGCACCGCTGAAATCTGCCAGACATGCATCGACCAACTGGACGCGCCAGAGCCTGCACATTTGCGTGCTTTGCCCTCCACGATGTGGTCTGAAAACCCCGCCGTGCAGGTGCTTGCCCACCGCTTGTTGAGCAAACTCGACACAGACTGGGCACGCGATGCTTTGGACATCCTTTACCTTGACGATGACACGCGCGCGTGGGCCTTGGACGTGCCCATGCAGACAGACCACAAAGACGCCAATGGCGTCGCGCTCTCCACAGGCGATACTGTCGTTCTGATCAAGGATCTCACTGTCAAAGGGGCAGTTTTCACCGCCAAACGCGGCACAGCAGTGCGCGGGATCTCATTGTTCAGCGACACTCCAGAACACATAGAGGGACGCGTTGAGGGACAACGCATCGTCATACTGACCCAATACGTGAAGAAAAAGTAATGATACCAGGGCGGTACCTGCTCGCACCGCCCCTACTCATCACAAAACATTGAGCACTCGTTACACGTGGTTACGGATAATGTGGCAGTGTTAAGAATGCGTTAACAATCGGACAAATCCGTCATTCAACGCTGGATGTCAGTGCGACCTATGCTTGAAATTCCTTGCATGCCCCTTAGGATGATCGAAGACAAAGGGACACAAGATGACGCCGGACAAAGCCCAAGCCATCCTGGACGACAATTTCGCGCCTTGGGTGCTGGCGCTGGAGCCGCGCGTGACGCGAATTTCAGCCGCAAACGCTGTGCTGGAGATCCCCATCACGGATCAGATCACGCGCATGGGCGATATCGTCTCTGGCCAAACGATCGCAACCCTCGCTGACACGGCCATGGTGTTCGCCTGTTTCCGTCACCTTGACGCCGTCGAGATGGTGGCCACCGTCACGTTGGACACACAGTTCCTAAGCGCCGGATCAGGACGGCTTCTGCGCGCAACGGCCAGCGTCACCCGCGAAGGGCGCGCCATGGTTTTCACCCGCTGCGTTCTAAGCACATGGCCCAACGGCAAAGAGGTGGCCCACGCCACCGCCACCTTCGCGCGGCCCTTGAAATGAAGGGGTTTGCTCACTTTAGCGCGGCTCTCGTGTGCGTCAGTCTGGTGGCGTGCGGACGCCCGATGACCCCAAACGAAATCCAGTTCGCACGCACGCTTCACGGCGATCAACTGGATATAGAACAGGTCAGGCTTCATGATGGCGCACCGACCAAAGCCGTCACGTTCCGGCGCAAGGCACGGCCACGCACGACCTGTCGGGAACGCATCGCCCCCCCGCCGACAACGGAGATTGTGACGGCGAAACCGGCGGCTGTGGCGCTGTGGAACACCGTGTTGTTCGACAAGGACTGGTTTCTGGATGACTATCTGCCCGACTACCCTGACACCGTCGGGTTGGTCGCGGCCATGCTTTTGGCGCATGAGTTGACCCACGTCTGGCAATGGCAAAACCGCGGGCGCACAGGATATTCCCCGCTGCGGGCCGCCTCAGAACATCAATCGGGAACAGATCCCTATCTATTTGATATAAAAGAAGATCCCAAGTTTTTGGACTTTGGATTCGAGCAGCAAGGCGGGATTGTGGAAGAGTTCGTCTGTTGCCGCTTTCTGGATCCGACAGCGCCGCGCACTGCCCGCCTGCACGCGCTGATCTCACAAGAGATGCCCGTCGCCCCGTTGCCCCAGTCCCGCGAGCATAATGTGCGCTTGCCGTGGGACGGCGTCGAGGTCAAAGGGATTTGCAGCTAACTTCACCCCTGAAAACCAACCGGAGCGCCCTATGACCCATTACGCCACTTTGATGCTCAGCGCAGGCATCGGTATTCCGGTCCTCGCCGCTTTGAATGCAGCCCTTGGACGCACAATTGGGGCTCCAGCGACAGCCACGGCGGTCCTGTTTCTGGTGGCCCTCACAGCCGCCGTCGTTGCGATGGGCGTGACGGGTGTTGAAGGCATTTCCGAATTGGCGGCAGCCCCGAAACACCTGTTTTTGGCAGGGGTTTTGATCGCCTTTTATGTGCTGTCCATCACCTATGTCGCGCCGCATTTTGGCGTGGGGAATGCAGTGTTCTTTGTCTTGCTGGGACAGCTGATAAGCGCTGCGGCCATCGACCATTTCGGCCTGTTTGGCGCGCAAGTGTCCGCGTTGTCGCTCACCCGCGCCGCCGGAATTGGACTGATGGCTGCAGGCGTCTGGCTCACACAACAGGCATGAGGCTCTAGGCCGTTCCAGCCAAGCCTTGCACCAAGTCCCAAACCGCATCTGGCACGTCGACGGGATCGACATCAGCGCGGTGCTGCCCCGGCATCCGCGCGCCTTCATCCGTGCCAACAGCCTGAACCAATTGATTAATCTTGTCGGCAAAGCCGCCAGAAACGCTCGGATCAATGATCATGTAATACTGCCCCAAATCATGCGGCGCACCAGTTGGAGCTTTAAGCGGTTTGACGTCCTGACTGAGCACTGATCCCGTCAATCCTGCCGCCAGAACTTCAGCCATAAGTCCAAAGCCCCACCCCTTGTAGCCGCCCATAGAGACCAGCGAGCCCGCCAATGCCGCCTCGGGATCGGTGGTGGGTGCGCCGTCTTTGTCCACGGCCCAGCCTTCGGGGATTTTCTCGCCCGCAGCCTTGGCCATTGTGATCTTTCCCAAGGCGACTGTGGTCGTGGATTGATCAAATTGCATCGCCAACCCGCCTTTGCCATCGGGCACGGAAAAAGCGATTGGATTGGTGCCTATGATACGGGTTTTTCCGCCCGGTGCCGCAACGATCGGGGACGCGTTCGTCAGCCCCAATGCGATGAAACCCGCTGTCGCGATCTGCTCTGTAAAGTACCCCAAGGATGTGCAGGTATGGGCGTGACATACGGCTAAGTTGGACGTTCCAAACTGGCGGGCAGCGTCCAAAGCCTGGGCCAGGCCATAGGAAAACGCAGGCTGTGCAAACCCGAATTGCGCATCCACTTGGACAACGGCCGGACGGGGCATGGTGACAGTGGGCAACACATCCCCTTTGACACGACCGCTGTGCAACTGCTGGCAATAGCTTTCGACATAATAAAGGCCGCAAATGCGGTTGCCGGTGGCTTCCGCCTTGCGCACCGCCCGCGCCACTTCAGCAGCGGCAAAGTTGCCCGCACCATGGTGCAAAAGCGCACTGCGCACCTTTGTTTCGATGTCGTCTAGGGTTACCTTGACCATACTGATCGCCTCATTGTTCCGGCGATCAGTAAAATCAAAGGGTTACGCTCTGGTCAAGAGCGGAAGTGCGATCAAGCTGTCGGGCTGAGGATCGCAATGGTGTCAGCGTCAATTTCCGCATCAACGCCCGTCAGTGTAACCGTGGCCCCTGTGCTCAGGGTAATGACGAGGTTTCCGTCCGTCACCGCTTGGCCTGTTACGCTCACATCGGCAGGCACAAGGGCTTGGACAACAATGCTGTCTTCAGTTGGATCGAAGTCGGAAATCGTCACGTTGCTGGTGACATCGCTGGCCAGAATAAACTGGTCTGCGCCTTCGCCGCCGATACCGATATCGCTGTTTCCAAGGAGCAATACGTCGTCCCCGTCGGCGCCATTCAGCGTATCGGCTTCGCTGTCGCTTGCGCCACCGTCCGTTGTACCCGTGCCATACAGCATGTCATTGCCGAGACCACCGATGATAAAGTCCGCGCCTGCACCGCCTGCCAGCATGTCGTTGCCTTGACCACCAAACAGCGTGTCGTCACCTTCGCCACCATCGCCGCTGTCCTCACCCAGAGAACCAATGATCGTGTCTTCACCAGCGCCCCCCAGCAAGACGTCGTCGCCAGTCTGCCCTTCGAGGGAGTCGTTGCCTTCGCCGCCATCAAGTGAATCGTCAGCCGCGCCACCGATCAATGTATCAAGGCCGGCACCGCCAGCCAATGTGTCGTCGCCGCCGTCGCCTGTCACGGAATCATCCCCCAAGCCACCCGAAACTTCGTCAGCACCCGCACCACCGCGTACGGTGTCATCGTCATCACCGCCATCCAGCACATCCGCACCGTTGCCGCCCACAATGCTATCGTCACCTGTGCCGCCTGCGATCGCGTCTTCGCCGGCACCGCCAGAGACGGAATCAGCATCTGCGCCGGCGTCGATCGTGTCATTGCCATCGCCGCCGGTTATGGAGTCCAGCCCTGCGCCGCCACTGATAATATCTGCACCAGCTGCACCCGACAATGTATCGTTTCCAGCCTCACCCGTGATTGTATCGTTCAGACCTTCACCTTCGAGGGTGTCGTCTGCTTCAGTACCGGTCAACGTCTGCCCGGTCGGATCAACAGGTGTTTCAGGTGTTTCGGGTGTTTCTTCTTCCTCTTCCTCTGACGGGGTAAAGTCATCGGTATCAAAGGCAGCGTAAAGCGGCCCGATCGTCGCCAAAAGAACAATAAGCCAGGTAGACATGAAATACTCCAAATACAATTCGATACAAAATAGCATCAAATTATAGAGTTAACTACCTATGGTTTTGGAAACGCACTGTTTCTATCAATCAAATCGCCACAAGTTTGCCATGTTCCATACGAACCGTTCGGTCCATGCGCGCGGCCAGATCAAGGTTGTGGGTCGCGATCACCGCCGACAATCCAGTGCTGCGCACAAGGTCAAGCAGGGTGGCGAACACGTGTTCCGACGTGTCCGGATCAAGGTTACCTGTGGGTTCATCCCCCAGCAACAATTTGGGGCCGTTGGCCAATGCCCGACAAAACGCGACTCTTTGTGCTTCTCCGCCAGACAGGGCCGCGGGGCGATGTCCAGCGCGCGCTTGCAGCCCGACTTGGTCCAACAAACCTGCCGCGTGTTTGTGTGCTTTTGTGCGCCCGACACCTGCCGCGAGTTGGGGCAGTGCTACATTCTCGAGGGCCGAAAACTCCGGCAGCAGATGATGAAACTGGTAAATAAACCCGACCTCGTCCCGCCGGATCGTTGTGCGTGCACTGTCATTCAGGCCCGTCACGTCCTGCCCCGCGAAAACAACTTCCCCCTCATCCGGTTGGTCCAACAGCCCCGCCATATGAAGCAAGGTCGACTTGCCAGCCCCCGACGGAGCCACCAAGGCGACAATTTCTCCGGCTTTCACTTGCAAGTCCACGCCGCGCAAAACTTGCACCTCGTTGGGCAGCCCTGCGTTATAGGTTTTGGTCAACGCGTTGAGTTCGAGCACAAAATCACTCATGGCGCAGCGCCTCCACCGGATTCATCCGCGCCGCCTTGCGCGCCGGAAATATCGTGACCGTAAAAGACAACCCCAAGGACAAGGCAATCGCGCTCAGAACATCGCTCAGCTGCAGTTGAGCAGGCAAACGGTAAATGCCGCGAATGGACGGATCCCACACCCCGCCTTGCCCCAATGCATTCACAAACGAAAAGATCGGATCGATGTAGAGCGCAAACAAGCACCCGAGGGCCACGCCCATCGCCGTCCCAATCAGCCCCGTAAACGAGCCGCAGATAAAGAAAATCCGCAAAATGGATCCCTCGGACAGGCCCATGGTGCGCAAAATACCGATGTCGCGCCCTTTGTTCTTCACCAACATGATCAACCCGGACACGATGTTCATCGCAGCGATCAACACAAGAATCGACAGGATCACAAACATCACATTGTCCTCGACCTCCAAGGCACGCAAAAACCCGCCAGAAGCCTCTTTCCACGTCCATGGCAGGGCGCGATCCCCTGCCGCAATAACAATATCAGGCACCATCCTCGACACAGCGTCCGGGTTTTCAACCATGATTTCCAACTCGGTGGCGACGCCCTCTTTGTTGAAGAACGATTGCGCCTCTGCCAGTGGCAAATAGGCGCGGGTGCGGTCGATATCGTAGCGCCCTGCGGTAAAAACATAGACCACTTCATAGGCGTTCACCCGCGGACTGGTTCCAAATGCGGTTTTGACGCCATTGGGTGAGATAATCTTGATCTTGTCACCGACCCCTGCCCCCAATTCACGCGCCACACCGGACCCGATGGCAATCCCCTGGTCAAAGCGGGTGATATCCCCCCGTCCAGTTTCGGGGTTGGCCACACGCGGGATGGTCGCAAGGTCCGCACTGGCAATACCGTATATCTCTATTCCTGCATTCGACTGGCGCAAGTTGGCCATCACCTGACCGCGCACCAAAGGGGCCACGCGCGTGACACCTGCCACCGCAGAGACCCGTTCGGCCATCGCCTCATAGTCCGAAATCGTGCGGTCAATGCGACCGGCTTCGGTCACTTCCCCCATGTTATATAGGGTAACATGCGCGTTTGCGCCCAGAATTGTGTCAACGAATTCCGCCCGAAACCCCGTGCGCACGGCAAGCGTCGCGATCAGGGCAAATACAGCAAGCGTGATCCCGATCAGGCTGATCCAGGTCATTGTGCTGACACCGCCCTCTGCGCGTCGTGCACGCAGGTAGCGCCATGCGATCATCCATTCAAACGGGGCAAAGGGGGTTGTTTTGCTGGCCATTCCGGCTCCTGATGCTGCTCTGGCGCACCGTGACGTTTTGGGCGTTCAGGGTCAAGCGTGGCGGCGCCTGCGCATTCGAAAAGGGGCCCGAAGCAGCGCCAATACGCCACCTGTTGCAAACGCGCCCGCCAAAAAGCCCGAACACGCGAAAACAAGGCCCGCGAAATTCAGGGGGACCGCTGGCTCAAACGCCTCCCACGCCGCGCCTGCGACTTCTGTATCGGTCATGCGTGCCGCATGGAATGCGCGCATGAACGGGCCTTGGCCCTCAAGGGTGTGCAAATCCGCGCTCAAGGTTTCATAGCGCGAGAACGTGCGCTCCATATCCGTGCGCCGCCGCTCAATAAACGCAGTGCCGCGCATCTGTTCAAGGGCTGCGGCGCGGCTCAGACCTTCAGCGCTGGCAGAGGCATCAAAATCCGCAACAACTTGGGACAACGCACTGACCGCGCCCCCCAACCGTTGGGCATATTGTTGAGAGAACTCGGGGAATTGCGACGTTCCGGCCCCCAAGGCCAAACCCCCAACCAAGGATAAACTGCGCAAGATCATTGAAACACCGCCCTTGCGAGCGCGCCGTCCAAAGCCTTCATGGCGTCCCAATCGGGACATACATCATAGGCGGCCACCGCGCTCCATTTTCCTTGCCAACTGACGGCATAACTTCCCGAATTATGCCCGGACGGAAAGCAAAGCGCGCCAAAGTGCCAAAAGTTGTAGCTGTCTTGAGATGCACGAATAAACATTCCGTGTCCGTACCGTACCCCGCCATCAAGCTGTGCATGCGGCAAAGCAAAAGGGTCCTGTCCATAGGCGCTGTCTGGCCCGAACCAATAGCTGTGAAACTGTGCATAATCATCGGCACTCATGGCCCATCCGCCCCATGACAGTGAGGAGGCAGCAACTGCGCTCACCTGTGCAAGCACCCCTGCTGGTGCGAACACGCGCGCTTGGCACGCTCGCTCGAAATCCGTTTGCGTCACTTCCTCGATCATAGGTGCCAACAGTGCATAGTTTTCATTGTTGTACCGGAACTGCCCCACAGCGCCTTTCGGGGCGCCGCGTTTGATCACCGCATCCACAACGTCTGCGGACCTGTGGCCAGCTTTTGCAAAGCGTTTGACCATCAGTTTCTGGGTCGAGTCCGTGCGCAGTCCGCTGGTCTGGTTCAGCAATTGCGCGACGCTTAGGTCAGGCCCCTTGCCAACAATGTCAGAGAACACGTCATCATAGCCCAACAGCCCTTCGCGCACGACCTCAGCGACGCAAATACCAGTGACCGCTTTGCCAAGGCTCGCCATTTCCATAACGGTATCCGCATCTGTTCCAACGCCGTGCTGCACAACAGGCTCGCCTTTAAAGCGTACCGAAAGCGTTCCCGTCTTGGCGTTGTTCTCCGCTATCCACGTTTCAAAAGCTGTGACAAGACGCGCGGCAGTTTGTGCGTCTTGGGCCGACAGAGGAAGCGCAAAACAAATCCAAAGTACCAACGTCCAAAAACAGCGCATCCAATGCGGCCTCCCAAAGGTTAGTGTTGAGCGTAAATCTCCGCGATTTTCTGAACAGCCGCTTCCGGCGTCATTTCTTCGCTTTCGCCTGTGCGGCGCGACGTCAATTCGACCACGCCGTTTTTCAGACCGCGTGGCCCGACAGTGATGCGCCATGGCAACCCGATCAAATCCATCGTTGCAAACTTGCCGCCTGCACGTTCTTTGCGGTCGTCATAAAGCGGCTCAAGACCAAGGGCCGTGATCGATTTATAAAGCGCATCACATGCGGCGTCCGCTTCGTCGTCACCTTGTTTCAGGTTCACGATTCCGCAGTGGTACGGGGTCACACCTTCGGGCCAAATGATGCCTTTGTCGTCATGGCTGGCCTCGATGATCGCGCCAAGCAGACGGGACACGCCAATGCCGTGGCTGCCCATGTGCACGGGAACGGGCTTGCCGTCTGGCCCTTGTACTGTGGCCTTCATTGCTTCGGAATACTTGGTGCCAAAATAGAAGATCTGGCCAACTTCGATGCCACGGGCCGTCTTGCGACGTTCCTCGGGCACTTCAGCGAACAGTCCCGCGTCGTGGGTTTCATCGGTCCGGGCGTATTTGGTGGTGAACTCTTCCATGACGGCGGCGCATTGCGCGACGTTGTCATAGTCGATGTCGCGGTCGCCAAACGTCAGATCGGTGACAGCACTGTCATAAAACACCTCGGACTCGCCCGTTTCGGCCAGAACCAGAAATTCATGCGTGTCGTCGCCGCCAATGGGGCCGGAGTCGGCGCGCATCGGGATGGCTTGCAGCCCCATACGCTCATACGTGCGCAAGTAGCTGACAAGGTGACGGTTGTACGCGTGCAGCGCGTCTTCTTTTGTCAGATCAAAGTTGTAGCCGTCTTTCATGTAGAATTCGCGGCCCCGCATAACGCCAAAACGCGGGCGGACTTCATCGCGGAATTTCCACTGGATCTGGTACATGGTCAGTGGCAGATCCTTGTAGCTGCCAACATGGGCTCGGAAAATGTCTGTGATCATTTCCTCGGCCGTCGGGGTGAACAGCATGTCACGACCATGGCGGTCTTTCATGCGCAACATTTCATCCCCATACGCATCATAGCGCCCACTTTCACGCCACAGATCCGCCGACTGGATGGTTGGCATCTGCATCGCGTGGTGACCCGCGCGCGCCTGTTCTTCGTGCACAATATTCTCGATTTTGCGCAGGACTTTGAAGCCCATCGGCAGCCACGAATAGATGCCCGCAGAAGACTGTTTGATCATGCCCGCGCGCAGCATCAAACGATGGCTGACAATCTGCGCCTCAGCGGGGTTTTCTTTCAAGACGGGCAGGAAATAGCGGCTCATGCGCATGGGGGCGGCTCCTTAGGTGGCGTTTTGTTCTGATTAGGGCAAAGCAGGAAGCGCCGCAACGACGCGTTTTGGACCCGAGGGCGCGCCAGACAGGTCAGCTCCCGACAGTTTTTGAGGCCAACGCTTGAATTCCGGCCCGGCATCGGCAATGTCGGTACAACACACGCAAGGAGAAGCACATGGGTTTGCCTGTCGGAGACCAGATGAAGTATTGGGGCATTGTGGCCGCCATTTTCTTTGTGTTGCTGTGGGTGCTGGGGGACGTTTTGGTGCCTTTCGTGCTGGGCGGTGCGATCGCTTATTTTCTTGATCCCGTTGCAGACCGGTTGGAGCGGTTGGGTGCAAGTCGCATGGTGGCCACGGCAATCATAACGGTTTCGGGCGTGCTGGTCTTTGTCTTGATGGCCTTGTTGGTGGTGCCAACGCTGGTCAACCAAACCACAGGATTGATCGCCAGTGCCCCGCAGTATGCGCGCGATCTGGGCGTTTTCCTGACGGAACGGTTTCCGGCCTTGCTGGATGACACATCCACGCTGCGCCAATCCCTCAATTCCATAGGCGCGACAATCCAAAGTCGGGGCGGCGCGTTTCTGAACACCGCCCTGAGCTCGGCCGCATCGTTGCTCAACGTGCTTGTGTTGTTTGTCATTGTCCCTGTGGTGTCCGTGTATCTGCTGTTGGCGTGGGACGATATGGTGGCGCGGATCGACTCATTGCTGCCACGTGATCACGCGCCGGTCATCCGTCGCCTTGCCGCAGAAATCGACGCCACTCTGGCCTCCTTTATTCGCGGGATGGGCACGGTGTGCCTGATCCTTGGCACCTATTACGCTTTGGCGCTGATGATCGTCGGGCTGCAATTCGGGCTTGTCGTGGGGTTCATCGCCGGCCTGATCACCTTCATTCCCTACCTTGGCTCCCTGATCGGCGGAGCTTTGGCGATCGGGCTTGCCTTGTTCCAGTACTGGAACGGGATCGAAGTTGTGAACGGCGACACGATTACCTACACCACGGACTGGTTTCGGATCGGCATCGTGGCCGCTATTTTTGTGGCAGGCCAAGTGGTTGAGGGCAACTTCCTGACCCCGAAACTGGTCGGCAACAGCGTCGGGCTGCACCCTGTCTGGTTGCTTTTGGCATTGTCCGTGTTCGGATCTATCTTCGGGTTCATCGGTATGCTGATCGCGGTGCCTGTCGCCGCCTCCATCGGCGTCGTCATCCGGTTTGGGGTGGAGCAATACAAATCCAGCCGCTTGTACCAAGGGCTTTCGGGACGCGAATAGGGCTGACATGGCACAACAACTCAGCTTTGAACTGCCCCTGCGCCAAGCAATGGGGCGTGAAGATTTCATGGTCGCGCCCAGCAATGCCGTGGCCTTGGCGATGATGGACAGGACATCCGATTGGGACTTGTGCAAGCTGGTTCTAAGCGGACCGAAGGGATCTGGAAAAACCCATTTGTCCTATGTTTGGGCGGCAGATACAGGCGCCCGATTGGTGGCAGCTTCAGCGCTTGAGCAACACAGCTTGCCCGAGTTGAGCCAGGGTCCGGTGGTGGTTGAAGACGTGCCGTTGATCGCGCAAAATATGGACGCTCAAACCGCCCTGTTTCATCTGCACAACATGATACACAGCCATGGCCACCCTTTGCTTTTGACGGGAACAGGAGCGCCCAATTTGTGGGGCATGTCCCTGCCCGACCTCCAAAGCCGCATAGGTGGCGCGCGTGTGGCAACACTTGATCCACCGGATGACACATTGCTGACGGCGGTCCTCGCCAAACATTTTGATGACCGCCAGTTGCTGCCCAAAGTTGACGTGATCCCCTATTTGCTGCTGCGCATTGACCGCTCCTTTGAAGCGGCACGCGACATCGTTGAACGTCTCGACCGTGCCAGTCTCACAGAACAACGCGCGATCACACGCGCATTTGCATCACGTGTGCTGGACAAAACCCTTTGATTTGGGGCATATACGGCGCCTAACCTATCCATAACATGTACTTCGGGCCAATCATGACGCACGCCGATTTCCTTCAAGCCCCGTTTTCCGAAGGGGTCACCTTGCCTGATTTGGACTTTGAAGGTCCGGGTCGGTTCTACAACCGCGAACTCAGCTGGCTCGGCTTTAACTGGCGGGTGTTGGAAGAGGCTGAAAACCCACGCGTCCCCTTGCTGGAGCGGTTACGGTTTTTGTCGATCAGTGCAAACAATCTGGACGAATTTTACACAGTGCGTGTGGCGGGCCTGCGCGAACTGGCGCGCGCGGGAAATACCACTCCGGCCGCCGACGGGCTCACCCCCGCAGAACAACTGGTCCTGATCAACGAAAACGCCCGCAACCTGATGCACACGCAGCAACGGGTATTGCGGATCCTGCTCGCAGAGATGGAGAGCAAAGGGATGAGCGTGGTGCGCGCCAAAGACCTGAGCGAGGCCGATCACGCCCATCTTACGGAAGTGTTTCTGACCAAAGTCTTTCCTGTCCTGTCCCCTCTTGCCATTGATCCTGCACATCCTTTTCCGTTTATTCCGAACTCGGGCTACGCGCTCGCGCTGCAACTGGAACGCACCAAAGACAAAAAGCGGTTGCAAGCGCTGCTGCCGATCCCTGCGCAGATCGCACGTTTTGTTCCGGTTCCCAGCGAAACAGGGCACCGCTTCCTCCCCCTTGAAGAATTGTTGGCGCTCAATGTTGGCGGCTTGTTCCCGGGCTACACCCTCAAAGGATACTTTGAGTTTCGTGTTCTGCGCGACAGTGACCTCGAGGTCGAAGACGAAGCCGAAGACCTTGTGCGCGAGTTTGAAGTCGCCCTCAAACGCCGCCGCCGCGGTGAAGTGGTGCGGATGACCCTGTCAACGGGCGGACCAGAGAACCTCAAGTCCGTCGTCATGGCAGAACTCGGGGTAACCCGCGACGAAATCATCGAAATTGACGGCATGATCGGGGTCGACAACCTGTCAGAGCTGGTGATCGACGCACGTCCCGATTTGCTGTGGCCAGTGTTTACGCCGCGCATCCCCGAGCGGGTGACCGATTTTGAAGGCGACATGTTCGCAGCCATCCGTCAAAAGGATATGCTGCTGCACCACCCTTATGAGACCTTTGACACTGTGGTGCGTTTCTTGCAGCAAGCCGCGCGAGATCCCAATGTTTTGGCGATCAAACAAACCCTGTATCGCACATCGCAAAAATCACCCATCGTTGAGGCCTTGTGCGAAGCGGCAGAAGACGGCAAATCCGTCACCGCCCTTGTTGAGCTCAAAGCCCGCTTTGATGAAGCCGCCAACATTCGCCAGTCCCGCCGTTTGGAACGCGCAGGCGCACATGTGGTCTACGGATTCATCGACCTGAAAACACACGCAAAAATCAGCACTGTCGTGCGGCGTGAGGGCGAAGACCTTGTGACCTACACGCACTACGGCACGGGCAACTACCACCCGATCACAGCGCGCGTGTACACGGATGTGTCCTTGTTCACCTGTGACCCCAAACTCGGACGCGACGCCACCAAAGTGTTCAACTACCTGTCAGGCTACGCGCCGCCCGAAGAGTTGAGCAATCTCGCGATCTCCCCCATGACGCTCAAACCCAAGCTTTTGTCCATGATCGCGGACGAAGCGGCACATGCACAGGCCGGCAAACCGGCGGTGATCTGGGCAAAAATGAACAGCCTGATCGACAGCGAAGTCATAGACGCGCTTTATGCCGCCAGTCAGGCAGGGGTTCAGATCAGCCTGGTGGTGCGCGGCATTTGTGGCCTGCGCCCTGGAGTGAAGGGTCTGAGCGAGAACATTCGCGTCAAATCCATTGTTGGACGGTTTCTTGAACACAGCCGGATCGTGTGTTTCGGCAACGGACGCGGTCTGCCGCACAAGAAGGCGCGGGTTTTCATCTCTTCTGCAGATTGGATGGGGCGAAACCTGAACAGACGTGTCGAAACACTGGTCGAAGTGGAAAATGCCACCGTCAAGGCCCAGATTGTAGGCCAGGTCATGGCTGCAAACCTCGCCGATGTTGCCCAAAGCTGGGTTATGTCACCAGATGGCAGCTTTCATCGCCCCGACGTGCCAGAGGGAACTTTTGCGTTCAATTGCCATCGGTTCTTTATGGAAAATCCGTCCCTGTCCGGGCGAGGCTCTGCTGGCGCATCAGATGTACCCAAGCTGACGCACGCCGAAGATTGACCCGAACCAACAGGTTGGTACACAGTGACCCAAAGCGGCAGTCGGGGATTTCATGAGCAACGCTGAGCAAACGACACATCCCGACACGAGCCTTTTTGGCCGCCCCTTGTTTGATGATCCAAGCGCACGCAAACTGTCCCGCGTGGGCGTTGTGGATGTCGGGTCCAACTCTGTCCGGTTGGTCGTATTTGACGGCGCGGCACGCAGTCCAGCCTATTTCTACAACGAAAAAATCATGTGTGCCTTGGGCGCGGGCCTTTCCGAGAGCGGAATTCTGAACCCACAAGGGCGCATTCGGGCCTTGTCCGCATTGCGCCGTTTCAAACACCTTGCAGACGGGATGGGCCTTAAGGAGCTGACCGTTGTCGCCACGGCTGCGGTTCGGGATGCAAGCGACGGACCCGACTTTTGCGCAGATGTGGCACGCGAAACCGGCTTGCGCATATGGGTGATCGACGGCGAGGAAGAAGCACGGCTGTCAGCCCAAGGTGTCCTTTTGGGGTGGCCCGGATCATATGGGTTGGTCTGTGACATCGGCGGTTCGTCACTTGAGCTGGCCGAGATTTCGGAGGGTCGGGTGGGACGGCGCGTGACCTCCAACCTCGGGCCACTGAAACTGCAAGACATCAAAGGCGGCAAACGCGGGCGCAAAGCCCATATTGCCCAGGTGATGGGCGATCTGCGCGAACGCATGGGCGCTCAGCGCGACAGGTTATTTCTGGTGGGGGGGTCATGGCGCGCAATTGCACGCATTGATATGCACCGGCGCGGCTATCCACTGCATGTATTACACGAATATCGCATGACACCGGCCAATGTGCGCAACACAGCTAAGTTTATCCAGAACTCTGATATGGATGCGCTGCGTGCTGCGTGCGGGATCTCAAGCGCGCGTATGGCCTTGGTCCCTCTGGCCACAGAAGTGCTTAAACAGTTGGTCAAAACGTTTAAACCCAAAGACATAGCCATCAGCAGCTACGGCATCCGTGAAGGGATGCTCTACGAACAAATGCCGCAGAAATTGCGCGACCGCGACCCGTTGATCGAAGCGTCCCGATTTGCCGAGGCCAAGGATGCGCGCCTGCCCGGTTTCGGGAAGGTCCTCTTTGATTTCGTCATGCCCATTTTCAAATCGGCCCCCGAGGCGCGCAAACGGTTGATCAAGGCGGCATGCCTGTTACACGATGTCAGTTGGCGCGCCCATCCCGATTATCGCGCCGAAGTGTGTTTCGACAACGCAACCCGCGCCAATTTGGGCGGGCTCAAACACTCCGAACGTATCTTTTTGGGGTTGGCTTTGTTGCACCGCTATTCAAATTCGCGCAGTGATACGCGGTTCGAAGACTTCTTTACGCTGATTGATGACAAAACGATGCTGGACGCCGAAATCCTCGGCAAAGCGTTGCGATTTGGCGCCATGCTGTGGATGGACAAAGACGCAGGGCGCGCAGCACTGCGTTGGTTTCCAAAGAAAAAGTTACTTGAGCTCAGGTTGAGCAAAGCGGCCGTGCCGCTGTTTGGCGAAGTGGCCGAAGCACGGCTGAAATCTTTGGCAAGCTCGCTTCAGGCAGAGGTCGAAGTCAAAATCTCGCGCGACTAAAGGTCAATATCCAGCGTCACCGGAAAATGGTCCGACGCTGTGACCAATGCATCGCGCAAAGCAGGCTGCGCCCAGCATTCAGGATCGTCCAACGGATGCCAAATGCGCCACTTCGCATCCTTGGCGCGCAGCCCTTCAGACACCATGATGTAGTCCAAAAGTGCCTGCAGAAACCTGCGCTCGGGATGTATCCAAAAGCGCGACGTCGTCGGGGCGGCCCCCAATCGACGCTGCAACGCAAGGCGGGCATGAGGATCAAACAAGGGCACTTCATCCCCTGCCCCCAAGATAATTTCTACGGAGGAGCGGCCAAACAAGTTCTCGTATTCATCCAAACCTGGACCGTCGTTCAAATCCCCCATCACCATCAAAGGCACGCCATCATCGAGGTGCTGCACAATACGCTGCCGCAACCATGTGGCCTGAGCGAGCTGTTTGCGCCGGTTTGCGATAGACATGCGCATCACATCATCATCGGTCTTGGCCCCGTGTGGCGCTTTGGACTTAAGGTGCGCCCCGATCATACGAAACGAAAAACCACGCGCGGTTTCGACGGCCAATTCAAGCGGCGGTTTGGAGAAAACGACACGGTCATGCCCTTCATCGACGTCCATATCCAGTCGAAAGACACCGTCAAATCGCGGTGCGTCCTTGCGTCCGTCAGCATCCGTCTGCGGACCAACAGGATCATGACGCGCGGACATTGCATTCGGGTCGAACAAAAGTGTAATTTCTTGCTGCGTCCCGTTTGAAAAACCGGTCACAGCTTTGTTTGCGCGCAAGTCAAATCGGCGCGCAAACTGTTGCACAGCATGGGTGGAACTGCGCGCATCCGTGGTGTCGGGCGCTTCAATCACCATGATCGCATCTGCGTCCAACGCTTTGAACACCACGCCCAACGCCTTGATTTGTTGGGCACGGGTCACATTGTATCGGCCCGACCACCCCTTATCAGCGCGCAGATTGCCCGCGTCATCAAACAGGCTGTTCATCCACTCCACATTGTATGTCGCGATGCGCATCAGGCAGCGCCGCTTTCAATGTCGTCCCATGCTCTGTTGAAATCGCTCATGCGTCGCGCTGCAAGATGCACGGCTTCTAAAGGAACACCGCGCGCCATCATCACATCGGGATGGTTCTCGCGCACCAACTTACGCCAGACTTGGCGAATGTCCTCTTTGGACATCGACGGATCAACGCCGAGGATCAAATAAGGATCACGGGGGGCGTCGGGAACAAATCGCGCACGCAACGCATTGAATTGGTTGGCTTTAAGATCAAATATTTCAGCAACCCGTTCCAAGAACGCATTTTCATTGGGGTGATAAAATCCGTCCGCCATAGCGATGTGAAACAAACCTTCTATCAAGTCATTGAGCGTTTCATGCTCCTGCGCAAACATCTTCTGGATGCGACTTGCATATTCCTCGAACCCTGCAACGTCTTGGCGGGCAAGGTTAAAAACCTTTGCAGCCCCTGCTTCATCTTGAGTCGCGATATGGAACACTTCGCGAAAGGCCGTGACTTCGTCACGTGTCACTTGCCCATCGGCTTTGGCCATCTTGGCCGAAAGCGCAATGACGGCAATCGCAAAAGCCACAGAACGCTCAGGCGGACTGCGCAATTTCTCAAAAACAGTAAAAAGCCCTTCACCAGAGGCAAGAGCGGACAAGGCTTCGGAAATACGGGACCACAATGACATAGGTGTACCCTAGCGGTCCTTGCCGGAAGAGTCAGTGCAGATCATCTCAATTTCCAATTCAATAAAAGAGCGCATGTCGCCGCAGAAATTCAAAATCCAAGCGAAATTCGCACGTACAACTCATAATCCGGTTTCTCACGAAAACATATTGTCCCGGAGCGGACCCTGATCACAAGACCCGTCTCCCATGTGGCGTTTCAAAGTCGGCTTGCAATCCAGCTGCCCCTGTTTCCAATGCGATCCTGTCATCGTTAAGCAACGGTGCAAGCGTTGCATTCAGCCTCTCAGCATCTGGATGAGACACAGTGAGACGCAATAAGCGGCAGCCTGAAGCCTGCAGACGTTTCGCTGGATGAACACCTGCGTCCCATTGGATAAGAGCGGGGCACATGTTGTCATAGGGCAAAATCCCGTCTTCGGGGACAACCATCCGCCAACGCAGATCTGCTCTGCTCAATGCCACAGGCGCACCGATCCCGCGGGGCATGAGGCCCATGGTTTCCTCCAGTGTATGTGTGCGACAAATCCAGTTGCTCAAGCGCGCAGCACCAGAAAACCGATCCAAATCAAACCAGCGCGGCCGCTCCGGTGTCTCTGCGTCAGGATTGATCGCAATCGCCTCGAGGTACAGACCGTCCTCCAACCCGATCAATGCATTGTGGGTGTAAAAAACGTCATGCTCCCCCCCAACTTGCAAAGAGATGCCCAATGCATCCTCAACGTGGCCTTGCGCCTGCGCCAATGTCGCTCCGGCAACGGCCAAGTGATCCAAATCCATCATAGTCAATTCTCCTTCATGCCCGCTACAAACACTGCGTGCTATGTAAGCAACATGCTGCCGCATCCAACAGGCCCGTGAAATGTGCCCAATGACCGGGCACTGCAATTTTACTGCACACGACTGATATCACAAAAGAAAACCGTTCATGCAACCATCAGTATTGACAGATTGGTACAACCAGTGTCACGGTTAATCATACGAGTACGAGATTTTAAAATTATTTTTATGGGGCGATTGCCCAAAGTGTTTCTGGCTATGGAACCCCATATAAACAGGGGAAGATAAATGAAAACCACTATTAAAAAGCGATACTTAGGGGCGCTTGGCGCAGCCATCTTATCGCTTGGCGCGATAGGTGCGCCTCAGGATGCGGCAGCGCAACCGCAAACCATCGGAGAAACCTTCGCGGTCGGCTTCAACTTTTGTCCGCGAGGAACCGCTCGATTGGACGGGCAAGTGCTTCCGATAGCCGACAACACCGCCTTGTTCTCGCTTTTGGGAAACATATACGGTGGAGATGGCAGAACAACTTTTGCCCTACCTGATTTGCGCGGACGTTTTCCAACCAGCCAGGGATCCGGGCCTGGCCTGAGTATCCGGCAAATTGGCCAACGGCAAGGAAGCGACCAATCCCTTCTGACAGTCAACCAACTGGCATCGCACACGCACCTTGTCGGCGCGGTTAATCAGGTCGGCGACAAAGGCGGCCCTGTCACAGACTTTATTTCAAAAGCTTCAAACGGGTCAAGCAACTACCATGACGGACCGGAGGATGTCCGTATGGACCCCACCATGATCAGTACGACAGGTGTCACGACACCATCGATCAACACGTCAAACCCTTACCTTGTGGTAAATTGGTGCATCGTGCTCTTCGGCATTTACCCGTCACGGAACTGATCGCATTTAACTCCATTCGGCGCTCATAAGCGCCAGTCAATTAATGTGTTTGAACCGGGATCTCCCCTTTAGGCACGACGAAGGATACGAAAATGAAACTTACAAAATCTATCATGACCGGTATAAAAACCGCTGCTGTTTTGACATTCGGCACGGCATTGGCACCACAAAGCGCGTCCGCACAAGACTTTTACCTGGGCCAATTGGTCCCTGTCGGATTTAACTTCTGCCAGCGCAGCACTGCTGCAGCGAACGGTCAAATTCTCGCCATCAGTCAGTTTTCCGCGCTTTTCTCACTTTTGGGAACCACGTATGGCGGGGATGGACGCACAACATTCGCACTTCCAGACTTGCGGGGACGTTTTCCGATGCATCAAGGGACCGGTCCTGGTCTGACGCCGCGCAGCATGGGCCAAAGAGGCGGAGCTGAGGCAGTCGTCATGACCGAAGCTCAATTGCCCGCGCACAATCACCTGGTTGTTGCGGTCAATCAAACCGGCGACAAAGGCGGGCCAGTGACCGATCTTTTGGCGAAAGCCAGTGATGGCTCGAAAAACTATCATGACGGGCCTGCAGATTCCCGCATGGACCCAAGCATGCTGTCTTCGACAGGTGGCGGCCAAGCTATTCAGGTTATGAACCCCTATCTGGTGATGAACTGGTGCATCGCGACAGAGGGCCTTTTCCCGTCGCGCAGCTGATCGACGCGAAACATACGAAAAGGGCCCCAAAGTCGGGGCCCTTTTTTTGTCAATCAGGTGCGTGTAGCGCGAATGATATCAAGGATTTCGGACGCGGCTTTCGGGATATTGGTGCCGGGTCCAAAAATCGCTTTTACGCCGCTGTCATACAGGAACTGATAATCCTGTTGTGGAATAACCCCGCCACAAATGACGATGATGTCCTCGGCGCCTGCCTCTTTGAGGGCTTTGACGAGCTGCGGCGCCAGTGTTTTGTGTCCCGCCGCTTGAGAGCTGATGCCGATCACATGCACATCATTGTCCACCGCATCTTGAGCGGCTTCTGCCGGTGTCTGGAACAATGGTCCCACATCCACATCAAAGCCGATATCTGCAAAAGCCGTCGCAATAACTTTGGCGCCGCGGTCGTGACCATCCTGCCCCATCTTCACAACCAACATGCGGGGTCGGCGCCCTTCGGCCTCGGCGAAGTCCTCAACGGATTTCTGGATCGCGGCAAAGCCTGCGTCCCCTTCATAGGCGGCACCGTATACGCCAGCCAATGTCTTGACCTCTGCGCGGTGACGCCCGAACACTTTTTCCATTGCCATGCTGATCTCCCCCACGCTGGCCCGCGCGCGCGCCGCCTCAACAGCACCTTCCAACAGGTTGCCACCTTCGCTTGCGCGTCGCGTCAATTCTTCAAGAGCTGCAGTACAGGCCGCATCATCGCGCTCACCCTTGATCCGGGTTAAACGCACGATCTGGCTTTCACGAACAGCCGCGTTGTCGATGTCCAGAATGTCGATCGCGTCTTCTTTCTCGAGGCGGTATTTGTTGACGCCCACAATGACCTCCTGGCCACGGTCGATTTTCGCCTGACGTGTCGCAGCCGCTTCTTCGATGCGCAGCTTGGGCATGCCAGACGCAACCGCCTTGGTCATGCCGCCCAATTCCTCGACTTCACCAATCAACGTCCATGCCGCTTCCGCCATGTCATGTGTCAATTTCTCAACATAGTAAGAGCCCGCCAAAGGATCGACGACGTTGGTCACACCCGTTTCCTCTTGCAAAATCAACTGTGTATTGCGGGCAATACGGGCGCTGAAATCTGTTGGCAAAGCAATCGCTTCGTCCAACGCATTGGTGTGCAACGATTGCGTGCCACCAAGCGCAGCAGCCATCGCTTCATAGGCCGTGCGCACAACATTGTTGTAGGGGTCCTGCTCCTGCAAACTCACACCCGACGTCTGGCAGTGTGTGCGCAGCATAGAGGACTTCGGGTTCTTCGGCTCGAACTCGGACATGATCCGATGCCACAGCAAGCGGGCGGCGCGCAACTTGGCCGTTTCCATGAAAAAGTTCATGCCAATCGCAAAGAAGAAACTCAACCGCCCCGCAAATTGATCGACATCCATACCCCGTTCAATCGCGGCGCGCACGTATTCACGTCCGTCAGCCAGCGTAAACGCCAGCTCCTGCACAAGGTTCGCACCCGCTTCTTGCATGTGATAGCCAGAGATCGAAATCGAGTTGAATTTCGGCATCTCAGCCGACGTGTACTCGATAATATCCGCAATGATCCGCATGGAGGGTTCCGGCGGGTAAATGTAGGTATTGCGCACCATGAACTCTTTCAGGATGTCATTCTGAATGGTGCCAGCCAGCACGGATTTGTCGTGCCCTTGCTCTTCTCCTGCCACGATGAAGCTGGCCAGAATCGGAATGACAGCCCCGTTCATCGTCATCGACACAGAGACTTTGTCCAAAGGGATCCCGTCAAACAGGATCTTCATGTCCTCGACGCTGTCGATCGCAACACCCGCCTTACCGACATCCCCCATGACCCGCTCATGATCGCTGTCGTAACCACGGTGCGTCGCCAGATCAAAGGCGACGGACACCCCCTGCTGACCCGCTGCCAATCCACGGCGGTAGAAGGCGTTGGATTCTTCCGCTGTCGAAAATCCTGCATACTGTCGGATGGTCCAAGGGCGGCCCGCATACATCGTCGCTTTAACGCCACGGGTGTAGGGCGCAGCGCCCGGGATCGTTCCCAAGTGCGTGACATCCTCAAGGTCTTCTTCGGTGTAGATGGGCTGCACCTCGATTCCTTCGAGGGTTTTCCACGTCAGGTCATCCAGTGGCCTGCCGCGCAGTTCGGCTTCAGCCAGACTGCGCCACGTCTCTTTCTTGTTTGTCATGTAAATGTCCTCTGTTTTGCGACTGGAACGGCAGGGTGTGCCCTGCTCTTCTCCGGTTCGGATCCTCTGTCAACGTCGCCATCCCATCTGCACCAGATACCAACCAGTGCAAATCATCAGCGTAAGCTTCGCGCAGGGCTGCGCGTTGTTCTGTGTCAAACGGCTGCCAGCGCGCGCGGCTGTCCACGGGCAGATGCGGAACCACCCCGCGGTCGAACAAAACGTCGCGCAAAGCTGCCGCATCAGGGGCGCGGTTCAGCCATTCACTTTGCGCGTTCAGGGGCGCATCGATGCCAGTGCCAGCGCGCAGCATATCGTCGGGACGGCCTGCAAAAACTTCAAACGGAAGCACCCAGATTGGGACTTCAGGCAAAGCACATGAAATATCGGTGATCACATCACGCCATGTGCGCGGTGCAGTTGCAAGCCGGTCAATTGCACCTTTGTCCGGCAGCGGATGCCCACGCGAAACACCATAGGCAGCCGCCGAGGCCCAATACATGTCCTGAGAGCGGATATTAAGGACGACTTCACTGATGCGCCCGTCAAACGCCCGACCGAAACGGGCCATACGTTCGCCAACCGCAGGATACAGGGACTTCGTCCGCAAGTTCTGGCGCACTGAACCTGTCATGTTCTCTTCGCTCACCACCAGCGCCTGCATCCCTTGCTGCTCGGAGTGCTCAAGGTGCATTTGGACGCGCCCGCGTGCCCGGTCCTGCAGATCACGGCCCGTGGAGGCTCCGGGAACAGGCAGCACCCCTGCAAAAAACCCTTTTCGGGTGCGTTGCGGTCCCCAAAACCCGACTTGCCTCGCGCGTAAAGTGTCTGTGTTGCGTCGCATATAGCTTTGAAACGTTGTGCTTCCGGTGCGATGCACACCAAGGTGTAGAATAACGTCCATAGTGCGCCCTGCTCTTTGTGGGGCCGCCCTGCTCGACCAATTCAACGGGTATGTGTCTTTCATGACCGCACACCGGTTGCGATGGCATTAACGTTAAAAAAGTGATCAATCCCCATCGAAATCCCCGCAGAAAGGTTTATCTTCCCTTCAACAGGAGCGCACATGAAATCACTACTACCCATTGTTTTGGCAAGCTTTTTCGCCCTTCCCGCTGTTGCGGAAGATACAGCACAAACACCCGAAGACGCGGTCTTTGGACAGGTTGACGCAAAAGATTTGCCGCAATTTGTTTGGAAAAAGAGAGCCATCGTCGTGTTTGCGGACACCGACGCGGACCCACGATTTACCGAGCAAATCGACTTGCTGAGAGCCGGACTGCCTGATCTTGCGGATCGTGACGTCATTGTTCTGACCGACACCGTCCCTGCAGATAAATCCGACCTCCGGCTCAAATTGCGCCCAAGAGGCTTTATGCTGGTCATTATCGGCAAAGATGGCGGTGTGAAGCTGCGTAAGCCGTTCCCGTGGGACGTGCGCGAAATCTCTCGCAGCATCGACAAAATGCCGATGCGCAAGCGCGAGATTCGCGAAGAAAAAGAGGCCGCAAGCTCCGAAGGGTAACCACCCTTCATCAATATGCTGCGCGGCCTTTGCATAGCCCTTATTCGAACTCCATGATCACGTCATCAACAGCCAGGCTGTCGCCGGCACTGGCGTTGATCTTGGTCACTGTGCCCTTCTTTTCGGCGCGCAGGATGTTTTCCATCTTCATCGCCTCGATCGTGCACAGCGCCTGCCCTTCCTGAACTTCGTCGCCTTCGGCCACGTCCAGCTTCACAACAAGACCCGGCATCGGGCACAGCAGAAGCTTGGACGTGTCTGGCGGCAGTTTTTCCGGCATTTTGCGCGCCAGTTCCGCCTGACGCGGTGTACGCACATGCACTTTGATATCGGCACCGCGCGTCCGGATCCGGAAACCACCGCTGATTTTGCCCACTTTGAGCACCAAAGGCGCGCCGTCGACGGACATTTCCGCCAATTGGTCCCCCGGGGTCCAAGCGCCGGACACCCGCATGGACGTCCCGTCATCAAACGCGACGGTAGAGCCGTCATGATCCGCGCTGATCACCACGTCAAAAGACTGCCCTTGGAGCGTGACGTTCCAATCCGTGCCCACTTTACGCTCGTGGTTGTCCATCCGGCCCGACACCCGTGCGCGACGGATTTCGGCAACGCGATGCATCGCCGCAGTGGCCGACGCAATGCGGCGCAAATCTGCATCCGGCAGTTCAACCCCTTCAAATCCATCGGGATATTGTTCTTCAATAAAGGCTGTTGTCATTTCACCCGCGATAAAGATCGGATGATCCATGACAGCTGACAAAAACGGCAAGTTATGCCCGATACCTTCAACCTCGAAACTGTCCAAGGCAACGCGCATCGCTTCGATCGCGGCCTCACGCGTCGGGGCCCACGTGCACAGCTTGGCGATCATCGGATCGTAGTACATGCTGATCTCACCGCCTTCATAGACGCCCGTGTCATTGCGTACGGCAATCGCACCGGAGGGCGCATCCCCTTGCCATTTGTCGTTCACCAACAAGGGACCTGCGGCCTGTTCCATCGGCGGGCGGTAGCGCGTCAAACGACCGATCGATGGCAAGAAGCCCCGATACGGGTCTTCGGCATAGAGGCGGTTTTCGATGGCCCACCCTGTCAAAGTGACGTCATCTTGCGTGATGCTCAGCGCTTCGCCGTTGGCCACGCGGATCATCTGCTCAACCAGATCAACACCCGTGATCAGCTCTGTGACAGGATGCTCCACCTGAAGACGCGTGTTCATCTCGAGGAAATAGAAGTTCTTTTCACTGTCGACGATGAATTCCACGGTGCCCGCGCTGGCATAATCCACAGCCTGCGCCAATGCGACCGCCTGCTCACCCATCGCGCGGCGGGTGGTCTCATCAAGGAACGGGCTTGGGGCTTCTTCGACGACTTTTTGCTGGCGGCGCTGGATAGAGCACTCGCGCTCGCCCAAGTAGATGCCGTTGCCATGGCTGTCGCACAAAACCTGAATTTCGATGTGGCGGGGTTGTGTAACGAACTTTTCAATAAAGATTCGGTCATCGCCAAAACTGTTGGCCGCCTCGTTCTTTGAGGACTGGAAGCCTTCGCGGGCTTCCGCGTCGTTCCATGCGATGCGCATGCCCTTGCCGCCCCCCCCGGCAGAGGCTTTCAGCATCACCGGATAGCCGACTTGGTTAGAGATTTTGACAGCCTCATCCGCATCGGCGATCAACCCCATGTAGCCGGGCACAGTCGAGACACCGGCCTCTTGAGCGATCTTTTTGGAGGTGATCTTGTCCCCCATTTTCTCGATGGCGCCCACGGGCGGGCCGACGAAAGCCACACCCGCAGCTTCAAGGGCTTCGGCAAATTTCGAATTCTCCGACAAGAAACCGTAGCCCGGATGCACAGCCTGCGCACCTGACGCCTTAACGGCCTCCATGACCTTGTCGATGACAATATAGGACTGGTTCGCAGGGGGCGGGCCAATATGGATTGCCTCATCCGCCATTTGCACATGCAACGCCTGACGATCGGCATCAGAGTAGATGGCGACAGTGCCAATCCCCATCTTGCGCGCAGTTTTGATAACACGGCAGGCGATCTCGCCCCGATTGGCGATCAGGATCTTGTTGAACATGTGCTGTCCTTTTTGATGTGAAGGGTAGAACGCAAGCAACCGCCCTGCGTCAGCAGGACGGGTCTTGCAGTATAGTCATAATGCGGCGCAGGGCCGATCAGATTCAGTTGCTGTGTAGTGGCCCCAGTAGGGAAACATCCCCACGGCTTGATGCGTCTTGGGGTTTGGCGCAGGCGCTGAGAAACAATAGCGCTGCCATCGCAAAAAAGTACGGTACTCGTTTCATAATATCTGCCTCGTTGACGGGCTATTTTTTTTGCCCATTGGATACAGTATACATGAAAATCAGGCTTTTTTGTGCCAAATCGACCTAACGCTAAATAGCGTGATCTTTTGGCATCACCGGCATTTTGACGGGTTAAGCTCGCAGTAGACAATGTTGCCCGCTGCGCCAATGACCGCACCTTTGACAAGGCTCCCATTGACGACGACCGCTGCCCCTGCTCCGATGGCGCTGCCAGCAAGGGCTTGATCGCCCAATGTGTCTCCGCAGGCCGAAAGCCCACAGACTGCCGCAACCGCCATCCACCACGCTTTGATAGACATCGACGTACTCCTTTGATCATTGCATCGCCCATCGGGCCGACACGATGATCAAAACGGTTTGAGCGCTGGTGACAAGAAGCGAAATCAGCTTGCGCAATATTCCGCCAAGGCATTGTATTTAAATGAAAAGATATGGGCGACGCGACGCTCGATGCGACGGGCCGCCCATAAGGGGAAGGGGTACGGAAATGGTACACGGCGCGCGGATATTTTTGGGGATGGCACGCCGATGGACAGACTGTGCAACACGAAACAGAGCCCGCCAAGACCACGCGACGCGTCGCTGTGTTTTGAGCCAAGATTTGCCTGTTTTGCAGAATGCTGCGCAGGTTCATGCCGATCAGTCCTCGAACGCTTCAGGAAAAGAGGCCCGTGCCATGCTTTCATCAATCACCAGCAAAGCGTCATAACTAGAGGGATCGAAATCGTCCGTCGCGGGCAGCACTTCACGGCCATAGAACCAAGACAACCGTCCGGCGTCCAAATTCCCCCGCTCGAAAGGATGGGAGCCGAAGCATTCCCACAACGCCTTCATGAACCCCACATCCGCGCGCCGGTCCGCAGGCTTGCGGTCGCGCTTGCGCTCACGCCGTGTGATTGGCGTCACCCCTTTGGGGTTTGCACGGCGAATGGTGAATTGGAAATCAGTGCCCGTCAAACGACCCGGGAAGCCACGGTGCTTCATCATGTGACCACCTCCGCACCGCGCAGGTTGGTGGCGAGGACAGGCGCGAACGCCTGCCCTGAAAAGCTTTTACTTGAGCTTACCTGTATACGTCGGCTCGACCGAGATTGGCTCTGGATCGACAACGACGAATTCTTCTGCCTGCTGCTGGCGCGCACAGGCAGCAACAACAACCATAAGGCCGAGTGTTGCCAGCAATTTGATGCTCTTCGACATCTGAGTCTCCTGTAACTTTCAAAAATGCGTGAGGACACGACATGCGTCCGCACACCCTCTACCGAGGACGGGCTCCAACGGGAATTCCCTTGGAGAACTTTAGGCGAATTGTCGCGAAAAAGATATCCACAGGCCGCCAATCGGCGGATATGTGACTCCAAAGCCTCAAAACCGCGTTGCAACACGCTTGAACCCGCAACATCTTGTGGTCCCATCAGAAAGCCTCCCAAATACAGGTTTGATCTTCGACCCGAAACGCATCAAAAAACTGCGTGGCTTCAG
Source organism: uncultured Paracoccaceae bacterium (assembly GCA_943787985.1). Classification (GTDB taxonomy): domain Bacteria; phylum Pseudomonadota; class Alphaproteobacteria; order Rhodobacterales; family Rhodobacteraceae; genus Ascidiaceihabitans. The sequence goes on along the minus strand of CALSOO010000004.1, from coordinate 483,430 downwards.
GACTCAAAGCGCCAAATTCTGTTTCACGATCACTTAATGAGATCACAATCACATCTGGGTCTAGTTCGAATTGCACCGCATACGGCAAGGCAACGTGGACGCACAAGTGCTCCATATCCGCACCCGCCGTGTCATAATCTATCGTCCCGCCATCCCGCGCAATGGCTGGCGCCACGAACCGCATGCGCAGCGTATTCCTGGCATCCACCTCATCCAGCAACGCCTCTTGCAGCGTCACAACTTGCCCGGATGGCACATCAGTTGCCCACAACGGGGCGCCGACCAGAAGCGCGCATAAAATCAACGAGGCCCGCATCATAGCGCCCCCCGAAATCCGGCGCATCGCATCCAACGGGCGCGGTTGCCGGAATGCACCAACATCGCTTCAATACGCTCTGCGGCATTTGCCGGAATACGGCCCGCAACACGACCACCGGCCCGCACGTGAACGCCACCAGACTGAAGCGTCACCTCAACAACAGGCGAAAAGCCCCGCATACTCTGCAACGCGCGCCACAGGTCTTGACGAATTTGCGTGGCCAGACGCAACGCATCGCCCCCCGCAAGAACAGTGCTTGCAGACAGATCAAACTGTGCCGGAAGCTGACGGGTCACCGTCACGCCCCCCTCACTGCGCACTATATGCCACCCCCGTGCCACAGATCAGAGCGGGATGTTGTCGTGTTTTTTCCACGGCATCTTTTGATCTTTGTTGCGCAAAGAAGCAAAAGCACGACTGACCCGTTTGCGCGTGGAGCGCGGTTGGATCACCTCGTCGATGAACCCGCGTTCGGCCGCAACGAACGGATTGGCAAAACGTTCTTCATAGTCGGCGACGTGTTCCGCTGTTTTTGCCGCATCCCCAAGGTCCGCACGGTGGATGATTTCCGTGGCCCCTTTGGCGCCCATCACAGCGATTTCGGCCGTTGGCCATGCGTAGTTGATGTCCGCGCGCAAGTGCTTGGAAGCCATAACAACGTAGGCGCCACCATATGCTTTGCGCGTGATCACGGTGACTTTTGGCACCGTCGCTTCGCCATAGGCAAAAAGAAGCTTGGCACCGTGTTTGATAACGCCGGAATATTCCTGCGATGTTCCCGGCAAAAAGCCCGGCACATCAATGAGCGTCAAAATCGGGATTTCAAACGCGTCACAAAAGCGTACGAACCGCGCGGCCTTGCGGGAGCTGTCAATGTCCAGACAGCCGGCCAAAACCATCGGCTGGTTGGCGACGACACCGACAGTGCGCCCTTCCAAGCGGATAAATCCCGTGATGATGTTCTTTGCGAATTCTTCCTGAATTTCGTAAAAATCACCCTCGTCAGCAAGCTTCAGGATCAATTCCTTCATGTCATACGGAGCGTTGGGGTTGTCTGGCACCAAGGTGTCCAACGACGCCTCAACCCGACCCGGCTCATCAAAGAAGGGACGTACCGGAGGCTTTTCGCGGTTGTTCATTGGCAAGAAATCAACAAGGCGGCGCACTTCGGCCAATGCCTCTACGTCGTTTTCAAACGCGGCATCCGCAACAGATGATTTTTTGGTGTGTGTTGACGCTCCACCCAATTCCTCGGCTGTTACGACCTCGTTTGTCACGGTTTTCACCACGTCAGGGCCCGTTACGAACATATAAGAGCTGTCTTTGACCATGAAGATGAAGTCGGTCATCGCAGGCGAATATACAGCACCACCCGCGCATGGCCCCATGATCACAGAGATCTGCGGCACGACGCCCGACGCCATAATGTTGCGCTGGAACACATCCCCGTAGCCGGCCAGTGAATCCACACCCTCCTGGATACGCGCACCGCCCGAATCGTTGATCCCGATCACAGGGGCGCCATTCTGCATCGCCATGTCCATGATCTTGCAGATTTTCATCGCGTGCGTGGCAGAGACCGAACCGCCCAGAACCGTAAAGTCCTGCGAGAAAACATAGACCATACGGCCGTTGATCGTGCCCCAGCCAGTGACAACGCCGTCACCTGCCGGCTTTTGGTTTTCCATGCCAAAATCAGTGCAGCGGTGCGTTACGAACATATCGAACTCTTCGAAAGACCCTTCATCCACCAAAAGATCAATGCGTTCACGAGCTGTTAACTTGCCTCGTCCATGCTGCGCATCAAGGCGCTTTTGGCCGCCACCCAAACGGGCAGCCTCGCGGCGGTCGCTCAACTCGGTCAGAATGTCTTTCATCTTCAGCCCCATGTGATGGAAATCGATATAATTATGGACCGTGTATCAAATGAAAGAGGGGTCGCACAGGCGCAAACGGCAAATTTGCAAAGCCTATGCTTGACCACTTTTGCTAATTGCAAATCTGCAAATACAGACGTGCCGCGCCGTCACTGCCGCACTGTCGCTATGGACACGCTCCTGCGCGCCACCTACCTCTAGTTTATGAAGAATCCCCCAACGATCCGTTTTCTGGATCGCACAACGCCGCCCCATATCTTTACTTTGATCGTTTTGGCGGGCGTTTCCGCGATGGTCATGAATATGTTCCTGCCCAGCCTGCCGCAGATGGCCGAATTTTACGGAACGGAATACGGGCTTATGCAACTCTCCGTGCCATTGTTTCTGGCAGTGAGTGCGGTTTTACAAATTTTTATCGGCCCGCTTTCGGACAAAATGGGGCGCCGGCCCGTTCTGCTGTGGGGCATCGCCCTGTTCATGGCCGCCACTGTCGGCTGCATATTTGCCCCGACCGCGGGTGTCTTCCTCGCGTTTCGCATGGCGCAGGCGGTGATTGCTGTCTGCATGGTTCTCAGTCGCGCCGTCATTCGTGACAGCTTTGATCAAGAGGATTCCGCCTCTATGATCGCTTATGTGACGATGGGGATGGCAGTTGTTCCAATGGTGAGCCCATTGATTGGGGGCATTTTGGACGAACAATTCGGCTGGCAATCCAACTTCTGGGCCTTTTTGATCGTCGGGGCCGTGATTTTCGCCCTGGTCTGGACCGACCTTGGGGAAACATCCGTGGCCTCCGGCCTGACATTGGGACAGCAGTTTCGCGAATACCCTGAGCTGCTTAGCTCACGCCGGTTTTGGGGCTATTCCATGGCGTCCGGTTTCTGCTCTGGCGCGTTTTTCGCGTATTTGGGCGGAGGGCCGTTCGTCGGTTCCGTCGTGTTCGGACTGTCACCGAAATGGGTCGGCTTTTTATTCGGAGCACCCGCAATCGGATACTTCCTTGGCAATTGGATCACTGGGAAAAACGCGCAACGCTTGGGCGTGAACAAGCTTATTTTGTGGGGCACCATTGCAGTCAGCAGCGGATGTTTCGTCATGCTTTTGCTGTTTTTGGCAGGCTTTGGCTCACCGCTTGTTTTCTTTGGCTTGATGACTTGCGTCGGATTGGGCAACGGGCTTGTAATCCCGAACGCCACGGCTGGCATGTTGTCCGTGAGACCGCATCTGGCAGGCACTGCATCGGGTTTGGGCGGCGCGATAATGATTGGCGGCGGCGCAGCATTGGCCTCTCTGGCGGGGTTTCTGCTCAGTCCTGAAACAGGTGCGTATCCCTTGATTCTGATCATGCTAGGCACAGCGCTGGCCGCCTTGGTGGCCATCCTTGCCGTGATCCGGCGCGAAGAACGGTTGCAGGGCACACTGCGTTAACCTTTGTTTCCTTGCGTTGGCAGCTTTGCAAAGTTAGCGTGAACCGCTGCAAATCTGCAAAGCAAGGGGTCCAGAATGGCCACACAGAAACTGTACGCTGGCGCGAAACTGCGTGAAGTGCGCACGCGTATCGGCCTCACTCAAAAGGATTTTGCCGCCAAGCTTGGCGTTTCGCTTCCTTATTTGAACCAGATGGAAAACAACAACCGCCCCGTCAGCACGTCGGTCGTACTGGCACTCGCCCGCGAGTTCGGTGTTGATGTGACAGAGCTTTCAACGGGGGACGGGGAACGGTTGGTCAGCGACATGCGCGAGGCCTTGTCCGACCCCGTGTTTGCGGGGGACATGCCCCCCTTGGCCGACTTACGGCTTGCTGCGTCGAACGCCCCTGCCCTTGCGCGGGCCTTCATCGAGCTTCACAAAGGGTACCGGCAAACGCACGAGCGTCTTGCCTCTCTGGATGAAGCATTGGGGCGCGAAGATGCCCGTGCGCGCCCGAGCCCTTGGGAAGAAGTGCGTGATTTCTTTCACTATTGCGACAACTACATCGATGCTGTCGACCGCGCGGCAGAGCACTTCGCCACTGATCAGGGGCGCGTACAGAATATTCGTGTGGCAGCCGTTGCAACCTTGGGCATTGAGGGGATCAAGGTTGAATTTTCAGACACGGATCGATTGCGTTCGTATGACCCGAAAACCTCGGTTTTGCAGATTTCGGTACGCGCGGCCCCTGCCACACAAACCTTCCAATTGTTGCTTCAAGTGGCCTTGATCAAACAAAACGCGTTGTTGGAAGCCACCCTTGATCTGGCGCGCTTTCAGACACAAGAGGCCCGCGATATCGCCAAAATCGGATTGGCCAACTATTTTGCAGGCGCGAGTTTGATGCCATATGCGAAATTCCTGAAAGCCGCGCGAGAGTGCCGCCATGATTTGGAGTGGCTCGCGGGGCGTTTTGGGGCGTCTATCGAACAAGTCGCTCACAGACTGGCCACCATGCAACGCCCCGGGGATAAAGGCATTCCGTTTTTCTTTGTGCGCGTGGATCAGGCTGGCACCATCACCAAACGCCATTCCGCAACACGCCTGCAATTTGCCCGATTTGGCGGCGCGTGCCCCCTTTGGAATGTGCACCGCGCCTTTGAATTGCCAGGACAATTTCTGCGCCAACTGGCCGAAACACCTGACGGCGTCCGCTACATCAGCCTTGCGCGCGATGTGTCCAAACCGTCCGGGCGCTTTGGGGCTCCCGTTCGGCGGTTTGCGATCGCTTTGGGCTGCGAAGTCGGTCACGCAGATGCACTGATTTACGCGGACGGTATGGATGTTAAGCGCACAGATTCCTTTGAACCCATCGGGATTTCCTGCCGGATTTGCGAACGCAAAACCTGTCATCAACGATCCGTTCCACCACTGGAGCGTAAACTCTCTGTGGATGCCGACACGCGTGATGTTTTGCCCTATCAGGTCAGTTAACGCCGTGCGGCGCGCCACCCCGCGTCCAATGCCTCGCGTTCCGAGTAAAACCACCGTTCACCTGCACGCGTGTTGATGCCTGTGCGTTCATAAAACGCTTGGCCAGGGCTGTGGAAAATCCGTGTTCCGTTCGCAGAAATGTTGCCTTTGATCACGCAATCACGGTCCGGTGCGACGCGGCCTTTGACGCGGTTCTTGCGAAACTCTGACGGGCTCTGAACCCGATTGGCGTGCAAGCCGCGATCGTTAATTGCAGCCCCTTTTTCATCAAGGACATACCGCAAAGAATACTTGCGGTAGGCAAATGCCAAACCATCCGCCACCAGTGCCTGCCCGATGTCTTCACCCGCGACCTCGCAAGAAGCCACGATGCGGTTATATTTGTCTTTGGTCACCTCAAAGCACGTGGCGACTTGCCCCTGGACGCGCTGACGCACCTGCGTGTTGACCCATTCTCCGCAGGCCCAGGATTGCCCTTGCTGTGTCGTGCAATGCTGGTCCTTTTCAGGGGCATCAATGCCGTGCAAACGCACACGCACATCGCCAACATCAAACGTGTCACCATCAATCACCTTAACACGGCCAGAAAACTCGGCCGCGGCAAGGTTTGGAAACAAAAGAAAAACAAAAAGGGCACATATTCTAAACATGCCCTGTCAAATGGGTGTGTTCGTTACCAAAAGCAAGCTGAACCAGTAAGGAAGGTAAAGAAAACTATAACGAATTCTCTAATTATTTACCTTTGAGCCGTCTCCCAATCGGGATGGATCCATGGCCGGTCATTTGCGCGCGGCAGCGGATCACGTCCCAGAACGCAATCCGCAATCTTTTCCCCCACCATAATCGACGGCCCGTTCAAATTGCCATTTGTGATGCGTGGGAAAATGCTGCTGTCGGCCACGCGCAGCCCTTCAACGCCTATGACCTGACCGCTTGAATCCACCACGGCCAGCGGATCATCCCGTCGTCCCATTTTGCAGGTTCCACACGGGTGATACGCGCTTTCCACATGCTCCGCGATAAAGCTGTCGAGCTCTTCATCCGTCTGCAAGGCCTCCCCCGGTTGGATTTCATGCTTCACAAATGGTTTAAATGCCTCTTGGGCAAAGACCTCACGCGTGAGCCGGATACACCGCCGGAAATCCTCCCAATCGGAAGGGTCGGACATGTAATTGAACAGGATTTTGGGATCATCTGCAGGATCGCTCGACCGCAGTGTCACAGCCCCGCGCGAAACAGAGCGCATAGGTCCGGTATGGGCTTGGAACCCGTGCCCTTCCGCTGCGGCTTGCCCGTCATATCGCACAGCGATGGGAAGGAAATGATACTGGATATCGGGATATTCCACCCCGTCTTTGCTGCGCACAAAAGCGGCACTTTCAAACTGGTTGGAGGCGCCCAATCCGGTCTTTGTGAACAACCACTGCGCCCCGATCCATGCTTTGGACAAAATGTTCCAGTGTTTGTAAAGCGTGATTGGCTGGCTTGATGCCATCTGGATGTAGAGCTCCAGATGATCTTGCAGATTTTGCCCCACGCCCGCGCGGTCCGCGACCACATCAATGCCGTGTTCGGCCAGATGCGCGGCCGGCCCGATCCCCGACAGCATCAGGATTTTGGGCGAGTTGATCGAGGACGCGGCCAGAATAACTTCGCGCCCTGCGTGCACCACCGTTCCATCCGCCATAGCAACGCCCGTGGCCCGCCCGTCCGTAAAGACAACCCGCTCGACCAACCCGTTGATCAGGTTGCAGTTCTCGCGTTTGAGCGCCGGTCGCAAATAGGCGTTTGCAGCAGACCAACGGCGGCCTTTGTACACAGTTTGCTCCATCGGTCCAAAGCCCTCCTGCTTTGCACCGTTGTAGTCATCCGTGACTTCATATCCCGCTTGCCGCCCCGCATCGACAAAGGCCTGAAACAACGGATTGTCGCGTGCGCCCCGTGTGACATGCAGTGGCCCGTCCGTGCCGCGCCACGCAGGGTCACCGCCATGGCCGCCATCGTTCCATGTCTCCATCCGCTTGTAATATGGCAGCACATCAGCAAAAGCCCAGCCATCCGCGCCACTTTCTGCCCAGTGGTCAAAGTCCTTTGCGTGCCCCCGCACGTAAACCATCCCGTTGATCGATGAGGAGCCGCCAACGACTTTGCCCCGTGGGCAAGCCAGCTGCCTCCCCCCCAGGTGCGGCTCCGGTTCCGAGGTATACCCCCAGTCGTAGCGCTTCATATTCATTGGATAGGACAAGGCGGCGGGCATCTGGATAAAGGGGCCCGCGTCTGTACCGCCGTGTTCAATCACCAGCACGGATTCACCTGCTTCGGCCAACCGGTACGCCATGGCGCACCCCGCGCTGCCAGCCCCGACAATCACATAATCTGCTTGCATCAGAACGGCGCCTCAAGGTCGCCCATGCGCACGTAAACGGACTTGAGTTGGGAATAGTGCTCGATCGCAGCCTTGGAGTTCTCCCGCCCGACCCCCGAATTTTTGGACCCGCCAAACGGGGCCTCAACGGGCGCATCATTGTAGGTGTTAATATAGCAAGTGCCTGCTTCAAAGTTGGCCGCGACCCGGTGCGCGCGGGACAAATCGCGGGTGAAAACCCCCGCCGCCAAACCGAACTCCGTGTCATTGGCGCGGGCCATCACATCGTCTTCGTCTTCAAAATCCAGAACCGCCATCACGGGGCCGAAAATCTCCTCCCGCGCGATGGTCATGTCGTCTTTCACATCTGCAAAGACGGTTGGCTCCAGAAAAAAGCCGTCTTGATCCAGTTGCTTACCGCCGCAGACCAATCGCGCGCCTTCGGCGATGCCTTTTTCAATGTAGCCTTGCACGATGCCCATTTGGCGTGCGCTGACCATCGGACCAAAGCTGGTGTCAGGATCCATCGGGTCGCCAATCACCGCCCCTTTGAGCCGTTCTGCCAAGCGCGTCAAAAACGCGTCCTTGATCGCTGTATGCACAAAGACCCGCGTGCCGTTGGAGCACACTTGACCCGAGGAATAGAAATTCCCCAAAATCGCGCCGCTCACAGCATTTTCGATGTCTGCATCCTCAAACACGATCATCGGGGACTTGCCCCCCAATTCCATCGTCACATGTTTGATGCCAGCCGCCGCCGCGGCATAGACTTTGCGCCCTGTTGGCACGGACCCCGTCAGCGACACCTTGTCCACACGCGGATCGGTGACCAATGCCGCCCCCACGTCCCCAAGCCCCTGGATCACGTTGTAAAGCCCCGCAGGCAACCCTGCCTCATGCAGGATTTCCGCAACCTTCAACGCGCACAGCGGTGTGGTTTCAGAGGGTTTGAACACCATGGAGTTGCCACATGCCAACGCCGGGGCGCCTTTCCAGCACGCGATCTGGGTGGGGTAATTCCACGCCCCGATCCCGACGCACACGCCAAGGGCCTCGCGGCGGGTATAAACCCAATCCTCGCCCAACTGGATGTGTTCGCCCGTCAAGGTCGCGGCCATGCCGCCAAAATACTCCAACGCATCCGCCCCAGAGGTGGCATCCACCACAGAGGTCTCCTGATAGGGTTTGCCAGTGTCGTAGGTTTCCAGAACCGACAGGTCATGGTTGCGCTCCCGCAGTATGTCTGCGGCGCGGCGCAGGATGCGGCCCCGTTCCGTGCCCGTCATTGCGGCCCAGGCAGGCTGTGCGGCTTTGGCGGCGGCTACCGCTTGCTCAATGATCGCGGGAGTTGCGGAATGCAGCGTGGCAATCTTTTCGCCTGTCGCGGCATAGATGACGTCAATCGGCGTGCCTGCTGTGTCTTCAACGTATTGACCGTTGATGTAGTGGCTGGCGGTGGGTTGTGTGGGGTAAGGCATGAAAGCTCCGGTCGTAAGAATGAGAAAAAGGGGTCAGTCGCCGCGCGGAAACCGCTGGCTGTTTTCGACCTCGTTGAGGTCCATGTGATTGCGCATATAGCGCTCTGAGGCTTTTTGAAGCGGCTGGAAATCCCAAGGGTAATACCCCCCTTGGCGCAAGGCCTCATAGACAACCCAGCGGCGCGCTTGCGACGTGCGCACGTCCGCATCAAAGGCATCAAGGTTCCACCGCGCTTCGGATTTGGCGCGCAACTGGTCCAAGGTTCCTTTGTGCGCAGGAACATCGGCAAGGTTGGTCAGTTCATGCGGATCGGCCTCCAGATCAAACAGTTGATCCGGGTCCAATGCGCAGCGGTTGTACTTCCATTTGCCATAGCGCAGCGACACCATCGGCGCATAAGAAGCCTCTGCGGCGTATTCCATCGCCACAGGTTCGCTACGCTCCACACCTTGGCCCATCGGCACCACGGATTGCCCTGTGGTCCAAGGGGCCACTTCAGACATGTCGACTCCCGCTAGGTCGCATAGGGTCGGGCAGACATCGATGTTGGACACTGGGGTGGTGATCAAACCCGCCTCCATCTGAGGGGCGCACACCATCATGGGAACGCGTGCAGACCCTTCAAAGAAGGACATTTTGAACCACAGACCGCGCTCGCCCAGCATATCACCGTGATCGGACACAAAGAGGATGATCGCCTCTTGGCCCGTGCTCTCAAGCGCGTCCATAACCTCGCCGATTTTGTCATCCAGATAGCTGATGTTGGCAAAATACGCACGGCGCGAGCGTTTGATGTCCTCCTCTTTGATATCAAAACTGCGCCAATCGTTGGCATCAAAAATGCGGCGGGAATGAGGATCATGATCCGCGTAGGCCATGGCAGGAACCTCGGGGAGCAAGTGCGCGCATTCTTCGTACAGGTCCCAGTACTTCTGACGGGCAACGTAGGGGTCATGCGGATGCGTGAAGCTGACGGTCAGGCACCACGGGCGGTCGTCCTTGCCGCGGGCCAAATCGTATACTTTGCGCGTGGCATTATAGGCGACCTCATCGTCATATTCCATCTGGTTGGAAATCTCGCCCACGCCAGAACCGGTCACCGAGCCCATGTTGTGGTACCACCAGTCGATCCGTTCACCCGGTTTGCGGTAATCCGGCGTCCAGCCAAAATCGGCCGGATAAATATCGGTGGTCAGACGTTCTTCAAAACCGTGCATCTGGTCAGGACCGACAAAATGCATCTTGCCTGTCAGACAGGTCTGATAGCCGGCCCGACGCAAATGGTGGGCATAGGTCGGGATGGACGATGTAAACTCGGCCGCATTGTCATAAACACCCGTGGCCGAAGGCAATTGACCCGACATAAACGCCGCCCGCCCCGGTGCGCACAAAGGCGACGCGGTATAGGCATTGCGAAACCGCGTTGAACGGGCGGCCAGTTTTTTAAGGTTCGGGGCATGCAGCCAGTCGGCAGGACCATCGGGAAACAGGGTTCCGTTCAGTTGATCCACCATGAAAATCAGGATGTTCGGCTTTGTCATATCCGGGTGTCCGTCAATGTGGCCAATGCCCGCAAAGCAGTTTGGCGGGCTTGATTGGCATCACTGGTGCGGGCAAGGGCCGCGCGCAAATACAGCCCGTCGATCAACGCGGCCAACGTGCGCGCGTCCTCTTCGGGCTGGGCGCTCAGGGCGCGCAACGCCTGGCTTAGATTGGAATGCAAACGGTTCTGATACATCCGCAACAGGCGCGCGGTGTCCGTGTTGGTTTGGGCACGGCCATACAGCGTCATCCACGCACTGATCGTGGAGGGATCAAAGCATGATGGCGCGAAACATGCCGCGATGATCGCCTCGGCGCGCGCGTAAGGTGTGGGGGCGTGTTGCAAGGCAGTGCGCACCTCTGCCCCGAATTCGCGTAAAATGTGGCGCATCGCGGCGAGGAATATCTGGTCTTTGCCGCCAAAATAGTGATGGGCCAAAGCCGTGGACATGCCCGCCCGTTTGGCGATTTGCCCGACAGTGACGTCCAGGTGGCCCGCAGCCCCTATCTCTTCGATTGTGGCCGCCACCAACGCTGTGCGCCGGATCGGTTCCATTCCAACTTTGGGCATCGCATTCCCTTGCAAAAAACTTGCACAGAGCGTTGCGTGTTTTTTATTGACCCGTCAATCAATAAAAATATCAAAGCTTGGTTTCAGGCACCGTCGGCGTGATAGGCTTGCGCTTGAGAACCGCTTCGCGCCACGTAATGAAAGTGACCGACGCAAGAATGAGAACCCCGCCCATGATGACGTAGATATCGACGGATTCGTCAAAGACGAGCAGTCCCAAAAGGGTGGCCCAGACCAATTGCAAAAAGGTGATCGGCTGCGTGACGGTCACGGGCGCAGCAGCAAAGGCCAGCGTCATGGTGAAATGCCCCGCTTGGGCAAACAGGGCGACTGCGAACAAAATCCCGATGTCAGACCACGTGGGCGTCACCCAATTGGCCGCCGCAAACGGCGCAAGGGCGAGTGTGACAAACAGGGACAGCATCGCGACGACGACCGTTGGTTTGGCCTCATCCGCCATCACCTTGGCCAATAAATACGAGCCTGCGAACACAACCGCAGCGAACAGCATCGCCAAATGCCCCGGCTCAACCGTTCTAAACCCGGGCCGCAGAATAACCGCTGCCCCGATCAATGCGATGATCACAGCCATGATGCGGCGTGCAGCCAAACGCTCCCCCAAGAATATCGCGGCCCCGATGGAGACATAGACGGGGGCCAGATAGTTCATTGCCGTGACTTCCGCGATCGGGATGCGGGTCATGGCAAAAAACCACAAAATAACGCCAAATGCGTGGAGAAACCCCCGCAACCCAAAGAGCTTCCATTGGCGCGGCGTGACAGTGGCACTGCGCAAGTCTTTGATCATAGGCAGTAAAAACACCAATCCCAGCAAGTATCGTAAAAACGCCGATTGTGCAGGCGGCATGGTTGGCCCCATCCACTTCACCAACGCGGTGACCGCAACAAAAGATAAGCCAGTGACCAGCATCCAGAAAATGCCGACCATTGGACGCTGGGGGGACGTTTGAACCATGTCGCCATCAACACCCAAAGACTGCACCACGACAAGGGGGCGCAGCAATGAAATTAACGTTGCTGTCGTTTTCGGTGGCGCTAACAGGAAAATTGGGCGATTGGGTCCGTCCGGTTGAGGCAACCGCTAAAAATTTAAAAAGATTACAACAAAATCACGGTGATCTGATCAGACATGATTGGCCTTCGTTCATTTAATACCCATATGACTGATACAGTACACAAGAAAGACCGCACAAGATGTTGGACAACACACATAATTTGGACTTGAGCGCGCAGGATCTTAAACTGATCCAGGACGCGCTGCACACGCGGGAAAAAATCCTGAGCGTGCAAAGCCGTGCAGGCGGAAACGCTGCGAAACGCCGGTTGAATGAAATCAAAACACTCATGGCACGCGTGGGGCGCAACACAGCGAAACCACACCAAACCGAGTGCAAAAGCTGGATGGGACTGACGCGCACCCTGTTCGGGTAACGCCAGCCCATCCCCGCTGCGCGCTAAACGCGCAGCCCTGTTCTTGCGCGCTAAACGCGCAGCCGTGTTCTTGCGCGCTAACCGCGCAGCCCTGTTCTTGCGGGCTAACCGCGCAGCCCTGTTCGTCAGCGTTTAGCTAAGGTTAAAGCTGGCCCATAACCTCGTCAGATGCTTCGAAATTGGTCGTGACACGCTGAACGTCATCGTCGTCCTCAAGCGCATCAATCAACCGCATCAACTTTTCCATAGCTTCCAAATCCATTTCGGTTGTCACGGTCGGACGCCACACCAGTTTCGTGGATTCGGAGTCACCCAATTCCGCCTCAAGCGCTGTGGCCACGTCGTTCAAATCGGTGTCTGCACACCAAACGACATGCCCCTCCTCAGAACTTTCCACATCTTCTGCACCGGCCTCGATCGCGGCCATCATCACAGTGTCCGCATCCGCAACGGTCGCGCCGTATGTCACTTCACCTTTGCGGTCGAACATAAAGCCAACGCTGCCGGTTTCGCCCAGGTTCCCACCGCATTTGGTAAAGGTAGAGCGCACAGTTGATGCCGTCCGGTTGCGGTTGTCGGTCATCGCCTCGACAATCACCGCCACACCGTTCGGGCCATAGCCCTCATAGCGGATTTCCTCGTAATCATCTCCGTCACTGGCCTGTGACTTCTTGATCGCGCGATCAATCACGTCCTTGGGAACCGAGTTCGATTTGGCTTCTTTGACAGCCATCCGCAGGCGCGGGTTTTTGTCGGGATCAGGGTCGCCCATCTTGGCGGCCACCGTGATCTCTTTGGCCAATTTTGAAAACAGCTTGGAACGCAGTTTATCCTGACGTCCTTTGCGGTGCTGAATATTCGCCCATTTCGAGTGGCCAGCCATAAGAGCCTCCAAGGTTTGTTCTTTTGAAACTTGGGCTTCGCTATAGGGCAGGCAGGGGCGCAGGCGCAAGCCAAAGCTGTGCACCGTCGTGTCACTTCAACAGCCAATTGTCAGGTTTCCGGTGTTTCGCCGCACCGCTTTCTGCCCTTGCCATGCCCACGGATTGGCAACATGGTGCCCCAATGACCCAAGATCAGATCATATTGTTTTCGCTGTTTGGCGCGGTTTTTGGCCTCTTGTTGTGGGGGCGTTTCCGCTATGACCTTGTGGCCTTTTCGGCCCTGATGGTCGGTGTTGTGGTCGGTGTCGTCCCCCAAAAGGATGCATTTTCGGGATTTGGACACCCCGCGACACTGGTGGTGGCGTTGGTTCTGGTCGTTTCTGCGGGGCTGGTGCGCTCTGGCGCGGTCTTTTTGATCACGCGCACTTTGGTCGACGCATCACGCTCGCTTGGTGCACATATCACCTTGATGGGCGCCATTGGCGGCATCCTGTCCGCCTTTATGAACAACGTGGCAGCACTTGCGCTTTTGATGCCCGTCGATATCCAGACCGCGCGCAAGGCAGGGCGCAGTCCGGGCCTTTCCTTGATGCCGCTCAGCTTTGCCACGATCCTTGGGGGCATGGTCACCTTGATCGGCACGCCCCCCAACATCATCATCGCAGCCATTCGCGAAGAAAGCCTTGGCGCGCCTTTCAAGATGTTTGATTTCGCACCTGTCGGAGGCATTGCCGCCATAGCAGGGCTGACATTTGTGGCACTCATCGGTTGGCGATTGATCCCGCCACGCACCGACAGCGCAGGCGGGGCGGATGATCTGGCAGAATACATCGCAGAGCTGACAGTGCCCGAAGGCAACAAGACCATCGGCAGACGGGTCGCGGAACTGGAGGAAGAAGCCGAAAAAACGGATGTTGCCATCATCGGCATCATTCGCGACGGCAAGCGCCGCTACGGGCAGTCCCGCAACAGCGTGCTGCGCGCAGGCGACGCATTGGTTTTGGAGGCCACGCCAGATGCACTGGATGAATTCCGCACCTCCCTCAATCTTGCACTTGCGGATGAAACCCGCACAGAGCGCTTGAACGCTGCCGGAGAAGGCGTTGAAATCATTGAAGTCGTCGTCACCGAGACAAGCCGCCTTGTCGGTCGCACGGCGCAAGCAGTCGGTCTGTCATGGCGCCAAAGCTCTGTTTTGATGGGGATTTCACGCCAAGGCAAACGCGTCACGCAACAAATTCGTAAAACCGAAATGCGCGCGGGCGACATTCTGCTGCTCTTGGTGCCACGGGATCGCGGCGCCGACGTCACGCTTTGGCTCGGGTGCCTGCCGTTGGCGGATCGCGGCCTTGCCGTCACCGAAAACAGCAAGGTCTGGCTGGCCATTGGCCTCTTTGCAGGCGCGGTTATCGCGGCAAGTTTCGGCATCATTTACTTGCCCGTGGCCTTGGGGTTGGTCGTCGTCGCCTATGTTTTGACGCGCATCGTTCCTTTGTCCGAACTCTACACACATATCGAGTGGCCCGTGGTCGTTTTGCTTGGCTCAATGATCCCGCTTGGGGCCGCACTCGAAACCTCCGGCGGCACAGAACTGATCGCAGGCGCGTTGATCGGCTGGACCCAAGGGTTGCCCGCATGGATGGTCCTCACGGTTTTAATGATCGTTACGATGACCTTGTCCGATGTGCTCAACAACACGGCCACAACCATTGTCGCAGCACCTGTGGGCATTCAAATGGCGCAGACACTTGGCGTGTCGCCCGACCCGTTTTTGATGGCTGTGGCTGTGGCCGCGTCTGCGGCCTTTCTCACTCCGATTGGCCATAAAAACAACACGTTGATCCTTGGGCCGGGGGGATACGGGTTTGGCGACTACTGGCGGATGGGTCTGCCGCTGGAAATCATCATCGTGGCGGTTTCGATCCCCGCCATTCTGGTGTTCTGGCCACTTTGACAGGACGGAAACCTTGTTGAATTCGTCCTGAAACACGAAGCAACGCCGAAAAAATCCAAGGGAAACAATATGGAAATCCTCATTAACGTAGTGTTGCCGCTGTCTCTTGCTATCATTATGCTGTCCCTTGGCCTTGGCCTGACCTTTGGTGATTTCCGGCGGGTTCTGAACAAGCCATTGGCCCTTGCAATAGGCGCATTTGCTCAACTCATTCTCCTGCCATTGACAGCTTTTGTGGTCATCGCGGCCTTCGAAATCGAAGGGGAAATTGCCGTCGGCTTTATGCTTTTGTCATTTTGCCCGGGCGGCGTAACCAGCAATATGATCACCAAACTGGCCAAAGGCGATGTCGCGCTTTCTGTGTCGCTGACGGCGGTGATCAGCCTGCTCAGCTTGATCACGGTGCCCGTTCTGGCCGCCACAGCGGTTGCACATTTCCTTGGAGCGCAAGCGCCTGACATCACGGTCACCGAGCTTGCCATCGCAGTCTTTTTGATCACGACGCTGCCTGTGGTGATCGGGGTTTCAATCCGGCGTTTTGCCAAGCACATCGCGGCGAAAATAGAACCCGCCTTGTCGGTCCTGTCCACTGTGCTTTTTGCCGTTATCGTGCTGGCGGCCCTGGCCAGCAGTTGGACCTTGTTTATGGACAACCTCGCCACCCTTGGACCCGCCCTCATAACCATGAACCTCAGCTTGATGCTTCTGGGGCTGGGCTTTGCATTGATCGCGGGATTGGCATGGCAAGAGATCAAGACAATCTCGATCGAAACCGGTGTGCAAAACGCGACGCTGGGGATTGCCTTGGCCGCGATCATTTCAGGACAAACCGAAGGGTTCTCGACAATGGCACTGCCGTCGGCGGTGTATGGTATATTGATGTATCTCATCGCCATGCCTTTTGTGGCGTGGTTCCGCAGAACATAAGGAAACCGTTATGGATCAAGCAGATGCAATCGTTGTCGGGGCGGGATTGTCGGGCCTTGCGGCCGCCGCAGAATTGGGTGATCGCGGCAAATCAGTGATCATAGTGGATCAGGAACCGCGCCATTTCATGGGCGGACAAGCGTTTTGGTCACTGGGTGGATTGTTCATGATCGACACCCCCGAGCAACGACGCATGGGCATCAAGGACAGCCCCGAACTGGCCTATAACGACTGGATGGGATCCGCCCAGTTTGATCGACCCGAAGACGCCATGCCGCGCAAATGGGCAGAAGCCTATCTGGAGTTTGCGGCCGGTGACATGCGCCCGTGGCTGCACCAGATGGGGCACCGCTGGTTCCCGATTGTCGGCTGGGCCGAACGCGGAGGCAGTTTCGCCGACAACCACGGCAATTCGGTGCCACGGTTTCACGTCACTTGGGGCACGGGCGAAGGCATCATCGAGCATTTTGTGCGCCGCTGTCTGGAGCATGAAAAAGCGGGTTTGATCAGCTTTAAGTTCCGTCATCAAGTGGACCGGATCGACATGGAAAACAAAGCCGCCAAGGGGATTTCCGGCAGCTGTCTGGCGCCCGACAGCGCGGTGCGCGGCGCGCCAACCAACCGCGATGTGGTGGGCGATTTTTCCCTGCGTTCTGCGTCAGTTATCGTGACATCGGGTGGTATCGGCGGCAACTTTGAAATGGTGCGAAACGTCTGGCCGATAGACCGGTTGGGACCGGCCCCCAAAGAGATGATCGCAGGCGTTCCGGCCCATGTGGACGGGCGCATGATCGGCATTTCCGAGACCGCGGGCGGCAACGTGATCAACGGCGACCGGATGTGGCACTACACAGAGGGCGTAAAGAACTGGGACCCGATCTGGCCCGCGCACGGCATCCGCATTCTGCCGGGTCCGTCGTCCATGTGGTTTGATGCGACGGGAAACCGCTTTGCCCCGCCCAATTTGCCCGGCTTTGACAGTATGACCAGCCTCAAGGCAATTCTGGCGACGGGATACGATTACAGCTGGTTCATTCTGACCCAAAAGATCATCGAAAAAGAATTCGCCTTGTCGGGATCAGAGCAGAACCCCGACCTCACCTCGAAGAGTTGGCTGGAGGTGATAAAAGCACGGCTTTTATCAGGGGGCGGCGCACCAAAACCTGTAGAGGCCTTCAAAAAGCACGGCGAAGATTTCGTTGTGGCCCAGACACTTGAGGACTTGGCGAGCGGCATGAACACCGTCACCGGAGGCACCCTGATCGAGGCGGAAAAACTGCGCCGCCAAATTCATGCGCGCGACTTGCAAGTGGACAACCCCTTTACCAAGGACGCCCAGTTGATGGCCCTTCACGCCGCGCGCAACTATCGCGGCGACCGCCTGATCCGCACCGCAAAACCACACAAAATTCTGGACCCCAAAAACGCACCTTTGATCGCTGTAAAACTCAATATCCTGACCCGCAAAACACTGGGTGGCCTGCACACAGATCTGGACAGCCGCATGATCGGTGCGGACGGCGAAATCGTTCAGGGATTGTTCGCGGCAGGTGAGGTCGCAGGCTTTGGCGGGGGTGGGTATCACGGGTACAACGCACTTGAGGGCACATTCCTGGGCGGGTGCATATTTTCGGGGCGCACCGCGGGGCGTTCAAAATCCATTGCCTGACAGGTTAACGCAGCGCGCGTTCGGGTGCACAGAGCACGTTGTACAAAACGGCCCCTGAATGTCACAAAACAAAGCGCCGCGACGCCTTGGATTTCGGGGGCAAAAACGGGTCTTGTACAAGAACGATGTGGGTTTTGTACAAGACCGGCGACGCCCAACGCTTAACCTGTTGTTAACATCAGCACCGCGTTAACCTGCGCCAGGACCCTTTAACTATTTGTTCATGTTTTAAGGCAGAGTCACCGCACAAGGCACAGACTCCAAATCCTGAATCGTGTTATCCACAGGCCCCTGGCACCACGAACAGCCACCTTTGCCATCAGCACAATCGGGCGCGCACATGACGTCACCCGTATTGCACGCCACTTGTCGTGATTTGAAAAGTCGCGCTGCCTCTTTTCACAGCGGCCAGATGAACGGAATGACCGCAGATGCCAAAATTCCGACACTCAGGTTCAACGGAATCCCGACGCGCATAAAGTCGGTGAAGGTGTAGCCCCCCGGGCCGTACACCAGCATGTTGGTTTGATAGCCGATGGGCGTCGCAAAGCTGGCCGAGGCCGCGACCATCACCGCCACCACCAAAGGGCGCGGATCAATCCCCATCGCGCTGGCAAGGCCGATGGCGATGGGGGTGACGACCACCGCCACCGCGTTGTTGCTGACCAGTTCCGTCAACACCGATGTCAGCAAATAGATCGCCCAGATGATCAGGAAGGGTGGCAACACCCCAAGTGCCGGCGCGATGGCGTCCACGATCATCGCCACAGCGCCCGACGCCTCAAGTGCGGCACCAATCGCCAGCATCGAGAAAATCAGCGCAAGCAAACGCCCGTCCACAAAGCCAAAAGCTTCTTCGGCGTCAATGCAGCGTGTGATCAGCACCAATGCCATCGCAAGGATGGACAACAACAGGATCGGCGCGACGCCCACGGCGGCCAGCGTCACAATCCCGATCAGCGCGACGATGGCCACAGGCGCATGGCTGCGGCGAAACGCGCGCGCAGAGGGTTTGGACACATCCACCATGTCCATCTCGTTGCTCAGGCGCTGGATATCGGCCGGTGCCCCCTCAAGCAGCAGCGTGTCGCCCACTTTGACCACCAGATCATCCAATTGCCGCCCGATGTTCTGGTTGCGACGGTGCACGGCCAGCGGATACACGCCAAAACGACGGCGCAAGCGCATCGCCCCAAGGCTGCGCCCGATCATTTTACACCCGGGCGTGATCAGGACTTCGACTGTTGTCGTTTCCACTGCGGACACCTGATCCACGCGCTTGAGTTCCTTGTTGCGTTGCAGGCTCAGCAATTCGGTGATCTGCGTGCGCAGAACCACACGGTCCCCTACCGCCAGTTCCACCCCTTTGAGATTGCGCCGCAGTGACACGTCCCCGCGGATCACATCGATCAGGCGCACCCCTTCGCGCTTGAACAATTGCACCCCCGTCACCTCGCGCCCGATCAGGTTGGAGTCTGGCGGTATCACCGCTTCGGTGAAGAACTTCATGCGGCTGCGGTCCGACAAAAGATCCGCCATGCTTCCGCGGTCCGGCAGCAGTTTTGGCGCGACAAAGCGCAGGTAAATCATCCCCCAGATCACCAGAACTATGCCCAATGGGGTCACTTCGAAAATCGAGAACCCTTCGAGTCCTTGCGCCCGTGCCACCCCGTCCACAAGCAGGTTCGTGGACGTCCCGATCAGCGTAAGCGTCCCCCCGAGGATCGCGGCATAACTCAACGGGATCAACAGCTTGGACGCTGTAATTCCCATCGTTTTGGCCAGTTGGATAAACACAGGGATCATCACGACCACCACAGGCGTGTTGGACACAATCGCAGAACTGAGCACCACAAAGGTCATCAGCATCACAATCGCCAAGGCAGGATTGGTGCGTGCAGTGGCATCGGCCAATGACGTGAACGCCTCAAGCGCGCCGGTGCGCACCAGCGCCCCCATGATAATGAACATCGCCGCAATCGTCCAAGGGGCCGGGTTGGACAACACTTTGAGCGCGTCCTCATAGGGTAAAATTCCCATCGCCAGCATCGCAGACACTCCCGCCAACGCCACGACTTCGGTCGGAAAGGTTTCGCGTAAAAACATGATGAACATGATCACGACGACTGTCAGCGTCAGAACCGCACTACTGGTTTGTGAAAGCTCGAAAAATCCCATGGGGTTGGTCCCTTTTGCGACGCACTGCTCAGGCGCGAGTGTCGCTGTTTCGACGCCCTCCCGCAAGCGCCTATGCTTTGGCGCGCGGTTGCACCAGATACATTCCCACCATCATCAGCGCCAAAGCGCCCCAGATTTGCGGGGCATAGGCCTCATCCAGCAGCAGCCACGCCCAAAACACCCCGAAAAGCGTGACCAGATAGCTGACTTGCACCGCAAAGACCGCCCCCGTCCGCCCCACCAGCCAAACGTACCCCGTGTAGACCAGAACATGCACGACCGACCCCGCAATATGCGCGTGATCCGGCGTGGCGTAGGGTGGCAACGGGTTGATCCATTGCCCCGTGAACACCGCCAGCGGCAGTGCCACAATGGCCCCCAACAGCGAGGCCCCGTAAAGCACCTGGATCGGGTCCAGCCCCGCGGTCCCCCATTTGGCGAC
Organism: uncultured Paracoccaceae bacterium; assembly: GCA_943787985.1. Lineage (GTDB taxonomy): Bacteria > Pseudomonadota > Alphaproteobacteria > Rhodobacterales > Rhodobacteraceae > Ascidiaceihabitans. Next base: position 462,867 of record CALSOO010000004.1, on the reverse strand, counting down.
GTAATTCCCTTCAAACGCATAGAAAAGTCCGGCGATCAGCGCCACAAATATCCATGCCACCGATGGGATCCCGATCGCCCCTGCCCCCGGCAAAACAATCATCAGGATCGCGCAGAACCCGAGGATCAACCCGCCCAAGCGGCGCACCTCGAAGCGGTCATTGCCCAAGGCCAGGGCCACCGGAAACGCGAAAATCGGGATCATGGACAGCAGGATCGACAGCAATCCAGACGGCAAATGCACGGCCGCCTGATAGGTGGCGGTGTTGGGCAGCAATGTCCCGATCAAGGCCACAACGCCGTAAACCTGCACCTGACGCCACCCCATCGGCAGCCCTTTGCCGCGCGCCGTGTTGATCACCGCCATCAAAGCCGCCCCAATCGCGACTTGCCAGAAAATCAGCCCGAAATGCTTGTACCCTTCGCTGACCGCAAGCTTCGTCATCGGCTGGGTAAAGGCCCAGCCCATGCCCAAAACAACCAAAAACAAGCTGTATTTGAGCGTTTCGCGCCCTGTCATGGTCCACTTTGTTGCAGGCGTCCGCCTTGGCGTACCATTTCGATGCGGGTGGCTTTGCCGGTGCGGTCGTCCGTTTCGATGTAGACACCGGACAAGGTCGCTTCGCCCGCCGCGGGGGTGAACCGCTCTTTGGGCATTCCGGTGATGAAACGGCGCAGGGGTTCGTGTTTTTCCATGCCGATGACCGAATTGTAATCCCCGCACATCCCTGCGTCAGACAGATGTGCCGTGCCCCCCGGCAAGATCATCGCGTCCGCCGTGGGAACATGCGTGTGCGTGCCCACAACAAGAGAAGCGCGCCCGTCGCACCAATGCCCCATCGCCATCTTTTCCGAAGTGGCCTCGCAGTGGAAATCCACAATGATTGCATCGGCTTGCCCGCCCAACGGGTGGGTCTTGAACACAGGTTCAACAGCCGAAAACGGATCATCAAAGGGGCGTTTCATGAACACCTGACCCAAGGCCTGCATCACCAGAACCTTGCGACCTTGGGGCGTCGTGAACAGGCGCGCGCCTTTGCCGGGCGACGCTTTGGAGAAGTTCAAAGGCCGGATCACACGCGGTTCATGTTCGATGAACTGCAGCATGTCTTTTTGATCAAATGCATGATCGCCCAAGGTGACGCAATCCGCGCCCGCCTCCAGCAGAACCTTGGCATGTGCGCCCGACAATCCCATGCCAGAGGTGGCATTTTCGCCGTTCACAACGACAAAATCGAGCTTCCAGCTCTCGCGCAGACGGGGGAGGTTTTCCGTGATCGCCCGACGCCCCGCGCGGCCCATCACATCGCCTAAAAACAGAATTTTCATGCTCATGGCCTAAGACGCGACAGCATCGGGGGCAAGTGGTTTGGCGTGACTTTTCGTGCTCAGAGTGCGATTACCCGACGTGCCGCGCCATTCCAGGCGCCGCCGCGCAGCACATCCGCCGTTTAACGGTTGCACCACCTGCGCAACTTGGGGATGCTCTGATCAAAGCCGCCTTGCAGGAATGACCGTATGACCAGCTCCTCTCCCGTCGGGTTTTTGTCAGACCTCAGTGCCACCGAGGCCTTTGAAAACCTGAAATCAAACCGGCACGCCCGCTGGCCCGACCGCCATGAACCCACCAACCGCGTGGAACCGATGTGCGCGCCCCATTTTGCGGCCCCCTTTCCCATCACCCCGGGTGCCAGCGTGTTCACCATCGGGTCCTGTTTTGCCCGCAACGTCGAAAAGGGTTTGATCAAGCTGGGCTTTGATGTGCCTGCCCGCCGCGCGGTCGGAGCAGGTGTAGATGCCAACGTTCTCAATACCTTCACAGCCAATTCCATGCTCAATGAGGTCACATGGCCTTGGATCAAAACGCGCCGTTTGATCCTGCGCAGCACTTTTATGACATGGGTGGTGACAAGGTGGCGGACCTGCATCTGGGCAAGCGCTGGACCCATCCGGTTGCACGTGAAACGGCCCTGCTCCGGCGCGCGCACGTCACACAGGCTTATGCAAATCTGGCCCAATGCCGAATGCTGATTCTGACCCTCGGGCTGGCCGAAGCGTGGTACGACGCGCAGCTTGGCCTTTACCTGAACAGCGCGCCGCACAAGCGCCTTGTGAGCGCACACCCCGAGCGTTTTCGCCTGCATGTGTTGCGCCAAAGCGATGTTGTGCAAAGCCTGACGTCCTTGATCGCGCTGGCCAGTGCCAAAAACACCGTGGGTGGATTGCGCTGTGTGCTGACCGTGTCCCCCGTGCCATTGATAACGACGTTTCGCCCTGACATGGATGTCATCGTGGCCAACGCCTATTCCAAAGCCACGCTGCGCTCTGCCGCCGAAGAAATCGCCTATGCCTATGACAACGTGGCCTATTTCCCAAGTTTTGAATCCATCACCCTCAGTGAACGCCATGTGACATGGGAAGACGATCAAACCCATGTGCGCCAGCCATTGGTCGACATGAATGTGGCCCGCATGATGGCACGCTACGTGCGCGAAGACGCAAGCGCGCCGTCCGACCCTTCGATTTTGGCACAAATGGCCCTGAACAAACGCGCCGAGGACAGGCCAGAAGAGGCGTTGGCGTTGGCCGAGCGCGCCCTTGCGGCCCAACCGGATCACGAGCGCGCGGTTTTCGCAAAAATTCAGGCGTTGGCGGCCATGGATCAGCACGAGTCGGCTTTGTCGTTTTTAAACGACCGCTTTGCCGATCCTTTGACAGGCGCCCTTGATCTGGAGTTTGCCGGCGCTGATCTTCAGATCTTTGCGGTGCGATTGTTGTTGCGCCTCAAGCAGTTTGATCATGCCCTTGGCCTTGCCCGACAGATGCTTGAGCATACCCCCGATCACATGCCTGCGCGCATCGCGATGGGCGACGCTTACGTTGGTTTGGGGCGTTTGGACGCCGCGCGCGCCAGTTTGGCCGCCTGTCTGGCCATGTCCAAACGCAAGCCCATGCCCTATTTCAAAATGGCGCAGTTGGAGCAACTATGCGCCAATCCCGAGGCCGCATTGCGGATGGTCGATATTGCCCTCACGCTCAAGCCTGATCACGTCGGGGCCCTGGCCCTCAAAGCGCGGCTTGCCCCCTGAAATCCGTCATGTCACGCTGATCACGCCTGCTTCGGTCACGATCATGTCCAGCGGTTGATCTGTGGCCTCAAGTGGCAGGTTTTGCGCCTCTTGCGCCGCAAAGGCAAAGCCGATCGCCAGCGTCCCGCGCCTGCTGCGCAACAGGTCAAGCGTGCGGTCGTAAAACCCCCCGCCGTAGCCCAGTCTGCCGCCGTGCGCATCAAAGGCCACCAGCGGGACGATCACAATCTCGGGTTCAAAAAAGTCATCCACCTCGGGGACTTGCGCCCCGAATGGCCCCGCACGCAAAGCGCCATCCGGCTCCCACCGCGAGAACTGCAACGCTTGCCCCGCCCCCATGATCACAGGCACACCGACAGGGCCATAAGCCGCCGCTTCGGCCATGGCGGCCAGCGGATTGATCTCTGTGCGGATGGGCATGTAGCCCGACAGCGGCACGCCGCGATACCCGGCCAGAACTTGCGAAAGATGCCCTGCGGCCCCCCCTTGTTTTGCCTCGAATGCGGCTTTGCGCCGTGCAAACCCGTCCTTGCGCGCTTGCGCCTTGATCGCCGCCAGATCGCTCACAGCAGCACCAGTGCTGCCAACCCGAGGAAGGCGAAAAACCCGACGATGTCCGTCACCGTGGTTACGAATGCGCCCGACGCCAGTGCGGGGTCGATCCCGAAACGCTCAAGCATCACGGGGATCACGGTGCCTGCAAACCCTGCAACCACCATGTTCACCACCATCGCCGCCGCAATCACATAGCCCAGCGCAGGGGAGCCGAACCAGATCACCCCGACGATCCCCATCACCACCGCAAACAGGATGCCGTTTACCAATCCCACCAGAACTTCGCGCCGGATCACGCGCCAGACGTTGGCGCCGGTCAAATCCTTGGTCGCAATCGCGCGCACGGCCACAGTCAGCGATTGGGTGCCTGCATTGCCCCCCATGGACGCCACGATGGGCATCAAAACCGCCAGCGCCACGATCTGCGTCAACGCCATTTCAAACTGCGCAATCACCATCGAAGCGGCGATAGAGGTCGCAAGGTTGACGGCCAGCCAGGGCATCCGCCGCTTGGTGGTGTCAATCACGCGGTCCGACAAGGACCCTTCGCCGACACCCGCAAGGCGCATGATGTCTTCTTCATGTTCTTCGTCCAGAACCGCCATCGCGTCATCAATCGTGATGATCCCGATCAACCGCCCTTCGCTGTCCACGACCGGCGCGGAAATCAGATGGTACTGGTTGAAGGCATAGGCCACGTCACCCTCATCCTGATCGACGGGAATGACGCGGAACACGTCTTCGGCGATGTCCACCAGCTTTACGTCGCGTTTGGAGCGCATCAGCTTGCCCAAGGTCACATTGCCGATGGGGTGCAGGCGCGGATTGACGACGACGACATGGTAGAACTGGTCAGGCAGATCGCTTTCGTCGGCCCCGCGCAGATAGTCGATCGCCTCGCCCACGTTCCAGTGTTCGGGGGCCATCACAACTTCGCGCTGCATCAACCGTCCGGCGGAAAACTCAGGGTAGCTGAGCGCCTGCTCGACTGCGGCGCGGTCCGTATCCCCGAGCGCGTCCAGAATCGCGTCTTGTTGCGGCTGCTCGAGGTCTTCGACCAGATCCACAACATCATCACTGTCCAGATCGCGCACCGCTTCGGCCAGAACCTGCGGCGTCAGCACACTAATCACTTCTTCGCGGATGCTGTCGTCAAGTTCGGACAGGATTTCCCCGTCAAACTCGCGGTCATAGAGCCGGATCAGTCGGGACCGGTCAAACGCATTGATCTGCTCGAGAAGGTCGGCAATGTCCGCCGCATGCAGCGGATCCATCAACTCCGAAAGTTTGGTTTTGTCCTCGATATCAACGGCATAGAGGATCGCGCTGATATCCTTGCGGTCCAGCTTGTAGGCCGCGTCTTCGCGCGCGTCGAGGCTTTGGTCTGTGGCGTGATCTATGGGCATGCGCGGACCATAGGCAGGCGCACCCCCACTGACAATGGCCCACCGCGCGCAATTGCGATTTACCCTGCCCGCCCGCGCGCGTAAGCTGAAACCATGAACACCAAGACCCTTTTGACCGGTCAGGTTTTGACCTTTTCCGGCGACCCCTTTGCCGCCCCGTGGCAGGACTGCGTCCACATCTCGGCACAGGGTGGCGTGCTGCTGGAGGGCGGCCATATCGCGGCTGTTGGCGCGGCGGATGCTTTGCGCGCGGCCCATCAGGGCGCGGCGGAAGTGGCCTACGGCGACAAGTTGATCATGCCCGGGTTTGTGGACGCCCACGTGCACTACCCGCAGACCGGCATCATCGCGAGCTGGGGCAAGCGTCTGATTGACTGGCTCAACACCTATACTTTCCCCGAAGAGACACGCTTTGACGATCCGGACTATGCGCAAGACATCGCGCGCCGGTATCTTGATCTGACACTTTCACATGGCACGACAACGGTTTGTTCTTACGCCACGAGTCACCCCACATCGGTCGATGCGATCTTTCAGGCCGCTGCCGCCAACGGCCAGCGGATCGTGGCGGGCAAGACCTGCATGGACCGCAACGCCCCCGTAGGGCTGCGCGACACGGCCCAAAGCGCGTATGACGACAGCAAAGCCCTGTTGGCGCGCTGGCATGGCCAAGCCCGCGCCACCTATGCGATCACCCCGCGCTTTTCCCCGACCTCGACCCCCGAACAGCTTGACGCCTTGGGGGCGCTCTGGTCCGAGCATCCCGATGCCTTGATGCAAACCCACATCAGCGAGCAGGTGGACGAAATCGCATGGGTCAAGGACCTCTACCCGGGCGCGCGCGATTACCTTGATACTTACGAGGCCCACGGCCTGTTGGGCCCGCGCGGGGTCTACGGGCACGCCATCCACATGCAACCACGTGAAATCGACCGTCTGGCAGAGGTCGGCGCGGCTGTGGTGCATTGCCCGACCTCCAACACCTTTATCGGCTCGGGCCTGTTTGATCTGGCGGGCATGACAGCACGGATGCGGGTTGGCTTGGCCACGGACACGGGGGGCGGGTCCTCCTTTTCCATGCTGCGCACGATGGCCGCCGCCTATGAAATAGCCCAATTGCGCGGGACCGCGGTTCACGCCGGTCAATTGTTGTGGCTGGCCACCGCAGGATCGGCGCAAAGCCTGCATTTGGGGGACAAAATCGGCGCTCTGGCGGCGGGGCACGAGGGGGACATTTGCGTTCTTGATCTGGCCTCCACCCCTGCGATTGCCCAGCGCAGCAGCCGCGCGCGCGACGTGTGGGACGCGGTGTTTGCAACTCTGATGATGGGCGATGACCGCGCCGTGGCAGACGTCTGGGTGCACGGACGCCGTCGAAACGCCCAAGAGCACCCGAATGTGTGATCCCCGTTCCCTCGCCCTCTGCGCAATGATAGAGCAACCCTATGGCAGATGAAGTCCAAGATCCCACCCGCGTCACCGGCGCCCCGCATCCGCGCGAAACCCTGTCCCTGATCGGGCAAGGCAGCGCAGAAGCCACATTTCTGGAGGCCTTCAATTCGGGCCGCCTGCATCACGCGTGGATGTTGATGGGGCCACGCGGTGTGGGCAAGGCGACACTTGCGTGGCGCATGGCGAAATTTTTGTTGGCCACCCCTGATCCTGCGGGCGCTGATGACATGTTTGGCGGTCCCCCGCCCCCTGAATCCCTGGACGTCAACCCCGAGCATCCTGTCTCACACCGCATTGCAACGGGGGCCGATTCCGGGCTGGTCACCATCACCCGCACAGTGAACGAGAAAACCGGCCGTCTGCGTGACCAGATCGTCGTCGATGATATCCGCAATCTGGCAGGGTTTTTCCAGATGTCGGCCATAGACGGCGGGCGGCGGGTTGTGATCGTGGATGCGGCCGATGACATGAACGTCCAAGCCGCCAATGCCTTGCTCAAAATGCTCGAAGAACCGCCGGAGCGGGCGACGTTGATCCTGATCACGCACCAGCCCTCCCGTTTGTTGCCAACCATTCGCTCGCGCTGCCGGACCTTGCGCCTGAACACGCTGGACGGGGCGCAGATGCAGGACGCCATGATGCAGGCAGGGGTGGACCCCGGCAAGGATGCGGTCGCATTGGCGGAACTGTCCGGCGGCTCCGTCGGGGAGGCACTGCGCTTGTCCTTGTTGAACGGGTTGGCCATGTACACCGAAATCATCGGATTGCTGGGCAGCTTGCCGCAACTGGATCGTGTGCGGACCTTGCGCCTCGCCGAAGCCGCCGCCCAGCGCGGCGCGGATGAAAAACTGGACCTTCTGTTTACCCTGCTCGAGATCGCCTTGGCGCGCCTTGCCCGTACAGGCGCCACAGGACAGCCCCCCGCCAGCGAAGCCGCCCCGCATGAGGCCGCGATCCTGTCACGCTTGGCCCCCACCCCCCACCAAGGGCGGGCATGGGCCAACATCAGTCAGGACGCCCTTTCGCGCGCGCGTCACGGGCGGGCCGTTAACCTTGACCCAGCCGCCCTCGTCCTAGATACGATGTTCAAGATCAGAGGCACTTCAGCCTGAGCGAGCGGACCTGCATGCCCCAAAGCACACCTCATATTACCGACAGCCACTGTCACCTCGACTTTCCCGACTTTGATGGGGAACTCGACCAGATCATCGCCAACGCTACGGAGGCAGGGGTGACACGCATGGTCACAATCTGCACCAAGCTGCGCCTTGAGCCGCAAGTGCGCGCCATCGCCGAGGCCTATGCCCCCGTGTTCTACGCCGCGGGCACCCACCCGATGAGCGCGGCAAGCGAGCCGCTGGCGACAGTGGACGAGTTGATCGCCCTCGCCGCGCACCCCAAATTCGTCGGCATCGGGGAAACCGGGCTGGATTATCACTACACCGCCGAAAGCGCTGATATCCAACAGCACTCCTTGCGGGTGCACATCACGGCCGCGCGCGAAACAGGGCTGCCATTGATCATCCACGCACGCGGCGCCGACGCGGACATGGCGCGCATTCTGGCAGACGAGCACGCCAACGGGGCCTTTGGGTGCGTCATGCACTGCTTCTCCTCCTCCAAGGAACTGGCACATGCCGCCCTTGATCTGGGGTTTTACCTGAGCATGTCGGGGATCTCGGCCTTCCCCAAAAGCCAGGACTTGCGGGACATTTTCGCGGCCGCGCCTGTTGACCGGATACTGGTGGAGACCGACGCACCCTACCTCGCGCCCCCTCCCCATCGGGGCAAACGCAACGAACCCGCCTACACGGCGCACACCGCGCGGGTCGGGGCCCAGACGTTCGGGATGAGTTACGAGGATTTCGCCGCCCAAACCCAAAGCAATTTTGAAACGCTGTTTTCCAAGGCGATACTCTGATGGCAGAGCTCAAAATCACCATTCTGGGATGCGGGTCTTCAGGCGGAGTGCCCCGTTTGGGAGGACACTGGGGGGACTGCGACCCCGAGAACCCCAAAAACAGTCGGCAACGCTGCTCGATCCTTGTGGAACGGACGGAGGCCAACGGCACCACGACAGTGCTGATCGACACATCGCCCGACATGCGCAACCAACTGCTGGACGCAGGGACACAACGGATCGACGCGGTGCTCTACACACACAGCCACGCAGATCACGTGCACGGGCTGGACGATTTGCGGATGATCGCGATCAACATGCGCGCGCGGCTGCCCGTCTGGGCGGATGGCGCAACCAAAGAGGCCCTGTTTGAACGCTTTGGCTACGCCTTCATCACACCCGAAGGATCGCCCTACCCCCCCATCCTCGACATGCACGACATCACAGGGGACGTCACAATCAGCGGACCGGGGGGGGCGCTGACATTCACCCCCTTCGAGGTCAAACACGGCTCGATCAACAGCCTCGGGTTCCGGATCAACAACGTGGCCTACCTGCCGGACGTCGAAAGCATCCCTGCGCAAAACTGGCACCACGTTGAAAACCTCGACTGCTGGATCGTGGACGCACTCAGACGTACACCGCATCCCTCACATTCGCACTTTGAACAGACACTGGAATGGATCGCCAAAGCCAAACCCAAAACGGCGGTCATCACCAACATGCATACGGATCTGGACTACGATACGGTGGCAGAGGAAACCGACGATCACATCCAACCCGCCTACGACGGGATGACACTGCACTTCGAGATCCCCTGAACAGACGCCGCCCCTTTCACCTTGCAAAATAAACCTCCGCCGGAGGCTCCTGCCCTCCAAACAACCGAAACGCCAAACCATGCAAACCCTACTCGACGTCATTCTACCTGTGTTTCTGGTGATCGCGTTCGGCTACGTGGCCGTATGGAAAGGGGTGTTTCCCGCATCCGGCGTCGACGGGTTGATGAAATTCACCCAAGGGTTCGCCATCCCCTGCCTGCTGTTTCAGGCCATCTCCAAAATCGACCTGCAAAGCTCGTTTCATCCGGGGCTTCTGTTCAGCTTTTATGCAGGGGCAGGGCTGTGTTTTGCAGCAGGGATGATCGGGGCGCGGGTGCTGCTGAAACGCGACTGGGAAGACTGCGTCGCCATCGGGTTTTGCTGTCTCTTTTCCAACTCGGTGCTGCTGGGCCTGCCCATCACCGAACGCGCCTACGGCGTGGATGCGCTGACAGGGAACTACGCGATTGTCGCCCTGCACGCACCGTTTTGCTACGGGCTCGGGATTACAGTGATGGAGATCACCCGCAATCGCGGCGCGGGCGTGGCGGTGTTGGGGCGCGCTGTGGGACGGGCGATGTTTCACAACGCTTTGGTGATCGCGATTGCCGCTGGCTTTGTCGTGAACCTCTCGGGCCTGGAGTTGCCCAAATTTGCAGATGACGCGCTCAGCCTTGTGGTGCGGGCCGCGCTGCCGGCGGCGCTGTTCTCGCTTGGGGGGGTCTTGCTGCAATACAAACCCGAAGGCGACAAACTGGCCATTTTGATGGTCTGCGTGATCGCGCTTGGGCTGCACCCTGCTTTGGTGTTCGGCTTTGGCAGCGCGCTCGAGGTGCCAAAAGACCTGTTTCAATCCGGCGTGCTGACAGCGGCCATGGCCCCCGGAGTGAACGCCTATATCTTTGCCAATATGTACGGCAAAGCGCGCCGCGTCGCAGCCTCAAGCGTTTTGATCGCCACTTTGGGGTCGGTCATCAGCATCTGGCTCTGGCTCATCGCGCTTGGCTAGGCGGGCGCGGTACTCCAGCTCTGCATTCAGCGCACCGCCCAACAAAACCAGCCACGCACTGATGAACAACCACATCAGCATCGCAATCACCGCCCCGATAGAGCCGTAAATCTCGTTATAGGCGCCGAAATTGGTGAGGTAATACGAAAACCCGACCGATGCCGCCGCCCAGCAAACGGTCGAAAACACAGCCCCCGGCGTGGCCCAACGGGTCGGGACATGCACGCGGTTTGGGCCAAACCGGTAGATCATCGAAAACCCGCCCAGCAATACGCCAATGGCGATCAGCCAGCGCGCCATCTCAAGCCCCCACCCCGTCCACGGCCCCAACGGGAAAAACGCCAGAACAATGGGCGCAAAAACGACACAGGCAATGGCAATCAACGCCACGCAGACCAACGCGATGGTCAAGCTCAACGCGCGGGTATAATGGCCGATGCCGTCACGATTGGGGACGTTGTAAATGGCGTTCAAACCGCGAATAAGGGCCGCAACGCCTGCGCGCGCGGACCAAAGCGCCAGACCCAGCGACAGCACCGATGCCCAGCCCAAAGTCAGCCCGTCCGCTTGCGCCAATGCGCTCAATTGCTGATCCAGCAAAGCATAGACATCCGCAGGCAAAACCGCGCGAAACTCGGCCATTTCCACCGCCACCGCAGCCGGATCGCCAATGACGCCCCACAGCGCAATAATGGTCGCAAGACCCGGAAACACCGCCAGAATTCCATAAAACGCGACGCCTGCTGCGATCAGGCTCAAATTCCGCTCGTCCATGATGCGAAACACCCGCATCAAAGCCCCCCAGAGCGTTCTGCTTTTGGTCATAGCCCGCTCCTTGCGTGGTGTGCCCTGCTGCTTTTACCAAGCATGTCGCTTTTTGCCTCGCAGGCAAATCTATTCTGCCCCGCGCCGTAAAAATTCAACCTTGTTCGGCGAGCCATTTCATAACCGCAGGACGCACAGACATCTCACCGCGATGACGCGCATCCATGATGACCTTGCGCACCTCCTCCAGATTGGAGCGGCGCAACAGGCTTTTCACCGGCCCGATCGACGCAGGCCGCATCGACAGACTGCGCAGCCCGATGGCCGCCAGACACAGGGCCTCAACAGGGCGCCCCGCGTCTTCGCCACAAAAAGACAGCGGCGTATCGGTGCCCGCGCAGCGCTCTACGATCTGTTCGAGAAAGCTCAAAAAACTCACGTTGAGCGTATCATAACGCTTGCGCACCCGCTCGTTCTCGCGATCTGCAGCAAAGAAGAACTGTTTCAAGTCATTGCCACCAATGGACAAAAATCCGACCTCTTCGAAAAACTGACGCGGTGCAAACCCCAATGACGGGGTTTCCAGCATCGCACCAACCTCAACCGTTTCGGGCACCACATGCCCCAAACGACGTTCCCGCGCCAAGGCCTTGTCCAGGGCAGCACGCGCCTGTGTGTATTCTTCATACTGCGCCACGAAAGGGAACATAATCGTCAATGGCCGCCCGTTGGACGCGCGCAACAGCGCCTGCAACTGCATTTGCATCACACCGGGTTTATCAAGACCCACACGGATCGCGCGCCAGCCCAAAGCGGGGTTCGGCTCATCCGTTGGCTTCATGTAAGGCAGCACTTTGTCAGAGCCGATATCGAGCGTGCGAAACACCACCCGCTTGCCTTTGGCCGCATCCAGAACGCGGGTGTACAGCGCGCTCAACTCCGAGCGGCGCGGCATCTGGTTGCGGACCAGAAACTGCAGCTCGGTGCGGAACAATCCCACCCCTTGCGCGCCCGAACCTTCCAAAGACGGAAGGTCAGCCATCAAGCCGGCATTCATATTCAATTCAATGGTTTGCCCGCATTCGGTCAAGGCCGGTTTGTCGATGATGGACTCGTAGCGCTTTAGCGCTTCGGTCTGCATTGCCATCTTGTCGCGAAAGGCGGTGACAACCGTGTCATCGGGGCGCAAATGCACGATCCCCTGCTCCCCGTCGACCATCACATGATCCCCGTTCAACCCCTCGTTTGTCACGCGCCCCGCTTGCACGATCAAGGGGATCGCCAAAGCCCGCGCGACAATCGCGGCATGAGAGCCGACAGAGCCGCTCTCAAGGATGATCCCCTTCAGGGTGCGCCCGTATTCCAGCAACTCCGCAGGACCAATGTTGCGGGCGACCAAAATCGGATCGACCGGCATTTCGGCGCCCGTGTCCGTGCCCTGTCCGGTCAGAATGCGCAACATGCGGTTGGACAGATCATCAAGGTCGCTCAAACGTTCGCGCAGATAATTGTCGGACACTTTTTCCATACGCGCGCGCGCAATAGATTGCTCTTTTTCCACTGCAGCTTCGGCGCTTAGGCCGTTGCTGATGCTCACTTCCATACGCCGCATCCACCCTTTGGAATTGGCAAACATTCTATAAGCTTCAAGGACTTGGCGCTGTTCGGCATCGGCAGACATATCAAGCATCTTGTCCACACCGACACGCAATTCCTCAACCGCTTCGCTCAAGCGTTCCAACTCGCGGTGCGGGTCATCCGCGATAGGGTTGGACACAACAACGCGCGGCTCGTAGAGCCAGATGTGGCCCTCTGCAACGCCTTCTTGCGCGACAGTTCCGCGCAACATCATCGGCTGGGAATGGCGGGCAGACATCGCGGCCCCCTCGCCCACAAAAGCGCCCAATTCTGTCATTTCCGCCAGAACCATCGCAACCACTTCAAGGGCATAGACCTCGTCCATGGTATATTCACGCGCTTGCTTGGATTGCACAACCAAAACGCCCAGCGCATCCCCCAACCGCTGAATGGGAACACCAAGGAAAGAGGAATAGATCTCTTCGCCCGTTTCCGGCATAAACCGGAACCCTTTGGCGCCGGGGGCATCGGCGGTGTTGATCACTTGGCGACGCTTGGCAACACGGCCCACAAGCCCCTCGCCCAGACGCATACGGGTCATGTGCACCGCCTCGGCGTTCAAACCCTCAGTGGCGCATAACTCAAGGGTTTCTTCGTCGCGAAACAGATAGATAGAGCAGACTTCACTGCCGATGCTGTTGGCAATCAGACTGGTGATCTTGTCCAGACGCGCTTGGCCGCGATCATCACCGGCCATAGCATCGCGCAATCGTCCAAGGAGTTTGCGGCTTTCTGATTCAAAACGCTCGGCCATTCTGGCACGGCTCCCATGCTGAGTACATTCAGCTTAGACCACGAACACAACAGAAATAAAACGCGTTTTCTCTGCGCTTGAAACAAGGGCAAAAGGCGCGTGGTCCCACGCCTTTTGCCGGTATCACGAACAGAAGCAGACGAGGATTACGCCGCCTTGTCCAGCTCGAACGCATCATGCAACGCCTGAACCGCCAGCTCCATGTACTTGCGGTCGATCAAAACGGAAATCTTGATCTCTGACGTGGTGATGACCTTGATGTTGATGCCCTCGGCGCTCAGCACCTGGAACATCTTCGCCGCAACACCGGTGTGGGAGCGCATGCCGATGCCCACCACAGACACTTTGGCGACATCCACATCAGCAATCAGCTCGGCAAAGTTGATGGTGCCATCCGTCTTGGCCTGCGCCATGGCCGCATCCGCACGTTTGACCTGATCGGTGGGGCAGGAAAATGTCATGTCCGTGCGCCCCTCTTCCGAGATGTTTTGCACAATCATATCAACGTTCACACCGGCGTCAGACAGCCCGGTAAAAATCAACGCGGCAATTCCGGGGCGATCCGCCACAGACACCAACGTCATTTTTGCTTCATCGCGGCTGAACGCGACACCTGCCACTACATTGCTTTCCATGATTTCCTCCTCATCGCAGACAAGCGTTCCAGCCTCATCCGATTGCTCTTCAAAACTGCTCAGAACGCGCAGCTTCACCTTGTACCGCATGGCCAGTTCAACGGAACGGGTCTGCAACACTTTGGCCCCCAAAGAGGCCAGTTCCAACATCTCTTCGAACGAAATCTTGTCAAGCTTGCGGGCTTTCGGGCTGACACGCGGGTCTGTGGTGTAAACCCCGTCCACATCCGTATAGATGTCACAGCGCTCCGCCTCAAAGGCCGCGGCAAAAGCAACAGCCGTGGTATCAGATCCACCGCGCCCCAAGGTCGTGATGCGGCCCTCGGGCGAAACACCCTGAAAACCGGCCACAACCGCCACACGCATGCCGGCAGCAAAGCTGGCCATGATGTTGTCGGACGGAATACCTTCAATGCGGGCCGCGGCATGGGCGGATGTGGTTTGCACCGGCACCTGCCAGCCTTGCCAGGAGCGCGCAGGCACGCTCATTTCCTGCAATGTCAGGGCCATCAATCCGGCCGTGACGTTTTCGCCGGAGGACACAACCGCATCATATTCACGCGCATCAAACATCGGGGAGGTCTCATTGACCCACCCCACCAATTCATTGGTTTTGCCCGACATGGCAGAGACGATGACGATCACATCATAGCCTTTGGCCACTTCCACACCCACACGCTTTGCCGCGCGTTTGATCCGGTCCAGGGTCGCGACAGACGTGCCGCCGAATTTCATCACAAGAACAGGCATAAATCCCCCACGTTCCTCGTTTCGCACAGGGCTTTACGCGGCGCGGGGCAACTCTGCAAGGCAAGCACAGGCTCGGGGGGGCAGAAAAACATCTGTTTGTGCGCCAAATGCGCAAATGCCGCAGCGCATTTGCAAAACATCGTGTGCAGGCAAAGCCTGCTCAATTGGATCAGTCTCGGCTTGTTGCTCACAAATAGAAATTGTCGCGCCGTACGCGCAAATTTCCTTTTCGCCATTCTTGCAATGATATACGCGCGTCCATGCTTGCTATAGATGTGTCGGCTTTCGCGATCTCGTGAAGTTTTTCACACGCCCGTGCTTCATCAATCTCTAGCCTGTGTACCGCAGCCCATACTTGAACAGAGACAACTTCGTTCGAGAACAATGCAAACAAAACATTGTCTTGCGATGTGTCAGATATCTTTTTTAAAGTCGCGTGTCATTGAGCGAAAGCACGGTTTGTTATCCCTGCATCACCGCGCCGCGTACCTTCGGCGTGGCGTAAGGTATGACGCAAATACGCTTGGACCAACAACTCTGCCATCTTCGCATCCCCTCAATACGGATGCGCGCGCCCGTCCCATGTCTCAAAACATCCGGTGCTCTGCAGGCTCAGCGCGTCAAAGCGCAACGCCAACCCTTGAACAGAGGCATCCACACTGATGTCAGCCGCATCGCCGCCCATGTCTGTTTTCACCCAACCAGGGTGGTAAATGCCAACGGCAATCCCCTCCCCCTTCAGATCCACGGCCAAATTGCGCCCGACATTCAAAACCGCCGCTTTGGAGGCGCGGTAAATGTAGCTGCCCCCCGGCGCCCTTTCCTGAGACGCCATCATGCTGGAAATTATCGCAATCTTTGGCGCTTGTGACAAACGCAAGTTCGGCAGCAAATGCTGCACGCTCAGAAAAACACCTGTGACATTGGCCGCAAACGTCGACGCCCACATGTCCGCGCTGTAACCGCCCTCAAGCTGCTCGCCCTTGTCCAGATACACGCCCGCATTGCACACCAGCAAATCAATCGGCTGGCCCGCCAAAGCGTCTGCCATCGCCGCGTGATCGGACGGACGGGTCACATCCAGTTGCACATCGGAGGCCACGGAGCGGCCTGTGCCCGTCACTTTGTGCCCCGCACCAGCGTAAAGCGCGCCCAAAGCGGCCCCGATCCCACGGCTCGCGCCTGTAATCACAACATGCATCACTCAGTCCAATCCATCAAAACATCAGTTCGTCTTTGCTTTCGGCATGAATGGCAAAGGAAGGATCGGAACACCATCCTCAATCAACGCTTTTGCCTCTTCAATTCCTGCAGAGCCATAAATGGAGCGCTCTGGCGCGTCGCCCAAATGCATTTCCCGCGCTTCTTTGGCGAAATTCGAACCCACATCGGCAGAATTCTCTTCGACATGTTTGCGCATCTTGGCCAATGCTGTCTCCACCTCGCCTTGCGGTTCGGACAATCCCGCCTGCGACGGAACAGCAACCGCACGGGCGGGGCGCACACGCGGGGCCATCAAGGCTTTGCTCACCTGTGCACTGCCGCAATGAATACAACTCACATGTCCTGCGGTCTGCAGCGTCTCGAATGCCTGCGCGGACTGGAACCAGCTGTCAAAAGCGTGGTCATTTTCACATTTGAGCGTGTATTTGATCATCGACGCCAATCGCCCTTTTTGGTGGTTGTGTAAACATAGACCCGCGCGCCTCAAAGACCAAGCGCGCTGTTGCTTTTACCGGCGTGGATCGAAATCCTTGATGATGCGGGCCAACTCGGGCTCTTGCACCATACCTGCCGCCTTCTTGCGGCTCACCCACTTGCGTTTGCGCTGCGCCGCTTCGGGATACTCTTTGACCAGCTTCTTGACGCGCATCGGGTAAATCACTGCAATACAAGTATAATCCGGCGCGCCCTCAATCAACTTCACATAGGAAAACAGCCCCAACGGAACGGTCCCTACCTTGCCCGTTGCCCCCGCTTCTTCCCACGCTTCCTGCGCAGCAGCGTCATACGGGGTTTTCCCGTCCATCGGCCACCCTTTGGGCGCGATCCAGCGACCGGACCGGCGGGAGGTCACCAGCAAAATCTGCACTTTTCCGTCAACAATACGATAACACAGCGCCGCAAATTGCGTGCGCACATCGGACTTATGGGCCCCTTCAACAGAAAGAGGTAACTGTTTGATCATCTGTGCTGTCATTGACGGGAAGTCTGCTCCGTTTTTCTTAATTATAACTTACTCGGCACAAAACATCCAGAGTTTGACGATTCCTTCCATAAAACCAACAGGTTTGCCGCCGCAGATGCCTTTGCGCTTGCGCGGCGGTACAGGCTGGGAAATAGTCATGCCATGGCCTCATCTGCCCTTATGACATCAACACTTGTCGCCCTCGCAACCCTTGCCGGCGCAGCGCAGGCGCAAACCACCGTGTTTGCGGCCGCCTCCCTGCGCGGGGTGCTGGACGAGATAGCAACCCTGTCGCGCGATCCCGTTGTGCTGTCTTACGCAGGCTCGGGCACCATCGCCCGCCAAGTGGCCCAAGGGGCGCCCGCCGACGTTGTGGTTCTGGCGCATTCCGTGTGGATGGACTGGTTGGAGCAGCGCGGCGCCGTTGACGCAGGCAAAACCGTGATCATTGCGGGCAACACGTTGGTCGTGATCGGCGCGCCGGACCACCCCCCGTTGACCACCCCAAAAGACCTCCCGCACATGTTGGGAGACGGACGTTTGGCCATAGGACAAAGGGATTCCGTCCCGGCAGGGATTTTCGCCAAAGAATGGCTTGAAAACATAGGCATTTTCCAAGAGGTGCACGAAAAACTGGCAGAAACCGACAATGTGCGTGCGGCCCTCGCCCTTGTGGCGCGCCAAGAGACCCCGCTGGGCATCACCTATGCCACCGACGCTTTGGCCGAACCGCGGGTGCGGGTGCTCTATGCCATCCCTGAAACGCAACATTCCGCCATCACCTATCCTGCCACCAGCCTTTCCCTGCAAGGGGACGCATTTGTGACGCTGCTGCAAAGCGATGCGGCCCAAGCCGTCTTTGCCGCGCACGGGTTTCGCGCGCCGTGACGGGGTTGGACGCAGCAAGCTGGGACGCGTTGCGCCTGTCCTTGCTGGTGTCCAGCGTTGCAACGCTCTGCGCGCTGCCTTTGGCACTTTGGGTGGCGTGGGTGCTGGCGCGCGCACGGTTTCGGGGCAAGGCCGTGCTCAGCGCGCTGGTCCATCTGCCGCTGGTGCTGCCGCCGGTGGTCACAGGGTATCTTTTGCTGCTCGGGTTCGGACGCAATGGCCCGATCGGCGAGCTGCTCTACAGTATGTTCGGCGTCACGCTGGCGTTTCAGTGGACAGGCGCTGTCCTGGCGGCTGTGATCATGGGTTTCCCTCTCATGGTGCGCGCCATGCGCCTCGCGATCGAGGCGGTGGACCCGAAACTGGAGGACGCCGCGCGCACGCTCGGCGCCCCGCCCCTCGCGGTGTTTGCCACCGTCACCCTGCCCCTGATTGCCCCCGGCATACTTGCAGGCAGCGTCATGGGGTTTGCCAAAGCGCTTGGTGAATTCGGGGCCACCATCACGTTTGTGGCCAACATCCCGGGGCAAACCCAAACGCTGCCCTCCGCCATCTACGCTTTCTTGCAAGTGCCGGGGGGCGAAGGGCGCGCGGTGGCCTTGGTGCTTTGGGCCTGTGTGATCGCCTTTGTCGCCGTCGCCCTCTCCGAGTGGTTGGGACAAAAAGTGGCGCAACGCATCAAAGGGGGGCAAAACGCATGAGCCTGAGCGTGCACATCCAGCACCAGCTTGGCGCGTTTCAACTTGATGCGCAATTTGAAGCAAACGCAGGCGTGACGGCGATTTTTGGCCGTTCCGGCGCAGGGAAAACAACGCTGATCAACGCGGTTGCGGGACTTTTGAAACCGGACGCAGGGCATGTGCGGCTGGGCACACGCACCTTGTTTGACGCGCACAGCTTTGTACCGGCGCACAAGCGAAACATGGGGTATGTCTTTCAAGACGCACGGCTTTTTCCCCACTTGACTGTCGGCCAGAACCTCGATTACGCGGCACGGTTCCGCCCCAAACCGCGCGCCGCCAACCACCGCCGCGAAATTATCGAACTGATGGGACTGGAAAAGCTCCTGACACGCGCGCCCATAGACCTGTCAGGGGGCGAAAAACAGCGCGTGGCGCTTGGACGTGCATTGTTGAGCCGCCCCGAGGTGCTGTTGATGGACGAACCCCTCGCAGCCCTCGACAGCACACGCAAAGACACGATCCTTCCCTATCTGGAGCGGATCAAAGCCCAAACGGACGCGCCGCCCATCCTCTACGTCAGCCACGCATTGGACGAAATCGCGCGGCTTGCGGATCATATCGTCGTCCTGCAAAACGGGGCATCGGTCCTGAACGGGCCCATCTTTGACGTGCTGTCGGACCCCGACGCCGTGCCCCTTTTGGGGGTGCGACAAGCAGGGGCCGTGATGATGGCACAGGTCGAAGAACACAGGGCGCAAGGTTTGAGCCTGCTCAAGGTCAGCGCCGGCATGCTGTCGCTTCCCGGTGTGCACGCCCCCGTTGGCAGCACAGTGCGACTGCGCATTCTTGCCCAAGACGTGATCCTGTCGCGGACACGCCCCGAAGGGCTCTCGACGGCGAATATCCTGCCCGTCACAGTGCGGGGCATCAAAACGGGGATCGGACCGGGGGCGGCCATCGGACTGCAAGCTGGCACCGACAAACTGATCGCGCGCATCCCGGCCCCCGCCGTGCAGTCCTTGCAGCTTGCAACGGGGCAAGACTGCTATGCGCTGATCAATGCCACATCCGTGGCACCCGCTTCAATTGGACGCTGATTTCACCGGCAATTTCTGCAAACGGGCGCGCAACCGCTGGGCCAGTTCTTCGGGCGGGACATCCGCCTCAATCGCCAATTTGCGCAAGCCGAAATGCACATGGGCCATGTCTGTGTAGTAACTGGTGTAGGCGTAATTGGTCGCGGCCCCCGCAATGGCGCCCAACACCGGCACCGCTTGGGCGGCCAGCTTTTGCCCTAGAACAGTGGCCAAACGCGGGGCGACGCGCGAAATAATCCCCTGAAGGGCCGCGCCCGACAGGGCCACACGGGCAGACAAAAACGCCAAATCCGCGCTATCGTCATGCTCCAACGGTCCGGCGGCCGCAAAGACGGACACACAGTCAAAGCGCACGTTCTCCGCGGCCGGATCAAAGCCGTGTTCCGCCGCAACACCCTCAATGACGCGCAACAAGAGGGTCGTGGTGACAGGCAACTCGGCCAAGGCTGTGGGCAATCCGCCAAACCCGCCGGCAGCGCCCATGGCCGTGCTGACAGCCGTGTTGATCCAATTGGCCTGATCCGGCACCATGTCGCGGGACTTGTGCGCGGCGCGCATCGCCTGATGCAGGGCCGACACGGTGGCGTCCTGCAATCCATCGCGGACCTTTTCGGGGAGCTTCTGGATCAACCCATCGGCTTGGGCCCCCAACGAGTTGAGCAAATCAATGCCAATACCTCCCGCCTTTGTGTAGCGCGCCGCCAAAGCGTCCAAAGACGCCTCCACATCAACAGGGCGCTTGGCGGTGGGCAATACGGTCAACTCGGTCATCGAAAATTCTCCTCTTCCCCCTCAAGATCAGCACGAGGGGCGCGTTTTTCAATGGGGAAACCGCGTCACCGCCCCGCGCACACCATCCCACGCCCCCAAAGCCATGGCACGCCCCAACACACGATCAGGGTTGGTCGGAGGCGGCATCACCACGCCGTCAAGGCGCTGAAACCCGTATTTGTTGTAATAGGGGGCATCGCCCACCAGCATCACCCTTGCCCATGCAGCGGCTTCGGGGACGGCCAGGCTGCTGGCAATCAACTGCCCCCCCAACCCCTCGCCCTGACGGGTCGGGTGCACCGCAACAGGGCCAAGCAACAAGGCAGGCACAGCGCCCACCGCCAC
Source organism: uncultured Paracoccaceae bacterium (assembly GCA_943787985.1). Classification (GTDB taxonomy): domain Bacteria; phylum Pseudomonadota; class Alphaproteobacteria; order Rhodobacterales; family Rhodobacteraceae; genus Ascidiaceihabitans. The sequence continues at coordinate 442,122 of CALSOO010000004.1, read as the reverse complement.
AGGCCAATAGCGAATGGCACCGGCCAGAATGCCGTCCGCATCGCGGGCCACAAGGCTCAAACCGGACACCGCAGGAACACCGTCACGCAAACGATACGACGACAACGCCTCGCGGCCGGGGGCGAAACACAAGTCATACAAGGCCTCGACCTCCCACCAGTCGTCTCGCGTTTCTGAAGTCAAAGCGTACATAAGCAGGTCAGATCAGGCACTGTTGTTAGGGCTGGTCCTCGCCCTAGCATGGCGCTACGTCTTTGCCAAACACTCAACACGAGGTCCTCATGTTCTACCAACCAAAAGACGGGCACCCCCTGCCCCACAACCCGTTCAACGCCATCGTGACGCCCCGCCCGATCGGATGGATTTCGACCCGCGACAGCCAAGGGCGCAACAATCTGGCGCCCTATTCCTTCTTCAACGGGGTGGCCTATGTGCCGCCGCAGGTCATGTTCGCCTCCACCGGAGTGAAAGACGATCAGGACGGCACCAAAGACAGCGTCGCCAACATCCGCGAAACCGGGGTGTTCTGCGTCAATATCGTGGAAAGTGCGGCGCGGGACGCCATGAACCTGTCATCGGCCACACTGGACAAAGACGTGGATGAATTCGCGCACGCAGGGCTGAGCGCGCTGGACTGCCAAACCATTGATTGTCCACGGATCAAAGGGGTCCCCGCCAGTCTGGAATGCAGGATGACGCAAATCGTGCAGATTGAAGGGGCGTCCAACTACGTGGTGTTCGGCGAAGTCACAGGGGTGCACATGCGCGACGACACCATCAAGGACGGGCGGTTTGACGTGACCACATTCCAGCCGTTGGCGCGCTTGGGATACCGCGACTACTCGGTCGTCAGCACCCTGTTCGAACTGAACCGGCCGGACGATTGAAACGATACGGCATCGGGGGCGAACAGGGGCCGGGCCCTAGTTCGTTGTCCCTTTGCGGTTGGACACATTGGCAAAAGCGTTGAACACCACAGCGCCGTCGTAATTGGCGATGTCGCTCAAGGGGGCTTGGGGATCGATCGCCAAAGCGCCCAAAGCATCCAGCAAGGCGTTGTCTCCGTTCAACAAGGCAATCGCCTCTTCTGTCACGTCTTTTGTCGGCACCGCAACAAAGCGGGCGCGCTGCACAGTGTCGATGGTCAGGCTGTGTCGGCGCAAACTGCGGCGCAATTCGGCGTCGGTGAAAAAATTGCCAACCCCTTGGTGCTTGAGCCCTGCCAAAATCAACGTCCGCGCCAGCGACGCATCCAAAGCCGCGCGCATTTCACGCAACTCATCCGTCATGTCACCCGCAAACAGGGCGTGAAACGTCGCGGCAATCCCGCTTGTTTCCCTGGCCCCCTCGGCCAAATCCGGATGGCCGTATTTGATCAACAGGTCCTCAACCTCCATCCGGCCATTGTTGCCAAAAGGGTCGCGCAAAATCATGCGCAGCAACATTCCGGGGCCATAGCCTTCTTGCACGTGCAAAATGCCGTCCGGTCCCAAAACGCGGTTCACTTGCGCAAACAAGGCATCGCGGTCGCAATAGAACAACGCCCTGCCGTCCAGCCAGATGCCTTCAAAGCTGTTGTCCTCAAACGGCAAAAACGCTGCGGGATCCAATACCACCTTTTGTGTCTCGATGCCGAAACGGGCAACGACAGAGGCGACGTACTCGGTCTTGACGGACGAAAAATCGGCGGCCGTGAAGCTTGTGTTGGCTTCGGCCAGAAACGGAGAGGCCAAAGGCGTGCGCAATCCCATTTGCAACACACGCCCCAAATGCAAAAAACGGTGTTTGTAGATGCGACGGCGACTGTACTCCAGAGTATCCGTAAACAAGCGCACCAATTGGCCCTCAGGCTTTTGAAAGCGCATATCATTCAGTTCATGCTCGACCTCGTTCAGGGTGCCGCGATAGGAGCCCCGCAAAATATCCGCCTCGATGGCTTGATAGACTTTGCGGGTGTCATCGCGGGCTTGCTCGCGCCATGCGAGATTTTTGCTGGCCCGTTTGTTCGCGCGCACGCAGATATCACAAAACGGCACTGCATCAGGCGTGCCCATCCCGCCGCGCATTTTCTGCATGAACGGGTGGTTCCACATCTGGTCTTCTTTGTGGAAATCTTCGGTGCTGGGCCAGTCAAAGCGCGGCAATCGGGTCGGAAAATCCGAACATACTTTGGTGCGGTTGTCGCGCAGAACAATATCCAGCCGGTTCCACGGATAGGTGCACCGCGGGTCTTCACCGCGCGCGATCTGGCGGCCAAATTCCTTGGAGATATCGCCGGTATGGCGGTACTTCAGATATTTCTCCTGTTTGTCCTGCAGGGTTTTCTGCTTGCGCGCGGTACCGGTGAGTTCTTCGGCGTCGGGGCTTACATCGGGGGCTGCGTCGGGGCCTGCATCCGGGGCGGAGTGTTCGTCAGAAGACATGCAATTTCTCTCTCGCTTAAAAAGCCGGCAGCGGTTGGGTCAGGCGAATGTCATGGGCGCGACACTCGGCCTCGAATTCTTCGAACTTGCGCAACGCCAATGTGCGATCATGGGATGCGACGTCCTCGTCGGTCAACAACGCGCGGCTCTGGATCGGCTTTGGGACTTTCAACTCGATGATGCGGCACGCCTCAACGCCGATGCGGCGCAGCAACGACGGCAACTCCGGCAATTCATCAAGGTTGTGTTTGTTCAAAACATACCCCGCCTGAAGCTGCGGGCGATCACGGCCCTGACGCGCTTTTTCTTCCTGAATCCGCTCGATGTTGCGCAAAATCCGGTCCCACTTCAACGGCGGCATCAATGCCTCGTAACTCTCTTTACGCGCCGCATTCAGGGAAATGATCATCACGTTCAAATTGCTGACCAAGGTCGGCAAAAGCCGTTCGCTCACAAGCGATACATTGGTGGTGATGTGCATATTGATATGCGGGGCATTGTCGCGCACGATCTCGAAAATATCTTCAATCTCGGGGTGGATCAGCGGCTCACTCAATCCCGCGTTGGGAAAGAAATTCATCACGTATTTCATCCACTTGGCGCGGCGCAGATCGTCTGCCTTGATCATGTTGGCGGTCGAGCGCTCGGGCGCATATTGGCAAAACGTGCAGCGCGCATTGCACACATCGTTCAGCCCCACATGCAGCTGCGTCGGAAAGGAGCGCACTTTGGCGATTCCCAGATAGGCCTCCCACGCAACAAGGCGGTTGTTGATCAGAATATGCTCTTTAGAGGGCGGCGCGTCTTCTTCAAGCGACTGCTCCATCGCCGCAAGCGCATCCTCGTAAGTGCCATAAGGCACCGGCTTGTTGCCGCGTTGCGCTTTGATGGCTTCAAGATCAAGCATATCAAACCCTCTACTGATGCACGGGACACCCTGGCGGAACACAGGCACCACCTATGCGGTAACATAGGACGGAAAAGGGATGATTTCCAACAGCAAAAGGTAAAAATCGCCATTGGACCCGGACGGGCGACATGCGCCCATCCAGCCACCACCCGGATCACGCGTCAGTGGCTGCCCAAAATACCCGTGCGTACAGAATAATCCACCGCCAGCGCGTATTCGGGATCATCATCGCTGTCGACCATCAAGTGACCCGCTTTGGTCAACAACTGATGGCAATCGCGCGTCAGGTGGCGCAACTGGATCCGCTTTTGCGAGGCCTCGTATTTCCCCGCCAAGGCTTCAATCGCCTGCAACGCGGATTGATCCACAACGCGGCTTTGCGCGAAGTCCACGATCACAATGTCAGGGTCGTTCTCGATATCGAACAACTCCAGAAAACCGTCCGCTGACCCAAAGAACAACGGGCCCTGAATTTCATACACTTTCGCCCCTTTTTCGGTGCTAGACTCGCGGGTCACGGCGTGGATGCGGCGCGCGTTGTTCCACGCATAGGCCAAAGCGCTCACAATGACGCCGACCACAACCGCAACAGCAAGGTCTTTGTAGACCGTGACCACAGTCACCAGCAGGATCACAAAAGCGTCCGTGAACGGCACTTTGCGCAAGATGGTCAAAGAGTTCCAGGCGAACGTCCCGATCACGACCATGAACATGACGCCGACCAAAGCAGCCAGCGGGATCAGCTCGATCACGGAGGACCCGACAAGGATAAAGAGCAACAAGAACACCGCCGCCGCGATTCCGGCGACGCGGGTGCGCCCGCCCGATTTCACGTTGATCATGGACTGGCCGATCATCGCGCAACCGCCCATACCGGCAAAGAAACCCGTGACCGTGTTGGCCACGCCCTGTGCGATACACTCTTGGATGCCCCGCCACGCTGGTTGGTCATATCTCCGACAAGGTTCAGCGTCAGCAAGCTTTCGATCAAACCGATCGCCGCGAGGATCACGGCATAGGGCAGGATGATGTACAACGTCTCGAGATTGAACGGCGCAAGGGCTGTGCCATACAGACCGATACCGTCACCAAACGGGTTATGCGGCATCGGGAAACCGCCGGAAATAGAGGCCAGATCCCCCACCCGCGGCACGTCCAAACCCGTGGCAATCACGACGATCGCAACAATCCCGATCCCTGCCAATGGGGCGGGGATCAGCTTTGTGATGCGCGGCGTCACCCAAATGATCGCCATCGTACACAGAACAAGGCCCAGCATCAGGTACAACGGACCGCCAGACAACCATTCCCCGCCACTCATACCGTGGCCGGTGTTTTCCATCGTTCCGGGAACCTTGAACTGGCTCATCTGGGCCAGAAAAATAACAATCGCAAGGCCGTTCACAAAGCCCAGCATGACAGGATGCGGCACAAGGCGAATGAATTTGCCCCACTGCATCACACCCGCAAAAATCTGCAACGCGCCCATCAAAACAACTGTGGCGAACAGGTACTCGACCCCGTGCTGGGCGACCAAAGCCACCATCACAACGGCCAAAGCCCCCGTCGCACCCGAAATCATGCCGGGCCGGCCCCCGAACAAGGCGGTGATCAACCCGACCAGAAACGCGGCATACAAACCGACAAGCGGGTGCACCCCTGCGACAAAGGCAAATGCGACCGCTTCGGGCACCAAGGCCAAAGCAACGGTCAAACCTGACAACAACTCGATGCGCAAACGGCTTGGCGTGAACCCTTCGCCCGCGTTCCACCGCAAATCGGTGACGTCCAAATTCTTTGTAAATGCTGCCAATGTCGCGCGCATGCCGTGTCCTGTCAGTGCAAGGGGTGTTTCGTCTTTGCGCTGGCCCTAACGGGTTTTGACGCTGTTGTGAACCCTCGGGCGCAGTCTGCCCTCCAACTGGTCAACAAATCGCAAAGATCGCAGCGATTTCGGGCAGTTTCAGCAGCATTTTAGCCTCAACGTTGCGCAAACCCCGAACACAGCGCACGCGGCATCAAGGGGCGTTGAACTCTTGCGCGTTTCAGCGCAGCTTTGACCCGACACAACGTGCGCGCAGGAGGCACCCCATGACCAGAACCAAAATCGCCGTCATAGGCGGCTCGGGCATCTATGACATCGACGGGTTGGAAAATGCTCAATGGACCAAAGTGGACACGCCGTGGGGGGCGCCCTCCGATGATATCCTGACGGGCACGTTGAACGGCGTCGACATGGCCTTTTTGCCCCGTCACGGGCGCGGACACGTGCACAGCCCGACGACCGTGCCCTACCGCGCCAACATTGACGCGCTGAAACGGTTGGGGGTCACGGATGTGATCTCGGTCTCGGCCTGTGGCAGCTTTCGCGAACATATGGCACCGGGTGATTTTGTCATTGTAGATCAATTCATTGACCGCACATTCGCACGCGAAAAATCCTTTTTCGGAACAGGCTGTGTCGCACATGTCAGCGTCGCGCACCCCACCTGCCCCCGCCTGTCCGACGCCTGCCACACGGCAGCCAAAGACGCAGGGATCACGGTGCATATGGGGGGCACTTACCTTGCGATGGAGGGGCCACAATTCTCCACCCTCGCGGAAAGCAAAATGTACCGCACCAGCTGGGGCGCGGATGTGATCGGGATGACAAACATGCCCGAAGCCAAGCTCGCGCGAGAAGCCGAATTGTGCTATGCATCCGTCGCGATGATCACCGATTATGACAGTTGGCACCCTGATCACGGTGAGGTTGATGTGACTGAAATCATTAAAACTTTGACGGGAAACGCCGACAAAGGGCGCGATCTGGTCAAACGCTTGCCGGCGCTGCTGGGGGCCACGCGCGCGGACTGTGCGCACGGATGTGACAAGGCGCTGGAATACGCGATCCTCACGGCGCCTGACGCACGTGATCCGGAAATCATGGCGAAACTTGACGCCGTCGCCGGGCGCGTGATCTGATTGAGCGGCGTGACTGCGCACCGCAGCGTTCTGATCCTTGGCGCCGATGGGTTCATCGGGCGGCACATGGCGTTTGCGGCGCGCGCGGCAGGCTGGCGGGTGATCGCCCACGCCCGCCGCACCAAAGCACTGACCGCGATGGGATTTGAAACGGTGCAGGCCGACCTGAGCACCCCCGAAACCCATGCCGCAGCATTCTGGGCACCGCATCTGGCCCACGGGGCACATCTGATCAACTGCGCGGGCGTGCTCAACGCCTCCCAAACGCAGTTTGAGGCCGTGCATGTCCAAGCCCCCGCTGCCGCCTACGCGGCACTGGATCGGGACGCGCGCGGCGTGCTGATCTCTGCCGTCGGGATCGAGGCCGACACATCTTTTGCCAAATGGCGACGCGCCGGAGAGGCCGCAGCATCAACGCAGGTCAGTATTTTGCGGCCCGGACTGGTCATGGCCGACACCTCCTACGGGGGCACATCACTCGCGCGCGCCCTCGCGGCCCTGCCGCTGCGCACGCCTGTGATCGGAGACGGACAGCAAGTGTTCAACCCCATCCACGCCGAGGACCTTGCGCAGATCGCGTTGCACTGCTTGGAAAACCCGCCCCCACAAGGGGCGCACCTTGTGGGCGGACCTCAGGACATCACGCAGTCAGACCTTGCAGACCGTTTGCGCGGCTGGCTCGGACACGCGCCATTGCCCAAACTGCACCTCCCTTTGAGGATTGCGCACAGCATGGGACGGATCGGGGACGCGCTGAACCTCGGGCCAATCTCGCGCACCGCCATCGCGCAACTGGAACACGGGGTGCACGCCCCGATGTCAGCCCAATTAAACAACGCACCACCCGCGCGAGGGGTGGCAGAATTCATCGCAACGCGCCCGGCAGGATCACAAGACATCTGGCACGCGCGGCTCTATCTGATGCGCCCGCTTGTGCGACTTACGCTGGCATTTATGTGGATATTTTCCGGCATTCTGGGGCTGACACTCGCACCCGACACCTTCCTGCCGCTGATGCAAAACAGCATCCTAGGGGACAACACACTGATCGCCATGGCGCGGATCGGAGGGGGGGCGGACATTGCCATCGCAGGCGCACTCCTGCGCAACTGGCGACCAAAGCTGATGACGCTGATCCAATTGGGGTTGGTGGGGGGATACACACTGACCTTCACACTCCTCGCGCCCGCACTTTGGCTGCTGCCCATCGGGGGACTGTTGAAAAACCTGCCCATCCTCGTCCTGATCGGGGTGTGGAGCATATTGGAGAGGGAACGCTAATGGACCCCTACCTGAGCGCGAAATGGCTGCACATCCTCAGCTCGACGGTGCTGTTCGGGACAGGGATCGGTACGGCGTTTCAAATGGTGTTCGCAGTGCACAGCGGAAACATTCAAGCAATCCACTCAACGGCAAAAGGGGTGGTGCTGGCGGACTGGCTCTTCACAACGCCGGCAGGAATCGTGCAACCCGCAACAGGGTTGTGGCTGATCTGGCTGCAAGGATACGCGCTGACCGAAAGCTGGCTGTTGCTCAGCTACGGATTGTATATCGTTGCGTTTTGCTGCTGGGCGCCTGTGGTGCACTTGCAACTCAAAATCCGCAACCTGACAAAAGACGCGCCGTCGATGCCACCAGAGGCAGAAAAAGCATTCAAAATCTGGATGATGCTGGGGTGGCCCGCCTTTGCCGCCCTCGTTATGGTGTTCTGGCTGATGGTGCACAAACCAACGCTTTGGGGATGAAAACATGACACTGGACCTCTGGGTGACCTTTGCGCTCGCCTCTGCCACTTTGCTGGTGCTGCCGGGGCCAACCCTGATGCTGGTGCTCAGCTATGCATTGACCCAAGGGCGGCGGGTGGCGGTGGCGAGCGCACTTGGCGTGGCAGCGGGCGATCTGATCGCGATGACACTGTCCGTGATCGGCTTGGGGGCACTGTTCCTCGCATCGGGGCTGGCGTTCAGCCTGCTCAAATGGGCCGGCGCCGCCTACCTCGTTTACCTCGGAGTGAAAATGCTGCTCAGCACACGCGGGGCGCAAAGCGCGCCAAGCCTGACAGACAAACCCGCAGGACAAAGCGCGGCAAAAGTGTTCAGGGACCTCACACTGGTGACCGCGCTGAACCCGAAATCGAACACTTTCTTTGTGGCCTTCGTGCCGCAATTCATCGACACAAACGCAGCCTTCGCACCCCAAGCCGGCATCCTGATCGCAACATTTGTCGGGCTGGCGACACTCAACGCACTGATCTTTGCACTGGCGGCCAACGCGCTGCGCAGCCGCATCACACAACCCCACGTCCTCACAGGGCTGACGCGCATCGGCGGCGGCACACTTGTGGCGATGGGACTCCTTACAGCCACGCTCCGGAGAGCCACATGAAAACCGTTCAAGACTACATTCGCACCATCCCCGATTTCCCCCACGAAGGGATCATGTTTCGCGATGTGACAACACTCTTTGCTGATCCGCGCGGGTTCCGGCTGGCGATTGACCAGTTGCTGCACCCCTACGTGGGGATGCAAATCGACAAGGTCGTGGGCCTTGAGGCGCGCGGCTTTATCCTTGGGGGGGCCATTGCGCACCAATTGTCCGTCGGCTTCGTGCCGATCCGCAAACAGGGGAAATTGCCGGGCAAAGTCATCTCTCAACCCTACACGCTGGAATACGGCGAAGCGGTGATGGAATTGCACGATGACGCCATTGAAGCCGGCGAGAAAATCCTCGTCGTGGATGACCTGCTCGCAACAGGCGGCACGGTCGAGGCAGGGATCAAGCTGCTCGAAAAATTGGGCGGCGAGATCGTATCCTGTGCTTTTATCATCGACCTGCCGGAATTGGGGGGGCGCAAAAAGCTCGAGGCCATGGGCATGGACGTCAGTGTGCTCTGCGCGTTTCAAGGGGCGTGATCCGTCCCGAGCGGCTGTTTGTGCAGACCCAATCGGCCGCATTTTAACGCTTTTTGTTAGGTTTCGGGTAACACACCTTAATCATGTGACATTCCCTGCCACTTTTGTACAAGATGCCAATGCGAGGCGCAAAACGGCCTGTTTCGATGCGGTGATCTTGTGACTTTTGCACCATGTTTTGTACAAGAGCCTCTGGAAACACACGGGTTTGGCCCGTGAAATTCATGGTTAACGCATCGCACTCAGGCCCGCAGAACCGCACCGGGGTTCATGATGCCATTCGGATCCAGCACGGATTTGATCGCACGCATCGCCGCCATTTTGGTCGGGTCCACATAGCGTTCCAAATCATCGACTTTGAGCCGTCCAACCCCGTGTTCTGCGCTGACAGAACCGCCCAATTCATGGGTCAAATCATGGACGACACGTTTGATCTCGTCGCGCTCGTTCATGTGATCGGCACGCGTGCGTCCAGCCATGGGAAAGACGTTGTAATGCAGGTTGCCGTCGCCGACATGTCCGAAACAATTGATGCGGAAATCACCAATTTTTTCAATACGTTGCCCTGCTGAAACGATGAACTGGGCCAGCGCCCCGAGCGGAACAGAAATGTCATGGGACGACACCGATCCGATACGGCGATTGGCCTCGGGGATGTGTTCCCGCACCGACCAGAACGCATCCGCCTGAGCCTGTGATTGCGCGATCAGCCCGTCGCTTGCCAGTCCTGCATCTACAGCCGTTTCAAACAGAGTTTCGAGCGCCAAAACAGGGTCCATCGCGTGCGGCAGACCCAATTCGATCAAAACGCACCATTCTGGCGTCGTCTCGAAAGGATTGCGAATATCGGGCAGCGTTTCTTCAATGAAATCAATGCCCTGACGGTGGATCAACTCAAAAGCAGAGACGCTCTCCCCCACGTGATCCCGCGCCAAAGCCAGCAACGACAATGCCGCCGCGGGATCGCGCACCACCATCATCGCCGTCCCCACCCGCGCAGGTTGCGGTGACAATTTCAAAGCCGCAGCCGTGATGACACCCAGCGTCCCTTCAGACCCGATCAAGAGGTGGCGCAGATCATAGCCTGTATTGTTTTTGCGCAAGCGCGAGAGGCCGTTCAAAACGTCGCCGTTCGGCATCACCGCCTCAAGGCCAAGGCATAAATCCCTTGTATTTCCGTATCTTAGAACGCCAGTTCCACCTGCATTCGTCGCAAGGTTACCGCCAATACGCGCCGTCCCTTCAGCCGCCAATGACAGCGGGAAAAGGCGGTTGGCCCCCTCCGCAGCACTTTGGACATCTGCCAGAATGACGCCCGCTTCGGCGATCAGAACGTTCTCTTCAGGATAGACGGCACGCACTGCGCTCATCTTTTCCAACGACAGGATCAAAGGCGCAGGACCCTCAGGCGCGACTTGGCCGCCGACCAAACCTGTACCGCCGCCATAGGGGATAATTCCGACGCGATGTTCGCTGCAAAATCGCACTAAAGCACTGACTTCGCTCGTATTTTTCGGATACGCGACAAAACCTGATTGCCCTGCATAACGGCCACGTGGCTCTTCCAAATACCGCGATTGCGCGTCTTCACAGCTGACATCAGGCAGCGTAGCCGCCAGAGTGTCCTTCAAGGATTGCGTCAATGAATTCAGCATCTTGCGTTATCCTGCGTCCGTTTTTCCGCGCCGGTCACTGCGCAAAGCTGCATATAGTACATGCGTGCGCCACCGCCCTCCAATCTGCAGATAGGACTGCGCAACCCCCTCATATTTAAAGGAAGTTTTCTCAAGAACTCCACGTGACGCTGTGTTTTCCGGCAAACATGCGGCCTCTATCCGGCTCAAATCAAGGCGCGCAAATGCGTGATGCACCACGGCCTGAATGGCCTCGCGCATATACCCCTGACGGGTGTACGCCGCACCGGTCCAATACCCCAAAGTACCCGATTGCGAGGGCCCACGGCGAATATTGTCCAACGTAATGGCCCCCAACAGGGCATCGTCGTCGCGTCGGATCAAGAAAAGCGGCATCGCCGTGCCACCGGATACAGAACGCTGCGCCCAATACACCCGGTTGGTAAACGCCTTGCGCGACAGATGGTCCTTGGCCCACGCGGGCTCCCATGGCACCAGAAAATCATAGCTGCTTTGACGCAGCGCAGACCACGCACGAAAGTCCGAGTGCACTGGCGGGCGCAGCGTCAGCCGCTCTGTTTCAATGCGAAGTTTACGCTTGGCCAGAAGCATCAGGCGACACGCCTCTCCTGCATCTTTTCGAGCATTGGCGCTTCGTCAATCGGTCCATACAACGCCAGCGCCGCCGTGGATGTGGTTGCCATCGTCTCGGCAAAGGCTTTGACGTCGCCGGTTGTTACCGCGTCGATCATAGAAACCGTTTCTTCCAGCGGCGGCACGCGGTCCCAAACCTGAACCAATCGCGCCAAGCGTTCGGCACGGTTTGACGAGCTCTCAAGGCCCATCAGCAACCCAGCTTTCATTTGCGCACGGGCCCGGGCGACTTCGGCAGGGCTCATATCATCCGCAGCCCGTTTCATCTCGTCTATCGTAATGTCCGCAAGTTCACCAAGCTGCTCACCCGAAGTGCCGGCATAAACCGTCATCATACCTGTATCGGCATGCGCTCCGGCCTGCGCAAAAATCGTGTAACACAGGCCACGTTTTTCACGTACTTCCTGGAACAACCTGCTCGACATTCCACCACCAAGGGCGCTCGCATAAATTTGCGCAACATAAATGTCATCGGCCCGATACCCCGGGCTTTCAAAGCCAAGTGCGAAATGCGCCTGCTCCAAACCTTTCGACTGGCGCATCTCACCACCAATAAATTTGGCCGGAGCCAAATCAAAAGCCGGTGTTGGCGTCAAATGTCCAAAAAGGGTTTCCGCCAGCTTTACAAGCGCGTCATGATCAACCGCCCCCGCAGCGGACAGGATCATCTGTTCCGGCCCATAGTGTTGCGAAATAAAGGACGATAAATCCTGACGGTCAAAGGAAGACACCCGCTCAGTCGGTCCAAGGATCGTATGGCCCATGGGTTGCTCAGGATAGGCTTGCTCTTGCAACCAGTCAAAAATCACATCATCAGGCGTGTCCAAAGCCTGCCCGATCTCTTGCAAGATCACACCGCGTTCGACCTCGATCTCGCTGTCCTCAAACACGGGATTGAGCAAAATATCCGCCAGGACATCCAGCGCCAGCGGCACGTCATTTTCCAAAACCCGCGCGTAATAGGCCGTCACTTCGCGGCTGGTATAGGCGTTGATGTAACCGCCAACGTCTTCAATCGCTTCGGCAATTTGCAAGGCCGACCGTCGTTTGGTGCCTTTGAACGCCATGTGCTCAAGGAAATGGGCGATCCCGTTTTGCTTGGGCAGTTCGTGGCGGGCCCCAGCCCCAACCCAGATCCCGACGCTGGCGGATGCCAAACCTGGCATGTGTTCGGTGACGATGCGAAACCCGTTGGACAGGCGGTGCGTTTGTAAGCTCACGAGCGGATGTTCTCCCGAATATGATCCATCAAGGCGGCCAAATCATTCGGCACACGCGTGACACGTTCCGACCTGTCATAGAGGTCATCCATGCGTGGGGGAAGTGGCGGGTGCACCCCACTTGCCGCATCCACCGCCGTTGGGAATTTGGCAGGATGCGCCGTTGCCAGCGTAATCATCGGCGTGCCAGCGACGCGGTGCTCTTGCGCCACTTTGACCCCGATGGCGGAGTGTGGGCACAACAGCTCACCGGTTTGCGCCAAAGCCTTTTTGATCGTCGCGCTGGTGTCTTCTTCGGACGCGCGGCCAGAACTATAGTGCTCTTGCAAAACCTGCATCGCACCTTGGCTGACCTCAAACCCGCCCGCTTTCAATTCGTCCATCAATTGCGCCACAGCATGGCCATCACGCCCGTAGGCATCAAACAACGCACGCTCAAAATTGGAGCTGACCTGAATATCCATCGAAGGACTGATGGAAGGCACCGTGTCCCCCTTGTGATACCCCTGCCCCGACAAACATCTGTGCAAAATGTCGTTTTGGTTCGTCGCGACCACCAGCTTTTCAATCGGCAGCCCCATTTGCTTGGCTATGTAGCCCGCAAAAATGTCGCCAAAGTTTCCCGTCGGAACCGTAAAGCTGACGTTGCGATGCGGCGCACCGAGGCTTACTGCGGATGAGAAATAATACACAACCTGCGCAAGAACCCGCGCCCAGTTGATAGAGTTCACACCGGCAAGGCGGACCCCGTCGCGGAATTCGAAATCGTTGAACATATCCTTAAGCCGCGCTTGGCAGTCATCGAAATCACCGTCCATCGCCAAAGCATGTACGTTGCTTTCCTGAGGGGTCGTCATCTGACGGCGCTGCACCTCGGAAATGCGGCCATGCGGATACATGATAAAAACATCAACGTTGTCGAGGCCGCGAAACGCCTCGATCGCGGCAGACCCCGTATCCCCGGACGTCGCACCGACAATGGTGACGCGTTCGCCCCGGCGGCTCAGCGCCGTTTGGAACAACTGCCCGATGAGCTGCATCGCAAAGTCTTTGAACGCAAGCGTCGGGCCATGAAACAATTCCAACAAGAAATGCCCTTGATCCAGCTGCACCAAAGGCGCGCGCGCATCATGGCCAAACCCCGAATATGCACGGGCAATAATATCCTTGAACTCTTGATCGCTAAAGGTCTCCCCGACGAAAGGGCGCATCACCGTGAAGGCGATGTCCTCATAGCTTTGCCCTTCCATTGCAGCGATCTGATCAACACTCAGTGCCGGGATCGTTTCGGGCACATACAATCCGCCATCTCTGGCAAGACCGGACAACATTGCATCTTCAAAGCTCAGCACAGGGGCCGTGCCCCGGGTCGAAATATATTTCACAGTATCACTCGGGTTTGGCGCGAAGACCGCGCGTCAGGAAGTATGCGGTCATCACCACCCAGATGAAGGCCAGCGAAAACCAGGTTAGTGCATATTGAAGATGATTGTTGGGAATATTACCAGCGTCAACAGGCCAAGGGGTCACCCCAAGGTCCGTCTGTGGCATATCCCGCAAAACAACCATAACAGGCTGTGTCCCCAGACGTTCAGCCATATAATCCACGTCCCGCGCAAACAGAACGTTGGAGTCAGCTTCCGGTGATGGGGTGAATTTGTCGATCTCATTCGGTCGATCCAGATTGCCCGTCAATTGAATAGGCCCCAGGGGGACCGCCTCCAAAGGAGCATCGCTGCGCAGCCAACCTGTATCTACAAGGATCAAACCCATGTTTTCGGTCTGAAACGGGCGAATAATGCGATATACGGCGCCGATATTGCGGCGCGACGCAAGCGCGCGCAAATGATCATCTGCATGGGAGTCACGAAACCGACCCTGAACTGTAACGGGCATATAGCGCGCTGCGGGTGCCGTCAGGGCGGGCGCGCTCAAAGGGACTGGCGCTGCCGCAACTCTGGATTCAATCTGCGCCAACACATCTTGCTTCCAGCCCAAGCGCTGCACTTGCCAAACCCCAAGGCCAATCAGAATGGCAGCCCCACTCAAGCCAAAGATCAAAAAGAACAGAATTCGGTTCATGCGCGTTTCATGGTCCAAAAAACAAGGCGCGTGACTGAATCACGCGCCTTGCTTGTAAGGGTTTGACAGGCATGTGCAACCACGCCTTAGCCGCTTAGATACCCCAGAGGTACACAGCAAAGAACAGGAACAACCAAACAACATCAACGAAGTGCCAATACCATGCAGCGGCTTCAAAACCGATGTGACGTTCGGGGGTGAAATCCCCTTTGATCGCACGGATCAAACAGACCGTCAGGAAGATTGTTCCGATAAGAACATGGAAGCCGTGGAACCCGGTTGCCATAAAGAAGTTCGAGAAGAATTCATCGCCGCCAAACTCCCAGCCCTGCTTGAGCAAGTAGCCATATTCATAGGCCTGCAACCCTGTGAACAAGACACCAAGCGCAATGGAAATCGCCAAACCTGTGATCAGGTCCTTGCGGTTGTTTTCATGGACCAAAGCATGGTGCGCCCACGTCACGGCACAGCCAGACAAAAGCAAAACCAATGTGTTGATCAAAGGAAGGTGCAATGCGTCGACCTGATAGAAAATAGGAGCCACATATTCTGTGCCTGCGTAGTCTTCCATGGGATAGATTGCGTGCTTGAAAAACGACCAGAACCAAGCTGCAAAGAACATGACCTCTGACATAATGAACAAGATCACACCGTAGCGCAGTCCGATCTGAACCACTGGCGTGTGGTCGCCGACTTTGGATTCGGCGACGCATTCCGACCACCATGCGAACATAACGTAGAGAACACCGGCAAGACCGATCAGGAACAGCCATGGTCCGCTGTCGTGCATCCAAAGGACAGCGCCAAACAGCATGGCGAAGGCCCCTGCAGCAGCCAGAAGCGGCCATGTTGACGGCGCGAGAATGTGATAGTCGTGATTTTTTGCGTGGGCCATGAGTGCGTCCCTCAGTTCAGGTTGGTGTCAGTGTCTGTCTCGAGGGCTGCGTAGCCTTCGGGAAGATCGATTTCGTAAAAAGTATAACTTAGCGTGATCGTATGCACGTGTTTCCCGTCGCGGTCATCCACGATTTCAGGAGCCACATAAAAAGTTACAGGCATCATAACGCGCTCACCTGGCGCCAGAACTTGTTCTTCAAAACAAAAACAATCGATTTTGTTAAAGAAATAGCCCGCTTGATAGGGAGCAACGTTGTAACTTGCTGATCCCGCAACAGGTTTGTCTGTCGGATTGTATGCTTCATAAAATGCCAATCCCGTATCACCGATCCGGATTTCCATTTCGCGCACTTCAGGTTTGAAGGTCCATGGCATATCGCGCTGCAGTGATCCATCGAAGCGGACGGTTATTGTCTGCTTCAGGATTTCGTCAGAGGCCACCTCGGAAATGCCAGGCGTTCCCCCAAATCCTGTGACGCGGCAGAACCAGTCGTAAAAGGGGACTGACGCCCATGCCAATCCGCCCATAACGAGCACCAAGGAAACGGTTTGCGCGACAGTCTTACGTGGTCCTTCAAGTCCTAACTTCATTGCAGTTCCTCAGCCCGAGGAAGTTCAAAATCACCACTGGTCACCTTGGTAAAGGTCAGTGCCAAGACCAGAACCACGAACCCTACAAGCAGAAGGCCCACGCCCATATTTCGCCCTTTGCGGCGTCGGTGGATTTCATGTTCAACTTTGATCGACATTACCAGCCTCCCAAACCCCAAGGTCGCAAGAGCGCCTCGGCCAGAATCGCACCGAAGTGCAAGAAAAGATATAGAAGCGAAAGTTTGAAAAATTTGCGTTCAACTGCAAAGTTATCCTCTTCGGACATAACTTCGTCGCGACGCCAGATGTCTACCGCGCCCTTCAGGAAGAGACCGTTCAAAATCAGCGCAGCCAGCAAATAGATCGGGCCGCCAATGGATGTAAATGCGGTGCCAACCGCCAAAACAGTCAGCAAAACAGTGTACACCAGGATATGTCGGCGTGTTGCCGGACGGCCATGCGTCACAGTCAACATCGGCACACCCGCATCATCATAGTCCGACCGCATGAACAGGGCCAATGCCCAGAAATGCGGCGGTGTCCACATGAAGATCAACGCAAACATCAACCAGGGTTCAACCGCCATCGACCCGGTTGCCACAACCCAGCCAATGACCGGAGGGAAGGCCCCCGCCGCGCCACCAATAACGATGTTTTGCGGCGTGGAGCGTTTCAGCCACATTGAATAAATTACGATGTAAAAAAAGATCGTAAAGGCCAGAAGTGCCGCGGCCAGCAGGTTGGCAGACAATGCCAGCATCATCACAGCAAGGCCTGATAATGCGACACCCAGATTTAACGCTTCGCCTGGTTTGACATTGCCAGCGGGAATCGGGCGTTTCGCCGTCCGCTTCATCACTTGATCGATGTCGGCGTCCCACCACATGTTCAACGCGCCCGATGCTCCAGCACCAACCGCAATGAACAAAATCGAAGCGAACGCAATGACGGGGTGCACGGACACAGGCGCAGCCAACAGACCAACAACTGCCGTGAAAACAACAAGTTGCATCACACGTGGCTTCATCAGCTCGTAAAAGTCACGCATAGTCGGCTCTGCCTCTTGCGTGTCGGTATTGTAGCTAACATCTGTCATTTGGTCGGTTTCCCTGCCAATTTCATGAGGTGGGGGATTCCCCCACCTGACGCTTAATTAGACGCGACTTGAACACCTGCAGGTGCGGCTGCGTATTCATCAATCGCACCGGCCAGCCAAGCGTCATACACCTCTTGGCTCACAACTTTGACTGTGATCGGCATGTAAGCGTGATCTTTGCCACACAGTTCTGAGCACTGGCCAAAGTAGATGCCTTCCTGCTCGGCGGAGAACCAAAGCTCAGCCAGGCGGCCCGGCACCGCGTCTTGCTTCACACCAAACGCCGGAATGGTCCAGGCATGGATAACGTCAGCGCCCGTCACTTGCATAACAACGGTTTTGTTGACCGGGACGACCACAGATGTGTCAGTGGCCAACAGGTACTCGGACTGTGAGTATCCAGCAGCTTCGAGGTCTTCGCGCGGCAGCATAAAACTGTCGAATGCGAATTCGTGATCCACATACTCATAGCCCCAGTACCATTGGTACCCTGTCACTTTGATCGTGATGTCCGCTTCGGGGATTTCTTGTTGCTTGAACAAGATAGGCAAGGAATATGCGCCAATACCGACGAGGATAATAATCGGAATGATCGTCCAAGCAACCTCAACCGGCGTGTGGTGCGTGAAGGAGGCGGCAACGGGGTTGCGTTTGCGGTTATACCGGTAGCCGACCCACAAAAGCAGGCCGGTGACGAACACAGTGATGATAGTGATGACCACAAGAATCATACCGTCAAGCCACTGGAGGTCACGCGCGAGCTCTGTTGCAGCAGGTTGGAACCCCATCTTGCCGTCAATCGGTTTACCGATGATCTCAAGATCACCAAGGTTGTCCTGGGACCAAGCAGGGATGGCCGCGACGGCCGTCATAAGGCCAGTGAGGGAGAAAAGCTTTTTCATGTGTCGTCCTGATCTCTGGATCGCTGTTGCGTCGGGAAAAGGCCAATTGCACGCACTGCTCTCGCCTCCCGTTGTATTATCGGTGCTTACAATCATATTCTTAACTCAAGATAAAGCCTTTTGAGGCGCGGCAAACGGACGCTTTCGCGCGAAACATAATGCGTCCGCCAAATAACAGGACTTGAACAATGACCGATGGCCCCTTCTCTCCATATACGGACAATTTAGATCGCGACGCAGCGCTCGCGCAGTTGCGCCATGCCACTGCGGGCGCGGATGACGGAGAAATATTTTTTGAACGTGTGCGCTCCGAGGCCATGGTTTTTGACGACGGACGCCTCAAGACCGCCAGCTATGACGCCTCCGAGGGATTCGGCCTGCGGGCTGTGAACGGCGAAGTGTCCGGATATGCCCATTCCACCGAAATCAGCGAATCTGCATTAAAGCGCGCAACAGAAACTGCACGCTTGGCCGTCGGAGATGGCGGCGGAACATGGGCCGATGGTCCTCAAGCCACAAACGAGAAGCTGTACACAGACGCGGACCCCATTGCCGGTGCCAGCTTTCCTGTCAAACTTGAAAGCCTGCGCGAAATGGATGCCTATGCCCGCGATTTGGACCCACGGATCGTGCAAGTCACTGCAAGCATCGCTGCATCACTACAGGAAGTCGAAATTTTGCGCCCCGAAGGCACGTCTGTGCGCGATGTTCGCCCTATGACACGGGTCAATGTATCTGTGATGGTCGAACAGAACGGGCGGCGCGAATCCGGTTCTGCTGGCGGTGGCGGGCGTGTTGGTTTGGACGGGTTGCTTGATCCGGCGGATTGGAAAGTCAAAATCCGCGAAGCGTTGCGCGTGGCTGTTGTCAATTTGGAGGCGGTTCCGGCACCGGCGGGCATTATGGATGTGGTGCTCGGCCCTGGATGGCCCGGAATTTTGCTGCACGAAGCCATAGGACACGGGCTGGAAGGTGACTTTAACCGCAAGGGGAGTTCTGCATTTGCAGGCTTGATGGGGCAACGTATCGCCGCCGAAGGTGTGACAGTGCTTGATGACGGAACGATTCCCGATCGGCGCGGTTCGATTAGTATCGATGATGAAGGAACGCCCTCGGGCAAAAATATCCTCATCGAAGACGGTATATTGGTCGGCTACATGCAGGACCGGCAAAATGCACGCCTGATGGGGGTCAAGGCCACAGGAAACGGACGTCGCGAAAGCTATGCCCATGCGCCCATGCCCCGTATGACCAACACCTATATGCTGGGCGGAAATACAAAACCCGGTGATATCGTCGCCGACCTCAAGGACGGGATTTACGCGGTTGGTTTCGGCGGCGGACAAGTAGACATCACAAACGGCAAATTTGTTTTCAACTGCACCGAAGCCTACCGCGTCCAGAACGGCGTGGTCGGAGCCCCTGTCAAAGGCGCGACCCTGATCGGAGACGGGGCCACCGCCCTCAAACAGATTCGCGGCATCGGAAACGACATGGCGCTGGACCCCGGAATGGGCAATTGCGGAAAAGCCGGACAATGGGTGCCTGTCGGAGTTGGCCAGCCAACGCTGATGATTGGTGGGCTGACAGTAGGTGGCAGCGCGACCTGATCCAAATGCCTTTCAACAAAAAACAAAAAACGACAACCTCCCCTCAAATAAGGGGGAGTTTGTTCACACCATGTTAACCAGCTTAATCTTATAAGTGATTCAGCAACAGACGGAGCAACGGGATGACTGAACAAGGATACACTCCTTCTTCCACTCACCCCCCACTCCCACCCACCTCGGAAGTTGATCAATTCAACCGTCTCCGTCTGTTGCGATCCCGCCGGGTCGGCATATCAACGTACAAACGCTTGCTGATTGAACACGGCACCGCGCAAAACGCGCTGGCCGCGCTACCTGAGGTAGCGCGTGCCGCCGGCGTTTCACGCTACGAGATTTGCCCCGAAGGGGTCGTGCAGGCAGAACTCAGGGCCGCACGTGCCTTTGGTGCCACATTGTTGGACCATACAGACCCAAAGTATCCTCAAACCTTGGCACAAATCGATGATGCCCCTCCGTTTTTATGGGCCGTCGGCGATATTTCCTTGTTGCAGCGCCCGATGGTGTCCTTGGTCGGTGCCCGAAATGCATCCTCTCTTGGCACGCGCATGGCGAAAAAGCTGGCCGCAGAGCTTGGTGAAGCCGGTTTTGTCGTGGTCTCAGGACTTGCACGCGGCGTGGATGGTGCGGCCCATTTGGGTGCTCTTGAGCGCGGCACTGTGGCAGTTCAGGCCGGCGGCGTGGACGTCATGTACCCCGCAGAGAACACAGAACTCGCCCACAACATCGCACGTTCCGGCCTGCGGCTCAGTGAAATGCCCATGGGGCTGCAACCCATGGCGCGCCACTTTCCCAAACGCAACCGCATCATCTCGGGGTTGAGCCGCGCAACAATTGTTGTGGAGGCTGCCGCAAAGTCGGGCAGTATGATCACAGCAAGAGACGCGCTGGATCAAGGACGCGATGTGATGGCCGTGCCGGGGCATCCGTTTGATGCCCGCGCGTCGGGATGCAATATGCTGCTGCGCGACGGCGCGATCCTGGTGCGCTCGGCCAGCGACATCATCGAAGTCATCGGGCTTGCACAAGACGCCACAGTTCATGCACAACCCGACCTTCCCTTTGAAGCGCCCCCCCCTGAAAAACCCAAAGCAAACCCGCGCAAACCCGCGCGAAGTTTGCGCGAGACGTCTGCGTTGCACCGCGAAATTCTAAACCGGCTCGGCCCCTCTCCGACCGCCGAAGACCAACTGATCCGAGATCTTCAAAAACCTGCCCGACATGTCTCCCCGGCGCTGGTCACCCTGGAACTGACCGGACAGATCGCGCGCAACGAAAGTGGCCTATTAACAAGGACCGATTAACGCCGTCGTGTGGCGCGACATGGACACGCAGTTCGTAATAAACGCTTGCACACACCCCGTTGCGCGGCCATAGACAGCGACAAACCGAACCCCAAAGGTGCCTCTTAATATGCCAGTCGTTGTTGTTGAATCGCCCGCTAAAGCCAAGACAATCAACAAGTATTTGGGTGACAACTACACCGTGCTGGCCTCTTACGGCCACGTACGCGACTTGCCCCCGAAAGACGGATCCGTGGATACGGACAACGGATTTGAGATGCTTTGGGAGATCGGCAGCGACAGCAAAAAGCACGTCAAAGCCATCGCAGATGCTCTGAAAGACGACAACGAACTGATCCTCGCAACCGACCCCGACCGCGAAGGCGAAGCGATCTCTTGGCACCTTCAGGAAGCCCTGACCAAGCGCAAGTCGATCAAGAAAGACACCCCTGTCAGCCGCGTGGTTTTCAACGCCATCACCAAATCCGCGGTCACAGAGGCGATGAAAAACCCGCGTCAGGTCGACATGCCTTTGGTTGAAGCCTACTTGGCACGCCGCGCTTTGGATTATCTGGTGGGCTTCAATCTGTCCCCCGTCTTGTGGCGCAAACTGCCAGGATCGCGCTCCGCTGGACGTGTGCAGTCTGTATGCCTGCGCATAATCACCGAACGCGAAATGGAAATCGAAGCTTTCCGCAACCGCGAATACTGGTCGGTCAAAGCCATACTCTCTTCGCCAACGGGACAAGAGTACGAGGCGCGCCTCACCACATTGGCGGGCAAAAAGCTTGACCGTTACGATATCGCAAATCAGGAACAGGCCGAATTGGCAGAGGCTGCCCTCACCAGCCGCGACCTGAAAATCCAGTCGGTTGAGGCGAAACCCGCCACACGCAACCCGTCAGCGCCGTTCATGACGTCCACTCTGCAACAAGAAGCCAGCCGGAAGTTCGGCATGGGTGCACGCCAGTGCATGAGCAACGCGCAGCGCTTGTATGAAGCAGGTCACATCACATACATGCGGACAGATGGCATCGACATGGCCCCCGAAGCGATGACCATGGCCCGCGACGCGATCACAGAGCGCTACGGCGCGAAGTATGTTCCGGCCCAGCCACGCATTTACAAAAACAAAGCCAAAAACGCTCAAGAAGCACACGAGTGTATCCGCCCGACGGATATGACCAATGATGCGGCGGCCCTCAAGATTATGGACGCCGATCAGCGCAAATTATACGACCTGATCTGGAAGCGCACGCTGGCCTGTCAGATGGAATCCGCGCGTCTGGAACGCACCACTGTGGATGTTGGCAGTGCAGATGGCCAAGTGGGCCTGCGCGCCACCGGCCAAGTCATGCTGTTTGACGGTTTCCTCAAGGTTTACGAAGAAGGCCGCGATGATGATGTCGTTGATGACGACGACAAGCGTCTACCGCAGCTGACGTCCGGCGATAAGGCCGACAAGAAAAAGATCATGCCGGAGCAGCACTTTACCCAGCCTCCCCCCCGCTACACCGAGGCGACTTTGGTGAAGCGCATGGAAGAACTGGGCATTGGGCGTCCGTCGACTTATGCCTCGATCGTGACAACGATCCAGGACCGCGACTATGTGCGCAAAGAGAAGAACCGCCTGATCCCCGAAGACAAAGGCCGCTTGGTCATTGCATTCCTCGAGAACTATTTCCGCCGGTATGTCGGCTATGACTTTACAGCCAGCCTCGAAGAAGAACTTGATGATGTGAGTGCCGGCGATCGCGACTACAAAGAAGTCCTGACATCATTCTGGCGCGACTTCTCGGCGGCTGTTGCAGAAACTTCCGATTTGCGCATCACCGAAGTGCTCGAGAAAATCAACGATGTTCTAGAGCCGCACCTGTTTCCCGCGACAGAAGAGGGTGGCGATCCACGCCTTTGCCCGAACTGCGAAATCGGGCGGTTGTCTATGCGCACAGCGCGCTCCGGTGGCGCGTTTATCGGTTGTTCCAACTATCCCGAGTGTCGCTATACCCGCGCCTTCGGCCCTCCCGGTGCCGAGGATACGGGCGGCATTCCTCCCGAGGGCAAACACCTTGGCGATGATGAGGGCGACAAGATTTACGCTTTCAAAGGGCGCTTTGGCCCTTATGTCCAACGCGGCGAAGTGACGGACGACAACAAAAAACCGCCACGCCAATCCATTCCCAAAGACTGGCCACCCGCCGATGTGGATTTGGAACAAGCGCTCAAGCTGTTGTCACTGCCCCGCGAAATCGGACCACACCCCGAAGACGGGATCATGGTTTGGGCCAACATCGGGCGGTACGGCCCCTATTTGAAGCACGCAGAATCCACGTCGGATCGCGGTGGCACGAACGCCAACCTCGAGGGGATCGACGAGGTCTGGACCGTGGGTATGAACCGCGCTGTGCAGCTTTTGGCCGAGAAAATAGCCTCCAGAGGCGGACGCGGTGTGGCGGCTAAACCGATCCGTGAAATGGGCGAGCACCCTGATCAGGGTGGGCACGTTGCCATTATGAGCGGCAAATATGGTCCTTACGTGAAATGGGAAAAGGTCAACGCCACGATTCCGAAAGAAATCGACCCCGAAGAGCTGAGCATGGATCAGGCTGTTCAACTGCTTGATGAAAAGGCCGCGAAAAAGGGCACAGGCAAACGCAAACCTGCCGCCAAGAAGAAACCTGCAGCTAAGAAAAAGCCCGCAGCCAAGAAGAAGCCAGCCGCAGAGAAGAAGCCCGCCGCCGCAAAGAAAGAGTAAGCGAAAGCTTTCTTTGCCGATGCCGCAAAGGTTGGTGGGCACATTCAGGGGT
The DNA here is from genome assembly GCA_943787985.1 of uncultured Paracoccaceae bacterium. Taxonomy (GTDB): domain Bacteria; phylum Pseudomonadota; class Alphaproteobacteria; order Rhodobacterales; family Rhodobacteraceae; genus Ascidiaceihabitans. The sequence goes on along the minus strand of CALSOO010000004.1, from coordinate 418,140 downwards.
GCACTATAGTGCAATACCCCTGAAGCGCTCCTGTACCCGCAACCCCTATTTTGTAAGGGGATCATAGCGTCCCCCACTCAATCACTCTGTTGAGCCGCGTCTTTTGTCGTGGGAAATTGACAGAGCTTGCGCGCAACTTCATAAAAGCTTGACGCGAGGTCCGCCTTGCCCAAAACTCCAGTGCAACACTGGGTTGGAACATGACAAATTTGGCCTAGCTTTCGTCCTTGCCGTACGAAAGGAACAGACCGGGGAAGCGCAATGAACTTTGTCTATGGAAGTCGATCCATGGCCTGTGGCGATGGGAGATGCAGTGATATCAAACTGTTGCTGTGCACAGCCCACCTCACGACTTTGACCGCGACACCGAACCGTCTTGGATGCGACAATCATGCATGACAACTTGGACTCCGGTTTTTCAGAACAACACAGTTTCAGCAGATTTACCAATGCGCGTGTGCCGATCCTCATCACCAACCCTCATTTGGCAGACAACCCCATTGTCTACGTAAATCAGGAGTTCACCCGCGTGACGGGATATGCCCGCAGCGCAGTCATCGGACGCAACTGCAGGTTTCTGCAAGGCGAGCAAACCAACATCAACGACGTTGATAGCATCCGCTTAGGCTTGGAAAACGAAGAAAGCATAACCCAGGACATCCTGAACTACCGCGCCAATGGCGAGCCTTTTATGAACCGCCTGATTGTGTCACCGATCCTCGACACTGAGGGCCAGACACAGTTCTACATGAGCATTCAAAAAGAACTCAAACCCAAAGACGTATCGACCTCGATTGCGCTGGCCGATGCGCAGATGGTTGAAATCCAAAACCGTGTGCAATCTGATCTGTCCATGATCATCGGGATGATCCGCAAACAATCAACCGTGACTTCTGTTCCCGAAGATTTCGCGGCGTTGTCGCGTCGCGTCGAGATTTTGCAACTGCTCTACGAAGAGATGTCGCTGGCAGATGCCCAGCATGAAGGCGACCGGATTCAATTGGGCAGCCTCCTGTCTCGTATCACCTCTGCGATCGCACATTCGGAAGGACGCGCCGGTATACGCCTCAATCTGCAAATCGAACCGTTGCAGGTCCCCGTAGAAACAGCCACCCGGGTGGGTTTGGTCCTTTCAGAGCTGGTCAGCAATGCATTTCAACACGCATTCGACAGGCTGGATCAAGGGTTGGTCGAAGTGCGCATGTCCACCCTCAGCGGGGGCGGATTGCGCCTGATTGTGTCGGACGACGGCGTTGGCCTGCCTCAGGATATGGAATGGCCTGATGCAACCTTTGTCGGTGGACGGATTGTGAATGGTCTGATCGAGGGGCTAGAAGGCACTTTGCAACTCAACCGCGGGGCAGCTGGCAGCTTTATCGCAATTGATGTACCTGCACATGAAAACATGCACGTCTGAGGTCACTTCATCGTCGTAAAAACGCATCCATCTGAAATCAGTTGTGGCGGAGTCACACATAGTCCGCGTGCGACTTGAAAAGCGGCCAGTACTTTAGGCACGTAATCGCGGGTTTCGGCAAAAGGTGGCACGCCACCATGTTTGCGCACGTTCCCCTCCCCCGAGTTATATCCGGCCAATACCAAAATCGGGTCGCTCTTGAACTCTTGCATTAACCAGTTGAGGTATTTCACCCCGCCTGAAATGTTCTGCTCGGCCTGAAAGCTGTCCAGAACATCAAAGCGCGCGGCTGTGGCCGGCATCAACTGCATCAAGCCTTGGGCCCCCGCACGGCTTTCCGCCTTTGGATCACCAGCAGACTCAACAGCCATCACCGCCAAAACCAAGGCAGGCGATACTTCGGTCCCGATCGTGGATTTCAAAATGTCTATTCCATTGGCTTTGGCCATGGATTGCATGTGCTGCAGGCGTGGGCTGGCCACCCCCCCGTTCGCTGCAAGAGCGCGCATTGCGACCTCTAAACGCCCCGGACCCGACTTTGCCGCATCAGGAGATACTTTGGCCCAAAACCAGTCATAACTGCCCACCGGAGCGTTGGGAGCTTTGGACGCGCTCTTTTGCCCCGCAGAAGAAGGTGCCGGAGCGGCGGGCTGCGCTGCGGGGTCAATTTGAATCGCTATGCGCTTGGAGGATCCGGATTTTGGGGGCTTCACACGCTTTGCCGAGAACTCAGGAAAGGGTTTGGGCGTGTCTGCGCCCACAGAAGTCCCGATCAAAGCGCAAAAAAGCGCTGCAAGTGGATATATCTTTCGCATTATGCCTGCCCGACATTGAGTTTTTATACGTTTGTTGGGGAGAATATCGCAGAAAATACGCCTTGAGACCACCCAATCGGGCCCAGATCATGGCGAAAGCGCCACAATTGCAAACCTTAAAGGCCCGTAAACAGTAACGGAATAGTTTTTAACAAATAATTTTTCAATGTTTTCAAACATCTATCACAAAACCGGCGACAGACACCGCAATTAATACAAAAGTCACATTTGCTGTCAAATTCATGCCTCATTCAAAGTGCAAAACATGTTCATACCAAGTCGGACAGGTTCAAATGAGAGAACGAGCCGCTACGGACGACGGGGTAAACAATGAAAACACACTGATCCTTTGGAGGGACACTACCATGATGAAATTTATCAAAAACTTCCGCAAAGACGAAGACGGCGCCGTAACAGTTGACTGGGTTGTTCTGACCGCCGCAGTTGTTGGCCTGGCCGTTGCAGCTTACTCATCCATCGAAACCGGTGCGACTGAGCTGACAGCCGACACAGACACATTCTTGGGCAAGCAAGACCCTAACCTCTAAGGTTAGCCTAGCTTGAAACGCGCGGGGCCGCATCCAGGATGCTGGATGTGGCCCTTAGTGTACCTCAAGCCCTCGCACTTTCGACATCAACGGGGAATATTATGTTTCAGAGAATAAAACGCTTTTTAAAAGATGAAGACGGCGCAGTCACTGTTGATTGGGTTGTATTGTGTGCAGGCATCGTCGCCATGGCCGCATTCATCATTGCAACGATGGGCTCAAGTGCGCTGGTCCTTGCCGGTTCCGTGACGACAATGCTGTCCGACTGGGCCCCCTTCACGAATTAAACCGAATGCGCCCTCACCTGATGCGGGCGCATCGTTTGCATTCAGGGCCGCGCGCAAAACGCCGCAAAAGCTCCGTGCAACGACCGTTTTTATGCCACATTTCAGTGGAATTCTAATACCAACTAAATCCGGGATGGCTATGTCCCGAAATGTATAAATGAGGTGATAAAATGCGTATGGTATTTGGGCTTGTTCTTTTGGTGGGTGTCGTACTCGCTGGGGGCGCTGTGTATATGGCCAAAAACTATATCGGTGCCTACCAAAACGAGCTTGCGCGAGAACGCGCGGCACGTGTGGAAGCGATCCCGACGGTAAACGTATTTGTCGCCGAGCGGACCCTGAAATACGGGGAGCCCCTGACAACTGAAGACGTGCGCTTGGTGAGTTGGCCTGAAAACGCCATCCCGGAAGGCACATTCCTTGATGATGGTACCTTATTCCCTGACGGCCAACCTGATCACCGTGTCGTTTTGCGTGCCATGGAAAAAGACGAAGCGATCATGGCAATCAAAGTCACAGAACCTGGCGAGGAAGCTGGCCTGACGGCCCGCCTCGAGCGCGGTATGCGCGCCTTTGCTCTTCGTGTTGATGTGGCCTCTGGTGTGTCGGGCTTTTTGCGCCCGGGTGACCGTGTTGATGTCTACTGGACAGGCCGTGTAGAGGGTTCTGGTTCCAATCGTGACAGTACCGAGATTACCAAACTTATCGAACCTGGTATTCAACTGATCGCCATCGACCAAACCGCTGCCGGCGACATGGACGGAACAATCATCGCACGGACAGTGACTGTCGCGTTGCTCCCGAACCAAGTCGCAGCACTGGCTCAGGCACAATCGACCGGGTCCCTTTCCCTCTCTTTGGTTGGTGCTGACGATGACACAGTGGCCGGTGCCATTGAAGTAAACCAGAAGTCTTTACTGGGGATCAAAACCGAAGAGGTTAAGGTTCAAGTCGAAAAAGAGCGTGTTTGTACAATTCGGACCCGCCGCGGCGCAGAGGTTCTGGCAATTCCAATTCCTTGCACAAACTAATACAATTCAGAGACTTACAAAGTGTCGCCCTTGGGCGGCACTTTTTGCGTTTCGCGTCTGTTGCCCTTTATCCACATTCGCAACCCCGTCGAAGTCATTGATTCTTGCAATAAATCTCGAATTGGCGCATGGTTCAGAAAATGTGGGCAAAAAGACCCAGTTCTGAGGCGTGATCACAAAAGGCAGGTCACATGAAAATTGATAGATTTCTGAAAGCGGCCCTCTTGGGGCTGACCTTGACTGCATCCCCGATTGCCGTGGTTTTATCCACGGATGCGGCTGCAAATAACTTGCGCGTGGTCAAAAAAGGCACATCCCGAACATTGGATGTTCCGATGAACCGCGCCGTTGTGGTTGAAAGCGACGTTCCCTTTGCGGAACTGAGCATCGCAAACCCGGGCATTGCGGATATTTCGTCTTTGTCGGACCGAACCATCTATGTTTTGGGCAAGGCGCCGGGCCTGACAACGCTGACGTTGTTGGACGCGGCCGGTAAATTGATCACAAACGTCGATGTGCGCGTTGCCGCAGATATTTCCGAATTCAAAGAGCGATTGCGCCAGATCCTTCCGGGCGAGAAAATCGAAGTGCGTACAGCCAACGATGGCATCGTGTTGTCCGGTATCGTGTCCAGCAGTTCACGCTTACAACGCGCGCTTGGATCTTGCCGAACGTTACGCACCAGAGCGGGTCTCGAACCTGATGAGCGTGGGCGGCATCCAACAAGTGATGCTGAAAGTACGTTTTGCAGAGATGCAGCGCACAGTTTCCAAATCACTCAGCTCTTCTTTGTCCCTCAGCGGCGCCCTTTTGGGTGGTAGTGTGGGCGTGAATGGCGGATCTGGTACAAACAACTCTTCCGGCGGTGTCGGGACCAGCTTGGGCGGGAACATTCCTGCCACCAACACCAACAACGGCGCGATCGTCTTTGGCTTTAACGCAGGCTCCACCCAAGTGGCGCTTTTGCTCGAAGCCCTTGAAACCAAAGGCGTTGTCCGCACATTGGCGGAACCCAATCTGGTCGCCCTTTCCGGTCAGGAAGCCAAGTTTCTTGCGGGTGGCGAATATCCTGTGCCCGTTAGCCAAGACAACGGCGCGATTACAGTTGAATTCAAACCTTTCGGCGTCGAATTGAACTTTATCCCCCGCGTTGTGGACAAAGATCTGATCAACCTCGAGCTTGAAGCCGCAGTTTCAGCAATTGACCCGAACAACGGCTTTTCCGTGAACGGTTTCCAAATCGACGCCTTCTCACGCCGCGAAACATCCACAACTGTGGAAATGCGCGACGGCGAAAGCTTTGCGATTGCCGGTTTGTTGCAAGACGACTTCACCGACAGCAACTCTCAATTGCCATGGCTTGGTGATGTGCCGGTTTTGGGCGCCCTCTTCCGCTCGGCCAGCTACCAACGCAGCCAGACCGAATTGGTGATCATTATCACAGCACACCTGGTTTCCCCAACGCGCGGCGAAGCTTTGGCCTTGCCGACAGACCGCATCAAACCGCCGACCGAAAAAGACCTGTTCCTTTATGGCCGAACTGCCGCTGGTACACGCACTCCTAAAAAGGGTGCTGCCGGAGAGGTTGCCAAACAGGACTTCTCTGGGTCATATGGCTATGTACTGGACTGATACAATGCGAGTGATCATGCGAAACACGCGACAAATAGCTGGAATGGCTGCCCTTTTAGGGATGGTCGCCGCATGCGCGCCCAGCAGTGACCCAGTCTACACCCAGTTTTACCGCGAAGCAGGTGCGCTGACAGACACAGGTGATTTTGGCAACGCAACGCTGAACAACACCCTCGTTCTGACAGGCGAGCGCCAGCATACATTCGATCTTGCGAACCGCTTTTCAACTGAGGTCCTTACAACTGTGAACTTTGCGTTTAATTCGGCGCAACTGGATGCAGGTGCACGCGATACTTTGCGTGAGCAGGCCCGCTGGATCAAACAATTTCCGGAAGTCCGCTTTCGCGTATACGGCCATGCCGACGCGGTTGGTGGGAATACCTACAACAAGCGATTGGGCCAGCAGCGTGCAAATGCCGTTGTGCATTTCCTGACGACTCAGGGAATCAGCCGCAAGCGTCTTGAGGCGGTCACCTCGTTTGGTGAAACACAGCCGCTGATCGTTACCCAAGGTCGTGAGCGGCGCAATCGTCGCACCGTGACCGAAGTCACCGGCTTCGTGAACACGCACCAGAACGTGCTCGACGGCAAATACGCACAAATCATTTATCGTGATTACGTTAACAGCGCCGTGCCACCATCACAGCTCGAAGGCATCAAAGGTGCCGACCTGCGTACTGAACAGTAAGGGGGACTTCCCCCTTACCGTGTCATAAAACCCAACAATTGGAGTTTTTTGGCCCCAATCTCGCCCAAGTTCCCTGCGAATGTCTCTCCAATAGGACACGTGTGTCTGACCAGAACGGTCGGACGTGGGCGCGGCGAGCGGGTTAAAATTGGGTTAAAGCCCCAAATCAACCTCATTCGCCAAGCCCCTGAAAAAAGGACGATTTGGCAATGAGTAGTGTTATGCCGCAACCAGAAACTGCCCCCATCGTGGCCTGCACCGTCAGCCGCGATGTGCAAAACTTTGATCTGCTGATCGAAGACATGGAAACCGCCATGGGAGAAAGCTGGGGTGATCTGGGATTCGCCGAGGCCTTGGCCTTCTTCGGGCAACCCGAAGCCGAATCAATGGAGTTTGTGGCACTGGCGATGGATGACGCCGATGAAGACAATCTGGTCTTGATGGGCGAAATCATCTCGCAAGCCAAAGCGCGCAATATCAAGGTCATCTTGATCGCAGAAGATGTCACTCCTGCGTCCTTGCACTCCTTATTGCGCAAAGGAGCGGATGAATTCGTCCCCTACCCGCTTCCAGAAGGCGAATTGCAGCAAGCCATCGATCGCGTCCAAGCAAAGGACGCGCCCAAAAGGTTGAAACCGCTGGTCCGCAACTGAAATCAGGCAGCGACAAACAGGGGGCCGTCATCGTGTGCCACGGGCTTTGCCGGCGGCACAGGTGCACCACTCTGGCCGTCAATCTGGCCTGGGAACTGGCATCCATCGACGGCGACGCAGCACCAAGCGTCTGTTTACTGGATCTTGATTTGCAGTTCGGTGCGATCTCTACCTTCCTTGGACCTTGCGCGACGCGATGTCGTTTATGAAATGCTGTCGGACACCGAAAGCATGGACGAAGAAATGTTTTCACAGGCGCTTTTGACCTATGAAGACAAACTGCAGGTGCTGACCGCACCCGACGATATGCTGCCTCTTGACCTCATTTCGCCCGAAGACATTCAGCGCGTTCTGGACATGGCACGCAGCCAGTTTGACTATGTGGTCATCGATATGCCGTCCACCCTTGTGCAATGGTCCGAAACCGTCCTGCACTGTGCCCATGTGTATTTCGCAACGATCTGAGCTGGACATGCGGTCGGCCCAGAACACGATGCGCTTCAAACGCGCTCTTCAATCCGAAGAGTTGCCGATTGAAAAACTGCGCTATGTGATGAACCGTGCGCCGAAATTCACTGATTTGAGCGGCAAAAGCCGGATCAAACGGATGGCAGAAAGCCTTGATATCTCTATTGATTTGCAACTGCCCGACGGTGGCAAGCCAATCACGCAAGGTGCGGACCACGGCATTGCCGTTGGCCACATCAGCACCCAAAAACCCGCTGCGTCGCGAAATCGCCAAACTGGCGGCTTCCATCCATGAACTCAAAGACGATCAGGCCAAAGCAGCCTGATCGCGCCCCGGGGTAGAGCAATGTTTTCCAAGTACAAAAAACCGACGTCCAATAAGCCCAAGATCGAGCCGTAAAAGCCGATCCTGTCGTTGCGGCCATGCCAAAACTGCTGAAACATCTGCGGGCAGCCTCGGTTGCACGCAAGTCCCACACCCAGGTCGCACAAGCCGTGCCCATGGACAAGGAACGCAAGCGCAAGGAGCGCATGGGCGAGATCAAACTCGAATTGCACCGCACGCTGTCTGGACAACCTGAACCTCGCCGCTTGGAACATGCGAGCGAACAGGACCTGCGTCAGGAAATCAAGTCCATCGCGAGCGAATACCTGCAGGAAAAAGCATCGTTCTGAACCGCGAAGACCGCAAACGCTCAATCAAGAACTTTATGACGAAGTCACCGGCCTTGGCCCGCTCGAAACCTTGCTCAAAGACGAGACCGTCAACGATATTCTGGTCAACGGCCCACAGCAGATTTTTGTGGAACGCTCGGTAAACTGCAACTGACCGATGTTACGTTCAAAGACGAAAAGCACCTGCTGCGGATCATCGACAAGATCGTTTCCGCCGTTGGTCGTCGCGTCGATGAAATCCAACCCCTACGTGGATGCGCGGCTGCAAGACGGCTCGCGTTTCAACGCAATGGTGCCGCCAGTTGCGGTTGATGGTCAGCTCGTTTCCATCCGTAAATTCAAAAAGGACAAGCTGGGCATCGACGATCTGGTGAATTTCGGAGCATTTACCGAAGAAATGGCCGCATATCTTGCAAGCCGCCGTTGCGACGCGCCTGAACGTTATCGTCTCTGGCGGTACGGGTTCTGGTAAAACAACCACGCTCAACGCGCTGTCATCGTTTCATCGACAACGACGAACGCATCCTGACCATCGAAGACACCGCCGAACTTCAACTGCAGCAGACCCACGTGGGCCGGATGGAAAGCCGCCCCCCAACGTGGAAGGCAAAGGCGAAGTATCCCCGCGCGACTGTTTGAAAAACGCCCTGCGGATGCGCCCGACCGCATCATCGTGGGGAAACGCGCGGCGAAGAAGTTATCGACATGCTTCAGGCCATGAACACCGGCCACGACGGGTCCATGACCACGATCCACGCCAACTCCGCGCGCGATGGTGTCGCCGTTTGGAAAACATGATCGCGATGGCCGGGATCGAAATGCCGCTCAAGGCTGTGCGCTCGCAGATTTCGTCGGCTGTGAACCTGATCGTGCAGGCCTCGCGCCTTGCAAGACGGGTCGCGCCGCATGACGTCGATCACCGAAATCACCGGCATGGAAGGCGACGTGATCTCCATGCAGGAAATCTTCCGCTACCAGCGCGTCGGCCTGACGCCCGACAACAAAATCATCGGGCATTTCACCGCCACGGGCGTGCGCTCCACTTTGCCGAACGCTTCCGCATGTGGGGCTATGATCTGCCCGCCGCCATCTACGAACCATCGCAGCCGAGATAAGGATCCATACGCCATGAGTCGCAGAACCCATTATTTACGGCCTGATCTTTATCGGCGTACTTGTGCTGGTCGAAGGCCTCTATCTGGTGGCCTTTGGCAAGTCGATCAGCCTGAACAGCCGCGTCAACCGCCGCCTCGAGATGCTGAACAAAGGCGATCGCGCGAAGAAGTTCTGGACAAGCTGCGCAAGGAAATGCAGCCAGCACATGAAGCGAAATCCATTCCGCTCTATTCCTTGTTGGCCGACAAAGCCCAAAAGGCGGCGATCGCCTTTACGCCCCAGCAGCTGATGATGGTGATGGGTGGTTTGCTGTTGTGGCGTTTATCGGCCTGACCATTGGCACCGAAACCGATCCCGCCGCGATTGCCCTGTCTGCGGCATCGGCGTTGGTGCGGTCTATTTCTGGGTCTCACCAAAGCCAGAAAGCGCATGGGACTGATCGAAGAACAATTGCCCGACGCGGTCGAGCTGATGGTGCGCTCGCTGCGAGTGGGACATCCGTTTGTCTCCGCGATCCAGATCGTTGCCAAGGAAGTACAAGACCCGCTGGCCTCTGAATTTGGCGTGATCTGCCGATGAGGCCGCTTATGGCCGCGATGTGGGTGAAGCACTCAAAGACATGGCCGAGCGGTTGGACATGCAGGATATGCGCTTTCTTGGCTGTGGCCGTGACGATCCAGCAGCAATCAGGTGGTAACCTTGCCGAAATCCTTGCGGGTCTCGCCAAGGTGATCCGCGCCCGCTTTCGCCTGTTCCGCCGCGTCAAAGCCATCACCGCCGAGGCGAAGTGGTCAGGTAAGTTTCTGTCCGGCTTCCCGATCATGGCTTTGATCGTCATCAACTTGGGCGACCCGCATTACTACGACGAGGTGCGCGACAACGAGATGTTTATCCCTGCCTGTATTGCCGTTGGTTTGTTCCTTGTCGCAAACCTGCTCGTGATGCGCGTGCTCACAAACATCAAAGTGTAAGGAGCCAATCTGCATGGAACTCTTCACCAATATGAACGCTGCCATTCAAAGCGCTCTTGGCCCCCTCGGCCCGATCATAATCGTTGGCGTCTTGGGGCTCATCATGGTTCTGTTGACGGTCATCTTTATGCTGCGACAGCCCGAAGATCCGCTGAACAAGCTCAAACGCACAGCCTCCGGCAACGGCGATGCTCCGCGTGAAAAGCTGCGCCAAGGCGGACACAACGAACAACTGGACCGCTTTGCGAGCTTTCTGGAACCAAAAGACGTTGCAGAACTCAGCAAACGCCAACTGGAACTGCGTCAAGCGGGCTATCAGTCCAAAGACGCCGTGCGGATGTTTCACGCCGCTCAGATGATCCTTGGGCTTTTGGGGCTGGGGCTCGGTGTGTTCTACTACACCTTCTACCTGAACATAGACGGGGCCGAAGTTTCGACGCAAAAGATGATCATGTACACAGTTGGCCCCGGCGGGGCTGGATATTACCTGCCGCAATACTGGATCACCCGCCGCGTCGAAGAGCGTAAGGAACAGATCACTGCTGGCTTTCCCGACAGTCTCGACATGATGCTGGTTTGCGTCGAAGCGGGGCAATCGCTGGAGCAATCTATCGTCCGGGTTGCACGTGAATTGCGCGCCTCCTACCCCGCGTTGGCAGATGAATTCGACGTCGTGGCCTATGAGATGAAGGCGGGTAAAGACAAAACCACGGTCTTGAATGACATGGGGGAACGGTGCGGGGTCCAGGATGTGGCCAGCTTTGTGACTGTTTTGGTACAGTCGGCTGCCTTTGGTACCTCTATCGCGGATGCGTTGCGGGTTTATGCGAGTGAAATGCGTGACAAACGCGTCATGCGAGCGGAAGAGGCCGCAAACAAGTTGCCAACCAAAATGACACTTGCCACAATGATGCTAACGGTGCCGCCGTTGCTGATCATCCTTGTGGGACCATCGGTTCACGGCATCACTCAATTGGGGAATATGGGCGGAGGAAACTGACCATATGAAAGGTTTTGCGTGGCGCAGTTGCGCCGCCGCCGCACTCTTCGGACTTGCCGCCTGTAACACGGGCGGCATTTCTGCGTCTGACAATGGGCCTTATGCGCCCGGCGTGGACCTCACCAAAGAGGCCGTGGACGGAGTCGAAGTCGGTCACCGCCTGATCGCCGCTGGTGAATACGAACTGGCCATCCGCGCCTTCACTCGCGCCGCTCTTGAAAATGGCATGGACGCCGAAATCCTGTCCGGCCTTGGCTCTGCCAACCTTGGTTTGGGGCGCCTTGGACAGGCCGAAACCTTGCTCAGACGGGCTACGGCCCAAAAGCGATGCATGGCCCGAAGTCTGGAACAACCTGGGTGTTGTGCTGATGGAACAGGGCAAAACAGCCGAAGCGCAGCAGGTTTTCCGCAAGGCCTTTGCCCTCGACAATGGCGAAAGTGCACTAATCCGCGAGAATCTTACGCTTAGCACTCGCAAAAACAGAAAAATCTGCTAATACTACTGGACAAAACGAGAGCTATAAATTGGTGCGGCGCGGCAGTAGTGACTATTTGATCCGTCCGACACCATAGAGGCAGAGCAGTAAAAGGACGCAAAAATGCGCCAGTCTATTTTGGTTCCCGCCCTTTTGGTCGGGGCATTGAGCCTATCCGCATGCGCGACAAGAAAAGCGCTGATGATACGGTTGAACGGGCCTTCCAGGACGTGAACGTCGTGGACGAAACAAACCTGAACGATGTGATGCTGACGGTCGCGGACCCGAACGAGGCCGTGACCTACTTCACCCGCACCGTAGCCAAGACCCCGAACGCGATCGATTTCAACGCGGTCTGGCCGTTAGCTTTGTACGCGCCAAACGCTACACCGAAGCCGGCACGCCTTGGCGCGTTGTGAAAATGGACGACGCCACCCAAGACGACAGTGTGGATTACGCAGATGCGCTGATCCGCTCCGGCGACTGGGCCAAGGCCGAAAAGACACTTGACGCTGTGCCCCCGACACATGAAACCTTCAAACGCTACCGTTTGGAAGCGATGGTCGCCGACAGCAACAAAGAATGGACAAAGGCGGACAGCTTTTATGAAACAGCTGTGGGCCTCACGACCCGCCCGGCGGTTTATGAACAACTGGGGCTATTCCAAGCTGACCCGCGGTGAATTCAAAGCCGCCGAGCGCCTGTTTGGCGATGCCATCCGCCAGGACCGCACGCTGTTCACCGCCAAGAACAACCTGGTTCTGGCCCGTGGCGCGCAACGCGAATTACACCCTGCCCGTCATTCCGATGGACCAGACGAACGCGCACAGCTTTTGCACACGCTGGCCTTGTCGGCGATCAAACAAGGGGATGTGGAAACCGGCAAAGGCCTGCTGCGCGACGCGATCCAAACGCATCCGCAGCACTTTGAAGCCGCCGTCCGTTCCCTCACGGCGCTCGAACAACGGGTCCAACGGCTAATGTTGGCGATCACGGCTTATGCGGCGCTTTGGTTTTTATCCGTTCGTGCTGCCACTTGTGCCTTTACACCGCCTTCACCGACATGCGCGAAATGCGGATCACCAACCAGACGGTGATCGCTTTGGCGCTGGTGTTTTTGGTGATCGGCCCGATCGCCCTGCCGTTCGAAACCTATTTGTGGCATATCCTCTACATGGTGGTCGTGCTTGATCGTGTGCATCGTTCTGAACGGTGCCGGAGCGATGGGGGCGGGGGATGCCAAATTCATCGCCGCTGCCACGCCCTTTATCGCATTGGGCGACATGCGCCTGTTGATGGCGATTGCTGCTGGCGACTTTGCTTGGCGCATGGGCCACGCACCGCATCGCCAAACACACCCCGCTTCGCAAAATCGCACCGCATTGGAACAGCTGGGACGACAAATTGGGCAAGAAATTCCCGATGGGCCTCGCGCTTGGCAGCACATTGGCGATCTATCTAGGGCTTGGAACTGCATTCGGCAGCTGCTTTCGCCCCTTTGCCCCCCTAATTACCGGCCTTGGACATAATGTTGGCCCAATGATCGTGCAAGTTGTATGGTAGACAACTAGCTCGAGGCCGACCAGATGAACATGCAGACCACTGCCGTAATGGCGCCCCCTGCCCCAAGCGGATTCGACGAGATGAAGCTGCCGGTCGTGATGATGCGCGACATCCTCCTCAAGACGATGTTCCGCAAAAACATCGACATGGTCACCGATCTTGCGCGCAGCGGTGCGTTTGCCGGTGCAAGTGACCCAGGAAGTTGATCGACATGGCCCGCGACCAACGGCTTCTGGAGGCCACAGGGACCCTGAATGCCAACAATGGCAACGAGATGGGGTACCAGTTGACCGACGTCGGCAAAGCCCGCGCTTTGGACGCCTTGGCCCAGTCCGAGTATTTCGGCGCGATGCCTGTGCCCCTTGATGTCTACCGCGAGCAGGTGAAACGCCAGTCCATCCGCAACATCATGGTCACCCGCGCACATGCTGACAAACGGCGATGGGCCATCTGGTTTTGCCAGAGGCGCTGATCGGGAACTTGGGGCCTGCGGTTTCGGCCGGCCGCTCCATCCTGATGTACGGCCCTCCTGGCAACGGAAAATCCAGTATTTCTAACGGGATCCGGGACGCATTGGGCGACATGGTCTACGTGCCGCACGCGATCGAATACGCAGGACAGGTCATCACGGTCTATGATCCGATCGTGCACAACGCTGTCGCCGATGAAGTCGACGACCCTAACGCGCTGCGCCGCACCTCTGGTAAATTCGACACCAGATACGTGAAATGCGAACGTCCAACCGTCATCACGGGGGGGAATTGTCCTTGAACATGCTCGATCTGGTCTACAACCCGACGGCCAAAACATACCAAGCCCCTTTGCAGCTGAAATCAACCGGTGGCATTTTCATCGTGGATGACCTTGGCCGCCAGGCAGAACCGCCTCAAGCCTTGGTGAACCGCTGGATTGTTCCGCTTGAGGAAAGCAAAGATATCCTCTCTCTGCAATCGGGTGAAAAGTTCGAAGTGCCGTTCGATACTTTGGTTATCTTCTCCACAAACTTCCACCCGAACGAGATCTTCGATACGGCCGTTCTGCGCCGGATTTTCTTCAAAATCAAAATCGATGGACCAAATCAGGAAAACTACCTTAAGATCTTTGCAATGGTCGCGCGCAAGCGCGCAATGCCCTTGTGTGAAAAAGCGTTGGTGCACTTGCTTAAGGTCAAATACCCTACGATCGACAACACCTATGCCAATTATCAGCCGATCTTTTTGATCGACCAGATGATTGCGATTTGCGAGTTTGAAGGGAAGCCAAACCATATGACCCCAGAACTTATTGATCGTGCGTGGGCAAATATGTTTGTCAAAGACGAGCACATCGTCAAATGATCGGTGTCGCGGGATGTGGGCGCATGGGCGAGCCAATGCTGGCGAGCCTGCGCAACATGGGCGCCCGTGCAAAAGGTTTTGATGTCGCAGACAAAGGGTCCGATTGGATCACATCCGACTGTGCACGCTTTGCACCGGACCTCGAAACCCTCATCACCGTTGTCCGCGATCAACCCCAAACCGAAGACGTTCTTTTTGGTGCACAGAATTTTGTGGAAACCTGTCCGAAACTGGCCCGCATCCTGATCTGTTCCACCTTGTCGCCCAAATACGTCAAAGCCTTGCGCGCGCGCATTCCCGACCACATCGCCCTGATCGACGCCCCGATGTCCGGCGCTCAAATCGCGGCGCAACGTGCGTCCCTCAGTTTCATGTTGGGTGGCACCAAGGCCGATATTGACGAAGTGCAGCATTTGCTGGCCGCGATGGGGAAACACATGCACCACATGGGTGATTTCGGGGCAGGCATGCAGGCCAAAGTGCTCAACAACCTGTTGGCCGCCTCCAACACCGCAATGACGCGGCTGGTTCTGGATTGGGCCGACGCCAGCGGCATCGACGAAAACGCGCTTTTGAGGCTAATCCACACCAGTTCAGGGCAAAACTGGTTCGCAAGCGGCTTCAACACAATCGAATTTGCGCGCGACGGACTGTCCGAAGACAACACGATGGGCATCCTTGTCAAAGACGTGGCCAGCGCGCTCGACGCGGCACCAGAGGGCGCGGACACAACCCTGCCCGAACACGTCCAACGGGTCATCCGCTCTCTCAAACCGCGCGCTTAAAGGGCCAACAACCTCAACACTGCAGACGAGGGGCTGGCCAAGACTTCTACATGGGTTACCTATGGCTTATGAGCCAACTCCCGCCATCCTTTCACGACTGGTTCGCCTCCAAAGGCTGGACCGTCCACCCCCACCAGCAGCAAATGCTGGACCGTGCGGAAGATCCTGCGCTTTTGCTCATCGCGCCGACAGGTGGCGGCAAAACACTTGCCGGGTTCTTGCCGACCTTGGCGCAGCTCGCGCAAACCGAACACGACGGATTGCACACGCTCTATATTTCCCCGCTCAAAGCACTCGCCTCTGACATCAAACGCAACCTGTCAACGCCGGTCGCAGAGATGAACCTTAACATCCGCATAGAGGATCGCACCGGCGACACGCCACAAAGCCGCAAAAAACGGCAACGCGCCGATCCCCCGCATATTTTGCTGACCACGCCTGAAATCTCTGGCCCTCCTGACCAGTTATGAGGACGCACCGCGCATGTTCAAAGGTCTCAAGCGGGTGATTGTCGATGAAATCCACGCGCTGGCGGAAAGCAAACGGGGGGACCAGTTGTTCTTGGCTCTGGCGCGACTGCAAAGCCTGTGCCCCGACCTCAAACGCGTCGGATTGTCAGCAACGGTCGAGGACCCGCAAGCCATCGCACATTTGCTGGCCCGCCATCCTGACCCTTGTGACATCCTCCTCGCCGACCCCGGCCCTGCCCCTGACATCCGGATGCTGGTCACGCAGGAAGCTCCGCCGTGGTCTGGCTCCGGTGGAAAATACGCCATTCCCGCCGTCCTTGAAGAAATCAAAAAACATAAAACCACTCTGATTTTTCACAACACCCGCGCCCAAGCCGAACTGTACTTCCACAACATCTGGCTGGCCAACGACGACGGGCTGCCCATCGGAATACACCACGGCTCCCTTGATCGCCAACAACGCGAAAAGGTCGAACAGGCGATGGTGCGCGGGGATTTGCGCGCGATTGTGTGTACGGGGTCTTTGGATCTCGGGATAGATTGGGGGGACGTGGACCTGGTGATCCAGATCGGCGCGCCAAAAAACGTCAAACGGCTGGTGCAACGGATCGGACGTGCCAATCACCGCTACAATGCCCCCTCAAAAGCACTGCTGGTGCCTGCCAACCGCTTTGAAGTCGTCGAATGTGTCGCCGCGCTGCAAGCGGTGCAAGCCGGAGAACTGGACGGAGAACCAAGGGGCAAAGGTCCGCGCGATGTCGTCTGCCAGCACATCCTGATCACCGCCTGCGCCGGCCCTTTTGATGCAGACGCATTGTTCACAGAAGTGACGGGCGCAGGCGCCTACAGCACCCTGACACGCGCCGAGTTTGACGACTGCCTCACGTTTTGCGCAACGGGGGGCTATGCATTGCGCGCTTATGATCAGTGGCAACGCTTGCTGCAACGCCCGGACGGGCTGTGGCAACTGCGTGATCCCCGCGCAAGCCGCAACATTCGCATGAACATCGGCACCATTCAGGACACCGACACCCTCAAAGTCCGTATGAAGCGGGCACGCGGGGGAAAACCCTTGGGAGAGATCGAAGAAGGGTTCGCCGCGACGCTTTCCAAAGGGGACACATTTTTGATCGGCGGTCAAATCGTGCGCTACGAGGGATTGCGCGATTTGACAGTCGAAGTGTCCCGCGACGCAGGCAAAAAGCCCAAGATCGCTACATTTCTGGGCACGAAGTTTGCCACCTCCACGCAATTGAGCGCACGCATCCTTAAGAAATTCCAACAGGCGTCATGGCCCGAATTACCGCCTCACACGGCGGACTGGCTGGCCCTTCAACGCAAAGTGTCGCGCCTGCCAGAACCGGGGCGGCTCTTGATCGAGAGCTTTCCCCATGACGGACACGTGCACACTGCAATCTATGGCTTTGCAGGGCGCAACGCGATGCAAACGCTGGGGCTTTTGCTCACCAAACGGATGGAAGAGCTGGGGTTGAACCCGCTTGGGTTTCTGGCCACGGATTACGCCACGCTGATCTGGGGATTGGACAAAATCACCGATCCGAACGCCCTTTTTGAAATCAACGCCCTGCGCACAGGGCTTGAGACATGGCTGGCAGGCAATGCGGTCATGAAACGCACATTCCGCGCCTGTGCGACCATTGCAGGGCTCATCCAGCGCAACACCCCCCAACAGCGCAAATCAGGGCGGCAAGCGACATTCAGCTCCGACATTCTGTACGACACTCTGCACAAATATGACCCCGACCACGTCATGATGCAGATCACCCGCGAAGAGGCCATGAAAGGGTTGATTGATTTCTCGCGGATCGAAGACATGGTGGCCCGCGTGGGCACCCGCATCGACTTGATCGAGCTGAATCGCGTCACCCCATTGGCCGCGCCGTTGTTTCTGGAAGTCGGGCGCGTACCGGTCAAAGGCATGGCTGAAGAAAAACTGTTGGCCGCAGAAGCCGCGCGGTTGATGGCAACGGCAGGGCTGCCGTCCTGAGCCCGCCCCCCCCCTTAGGTCAATTTCACGAGGCATCGGGCACGACACAATTCACTGGCCGACCACTGTGCGAACAGCTAGAAACAAACCATGAACGGATGTCACATCTCCCTTAACGGCGCCCCACTCTGCGCGCTTGGAACAGGCGCCCTATGGTGGGAGGCGCAGTCGCTTTTGTGTGTGTCCGACCTGCATCTCGGGAAATCGAACCGCATGGCGCGGCGCTTTGGGGTGCATGTGCCGCCCTACGAAACCCGTGACACACTCACCCGTTTGGCCCAAGACCTTGAAACCACAGGCGCACGTCAAGTTGTGTGCTTGGGAGACAGCTTTGACGATCTGGCGGCAGCGGATGCCATGCACGAAGAGGACAGGGCATGGATCACGCGCCTTCAGGCCGGACGGCTCTGGGTCTGGATTGAAGGGAACCATGATCCCGGCCCACTGGATTTGGGCGGGACACGCCTTGATCACTTGCGCATTGATGCCCTGACGTTTCGCCATATTGCAGAAGCGTCAGGAACAGGCGAAGTTTCGGGACACTATCATCCCAAAGTTCAGGTGCCGTTGCGGGGCCGCATGATCTCAAGACCTGCATTTCTTTTGGATCCGCAGCGTCTGATTATGCCAGCTTACGGCACCTATACCGGAGGGTTGCGCAGCACTGAGCCTGCCCTCTCAAACTTGATGATGCCCAAAGCCACGGCCATTTTGACGGGGGGCGTGCCGCATCAGGTTCCGATGCCAACGTCAGGCATACCGATCTCTTCGACAGCTGGCAAATAGGTCCGACTGATCGGAACCTGCGTGCCATCCTGCAAAACCAGGACAAGCCGCGCGCCGTCCCGCATCACACCTTGTGCTGCTTCTCTGGCAATCCAGTGGGAACGATGGGTCGTGATACCCTCAACGCCCGCCATCTCTTCGATCGCATCAGCAAGGCGCATACGCACCCGAAACTCGCCTTGGGTCGTCACCACCACGACAGTGTGGTTTTCTGCACTCAGCCTCAAGATTTTGCCATTGAAACAATCAGGCAACCGGCGCAGCAAACGCACCTGAGGGGAGGTTTCAACCTCTTCGGCATAGGCTGCCATTGCCATCGGAATGCCGTGCACAAGGATGCTCAGCGTGAGGCAAATCAAAAGAACAGATCCCCCCATTTGCACCAACGACGGAGGGTTTCCCGACATTCCGGGAAAGGCAAAAGAGGTCCATACACGCAAGACCGGCGTAAAAGAAACAGCGATCACACCGCAAAGGATGACTTCCCTCGCTATCAAGCTGAAATTCCCCAAGTAGACAAGAATGATAAATTTTCCAGCGAACGCAACACTAAGGCTGATTACGCACACCACAAACCAGTACACGAAACGGTCCCGAAAGTTGCCTTGTTCAAAGGTGCCAAATGGGCCGGCGATTGCAAGCAAAGTTGCGATCGCCATGATAAGCCCTCCACACAAAAAGAGGGCCAACTTGGGATGTCTGAGTGCCACTAACGGTGCCAAACTGTTCACTGCGCTTTGCCCTACCCATTTATTGCGTCACAGGTTTCACGAACGAGCCCTCAATCTGACGCTGATCCGCATCGATTGCAACACGCAACGGGCGAAGTTTTCCACCACAAGTAAAAATTTTGTAGCGCTGCCGCTTTGTTAATTAGGCGAGCAATCCCGCGGCCTTGGCTGCACTTTTGCTCCTGCGGCTGACCGGCACTTCAAATCCGTCTTTCATCAAAAGTACATCGCGCCCATCCCGCCGCATATGTTGGGCCACAGCATCCAAACGCACCCAATGGGAACGATGAACATGCAATCCATCGACCCTCGCCAAACGATCCACTGCATCACTGAGGCGCATCAGAATCAACGCCTCGCCTCCATCCGTGACGACCTTGAGGTAGTGGTCTTGCGCCTCCAAACGGATCAATGCCCCTCTTTTGTTCAGCGGCACCTTCGTCAGAAAAAGCTGTTCGGGATTGTCGGCCTTACTGGGATTGCTCTGGGGCCTCAAACTCCATTCCACGATCCATACCAAAATATGGACTATCACGGCCACCATCGCGACATTGGCAAACAAGAGCGCAAACCGCTCCCACCCGCGCCAAACAGGGAACAAAGCCATGTTCAGAACCTGAATGATGCAAGACAAAACAACCGCATAGACAAGCCACAATCCAAGCGTGCGCAACGCGGCCTGATCGTCCTTCAGCCAATGCACAACCATGCTCAGTCCGATAGAAAGCCCGATGACCCCTGCCCAATAGACACAGCGCACCACAATCCCCAAAGACTCAAACGTCCCAAAGGGTCCGGTCAGACCAGCCAGCACAGTCAGTGTGGCCCAGATCAGCAAAGGCACCAGCAACTGGCGCTGCGTCAACGGCTCAAGCATTGCAATCCACCATTTTCACGCAAAACCCGCACCTCTTGCGAAGGGCACGTTTCAAGGGAATATCCACGCGGCTAAACAAAACATACGAAACAAAACAGAGGCGCATCATGTCATTTTCTCCACTGCTCACAGCATCACTCCCCGTCATCCTACACGCATTCGCCGCTCTTTTTCTATGCGGATTAACACTTGTGCTCTTCACCTTCAAACGCGGAGCACGAGCGCATCGCGTTTTGGGGTGGATTTGGGTCTGTTTGATGGGGTTTGTGGCGCTCACCAGCTTCTGGATCAGCGACCTGCGTCACTTCGGGCCCTTCAGTGTGATCCACGCCCTGTCGCTTTGGACGCTGATCTCGCTGGTGCTGAATGTTCGGGCCGCGCGGCGCCATGACGTCACGTCTCATCGGGCCGGAATGAAATCACTGGTTTTTGGCGCATTGATCGTGGCCGGACTGTTCACGTTGCTGCCCGGCCGGATCATGTTTGATGTCGTTCTAGGCGTTTAAGCCGTCAACCCTTCGGGTTCATCCAAACCATTGGCGCGGCAACAGGCCGTCACAGTGTTGGCAAGCAAACACGCGATGGTCATCGGACCCACACCACCCGGAACTGGAGTAATCGCGCCAGCACGTTCAGCGCAGCTGGCGTAATGGACATCTCCGACCAGCTTGGTCTTGCCCTCGCCCTTTTCAGGCGCATCCAGACGGTTGATGCCCACGTCAATCACGGTCGCACCTTCTTTGATCCAATCGCCCGGGACCATTTCAGGCCGCCCGACAGCCGCCACAACGATATCCGCGCGGCGCACGACATCCGGCAAGATCTTTGGTACGGAATGGGCGATGGTGACCGTGCAGCTGTCACCCAGCAGAAGCTGCGCCATAGGCTTGCCGACAATGTTGGAACGGCCAATCACAACCGCGTCCATGCCGGACAATGACCCGTGATGATCACGCAGCATCATCAAGACAGCCCAAGCGGCGTGCAAGGCACCATGACTTTTTGACCCGTGCCCAACAACCCAACGTTAGAGATGTGAAACCCGTCCACATCCTTGGCAGGGAAATCGAATTGATGACCAGGTCTTCGTCCAGATGCTTGGGCAAGCGGCAAGCTGCACCAAATACCGTGAATTTCAGGATCATTGTTCAACTGATCAATCAACGCCAGCAAATCGGCCTCGGAGGTGTCTGACATCCAAGCTTGTGCTCGACCGACTTCATGCCAACCTCAACGGTCATCTTGCCCTTGGAGCGGACATAAACCTGGACTGCAGGGTCCTCGCCCACCAACACCACAGCCAGACCTGGCGTGATCCCGTGATCTGCCTTCAGGCGCGCACATGCTCGCCACCTTGGCCGCGCACTGTGGCCGCAAAGGCCTTGCCATCAATCACTGTCGCGCCATGTCGCATATCCTTTCTTCTCTTCAAAATAACCCTGCCAGAGGCATGAGCGCCCAAAGGCGCGACCGGGGGCTCAGGGCTAATGCCCTGCGCCCGGCCCTTGTCTTAAAACAGACCTTCGATCTCACCGTCTGCATTCAAGCGAATGTTCTCGGCCGACGGCACGCGTGGCAGAGCCCGGCATGGTCATGATCTCACCGCAGATCGCCACAACAAAACCGGCGCCCGCGATCAGGCGCACTTCGCGCACAGGAAGAGTGAACCCGGTCGGCGCGCCGCGCAGGTTCGGGTCGGTCGAAAAGCTGTACTGCGTTTTCGCCATACAGACCGGCAGGTTGCCATAGCCCTGCTCTTCCCACAGCCTTCAGCTGGTCAGGATCTTCTTGATCCATCACGCTTCATCGGCGCGGTAGATCCTTGGCAATGGTCTGATCTTGTCGGCCAAAGACATGTCATCAGGATAGATCGGCGCAAAGTCGCCTACCCGGTCCGCAGATTCAGCAACTTTGGTCGCCAGATCTGCAGACCCTTCGGACCCAGTCTCCCAGTGCGCGACAGAATCGCTTCGGACCCTGCGCGGCGACGAAGTCCTTTGACCGCCTGCACTTCTGCATCCGTGTCCGTGACAAAGTGGTTGATCGCGACGACAACAGGCACGCCGAAGGATTTCATGTTCTCGATGTGACGGCCAAGGTTGGCGCAACCGGTTTGACCGCGTCGACATTTTCGTCGCCCAGATCAGCTTTGGCGACGCCGCCGTTCATTTTCATCGCGCGCACGGTGGCGACGACACGACAGCTGACGGCGACAGGCCCGCTTTGCGGCATTTGATGTTCAGGAACTTCTCAGCGCCCAGATCGGCGCCGAAAGCCGCTTCGGTCACAACGTAGTCGGCCAGTTTCAGCGCGGTTGTCGTTGCAATGACAGAGTTACAGCCATGCGCGATGTTGGCGAACGGGCCGCCATGGACAAAGGCGGGGTTGTTTTCAAGCGTCTGCACGAGGTTTGGCTGCATCGCGTCTTTCAGCAGAACCGTCATCGCGCCGTCGGCTTTGATGTCGCGGCAAAGACCGGGTGCGGTCACGGCGGTAAGCCACGATCATGTCGCCCAGACGTTTTGCAGGTCCTTCAGGTCTCTTGGCGAGGCACAGGATCGCCATGACTTCGGAGGCCACGGTGATGTCAAAGCCTGCTTCGCGCGGGAAGCCGTTTGCCACACCGCCAAGCGAGCTGTGATCTGGCGCAGGCGCGGTCGTTCATGTCGACAACGCGGCGCCACACGACACGGCGCAGGTCGATCTCGAGCTCGTTGCCCCAGTAGATGTGGTTGTCGATCATCGCGCTCAGCAGTGAGTGCGCGGATGTGATCGCGTGGAAGTCGCCGGTGAAGTGCAGGTTCATCTCTTCCATCGGCACGACTCTGCGCGTAACCGCCGCCAGCGGCGCCGCCCTTCATGCCGAAGTTCGGCCCAAGCGACGCTTCGCGGATACAGACAGCGGCGTTCTTGCCGATGCGGTTCAGCCATCGCCCAGACCAACCGTCGTGGTTGTCTTGCCTTCGCCCGCAGGGGTCGGGTTGATCGCGGTCACAAGGATCAGCTTGCCGTCTGTGCGGTCCTGGACCGAGTTGATGAACGATCTGGCTACACCTTCGCTTTGTCGTGGCCGTAGGGCAGCAGGTCGTCACTGCGATGCCCAGCTTTGCACCGATCTCCTGAATGGGTTTCTTGGCGCTTCGCGTGCGATTTGGATGTCGGTTTTATAAGCCATGAGAATCCCCTTCGTCGTGCAGATCTGGCGGTTATGCTGACGCTGCTTACAGCTCCAACGCGCCCGAACACGAGGTCGCATTTCCGACATTTCCGGGCCTGTGATGACGGCGCGCGAGCGCCGCACAGCGTTTCGTTTCGGAAACGGATTTACCCGCTGCGATTTGCCAAGAAAGGGCGCCATCGTCGGGTCCCGCTCAGAATGCGCCCAAGCGTGCATCGGGCACATGCAGCGCAACGTATCGCCACGCGCAGATGCCCTTCACGCTCTACCCATGCGGTCACGCCCGCGCCGCCCTTTGGCGCGGCTTGAACGCCTTGCCGAGCCCGGCGGCTTCGTGCTTCGATCTCGCGCGCGGGCAAATGCAGGGGCGGTTTTCCATATCGACAACCAATGGTCGCCCCGTTCGGCCCCTGCAAGCGCGATGACGGCGGAACATGGGTGAAGTCGGAGATCCCTTCAACACGATGAGGCCCGACCAATAGCGGATCAATGGCGTCCAATCCCATCGCTGGCGGCGATGGCCTGCGATTTCCTCGGCGACTCACGATGCACAACTGGCGCACATTCCGGATCTCGGTGCCGCGGGATGCTGGGACACACGCGCGCACAGAGGCGCGTGTCGAGGCCCGCCATGGGTTCGCCTTCAATCCGTCAAAGCCGATGAACGCCTGCTCGCGATCGGCTCGGAGCGCAACGGACTGTCCGGCGGCACGTGCCCATCCAGGTGATCGTGGCGCATAATAATCGGTGGGATCGAGCGCGGGCATGACGGTTCTTTCCTTCGTGTGCAGACAAGCTGCCGAGATGCACCAAAAGAAAAGGCCCCGCCGCAGCGGAGCCTATGATATTTTGTGGCGCCCATGAACAGCGATGTGATCCCGCCAAGTCGGCTCCGGTTCCATGCCGCCATCAGCGGGGGCGGATTTCTTGCGCCTTTGCTTTGGGGATCGCCGTCACGCTTGGCTTGTCCATCCGGCTGTCGTCTTCATCCTCGTCGCTGTGAGGTGGCTCGCCTCCATGACGACGCTGGATCTCTTCACCGGTCAGGGTTTCATATTCCAGCAAACCTTGGGCCAGGCGCTCGAATTCAACGTTTTTCTCGGTGATGATCTTGAGGCCACAGTCATAGCCGTCTCGATGATGCTTTGCACTTCGCTTTCGATCAGCTCCTTGGTCGCGGCAGAGACCGAAAACCACCGCGCCGCCTGGCCCTGATAGCCGGCGCTGCTTCGGAATAATCGATGTTGCCGACCTTGTCGGACATGCCCTATCGCATCACCATCGCGCGCGCCAATTGGCGACGCTTGCATGATATCGCCACAGGGCCGATGACACAGAGTCAGCGCCGTATTTGATGATTTCGCGCGCTTTGCCCGCCATGGTCATGGCGATGCGTTGCTCGGCTTCGTCCTTGAACATCTGCAGCTTGTCCATCTCAGGCAGGCTCATCACCATGCCCAAGGCACCACCGCGCGGAATGATCGTCGCCTTATAGACCGGATCACATTTGTCGAGGTTGATGCCCACAAGCGCATGGCCCGCCTCGTGATAGGCGGTCTTTTCCTTTTGGTCGTTGGTCAAACCATCGAACGACGTTCGGCACCCATCATGATCTTGTCCTTGGCGCTTCAAAATCATCATCGCGACAAACGCGGCGCCGATACGGGCAGCCGTCAACGCCGCCTCGTTCACAAGGTTCGCCAAGATCGGCACCCGAAAAGCCGGGGTACCGCGTGCGATGATGCGCAGATCAACGTCAGGGCCCAGCGGGGTCTTGCGCGCATGCACGCCCAGGATTTTCTCGCGGCCTTTGATGTCGGGGTTGCCACCGTGACCTGACGGTCAAAACGGCCCGGACGCAGCAAGGCAGGGTCCAACACGTCTTTGCGGTTGGTGGCCGCGATGATGATCACGCCTTCGTTGGCTTCAAAACCGTCCATTTCGACCAGCAAGCTGGTTCAAGGTCTGCTCGCGTTCGTCGTTGCCGCCGCCATAGCCGGCACCACGCGAGCGGCCAACGGCGTCGATTTCGTCGATGAAACACAATGCACGGCGCGTTCTTTTTGGCCTGCTCGAACATGTCGCGCACACGGGATGCACCCACACCCACGAACATCTCAACAAAGTCGGAACCCGAAATGGTAAAGAAAGGCACACCCGCTTCGCCCGCGATGGCACGCGCCAGAAGGGTTTTACCTGTACCCGGGAGGGCCCTCAAGCAACGCACCTTTGGGGATCTTGCCGCCAAGACGGAGAATTTCTGCGGGTTGCGCAGGAACTCTACGATCTCTTCAAGCTCTTCTTTGGCTTCGTCGATGCCTGCAACGTCGTCAAAGGTCACGCGGCCATGCTTTTCGGTCAGCATCTTGGCCTTGGATTTGCCAAAGCCCATGGCGCCGCCTTTGCCGCCGCCCTGCATCCGGTTCATGAAATAAATCCACACACCGATCAGCAGCAAGATAGGCAAGCAGGACATCAAAATGTCTGGAAACCCGACTGCTGCTGCGGCTCGGCCTCGACGGGGACGTCGTTGGCGATCAGCAAGGCTGTGACTTCGGCGTCCCGGGCTTGATCGTCGACATAGTCGGACCGTCACGCTTTGACGAAACGAACCTGCTCCCCGTCGAGCGTGCACTTCGCTCACGGTGCCTGCTTCGACCGCTCAACAAATTCGGAATAGCTGATCGCGATTGCTTTGCAGCTGTTGCTGGACCCGCTGAACAGATTGAACAGCGCCAGAACAAGAAGACAAAACGACCCAAAAGGCGATATTTCGTGCATTTCCCAAGGAAACTTCTCCTAAATACGGATCATTCCGCGCATTGGACGCGGAGCTTGCTTATAAGATAGAGATGTAAACGCTGGGTTCAATGCGATAATAACGATGCAAAGAAACCATCTGCGCCCCCATCCAGTTCGGCGGTCCAATCCGCGTCCTCGGATTGAAACGGTGCGGCAACCAAAGAACTGCCCAAAAAGATGCCCGGCATCGACAAAACAGCCGCGCGCGGCAGGCTGGACTCCCGCCAATCCTCCACCTGAAGAATACCATCGGGGCCGATGGCGCTGACTGTGTAAACCGGATCATCTTCGGGGCCGTCAATATACCACCGCTCGTCCCAAAGATCGCCGATGTCCGTGTGATGGTCCTTGACCGCGTTATATTCGCGAAACACCCATAATTTATCGCTTTGATGGGCCAGTTGGCACCCATGTAGCGTCGCGGTTTGGCTGGATTTGATAGCCTCGAAAACCTCTGCAACTGCTGAGCGCCTCGGGGGATATTCAGAGTGGCTCACCCAGTTCAGGGCATGCACCAGCAGGCGGCGGCTGATCTCGTGGGGCAAGGCACGAAACCCCTTTTTGTCGAGGCACACCGTACCGTGGACAATTTCCACAACAGTACGCGCCGTCAAAAAGGTCTGCCAATTCAGCGCAGTGCGTGCCTGCGACATATAGTCAGCCACATTGGTCAATTTTTCGACACTAATGCCCAAGGGCTCCAGAATACGCAAAGCATCCCGCATCCGGATGCGCTCAAAGTCCCGATTGTCGTTGGAGGGGTCTTCGGCCCACGTCAGCCCTTTAGCGCGCAAATAGGCGCGCAAACTGCGCCGTTCGATGCCCAACATCGGGCGCACCAATGTTATGCCAGAGCGGACAGTGCGCCGCGTCATCGCAGACAGGCCATCCACGCCCGCCCCGCGCGCAAGGCGCATCATCACAGTTTCGGCCTGATCATTGGCTGTGTGACCCAATGCAACAACATCGATATTGTTGCCCAAGGCCCAATCCGCAATCATTTCGTAGCGGGCCACGCGGGCCCGATCCTGAAGATTGCCGCCCCCGTCCCAGCCCGACCAATATTCAACATGGTGGGCGCAACCGATCTCTGCGCACAGGTCAGTGACAAGCCGGATTTCATCTTGCGCACCGTCGCGCAACCCGTGATTTATTGTGATGACATGCAGCTCACTGCCGTGTTTTTTGGCAAATTCAGCCAACAATGCCAGCAACGCAACCGAGTCGCCCCCCCCCGATACCGCAACCCCGATACGGGCAGGCGGTTCCGGCAGGAACTGTTTCTCGATGGCCGCAACAAGCGGCGCGACCTCCATCCTCAAGAACACCCGATGTTGCGCATTTGCGAATTGGCCTGCAACACTTGAGGCGCATCAGGGAAGCGGGCCACGACTTCGCCCAGCATCACACAGGCCTCTGAGACTTGGTTCAAACGGCCCAGGCTCACGCCAAGCTTGAACAATGCCTCAGGCGCAAGCGCCCCCGTTTGATCCGCACTAAAGCTGTCAAGATAAGCACGGGCCGCTTCGCGAATATCGCCAAGCCCTTCCAGCGCCTCACCGCGGCGCAAATCCGCAACAGAGGCTAAAGGTCCCCCGGGGTAGGTCTCATTGAAGGTCGCAAACTGGTCAGCGGCGGTGCGAAAGTCACCGGATGCGAGCGCCTCCGACGCCCGCTCGAAGTCTGCTTGTTCTTGGGTTGCAAGCTGCGCCGCGCCCTGTGGCTGCACCGGTACAACTGGCAACGCAACGCCTGTGTTCTCACCACCACCCAGCGTCGAGGTTTCCCCCAAAGCGCCAATATCGCCCCCCTCGAGCTCCACAAGACGGAACTCAAGATCACCGATCCGGTTTGTGCCATCGCTGACAACGCTGTTGATGCGGAATTCCAGCTGTTCGGTCTTGCCTGTGAGGCGCTGCAATTCGCCCTCAATGGCCTCGACACGGTCCAGAATACCGCCCCCCGCCACACCGCCGGTGGATGTGCCCGTGGTGCTCAGCTCACGTTTGAGCTTTTGGATTTCGACGTTCAACACCGTCAATTCCTGACGGATGTCTGCCAGTGTCTGGCTGTCTTGCGCCGCTGCCCCTAAGGGCAACAGCATCAAAATAAGTGCAAAAGTCGGTTTTAGTCGCATTTGGGACCTACCCTGTCAGGCCACCCGCCAAGACAGTGACGGCGCGGCGGTTCTTTGAATAACACGCTTCGTCACTGCATACTTCGATTGGACGCTCTTTGCCATAAGAGACAACCTTAAGACGATTGCTCGCGACACCCTTGGACACAAGATAAGAGCGGGCAGCATCCGCGCGCCGTGCCCCAAGGGCCAGGTTATAGGCGGTGGTGCCTTGCTCGTCCGCGTGACCTTCAATGACGGCTGTGAAGTCCGTGTTGGTCAGCAACCACGTTGCTTGACCATCCAGAACAACGCGCCCTTGCGGCGACAGGCTGGATTGATCGACGGTAAACAACACACGATCGCCCACAACCTGCTGGAAATACGCAACGGATGTCGGATCATTGACCGAGCCCGGCAAAATACCGGTGCCGGTCCCCTTGCCCACAGCCGGCCCGTCACCGCCAGTGCCAAGGCCATTGGGGTTCGTACAAGCGGACAGCGCCAATGCGCCGACCACCAGGATCATCTTCAGGTTAAATGTCATCTGCTTCGCCTCTTTTGGACTGATTTGTTATTTTGGTATCACTTTTGCCGCGCGCTGTCATTTCACGCCACATTTCACATTATTTCTGCAACGGGGACCATGACGGCTCCGACCCGCCCTCGGGGGTGCGCACAGAGCGCAAGTTGCGCCCTGTAATATCCACCGAATACAAGGTCGAGCTGCCCGAGGCCCCTTGGGTTTCGCGGTGGAACATGATCACGCGCCCATTGGGGGACCACGTCGGGGCTTCATCCAGAAAGGACGCCGTGAGCAACCGCTCTTCCTTGCCATCCAGTCGCATCACACCGATATGAAAGCGGCCCTTGCTTTGCTTGGTGAAGGCCACAAGATCGCCGCGCGGGGACCAGACAGGGGTGCCATAGCGTCCCTCGCCAAAGGAAATGCGGCGCGCTTCGCCCCCGTTTGCGGGCATCACATAAAGCTGCGGCGCACCGGAACGGTCGCTTTCAAACACAATCTGCGTGCCATCAGGGGAATAGCTGGGCGCCGTTTCGATAGACGGGGCCGACGTCAAACGCTGGGTGCGACCACTGGAGATGTCCATCGTGAACAGATCCGTGTTGGACCCGCTGGCCTGGGAATAGACCACCGTCTGACCATTGGGAGAGAAACGGGGAGCAAAGCTCATGACGCCCTCCGCGCTTTCCAGAACGCGGCGCTGCACAGAGCCCACTTCCAGCACATAAATACGCGGAAACCCAGTTTCATATGAGGTATACAGCACGCGATCACCGTTGGGGCTAAAGCGGGGGGCCAACACAATCGCGCGGCTGTCGGTCAGGTACTTCACGTTCGCACCGTCATAATCCATGATGGCGAGGCGCTTTTTACGTTTGTCCTTGGGACCACTTTGGGAGACGTAAACCACACGACTGTCGAAATACCCGCTCTCTCCGGTGATGCGGGAATAGACCGCGTCCGCCACCTTGTGCGCCAAGCGACGCCAGCCGTCCGTGGTGCTCTGAAATTGCAAGCCACTGCCCAGTTCCGCGCCAGAAAACACGTCATACAGACGGAACTTTACCGTTAGATTGCCGCCGGACACATTGACCGCGCCAACAACCAAAGCCTCCGCGTTGATGGCTTTCCAATCGGCATATTGGACAGGCGCACCAAAGTCGCTCACCTGCGAAATAACGGCCGAATTCGGGATTTCGCGAAACAGACCGGAGCCTTGCAAATCAGCCGCAACGACACGGGCCAGATCGGCACCCATCTTTGCGCTGCCCGCGTTTTCGGGAACAAAATCGGGGGTCGCAAAAGGCAGCGGCTCGATCACGCCCTCGTCAATGACGATGCGCAATGGCTCCTTGGGCACAGGCGTTACACTCTCCGCGCGCACAGGCGTTACACTCACAGTGACCAGCATCACAGCACAGGCGATCAAAACTCGAAGTATCATTTGATCCGCATCCTTTCGGGGTTGAATGTCATCTCAATCTCTTTCCACTGCTCGTATTTGTCAGCAGGTAAATCGTATCCTCGCGCGCCGCAGCGAATTATCGCGCGCCGCGCAGTCTCATAGGCTTGTTTCGCCGCAGCGGCAGTGCCGCCCTCAGAGCCAAGCAAGGTCACAGAACCGGACACCGGTTTGCCATCCGGGGTCATGGACACCCCCAAAGTGACAGTCGTTTTCAAAGCATCCGAAGACAATGAACCCACATTCCAGCAGCTTGATACCGCAACGCGTAACACATCCTTTTCGCCTGCAGACATCGGTGGACCACTGGGCGCAGCAGGCGCATCAGAGGGCGGGTTCAGCGCCGCCTCCAAAGCCGCTTGCACGGCCGCATCAGTATCCGAGGATGTGCTCTCGGCCGTCCGGGGTTCGGGTTCGACAACAGGGTCTGCCGCAGGTGCCGCTGCAGGGCGCGTGGGCCTGCGCGCAGGGGGGCGCACAGATGTGCGCGGCGCCGCCGCAGGCTTTTCCGCCTCGGTCACGATTTGATCTGCAGCCGCTTCGGGGGCGGTGGCCTCTTGGGGCTCTTGCGGGGTCTCGCCAGTGTCGCTTTGCACCACAGCATCCTGTTGCACAGGATCAAGGGCCGCTTCGGGATCGGGCTGGGCCACAGGCTCGGGCGCGACACGATCAGAGGGCAAGGGCACGGCCTGCTCGGCCTGATTTGGAACCAGAACAGCTGTCTCTTCAGGAGGGGTTTGTTGTTCGGGGGGCGTGTCGGACACCTCGGCCTCCGGCGGGGCGGTCAGTTCCGTCACCTCGGGGGCATCATCCGCAGGCGGGGTCGCAACGACCTCGGGGGCGGCGGCGTCTTCGACAGGTTCAGAGACTTGCGGCACGACAGGCGGCTCCTCAACCCCTTCGGGTTGGGCAGGTTGGGCGATCTCGGTCTCTGTCTCGGGCCCGGTCTCGGGGGTCGCGGGCTGCCGGGCGGCCAGCAACGCCTCGAAATCCGCACCCGAAATCACAGACACTTCTGTGGCTTCAATCGGCAAAGGGTCGGACTGGAACAGACCGCCCAACAGCACCCACCCGATCAGCACCACATGGCCTGAACCTGATATGACCTGCCCTACATGCATGCGTTATTGCTCTACCGACCCGCCAAGGGTGGGACCGCCAATGTCCGTCACCAGACCAATGTTGGAAAAACCACCCGCATTCAACGCGCCCATAACTTCCATCACTTGGGCATAAGGCACTGCACCGTCCGCGCGCAAAAACACCTTGTCGCTGTCACGCTCGAGCGCGATGGCGCGCAGCTTGGGAAGCAACGTGTCGCGCGGGGTCGAGGTGGTCTGGATCTGCACGTCGCCGTCCGCCGTTATGGTCACGGTCAACGGCTCTTCTTGTTCCACATCCAATGCACCGGCTGCTGTCTTGGGCAATTCCACAGGCACGCCCACCGTCAGCAAGGGGGCCGCAACCATAAAGATGATCAACAACACCAGCATGACATCCACAAATGGGGTCACGTTGATTTCTGACATCGGGCGCGTGCGCCCGCCGCCGCCACGGCGTCTGCGGCGTCCGCCCCCGCCGTCTTTTTGAACCACACCCGCACCCATGGCCTAGCTGTCCAACTGACGGCTGAGGATGGTGGCGAATTCATCGGCAAAGGCCTCATAGCCGGCCACGATGCGGTCGCTGTCAGCGCTCAACTTGTTGTAAAAGATAACCGCAGGGATCGCCGCCAGCAGGCCAAGGCCCGTGGCCAATAACGCTTCGGCGATACCGGGGGCCACGACGGCAAGGTTGGTGTTTTGCTGCTCTGCGATCTCGATAAAAGCGTTCATTATGCCGATAACGGTCCCGAACAATCCGATAAACGGCGCGGTCGAGCCGACAGTCGCAAGGATCGACAAACCCTTTTGCAACGCTTCGGCTTCTTTGTTGATGGCCACATCCATGCTGCGATCAATCCGCGACGTCGCCCCTGCAATCAAACCACCGTCTTCACGGTGCGAGCGGCTCCACTCGGTCATGCCTGCGGCGAAAATCTTTTCCGAATGCCCCGAGGGGTTCGGGCCAATCTGCTCGAACAACCCGTCCAGCGGCTCACCCGACCAGAAGCGTTCATCAAATGCCTGTGCCTCGGCCCTGGCACGTCTGTACAAGATCATCTTTTGAACGATAATCGACCATGCCCAAAACGACGCCACGATCAACATGATCATGACAATCTTGACGGTCAGGGTTGCACGTAAAAATAGGGCCCACATGGAAAAATCGGTTCCATGCGCCAACGCCAGCGTTTCTGCTTCCATATGCCTGCTCTCTGTTTGGCCAGTTTTGTCGGCCATTATTGAGCGTAATATTAACGAAGAGGCAGGGGGAAAGCTATCACTATAGCGTCATTCGGGGCTTATTTGGCCAAAAATGCGCGGATTTCCGCAGGCAGACGCGTGGGTTTTCCCGCCGTGGACATGCAAGCGGCGGTCACTTTGGCCCGAAAAATCACTTTTCCATCCAACATCACATCCTGATCAAAGACCCAGCGCACAGCCCCTTGGGCATAATGGGTGCTTTGCACAACCAAACGATCGCCCAGGCGGGCAGAGCCCAGATAATCCGCCTCTACGCGCGTGACGACAAACACAACATCCGCGTCGCGCATGGCGCGTTGATCCACCCCCAACTCCTCAACGATGGTAGAGCGGGCGCGCTCGATATAGCGCAAATAGTTGGCGCAATAGACGACGCCGGCCATGTCGGTGTCTTCATAATAAACCGTGACGGGAAACGCGTGGCTCATTGCAACGTCCCCACACGGGCCGACAAGCGCAGCGCATGGGCTGCATCTTTTGAAGCCGCAGGCAGGATTGGATCGTAGGCCGCGCGAATAAGCGCGCCAATTTCGGGACGCAACACTGTGGCCTCTCCGGCCACGGCCAGCGGGGAGGTTTCGCCAAAGGCGACATCGGACCACAACAAGCACGACTGCACCACTTGCGACAACGCCAGCGTCTCAGCTGGCACATCACTCAGATGGGAATCCATGCGCAAGAACACAAAGCAACATTTGATGGCGCCGTTCTCGTCAAAACGGAAAATACGGTACTGGTTGGCCTCGGCCTCTTTTAGGCGCGCCACCAGCGGCAACAGGTCGGGCACCAACCCGTCCATACCGCGCACTTCGGGCAATTCGTCCCAGTCGCGGAAAAAGAACCACATGAAGTTGCTGCCAAGTTCGGGGTCGGTCTCCACGATATCCAGCCCCGCCAATTGGGACACCGCCTCGATGGCGCTTTTGATAATGGACAGCGTGTCTTCTTCCACCCCAAAGACGACAGGGGCCAGCGGACGCCCCCACCGTGCAAACACAAAGCCGTCAGTGGCGCGGGTGAATAATGTTTCGATCTGTTCAGGGGTCATCATCGTCTCGTTCTCGCTTCGGGAAGGGGGCGCAAAGCGTCACCCAAACAAATCAGTTTTCGACTTGGGCGGCACCATGCCCAAATGGGTCCAGCCCTTTTGGGCCAGCATACGGCCACGCGGGGTGCGCTGGATCAACCCTTGTTGCAACAGATAAGGCTCGATCACCTCCTCCAACGAATCGCGGCTCTCGCTCAAGGCAGCACTCATGGTCTCGATCCCGACAGGGCCGCCAGCGTAATTTTCGCCAATCAGACGCAAATAGCGGCGATCCGCACCGTCCAATCCCAGATGATCCACACCCAAACGGGTCAACGCGTTGTCTGCCAAAGCTTGCGTGACACGACCGTCGCCCTCGACAACGGCAAAATCCACCACGCGGCGCAGCAGACGGCCCGCGATACGGGGCGTGCCACGGGCGCGGCGGGCGATCTCGCGCGCGCCACCTTCATCCGCAGGAGCACCCAGTTTGCGGGCGTTGCGCTCTACGATGATAAACAGCTCGTCCTCGGTGTAAAATTGCAACCGTGTCGGAATCCCGAAACGATCCCGCAGCGGTGTGGTCAAAAGCCCCATCCGCGTCGTCGCGCCGACCAGCGTAAAGGGCTGCAATTCGATGCGCACAGTGCGCGCGGCGGGGCCCTCGCCAATCACCAGATCCAGCTCGAAATCCTCAAGGGCGGGATACAAAATTTCCTCGACCACAGGATTAAGGCGGTGAATCTCGTCGATGAACAACACATCGCGCGCCTCAAGGTTGGTGAGGATCGCGGCCAAATCACCCGCCTTGGCCAAAACAGGGCCAGAGGTCATGCGAAAATTGACCCCCAATTCGCGCGCCATAATCTGGGCAAGGGTCGTCTTGCCCAAGCCGGGGGGGCCGTGAAACAACGTGTGATCCATGGCTTCGCCGCGCTGTTTGGCGGACTGGATAAAGACACGCAAATTCGCGCGCGCGTCCGCTTGGCCCACAAATTCATCCAAACCCTGAGGGCGCAAGGCGCGGTCAAAGTCTTCGGGCATGGGGGCAGGACGCAGGGTGGGGTCAGGTTCAGTCATACCATCCCCTATGTCCTAAGGCGCGCGGTTCTTCCAGTGCAAGCATCACCGGCCTACCCCTTCGGAGCCAAAAGCTTGAGCGCCGTGCGGATCAACACAGGAGTATCCGCTTCGGGATTTTCACCCGCCGCCTGAGCCACAGCGCCCGCCGCGTCGCCCGGGGCATAGCCAAGGTTGCCGAGTGCCGACAGGGCTTCGGCCTGCGCAGAGGGGTGTTGCGCAACAGGAGCCGCCAGCGGGGCCTCGATCACCTCAGCTTCGGCATCCCCCATCGCTTGGGCGACACTGCCCCCCATAGCCATGACAGACGGCGCTTTGTCCTTAAGGTCCAACACAACACGCTGTGCGATTTTCGGGCCGATGCCCTTGGCCGCTTTGACCGCATTCCAGTCGCCCAAAGCAATGGCACGGCTCACACCGTCCACCCCTAGAGTGCCCAGAATAGCCAGCGACGCTTTGGCCCCGACACCCTGCACGGATGTAAGCAATCGATGCCATTCTTTCTCGGCCAAAGTCATAAAGCCGAACAACTGCATCAAATCCTCACGCACCACCATATCGGTGAACAAGGCGCACACCTGTCCGACAGCAGGCAAAGCCGCCATGGTCCGTTCCGAGCAGAACACGATGTAACCCACACCGCGCACATCAATCAGAATGTGATCGGCGGCGCGGTAATCAATACGACCTGTCAGTTTCCCAATCATGCGATGGCCTTCTCAAGGGCTGTTGCAAGACCAGAGGCCCCGCCGTGATGCGCGTGACATATCGCAATGGCCAAAGCATCCGCAGCATCGGGGCCGCCAATCAGGGCACCGGGCAATTGCAGCTTTACCATATGCAGGACTTGGCCCTTGTCCGCATGCCCCACACCAACGACGGTCTTCTTGACCTTGTTGGGGGCATATTCACCAACGGGCAAACCCGCTTGCGCCGGAACCAGCATGGCAATACCGCGCGCTTGCCCCAACTTCAAAGTGCCAGCGCCGTCCTTGTTCACAAATGTCTGTTCCACGGCCGCCGTTTGCGGCTGATACTGGGTGACAACCGCCGTCAGCCCGACATGAAGGCTCAACAACCGCTGCGCCAGATCATCCCCCTCGGAATGAACGACTCCATTGGCGACATGGCTGATGCGCGGGCCAGAGACGTCGATAATGCCCCACCCCATGTTGCGCAAACCCGGATCAATGCCCAAAACGCGTATCTTCACGACAATGCCCTGCTCTTTGTTATTTCTTTTCCAAGGCTGTAGCACGAAACGCGAACATCCGCCAAGAGGGGAGTGAATTGCTGCAATGCAGCACAATCGCGACGCACGGCGCCTGTTTGCGACATCCGGTCGCGAAAAACGGCCCATAGGAGGGCGAAAACGACACCTTCGCATGCCTTATTTTCGACGTAATTACGGTAGGTTAACCAATTCTTCGACCTATGCGCAAAATGCATATCAAACATGCAGGAATGTAATCTTGTCGTGCACAAATAATGCGCATAGATGCCTCACACACAAAGACCGGAACGCCCCGGCCAACACATACAAGGACTGCTACTATGGCTACTTTCGACACCACACGCACAACATACGGCTCTACATCAGTAGCAGCTCACATCAGCGGCTTTTTCCACAAGGCTGTTTCCAACTTGGTTGAATGGAATGACATGCGCATGACACGCAACGCTCTGTCCTCTTTGACCGACCGCGAGCTGAACGACATCGGTCTGTGCCGCGGCGACCTCGACACATTCACGGGCCGCTAAGCCCGCACAACGCCCAAGGATTGAGCAGGGTCCTTCCCTCTCTGCTCTTCTTGGAACGAAGAAACCGCGCATCCCCCTCGGTTTGCGCGGTTTTTTTTGTGGAGGGTCCGAGTTTTTGTGGAGGGTCCGAGAAACAGTGAAGCCCCTTCGCAGCCCTTTTGATTTAACGTCCGCGTCTCAGCCGCGCAGCACTGGTCCGACAAAATCAGCAATGGCTTGGGTCGCAGGATCGATCTGCATCACCCATGCGCCGCCTTGCTCAAAAATGGTGCCCGTTTCCAAACCTGAAATACGGTCGCTATAAGCGTCGGGGCCCAAAGAGGCCAACAAGAACGCCTTGAAAGCAAAGAACCCAAGGGCAGCCAACAAAACAGCTTTGAAGGAAACTCCGCGACCGGCGCGTCTTGGCTTCACGACGATCAAGCCGTCATGCTGGATATGGGTTTTGTATCCTCTGGACATGGCAGAATGCTTGCGCCCCAAAGTGGCCAAGCGGTTTTCAAATTGTGATCTGGAACTCATTATAACAACAGCCTCGAAAATCAGCACCCCCACCAACTTTCTTAAAAATAGATACATTCAGAATGTGGCGAATTCTGGGCAAACGCTTCAAATGCGCTTCAAAAGCGGCAAAATTTATGCTGATTTTTTGAGCAATAACGTCGTCCACTCAACAATCTCGTCACGTTGGACAAGATTGACGCCAGATTGTGCATAAACCTCAATGATTTCATCTGCTTGTTCGTTCAAAATTCCGGACAAAATAGCATAGCCGCCTGCATCGAGTCGCGCCGCCATGTCAGGGGCCAACGCAATCAGTGGCCCTTTGAGGATGTTGGCAAACACCAGATCAAACGGCGCTTTGCTGGCCAGTTCAGGCGCGTCAAAGCCGGCAGCCTCGACGCAGACAACCCGCCCCTCCAGATCATTGGCACGCACATTCACTTCGGCCACGTCAACCGCAACCTGATCGATGTCACTGGCCAGAACAGTGCCCGGCCAAATGCGTGCGGCACCCATCGCCAACACGGCTGTGCCACACCCGATATCGACCACGTTCTTACCTACGAAACCTTCCGTCGCCAAACGGTCCAACGCGCGCAAGCATCCCAATGTCGTACCGTGGTGTCCTGTCCCGAACGCCATGGCGGCTTCGATCAACAAAGGTTCGCACACGTCAGGCACCTTGTCCGCATCGTGCGAACCGTAGACAAAAAAGCGGCCCGCCTCGACGGGTGCCAACTCGCGACGCACATGCGCCACCCAGTCGGTTTCCGGCAATTCGGACACGGTGAACGGTTGCGCCCCCAGTGCGGCGGTTAACAAAGCCAAACTCGCCGCGTCAGGGGCTTGCGTGAAATAGCCACCCACTTCCCACAGCCCTGAACCGTCTTCGACCTCGAACACACCGATGCCTGTGGGTTCCGGCACCAAACGCTCCATCGCCTCGCCCAATGTTTCGGCGGCGTCTTTGCCCTTAAGCGTAGTCAAAGCGGTGAAAGTTGGCATTTATCGGCTCCCTGATCGGTCCGTCGGTTGAAAAGAATGCTCTGACACCGGATCGGGCGTGTCCTGCACTGTTAAGGATGCCACATAGCGCCAGCCCCACAGCGCCGCAAGCGTGCCGACGACCGCGCCAGCCGCAGCTTGTCCGTAAATCACGCCAGCAGGGCCAAACGGCACGACCAAAAGGGCCGCGGCAGGCCAGCTGAGCACCCCGTCCTTGAGCCAGTTCACACAAGTGGAGCGCCCGGGCTTACCCAAGTTGTTGAATGCCGCGTTCGAGGCAAACAAGGCCCCCACAAACACGAACCCGCCAACCCCGACAAAGGTAAACGCGCGGATGACGTCCGCCCCCTGCCCCGTCAGGCCAAAACCTCGTAAAATCAACGGCGTCGCGCTGGCCAATACCGCCCAGGTGATCAGCGTGTAGATCAGACAAAACACCAAAGCATCGCGGTAGGTGGCGCGGATGCGCTCAAACTGCCCCGCCCCGTAGTTCTGCCCGAAGATGCCCCCGATCGCCCCCGACAGCGCAAAAATCCCGCCAAACGCCAGAACCGTCAAACGGCTCACCACCGCCCAAGCCGCGACCGCGTCATCCCCGAAGGACGACATGACCATGGTCAGAACATAATTGCCCGCAGGCGTTGCCATTTGTGTGGCGATCGCAGGGATTGCGATCCATGCAAACGGGCGCAACGTCCGGGCTATGCTGGCCATGCTCGGGCGCGCAACCAGCCCGGTTTGAACCACCGCGTAAAACACCCCGAGGCACATCATAAGGATGCGAAAGACCACAACTCCGATGGCCGCGCCGTCCAATCCCAGCTCCAGCCACAGGATCAGAAACGGGTCGATCACCATCAAAACAAGGCCCGCATATAGCGCGACATACATCGCTTTTGCCCCGTATCCATCGGCTTTGAGCACACCGGAACACACCAGACTGACAGACATCGGCACCAGCGAAAAAATCGTCATTGCCAAATACCGCGAGGCAAGGTTTGCCGTTTCTCCGCGCGCCCCTGCCCATCCCAACAGAGTGTCGCGAAACACAAAGATCAGCGTGGCCACAATGGCGAGTGTGATGGCAGAGATGACCACCGACGCCCCTGCTTGGTGACGGGACAAATCACGTGCGCCAATACCGATGCTTTGGGAGATCAGCGCAGTGGTCGCAATCATCAACCCGACCCCGATCGAGACCGAAAAAAACTGGATCGCATAGGCAAATCCGATGGCCGCAACCAATGTGGAATCGCCCAATTGCGAGAGCCAGAACAGGTTCGCCGCGTCCACCAAAAACACAAAGGTGATCCCGAACGCCCCTGTCGCCGTCATCCGTGCCACGTGCCCCATGGTCGAACCGGTCAGGAAACGCCCCTCCTCCATTCAAGTGGCAGGCGCTGTGCGGCGGGCCGTAAAGACCGTCTCGTTTCCCGCTTCGGGATGGCGCGGGATCATCAGCGCCAGCACCAAAGAAACGCCGGCCATGCCCGCCGCGATCAAGAACACCAACAGCGGGGACACCAACCACAACAATCCCAACAAAACCGGCAGGAACACAGCCGCAATGTGGTTGATGGTAAAGGCCACCGCAGCAGTCGGCGCGATGTCAGCCGGGTCCGCGATCTTTTGAAAATAGGTCTTTTGGGCAAAAGCCAGACCGAAAAAGATATGATCCACCACATATAAAAATGCCGCCACCGCAACGCCCCAGCCAAGGTAGTAGACCCCGCCATATGCCAAAAACACGCAAACCAGTCCGATGTATTCAAAGGCCAACGTGTTGCGTTCCCCGAACTTGAACACGACTTTGCCCAGCAGCGGCGCAATGACCATATTGATCACCAGATTGATAAGGAACAACGCTGTCAGATCGTGTACTTCAAAGCCGAACCGTTCGACCATCATGAACCCGGCAAACACCATGAAAATCTGACGCCGTGCGCCGGACATGAATTGCAGCGCGTAATAGAGCCAATAGCGGCGGCGCAGGACCATCTTTTTGATTTGCGGCGTGGCCCCTTCAAATTGCGGAAACGCCAGCAGGCAAAATATCGCAATAGCCGCGGTGCTCAGCCCACCCGCCATGAACACGATATTGTACGTCAGGCCCAGCGGCTTCCAGAATACCAGAATGATGAGGTAAACCACAAAAGTCGCCGCTGATCCTGCAGCGATCAACCAGCCCAGCGTTTGGGGCGCGCGGTCTTTGGGAATCCATTGCAATTGCAGCGACTGGTTCACGGTTTCATAGTAGTGAAACCCGATGGAACTGAGCATTGTCAGCACCAGAATGCCGCCCAAAGACGGGAATTGCGCAGTGATGGCCGAGGCCACCCCGAGCATGATCAAAGACACCAATCCCAAAATCTGCTCGCGCACGAACATGATCACAGCAATCACTCCAACGGCGAGAAACCCCGGAATTTCACGCACAGTGTGCAGCAGCCCGATATCGCCCCCGTCAAATTCCGCGACCTCGACCACAAAGTTGTTGAGCAAGGCAAACCACGTGTTCAGCGCGATCGGCATCGCAATCGCCATCAGCAACAAAAGTGCGATGGGGCGACGCCAGAATGGCAGGTGATGTGTCTCGGGGACTGGGAGGATGCGATACATGGACCCCGATTACGCCTCAATCTGGCAAAAAGCGAGGGAGTCCGTTGCGCAAGCGTCCAAAATGTTTCGCGTGCGAAACAATTTACCTTTATTTCAATATGTTAACAGAACACTGCACGACCGCACGCTAGTAAAAACTTTGCGGATCAATGTCGATCACAAGGCGGATATCGCCCCTAATCTGGACCTGCGCAGCCCAGCGTGACAGAGCATTTTGCAAGGCCACCCCTTTGCCCGCTTTGACCAGAAGCCGCACACGGTGACGCCCGCGAACCCGTGCAATGGGGGCGGGTGCCGGTCCAAAAACCTGTGCCCCGATTTGGCGCAATGGCTGATCTCGACGCGCCAGTTCATCTGCAATTTCAAAGACTTGGGCCACATCAGGGCCACTCAGGATGATCCCCGCCATACGCCCGTAAGGGGGCACACCTGCTTGTTCACGCTCGGACGCTTCGGCCCGCCAGAACCCTTCTTCATCCCCGGCGAGGATCGAGCGGATCACGGGATGCTCGGGCTGGTAGGTCTGCAACATTGCCGTTCCCGGCTTTTCAGCGCGCCCTGCCCGCCCTGCAACCTGGCGCATCAGTTGGAACGTCCGCTCTGCCGCGCGCAAATCGGACCCTTGCAGCCCAAGATCCGCGTCAATCACCCCAACCAACGTCAAATTGGGGAAATTGTGCCCTTTGGCCACCAATTGCGTCCCGATGACGATGTCTGCGGCCCCGTCTGCGATCGCTTCGATTTCGGCTTTGAGCGCGCGGGCAGACCCATACATGTCCGACGACAAAGTCGCGATACGCGCGTCCGGAAACAGCTTTGCCGCCTCTTCTCCCAATCGCTCGACACCGGGGCCCACGGGGGCCATGCGCCCTTCGGCATCGCAAGAGGGGCATTTTTCCGGCATCGGTTTGGTTTCGCCGCATTGATGGCACACGAGCCGCTTGAGAAAGCGGTGTTCGACCATGCGCGCATCGCAATCATCGCAGCCCACTTGATGCCCGCACGCCCGACACAGCGTGATCGGCGCATAGCCGCGCCTGTTGATGAACAGCATCGCTTGTTCACCTTGATCGATGCGTTTTTGCACTTCGACCCGCAACACATCAGACACCCAGCGGTCCGAGGGCAGTTTTTCCACCCGCATGTCGATGGTTTTCATTGTCGGCATGACTGCAGGGCCGAACCGCGAGGTCAGATCGAGGCGTTTGTATTTGCCGTTTTCGGCATTTGCCCAGCTTTCGAGGCTCGGGGTCGCGGAGGCCAGCACCACATGCGCCCCGCAGATCGAGGCGCGCAGTACGGCCATGTCGCGGGCGTTGTAGAGCACCCCTTCTTCTTGTTTGTAGGACGTGTCGTGTTCTTCGTCGACGACGATCAGACCAAGGTTCTGATAAGGCAGAAACAACGCAGAGCGCGCCCCGATCACCAGTTGCGCCTGCCCCTGTCCGACCATGCGCCAGATGCGGCGGCGTTCGGTCATGGTGGCGCCAGAGTGCCACTCGGCAGGGCGCGCGCCAAAGCGTTCTTCGACCCGTTTGAGAAATTCCGCCGTGAGCGCGATTTCGGGCAACAACACCAAGGCTTGCCGCCCGGCGCGTAAGGCGGCCGCGACCGCTTCAAGGTAAACTTCGGTTTTGCCCGACCCTGTCACGCCGCGCAAAAGCGTGGT
This sequence comes from uncultured Paracoccaceae bacterium, assembly GCA_943787985.1. Classification (GTDB taxonomy): domain Bacteria; phylum Pseudomonadota; class Alphaproteobacteria; order Rhodobacterales; family Rhodobacteraceae; genus Ascidiaceihabitans. The sequence continues at coordinate 375,691 of CALSOO010000004.1, read as the reverse complement.
GCCGTAGCGTTCTGACGTGACCTCTTGGGCGAGGTAGGCGGATGCGCTGGCCTGATCTTGCGTTAACTCTTTGCTGGGGCGGCTGGGGTCCAAACGCGCAAAAGCGACATCGCGCGGGCTGTCTTCTTCGGCGACCACAAGCTGTTTGACCAACCCTTTGATCACCGAAGACGTGACCCCCGCCATGTCGGCGAGTTCTTTGAGTGTGAAAGACAGGTCGCCGTATTGTGCCAATGTGTCGATCACACGGCGGCGCGCATCGGTCATGCGGTCAGGTTCGTTCGGGCCCCGCCGGTATATTTTGCGCATCGAGGGGGGATCCCCCAAGCCCGGCGCGCGCGTGGCAAGGCGCAGCATAGCGGTCATCGGGGTCAACGTGTAATCGGCAGAGCGGCGCAAAAAGTCACGCATTTCCAAACGCATAGGGGCTGCGTCCAGAACGCGGTAGGCGCTGCGGACTTTTTTGATGTCCCAGTTGCCTTGCCCTGCCCCCCACACAACACCCAAAACCTTGCGCGGCCCCAGCGGCACCTCGACGAAAGCCCCCAGATGGCAGCCACCCTCGGGCGCTTTGTAATCCAGCATCCGATCGAGCGGTTGCGTGGTGAGCACGCCGATCAACGTGCCCTCATCAAAGAATTCAGGACTGTGCACCGTCGACGTCACGCTTTTTCTGGGTTTGCTGATTTCATTGCAATGAGGTACACGCTTCGCCAACGCAATGCCACCACGCGCTAACACTTGTTACCGCTAACAGCCAAAGGACGCTGACACATGAAATTCTTCGTCGACACTGCCGAAATTGAAGCCATCGCAGAACTGAACGACCTTGGGATGGTTGACGGGGTTACAACCAACCCGTCGCTGATCCTGAAATCGGGCCGCAACATTCTGGACGTCACCAAAGAGATTTGCGCGCTGGTGGATGGCCCTGTGTCCGCCGAAGTTGTCGCCCTGGAGGCCGACGCGATGATCGAAGAAGGCCGCAAGCTGGCCAAGATCGCAGACAACGTCACCATCAAACTGCCCTTGACGTGGGACGGGTTGAAGGCGTGCAAAGTGTTGTCCGGTGAAGGCAACATGATCAACGTGACATTGTGCTTTTCCGCCAATCAGGCGCTGTTGGCCGCCAAAGCCGGTGCGTCCTTTATCTCCCCGTTTATCGGGCGTTTGGACGACATCAATCTGGACGGTATGGATTTGATCGAAGACATCCGCACAATCTATGACAATTACGGTTTCGAGACCGAAATCCTTGCCGCATCCATTCGCTCTGTGAACCACGTGCAGCAATGTGCCTTGGTGGGTGCCGACGTGATCACTGCCCCACCAGAAGTTATCAAGAAGTTGGCAATCCATCCGCTGACCCAAGCGGGCCTTGACCAGTTTATGAAAGACTGGGCAAAAACCGGCCAGTCCATCATCTAAACAACTCCCTTTGAGCCCGAGGAAAATTCGGGCTCAAAGGAAATGTATCGATGTGAAACGATTATGGTTTGGGGTGTGCGTTTGAGTTCGTAACCTTAGGTTGAACCATACACGCCCTTGTAGAAATATACAGGGGGAAATTATCACTCAATTCCCACTCTGACGCGCTTTGGCAACAAAGCTGCCTATTTTTGAGGGATTTCTCCACAAAAGAGCAGATTCGCGCCAAGTGATGTGCTAGGAGACAGAAAAATTATCGAGGCGCATTATGAGCAGCAGCCCAAAAATTGAAGACACCCTGCGTGAGGCAATTATTTCACAGCCGGGTGTGATTTTGGATGATCAAGACGTGATGCACGCATTGATCGCGGCCAATGAACGCGCGATGGGCGGTAATATTGTCGATTTGCGCGGCATTGCGATGGAACGTTTGGAAAGCCGGTTGGACCGGTTGGAAGACACCCATCGCTCGGTCATCGCTGCCGCATATGAAAACCTTGCTGGCACCAATCAAGTCCACCGCGCGATTTTGCGCATGCTCGACCCCATAGAATTCGAGCCCTTCCTGCGCAATCTTGGCGGCGAGGTTGCAGAAATTTTGCGCGTGGACACTGTAAAACTGGTGCTGGAATCCGTTCAGAACGATGATGATCCTGCGGTCCAGCGCCTTGGTGATGTGCTGAGCGTGGCCGAACCCGGATTTATCGATGACTATCTGACCCATGGGCGTGGCGGCCAAGTGCGACAGGTCACATTGCGACAGGTCCAGAACGCTGCCGAGACGATTTATTCTGACAAAGCCGACTGGATTCGGTCAGAAGCCTGTTTGAAACTGGACTTTGGCGATGGCCGGTTGCCCGGCTTGCTGGTGATGGGCACTGAAGATCCGCATATGTTTGGTCCCCAACAGGGCACGGATTTACTGACCTTCTTCGGGGGCGTTTTTGAACGTGCGATGCGCCGCTGGTTGTCGTGAGTTTGATCTCTCCTGCGGCGCGCGATGCGTTGCAGACATGGCTTGTCCATCAAAGATCCCTCAAAGGGGCTGCGGCCAACACGATCACAGCCTACAACGGCGATGTCGTTGAATTCCTTGCCTTTATCACAGAACACAAAGGGGCACTTCAAGGGTTGGGCGCGTTGTCCCACATCACAGTGACCGACATGCGTGCGTGGATGGCCTTCACCCGCCGCACCGGCGTGGGTCCGCGGTCATTGGCGCGCAAACTGTCCTCTGTCAAAGCGTTCTACCGCTGGCTCGCCGCGCGCGAAGGGTTTGAGCCGACGGCTGTTTTGCTCACCCGTTCCCCGAAATTTACCAAAAAACTGCCCCGTCCTCTGGCTGTGGACGCCGCCCATGACCTGATTGAAGCTGTCGAGCTTCAGTCCCTCACACCGTGGGTTGCGGCGCGGGATGTGGCCGTGGTGACGTTGCTTTGGGGATGTGGATTGCGGATATCCGAAGCCCTTGGCCTAAAGGGAGGCGACGCCCCCCTGCCCCAAGTCATGCGCATCATCGGGAAAGGCGGCAAGGAACGCATTGTGCCTGTCGTGGACGCAGCCCGCGCGGCCGTGGACGCCTATGTGCGCGCCTGCCCGATGTCCTTGGGCGATGATGATCCGCTGTTTCGCGGCGTACGCGGCGGTGTCTTGTCCCCGCGTGCCATTCAAAAAGCGATGGCATCTGCACGCATGCAACTTGGCTTGCCAGCAACCGCGACCCCACACGCGATGCGCCACAGCTTTGCAACGCATTTGTTGAACGCCGGAGGTGACTTACGTTCTATTCAAGAACTTTTGGGCCATGCGTCATTGTCCACGACCCAAGCCTATACAGCCGTCGACACCACCCGCTTGATGGAGGTCTATGCCCGCTCACATCCTAAAGCAGGCTAGGGTCGGGCCAAAGCAGGCTAGGGTCGGGCCAAGTCAGCCTAAGTTCGGGATTGGGTCGCACATCGCAGCACGTTCACCCCGTCTCACAGGTTTTGCTTTGCATCCCGCTTAACCTTGCGGCATGTAGGCGCCATGACAACAAAACTCAAAGCCCTTAGCGTTCATTTGCTCACCGCCACAGGCGCGGTTTTTGCGATGCTCGCGATGCTCGCCGCCGTAGATGGAAAATATGACCTCATGTTTTTGTGGCTTGTCGTTGCCTTCTTTGTGGATGGCATAGACGGTCCATTGGCGCGTCACTATGACGTCAAAACCAACGCTCCGGAGTTTGACGGTGTCTTGTTGGATCTTATCATCGACTATCTCACCTATGTGTTCATTCCCGCTTTTGCCCTGTTCCACTCAGGCCGCATGGACGGGTTGAGCGGGTGGCTCATGCTCATCATTGTGACCTTTGCCAGTGCGATGTATTTTGCCGATACACGTATGAAGACAAAGGATAATTCCTTTTCCGGCTTTCCGGGATGCTGGAACATGCTGGTGCTGGTGATCTTTGCGCTAAATATTCCGTGGTATATCAGTCTGGTGCTGGTGACGTTTGTGGCGATTACCATGTTCGTGCCGCTGAAGTTCGTGCATCCAGTGCGCACAGAGCGTTGGCGCATGATGACCTTGCCCATGGCGCTGGTCTGGACCTTCTTTGCAGGATGGGCCGCTTGGATGAACTTTGAAATCGAAAGCTGGACGGCTTGGGGTCTGGTCGTGACGTCGGTCTATTTGCTCTTTGCAGGCATCGCGCAGCAGATCATGTATGATGGCCGCGATATCTAGGGGCACCCTAGATCAGGAAACCGCCCGCGCCCTCGTGGCGCAGCAACGCCACTTTTGTCTCGACTCCCCCGGCCCCTGAAAATCCTGTTAACCCTTTGGCTCCCATCACGCGATGGCACGGGATGATGACAGGAACGGGATTGCCCCCGCAGGCCTGTCCGACCGCTCGCGCAGGTGCACCCAGTGCTTTGGCGATCTCCCCGTAGGTTTTCGTATCGCCAAACGGGATGGCCGACATTTCGGCGCAGACGGCGTGTTGAAACGCGCTGCCCTTGACCCGCAGTGGCAAATCAAACGCCTTTAACGTGCCAAGATCATAGGCCTTGAGCTGCGATATTGCTTCTTTGAGCAGGCTGTTTTCGCCTTGGTCCTGCGCGATTTCCCACGTGAGACGCACGATCGCGTCGTCCTCGACATGCACACAAAGCGGGCCAAAAGACGTCTGCACACTGCGTGAGTTTGTCATGGGCGTTGTCCTTCGAGTACATAGCCTTGCGCTGCCAAACGGGCGCTGAACGCGGCCATCAAATCGGTGTCGCTGACGCTGAGGCACTGCTGCGCAAAGTACCAATAGATGAATTTGTCGTAAGGGCGCGCTTTGATCGGGGCATTCAGTGCAGCGGCCAATGCGGCGGGCGTTTGCACCGTTTCAGCAATGTGATGGAAATCTGATTGGCCACATAAAATCAACGGCTTGCGGTGCAAATACGCCTCTATTCCTACGGCTGAATTGATCGTCACCACGCGGCTGCATGTGCTGAGGATGTCGTGGATATTGGCGTTGATCACAGACAGGTTCGGATACTGCGCCGCGCAGGATTTGAGCCATGTCGCCGTTCGCGTGCCCCCGTCCTGCGGATGCGGTTTGACAACCACAGGACCGTTTGTGGCCTGCAACACCGTCTCCAGCATGCTGCGTTGATCCAGATGGCAGGTTTCGCGCACATCGCGGTGCGCTTCGTCCTGCAAAAACACTGCTACGGCCCCCTTGGGCACAGGTGTCACAGGCTGGGGTTGGGCGTAGCGGGATTGGCGTTTTCCAACCAGACGGGCTTTGAGCCGGCGAAAGAACGGGCGCGCGAGATCCACATCAATCTGATCAGGACGGAACGGCCGTTTCCCGATAGAGGAAAAGGCGCGGATGCCCGTCGGGTCAAGGTTCCAGAACGGATAGACATAGGCGATGCCCGCGTTCAGCACCCTTTGATGCGTGAACCGGCCATGATTGACGATGTGGAATGCGGTGTCCTGTTCGACGTGCTCCAACAGGTTTGTGCGGTTCAATGCGCGCAGCTGAAAAGGGATGTCAGACGCGGATAGTCCGTCCATAAGCCTCAGGTAAAACGCCAGAATATCCTCCCCTTCGGGGTCCAGCCACACAGCCGGAACATGAAATACGACTGATCCCATCCGCCCTCACAAAAAAGCCCCGACCCGTTGGGGTCGAGGCTACTGTAGTTTCGTGCAGGATCAAAGATCAGGCCGTGGCCATCAACCCTTTTTCCTTTGCCAAGGCGCGCATACGCTCTTGCAGCTTTTCAAAGGCCCGCACTTCGATCTGGCGAATGCGTTCACGGCTGACGCTGTATTGGCCGCTCAAGTCCTCAAGCGTGACTGTCTCGTCCAACAGGCGGCGCTGGGTCAGAATGTCCTTTTCACGATCATTCAGCACATCCATCGCCTCTGCCAGCATCTCGCGGCGCACGGCCAGCTCGTCGTTGGCCTCGTAATCGCCCGCTTGGTCGGCGCTTTCGTCCTCCAACCAATCTTGCCATTGCATGGTGCCTTCGCCGTCGGACCCAACCGTCGCGTTCAGCGAGGCATCCCCGCCGCTCAGGCGACGGTTCATGCTGATCACTTCTTTTTCGGTCACCCCGAGGTCGGTCGCGATACGCGTCACGTTTTCGGGGCGCATGTCCCCGTCTTCCAACGCGCCGATCTTGGATTTGGCTTTGCGCAGGTTAAAGAACAATTTCTTTTGCGCAGAGGTCGTGCCAAGTTTCACCAAAGACCACGAGCGCAGGATGTATTCCTGAATGCTCGCGCGGATCCACCACATTGCGTAGGTCGACAAGCGGAAGCCTTTTTCAGGATCAAAGCGTTTCACCGCCTGCATCAGACCCACGTTGGCCTCGGAAATCACTTCGGCCTGCGGCAACCCGTATCCACGGTAGCCCATGGCGATTTTGGCCGCCAAACGCAGGTGCGATGTCACCATCTTGTGCGCGGCTGCTGTGTCTTCTTTTTCGACCCAGGCTTTTGCCGCCATGTATTCTTCTTCGGGCTCGAGCAGCGGAAATTTGCGAATTTCCTGCATATAGCGGTTCAGACCGCCTTCTGGTGTCGGTGCCGGTAGGTTTGCATAATTTGCCATCTTCAGTCCCCTCCCATGTTTAAGGGCTTAACATTGATATGGGTTTTGATGCGGCAGGTTTCAAGTGTCTGCCGTGCTATGTTTTATAATATGGCGCGCACCGCCTGATTGTTCCAGCCCATCGCCTGTGCTCTCACGCGCATGTGCTGTTCGTGACATATTCAAAGGGTGTGCAGGCTTGTGTCATGGCGCGTTATTCGGCTTAGTGCCTTTGAATTCGGAGGCCCCCATGACGACAGACACCCAAGCCATGATGGCACGTCGCGCCCGTTTGATGGGCCCCAACGTGTCCACATTTTACGAAGACCCTGTGCATGTGGTCAAAGGCAGTGGTGTTTGGTTGTGGGACGACAGCGGAAAAATGTACCTCGATTGTTACAACAACGTGCCCCATGTGGGCCACTGCAACCCGCGCGTCACCGCCGCGATCACAGCCCAAGCCGGCACTTTGAACACCCATACCCGCTATTTGCATGACGGCATTCTGGACTACATCGAGCGATTGACCGACACGATGCCCCCCCCTTTGAGCACAGCGATCCTGACCTGCACGGGATCAGAGGCAAACGACATCGCCTTGCGCATGGCAGAGGCGCGCAGCGGACATCGCGGGATTATCGCTACAGACGCGACCTATCACGGCAACACTGCCTTGGTCAGTCAGTTGTCGCGCAGCAACGTCCCCGGTGTCGGCTTTGGACTGGATCAATATTTCCGATTTGTCGCCGCCCCGGACAGCTACCGCACGCCCGATCCCGACGCGGCGCACTTTATCGCGGACCTTGAGGCGAAAATCACCGAGCTTGAGGCCTCCCCGCACGGGTTTGCCGCCCTTGTGGTGTGCCCATATTTCCTGAACGAAGGGTTTCCCGATCTGCCGGACGGGTGGTTGAAACCTGTCGCAGCCCGCGTGCACGCTGCGGGTGGTTTGCTGATCTGCGATGAGGTCCAATCCGGGTTTGGCCGCACTGGCACCCATTTCTGGGCGCATGAAAAGATGGGCGTCACCCCTGACATCGTTGTGTTGGGCAAGCCGATGGCCAACGGGCACCCGGTGGGCGCGGTGGTCACGGACCCGGGCACAATGGCCGCCTTTCGCACGCAGTTTCGGTATTTCAACACCTTTGGCGGCAATCCTGTCAGCTGCGCGGCGGCCATGGCCGTGTTGGAAGAGCTCCAAGGAAACGACCTGATGGCCCACGCCGCCCGCGTCGGGACCTACGCCCTTGAACGTATGGGCGCGTTGCAAGACAAATATGAAGTCATCGGGGATGTGCGCGGCTCGGGTCTGGTGTTTGGCGCAGAGATGGTTCTGGACCGCGACACCAAGGCGCCCGCAACCGCGTTTACCGATCACGTCGTCAATGCCTTGCGCCACCGTGGCATCCTGCTGTCCAAACTGGGGCGCCACAAGAACACCCTCAAGATCCGCCCACCGATGCCGTTTTCGATCGCGAATGCGGATCAGTTGTTTGACGCATTGGATGCGGTTTTGGCTGAAACCCCCGTCCCAACATGAATGCTGTAGTCCAAGTAGCACTGCCTTTTTGGGGCTTCGAAGCTGCCACATATGAATTGGTCGCTGCTCGCGAAAATCAGGTGTTCCGGATAGAGATGGGCGGCGTTGCGCACGCGATGCGCCTGCACCGAGTGGGCTATCGCAGTGACGCTGAATTGCAATCGGAGTTGGATTGGATGGCCGCAGTCTCGAAACACGGGCTGGATGTGCCCAGCCCCGTTTCCAGCCGCGATGGCGCGGTGATGCATCTGGTGGAGGGTGTCCAAGTCGACGTTTTGACGTGGATCAAAGGGGCCGCGATGGGCGCAATGGGCCAGCCCCTGACTTTTGCCCATCAGCCACAGGTGTTTGAACAGCTTGGTCGTGAGATGGCCCGCTTGCACGAGGCCAGTGATGCCTGGGCGCCGGGCAATGGGTTCACCCGCTGGCATTGGGACCGTGAGGGGGTGTTCGGGGCGCAGCCGGTGTGGGGCCGGTTTTGGGACAATCCGACCTTAACTCCGACACAAAAAGAGACGTTGATCCGCGCAAGGATTGCGGCCCAACAGGATCTCGCCGCGATGGAGGCCGAGCTGGATTACGGGTTGATTCACGCCGATCTGGTGCGAGAGAATGTGATTATGGCAGGGGATAGGCTGTCCTTCATCGACTTTGATGACGGCGGGTTTGGCTATCGGCTGTTCGATGTGGCCACCACTTTGTTCAAGAACAAGGACACCCCCAATTTTGCCGAATTGAAAGCCGCATTGCTTGCCGGGTATCGCGCCATCCGCCCTTTGGACGCGACCCTGTTGCCTTTGTTCATGTTTGCGCGTGCCGCAAGCTACGTGGGCTGGATCATTGCGCGTATGGATGAGGAAGGTGCTACAGAACGCAACGCGCGCTTCATCACGCAGGCCGTTGACGCAGCACATGATTATCTAAAAGTCCGCGGCGGTATTACGGTGTAAGCGCCGCCAGAAGCTTTGTCATATCAGCGGGCAATGGCGCTTCAAAACGCATGTTTTCACCGCTAACCGGATGCACAAATCCCAAAACCGCCGCGTGCAGCGCTTGGCGCCCAAAACCTTGCAACGCAGCCAATCCCGCCTCGCTCAAAGCCCCTTTGGGCAGTTTGCGTTTCCCGCCATAGGTCGGATCACCGACCAGACCGTGCCCTGCGTGGGTCATGTGCACGCGGATCTGGTGGGTCCGCCCCGTTTCCAGCCAACACTCCATCAAGGCCAGAACCTCTGGCTGGCCAAATCGCTGCACTGTGCGCGCGCGGGTGACAGCGTGACGCCCGCCTTGGAACAAGACCGCTTGGCGTTGGCGATCCGTCTTGTGACGGGCCAATTGCGTGGTCAGTTTGAGGATATTGCTGGTCTCGAAATTGGCCCCCTTCACGCCGCGCAGGCGCGGATCGTTGGCATCAGGCACACCGTACACCAGCGCCTTATAGTAGCGCTCACAGGAGTGGTCCGCAAATTGCGCCGCCAAACCGTGATGCGCCGCGTCGGATTTGGCAACGACCAATAGGCCTGATGTTTCCTTGTCGATGCGGTGCACGATGCCGGGGCGTTTCATACCGCCAACGCCGGACAAGTCATCGCCACAGTGATGCAACAGCGCGTTGACCAAAGTGCCCGCCGGCGTTCCGGGCGCAGGGTGAACCACCATGCCCGCAGGCTTGTTGATCACGATCAGATCCGCGTCCTCAAAGATCACGTCCAGCGGGATGTCTTCCGGCAAAATGTGGCTTTCGGCCGCTTCTTGCACGGTGATTTGCACATCGGACCCTTCATGTGCGCGGGCTTTGGGGTCGGTGATGACCTCCCCGTTCACACGCACGGCCCCTTCCGTTATCAATTTGGACAAGCGCGTGCGCGAAAGGTTCGCATCCACTGGCACATCGCGCGCAACCGCCTTATCAAGGCGCGCAGGCGGCGTTTCGGCGATCCGAAATCTTATGGACTTTGATGACATGAACGATGACCTTCCCGAACCTTCCAATCTGCGGTTTCTGCGCAGACTGGTGACGGTCCTGACCGCCACAATGCTTGTGGGCGTTGTAGTGGTGGTCGGCCTGCTTGTCACGCGCCTGTCTGGGTCCGGGCCACAACTTCCTGACGTTATCACATTGCCGGACGGAACCGAGGCCACTGCCTTTACCCAAGGGGACGATTGGTACGCGATTGTGACGGATGCCCGACAGATCCTGATTTACAACCGCACAGACGGGCAATTGCGCCAGACCATAGACATTACAACGCCTTAACGGCGCAGGCTCAGGCCGCTTCCGGTGTCAAAAAGATGCATCATCCCGGCGGTCGGGTCGATACTGATGTGCGTCCCTTCGGTCACATCCACTTGGCCCAACTGGTGCAACGTTATCGGTGTGCCGTCTTCCAAGGCCCCGTAAACATAGCTTTCCGCCCCCAATTGCTCGACTTTACGCACATGCATGTCCAGCGCGCCGCCCGTTTGCACCGTGATGTGAGAGGCGCGAATGCCAAAGGTGACCTTTTGCCCCTCAGCCACGTCAAAAGTATCCGGCGTGATGGCCACAACCGCACCACTGTCGAGCGCAACCTTGTCCCCCCGCACCACCCCGTCCGCGAAGTTCATCGCGGGCGAGCCAATAAACCCCGCAACAAAGCGGTTGCACGGCGCATTGAACAGATCAAGCGGACGGCCGAATTGCTCAACGACACCTTTGCGCAATACGGCAATTTTATCCGCCATTGTCATCGCTTCGACCTGATCGTGGGTCACGTAAATCATCGTGTTGCCCAAGCGCGCATGCAAATCGGTGATTTCGGAGCGCATCGCAACGCGCAGTTCGGCATCCAGATTGGACAACGGTTCGTCAAACAGGAAAATCTTGGGCTCGCGCACAACTGCCCGCCCGATCGCGATGCGTTGCCGCTGCCCACCGGACAGCGCGGCCGGGCGACGCTCCATCAGCTCTTCGATTTGCAACATCCGCGCAGCTTCATCAACGCGTTTGGTAATCTCGGCGCGCGGCATCGACAGGTTTTCCAGCCCGAAGGACAGGTTTTGACGCACGCTCATATGCGGATAAAGCGCATAGGACTGGAACACCATCGCCAGTCCGCGTTGGGCGGCAGGGATGTGATTGACGACCTCATCCGCGATCTCGACGGTGCCCTCGGTGATGTTCTCAAGCCCCGCAATCATGCGCAACAAGGTCGATTTCCCACAGCCGGACGGGCCGACAAAAACGCAGAACTCCCCAGATTGGATATCCATGTCGATGCCGTGGATCACGTCCACAGGGCCATAAGATTTTTTCAGCGCACTCAGCTTAAGATTGGCCACTTATTTGCCCCCCGTGTTGGCGATGCCCGTGGTGATGTATTTCTGCAAAAAGACGAACACCAGCGTCGTCGGAATCAGGCTGACCACGGTCATCGCAAGGCGATAGTGCTCTTGGCTGATGTGTTCCCCGCGGAATTCCAGCAGGCACAGCTGGATGGTGTAGGCCTCTTTGGTGGTCGCGATAGCCACCATCGGCAGGATCAAATCATTCCAGCGCCAGATCACACTGAGAATGCCCAAAGCAGCCAATGCCGGCAATGCGAGAGGCAGGATGATTTTCCAATAGATTTTCCATTCGCTGGCGGCGTCCATGCGCGCGGCCTCAAGCAGCTCATCGGGAATGGTCAGCATGTATTGGCGCAGCAAAAACACCCCCGCCGGTGTCGCGGCCCCCGGGATGATCACCCCCCAGATAGAGCCCGACAACCCCGTCGCATTGATCGCCTTGAACACCCCCACCAGTGTGATTGTCGGGGGCACCATAAGTGTGGCAAGGATCACAACAAAGAACAGCGTTTGCCCTTTGAACTGGTATTTTGACAAGGCAAAGGCCGCCATTGAATTGATCAACAGCGTCAGGAGCGTGGCGATCACCGTGACCAGAACCGAGTTGGTGAAACAGGCCACGAAATCGACGTTCACGCCAAATGCCTGCCCTGAAAGGGGTTCGATGTAATTGCCCCACGCAGGCTCGATAGAACGCGCCGCAACCGCCCCTTTGGTGGGCACCTGCGCGACTTTGTCCGTTGAATTGTCCACGCGGCGCGCGGCGAAAATCTCGCGGCTTGGATCGAACTTGGGCGCCGCCCACTCCACCATTTCGCCCGTTTCGGGATCAGGGGCGCTCACCAGGATTTGCGTCACAAAGCGGTTGGGTTCAAACGGCGCAATCCCGAGGAACTCTTTGAGAAGGCGTTGTTCCTCAACGTTGAGGCCCCTGAGAACCGCGTCCAAGTCCCGCTCTGCCCGTGCGTTTGCGGACATGGACGGATAGCGCAGCAACCAATCGGGCAGACCACGCTGCGCAATTAACGCGCGCGTGAGAGCCGGCACTTGATCCAGATGCGAGCGCAGCGCGTAAAATGCGCGCCCTTGATGCGTGCCAAGATAAGCGTTCACATCCCGAGCCGATTGCTCTTCATCTGACAGGTCCGACCAGTTCAGGACCCAGTCGGGCAAGTCCGCAATCACGAATTTCTCGCGCCCGTCCGGCCCGTAGACTGTCGCCCTCCCGACCCGTTCAAAATCAGACGGCAACAACGAAATATCCTGCTTTTCCAACTGGAACGAGGATTTTACCGAGTTCAGCGCGATCCATGACACGGGTAGGAAAATAAGGAGAAACCCAAAAACCAGATAGGCATAAGTGATCCAGTCCACCCAACTGAGGCGCCCACGCCCATGCGTGCGCGACAGGAATGTAGTGAGCGCGCTCATGCTTTGCCCTCCCGCGAGGACAGCCAGACCTGGATCAAGGACAAGACCACCAACACAAGCGCCACAAGCAGGGATGCCATGGCCGCAATGCCCAGCCCGTTGGCCGTCGGTTGCCCTCGCAATCCGGAGGTTTCAAAGATGTAGGCCACCAATGAGGTCCAGCGCACATTCATCGCATAGAGTTCCTCGAACGCCTGAAACGCTTTGATCAGAGCCAGCACCATGACGACCAGCATCGTGGGCATCAACAAGGGTAAAGTGATGCGGCGCAACATCCTGAATTCCGAAGTGCCGTCCATGCGCGCAGCCTCGTAGAGGTCTTTGGGGATGGCCTGCAAACCCGCCAACAGGATCAGCATATAGAACCCCAGATGCGCCCACGTGTAGACGAATATCGACCAGAACATTGTCCAGCTCGGGTCTGTAAGCCATTGGATCGGCTCATCTATCCAGCCCCATTGCATCAGTGTCATGGACAACACACCTTGGCGTTTGAGGATCAGCGTCCACAAAAATCCGACCACCACAGGGGACAGCATCACAGGGTAAAAGAACACGGAGCGCCAAAACCCGCGCCCTTTGATGTCCCGGTTCAGCGCAAGCGAGGTGCACAGCGCAAAGAACACCATGATCGGAACCTGAAAGATCACAAAAATGAAGGTGTCAGCGACGGCCGCGGTGAATTTATCGTCTTCGCGGTTGGGCAGACCTGTGTCGATAGAGGTCTCTGCCAGCAGCCTTTGAAGGTTGTTGTCGCCCGCCAATGCACGCGCGTCAAAATTGATAGATTGCCCTTCGGTCAGCGAGAAACCCACGTTGATAAAGAAGGGCGCAAAGGTGAACAGCCCGAAAATAATCAGGTTCGGCAGCAAGAACATATAGGGCAGCCCCGTCGCCCCTGACACGCGTTGTGCCACTTCCAAAGGCCAGCCCAGAATGGACATGAAGCGCCCCCAAAGCGGACCAGAGGGGCGCACCAGAACCCAACCCAAGACCAGATAGGCCAACAGGGCATAGGGCCAGCCGGACCCGCCAAACGCATTTTGCAGTGCATCCAACATGTAGCGGGTCCGTCCTTTTTATCGCTTACTCGGCAATCTTTGCGGCAACGTCCGCATCGATGGCTGCCAAAGCATCGTCTAATGACATCTCACCCGTGATCGCTTGGGTCAGGTAGTCAGGCACAACGCCGTAGATGACGAAGTTTTTGGCATACCCTTGGAACGTGTACGCTTGCGGGGTGGTCTGCGCAGCTTTTGCAGCATTGCCTGCAAAGGTTTGCAAAGCTTGCGCCACAGCGGGAGATGCATCGCCGTAATCCACGCCGGAGGCTTGCAGCCCTTGGTGTGCGGGAATGTTGCGTGTGGCTGCGGCAAAGGCTGCAGCATTGTCAGTTTGCGCAAGGAAATCAACGAATTGCGCCGCAGCTTCAGGCACTTCTGTGCTTTCGAATGCGACAATCGCCGCACCACCCGGCATCGCGCCACAACCACCCGGACCACATGGGGCCGGCACCGCTTTCCAATCGAAATCAGAGATGTTTTCGGCAAAGTTGTTGATCATCCAAGAGCCCGACATGACCATCGCCACATCGCCGGACAGGAACAATGGCGCCGCATTGCGGTACTGTGTGCCTTGACCTGCGGGCCAACCCTCGGCCGGCATCAAGCCGCTTTTGTGCCATTCCACAAAGGTTTCCGCGAACGAGCGGAAGCCGTCATCGACAAGCATCGGCTCGCCCGCATCATCAAAGAACTTCGCCCCGAAAGAGAACGCAGGACCCGCCATGCGGTGTGCTGTGCGGTCCATTGCCAGACCTGCAGTGAGGCCCAAACCGTCTTTGACTTCGCCCAGTGCGCTGGCCCAATCGGTCCATGTGGCACCATCGCCCGGCATCTCGACGCCAGCGTCTTCAAACATTGAAACGTTCACGTAGGGGCCTGTGACCGTGAGCTGTGTCATCCAGCCATAGATCCCGTCGGTCATGCCCGGCTTGCGGAACCACCCTTGGGTTGCACCGTAGTTTTCCTCCCAGAAAGCGGCGTCCACATGGGGCGTCAGGTCAAGGTAGTATTGGTTCAAACCGCCCAGGTTCGTCACCCGCGCCACGTCCGGTGCGTTGCCGGACTGCAGTTGGTTTTCCAACTGGTCGCGCACCACGTCATAGCCGACCGTGTCCATTTTGACGGTGTGCCCTGTCTTGGCCGTGAAGGCCTCGAACATGCCGCTGATGACTTCGCATTCGTTGCCATCCTGATAGCACAAAAACGAAACTTCGTCCGCCTGCGCGGCCATTGCGCCGCCCAAGATCGTCGCGGACAGTGCCGCCATTTTAACCGTGTGTTTCATGGTTTCCTCCCTTAGAAATCACTTTTGTTACGTCTGGTCATCGGAATTATGCGCCGTGGGCAAGGACCCGAATGCCCCCTCGAAAAAGACCAACGGGTCCGCATCACGAGTCGTCAGTTGGTCAACCCGTGCAATCAGAATGATATGGTCCCCGGCGTCTTGTGTCACGAAAGCGCTGCACTCGAACCGTGCGAGGCATCCCTCCACCAGCGGTGGACCGTTCGCATTGTCGGCCAGAGTCAGCCCCCCGAACGCCTGCGCGTCCTTGGTAAATCCAATGCAATCAGCATGTTGGTCAGCCGCGAGGATATGGATGGCGGTTTCTTGCGCGACCTCGAAGCTGGGGCGGCGTTTGCTATTTTTATCGATGCTCCACAGCACCAGCGGCGGATCCAGAGAGACCGAGGCAAAGCTGTTCACCATAATTCCCATTGGCCCCGCGTCCGTGCGCGTGCTCACAAGTGCCACACCTGTCGCGAACTTGCCCAAAGCACTGCGAAACGCGCTTGGGTCAACTTGGAATTTAGGAGCCGCATGTGTCACTATGGCACCTCTGCGCCATTGGCCGCTTCATACAGTGCAAACCACGTTTGGCGGTCCATTTTAACCGTTGCCGCCTGTCCGATTTGCGCGATACGTCCCAAATTATTGGTTCCGAGCACTGGCACAATGCCCGCCGGATGCGCCATGATCCAAGCAACTGCAACCGCTTCTGGTGTGACGTTCTGGTCTGCGGCAAGGTCTGTAAGCTTTTGAAACAGGGCTGCATTGTCCGCCGTGAACAAAGCCCCCCCCGCAAGTGGAGACCATGCCATCGGACGCACCCCGCGTTCTTGCAGATAGGCCACGCGCCCACTCGTGAACGCGGAGTTCTCAAGGAGCGAGACTTCGATCTGGTTGGTGACCAGCGGCGTCTTCATCCCCGACTGCAACAACGTCCAGTCATGCAGATCAAAGTTCGACACCCCCACGCTGCGCACTTTGCCTTCGGCAACAAGCGCGTCCAGTGCGGCCCCTGTTTCATGGTGATCCATAAAGGGGTCGGGACGGTGAATGAGCAGACAATCGATCTGCTCAACGCCCATCAAACGAAGCGAATGCTCCACTGACGCTGTGATGTGCGCGCGGCTGGTGTCATAGTATTTCACAGGCGCATCAGCGTAACGCCCCACTGGCGCGATGATGTCACATTTGGTGACGATTTCGATCTGCTCGCGCAATGCAGGCGCCGCTTTCAGCGCGGCCCCCATGATCTCTTCCGCCTCGTAGCCGCCGTAAATGTCGGCTTGGTCCATCGTCGTGATGCCCTGCGCCAAGCAGCTTTCGATCTTGGCCTGCACTGTCGCCGCAGACGTGTCCGCGTCATCGCCCAAGCGCCACATGCCATAGACAATGCGGCTGACCGTCAGATCATCACCAAAATTTACACGTTCCATCATCATTTCCTTGATTAACCTCGCGCACCGACACCCAAAGGCGTCGCAGGCGTTTCAGCAGGCACACGGCCATATTCATGTGGCAAAGAACAGGTTTCGAGTTCAGGCAGAACCAGTTTGCCCACCCAATCACATTCCTCAAGATGCGGGTAGCCCGAGAAAATAAACGAGCGAATTCCCATCTTTTGGTAGTCTTCAATCTTGCTCAGAACTTGATCCGCTGACCCGACAAGAGCGGCCCCACACCCCGAGCGCGCACGTCCGATACCTGTCCACAGATGCGGTTCGACAAAGCCGTCCATATCCGCCAGCTCACGGTTTCTGGCCTGCTTGGAGACCCCGAGCGAGCCCGAATCGAGCGCCCGTTCACGGATCGCAGCCCCCTCTTCATCGTCGAGTTTGGAGACGAGGTCCCGGGCGAATTCGCGCGCTTCAGCCTCTGTATCCCGTACGATCATGTGGACGCGCAGCCCGTAGTCCAAAGTGCGCCCGTACTCTTGAGCTTTAGCCGCAACTGTTTGCATACGCTGGGAGATTTCCTCCTTGGGCTCTGGCCACATCAGGTAGACATCGCAGTGCTCAGCGCAAAGATCGACCGCATCCGGAGAGTAGCCGCCAAAGTACAAAAGCGGGCCGCCATTTTGTTGATACGGGCGCACAGGGTCCGTCGTCAGCCCCTGGAAATTGTAAATCTCGCCCTCGAAATTGATCTCGTCGCGGGTCCACGCTTGTTTCAGAATTTCAACCACTTCACGGGAGCGTTGATAGCGATAGGGTGATGGCTCTTTCTGTCCGGGAAAGTCGGAAGAGATGATGTTCAACGTCAACCGCCCCTTAAGCATGTGGTCCAGCGTTGCCAGCGTGCGCGCCAGCATTATGGGCTGCATCTCCCCGCAACGCACTGCCGCCAACATGTTGATGCTGTCCGTGATCGGGGCGCAACCTGCAACGAATGACAACGTATCCTGCCCGACTTGATAAGATGACGGGCACAGAATGTTGCGAAAACCGTTCGCCTCTGACCGTTTGACGATGTCAGAACAATGATCCCAAGACGACCGTAGCGCCCCATCCGGCACGCCCAGATACTGGTAGTCATCCGAGCAGAGCGCGGAGAACCACGACACCTCAGCCGCGTCGAGGTCAGGGGACGTGATTGGAACAATGGTCATAGTAAATTTCCCAACTTGATGGGGACACCTTAAGCGGTTAACTTGGGATAGATCAATAGTGCATCAATCAAAGTTTGAACCCTTCATGGCCACCCTTCATCCCCATGGCGCATTGCCGGCGTACCTCCAAATCAGCGAGGCCGTTTCGCGCGATATCCTGTCTGGAAAACTGCTGGACGGTGACAAGCTCCCAACGGAACGCGCCATGGCCGAAGAGTTCAACATCGCGGTCGGAACATTACGCAAAGCCTTGGATTTATTAGTAAATCAAGGGCTTATCGAACGGGTTCACGGGTCTGGAAACTATGTCCGGCACGTCGAGGCGCCAAGCTCGCTTTATTCATTGTTCCGTTTGGAGCTCAAAACGGGCGGAGGGTTGCCCCGTGCCAAATTGCGCCAATTGGATCGATTGACCAAGCCGCAAGACGCTCCGCCCTTTGGTCCATCCAAAGACGCCTACCGGTTTCGAAGGTTAAGATATCTGGATGATCAAGGCGCCGCGATTGAAGAAATCTGGCTCGATTCGCGTCATGCGGCACAGATTGATACGACCGATGTCTCCGAATCCTTATACTATTTTTACCAACATGATTTAGGGCTGTTGGTGAGCAGTTGCACAGACCGGATCACGATCGCCCCCGTCCCTGATTGGGCCGACCCCGCGTTTGCCCCTGCCCCCGCAACTCTGTGCCCCTACATCGAACGCATCGCCTTCAACCAACATATTGAAGCTTTTGAATTTTCGCGCACTTGGTACGACCCTGATGTCGCCCAATACGTATCGCGCCTGAAATAGAAAGACCCAAAACTATGACCACCCGTTACGGATTCATCGGCTGCGGCATGATGGGGCAAGAGCACATCCAGAACATCCATCTGCTGCCAGACACCCGGATTGCCGCGATCTTTGAGCCGGATGATGGCATGGCCGCAAAGGCGCTTGTTTTGGCACCAGAGGCCAAAAGGGTCGATACATTGGACGCCCTTTTGCAGTTCGAGGGGTTGGACGCCTTGATCATCACCAGTCCGAACTTCCGGCACATGGAGCAGTTGGAGCAAATTGCCGCTGCCGTCACGTTGCCGATCTTGTGTGAAAAACCTCTTTATACAGACGCGGCGGATGCCCCGCGCCTTGCAGCGCTTGCGTCAAGTTATGGCGCCCCCATCTGGGTTGCGATGGAATATCGCTACATGCCCCCGATTGCCGCCTTGATCGAACAGGCGCGCGCGGCGGTGGGCGACATCAAAATGCTCACAATTCGGGAGCACCGCTTCCCGTTTCTGGAGAAGGTGGCAGACTGGAACCGTTTCAGTGACCAAACCGGTGGGACACTGGTCGAGAAATGCTGCCATTTCTTTGACCTCATGCGCCTGATTTTGCAATCAAACCCTGTGCGGGTCATGGCCACAGGCGGACAGGCTGTGAACCATTTGGATGAGGTCTATGACGGGCGTCCGTCTGACATTCTGGATCATGCCTATGTCATCGTCGAGTTCGAAAACGGCATGCGTGCCATGCTGGAATTGTCGATGTTTG
The DNA here is from genome assembly GCA_943787985.1 of uncultured Paracoccaceae bacterium. Lineage (GTDB taxonomy): Bacteria > Pseudomonadota > Alphaproteobacteria > Rhodobacterales > Rhodobacteraceae > Ascidiaceihabitans. The sequence continues at coordinate 356,391 of CALSOO010000004.1, read as the reverse complement.
CCGAGGGTGCAGAGTATCAAGAGCATCTGCATGTTGTTGGATCAAAAGGCAAAATAGAGTGTTTCGTTCCGGGTCCCGGTCGTTTTTGGCCCCCGCATTTGGGTGAGCCACCTGTGCCCCATCTGATCATCAGCCCACGCACGCCTCAAGGTCCGGAGCGGCGCGAAGTGCCTGTTGATCCAACCTTGCTGGCGGCAGGAGACCACAACGGATCAACCTTTTATCAACATCAACGCTTTTTGCGGGTCATTCGCGAAAATGGGCCCGTAGAGGTCAATCTGTCGGACGGCGCATGGGCCGTCGCGGTGGGATTGGCCGCACAGGAAAGCATCGCAACGGGCCGCACTGTCGACGTAACACCGCCCCTTTAGCGCATCACAAACGGGTTCGACATCGGCCTGTCCGAAATGTTGATCCATGTGGTTTTGGTACGGGTGTAGTCAAGGATTGCGTCGACGCCTGCTTCGCGGCCATAGCCAGACTGGTTGTATCCGCCAAACGGCGCAATCGGAGATACGGCGCGGTATGTGTTCACCCAGCAAATCCCTAACTTGAGACGCGCGGACACCCGGTGCGCGCGAGCAATGTTTTGGGTGAACACCCCTGATCCCAATCCGAACTCCGTGTCGTTGGCCAGCGCGATGGCCTCCTCTTCGGTGTCAAATGGCAAGAGGGACATGACCGGCCCGAACATTTCCACCTTGAGGGTCTGCGTGTCCGCGTCTGCGCATTCCACCAAAGTCGGGGCCATGTAGTTGCCGTCTTGTTCCAAGGGCGCGCCACCAAAGTGGATTTTGGCCCCTTGGGACACAGAGGTTTTCAACGTCTTTTCAATGTTTTGGACTTGGGCAGATGTACACAGCGGCCCAACATGCGTCCCCGCCTCTAATGGGTCGCCAACCACAATACCCTGCGCGATTTTCGTGATCTTTGCGACCAACGCCTCAAAGATCGAACGCTGCACCAACCCCCTTGAGCCTGCCACGCAGCTTTGCCCCGAGGCCCCGAAGTTGCCGGCAATCAGACCGTTGGCAGCGCCATCAAGGTCCGCATCTTCAAACACTAGGATCGGGGATTTACCGCCCAACTCCAGTGTTGTGACTGCAAAGTTCTCTGCGGAATTACGGACAACGTGGCGTGCGGTTTCAGGACCGCCAGTAAAAGCGATCCGGTCGACATCCTTGTGACGGGTCAAAGGAATAGCGCAGTTTTCGGCGTCGCCCGTGATGACCGAAACGACCCCGGCGGGGAAGCCTGCCGCCTCGATCAGCTTGGCAAACTCAAACATCGGGGCGGGCGCGATTTCCGACGCCTTGAGCACGACGGCACATCCTGCTGCCAAAGCTGGTCCGAGTTTTGTTGCCGTCAAAAACATCTGTGCGTTCCATGGCACGACAGCCGCGACAACGCCGATAGGTTCACGGCGCGTGAAAACATGCATATCAGGCTTGTCGATGGGCAAAACTGCCCCTTCGATCTTGTCCGCCAATCCTGCGTAGTAGCGATAATAATCGCCCACATATTTGGTCTGGCTTGCGGTTTCGGCCAGCAACTTGCCACTGTCCGTCGTCTCGATCCGCCCGATTGCGTCTGCGTTTTCCTCAATGAGTTCCGCCAAACGGTAAAGAAGCTTGCCCCGTGCCGTCTGGGTCATGTCGCGCCACTTTGGATCGTCCAAAACACGCCTTGCTGCCTTGATCGCACGGTCCACATCAGACGGAGCGGCACAGGCAAAGCTTGCCCAGTCAACACCTTTTGCCGGGTTTTGCGAGGTCATCACCTGACCATCCGCGCCCTCAACCCACTGACCATCAATGAAAAGTTGGTAATGTTGCATAGTATTCCTCACGTGAATGCCGGCATGACGTCGTCAATAAACCGCGCCAGCGACTCCGCTTTGCGCGTATGATCCATACCACTGTCGATCCAGAATGCGTATTCATCATACCCAAGGTCTTCGTAGCGTTTGATCTGGTCAATGACTTGTCGAGACGTGCCAATGGTTAAATCCCGCATCATGTTGTCCGGCGCCATCATTGCGTTGGACTTGATTTCATCCTCGGACAATTCTGCGATCAGTCCTTGCGCCACCGGGCGCTTGTTTTGGAACCACGCACCGAAATAGCAATAGAACCGCGACAACTGTTGGGCCGCCAGCGCCACATCAGCGTCATCGGCGCCGACATATGTATGATGCAAAAGCATGACCTTGGGTCTTGGCCCTGCATAGCTCTCACACGCATCATCAAACCGGGATTTCAGCGTCTCGATTTCCTCTAGTCCCTGCCACAACGGCGTGACTTGAATGTTGAAACCGTTATGGACGCCGTATTCGTGGCTATTGGGATCCCTTGCGGCAATCCAGATTGGGGGGCCGCCTTCCTGAGCGGGTCTTGGCGCTGTCGTGGTCGAGGGAAAACTGTAAAACTCCCCCTCATGCGCATGATCGCCTGACCACAGCTTTGGCAAAAGCGTCGCCGTTTCACGCATCCTTTGCCCCGCTTCCCATGCATCCATTCCCGGCATAAGCCGTTCATATTCATAGGAATAAGCGCCTCTCGCAATTCCAAGCTCTATACGGCCGCCTGTCATCAAGTCTGCAGAGGCCGCCTCACCGGCCAGTTTGATAGGATGCCAAAACGGAGCGACGACGGTCCCCGTTCCCAGTCGAACATTCTTTGTATGGTGGGCCAGATCGACGAGCGTGGTAAAGGGATTGGGCGCGATCGTGAATTCCATTCCGTGATGTTCACCCGTCCAAATCGCCCGCATTCCCCCGTCATCCGCCATTTTGCACAAGGCGATGAACTCTTCATACAACTGGGCGTGCGGCTGTTCAGGCGTTAACCGTTCCATATGTGCAAACAGGGAGAATTCCATAGTATTGAACCTTTCAGAAAATAAGTGTCGATCAACGCGAAGAGCAGCGTGGCATGCTTGATTTTGCGCGGGCGGTCTGGATGTGCGTCATGTGTGGCACGCCTTCACAAACATCCGCAGGTGTGTGTTGATCTGAGCGGCGTGCGTCATCGGCATCATGTGCGCCGCCCCGTCAACAAACTCCCTCTGTCCCAAAAGTGCGATTTCCGCCATTTTCAGGGACATTTCAGACGTGGAATTGACCTCGTCCCTGCCCGTCATGAACAAGGCCGGACACGTCAGTTGACCAAGTTGCTGGCGCGATGGTCCATCTTCGCTTGAGAAGACCCGATATGCGGCGCGGTACCCTTGGGGCGAAACCGTCTCGAGCCAATGCGCGCAAGCCGCGTATTCGGTTGATGTTCTATCGGGAAACCACCGCGACAATGTCCCCGATGGATCCGATAGATTTACACCATCCAAAAGCGCGGCGCGTTCTACGACCGCCTTTTTAGCAACCTCGCTGCGCTCAAAGATTGCGTTCAACGCCGCGACTCCTGCAATCCGGGTCCGGGACGCAATCGCCAAGGCGATCATCGCCCCCATCGAGTGCCCGACCACAACAGTTTGCGCATCAACCAAAGGCGCAATCGCGTCCACATATGCTTGCAAGTTTGGGTCGCCGGGCAAACACGGGCTGTGCCCATGGCCTGGCATATCCACCGCGATAACCTGGTTGGTCTGTTGCAAATTCGAAATTTGTGCATTCCAGGCGTCAGCGCACAGACCTACACCATGTATCAAAACAATCCTTGGGCCAGCACCTTGGACGATGCATGCAAGGCCCGACTGCTCAGACCGCTGCTGGGTTGTCCACATCATGGCCCAACTCCTTAAGATCTTGATACCTATCGCCAATCCGGTGATGTGGACGGCCAGACATCGCAGCGCCAAGCACAACGACCACTTCATCAGCGCGCGGCGAATCGGGAATAGAAAACTGCAACGTCAGATAATGAGACCGCCGCCCCGCATCGTTTTTATCCATAAGCGGAACCATAATAGGGGCGTTGGCGGGGCCGCGCGTGTTGGTGAAGGCAAGATAGGACTTGGCCCCGACAGCTTCGCGGAAGTGATTTCCAAACCTGAGCGTATGGATCAGACCAGACGCATGTTCGATCTCTCCATCCAGCCCGACAACTGCCGCCTTTCCGTAGGCCTCGATGGCTTCTCCGCTGCCCGCTAAACTTGTCATTCGGTCGGTCAACAAGGCCCCCAAAACAGGGCCGTAAGCGTAAATTTCCGGGCTCAGGTCTTCGACGTATTGACCAGCCCATGGGTTACGAACAACAGCGGCAACTGCAAACATCCGCCAGGGTTTGGATGTGGCGCGGAAACCTTCGACCAGAATCTCTTCGTCATAGGTCACAAGTTTGCGGATTTCAGGGTGCATGAGGGGCCTCGCTCTATTTCCTGATGCACTATTGTGGCAAACAACGGCGCGCACAAATGATTGAATCCGAGGCTTGGACATTAGCTCAGCTAATGGCTAGGTTGCAGCATGGCAAAAGCTCTTCCCCCCTTGAACTGGTTTCGTGCGTTTGAAGCATCCGCGCGCCGCCTGAGTTTTACCGCGGCCGCAGAAGAAATTGGCATGACCCAATCGGCAGTCAGCCAACAGGTCAAATCGTTGGAGCTGCGCCTCGGCGTGCCCCTGTTTCTGCGCAAGGCGCGCGGATTGGCATTGACCGATGATGGCAGACGCTTGCTTCCTCAAGTGGACAGCGCCTTGCAAACATTGGCAGGTGCGACGGACGGATACCAAAGTGCCAATGCACGCAACCTTGTGACGGTTTCAACGTCCGTCAGTGTTCTTGAATGGGTCATCGCACCGGCCCTCGCCGCGTTTCAAAAAGCGCATCCCGATATTGCATTGCGCTTCATCAGTGCGGTTTGGCCAGACGAATTCAGCCGGACCCAAGCGGACGTTGAAATTCGGTTTGGCTCTCGCGTGCAAGCAGGGGCATCCGCAATTTTACTCGGGGGCGATCGATTGCTCGCTCTGAAAGGGACACATGCAAGCGATGCTTTCAGCACACTTCCTGTGATTGAAACTGTAGGGATTTCAGATGGTTGGCAAGCATGGGAGAAACAGGAAGGGGTCACAATCACCACAACAAAGACATTTGTGGATTCTTATGGTGTGGCATTAACCTTGGCCCGCAACGGCGCCGGTGTATGTTTGGTCAATGCGCTTTTGGGGCAGCATGCGATGCAAGCGGGGACCGTTGTGAAAGCGCATGAAGGCACAATCATTGCAAATGAAGGGTACTATTTGTCCGTGATGCGAGACACCCCTGCATCACAGGTTTTTGCCAATTGGATCACTGAATTGGCCGCGCAATCGTAAAACCGCGCGGCCCTTTTTCACCGTAGTTTGCTTATCCGATGATGTCGTTGAGCGTTTTTGATGGACGCATTACAGCAGCCGTTTTCGCCGCATCACCATGGTAATACCCGCCAAGATCAACGGCTGGCCCTTGGGCTGCAGCGAGTTCGGACAGGATTTGCGCCTCACCCGCGCCCAGCGCTTTGGCGATCGGTGCAAAATGTTCTGCCAATTCAGCATCGCTGTTCTGCGTTGCCAAGGCTTCGGCCCAGTACCGCGCAAACCAGTAGTGGCTGTCGCGGTTGTCCGGTTCGCCGACCTTGCGCGACGGGGAGCGGCCATTGTCCAGAATGCCTTGCGTTGCCGCATCGACCGCTTGGCCCAATACACGCGCCTTTTCGTTGCCTTTTGCATCGGCAAGGAAGGTCAGGCTTTCACCAAGTGCGCAGAACTCTCCCAGACTGTCCCAACGCAGGTGGTTTTCCTCGGTCAATTGCTGGACGTGCTTTGGTGCGGAACCACCGGCACCTGTTTCAAACAATCCACCGCCGTTCATCAACTTCACGATCGACAACATCTTTGCAGAGGTTGCCAACTCAAGGATCGGGAACAGGTCTGTCAAATAATCACGCAGCACATTGCCTGTGATCGCGATGGTATTTTTACCCTCGGTGATCGTCTCCAGTGATGCGCGCGTGGCTTCACGTGGTGCCATGATTTCAAACTTTTCGGCGACACCTTTTGCCTCGAGGATCGGCTTTACGTATGCGATCAGCTCCGCGTCATGCGCACGCTCGGCATCAAGCCAGAAAATAGCGCGGCACCCTTCGGCTTTTTGGCGAGAAATGGCAAGGTTCACCCAGTCCTCGATCGGTGCCTGACGCGCTGATGCAGACCGCCAGATATCGCCAGCCTCTACCGCATGCTCATGCAGAACTGTGCCGTCTTCCATGATCATTTTAACAGTGCCCGCGGAGGGAACTTCGAACGTTGTCGGGTGTGATCCGTATTCTTCAGCCTTTTGCGCCATCAAACCAACGTTTTGAACCGTTCCTGCGGTGGCCGGGTTCAGCTTGCCGTTCTCTTTAAAGAATTTGACAGTCTCGTCGTAAACTGGCGCGTAGGAATTGTCGGGAATCACGCAATTTGCATCGGATTCCTTGCCATCTGGTCCCCAGCCTTTGCCGCCAGCGCGGATCAGGGCGGGCATCGAGGCATCAATAATAACGTCTGAAGAGACGTGCAGGTTTGTGATGCCCTTGTCGGAAACCACCATATACATCGGCGGCCGTTCGGCCATACAAGCGTCAATATCAGCCATGATAGCCGCATTGCCTTCAACCCGGGCCAACAGGTCACCCAATCCGGAATTCGGGTTCACGCCCAATGCAAGCATCGCGTCACCGTGCGTTTCGAACACAGGCGCAAGGAAGGCTTTGACGGCGTGACCAAAGATGATCGGGTCGGATACCTTCATCATCGTCGCTTTCATGTGTAACGAGAACAACGTGCCTTCGGCTTTGGTTTTTTCGATTTCATCGGCCAAAAAGCTTTGCAACGCTGAGGCGCTCATGAATGTAGCATCGACAACTGTGCCTGCGGGATAGCTTACGCCGTCTTTCAGGACCGTCTCGCCGTCCTCTGTAACCAGCACGATTTTGGCTGTCGCATCTTTGGCCAATGTGGCCGAAACTTCATTGGAAAAGAAGTCTCCCCCCGACATGGCAGATACGTGTGTCTTGCTTTCGGAAGTCCACTCGCCCATGCGATGCGGGTTGCTTTGTGCAAAGCTTTTCACTGCTTTGGCCGCGCGACGATCAGAGTTGCCTTCGCGCAAAACAGGGTTCACTGCCGACCCTTTGATTGTGTCGTACTTGGCGCGGATTGCTTTATCGGCGTCTGTTTCAGGTGCGTCTGGATAGTCAGGCAATGCGAATCCCTGGGACTGCAGCTCCTTGACCGCTGCGACCAACTGCGGAACCGATGCGGAAATGTTTGGAAGCTTGATCACATTGGCGTCAGGCGTTTTCACCAAACGACCCAATTCTGCCAGATCGTCAGAATGGCGTTGCGCCTCGGTCAAATGCTCAGGGAATGTGGACAGGATGCGCGCGGCAAGACTGATGTCTTTGGTGCCGACGGAGACACCAGCAGCGGCTGCAAACTTCTGGATGATCGGAAGGAACGATGCTGACGCAAGCTCGGGCGCTTCGTCCACTTTGGTGTAGATGATATCAGACATTGGATACTCCTTGGATACGAATTTGCCGCTTCTTAGCGGATGCATCAGCTGGCGTCGATAGTATACCGTTGTATGCTGAGCGGATTTCATGCCTATTTTTAGTCATTTCACGGCAGATTGGGCTAAAGAACAGATGCAGTCGCCAGTTTGCCCGTACTTGCCCACCATACGCCGCGACATATGCCCACAGCCTTTGCTATGTCCATTTGAAACGCCGAAGACCGCCAAAGCTGGACGCTGACCCAATTCCGTCAGTAGATCGTCATTGCAAGATCACCTGCCCGATGCGCCGCGCGATCTCGCGGCTCCCTTTCGGCGACGGGTGCACCATGTCTGCCTCATGAAGTGATCGATCCCCGCGCTTGACCATATCCGCCAAGGAGACAAAGTGAACTCCGCTGTCTTTGGCCGCATAGGCCGTAATCCTGCTTTCCAGAAGATCACCTTCATCACGACACCGTTCAATAACAGATCCCGCACCAGGGCTGCGCAGGTAACCCACGTAGACGACTTGTGCGCCCGTGCGTCGCAATTTCTGAATGAGCTTCGGAATTTCACCGGACCTGCCATCATTGGCAATCAGTTGGTTCATTTTTGCATCGCAACGCCTGCATCCACAGCCCAGCAACAGATCATTTCCGCCGCCGTTCAGCACAATCCAGTCCCATTGACCCGGGCGGAATTGTTTGGGGATACTCAAGCCCAGGCTGCCAGAAATCGGCAACCGATAGATCATGCGCGCGCCGGACGCCGAACGATCCACAACCGACACGCCCAATTGTTGCCTCATCGCATGCGAAACCGCCTTTTTCGACGACTTGTGCGTCGCCATCATGGAATCACCCATTGTCAGGACACGCACCTGCCCGTTGGCAGCGGCCGCGCCTGTCAGGCTCAACAACACCACGCAAGCCACCAAAGCGACACAACATTCTCTGATCACATCACAAACTGGTCTCATCCGCATAACCTATACAATTCGGGCCTGAACGTTCTATTTGCCCCCTTTTATCACGAACGGGCATTTCGTCGAGTTAACATGATATTTGGTTAGGATTATGTTGACGGCGCAAATTTTCAAAAGTGCGCTGCGTGCCATTATGCTCTTATCTCAAAGCCTCTGGACACGTGGTTGCGCACGAAGAATATCAAAACCACGCCCGGCACCAGTGACAGGACAGTCATCGCCATAACCAATCCGATGTCGGTCGTGAACCCGAACAGGCTTTGGATCGCCATGGTGATCGGCTTGCCCCCGGTCGAGGTCAAAATACGCGCAAAAACGACTTCGACCCATGAGAAGATGAAACAAAAGAAACATGTTACCCCGATCCCCGGGGCAATCGCAGGCATCAAGAACTTCACAAAGAACCCGGCCGTCGAGTGTCCGTCCAGAAACGCGGTTTCATCGAACGCACGCGGGATGGCCGTGATGAAGCTGCTCAATATCCAGATCGCAATCGGGACATTGAACAGACAATGAATGAGTGCAATTCCGACAGGGGAGTTGAGCAAATTCAATTGCGCGAACAGTAAAAACACCGGCAATGACAAGACAACGGGAGGCGTGATCCGGAACGTCAGCAACAACAATAAAAGGTGGCGATCCCCTACAAACGAGTGCCGCGACAGCGCATAGGCGGCAGGCAACGCGACCAACAACGTCACAATCACATTCAGCGATACATAGATCAGCGAATTGCCCAATGAAGCGACCAGATCGGGATCTGCAAAGATGTGGCGATAGTTCAACAAGGTCCACGCGCCCCGACCCACATTCTCCCTTGGCAGGGTCGACACAAAGCTGATCACGACTGTCTGCACCAAGGGGCCAAGCGTGAACACCAAAAGCAAAGTCAGGCATAGATACCGCGAAACTGTCGCAACAACCTGTGATCCAGAGCTCCGTTTCCTGGTCATACGCGGTCCTCATCTGCGCTGTTGTGCCGCCTGAGAGAGGTCTGGAACGCCCAAGCCACCAAAAGCACAATCAAAACATACACAACAGAACGCGCCGCCGCGGGCCCGTAGTCAAATCCCCTGATCTGCTCCCCCAACTCAAGCGAAAGAAAGGACGTGGCCCCCTCTGGCCCACCTGCGTTGATGGCAAAGGCTTCGGTGTAAATCATCAGGCTGTCCATCACCCGCAGCAACAGGGCCATCATCATCACCGCATGCAGCTTGGGCAGCTGGATAAACCTGAAAACCGTCCAGCGCGACGCACCGTCGATTGCGGCGGCATGAAAATACGAGCCCGGGATGCTAGACACCCCCGAATAGGCCAGAATGGCCACCAACCCCACCCAATGCCACGTGTCGATAATCAGGATCAGCGCCCATGTGTGGAACGGGTTGAATTTGTAATCAAACGGCCAGTCGAGCCACACCAAAAATTGCCCGACAAACCCGAAGTCCTCACTGATCAGATTAAGCCAGATGATCGGGATCATATTCCATGGCACCACAAGCGGGACCGCCAAAACCATCAAAAAGAAACTGCTGGTGCGTGTCCCCTTGGGCAACAACAATGCGATCCCGATACCCAACGGAAACTGGATCAACACCACAAGGAGTGTGAACAACAGGCTGCGCGCCAAAGCGGCGTAAAAGTCAGGCGAACGGATCAACGCCTGATACCACTCACCACCAACCCAGAACCGGTCTTGGAGCGTGAAGATGTCAAAGAACGAATAGTTGAGCACCGCAATCAACGGCACCACCCCGAACACCCCTAAAAGCAACACGGCAGGCAGCACCATAAGCCATGCTTTGTTGTGTTGGCCGTGCATGTTCACCCGCCCCAACCTATGTGTCCGGCCATCGTCCCTTTATGCCTTTGGCGTTTTGGCATTGTGCGTGCGCTCCGTCACAGGCTCTGGAAGAGAATGTTTGCAAAGGATCGCGGCGCAAGTGGCACGGCATTCTTTTTACTCGACGATGCCTCGGCGGAAAGGGTCGCAAGACGGTCAAGGTCGCTCTCTTCTATCCCCCACGCCCTCAGGCGCGGCAGTTCTTTTGTGCTCAACCATGTTTCCAACCCCGAAAGCGGATCCGTTCCGGACGTTGGGGGAAACGCTTCCGCAATGCGTGTGCAACACAAGCTCAACCGGGCATGAACCGCCTCGCCTACAGGCGCAATCAGCAGGTTTTCTCTAAGGACAGGGACAAGGAACCGGCCACACAACGCACCGTGCGGCGCATCAAACTGCCCTCCGATGACGGACGCCAGACCGTGCGCAGCCCCCAATCCCGAGTTCGCCAATGCCAGTCCGCTGGCAAGGCTGGTCCACGCCATATGTGGCCAAGCGCTTGCATCGCCATGATCCATAATCTGGCGCAAAGCGCGCAGTCCGGCCCCAATTGCAGGCAACGTCAGCGCATCCGAAAAGGGTGTGGCCGCTGAAGATGTATAGCTTTCAATGACCTGCGTGACCGCGTCCAAACCGGAGTGAAGCGTGACACCCGATGGCGCACCCTGCATCAGCTCGGGATCAACGAGGGCAACATCAGGAAACAATGCCTGCCCTCTGATGCTGAGTTTCGCTCCTTTCGAGGGCACCGCGAGAACGGCGTTTGCGGTGACCTCTGCGCCCGTACCCGCCGTGGTCGGCACTGCGATGCTTTGGACACTCACGCGCGTTCCAAGGACGTCGGGAGCGATTTGCGTAAAATCAACTGGCAGGCGCACGTCATGTTCCAAAAGAACCGCAAGCGTCTTGCCTGCATCCAACACCGAGCCACCACCGCACGCGATCACTGCGCCGATATTCAGGCCCGACACCGTGTCCAAAGCGGAGTGAATACTCTTGATGGAGGGCTCATAGGTTTGACGCACAATGCGCACATCATGTCCGTCTTTTTGCAAAGCACTCAGAATGCCCGCAGATTGCACCCCGCCCGCGCCTTGGACAAGCACGATAGGGGTTTGGACGTCAGACAGTACCCCACCGAGCGCGCCGCTGCTGCCTGCGCCAAACCTGATTTGGGTCGGGCAATTCACTGAAAAAGGAGAAATTGGATGCATCCGTTCAATGTCCCAAAAGGGGTGTTAAGCCACGCGACAGGATCCGTCGTCGCTCTGTGGCTGCGAAGCGGCTGTATGGCTCAATCATGCGGAGGGTTTTCATGGTCATATTTGGGTTGCTGGCAGAATTTCGAAAGAAGGGCGGCATTTCTACCGCCCTAAGGTGTGCCTCGCCGTAGAGGCTTCAGGAAGAATTCAGGAAATGGTGCGCAAGACACTTACCCTGCGCACCAAGAGGGTGTCTTGGATCAGTTCCAGGACTTGATCAGCTCATCATAGGCGATGGTCTGAGGTCCTTCGTCTTCGTTTGCGAGCTTGGCATAAGGCGCACCCGGCTGGGCGAACCAGTGCTCGGCGCTCATCTCGTCGTTGAGCTTCGGACCCAGATCACCCTGAACACCTGCACGCTCAAGACGGGCCAGCACTTTTTCCTGATCTGCACAGAGCGCATCAAGTGCTTCTTGTGGTGTTTTGGCACCAGACATTGCGTCGCCGATGTTCTGCCACCACAGCTGAGCCAGCTTTGGATAGTCCGGGACGTTGGTCCCTGTTGGCGACCACTGAACGCGCGCGGGCGAACGGTAGAATTCCACCAGACCACCAAGACGCGGCGCCCGCTCTGTGAAGTGCTCGAGTCGATGGTGGACTCGCGGATGAAGGTCAAACCACATCAGACTTCTTTAGGTCAACGTTTTGGACACAACAAACTGGGCATAAAGCCAAGCCGCTTGTGCACGATCCACAGGTGTGGATTCCATCAACGTCCAGGAACCGCATCCTGATAACCGATCTTCTGGCCTTCTTTCCAATAGACGCCGTGCGGCGAAGGGGCCATGCGCCATTTCGGCGTGCCGTCTTCGTTCATCACCGGCAGATCAGGCTCACTGTGGCCGCGTAAAGGCTGTGTACCAGAACATCTGCTGGGCAACATTGCCTTGCGCAGGGATTGGACCAGCTTCAGCCGAAGGTCATACCAGCAGCAGCAGGCGGAGAGTATTTCTCAAGCCACTCAATTGCCTTGGTGACAGCATAAACCGCAGCAGGGAGTTCGTTGCGCCGCCACGAGCCACACAAGAACCAGTAGGCTGTGAGTTCTCGTTGACACGAATACCCCATTCATCAACCGGCAGACCGTTTGGCTCACCCACGTCGCCCATACCGGCCATGGACATCCAAGCGTCAGTATAGCGCCAGCCCAAAGACGGGTCTTTCTTGCCATAGTCCATGTTGCCAAAGACTTCGCCTTCAACGCCCATGCGCGACAGATCGCGGCCGGTGAAAGAACTCGGCGATGTCTTCATAGGCGGACCAGTTGACCGGAACACCCAGATCATAGCCATATTTGCTCTTGAAATCGGCTTTGTTCTGTGCGTCGTTGAACCAGTCGTAGCGGAACCAGTACAAGTTCGCGAACTGCTGGTCGGGAAGCTGGTACAGCTTGCCATCCGGACCGGTCGTGAATGACGTGCCGATGAAATCGTCAACGATCGAGCGTCGGCAAGGTCACTGCTGCACCTTCGCCCGCCATCCAGTCGGTCAGAGTTGCGCACTTGCTTGTAGCGCCAGTGCGTACCGATCAGGTCAGAGTCGTTGACGTATAGCGTCATAGATGTTTTCGCCCGACTGCATCTGTGTTTGCAGCTTTTCAACAACGTCGCCTTCGCCGATCAGATCGTGGGTGACCTTGATGCCGGTGATGGCTTCAAACGCAGGTGCCAGCACATGTGCTTCATATTCGTGGGTCGCAATGGTTTCGGACAACACTTTGATTTCCATGCCCTTGATAGGCGTGCGGCATCGACAAAGAACTGCATCTCAGCTTCCTGATCAGCGCGGGACAGAGTCGATACGTCACCAATTTCGGATCAAGAAACGACTTCGCGGCGTCCATGTCGGCAAATGCCGGCCCGCCGACAGTCCAAGCGCAAGCACCACAGCGGTACTTGATTTCAACGAATAAGTTCATAGTTTCCTCCCTAAATGGAAATCTGGTTTCGATGTTGCGGTCCCGAAAGCACGTTGCCTTTTCGGCCCCCCTCCCCTCACACCCAGCGGAAAACCGCTAGCGGCGTAAATCAGGCAGACAATCAGTGCGAAAGGTTGGTTCGCACCAACCACTCCGAGCCAGGCCAGATTGATAAAGGCCGAGCCCAGAAGTGTGATGAAGAGACGATCACCACGTGTCGTCTCAATTCCAAGATCCCCATGCGCGGCGTCTCGGGAAACTTGATCGCCAGAACGGTGAAGGCCTGTCAGAATGCAGGCGATAATGATAAAGAAAATAGCGGTGGGCCACGTCCAAGCCATCCAGTCCATTGATACTTCCCTTCCTAAAATTCGCGTTTACACGCGGCCCAAGGCAAAACCCTTGGCGATGTAGTTGCGGACAAAGTAGATGACCAAGGCCCCCGGAACGATCGTCAGCACACCGGCCGCGGCCAAGACGCCCCAATCAATGCCCGCAGCCCCTTGGGTGCGGGTCATGATGGCTGAAATCGGCTTGGCATCGACTGTCGTCAACGTCCGGCTGAGCAGAAGTTCGACCCATGAGAACATGAAACAAAAGAACGCGGCCACCCCGATGCCCGAGGCAATCAGCGGCGTGAAAATCTTCACAAAAAAGCGCGGAAAACTGTAGCCGTCTATATAGGCGGTTTCGTCGATCTCTTTTGGAACCCCGCGCATAAAGCCCTCGAGGATCCAGACCGCCAGTGGCACGTTGAACAGACAATGCGCCAAGGCGACCGCGATGTGCGTGTCAAACAGCCCAACGGAGGAATAAAGCTGGAAGAACGGCAGCGCAAAAACGGCGGGTGGTGCCATGCGATTTGTGAGCAACCAAAAGAACAAATGGTTGTCGCCCATAAAGCGGTAACGGCTGAACGCGTAAGCGGCAGGCAGCGCGACAGCCAAACTGATCACCGTGTTCATCGTCACATAGATCATGGAATTGACGTAGCCGATGTACCACGATCTGTCCGTCAGGATCGTCGCATAATTGGCAAGGGTCAGATCACGCGGCCACAGACTGAATTCATTCAGAATTTCTGTATTCGTCTTCAAACTCATGTTGAGCAGCCAATAGATCGGCACCAACAAGAACAACAAATACAGGGTCATTACTATAGCAGATCCGTTGATTTTAAACCGCTTTTTCGGGGTCTGTGGTATCGGGACGGCTTGTGTGGTTGCATCACCCATCTTTTAGCCCTCCTTCTTATCAAGGTTCGTCATCACGGTGTAAAACACCCAAGAAATGACAAGGATCACGAGGTAGTACATGATCGAAAAGGCCGCCGCAGGGCCAAGGTCGAACTGACCCAGAGCCATTTTCACAAGGTCAATGGACAGCAGGGTTGTCGCGTTGCCAGGCCCTCCGCCAGTCACCACAAAAGGCTCTGTGTAGATCATGAAACTGTCCATAAAACGCAGCAAGATCGCGATCATCAAAACGCCCATCATCTTGGGCAATTCAATGTAGCGAAAGATGGCCCACCGCGACGCCTGATCGATTTTGGCCGCTTGGTAATAGGCATCGGGAATGGATTTCAGGCCTGCAAAAGCCAACAAAGCCACCAACGACGTCCAGTGCCACACATCCATCACAATGATCGTGACCCACGCCGCAAAAGTATTTTGCGTGTAATTGTAAGAAATCCCAAGCGCATCCAGCGTGTACCCCAACAAGCCGATATCGACGCGCCCAAAGATTTGCCAAATGGTGCCCACAACATTCCAAGGGATCAACAATGGCAATGACATCAACACAAGGCACAAGCTGGACCAGAACCCGCTTTTGGGCATGTTCAAGGCCACAAAAACCCCAAGAGGAATCTGGATCGTCAGAATGATCGCGGAAAACATCAATTGCCGCCCCAACGCATCCCACATCCGCTCTGATTGCAGCATTTCGGCGAACCATTCGAGGCCCACCCAATAGAATTTATTGTTTCCGAACGTGTCCTGAACGGAATAATTCACCACCGTCATCAGAGGGATCACAGCAGAAAACGCGACCAGCAAAAGAACCGGAAGAACCAGAAACCATGCTTTTTGATTGAGCGTCTTTTCCATCAAGCGGCCTCCCCTTCAGCACGCCAGTCGTTGACGTAGACATTGACCTTGTCATGATCGAAAACAATACGTGTCATATCCGCGGAAATCGGCTGCCCTTCGGGCATCAAGATATTGATATCGCTTCCGAAAAGATCAGCTCGAACAATCTTGTGGCGCCCCACATCCTCGACGCGGCGCACCGTCACAGGCAGGCCTTCGCCTTCTGTCAACGACACGAATTCAGGACGCACGCCCAACTCGACCTTGCCGCTCAAAGCGCCAAAACGCTTGCTCAACTGAACAGATGTGCCATGCACTAACGCCGTCATGCCATCCACCCGCGCAGGAATGACATTCATCCCCGGTGAACCGATAAAATAGCCAACAAACGTGTGTTCAGGACGCTCGAACAGCTCTTGGGGCGTGCCAATCTGCACCACGCGCCCGTCATACATCACGACCACCTTGTCCGCGAACGTCAGCGCTTCGGTTTGGTCATGTGTCACGTAGATCATCGTGTGACCAAACTCGTGGTGCAGGGATTTTAACTGGGTGCGCAATTCCCACTTCATGTGGGGGTCGATAACGGTCAGCGGTTCGTCAAACAACAATGCATTGACGTCTTCGCGCACCATGCCGCGTCCAAGGCTGATCTTTTGTTTGGCATCTGCCGTCAGACCACGGGCGCGTTTGTTCAGTTCCGCTTCCATGCCGATCATCGCGCCAATTTCCTGTACACGCTTGGCGATGTATTCAGGGCTGGCACCACGGTTTTTTCAAAGGAAACCCAAGGTTTTCGCGCACGGTCATCGTGTCGTACACGACGGGAAACTGGAACACTTGGGCAATGTTGCGGTCCGCAGTCGTGGCATGGGTCACATCCACATCATCAAACAAAATCCGCCCCTGGCTTGGGTGCAAAAGCCCCGAAATAATGTTGAGCAACGTGGACTTGCCACACCCCGAAGACCCCAACAGCGCATAGGCCTCCCCGTCGGCCCAGTCGTGATTGAGTTCTTTGAGCGCGAAATCATCTTCGCTTTTGGGTTTGGCGAGATACGAATGCGCCAGATTGTCGAGCGTGATTTTCGCCATGATGCCTCTCCCCTATGCCGCGACTGTGTAAGCGGCAGGAGCCACCAACGCGCCGGTTTCATTGAAAATGTAGATGTGGGCAGGGTTCACATAGGTCGGCAAACTGGTGCCCAATTCTATCGAATGCACACCGTGGATAAGGCCGACCCACTTATCACCGGAATAATCCAGGTGCACAAAGGTTTCTGACCCCGTCAACTCGGTCACGACAAGATTGGTGTCAAACATCAGATCGGTGTCGCTGTGTTTTGTAATCTCGACGTGATTTGGCCGAAAGCCCGCCAGATAAGTGCCATCAGCCAAAGACGCCAAATTTCCGCTCGCTTGAGCGATTTCGCCAGACCCGAATATCAATTCCGATCCCACTTTACGTAGTCCAAGAAAATTCATAGGCGGGTCGCTGAACACACGGGCCGTCGTTGCATCTTTGGGTTGGCGATACACGGTCGGGGTCCGGTCAAACTGTGTGATCCGCCCCTCCCATAATGTTGCCGTGTTCCCGCCCAGCAATAGGGCTTCTTCGGGCTCCGTTGTGGCATAGACAAAAACTGCCCCGGATTCTTCGAAAATCTTGGGTATCTCGACGCGCATCTCTTCGCGCAATTTATAATCCAGGTTGGCAAGCGGTTCGTCCAACAGCACAAGGCCTGCATTTTTGACCAACGCCCGTGCCAGTGCACACCGCTGCTGTTGTCCACCCGACAACTCAAGCGGCTTGCGCTCCAAAAAAGGGGAAAGCTGCATAAGATCAGCGGCTTGCCTGACCGCCTTGTCAATTTCGGCTGTCGTTTTCTTCATCAGCCGTAAAGGCGACGCGATGTTGTCGTAAACGCTCATTGAGGGGTAATTGATGAATTGCTGATACACCATCGCGACTTTGCGATCTTGGACACGATGGCCCGTGACATCGTTCCCTTCCCAGAAAACCCGCCCCTTGGTCGGAACGTCAAGGCCCGCCATAAGGCGCATCAGGGATGTTTTTCCCGATTGCGTCGGGCCCAGCAAAACATTCATTGTTCCGCGCTCAAGTATCAAATCCGTAGCGTGAATATGGACTTTGCCACTGACGGTTTTTTCGACCTGTTTGAGTTCGAGTGTCGTCTGCCCCCCTATTCTGCGACGGCAGAGACTGCCGTGATCTGATGGTTTTGCATCCAGTTGTCCAAAGCGCTGATGTCTTCTTTGCTCATCAACAGGCCCAATTTCGAGCGTCGCCACACAATATCATCCGCCGCTTGCGCGTATTCGTTTTTCATAAGCCACAGCACTTCGCGTTCTGTCAGGTTCGCCCCGAAACGTTGCCCAAGATCTTCCTTGGTCGTGGCACCGGCCAAGATGGCTTTTGCCTCTGTGCCATATGCGCGGATCAGTCGTTTTGCCCAAGCACGGTCAAGAAAAGGGAACTCTTTTGCCAGTTGCACATTCAACTCATGCACCCCGTCCACAGGGAAATCCCCCCCCGGCAAGGCCACCCCTGCGGTCCAAGGCCCGGTGGCCTGTGGGAAAAACTTTGAAATGTCTTCCAACGCGCTTTCCGCAAGGCAACGATAGGTCGTGATTTTGCCGCCAAAGATATTGAGCGCTGGTGCACCGCGGCTTTCGTCAACTTTGAGGACGTAGTCGCGCGTGGCTGCCGACGCGCTGCTTGCGCCGTCGTCAAAGAGTGGGCGCACACCAGAGTAGGTCCAGACGACGTCTGCATCCGAAACCGGCTTCGCCAGGTATTGATTAACAAAATCAATGAGGTAACTTTGCTCTTGGGGTGTGCATTCCGGCGTTACACTTGCGTCGGAATGCTCTGCATCCGTCGTCCCGATGAGGGTGAAATCATTCTCATAAGGAATGGCAAACGAAATCCGGCCATCCATCCCTTGAAAGAAGTAACATTTATCATGATCGAACAGGCGTTTTGTTACGATGTGACTGCCGCGCACCAAACGCACCGCGCCTTGCTGGTTGCTTTTGAGCGTTCCGCGCAACACATCACCCACCCAAGGACCCGCGGCATTCACGACCATTTTGGCGGTAAGCGTGCTTTGCTCCCCAGTTTGTGCGTTGTGCACCTGGACAGTCCAAACGCCTTCTGCGCAATCGGCACTCACCACTTTATGACGCGGCAGAATGGTGGCGCCGCGTGCTTGCGCATCACGCGCATTCAGAACGACCAGTCTCGAGTCCTCGACCCAGCAGTCCGAATACTCATAGGCCTTCAAAAATTTGTTGTTGAGCGGCTTTCCTTCGGGTGCGGTGCTCAGATCGATGCTTGTGGTACCGGGCAAAATATCCCGCCCCCCAAGATTGTCGTACAAAAACAACCCCAACCGGATCAGCCATGCAGGGCGACGCCCTTTCATCCATGGCATAACAAAACCCAGCAGCTTTGATGTCGGGGTCGACAGGTCAAAACGCATATCCGCGTGGTAGGGCAGCACAAAACGCATAGGCCACGAGATGTGCGGCATTGCCTTGAGTAGAATTTCCCTCTCGATCAGCGCTTCGCGCACCAGCCGGAATTCAAAATACTCAAGGTATCGCAAGCCACCGTGGAACAGCTTGGTCGAGGACGCAGATGTGGCGGAGCCGATATCATTCATCTCTGCCAAACAGACCGAAAGCCCCCGCCCGCTCGCATCGCGCGCGATACCGCACCCGTTGATGCCGCCGCCAATGACCAGCAGATCATAGTCCGTGTCCATAAATCCCCCCGCGCAAGACCCCTTGCGTGGGATCAAGATGACACAAACGCGCATAATTGGAAGAAAAATTTGTTCGTTTTCGTTCGCTTTTGGCTAAGGCGATGATTTAGCGTGAGATTAAATTTCAACATGAGCGAAAAGAATGTGCTGTATTGGTTAAAAATTCGGGCTGACGACAAGAGTCTGCTACCTTCTGGTGAGTCTGTTTGGATTCGGGCTTAAGTGATCAGGTGAGGTGCAAAGGAGAGACGCGAAATGGTTCAGACGCTTCGCAAACCAGAGATTATCAACATCACCCGACGCGAAGGCATGGTGACGGTGGATCACCTTGTGGCACATTTTGGTGTCTCTGCGCAGACGATCCGGCGTGACCTGACAGAGCTTGCGGATGCGGGCCAATTGGAACGCGTGCACGGCGGCGCGATCTTGCCCTCGACGACGGTCAATATCGGGTACAGCGAACGGCGCGAGTTGAACCAGGCCACCAAAGTTGACATCGCGCGCTTGTGCGCCAAACAAATCCCCAACGATTGTTCGGTCTTTTTGAATATAGGAACAACAACCGAAGCGGTGGCTGTCGAGTTGCTTCAGCATCAAGGTCTCTTGGTCGTCACGAACAACATGAACATCGCCAATATCTTGTCGGCAGGCTCCGGTGTGAACGTCATCGTGACAGGGGGAAATCTAAGGCGCTCCGACGGTGGATTGGTCGGGGATTTTGCCAAGGCCACGATCCAGCAGTTGCGGTTTGACTACGCCGTTATCGGGTGCTCGGCCTTGCGCGAAGACGGCGACATCCTGGATTTTGATGTACAGGAAGTGGGCGTCAGCAAAACAATCATCCGCCAAAGTGACAGCGTTATATTGGTGTCTGACAGCTCCAAATTCGAACGCAAAGCTCCTGCGCGCATCGCCTCTATCGCGGACGTGGATATGTTCATCACCGACAGCGGCTTACCTGCAGCTTGCGCAGACTTCTGTCGCACCTCAAACACTGACGTGATGTTTGCCTAAACACGCGATTGTCTTTTGAGGCCCCTTTGCCTCTGTTATCGCCTTGGCGGTTGAGATAACGCTCTGCCAATCCAAGAGCACTCCCGCATCCGAGCCTTTGAAAGCCCGCCCCTATGTCTGATCCACGCATAAAGATGGTCCTTGTAACCCCTGAAATCCCTTACAATACTGGTGCAATCGGCCGGACTTGCGTCGCGCTCAATCTCGAACTGATCCTGATCAAACCCTACGGGTTTTCATTGGACGAAAAGTCGGTGCGGCGGGCCGGAACCGACTATTGGAAACATGTTCACCTGACAGAATACGATGATTGGCAAAGTTTTCTGGATGCGCGAAAGCCGCCTCGCGACAGTCTGTATTTCTTTGAAGAGCACGGCGCACAGACCATTTACGCGACCGAATACAAAGAGGACGGGTTTCTGGTCTTTGGATGTGAATCCGCAGGCCTGCCGAAGTCGGTTCTGGATGGCATGGATGATCGCGTTTTCAGCCTTCCCATGCTCGATACGCGCGTCCGTTCTTTAAACCTCGCAAATGTCGCCACCGCCGTCATCTATCAAGCAATGCGCACGCAATTGGGCGGCTAGACCCAATCGAATGCCCACTCGCTAAAGCCCACACCAATTGCGAAGAAGCTCAAGACATGACAGTCTGGCGCATGCCTAATAATGCGCCGCCGACACACTCGAAAATCCCGACCGGCAAAGGCCCGTTCCGGTTCATCGCCGTAGATGTTGAAACGGCAGCTTACGATGTTGCAAGCATCTGTCAGATCGGCCTTGCCTTTGTACGATTTGACGCGACGATCGAGACCTACAGCAGTTACGTTGATCCTTGCATGCGGTTTTCCGAGGGCAACACCCGACTTCATGGCATTGATGCAAACACTGTCAATGGCGCGCCGACATTCGCGCAGCTGCTCCCCCATCTCAGGACCCTACTTGAGGCGCATCCGTTGGTGCAACACAGCCGCTTTGACGAGAAAGCATTCGACGCGGCCTGTCGCGCGGCGCAGCTCCCGATCCTGAAATCGGTATGGTCGGACAGTGTTTCCATCGCGCGTAAAGCATGGCCCGAATTGCGCGGCAACGGCGGACACGGTTTGGGCAATCTCAAACAGGTTTTGGGTCTTCGTTTTCGCCACCACGATGCAGGCGAGGATGCGCGCGCTGCCGCCCAGGTCGTGCTTTTGGCCGAAGCAAAAATGTCGACAAAAATCGGTGAGTTGAACACGTCGCGACAGCTGGCTTTTGATTTTTAGCTGCCGCCCTGCCCGCGCAGGTCACGCCACTTGATCAGCGGCTTTCAAGAAACGCATAAGCCTCCAGAACAGTCGCACTCAGCCCATCAAAAAAGCCCGCGCCCGTGACATCCACAAGGCTTTTGCCCCCATCTGCCGTCGCTGCAGGACGCACCGAAAACTTGAGATTTGGCGTGCTCAACAACTCACGATAGCTCGCGCCCGTTCCATGCTTTAGAACGTTAACGGCCAAATAATATTGATGGACCCTTTGGGCGAGATCCGTTTCACCAGACGCGACCAGCAAAGCGTGCAACTTGCGTGAAAAAGGGCCTCGCTTGAAGTGGTGCTGCATCCGCGCTTCGAACATTGTAAATGTATCAACCGCAATCATTTCAAGCGCGGCCGTCGCCGCGTCCAACTCCGAAACCTGAGACGGAGAGCCACTCAGCCCTTCCATCTGCGTGAGGAGTTCTGACACCCGGTCTTCGGATGTTTTTGCATTGGCCTGCGCCGTCGCAATCAAGTCTGGTATGCTTTGTGAAGCTTCCAATGGTCAATCTCCATAAGGGTCCATCCCCCTTAGCCTATTCATTCAGGAATGATAGTCAGCCTGCGGAATTGTTTGACGTGGAGGTCCAGAAATCGACATCAGCAGAGTGCAAGTCAGGTTAAATTGCATGTGTCGGCAAGACCATTCGAGCCTTGCCGACAGTCTGGGAAAAGCCGCCTTAGCGCTGCATCAGGGTTGGCATGCCCAGCAGTCTGGAGAACGAGAAAACCTTGCTGCCGTATTTCGTGTCCCCCGTACGCTTGCGGATCACGAGAGGCAGAATAAAGTCTGCCATGCGGGCGTGGCGCGGAAATGCTGACCCCGTAAACGGCTTGCGCTTGCTGATCAGCGAAATCGGAAAGTTCGCCATGCGCGCGTGGCGCGGAAATATCGATTTGTCCGACGGCTTGCGCGTGCTTAACAGCGAGATCGGGAAATTCGCCATCCGCGGACCTTTTGGCATCAGCGAATTCGTACCGCGCTTGCCGTTGATCAGATGCGGAAACGGCCAGTTGGCCATGCGGGTGTGACGCCCGATCAGAGTGCCTGTGAACGGTTTACGCATACTCAGCAATGGGATCGGGAAATTGGCCATCCGTGCGTGGCGTCCAAAGATGGACCCCGTAAAAGGTTTGCGCTTGCTGATCAGCGGGATGGGGAAATTGGCCATGCGTGTATGGCGCCCGACAACCGACCCCGTGTATGGTTTACGATCGCTCAAAAGCGGGATCGGAAAATTCGCCATCCGCGCATGTGGCTCTATGATCGACACCGTAGATGGCTTGCGACGGCTGATCAGGGGGATCGGCCAGTTTGCCATATGGTAATTGGAGCTGAGCGGATCACGTGCCCGCGTCAGCATACGCGGGTGATCCTGAAGTACGCTGAACGAGGTTTTCAGCCTGTCTTGGACAAATACTTCCTCAACCAGACCGCCCATGTCAGCAGCCCCCATAGCCGCGGTCACGTCGCGCGTGGTTTGGGCGACGCACAGTGGTTTATGACCCGCCAGCACCACAACGACAGCGCCGCCGTTTTTCAGACGATCCTCATAGGCTTTGGCCGTGTCCGCGTCGACGCTGTCGACGGCCAGAGCGTCGGAAAGCCCATCCGCTTCTTCGTACAAACGTACGATCTTGCTGGAAAACCGCCTCCGGTTCACGAGTTCGTTTCTCACCGAATAGGCGCGCTCGACGCTTTCAAAATACCGCGTGATAACGTTGGTCATGATCCCTCCACTTGCTTTGCGTTCGTACTGTTGGTGTTCGTTCGACTAGAAAATTTGTAGGCCATGGGCCATATGACGAAAAGAGCAGCGATCAGGCTGACGATTTCAATCATGAAAACAGTATTGTAGGGCGTTTGAACTGCACTTCCAGTGGCGCCTTGAAGTCCAACGACAATGTCGCGGACAATCCCTGCCAATGCCACCCCGACGCCTGCAGCCGTGGCCTGTGCCGCGCCCCATGTGCCCAGTGCCAGACCAATCTGGTCTTTGGGGGCAGAACGCATTGTCGCTGTCAGGGTCGAGTGCCCGAATAGCCCCGCACCAAGACCCACAAGGAAAGTTCCGCTCAGAAAGCTTGGGATGCCTCCGCCCATGGATGCAAAAATGATGGCCGCGAAACCGGCAATGCCGATTGCGGAGCCAATCAGCGCCAAATTGGCTGGCTTGGATGCGCCACTCAGCAATCGCGAGGCAATCGCGAACCCGACCAGGGTGCCGGTCGCAAACAGCGCTGTCAGCTTGGTTGTGTCGCCAACGGACATATTCAACGCTTGCCCACCGTATGGCTCAAGCAAAACGTCAGCCATCCCGAACCCGAAGGTGCCAAGGCACACAACGACCATCAAGCGGATGATCTGGTTTGATTGCGCAAGCTTCGCCCATGCCTGTTTGAATTCCAACGGCCGTGCCGCTTTCATGGTTTGTGCCCGGTCACGGCTGCGCGCTTCTTGTTTCCACATGGCAACAAGGTTCAATGCCACCGAGACAACCGCGCTGCCTTGAATAACCTGAACAAGCCGTCCCGCAGTGTAATTCTCAAGAAGCGTTCCGAACACCAAGGCACTGACAACCATCCCCAGCAGCAGCATGACATACATCAGCCCGACGACTTTTGGCTGGTCTTCTTCCTTGACAAGGTCCGTCGCAAGGGCAAGCCCGACGGTTTGGACAATATGAACCCCCGCCCCAACCAACAGGAAGGACAAAGCCGCAGCCGCTAACCCGATCCAGCGCGGCGTATCCACGGCATTTCCAAACCCCGACAGCACCAAAAGCGCAAAAGGCATGATGGCAAAGCCGCCAAACTGGCACAACGTGCCTTTCCAGATATAGGGGATACGCCTAAGGCCCAGCGCGGACACGTGGACATCGGATTTGTAGCCGATCAACGCCCGAAACGGGGCAAACACAAGCGGCAAGGCGAGCATCACTGCGACAAGCGTTGCCGGAACATTCATCTCAACAATCATGACACGGTTCAACGTGCCGACCAGCAGGACTAGCGCCATGCCGACGGTGACTTGAAACAGCGACAGTCGCAACAGCCGGGACAGTGGAACTTCGGCAGACGCGACATCCGCGAACGGCAAATATTTGGGCCCAAGAGCAGATAGCTTGCGCGTTGCAAAGGCGCGATAGTCGAACATCGTGCGTCAATCCCGTCTTGGCCACCGTGGCGGATGGTGGCGTGTGGTGCAAAGACCGTAGTTGGGCCTGCGAAAACTACGCAGGCCCAATGGTTATTGAGTGATCACTGTCGGTAGCGCATCCGACTGCAAAGACACCAATGTTTGTGGCGTATTCAAAATCGCCTGTGCGTGCGTTCCGTTAGGAAGGATCACAGTGACCTGAAGGCCATCTTCGGTAGGCAACGCGTAGGATGCCTTTGCCGTTTTGAGCGTTGTTCCGTCCATCAGAGCAGCAGCTTGTTCATCGCCCGTTCCCATAGGAACGCCTTGCAAGAAATCAGACACCCAAGACGTGTTGCGCACGACCTGTGTGTGCACCGCAAAAGACCCGATAGCGACCGCACCCAAAAAGAGTGGAACGCCGACTGTTGGTGAAACAACAAGCCACATTTTCGCATTATTCATGGTGTGTTCCTCCTACCCGAGCCAAGGCGTCGCGATTGCGACCAAGATGTGTGCAAGCAATGCAATTGCGCCAAAAACACGTGTACCATCAATAAGATAGCTATGCACTTCTTCGGCTTCTTCGAGCGTCAGGCCAGTGGGCCAGACTTTATTTTCGTCTACCATGTGAGTCCTCCTATTCCAGACTGGAGAAAGCAAACCCTAAAAAAAGAACGCGTCATCAAAGGTGAATCAGCAAGCCGGATTGCCTCCATACGCGTCAAACTGTCACACCAAAGTGACACAGTCAATGTAAATAAAAACTGACACTTTTGCAAAAAACCCACGTTTACTGGTGTTTTGTAGAAAATTGTCGCCACAAACGGGTGTAGTGCATCTTCCATCGCGCAAGATTTCCAAGAATTACGAGCATGACACGCGTTGAATGGCCCATTTCTCGTGGCCCCTGGGCACGCCCTTTGCATTTGTGGCCCCTCAGAGCGTCGATGGCTTGATAGAACAAGATTGCCCTTACAGGTCCATTGGGCAAGACTGACGCGACTGCAGCCTTTCCAGAGGAATATTCCATGGCCAATCTCGGCAATGAAGCGATCACAACCTTAGATGACCTGAAGCGTTTCGAAACAGAGATGACCCTGAGCGAACGCTTACCCGAGCGCAGCATTTTGGACCTGTTTATCGCCAGCGCAGATGCGCGCCCCGATTCAACCGCCATAACAATGTTGATGACAGGTGCCGAAGACGAACAACCGCGCAATGTAAGTTATGCACATTTGCTTGGCCTCATCAGACAAGCGGCAAACATGTTCTCGGATCTTGCCGGGCCCGCCCCCGGTGTCGCCTACATGCTGCCAACTTTGGTCGAAACGCATGTGACGCTATGGGGTGCGGAAACTGCGGGCTATGCGGTCCCCATCAACTTCCTCTTGCAACCTGAAAGCATCGCCGAGTTGCTCAAAGCTTCAGGGGCAAAAATTCTGGTCGCCCTCGGCCCTCACCCCCAGTTGGATATTTGGGAAAAAGCGTTGCAATTGCGCGCCCAGATGCCTGACCTGATCCTGGTACGGGTTTCCCCTGCTGGCACTCCGGATGAGGACGATGTGGTCGATTTCGCGACAGCTTTGGCAGCCCAACCCGATGATCGTTTGACCTTTGGCGCGGCGCGCGGCGGCGATGATGTGGCGGCGTATTTCCACACGGGCGGCACGACGGGCGTTCCAAAACTGGTGGAACATACGCACCGTAGCCAATTGGTTGCCGCATTTGGCGGAGCTGCAATGTGCGGGTACACCTGCGATGATGTGTTGACCGCAACCTTCCCGCTGTTTCACGTCGCAGGCACAATCGTTGCTGGCCTCAGCGTCTTTATGGCAGGCGCACAGATGATCATCATGTCACCTGCCGGTCTGCGCAATCCCGCAATCATCGAAGGGTTCTGGCGATTGAGCGCGGCCTACAAAGCAACTTTGCTCGCAGGCGTTCCAACCGCCCTGGGTGCCGTGCTCCAAACTCCTGTAGGATCCCATGACATCAGCGCTGTTCGGGCTGGCGTGACGGGTGCTGCCCTCCTTCCCCCCGCAATCGGGCAGCAGTTCAAGGACGTCACAGGGAGCAATTTGTTCGAGATTCTGGGCATGACCGAAGCCTCCGGCCTCATCAGTATTGATCCCCCATGCGGAAACGGGGCTGCGGGGTCCGTCGGATGGCCCCTGCCCTACACTCAAGTCGACGTGCTGCGCCAAAAGGATGACGGGTCATTGGGCCTACCTTGCGATACCGGCGAAATCGGAGTCATAGCGATCCGCGGCGATCACCTGTCGCCGGGGTATAGTGACCCCACACACAACATTGGCGTGTTCGAGAATGGCGGGCTGAACTCCGGTGACCTTGGGTATAAAGACGCACAAGGACGGCTTTACGTCGCCGGGCGCTCCAAAGACCTGATAATTCGCAGTGGCCACAACATTGATCCCGCGATGATCGAAAATGCGATGACCGCACATCCCGCTGTCGCCGTCGCAGCCGCTGTTGGCCTACCGGATGCCTATGCCGGAGAGCTGCCATTGTGCTTTGTGCAATTGCTTGAAGGCGCTGAAGTCAGCGAAGTCGATCTTCAAGCCCACGCCCAAAGCACAATCGACGAGCGCCCCGCTTGGCCCAAGCGCATTCTGGTGATCGACACGGTGCCTCTGACCACGGTTGGAAAAATCTACAAACCGGGCTTGCGGTGCGTCGCGGCGAAACTGCGCGTCTCGGAACTGCTTCACCGCGAGATGGAACTGCCAGACGCAACCGTCGAGGTCATGGATGGCGGGGCCCGTGGCATGCGGGTCACCGTGACCTTGAGAACCCGCGATGCGGCGTCCCTGCCCGAAGTGAAGCACGCACTGGCCGCCTATTTGTTCGAGGCGCATGTTATGGTCGCGTCATAGAAGTATTTCACGCAGCATCGGCGAAAAGCCGCTTGGCACGCAAATCACCACATCCCTCATAGGTTGTTTGAAGTCCCGATCAGAGTCACGATGAACCCAGAAGTAGTCCAATTGCGGAATACGGATTGAAGGGCGTTGCATCGAAAGACTGTGGCATCCTTTTCTTGGGAGGGATTCAATTCATGACTGATACTTTTGACTTTATTATCGTTGGTGGCGGCTCGGCAGGGGCTGTTGTGGCGACACGCCTCAGCGAAGATCCAAGCTGCCGCGTGGCGTTGGTGGAAGCAGGTGGACCGCCTCCGGATCATGAAATGATGCCCGCCGCAGTTGCAGGATTGCAGCTGGACCCGCAAACAGATTGGATGTTCACCGCTGATCCGGGCAACGCAGGATTGGGGCTACGCGACAATATTATGCCCGTGCCCCGCGGCAAGATGCTGGGCGGCTCATCGGGTTTGAATTACATGGCCTACGTCCGTGGCCACCCGGGTGACTTTGACGCCTGGGCCGAAAACGGCGCCACCGGCTGGAGCTACGCCGATGTTTTGCCCTACTTCATCAAGAGTGAAGATCTGGCGCCAAGCAACGAAATTTCGATAGACAGCGCGGCCCACGGCACAGGCGGTCCATTGGGGGTATCCGTGCGCTCACCCGTCATTCCGGCAGCGCGTGATTTTGTGAAAGCCTCAGAGGCCACAGGCATTCCCGGTGGGGATTACAACGGGCGCGATCGCGGCGGTCCAGCCGGCGTTTCCTCTTTGTTTCAAACAACCACGCGTAACGGGATGCGCTCCAGCACCTACCGCGCCTTTTTGGCTGGCGACACAGAGAACCGGTCAAATCTGACGATCATTCCTCACGCTCACGTCACGCGGGTTCTTTTGTCAGGCGCAGATGATGCTTTGACCGCAACCGGTATTGAATACGCGGACGCAGACGGCGCCCTGAAGGCCATTTCCGCATCCCGCGATGTGGTTTTAAGTGCAGGTGCAGTCGGGTCACCGCAAATCCTGATGCTGTCGGGCATAGGACCACGGCGCGAAATCGAAGCCGTCGGCCTTGAGTGTCTTCACGAATTGCCCGGCGTCGGCAAGAATCTCAAAGACCATTTGCATTGCCCTCTCTTTTTCCCTGCTGCGGGCATTGGCATTCCAATTGCAGAAGTGGGCGTTTCAGCAGGACCGGACGCGCTGCGCGCGCCTGCAGGACCACTGCCCGCAGATCCGGCGGATGACGCGAATTTGCCGCCCGAGCTTGCAGGGCTCAAGGCCGAGGCCGAACGCCGTGTCGGACAATGGATGGAAACGGGCGAAAGCCTCGTGTCTTCATCCCTTTATGATGCGGTTGCATTCTTTTCGACGGGATTGGGGGACGCGCACAGCCACGATGCCCAAATCGGGTACGTCCCCTGCGGATACGACGCGGGTCTGTTGGGAGACCGCCTGCGCATCGATCTGGATGCATTTTTCGATGATCCGGACAAAACACTGGCACCAGATCAAGAGAATATGATCCTTTTGGCAAATCCGGTCCTCCCCCACAGCACCGGAGAGATCGTTCTGGCCAGCTCTGATCCCCATGACGCCCCTACCATCCGAATGAACTATTTCACCGACCCCCATGACCTAAAGGTGATGGTCGCAGTCATGCGCAAAGGTTTGGAGATCGCGGACAATTGGCCCGGTGACATCAAACCAGGGCCCGTGAACGTCCCGCGTGATTTGGCCGCGAAACACGGCTACGTGGCAGGAGAGGAACCCAGCGATGCGTTGCTGGAAAACATGGCGTTGCATTACTCCGTGACGGTGTACCACTTGTGTTCGACCTGTCGTATGGGAGACGTGGTTGATCCAAAACTGCGTGTCAGCGGTATCGGGAATTTACGGATCGCGGACGCGAGTGTCATGCCCGATATCGTGAGTGGAAACACCAATGCGGCATCGATCATGATCGGTGAAAAGGCGGCAGATATTCTTTCGGCCGAGTATGCGTTGAAACGCGCCGATGCCGCGTAAGTGACACACAACGTCATGTGCATCCGCCTGGGCCCGACTTGGGGTCTTGGCGGAGCATTCCAAGAGCGCCAGAGCTTCATTTCCAAACGGCCATACGGCAGATATTGTAGCCATTTTGACTCTATTTCCGGCTGGTTTCCACCTTTGAAAACCGCAAAGCGATACTGGCCACAGAAACGGCTGCGGCATAGCGCGGTTTTCGCGGGGTAAAAATCCACCAGTTTGTGTCCTTCGTTTGGTCGGAGGCTGGGAGATGTATCCTGTGGATATTTATAGTCGTGTGCGCCGTGCCTGTTTGAAGGACGGGATCACGTCTGCGGGGCCGGGATTATCAAGATTCATGGCATCGCCTCCATTTCAATTGAAGTATAAAATACTTTTGCTCGAACTAAAATTTTTGCCGGCCCAGCCAGAACGCGAACGAACGACTTTGAAGGGCTACCATATGCGCATTGCGTGCCTCGGCGGCGGACCAGCGGGTCTTTGCTTTGCTATCTCGACAAAACTTCGAACTCCCGAAGCCGAGGTGGTGCTGTTCGAGCGCAACAAGCCCGATGACACTTTTGGCTGGGGCGTCGTTCTGTCCGATGAATCGCTTGAAAACCTTGAGGCGAACGATCCGGTCAGTGCCGCCGAAATCAGGTCGCATTTTGCCTATTGGGACGACATCGCGCTGCACCACAAAGGTCAAAAACTGGTATCTAGCGGTCATGGCTTTTGCGGCATCGGGCGGAAAACCCTGTTGCTGATCATGCACAAGCGCGCCCAAGAACTTGGCGTTGATTTGCGGTTTGAAACCGAAGTGGGGGCGGCAACGGACTACATGGATGATTTCGATGTGGTCGTGGCCTGTGACGGTCTGAACTCCAAAACACGCATGGAGTTTCAGGAGACATTCCAGCCCGACATCGATACGCGCCTGTGCCAGTTTGTCTGGCTTGGGACGCACCAGAAATTCGACGACGCCTTCACCTTTATCTTTGAGGAAACCGACAAGGGCTGGGTCTGGGTCCATGCCTATCAATTCGACGACGACACAGCGACGTTCATCGTGGAATGCAGCCAGAAAACTTTTGACGCCTACGGCTTCGACGAGATGGATCAGCAGCAAAGCATCGCGGTGTGCGAAGACATCTTTAAGGACCATCTGGGCGGGCATGCCTTGATGACAAACGCCAACCACATTCGCGGCTCAGCCTGGATCCAGTTCCCCCGGGTGTTGTGCGAAAAATGGAGCCATGAGAACGTCGTGCTGCTGGGCGACGCCTCGGCCACGGCGCATTTTTCAATCGGGTCCGGCACCAAGCTGGCGCTGGAAAGCGCAATCGCACTGGCCGATGATATCGCCACACAACCCACCCTCAAAGACGCCTTTGCCAACTACGAGGACAAACGCCGCCTTGAGGTTTTGCGCCTGCAATCTGCCGCACGCAATTCGGTGGAGTGGTTCGAGGATGTCGAGCGTTACGTGCATCTTGATCCGGTCCAGTTGAATTACTCTATGCTGACGCGCTCCCCGCAGATCAGCCACGAAAACCTGCGCGCGCGGGACCCCAAATGGCTCGCCTCCGCCGAGAACTGGTTCATGACACAAGCGGGTGGCACATCACACGGCCCTGCCCGTGCGCCGATGTTCGCACCTTTCCGATTGCGCGACATGCAGTTGAAGAACCGGATCGTCGTCTCGCCAATGGCGCAGTACAAAGCCGTTGATGGCACCCCGACCGATTGGCATTTGATCCACTACGGCGAGCGGGCCAAAGGCGGCGCGGGCCTTGTTTATACCGAAATGACATGCGTCTCCGCTGAGGGCCGGATTACGCCCGGCTGCCCCGGTCTATACGCACCAGCACATGAAGCCGAATGGGCGCGTTTGAACCGCTTTATCCATGCAGAGACAGAAGCCATGACATGCTGCCAGATCGGACATGCTGGCCGCAAAGGATCCACACGTATCGGCTGGGAAGGCATGGACCAGCCGTTGAAAACCGACAACTGGCCGCTGCTGTCGGCCTCGGCCATCCAGTGGTCGGACGAAAATACCACGCCCAAAGCTATGGACCGCGCGGATATGGACGCGGTAAAGTTGGAGTTTGTGACGGCCGCGCAGATGGCGGATCGCGCAGGTTTCGACATGATCGAACTGCACGCGGCACATGGGTATCTGATTTCGTCGTTTATCTCTCCGTTGTCGAACACGCGCAGCGACGAATATGGCGGTACTTTGGAAAACCGCATACGGTATCCGTTGGAAGTTTTTGCGGCAATGCGTGCCGTCTGGTCTGCAGGCAAACCAATGTCGGTGCGCATCTCCGCCAACGATTGGGCTGGTGACGACGGTGTGACACCGGACGAGGCGGTCCGGATTGCGGCCATGTTCGAGGCGGCGGGCGCGGACATCATTGACGTCTCTGCGGGCCAAACCTCGACGCAGGGCAAACCTGTCTATGGCCGCATGTTCCAGACGCCATTTTCGGACCGTATCCGCAATGAGGCGGGCATCAAAACGATGGCCGTAGGCAACATCTATGAGGCTGACCACGTGAATTCGATCCTGATGGCGGGGCGCGCGGATCTGGTGTGTATTGCACGCCCGCATCTGGCGGACCCCTATTGGACGTTGCACGCAGCCACGGGCATCGGGGACCGGCAAGAAAACTGGCCCCTGCCCTATGATGCGGGGCGCGATCAGGCGTGGCGCCTTGCGGACCGCGACGCAGAGATGGCGGGCAATGTATGAGCCAGGGTCACGTTATCATCTCTGGCGGTGGCACGGGTGTCGGAGCGCAAACGGCGTACCACTTTGCCAAGGCGGGCTATGCCGTCACCCTCTTGGGGCGGACAGAAGCCACGCTTGAGGCACAAGGCCTACCCTACCAGAATTGCGACGTTACAGACGCCGCCGCCGTAAACGCTGCCTTCGATGCCGCCCGCGCCGACCAAGGCCCCATCACAGCTGTTGTGGCCAACGCGGGTGCGGCCACATCCGTCCCTTTTGCAAAGATGACTGCGGCTGATTTAACCGCGATGACGGATGTAAATCTGGTCGGGGTTTTTAACGTCTGGCACGCCGCCCTGCCCGACATGAAGGCGGCAAAATCTGGCCGGATGATCGCCATCGCATCGACCGCAGGTCTCAAAGGATACCCATATGTTGCGGGTTATTGCGCCGCGAAACATGGCGTCGTCGGCCTGACCCGCGCACTCGCGCTGGAACTGGCCGTCACAGGGATCACTGTGAACGCCATTTGCCCCGGCTTTACCCAGACGCCGCTCTTGGAGCGCTCGATTGCAAACATCGCTGAAAAGACAGGCATGAGCACACAGGATGCTGCCAAGACCTTGATCAAGGACAACCCGCAACGGCGGTTCATTCAAACGGATGAAGTGGCAGCTGCTGCCCTTTGGCTGTGCACCGACGCCGCACGCTCCATCAATGGCCACGCCCTGAGCCTGTCTGGAGGGGAGGTATAATGAAACCCGATTTTGATCTCGACCCTGAAACCCCGTCAAAAGAACGCCTTCGGCTCTGGCTGCGATTTTTAAAAGCCAGCCGGAGCATCGAGGCCACACTGCGCGAAAACCTGCGTGAGGAATTCAAAACGACCCTGCCCCGCTTTGATGTGATGGCCGCTCTGTCGCGCTACGATGAGGGTCTAAAGATGAGCCAACTGTCGGGCGTGCTGCGCGTCTCGAATGGCAATGTTACGGGCATCGTTGACCGGCTTTGCGAAGACGGTTTTCTGATCCGTGTTCCTGTTCAGGGTGACCGGCGGGCCTGCCTTGTGCGCATGACCCGGCGCGGAAACGAAGAATTCGCACGCCAAGCGGCGGCGCATGAGGCATGGGTCGACGAGATGCTCCGTGATTTTTCACCCCAAGAGGCACGCGGCATCAGTCTGCGGCTGGAACAGCTTGAAATTAGTCTAAACGAGAATGGAACATGACCATGCGAACAGACGTAAAGCACTTTAAATGTGACATTGCGGACGGCATCGCCACTGTTGCTTTGGACCGGCCTGATCGCAAGAACCCGCTGACTTTCGAAAGCTATGCCGAACTGCGCGACTGGTTTCGCGATTTGCACTACTGCGACGATGTGAAAGCCGTTGTGTTCGCCTCCAACGGTGGCAACTTCAGCTCTGGCGGCGATGTGCACGACATCATCGGCCCGCTGACAAAGATGACCATGAAAGAGCTGCTGAACTTCACACGGATGACCGGCGATCTGGTCAAGGCGATCGTCAACTGCGGTAAACCTGTGATTGCCGCGATCGACGGCATTTGCGTGGGCGCAGGTGCCATCATCGCGATGGCGTCCGACTTGCGCGTGGCCACCCCCGAGGCCAAGGTCGCCTTTCTGTTCACGCGTGTGGGCCTTGCGGGATGTGACATGGGTGCCTGTGCGATCCTGCCGCGTATCATCGGCCAGGGCCGCGCGGCAGAACTGCTGTACACCGGCCGCTCCATGAGCGCGGACGAAGGCCACGTGTGGGGCTTTCACAACAAGGTGGTGCCCGCAGATGATCTGCTAGCGGAAGCCACCGCGCTGGCCGCCCGCATCGCCGCAGGTCCGAATTTTGGCAACATGATGACCAAGACAATGCTGGCGCAAGAATGGTCCATGTCGATTGAACAGGCCATCGAGGCAGAGGCACAAGCGCAAGCCATCTGCATGCAGACCGCAGATTTCGAGCGGGCCTACACTGCGTTCGTTGCCAAGGAAAAACCTGTGTTCGAGGGCAACTGATGCCAGATACATCCTTTCTGACATGGCCGTTCTTCGAGGATCGTCACCGCACACTTGCCACCTCTCTGGAGGACTGGGCATCACGGCATCTTGCCAAGATAGATCACAGCGACACCGATGCGGCCTGTCGTGATTTGGTGACTGCGTTGGGCCGCGACGGCTGGCTTGAACATGCGGCTGTCGACCCCGACAGCACTGGAAAGCTGGATGTCCGCACTCTGTGCCTGATCCGCGAGACATTGGCGCGCCACGACGGGCTGGCTGATTTCTCGTTTGCGATGCAAGGCTTGGGCACCGGCGCAATTTCGCTGTTTGGTACGCAGGCGCAGCGGGCTGAATGGCTGCCTAAAATCCGCAACGGCACCGCAATTTCTGCCTTTGCCCTGACCGAACCGCAATCGGGTTCAGACATGGCCAATTCCACGATGACCGCCACGCTGGATGGTGACAGCTATGTGTTGAACGGCGACAAGACGTGGATCAGCAATGGTGGCATTGCAGACGTCTACACGGTCTTTGCGCGCACAGGAGACGGGCGAGGTGCACTCCGTCTATCGGCCTTTGTGGTGCCCGCGGACACCCCCGGCCTTGATGTGGTCGAACGGCTGGATACGATTGCACCGCACCCGCTGACAACCCTTCGGTTTGACAACTGCCGCGTACCGGCATCCGCCTTGATCGGCGAAAGCGGCGCGGGCTTCAGGATCGCGATGTCGGTTCTGGACGTGTTCCGCTCTACTGTTGCGGCGGCCGCTTTGGGCTTTGCAAGACGCGCATTGGACGAGGCGATTGCGCGGGTCACAACACGCCATGTCCAAGGCGCACCGCTGTTCGATTTGCAGATGGTGCAAGGCCACATCGCGGACATGGCAGTGGACATTGATGCCAGTGCCCTACTGATTTACCGCGCCGCCTGGGCCAAGGACAGCGGTGCGGCGCGTGTCACCCGCGAGGCGGCGATGGCGAAACTGTTCTCGACCGATCAGGCACAAAAGACCATCGACTGTGCGGTGCAACTGCATGGCGGTGACGGCGTCAAATCGGGCGAGACTGTCGAAAAACTTTACCGCGAAATCCGCGCCTTGCGCATCTATGAAGGTGCATCAGATGTACAGCGCGTGATCATTGCACGGCAAACTGTAGGTCAATAATCATGCTCCACACCAGCGCCCACACCGACACCTTTTCCCACGACAACCTTCCCGCTGTCGAGACATGGCCAGACCTGTTGCTAGACAGTTTTGACTATCCCGACCATCTGAACGCTGGCACCGAATTGACAGACGCGATGGTCGACAAGGGATTCGGGGATCGCACAGCCTTGATCGGAAACGGGCGGCGGCGCACCTACAAAGAGCTGACCGATTGGACAAACCGCATCGCCCATGTGCTGGTCGATGACATCGGGGTTGAACCTGGCAACCGCATTTTGATCCGGTCCGCCAACAACCCTGCGATGGTTGCCTGCTGGCTGGCAGCCACCAAAGTGGGCGCAGTTGTGGTAAACTCCATGCCAATGCTGCGCGCTGGAGAGCTTAGCAAATACGTCGACAAAGCGGAAATTGCGTTTGCGCTGTGTGACACCCGATTGATGGACGAGATGGAGGCCTGTTTCGCAAGCAACCAAACCCTGAAACGGGTCATGGGCTTTGACGGCACGTCGAACCATGATGCCGAAATGGACCGTCTGGCGCTGGAAAAACCTGTGTGTTTTGAGGCCGTGAAAACCGCGCAAGATGATGTGGCTTTGCTTGGCTTCACCTCTGGTTCTACCGGCGATCCAAAGGCGACCATGCACTTTCACCGCGATCTGTTGATCATAGCGGACGGCTACGCAAAAGAAGTCCTGGGCGTGACACCTGACGATATCTTTATCGGCTCGCCCCCGCTGGCTTTCACATTCGGCTTGGGCGGGCTTGCCATCTTTCCGTTGCGCTTTGGCGCGGCAGCGACCTTGCTTGAGGTGGCCACACCGCCCTTGATGGTCGAGATCATCGAGAAATACAGTGCGATCGTGTGTTTCACAGCCCCCACCGCCTACCGCGCGATGCTACGCGCAATGGACGCAGGGGCGGATCTGTCGTCGTTGCGGGCGGCTGTGTCAACGGGGGAAACCTTGCCAGCACCGGTCTATGACGAATGGATCGCCAAGACCGGCAAACCTATGCTCGACGGGATCGGGGCGACAGAGATGTTGCATATCTTTATCACGAACCGTTTCGACGATCACAGGCCCGCCTCTACAGGCAAGCCGGTCACGGGATACCAAGCCAAAGTTGTCGGGCCAGACGGCGCCGAATTGCCCCATGGCACGCCCGGGCGGCGCGCGCTAAAGGGCCCTACTGGATGCCGGTATCTGGGTGGCGAGCGGCAAGCAGAATATGTGCAAGACGGCTGGAACATCTCTGGCGATACATTTGTGCAAGACGCCGACGGCTACTTTCATTTCGCGGCACGCAACGACGATATGATCGTGTCGTCGGGGTATAATATTGCAGGCCCCGAAGTGGAGGCCGCACTGCTGTCCCATGACAGTGTTGCGGAATGTACCGTCATCGGTGCGCCAGATGCCGAGCGCGGCATCATCGTCGAGGCACATATCGTTTTGTCAAACGAGGTGGCACATTCGGCGGCGCATGCAAAAGCGCTTCAGGATCACGTGAAGGCCATGATCGCTCCTTACAAATATCCGCGCAACATCGTTTTCACATCCACTTTACCAAAGACCGCAACGGGCAAAATCCAGCGTTTTATGCTTAAACCTTGAGGTAACGACCACCACGAAGACGTGTAAATCTGCATCAGACAGATCCACAACCCTGGGCAAAACGCCCGCAAGGCCTTCAACAACCGGGAGAGAATACCAACGAAACTCAAAGCGCTTATTTTATCAACTGCCCTAGCGGCACTGGCGGGCGGCGCGTCTGCGGATGACCACGGCGGCATCAAGGTCGGCATGATCACCACATTGTCCGGGGGCGGTGCCGGTTTGGGCATCGATGTCCGTGACGGCTTCATGCTTGCCATCGGGCAGTCGGGCCGCAACGACATCGAGGTCATTATCGAAGACGACCAGCGCAAGCCCGACATCGCGGTGCAGCTCGCCGACAAAATGATCCAGTCCGAAAAAGTGGATGTAATGACGGGCATTATCTGGTCGAACCTTGCCATGGCGGTCATCCCGTCGAGCGTCTCGCAAGGCAAATTCTACCTCTCGCCAAACGCCGGACCCTCGGCATTGGCCGGCAAGGGCTGTCACCGGAACTACTTCAACGTGGCATGGCAAAACGACAACCTGCACGAAGCCGCAGGAGCATATGCAAACAGCGCAGACTACAACAACAGCTTCATTCTAGCCCCGAACTACCCCGCCGGTCAGGACGCTTTGACCGGCTACAAACGCATGTATGACGGCGAACTGGCGGGCGAGGTGTTCACCAAGCTGGGCCAGACAGACTACGCCTCTGAAATTGCACAAATTCGCGCCTCTGGTGCCGACAGCGTCTTTTTCTTCTTGCCTGGCGGCATGGGGATTTCGTTCCTAAAGCAATACGCGGACAGCGGCATCAATCTGCCGGTTGTCGGGCCTGCGTTCTCGTTTGACCAAGGCATTTTGCAAGCCGTGGGCGACGCCGCTTTGGGTGTGGTGAACACAAGCCAATGGAACAAAGATATCGACAATGGGACCAACGCCGCCTTTGTCGATACTTTCCAGGCAGAGTACGGCCGCCTGCCGTCGCTCTACGCAAGTCAGGGTTTTGACACGGCCAACCTGTTGATCTCAGCGCTTAAGGTCGCAAACCCCGGTGACGCCGATGCGTTCCGTGCAGCCCTTGAAGCCGCTGATTTCAACAGCACACGTGGCGATTTCAAGTTCGGCTCCAACCACAACCCCATCCAGAACATCTATGCACGCGAAGTGATCAAGGAGGGCGATGTCTACACCAACAAAATTATCGGTGTAGCACTGGAAAACCACAGCGACGCCTACGCGGCCGAGTGCTCTTTCTAAACTAGACAATGCTGCGGGCTGGCATGCGCTGGCCCGCAGACCCAAAGGGAATTTCCGATATGTCCACGATCCTGATCATCGAGCAGATTTTGAATGGTCTGCAATTTGGTGTGATGCTGTTTTTGATGGCCGCAGGCCTGACGCTGATCTTTGGCGTGATGGGCTTGATCAACCTCGCCCACGGTTCACTTTATATGATCGGCGCGTTTGCAGCGGCGACCGTTGCAGGTCTGACTGGATCGTTTGTCTTGGCCCTGATGGCCGCGATGATGGCGGCGGCGATTGCAGGGGTTTTGATCGAGGTACTAGTGATCCGAAGGCTTTACGCCACCGACCACCTGGATCAAGTGCTTGCGACTTTTGCATTAATCCTGATTTTCTCCGAAGGCACACGCTGGGTTTTTGGCTCTTTCCCGCTGTTTTTGAATATTCCTGACTATTTCTCAGGCCCTGTCACCCTGCCCGGCGGCATCGAATATCCGCTGTACCGCTTGGTGTTGATCTGTGTCGGGCTGTTGGTTGCAGGCGCCCTTGGCTTGTTGATCACGCGCACCCGCATCGGCATCCAGATCCGCGCAGGCAAGGACGACCACGAAATGATTGCAGCCCTTGGTGTGGATATCTCGAAACTCTACACGGTTATCTTTGCCCTTGGCGCAGCACTTGCCGGACTGGCCGGTGCGTTGGTCGGTGCGATCCAGTCCGTGCAGGTTGGCATGGGCGAACCTGTTCTGATCCTCGCATTTGTGGTGATTGTGATAGGGGGCATCGGCTCCATCAAGGGTGCGCTGATTGGTGCGCTTCTTGTCGGGCTGACCGATACCTTGGGCGGCGTATTCCTGCCCGAACTCTTCAAGCTGTTTATGGAGCCGTCAGCAGCGCAAGCATCCGGCTCTGCGCTGTCCTCAATGGCGATATATATTCTCATGGGTGTCGTGCTCGTTTGGCGACCCGCTGGCCTCTTTGGAGCACGCAAATGATCCGTGAAAGCAACCTGAATGCACTGGTGTTGATCTTGCTGCTGGCCGTGCCACTATGGGCAGTGTTCAATGATGAGCCGTTTACGATCACGCTGGCAACACGCGCGGTGATTTTTGCACTGGCTGCAGTCGGTTTGAACATCGCCCTTGGGCTGGGCGGTTTGGTCAGTTTCGGGCACGCTGTATTCTTCGGGATTGGCGGCTACGCCATGGGCATCTTCGCGCATCATGCACAGACCTACACGCCGGTGATGGAGGTCCCGTTTTTGATCGAAGGCACCAAGTCCATGCCGGTGATCTGGCTGGTTGCGATGGTCACATCCGGCTTTGCAGCGCTGCTGATCGGGTTGCTGTCTTTGCGCACCGCGGGCGTCTATTTCATCATGATCACCTTGGCCTTTGGGCAAATGCTCTATTACTTTTCAATCAGCTGGGCGACCTACGGCGGCGAAGACGGCCTGTCAATCTATGTGCGCAATGAATTCCCCGGCGTGAACACCTTGGTGCCGATCAATTTCTTTGCGATCTGCTTTGTGATCTTGTGCCTCGTTGTCTTACTGAACGCCTTGCTCGCCAAGTCACCCTTTGGACTGGCCCTGAACGCCGCACGCCAAACGCCCCAAAGGGTGCAAACCTTTGGCCTTGACCCCACCCGTTTGAAACTGCTCGCGTTCATCATCTCGGGCGTGGTCACAGGGCTTGCAGGTGCGCTGTTCGCCGATCTGAACCGCTTTGTCAGCCCCACCATGTTCAGCTGGCAAATGTCGGGCGAGATCATGATCTTTATCATTCTGGGCGGTGTTGCGCGGCTGTGCGGCCCCATCGTGGGTGCTGTCACCTTTGTGATGCTAGAGCATTTCCTTGGCGGCCTGAGCGACTATTGGCACATCTACCTCGGGGCCTTGCTGCTGATTGTCGTGTTGTTTGCACGCGGCGGTCTGGTTGGCCTGATTTCCGGACGGGAGATTGCACATGACTGATCCAGTACTGGCCACTTACCACCTTGAAAAATCCTTTGGTGCGTTGAAGGCCACAGACGACGTGTCGATTGATTTATATCCGGGCGAGATTCATGCCGTCATCGGCCCGAACGGGGCGGGTAAATCAACGCTCATCGCCCAGATATGCGGCGGGCTCAAACCCGATGCAGGGCGCGTTGAATTGCTGGGCCAAGACGTCAGCCACACCGACACCCGCACCCGCGCGAAAGCGGGCATAGGACGCACGTTCCAGATTTCGGCACTGGCAATGGAGGACACGGTTTTACAAAATGTCCTGTTGGGGGCTTTGGGCGCTGGCGGATCGCCGTGGCGGTTCTTGCGGCCCATCCTCAGCGACCGCGCCTTGCGCGACGCAGCCACCCAGGCGCTTGTCCGTGTCGGGCTGCAAGACCACGCAGCGACCCTCACCTCACAGCTCAGCCACGGCCAGCGACGCCAGCTGGAAGTCGCCGTAGCCTTGACGCTGAAACCCAAGGCCTTTGTGATGGACGAACCCATGGCGGGCCTTGGCGCAGAAGGCTCCAAAACTCTCACCGGTTTTCTGGACGGATTGCGCACCGAGGCCCCCATTCTGTTGGTCGAGCATGACATGGATGCGGTGTTCGCTCTGGCCGACCGGATCAGCGTGCTGGTCTACGGCAAGATCATCGAAACGGGCACGGTCGCTCAAATCAGGGCCAGCAAAACTGTGCGCGAAGCCTATCTGGGAGACGGCGCATGACTCTGCTCAAGCTTGAAAACGTTGCGGCCAGCTATGGGTCGTCAAAGGCGTTGTTCGACGTCAATCTAGCCGTCTCTGAGGGTGAGGTCATGGCGCTGATGGGGCGCAACGGCATGGGCAAAAGCACCACCGTCAAAACCATTTTGCGCATGATACAAGCAACAGGCCAACTAACATTTGACGGACGGGACATCTCGAAACTGGCGAGCCATCAGGTGGCGCGCTTGGGGGTGGGTCTGGTGCCCGAGGGGCGGCGTTGTTTTGCCGACCTTTCCGTCACGGAAAACCTGATCGCCGCAGCCAGAACCGGGCCGTGGGATTTGGCGCGTGTCACACAGCTGTTTCCCAGACTAGCCGAACGCAAAAACCAGCGCGCCCACTCTTTGTCCGGCGGAGAGCAGCAAATGCTGGCCATCGGCCGCGCCCTGATGACCAACCCGCGCCTGTTGGTTCTGGACGAGGCCACCGAAGGGCTCGCCCCCATCATTCGCCAAGAGATTTGGACCGCAATCGCGCAACTCAAGTCAGAAACCGGCATGACGATTATCGTGATCGACAAGTCGATGGCAGAGCTGTCGGCGGTCTGTGACAAGGCCACAATCCTTGAGCGAGGCAAAACCGTCTGGACCGGCGCGATGACGGATCTCACGCCTGAAATATCACACGAATTAATTGGTGTTTAACGTCTTGAAGCAAGCCCACAAAGAGACCCCATCAAGTATTCAAAGGACCGCCCCATGCGTTTCACATTTCCCCAAAAGGTGTTGTTTAAACATTGCGACCCTGCGGGGATCGTCTTTTATCCGCGCTATTTCGAGATGATCAATGATTGCATCGAGGCGTTCTTTTGCGAGATTGGCGCGCCGTTCGAAACCCTTCACCAAACGGCGGCTGTGCCCACCGCACAGATATCGACCACGTTCCACGCCCCCAGCCGCCACGGCGATCCCCTGGTCCTTGATCTTTTCGTCGACAAAATCGGGCGCTCCAGCTTGGATATATCGCTGACAGGCACAACAGACACAAAAAGCAGATTCAGCGCCAAATCGACACTTGTTTACGTGACCCTTGCCGATAAATCACAGGCGTGGCCGGACGCAATCCGCACTGCCCTCACCCCCTACCTTCGGAGCAACCAATGACCAACACCGTAATTCAACCCGATGGATGGGTGCCCGCCAAAGGGTACGCGAACGGAATTTTGACACAAGACGGCATCTTGTATGTTGGCGGACAAATCGGATGGACCGCCGATCAAAAGTTCGAAACCAATGACTTTATCGGTCAGATGGAACAGGCGTTGCGCAACATTCTGGACGTTGTGCATGCGGCCGGTGGCAAGGCAGAGAATATCACCCGCCTCACATGGTTTGTCATCGACAAAAGAGAATACGTCGCACGCCAGCGCGAAGTTGGCGAGGTCTACAGGCGTGTCTTGGGCCGCCACTTCCCCGCGATGTCGATGCTGATCGTGGCAGGCCTTGTCGAAGACGACGCCTTGCTGGAAATCGAGGCAACTGCCCATGTTGGTGCAGTGCCCGTCGTCAGGGTTTCTGGAACCACTGGCGGCTTAAACAAGTGAGGAGTTTGGCTCATCTGGTTGGTTTCATTATGCGGCGGGCAGGCGGTGATGCAAGCGTCGCGTTTCGAGCGTCTTGCGTTTGATCCTTTCCACTGTTCGACAAGGTTGTGCGCAGCATGATCCAGAGAGGGGCGTTTTTGTAGAATGGCTTTGTCCCGCCCGAAGTAAACGTCAGACGGTGTGACGTTGTTCAGGCTCTCAAGGTCGCGCTGGTGATTATAATGCCCAACGAAGGCGGCGATGTGCGCCTCGAGATCACCAGATAGGACGTCGTTTTCTAAAAGGGTGCCGTTCCAGACGAAACCGGGATGCGATTTAAGATCTTCGAGGCCAGCCTCTCCACGCTGCAAATATCGATCATACCACCGATAGTAAGTTGGGCGTGATATGCCCAACTTCTCCAATGTGCGTTTGACGGGCAGATGCGATCCCTTCGGACCGTGCTAAGCGCGATGCTAAACTCAAGCCCAAGATCGAACGGGTCTTTGAGTAAAATCTCAAAGTCTACGGCGTGCGGAAGGTCTGGCATCAGATGCACAGGGAAGGCTTTGGTATCGAGTGCGTCATTCGTGGCAAAAGGCCAAGAACGACGATCCCGGACAAAGCGTTACCTTGTCCACTGGATAGGGTGAAACGGCAATTTCATGCGTCTGCGCAAAGCAGAAGGAATCTCCCGCCGCAGCTTTCGCAAAGTGCACGGCGGGTCCTCGATCGTTTCGGTTTACGTTTAGACGTTAAACAGCCAACAGATCGGGCTTTATCTATGTGATCAAACGCGCACGAACATCTGGTGCAACTTTCGTTCCTAGCAGCGTGATTGATTTTTGCATCCGTTCCGTTTCAAGCATGGCGGTGCTCATCTGGAAGGTGATCCGCGAGATACCCCCCCATGGTTTTATCCGCCGCGATCATCTTGTCGCGCACGGTTTCAGGACCGCCTACAAGGAATGCACCTTCAGGTCCGCACATCGCATTGAACTGCGCGCGGCTTGCTGGTGGAACCCCCCGTTCTGCGCCAATCTGGTTCATCACGCTTGCCCACCCCGGATAAAACGCATCGCGGGCTTCTTCATCCGTTTCCCCAACAAACCCCATCGCGTGGATGGCAATCTTAAGGTCTTCAGGTTTGTGGCCAGCCCGTTCCCCTGCTGTGTAATACAGATCAATAAGGGGGCGGAACCTAGCAAAGCTGCCGCCGATAATCGCGATCATCAAAGGCAACCCCAAGGTGCCAGCACGGGCAAAGGACTCTGGTGTACCACCAACCCCAAGCCAAATCGGCAACTTGTCTTGCACGGGGCGCGGATACACACCCTGCCCCGTCAATGGAGGGCGAAAACGGCCACGCCATGTCACATGGGTTTCGTCGCGCAATTGCATCAACAGGCCCAGCTTTTCGACGAACAATGCGTCATAATCTTCTCTGGCAAATCCGAACAAAGGGTATGCTTCGACAAAAGATCCCCGCCCCGCAACAATTTCAACCCGACCGTTTGAGATCAGATCAATCGTCGCGAAGTCTTGAAAGACCCGCACCGGATCAGCCGCACTTAGCACTGTTACTGCGCTGTTGAGGCGGATGTTTTTGGTGCGCGCCGCTGCCGCCGCCAGAATAACCGCCGGAGCAGAGTCTAGAAACTCGGACCGGTGATGTTCACCGATCCCGAAAGCATCAAGGCCCACGCGATCGGCGGTTTCCACTTCCGCCAAAAGATCGGCCATCCGTTGGGCTGCTGGCACGAATGCTTGGTTTTCTACTTCAGGCAAGAAGGCCGCGAAACTGTCGATACCGATTTCCATGTGCTGT
This sequence comes from uncultured Paracoccaceae bacterium, assembly GCA_943787985.1. GTDB lineage: Bacteria > Pseudomonadota > Alphaproteobacteria > Rhodobacterales > Rhodobacteraceae > Ascidiaceihabitans. Next base: position 311,818 of record CALSOO010000004.1, on the reverse strand, counting down.
CCTTTCCGTTCGGATGGGTTGGAAGGTCCGCTTAAGCGGGCCGTCCTAGTGTTTCGTTGATCTGGTCACGGTGCACATAAATCACAGCCGCACAGATCAAACCAAGGATCACCGCAGGAACCCCTTCAGCTGCGCCAAGGATTAACAGATGCGCCAAGACCGCACCAACCATGGTGCCCCCCAGCATGGCTGCGGCAAGAACCTGACGGCGGGGCAGCCAAAGCAAAACAGCGGCTCCCACTTCGATAATGCCAGTCACATAGCGGAACCATTGTCCCACACCGATGGCGTCATAAGTGGCGACCATCATGTCAACGCCAGCGAGCTTCGCCAGCCCAGCACCAACGAAAGCCAGTGTAAGAAGGGCACGAAGGCCAATGGAGATATATTTCACGAAGCTAATCCTAGTCTTGATTGTTAAGGTCACACCGGACATAGTTTGCTGCAAAATGCTCCTCAATGCGCGTTATCGAACGGGTTATGCGCGAAAATTAGGCATAGAGCCAATGGACAAATGGACAGAATTGCGCACGGCCTATTGGGTTGCCAAACTCGGGACGGTTAGCGCAGCGGCACAAACCCTCGGATTTCACCGCGCCACGGTCAACCGCCACATAGATGCCTTGGAGGCCGAAATTGGTGGAACCATCTTTATCCGCCATGCCCGTGGCTATGCCCTTACGGATGTCGGGCAGGATGTGTTGCGGGTTGCGCAAAAGACCGAAGAACTGATCAATGATCTGGCGGGGCGTGTGCAAGGCGGCAAAGCCCAGATCGAGGGTGAAATCAAACTGACGATCCTCGCGCCCTTTGCCGGATTGTTGATGGGGGCGATCCGTCAGTTTCGCGCACAGAACCCGCATTGCGTTGTCCATGTTGACGTCGGCGACGACCTCGCAAAACTGGAATACGGCGAGGCGCATATTGCCTTGAGGGCAGGCTCGAAACCCAATCACCCTGATTATGTGGTCACCCCGTTCGGCAATGTTGGTTTTAACCTTTATGCCCATGACAGGTATATCGCGCGACACGGCCTACCGGATCAGGGCACTGATTTCACGGGTCACACCTTTGTTTTGCCGGACTTCCCGCGCGAACGACTGCCCTTTGGAGCGTGGATCAACGACCATATAAAACCCGAGATGATTGCCATGTCATCACATGACATCAGGGTCGCGTCCGAGGCCGTCATTGCAGGCGTAGGTTTGGGATTTATCGGCGATGCCGAGGCGCAAGAACGCGGGAAATTGACTGCAGTGCTGCCATCAAATCCTGATTGGAACGTCACGGGATGGATCGTGACCCACGTTGACCTTCACCGGACCGAAAAGGTTCAGGCCATGTTGCAATATATCAGGGCCAGCGCCAGTCGGCTTTAGGTCCCTTTAGGGCAGCTTTGCACAACATAAGCAAAAGTGAGACAGTGATCAGAGGTTTTCAAAACGAACGCAGCCGAGGCGCATGGTCTGGGATGCGCCTCGGCCTGGTAGGTTGCCAACTGGGGGTCGAAACCTACGTTCGTTTGCAATGACAAGATTCAACAAAATATTGATACATCCTCAAGATGCGCTTGCCACTGCGTTGCTGCCGGCCGCACCACCCCGAAAAGCGCTGCGGCCGTATCCTGTGTTAGATCATCAATTGTGCTTCCCGTTTCTTCAACTCGGTGCGCGCGAGACGATAGTCCTTTAGACCTTCCTTGGTCGCCAGTTCTGGGAACAAGGCCAGGATTTCCGCACGTGAAGCTTCATCCATACCGTTGATCGAATAGTCACCTGGATGGAAGCTCTCGGTCCATGCTCCATCTGACAAAACGACCTCGTGGCGTTCAAACATGAAGTGGATATAGGTCGTCTGTGCGACGTCCACTTGTTGAATGCCCGGCTTGCCAATCAGATGTTTCGCCGCAACGAGGACTTCACGCTCATCAAAGAAAAGCTCCGCCTTATCGTTGGCCAAAAGAACCTTGTGGTTCGGAGACAACATCATGTCGCGTTCTGGAAGACCCTCTCCAAAGGAACCGGCTTTCACAAACACTGGCTTCAGATTTGGACGTTGGGCCAATTCTACGGCAGACATTTGCTTTGCACCAACCCATGCGATTTCCTGGAAGCCATTGTCACGGGTGATAATGCGATCCCCCGCTTGCAACTCTTCAACCAGACGCTCGCCTTTGGCTGTGGCAATCATGGTGCCCGGCGTGAACCAAGCGATGACATCTTCGATATTGGTGAAAGCGAGCTGACCTGCGTCATTCCCGTCTGCATCGAAGTATTGGACAAACCCGTCCGTCCCGTTGCCATCTGGATCAGGCCCGGTGATCACGACATTCAGCGATCCACCCGTCGGGGCAGAGCCAGTCAGGTCGAGCGTGTCAAAGTCATCGCCCCCCGCTCCACCGTCGATGGTGTCGTTCGCGTTTACATTGACAAACGTATCGCGATCATCGCCACCCAGCAAACTGTCATTGCCGATGCCACCGTCGATCAGGTCATCGCCGGCGCCGCCGTCAATACTGTCATCGCCCTGACCACCAAGCAGACTGTCGTCACCTGTGCCGCCCATGATTGTGTCGTCGTCAATGCCACCGTCAATGGTGTCGTTGCCTTCATCACCCATCAGCAGATCATCGTCATCCGCACCGGAGATGAAGTCATTGCCTTCGCCACCAGAGACGGTGTCTTTGCCGTTGTCTTCGTTCAGGTCATCTCCAAGCGGATTGGTTCCGTCATCTTCAAGGTTGTAGATGTCGAGACCAAGATCAGGGTCGTTGCCGGCAAAGATCGTATCGTCACCGCCGCCGCCGAGGATATCATCCGCGCCTTCGCCGCCAACAATCCGGTCGCCGTCGTCACCGCCGTCGATGGTGTCGCTGTCGATCCCACCGTCGATAGTGTCGCTGCCGGTTCCGCCTGTGATAACATCGGCATCGTCGCCTGTGGTGATGACATCATTGCCGGTCCCACCGTCGACTGTGTCTTTATCGTTGTTCGGATCTAAATCTCCCGGGAACACACCAGGGTAACCCGAGTCTGGCAACCCGATACCAGCGCCGAGATCGGTCGGACCAGACGTGTCGATGACATCGTCGCCAGCCCCCCCCAACACGCTGTCATTGCCATCGCCACCGGTGATCGAGTCGTCATCCGCGCCGCCGTCGATGGTATCGTTGCCATCTGCGCCGTCGATGGTGTCATTGCCACCGTTGCCTTCGATCACATCATCCCCGCTCGTGATGATATCACCGCCGCCGTCTGTCGGACCATCCGCATCGTCATAGCCAAGGCCCATGTCCTCGCCGGTCTCTTCGCCGTCCACAATCCCATCCGCTGCTGGACCTGGAATGCCGATGGCTTTCAACGCGTCTTCTTGCGTTGCGGGGTCGGTGAACTGTGCAGGGTCAACACCCGGCAAGGTCACGCTTTCCCCATTCGGGAAGGTCAGGACAGGGTCGCCGTCGGGGTTCTCAGACACAACAACATCGTCTGTTGTCACGGGATCACCTGTGATTGGGTCCGTCAGGCCGGACACATCAAGCAAATCGTTCGGACCAACCGGATCGCCATTGGCGTCCAGCGTTGGCGCGTCGAAGTTCTCGACCACGTCATCGCTATCATCTGGTCCAAGGACAACTGTGTCCACATCGCCGTCCAGATTGCCGGGGTTGGCCGGATCTTCACCAAGGTTAATGGTGTCGTCCCCTGCGCCGCCGTCGATGGTGTCAGCGCCTGCGCCTGCGTCGATGGTATCGTCGCCGGTGCCGCCAAGAATGTCATCCTGCCCGTCGCCCGCATCCACATCCAAAGGCGTGGTCGCGATAAAGCCGTTGATGGTGTCGTCTTGGTCCGTCGCCACAACCTTCTCGATATCCTCAAAAGTGATGTCCGGCTTGCCGTCGGCATCAAGCCCGTCAACCGTGCCATCCTCAGGGTCCGCGCCAAAGACGATATCAACGCCATCGGTCAGACCAGACAGATCAAGGACATCGCCCTCGTCGCCATTCTCTGTGCCGTCAGGGCTGTTATCTGTGCCGTCCGCGCCACCGTCTATTGTGACTGCAACGTCGGGGTTTGTGTCCGTTGGATCAACCGTGAACACATCATCGCCTGTGCCGCCAAACGCCACATCACCACCGCCAACTGCGATGTCATCGTCACCAACGCCACCCTCAAGGATGTCATCACCTGCGCCGCCAACCAGCGTGTCGGAACCCGTGCCGCCAATGATGGAATCTTCGCCATCGCCAGCGGTGATCAGGTCGTCATCCGCCCCGCCGTCGATCGTGTCGTTGCCATCTGCGCCGTCGATGGTGTCATTGCCACCGTTGCCTTCGATCACATCATCCCCGTTCGTGATGATATCACCGCCGCCGTCTGTCGGACCATCCGCATCGTCATAGCCAAGACCCATGTCTTCGCCAGTCTCTTCGCCGTCAACGGTGCCGTCGATGGGCGTCGGGTCTTCGCCTACGGTGACAACCACTTGGGCCGAGTCCGTGCTGGCACCGTCAGAGACCACGTAAGTGATCGTCGCGTCACCAGCGAAACCCTCAGCAGGGGTAAAGACGAGTTCGCCGTTCACAACCGCAACCGTACCTTGAGCAGGATCAACAGTGGGGGTGCCAAGGATCGTCAGGTCAGACTGCGGGTTGTCCGCGTCTGTGTCATTGGCCAAGACATCAATCGTGACCTGTGTCTCAAAGTCCGTTGTTGCTGAATCATTGTCGGCCACTGGGGCGTCGTTTTCGCCCTGAACCGTGATGGTCAGTGTGGCGTCGTCTTTTTCGGTAACGTTGTCGAAGCCTACGAAATTCTCGATCTCGAGGTAGGTGATTGTGACCGGCAACTCGCCGTCTTTGGTCAGCACGACGCTGCCGGAGAAGCCATTCCCGATCAGCGGCTGGTCGGGAAGCCTGATCAGCTCTGTCGGAGTCCAGCCTTGCGCCACAGCGCCCGAGATATCGAGTGTGTCGTTGTCATTGCCAAAAAACAGGGGCGGCAGGAGGTTGCCCGTCACAGAGATTGCCGTGCCACCGATCAGATCGCCGTCACCGCCGACTGCAAAGGTTTCCGCCCCAGTACCACCTATCGTTACCAGATTGGTCAGAGTGGTGCCGACATTGATCGTCGGACCTTCGCCGGGGTTGGCGCCAGATGACGAAGCGCTGGTCGTCTGGATGCAGTAGTCAATCGTGACGTTTTCGCTCTCGCCGTCGTTCAATTCTTCGAAGTCGCCATTGGCGTCGAAATCGACCGAACCGTCGCTGTTGATCAGCACGCGGCCGCCTTCGGGCAAGTCGATCCATTCGCCGACATTGCCTGTCGCGCCGTTCACTTCAACGACACCGCCGGTGTAGGGGCCCGGCTCTCCGGCCTCTTGAAGGTCGTTGGTCAGAACGTTGCCGTCCGTGTCGCCTGCGCCTTCGCTTTCGAAAACTGTGATATTGTCGTCAATCGCATCAGGGCCACTGTCTGGTGTCGCTGCAACGTTGACGGTCAGCGTCGCCGTATCGGTCAGGCCGCCTTCGTCCACGGTCGTGTAAGTAATTGTGTCTGTGCCGACAAAACCCGGGTTTGGAGTATAGGTAATCTCGCCGGTTTCATTGTCGACGCTGATCGTCCCATTGGCTGCCGTTGGCGTGCCCAGAATGTCCAGATCGCCACCTTCGGGATCGGTGTCATTGGCCAGAACATTGACTTGTACCGCAGCGCCTTCAGAGGTGTTTGTGACGTCATCATTGGCTGTTGGGGCTGTGTTGTCGGGATCCTGAATGATCGTCTCGATGCCCTCGAAGGTCAGCGTGGAGCCGTCTTCGAAAGTCACGGTGCCGGACTGCGCGCCTGCGTCGTTTGCATCTGCGGTTGCATTGATCGTCACCGGACCCGCGCCTGTCAGATCAAGCACGTCGTTGTCGGTGTTTTCATCGGGGCCATTGCCACCAGAGATCACATCGCCTGCGCCGTCAGCAGCAGAGCTTACGATGAACGTATCATCGCCGCCTTCGCCGAACATCTGGTCAGCGCCTTCGCCACCAATGATCGTGTCATCGCCGCCGTCGCCATCGGAGTTTTCAAGGAACTGACCGTCGGCCCAGTTGCCTTCAATCGGGTTGATGCCAGCGTCGTCACCGGACCCCGTCGCAATTGTAAAGCTCTTGATGCCAGAGGAGTTATTAAACAACATGGCTTTGAACGCGTTTTGCGCACCCGGTGACGGACCATCGTCCGGCATCATATAGGTTTCACCATCCGGGCCGCGCACATAATTCACACGGATACCTTCGAACACTTTACCGTCATTCATGGTAAAGTCGGCGGTGCCGCTGCTTACAACGGTGGTGTCCTGAAATCCGCCACTGATCGAGGACGAAAATTGGTCATTTGCGCCGCTTATATCAGAATCCTGAACCGTCACCAGACCAACGAAGGAGCGCTGCCCGCCGGTAAAGGTCAGTTCATCAAGACCAAAGGTGCGGTCTGTTCCCTCGCCGTCCTGCGAGAACGAAACGCCCGTGATTGCATCTCTGTTCGCATCGTCCAGAACAGGAATATCATTGCCAAGATAGAACGCGTCCGTGGAGAACGAATGGTTCCCATTAGAGACGGATGACGCGGTCACACGATCGTAACCGCCACCTATGGAACCCGGACCATCGCCAAGAGTGTCGCCCAGAACACCTTCGCCGCCAGCAGAATGGCTGTTGCCGCCGTCGCCATAGATGATGTCATCACCCGCGCCGCCTTCGATTACGTCATCGCCACCTACCGGCGCAGGTGCTTCCGGGCCAAAGTCAGTAGCAATAACCTCAAGAATGACGCCATTTTTAAATTCAGTTTCATCAAAACTAAGCGCGATTGTATCAATCGGCGTGTTGAACTGCAAAGTGGTTACATTGAGGTCTTTGACATTCCCATCATCCCCTACAAGGTCGCCGTTGGCGTCGACACTGCCATTCCCGGTTGCAACAACAGTGACATCACCATTTGCAATCAAGGTGTTCAGGTTCACATCGACACCATTGATCGTGAAATCGAGGGTCTCAGCCGAGTCCTGAGAATTCACATTGATCTGCAACCCAGAGATGGTCTGATCAAATGCGTAGGTATAGGTTTCGATTTAACCGCCATTACCAAGCCAGTAGTTGGAACCGTCAATCTCTCCGATACCCGAAGGGAGGTCATCAAGGTTTCCATTGGTCGCAGTCACCGTGTAGTTGACAAATGTGCCACCCTCACCTGCAGGAAAGCTGCCCGAGCTACCTGTCAATTCATAGGCTTTGGGTGTGCCAGCACCCGCGCTGTTGCCGTTGTCGCCAAAGATCAAGTCGTTGCCAGCGCCGCCGTCTACAATATCATTGCCTGTACCGGCAGTGATTGTATCGTCCTGAGCGGTCCCAGTGAGGGTGTCGTTTCGGTTTGTTCCAGGAATATCGGCCATGGTTTTACTCTTTCTATACTGTGCCAACAGGCAAATGGTGTGGCAGCTTGTCGGATCGCGTTAACAATCGACGACTGGCTGTTGATGGTTGAGAATTAGTTTCGCTATGCCGAAGTGCTAAGGAGAGAAGATCCCAGATGCGCCGCATGCGATGGAGCAGGATCATAAGACCCCGCTTGGCCAGAAAAAATTTCTTGGCACAGGTTTCTCGCCGTTGGCACACAGGGTGCCGGGCTTATATAAATAGGCAGCTTCATTCTTCACTCCAGACGTTGCGCACACAAGCAATTCACCGCGTGCAAGATGGCCCCCACCACCTATGCTCGCCAAAGGAACAGGGGACTGTTTCTTCGGAAAACTTGCCTTTCTATACTGGACAAAATTATGGCGAAGTAAGTCGCGAGTCATGAAGTGAGGTTGGCAACTGGGGAAATGTCGTAAAAATTAGCGGCACGTCATAAGCCCGCATTCACGACACAAAAATCGCAAATCTCGCGCAACTAATGCTTGAAGATTGTTTCCCGTTGTCGTGAAAGCGTCCTCACGACGAATCGTAACGCGAAATATGACGTGAGTGAGGTTTCGTGTCGACTGGTAACACAGCTATAAACCGGCATACTCACCCAAAAGGATGGAAACCCCGTTTTAACCTTCCCAAAATATATGTTTTAGTAGCTTGTAAGCCTGTTGCTTCGCTCAATGCGCGGTTTGCAAATTTCTAACATCCGGCGGAGAATAGCCTTGAACATCGATAAAGCCACAATACGCAGACGTGTCGTGTCTTCAGACGGAAGTTCATTTGAGACTAGCGCGTCTACGGCATCTGAATATATCCTCAATCATGTTTTCATGATATTCTTGATTTTGTGCGTCATTCTATATGCATCAGTGATGGAACCAAGTGAAACTGTAGAGCTCGCCTTGCCTGCACACATGATGATTTGGGCTGCGGTATTCATGTCTTCGATGATTTGGTTGCTGATTGGCGTTTGGGCCAACGTTGTTCTTGTCGACGCAGGGTATGCGAAGTTCATCTGCGTACCAGTAATTTTGCTGCCCATGCTGTTTGCAAACGTCTATATGATAGAATTCGTATTGGTCCAGTTATCGGCCACATATGAGGACGCGTTCGGGAGCAAGTTGGAGTTCTATATAAGAACCGGAATTGTTTTGATCTGTTTTGACATAATTCATGGCCGTTTCGTAGCCCCGCAACACCCCACATATATTTCGCCTGACTTGGCACCCCAGTCGGATGTGAATGCGTTGGTATCAGGTGATGGTGCCGGTGTGCCGGCCAAAGAGAGTGAACAGGACGCGACCATCAGCGAGACGAATGTCACGTCCCCTGCCCCCGACCGCGGTGAACCAACGGACAAACCGTTCAACACGGGATCGCTGCAGATCGAGATCGCAAGAACAAAGATCAATGTATGTTCCATTCTGTGGAGGAAGTCCGAAGATCATTACCTGATCATTCAGATGACAGATCGCAATGTTATGCTTCGGGGAAAACTACGGGCAGCTGTCAGTAAGCTGGGCGACGATATCGGCATTCAGATCAATCGCTCATTCTGGGTCGCCTTTGCAGCAATCCAAACCGTTGACGAAAAACCAAGCGGACATATTGAACTGCACCTCGAAGATAACACGGTTCAGCGTATCGCCAGCACAAGAAGCCTTATCTTTATGCACAACTATCGCCGCTTTATGGCCGCCAGAGATGCCCAAACTGTTTGACCTGCTGAATGACCGTATCCTTTTGTTGGTGCGAGCTGCTTCTAGAAACTGGTTACGTTCCAATGAACTGGGCCACTCGAAGAACTAGAAAAACCACGCGTCTCAAAGCCCCTGAGACGACGTTGAATTGATGCGGCAACGTGTGCCACTGCCGTTCCAACGCTCTCTGGTAAAGCCCTGTGTGCGTTCGTACCGCATGTCTTCATGCCATTGGCTTCCAAGGTCCGCAAAGAGCCCATTTGGGCCAATGCTACAGCCCGAATAAATGGCGGCTTCGGGAAACCCGGCAGGCGTTCACTGATACTCTAAAGTGCCGATCTCTGGTCCGGTTCTGAACTTTACTTAGCCAAAAGAAATGCAAGTTGCGCGGCTGATGTGACGCCATCAATAAGCCGAACAGGTCCCTCTTCACAAAAATACGCCGGAATATGGACCATACCAGCGCACCCAAGTACCACGACATCAACCTTGTCTTCCGCGACAGCACGTTTGATTTCTCCCACTACGGCAGGAGCGGTTCCGGCAGGGTCTGTTTCCAGATCTAGAACAGGGACACCACAGGCGCGGACGCGGGCCAGTTTGGATGTGAAGCCATAGGCGTGGATGTTGTCTTCCAGAATGGGAACAGAAACGGCCAAAGTGGTCACAACTGAAAAACGCCCACCCGCCAGAACTGCCATGTGATAGGCTGCCTGGCCAATGCCAATGACGGGACAGGTGGCTATTTCGCGGGCTGCCTCCAGCCCTGTATCGTCAAAACAACCGATGATAATCGTCTTCGCACCTGCATCAGATGCTTTGCGAACGAGCGCCAACAAGGGTGGGATGCAGGCCGCACCATCCTCAGATCCCTGGATTGCGGCGGGCCCATCAACGGATGTCCAGCCTTCCAGCACGATGCCCGCTTTCGATACGGTTTCCACCATAGCTTGGGTCATAGCCTCAGTGCTATTGGGGTTGATAAGGACAATCATCAAACAGCCTTTCCCGCATCACTGCCTGCACGCGCTTTGCGCCGATTGCTGAGGAGTGCGAGAACGAGGAACACTGCGATGATCAACAGCGAGAACAGCGTTGTCAGTGTGCCAAGCGCATACAGCACAGGCGAGGTCACATTGGTCGTCATCCCGTAGATTTCCAACGGCAGGGTGTTGTAGCTGCCCGCCGTCAACAAAGTACGCGCGAATTCGTCATAGCTGAGCGTGAAGCCAAACAAGGCGACGCCAATCAGCGAAGGAGCAATTATCGGCAACACGACATAGCGGATTGTTTGCCATGGGGATGCCCCAAGATCGCGGGCGGCTTCCTCGAAGCTTTTGTCGAAACGATTGAAGACAGCGAACATGATCAGCAGGCCGAATGGAAGTGTCCATGTCAATTGCGCGCCAAAGCCGGATGTCGACCAATGCACGTTGAGCCCGCTTTGCGAAAACAACAGGCCCACGCCCAGTGACACAAGGATCGACGGGATCACCAGCGCCGTGATGATCAGGTAAAACAGAATGCCCGAGCCTGCGAATTTTTTGCGAAACGCCAAGCCGCCCATAACCGACACGACGACGGTTGTCACCATGACCATCAAGCCCAACACGATTGAGCGGCGAAAACTGCCCCAAATGTCGCCAACGGCCTGTTGCTCGAACAAATCGTAAAACCAATACATCGACACGCCGCGCATTGGAAAGGTCAGGCCGCCGCCCTCGCCTTGGAATGACAGTATGCCAATCGTCAGGGTCGGACCGTAAAGGAACAGCACAAACAGCGCGAAGAACACGGAGAGGACGTAGAATGATCTTGGGCGCGGTTCCATTACAGTTCTTTCCGAATGTCGACAAAGCGCAGAAGGATGCCGATGGTGATCAGCACTGTCGCGAGCAGCACGATCGCGGTGGCAGACGCGCTTGGATATTGGAGCAGTGCAATGTCGTTTGATATCAGACGGCCCACATTGGCCGATTGACTGCCGCTCATAAAGCGAACCGTGATGAAGTCTCCCATCACCAGCGTGACCACGAAAATGGTGCCAATCATAATGCCGGGCTTGGTCAACGGGATAATGACGTTCCACAAGATTTGAGCGCCGTTTGCGCCTGCATCGCGCGCCGCCTCAATCAGGGATTTGTCGATCCGCATCATCGTGTTGAAGATCGGTACGACCATGAACAAGGTGTAGAGGTGCACAAATGCGAGGATGACGGCGAAATCTGAGAACAACAGCCACTCGACTGGTTCGTCTATAACGCCCCAAGACATCAGCGTGGAATTGGCGATGCCGTTGCGCCCGAGAAATGGAATCCAACTGATCATACGAATGATGTTGGACGTCCAGAACGGGATCGTGCAGAGCAGAAAAAGTGCCACCTGCCACGTCAGGCTTCGAATATGGAATGCCAGATAATAGGCAACGGTGAACCCGACCACCAAGGTAAAGGCCCATGTAATGAACGCATATTTGAAGGTGTTGAGAAAGACTGTGTAGGTGACGGGTGACCCAAACAAGAAAGCGTAATTGTCCCATTCAAAGGCCGGAATGATGGAAAATTCAGTCGCACGCCAAAAGCTGACTATGACGATAAGTACAATTGGCATAACGAGAAAAACCAGCAGTACAGTCGCAAGGGGAGACACCATGAGCCAGCCGGCTACATTGCGATTTTCTAACAGCTTTTTCATGAATATTCTTTGTATTGGATTGGGTGGGTGCGCCCCTTGGCGCACCCGTTGGATGTTCTTAAGCGGCGATAAATTCGTTCCACTTGCGGACCATGTATTGGTTTTCATCCATGACGGAGTTCCAGCACACCACTGATCCCATTCGATCAAGGAAGGCCCCACCATCGCGAACTTCGCCCGCACCTGCCAGCTTGTCTCCTGTTGGGGACAAGATGTCGCCCATCGCGGCTTTGCCTTCGTACCAGAAGCCCCATTCGTCTGCGGTCATGAACTCTTTCGACGTTTCTGGAACAGCAGAGTAATAGCCCTGACGCATCAGATAGCCGCCAACCCAGCCGGAGAGGTACCAGTTGATGTATTCATAGGCAGCTTCAAGCTCCAGACCAGACAGTGCAGCAGAGATGCCCAAACCACCGCCCCACGAGCGGTAGCCTTCTTCCAAAGGCTGGTAGACGCATGGGACACCTTGCGATTTGACGGCTGTGATCGCAGGGGACCACATGGACTGGATCACGACTTCGCCGGACGCCATCAGGTTGACGCTTTCGTCAAAGGACTTCCAGAACGCGCGGAACTGGCCGTTTTTCTTGGCCTCTGTAAAGATGCCGAGCGTCAGATCGATCTCTTCTTTGGTCATATTGCCTTTGTCGGGGTAAGTGTATTCGCCCATGGATTCCACGACCATCGCCATGTCCATGATCCCGATAGACGAGATGTCGAGAATGGATGCTTTGCCTTTGAATTCAGGGTTCAAAAGCTCGGACCAGTTGTTGATCGGACGGCCGATCAGATCGGGGCGGATGCCCAGCGTGTCAGCGTTGTAGATCGTCGGGATGAGGGTCATCCAACCGGATTCTTCTTGTACAAAATCTTTACCGTTCGGGCCCGACGTAAAGCCGACGGTATGTGGTGCTGTGCCCTGTGCAATTGTGCTTGTCGGTGTCAAAAGACCACTGCGGAAAGTCCCGGCGATCTTGTCGTAATTGGCGATCTTGGACGTGTCCATTGCCTGCATATTGCCAGCGGCCCAAACCTTTTTACAGATAAAGTATTCGATGTCTGCGATGTCAAAGCTGTTGGGCTGTGTGGCTGCGCGTTGTGTCACGCTGTCCGTATCCAGAGCAGTCATTTCAAGCGTAAAGCCAAGATCTTCTTTCACTTTGTTGGCGACATCATTGAGGTTGGACACCCCTGTGCCAAACTGGCGGATGGTGACGTCCTTGATGTTTTGCGCCCAAAGCATCGGCGCGCCAAGGGTCGTAGAACCGGCCGCAATCGCTGTGGATGCGGCCCCTTTCAGCAATGTGCGGCGGCTTAGGCTGGTCCGTGATGTAAATTTGGTCATGCGTCGTCTCCTTGTCAGTGGTGAAGTGCCGCGATTTATGCGGTCAGTTGGTGAAGGTTTTTGGCATCCCACTGCAGACCGATCTGGTCGCCGGGGTGATGCGGGGTGGTGAAGTATTCGGCTTCGGGCACCAGCGCTGTGATTTCCTGGTCGCCAGCAATGCGCGACAACAAGGATACGTGGGTGCCTTGGTATTCAACTGCGGTCACATGAGCGTCCAATTTGCCCATTTTTGGAGCGGTGATTGCGACGGCATCTGTGCGGATTGCGAAATGTCCCTCCGGCAGGGCGATGACATTATGGCCGCCCATAAACTGCGCAACAAAACGGGTTTTGGGGGCGTTGAACACATCGCGTGCAGGACCCGCCTGTTCGATCACCGCGTCATTCATCACGACGATCTCGTCGGCCAAGGCCAGTGCTTCGTCTTGCCCGTGGGTGACGTGGATGAAGCTGATGCCCAATTCCTTTTGCAGCTTTTTCAGCTCGCCACGCATACGGATGCGCAAGAACGGGTCCAGCGCTGACAGCGGTTCATCCAGCAATAAAACTTCGGGCCTTGTGATCAATGCGCGAGCCAGCGCGACGCGCTGTTGTTGCCCGCCAGACAATTGATCAGGCAGTCGATCTGCCAGCGCCGTTAGATCAACCAACTCAAGCATCTCGCCCGCCTTGGATTGGCGATTTTTGACGTCCACACCCTTCATTTTCAAGCTGAATGCAACGTTATCAAGGACGCTAAGATGCGGAAACAAAGCGTAATTCTGAAACATCATCGCGGTGCCGCGCTGTGCGGGCGGCAGAGTGCAGATGTCACGCCCGGACAGCAAAATCGCACCCTCGGTCACGCTTTCATGACCCGCAATCATCCGCAGGGTCGATGATTTTCCACAACCCGATGGCCCGAGCAGGCAGGTATAGGAGGATGGCTGAAACCTATGCTGTATCGCATCCACGGCGACGGTCGGACCATACCGTTTGGTGACTTTCACCAGTTCCAGATCATGTTTTGACGTCATGGTTGCTCCTGTGCTGAAATGAGTTGGGCGCTTGTGATGACGAAATTCAAACAGTGCCTACCGTTTCTGGGAAGAAGTCAGATAGATGGCATAAAATTGGGCGAACAAATTCGATAGCGCTCAAACATTGAGCACAATATGAATTCTAGATTGTATACAATTAAGCCGCACCTTGTTCACGCAGCATACCTCTGGCATCAGTGATTCTGAAGGAATCTCCCATGCAGGCACAGCCCATCCCCAAAGCCAAACCTCAAGATGCGACGCAAAAGGTGGCTGATGCACTGGCTTTGGCGATTCATGAACATCGTCTCGCGCCAAGTACAAAGCTGGGAGAGGACGAAATTGGAGAAATCTACAATGTGTCACGCACTGTTGTACGTGCGGCGCTTCAATCACTCGCGCATGTTCAGCTTGTGGAAATCCAGCGCAACAAAGGCGCATTTGTCGCAAGTCCAACCCCGCGTGAGGCCCGCGAAGTGTTTGAAGCGCGCGCATTGCTAGAACCGCGCACCGCCCGTTCCGCCGCCAGCCGTGCCACACCACGCGATATTGAGATTTTGAAAGATCACATTGCTCAAGAGCACTTGGCCTTGGATGCTGGCGATAATGGCCGTGCGCTCAACCTGTCTGGACGCTTCCATATTGAGATCGCACGGATTGCAGATCAGGACACAATAAGTCAGTTTATCGAAACTCTGATCGCCCGTTCTTCATTAGTCATCGCACTCTATTGGCGGCGCGAAAGTGCGCTGTGTGAAAGCCACGCCCATCACGCACTCGTGCAATCCATTGCCGATGGTGATGAGCAAAATGCTGAAGAGCTGATGCACAGCCACCTCGTCGATCTAAACTCGGCACTCGATTTACGTGATCGCCCCGTTCAGGCGCAAAACCTACGGGAATTGCTCCAAACGAGAGATCAATAGTCCAACGGCCTGAACGCAAATTTCAAATGGCTACTTTCGACAGGTAAGCTGACGTCGGTTCACGCGAATTGTACGGCGGCTTCCTTAGGGAGGCTTACTATGGTGTAAAACCCACAAGCAGATGGTTCAATGTAACAGAAGCAAAGAGGATCAGGATAATCCCAAACACCAAGTCCACGATGCTTTTATGCTTTCGGTAGACAACGACGACCCCGCCCGAAGAAAACACTAAAGCATATGCAGAAAGCACAATCATCGCCTGAAACGTGCAAAGCACAACGATAGTCAAAAGATCGCCTGATACAGCGGCGTCGACCTGTCCCACGGATATGATGGCCAACCAGCCAAAGAATGCCTTAGGGTTGGTTGCGTGCAACAAGAACCCTTGCAAGTAGGCCTGCAGGTTGGGTTTGTTCTGTAATGTCTCTTGATTATCGATAACGGAGCCGTGGCGACCACGAATGATTTTATAACCCAAATAGGCCAAGTATGCGGCTCCAAAAATGCCCAACCCCGCAGAGACAATCGGCGACAGCTTATAACTGAACGTGATGGCAAAGAAGACGGCTGTGGCCCACATGGCAGCACCAGTGACCACGCCCGCGGCGATGTATAATCCTGCAGTCCGTCCCTGCGCGGCGGAGCGTTGCATGATCAGGATATTCGCCGGACCAGGTGTGATCACCACCAGAAAGTGCACGATCAGTGGCGGCAGAAACGTACTCAGGATCATGACTGAACAGCCCACTTGGGCATGGCTTGACTCTGAAGGATACGATCCAAAATGTCGCTCGAAACTTCGTCATGGTGCAGGTTCAGCGGCGCGCGTGTGCCCCCTGCCCTCAAACCCGCTGCGTTCATTGCACGCTTGAGATTGATCGGCGCACGCCCATCATAGCAGTATCGAATTATCGGCAACACATCCGAAACTAGCGACCGGAAGCGGGTCACGTCATCAATATGATTCCAAGGTGCGGCCAGCTTGGCCAGCGCGCTCGGAATTAAATTGGCCGAGATATTAAAAATACCATCCGCACCCATGGCCCAAGCCCCAACCAATGTGTCGGGATCGGTCACATCATCTGCAAAAATGCATGCATCGTGGCCCTTCGTCAAAAGCTCGACGACCTTGCCGGTCTGCGACGAGCCTTCTTTATAAAACACGATCTGCTCAAGAGTCAGCAAGCGTTCGATGACTTCGATACTTAGATCAGTGATCAGTGATCAGACGCGCAGGGTTATTGAAAATGCCAAGTGGGATGGCTGAACTTCGCGCGATCTCTTCAAAATAGATTTCAGCGTCCTGGTCAGACGGCGCGATATTAGGCGGGACCATGATCATTGCAGCATCACCACCAACCGTCGCCACCTCTTCAACCATAGTGCAGACATCAAGTGTGCTGTTGCCAATGCAAGCATAGACAAATGTCATCCCGGCGCGGTCAAACTGTGATGTGATGCGCAAGAACTCACTGCGTTCGGCGCGCGATACTGCCGACCCTTCGCCACCGATCGCAAGGAAATTAACTCCTTTGGTCCCGTTCACAGCTTGGAATGCGACCAAATCATGCAAGCGATCATAGTTGATGGTTTGGTCTTCATTGAATGGCGTAACGATCCCGACAAAGGACCCTGTGAAACGCTCCAACTGAGGATTTGTAATGAATTTCTGCGATCGTTGCGCTTTTTGATCAGTCATAGAGTTATACTTTTTCCTGGATTTTGGATGCTGGCAGTGCATTTACGTCCGCGACCATGTTATCATGACATTGGGACAACACGAGTTCGAACCGGGAAAGTAGCTCACCGATGTCTTCCTGGGATGCAATAAACGGTGGAGCGAATAGAATGTGGCACCCCTCGTGGCCGTCCGCCGTGCCATTGCCGGGGTAGAGCAAAAGCCCTTGATCAAAACCTGCCTGTTTCAAAGCTGCTGCATGCTTTGCGCCATTGGGTAGCGGGGCCTTGGTCGCTTTATCGGCGACAAATTCAATTCCAAGAAACAAACCGCGCCCTCGGACATCACCAATGAAGGGGTGGCGAGCGGCGAGGGCAGCAAGACCAGCGCGCAACTGGGCACCGCGAACATTCACAGCCTGGATCAACGCCTCATCTTCGATGGTTTTCTGTACTTCTAGTGCGACGGCGCATGCGAACGGGTGATTTACGTGCGTCTGACCGTTTTGCAGTACACCCGAGCCGCGCAGTAAAGTGTCATGGATATGTGGTGCAATTAAGTACCCGGAAATCGGTTGATAGCCGGCAGCCAATCCTTTTCCGATGGCCAGAATATCTGGAGAGACGCCATCCTCGACGTGCGAGAACAGATGGCCCGTGCGGCCCATTCCAGACATCACGTCATCGAGGATCAGCAACACACCGTGCTTGTGGCACACGTCTCGCATTGCCTTGAAGTACCCCGGCACTGCAGGAACGGCACCGTTTGTTGAACCTACCACGGGTTCCGCGACAAATCCCGCAATGGTGCCTGGCCCCAGGCGCTGAATCAGGGCGTCCAATTCTTGTGCAAGGCGCGTGACATAAGCCGGTGTATCCTCACTCGGTTGTTGACCGCGATATGCGTTGCAGGCGGAAACGCACTCGATCGGCGGCAAAATCTTATCAAAGACACCGCGTCTTGCCAGGTTATGCGATACGGCCAAAGTGCCAAATGTACTACCATGATAGCTTTGACGCCGTGAGATGAAATGCTGGCGGCCGGGCTCACCCCGTTCGCAATGGTATTGGTAAGCAACCTTGAATGCGACTTCCATCGCTTCAGATCCACCAGACAGGAACTGTGCATGTGACAAGCCCGGGCCTGCACGCTGGGTCAGAAACTCTGACAGCTCTTCGGCGGCATCACTCGTAAAGCTGGCCGCGTGTGCCCATGTGATTTTGTCGGCATTTTCTTTCATCGCCGCGACAATGCGCGGATGGCAATGACCCAAGCTGGTAACAACAACTCCTCCGCAAGCATCTAACAGCGGTGCATGATTTTCTGGGTGCAGCCAAACCCCATCGCCGCCCACGATACGGAACGGTTTATGCGCAAGTTTTTTGTAGATCGTTGTGCTCATGATCGCGATTCCTTCGATATGACAGGACTGTCCCACGTGCTGGTACGGCGATGGAAACTGCGTTCAAATCGACTGATGCCTGTCACGCGACGGACGGCCCAGACTGGTAGAAACAGGATAATGAACAGGATTGCGGATAGAGTTCTTAGCATGACGTGCCTTATGTTACGTGTCGGTTAATCCAGCGCAATTGCTTCGCGCCAATCAGTGTCCTCTTCGAATGCGGGTTGCTCGGATTTGAGCAGCACACAGTCCTCTAAAACCAAAACATCCATGCCGGTACGCATGAAACATGTGTAGGCTTCTTGCGGGGTACAAACGATCGGCTCGCCACGGACATTGAACGAGGTGTTCACAAGCACAGGACAGTCGGTCTTGCGCTGCAACATGCGCAATAGCTCTGCAAGCTTTGGATTGGTTTCGTCGTGCACAGTTTGAACACGCGCCGAATGATCAACATGCGTAATAGCCGGTAACGTCGAGCGCACTGCATTGATCGACCCCAACCCACCTAGACGCGGTGCCCGTACGCCATTTCTCGAGTACAGAGGACACGATCAACATATGCGGGCTGTTTTGCGTAACGTTGAAATAGGTCTCTGCACTCTCGGCAAGAACGATCGGAGCAAAGGGGCGGAATGATTCCCGAAACTTGATCTTAAGGTTCATCGTCTTTTGCATTTCGGCGTTGCGGGCATCGCCAATGATAGACCGTGCTCCAAGGGCGCGTGGGCCAAATTCCATTTTCCCTTGAAACCATCCGACGACTTTGCCTTCTGCCAGATAGCCTGCGATCTGCTCGGATAAATCGTCATCAGATAAAATTGCATAGGGCGCTGCACTGGAATCCAGAAAGGCCGTTATCTCAGCAGACGAGAACGCGGGGCCCAGATACGCACCTTGCATGGCATCGGTATGATTGGCCAATCGTTTTGGACGCTGATTGGTGTGTTGTGCGTCTTGATCCAGCGCAACACCCAACGCACATCCAGCATCCCCAGCAGCGGGTTGAATCCATATCTCCGAAAACAGACCTGATCGCGCGAGGACGCCATTCGCAACGCAGTTCAACGCAACCCCGCCAGCAAGGCACAGCCGATTTTCACCGGACATGTCGCGCGCGGCCCGGGCAAGGCCCAATATGGCATCCTGCGTCACGGTTTGGATCGATGCGGCAAGATCGCAAACGTCTTGGGTCAGTTCGCTTTCGGGATCGCGTTTAGGTTTTCCAAACAATTGTTCAAATGGCTCTCCCACCATGCGCTGACCTTTGAGGAATTCGAAATACTGCATGTTTAGTGAAAATGATCCATCCGAGCGCAACTCGATCAGGTTTTCGCGAATTTTGTCGACGTATTTCGGTGTCCCGTAGGGAGCAAGGCCCATGAGCTTATATTCGCCTGAATCCACCTTAAACCCAGCGAAATATGTGAACGCAGAGTATAGAAGGCCCAGAGAATGCGGGTAGGATACGGAATTCATCAGCTCAAGCTTGGTGTCCTGTCCGTGCCAGATTGTCGTTGTGTGCCATTCGCCCACACCATCAACGCACAAGACCGCAGCACTGTCATAAGGTGAGGGCAAAAACGCAGAGGCCGCATGTGATCTGTTATGCGAACCAAAGGTAATGTTCTTGGGCGCATCACCACGACCCAGCTTGGCCATTTCGCGGCGGAGCGTTGCGGTGGGGCGCGCTTTCCATCGCACCCACTCAGGCAAAACATGTGAGAATACGTTAAGCCCACCAGGGCCCGCACTTGCAAATGAAGACAACGTGCGGCCCAGCTTTTCGCTTGGGTTTTCGTAATAGCTCACAGTCGTCAAATCGCTGAGGTCGATACCTGCAGCATCAATGAAATATTTGATGGCGTCGCTTGGAAACGCACTGTCATGCCGCTTGCGCCTGAAACGCTCTTGCTGGGCGGCGGCGATGATACGACCTTCGGACACCAACGCGGCTGCACTGTCGTGATAGTAGGCGGACAGCCCCAGATGATATTTGGTCATTCGGCTGCCTCTTGCCGTTGCAATGGCGCATGCTGATATTGCCAACCTGTTGCCTGCGTTGTGTCGCCAGCGCCGGCTTTTGCAAAAAAATCCAGATCGGCAGGATCATCAAAAATTGGCGCAAGCGATGCGTAACCCAGTCTGATCCGTGCCCAAGATTGCTCTGGTGGCACTAGGTCTTGGGTCGTTTGCATAAAGGCATCGATGGCATCCGCTGCCCAAGCGGAATGACCCGTCGACACGTTGTCGATCGTATTATGCAAATCGACGAAAACTGTGGGAAAACCATAATGCTCTAGGAACACGTGCGCATTGCGATAACCGCCACCGACCCCGGACAATTCCATCGCAAGATTCATCCCAAGGATTTCCGGTCGCAAGGACATTGGTAGTTTTCCAAGACACAGCCAATAGACAGGCAGACGGAAAGATGCGTCACGAAACCGAACATCTTGCGCAAATGCCTGATTGCTGGTTGGCGCAAGCCTGATGTCCATTGCAGCCAGAACATCCCGATAAACTTTGGGATGGTTAATGGACCAATCACCATTACCCAGTTCATCCCAATAGGTTTCGAATAGCGGCGCACCGACACGGCTTGCAGCAAGAGATACTTCAGTAAATCCTTGCAACCATGCGCCATCGATCAATGTCAAAGGGGCAAGCTGCAAGGTCTGATCGATAACGGCCGCACAGCTTGGTATTTCATCGGCGTTCGAGCCGTCAAATGCCGCGGCATGTGTCTCATGCGTGGTCAGCAACCACTCGCGAAGCGCGCCAGGGTGCCATTTGGGGGGCAAAGATCGATTATCGGCATCCACCGCGCCACGCGATTGATCCAACCAAAACCTGCAATATGCCTGGGCAAATTCTCGCGTGCGTGGGGGCAAAACGCGTCCCTGCATAAGATAATACGCGGAACGTACGTCCGAAGGAAACACGCCCAGATCCATGTCCCCGCCTTTTACGGACCGCGGGTCTAGGCGCAGGGTGGTTTGGGGTTTCAAACGTATGGAGATTCTGTCGGCGTTGTGTTGCTTCAGTGACGCAATCCAGCGCCGCATAATCGCAATATCCGAGGCCGTGAATATGCGGAACATCGCACCTCCTTCACGGATCAACCCGTTGATAAGAAGGCTACGATCAGGATCATCTGGTCGCACAAGTTTACTGCGGCCAATGGCATCGACCAGCGGCATCGGATCCGCCTGCGCTGCGTCAAACCAGTCTGAAAGGGGCTTGCCATCCAGCATAAAGCTCTGGTGATACACGCGCGCCTCGCGTGCCCGGCCCTGAACCATAATGCCCATCGCCAACCGCGGATCACTTACCGCCGCCGCAATGTCGCGCACCAACGCGTCGAACTCTTGGACAAGGGTCTCAAAAATGGCGATGCCGTGCGTCACCCGTTTTACAACCACGGGCTCATGGCTCATTTGGTCGACAATCGCACGCGCAAACGCCGCGGCGTCTGCTCCCTCGGCAAGGGCCGCACCCGTGGAAACACCCATATCAAGCTTTGTCCATCTCGCGTCAGTTGCACGCAAAGCACGCCACATCGGCGATAGACCTACAGACCGCCAGGCGAGGTCGATACCGATCAACTCGCAATCAAAGGTCTCGCTGCGACGACTCATTGCGTAAATCGTCGCTGCTAAGCGAAAACAGCCATCACGGATTCCGCGGTGGTCCGCCAACTCGCGTAGCGAAGCTGTCACCGATGTCAGATCGTGACTGCGGGCAATGTCCCGGAACGTGTCAAAACGCCAACGCTCAGCAGAACTAACGCCAACATCATCTGCCAATAGCGTCATCAGTTTCAAGTGCAACGGGTCTTCGAAGACGCTCGGTGCACTGATGCTTTGCAATGCCGCCCCGGTTGCGGCGGCCAGAGGGGCGGTTTGTTCAACGACAGCGCTCATGACTTCCGAATAAAAGTCTGTTTCAGCGCTTGAAAACACTGTGGACCAACCCTCCGCGCAACTCGCGCAAGACTGGCGCAATGACGCCAGTTGCGTGTCAATTTCGAGGGCACCATTTCCAATTTCGGGCAAAAGGCTACGGATATTATCCACGTCCAAATAAACTTCTGGATTACATGAAAACAGAAATACGTCGCGCCACATCGGCGGTCCTTTCGACACTGGAGGCCGACTAATTACTGACTTCAAAACATCGGATAGATGGACGCATCTTCTTTCTTAGCTTTGGTTTTTTTTCCAGAGTATTTTCCTGAAAAGCGCTTTGATGATTTTCATATTGAGGGCCCTTTGCATTAATGGAATCGAGAGGTAATTTTGAGACAAGATCGTGGCCTTGATCGGTGAAGTGAATCCTGTCTACGAACAGCCAGAAATCTGGCGCAACAGCCTGCTTTAACAGGCTCGTGAGATCGACGAAAGAAACGCCCAGTTGCGCGGCACCTTCCGCAAGGCGGTCGCGATAGGTCTGGTAGCTGTCTTGCGTAAGGATATCGCCATAGTGCTCGGCAAACCCGCCATCGGCTTCTCGTTCGGCAAACAGGACCTCTTCCTCGACGGAACCGGTTTCGCGCACCCAGTTGGCCAATGGCTGCAAAACAAATGTCAAAGGTACCCCCATCTGTACACACATTGCCTGCCAATTGGCCAAGTTGCGTAACGTGAGCTGAAAGGCATAATCGATTTGCCCGTCCAACGAAGGCACTTTACCAAAAGAATCCAAACCTTTGGTGCTACCAAGCTATTTCGAAAACCGTGATTGCTTCTTCTGCCCCATAGCGTCAAAGAAATCCTTACACATAAAGAATGCACCATGTTCCTGCCGCAAACGTTCTGGCAACCGAGCTAGACCCAAGTCATTAAAGCCAGACATCAAGACAACGCTTTTGACCTTTGGTAAGCGATGGCGTTGAAGTGAGAACAAAATCATCTCTTGCGTCGAGTTGAAGCTGCGAGCCCCAAAGTTGATCCACGGCGTTGCATCGGATGTATGCGCGCTCATGCGAGAGGGCAGACTATTTTGATCTCCACTTGCGCCGATTCCAAACACGGTAGAACCACCCGCTATCACATGACAGGCATTAACCCCGTCGTGGTCCGCAACCGAATATCCAATCCCATTGTGCTGGGAATACCGAAATCCACTGGCATCGGTGTTCACAACCTCAGATCTATAATTGAAGGGGTGAAAATACATCGTGTAGGGTAGCCAATTCACATTCCCATCATCGGCAAACTCGCTGGAGTACGCCTGCATGTAAGGTGTCAGTTGCTGAATTGCGCTCATCTTCCCCACCCAATAACTGTTTTGCCAACACTGGGCAAATTCCAACCGGCAAAAAATTCACTCATAACGCGGGCATACCGCAATCATAGATAGCATCAACTCTTTAGCCCGCATTCCCCAAGTAGCCCGATGTTTTCGCGCCTCTGGAAGCCACTAATGTGTTATGTTTCAGCATGTTAATAGGGTTGAAGGTGGCAGATCATGGATCACCCAAAGGGTGCAGGCGAAACCGGAAATGTTCGGCTTGGATTTGACCGTCGCGTGCGGCTGGAATTTCATGGATCAAAGATCAGTTCGGACGGTGGTCTGCTGTTGTTTCGGGAACTGGACGAGGTGCTTGGCCTGCACGACATTGCGGGCGGCGTTCTGAGTGACACCCGCACTGGTCACAATCGTCTGCACTCACTGGTCGGCCTGTTGCGACAGTCGGTCTTTGGTCGGCTGGCCGGGTACGATGATGTGAATGATGCGGATCGTCTGGCGCTCGATCCAGTGATGCGGCAGGTGGTCGGAGGACGGGCCGTTGATGCCAAGGCCGCGTCAGCAAGCCAGATGGGACGGTTCGAAACAGAGGTGCTGACGGCGGCTGGTAACCGCACTGCGCTGACTGATCTGCCGGGGCAATGGATCGACCGTGTTCACGAACGCAAACCGCCCAAGTGGATCACGCTGGATATGGATAGCTCGGTCAGTCCAACCCACGGAGCGCAGGAGGGCACGGCCTGGAACGGGCATTTCGGTTGCATGTGTTATCACCCGCTGTTCGTTTTCAACCAGTTCGGTCATCTCGAACGCTGCGCTCTGCGCCCCGGTAATGTGCACAGCGCGTATGGATGGGAGGAGGTTCTGAAGCCGATCATAGCGCGATATGCGGACCGTCACCTGATGCGGTTCTTCCGGGGCGATGCTGCCTTCGCCATGCCAAAGCTATACAAAACTCTGGAAGCGGAGAGATATTACTACGCCATTCGCCTCCGCACCAATCGTGTTCTTCAGGGCAGGATTGCGCATCTGCTCAAGCGCCCGATGGGTCGTCCGCCAAAAGGCGTGAAGCGTATCTACGGTGACTTTGAGTATCAGGCGGTGTCCTGGGACAAGCCTCGCCGCGTTATCGCCAAGGTCGAGTGGCATCCCGGCGAGTTGTTCCCGCGTGTCGGCTTTGTCGTCACCAACCTGCCAATGGAGCCAGACTGGATCATCCGCTTCTACAATCAACGCGGCACCGCCGAGCAGTACATCAAGGAAGGCAAGCAAGCTATCAACTGGACACGGTTGTCTTGCAAGGGCATGGCGCAAAACGAGGTCCGCCTTCAGCTTCACGCACTGGCCTACAATCTGGGTGTCTTCCTGCAAGGCACGGACCTTCCCAAAGAGATGGCCGACTGGTCTCTAACCAGCTTGCAAACCCGGCTGATCAAGATTGGTGCGCGCGTCGTCCGACATGCCCGTGCCATTACCTTCCAGCTTGCTGAAGTTGCCGTCAGCGGAGATTTATTCAATCGCATCTTGGCAGCCATCCAGCGGCTGCGCGCACCGCCGGTTCCCGCATGACCGCCTTAGCGATGAAATCTAAAGGAACGTGGCTCAATTGGTCCGTCTGGGCCGGTGATGTTCAGCCAAAAAGCCGGGTCAAACCTGCTGCCGAACCCAAAATAGCGATCAGGCCGCACGACAGATCACCGAGTACCAGGCACAGCTTGTCCAAGAGTCTTGATCGGCACGCAAAACCGGTACAAACTGGAAAGAACGGCATTCTACTTGGGGAATGTCGGTTTAGTAGTAGTCAGAGCGAATTACGGTTGTTGCGCTTTGGAGTACTTGGGTAACTAGGCCGCAGGGAACTTATAGAAGCCTGTAACAGGCCTCAAACCGTGTTCATTGGTTGTCGAGGGCCACTTTCAGGCGCGATATCAACGCACAGGCCCGAACATCTGCTGCGCCTCGCATTCAGGCAAGCCGGATGTTAAACTTAGTCCTTATTCCAAGACATTAGCGAGCTCCTCCCAGTCCATGAAAGGGGCACCCAGTTGGACAACATAGAAGAACGTAATCGATGACTTCAAGGCATCTGCCTAAGGCTTTTGACGTGCTCAAGGCGATGCAGGTCTACCTTGGCTTGCGCCTTGGCGAGCATGTCATCACTGAAGTCAATGCCGGAGACGTCAAGGTCGCTCCGATACGTCGGCAAAGCAAGACCAGTACCAACGCCAACCTCAAGAACAGTCGCGACATCTTGCGCGTTGATGTAGTCAACAGCCTTACGCCGCCCCACATTTGTGATCGCCCCGAACGTCTTATCATAGACAGGCGCCAAACGCGCATAGGAAGTCTTGACGGCATTGAGTTCCAAAGCGTTATCCTTTTGATGTATTTGCAATGCGGTAGGTTCGGTATGCCCAAACGAGGCAACCGATGTAAGCGATGGTCAACACCGCCATTGTCGCCCAAAGATATGTCAGTAAGGATGCCGCCAAAGTGGCAGCCACCAGAAGGGCATATTTGGCATTTGCGCGATTGATTGTTGCACCTTTGAATGAGTAGGTCGGAACCGGGCTGATCATTAGCAGCCCAACGAGACAAATATGAAGGGCGACAACGGCGGGCGGAGCTAACGGCAGATCAAAATCCGCAAATGAGACAACCATTGGAAACGACACCAGAATCGCGCCTGCTGGCGAAGGCACGCCAACAAAAAATTCGCAGATCGAATCGTCACTTTCCAAACGGCTGCTGACATTAAAACGTGCCAACCGCAAAACGCAGCATACCGCGTAGAATAAGACTGCAATCCAGCCTGCACTTCGCAAATCCTGCAACGCCCAGCTGTACAAAATCAACACTGGAGCAACTCCGAAATTCACGAAATCGGCGAGTGAGTCGAGCTCTGCCCCAACGGCCGTTTCGCGTTTCATCAAACGCGCCAACCGGCCGTCCAGACCATCAAGAACACAGGCAGCCAGCACGAGGCGGACTGCCATTTCAAAGTCGCCCTCGTAGCCGAACCTGATTGCAGTCAGCCCCGCGCAAATCGCCGTAATCGTCAATAGGTTGGGCAGCAGATGGAACAGGCGAATGTCGGGTTGTTTTGCGTTGCCAGAGGGTTCGCTCATCACTTAGTCAACCCGCGCAATGCGCGCCGCTTCAGTTGCGGCAAGATCAGCGAGAACGGTTTCGCCTGCGACCATGGTTTGCCCGAGATTGACCAACGGTTCTAAACCATCGGGCAGATAGACGTCCAAGCGCGACCCAAAGCGGATCAAACCAAACCGCTCTCCTGTGCGCAGGGTATCGCCCTTGGTAGAAAAACAAACAATCCGTCGCGCTACAAGCCCCGCAATTTGCACGACGGCAAGCTGCCTGCCATCGGCCATCTGGATACACAGGCTGTTACGCTCGTTATCAGCGCTTGCTTTGTCCAGCGACGCATTGAAGAACTTTCCGGGCCGATAGGCAATCTGCGCTATTTGACCCGCAATCGGTGCGCGGTTCACATGGCAATTAAAGACACTCATAAAAACGCTGACGCGCGTCAGGGCCATATCGGGCATGCCAAGTTCAGCGGGCGGCACGGCCTTTTCGATAAGTGAGACGATTCCATCAGCAGGGCTGACGATCAGCCCGTCACGTGTTGGAGTGACGCGCACAGGATCTCTGAAAAAGTAATAGCACCAGATCGTCAGCCCGACGCTGATCCACCCCAAGACGGACCAAATGAAAAATAGAACGGCCGTGATGGCGGCGAAGATACCGACAAACTTGCGCCCCTCGGGATGCATCGGTTTTAAAAACGTATCGCGCATTTTCATGGTTGTGTCGCATTTCTATTATGAATGATCGTTAACTATCCTGATAGATGCAGTGCCCGCAACAAGATAGAAGTGGTTATGTCGCGAAACCAAATTTGAAGCTGCCAAATTGAAAAACCGGCCATTGACCCAAATGCAATCAACGTCTGCAAAGTCCCGCATTGTGTGAATCCACCGACCCCTCGATTGCAGCACTGCAGCGAATGGCGGCTCTGACGGGCTGCATCGCAGCATCGACACCCACTGGCCAAGGTCCGGTTTGGGCCGTCCATGGCAAGGGGCGGACGGGTCAGTTGAGCAATATGCTGCGGTCGATCTAACGGCGGGTGAGAGCCGATTGTGTGAGACCGATTTTCCCGCTGCGTGCGCTCGCAGCGTGGAAAATGCTGCGTCAGCGGAAAATTAGGTGCGGCCGCGCAGCGTGTAATCGGCGGAGCAATACTCGGCCACAGTAGCGGCGACATTGTGTTGTCGCGGGCGGCTTAAAAGTCGGCCACTTTAGCCCTTTCGTTTGATGGGAGGGCTTGGGGATTTTCACTGTGGAATTGTATTTAAAAGTGCGGCAGGCCCATTTTCAGGATGGGTTGAGTGGGCGACAGATTGCTCGGGACTTTGGAATTAGTCGAGATAGCGTTTCGAAGATGTTAACGTATTCTGAGCCGCCTGAATATCGGCGGACAGCGGCAATCAAGCGCCCAAAGTTAGATGAGTATACGGATCAGATTGAACATTGGCTGTCTGAAGACAAAGGTCGCCCTCGCAAACAACGCCACACAGCCAAGCGTATTTTTGAACGGCTCCGCCCCTCTCATCGAAACTTCGTTTCGACTGCCGTGCAACGGATGAATGCGGGTTCGACGGCGGCTACACCATCGTCAAAGATTATGTGCGCAGCAAGAAGCGTGGCTCACGTGAGATGTTTGTGCCTTTGAGCCATCCACCGGGACATGTGATACCAGACAGGCGCATGCGAAGCATGCTGCCGAGATGGCACAGGCGGATTTTGGCGAAGCTCTGGTCGTCATTGGTGGCGTAGAGCAAAAGGCCTATTTCTTCGCGTTGGATCTGCCGCATAGCGATGGGTGTTATGTCCGAGCGTACGCGGCGAGCCTATTCCGATCCCACCCGGAACGCGCCCGAATGGAAAGCGCGCAAATATCGGGCCCTCAAAGCTGATTGCGTCGACTGCCCATTAAAAGCCAAGTGCTGCCCCAAATCAGAGACCCGCGCGATCCATCGCGAGAAATACGAAATCGTCAGAGACTTCGCCCGCCAATGT
Source organism: uncultured Paracoccaceae bacterium (assembly GCA_943787985.1). Lineage (GTDB taxonomy): Bacteria > Pseudomonadota > Alphaproteobacteria > Rhodobacterales > Rhodobacteraceae > Ascidiaceihabitans. The sequence continues at coordinate 283,236 of CALSOO010000004.1, read as the reverse complement.
ACGGCGTCAGAGTTCAATCAAACCGCTCAGAACCGACGAAAGAAAGTTGAGATGCTCTTCGCCCACCTCAAACGCATCCTTGGCCTGGGCAGGCTCCGATTGCGCGGCCCACGCGGCGTCCAAGATGAATTTACCCTCGCAGCAACCGCCCAAAACCTCCGGAAACTCGCTAAGCTCAAGCCGATGGGACCAGCCGCAGGGTGAAAGGCTGGCTGGCTACGAACAGCCAAATGAAATCAACGTAATAACCAGCATCAATGGGTCAAAAACAACGAGTTTTTCAACACAATCCGCCACATGTGGACAAGTGCCCGTGCGTTCGCAGCCTTCCTTGTTACGATTGGAGCATGGATAACTCTCACTCCCCTTCAACCCGTATTTGGCTTTCAGTTGATGAAGCGTATTTATCCTGCCATCAGGCTGGTCTCATAAGAACCAAGAAGACAATTCGTCAGTGGTGCCGCCAAGAGCATGTGGAGTGCCAGAAACAAGTGACACCGACTGGCGAACGTTGGATGCTGGAAAAGGCTTCACTGGATGTAAAGGTGGCTTCAGAACTTGAGTTCATGCAGCAGATCCCGCCTGTACAGCCCAGTGCGAACGGGTTCGAACAGGTGCAAACCACGGACACACCCGTTCAAACCGGTACGGGCGCGAACGAACCAAGCTAGACCGGCACGAACTGGCAAAACACTGATCAATTTGTGGTGGATCAAAGTGAGGCGATTTCAGGTCTTGAGGCAAAGGTACGCTCGCTAGAGATCGACAAGGCCGTGCGAGACAAGCATGTCGAGTTTCTTACCGACCAGAACGCAGCAGGGCAGCAGAACTTGTTAAGTCAAAGTCGCTACATTGGACATCTCGAAACAACTGTTCTGAGTTTAGGCGGAAAACCGAACCAGCAGTTTTTAGAAGCGCCAATCCCAAAGCCCGATGAGAGCCACGGAATGGCGTCTCCAGAAGGCACGGACGCGCCCAAAGCTCCATATGGCCCTGTGCATTAATCAACGGCGCCAGCGGGTCAGATATGCTAAAATCCAGCTACCTATGGAGACAATTGGACAACTCATCAAAGACCGGAACATCATCATCCAAGGTGGTGACATCATCTCGAGCGGAGGTGGTTTTACGCAAGTTCCAAACTTCATTCTGGTTAGCAAGAAGGTCAGCGTTGGAGCAAAGTTAACATACGCGATGCTTCTCAAATATGCGTGGCAAAAAGACTTCTGCTATCCTGGTCAAGAACGACTGGCCGACGACATCGGCGTTACCAAACGGAGTGTCGTGACTTTCATGAAGGAATTGGAAAGTGCTGGCTTCATCAAGATCGAACGTCGCGGACAGGGTCGCCCGAACCGATACATTTTGAACCTAAAACCCCGATCCAGAAGACTTAAAAGGAAATCCTAGAAGTGCAAATTTTGCACATCAAGAAGTGAAGAAATTGCCTTGCCAGAGATGCAGATATTTCACTTCCTTCTATATAGCCCTCAAAGCGGTCGAACTCTGCCTTGCGGTGCGAGCTCAGTGAGACAGTCACGACAACTTGCGTAAAATCAATAATGCGCTCCAAAGCCAACTCAGCGTGATAGCCACGAATATATCCTCCAGCTTTCAACCGGTCTAAGCGTGCCCAGCATGGCGTGGGCGACAGGTTTACAAGCTCGGCCAGCTTCGTCTTGCTCAGTTGCCCGTGCTGTTGGACAGCGCTGAGGATACGTATATCCGTGGCATCAAGGCCCAGCTTTTTCATGTGCGCGCTTCTTTCGAATGTTTGAAGTGTAGGTGACCCAAACTGCGGAATAGACACGCCTACCTACTTTGTCTCACTGAAAAATTGGCATTCAGCATTCGCTTTTCCGACATATCGTCCGTTGAATTCGCCAAAAACACTTTGCAGGGTCTAGTCTGGTCGCCTTGCACTGGAAGCGGCGATTTGTTCAAGGAAAGTGAATGTCGGGAAAGTCCGCACAGCGGACCTCTATCCAAACCGCAGCGAACGTCTGCTATCCGCCAAACGTGTTGTTCGCTATCATTTATTAGTGTCATACTGATCCGCAAACTCATCCTGCGATAACTCATACCTTTTGCCCGTGAGCATATCCTTTTTGAGGCGCGGCGTAAGATGGCTGTAGTGCCGCTCAATCATGCCTATTGATGTGCCCATCTGTATTGCTAGCGCGTGTATATCCATTCCATCGTTGAGCAGCGCGAAAGTCGCATAGGTGTGACGCAGGCTGTACAGCGTCCTGTTCTGCCCCGTACGTGGACATGTAATCAGCCCAGTGTCTGTGACGAACTTGCGAAACGTCTGATGGATGTTCTTGGATACGGTTCCATCGGGTAATCTGAACACTGGCAAATCAATGCGCTGCTTGAGTAGATCCTCAAACGGAATGTACTTAATGTCGTCACTGCGCTCATGGATGCGCTTGAGGTAGTTGATAGTTCCCGATCGACAGATGATATCGCGTCGCCCAGTTTTACCTGTGACACTCATCTCCAAGTATTGCAGGTCTTTTTCTTCAAACAGCGTTACATGCTTCCACTGTAGGTTCAGCGCCTCTGTGCCGTGCCTCATGCCCGTATTTGCCATGATCAGCACATAGTCTCGCATGAGGTGGCGCATGTCTGTGGGCTTGCCTGCTTTGCCTGAGTTGATCCAGCTTGGCATCTTGCGGACCATTGTTGCGTATTCTTCCCGGGTGAAGTCAGGGCGGCGTTCGCTTTTCTCACCACGATTTACCATCAATGGCACGCTCTTGTGCGCGATAAAGCCCCGCGCCACAGCTTCATCAAACACACGGTTCATGGCTGAGTTATGTGTGTTCAGCGTACTTGCCTTTGGCTCACGTCCCATCTTCTCGCGTCGCCACTCGTAGAAGTCTTGGATTTTTTGGTAGTCGATTGAGGTCACATACTGCGCGCCGAAGAAGGGGATCAGATAACGCTCAATGCACACGATGTAATCCGCAAAGACCTTGCGCCCTAAGCCAGCATCCAGCTGCTTGCGCATATCCGCAATTGCCAGCTTGGCCACATCAGAGAACTTCTTGGTGACAACGGGCAGATCGTTCTTGTGTCGGAACTTGTACTCAAGAAACGTATCGCGGGCATACTCTTTAGCCTCAGCCAAATCGCGCTTGCCCGTGCTGATACGGATCATATGCCCATCAATCACAAATGCTGCCTGCCAACGCTTGCTGCGCTCACGGCGATACACTCGCACCTCGCCGTCCAGTATCAGATGTGTGTCATCACGCAGCTGCCGCATGTCCTGCTCCTCATCACAACACTACGGCTCAACGCACCAACAAGTCTACGGGAGTGTGTGTTTGAAAGAGTGAATGATTCAGTGCGGAGGTTGGAATAGGTGGGAAGCGGAAGTTCGCTGCGCGATGTGCCGATGTCTGCTTTGCGGGGTGGTCTCAACTGATCGACGCAACACATGCATTGAAACGCTCTGCGGGAGTTTCGTATCCCAGCGTCATACGTGGTCGTTCGTTGAGCTGTCTTGCAACGGCGCTCAGCTTTGCTTGACTATGTATCGACAAATCTGTGCCCTTTGGAAAGTACTGTCGCAGCAGGCGGTTGGTGTTTTCGTTTGAACCACGTTGCCATGGGCTGTGAGGTTCGCACAAATAGACGTCTATTTTGGTGGCCAAGGTGAACTTCTTATGCCCAGCCATCTCCGTCCCGCGATCCCATGTCAGCGACTTGTAAAGCTCTTTGGGCAACTTACGTGACTGCTTGATCAACACATGAATGACGCTGTGACTGTCTTTGTTGCCAACCTTTGCCAGCATCACGTAACGCGTGTTTCGCTCGACCAAAGTGGCGATAAAACTGTTTCCAGAGCCCGCTATCAAGTCTCCCTCCCAGTGCCCTGGTACAGCTCGATCTTCTACCTCTGCCGGTCTATCACGGATGGATACCGCATCATTGAAGCGGCCAACGCCACTGCGCTTCATGGTGGCGTGACGAGACCGGCGAATGGCTCGGGTTGCCCTCAGATGTGCTAGCAATTCCTTCTTAAGTACGCCGCGTGTCTGGATAAACAGGCTTCTATAGATCGTCTCGTGCGAGATCCGCTTGTCTTCATCATCAGGATGTTCACGCATCAGCCAGCCTGCGATTTGTTGCGGGGACCACTTATGGATCAGCTTGGCTGATATTGCTCCGCAGAGATAGGTATTACCTGCCAGCTTGCACCGCTTGGGTCTTTGGGTTCGCTCCCACGCTGCCGCCTCAGACTGGGTTGCGCGATACTGGGCAGAGCCGCCATTCCGCCTGACCTCGCGGCTGATCGTTGATGCTGATCGCTTCAGGGACCTCGCAATGGATCGTAAAGACATCTTCGCACGCAGACCTCTGGATATCTCCTCGCGGTCGATCAGGGTCAGAGCAAGGCGAGACCGCACACGGTCGGGTGGACGAATGCCACCAGTGCGAGCAAGAAGTGGATAAATTGATGACGACGAGCGATCAAACCCACGCCCAATCGAGTTCATCGACTCCCCACGTTGCCATCGATCCCATATCTCCGACTTCTGTTGATCTGTGAAAAATACTCGGCGACGATACTTCATTGGGCAACACTCCATCTCTTCCTAAAGATTAAAGTGTTGCGTAGACCGGTTGAAACCGCCGGACAAAGTGAGCATTCGCTGCATCTGCTCCGATGTCTACTTTGGGAAAAGGCGTTTGCGCCGCGTTCGACACCCTACTTTCTGCGCTCGCAAATCGTTGTTCTTCCTAGGATGCGGCGATTTCTAGTCATTCGCCGCATGCGCGATCTAGCCATGTTGCGTTACTAAATGCCGATATCCAGATGGCGGCGACACCACGGTTACGTTCTACTATGCCTCAATTCCGCGTAAAGCCCAATTGGCTCAATGCTACGAATTGCGTAGCTGACAACGATCGATAAGACTTGGCGTCGGTTGAACTCTTAGGCATTGGGTCATTCAGAGAAATGAATAAGGTTGACAAAAATAGCAACCAGGGGCGCTAATGTATCGGCTTCAGACATAGAACCAGCACTTTGCGAGGCGTTTGCGCAAAACTGCTATTTTTCTGACATTAACCACCAAGGGAGGCCAGCACTGGCACGTCCGGTTACCGCTGCCCGCGCACAGTCCTTCAAGCTTCCAAAACGGACGTCTCGACCCGTCAATCCTTTGCCGTAATGCGCGTATTTGCCAGAATTTGTCATCAAGACCGCCGTACTGATCGGGAAAATCGGCTCGGTTATCGAGCACCAACAGATATCTGGCACGACCTGAACGCCTGCGCGTTGAAGCCTTTCCAATATGCCTTCCGTTGTCATTTCAGAAAGGGTCCCGCGGCCCACTGTCACAATCGTCTTGGTTGCGTCATTGCAGCGCTTATCACCTAACAAATCAGCGAAGTTTCGGCACTCGGTCAAGGATGCATGCGGGCTTCCGATTGCCACCAAATCAATCTGTTCATCTGCCGCATTGAAGTCCTGCCAGAGCTTAACAAGGTCACGATGTGTGATCTCAAACCGGTTTGCGGTGGCAGATAAGGGCAGATCGCCTTCGGGTGTGTGCCCGCGCACGTGTAACATCTGGGCAGCTGACGTCGTGCCAAACGCGGCACAAAGCGCCTTGAGGTCGTCCTGCGTCGGCGAAAGTGCCTCAAGTCCCGTCAGTACCGGAATGCCGTTCGGGGACTTCGCCCCGGCCAGCCATCCCAGCATTGGCCATACTGAATCGTCATACTGCTCGGGCAGGGTCACACGCAATTCACAAACCGGCCGCCGATTTTCAGCGAGGTAGACGCCTGTATGGGGTGCGCGACCCGTTATTGCGATAAACAAATCAAGGTAATCCGGGTGCTTTTGCGTGCGCGCACCCAGCACTGAATTCGCGAAAATGACGGCATTGGATTCAGACCAACCGATGGCTTCGTCCTGCGTGGGCGCATCGTCCAGCAAATACGGTGCGCAGGTGAACGTCGGTCGCGCGCCCATATTGACGTAAGCATCGGCAAGACGGCTGGCCTTGTTGCCGAAAATGGGCACGACGCCCTGCGTTTCCCAATTCTCGCGATCCACCGAAATAGCATTGATCGTCGTTGGAATGATGGTCCTCGCGCCCATCTGCTGCATCTTTTCGGCGAAATCCAGATTGGCATCATGGGCCAGAATGCAGCCGTCAATATGCCCGCGCGAGACATCGATCAGCCCCTGCGCGCCCTGTGCTGCGGCCATCATGCACAGCACTTCCATGGCAATCTGGCGGGCAGGTCCATCTTTCCCGTCCAAAAGGGCGCGGTCACCATCACTTAGGATCAGACCCTCTGTCATGGGCGGCGAAAGCGGGATCGATGTATCGGCGAATGTCAGCGCGTTATGTGTAATCTCTGCCATGTCGGCCATCGCCAATCGGTCGTAAACGGTCGGTTCCAGACGCAGGACCGCGACGGGGCGTTCAAAAAGTTTTTCGGCAATCATTGCGCCAAGCGTCAGGATTTCCTCATCCTCGCGGAACACCAGAGCAGCGGGCGCAGATCCACTTCGCGCAAGTTGCAGCAACACACCACTGCCACTGCACGACCCGCGAGAGGTTGGCATCAGGACGATCCGGCCAGCAAGTGTCGCGCCAAAATCGGGGTGATGCGCATCGATTATGACCCCCGTATCAGGATCGACACCGCCCCAAAAACTTAGACCTTCCTTGCAGGCGAGAACCTCGCCTTTGGCGTCGCGCGTTACAAAGATGGTGTTTCGGGTCATGATTTGCCCGCGACAGCGCCGGAAATGTAGTCGGCGGTCATAAGATCAAGATGCGCACCGCCACCGTTTTTGAACACTGTGATTTCGTCATCTGATGTGCGCGCCGTCGTCCCGCTGGCGATGAGATCATAGAAATCCCCTTTGACGTCATTTTCGGCGATGATGCCCGCGGCAAGGGGGATCATCAGCTCGCCGATATGATGCAGCGTGGTGTCGCGGCTGTCGACGTAAAGGGATCCGGTTGAAATCAGCGCATCATCGGCCTCGCGCATATCCGCCTTGAAGGCACCAATCAAATCGACATGGGTTCCGGGCGTTATCCATTCCCCTTTGAGAACAGGCATGCGGGCCATCGTCGCAGTGCTGATGATATCTGCGCTGGCGGCAGCTGTCGCCAAATCCTCTGCAACAGATAGCTTAGCTTTAATGCCCGTCATCCGCCCCAAAAGAGCTTGGGCCTGTTCGGGGCGTCTCGCCCATACCGAAACATGCTCAAGTCCCGGAAATATCGCAGTATACGCACGGATCAGGCTTTCTGCGACCACCCCCGCGCCGACAATCAGCAGTCGTTTGCTCTCTGGTCGCGCCAGCAGACGTGCGCCAAGGGTTGAGTCGCTGGCCGTCTTGATTTCGGTGACAAGGCGACTGTCGATAATCGCGCTTAGACCTCCCGTGTCAGGCGCGTAGACCATCATCGCACCCTGAACGGTCGGCAAGCCCTTGGTCGGGTTTTCGCCCATCACAGTGACCGCTTTTACGCCGTATCCCAGGCCGTCGATGAATGCGGCACGGTTCAACAAAGTCGCCGTTTGCGGTCCCAAAAAGATATCGGCGATCTCTGCCTTTGGCGCCAAGTGCCCGGCGCGCAAAGCTGCGACAGAATCTTCCCACGACAACAGGTCAATGGCGCTTTCATATCTGATGTAATTCGAGGTCATGACGTTTCCCGCTTTTGCTTAAGGTAGTTGAGCAGAGACGCCTTTGCGTCTTGCACATGATCGTAGGTCAGTGCGGCGGCATGTTCGGCGTCGCCCGCTTCGCAGGCCGCAAGGATGATCTCGTGTTCGCGTGTCGCGCGCTCCATCCCGTCGGTCAGGGAGAGCTGCGCGCGCAGATACCGGTCCAACCGGTCAAAAAGGCCGTTGATGACCTTGAGGTAGTTTGGGGAATTGGCGGCTTCGTATAAACAGCAATGAAACTTGCGGTTCAGGGCGGTCCATTCTTCTGGCTCGGTCGCCGTCGCAAAGGATACGTGATACGATCGGGCGTCGGCAAGTGACGCCTTAGTTATCAGCGGCACAGCACGCCGCATGGCGTCGCTTTCGACAACCGCGCGCAGGTCAAAAATCTCGTCAAATTCCTCTATCGAAATAGCGGCGACCACTGCGCCTTTGTAACGCCGCGCTTCGACCAGACCAAGCTGTTCCAGCCGGGCGATCGCCTCACGCACTGGAATCCGGCTTGTGTTGAACGCCTTTGCGATTTCCTCTTGTCGTAGGGGTTCGCCGTCTTCCATTTCGCCCATGATGATGGCCTGACGCAGGGAATCAAAAACAATCTCGGTTGCTGATTTGCTTTGAGCGACGTTAACGGCTTTGAAATTCATCGACTTTCTCCGATTTGAACTGCCTTCATTCACTTCTAGTGGTTCGGCACCTCAAAAACCAGCATTGTTTATTGTAGACTTTATATTGGATCCAATATACAAATTTTCTATCTTAACCTCAACAGGGAGTTGAAATGATGAAACTGATTCACACTGCGGTCGCTGCGGCTGCTGTCTTTGCTACCACCTTTGCCGCTGCGGCGAGCGCGGACACACTTGACGACGTTGTAGACCGCGGCACCCTGCGCTGCGGCGTCGTTCTGGATTTTCCGCCAATCGGCTATCGCGATGCGAATAACGAGCCTGCAGGCTTTGACGTGGATTATTGCGCCGATCTGGCCGCCGCGCTGGAAGTTGAGCATGAAATCATGCCGCTCACATGGTCCGAGCGTCTGCCGGTGATCGTCACTGGTCGCGCCGACGTCGTTTTTGGCGCAACCTCTGACAGCCTGCAACGGGCGCGGACGGTCGGCTTTACAATTCCTTACGCAATTTATTATGCGCAGGGCGTTGTGGGCGCAGACAGCGGGATCACCACGTTTGAAGACATCCGCGGCAAGCGCGTCGCCGCCGCAGTTGGCACCGTGCCAGAGCAAGAATGGCTCAAGATCGCGGCAGAGTGGGGCGAAGAAGGCAACTATCAGGGCTACCAGTCCGAGAACGAGGTTTTCCTTGCCGTGGCACAAGGTAAGGCTGACATCGGCATTACCACCAACACCGCCGTTTTGCCGATCACGCAGCAGTATGACACCATTCTTGCTGGCCCGCGCATGCCTTGGACAACCGATTACACCTCTGTCGTGGCTAAGCGTCAGGACGTGTCTTGGCTGAACTACCTCAACCTCTTTGTCACCCATCAAGTGCGTTCCGGTCGTTATCAGGAACTTTGGGGCAAATATGTCGGCGGCGATGCGCCTGAACTGCGCATTCCTGGCGTCATGTACTAAAGCCAATCACCCCGCCCTCATGATAGGGCGGGGTCACTTAACCGCGCAAGGGGTTCGCATGCTCGACTATAATTTCCATTGGCGGCCAGTGTTCAAAAGCTTGCCTGACTTGCTTGCAGCTGGCTTGACGACGCTCGAGATTGCGGCCCTGTCGATGGTCCTTGGGATCATCTTTGGCCTCGCGCTTGCGCTGATCCGCATGCACATGCGTGGACCGTTGAAATGGGTCGCTTCGGCTTGGGTCGAACTGGCACGTAACACGCCTGCGCTGTTTCAATTGTTCTTTTTCGGGTTCGGGCTAGGGGCTGTGGGTATCCACATGTCGCCATATGTGATTGTGCTCGCGGCCCTGAGTTTTAATTGCGCCGGATACCTTGCCGAAAACTTTCGTGGTGGTTTTCAGGCCATTCCCGACACACAGATCCGCGCCGCGCGCTCGCTGGGGATGACGGCTTGGCAAAGCTATACGCGGATCATCATTCCGCAGGTTTTTCGCATCGTCTATCACCCGCTCACCAACCAGATTGTCTGGGCCGTGCTGATGTCATCGCTGGGTATGCTGGTCGGGTTTCGGGAGCTGTCTGGCGAAACGCAGGCATTGGCCAGCCGCACCTACCGCATCTTTGAATATTTTGCTGTCACAGCGGTGATTTACTATGTGATCGTCAAGATCATTCTGGGGGCATCACGCTTGCTGTCCGCCCGCCTGTTTCGGTATTAAGGAGTAAAGCATGGAACCGACGATGAGCTTCTTTTCCGGCTTTCAGCCAAGCGACCTTTTGTACCTTGCCGAGGCGGCATGGCGCACCGTCTTAATCTCGGTGCTGTCGATCTCTATTGGCACGTTTTTAGGGGCGATCTTTGGCTGGATGATGTATGAAGGTAAATGGGCCGCAGCCCTGACCCTTGGGCCCGTGTTGGATGTTTTCCGTTCTGTGCCGCTGATCATCCAATTGGTGCTGTTCTACAATTTCGCGCCGATGATCGGGCTGAATCTTGATCCGTTTCTGTCCGGCGTTGTCATCTTGTCCATCTACTGCGCATCCCTTGTGGCCAACGTTGCCCGTGGCGGGATGGAGGCCGTGGGCCAACCAATGCGCCGTGCCGCACGTTCGCTTGGCATGAGCTATTGGCAAGACCTGCGCTATGTCGTCCTACCGATCGGCGGGCGCGCGGTGTTTCCATCATGGGTCGGTGTCGCTCTTGGGGTGATGAAGGACAGCGCGCTGGTGTCGGTGCTGGGCTATGTCGAGCTTCTGAAAGCCAGCCAAATCCTGATCACCCGCACGCAAGAGCCTTTGTTGATCCTTACAATCGCTGGCGCATTCTATTTTGCGCTATCTTATCCAATCTCGCGCTACGCCGCGACACTTGAAAAACGGTGGGCCTCATGATTCAAATTCGTGGACTAGAAAAATACTTCGGCACCTTGCAGGTTCTCAAAGGCATCGACCTTGATATTCCCAAAGGGGAGGTGCTGTCCATCATCGGCGCGTCGGGCTCGGGAAAATCAACCTTGCTTTATTGCATCAACGGGTTGGAGGCCATTCAAGCGGGCACTGTCAGCGTTGCGGGCACAGACGTGCATGCCAAGGGGACGGATGTCAATAAACTGCGCCAGAAAATGGGCATGGTGTTCCAGCAGTGGAACAGCTTTCCGCATCTGACAGCCTTGGAAAACGTGGCGCTGGCCCCCAAGATCGTCAAAGGGAAATCCAAGGCTGAGGCCCGTGACATCGCCGCTAAACAATTGAAACATGTGGGGCTGGGCGACAAGCTTGATGTCTACCCAAGCGCCTTGTCCGGCGGGCAGCAACAACGCCTCGCCATTGCGCGCGCTCTGGCGATGGAGCCGGATTATATGCTGTTTGATGAGGCCACGTCTGCGCTTGATCCCGAATTGGTCGGCGAGGTGCTGGATACGATGCGCCTGCTGGCTGAAGACGGCATGACGATGATCTGCGTGACCCACGAGATGAGCTTTGCGCGCGATGTCTCTGACCGTGTCGCCTTTTTCCACGAAGGCGTTATCGAAGAGATCGATACCCCCGCCAATATCTTTGGGGTGCCGAAATCCGAGCATCTCCAAAAATTCCTGTCCAACATTCGTTAAGGTCCAGACATGCGTAGCACCAAAGTTATCCACACCGTTTCCTGCCATGCAGAAGGCGAGGTCGGCGATGTGATCGTGGGCGGGGTTGCACCTCCACTCGGCAAGACGCTGTGGGAGCAACGCAAGTGGATCGCCGAAGATGGCGTCCTGCGCAACTTCATGCTGAACGAGCCGCGCGGCGGCGTGTTTCGTCACGTGAACCTTCTTGTGCCGCCGACGCACCCTGACGCGGTCGCCGCATGGATCATCATGGAACCAGAAGATACGCCGCCGATGTCGGGGTCCAACTCGATCTGCGTGTCGACGGTTCTGCTTGATACTGGCATCGTCCCAATGCAAGAACCGATCACCGAAATGGTGCTCGAAGCCCCCGGCGGTTTGGTGCGCGTGCGCGCTCATTGCGCAGGCGGCAAGGCCCAACGCATCGAAGTTGAAAACCTGCCGTCTTTTGCAGGATTGATCGGTGTGCCATTAGAGGTCGAAGGCATCGGGACCATCTCGGTCGATACCGCATTCGGCGGTGATAGCTTTGTCGTCGTTGACCCTACATCGCTCGGGTTCGCGCTGGAGGTGGACGAGGCTCAAACCTTGGCGCAGCTTGGCGTGAAAATCACCAATGCGGCGAATGAACAATTGACGTTCACTCATCCCACGCAACCCGACTGGCAGCACCATTCCTTTTGTCTTTTTGCAGGCCCGCTGGAGCGCGACGCCGCAGGGCTTCGCGCAAAATCGGTTGTCTCCATTCAGCCAGGAAAACTGGACCGCTCGCCAACAGGCACTGCAGTATCTGCTCGGATGGCCTTACTGCATGCCAAAGGTGAAATGGCCGTGGGCGACCAATTGACCGGCGTATCGATCATCGGTTCCGAGTTTCACGGTGAAATTCTGGGGGAAACAAAGGTCGGGGAAACAATGGCCATTCGACCACAAATTAGCGGGCGCGGCTGGGTCACGGGGACGCATCAACACATGCTGGATCCAGACGACCCTTGGCCCGAAGGCTACCGCGTTGGCGATACCTGGCCACGTCACAAATGAGACCTTAACACTCAGGAAGGTGATCTGAGCTGAAACGGCCAATGAACGGCCGCCATGCACGATCATTCAAGTAGAGGTTTTGGACCTCTTGCACTCCTGTTTGGCTAACGCCTTCGCCAACTAACCATGTTTCGCGAAATGTAGGAACCAATCATTCGCACATTTGCGACGAGACTATCGCTATCTCTGAAGACCGGCATTGCAGCCGACACAATGCTGCAAGAGGCACGAACGGCAGCGGTCGTCCGAGTATGACTTTCCGGTTTCCCGAAAAGCCGACCTTAGCCGCATGACGGAAAACCGGTAAGTAATGGGATGTACCGGCTGCTTCACCCAGCGGGTTAGACTGAGTCTAGTTTCACCTGCATATAGGAGAAGTAGCATGGCGAAGAATAATTTTGATGAGCTGATGTCGGTTGGCGTTGATATCGGCAAAGACGTCTTTCACTTGGTTGGCTTTGATCGGGATGGTCAGCGTGTTCTGCGCAAGAAGATCAAACGCATGGCTTTGATCGCGACGTTTGAAGAATTGCCTCACTGTATCGTTGGCATGGAAGCTTGCCTGAGCGCACATTTTGTCAGTCGAACACTGCGCAAGATGGGATTTGAGCCTCGGATCATTCCGGCGATCTACGTGAAGCCGTTCAATAAAGGCCAAAAGAACGACTACAATGATGCTGAAGCCATCGCCGAGGCTGCTCTGCGGCCTAATCTCAAAACAGTTTCTGAGAAAACGCAGGAGCAACTTGATCTGCAGGCGCTGCATCGCGTGCGTTCCCGGCTTGTGTCGCGGCGGACGGCGACGATGAACCAGATCCGTGCCTTTCTGATTGAACAAGGGATCACTGTTCGCAAGAGCGTGGCCGCGCTGCGCAGCTCGCTCGATGCAATTTTGGAGAACCGCAGTAGCGAGATATCGCTGCGTATGCGCAAGTTGATTCTTGGCCTTCAACAGGATTGGATCTGGACGGACAAGCGGATCGAGATGACGACGGCTGAGATCAAAGCTGTCAGTGAAAGCGAGGCCAGTTGTCAGCGCCTCATGACCATTCCAGGCATTGGACCGATTATCTCGACCGCAGTCGTAGCTGCCGTGGGGACTGGCGAAGCCTATGATCGTGGCCGTGATTTTGCAGCTTGGTTGGGACTTGTGCCGCGCCAGCATAGCACTGGCGGACTCACTATTTTGGGGCGCATCACAAAGCGAGGTAGTCGATATCTACGCATGCTGTTCGTGCAGGCCGCACAAGTCATCATGATGCGACCCAAAAATTGGCCAAAGTTCAGTTTTGGCGCATGGTTGGAATCCGCCTCAACGCGTATGCAGCACAACAAGCTCGGCGTGGCATTGGCCAACAAGCTCGCCCGGATCGCATGGAGCGTTCTGAACTCAGGCAGAGACTTTGATTGGAAGGAAAAGGAATTGGCGACTGCGATCTGATCGCAGCCGCACACGATGTTCGTAAACCTCAATTGTATGGAACGGAATAAAGGCGCACCCAAAGTCTGAGAGCCCATATGGTCATCAAAGATCAGGTCAGTAATGAGACAGCGGCGCGTGCGTACTCCCAACAGGGCCACGGCAATCAACAAGCCGATCCAAAGGCCGGATACATATCAGCGACTTCCAGAAGACGTGCAATTGAACTCTTGCGAACAGCAGCCGGTACATACATACATACATTGGGCTCTTTCCTGCCGTTCGCCGCGAGATGCATAAATGTCCGCTTAGAGGCGAAGCTGTGAAGTCCTTGGTTACAAAAAGCATTTTCCAAGCTTTGTGTTGCGAACTATGTTCGCCCAAAACTCCGCCAACACTTTGTCCTCAACACAGCATCAACCAACACAGTGTTCAACACCGTGATTCAGCCCTAAAAATAGTCAGCAACACGGCAAAAAGTGTGTTTAAGGTGTGTTTTTGATTTTAGCAGTTTTTTAAATTTAGCACCAGATTAAGTCATTGTTATTTTTGACTTAAATGGTGCCCGAGGGCGGAATCGAACCACCGACACGAGGATTTTCAATCCACTGCTCTACCCCTGAGCTACTCGGGCATACCACTGAAAACAATGGCCATGAAGCAAACTTGATGAAGAATATCAAAAACCGTATCGATTTACACGACGAGAATATCTTCATATTGTGACTGAGGAACGTTCCACAACATCGTTTGCTTCTGCCACCGCTGATCTTACATTAAGGGGGTCATGTCAATACCTCTGACAGCCAAATTTGACACCTTTTTGGAACACTCCACGCCATTCCTGTGATGGGTATAAAATCTGGAATAAACGCGATTTCCGACGGTCTTACTGTGTCTTGGAAGCGGCCAAAGCTCAGCATCCACTTTGCCTGACCATATCGCCTTAACCGGTTGACTGCGCGATGCATGACAAAGCCCCTGACACCGATTTCTTCAACGATACACTGAGGTTCCCCTAGTTTCCTGGGCGCCTGCTTCCTTCACTTTGCTTTGTTTGATTTCATACCCAACGGGCGACAGCATACCGTTGATTGTGTGCTTGCGAGTCGGGTTAGAACATCTCGATGTAATCGAACAAGTCCTGCCTTGCCGCATCGCGCATACCCGGGAGGCAGCTCATGACGCAGCATCTGCGCGAAAGTTTTACGATCCTTGTTGAAATAACGCGCCGTTTCTCGAGCTGACATCCCGTCCTTCAAACAGGCACCTCGCACACGATTATAAATATCCACAGGATACATATCCCACCCTCCGACCAAACGAAGGACACAAACTGGCGGATTTTTACTCCGCGAAAACCGCGCTATGCCGCAGCCGTTGCTGTGGCCCAGTATCGCTTTGCGGTTTACAGGCTTGGTCGCCACGAATACTTGCACCCCGTGCGACGGGTGGATCACAACGAAGCCACGATCTCGGCAATGCGCACGGCCGGTGTGTCGCCCACCAAGCGGATCGTAATGTCGCCCTTCATCACATCAAGAGTTCCGGAAGACGGGGACGGCGGGCAAACTGGGTTCAATGCTTTGGGTTCTTCAATCTGCACGGGCACAAATTCCATGCCGTCCAAGTTGGGCAAAACAAGCTTGCCCGTCCGCGCCATGCGCCGCCAATCTGAAACGCTGCTCGGTATCAAGCCATATCGCTTGGCTACCCCATTCACAGTCGCGCCCTCAATCAGCGTTTCCGCAACAATCCGGGCCTTCAGTTCCAGAGGCCAACGCCGCTTGCCATCTGAACTGCGTGGTATCCTTGCGAGAAACTCGTTCCTAGCTTCCATAGAAAAACTCCCTTCAAACTTATGAAGGGACGGAATCGCACATCAACAAACGAAGCGGTATGTGGGGTCGAACAAACAGTTACTTTTCACGAGCCGTTTCAATCAGCGCTGAAAGTATGCAACACGTTGTTCAAGAGCACTATTAATGTGGCTTCGACGTCGCTTGTTCCAAAGCATCATGCGCAGCATCAATGTCTTCAAGCTCGTCAGATGGAACGGCATAGGACCCGTTCACCCATCGCGCCAAATCGACGTCGGCACAGCGTTTTGAACAAAAAGGCTTGTACGCCACATCCGTATCACGGGCGCAAATCGGGCAAGTCATCCCAACGCATCTTTCAAAGGCAACCGCACACGTTTGCGTTGCAACTCATAGTGCCCGAGCGGCGTCCACCCAACCAAGGCAGTCTCGATATCATCGGCGCGAAACGCACTGCGCAAAGCATTCTCAAAAGCGCGGCGGTCTTTTTTGGGCATAGGAGCCAAGTCCAGTGTGATCTGCCCTGCCAAACCACGAACACGCAAAGCCGACGGTAGAATTTTGGCACAGGTCATGTTCGCCTTTATTCCAGCGGCCAAAGACGCATCTGTACCTGTGTTGACATCGACAGCAACCAAAGCGCGTGTTGGCTCGATGTACATGCCGCCTTGCGCAAAAGCGACGAAATCACTCTGTATCGCT
Source organism: uncultured Paracoccaceae bacterium (assembly GCA_943787985.1). Taxonomy (GTDB): domain Bacteria; phylum Pseudomonadota; class Alphaproteobacteria; order Rhodobacterales; family Rhodobacteraceae; genus Ascidiaceihabitans. The sequence continues at coordinate 266,827 of CALSOO010000004.1, read as the reverse complement.
TCCAGTGCGTCCAAGACCCCATGCGCTTCAAACCCTCCGGCATCGGTCACCACCTCGGCAGGCGCGACCCAATCCCGCCACGCCAGCACATGCGGGGCATCACCATCCGCCAATCGACTCATCTCGGTCCCATCATCATCAAGGACCGCTTGAGCGAGAGACACCATCGTATCGACATCTTCGGCGATGTCATCGGCGTCGGCATGCTCGCAACTGGAACGCAGAATGAGCCCCATTTCACGACCAGCCAAAGCCTCATGGGCAATTTCCAGCAATGTATCACGCAGGTCATCATCGCGAATACTACGCGAGATGTTCAGACCGGGTGCATCAGGCGTGACAATGGCGTAGCGGCTTTTGAACAGCAATTTTTGCGTGACAGGCAATGCTTTGCCGGGCTCGGCGTAGCCGGACACTTGCACCAGCAAGGACTGACCGGGCGCCAACCCTTTGACTTGACGTAAAAAGGCAGGGCCATCAGGCGTCTTGAGGAACATCCCCCCCTGCCCTTTGACAGGCCTGTCCGCAATCGCGCGATACACTGTGCCCGGTGCAGGTGCATCCGCAGCAACAAGCAAATCTTCGAGTTTTCCATCCACCATCAATGCGGCAGCTTCACGCTCGCCGAGATGGTCCAAAATGATCGTGCGACCTTTCATGAGGCGTCCTTATAAAGCGGGTATCCGGCGGCGAGTAAGAGGCTGGCTGTTTCGGTAACAGGGAGGCCGACGATTCCGGTAAATGATCCACTCATCCATGGAACAAACGCGCCAGCAGGACCCTGAATGGCATAGCCACCGGCTTTGCCTTGCCAGTCACCGCTTGCCAGATATGCGTTTACCTCAACGTTCGAAAGCACCTTCATGCGCACCGTGCTGACCACGTCTTTTTGCCAGACCTTGTCACCACGTTTGACCGCGACAGCCGTAATAACTCGGTGACGGCGGCCTGAAAGCTTCCACAAAAACTCGGCCGCTTGGGCTGCATCCACGGGCTTCCCCATGATACGGCGTCCCAAAGCGACGGTCGTATCCGCGCACAGCACAATGTCATCCGCGTCAGCCGGAACCGCTGCGACCTTTTCGGCCGTGATCCGGTTGCAGTAGGGGCGTGGCAATTCAGCTTTGTGCGGATCTTCGTTTATGTCAGGCGCACGAACGGCATCCGGAACAACGCCAATCTGCCCGAGCAACTCCAGCCGTCGGGGACTTCCTGAACCAAGAATAAACTTCATATTGGCATTCCGCCTAAGGCCCGAAAACCGAATTCCAATGTTCGGGCCGTGGACACAGCGCTTACTTGAAGCGGTAGTTGATCCGACCTTTGGTCAGATCGTAGGGCGTCATTTCAACCTGAACTTTGTCGCCTGCCAGAACACGGATGCGGTTTTTGCGCATCTTGCCTGCCGTGTGTGCGATGATCTCATGGCCGTTTTCCAGCTCGACCCGAAACGTCGCATTTGGCAGGAGTTCCTTGACGACACCGGGAAATTCGAGCGTATCTTCCTTGGCCATGGTCTCTCCTACATGGATTCTGTCCGCCAACTGCGGATGCGCCACTAAATGGGCGCTTTTTCACAGGTTTTCAAGGGAACAATCAGCGCAAAGGCGTATTTGTGACCGCAGTGTCACGGCCCGTCTGTGCCGTCCAATCCCGACGGTTCAGAACAACACCGTCTGCACGCACCTCTGCAATCTGGTTCAGATCAACATCGGCGTACGTCCAACCCGCCACATTGAGGGTCCCAAGGGCCACAATTCCGGTTTCAGGAAAGCCGCGATCAGGCGGGCAAAAGACGCCGCCGGTGCCGACCGTACTGCCGAATGCCTCAGACCAGTCAGCCCCCCCGACGATAGAGGACATCACCGTGTAACACTGATTTTCCAAGGCCCGCGCCATGCATCCGATGCGCACACGCCAGTATCCCGCCAACGCTTCGGTAACGGAGGGCACGATGATGATGTCCGCTTCTGACAAAGCACGTCCCAAAAGCGGGAATTCACTGTCATAACAGATCAGTACACCTATTTTCCCAAGGCTAGTGTCAAAAATCTGCAAGCCGTTTCCGGGGACGACATCCCAAACTTCCGCTTCGAAGCGGGTCATGATTTGTTTGTCTTGAACACCTGTTTCTCCTGTAGGCGCAAACAGGCGGGCACGGTTCACGGGGCGCGCATTCTCGGGGCGAGGCGGGTGAAAAGACGGGGCAGATCCTGCGAGGATATGCACACCGTAGGAGCGCGCCAAAGCCGCGTGCAAAGCGTCTGCGCGTGGCAAGCGCTCTGACACGGCATGCATCGATTGCTCAAGATCGCCAGCCACATTCATCCCCGCAAGCGTCGCCAATTCCATCGCCGCGTATTCGGGAAAAACCAGCAAATTGGCCCCCTCTTGGGCAGCGTCCTGCACCCAAGACGTGAGCTTTTCCTCATAGTCTTCCCAACGGGTGAACGCATCCAAAGGATAAGCAGCAGTTGCAATCTTCATGAGGACCTCACAGGTTTACGCCCCAAGACTGCAAAACCCGAACGCTCCTGTCCAGCGCCGACTTTTGGAATACCAAAAAAGCGATCTGCAAATCGAGGCTTGCCAGACGAGCAATCGCAGGGATAGTTTTGGAAATGCTTAAACTATGAAAAGTAATTTGAAATGATCGCCAAAGGTGTCACGCTGCGCGGACTCGAAGTGTTTGAAGCATTGGCTTCAAGTGGGTCTGTCGCACAGACGGCCAAAATCACGGGCCTCAGTCAACCTGCCGTGAGCCAGCAACTGAGCAAGCTGGAAGATGCCCTCAAAACCAATTTGATCGAGCACAACAAGCGCCCCATGCGTCTCACGCCCGCTGGACACAGCTTTTTGACGCGCGCGCGCAGTGCCCTGGGTGAGTTGCGCATGGCGCAAAGCGAGTTGACCGTGATGGACTTGGCACATCTGAGCGCCCTCTCCATCGGCATGATCGACGACTTCGACAATGATCTGACCCCCCGCCTTGCGACGATCCTCGCGGACAGTCTGACGGGGTGCAAATTCAAATTGATCACAGCACCCAGCCACGAAATTTCCAATGCGATTGCCGAAAAACAGTTACATATCGCGATCTCGGCCAAAACGGGCCAAATGATGGAGGGGGTGCTGGAGTTTCCTCTGGTGCGCGATCCCTTTATTCTGGTCGCTCCCAAAGGCGCACTGAAAGGCGGCGACCTAGTCTCGCAACTCCATGACCTTCCTTTTTTGCGCTACGATGAGGATCAATTGATCAGTCGACAAATTGAGGCCCATTTGGCGCGGCAAAAACTAAGCTTTCCACAGCGCTTTGAATTGGGAAGCCACCTCGCCCTTATGGCGATGGTCGCGCGGGGCATTGGCTGGGCCGTGACCACACCGCTGGGATACATGCGCGCGGGACGCTTCCACGACGAGGTCGAAGCGTTCCCCCTGCCCTTCAAACCCTTTTCTCGCGAAATCATTCTTTATGCGGGCATAGATTGGGCTGGGGATGTGCCCCGCAATGTGGCCGACACCATGCGCCAACTTGTGCAACGTCACATGATTGACCCTGCAATGGAAAAATTACCGTGGCTGGCCGGAGAGCTACGCACCCTGGATGCGTAGTCCTTTAGGCCGTTAAAGCGGCGGGGCGCATACACATCCGGCCTGATGTTTTAGTTGGAATGCGCGCTCTGGGCGCCTTTGCGCGCGTTGTCTACGGGCACTTCAATTTTCACTTCACCTGCCTCTTCAAAGACCAGCGTGAGGTTCACGGTCTCCCCTTGGACAAGGGAGCGCGTCAGGCCCATCAGCATGACGTGATCGCCACCACGTTCCAGCATATGCATCCCTCCCGCAGGCACGGCGATGCCACCTTCGATTTGGGTCATTTTCATGATCCCGTCACCGTTGTCGATATGCGTGTGTAATTCGATCCGCTTGGCAACGTCCGAGCGCACCTCAATCAGAGTGTCGTCCTGATCCGAACGGTTCATGAGCATCATGAATACGCCGCCGGCCTTGGCATTCGGGGTCGCGGCACGGGCGTAGGCGTCCTTGGCCATCAGCCCCGTACCCTCCGCAAATACTGCGCTGGTTGCGAGAACAGTAGCGGCGGTTGCAGCCATAAGTATTTGTTTAACTGACATTTGTGTCGTCCTTGATCTGTCGTGTCTGGTTTGGAGTTTTCGGATCAGACCAGAGCCGGGGGCGCACGCGGCAGATAGGATGAAGGCATCAACGAAATGACAGGATGAGCAACCTCGACGCTCGAAACAGACAGCATACTGACCTGCAAAGGCAGCTCAAAGGGCGCAATGATCAGCGAGGTCAACGCAGTCACCACACATTCGGGGCAGACATGCGGCGCGGCTGTCGGGCGCCCCTGCTCGTCCATATAAACGGTGACAGAGCCCTGCCCTGTGCACAAAACCATTTGTCCAGTTGCGTCGTTTGCGCCCCGCGCGACCGCCATGCTTTGCCCCGTTAGGGTCAAAACAAGCGCAAACAGAACTGACAGGACAGGGCGCAACGACTTCATGTCGCGGACGTATTTCAAAATCGACACGTGATCAACTGTGCCAAAACGCCCCGTTCGTTGAGGACACACAGAAAAACCCCGCCAGAAGTCTGACGGGGCTTTCCAAATCTAATCTGCGAAAAATTTACGCTGCAGCGAGTGCTTTGGCGATTTCTTTTTTCACTTTCAACGCGTTGGCTGACAATTCGGTGTCTTTGGCTTTCGCCATGAACCCGTCGAGGCCACCACGGTGGTCTACGGTGCGCAAAGCGGCCGCAGAGATGCGGAACTTGATGCCGCGACCCAGAACTTCGGACTGCAAAGTCACGTCGTTCAGGTTTGGCAGAAAGCGGCGCTTTGTTTTGTTGTTGGCGTGGCTGACATTGTTGCCAGACATTGGGCCTTTAGCGGTCAATTCGCATACGCGCGACATGGGATCATCCTTTTGCTCTGGTCGGTCTGGGCGGTCCCATACACGACAAAAGGCGCAGCCATGGGCAGCACCCGTAAATTGGTTCTGGGGCAATAGGGGGAATCGCGGCTTGGGTCAAGCGGCTTTGGCGCGATTGTGCCCTGCATTTGAACACCTTTCGCCCCAACGTCACGGTGATGCGCTCTTGCCCTGCTTTACGCGGACGGGTCAAGCTGCCTCAAACCCTCACAAAAGGACGCCCGCCATGCCCACATCCGGCTTTGATCTTATCGTCAATCGCGCTGATCTGAATGACACTCGCGTGGTTGAAACACCTTTTGCCGACACGCCAGCCGACGGTCAATGCCTGCTACGGGTCGATTGTTTTTCACTGACCGCAAACAATATCACATATGCGGTCGCGCCGGAGTCGATTGGCTACTGGAACTTCTTCCCCTCAGATGTCGACGGACACGGGCGCGTTCCGGTTTGGGGCTACGCAGAGGTCGTGGCCTCTGCCCACCCGCAAGTGCCTGTTGGCAAGCGTGTCTACGGATACCTGCCCATGTCGACCCATCTGATGATCACACCGGGGAAAGTGAATGATTTCGGGATGTTGGACACAGCCGCACATCGCCAGCTTATGGCAGCAATCTACAACCAATACAGCTTTACCGACACAGACCCTGCCTATGCGCCCGAATTCGAAGGGATCATCAGTTTGTTGCGCCCCCTGTTCACCACGTCGTTTTTGCTGGATGATTATCACCGCGAGAATGCGTGCTTTGGGGCCAGCCAACTGGTGCTCTCAAGTGCGTCCAGCAAAACCGCGCTCGGGATGGCGTACCTGATGAGCCGCGACAAACCCGAAGGCTTGAGCATCATTGGCCTCACCAGCCCGGGCAACGTGGCCTTCACCGAAAGCCTTGGCGTTTATGATCAGGTTGTGACCTATGACGCTGTCACAACCCTTCCACGCAACGCCACCGCTTTTGTGGATATGGCAGGCAACGCCGATACGCTGCGCGACGTGCACGCCCATTTTGATGACAGGTTGATGAATTCCTGCCGCGTCGGGCTAACCCATTGGCAAAACACATCAAACTTTGTGGATGGTCTATCAGGCGGGCCAAAGCCTGCGTTCTTTTTCGCACCGACCTATGCACAAGACCGGATCAAAGACTGGACGCCAGCGGGCTTTCAGAAACGGGTTGGGGCCGCGTCCGCTGCGTTTTTTGGCGCCGCGAATGACTGGATGAAGATCAAGACCGCACAGGGCCCAACGGCCGTACAATCAACATATGTCGACATGCTGAATGGCCGGATCGATCCATCCATAGGGCATGTCTTGTCGATGGCGGACTAGGCGCGGCCCAACATCTGCAACATCTGCGCGGCGGCGGCAGTGGGATCGATACGCCCCTGCGCAACCGCGCGGCCTAAATCCTGCATCGCGCCTTTGGCCAAAGGTGCATCAAGCTGCTCCAACAACGCAGCGCGCACATCTTGTTCAAACCAGTATTGCGATTGAGCCGCGCGTGTTCTCTCGAAAAAACCGTGATCGCGACGCCATCCGTCTAGCTCCTGTATGGTGCCCCAAGCCTCCTGCAGCCCTGCATCTTCCAACGCAGAAACGGTCATCGCCTTTGGAAACGTGTCAGGGTCCTGATCCCGTTTGCGCATCAGACGCAACGCGCCGGAATAATCGGCACAAGTCCGCATCGCGGCAGGTTTCAAATCCCCATCCGCCTTGTTTACAAGGATAATATCCGCCATCTCCATGATGCCGCGTTTGACACCTTGTAGCTCGTCCCCGCCCGCAGGGGTCAAAAGCAACAAGAACACATCCGACATCTGGGCGACGACCGTTTCAGACTGTCCCACGCCGACCGTCTCGATCAGGACCACGTCAAAACCCGCCCCCTCGCACAATCGCACAGCTTCGCGTGTGCGACGGGCCACGCCTCCCAGATGGGTCTGGCTCGGGGATGGCCGGATAAAGGCGTTGGGGTCACGGCTCAGGCGGTCCATACGGGTCTTGTCCCCCAAAATAGAGCCCCCAGAGCGCGCCGAGGATGGATCGACAGCAAGCACGGCAACGCGCAGTCCAGAAGCCGTCAGCATCATCCCGAAGCTCTCTATGAAGGTGGATTTCCCCACACCGGGCGTGCCGGACAAGCCGATGCGCAATGCCTGCCGCTCTTTTGGCAAAGCGTTCAACACCTCCATCGCCAGCACACGGTGATCTTTGCGCGCACTTTCGACAAGCGTGATGCCACGCGCCAACGCGCGCCGCTCTCCAAGCGCAATCCGCTCTGCTAGGTCTTTGGTGTCCATCGGCCCCCCTGCTTTGGCATCGGTTTTGAGCGAGGGGGGCACAAATGTCTAGCCTCTCTGCCCCAATCGGCGATATGCGAAGGCATGGATCAAACGCTGCCCATTGATGACGTCACACCGCAGGTCATTGACGCCCTGCGCGCCCAAGGCCGTGTCGTGCTGCAAGCGCCACCCGGGGCGGGGAAAACGACACGTATTCCATTGGCTATACTTAACGCACAGCTCACCAACGGGCGTATCCTCATGCTCGAACCGCGCCGTTTGGCAGCACGTGCCGCAGCCGAGCGGATGGCACAAACCCTCAATGAAGAACTTGGTAAAACAGTGGGTTACCGCATTCGAGGGGAGGCCAAAACCAGCAAGGAAACACGAATAGAGGTCGTCACAGAAGGTATCCTGACGCGCATGGTTCAGGAGAATCCGGACCTGCCGGGTATCGGCGTCGTGATCTTTGACGAATTTCACGAACGCTCCCTGAACGCGGATCTGGGGCTGGCGCTATGCTTGGAGGTTGCGCAGGCTTTGCGCGATGATTTGATGTTGGTGGCCATGTCCGCCACCCTTGATGCCGATCCGATAGCCGAGGCGATGAACGCGCCGATTGTGACCTCTGAAGGGCGCAGTTTCGAGGTGACCCCACATTGGATGGACAGGCCCGCCCCGAGTTCATTGCGCTATGAACAGATCGTGGCGAACGAGGTCATGCATGCATTGAAACAGGCCAACGGTTCGGCGTTGGTCTTTCTGCCCGGAGAAGGCGAAATCAGACGCGTTCAGGCTATTCTGGCAGGTCAATTGGACGCGTCCTGCGCAGTGGAACCCCTGTTCGGGGCGATGGATTTCGCATCCCAACGGCGTGCAATTTCTCCCGCAATTTCAGGGCGTAAGGTCGTTTTGGCCACCTCGATTGCAGAAACGTCCCTGACCATTCCCGACATCACGATCGTCGTTGACGGAGGACGCGCGCGCCGCGCAAGATTTGATGCATCAAGCGGCATGTCCCGACTGGTGACAGAGCGGGTTACACGCGCCGAAGCCACCCAGCGCGCAGGCCGTGCAGGCCGTGTAAGGCCCGGAGATTGCTACAAAGTTTGGACAAAAGGCGAAAACGGCGCGCTGGCCGCATATCCACCTGCGGAAATTGAATCGGGCGACCTCACTGCCTTTGCATTGGAACTCGCGGTTTGGGGGGCGCATCCGTCAGAGCTGGCCTTTGTCACGCCCCCGCATGAAGGGCGGTTCGCAGAGGCGCAGAACGTTCTGAAAATGCTAGAAGCCCTTGATTCAAGTGGAAAAATAACGCCCCACGGCAAGGAGTTGGTGCGTTTTCCACTCCATCCTCGCCTTGCCCATATGTTGGTGCGATCTGGCTCTCAAGCTGCTGATATCGCAGCACTTTTATCAGAACGCGACATCCTTCGGGGCGCAACTGTTGATCTGGGACAACGCGTTTCGGCACTCAAAGACCCTGCGCGCTTTGGCGCATCGCTTCATCGCGGCGCTTTGGAACGGGTCAAAACCGAATCTAAACGACTGAAAAGAAACACGAAAAACAGACCGGCCAAAAGCATCGGGGGTGATGACCGCTTTGGCCTATCCCGACCGCGTTGGACTGCGTCGGGCGGGGGATGCACCGCGATTTGTCCTGTCAGGGGGGAAAGGGGCCGCGATTCCTATGGGGGATCCGATGGGGCAGCAACGCCTGATCGTGGCAACCGACCTTGACGGCCACCCGACAGATGCGAAAATCCGACAGGCAGCTTCCATTTCAAATCAAGAGCTTAGAGACGTATTCGCGGATCAGATCACATGGCAGAACCTGTGCATTTGGTCCCGCCGTGAGAGCCGTGTTTTGGCGCGCAAACAGGAGCGCTTTGGGGCCCTGATCCTTGAAGATCACGCCTGGACTGACGCGCCGCAAGAAGATGTCGCACGGGCCATGCTGGAGGGGGTCGCCCAGCTCGGATTGCGCCCCTCGAACAAAGCTAAACGTTTGATATCAAGATGTTTATTGATGAGAACGACGGACGACAGCTTTCCGGATTTCAACGCGGAATATTTGATGGACACACTGGAAGAGTGGCTGCTGCCGCATCTCAACGGGGTGCGCAGCGCGGGGGACTGGAAAGGGTTTGAGCTGGTGCCTGCACTAAAAGCGCGGCTGGATTGGGCGCAAACCAACGCGCTGGATCGGTCCGTTCCGGGGCAATTCACGACACCTTTGGGGCGCAACATCCCGATTGATTACTCAGAGGCGCAGCCACAAATTTCCCTGCGATTACAAGAGGTTTTCGGCGTGACGCAGCATCCTGTGGTGGGCGGAACACCGCTGCAAGTCACCCTGCTTTCGCCGGCGCAACGCCCGATCCAGGTGACCACGGATCTGCCCGGCTTCTGGACAGGATCATACGCAGATGTGCGCAAGGATATGCGCGCGCAATACCCCAAACATCCATGGCCCGAAGACCCGACGCAGGCGGACCCGACCCTGCGCGCAAACCGGCGCAAGCCCTGAGCGGTTAACGCGGCGTACGTTTGGCTGTGGGGCGCGTGTTGTACAAAACACGGAGTGTTTGTCACAAGATCAAAGCGCCTGTTGGCGGCAAAACACGACCAAAATCAGTGTCTTGTACAAAACAGGGCCCAAAAGTCACAAAACACCCTGCCCCCCGCCGTTTACGTCCCGTTTACCTTTGAGCACTGTTAAGACTTGCACCAACACGTTTACTATTGAGCAAGCTTTTGCCAGTCGCCGTGGTGTTTTCCGCTTTGATCCACGCGCTCGAAGCCGTGATGCCCGAAGAAATCCCGCTGGGCCTGAATCATGTTCGCCGTGCCCCGCCCGCGCGTCATTGTATCGTACCAGCCAAGGGCCGCGGCCAGCGCAGGCACCGGCTGCCCGAGCAACGCGCCTGCCGCCACAACGCGGCGCAAGGCAGGCACGGTCGTCTCAAGCCGTGCGCGCATTTCAGGGGCCAGTATGAGATGCCCATGTGGCAAGTCCTGCGCAAAGGCCTCCATCAACTCATCAAGCAGCGCAGAGCGGATAATGCAGCCCGCGCGCCAGATTTGTGCAATTTGCCCCATATCGAGCGCCCATTCGAAGTCGTCCGATGCGGCCTGCAGGATACGGAACCCTTGGGCGTGGCTCAGAATGCGTCCGGCGCGCATCGCGTCCTCCAAATCGGAGGTTGATGGCACATCCGACAGTTGCCCCCCTCGCGTCAGCAGCGTTTCGCTGTCTTGCCGCATGGCTTTTTCAGACGACCACGCGCGCGCGCCCATCGCCGCCTCGATTGTAGAGGCGGATTGTCCCAATTTGAGCGCTTCGATCAACGTCCAGCGCCCTGTGCCTTTTTGCCCTGCTTTATCAAGGATCACGTCGACCATCGGCAGGCCTGTTGCCGTGTCGACAGAGGCCAAGGCAGCCGCTGACGCCTCGATCAGATAGGACTGCAACGGACCCTTGTTCCAGTCCGTCAACACCGCGCCAATCTCTGCGGCAGAGCGGTTTCCCTGATCGCGCAGCATCCCGTAAACCTCTGCGATCATTTGCATATCGGCGTATTCAATGCCGTTGTGTACAGTTTTCACAAAATGGCCTGCCCCGTCAGGACCAAGGTGCGCCACACAGGGGTTGCCCTCGAATTTGGCGGCCATCGCTTCGGCCATGGGTTTGAACTGTTCCCACGAATGTTGTGTGCCGCCGACCATCATGGAGGGACCAAAGCGTGCCCCTTGTTCTCCGCCAGAGACGCCCATACCCACAAAATGCAGCCCTGTGTCTTTGAACGCATCCGAGCGCGCGCGGGTCGCGTTGAAATCCGCATTGCCCCCGTCGATGATCGTGTCCCCCGCCTCAAGCAGCGGTGAGATTTGTGCGATCATGGCATCCATCGGCGCACCGGACGGGATCATGAACAGAAGTGTTCGCGGCGTTTTGATCGCCTGCACAAAGCTTTGAAGCGTATGCTGCGCGATGAGGTTTCCCGCCAGTTCTGCGGAGTCATTGATGAAGTCTTCGATCCAGTCGGTTTCGCGGTTCGTCACGGCCACGGTGAACCCCTTGTCCGCCAGATTGAGCGCCAAAGCACGGCCCATGGTTCCCAACCCGTAAACGCCAATGTCTGCTTTGCTCATGTGCTGTCCTGTTTTTTTCCAAGGTGACAGGCTGTTGCGTCGCGTGCAAGTGAGCACTGCCCCCCCCCCTATCCGGACATGCCCCTATCCAGACATGTGGGACAGGATTTGCGCCGGTGTCAGACCGGGAGGGCCATTTTGTGCGGCCTCGGCCTGTTTGATCAGCGCACTGACCGCCGCGCACAGGGATGCTGATGTGTCAGAGTGCTGCGCCATGTCCAAAATCACCCCTTGGAGCGCGTCCACTTCGGTCTGTCGCCGTTGCGTCAGGTCATCCCACATGGAAGAGCGTGCTTGGGGGTCGATTGTGAGCATTTGCGCCGCGATCCTTTTGAACAGCGGCGTCGGCAAGCGCAAAATATGGGGAAGCAGTCCGACGGGCGCGGCTGTTGTTTTGGCGGGCGAAATTCCGTTTTGTTTCAGAACATTGAGCGCTTCGCCCATCTGATCCGCCATCAGCTTTCGCCATGCTTTGTCCTGAAGCATTTCGAGAAGTGGCAGGTCCGAGAGTGCGTTCAATCCGTTGCCCAGATTGATCAGAAGTTTCCCCCATTGCACCGCTTCGATGTTGTCCACGGCGGCCCAGCGCAAATATGCGCTGTTCAGGTCAGGCAGTGCCCCGTGTTGCGTCAGGATATCCCCCGATGTGCCACGGTGAAACTGCGCCTTCCCCGTTGGCACGACGTTGAATGGCACCATCGTTGCCCGCACATCGTGATTTGGCAGATATGCGCGCAGTGTGGCCGCGTTGGTGACCCCGTTTTGCAAGGACATGACGATAGCGGATTGCGGGGCATGTTGCGCGATGAGCCGCGCCATATCGGCCGTGCCCGCCGACTTTACCGTGACAAGGATGATGTCGGCATTTTCAAGTACGCTGGGTTCCCGGGAAAATGCCAAACCGTGTTGCGTGCTGTCGAGCCCGTTGTAGTCTGTCAAAGTCAGCCCGTTTTCCGTCACCGCCTCCACGATCCGCGGGCGCGCCAGAAAGCGCACATCACGCCCTGCCAATGCAAGCAGTCCGCCCACATAGCACCCGATGCTGCCTGCCCCTGCGATCACGATGTTCATGGTCACACTCCGTTCCGTTTTCCGCGCAGGTCTATTTCCCCAAGCAGTGTCGCATGATCGCTTTTTGCGCATGGAGCCTGTTCTCCGCCTCGTCAAAGATCACGGATTGCGCCCCGTCCATGACGGCACTTGTGACTTCTTCTTCGCGGTGCGCGGGCAGGCAATGCATGAACAATGCGTCCGGTTTGGCCTGCTTCATCAGTGTTTCGTTGACCTGATAGGAGCGCAGCATGTTGTGGCGCCGTTCCTTGGTAGATTGGCTGTCGTGCATGGACACCCAAGTGTCCGCGACGACCAGATCCGCACCTTGCACGGCCACATCAGGGTCACGTTCGATTTGGATCCGACTGCCAGCTTTGCGTGCCAACCCGATGAACGCGTCTTCGGGATCAAGTTGCGCGGGCCCCGTAAACGTGAGGTCGAACTCGAATTGCGCGGCCGCGTGCAAAAAGGACGCGCAAACGTTGTTCCCGTCCCCGCACCAGACCACTTTTTTGCCTTTGATCGGACCGCGATGTTCCTCATAGGTCATCACATCTGCCATGATTTGACAGGGGTGCGTGCGGTCTGTCAGCCCGTTGATCACAGGGACATCCGCATATTCGGCCATTTCCAGCAAAACGCTTTCATCAAAGGTGCGGATCATGATCATGTCGACGTAACGCGACAAAACGCGGGCCGTGTCCGCGATGGTTTCTCCGTGCCCAAGCTGCATATCGGTGCCCGACAGCACCATTGTTTCCCCTCCCATCTGCCGCACCCCGACGTCAAATGAAACGCGGGTCCGAGTGGACGGTTTTTCGAAAATCAGCGCCACCATGTGCCCCACCAAAGGCTGATCCGCGTCTGGCGTGGCTTTGGACAGTCCTTTGCGTGCGTTTTTGGTGACCATGGCTTGATCGACGATGGCCCGCAGGGCGGTCGGATCTGTTTTGTGGATGTCTAGAAAATGGGTCATGTGATTTCTCTTGAATGGAGCGCCTGGACCGCGAGCCTTGGATATCGGGGGCGCTGCCCCCGGACCCCCGGGATATTTGTAACGAAAGGAAAGGTTATGTCGTGAGAGACATTGCCGCTTTGTCCAGTCGTGCGATGGCTTGGGTGATTTCTGCGTCGCTGATGTTGAGCGGAGGCAACAACCGGATGACATTGTCTGCGGCCGGTACGGTGATCACCTCGTTGTCGTAACCCGCATTCACCACATCGATGTTGTTGGCTTTGCATTTGATCCCCATCATCAGCCCCGCCCCGCGCACACTGTCGAACACATCCGGATGCGCCGCGATCAGCCCTTCGAGCTTTTGGCGCAGTGTTCCTGCTTTGCGGTTCACATCGGCGAGGAATTCTGGCGTGTTGATTTCATCCAGCACCGCGCATCCGACCGCGCATCCCATTGGATTGCCCCCGTAGGTAGAGCCGTGTGTTCCGGCTGTCATGCCTAATGCCGCGTTTTCGGTTGCAAGCACTGCGCCCAACGGGAAGCCCCCCCCGATCCCTTTGGCCACCATCATAATGTCAGGTTCGATGCCTGCCCATTCATGCGCAAACAGTTTGCCGGTCCGCCCGACCCCGCATTGAACCTCGTCCAGAACCAGCAAGATATTGTGTTCATCACACAGGTCCCGCAGCCCCTTCAAGCATTGATCAGGCAGCGCGCGAATGCCCCCTTCCCCCTGAACGGGCTCTACCAGAATGGCCGCCGTAGTGTCTGTGATCGCCGCTGTCAGCGCCTGGTGATCCCCGAAGGGCAAGTGCGTGAAGCCCGGGAGCAAAGGGCCGAACCCTTTGGTCATCTTTTCCGACCCCGCCGCGGCGATCCCTGCGCTGGAGCGCCCGTGGAAGGATCCGTCAAATGTGATAATGTCCACTTTTTCGGGGGCGCCCTTATCAAACCAGTATTTGCGCACCATTTTGACGGCCAATTCACAACTTTCGGTGCCCGAATTGGTGAAAAACACGGTGTCTGCGAATGTGGCGTCCACCAGTTTGTCTGCCAAAGCCTGCTGTTGCGGAATGTGGTAGAGGTTGGATGTGTGCCAAAGCGCCCCGGCTTGCGCCGTGATTGCTTCAACCAGTTTTGGATGTGCGTGCCCCAATGCGTTCACCGCAATCCCTGCCCCGAGGTCCAGAAAACGTCGACCGTCTTCCTCCATCAGCCAAGTGCCTTGCCCTTTGACAAACGTCAGGGGGGCGCGTGAATAGGTGGGCAGAACGGAAGCGATCATTGTGATCATCCTTGTCATGAGGCCAACGGCATAAGGGCGCATCTGTGCAACAGAGCCGTGGCTGGGTCAACGTTTTTGGAGAATGTGGCCCGATTGATTGGGCGTGGATCAAAAAGACAAATGCCCGAACGGAGGCTTAGGCCGTGACGATGCGTCGTCGAAAGGTCGTTTTATGTGGCAATTTGATCATGAGGGGTGATTAGGACAGTTTCGCGCATTTGGCCAGATGTTTTTGAATTGCGCCTTGTCCGCTGTCAGCCCTGAGCGCATAGAGCGGCATGTTTGAACCCCGCCCCCACAATCCCGCATTGGCCGCCACATTTATTTTATGTGCCACTGCGTTTATCGCCGCCTCTACCCTGATGGCCAAAGCCTTGGGCGGGGATCAATTCGGTCCGGCCTTGCATCCGATGCAAATCAGTCATGGCCGGTATCTGTTTGCATTTGTTGCAATTTCCGGGGCGGTTGCTGCGATGCGTCCGCGATTTTCAGATATTCAGTGGCGCCTTCACGGCGCGCGCACGTTTTTGGGGTGGTCCGGTGTGACCCTTATGTTTGCGTCTGTTGCCTATATCCCCATGGCTGACGCCACTGCCATTTCCTTTCTCAACCCTGTGTTTGCGATGATTTTGGCAATTCCGCTGTTGGGCGAGAAAGTTGGTCCCTGGCGCTGGAGTGCGGCAGGCATCGCGCTGGTGGGGGCGATGGTATTGTTGCGCCCGACGCCGGAGAGTTTCCAGCCTGCGGCCTTGCTGGCCTTGGGGGCTGCGGTGTTTTTGGGCACCGAAGTTATTGTTATAAAACGGCTGTCTGCGCGAGAGGGCCCGTTGCAGATATTGTTTATCAACAACTTGCTGGGGCTGCTGTTGTCCAGTTTTGCCGTGGCCTTTGTCTGGCAACCTGTGACGATGACGCAGTGGGTCCTGCTTGCCGGTGTCGGATTGGCGATGGCCGCTGCGCAGGCGTGTTTTGTCAACGGCATGGCGCGCGCCGATGCCAGCTATGTTGCGCCTTTCAGCTACGCGACCCTCATTTTCGCAGCGCTTTATGATGCGTTCTTTTATGGTGCAATTCCTGATGCCGTCACCCTATTGGGTGCGTCAATTATCATCGCCGGTGGTGTGCTTTTGGCCCTGCGCGAAGCCCGCTTGAAAAAGCAGTGACGCGACCTGCTTGTAACCAGCGCCAGTTCCACTAATATGGGGCGCTGAATGACATTCCAAAGCGGTCCGCATCATGGGCCGCTTTTTAGCTAGGGAAACCACATGTCCTGGACCGACGATCGCGTTGAAGTGTTAAAAAAGATGTGGGGCGAGGGCCAATCGGCCAGCCAGATCGCCAAAGAGTTGGGCGGAGTGACGCGCAACGCTGTGATTGGTAAAGTGCACCGTTTGGGCCTGTCCAACCGTGCGGGTAGCGCAGGTGCTGCCAAGGCCGAAGCGAAACCAAAAACCGCCCCCAAAGCAAAAGTAGAACCCAAGGTTCAACCCAAGACAGAGCCGGCCGTAAAACCTGTCGAGGCAACGGCTGCTCCAAAGCCGAATTTACCGGCCCGTAAGCAGATTATTCCGGCAGGCCAGCCATTGCCGCCCCAGCCCTCTGCGAATGAAATCAGCCCTGAAGCTTTGGCCAAAGTAAATGCCATTGAGAAAAAGGCAAAGCGTCTGACTTTGATGGAGCTGACAGAGCGGACATGCAAATGGCCGGTCGGCGATCCGGCCACCGATGACTTCTGGTTCTGCGGCCTTACTGTGCAGCAAGGAAAGCCCTACTGCGAAGCGCATGTTGGCGTTGCATTCCAGCCAATGAGCGCACGGCGCGACCGTCGCCGGTGATCTTGAGGCCTTCCGTACAGCACTGTGCGGTGGGCTTCCGTTTCAAGACAACGGCACCCGTGAAAAGCTGTTCGTCAGCGTGTTTTCAAGCTCCTTTTTCTGCTTGCTAGGCAGACGCTTGCGCAACGCCCTCATCGAGCGCACCATGCTCTTTTTGTGCGTCGAACGCATTGGAAATCGTGAATTCGGACGTCAAAGCCGACACATTTTGCATGCCTTGCATCAACCTGTCTGTTGATGATTTTGCATTCTCGAACACGACCGTGTTTTGCTCTGCCATCGTCGACAGTGACGTGACCGCAGTGTCGATTGCGCCCAAACCGGTTTCTTGTTCTTGGGCACATCCGGTGATCGCATCCATATGGGTGGAAATATTGGTGATCGCCTCAACGACACGGTTGAGGGAGGTCACCGTGTCCTCCATCCGTGTCGCCCCTTCTGAAACATGCCTATTTGAGCGTTCAATCAGATCCCGAATGTCATTCGCGCTGGTCGAGGAGCGCTGCGCGAGAGCACGGACCTCGGATGCGACAACTGCAAACCCACGCCCCGTTTCGCCAGCACGCGCGGCCTCGACTCCAGCGTTCAAAGCCAACAGGTTGGTTTGAAAGGCAATTTCATCAATCACAGCCACGATTTTGGCTATCTCGCGTGAGCTGCTTTTGATCTCCTCCATGGACTCATTGGCAAGCGATGTGACGTTTTCGCTCTCTTGCGCACTTTTGCTGGCCTGTTGTGCATCAGCGGTCGCCATTCCGACCGTGGCAATCATCGAATCGATCGAGCCTGAGAGGCTTTGAGTGGACCTGCGCGTTTGCCCAAGCGTTTCCGCCTGCGCGTGACCTCGGCGCGACAACTGCTCGGCGCTGCCCTCCAATGCGCTCACCTGAAGCTGGAAATCATCAACCTGTCGCATCACGGCCGACATCGCGGAATCAACCCCGAGCATCGCATCATTGAACCCAAGGCGCATATCCTCGTAGTCAGCCGCAAAAGACCCTTCTATTCGCTTTGTAAGGTCGCCAGCCTTCAAGGCATCAAAGGCATCCCGCAGCACTTCTATCATCATTTCCTGTTGCCGGTGCGCCTGTTCCAATTTGCCTTGCCTTTCTTCTTCAGCGGCGCGCATCTTTGCCTCTGTCGCTTCACGCGCTCCCCTTTCGTCTTTGGTGGCCTGCAACGCGTCTTGGGCTTGTTTCTGCGCCTTTTCCGCGAGTTCCAAAGCCTTTTGCGACGTCTCTTTTTCGGTCAAGGCCTCTTTGCAGGCCGCTTCGGATGTCCGGACGGCCTGCTCAAGCTGTGCTGATGCTTCGGCCTGTTCTCGGGTCATTTGTTGACGCGCCACGACCACGGCTGTCAGAACAACGGCCTGCACGACAATGATGACAGCATGAAAGACCGTGCGTTGAACGCTGCCCCAGATATCCACATCCGGATAGACCAGCACTGGCATGAGCACACTCAAGCTCAGGTGATGTACCGCCACAAGCACAACGGCCATCAAAATGGCGCGCACGCTGGTCATGCTCACGACAACCGCGAGGAGCGCAAAAAACATCATATGGCTGTCAATCTGCCATGGATGCATCGCAAAAGCGGCTGTCATAGCAATGGCTTGCCCCATAAGCCCCATCGCAGCGGCAGCTGGCTGCCACACCGACCCCTGCAAAAGACGAACCCCAAGGCTGGCAGCCGTTGCAAAAGCAGCCGCCGCACCACCCGCCGAAAAAACGGGTGTTCCAGCACCCAGAGCTGCCAAGGCCACACAGGGCACCAACAGCCACGTGAACAGTGTCACCATCAAAACGGGGTCTCTGCGCGCATTGATCACTGAAATTATGGCCCCGCCATGAATGGAGTCCGGCGTGGTATTGGTCATAATATTCCCTCTGCATCCAGGCCGCACAATGCAGCAAGTGCCGCCGCGGGTATCAACACATACCCTGCTTCAGCAGCCCGCTTCCGGGCCTGTGCATCCGCATAGACAAATGATCCGAACCTTGCTGAAACCGGCCCGAACGCTTGCACGCCAATCCCGCTCAGATGTGTTTCGGCGTCTGGGAGGTTTCGCGACAAAAGCACGAAAACATCCGTTTTCGCGTCGTATTTGGAAGATGCAGCCAATGAAAGCGGTCCGGACAACCCGGCCAACATCAAAAGTAGCATCATAAATAGCCCTGCAAGAATCTGCTTCATTCCATCACCTACCCCCCTGCCTCTTGCCAATTCGTGAACCTCCCACCATCCGATGCGAAAAAATGCATGTTCTCTTTGATGAATTGTTCGTTTGAAACATTCCCCACACAACTGTCACTTGCACCAAGGGGATGCCTTGTGCGACCAACGCTCCAATCTATTGGAGCCTGCCAGATGTCCCATTCTATTCGTGCCGCCGATGCTTTGGCCAAGCGCCTTTATGCAGCCGGATGCCGCCATGCCTTTGGTATGCCCGGCGGCGAGGTTTTGACGCTGGTTGACGCGTTAGAGGCCGCGGGTATCCGTTTTATTCTGGCAAAGCACGAGAATGCCGCAGCCTTCATGGCGGAAGGTGCATATCACCGCACTGGCGCGCCGGGCATTCTGGTGGCCACCGTGGGTCCGGGCGTTTTGAACGGTGTGAATGCCGTGGCGAATGCCCATCAGGACCGTGTGCCTTTGATCGTTCTGGCTGGCTGTGTCGATGCCGACGAGGCCCAAACCTACACGCATCAAGTCCTTGACCAAACAGCTGTTTTTGCACCGATCACCAAGGCGGTTTTTACCCTCAACACCGGTGCCGCGCACGTGATCGCAGACAAGGCTGTGAGCATTGCCCTGGAAGGGCGCCCCGGTCCCGTTCTGATAGATGTGCCCATAAGTGTTGCGGTCAGCATAGTGCCCGCACAGGCCCCCGCCGCGCGCGTTGCAGCGGCACAAATGGTGCCCGCCGCACCCGTTTTAGAGCAGGCGGCCGCATGGCTTAGCGCAGCGCACCGCCCTGTTATGATCGTTGGCGTCGACGCTATGAACGAGGGGGCCGGCCCTGACGTCACAGCCCTTGCCCACCGCTACAATATCCCTGTGATCACGACCTATAAGGCCAAGGGCATGGTGCCTGAAGACGATCCTCTGGCTTTGGGCGGTGCCGGTTTGTCCCCTCATGCCGATCACCACCTGTTGCCTTTGGTGCGGGACGCGGATTTGATCCTGTGCGCGGGATATGACCCGATTGAAATGCGCCCCGGCTGGCAGAATGTGTGGGATCCGACACGCACAAACGTGATCGACATCACAGCAGAACCCAACCACCACTACATGCACCAAGCGACCCTGAACATCATCGGATCGACCCCTGCGACGTTGCGCGCTCTGGATGCGGCAGCCACCCCGCGCCCGACATGGGAACGCGGCCAAATCGGAGCGCTGAAAGCTGCATTGCAAGAGGCCTTCCCGAAGGATGACGCTTGGGGTCCGGCCGCCATCGTGGACGGGTGCCGCAGCAAGCTTCCACGCGACACCCTGGCCACAGCAGACAGCGGGGCGCACCGTATTTTGCTCAGCCAGATGTGGACCTGTTTCGAGCCGCGCGGATTGATGCAATCCTCCGCACTTTGCACCATGGGCTGCGCCGTGCCTTTGGCGATGGGCGCCAAACTGGCCTCCCCCGAACGCACTGTCGTCAGCTTTTCGGGCGACGCGGGTTTCTTGATGGTGGCCGGAGAACTCAGCACGGCCAAAGAACTGGGTCTCAAAACGATCTTTGTTGTTTTTGTTGATGCATCCCTTGCATTGATCGAGTTGAAACAACGCCAGAGGCAACTGCCCAATGCAGGGGTCGACTTTGCAGAACACGACTTTGCGGCCATCGGGCACGCCTTTGGCGGCGACGGGCACACCGTGCGCAGCCGCGCAGAACTGGACGCCGCATTGGACGCCGCGATGCAGAGCGAGACCTTCACCGTGATTGCCGCAATCATCGACAAAGGGGCCTATGATGGACGGATCTGAGACCACGCCCCCCACCCAGACTGCTTTGGGCCAGACCGCTTTGGGCGACTTGTTCGTTCTGGACCTGAGCCGCATTCTGGCCGGCCCCACCGCCACGCAATTGCTAGGCGACTTCGGCGCGACCGTCATCAAGGTCGAAAACCCTAAAACCGGCGGCGATGATACCCGTGGATGGGGCCCGAACTACGCCAAAGACGCAAGCGGCGCCCCGACGGATCTATCCGCCTATTTCATGTGCGCCAACCGCAACAAACAGTCGATCGCCGTTGATATTTCAACGCCTGAGGGTCAAGAGACCGTGCGCCAGCTCGCTGCGCGCGCAGACGTTGTCATTGAAAACTACAAGCCGGACGGACTGGTGAAATACGGGCTGGATCACACATCCCTGCTCAAAGCGCATCCGTCGCTGGTGTATTGTTCGATCTCGGGATTTGGACAGTTCGGGCCCAACAAGGATCAACCGGGCTATGACCTGATGGCACAGGGGTACGGCGGGATCATGTCACTGACAGGCGATCCGGCGGGCGCACCGACCAAAGTGGGCGTCGGGATCGCGGATGTGATGTGCGGAATGTACGCCACGATCGGCATTCTGGCCGCTTTGCGCCACCGCGACGCAACGGGTGAGGGGCAGCACATTGACCTGAGCCTTGTGGATGCGCAGATGGCCTGGCTGATAAACGAGGGGATGAATTTCCTCACCTCAGGCGAAGCCCCGAAACGGCGCGGCAATGCCCACCCCAACATCGTGCCTTATGATGCATTCGCCGCCTGCGACGGGCATGTTCTGGTGGCTGTGGGCAATGATTCCCAATTTGCGCGTTTTTGCGATGTGATCGGGCGGTCCGACCTTGGGGGTGATCCGCGTTTTACCACCAACAGCTTGCGCATTGAGCACCGCGAGGCGCTGCTGCCCCAACTGGCCGAAACACTGGCGGCGTTCACCAAAGCGCAGATTATGGAAAAACTGCAATCGGTCAAAGTGCCTGTTGGTCCCATCAAAACGGTGCCCGAAGCCCTGTCCTCTGATCAGGCCCAAGCGCGCGGCACTGTTGTAGAGGTTCCGGCGGCAGGCATGGCAAAGGGCACACTTCAGCTATTGGCGAATCCGCTCAAGCTGAGCCGCACACCTGTTCAATACACCCGTCCTCCCCCGCACTTCGGGCAGGACACCGCGGCAGTCCTTGAAACACTGAAAACCCCGAAGCCACCAAAATAGCGGAACATTTCACCCTCGTGTGGGCAGAAAATTGCCAGTTTTGCGCGAATGTTGACATGTTGCTCACAAAAGGTGCTGCACAGTTCACGTGTACGTGTAACCCCCCGACATACAGTGTCTTGAGCCCTGATTTCCCTTAAAACGGACACACCCTGTTACACGAGAAAAGGTGGTCCCATGGCCCTTTACGATATTTGTCTGAGCCCCGTCACATTGTCCTCCCAACAGGAGCTGGACGACTGGAACGGTGTCGTGCACGGCTTTTTATCCCACGGGACCAAAACACCTGTGCATTTGGGCGCCTTGATGAGTGCCAATCCGAACTTTGCCATGGGGCACGCAGCGCGCGGGTTGTTCTCGTTGATGATGGGGCGCAAGGAATTATGCAATGTTGCTGAAGACGCCGCTGCTGCCGCACATGCTGCCGCGGCTGGCAGTGACCTGACAACACGGGAGCGCGGTTGGATTGCGGCCCTCGACTCGTGGCTTTCGGGCAGTTTGTCGGGCGCTATCGCGGAAATGGAAGCCATCCTGCGCGACGCGCCGACGGATACGATGTCTGCCAAAGTCTCTCACGCCATCCGCTTTATTCTTGGCGATGGTAAAGGCATGCGCCGCTCTGTCGAGCGTGTCCTGGCCGCCCATGGAAAAGATCACGCCTTGCGCGGTTATATTCTGGGCTGCCACGCCTTTACCCTCGAAGAAACGGGCGAATACGCCGCCGCCGAACGCGCCGGGTTGCAAGGTTTGCAATATGCCTCTGACGACGCGTGGGGCTTGCACGCTGTGGCCCATGTTTACGACATGACAGCTGATCCTGATGCAGGCATCCGGTTGATCGAAAACAACTGCGGCGCGTGGACCCATTGCAACAATTTCCGGTACCACGTGTGGTGGCACAAAGCCTTGCTGCACTTGGACCGCGGCGAGTTGGACACGGTGATGTCCTTGTACGACACCCAAATCCGCGAAGACAAAACCGACGACTACCGCGATATTGCCAACGCCACGTCCATTCTGATGCGTTTGGAGCTTGAAGGCTTTGACGTTGGGAGCCGCTGGGTCGAGCTGGCGGATTTTGCCCAAAACCGGACGGACGATGGCTGTGTTGTCTTTGCCGACTTGCATTACATGCTGGCTTTGTCCGGTGCGGATCGCGGTGCGGCCAAAGACGCGATGACCCAACGCTTTTTGCGCGAAGCGCGCGACGAGGGCGAGATGGCCATGCGCGTGGCCGACCCCGGTCTGGCTGCGATCGCGGGTTTGAACGCATTTTCTGAAGGGCGCTACGGCGATGCCTTTGCAAATTTGGCAGCAGCCCGCCCCACCATGCAGACCATCGGGGGCAGTCACGCCCAGCGCGATGTGTTTGACCGCATGACCATCGATGCAGGCATCCGCGCCGGTCAAATTGATCAGACCGAGGCGATCTTGTCCGACCGTTTGGCGCAGCGTGCAGGCCATCAGGACCGCTTTGCCGCGACCCGTTTTGCCACCCTTGCCGATGCCCGTCGCATCCCTGCGCAATAAGCGCGCACGCTTGACCTTGCCGCGTATCGGAGTAGAGCGTAGCCATGACTTTTGCTGACCCATCACAGGTTGCAGCCCCTGCCGCTGCCCCAAAGGCTGCGGCCCCTGCTAATGTGCGCGATCTGCGTCTGGATTTCTTTCGCGGCATTGCAATGTTCATCATCCTGATCGCCCACACGCCCGGCAATTTCCTGACCAGCTGGATACCTGCGCGGTGGGGGTTTTCGGACGCCACCGAGATATTTGTGTTTTGCTCTGGCATGGCCAGCGCCATCGCTTTTGGGCGCGGGTTTGACCGCGTCGGCTGGATGCTCGGCACTGCCCGTGTCGCCTTTCGGGTGTGGCAGGTCTATTGGGCCCATGTGGGGCTGTTTTTCGCCACCCTTGCCCTGACTGTGGCCCTGACGGACAGCGGCATTGGCACCCGCAATTACTGGGGCCAGTTGAACCTTTGGATGATTTTTGTCGAGAGCGACAAATGGGCCAACCCCGATATTTTGCTCAACTTTATGACCCTGCGCTGGGTGCCGAACTACTTCGACATTCTGCCCATGTATATGGTTGTGCTGGCGTTGATGCCCATCGTCATGGCCCTGTCCCGCATCAGCATTGCGGCCACCGGTGCCTTTGTGGTTTTCGTATGGATCATGGGCCAAACTGCCTTTTTACAGGCCTTTGGCCTTGGCGCGTGGCACTTTGAATTTCCCGCCGAGCCGTGGTCTGACCGCACATGGTTCTTCAACCCCTTTGGCTGGCAGCTTATCTTTTTCACCGGCTTTGCCTTGATGCGCGGCTGGCTGCCAAAGCCGCCTGTGAACACCACCTTGATCGTGATTGCAGCTGTGATTGTCATTGCCAACGTGCCGCTGTCCAACATCGGGGTGCGCGAATTCGGCTTTGAATGGGCGCGCGACTGGCGGGTCGCTTACAGGCCCTTGATCGACAAATCCGACTTTGGCGTCTTGCGGTTTGTGCAGTTCCTCGCCCTTGCCTATCTCGCGTGGGTCGCCGCCGGAGACAAAGGCGGGCGCCTTTTGGCCACAGGCAGCGGACTGGTTGCCCGCATCTGGCAGCGCATTCTGGCGATCATTCTCAAGGTCGGCCAGCAGTCTTTGGCCGTGTTTGTCACCTCTATGTTCACCGCCCGTCTGATGGGCTTTGCGATGGATGTGATGGGCCGCGACACGGCAACGGTGCTGCTTGTGAACCTTGTGGGGGCCTGCGTTTTGATCGCGGTGGCCTACGGGGCCGGATGGTTCAAATCCCAACCGTGGAGGGTGAAATAATGCTGCGCCGCGATGTTTTGAAGGCCATTATGGCTGCCGCTGCTGTGCCTGCCGCCGCGTGGGCCGATGAGCCCGGTTTGCAAGTGGGCGACGCCGCCCCTTTTGATGCAGATGTGGTGCGCACGCGGGCCAAAGCGCTGGCCGACGCCGATTATATCCCCCGCCCCATGATCCCCGAGGCGTGGCGCAATCTGACCTATGACCAGTATCGCAAGATCTGGTTCGACGGGCGCAACGCGCTTTGGGAAGGCTCTGACGCCCCCCAGCGCGTGGATGTGTTTCCCCCCGGTCTGTATTTTCCGCGCGGCGTCGAGATGTTCGAGGTGACGGATGGCATGGCCCGTCCATTGGCTTTTGACATGGCGGTCTTTGACACCACCGACAAGTTCCCCGATGTGCCCATTGATGACACCCTCGGGTATTCCGGCCTGCGCTTGCGCGCCGAGCTGGAAGCCCCTGATATCTTTCAGGAATACGCCGTCTTCCAAGGGGCCAGTTATTTTCGTGGCATCGGCACCGGCCAGTTTTACGGGCTGTCTGCCCGCGGCCTTGCCCTGAAAACCGGCGATCCGATGGGCGAAGAGTTTCCCGATTTTGTGTCCTTTTGGATGGAACGCCCTGAAGCGGGCCAAAAGACCGTCATTTTGCATGCTTTGCTCGACAGCCCAAGCTGCACTGGCGCCTACCGTTTTGCGATCACCCACGGGGAAACCCTGGTGATGGATGTTCAGGCGGACCTGTTTGCGCGCACGGACATGAACCACGTCGGGATTGCCCCCCTGACCTCGATGTTTCTGTTCGACGACATGGACCGCCAGCGCTTTGATGATTTCCGCCCTGCGGTGCACGACAGCGATGGTTTGTTGATCCACAATGGCGGCGGTGAAGTCATCTGGCGGCCTTTGGCCAATCCTACAACGCTGCAAATCAGTGCCTTTTCGGACAACAACCCCAAAGGGTTTGGCCTGTGCCAACGCAGCCGCGCATTCAATGATTTCAACGACCTCGAGGCCCATTACCACGAGCGCCCCACCCTATGGGTCACCCCCGGCGAAGACTGGGGCCGCGGCGCCGTGACATTGGTCGAGATCCCCGCAGACCTTGAGATATACGACAACATTGTGGCCTACTGGCGCCCCTCTGACGGGATCAAAGCGGGCGATGCGCATCAGATGAGCTATCGTTTGGATTGGGGCGTAGACCCTGCCCCGCATCCAGAGCGCGCTTTGGCCGTTGTGAACACCGCCGCCGGAGGACGCCCCGAGGGTGGCCGCATCTTTACCATTGATTTCGAGGGCAGCGATCTGGTTCCTGACGATCTCGGCACTCTGATAAAGATCGTGCGCACCTCTCACGGTGAAGTGAGCGACGGTGTCGTGCAGCGCAATCCGCAAACCGGCGGACCGCGTCTGGCCTTTACCTTTTACCCCGGCGAGGCGACCTATGCGGAGTTTCGCGCCCAGTTGCGGCTGGACGACGGTCCGCTGACCGAAGTCTGGCTGTATCGGTGGACCGCAACGTGAGCACCGATACACATACCGTGGCAGACATGCCGCCGCTGGCCCCCCTGAGCATGCCGCAACAGGATTTTGCCACAGCTCCGGCCGTGCGCGATTACAACGGGCGCGTCGATGGATCAGTGTGGCGGTTGAGCGTTTTTGTCCCTGCCATCCTTGGCACATTGGCCCTGATTTGGGGGCTGCACGGTGTTTTGATGCAATCGGGCATGTCTGTTCTGGAATGGATTTTGCTGGCGATGATCGGCACCACGTTTGTGTGGGTGACAATCGCCATCAGCACTGTGGGCGTAGGCCTTGCCGGCCGCGTCAGTCGCCCCCGCGACACTGCGCCTGACGTGGCTGCCCCCCTTGATGTCGCCCTGTTGGTCCCGATCTACAACGAGGTGCCATGGGATGTGTTCGGCAACGCCTCTGCAATGCTGCACGACCTTGCCACGCGCAACGCGGCGCATCGTTTCACCTTGTTTGTTTTGTCAGACAGCACCGAGGCCGCCATCGCGGCGCAGGAATGGCAAGCGTTTGTCGCCTTGCGCGCGGCCGCACCTGAGGGGATCGCCGTACACTATCGCCGCCGCCCCCAGAACACCGATAAAAAGGTCGGAAATCTGGTGGACTGGATCACCGGATGGGGTGCGGCCCATGATGCGATGCTGGTTCTGGACGCCGACAGTTTGATGACAGGGCGCGCCATTCAACGCCTCGCCGACGAATTGGCGGCGGACCCCAACACCGGCCTTATCCAGAGCTTTCCACAGCTGATCGGGGCCGAGACCGTCTTTGCCCGCATCCAGCAGTTTTCCAACGTCGCTTATGGCTGGTTGCTGGCCGAAGGGCTGGCCCGCTGGTCACAGGCAGAGGGCAACTATTGGGGGCACAATGCCATCATCCGCACCCGCGCTTTTGCCGCGACGGCTGGCTTGCCGCATCTGAATGATGTGCTGGGGCGCGACGAGTTGATCCTGAGCCATGACTTTGTCGAGGCCTCTTTGATGCGACGCGCCGGTTGGCGTGTGCGGTTCCTGCCCCGTGTCACTGGCAGCTTTGAAGAGACGCCCGGCACCTTGATCGACTATGTGATCCGCGACCGCCGCTGGTGTCGTGGCAACTTGCAGCATTTGCGCCTTTTGACCACGCGCGGCTTGCACCCTGTGTCGCGCTTTCATCTGTTCCAAGGGGCCGCCGCCTATTTGATGTCCCCTGCATGGTTTGTTTTGCTGGTGTTCTGGGCGTTGCTGGGGCGCGATGCGAACACCAATGTGATCCTGTATTTCCACGAGTCCAACCCGCTGTTTCCCAACTGGCCTCCCGAAATGAGTCATATCGACAGCGCTATTTTCCTTGTCATCATGTATGCGATGCTGCTGACCCCCAAGATTGCAGGTGCCGGGATCATCGCGGCCAATGGCAAAGCGGCCAAAGTTTTTGGCGGGCGCTGGTCCTTCCTTGGGGCCTTTTTGGTCGAGGTGGCATTGTCCATTCTGTATGCGCCGATCCTGATGATCCAACAGACCCGCGCCGTGATTTTGGCCATGCGTGGCAGTGGTGGGGGATGGGCCCCGCAACGCCGTGATGCGCACGCTTATCCGCTGCGCACGTTGCTGGCCTTTCATTGGCTCGAAACGGTTTTGGGGCTGTTGCTGGTTGCTGGACTGTTCGCGGGTCTGATTTCGCTTTGGCTGCTACCTATCGTGTTCAGCCTTGTGCTGGCGGTGCCCCTGTCTGCGTTGAGTGCCGTCCATCTGGGGCAACGCACACCTGCCGCCTTGCGCATGGAAAGCCCCAATTCGCTGCGCGAGCCTGCCATTTTCACCCGCGCCAAACGCGAGCGCGGCACACTTCATGCGATGTTGAAGCGTCAGGAGCAGATGCCTGCGGAATAGGCTACAGCTTTTCGAACCACTCCAGCGCCATCTCTGCCCAACCTTGCGGCACTTTATGCCCCCCGGGGAAGATCGCGAATTCCAAAGCCGTGTCCGGCGCGCAGCGTTTCCAACTGCGCCGCATGAAGTCCCCTTTGGTCACAAAGGCATCGGCGCGCAGTTGCAGGCATTGGTTCACATCCCGCCACATGCCCACCGTATAGAATATGTCCCCCTGCACAAACGCCTCCGGGTCGTTTCGGTCTGCGCCGCGCACAACGCGCCCTTCCAGCGGGACAGTCGTGTCGCTCCAGCCGTGGGTGTGCAACAGGCGCACGGGGCCTTCGCATTCGGTTGGATGTGGACGCCAAAAGCCGCCACCTACGGGGAGGTACGCGTAAAAGGCATCCGGAACGGCGCAGGCCAGATAGGAGGTCATGGACCCTCCGATCGAAAATCCGCCAAGGGCCATTCGGGATGCGTCCAGATCAAACCGCACCGCCGCGTCATCGCGCACGTCCTGCAAAAAGGCGATGTCATCGCGGTGTTGCGGCCAGTCGGGATGGAACGACCAGCGCCTGCCGTTGCTGCCCTCGCGTTTGGTCCCATCAGGGCCGATCACTGCGTACCCCCGCGCCAAGGCATCTGGCACCCAAACCTTGTTGTTCAATGTGCCCTTTCCCGAGCCGCCGAAACCATGCAGGAACATCACCGTCCCTTTCACGTCCCCGTCGGGCAAAGTGACGTGGTAGCTGCCATTTTCAAGCGTGCAGGCTGTGTCGACGGGGCCGCACCCCGCCTGCGCGGATGTGCTCAAACCCACAAGTGCGGCGACAACGGTCAGGAACGTTTTCATCATCTACTCCAGAGCAACAACAGGAAGGCCAGACTTGAGCCAGCCGGGACCTGCACCTGAGCCCAACATGCCCTCTGGCACGTCGATGATCGTGGTGAACCCTGCCGCACTCAACCGTGCACTCATGGCGCGCGACCGCACACCGCGCGCACAAATCAGCGCGATCGGCGTGTCTGTTTTACCGCCGACTTGTGCGCGTAAAACATCAATGAAATCAGGGCGGCGCATGTCCAAAGGCACAGCCCCCGCCCCGACACCGGTGCGCGCCCATTCGTCAGGACGGCGGATATCAACAAGCACCACCTGATCGCGCAGCGCTCCCTCATAGGCCTGCTGGACGCTCAGAGTACCTTGCGCGCCTGCACGTGCGGAAATGTTGAACCAGCGCGCGGCGAAAACGCCCCCCGCGCCCAAAGCCAAAACGCCTGCACCAACGAGAAAACCCCGCCGCGACAGTGTCGGGCGGGGGCTCTGGCGATCCGGTGAGGGGATCTTTGGATCAGCCATTGTCTTATTTCGAAGGCGCAGCAGAGGAATACTGCGGAATTGTGCGTGTGGAGGCCGCTTCGGGTTCAATGTTCGCCCAGTTGTTCGTCGCCAATGAGATATTGCCCGGAATGTCTTCTTCCCAGAAGCTCACGACGTTTTTGGTGATGTTGAGGTAAAGCTTGTCGTCCACAATCCGCCACAGTTCGGGGTTGGCTGGAACTTTGCCACCTTTGGAAACCCCATACGCGCAATGTCCGTCATATTGCGGTGCAAATTTGGCAGGGTTGGCGACGAATTTGTCGCGGTTTGCCTCGGAAGAGAATGCAAATGTCGCCCCGTTGTAATCTGCTGTGATGCCGGCATTTCCAGCAACAGGCGCAGTTGCCGGCGTGCCAACGGCTTGAACCGGCAGATCAAAATAGGCAACAACGTCATAGCCCGACACCGCAAATCCTGTCTCGTCGACATATTGGTCGCCAGCAAAGGCAGCAGTGGACATCGACAGTGCTGTGGCGACTGCGGCGATGCTCAAAGTGAAGCGGTTCATAGTGTATCTCCAGTGTTCGGCCAAAAGGGGCGTGGTTTTGTAAGACTAAGGATAGCCCCCCTATCCCGCTTCGGGCACCCCACCTCGCGTCTATGTGAGCGAATGCGGGGTCCGCGTGATCACCGCCTGCCGTTTATTTCAAAATTGGCGGCTTTTCGGGGTCAGACCCGGGCGCCGCCCTGTTCATTTGTGACATTTCCACGGGCTCGGGCAGATCAAAGCGCAACCCGACCCGGGCCAGTCGCTCTGTCATGTCATCCTGTGCACCGACGAATCCCACGTCCATCGCCCCTGCTTCGATTCCCGAAAACGTCAGGGCTTCGCCTGCGGCTTTGGCCAGCGCAGTTTCTGCCCCCGGCACTGCATCCACAAAGCTCAGCATGTGCCCCGTGCCGCCCCCCTCGTAGGTGACGCTGACCAGATAGGCACAGCGCGCCAGCCCCATGGCCGTTGCCAGTTTCGCGTCGAGCGCTGTCAAAAGCGCCTCGGGCAACCCTGCGGGCGCACGTATTTCGCTGATTTGCGCCTCGACCTCGTCAGGTTCGTGTTCAAAGGTTTGCGCCATCCATGTGACCCCTTCGGGCGGCAGAACAAAGGCGGAGGGGGCCACATCAAGGTTCAGTCCCAAGCCCAGCGCCTCTCCGGCCAGCAGCCCTGCGACCACGCGTCCGGACAAGGCGGCATAGGGGGCGGCTTCACCCGTGAAGGCCGTCAACCGTTCTGTGCGGTCAAACACCAGCACCAGATCCCCGTCCGGAATTTCAAAGATCAACGGTTTGATCTGATCCCCCGCGGCTTCTTCTTCGAGCAACAAGAACAACTCTGCATCGCCGAGCCGCTCGTAAAACGCCAACCGCGTCGCGTCATTTTCAGGATCCGCTTCCATGGCCGCGTGGGCTGCATCAAGGGGGGTAAGTTCTGTCATGTGAGGACCTCTGTTACGCGGGCGCGCAGGGCGGGCAGCACCTGGGCTTCAAACCACGGATGTTTCTTGAGCCAGCCTGTATTGCGCCAGCTTGGGTGTGGCAAGGCAAACACGTGCGGCGCATGGGTGCGCCAGTTGCAAACCGTGTCTGTCACGCCAGTCTTAACATTCAAATGATATTTGTGCGCATGCCCGCCGACCAACACAGT
Source organism: uncultured Paracoccaceae bacterium (assembly GCA_943787985.1). Taxonomy (GTDB): domain Bacteria; phylum Pseudomonadota; class Alphaproteobacteria; order Rhodobacterales; family Rhodobacteraceae; genus Ascidiaceihabitans. Next base: position 235,873 of record CALSOO010000004.1, on the reverse strand, counting down.
CAAAGGCATCGGCCCAAGTGTTTGCATCACTTTTGCGTGCCATGTTTTGCCGCAAATCGGGGGCGGGGGCAGATCAGACCCTTTGGCGTTGTAACCCGGAAAGCAAAACGCCATGGGCACGATTGCGATGTTGTCCTTGTTATAAAACGCAGGGTTGTCCAACCCCAACCAGTCCCGCAAGCGGTCCCCTGACGGGTCGGTGAAAGGTTGCCCGCTTTCATGCACCCGCGCCCCCGGGGCTTGTCCTGCAATCAGGATGCGGGCACCTTTTTGAAACCACGCCACAGGGCGCGGGCTGTGGCCTGTATAGGTGGCTGCAAATCTGTCGGCGCACAGGCGGCAGGATTGGATGTCTTGAACCAATGTCATGCGCCCAGCTTATCGCGCGGTGCCGCAAGGTCCAGCATGATTGTTCGAAGATTATCGAAATAAAACTTGCGTAAAGTCATCATTTCAATGTTATTAGAAATATGAAAATAGAATCAACACACACCGAAGACCTCGATCTGGCGATTGCCGCCAGCAGTTTTGCCGCCCTTGGATCTGAACAACGCCTAAGCGTTTTGCGCGCTTTGGTGCGTGCCGGCCCGGACGGGCTGAGCATTGGCACGTTGGGTGCGCGCAGCGGCGTGACCGGCAGCACCCTGACCCATCACGTCAAGATTTTGGCCCAAGCCGGATTGGTCGATCAGATCCGCAAAGGCCGTTCCATCATTTGCGCCGCCGTCGCTTATGATCAGGTTAAGGCCCTTTCCACATTTTTACTGACAGAGTGTTGTGCAGACAGCAGCGCCCGATGCACGGAGCATGATCATGACTGACACCACCCTTTCCCACGTCCCCCCCGCGCTCAAAGGCCGGCTTCTCACGGCGTGGAGCGCCGCGGCCCTGATCCTTGCTATGATCGCCGTGCTTGACTGGCCCACCTTTGCCCCGACCCTTGTTTTCACAGTCCAGGCATTGCTGGGCACCGCCCCGTTTATTCTGTTCGCGGTGTTGGCTGTGGCCTGTTTGAAGGCATCGGGTGCGGAAACCCTGTTGGCCCGCGCATTCGAGGGCAATCCTGTCCGCATGATCGTTCTGGCCGCCCTGTTGGGGGGATTGTCCCCGTTTTGCTCGTGCGAAGTCATCTCGTTTATCGCCGCCTTGTTGGCGGTTGGTGCCCCGCTGGGCGCTGTTATGGCCTTTTGGCTGGCCTCACCGCTGATGGACCCCGCGATGTTTTTGATCACCTCTGGCACTTTGGGCTGGGACTTTGCCGTGGCCAAAACCCTGTCTGCTGTGGGTTTGGGGATGGCGGGCGGCTTTGCCACGTTGATGCTGGCCCGTTCGGCTGTGTTTGCCAATCCGCTGCGCGAACGCCCATCTGTCGGGGGGCTGCTGTGGCGTGCAAAAGCCGTTTTCCGGGCGCCCCGCTTTGGGCGTTTTGGAGCGAAACTGCGCGCAGGGAGACCTTCAAGACCACAGCTTTGGAAAACGGGTTATTTTTGTTGAAGTGGTTGACGTTGGCCTATGTGATCGAGGCTGTGATGCTGCGCTATGTGCCTGCCGAGCTGATCGCCAGCGTTTTGGGTGGCTCTGGCATTTGGCCGATCATTATGGGCGCTCTCGTTGGTGCACCCGCCTATCTGAACGGATACGCGGCCGTTCCGCTGGTGGACGCCCTGCTGGCGCAGGGCATGACCCAAGGCGCCGCCATGAGTTTCGTCATTGCGGGGGGTGTGTCGTGTATCCCCGCAGCAATTGCGGTCTGGGCCTTGGTCAAACCACGGGTTTTTGCAGCCTACCTCGGTTTTGCCGTGACGGGTGCGGTGATTGCGGGTCTTTTGTGGCAGATGGTTCAAACCTGACCACAGTCAGAACCTGTTTTTGCGAGGGCCCGGATCACGCGGATCGGGGCCTTTGTGCCTGTAACTCCCCCGATTTGTTGCGTTTGCGCCCAAACAATCCATGAGAGTCGTGTACATTTGTTTCTAACTTGGACATAATATGATCAAATTCGGTGAATAGACCGTCAACACACCTCTGATAGAGAGGGACGGAGACCCATACCCGCAGGCAATGGTTTCCAGAGCAGCAGCCCCCGGAGCAGTCAATGCTGGAGTTTGAAAACGTCAGTCCAAGTCCTATTGGACAGGAACACAGCGCAAGGTCATCCTTGATCGCGTGTCTTTCCGTGTGGAACTGGGCAATTCCATGGGCATTCATGCGCCCAACGGCACCGGCAAAACGACGTTGATCAACATGATGGCGGGGCTTGAGAAACCCGATGAGGGCGAGATCCGGCGCGGGTGCAACATCTCTTTCCCCTTGGGGTTCATGGGCGGCGTGGTCAGCAAAGTGTCTGCGATGGAAAACGCCCGCTATATCGCGCGGCTTTACGGGCTTGATCCCGACTATGTGGAAAGCTTTTGCCGCTGGCTGTGCAACTTGGGCGAATATTTCGACCAGCCACTTGGCACCTATTCGGCGGGGATGCGCGCGCGGTTTTCATTTCGCCCTGATGCTGGCGCTGGATTTCGACATGTATCTGATCGACGAAGGCATGCCATCGACAACGGATGTGGAGTTCAACCGCAAGTCAGGCGAAATCCTGCAAGAGCGGCTTCGCACCACGACTATCATTATTGTGTCCCACCAGGCCCAGACGCTTGAGAAATTCGCCCGATCCGCAGCGGTGCTGCTGGACGGGCAACTGCACATGTTTGACACCTTGGAAGAGGCGAAGCGAGCTTTATGACTACGAAACCCAAAGCTAGGAAGTTCCGCATCAAGCGCAGCGCCCCGTCCGCGGGGGCAGCAGTGATACGCCAACGTCATCCACAGCAAAACCGTCGCCGGTTCCAAACCGCGCCGAAGGGGGCACTGCGGCTGACCAGCTGCGCATGGCCCGTGCGCAGCAAGCCAGCGCCAGCCCCACCGCCAGCCCAACGCCGCAACCACAGCAACCCGCGGCGCGACGTGGTGAAGTGTCCAGTGCGGCCCAAGTGGCTGGCGAAACGGACATGGACGCGATCCGCCGCGAAGGGCTGACGGGCGTCAATTGCGCATGGCCCGCCGCGTCGCGCAAAAACACGGGCTGGCCCCGACCTCCGACTTTGATGCTGTGCGCCTGTTGCGCGCCGAAAGGGATTGATCCGTTTCAACGCTCCAACATGCTGGAACTGGTCGTTCCCCAGCCGGGGCGAGCACGGGACGGCGGCCCCCTGACGTGATGCAACTGCCGGCAACCGGCCGGTGCGGGCCGTGTGCAATTGCCGCAAACCGATGCCCGCGGTCGGCAAACCTGCCCTCGACAGAATTAAGCCCGGCCGAACGCCGCTCGCGCGAAATCTCGGATATTCAGCGCGACATCATCCAGCCGTCGCCGCCGCAAGATGGGCCTGCTTATGGTGCGTCTGGCGTTTTTCGTCGTGCTCCCGACCTTCATTGGCGGGCTATTATTTCTACAACATCGCCACGCCGATGTACGCCACCGAGAGTGACTTTTTGATCATTCAGAACGAAGGATCTGGCGGCGCTGGCCCGTTGAGTTCTCTGTTGCCCACGCAATTCGCCAACAGTGCGGATTCGATTGCGGTGCAAAGTTTTCTTCAGTCCAAAGACGCGATGCTGCGTTTGGATACGGATCAGGGTTTCAAGGGGCATTTCACCCAAGCATGGATCGATCCAATCCAGCGTTTGAACGAAAACCCAAGCAACGAAGAAGCCTACAAGCTCTATAAAAAGAATATCAAAATCGGGTATGACCCGACCGAAGGTATGATCCGCATGGAAGTTGTGGCCGCTGATCCCGAGATATCGGCAGAATTCTCGCGCCTTCTGATCGCCTATGCCGAAGCCCGCGTCAACGATTTGAGCCAGGAAAAGCGCGACGACCAAATGAGCGCCTCTACGGCGGCCTATGAAAAATCACTCAAAGCACGGCGTGACGCGCAAGAGGCCCTGATCAAGCTGCAGGTCGAAAACGGTGTTGATCCGCAGGCCGTGATCGCATCGATCCGGACACAGATCACCAATTACGAGACCCTTTTGATCGAAAAAGAGCTGGAACTGGCAGCTTTGCTCGACAACAACAGACCAAACCGCGCCAAAGTTGAAGGTGCCGAAGGTGACGTTCGTCGTCTGAATGATTTGGTTGACAGGCTCACATCGAAATTGAACTCATCCACCAACGGTGAAAATTCACTGGCCCAGCAGGCTGTGAACTTGCAGCTTGCCCAAGCCGATCTCGCGACGGCCGATGCGAATTTGCAGTTGGCCCAAGGCCAATTGGAGCAAGCCCGTACAGAAGCCAGCCGTCAGGTCCGCTATTTGACCATTGCCGTTGATCCAGTTGCTTCAGAGGAAGCCTCATATCCTCGCTCGTTCGAAAACACGATCTTGGCTTTCCTGATCTTTGCAGGCATCTACCTGATGATCTCACTGACCGCTTCCATCCTTCGTGAACAGGTAACATCCTAAATGACCCATGTCCAAGTCGCCGATCTGACCATCGGCAATGATCGTCCGTTGACCATTATTGCTGGTCCTTGCCAGCTTGAAAGCTTGGATCACGCGCAAATGGTTGCAGGCAAGATGAAAGAAGCCTGTGATGCGGCTGGTGCTCAATATGTTTTCAAGTCGAGCTATGACAAAGCCAATCGCACATCGCTGTCCGGCATCCGTGGGCTTGGAATTGATGAGGGTCTCAAGGCGCTGCAATCTGTGGGCAAAGCCATCGGCGTTCCCGTTCTGACAGACGTTCATTCTGAGGCGCAATGTGCACCCGCGGCGGACGCCGTGGACATTATTCAAATTCCTGCCTTTCTGTGTCGCCAAACCGACATGCTGCTTGCAGCAGGTAATACGGGTTCAGTAATCAACATCAAAAAGGGCCAGTTTCTGGCCCCTTGGGAGATGCCGAACATTGTTACCAAGGTCGAAAGCACAGGCAATCACCGTATCCTGTTGACTGAACGCGGCACAACATTTGGCTACAACACCCTTGTGGCTGACATGCGGTCCCTGCCGCAAATGGCACAAACAGGCTACCCTGTTGTCATGGACGCAACACATTCGGTGCAACAACCCGGCGGACAAGGAGGCAGTTCCGGCGGGCAACGCGAATTTGCCCCCGTCATGGCACGCGCGGCAGTCGCTGTAGGTGTGGGTGCGGTCTTTATGGAAACCCATCAGGACCCCGACAACGCCCCCTGTGATGGCCCCAACATGATTTATCTCGATCAGATGCCCACCTTGATCGAAACACTTATGCAGCTTGATGCCGTCGCTAAAGCGCGCCCACTCAGCTTGTAAATCAGACATCTCCATAACTCTCCCCTTAGAAGTGAGCTTTTGACGTGACCAAACCGGCCCCTACCGTTTCCGTAAATACGTGGGAATTCCTGCGTGACCCAATGATCACCCCGACAGGGTTTCGCGAGTATGACGCCCGCTGGCAGTACCCGGAAGCAATCAATTTGCCGGGCATTACCGCCCTTGGCCTTGGGCTGGGCACTCAGATGCATGCCCGCAGCATTGAGCCCGTCATTGCGGTGGGCAACGACTACCGCGACTACTCCCTATCTATCAAAAACGCATTGATGTTGGGACTGATGCAGGCTGGTATCGCCGTCAAAGACATCGGCCCTGCATTGTCCCCGATGGCTTATTTCAGCCAGTTCCATTTGGATGTCCCTGCCGTTGCGATGGTCACGGCCAGTCACAACCCCAACGGCTGGACGGGTGTGAAAATGGGCTTTGAACGCCCTTTGACCCACGGTCCGGACGAGATGAACGAGTTGCGCGACATCGTATTGGAAGGCCGCGGCCAAGCCCGTGCTGGCGGATCTTACGCATTCATTGAAGGGGTGCGCGAAGCCTACCTTGACGACCTTGTCGGCGACTTCAAAATGACCCGCAAACTCAAGGTCGTATGTGCGACCGGCAATGGCACGGCCGCCGCGTTTGCGCCTGAACTGTTTGAACGTCTGGGTGTCGAAGTCGTGCCCAGCCACACCCAGTTGGATTACACCTTCCCGCACTACAACCCCAACCCCGAAGCCATGGAAATGCTCCATGACATGTCCGATTCCGTGAAAGCGTCCGGCGCGGATTTCGCCCTTGGCTTTGATGGCGACGGCGACCGCTGCGGTGTTGTCGATGATGAAGGCGAAGAGATTTTCGCCGACAAGGTCGGTGTCATCATGGCCCGCGATCTGGCCAAGCTTTACCCCGGCTCCACCTTTGTGGCCGATGTGAAATCTACTGGTCTGTTTGCCTCTGATCCGGAGTTGCAAAAATACGGGATCAAGGCGGATTACTGGAAAACCGGTCACAGCCACATGAAGCGTCGCGTCAAAGAGATTGGCGCCCTCGCGGGTTTCGAGAAATCAGGGCATTATTTCCTCGCCGGTGATATCGGGCGCGGCTACGATTGCGGCATGCGCGTCGCGGTCGAGATTTGCAAGCTGATGGACCGGAATCCGGATAAATCCATGTCTGATCTGCGCAAGGCTTTGCCGCAGACGTGGGCAACGCCGACCATGTCCCCCTATTGCGCGGACACGGAAAAATACGACACTTTGGAGCGTTTGGTGGCAAAACTGGTTGCGAAACATGCGGCATCCGAAACTGTTGGCGGGCGCGCGATCAAAGAAGTCGTGACCGTAAACGGTGCGCGCGTGATTCTGGACAATGGCGGCTGGGGCCTTGTGCGCGCGTCAAGCAACACACCCAATCTGGTTGTTGTCTGCGAAAGCCCCGATTCCGAGGCCGAGATGCGCGCAATTTTTGCAGATATCGATGCTGTCATTCGCACAGAGCCGAATGTGGGCGAGTACGACCAAACGATTTAGGGCCCGCACCCGGACGCAATTGCGCCAAACTTTAATCCTTTGGATATCGTTTGGCGCATTCCTGTTTAATCAAAGATTTTCAATAGCTCACGCTTCAGCTTGTCTTCGACTTTGTCTTTGGCGGCATCTTCAACCGATTGCCCTTCTTGTGCAGTGATGCCCAAACGCTCTTGCAGCTTTTGTTGCACCTGCTCTTTGGCGCGTTTCTCGATGCGCGCTTTTTCTTCGGCAAAGTTAAGATCCACTGCGGCTTTCAGGTCCGGTCTGATTTTCGGATCAGCCCAAGGGCCAGTGATGCGCACCGGAATGGCGAGCCCTTTGCCCTCGTTTGCGCGCAGGGCTGCAGGGGTGAACACATAGTCCAAATCCTGCGCCCCCAGTCCGATACGTCCTTTGCCGCGCGCCTCGTAGTTTGGCAATGCGAACAACAGATCGTCGTTGCGCAGATTGCCGTCCTTGATCGTGAAAGTCGCGCCAAGACTGTCAAAAACTGTCGTCCCACCCGACCCTTTTCCGTTCCCCATCAATGTGTTGAGGTCCAATCCGTCAATCATGCCTTTGCCCAGCTTGACCGCGCCTTTCCCCGACAGGGCGTTCATAATCGCATGCACAGATGATCCCGAACCCAGAAAGCTGACCTCTGCATCCCCGCGGCCTGTCAGGCGCGTGATGCCAGCTGCGTCCGCAAGCAACGGCTGCACAGCGATCGATTGCGCAAAGATTTTACCGCCCACCGACAATCCGTTGCGGTTGTTCATCACGAATTCGCCCGACACCGTTCCCCCGTATGCCTGCACTTCGCGCAAATCAAAAACCGCGCGTGACCTGTCATTGCTGATCAATGCGCGCGTGGTCCCCAGCTTGAAACTGCCCAAGTCGATCGAGGTGGCTTTGAGCGAGATTTCACCATTGAATGACGCCAATCCGTTGGCGTCGATTTTGGCTTTTGACCAGCCTGATGAAACGGCGTCAGATGATCCGCCACCCGAACTGCCCCCGGTGGCAGAAGTCAAATCCAACGCACCCGTTGTGAGCTGCGCGTTGATCTGTGGCACCCCGTTGAGCGAGATGTCCGCCGCCCCCGACAGGCTGTTGCCCCCCAGATCAACGTTCAAGTCGCGCAAAGACAGTCTGCGGTCCGAGGTGAGTGTCATGTCCGACCGCATGTCGATTGCAGCGCCAAGATTGGCAGGAAGTTGCACCGCGCCCAAACCGATCGCCGTCAAAAACGCATCCGTGTCGGGCAAATCAAGGCCCAGTTTGCCAGCCACATCCCCTGCGGTGCTTGCGCGCCCGTTCAGTGTCAAAACGCCGCCACCGGCCGATATTGTGCCCGACACGGGCTGGACCTGCCCCGCAATGAATCCCGCGAACCCGTCAATGCGCGCGATGACGTCAACATTTTGACCTGCAGGGCGCAATGTGGCGCGGATGTCGGCCGCTCCCAATCGCTCCGGCCAGTCCAGATCCAGATCAACCCCTGCGTAGGACACAAGATCGCTGCCTTCGGCGTCGTAAATCAACGTCGCGTTGCTCACGCTTAGACGCTTGATGCTAAACGCTTGTGCCTCGCGCTCGGGCGCGGTTTCTGTTTCGATTGTCGCACCACCCGATGCATCGGTGAACTGCCAGCTGGCGCGCCCGTCTTTGCGGCTTTCAAGTCGGATCGTCGGAGAAGTCGCCTCGATGTTTGTGATGCTGATTTCGCCGCGCAACAATGCAAGCGCATCCACCCCGATGGCTGCGTTTTCTGCGGTCAACATTGGCCCTTGATCGGACCATTCCGCATTGCCGACTTCCAATCCGCCCACCGATGCCCCCAAAACAGGCCACAGCGTCATCGACACGCCACCCGTTATGCTGACGTCCCGCCCTGTCTGGGACCGGATTTGTTCTGCTGCAATTTGCGCGATTCTGTCCGCAGGCAGGAAAAACAACGATACAACGGCGACAACAATCACCACCAGAATTGCGCCAAAGACGCGTTTGATCCACTTCATGGGAGCCTCTTTCCAAGTTGGTATCAATCTATGGCTTGCTGCAGTCCCCCACAATGCCTGACCTCTTTTCGCGGGGCTTTGACTTCGCTATAGGCAAGCCATGAGCACAAACCCGCCAAACCTGCGCCCCGACCTCGCCCCCAAGCCCAAATTGCGTGATCCAGCGCGTCCGGGTCAGCCCAGCATTGGCATGGTCAGCTTGGGCTGTCCCAAAGCATTGGTCGACAGCGAGCGGATTTTGACCCGTCTGCGGGCCGAAGGCTACGGCGTGTCGCCCGATTATGCAGGCGCCGATGCCGTGATCGTGAACACTTGCGGCTTTCTCGACAGTGCCAAGGCCGAGAGCCTTGATGCGATTGGCGAAGCTTTGTCCGAGAATGGCCGCGTCATTGTCACGGGATGTCTGGGTGCCGAGCCAGAATATATCACCGGCGCCCATCCCAAGGTCCTCGCCGTCACGGGCCCCCACCAGTATGAGCAGGTTTTGGACGCTGTGCATGCCGCCGTGCCCCCCAGCCCTGATCCGTTTGTAGATTTGTTGCCAGCCTCCGGCGTGTCCCTGACCCCGCGCCACTTCAGCTATTTGAAGATTTCCGAGGGCTGCAATCACAAGTGCAAGTTCTGCATCATCCCCGACATGCGCGGTCGCCTGCAATCGCGCCCCGCCCACGCTGTCATGCGCGAGGCTGAAAAGCTGGTTGAGGCGGGCGTCAAAGAGCTGCTGGTCATTTCCCAAGATACATCCGCGTACGGCGTCGATATCAAACACGCCGAAGATCGTGGGCACCGCGCCCATATCACTGATTTGGCCCGGGATTTGGGATCCTTGGGCGCTTGGGTGCGCCTGCACTACGTCTATCCCTACCCTCATGTGCGCCAGCTGATCCCCCTGATGGCCGAAGGTCTGGTCCTGCAGTATCTCGATATCCCGTTCCAGCACGCCCACCCCGATGTTCTCAAACGTATGGCCCGCCCTGCGGCGGCCTCCAGAACACTGGACGAGATCGCAGCATGGCGCGATACTTGCCCTGACATAACTTTGCGATCCACCTTTATTGTCGGCTACCCCGGTGAAACAGAGGCAGAATTCCAGACCCTGCTGGATTGGATGGATGAAGCCCAATTGGACCGCGTTGGCTGTTTTCAATACGAGAACGTGGACGGTGCCCGATCGAACGCCTTGCCCGATCACGTCCCCGCCGCGGTCAAACAAGAGCGCTGGGACCGCTTCATGGAAAAGGCCCAAGCCATTTCCGAGGCGAAACTGGCCGCCAAGGTCGGCACTGTCATGGATGTCATCGTGGACGAGATCGACGAGGACGCCGCAACCTGCCGGACCAAGGCGGATGCGCCCGAGATTGACGGGAACCTGTTCATTGATGAAGGGTTTGCAGACCTGTCCGTGGGAGACATTGTCACCGTCGAGGTGGATGAGGCGGGCGAATACGATTTGTGGGGCCGTATCAAGCAGTAGCGCGTGATGTGGCGTCGTTGATGCCCTGAGAGCCTGCCGCAGAAACGCTATGAGGGCCGCAAAACCTTGAGAAGGGAGACAGCGCAGCGATGTCACGCGCCACTACATATAGGGCTAAACCCTAAAAACTGTGCTCGAAACGGCCCATGGTTAACAAAACCTTGCAATGTTCCGCGTTTGTTCTATATTTGTTCATAGATGAGAACAAGGAGAGCATAGCATGACCTTTCAATCCCCCCTACCCGGCCTGTTTGCACCTGTGACAGTCGAGACCCCGCACCACAGCGCCTCGCGCAACATGGCGGCGACACAAAAACAGATTGCCTATGCCCAGTCCATCGCCGCCAAAGCGGGCCTGCCTGCTCCTGCGGCCTTGTTCCACAACAGCGCAGACCTGTCTGCGTGGATTGACCGCTATAAACCAAAGCCCCCCACCGGACAATTTTCGCAATATCCGTCCTCCAAACAGGTTGCGTTCGCGGAACGGATTGCCCGCCTGAAGCGCGCACAAGTTCCACCTGAATGCTTCAAGGACAAGACCTTGATGTCGCGTTGGATTGACGGCAACAAGCCGCGATAACCGCTGCGGCAGCGTGTCACTTTCTTTTTAGGGTTTCGGGCATATGTGTGGATGATGACCGAAGAAACCCGCGTCCTTTACAATGCCGAGTGTCCTGTTTGTTCTTTCGAGATCAACCACTACGCGTCCTATGCCAAGGACCGCGATCTGCCTTTGCGGTTTGACGATCTTAACAGCGATGCCTTGGCGGCATGGGGATTGGATGAGGACATTGCGGCGCGCCGTTTGTACCTGCAAAAGGGCGATATGCTTTTGTCTGGCATCCCGGCATTCATCGTGTTGTGGCAGGAAATGCCGCGGTACCGCTGGCTGGCCAGGTTGGTGAATGTACCGGGCATCCACAGGCTTGCGGTTTGGGGCTATGATCTGGTGCTTGCCCCGATCATCTATCGCTGGCACAGGTCCCGAAAAGCGGCATCAACCAAATCGTGACTATTTTGCCTTAGCCTCTCCTGTGAAGGAGGCGCATCAGAGCAATGTCATATCCCCATTCAACACGCGAAACGATGGTCGACGGCCTTATCCATCTGGCGACGTTGAGTGCTGTGTATTGGGGTGCTCTCTACTTTGCTGCGCAAGGCGCGCCGTTTTATGTGACCGTGTATTTGTATTTGGCAGGCTCGGCTTTTGTCGCGTCTGCCTTGTATCACATGACGCCCTTTGACAGGCTGCGCCCGATGTTACACCGGATCGACCACGCAGCTATTTACTTCAAGATTGCAGGTACTTACACGCCACTGGTCGTCATGGTTGGAACCGGTTTCGGGTATTTGGTTCTCGCGATGGTCTGGTTGATCGCCTGTGTCGCGGCCTTTGCCAAGCTCACTGTGTGGCGCGCCAATGGACGTGGGTCATTGGCACTGTACCTTGCATTGGGGTGGGTCAGTGTGCTGCTCGTCAAACCGATCGCGGATTATTTGGGGCTCAAGGTATTGGGGCTCATCATCGCTGGCGGACTGCTTTATACGCTTGGCAGCGTGATTTTTTCCCGCCCTGCATTCCGCTATCAAAACCCGCTTTGGCACGTATTTGTATTGGCCGCCTCAGCCTGTTGTTTCGCTGCAATTGCCACCGCCCATTCACAACGCCTCGAGATACATGCGCACACAGGTTTGTACGTGCCTGAACCTGTCGCCACCCAAGTGCTTGCCCCCGTACCAGCGTGTCACGACGATCAAATGATCGCGCAGGTCCTCGCGTTCGAGCATGCGCAAAATGACCATGCCTGCGCCGCTTTCCCCGTCGTCAGCTTTGAGCGCCCCGCTTTGTGACAGAACCGCCCCCCACGTATTATGTGTGGCTTTAGCATAGGATTTGGTGCGCAAAAGCGATTTCAGGGCTGCATCAATATCCGCGCGCGATTGCACCGGCATCCCCGAGACCGCGTATTTCGATCCGCGATCGGTCAATATCTGCCCAAGTTGCTTCATCGTATTCCAATCGACCCTTTGCGCGACAGGATATGGATTACCAGACCTGTTAAACACTCAACCCACGCTTACTTTAAGCCCATCTTATTTCAAGAACGACCCATTTTAGTACGATACATTTTTCAAGGATTTCACATATGACATTATTCATGTCCTCAACAGATATGGCCGAACTTGTCGGAGTTGCAGGTTTCTTTTTATACGTTGCCAATTACGGCATGCTGACCCTTCGGTTTCTGAGCGGTCACAGCGTGACATATTTCGCTCTGAACCTGGTCGCTGCATCCTTTGTGCTCATCGGTTTAACGGCCAGTTTCAATCTGGCGTCCGCGCTTATCCAGGTGTTTTGGGTCGCGATGTCGCTGGTCGGGATTGCCCTGCACATGCGCCGCACATCCAAAACAACAGCATCGCCTGACGCTGCCTAAAGCGCGTTCATCGTGCGCCGCACTGTTTGGATCCGCTGGGCGTTGGGCGGATGCGTCCCAAGGAATTTGTTCCCCGGATCCGGAATACGCGTGAAAAACAGAGCGCCGATCAACGGATCATACCCTGCTTTGTAGGTGATGATGGTGCCCAAAGCATCTGCTTCCAGTTCGAAGTCTTTGGAATAGCTGCGCGCCCCGACCTGTGCGCCAAGTTCGATGGCATCATTCACCGCCGAAGAACTGCCCCCGCTGAGTGTTGCAAGCCCTGCAAAAATCACAGCGCCCGCCGCCGCATTCTGGCGCTGCCGTGCCAAATGCCCCTCAATGTGGTGCGCCGCTTCGTGCCCCATCACAAATGCAAGTTCATCTGCATTGCGCGCTTCAGCGATCAAACCGACTGTAAAGGCAATCACAGGGCGGTCGTTCTTATCCAATGTTTGGTAAGCATTCGCAGGCTGATTGGGACGGTCATCGACAATAATTCGAAAATCACAGTTCACGCCGGTGGTCCGTGCTTTGCATTCACGCTCTGCAAAAGGTTCAAGCCTTTTGGTGACTTGCACAAAAGCCCGCGCCGCTTGTTCAGGCGTTTTCAAAGCCTTCGAACTGCCCGCAACGGGCGTTGGCGCTGTGGGCGACGTCGTCGGGCTCGTTGTCGTCACCTCATCGCAGGCTGCGACAAACAGCACCAGACCTACAACAGAACACCATTTCTTGAGCATGAATCGCCTCATTTTACGCAACAATTTGAAAGGTATCCTAGCATGCACTGCTCTAAGGACCAGACCTGATCGCGCAACCGTGACTGCTGTGCAAAGTTACGCTCACCCCTAGACCCGTTTGATGCCCCCCACGCCGACCATGCAAAGCAGACATGCCGTTCACGACCACCTAAGGCCTTCACAATTAGGTCTGGAGTTGTGACCTAACCATGTTAAGCTTTGTCCAAACCGGAGGACGTCGCATGGCTGTTGGCACACATATCAAAACCTATTTCAACGGCGCTTGGCATGACGGGGACGTGCCCATCATGCGCGCGGCCGATCATGGCGCATGGTTGGGCACCACTGTCTTTGACGGCGCCCGCCGTTTTGAGGGTGTCTCACCCGATCTTGAGGCACATTGTGAACGGGTCAACCGCTCTGCTTTGGCTCTGCAAATGAGCCCTACGGTCGCGGTCGAAGACATGATCGCCATAGCCCATGAGGGCTTGGCCCGCTGTGAAGAGGGTGCCGCGGTCTATATTCGCCCGATGTATTGGGCCGTGGCTGGCGATCCTGCGGCCATCGCGCCCGACCCCGAAAGCACTGCATTTGCAATGTGCCTTGAGCATATACCGATGCCTCCGCAGTCTGCCGGCACCACATTGACGCGCACAAAATTCCGCCGTCCTGTGCTGGAAAGCAGTGTTGTGAACGCAAAAGCAGGGTGTTTGTATCCGAACAACGCACGCATGCTCACCGAGGCCCGCGCAAAAGGGTTTGGCAACGCGTTGGTCGCGGATGCCATGGGCAACGTGGCAGAAACGGCCACTGCCAACATCTTTATGGTGAAGGACGGCGAAGTTTTCACACCGATGCCGAATGGAACCTTTTTGGCGGGGATCACCCGTGCACGCCACATTGCCAATATGAAGGCTGACGGCATAAAAGTGCATGAAGCCGTGCTGGGCTTTGAAGACTTCGAGACCGCTGATGAGGTTTTCATGAGCGGCAATATGGCCAAAGTGACCCCTGTCACGGCCTTTGATGATGTCGCATATCAAGCCGGTCCACTGACGCGGCGGGTTCGGGATATGTATTGGGACTGGGCCCTCACCACGTCCTGACACCAAAAATCCTTCAGTGTTTTGGGGCCACTTGGGCGCAAACAATCCTGCCAGATGTGCAAGGATATTGCCACTGTGCACACAGTACGGCACACTCGACCCAAAAGGGGGATCACCGATGCGTAAATTTCTAGTTGTTCTTGATGACAGCCACGAATGTTTGAACGCGATGCGCTTTGCCGCACTGCGGGCCGCCCACACTGGCGGCGGCGTGGAAGTGCTGGCCGTGATTGCGCCCGAAGAGTTCAATCATTGGATAGGCGTCGGGGAAGTGATGCGCGAAGAAGCCCGTGCCCGCATTCACGCCCATTTCGAAGTGTTTGCAAAATGGATGCGTGACAAACAGCACGTCGACCCCGAGCTGATCATCCGCGAGGGCAAGGCCGTCGACGAAATCATCGCCCAGATCGAAGAAGACCCAGAAGTGGGCGTTCTGGTTTTGGGGGCGGGCACGGACAAAAAAGGGCCCGGCCCATTGGTCACCCAATTGTCCCGCAGTTCCGGCTCCCTCCCGATCCCGATTACCATCGTCCCCGGCGACTTGAGCAAAGAAAAACTGGAAGCGATCACCTAGGACCGCCACTGACCTAGGTGTTAGGCATTGCCTAACACGGCGAGTTGTTTAGAATGATTCCAAACCTTGACGTTTGCCGCACCTGTGCGCATATCAGCAGGGACATCAGGAGATACACAATGTTTATCCAAACAGAATCGACACCTAATCCAGCGACCTTGAAGTTTCTTCCGGGCCAAACCGTTCTGGATATGGGCACTGCCGACTTTCCGACAGCAGAGGCCAGCGACAAATCCCCTTTGGCGCAGCGCATATTTGCAGTTGAAGGGGTGACCGGCGTTTTCTTTGGAACAGATTTTGTGACCGTAACCAAAGCCGACAGTGTTGATTGGGATCACATCAAACCCGCATTGCTGGGCGCGATCATGGAACATTTCCAATCCGGTCAACCTGTCATGGGCGCGGATCACCAGCCCGTATCAGGCCACGCTGAACACACCGGTGAGGATGGCGTAATCGTTGGTCAGATCAAAGAGTTGCTCGACAGTCGCGTGCGGCCAGCCGTGGCCCAGGATGGCGGCGACATTACGTTCCACGGCTTTGACCGCGGTGTTGTTTATCTGCACATGCAAGGCGCTTGTGCAGGTTGCCCCTCGTCGACATTGACGCTGAAAATGGGGATTGAAAACCTGCTGCGCCACTACATCCCGGAAGTGACCGAAGTACGCCCCGTCACTGTTTAACATGCGCGGGGACGACGAAATGCCGGCAACCACACCGCCCCGTTCGGGCGGTGTTTCTGTTTGAGGTCTATGATGCCCCTCCCTTTGGTTCTTGGTGTCGACACCTCTGGCCCATATTGCGCGGCGGCATTGGTTCAAGGGGCACAGCTGCTGGACGTCGTCTGCGAAGACATGGCGCGCGGTCAAGCTGAAAGCCTGATCGGCATCCTTGAGACTGTTCTGGCACGTCATTCATACGCTTGGGCCGATCTGGATGCTTTGGGTGTGGGCACCGGCCCCGGAAACTTCACGGGCATTCGAATCGCTGTGTCTGCAACGCGCGGGTTGGCATTGGGCCTCGATATTCCGGCTTACGGTATCAACGGATTTGATCAGCGCCAGCATACCCAACCTCAAGGCACACTGAACACCGTCCCTGCCCCACGCGACTGTTTTTATGTGCGCCATGACGCGGTGCAAGGGTTGATGACCCGTGCAGAGGCCGAAAGCCTGGGCCCCCGGATGGCCCCGCAACCGGATACGAAGACCTTGGTCACGAGCATTGCACAACTTGCAGCGCAACACTTTCCCGCCCCCGCACCGGCCCCTGCACCATTCTACATGCGCGCGCCCGATGCGGCCCCGGCCAAAGACGCCCCACCCGTGCTGCTCCCGTGACACCAGAGCGTATGGCGCAAATTTACGCCGCGGCTTTCCCCGACATGCGCCCGTGGTCGGCGGCAGAAATCGCCGATTTGCTCTGCAACCCGATGATCGAAGCGATCACTGGAGATGACGCTTTTGGCTTGACCCAAACCATCGCTGGAGAAAGCGAACTGCTGACCTTGGCCGTTCACCCCGGCGCGCAGGGCAAAGGGACGGGACGCGCGCTGCTGCGCGAATGGCTTGGCAAGAACGGCGTTCAAGTCGCATTTCTGGAAGTGGCTGCCGACAACACCGCAGCCATCGCGCTTTACCACAGCACGGGATTCGCCCAAGAAGGTTTGCGCCCTGCGTATTATCCGCGCAAAAACGCCCCCCCTGCCGACGCAATCCTCATGCGCAGGCAATTGCCTTAAGGGATTCAACGCCCTGATCCAAAAAGCGGTTGACCCCGCTGCCTGCCTGCGGCCTAATCTCCACCTGATCAGGGCGCGCTGCGTGCTCTATGATGGGCAGTCGGCACAGACCGGACGCCCCAAACATGAAACTGGGAGAGACCTTCATGACTCTTATGCAGAAATTCCTCGGCGCTGCTGCCGGAATGGCTTTGACGGCAGGTGCCGCATATGCCGAACCGGCTTTGATCTTTGATCTTGGCGGTAAATTCGACAAGTCTTTCAACGAATCTGCCTTTAATGGCGCACAGCGTTGGGCAGAAGAAACAGGCGGATCGTTCCGCGAAATCGAATTGCAGTCCGAAGCACAACGCGAGCAAGCGCTTCGTCGTTTCGCCGAAGCTGGCGCAAACCCGATCGTTATGGCTGGTTTCGCTTTTGCCGATGCACTGGGCCAAGTCGCCGCAGACTATCCTGACACGAAATTCACAATCATCGACATGGTTGTAGATGCGCCAAACGTCCGCTCTGTTGTCTTCAACGAGCACGAAGGCTCCTATCTGGTTGGCATGATGGCGGCGCAAGCGTCCGCGTCCGGCACAGTTTCCTTCATCGGTGGCATGGACATCCCACTGATCCGCAAATTCGCATGCGGCTACGCGCAAGGCGCCAAAGCGGTTAACCCTGACGCGACAGTTATCGCCAACATGACAGGCACAACCCCGTCCGCTTGGAACGACCCCGTAAAAGGGTCCGAACTGACAAAAGCCCAAATCAGCCAAGGCTCTGACGTTGTCTTTGCTGCTGCTGGCGGCACCGGCGTTGGCGTTTTGCAAACCGCTGCAGACGAAAGCATTTTGTCCATCGGCGTCGACAGCAACCAGAACTACTTGCACCCGGGCAAAGTCCTGACATCCATGCTCAAGCGCGTTGATAACGCTGTTTACACAGCCTTCACAGACGGTGTGGACATGGAAACAGGCTTTAACGTTATGGGCCTGGCAAACGGCGGCGTCGGCTATGCAATGGACGACAACAACGCGTCATTGGTGAACGCCGATATGCAAGCTGCAGTTGACGCGGCTGCTGCGAAAATCGCGTCCGGTGAACTGGCAGTTCATAACTACATGGACGACGACAGCTGCCCCGCTCTGACGTTCTAATCGACTGACCCAAAGAAAGCCTCAGGCCATGACAGACTGTATTTACGCATTCTTTTCGGCCTGGGGCGACCCATCCCCAGAATCGCGCGCCCAAAAGACGGACGCTGCTGTGTCCCCCAAATTTTACTATTCCGATCCGAATGCACCTGCGCCGCTCACGGACCGCGATGCCTATTTGACCTACCTTGCGATGTTTGGCGACATGGCCCCTGGCGCGACAGCGCGCGTGGTGGCCGTTGACGCACGTGACAGCTTTGCACGCATCACTGTTGATTTTGTCATCACTCAAAGCATGATCAAACGCGGCCAATATTTCGCAGACCTTGCAGAGGGTAAGATCACCCGCATCATCGGATTTGCAGGCATGGGAGAGCCTTCTTGACCCTGACACCCTCGGCCCATGCGCCAGAGACCGCCCCTGCAATTGAGCTGAAAGGCATTTCAAAAGCCTTTGGCCCTGTACAGGCGAACAAAGACATCTCGATCTCTGTCATGCCCGGAACAATCCACGGGATCATCGGCGAAAACGGCGCTGGAAAATCCACTTTGATGTCAATCCTCTACGGATTCTACAAAGCGGACAAAGGCGAGATTTTCATTTCCGGCACGAAGACGGAAATCCCTGACAGCCAAGCCGCGATATCCGCTGGCATCGGCATGGTTTTTCAACATTTCAAACTGGTCGAGAACTTCAGCGTTCTGGAGAATATCATTCTGGGTGCCGAGGATGGCTGGTCCTTGTCCACATCCTTGCGCAAGGCGCGTAAGTCACTGGTTGATCTGGCCCAGGAATATGAGCTGAACATCGACCCTGACGCCTTGATCGAAGACATCGGCGTTGGCATGCAGCAGCGCGTCGAGATCCTGAAAGCCCTCTATCGCCAAGCCGATATTTTGATTCTGGACGAGCCTACTGGCGTTTTGACCCCCCCTGAGGCAGATCAATTGTTCCGTATCCTGGGCCGTCTGCGCGAAGAAGGCAAAACCATCATTTTGATCACGCACAAGCTGCGAGAGATCATGGACATTACAGATACCGTCAGCGTCATGCGCCGCGGTGAGATGACAGCGACGGTCAAGACCGCAGAAACCAGCCCCGAGCACCTTGCGGAGTTGATGGTGGGCCGCAAAGTTCTGTTGCGCGTGGACAAAGACATCGCCGCCCCTGGTGAAATCGTGCTGGATATCAAAAACTTGCGCGTCGTAGATGATCAGGGCGTTGAGCGCCTGAAGGGCATTAACTTGCAAGTGAGAGCGGGCGAGATCGTTGGGATCGCAGGTGTTGCAGGCAACGGTCAATCCGAATTGTTGGAAGTTCTTGGTGGCTATGCTGACGGGTCTGGCACTGTGTCTGTCAACGGGGACCCTATTGACCTCACGGGCAAGTATTCAGACGGAAAGTCACGCCGCAAGCGCGGCATTGCCCATGTTCCCGAGGACCGGCAACGCGAAGGTTTGATCATGGAGTACGCCGCGTGGGAAAACATCGCCTTTGGCTACCACGACGATCCTACCTACCAGACCGGATTTTTGATGAACAACGCGGCCATCCGCAAGGACACCGTGGACAAGATGGCCCGCTTTGATGTGCGCCCCCCAGATCCCAAACTGGCAGCCAAGAACTTCTCGGGTGGCAACCAGCAAAAGGTTGTTCTGGCGCGTGAAATCGAACGCAACCCGGACCTGCTGCTGATCGGCCAACCGACCCGCGGTGTCGATATTGGCGCGATTGAATTTATCCATCAACAAGTCGTTGCTTTGCGCGATCAGGGCAAAGCGATTTTGTTGGTCAGCGTGGAACTTGAAGAGATTCTGGCTTTGTCGGACCGCGTCGCTGTCATGTTTGACGGCCACATCATGGGCGAGCGCAACCCGACCGAAACCAACGAAAAAGAACTGGGCCTATTGATGGCCGGGGTGGAGACGTAAATGGACGTGATGCCAAAATGGGCCGAGGTCGTCCTCGTTCCTCTCATTTCACTGCTTCTGGCAGCAATCCTGTCTGCCCTTGTCATTCTTGCCATAGGTGAAGACCCTGTCGCCGCCGTCAAGCTCATGGTCGACGGCGCGTTGGGCAGTACCTATGGCTGGGGATACACGCTGTATTATGCGACGAACTTCATGTTCACGGGTCTTGCGGTTTCCATCGCGTTCCATGCCCGATTGTTCAACATCGGTGGCGAAGGACAGGCGATGCTGGGCGGTTTGGGCGTTGCATTGGCATGTCTGTACATCCCTTGGCCCCATTGGTCGCTGGCCTTGCTGGGGGCCATGGTTCTAGCCGGTGCATTCGGCGCGATCTGGGCCGCTATCCCTGCGTATTTGCAGGCCAAACGTGGCAGTCATATCGTGATCACCACGATTATGTTCAACTTTATCGCTGCCGCTTTGCTGAACTATGTTCTGGTCAACTTGTTGCGCCCGAAAGGGTCGATGGATCCGGCCACCGCCCGCTTCCCCGAAGCTGTTAACCTGCCCACGTTGCATGATATTCTGGCGCCAATCGGGATCAGTTTTTCAAAGGCTGCCCCTGCCAACGTGTCCCTGATCGTTGCCGTTCTGGCCTGCTTTTTGCTGTGGGTTTTGATCTGGCGCACCCAGCTTGGGTATGAAATCCGCGCTTACGGGCATTCTGACAGTGCTGCAAAATATGCGGGTATCTCGCCGCTGAAAATCACCATGATCGCTATGATTATTTCAGGCGGACTGGCCGGAATGATGGCCATCAACAACGTCATGGGCGAGGCAGAACGTCTGGTCCTGAACTCTACCGAGGGCGCAGGTTTTATCGGTATTGCCGTCGCCTTGATGGGGCGCAGCCATCCACTGGGCGTGTTCATCGCCGCGATCCTGTTCGGGTTCCTGTATCAGGGGGGCGCTGAATTGGCATTGTGGACAACGATCCCGCGAGAGTTGATCGTCGTCATCCAAGCCCTCGTGATCCTGTTCACGGGCGCGCTCGACAATATGGTGCGTATGCCGCTTGAGCGTCTGTTCATCGCGCTGAACGGAAAGAAGGCATAGATCATGGATTTTCTGACCCTCATTCAAATCCTCGACAGCAGCGTCCGCCTTGCGACGCCATTGCTTTTGGCCTGCCTTGCGGGACTGTTTTCTGAACGCGCAGGCATTTTTGACATTGGACTTGAGGGAAAGATGCTGGCCGCCGCGATGTTTTCCGCCGCCGCTGCAGCCATCACCGGTTCTGTCTGGCTGGGACTTTTGGCAGGCATTGCTGCGTCCTTGGTATTGTCAGGTATTCACGGGTTGGCATCCATCACATTTCGCGGCAACCAGTTGATTTCCGGCGTTGCCATCAATTTTTTGGCGGCAGGCATTACCGTTCTGGTTGCGCAAAGCTGGTTTAAACAAGGCGGGCGTACCCCACAGCTCCAAGGCGATGCACGGTTTGAAGGGTATGACCTGCCCTTTGCTGAAAGCCTTGGAAGTATTCCGGTCTTTGGGCCCGCATATTCCGAACTGGTGTCGGGGCATTCCATCTTGGTCTATGTGGCCTTTTTGGCGGTCCCTGCGTCATGGTTTGTTCTGTACCGCACCCGTTTTGGCTTGCGTCTTCGGGCTGTTGGCGAAAACCCTGCGGCCGTCGATACAGCTGGCGTATCTGTTGTTGGCCTGCGCTATGCAGCCATTGCGATTTGTGGCGTTCTGTGTGGAATTGCCGGAGCTTACCTTGCAACCGCCCTCCAAGCCGGGTTCGTCAAAGACATGACGGCCGGCCGCGGCTTTATCGCACTGGCTGCTCTGATCTTTGCCAAATGGCGCCCTTGGTCCGCATTGTGGACGTGCTTGCTTTTCGGATTTTTGCAAGCCGTTGCCTTGCGGTATCAAAACATCGATATCGGCCCGATCACGCTGCCTGTGCAATTGATGGACGCATTGCCCTACATTCTTGTGGTTGTGATTCTGGCAGGTGTCGGTGGCAAAGCCATTCCACCACGCGCGGGCGGCGAGCCCTATGTAAAAGAACGCTGATACCTCTGTCATAAGTCCAGTTTAGGTCGAATTATCACGCCATTTCGCTGCGCTGCTGTCGGGCATATTGATTTTAGGCCTTCCTCCGCGCTAAGGGAGTTCATGCAGATATACCTTCCCATCGCCGAAGTCTCCGTTAACGCCTTCCTTCTCTTGGGATTGGGAGGCATTGTTGGCGTCCTTTCGGGCATGTTCGGGGTAGGTGGCGGCTTTCTGATGACTCCGTTGCTCTTCTTTATCGGCATCCCGCCTGCGGTGGCCGTTGCAACCGAAGCCAACCAGATTGTTGCCTCTTCCTTTTCGGGTGTTCTGGCGCACTTCAGGCGCAAAACGGTTGACCTCAAGATGGGAACCGTCCTGTTGATCGGCGGCCTGATTGGCGCGGCCCTTGGGGTTCTGGTGTTCAACTACCTCAAAGCTCTGGGACAAGTCGATCTGCTGGTCAAGCTGTGCTACGTGATCTTTCTGGGTGTGATCGGTGGATTGATGTTCATCGAAAGCCTCAATGCTATTCGCAAAACCTCAAAAGGTGTGGTGCCCAAGCGCAAAAAACACAATTGGATCCATGGATTGCCACTCAAGATGCGCTTTCGCGTATCCGGCCTGTACATCTCTGTCATCCCGCCGCTGATTGTTGGCGTCGCCGTCGGCATCCTCGCAGCGATCATGGGCGTCGGTGGCGGCTTTATCATGGTTCCTGCGATGATCTACCTGCTGGGAATGCCCACAAAGGTTGTGGTCGGCACATCCCTTTTCCAGATCATTTTTGTGACCGCCTTCACCACGATGCTGCACGCAACAACGAATTACACCGTTGATATCGTCCTTGCGGTCCTGTTGCTGGTCGGTGGCGTCATCGGCGCGCAAATCGGCACCCGCATCGGTGTCAAAATGAAGGCAGAGCAACTGCGTATCCTGCTCGCAATCATGGTGCTTGTGGTATGCGGGAAACTTGCGACGGACTTGCTGTTCCAGCCTGCGGAACTCTACTCTATTGGCGCGGCGGGGGGGCACTAGATATGTTACGTCTCCTTATCGCATTTATGTTCTTCGCAATCCCTGTCACCGCTGAGGAAGTCGTGCTTGGCAAAAGCCGCGACGAAGTGGATATCACCGCCACATTCAACGGTGCCGACATCTTGTTGTTTGGCGCAATTAAGCGTGAAGTCGGCCCATTGCTCGACGGACAGCTTGGCGTGATTGTTACCGTTGCAGGCCCCGATGAACCGGTCACGGTTTGGCGCAAAGACAAAAAACTGGGCATTTGGGTGAACTCTGCCGCAGTCGACATCGGTATCGCCCCCACGTTTTACGCTGTTGCCACAAACGCGCCCCTGTCCGAAATTCTGGACGAGAGCGAAGACGTCAACACGCGCATCACCATTAACCGTGCCATCCGTTCTGTTGGTCCAGCCGAAGGGGGCAGCGACATTTTCATCGACTCTCTCATCCGTATTCGCAGCGAAAACCGCCTGTACCAAACGCTTGAGGGTGCTGTGAACGTGACCAAAGACACATTGTTCCAGACAGAGATCAGCTTGCCTGCGAACCTGACTGAGGGTGACTACAAAACCGAGATCTACCTGACCCGCAACGGTAAAATCGTCGACTTGTACTCGACCACCATCCCGGTCAAAAAAGTCGGGCTGGAACGTTGGCTTTACAACATGGCACACGAGCAAGCGTTTCTGTATGGCTTGATGTCACTCGCGATCGCGATTGCCGCAGGTTGGAGCGCCTCGGCTGTCTTTAGTCTTTTTCGTCAGTGACTTAACCGCGCCCGACATAGGGCATTTGCGTCGCCATGACCGTCATGGTCTGCACATTTGCACTTAACGGTAGATTGGCCATGTGGAGCACCGCATCCGCTGCGTGTTGCACATCCATCGTCAATGTCTGGGGTTGGGTCGACTTGAGTGCTGCGACCATATCCGTCTCTGCGTTGCCTATGTCCAATTGTCCACAAGCCACATTGCAGGCGCGCCCGTCCAGTGAAATTGTTTTGGTCAGCCCGGAAATCGCGTGCTTTGTCGTCGTATAGCACACCGAATTCGGGCGCGGCACATGTGCAGACAACGATCCGTTGTTGATGATGCGTCCGCCTTGTGGATCTTGGTTGCGCATTTGTGCAAAGGCGAGCTGCGCTGCAATGAACATCCCGCCGACATTGACGTTCAGAACCTGCATCCACTGATCCAGCGGCACTTCATCGATCGGAACCATCGGTCCAAACATGCCTGCGTTGTTGAACAAAGCATCCAACCGACCTGTTTGCGCAACAAACCCGTCAAAGGCCTCTTTCATGGCCACAGGATCGGTGACATCTGCGGGCAGCGCGGTCGCTGTTTCGTAAGTGTTTGCGATATCCTCGAGCAATTCCGCGCGCCGTGCGATCAAACCTACTTGCCAACCGTTCTCCAAAAACAGTTCCGCTGCTGCACGACCAATGCCCGAGCTGGCGCCAGTGATGATGATGGATTTCATAGGAATGCCTCCGGATCGGGTTCAGGTTCTGAAAGGGTCAGGGGTGCGGGTGCCACACTGCGCAAGTCATCCACGCGCAACGGTTCTGTTGGTTTGGACAAGCGATTGCGCACCACCCAAATCAGACGGTTCTGTGCGCGCGTAATGGCCACATAGGCCAAGCGCTTCCAAAGCGGCTGGCCGGCTTCTACCCGCCCCATACGGGCCGCTACGTACAAATCCGGGGCGAACACCTGCACAGTGTCCCACTGGCTGCCTTGCGCCTTATGGATGGTCACAGCCGCACCGTGAAGAAACGTTGCACCCATGCGTGCCGCGAACGGAATAAAGGGCTCTTCCTCGTCGGGTTTTTCGATTTTGACGATCGACGCGGCACTGACCTGCGGATCTTCGGCCCCCATGACATGCAGCCGCGAAAAGCCGGGCTTGCGCCCTTCACCCAAATAGATCACTTGAGCGCCCTTGATCAAACCGCGTGCCTCCAGATCCAGGCGTTTTTTGCGATGCTTCAACGGCAGCTCGATACCATCGCAAATCAGTGGTTCTCCTTCGGCCAACGCATCTTCTGGCGCGTCATAGACATTGCGAAACGCATTGATAAGACGGATGCGGGTCGCGTTGCGCCAGACCAAAACAGGGGAACGGGCCATCAAATCGACCTCGACCCGCTGCCCCCAAACAACACGGTCATCGACTCTAGAGGCGTCTTCGATCATCTTTTCAAAATGATGAAATTCAAGCGCAGGATCCGCCAAAGCGTGCGCCAGATCAAGGATCGGGTTGCCAGCGTCCTGCCTGTGAACACGGCTCAGGTTCAAAACACGCGGGGCAGGTAGTTTTTCGAACACCATAGTGCCCGATTGACCGACCGGCGCAAGCTGGGCTGGATCGCCAAACAACAAAAGAGTTGGAAAAATCTCTTTGAGATCCTCGAACTGGCGGTCATCCAACATCGAACTTTCATCGATGAACCCGATGTCCAACGGCTCTTCGCGTCGCTTCCAACCGGTGATGAAATCGGAACCCCGCAATCCAGCTGCAGCCAACGCCCCCGGTATCGATTTGTTAGAGGCATAAAATGCAGCCGCACGGTCCAAAGACACATCCGTAAGCCCTTCGACGTCGGGCCGCTCCCCGTTTCCCGCCAGCCATTCAGCGATGCGTTCGTATTCGGGGTCATAGACCGGCGTATATAAAATCCGGTGGATCGTGGTGGCTGGTACACCGCGCAGCCGCAACACCGACGCGGCTTTGTTCGTCGGAGCAAGAATGGCCAGCGTCCGTTTGTCTTTGCGCTTCTTGCTCTCGTAGTCGCCAGAAATAACGTCGACCCCTGCCCCCTCAAGCGCTTTGTAAAGCTCTGCAAGCAACAGAGTTTTGCCAGATCCTGCCTTGCCCGTAACAGCCATCACAGAATTAGCAGCCCCTTTGGGTGGTAACAATATGGAGTCGTCCAGATCGACGCCCGCAATGCGCAGCATCTCGGCCACGTTGTCATAAGCGCTGGCCTGATCGTCGGAAAAAGTTACGGCAGTTTGGGTCATGGCGCGACCCTATAGCCCGCGCCGTGAAGCTGCTAGCCCACTTGCGCAAGCTGCGCGGTTTTCTGAGTGCCAAACGAGCGATCGAACCACAACTGGGACAAAGCCATCGACACGCCAGCGCGATGCAATATCTTTTTGCTGTCCGCAGCCGCATAGTGCCACAACCCTACGCTGATCTGCTCGCGCCCTTCACCAACGCTCCCCAAAACGTCCGGAGATGCCCCCAGCAAGCGATAGATGCGCACCATACGTGCGTCAAAAACACCTGCAAAGTGTTCGACATTGAAATGCTGCATAATTTCGCCGCAAGCGACAACCAACAAGGCAGCCATACGGCTGTCTGCGTCGCGCGACAAACAAAAGCGGGTGCATTCCCAAATGAAGGGGCTGCGAATTTCGCCACCACCGATTACATGCGCAAAGTGATCGTTTATCATTGTGCGCCCTGTTGTCGGAAGAAACCGCATGGACCCACCGTGGGTGCCATCAGCATTTTCCCAAATCACATATAGCGGGTTCAACGTGTCATATTCATCTTTTTCAAATCCGTCAGCATCGACGCTCACATCCCAACCCAATCGCGTTTTGAATTGATCCGCACGATCGCGGAACATGGACGCCGCAAGGCGGGGGAAATTCTGCAATTGATCGCCGTAAACATAACGCAGCATAGTGGGTTCTCCTTGTCCTGGTCGTTAACTGACCTGAACCAAGTGCTACCGCTTGGAGCGTTAATCCTGCGTAATCTATGCGCCCGTCCTCAGCGTGC
Organism: uncultured Paracoccaceae bacterium; assembly: GCA_943787985.1. Classification (GTDB taxonomy): domain Bacteria; phylum Pseudomonadota; class Alphaproteobacteria; order Rhodobacterales; family Rhodobacteraceae; genus Ascidiaceihabitans. The sequence goes on along the minus strand of CALSOO010000004.1, from coordinate 209,047 downwards.
TGTACGCAACGGGGGGTTGAGTCGATTCGCGGGGTGTACCAATCACCCGCCCCTCAGACGACAATAAGACCCCGGCTAAGAGCGCGCGCAACTGCGTGGGTTGTGTTCATTGCACCCAGTTTAAATCTGGCGCTTTCGATATAAACGCGCACTGTGTGCTCTGATATGGATAGGTTCTCGGCGACCTGCGCCCGACTATACCCCATAGCCAACAGTGTGATCGCATCGACCTCCCTGGGTGACAATGATGCAACCTGAGCTTCGGTTTTCCGCTCTTTTTCAAGCTCCAGAGCTTGCTTGTTAAAAAGATGCGCAATTAAAATAAGATCGCGACGCTTGGTTTCTGTGAAGGCCTCCCAAGCCGCATCGTCGCAGTTGTGACTGACCGTAAACAAGGCAAACTGCCCTTTAGGGCCGCGGATAGGCACCGAAAATCCTTGGTTTCCGATGCCGAACTCAATTGAATCTGCCCTAAAGTTCCGGGACGCTTTGCTTGACCAATCCAGATCTTTCCAATCGACCGCATTAAAAATGCGAAAGCACCCCGTGATGACCGGATCAATCCGGATGTAGTTCATCTTGAGATATTGCTCGCGCCATGCATCCGAATAGGTTCCGCATCCGTAGTGGTCACCAGCGCTATCAACCCAATGATACACCATATGATCAACATCCATCAGGTCCCGCAGTTGCTCGATAGATGCCTGCATGGCTGGCAGCCCTTCAGCTTGCTCCAAAGCCTCCAATATGGTTTCCAACTGCGTATTCGTTGTCATGGCGCGGACCGTGTTGCCTTTCCTTGAGCGACGCGATTTCAGCCATGGCAACGATTGCGGTATCATCGAGTTGCTCGGCCAGAGCCAACAATTCGTTTGCACGCGCGAAAGTCTTCAAGTCCGTCAGAACGTCTAAAATCCAGTCACTTCTCATAACAGCTACACCTTTAGTTGGTTAACGATTGATTAACACAACCATAACATGCGTTAAAACCATTGCGAAATTCACTTATTTCCACTCCCCAGAAATAGGGAGGGGGGAAATCTGCAAGTGTTTGTTCGCAAACAAATGCCCCTTCAAATGCGGAACGCCCGCGTCAGATACTCTGATTCGCGGGCGCTCGATCGACTTAACATTTGCTGATGATAAGCTACTTTCCAGCTTCCAGAACGTCTTCAAGTGTGCGCAGTCCCGTTTTGGGCGCTTGCACCAAAACAGACATATTGCCGGGTTTATGCTCGTTGCGCAGCATCTTCATGTGCGCTTCGGGTAAATCGTCCCATGCAAAAACTTCGGACATGCAAGGGTCCAGGCGGCGCTCAACCATAAGGTTGTTCGCAGCAGCAGCCTGTTTCAAGTGCGCGAAGTGTGATCCCTGCAAACGCTTCTGGTGCATCCACATATAGCGCACATCGAACGTCAGATTGAACCCGGTGGTCCCGGCGCAGATCACAACCATACCGCCCTTTTTACAAACAAAGGTCGACACAGGGAATGTGCTCTCACCCGGGTGCTCGAACACCATATCAACATTGTTGCCTTTGCCGGTGATCTCCCAGATTGCCGCGCCAAACTTGCGGGCCTCCTTGAACCACGTCGCATATTCAGGCGTGTTTACTGTTGGCATCTGGCCCCAGCAATCGAAGTCTTTGCGGTTCAGAACGCCTTTTGCGCCCAGTCCCATTACGAAATCACGCTTGCTCTCATCAGAAATCACGCCAATGGCATTGGCCCCTGCAGTGTTGATCAACTGGATCGCATAGGACCCCAGACCACCAGAAGCGCCCCAAACCAGAACGTTCTGGCCTGGCTTCAAATCGTGGGGTTCGTGGCCAAACAACATGCGATATGCCGTTGCCAATGTAAGCGTGTAGCAGGCCGCCTCTTCCCATGTCAGGTGCTTGGGGCGCGGCATCAACTGCTGGCTTTGGACGCGCGTGAATTGGCTGAACGAGCCATCTGGTGTCTCGTAACCCCAGATACGCTGCGTTGGGGAATACATTGGGTCACCACCATTGCATTCCTCATCGTCCCCATCATCTTGGTTACAATGAATCACGACTTCGTCGCCAATTTTCCAACGCTTTACTTTGTCTCCGACAGCCCAAACTATCCCCGCAGCGTCTGATCCAGCAATATGGTAGGGCTGCTTGTGGCCATCAAACGGGCTGATCGGTTGCCCCAATGCGGCCCAAACACCGTTGTAATTCACACCTGCAGCCATAACGAGCACGAGCACTTCGTGGCTATCCAGCGTGGGAACATCCACGACTTCTTCCATCATAGCGGTGTCTGGCTCACCATGACGTTCACGTCGAATAGTCCACGCATACATTTGCTTGGGAACGAAACCCATGGGGGGCATTTCACCCATCTCATACAAGTCTTTTTCCGGTGCTTCGTATTGTGCAATGCCAGTATCTAACGCCATGGGAACCTCCATTTTACCTAATTGCCGCGACGCAGAATCGCGCAGCTTCCCTTAGTGCAATATGGAGGGATGGGTAATATTGCAACCTATTTTGGTTCCATTTCGCAACTTTATAACCCAGCGGTTGCAGAAATTACTTTGCACTCGCAGCATTTTCCGGAAAGAAATGTGAAATCGAATTTGCATAGAAACGCGCAACATGACGTTCGTCTTCATTTAGCGTCCAACCCTGCGCACCCGATTGAATAATTTTGCGATGCTCCAAGTGCAGCCTTGCTTGCTCAACCATTGCACCAAACCCGTCACTGTCAGCCTGCGGCACCTTTCCAGTACATTGAATGGCCATGGAGCGGATCTCGGATAGCATCGCATCCGCACTCATCGGTTTGTCGGCCTCCAAAACAACGCGGCACATCAAAGGTACCTCCAGAACCGGCATGATAGATGATATCTCGTGCATCAAATCGGTTGCCAGCCGCTCAGGGTCAGGCTTTGCGCCATAGCTATTGATGGAAATCGGTTCGCCGAACACAACTGCTGCTTTGCCAAACCGTAAAAAGCGCCCTGTCAGACGCTGCCAGAGTTTTCGGATCACAAACTTGAATACCACAGTTACCTTACCGCCAAAGCGGCGATCACCACGTTGATCGGCTGCAATCAGCACACGATCTTCCAGCACACGGTCATAGTTTATCGCGACAGGCACAAACAGAATGTCCCGCCCCTCGGGCTCGTAGGCGTCCAGAACATAGGTAAGCAATCCCATCTTGGGTGGGCGCAATTTCCCGTCCAACGTCAGCCCCCCTTCGGGAAACACAGCCTGGGTCACACCACCATCCGTCGCCATTTGCACGTAGCGGGCCAATACTTTGCGGTAGAGCGCCCCGCGGGATTTGCGCCGTATGAAATATGCCCCCAAGGACTTGATCAATCGTGTCAACGGCCAGACCCGTGCCCATTCTCCTACCGCATAAGACAACGCCGAAGCTTGTGCGGCCAGATAGGTCACCAATAAATAGTCCATATTGCTGCGATGGTTCATTATGAAAATAACCGTGGCATCTTTTGGAAGGCTTCCCAACCGCTCGTCGTGATCGCGCCCCGTCCGCACATCATAAAGCGCGTTGGTCAACCAGCGCGCTATGCGTATCCCGAAGCCAAAATAAGTGAATGCGCTGAAGCTCGGAACGATTTCGCGCGCATAGCTGCGGGCTTTCTCAAAACCGACGTTCTCGGGCACGTTGTGCTCTGCAGCGTAATCCACAATTGCTTTGGTCACTTCCGGGTCATAAATGATCCGCTGGATCATGTCGTAGCGCCGTGCCAGTTTGAACGGCTCGATCGGACGCGTTAAACGCTCATTCAATTTCTTGACCGCACGTTCAAGTCGACGCCGGAAATACCATCGTACGGAAGGGAACAGAAAATGAGATGCAAAGGTCACTGCTGCAAACAACAGGATCAGCGCAAAAAGCCAAATCGGTATTTCAATGGTTTGTAACATTAGGAAATACCCTTACAGGCATGAGCGAAAGGGTAAACCCAAATCCATACTGTGGTTTGGTTTGGGCCTGATCGGAGGCAAAAGAGCCAGTGTATTCTGAGGATTCGTTTTTCACACTATCGCAGTGGGGGCAACTTGGGCTGCTCATCCTTTCGGGATTCCTGTGCGCAACACTTCTCTGGGGATTTTACAAAGTGCGCTTGCCTGTTTTGATCCATATGAGCGTCAGTGTTTTGGTTCTTTGGACCTTTGTCTGGGTCTCTCCACAAATCTACTATTCTTATTACCTACTGCTTATCGAAGGGCTGCCTTTGCAGCTCGTGATCAGGGTTCCCCCTACACACCTCGATATTCTGGGACTGTATACTTTTGGAGGCACTGCAAACCTATCAACCCATTCACAAGGTGCATTGGGGTGGTGCTTGTTGTTGGCGCCGGTAATAAAACGGTTACGCCGCGATGCAGCGAATTGACACTTGCCTAATATTTCAAGTATTTGTCACCTAACGCAAGATTATTGCTCACACTGATTCAAGAGGCTCCTATGACCGAACCGAAAAAAGACCGCCCTTGGTTGATCCGCACCTATGCTGGGCATTCCACGGCCAAAGCCTCCAACCTATTATATCGTTCCAATCTGGCCAAAGGGCAGACAGGTCTGTCAGTGGCATTCGATTTACCGACCCAAACAGGATACGATAGTGATCACGTTCTTGCCCGAGGTGAAGTCGGAAAGGTCGGCGTGCCCGTTGCCCACCTCGGGGACATGCGAAGCTTGTTTCAGGACATCCCGCTTGAACAAATGAACACCTCAATGACAATCAATGCCACAGCGCCTTGGTTGCTCGCCCTGTATATTGCGACTGCGGAAGAGCAAGGCGCAGACGTGGCCGGACTTCAAGGCACTGTGCAGAACGATCTGATCAAAGAATACCTGAGCCGCGGAACATATATTTGCCCCCCTAAACCCTCTTTGAAAATGATCGCGGACGTGGCCGAGTACTGCTACACGAATGTGCCAAAATGGAACCCGATGAATGTGTGTTCCTACCACTTGCAAGAGGCAGGCGCGACGCCAGAACAAGAATTGGCTTTTGCACTGGCAACCGCCACAGCCGTTCTCGATGAATTGCGCCCTCGCGTTCCGGAAGAAGACTTTCCAACACTCGTCGGTCGCATTTCCTTTTTCGTAAATGCAGGCATTCGGTTTGTGACTGAAATGTGCAAAATGCGCGCGTTTGTCGATTTGTGGGACGAAATTTGCGAAACGCGCTACGGCGTTGAAGACGCGAAATACCGCCGTTTTCGCTATGGCGTACAGGTCAATTCGCTGGGCCTGACCGAACAACAACCCGAGAATAACGTGTATCGCATTCTGATCGAAATGTTGGCCGTCACGCTTTCCAAAAAAGCCCGCGCGCGCGCAGTTCAATTGCCTGCATGGAATGAAGCCCTTGGCCTGCCCCGTCCATGGGATCAGCAGTGGTCCATGCGGATGCAACAAATCATGGCGTTCGAAACAGATCTTCTGGAATTTGACGATCTTTTCGATGGGAATCCAACGGTTGACGCCAAAGTCGAAGAACTCAAAAACGGTGCACGTGCTGAACTGGCAAATCTGGATTCGATGGGCGGTGCAATTGACGCAATCGATTACATGAAAGCCCAATTGGTCGGCTCGAACGCAGCTCGCCTGAACCGAATTGAAGCGGGCGAAACGATTGTCGTCGGGGTCAACAAATACACCAGCGGCGAACCGTCACCTTTGATGAGCGAAGACGGCGGCATCATGGTTGTCGATCCCGCAGTCGAGCAGGAACAAATAGACCGGTTGAACGCATGGCGCGCTGATCGCGATCCAAAAGCAGTTGAAAAAGCACTGACCGAGCTGCGCTCCGCAGCTGCCGAGGGCCGAAATGTGATGGAGCCCTCTATTGCTGCGGCAAAAGCAGGGGTCACAACCGGCGAATGGGCAGCTCAAATGCGCAGTGTGCATGGAGAATATCGCGGACCCACAGGTGTCGCCGCGGGTCAATCCAACATGACCGAGGGTCTTGACCATCTGCGCGATGCCGTCGACGCTGTGAGCGATAAACTTGGACGCCGCTTGAAGTTCCTTGTCGGCAAACCGGGCCTCGACGGGCATTCAAACGGGGCCGAGCAAATCGCCGTGCGCGCCCGCGACTGCGGTATGGATATTACATACGAGGGTATTCGCCTGACCCCCGACGAAATTGTCGCGGCCGCGAAAAAGGACAACGCGCATGTTGTTGGCCTTTCTATTCTGTCGGGCAGTCATATTCCTTTGGTTGAGGATTTGGTTCAAAAAATGCAAGATGCGGGCATGGGGAATATACCTGTCATTGTTGGCGGCATTATTCCCAAGGATGATGCAAAACGCCTAACCGCAATGGGCGTAGCACGCGTCTATACGCCAAAAGATTTCGAATTGAATACAATCATGATGGATATTGTCACCCTCGCCGACCCGAAATCAGTCGCCGCCGAATAATACCTTGCCACTCTGAATTGAAACATCCCACTTTGACTTGCGCGGCGCTACAGTTTTCGCATACGACGGGACTATTCACACATTTAGCGAGGCTAAGAGATGAAAATCGATCTGAAATCAATGTCCCGTAAAGAGTTGGAAAAATTTCGTGTTGATGTCGAAAAAGCGTTGGAAAAGCTGAAGGCCAAAGACAAACGCGCAGCACAAAAAGCAGCCGCAGAAGCGGCGTCAAAGTTTGGATTTACGCTGAATGAACTGGCCGCTGGGACAACGCCCAAGTCCAAAGCAAAAGCAAAAAAGCCAGCGACGACAGCCAAACCACGCTTTGCCAATCCCGACAACAAGGACCAGACATGGACGGGCAAAGGCCGCCAGCCTGAGTGGTACAAGGCACAAATCGCAAATGGCGCGATGCCGAAAGCCATGGAAATCTAACTTTTCCATTTTGCATTCGAATTGGGGGCGGCATGAAAATGCGCCCCCTTTTTTGTTAAACCAGCAACGCGCCTTGGCCAAAGATAAACTTCCACATGGTGCCGTCGCGCATCGTAATTTCGCCGCCACCAGCGCGAGGGTTTTGGTAAGTCGCAGTTCCTACGCCAGTCAAACCGTTTGTACAGCGTACTGGAAAAGTAACTTCATTGGATTCAGCAATTGGCTGAAAACGACCGGAACAACTGTTGGCCCCGTTGGACACCTGGAACCAGCCCCCTTCAATAAAAGTCGACGTCGCCGTCCCACGATAAACTGTATTGGCAGGCCCTACGACAGCCACTGGATGAGAGATGTCGCATGCGGTCAAACCAACACAAGTAAGACCCAGAACAATCGCAATATTTTTCATTTTTCCGCCTCTTTGATAATCTGACATCAAATATGAACGACGTTCAACTATTGTGCGAGTGCGGATTTCCTGACTTGTAACTTGCCCCCAAAGCACGATGCAGGCAGTTTAGGCGCACATCAAAAGGATAGCTCAAATGACCGTTCACATCGGCGCAAAACCAGAAGATATTGCAGAAACTGTACTGATGCCGGGCGACCCGTACCGTGCCAAATGGGCCGCAGAAACATTCCTCACAAATGTTGAATTGGTCAATGAAGTCAGAGGAATGCTCGGCTTTACAGGCACTTGGAACGGTCACCGCGTCACGATACAAGGCTCAGGCATGGGCATGCCCTCCTTGTCGATTTACGCCAATGAGTTGATCACCAGCTACAACGCCCAAACTCTTATACGGATTGGCAGTTGCGGAGGCATGCAACCGCAAGTCGGCATCCGTGATGTCATTATCGCAATGACAGCCAGCACCATCACCTCTCCTTCATCAGGTATTTTCAAAGAATTGAATTTCGCCCCATGCGCGGACTATGAATTGCTACAAGCTGCTGTAAGTGCTGCAAAAACCAAGAATGCAACAACACATGTCGGAGGCATTTATTCCTCGGATGTATTCTATGCCGAACGCCCTGATCTAGATGAACAGATGGTGCGTCACGGCATTTTGGGTGTAGAAATGGAAGCCGCTGAACTCTACACACTTGCAGCCCGTCATGATCGCCGTGCACTGGCGGTATTGACTGTCAGCGACCACCTGCAAACAGGAGAAGCGCTTCCTTCCGAGGACCGTGAGAAAACGTTTGGGGATATGGTGGAAATTGCGCTGGAAGCCGCTTTTTCAGCCTAATACCAACGCGGATTCTCAGTCAAATGTCACAATCCGTGACCGCCATCATACAAATTCGGGGCGGGTGCCCGCCACCCTTCCAAGGCGCCTTCGCCTGCGTCAAACACTTCAACCAACAAGGGGTAGCTTGACGCGACATCAGATGAATGTTCAGACGAACAATCCCCTCCAGGACAAGCGCTGAGAGCACCAAGAAGATCAATCTCCGCAAAAAATTCGAGATAATCGCCCGGCCGTACCGGTGATGATTTCATGAAATACTGCCCAGTGTCCCGGGTAAACCCGGTGCACATGAAAACATTCAGCACATCGTGCACAAGTGGCTCGGCTTGCGCGGCAGGTACGCCCAGATGCGCCGCCACCGCCCTTGTCAAATTGGAGTGGCAACAATTGTGATACTGCCCGCCAGCCAACAATGCGTGTGTGTATGGATCACATCTCGTACCAATCACATCGTGAACGGACCCTCCGAAATCGTCAATTCCGTACCACCCTAAAGTATCATGGGTGATCGTCGCCATTGGCCGCAGCGCAGGGAAACTGGACCACATGCGCTGACCTGTTGTAATATGCGTCCCATGCAAGGCCCGCGTTTTCCCGGAATAAAACCGCTCTGTCAGGTCATTGGCATTCCAAAGGTTCAGATCCCCAACCTGACTGCCTTCCACTGAGCGAATACGAAAAAACTGACCGGCCTTCACATTGAAAGTCACGGCATCACGCGCAGGTGCGATGTATTCTGCTACTTTTGTCAGGGTCGCCCGCGCCGAAGAATAAAGCTCCATGTCCGGCTCAGGCAGTGTGTGCACAGGGTAGCAAATCACTGGCTTAACCATACGGCGCGCATCAGCGTCTTGAGGTTGGGACATGGCTCTTCCTTAACTTTTGGTTTCGCGTTCGTGCCGTCGCCGCCACTGACGGGTGTACAGAGACTCTTCGGTATGTTTCCGCTTGTTTGCATGCCGACGCGCGACCACTTCTTCGTCAGTCTCGCTTCGCACAATGGCATGGCGCAACTGATGGGCGCGCTCGAAAGGGACAACTTGGATCATTGGGGTGCCAGCGGGCAAATGAACGACAGGCTTTTGCGCCGTCCACACGAATGGAACATTCACGGGCACATCCAATGCATCACAATCCACCGTTCCGTTAAACGCGCTAAACGGAAGTTGAAAGTGGTTGTACGGATGAACAAGTGAGGCAGACCATCCGATCGGCACCCGAATACGCCAAGGATTGATAAACTTGAGCGGCTGCCCCCCCTCAAAGGGCGGTTTGTGCGCACCGATCTGATCAGGATGATGCGGCGCGATTGGATCAAACGGTGCGCTCTTGTCCCATTGAAACGAAATTCCGCCAGAAACAGGGTCTTGCGCAGTCCAAACAGCGAAAGGCAGTGGAATGATATACCCTTGCGCCATCACATCTGTCACAGGCAAACAGGCTTTGACCGTCAGCCCTGGCAAACCGTGCTCATCCTTCATGTCCATCTCGCGGTTCATCTCTTTGAACCACTTTGGCATAAAGCGCGCAGCAGGCGCAGGTTCTGGAATCTTCCCTTTGAGTTCAGGTGGGCACAAAAACTCCAACTCTTCAGCGGCAGTACCGACTTGCAAGGGTTCAGACACATCCTCGGTCTTGTTCACGTTCCAAAACGCCATCACTGCCCCGTCATCTCTGAGGGGCAGTGTGGCCGTTTGACTAAGCGTTATCAACGCTCTTTTGACCTATTTTGGCACGCCCGGTTTCTCAGGCTTTGGATCTGTCAACAGGGTTTTCAAAACACCTATCCCACCTGAGCCCGTGCCGTACCAATCCTCGTTGCGGGTCAGGATCATCGTGCCAGCCAGTGCGACAAAAGCCAATGTTGAACCTGCCAAAAGGGCATAATCCGCGCTTTGCAAAATCAAGTAGAGCACCGCGTAGAGTACGACGAGAAGAACCGCCAAAGCAAAAGTACGCAGTCCCATCTTCATCGCTGTCGCGGCGAACATCACCAACAAGACAATCGTCGCGCCACTTGCCCCGAGGTAGGCAAGGTCAAAGCCGATCTGCTCTGCAAAGGCCAACATCAACAAAACAAACACCGACTGAGCCAACCCGACCATCACATACTGAACCGGATGTGCAGGACGTGCCGCCGCGCGGTCCAACAAAAGAATTGTTAGAAAAGTCAACGCGATGAACAAGATTCCATACTCAGCAGAACGGAATACTTTGCGGTAAAAGTCATTGGGGGTGATAAAGATGACACCCATCGTCGCGTCCTTACGTGCGATTGCATCAGGATTGTCCCGCGCGATTTGCGGCAAGGCACGCGCCAAGTGGGGCACCTTCCATGTTGCTTTGAAGCCAGTGTCTGTAATTGTGGAGCCATTGGGCAGGAAATCACCGGTAAAGCTTGGATCGGGCCAATCGCTTTTGAAGGTCACAGTGCTGGTGCGTCCCACTGCACTTGCGTGCAGATTATGTGCTCCATTCGCACCCAGCGTCAGATCATAATTGGCGATTTTACGGGGGTCTCCGACTGCCGCTGTGATCCCGTTTTGCCCATTTGCAAGCGGCTCAAGTACCAACTCCCGCCCATCGGCAATCAAAACCGCCTCTCCGCGCAATGCCCGATTTCGGGACACATAGACATTGAGAACGGCTTGATCCCACAGCAACACTTCCCTGTTTTGCAGGGCCTTTTCAATGCGGTCGGTGGGCATATCAAAGTCTGCATTGACGGCCGCCGTGTAAACCGGAACCCGGAATATGCCACGGTGCCGTTCCTGGGTTTGGGTGTTGATATTCAAGTCATACCGGTCAGGATAAACAAAGACAGGCGCGCGTGGCTCCGTCACGGTTTCATCAAAATATTCATAGACAATCAGATCATTGTCGTCGCGTTTGGCTAGTCCTGTAGCAGGGTCAAGTACTTTACGTTTACGTTTGTAAACCACGTCTTCTTGCACCGGAATGATCAACTGAGGACCAGAAAACAGCTGTCCGCCCCCCCATTCCTGCCCCAAACTTTGAATTGTATCTTCAGAATAATGTGAGCGGGAGTTGACGATATCGCCGATGAACCCGAGCGGTATAAACATCAATAGCGTGAGTACGCCAACGATGAGAAACCTGAGACCAGATGATTTAAGCACAATTTTTCCTTTGTTGCAGTGATTTACAAGCAATCTAAGGAACCGAACGCGCAGGTTTGGCGTGTCGTTTGTGCAGGTTTTGCGCAGTTTAGTCTTTGTCGGGGTACATCAACGCAAAAAGCGCAACTGCAGCGTCATCTCTTTCGATGCTACCTTTTGAATAGCCATCACCAAAACGCTTCAAAGTTTCTTTGTTTTCGAAATGATCGTCAAAAACACGACCCAAGCGCTCTATCATATCGGCGACTTCCCATGCAAATCGTTGTTCGCCCATGGCAACACGATTAAGGTAATGCATGCGTCCGCTCAGGGCGCGACATGCCGCCCTGAACTCTTCTTTACTTTCAAATTTGAGCCTATCGTCGCTCAAACGCGGCGTTCCACCATCATTTTCTTGATGTTTGCGATCGCTTCCGCAGGATTCAGACCCTTAGGGCATGTTTTTGCGCAGTTCATGATCGTGTGGCAGCGATACAGTTTGAATGGATCTTCGAGATCGTCAAGGCGTTCTCCAGTCGCTTCGTCGCGGCTGTCGATAATCCAGCGGTATGCATGCAGCAAAGCAGCTGGTCCAAGGTAGCGATCGCCATTCCACCAATAACTGGGGCATGACGTCGAGCAACAGGCACACATGACGCACTCATAAAGGCCGTCCAACTTTTTGCGATCATCAATCGACTGACGCCATTCTTTCGCCGGGCGGTTGGTTTTTGTCTCGAGCCAAGGCATGGTAGACGCATGTTGCGCGTAAAAATGCGTCAAATCCGGGATCAAATCCTTTACGACAGGCATGTGTGGCAACGGATAGACGCGAACGTCCCCTTTGACTTCATCCATACCGTAAATGCAGGCCAGCGTGTTGATCCCGTCGATGTTCATTGCGCAAGATCCGCAAATCCCCTCGCGGCAGGACCGGCGGAACGTCAATGTTGGGTCAATCTCGTTTTTGATCTTGATCAACGCATCCAAAATCATCGGCCCGCACGTATCCATGTCCACCCAATAAGTGTCGAGCTGCGGATTTTTACCGTCGTCGGGATTCCAGCGATAGATACTGAATTTCCGCAAATTCGTTGCACCCTCGGGCTTTGGCCACGTTTTGCCAGTGGTCATACGCGAGTTCTTTGGAAGGGTCAGTTGAACCATCTCAGGTCTCCTTTTACGCTCCCAAGGCGGCGAGGCCGGCCTTGGCAATGCACTGTTGTGTCTCGGATCGTTGCAGTACGTTTTGCACCAGAACGACGGTTGTTTCATCGACGCCTATCACGGCGTCCTTTGCAAATTCGCCAATTTCCCGGGCGGACGCGTTGTCAATAATACAATCGGAAAACGGGATCACGACCGACTTCGGAACCGCCGGAAAGCGCGTAACAAGCGTTTCTTGGACGGCAGCCTTAGCGCCTCGACGCGCTACGTCGTCCACTGCTTTTGTGGTTTCAGCGCAAGCTGTAACCCCCAAAAGGGCAATCAAAAACACACCCCTCATGCGGCCCACCTTGTGAACAGCATATCCATGTGACGTGGCTTTCCTTTTTTGCCTCCACCATGGGCCATGGCTAGAACATCACGTAGTTCCAACCCCGCCCGCGCAAGAAGTGAGATGATTTCGCTGGGCACTGACGCTCCAAGAAACCGATCCGACACGGACATCTCCAGAATGACGAAATCACAGCGCTGCAGCGTTTCAGAGCCCCCCTTCAGCACCTGAACCTCAAATCCTTCGGTATCAATTTTCAATCCGAAACGTCCTTCGTATTGAGCAGATATTTCGTCAAGCGGCGTTATCGGAACTTCGACGTCTGTGACGTCTTCAAAGCTATCAACCAGTGCATCCGTCCGCGTCAGGAGGCTCGACATCGCGCTCCCACCACCACTTTTGGTGGTGGGAACGTGCAAAGTAGCGGAACCTGCTACAGCCCCGAGAGCCGTCGCGTAGAAATCGAAATCAGGCAGCCAGTCGCGTTTGCGCACGGCTTCTTCACTGCCCAACTGCGGGTCAATCAACACAAACTTCGCACCTTCAAAGGTTTTGTAAAGCCATCGTGTGCCGCCATCCACCCCGACGTCAAAAACAACATCGGGGTTTAGCTCATAGCCGCCAAGATACATCTTACGCAGCTTGTTGGGATACAGAACCATCCCCTCAGCTTGTGCAGCACTGCGTACATCGGCCAACATCTTGATCAGAACGTCCGTTGCTTCGGTGCGATCTTTTTGGGATCAATTCCACCGTCGTTGTGACTTGTCAAAGGCGCGACATGCACACCGCGGTATCCGATCGATGCTTTGTTTTCACCTTGAAACCAGATCAGCGAGTGCTTGCGCCAATTTTCGTCATCACGGCTCGGGAAGTCCTCGTGTGCGTGTGCACCACGGCTTTCCTTGCGTGCTTCAGCACCCGTAATCGTTGCCACAGCATTGGGGATCAGGTTTGCCAGCTCAAAAGTTTCCATCAAGTCGGAGTTCCACACCAATGATCGGTCTGTAACCCCGATGTCGGACCACTTCGCCGCGACTTCTTCCATTTTGGCTTTGCCTTCGGCAAGAGTCTCGTTCGCACGGAACACGGCAGCGTCTTTTTGCATGGTTTGTTGCATTTCAAGACGCAGTTCAGCTGTCGGCGTATGGCCTTTCGCGTGGCGGATGTTGTCGAAACGATCGATCGCTGCATCCACTGACTTCTGGTTCGGCGTCGGGATTGGTGCATCCGGATCCACGACTTTACCCGCACGAATAGCAGAGGCACGGCCGAAGACGACCAAGTCGATCAAGGAATTGGACCCCAAACGGTTAGCGCCATGCACCGATGCACAGCCCGCTTCACCAACCGCCATCAAGCCGGGCGAAACGCGATCAGGTTCATCCGCCGTTGGCGCCAGAACTTCACCCCAGTAATTCGTCGGAATGCCACCCATGTTGTAGTGGACAGTCGGAAGAACGGGGATCGGTTCCTTGGTCAAGTCGACTCCTGCAAAAACACGTGCAGATTCCGAGATGCCCGGCAAGCGCAAGTCCAGCGTTTCCTTTGGCAAGTGGTTGAGGTTGAGGTGGATATGATCTCCTCCTGACCCGACACCGCGCCCTTCGCGTATCTCCATCGTCATGCAACGAGAGACATAGTCACGCGGCGCGAGGTCTTTGTACTGAGGGGCGTAGCGCTCCATAAAGCGCTCGCCTTCGGAGTTCGTCAAATAGCCGCCTTCGCCGCGCGCACCTTCCGTAATCAAACAGCCTGCGCCATAGATTCCGGTCGGGTGGAATTGTACGAATTCCATATCTTGCAAGGGCAAGCCTGCCCGTGCTGTCATTCCGCCTCCATCACCGGTGCACGTGTGCGCGGATGTGGCAGAGAAATAGGCGCGTCCATACCCACCAGTGGCCAGCACTACCATTTTCGCGCTGAACAAGTGCAATGTGCCGTCATCCAGCTTCCAGCACATGACGCCCTGACACACACCATCATCAGACATGATCAAGTCGATGGCAAAGTATTCAATATAGAACTCTGCGTTGTTCTTGAGGCTTTGTCCGTAAAGTGTGTGCAAGATTGCATGGCCGGTGCGATCCGCAGCTGCACAAGTCCGCTGGACAGCCGGACCTTCACCGTATTCCGTGGTGTGGCCACCAAATGGACGCTGGTAAATCTTTCCTTCTTCGGTCCGCGAAAATGGCACGCCATAGTGCTCGAGTTCATAGACAGCTTTGGGAGCTTCACGCGCGAGGTATTCCATCGCATCGGTGTCGCCAAGCCAGTCGGACCCTTTGACAGTGTCATACATGTGCCACTGCCAGTTGTCGGGGCCCATGTTCGCCAACGAGGCCGCGATGCCCCCTTGTGCAGCAACCGTATGCGAGCGTGTCGGGAACACTTTGGTCACGCAGGCTGTACGCAGCCCTTGCTCTGCCATGCCGAGCGTCGCGCGCAGACCAGCACCGCCAGCCCCCACGACCACGACGTCATATTCATGCGTCTCGTAATCATATGCAGCCATTTTGGCCTCCTGTCGGTTAAAGCGCGATGCGGGCGATTGCGAAAAGGCCCGTCGCTGCAATGGCGTAGCTTAGGCTGATCGTCGCAAGGATCGCCACTTTTTGTGCTGTACCGTGAACGTAGTCTTCAACTAGGGTTTGCACACCTTTTTTGAAATGCATCATCGTCACCGCAATTGTCAGCCCTGCGACAATTGCCGGAAACGGACGCGCAAAGTATGCGATCACGGCTTCATGACTTTCACCAAGCATTGGTCCGAATGTGAAAACAAAAAGAGGGATCAGAAGCAGTAGGCCAAAAGAGCTCACTTTCATCGCCCAGAAATGATCTGTTCCTGTTTTGGCGGACCCCATACCTACGGCGCGTTTGCGGTCGGTTAAAAATGCCATGTCAGCCCCCTAGACGACGATAATTGTGATGATGGTGAGAACGACGGACCCACCCAGGATTGCATATCCCATTTTCTCTGCCGTCGGGATATCAAGGCCAATGCCGTTGTCCCAAATCAAATGCCGCACACCGGCCAGCGTATGGTACCACAAACCCAGCACCGAGAGTGTCATGGCAATGTCACCAAACCAGCTGGTCAGCACACCGTCCGCAATTGCGAAGTACTCTGGCGAGCTTGCTGCGGCCAAGAACCACCACACCACCAGCATTGAAGAGATCAAAAGTGCATTGCCTGTGATCCGGGTCAAAATCGATGTCATCGATGTGAGCTGTGGGCGGTATATTGTCAGATGCGGCGAAAGCGGGCGGCTGCCCCGATTTACGTCGGCCATGTGCGAGTCCTTTTTATTCCCTGGTTCTTAGTACCGTTTTTTCGCGCCTTGTCACCTGCCTGACAGAGACAAAGGATGCGGTTTTTTGCCTCGATACTGCTAATTTTTCATGAATGTGATCACAGTTTTGTATCGCGTGATCACAATTAATATAATTTTAACTTCGATGGCATCAATCGCCCTGTCGCGGTCTCAAACCACTGAGTTGCTTTGTCGTTTCACGCTGCAATTTTCGTCTGATCTTTTCAGGATAGTCTTCAAACCCTTCGGCACGAGCCACAAAACTCCCCGCACCTACGATAAGGTGATCGTAAAAATACCCTGCGAGATCTGTGCTGTCTGTCTCGATCGCAATTGCATTGACAGTGATCTTCTCGGCTTCAAACACGGCCTTGAGAGCCTCCGGAGGCACACCTTCATTGGATTGGCCGTCCCCTGATACGTCCACGACCTTGCGCGCGCATTCGGGAACGTCCTGCAAGACTTGATGCGACAACACCAAAGCTTCGCCGATGGCGGTAGAAAATTGTGACCACATCCGAGGATCACGCTGGACCGCATCGGCAAAGGTCAAAACGTCTGAAGGGCTGTTCATCTCGGTCCACCCTATGCTTTGCGCCTGGCGGGTGGAGCCCGACCATTGGATCAAAGTTACCTTCGCGCGCTGCTGGCTCAACGCCTCAACAACAGTTCCATCCCTGAGCCCCGCCGCGAGACCGTCCATCTGGATCCGGTATTCTTTTGGATCGACAGAGCCTGAAACATCAACGGCCAGGACCAACGCCAATTCGCATGCAAAAGAGGGCACGGGAAACAAGGAAAGGCAGGATAATAACATTGCACGCATATGCCAACCTTATCTCAAGACCGCAAAAGCATCACCTCACGATTGCGTTGCACGCTAATCTTCCAGAGGAAGAGCGCGCAACCAGCCTTCAAACTCGGAACAGACAACGATCTCACGGCTCTGAGGGTCATAAAACGCATTTGGCTCACCGCACGCTTCGACGCGTATGATAAGCTTTGAAGGCAATGCAAAATCTTCATTCAGCGCGCCCACTTCGGCACTGATCACCTGCTCCGTCAAGGTTTTGGTTCCACCCACATATTTTAATGTTCGCGCGGGTGCGTTTTCCGCCAACTCATCAAAAACGGGCCCCCAGCTGTCAGCAGCCAAAGCGTATTCTTCTTCACAGGTTTCAAGCCGATCCTGAGGCAAACCGAGCTCTTCTGCGATATCATCGCGCCCGTCAATGTCAGCCCCTGCAAACAGGCAAACCAAAGTGTAAAAACGTTGCAAGTCAGGGCCATGCACATCCCACCATGCCTCTTCCTCATTCCCTTTCGCGCTGGCTTCACCCAAAAAGCCAAAGGCCGCATCATAGGCGATCTGGGTCGCGGCCTGTTCGTCAAATAGATCATTGATCAGCAGAATGGACGCCACATCAGCAGCGTCTTCTTCTTGCCCAAACACCGGCAATCCTACAATGTCGATGATCGCATGCCCAAGCTCGTGGTATAAAATCGACAGCAGGTTCGCCTCCACAAAGGCATCGGTGTTTTTGGCTGAAACGCCCGAAGAGAGCATGATTGAAACAAAAGTGACAAAGATCAATCGCATGGGCGTTTCCTCAAAATGGAAAAAGGGCGCACGATGGAACGCACGCCCTCTTCAATAGCCTAAAGCTTAGCGCTGAAGTGGCAGACCGTTTTTGTCCGTCATAGAGCCGATCACCAGGCGGACCAGATCGATGATTGTCCAAATGCCCAAGCCGCCGAGCGTCACGAGCATCAGAATGCCTGTCCCGATTTTGCCCATGTAGAAGCGGTGCACGCCAAGTGACCCCAAAAAGAAGCACAAAAGTACCGCTGGTACGAATTTCTTGTCGCTTACTTCGCCGATTGCCGGTGTATCTGTCATGTTTTTCCCTCGTTCGTTTTTTGTTTGTTGAATTTCAAAGTGTGATTAAGCGCCCTTGTCCGTCGCGCCATTTCTCGATGATCAAATAATAAAAGATGACGATCGTATGGATCCCATCAATCAACAGCACCAAGAAGCCAAGCAGCGAATAGCCTTGCATGAAAAACAAAACCATCAGTACCAAAAGCGCGACGTCTGCGATGCCATGCCACCAGTCTTCCAGATAGAAGTGGTGAATGCCCAATGTTCCAAACAATCCGCATAACATGACCGCCGTACCATAGGACTTTGGTGACTTTTCAGATATTTCGGACATAATAAAACTTCAGTTACGAGATGAATAGAACGGGCGGGACGCAGGATGTGGTGTTTGAATGCCTGCGTCAACACAAAGTTTCGCAGTTCAAAACATCACAATTTAGAGTGGCATTAACACCCAATAGTCGAGATCAAGCAGCACTCCGGGCAAGTATTTACCGTCATCCCCGCGCAGACCAAAGGGCGCCCCGCCTTTCGTCGCCACAAGTCGAAGTCGCAACGCACCAACTCCGGGTGCCGATGTTTCCGCCTTGTCAAGGACTTGCGACCAAGCGCGTATCGTGTCCCCCGCCAAACAGGGATTGGCGTGTGCACCGGCGTTCAGCCCAACAACCATCTGGGCATTGGCCAGACCGTTGAAAGACAACGCACGCGCCATTGAGATGACATGCCCACCATATATCAAACGACTGCCATCGGGTCGGGCTGAGGTATCAAAATGTACTTTAGCCGTGTTTTGCCAAAGTCGCGTGGCCATCATGTGTTCGGCTTCTTCAATGGTCACACCGTCTACATGATCAATCTGCTCGCCTATGTCATAATCGCCCCAGCGGTGGTTTTCCCCTGCCAAGGCGAAATCATACTTGGAGAAATCCAACCCCTTGGGAATGACCAAATCGCCAACTTCCAGTGCTTCTGGCAAGTCGGGCACAACTGCATCGGGGGCCGGCGCGTCCGCATCCCGCTTTCGGACCATGACCCAGCGCACATATTCCATCACGGTCTCGTCGCGCTGGTTCAGCCCTGTTGTGCGTACATAGACCACGCCCGTTTTACCGTTGGAGTTTTGTTTCACCCCAATGACTTCGGAACGGGACCGCACCGTGTCTCCAGCGTAAACGGGCAACATCCAACGCCCTTGAGCGTATCCAAGGTTTGCAACAGCGTTCAACGACACATCAGGGACCGTTTTACCGAACACAACGTGAAAGGCCGCCAAGTCATCAAGCGGGCTGGCAGGGAGCCCGCAAGATTGCGCAAACTGGTCTGAAGAGTACAGCGCATGACGCGCAGGATACAGCGCATGATACAATGCGCGTTCGCCTCCAGACACCGTCCGCGGAACCGCATGGTCCATCACCTGTCCCACCGCATAGTCTTCAAAAAAGCGCCCGGTATTGGTTTTCACGGCTCTGGTTTTTGTCATGGCGGCAATCTCGGTCATTTAGTGCTGTCCCAGTTTGGTATCGGAAGTGTACGTGCCGTCGACCTCTTTGAGGACAACCTGTCCACACCGCATTACACCAGCGCTGTGGTCCCATGTTTGGGTCGGGGAACCGTATAGCTCCCACCCGTTGTTCAGAGCTTCAGTCACCTTGTGACAAAAGGCCGATGTGTCCTCTTCCGACAGAAAGCGATATAGTTTCATACACTTACCCGAATGGATTAACGCCGAGAAGCACATGAAGACCTGCTGCGACGGTGAATGTTACCAATGTGATCACGACCAGAAGAATGTCTTTTGACGCTGGCCCGGGTTCAGGGCGCGTCCAGTTGGGTTCTGCTTTGTTGATCAAGATGACAGAACCGACCGCCCACGCCAGCAATCCGCCAAACAGCAGGATCGACGCAAGATCACCATTCACCAGCAAGTGCGCCACGGCCCAGATTTTCACCGAGATCAGCATAGGGTGGCGCCAGTATCCTTTAAGCCGCCCCGTGGTTGCCGACATACCGAATACAAAGAATGCAACCAACATCAACAGGTTGTTGATGTGCTGAAAAAAGCTTGGCGGTGCCCAGACCAATATCTCGGCAGCGTTCATATTCCCGACAACCATGAGTGCGATGGCCGCGAAACTCGCGATGGCGACAACCAGTTTCCCTTTGTCGCCCATCTTTACGCGGTGATCCGGGGCCAAACGTTTCCAGTAGTGGGCACCTGTCCAAAGGATCAGACCGAGGATGATAAATAGCATAGTTGCTCTCCAAAAATGGGGTCAGCCTTTGATGGCTGCGATTGCGTCTACCTTTGCCAGAGTATCGCGGGCCGTGGCAACATGCAGATTTTCAACGATCTTACCATCCACAACCGCAACGCCCTGCCCGGTCGCCTCGACCTCGTTGAAGGCGGCGATCTGACGGCGCGCCAGATCAACCTCTGCTTCAGTCGGGGAAAACGCGGTGTTGGTCACTTCGACCTGTGCAGGATGGATAAGGGTCTTGCCGTCAAACCCCATGTCACGCCCTTGATCACATTCAACTTTAAGACCTTCGTCATCTTTGAACGCGTTATAGACCCCGTCAATGATCACGCAGTCGTTCGCCTTGGCCGCCAGCAGGCACAAGCCCAGCCCGGCCTGCAAAGGCAGACGGTCGGCACGGTGGCGGGTTTGCAATTCTTTGGCGAGGTCGTTTGTCCCCATGACCATCCCTTGCAAGCGCGGGTGTGCGCCAATTGCGGGGGCGTTGATCATACCGGCAGGCGTTTCCATCATGGCCCAAAGCGGCATGTCGCCTGTGATATCCGCCAAAGCATCAAGGTCTTCGGGAGAAGACACTTTTGGCAACAAGATCGCGTCTGGATCCATTTTGATCGCAGCGATCGCGTCGTCCTTGCCCCATTGGGTGTCCAGACCGTTGATCCGGATGATCTTCATCCGCGCGCCGTATCCACCTGCCGACAGCGCCTCTGCGAGTATTGCACGTGACGCTACCTTTTCATCGACACTCACTGCGTCCTCAAGATCAAAGATAATCGCATCAACAGGCAGCCCACGCGCTTTATCCAACGCACGCGGCTTTGAGGCAGGGATATACAGGACGGAGCGCAAAGGGCGTGCGAGCGGCATGGTTTCATCTTTCCTTGAGACACAATGTTGCGCGAGACTGGACATTTTTCTCACAAAAGTTCAAGGTGTTTTTGCTGCATTGCGGCGAAATTCAAATTGAAACTACCGAGCGTACGCGACGTTAACCATTGTTTCAGGGGTCATAGGCCATGGTTGTGTCATCAGATGTCACCGGGAGGGCCGTTTCAGTAGGGCCACGGAACCTTTGCGGAAGGGATATCGGATTTTGTGAACCGGGGCCGCCCGGTCATCGCCGGACGATCGGTTGGCCAGATGACTGCGGGTGACGCCTTTTGAAAAAGGCTGAACGATATGAAACGCAAAAATAAAGTACTGCAATTGGCAATGCTCACCGCTGCTGCCGGATTTTATCTGGCGATGTCTACAGACATTGCCGCACAGGGCACACGAAATTGTGGACCGCGTGAGTTGGTCGTTGACCGCCTCGCCGATGGTTATGGAGAAACCCGCCAGTCTATGGGGCTTGGGGCAAACAACTCTGTCGTTGAAGTGTTTGCTTCTGACGAATCCGGAACCTGGACCATCACGGTCACGTCCCCGAACGGTATGACATGCCTTGTTGCGTCAGGGCAGGCATTTGAGCCTCTGGTTGAGGCACTGCCCGCCAAAGGCAATGACGCCTAGTCGCGCAAAAAAACCAAAACCAGTTGATGAGGCAGGCAAAGCGCCTGCCTTTTTGCATTTGATCGTACGGCAACCGTCAGCTCAATCCGTCCAATATGAGCTTGCTGCCCGTGATCACCAGCAAAGTATAGGTAAAACCGAAAAAGAGGCGCTCTAAAATCATATAGTGTGCTTTGACCCCCAACCATGTTCCCAACAGCGCGAATGGTGCCAAGACTACGTTCGCCGCAAGTGTTTGCGCGGTGAACACGCCTAGAAATGCATAGGGCACAAACTTTGCGATATTGATTGCCCAAAAAACGATGACAGTCGTGGCTTGGTACTCAGTTTTACCAAGCCCTCGCGACAGCAGGAATACCGCCGCTGGCGGACCGCCCGCATGGCTGACAAAACTGGTGAATCCGGCTGTTAAACCAGCCAAATATCCAACACGATCCGACATCTGGAGTGCGCCCAAGCCAATCCAGCCCCACTTTACAGCCAACTGCCACGCAACAAACACGATCGAGATGCTGCCAATCAACACACGCAGCCCATCATCACTGGCGTAAGTGTAAAGTAGAATCCCCAGACCAACCCCCGGCAATGCTCCAAAGATCAACAATCGCGCCTCGCGTGCCCGCCATTTCCCCCAATAGGGCCGCAAACTTGCAACATCAATCAACATCAAAAGCGGCAACATAAGACCCAGCGCGATTCCAGGCGGCACAACAAGCGCAAGAATCGAGGCGGCCGCGAAAGCTGCTCCTGATCCGAATCCCCCTTTGGAAATCCCTGCGAAAACCACTGCAGGCACCGCAATCGCGAAAAAGCTAAAATCCAAGCCAAACACTGTCTATCCCACCAAAATCCGTTTACTGTATTGGTTTAACGGCAAAACGAGGGGGCGAATACACCCTGACTTTTCCGCGCTGCATTGCAGCACGCTTGCACGAAGGGCAAAATAGCACTACCCACGCGGCAAAATTCAACTCAAAACGGAGAATGACACATGGCCAGACCAAAGATCGCGCTTATCGGCGCAGGTCAGATCGGCGGCACGCTTGCCCACCTCGCGGCTCTTAAAGAACTTGGCGACATCGTCCTGTTCGACATCTCCGAAGGCACGCCGGAAGGTAAAGCCCTCGACATCGCTGAATCCGGACCATCCGAGGGTTTTGATGCCGCAATGTCAGGCACACAGTCCTATGCAGATATCGCTGGTGCAGATGTTTGCATCGTGACAGCCGGTGTCCCGCGCAAGCCGGGCATGAGCCGCGATGATCTTTTGGGCATCAACCTCAAGGTGATGAAATCTGTAGGCGAAGGCATCCGCGACAACGCGCCTGATGCGTTCGTTATTTGCATCACCAATCCGCTTGACGCAATGGTTTGGGCGCTGCGCGAATTTTCGGGTTTGCCACACGAAAAAGTCTGCGGCATGGCAGGCGTTCTGGACAGCGCACGTTTCCGTCACTTCCTTGCTGATGAATTCAAAGTGAGCATGCGTGACGTCACGGCCTTTGTGCTTGGCGGCCACGGCGACACGATGGTTCCATTGACGCGCTATTCGACAGTTGGCGGCATCCCGCTCGACGACATGGTCAAAATGGGCTGGACATCGCAAGAGAAGCTGGATGCGATCGTACAGCGTACACGCGACGGCGGCGCAGAAATCGTTGGCTTGCTGAAAACCGGTTCAGCCTTCTATGCACCTGCAACGTCTGCAATCGAAATGGCCGAAGCCTTCCTCAAAGACCAAAAACGTGTATTGCCTTGCGCTGCTTATGTTGATGGCGCTCTGGGCCTGAAAGGCATGTATGTTGGTGTTCCAACTGTCATCGGCGCTGGCGGTATCGAACGCATCATCGACATCCAGATGACAAAAGACGAGCAAGCGATGTTCGACAGCTCTGTCAATGCAGTCAAAGGCCTGGTCGATGCGTGCAAAGCGATCGACACCTCTTTGAGCTAAACATCTGGCGCAGATGCGCCGACCCTGCAATACTGCAAAGGCCGCTTCCGGAACGAAGTGGCCTTTGCTTTTGGCGACACAGGAAACTAAAAATGTCCGCCCCACTGCCGCGCAAACTTGCAGCTATCCTATCAGCTGATGCAGAGAATTTCTCTGCTCGGATGAGTGAAGATGAAGCATCTGCCTTTTCCGAATTGCGGGCAGCCCGTCTGATCATCGACGCCCAAATCGCCGCTTTTGGTGGGCGTATTGCCAACACTGCAGGTGACGGGCTAATTGCGGAATTCCCTTCCGTTGTTCAAGCCGTGAAAGCTGCAGTGGACATGCAGCAAAGGCTGGTTCAAGCAGGCGGAACATTGCCATTTCGCATAGGATTGCACATGGGGGACGTGATAACCCACGGCGAAGACTTGTTGGGGGATGGCGTAAATCTCGCGGCACGCGTGCAATCAAAAGCAGACCCTGGGGCCGTTTTGGTCACCCAACAGGTCTATGATCAGATGCGTGGGAAAATTGATCACGGTTTTCAAAACCTTGGAGAAATCGCATTAAAAAATATGCATGAACCTATCGCGCTCTACGCGGTTCAAGCGAACAATCTAACCACGATGTCGCCATTCACACCTATTGCGCCAACAAAGTCACTCAAAACCTCGCGCAAGAAAATGCCGCTCAAGTCGTTGACGGGAATTTGCTTGGGAGTTTGGTGTCTAGCGACCTTGCGTGCAACCGTGGTCGGCACGGAATCCCAGACCACATGGATCGGCTTGGCACTTGCCATTTTCATGATCCTGCGGCTGGTGAGCAGGCTCGAATTGCCCCGATCAGAAAGTGGCCCATTGCGCGGCCTGTTGATCGGCGCTGCGACAACTGTCGCTGTGTTTTCGCAGGGCCAATGGCTGTTCTGGCCTGCTCTGCCGCTGGTCACATTTGCGGCTTACATCGCATTCCACAGATTTAAGGCCCAGCCGTGACCCCAACCAAAGGCATTGTTTTCGCAACAACCACACCATCTTACACGATGATGGCACGGAAGGCAGCGCGCAACCTACGCTTGGTCGATCCTGATTTAGACATTGATCTTTTCACCGATCAAAATATCGACGACCCGATCTTTAGTAAGGTCATCTCATTGGAGGGCAAAGGCGCCCGTCCCAAGATGGAAGCGATGCGTCGCAGTCGCTTTGACTTGACCCTGACATTGGACTCGGACGTGATTGCCATTGCTCCATTCCGTGAAGTGTTTGATCTTCTGGAGCGTTACGATCTAGCCATTGCACATGCCAATACGCGGCCAAAATCCATGGGCATGGACGCCGCCGACATTCCACGCGCGTTTCCTCTTTATAACAGCGGTGTTGTCGCTATTCGAAAGAGTGCCGCAACTCAGACGATTTTGCATGACTGGGAACGTGCATGGCGTACAGGGCATCTGAAAGCAGACCAGCCTTCACTGCGTCGTTTGCTATGGAACAGTGATCTGCGTTTGTGCCCGCTGCCGTCCGAATACAATACCTGTCGCCTGATCAACTTGCTCAAGACCGGCCCCAATCACGGCGCACCTCGATTGCTGCATATAATGAAGTTGGACAAGACGCCTTTGCAGGATCCGGATTTGCCATTTTCTCTGCATGATATCTTGGAACCAGACATTGCTCGCCACATTCAATGGCTCTTGGAAACAGACTATTCATTGGGTGGCGATCCCGAAATTCCACGCCCCACCCCCAACCAGCCTTCGCTGAAACGTTTCATGACCAAGGGCGAGGCGTCTGAACGTTTCAATATCCGAATTGGGCCAGTTTGAACTGTTTTCAGGCAAGGCGTGCGGTGCCTTGATTCTCTTCACTCCCAGCTTTGTGATCACACGATTTTTCCTTGTGATCACAAAATGGCGATTTCTACCCGAAATAGCCCATGATCCCAATTTTCCGTTTACCATACCTTCACTGGTAGTCGTATACGCACAGGCAAATCTAGCCAAACGGGATCGAAACACTATGAACATCCACGAATATCAAGCCAAAGCTTTGTTGCGCAGCTATGGCGCACCTGTCTCTGATGGACGCGTAGTCCTCAAAGCAGAAGATGCAAAAACAGCGGCTGGTGAAATGGATGGGCCCCTTTGGGTCGTCAAAGCGCAAATACACGCAGGCGGCCGCGGCAAAGGTAAGTTCAAAGAAGCCGACGCGGGTGATGCAGGCGGAGTACGCCTTG
Organism: uncultured Paracoccaceae bacterium; assembly: GCA_943787985.1. GTDB lineage: Bacteria > Pseudomonadota > Alphaproteobacteria > Rhodobacterales > Rhodobacteraceae > Ascidiaceihabitans. Next base: position 183,152 of record CALSOO010000004.1, on the reverse strand, counting down.
CGAAGTCTGTCGCCGAGGCCGCAGAGGAAGCCAAAAAAATGTTGGGCCGCACTTTGGTCACGCATCAAACCGGCCCGGCAGGCAAGCAAGTCAACCGCATTTATATCGAAGATGGCTCAGGCATCGAAACCGAACTTTATTTAGCCTTGCTTGTCGATCGCCAAACGTCACGCGTCTCGTTCGTTTGCTCCACTGAGGGCGGCATGGACATTGAGGAAGTTGCGGCGGAAACACCTGAAAAAATCTTGTCTTTCTCGGTTGATCCTGCGTCCGGGTATCAAGCGTTCCATGGCCGTCGTATCGCGTTTGAATTGGGTCTCTCCGGCAAACAAGTCAAACAATGTGTTTCTTTGATGGGGTTGCTGTTCAAAGCCTTCATGGAAAAAGACATGGAGATGTTGGAAATCAACCCGCTGATCGTCTCCGACAGTGGCGATCTGAAAGTGCTTGATGCCAAAGTGTCTTTTGATGGCAACGCCTTGTATCGCCATGCGGACATAAATGAATTGCGTGATGAAACCGAAGAAGACGCCAAAGAACTCGAAGCCTCCAAATACGACCTCAACTACATCACCTTGGACGGCGAGATCGGCTGCATGGTCAACGGTGCGGGTTTGGCGATGGCGACCATGGACATCATCAAACTCTACGGGGCTGAGCCTGCAAACTTTCTGGATGTCGGCGGTGGCGCGACCAAGGAAAAGGTTACAGAGGCCTTTAAAATCATCACGTCCGACCCGAACGTCAAAGGTATTTTGGTCAATATTTTCGGCGGCATTATGCGCTGTGATGTCATCGCAGAAGGTGTTGTTGCAGCCGTCAAGGAAGTTGGGCTGAAAGTGCCTCTGGTCGTACGCCTTGAAGGAACGAACGTCGAGCAAGGCAAGGAAATTATCAACACATCTGGATTGGATGTGATTGCCGCTGACGATCTCAAAGATGGTGCGCAAAAAATTGTGAAGGCTGTCAAAGGATAGCAACAGTGCTTTATCTATCTGCTTTGTCAGCACTTTTGATTGCTTTGGTTGTGCATGCAGCCAAAGCAATTCACGCCGGTGCACATAAATTCTTACCGTGTGCAAGTTTCGGAACGCGATTTTCTGTTCCCGGGACTTGCAAGAATTTCAAGCAGAATAAAACACTTTCGAATGGCCTCAAACGCAGCAGCGCGGTGACATGACTATGACAACAACTGCTCTTCGCGCTTGCCCGAGTTGCAAAAGCTCACAAATCCGCCCTTGGACAGAATATTCACCCGAACCTTGGAATGTGGTTCAGTGCTTGGGGTGTGATCTAACCTATTTGAACAATCCTGTGGACTACGAAGCCCTGCAAGAGGACTTTGCGTGGGAAAAAACCTATGAAGCCAAGAAAGCCAGTTCAAAAGGGTCCACTCCCCTAAGCCCCTACGCCCGCAAAATCCGCAATCGTTTGAAAATGTATCGTAACAAGACAAACTCCTTTCGGAGATGGTTTAACGACGGGCATGTTTTGGACATTGGCTGCGGTGATGGCGGTCGAATTACATCTCCCATGACACCTTACGGCATCGAATTGTCGACGGCTCTGCATAAACTCGCAGATGAGCGCATGCGCGCGGCGGGTGGCTATTGCGTACACGGAGCAGGTGCCGAGGCGATTTGGGAATTTGATGAGCGCCAGTTCGACGGGATTGTGATGTTCTCCTATCTTGAACATGAGGTAGATGTCCTTCGCGTTCTGGAAGGGGCGCACAGGGCGTTAAAAGAGACTGGTCGCGTCTTTATCCGCGTCCCAAATTTTGGCACGATCAACCGTCGCGTCGTAGGACCTAAATGGTGTGGGTTCCGCTATCCGGACCATGTGAATTATTTCACTCTGGATACACTGCGCAAGACCGCGGCGCGTGCAGGTTTTTCACTGGAATTGGTGAACAAAATCACACTTCCTGTAGATGACAATGTTTCCGTTCTTCTGCGCAAAACCGCGCCGTCGGAAGTAGAGGCGCAGTCATGATGTCCAACGCAAAGACAGTTGCATTGCTTTGCGCCTTCAGCGCTACCATAGGCTGTGCCGCGCCGCCTCCAACACAGATGGAGAGTGGGAGTTATTTTCCACCACTGGGATTGAGCCAGGAAGCAGCCGCACTAAAAAAGCGCACAGAAGTGCCAACGCAGCGCCGCGCCGTCTCTGACGCGGCCGTCTCCAACGTCGAAGTTCCTTTGGAAGACGTTGTTTTTGAAGATGTTCCTGCAGAGCTCGAACTGCAAGCCACGTCTACAGGGTCCAATGACCTACAAATGACTGAAACGATTATGGGCCCACTTTGCTTGCCTAGCGCAAATGGCCTGAGCGGGATTTCTGGAGCAACGACCACCCTCAACCTTAAACTGTTTGGCGTTCGCCCTCCAATCGAAACGCGGTCGTACACCCTTGGAGGTGCGCATCTCGGAACCGTAACTCCAATTCGCTTCACCCCGGCCAATTCGCGCGCTAACCCGACTTATGGCTGTGGCGTCGCTGTGCGTGGTGAAAACCCCAATGCCACGGCACAAGCCATTTTCGCACCAATGGCTGATGCGAGCTTGTCAATTGCACCCACCACCAACGCGACCAACCCCGTACGCACCGACGCGGTGTCAGGCGGGCGCAGCGATCTTGAACTTCTCATTTCCACCCGACGCGCGGGCGGCAAACCTCTCACCAATATTGTGCTCACACACAAATAACCCATTCTGCCCCACCGCGGCGGCAGCCAGACTACACATGAAGGAAGCACCACATGGCCGTTCTTATCGACGAAAACACCAAAGTCATTTGTCAGGGGCTCACAGGCTCCCAAGGCACGTTTCACACTGAGCAAGCGATTGCATATGGGACGAAGATGGTTGGCGGCGTGACACCAGGAAAAGGTGGGCAATCACACCTTGATCTGCCCGTCTTTAACTCGGTGCACGAAGCAATGCATGTCACTGAGGCCAACGCCTCTGTGATCTACGTCCCTCCCCCCTTCGCTGCGGACTCCATTCTGGAGGCCATCGATGCCGAGATGCCTTTGATCGTTTGCATCACCGAAGGCATTCCCGTTCTGGACATGATGAAAGTTCAACGTGCGCTGGAAGGCTCTAAGTCCCGTTTGATCGGACCAAACTGTCCTGGTGTGATCACCCCGGACGCCTGCAAGATTGGCATTATGCCCGGCCACATCCACAAACGCGGATCCTGTGGCGTTGTTTCACGTTCAGGCACATTGACCTACGAAGCGGTCAAGCAAACCACCGACTTGGGTCTTGGTCAATCTTCGGCTGTCGGAATCGGCGGAGACCCGATCAAGGGTACGGAACACATTGATGTGTTGGAAATGTTCCTTGCAGATCCGGAAACACAATCCATCATCATGATTGGCGAAATTGGTGGCTCTGCTGAAGAAGAAGCCGCTCAATTCTTGGCCGATGAAAAGAAAAAGGGCCGTTGGAAACCTACTGCCGGTTTTATTGCCGGTCGCACGGCCCCTCCCGGCCGCCGCATGGGCCACGCCGGCGCGATTGTTGCTGGCGGTAAAGGTGGTGCAGAGGACAAGATTGAAGCCATGCGCGCTGCTGGAATCATCGTTGCTGACAGCCCGGCCACACTTGGTGAAGCGGTTATCGAAGCCATTGGCTAGAACGGACAAGTGGGCGGGGATACCTCTGCCCACTTTCGACTTTTAAAGGAACCCGCCATGACCTTGAACATATCCCGCACATTCCAGAGGCTTGCAACTCTTGGGTGGATGCTACTTGCGCCCGCCTTGGCTCATGCAGAAATGTTTGGTCCGATTGCCGGAAAAGTGTTTGGTTCCGGGAGTAAGGCTTTAGTGCTCGTGGCCCATGGGGATAGCGGCCCTGATTATATTACAGGTTTCGCGCAGCAAATTGCGGCCCAAAATCCTGGCGTAACGGTTATTCAGATGGCGCGGCCTGGCTATAAAATTCGTGGTACTGGCGCGTCCAAAGGCTCAAGCAATGGTGGGCGCGACCACCATACCAAACGCAACAACAAACTATTGGGGCAAGGCGTTGTCGCAGCCGCCAACGCCTATCCACACAAAGAATTGCTTGTGGTCGGGCATTCTGGCGGAGCGAACCAATTCGGCGTTATTATCGCAACGCACCCCGGCGTCATCGATACTGCTATTCTTGTATCTGGCCCTTTTGATGTGAAACTTTGGCGCACAATGCGCGGCAAAGGGCCATGGCCCCGCAGCCAATCGCCAAAACAGTTTTTAAAATCCGTCCCCGCTTCGACCAAAATCATTGCGGCCACGGGCAGCAGCGACAGCAATACACGCCCCGCTTTGGCCCGCGCCTACGTAAAGAAGGCCAAAGCGCTCGGGAAAAACGCAACCTATGTTGAAATTCCTGGCGCAGGTCACGGCTTTCGAGGCCTGCACGCACCGGTCCTCAAACTCGTCGCCAAAGAGGTGCGCAACTGATGGCATCGGTCGGCAAAAAACAGTCAGGATACAGGATTGCAGCTCCTCTGTTGCTTCTGACCTGCCTCGCGTTTCCAGCCTACGCCGAACCCTTTCCTGAACCATTGGCCCAACGCCTATCTCAAGGCCTTCACGCGTGTCTGAAATACTATGAGACAGACGCATGGCCAATGGACACATTGCGCGCCCAAGGGTTTTCTACGCGCAAAAAAACCGCAAGGATCGTGGTGCAACTGCCCAGCACCAAGCGAAAAATCTATGTCGAGACTGTCATGGAAGGCGCAAAAAACGTCGAATGCGAAGTGCACACGAATTATACCCGTTCGACACTTCGTCGCGATGGTTTTGATATGATCATGAACACCAGCGAAGCCGCCGGGTTCGTCCTTCAAAAGCGCCACAGCTTTTCCTCTGACACAAAGACTGTTTTTGTCAAAGGAACCAACAGCATGTTCATGAAAGTGCGCGTTCGCGACTCCAAGTTGATGCTGAAATTCAAACGCCGCCCGATGAAAGCCTCGGGGTGATGCCATGCGAACCTTAGCCACCAAATCGTCCAATTACATTGTCGCGCCCCGAATGACGGAGACCCCGAAATGACCGACCATCCAGCCAATGACCAATTTCACGCGTCCAGCTTTATGCAGGGCCACAATGCGGAATATCTCGAACAGATGTACGCACGTTACGCCAACGATCCGTCGGCCGTCGACGAGAGCTGGCAAGCGTTTTTCAAAGCGATGGGTGACGACGATGTCAGCGTCAAACGCGAGGCCGAAGGTCCAAGTTGGGCGCGATCAGACTGGCCCCCGATGCCAGGTGATGACCTCACCCAAGCCTTAACTGGCGAATGGGCCCCGGACCCGGACCCGGACCCGGAAGTCAAAGGTGCAGGCACAAAAATCAAGGCGAAAGCCGCCGCAACTGGCGTCGAGGTAAATGACAATCAAATCAAGCGCGCAGTTCTGGATTCCATCCGTGCGTTGATGATCATCCGGGCCTACCGTATCCGCGGTCACTTGGTTGCGGACCTCGATCCCCTCGGAATGCGCGACCAGACGCGCCATCCCGAACTTGATCCAAAGTCATACGGCTTCACCGAAGCTGACATGGATCGACCGATTTTTATCGACAACGTTTTAGGTCTTCAAATTGCATCCATGCGTGAGATTCTGAGCATCGTAAAGCGCACGTATTGCGGAACCTTTGCCTTGCAATACATGCACATCTCAAATCCGGAAGAGGCTGGCTGGCTCAAAGAACGGATTGAAGGTCTAGGTAAAGAGATCCAGTTTTCGCGTGAAGGGCGCAAGGCGATCCTGAACAAGATGGTCGAGGCTGAAGGCTTTGAAAAATTCCTGCATGTCAAATACATGGGCACCAAACGCTTTGGCCTTGATGGAGGTGAAAGCCTCATCCCTGCCATGGAGCAGATCATCAAACGCGGCGGAGCTTTGGGTGTGCGCGATATCGTCATTGGCATGCCGCACCGTGGTCGTCTCTCTGTTTTGGCCAATGTGATGCAAAAGCCATATCGTGCGATCTTTAACGAATTTCAGGGCGGCTCGTCCAAACCCGAAGATGTCGATGGGTCCGGCGATGTGAAATATCACCTCGGCGCATCCTCGGATCGCGAGTTTGACAACAATACCGTTCACTTGAGCCTGACCGCCAACCCGTCGCATTTGGAGGCTGTGAACCCCGTTGTTTTGGGAAAAGTCCGCGCCAAGCAAGACCAATACAAAGACGATGAGCGCACGACAGTCATGCCGATCCTTCTGCACGGTGATGCGGCATTTGCAGGTCAGGGCGTCGTAGCGGAATGCTTTGCCTTGTCCGGCCTGAAAGGTCACAAGGCCGGTGGAACAATGCACATCGTTGTGAACAACCAGATCGGTTTCACGACGGCACCACATTTCTCACGTTCTTCCCCCTACCCCACAGACAACGCGCTGGTGGTCGAAGCCCCTATTTTCCATGTCAACGGGGATGACCCGGAGGCAGTCGTTCATGCCGCCAAGGTCGCTACGGAATTTCGGCAGAAGTTCCACAAGGATGTTGTAATCGACATAATTTGCTATCGTCGCTTCGGGCACAACGAGGGCGATGAGCCCATGTTCACGAACCCTTTGATGTATAAGAAGATCAAGACCCAAAAAACGTCCCTCAGCTTGTACACAGAGCGGCTGGTACGTGATGGATTGATCCCTGAAGGTGAAATCGAAGACATGAAGGCCGCCTTCCAAGCGCGCATGAACGAAGAATTCGAAGCCGGCAAGGATTACAAACCCAACAAAGCTGATTGGCTGGATGGCAAGTGGTCACATCTGGATCGCAACAAAGACGACTACGTGCGCGGCAACACGGCGATTGCTCCCGAAACACTGGCAGACGTCGGAAAAGCCCTTTCGGCAGCTCCTGCTGACTTTCCATTACACAAGACCGTTGCGCGATTGCTCGAATCCAAGGCAAAGATGTTCGAAACTGGCGAAGGATTTGACTGGGCAACCGGTGAAGCGCTCGCGTTTGGCTCTTTGTTGACAGAAGGTTATCCTGTGCGCTTGGCAGGTCAAGATTCCACCCGTGGAACATTTTCCCAGCGCCATTCTGGTCTGGTCAATCAGAACACTGAGGAACGCTATTACCCCCTCAACAGCATCAGGGCAGGCCAAGCACAATATGAAGTCATCGACTCCATGCTTTCCGAATATGCAGTTCTCGGATTTGAGTACGGCTACTCTATGGCGGAGCCGAACGCCCTCACTTTGTGGGAAGCGCAATTTGGCGATTTCGCCAATGGTGCTCAAATTATGTTTGACCAATTTATCAGCTCGGGTGAAAGCAAATGGTTGCGCATGTCAGGACTGGTTGTTCTCCTTCCGCATGGCTTTGAAGGCCAAGGGCCTGAACACTCCTCTGCCCGTTTGGAGCGGTTTTTGCAGATGTGCGGACAGGACAACTGGATTGTGGCAAACTGTACGACCCCGGCAAATTACTTCCACATTCTGCGCCGTCAGTTGCACCGTTCCTTTCGTAAACCACTTGTTTTAATGACGCCGAAGTCCTTGCTGCGCCACAAATTGGCCGTCAGCAAGGCCGAGGAATTCACAACAGGGTCTTCGTTCCACCGCCTGATGTGGGATGATGCACAACACGGAAATTCCGACACCGAACTCGTCGCTGACGACAAAATCAAGCGCGTCGTTATGTGCTCTGGCAAGGTCTATTATGACCTTCTGGAAGAACGTGACGCGCGCGGCATCAATGATGTCTATTTGTTGCGCGTTGAACAGTTCTATCCGTTCCCCGCCCAATCAGCGGTGAAAGAACTCGAGCGTTTCAAAGAAGCCGAAGTTGTGTGGTGTCAGGAAGAGCCCAAAAACCAAGGCGGATGGGCGTTTATCGAACCAAATCTCGAATGGGTCTTGGGTCGCATCGACGCAAAACATCCACGCCCCTCGTATGTGGGCCGCGCCACATCGGCCTCCCCCGCGACGGGAATGGCCTCAACCCACAAAGCACAACAAGCCGCTCTCGTCGACGAAGCGCTGACTATCAAAGGAAACTGAGCCATGACAACTGAAGTACGGGTGCCCACATTGGGCGAAAGCGTCACGGAAGCCACGGTGGCCACGTGGTTCAAAAAACCAGGGGATGCCGTCGCGGTTGACGAAATGCTGTGCGAACTGGAAACGGATAAAGTGACCGTTGAAGTACCGTCTCCTACCGCAGGAACCATGGGCGACATTGTGGCTGCCGAGGGGGAAACTGTCGGTGTTGATGCATTGCTGGCAACCATTGCGGAAGGCAGCGGCACAAATGCAGCCCCTGCCGGAGCCAAGGCCGCCGATACCCCCTCAACAAAGAGTGCAACTGGCCCGGACAATATCGACGTCATGGTGCCGACGCTTGGCGAAAGCGTAACAGAAGCAACGGTCTCGACATGGTTCAAAGCCGTTGGCGACACAGTCGCGCAAGATGAGATGCTGTGCGAGTTGGAAACCGATAAGGTCAGCGTTGAAGTCCCGGCGCCCGCCTCCGGTGTTCTCGCCGAAATCACGGCTCCCGAAGGCACAACAGTAGATGCCAGTGCTAAACTCGCCATCATTTCAGCATCTGGTACGGTTGTGTCAGCCCCCCCTGCAGCACCAGCGGCGTCAACAGCATCCCATACCAAAGATGTCGAAGACGCGCCCTCAGCCAAGAAAGCCATGGCAGAAGCGGGTGTTTCACGCGATCAGGTGAGCGGCACAGGCCGAGATGGACGCGTGATGAAAGACGATGTCGCGCGCGCCGTAGCCGCTGCAAGTGCAACACCTGCACCGACCGCTGCTGCGCCACGTGCGCCAGTTGCCGCTGATGACGCATCACGCGAAGAGCGTGTGAAAATGACCCGATTGCGTCAAACAATCGCGAAGCGTCTGAAAGACAGCCAGAACACAGCGGCCATGCTGACGACCTACAACGAAGTCGACATGACCGAAGTGATGGCTCTGCGCAATGAATACAAAGATTTGTTCTTGAAAAAGCATGGCGTCAAGCTTGGCTTTATGTCCTTTTTTACAAAGGCTTGCGTGCATGCCTTGAGAGAAGTTCCCGAGGTCAACGCCGAAATTGACGGCACCGATGTCGTATACAAGAACTTTGTTCACATGGGCATTGCAGCAGGCACGCCCCAAGGGCTCGTTGTGCCGGTCATCCGTGACGCGGACTCCATGAGTTTTGCCGGGATTGAAAAGGCGATCGCGGAAAAAGGCGCGCGGGCACGTGATGGCAAACTGAGCATGGCAGAGATGCAAGGCGGCACGTTCACGATCTCCAATGGCGGCGTTTACGGGTCTTTGATGTCTTCGCCTATTCTCAACCCCCCGCAATCCGGGATCCTCGGGATGCATAAAATCCAGGATCGCCCCATGGCCATCAACGGCCAAGTGGTCATCCGTCCCATGATGTATCTGGCCCTCAGCTATGACCACCGTATCGTGGATGGTAAAGGGGCGGTGACCTTCCTTGTGCGCGTCAAAGAAGCGCTGGAAGATCCGCGCCGCTTGTTAATGGATCTGTAATGACCGACCAGCGTCCCTTTTTTTTTCCCAGGCCTGCGTTGAAAGGGCAGGCCCGGTTGAAGCATCTGCAGACCTGCCTCACAGATCATTCGGATCTGTTAGGGGACATGCGCACAACAAAGCGTGTGATGCAGCGCATTACGATGCCAGCGGACGGCACTTGGGCTTACGGGTCCAACCCAAAGGCGGCCACAACCACGACTTACAACGCATTGTTTGAATTGACCTTTGGGCATAGGCTTAGTGCGGCATTGGATGAGGGCGTGGCCAACTGGGTGGATCAGCCAGCCCAAAATCTCGGACAGGGCCAATTGTTTTACCAACTGGCAGAGTTTGAAAACTCGCTTGCCGCAATGGACTTGGCCTTTCGTTTCAGCGTTGTAAGGAACCCTTATGACCGGGCTGTTTCTGCGTTTCACTTCGTTTGTTTCTCTCAAGACAAAGCCATGCGCCATTTCTACACTGACCGTCTGCGAATGAATGTGCTTGGCTTTGATAGGGATACAGACCCCTACACCGAACAAGGGTTCGAAAAGTTTATGAACTACGTGGAATTTGAAGCGCATGACACACGCACTTCTGGCCGCTTGCCTGACCCTCATTTTCGCCCTCAAGCCATGAACATTTGTCTTGAGTTTCTGAACCCACATCTGGTGTTTCGGGTTGATGATCTCGCTGAAGGTCTGCAAGTGATTGCTACGCAATTGGGGCGACCGCAGTTTTCAGAAAAAACCACCAAGGCGAGACTGAATGCCCAACCTGAACGTCAATCTTACACCAAACACAATGCTCTGATTGAACGCGTGTATGCCCCAGACTTTGAAATCTACGAAAGCGCCAGTTGCGCATTGCGCCAAAGTTGGACAATCCCATCCCATTCCTAGCGCCACAAATGTGAGCCAAACCTAAAATGCCACTTTTGAACGACAATAATACCGGTGATAAAAATGGCGATCATTGACGCCATCCCAAAGGAATGGCCGCGTGTGTTTTCCGTGGTCTCTATTGGCTTTCTAGGCATTTATTCCGCTATTGAAGTCTGGGGCGACCTCAAAAACCAGGGCAGTTTTTCTATCGTTGAATGGGCACAGTCATCGGTCGATCCATTGTCGAGTTTCGCCGCTGGCCTCGTTGTTTTTCTATCCGTTTTTGCAGCTTACACGGTTGGTGAATTGGTCACGACCACCGCCCCGATTTATGTCACCCACTCTCAAAAGCGACGCCGCCTTCAGATGTTATTGGCCGCACAAAAGGACAACAGTGGATTGGTTCGGGATGTCTTCAGGAAAGCCGACCTCAAAGTGGAGTTTTTCTGCGGATTTTTCATGGTGGCCGTTCTGGGCTACCTGGCAAAACTGATAACGATGGCATCCCTTGGCGCATATGCAACGGCAACTTTTCAAATTCCCAGCATCGCACTGAGTTGCCTTTTTTTCCTCTATTCAAAACATATGGCACTGCGCGACATCGATTTATTGATCACCTTTGACCAGGAAAATGCGCCCGACCTCGACCGTGAAAGCGACTGACCCGTGGCATACCTGAAACCCAAAACAATGCGTTGCAAAATATGCGATTTCGAACAGGCCATAGACATTGTGGTGGGTGTCGGCCCCCATTCCGAAAAAGGCGCCACCCCCTATCGACGATACCGCAATGCAGGCGCTTGCGTTGAAGGGCTGCGCGCTGACGGTTCCAAGGATGGCACATTGAGGTGCCCCAATGATGGCACCAATTTGTGGTCAAACATCGCTGCCAAAAAAACGGGGGCAGCGTCATGATCCGGTGGATTGTTCGCCTTGCGCTGGTTTTGGTCGTCGGTGGGGCAACAGCCGTCGCCATCACAAGCACTTCCGGCACCCCACACCCGCCCCAAATGCGCACAGCGTCTGAACAAGCCCATGAAGTGTTGGTCATCAAATCGACCCGTGAACTGCATTTGCTGCGCAATGGCGCAACGATTGCACAATACCCTATCTCCCTTGGGGCAAGTCCGACCGGCCACAAAGCCCAAGAAGGCGACGAGCGTACGCCAGAGGGGCGCTATTCAATCGACTGGCGCAACGCGAACTCTATTGCGCACCTGAGTTTGCACATTTCCTACCCCAACAGCAAAGATCAAGCCGCCGCCAGCGCCCGCAGCGTATCCGCAGGTGGCAATATCATGATCCATGGGTTACCAAACGGGTGGGGTTGGTTGGGTCGCTTGCATCTGGTCCAGGACTGGACAGACGGTTGTATCGCGCTCACCAATGCCCAAATGCAAGACATCTGGGCCCGTGTGCCAAACGGCTCCCCCATCACAATAGTGGACAGCATATGACCCCTGAACTCACTGCTCTGACCCTTGCCGGGCTCCTCCAAGTCATCCAATTTGGATTGATGTCGGTGCCCGCCAACCTCGAGCTTGGTCAAAAAAAGACGCTTGGACCGCGTGATAATCTCAACCTCGAAAGCGAAGTGAGCGCGCGCACCGGCCGCTTGATCCGCGCGATGAACAATCACTTTGAAGGGTTGATCCTGTTTTCGATGGCCTGCGTGATCATCACAGTCAGCGACCAGTCCACCGCGTTCACATCCGCATGCGCCTATGCCTATCTGGCCGCGCGCGTGCTCTACATTCCCGCTTATGCCTTTGGCTGGAGCCCTTGGCGTTCATTCATCTGGGCCGTCGGCTTTTTCGCTACGACATTCATGCTGATCGCAGCACTGTTTTAACTTATCTGATCCACTAAACACGGGGACGACGCAAAGCTGCCAAAGGCAGTCCTCACCCCACCAGACGCAAAGGACCACCTAAATGGCCAACTACGACATTATCATCATCGGCTCCGGCCCCGGCGGCTATGTCAGCGCCATCCGCTGCGCACAATTGGGCCTGAAAACCGCCTGTGTGGAAGGACGCGACACTTTGGGCGGTACATGTCTGAACGTAGGCTGTATCCCGTCCAAAGCGTTGCTTCACGCATCCCATATGCTGCATGAAGCGGAGCATAATTTCGCAACCATGGGCCTAAAAGGCAAATCGCCTTCGGTCGATTGGAAGCAAATGCAAACTTACAAAGACGACACCATAGGACAGAACACAAAAGGCATCGAGTTTCTGTTCAAGAAGAACAAAATCGACTGGATCAAAGGCTGGGCAACCATTCCCGAGGCCGGAAAAGTCAAAGTTGGCGATGAGGTGCACGAGGCCAAAAATATTATCATCGCGACAGGGTCGGAACCCGCGTCGCTACCTGGTGTCGAGGTTGATGAAAAAGTCGTCGTCACCTCCACTGGTGCGCTCGAACTGGGGAAAATTCCGAAGAAACTCGTGGTCATCGGTGCGGGTGTCATTGGCCTCGAACTGGGCAGCGTCTATGCGCGCCTTGGCAGTGAAGTCACGGTTGTCGAATTCATGGACGCCGTCACCCCCGGCATGGACGCAGAAGTGCAACGCGCGTTCCAGAAAATGCTGACCAAACAAGGGCTCACTTTCATTATGGGTGCCGCAGTTCAAAAGACGGAAGCCAACAAAACCAAAGCCAAAGTGCACTACAAACTGCGCAAGGACGACAGCGAGCATGTCATTGAGGCCGACACGGTGCTGGTTGCCACAGGGCGCAAACCCTTCACAGATGGTCTTGGCCTTGAGGCTTTGGGTGTTGAAATCAGTCCACGTGGACAAATCAAAGTATCCTCTGACTGGCAAACCAACGTGAAAGGCGTCTACGCGATTGGCGACGTCATTGATGGACCAATGTTGGCCCATAAAGCCGAAGATGAAGGCATGGCCGCAGCGGAGCAAGTCGCGGGTAAACACGGACATGTAAATTACAGCGTCATCCCTGGCGTAATTTACACCCATCCCGAGGTCGCCAACGTTGGCGAAACCGAAGAAGCACTCAAAGATTCTGGCCGCTCTTATAAAGTGGGCAAGTTCAGCTTTATGGGCAACGGACGTGCAAAAGCGAATTTCGCAGGCGATGGATTTGTAAAAATTCTTGCGGACAAAGACACAGATCGCATTCTGGGCGCGCACATCGTGGGCCCTGCCGCTGGCGACCTGATTCATGAAGTGTGTGTGGCTATGGAATTTGGCGCATCCGCCGAAGATCTGGCTATGACCTGCCACGCGCATCCGACGTATTCGGAAGCTGTGCGCGAAGCTGCACTCGCATGCGGCGATGGCGCCATTCACAGTTAAGCCAATCGGGCGGAGGCCCTATAAGTCTCCGCCCAAATCATTCATCGATTATTCTGCTTTTTCAGCCGGTGCTGCAGCTTTTTGAAAGACGATCCCGCACCCTTTGGCCTTGGATGCGTCTTCAAGCGCAACAAGCTCGCCTTTGAGCCGCGACAATTCGGCCGCTTGGGTTTTGTTCCCTTTGATAAAGAACGCGGCTGGCCAGAACACGACAAGTGCCACTCCGGTCGCTACTGCGTCGTCCTTGGCTGCCTTGTTTTGCAAGCCAGTCACCTCACCAACACGGTTGGAAACCCGCTGCGCTTCGGTCGCGATCTGTTTACAAGACAGTTGCTTATAAACAATCGTAGACACTTCTGCCGCTTCAATTTTTTCCGCTTTTTGTGCGCAAGCGCTCAAAACGAGGCTGCTAGCAGCCAGAATACCGAACAGTTGTTTTTTCATAGTTCACCAATTTTGAAAGACGGGCAACTGCTAGCAAATAACGGCAAAGCAAGCAATAATGCTGCTGGAGGTATCTGTGCCTTACCACATCGTCTTCGATGCACGCGCGTTCCACGCCTCATCATAGGGCACACCACCTTCTTCACCCTGCGTGACCTCCGCGAGGATTTCACCAACACTTGGCAAATCAGCACTGTCATCGCGCCCCCACGTCCCTGCCCGCAGCAAGGCCCGCGCACACTGCGTATAGATTTCGCCAATCCCGATCACGATCACAGTAGCAGGCATGCGATTGTTCTTTTCAAACTTCGCACATAGCTCGGGATCGGACGTCAATTTGGCATGTCCGTTGACCCGTACAACCGTATTTGAACCTGAAACAAGGAACATCAGGGACACACGTCCGTCCATCACGATATTGCGCAATGAATCCAGCCGGTTGTTCCCTCGCCAGTCAGGCATCGCCAGTGTTTTGGGGTCAAGCTCTGTAACCACCGGCCCATCGTCACCACGTGGACTGCCATCTGTTCCGCCCTCGCCAACGGTTGTCAGGACACACAGTCGGGATGTCACAATCCACTTTCGATAAAGCGGCGTCAGGCGGTTCACAACTTTGCGTAACGCTGGTGCACTGGCAGTTCCATAAAGGCTCTCGAGGTCTTCTAGAGTGTCAATGGACTTCATCAGTCTCAAACCCCGCGTCTTTCATAAGTCGATCAGAATGCGTCTCAACTGTCTGTTCAAGTTGGGCCATAAACGCATCTTTTGGAACCCCGGTTTGAATCGTTGGCAAGAACTCGACCACCGCCAATCCAGGGTGCCGCATGATGCCCCCTTTGGGCCAAAACATACCCGCATTTGTGGCAGCCGGAACGCACGGTTGGTTCAACTGTTGATACAGGACTGCGGAACCGACTTTGTAAGGCACTTTTACACCCGGCTTAACGCGCGTGCCTTGCGAATAGATAATCAGCTGCCCTGGCAACGCGCGCCCGTCCTGGACATCCGACACCATCTTTGCAATCGCGGCACCACGTTTGCCACGCGCCACAGGGACACATCCTAAACGCTTGGCATATAGACCGATGATTGGGGTCCACAAAATCTCGCGTTTCATGATAAACTTCGGCGCAGGTACTGCATAAAAGATCATCATAATATCAAGGAACGACTGGTGTTTTGCCGCGATGACCACTTCTTCAGTGGGAACGGGTCCACGCACCTCGGTCCGAAGTCCAATCAACCAACGCGCCGACCAGAAAATCCAGGCGCAGTATGTTTTGCACGCTTTGCGTGCGCCGATCGGGCTGAAAACGGCCCATGGCGCGAAAATGATCCCGATGACAGCCATCGCAATGGCTCCCTGCACCACAAAAATAAGGGACCGCACCCATTGGATCATCAACTTAGCGCCTCCAACGCGCGTCTTGCGGCAAATGCAGTGGCAAAGAGCGCGACACTTGCAGTCAAAAGCGGGATCATCAAAGGCACCAACCAGGTCGCGCCCTGAAATCCCAATCCAGTGAGGAAACTTGCGTCGGCACCGGCCGACGGCATAAAGAGCATAGCCACAGTTCCCAACAAGGCGCCAACCGCGCTCCCGATCAACGTGCGCAGAGTAAAGCGCCGAATAAACGCCTTTGCAATATAACCGTCCGTGGCTCCGACCAATCGCAATACAGCGATCACTTGTGCATTCGCAGCCAATGCCGCATTCGCCGCGAGCGTGACCATGGCCGCGACGGCGGCTGCGATCAATGCAAGCGCAATCCACCCCAAAAGCCGCAACCGCGATGCTGCCGACACCAACGGCGCACGCCACCGTGTGTGGTCGTCCAGAAAGGCGCCTGGCACTTCAGCATTCAAACGCAACCGCAGCCCGGCCGCGTCAAATCCACTTTGCGCTTCGCGGACTTCGATCAGGCGCGGAACAGGCAGGCTGTCCAACGCAAGGTCCGCACCAAACCACGGTGCCAATAAAGCTTGCTGTTCCTCGGACGTCAAAGCACGCGCACTTTCCACCCCAGCAGTGGTCGACAAAACCGCCAAAGCCATATCCACCTGCGCAGTGGCTTGCCCCGCAGGCGCGACGATCCGCACCGTGGATGTCCGCGCCAATTCATCGCCCCAACGGTCCGCCACACGCCCCGCCGCAAAAGACAGCGCAAGCGCAAAAACGGCCAGGAACGCCATGGCACCCGCCGCAAATAGCGTCAGTTGCGCCGTAAACCCTGTGGGCGGAACTATCCTGTCCGCTTGCCTGTCGCCTGCCACCAGCCCCCGTAGCATTTTCTGGTCGAGGATCATAAGTCTGCTCCCGCCAACTGAACCCGCCGATTGGAAATGCGCAATACCCTTGCTTGTACTTCGGCTTTTGCGGCCCGGATCAACGACAAATCATGGGTCGCAATCAGAACCGTCTTTCCCATTTTGTTCAATTCAATCAGCAAGCGTAAAATTCTCTGGGACATTTCCCAATCGATGTTCCCCGTCGGTTCATCCGCCAGAACCACATCCGGGGACATAATGACAGCGCGCGCCACAGCCGCCCGTTGACGCTCCCCCCCGGAGAGCTCCGCAGGCAAAGCAGCTGCACGGTGTGTCAACCCGACCCACTGCATCAATTCATTCAAATCGCCATTTTGCGCCTCAGCGCCCCGTCCCGAGACGGTCAAAGGCAAAGCAATATTGTCAGCGACGGGCAAATGGTCCAGAAACTGAACATCCTGATGGACCACACCAATCTTGCGCCGCGCACCAGCGACCGCATCACGGTTCAACCCCCGGACATCCGCATCAAACACGCGCACATGACCGGCAGTGGGCAGCAATGCCCCGTAACAAAGTTTGAGGAAAGTTGTTTTGCCAGCCCCCGATGGCCCCGTCAAAAAGTGAAACGAGCCGGGCGCCAGCTTGACAGAAATATCAGACAGCAGTTCACCACCACCGTAACTGTAGGCCACATTTTCGAGCTCTATCACAGGGGACCCCTTACTTTACACCTGTTGTGCCTGAGCAGCAGTCGGCTTGCAATCCGCGAGCTGACCTGCTGTGAGCGAAGATTGCACTTTTATCAAAAAAATCCTCACCATATGGTAGCACAAAGCGAAAAACCTCCCTCACTGGAGCAGGCACGACGATGCGGCTGATTTGTCCCAACTGCGACGCGCAGTATGAAGTTCCAAAAGATGTTGTCCCTCAGGAGGGGCGCGACGTCCAATGTTCCAATTGCGGTCAAACGTGGTTTCAACATCATCCAGACCATATGCCACCTGAGCCCGAGAGTGTTGAAGAGGCCGTTTCGCAACCTGATGAGCCGGCCCCCGAAGAAGAACGCGCCCAGATGCCCGAGCCTGTGCGCAAGGAAATCGATCCTGGCGTTGCCGATATTCTACGCGAGGAAGCCGCCCGCGAAAGCCAGGCCCGTGTACAGGATGCAGGTGGCTTGGAAATGCAGCCCGAACTTGGGTTGGCAGATGCCGAAGACGAAGGAGAGCGGCGCGCGCGTGAAGCACGTGAACGCATGGCCCGAATGCGCGGAGAAGAGCCAGAACCGGATCCAGTTGCGGCTGCCGTTGGCTCCCGCCGGGACCTCTTGCCAGATATTGAAGAAATCAATTCGACCCTTCGCTCGACTGGTGACCGCCAGATTTCCGGCGATGACGCAGCTGCGGCGGCTTCAGAACCACGCAAGCGCCGTGGTGGTTTTCGCCGCGGGTTCTTTAGCGTGGTTTTGATCACTATCATATTGGTCGCGCTTTACATCTTTGCACCGATGATCGCCAAAACAATCCCCGCACTAGAGCCGCTGCTAAACGCTTACACTGGCGTTATCGATCAAGGTCGCGTTTGGTTAGACGTCAAAGTGCAATCGCTGGGGCAATGGCTCGCAGCGACGGCTGCCTCCCAATCGAGCGGTTGAAGTTGAGCGCCTAAAAGCGTTCCAACAGTCGCTTGAGATACTCAAGCTCTACTTCCGAGCGCTGTCCTTCGCCAGAGCGGCGGCGGAGTTCATCCAGCAAGTCCCGCGCGCGGCGATAGACATCTTCGCCTTGCAAACCTGGTCGGTCAGAATGCTCCCCGCCATCAGACCCTGGGTTGCGTCCAAGTGGATCGTTGGTTTGTCCCTGCCGGTTGCTGGCCTCTGCGTTGCCTTGACCTGGCTGCTGATCCTGATCTTGTGCCATCGCCTCACCCAAGGCTTGGAGGCCATCGCGCAAGGCCTCCATCGCTTGAGCCTGATTGTCTATGGCCCCAGCCAAATCATTGTCACGCAGATTGTTGGCGGCCTCGTCCATTGCACGGCCAGCGCGATCCAAAGCATCACGCGCAGAATCGCCTTCTTCGGTCCCGGCCCCCGGCAATTGCCCTTGCTGACGGTTGAGTTCGTCGCGCAAGGCTTGCTGGCGATCCGCTAACGATTGCTGACCCGGACCTGATTGTCCTGAATTAGTGCCACCTTGACCCTGCTCCTGGCCTTGCTGGTTCCCCTGCGCCTCTCCTTCACCACCTTGGCCCTCATGGCTTTGCCCTTGGCCTTGACCGCCGTTGCGCCCTTCGTTTCCTTCATTCTCACCCGCTTGCGCATCGGGGTTAAACTGCTCTTGCAGATCGCGGAATGCCTGATCGCTCAAACCTTGCTGTTCGCGCATTGTCTCGGACAAATCCTCCATGGATTGCTCACCTTGTGAGCCGCTACCGCCCTCTTGCTCCGCAACACGCATGTTCTCCATCATCTCCTGGAACTCGCGCAGCGCTTCTTCAGCTTCGGCCATACGGCCTTGTTCCATCAACTCCTGAATGCGGTCCATCATGCGCTGGATATCATCCTGCGTCATAGTCATCGTATTTTCGCGGCCTTCCTGCGCGCCCTGTTCACCTTGCTCGCTGTCTTCACCGCGTTGCCGCGCCTCGCGGCGCAACTGGTTCATGTAGTCCTCGGTCGCACGGCTCAATTCCTGCATCAGCTCTTTTATCTCGGCGTCAGACGCACCGTCTCGCATGGCTTGGCTCAACCGCTCTTGAGCACGGCGCATCCGCTCTAAAGCGTCTTGCAAATCGCCTTCTTCCAACTCAATCGCGAGGGCCCAAAGCTCTGCCGCGATGTCCTCTTGCTGCTGTGTATCCAGCTCAAGGCGAGCAAGGTTTTCCAAACGACGCACCAACATGCGCAATCGCAAATACGTCGTTTCGGACCGCAAAATATCTGATGGTTCATGCGAAACGGCGCGCAAAATTTGTCCCACCCGCATTGCATTTTCACGCGACCACATCAAATCGCGGCGTTGTTCGATGAGGGCTGCCGCCATCGGATCAAAGAAACGGCGCCCGGGTAAAGTCATCGCGCGCGGCTCTGTGCGGGTCAGTTGTTCTGCCGCATCGAGTGCTGTAAGGGTGATCGTCACGGGTAGGTTCGACCACGGATGCTCGGAGAAATCTTCGACCAGATTCTCTTCAAAAACAGCACGATCACCTGTGATCGGCATAGGCAGGGGGACCGTAATGGCCGGGCGCGCTTCCGGATTCACGGCCAAACCATGCACCCGTGTCACTTGTTCGATATCCAACGATATAGTCGCTTCGCCCGCCTCGACGCCGTAGTCATCCAAAGCTGCAAAAGGCAATGTCATCTGCCCCAAAGCAGACGCGTCGGGATCGGCGAGCACCGCGACTTGAGGGGCGGTATCCTGCACCACATCAACCTCCCACGTGCGTCCACCCGGGCCATTGATGGCAATCACGCCGTCCTGTCGCACTGTGAAATCTTGTTCAGCATCTGACGCCGCAGGCACTTCGGTGCGCCCTGACACAGTTTCGGACAAGGTCAACGCCCCCACTTGCCCGTAAAGGCGCAAGGTAATCAGGCTGCCCACAGGCACTTCGATCAAACCCTCGGGCAAATCGTTCAAATAGAGTGTTGGCTTGCCCGTATAGCGCGGCGCATCGAGCCACCCCTCCCACACCGGACCATTTGCCAAAGCCTCACCGCCTGCTCCAAGCTGTGTCACTGTACCGACACGCGTTAGGGAACCGAACAAAAGAGCTACCGCGAAAAACAGCACGGCCGCATACCGCAATGCGTAAGGGTCACGATCGGAAACCCGCAAATCACCTGCGACCGGCTTTGCCTCAGACGCCTTGGCGGCCATCCGCGCCTGATGCGCCCGCCATACCGCACCGGAAGCCGCGTCCTGCGACCCGATTGCCTGCGTGTCACGCAACGCCTGAATGGGGCGGCCCGGCAGACTTCCATCCAAACGCACAAGCGCATCTTCGCGAGAGGGAAGCCGGAATTGTCTGAACGCACCAAAAAGCGCGACACACGTCAATAAAACGACAATCACCGCACCGATCCAGATCGCCTCAAGCGCAACGACGTCGTGCAACCCCATCATCAAGAACGCAACAACCGTCAATGCAATGCTCATCAACGGCCAAAGCGCACGCACCAGGCGCTCGCAAAGCAATCCGAACCACGTCAAACGCAGCGGCCACATCAGGGATTTCAGGTTTCGCGCCACGTCATGTTGCGAAAAAGAGGCCATGTCATTCTCTCTCAAGGCCCCTTCCGACGCGAAAGAGCGCCTAGAGCCATTCTGGAATGGTATCTCGATTTATCATTTCGTCAAAGGTCGGACGTCGGCGGATAACCGCGAATTGATCACCTTTCACCAAAACTTCCGGAATTAGGGGCCGTGAATTGTATTCCGAAGACATAACCGCGCCGTAAGCACCGGCGGATCGGAACGCAACAAGCTCACCAGCCTGCATCGGGGGCATGCTGCGGTGTTTGGCAAATGTATCGCCAGATTCGCAAACTGGCCCGACGATGTCATATTTCGTCTGCTCGGACCCTGCCGCTGGCTCAACGACCGGAATGATATCGTGATGGGCCTCATACATAGCAGGGCGGATCAGGTCGTTCATCGCCCCGTCAATTATGAGAAACTCGCGGTCCTCGCCCTCTTTGACGTAGATCACTTCGGACACCATCAATCCTGCATTACCTGCGATCAGACGCCCTGGCTCGATTTCAATCTCACACCCCAAATGTCCCAATGTACGCTTGACCAGCGCACCGTAATCACTTGGCAGCGGCGGCGCTTCATTGGATTGGTGATACGGAATGCCCAAGCCACCGCCCAGATCGAGGCGGCGAATATTATGGCCGTCCGCGCGCAGTTCCTCAGTCAGTTCGGCAACTTTTTCATAAGCGAGTTCAAAAGGTTGCAGGTCCGTCAACTGGCTGCCAATGTGCACATCGATACCGATGACATCCAGTCCCTCCATCGCACCGGCCATCGCATAAACGTCTTTGGCACGCGAAATCGGGATGCCAAATTTGTTTTCAGCTTTGCCTGTCGCGATCTTGGCATGGGTTTTGGCGTCTACGTCAGGGTTCACGCGAATGGTAATCGGCGCAACCTTGCCCATACCCAGCGCGATCGCGTTCAGAACGTCCATTTCCGGCTCGGACTCCACGTTGAACTGACGAATCCCGCCCTCTAGTGCCAAACGGATTTCGTCCGCAGTTTTCCCAACGCCTGAAAATACGATCCGCTCTCCCGGGATGCCGGCAGCGCGCGCGCGGCGATATTCACCACCAGACACCACATCCATCCCCGCCCCTGCGTCCCCCAAAGTCTTGAGGATCGCTTGATTGCTCGCGGCTTTCATCGCGTAACACACAAGGTGCTCCATGCCCGACAAGGCCTCATCAAACAGATGATAATGGCGCAGCAAGGTCGCGGTTGAATAGACATAAAACGGCGTACCAACGGCAGCCGCGATTTCAGCTACGGGTACATCCTCGGCGTAGAGCGCCCCGTTTTTATAAAGAAAATGATCCATGAAATCGCATTGACCATGATTCCCAATATCCGACAAGGGGGAAGAGGCGCGGCATATGGCGTCGCGTTGCGTTAATGACAAAAAAACGGCGCGCCTTGCAATGGGCGCGCCGTCGGCAGCGTCTTCTGACTTGGAGGGTCAGTTGTTCAGGTTTTGCCGCTCATGCGGGCAAGTTGTTTGGTTTGGCGCTCGATCACTTTGTCCCATAAAGGCGTGAGGTCTGCCGAATGAATGCCTTTTGCCGCAGCCATCTGGTACAGCATATGAGACGGATTGTCGTTACACTCCAGCACCTTAGGGCCGTCAGGTGTGACAGCTATGTCAAAACCGCACACCCCGAATTCTGGAAAAACAGCATGTGCTTGCGTGGCCAGTTCCACAGTTTCAGCCCAAAACGGCAAGACCGCGCCAACCACGGGCGTGCCGGAAACAGGATGCTCTTCAAACGTTTCGACGTTCAGACCTGTGCCACGCTGGCAGCGTGTTACGTGACCTGTTTCCAGATCAAGCATCGCCAACAAGCTTCCGTCCTGCCAGAAATTATCGGACATCGCATCGGGGGCAGGAAGCTTCCACAAAGCATAAGCAGCTTTGGGGCCGGTACCGTCATTCACGGTGACAACACGCACACACCCAACAGCCATGCCCGCGATTTTCGCCATGTCAGGATGCGGATCAAGCGCGGTTTGCAACATAAAGCCGCCAGAGTACTGCGCCATCACGTCTTTGCAGATTGCATCAACGTTCAAACTGCGCCCGTCCGCAAGGGACAACATGTCGCCCTCAATCGCGTTCAAGCGCACCGAACCTTCGGAGAGCGATCCATGATGCGGTTTGCCAAACAGCGGATAGTGGGCATCATTGCGTAAAAATCCGGCCAAAGCCGCGGCATCACGCAAAACAGGAAGTGCACCAACGCTCCGGAATGTGCTCACCAACGCCTGATTGGTCGACGTGCCCAGACCAAGTTTGGCCAGTAGCTCTGTGTAAAGCAGCTTGTTCCCGACAAAAGCGCGCGTTGGCACCGCAACCGGCGGGTTCATTGCCGCGTTCAGCGTGTTGACACCCACCTGGCCCACAAAGCTGCTCTTTTCAGCAAGGTCAGGATCAAACATCCGCAGGCTGTAGTATTCCGGGCCACTGATTTTGCGGGCTCCAAAACGCAGCGCAAAAATCTCGCGCATTTGTTTCAAAGGCGAAACGCCACACTGTTTCGCAACCTGAGCAATCACAGGGCTCTGCGCAGTTTTTGCATTTTGCGGCCCTTCCAACAAGGAAGAAGGCGTGGTGTTGATGCTCGCATCCGTCATGGGTTTGCCTGTCCAAAATTAGTTTGGATACAGAGCTAATCGGAAATAATGTCACAAATTGGGCAGCATTGTTTCCAATTTTAACTTTAGTCGGACTGCCTAGCGCACTGGCCTGCTGCGCAGAAACAAATACAGGGGCAGGCCACAGCTGACGCCGATGCAAAATGTTGCTGGGATCGCGACCAAAGCCACCCAGTTTCGCCGCACAGCCACCTCAGCGACAATGAACACTGTCAAGGTCACAGCGGCGATCGTCAGATCCCACACCAACCCGCTAGAGGCCGTGTTCACATGCCAAGCATCCACCATAGCCATTATGTCGTAGCCGTTTTCGTTGAACCACTGGATAAAGTAGTACATCGGGTGGATCGCCCCCCAAACGGCGAGCGCCAGATATATCATGCGCAAAACGGACATCGCTTCAGAAAATGCTCCATGCGACGCTGACCGGCCCTTTGCGCACAGCAACGCCCACGTTTGTATTCACGCCATTGGTCCCGACGCTGACGCCGATATTCGCCGTTGGCTGGATTGGCTCTCCGTCTGCTCCACATGCGGCCAGACCCAGTGACAGCACTACAATCGCGATCCGTTTCATGACAATGCGTCCTTCCAAAGTTTGATCTGCGTGCGCACTTGTTCAGGTGCGGTGCCTCCATAAGACATACGCGATCTGACCGAGTTTTGCACGCCCAACACATCAAACACATCCCCGGTGATCTTTGCATGGACGTTTTGCATGTCCTCAAGGCTGAGATCAGGCAGGTCGCAGCCCTTGCTTTCAGCCAACGCAACAAGGGTTCCCGTCACATGATGCGCATCGCGAAACGGCATGCCCAGCACCCGTACCAACCAATCAGCCAGATCGGTCGCGGTACTGAACCCTGTGGCGGCCGCGGCGGCGAGGCTCTCACGGTTGGCAGTCATGTCTTTGACCATCCCCTCCATCGCGGCCATAGCCAACATCCACGAATCCGCAGCATCAAAGACTTGCTCTTTGTCTTCTTGCATGTCCTTGGAATATGTCAGCGGCAGCCCCTTCATGACCATCATAAGGCTGACATTCGCCCCGAAAATGCGGCCCACTTTGGCACGGATCAATTCTGCGGCGTCAGGGTTTTTCTTTTGCGGCATGATAGAGGAGCCGGTAGAGAACCGGTCCGACAATGTCACAAAACGGAACTGTGCAGACGACCAGATCACCAATTCTTCGGCGAAACGGCTCAAGTGCATTGCCGAAATACTCGCAACGCTCAGGAAATCCAGCGCAAAGTCGCGATCGCTGACCGCATCAAGAGAGTTGGCCGCAGGGGTGTCAAAACCCAGCGCCTTTGCGGTCATATGACGGTCAATCGGAAAAGACGTTCCAGCCAGCGCCGCCGCGCCCAAAGGAGACGTGTTCATGCGCGCGCGCGCATCCCGCACACGGCTCAAGTCCCGTCCGAACATTTCCACATAAGCCATCATGTGATGCCCCCACGTGACAGGCTGGGCCACCTGAAGGTGGGTGAAGCCGGGCATAACCCAATCCGCACCCGCCTCCGCCTGCCCCAAAAGCGCATGGATCAGCGCCAACAGCCCTGTTTCAGCCGCGTCAAACTGGTCACGCACCCACAACTTGAAGTCCGTGGCCACTTGGTCGTTGCGCGACCGTCCCGTGTGCAAACGCCCGGCAGGTTCGCCGATAATCTCTTTTAACCGGCTCTCCACATTCATGTGAATGTCCTCCAAAGCCGTGGAGAACGCAAAATGACCGCCCTCAATTTCTGACAAGACCGTGAGGAGGCCTTCCCGAATGGCCTCGACATCGGTATCAGTCAAAATGCCTGTGGCGCCCAACATGGCGGCGTGGGCACGAGACCCTGCAATATCCTGAGCGGCCAATCGCTGGTCAAATCCGATCGACGCATTAATTGCTTCCATGATCGCATCTGGTCCTGCGGCAAAGCGGCCGCCCCACATGGTGTTCGAGGTCTTGTCTGTCATCTGCCTGACCCTTCGGAGGGAATATGAAAAAAACTGTCGCAGCACTCATGTATACGGCCATTGGCCTGTTCGCAAACCCTGCATTGGCGGATGTCGAAACCGCAGCGGGACTGCGCGACGGGGACATGCGAAAACTGGTGTTCCACACAACCCCCGAAGCTGTCTCAAATGCCAAATTCCAACGTGCAGACGGGGCCGGAGAGATGTCGCTGGAAGAGCTTGAGGGCAAGCACATCATGGTCAACTTCTGGGCGACGTGGTGCGCCCCTTGCCGCAAAGAAATGCCGATGTTGTCGGAACTTCAAAAGGAGTTTGGCGGGAATACATTCGAGATCGTGACAATAGCCACCGGACGCAATTCTCCTGAAGGCATCAAAAAATTCTTTGCTGAAACGGGTATCGACAATCTCCCCCGCCACCAGGACCCCAAGCAAAAACTCGCCAGCCAAATGGGTATTTTCGGCCTGCCAATCACCGTGATCATTGATCCCGAAGGACGCGAAATCGCGCGCCTGCGAGGCGATGCCGATTGGGCCTCGGACAGCGCAAAAGCGATCATCAAAGCACTGATTGCCCCGCCCGCGAATTGAGGGCTGTGCAGCCTTAAACCGGGTCGCACAAATTCAACCGGTTTGGCGAGGCTTAGGACCCATTCATCTTATGCCATCAGCGCTCATATCGCGAAATATCAGTGGTTTGCACCTTGCACTAATAGTGGTTCTATTTTCAAACGGAGCGCGCCACTGAGATGAAGTGATATGAGCGCCCTGCGGGTTTGACGGATTTTCCCCGTAAGTTGCGTTGCATCTGCTCGAAATTCAACAGCGTTCCTGCGCAGAAGCGCCTTATCACTAGAAAAATCTGACAAACTGAGGGCACAAGATTAATGGGTCCTGAGCCTAGACATCCGCGGGTGTAAGGGGTTCACTGTATGGTGCCGCGTGCAACGAAAAGTGTCCTTTTGATCAAGTTCATCCACTCCTCTGATCTTCATCTTGGTAAACCCTTTGGGCGTTACCCGGAGGATGTCCGCGTGCGCTTGCGTCAAGCCCGCGCAGACAGTTTGGTGACCCTCGCCGCGCGCGCAAAAGACAACGACGCAAGCCATATTTTACTGGCCGGTGACACGTTTGACCAAATGACCCCCACACCCACCGTGATCAGACAAGCCCTGAACATGATGCGTGCGGCAGATCACGTGACATGGGTCGTGATGCCGGGAAATCATGACCATGTGAACGCCACCGAGCTTTGGCGTCAGGTGGCGCAGGACGCGCCCCCGAATGTCGCGCTGCAATTGGCCCCTGTGCCATTTGCGCTGAACTCTGGAACAACCCTCCTTCCGGCCCCGCCTACGGAACGCAACCCTGGCCGCGATCTTACAGAATGGTTCGACACCGCCCCGACTGCAGAAACGGTCAGGATCGGGCTCGCACATGGATCGGTGACGGACTTTAACAGCAGTGAGGACGGGGCGTCTTCCATCATTCCACCAGATCGGGCAAAGCGCGCAGGCCTTGAATATCTGGGGCTTGGGGATTGGCACGGCCAACTGCAAATCGGACCTGAAACATGGTACTCTGGGGCGCCGGAAGCGGATGGGTTCAAACACGCCCTGCCCCCCTCCGCTTTGCTCGTCGAGATCAGCGGGCCGGCCGCACCTGCAAAAGTCACCCCCGTTCCAACAGGCGCAATCCACTGGCACCGTGCTACGCTGGACTTGATGGACACCGAGGACTGCACCGGTGCGCAATCCAGGGTTTTGCCCCCCCTGGCGCAACGTGCCCTCACACTGTTTGATCTCTCCGTTACCGGGCGCGTGGGCCCTGTGGTCCGCGCCGAAATTAAATCCGCATGCGAACAGGCCGCCCCGGATTTCTTATGGCAAAACAGCGATCTGACGCACTTGAGGTTGGAGCATGACACTGCCGATCTTGATTTGATCGACCGTCAGGGCGCATTGCGCGCTACCGCCGAAGCACTGGCGAAAGAGGCAACAGACGAAACCATCTCACCCCAGGCACGGCAAACCGCGCAAGAGGCCCTCTCACATCTGTTTTCAGTGGCGTTGGAAGCATAGATGAAACTTCGCGCACTCCACTTGACGAATGTCCGGAAATTCGCGGCCAAACGTGCGTCGATCGCAGGTATCGGCGACGGCATCACCGTTGTCTCCGAAGCCAATGAATTCGGAAAGTCGACGTTTTTTGATGCGGTCCATGCCCTCTTTTTTGAAAAATTCAGCTCGTCTGCAAAACACGTGAAATCCCTGCAACCTTATTCGGGTGGGGCAGTTGACATCGCGGCGGACGTCCAAACGGGCGAAGGTGACTTTCGGGTCGAAAAACGGTTTTTGTCCCGAAAATCCGCCAAGATAACGCGCTTGAGCGATGGGCTGACAGTTGCACAAGACGACGAGGCCGAACGCTGGATTTCAACCGTACTGGGCACCGCCACAGACGGACCCGCGGGACTGCTTTGGGTGCGTCAGGGGCAATTGGGCCTTGAAGCTGACAGCGCAAAAGAAAAATCCCTGTTGATGGAAACCCGCCGGGATCTGTTGTCTTCGGTTGCGGGTGAAATCGACACCATGACCGGCGGGCGCAGGATGGACCGTGTCATGCGCAGCGTCGCCGACAGCCTTTTGGAAATCACCACAAAGACAGGCCGGAAAACCGGAGCGTGGAAAGCCAATTCAGATGCGCTGGAGCAGTTGGAAGACTCGCTGGCGGCCATCACAGCCCAGGTTCAAACGCTGGAGCGCGCGCTCGGAGACCGCAAACAAGCTGAGGCGGTCGCAAAACGACTGGACAACCCCGAGGCAAAAGCACGGCGCGACACCGCCTTTCAGTCTGCCAAGACCGCTATGGAGGCGGCCCGTGTGCATGCGACAGCTCTTAAAGCAGCAGAGCAAGAGCGCGATTTGGCAAAACTCAAAGCCGACAGCGCACAGGCAGATCTTGACCGGTTTCTCAAAGCAATCGACACGTTGCAAGCAATGGAAAAACAAACCTCGGACGCCACGACCAAAGCCCGAAACGCCACACGTGATGCTGCACATCTGTCGGATGTATTGGACGACGCGAAAAAACGGTACGCGGTCGCTGTTGAAGGCGTGTCATTGGCGCGCAAAGCAATCGAGGGCGCAAAGACCCAGATGGCCGCCCGAGAGGCCAAAACCCGCGCCGCACAACTGGTCGAGCTGATGCAAAAAGCCCAAGCTGCGCAGTCGGAACGTGACACAGCCCATGCGGTGACCAAAGCCTCCCGTGCGACCCCAGAATGGTTGCATCGCAGCGAGGAGGCCCATGCCAGAGTTTGCGAACTGAATGCGACCCTTGAAGCTCACGCGACAACACTATCCGTAACCTATGTTGGTGATGCGCGGATCAGCCGGAACGGCAAGGCATTGATGGCGGATCAGGCCATTGTCATCGACGCAGAGACCCGTCTGGACCTTCCGGGTCTCGGGCAAATGACCATCCATACGAAAGGCGCTGCAAACGATGGAGCTGCGCGTCTCGCATCTGCACAAGGCGTCCTTGCAGACAGCTTGGCCGAGGCCGGTGCTGAAACGATCAAAGACGCACGCGCCCAAGGGACCGCCCGCGCAAAAGCCGCTTCAGATGCCGTTTTGGCGCAGGCGATTTTGGACACTCTTGCACCGGATGGCATCGAAGCGCTGCGCACAACCAAAGCGGAAACAGATTTGGCGGCAACTGAAGCCCACGCAGACCCGCTGCCCACGATTGCGGATCTGGAAGAAACCCTTGCAAAAGCGACCGAGCTTGAAGCGCAGGAAAGGGCCCTGTTTGAAGCGGCACAGGCGGATCACGCCAGTGCACGCGAAACTGCCACGACTTTTGCAGCCATGGCCGAGGCTGCAAAACAAGCCTTGGCGCGCGCTGAAACGGACACTGGCCCCAGAAAAAGTCATGACAGCCGCCGCGCAGAACTTTTGCGCCAACAGGCCCAATTGCAGGACGCCTTCGCGCAGGTCTTGGCAGAATTTCAAACTGTCACGAACAACGCTCCGGATATCGCCACGGTCGCTGCCGAACTCAAACGTGCCGAAGATACCGTAAACGCCGCAGCCCAAGAGCGCACCCAAGTGGGCGAACGACTGGCTGCACTTTCTTCCGAAATTCGAACGCTCGCGGGAAATGGCATCGAAGAACGACGCGAAGAACTGATAGGTGAGTTGGACGTCTTGCGCGC
The DNA here is from genome assembly GCA_943787985.1 of uncultured Paracoccaceae bacterium. Taxonomy (GTDB): domain Bacteria; phylum Pseudomonadota; class Alphaproteobacteria; order Rhodobacterales; family Rhodobacteraceae; genus Ascidiaceihabitans. The sequence goes on along the minus strand of CALSOO010000004.1, from coordinate 153,635 downwards.
ATCCGAGGGTCGTTTCGCTCAACGCGCGGCAGCCTTGGGCCGTTTGCAAGCCGCATTGGAAGCGGAACGCGACGCGGCAAGAGATACTTATTTTGGGCCCGTCCAAGAAGAGCTCAAACCCTTGCTGTCGATCTTGCACCGGGATGCCGCTTTGAGTTTCGACAGCGAAAGCCTGCTCCCGACAGGGCTGATGCGTGACGCAGCAGAGGAAACGCTGGATGATTTGTCGGGCGGCACTCAAGAACAAATTGCAATCCTCACCCGCTTGGCTTTTGCCCGCCTGTTTGCACGGCAAGGGCGGCACATGCCCATCATTCTGGATGATGCGCTTGTGTATTCCGATGACGATCGGATCATCCAGATGTTCACAGCCTTAACCCGCGTGGCCCAAGACCAGCAAATCCTTGTCTTTTCATGTCGCCAACTTGCCTTCCAGGACCTTGGCGGCGCACGACCGTCCATAACCGTGACCGACGCCTGACATTTTTGAAAGCTGCTTGGGCTTCTTTGGCAAGCGCGCCCGAGGGTCTGAACGTCAAAATGCGGCGTTGTCTGGGCGTCTCGTGTGGGAGGTCTAAAATTGCCATTTGGGGACAGATTTCGAAATATGACAAACTTCTAACCCTGTCTCTGTGGTCCCTGCCCTTCAATCATGTCAATCGCGTTTAGCATAACCTGAAGCTCCGTTCGAACCAGATCAAGGCGTGGAAATCCTTGAGCCGGGTGTGAATGAGGTCGTGCTGGCCTATCCGCATGAAAATGTGAGATTAAAGTTCTCCGACCCGGACCCATTGAGCGCGGGGACCACGGGTGACGCCGCACTGTGGGGCGGATCAAGTGTAGCGATGGGGATGGCGGCGATCCGAGGAGCATTGCAAGGCCTTTAGGATCCACGTTGCAGCCCTCAGCAGGGCCCCAAAGCGATCTTTCCGTTTCTCTATGACCGACTTTGCATATGATGCATCGCGGCGACCCCGCATATGAACCCTTCACCAGAATCTTACGAGAGCACCTTTTAGAAAACTGGCCGCTGGCCGGGACAATGATTACATGCAGAATATCATCGGCGTCTGAGGGCCGTGTACTGCCATTCGTAGGCGAGCATGAGGGCGAAGGCGTCGCGCTGGCACAAGAGAACGTATCGCGCATGGCAACCATGTCAGCGGATGAAGCGTCCCACTGGGATGCCCTGCACATGGGCTATAACGTGGACCGCGTGAACCACTCCGAGATTTACAGCGACCACGGCAAGCACACTAACATGGTGGAAAGCTTCTTTTCCCGCCTGCGCAACATGATCCAAGGCCAGCACCACGGCGTATCCTCCAAGTACCTGCACCAGTATGCAAACCACTCCGCATGGTTGGAAGACAACCGCCGCACCGACAACGGCACATTGGCCCAAATCGTTGTGTCTAACGCGATGGACGCACCTGTGTCGCGGAACTGGAAAGGCTACTGGCAGCGGGCGGCTGCTTGATTATAGTACGTTACGTCAAGACATAATTCACATTTCTGGCCTACATTTGACGTATTCCCCTAGCAAAGTGTGACTAGTCACGCTACATGAGACTCACCGAAGTGCATAAATACCTGATAGGAGTGCTAAGATGGAAAAGCTTTTTGATGCCATTCGCGACCAGCACCCCGGTTGCGAAGTAGTTGATGTACGCTTTCTAGTTAACAAACTTGAGCTTCAAGATGAAGGCCATGATGTAGACGCACTTGATGCGTCTTTAGCCGAGGCAATCATGAATGCTGGCGAGCCAAAAACTCAACCACAACAATAAGTAAGTCGTACTAGACCTACCACTAATGATTGTGTAACTAACCGATTGAGCAACAATCGGTAGTTACATGGCATTTGATTCATTCGTTGAACTTTCTGAACATATCCACGCCCTTCGTGCAGCGAAGACAGGACGCGCAAGCGGCAGAGGCATGTCATTTTATGAGGTTTGGGCAGCGGCTATTGACTGCCCCAGAAATAGCATAAGCGAGATACGTTTTTTTGATAAAAAACCTCTCCCTAAGCCGATCAGCGGGTTGTTTGTAAGGTTGGAAAGCAATGACGGAAGATCGTTCGCAGCGGTGTATGTGGACAGCAAGCTTGATGATCATTGGAAAGAATTTGCTGCTATAAAGGAACTTATGCACTGTTGGTCCCCCGGTCATACTTATGTGGGGACGCAACAAGGCGTAAGAAATCTAGTGGGTGGAATGGTCGCTGAGGCAGACCCGTATACGCCAGACGTTGCGGCAGACCGTAGCGCCGTTCTTGCTGCGGCAGAAGTAATTCTGCCACATTACACGGTTGAGCGTCATCTTGCGCAGGGGCATGATTTTCAGCAGATAGCGTTTATGCACAATCTACCCGTACAAGTGGCCAAAATGATCTGCCGTCATGATATTTTACAGGCACGGAAGCTTGGTGGGTTGGGCGGTTAGTCAGGCCAGCCGCCACAAACACCCATCTGGCCCGAAGTCCTGCACAACATGCCCGTCCTTCTGCGCCCGTTGCAGCGCGTGACGCACCCGCTTTAGCACATCGGCATGGGTATCAGCATCCCAACCCTTCGCCGCGATGATCTGCGCCGCTATCGCCTCATCATCCACAGGGGCCACCCGTAGCGCGTTGATGATCGTCAGTTTCAATTCATTGCGCCCGAATAGCTGCTTGTACTTGCCACGCGGGGCAATGCCCTTGGCCAAGGAATATGGACGCAGCTGGCAAAGTCTTGGCGCAGAGTTGCGGTCGAAGGGTGTAAATCCGTTTTCCCCAAATGGAGAAATTTATGGCAGCCTATTTCTGCGGAGCGATGTCGCCAAATCAATCCGGTAACAGGCTGATATAAGAAACAAAAAGGACGGAGCTCACTGCTCCGTCCTTTTTGTTTGTTGCAAACTCAAGCTTTAAAACAGCTCTGCGGAAAACCTATGGTGTGATTCACGGAAAAGGTATGCTGTGACTGACACAAATATACAATTGTCAGTCATAGCATACCTTTTCCGCAGAGCGAAAACAGCCCACTGATTTCGTTAGATAATCGTAAATCAACTACAGCATTACTTTTCTTTTAAACACCATAACTTTTCCTGAGCAATTAGCAGATTGAACAATATATTCTTCTGCGCATTTCATCTGAGAAGCGGAAATCTCTGCAAATGTGACAGCGAAGTAAGACTTGCCCTCTTAGGACGCCCGCTGATTTTATTTTTCGAGAAATACTCTTCATCGACCCGGCGCCCCTTACTCTCTTTTGCGCACCTTCGCTGCGCACAACATCAAGTTCCGCACTGCGGAGAGGCTGTGTGGAAACTGCGTTGATGATGGCGCAAAGGCGCGCTTTTTACGTTCAGTTGGATTACGGAGCGGGAACGTCTTTCAGCTACCATATTGGATTATGGAGGCGGGTGCGCGTTGAAGTCAAGCACCGTCAAATCAAGCATGTCCGCGAAAGCGTCCATGGCGCGGACATGGCTATTCTCGTCAACATAATCATCCAGATGTTCTGGCAGCGACATCGTCTGCTGACGGTCTAATCCTTCGATGAAATGAGACATGAAAACCCTCCACAGGTGTACGGAAATTAAAGCATAAATCGGAAAACCTGGGAGAGTTCTCAAACAGCCTCCGAACTTTGCCGAATTCTGAGTCATTGTCCGGTTTTGCGTCTGCCGCAGACATTGTAAGCTAAATCTTGTTAGCCGTTCCAAAAATAGTCATGTCCGGCCTACAGTTTTCAATACAGCTATAGCGCGAGAAACGGTGGTCTCAGCTGTTGAAACCTATGCCCAACCCAATTAACATCTCAATAAAACCAAACGCCTCAAATCTGGCATTGCAATGGCTGGCATATTCTTTGCCTCGGATGCCGAATCGACGTAGAATGCAAAAATAGATATTAGCTTTTGAAAGCCATTCCCTTGCGACCATTTCTTTTTGCATTGCTTCTTTTTTCTCTTTCCAGCGCACCGATGTCTGCACAAATAAAAGAAGATTGCTTGCTGGTGATCGCCTCCCACAGCACGCTTGAAGCAGCCCTCACCTTTTCAAAGGCAGACCCCCAAGCGCTTGATCTGGCTATTCACACCTCTCCAAATGGTTTTTTTTGCCGTGACGGCGGGCGTTTTGCCGAACGCGACCAAAGCCGAGACACGCGACAGGTTGATTGCACAAGGTACGATCCCGGCAGACGCATTTTGCAGCTCGGGCAACGGCTACACCTTCGTTCAAACGCTCAAGACACGTCCCACATCAAACCCTTTTGTGCCTCAAATCTTGGACAAGGTTCTCGCGGACTGGTTTTGGTGGCTCATCGCGGTCGCGGCGGGGGTTTTGGTTCTGGCGCTCACTTGGCGCATTTGGTCGAATCGCACAAACGACACCGCCCCACCAAAATCCGACCTTCTGCAGTGGCGCAGTGCCGTGGCGCATCTCAACCCCACAAACCGCAAAGGACGCTCACTGACCTCCCGCACGTTGCCAAAATTCAGCTTATGTCTCAGCCTGCTTGCCTCTGTTGTCTCAGCAGGTGCTTTTATGATGGCCTTCTGGGAGCCTTCTCGCTCGCGTTATTTTGACGGCGCATGGTGGTTTGGGCTCACTTGGGTCGGCATGGCAGTGGCCGGGGTCACCTACATGATCCTGCGTGGCACTTTCGTCAAACGCGCGTCTGGTCTTGCGATTGCGGCCGTAGCTTTAGCCACATTGATCTATTTCAATGGCACCACACCACATCTTAACGCGCGCACCTATCAGCTGGCCACGATGCTTGGGGTGACTGAAAGGACCTTGGCAGACAACGGGATCAAGCCTGCCGTGCTCGAGGCATCTGCGCCCTCAGTTTCCGAACCCATGCGTTTTGACCCGCCAACACCGGCGCAGTTGCGCACCCCGCCTCGATGAGTCCCTGATGCGGGGGCAAAAGATTTTGCTCGCCGCAAGATCTGACACCAATAAAATGATAAATCGCCACTGCACCCAATATAAAGGCCGTGAATTGACGGCCGGCGTGGCCATCGACCTTGCAGATGTCGAACACAACCTCTCGCGGTTAGAAACCTTTGGCGATTGCGTGCAAAGAGAGGCCCACATGCAGGTTGACGGCATGCAGGAGCGTTTTGCGCAGGCCGTTTACGGGTATCAATTTGACGCCCGCGCCCTTGGAATTGCAAAAGACAACGACGCTCTCAAGCTGCTGAGCGCCGCCCAATTGCGCGGCTTTGTCATTGGCAGCACAATCAAGAAAGAAGCGGACAGTTTTGAAGCCTTCGCCAAGCGCGAATTGCCAAGGATACAGCAACGTGCCGCTCAAGAAGCCGCCAATCGCGCCCGGAACCGCGAGATGTTCCTTAAGCTCGCGCGACGTGGTCAAGAAGCGCAACTTCGCATCGATCAGAACCTGCAAACAACGTTGTCCCCATATGGATCTCTGTCCCAGTCCCCGCATAAATTCGTCCCGATGACCGACGCTCAAGCAGATCAGATCCTGTCTCAAACAAACGCGCTGACACTCAGCTCAACCGCGTTTTCCGATGCGCACACTGCCCCAGCCGCCACCGCGATGGTGGAACAACCAAGCCAAGAGCCGGAAAATCGGGAATACAAGAACTGCTACGGTGATACCTTTGGTAGTCTTGATGCGTTAAGGGCAGATAGCAAGCGCAGGGTTGCGAAGGCGAAGGCCGAAGGCAGCTCGATGGTTTGCATGGAATAGCCAAACTTACATTGAATGACCGGCTTTCGCATCGCGTTGTGGCACGGACATGACAACGGGTTTTGTCTAAACCGGTTCAAGTCAAGTCAAGGACCGTAACCTTGATACACTACGATGATCCAAAGCCGACCCTCGTGCAATTTGCGGCATTCGGTCGTTCGGGCTCGTTCCAGTCTTTCGCCGCTGCTTGCATGAAGGCCTGTTTTTTCCCAGATTGTCTTAATGGCCAATAAACTGCAGCCCTTCTGGAGATCATAATTTGGGTTGACGGCCAGTACCAAGCTCGGCATGTTTGCATCATGTTGAAGAACAAAGCACTCATACACGCGACCTGCTGACCGCACCCTCAGATGGGTGCGACGCATTACTTGTATGCCCATTGATCGGACGCTTCCTTTGACAAAATATCCAAACACCCATCGCCGCAGCATCCTGCTGCCCCACCTCATACGCTGATCTTTCACGTTTGGGAGACAGCACAGGTGTGCGGCTGGGCCTTATAAGCCCGGAGCGCCAGATAAGCGTAGACGGGCGGGATCGTTACCCGCGTCTCCTACCACCCCACTTTGCCAGTTACGGTTCGTTCGACACGCACCAGAACGACTGCCATAGCACTATGATTGACGGACAAGACCTATGAAACTGTTAACGCTCGCCGATCTACATCTTGATTTTCACCTCGAGGACAGCGTGGACCCTTTCGAGAAGGTTCCTGAAGAACAACTCCACACCATCACCCACTGCGTACTGGCAGGCGACCTGAGCAACAAGGGGCACAAAAGGTGGGAGCACGGCTTGCCGTGGTCGGCAGAGCGATTTCCGAACGCTCAGTTTTTCGTACTGCCTGGAAATCATGACTATTACGACGGCGACATCGACCGGGAAGGCAAGCTACAGGATGTTGCCGCCGCAAATGGTGCTGCTTTCATCCAAAAATCAGAATTGTTCTTCGGGCGGCATCGCTTTCTTTGCTGCACATTGTGGACAGATCTTGCGATCTATGGCGAAAGACCCACGAACTTTCAGCGCGCCGCCAACCACATGAATGACTATCATTACATTCGGGTTGCCAAGACGGGCTACAAGAAACTCACACCGATGCAAACCGCGCAAATTCATGTGGATCATCGTCAGTGGCTGGAAAAACGCCTTTCGGAAGAATTTGAGGGCGAGACGACCGTTATCACGCATCATGCGCCGCATCTAAAAGCGCTGAAAGGCACGCCCGCCATCGGGCCTTGCTACGCCTCAGATCTCGAAGCGCTGATCCTGAAATATCAGCCCGAGCGGTGGCTGTACGGGCACACACATCATCGTGTCGCATTCAGCGTTGGTCGGACCTCGCTGATCAATATCCCGATCGGCTACCCTGGGCAGATGGATCTGATCGATGACCTCGCTCCCTATACCTTTGAATTGGAAGAGTGAGTACATCATGCCAGACATCCCCTTTCTTAGCGTCGCATTTCTCGATTTTGAGGCCAGCAGCCTCGATCAAGACAGCTGGCCGATTGAAGTCGGCCTCAGCTGGATTGATCACAATCTTGAAGTCCAAACCTATCACAGTTTGATCCAGCCTGTCCCTGAATGGCCAGAGCATGCGTGGTCGCCAGCCAGCGCAGCCGTACACAACATTCCGCGCCGCGCATTGGATTCAGCTCCCGACGTCACTGAGGTCGCAGAGGGACTGCTCAGAGTGCTGGGTGGCCGCATTGCGTTATCCGACGCGCCTCCATTCGAGAGACATTGGCTTGATAGATTATTTACTGCCGCCAGTGTCACGGATCAGGTCACAATCGAGGACTTCGACGCAATAACGCTGGGTGCATTCTCGTCCCATGCATTTGTAAAACGCGGAGCAATAATGGGCCACAGAAACGACTGCTTAGCGCGGTTGTAGCGGAGTAAAAGTCCGCCAGTTTGTGCCCTTCGAGTTATCGGAGGGCGGGAGATGTATTCTGTGGATATTTATAGTCGTGTGCGCCGTGCGTGTTTGAAGGACGGTATGTCTGTTCGTGCGGCGGCCCGTTATTTCAACAAGGACCGCAAGACGATAGCGAAGATGCTGCGTCATGCTTTGCCGCCAGGGTATCGCCGTTCAGAAGCCCCACGGCGACCAACGCTTGATGGTTATGTCGGTGTCATTGATGAGATTTTGCGGACGGATAAAGCCCTGATCAAAAAGCAGCGGCACACCGCGAAGCGGATTTTTGAACGGTTGCGCGACGAACACGGATACGCAGGCAGCCTGACCACGGTGACCTATTACGTGCGCGAACAAAAGCGACGCACCAAAGAAGTGTTTGTACCGCTGTCGCATCGGCCAGGGCACGCGCAAGTGGACTTTGGCGAGACACTTGGGGTGATTGGCGGCGTAGAATGCAAGATCCACTTCTTTGTGATGAGTTTACCGCATTCGGATGCGGTGTTTGTGAAGGGATATCCTGCTGAGACGACCGAGGCGTTTTGCGATGGCCACGTGTCGGCCTTTGCTTTCTTCGGCGGCATTCCCCAATCCATTCTCTACGATAACACCAAGATCGCCGTGGCGCGGATTCTGGGTGAGCGCACCCGTGTCCGGACGCGTCGGTTCACAGAGTTGCAGTCGCACTACCTGTTTGATGACAAGTTTGGGCGGCCCGCTCGCGGGAACGACAAAGGCAATGTTGAGGGGATGGTTGGTTACACACGTCGCAACTTCATGGTGCCCGCGCCGCGTTATGACAGCTTTGATGATCTGAACGCCCATCTGGAAGAGAAATGTTTGGCGCGTCAGGGCGATACGTTGCGCGGCCATGACATGACCATCGGTAAGCGTTTGATGTCCGACTTGGATGCGCTGATGGGATTGCCCGTCGCAGAATATGAAGCCTGCGATCATGTCAGTACACGGGCAACCTCGATCTCGATGGTGCGATATCGCGGCAATGATTACTCTGTGCCGGTGGCGTATGCGCATCACGACGTCCATGTGCGTGGCTTTGTGCATGAGGTCCTGATCGGTTGCGGCAATGAGGTGATTGCACGACACGAACGATCCTATGCATCCGCAGATATGATCTTCGACCCGCTCCACTTTTTGCCTTTGATTGAACAAAAGGTTGGTGCATTGGATCAGGCCGCGCCGTTACAGGGCTGGGATTTGCCAGATGTCTTCGCGACCCTGCACCGGCTGCTCGAAGCCCGAATGGGCAAACCGGGCAAGCGGGAATACGTGCAAGTTCTGCGCCTTTTGGAAACCTTCGAGGTCGACGTCGTGCAGGGTGCAATCAGCCATGCCATTGATCTGGGTGCGATCGGTTATGACGCTGTTAAACATCTTGTGCTGTGTCGGGTCGAAAAGCGACCACCACGGCTGGATTTGGACTTCTATCCGTATTTGCCCAAGGCCAATGTGGGCACAACCCGCCCGGCCAGCTACATGAGCCTGATGGGAGGGACAGCGGCATGACCGACGCGCCTCAAATCCTGCTGCATCACCACCTCAAGACATTGCGTTTGCCGACGTTCAAAGGAGAGTACGCAAAGCAAGCACAGCTTTGTGCCGCCGAGAACAAAGACCACGTCCAATATCTGGCGCGGCTATGTGAGATGGAGCTGATTGACCGCGAACGGCGAATGATTGAACGGCGCATCAAGGCCGCCAAGTTCCCCAGCACCAAAAGTCTGGACAGCTTTGACTTCAAGATAATGCCCAGCCTGAACAAGCCTCTGACCATGGAGCTGGCGCGGTGTGAGTATATGGATCGCAGAGAAAACATCATCGCCCTTGGACCATCAGGGACTGGCAAAACACATATCGCTTTGGGGCTTGGATTGGCCGCATGCCAAAGAGGGCTGAAGGTGCGCTTCACGACGGCTGCGGCATTGGTCCATGACCTGATCGAGGCGCAAGATGAGCGAAGGTTGCAACGCCTGCAGAAACAACTCACCAGTCAAAACCTGTTGATCATCGACGAGTTGGGCTTCGTGCCGCTCAGCAAATCTGGCGCGGAGCTCCTCTTCGAGGTCATATCCCAATGCTATGAGCGCGGATCCATCATCATCACATCAAATCTGCCCTTCGACGAATGGACTGAAGTCTTCGGCTCCGAGCGCCTGACCGGCGCATTGCTGGATCGCTTGACCCACCACGTCCACATTCTCGAGATGAACGGCGAAAGTTACCGTCTCAAACACAGCCGCAGCAAGCAAAAGTAATCAAAGCTCTATCCAGATCAAAATAATGTTGGCCAAAGGGCCAACATGCGCTTTGGCACGCGTTAGCTATATGGGGAGCACTCGCGCCAAAGCGCACAAAAAGCGATAGCTCAGTGGACCCGTTTTAAGCCGCGACTTGGCCCCTTTTTACTCTGCGATTGACACCGGTGTTTTGAGAGGCGCTTCCCCCTCTTCGGCACGTCGCAAGTTTTCTTTACGGAAGGCCGCTTTGACATCGGCCACAACAGTTTTGACAGTCTTACGCTGTAGATTCAGGTATTCACGATTGATCGTTTCGGCCATCAGCTTCATTTCGTCGACGGAGAAATAGCTGTTGTGGTTGCCCTGCTTGTCGACGTTGTCCAGAAGCGCCTTTTTGCCACCTTTCTTAAACGCAGCGCTCCACTTGCGCAAAGAGCGTGGTGAAACAGCATCCGGGACTTCTACCGTGCTTTTCGAACGTGGCTTTGGGCCTTCTCCGGCCTGCCATGCCTTCACTTTCAAATCATACTCGGGGTCAGGCAGCGTCATCGCAAGATAGGCAGTTGCCTCTTTGCAGATGTCTCCCATCGCTGCAGCGATCTCCGCATCATTTACTTTGAAGGCTCCGGCTTTGTGCTGGGTAAGGTAGCCTTGCACCATGCCGTGCCGGACTTCCATTCGTTTGCGCTGAGCACGTGACAGACCTGAAAAAACAACGTCGTCGATATCGTGAACCACTACCGGGCGCAGATGCTCAGGCATCAGTCCATAGGGCACCATGTCGACCTGACCGGCACCATTCATCCGGTTCAGGGTTCCGACTTCGTACGTGACCTTTTTGTGCGCATCCTCAATGGCTGAGAATGTGACGGTGCCGTTGGTCTGATATGCAAAGCGGTATTCTGTACCGTTCATCTTATAGATGTGATGCATGTCGAGTGAGAACATGAGGAACTGGTTGCGGTCGAATTTTGCCATTGGAAATCTCCTGATAGGCGGGGCAAGAAGCCCGGTTTTGGACAAGGGGGTATCGATCCCGCGCAAGAGCTCGCGCGGGTCAGTGGTTGTTTTTGGGTTGGAAGATCAGGCTGCTGTCTGTTGACCTACGCTGCCGTCGTCGGCCTGAAAGGATCTGACCATAAGGCTTTTTCGGTTCTGCATATCGATGACCGTGCCTTTAGCATTCGCATTCATCACCACAACTTTTGGGCCGATGACCTCATGCTGTTGAAGGCGAAGAAGACCCGATCGAATGAGGCGGATCAAAGCGCGATAGCCACGTGCAGCCATGCCAGTTGAAAGTGTTAGATCACGCAACGACTGACCACCGCCGGTCGGCAGGCCTTGAGCGACGTCCAGTGCAACAGCATCGGCTTCAGGATCTGCTTCACGAACGGAGGCGAAGATCTTGGCATTGCGCAGGTCAACAGGATTGATGTCAGCCTCCGACATGATCCGCACATCGTCAGCAAAGCCATGTTCATAAACCCACCAAGCCACCTCCTGCATCTCGGTTACAAACCGACCGGATTCAAGACGCACTTCAGGTTTGACGGCGATGGCGATACGAGACTCGCAATCGAGCGTTACAACAACATCGAAGATGTGCTGTTGTTGGTCGTCTGGATCCCAGCCATAGAAAAACCGTACCTGTTCCTGCAGTGAGACGACGTTCATCATCGCGTTGAGCTGGAACAAGTTATGGAGCTCTAAAAGGCTCTCGGCTTGGGTGTGAACACCGTGACCGTCTCCGAGGACAGTATGAGCGACGCAATGGTGCGAAGATGCGCCAGTGATGTCGCGTTCGGCTTGTGAGGGTTCTGGCAAATAGATGCCATCAGAATAATCGAACATGGGATTTCCCCTTCGTAACAGGGTCCGAACCAGGCATGGCTCGGACAAGGCAGGGTGAGATCAACCGGAAACCGGTTGAATCAGCCCGCTATCCTGACGAAAGGGGAAGCTGAGGCGGAAACGCTTGAGCGAACGGAATGATTAGCGGCAAACGAGCCGTGGTCATTCATCATCTGGGGAGTGTTGAAACGCATGGTATCGCTTTCACAAAGTTCGTACGGATCCAGCCGCATGTGATGCGGGCTGGCTGATGCTGGTTAAGCGAGCCGTATGAGCCGTGAGGCGATATGATGTGTTGCGTTTGTCATAGGTTGAACATGTCTAATGCCGGTGTGTCTGGCAAGGTGGAAAAAATAGGGTAGACTCTTTTTTGCGGCAATACCTCTTTTGAAAACATACATTTAACCAAACAAGTGGAAGAATTATGGCCAATGATTACAGGCCCTCGGGCTGCGTGATGAAGGCATCAACAACTTGTTATTTTTTCTTCCAGCTTGGCGAAGAACCTCTCCAAAATCTCTTTTAGGTTCATCTAAACTAAAAAGGCACACCGTTCTTTTTTATTTATTTCTTGACTTACTCCAAACGTACGGTATAAAACACTGCATATGGACAGCATACCCACACCATATAACTCAAAATAGGCAGCGCCTGCCTTTAGGATTTACATGAAGATCTTTGAATTACTTGACCAAGTACGGGATGACATGAACGAGATGGACGGGTTCTTTGCCCTTCTCGAAATTGCGGCCAACCTCAAGTCCGGAACGCACGGCACCACTGACATGCGCTATGCACGCCGCGTGACTCGCCCGGAAACGCTCCACCTCCTTGAGGGCGCCGCAAATGCTCTCAATGGTGCAGACCGCGAGACCCGTTTCCACGCGATTTCGACATTTCTTGATCAGACTACGGACCGAATGACCGGAGAGTTCTGGATCCGGCGGGACGCATGCGATCAATTGTTGAATTTGATCGATCAGGCATCAACAGTCCGATTTGCTTACAGTTGTACGCTCCGTCCCTGCTTGACCTATGCTTACCGCAGAGACGTTGAAGCGAAAAAGGCGCGCCTCGTATTCTGCTCGGTTAACGCGGATCATGGTCACCTCATGCACAATCTTCTCGACGTGCTTGATATCGGGCAATCGGTTTCTGTCGAAACTGCCTGGCCATGGAAAAGAAGTGAGGCTGGTGACAACCAGGTAGAGGTCATTTTCCCACCTTTCGGGGCCAGCGTAACCGATACGGACCACCTTCCACATACCACTATGAGTAGTCTTGGCCTCACAGAAAAAAAGAGTGGCCGTCTGTCCATCGAAAGCATCGCGATTGCTGATGCACTGGAACACACCAGCGGGCGTGCTATTCTCTCGGTCTCGAACGGTGCCCTTTTCCGTATGGTCGGAACCGAGCCTGTTGCCCGGCGGAATCTGGTCGACAGCAGCCGCCTTCATGCAGTGCTGAGCGTTCCATCAGGTCTCATGTTTACCCACACCGGGATCAAGACCAATCTGATCATCCTGTCGGGGAGCAAAGATCACCATGACTTCGTTTCCTTTGGAGACCTTGGGCACAAGGCCCTTGCACACACAGGACACAGAAGGCGCTTTGACGTCGAGAAAACCGCAGATTGGAACCGCTTCCTACACTCGGATGCCTCATCGGATAAAACGCTCTTACGCATCGTGAACCGCGATGAAATCAATGAAAACAACATGGTTCTCACGCCCGACCGTTATCTGAATATCGGTGCAAGAGATCGCCTCGACCAGTTCCTTGCACAAGCAGGCGAAGAGGGTCAGGCCGAGCTGGCAGATATTGTGGAGATGATCCGGCCGGTCAGCCTGACGCAAGATGAGGACGGTGAATACACTCTATACGAAGCTTCTCCGGCGGATCTGAACGAGCGCGGTTTCATCGGACATCCAGGTCGCGCGATCACGGTCGAGCGCGCCAAGTACAACAAAGCCTTCAATCAGCAGCTTCGGCCTGGTGATGTCCTTCTTTCAATCAAAGGCAACGTAGGTGTTGTCGCCATGGTCTCTTCTGACGTGCCAAAAGAAGGCGAGACAGAGATTTGGACTGCCGGTCAGTCGATGATGATCCTGCGCCCCAAGAAGCGGGTCATCATGAATTCACTCGCACTCTTTGAATACCTGTCGAATGCCACGGTACAGGAATTCCTGAATTCCTTGGCGGGCGGCTCCGGGATCCAGAACCTCGCAATGAAAGACCTCAAAAGCTTTCCTGTAGTTATGCCCGACCACCAAACAGTTGAAGCTGTTGAAGCTGGCTTTGCCGAACGTCAGGCGATTCTCGATCAAATCGAGGATTTAAAAATGAAATTGGAGGACGTTCGCGATGAAAGCTGGCCGCATAATCAATTAAAGTCGGACACCTGACTTAAAATCCTCATTATCCACAACTTTTCCCCACACAGAGATTCTAATCCGAAAACTTATGCCCTACCTTAACGGGAACAGCGGATTGCATCTCGATATTTCAGGAGACCTGCCTTGAGCCAGGATACCAATAAAATAAATACTTCACTCGCAGATTTCATCTGGAAGAATGCCGATGATCTGTGGGGAAACTTCAGACATGTCGAGTTCGGCAAGATCATCCTCCCCTTCACTTTGCTCCGTCGCCTTGAGTGCGTTCTCGAACCAACCCGTGAAGAGGTCGTGAAAACATTTGGCAACCTGAAGGATAGTGGTATCGACACCGATATCATCCTGCGCCAGCAGACGGGCTTCCCGTTCTACAACACATCAGAGTACAGCCTCCAAAGCCTCGGTGCCACGCGGACTCGCCAAAACCTTGAGGACTACATCGCGCAATTCTCGGACAATGCCCGTGTCATCTTCGAGCAGTTCGACTTTGCAAACACCATTGCCCGCATGGACCGTGCGGGTGTCCTCTATAAAATCTGCCAGAACTTCGCGGCCATCGACCTGCATCCTGATGCCGTGCCGGAGCGGGTCATGTCCAACGTCTATGAGCACCTGATCCGCAAATTCGGGGCCGAGGTGAACGAGGCGGCTGAGGACTTCATGACGCCGCGCGATGTTGTACATCTGGCGATTGAACTTCTGCTTGATCCTGACGATCAGCTGTTCATCGACAATCCCGGCCTCATTCGAACACTCTATGACCCGACTTGCGGCACCGGAGGCTTCTTGTCTGACGGTATGGAGCATGTGAACAACCTGCGCGACCGGTACTCCATCGCACCGGTTATTATTCCCTACGGTCAGGAGCTCGAACCTGAAACCCACGCTGTCTGCCTTGCAGGTATGCTGCTCAAAACGCTGGAGACGGACCCCGGGCGCGACTTGTCAAAGAATATTAAGCTCGGCAGCACGCTGTCCGCCGACAAACACCGCACGGAAAAATTTCATTACTGCGTCTCAAATCCACCTTTCGGGAAAAAATAGGAAATGGACCAGACAGCCGTCACGCGGGAGCATAACGACCAGAAGTTCGAGGGGCGTTTCGGCCCCAAACTGCCACGTGTCAGCGATGGCTCGATGCTCTTCCTGCTGCATCTGCTGAGCAAGCTGGAGAGCCCCGAGAACGGCGGCGGTCGTGCTGCGATCATCCTTTCCGGCTCTCCCCTGTTCAACGGCAACGCGGGTCAGGGCGAAACAGAGATTCGCCGCCACCTGCTGGAGGAAGATGTCGTCGAGGCCATCATCGCCCTCCCGACCGAGATCTTCTTTCGCACAGGGATTGCCACCTACATCTGGATCCTCTCCAACAAGAAACCTGCCGAGCGTAAAGGTAAGGTCCAACTGATCAACGCCACCGATATGTTTGAAGCCATGCGCAAGAGCGAGGGCAACAAACGCCGCCGCGTGGGCGAGGACCAGACCCGCGACATCGTAGCCATGTACGCCGACTTTGCCGCCACCAAGAAGAGCCTGATACTCGACTCCGAGGACTTCGGTTATCGCCGTATCAAGGTCTTGCGCCCCCTGCGCAAGCAGATGGTAATCTCTGAGGAAGGCATGAAGGCGCTGACCGAGGAAAAGGCGTGGGAAAAACGGGATGACGCACAACAAGCAGCATGGCTTGACCTCCTACGCGCAGATCTGGGCCGTACGGAAGGCTGGCACTGGATGGAGGCCTTCGCGAAGAACGCGGTGAAGCGTGATGCGTCTCTTGGCAAAGCCGATGCGGGTCTCATCAAAGCGATGCAGAAATCCTTTGGCGTGCGTGACCCCGAGCTCGATCCTGTGGTCGATAAAAAGTGCGCTGTAATCCCTGATGACGAGCTGACTGATTTCGAGAATGTCCCGTTGGGGACAAGCATTCACGACTACTTGGCTGTCGAAGTGCGGCCCCATGCCGGGGATGCCTATATTGACGAAAGTTTTGTGGACGAGACCGATGGCGGCGTGGGGGTTGTCGGCTACGAGATCAACTTCAACCGGTATTTCTATGAGTACCAGCCGCCGCGCACGTTGGAGGATATTGATGCGGAGCTGAAGGCGGTTGAGGCGGAGATTGCGGCCATTTTAGCAGAGGTGACAGAATGACCATGCCGCGCGACTTCCTCGAAGATTTCACCGACACCTCGTTATGGGCAAAAGTTCCTGCAAAACATCGATTTCAGTTTAAAAAAGATGTCAACAGAGGCATGAAAGAGAATCACCGATTGGCGCTTACAATGCGCGGAGTGATTGATCGATCACTTGAGGATTCCGAAGGACTGCAGACTTCAGACTTTGAAGGTTACCAGATATTTGAAAAAGGTGACTTGGCCTTCAAGCTTATTGATCTCCAAAACATTAAGACCAGTCGTGTAGGACTCGTCCCTCGAAGGGGAATTATGAGTCCTGCTTACGTAAGGCTGAGCCCGATTGCTGAAGGGACAAAATCAGAGTTTTTCTTTTGGTATTTTTACGCTGCCTACGTCGGGAATATATTCAATGGAATGGGTGGAGGAATCAGGCAAAACCTCAATCAATCAGAGCTATTAGAGTTTCCTGTTCCTGATATTTCAAAGTCTGATCAAGAATCCATTGTTCGATTTCTCGACCATGAAACTGCACGTATCGATGGTCTTATTGAAAAGAAATATCGTTTCCTCGCATTACTTAAAGAGAAGCGTATAAAAACAATTACTTCAGCTGTAACCAAGGGCCTCATCCCAGAAGCTTTGATAATCCGACATTCCCCAAGTAGAATGCCGTTCTTTCCAGTTTGTACCGGTTTTGCGTGCCGATCAAGACTCTTGGACAAGCTGTGCCTGGTACTCGGTGATCTGTCGTGCGGCCTGATCGCTATTTTGGGTTCGGCAGCAGGTTTGACCCGGCTTTTTGGCTGAACATCACCGGCCCAGACGGACCAATTGAGCCACGTTCCTTTAGATTTCATCGCTAAGGCGGTCATGCGGGAACCGGCGGTGCGCGCAGCCGCTGGATGGCTGCCAAGATGCGATTGAATAAATCTCCGCTGACGGCAACTTCAGCAAGCTGGAAGGTAATGGCACGGGCATGTCGGACGACGCGCGCACCAATCTTGATCAGCCGGGTTTGCAAGCTGGTTAGAGACCAGTCGGCCATCTCTTTGGGAAGGTCCGTGCCTTGCAGGAAGACACCCAGATTGTAGGCCAGTGCGTGAAGCTGAAGGCGGACCTCGTTTTGCGCCATGCCCTTGCAAGACAACCGTGTCCAGTTGATAGCTTGCTTGCCTTCCTTGATGTACTGCTCGGCGGTGCCGCGTTGATTGTAGAAGCGGATGATCCAGTCTGGCTCCATTGGCAGGTTGGTGACGACAAAGCCGACACGCGGGAACAACTCGCCGGGATGCCACTCGACCTTGGCGATAACGCGGCGAGGCTTGTCCCAGGACACCGCCTGATACTCAAAGTCACCGTAGATACGCTTCACGCCTTTTGGCGGACGACCCATCGGGCGCTTGAGCAGATGCGCAATCCTGCCCTGAAGAACACGATTGGTGCGGAGGCGAATGGCGTAGTAATATCTCTCCGCTTCCAGAGTTTTGTATAGCTTTGGCATGGCGAAGGCAGCATCGCCCCGGAAGAACCGCATCAGGTGACGGTCCGCATATCGCGCTATGATCGGCTTCAGAACCTCCTCCCATCCATACGCGCTGTGCACATTACCGGGGCGCAGAGCGCAGCGTTCGAGATGACCGAACTGGTTGAAAACGAACAGCGGGTGATAACACATGCAACCGAAATGCCCGTTCCAGGCCGTGCCCTCCTGCGCTCCGTGGGTTGGACTGACCGAGCTATCCATATCCAGCGTGATCCACTTGGGCGGTTTGCGTTCGTGAACACGGTCGATCCATTGCCCCGGCAGATCAGTCAGCGCAGTGCGGTTACCAGCCGCCGTCAGCACCTCTGTTTCGAACCGTCCCATCTGGCTTGCTGACGCGGCCTTGGCATCAACGGCCCGTCCTCCGACCACCTGCCGCATCACTGGATCGAGCGCCAGACGATCCGCATCATTCACATCATCGTACCCGGCCAGCCGACCAAAGACCGACTGTCGCAACAGGCCGACCAGTGAGTGCAGACGATTGTGACCAGTGCGGGTGTCACTCAGAACGCCGCCCGCAATGTCGTGCAGGCCAAGCACCTCGTCCAGTTCCCGAAACAACAGCAGACCACCGTCCGAACTGATCTTTGATCCATGAAATTCCAGCCGCACGCGACGGTCAAATCCAAGCCGAACATTTCCGGTTTCGCCTGCACCCTTTGGGTGATCCATGATCTGCCACCTTCAACCCTATTAACATGCTGAAACATAACACATTAGTGGCTTCCAGAGGCGCGAAAACATCGGGCTACTTGGGGAATGCGGGATAATGGAAACAACTGTCGATTGGGTTGGCGCCATACCTACCGACTGGAAAATGACGAAACTGGGCTATCTTGGAAGGTCTGCAAACGGTATCACCATTGGCGGTGACTTTTTCGGCAGCGGCTCTCCATTTGTCAGCTATAGCGATGTTTATAAAAATCGTCAGTTGCCTGAATTCATAAATGGTCTGGTTCAATCTACAAAATCCGACCAAATTTCGTATTCGGTCAAGAAGGGCGATATTCTTTTCACACGTACGTCTGAGACTGTGGATGAAATTGCATTCCCGAGCGTGGTTATGAAAACTATTCCAGATGCTGTCTTTGCAGGATTCCTGATACGGTTCCGGCCCTACAAAGGACTCCTCGATCCGCTGTTCTCAAAATACGCATTTCAGAACGCTGGCTTACGGGATTTTTTTTGCAAAAGAGATGAAACTGGTCACTCGTGCATCCCTCAGCCAAGGTCTCTTACAGAGCATGCCCGTTCCTCTTCCGCCACTTAACGAACAGATAGAAATCGGTCGGTTTCTCGAGGATCAGGAAGAAAAGTTTACCCACCTCGTGTCCAAAACAAACCGCAGCATCGAGCTTCTCAAAGAAAAGCGCGCCGCCCTCATCACAGCCGCCGTCACCGGCAAAATCGACGTAAGGAATGCCGCATGAGCGATCTGCATCACGAAAAGCACCTCGAGGCTTATGTCATCGCCAAGCTTCAGGCGCAGGGCTGGCTTGTCGGTGCCTCCGACAAATATGACCAAGATCACGCGATGTACCCCGAGGATCTGGAAGCATGGTTCAAAGCCACCCAACCCGCCAAATGGGACAGAATCACCGCGCTGAACGGCGAGAAGACCTGCAAGGTTGTGATGGACCGCCTCGAGAGTGCGATCGATAAATCCAGTATGATCGAAGTGATCCGTCGCGGCTTCTCCATCGCAGGATGCGGACATCTGGACCTCTCCGAGGCCGCACCCGAGGACCAGCGCAACGCGGACGTGCTGCACCGCTACGCCTCCAACCGATTGCGGGTCGTGCCACAGCTGAAGTACCACCAAGGCCGCGAGCTGGCGATTGATCTGGGCCTCTTCCTGAACGGCCTTCCCCTTGCCACAGTCGAACTGAAGACCGACTTCACCCAGTCCGTCGAGCACGCGAAGGCGCAGTACCGCAAAGACCGGTTGCCTATTGATCCCGTATCAAAGCGCAAGCACCCCCTGCTCACTTTCAAGCGCGGTGCCGTGGTGCATTTTGCGATGTCGGATTCCGAAATCTGGATGACGACCAAGCTTGCCGGCGAGAACACCTTCTTCCTGCCTTTCAACAAGGGCTTTGACGGTCACGGCGGCAACCCGCCCCGTGCCGACGGCGAGTATCCTGTGGCGTATTTCTGGGAGGAAATCTGCCGCCCCGATGCCTTCCTGCGCATCTTCCACAGTTTCGTTTACGTCGAGAAAAAAGATGTCGTGGACCTGCGCGGAAACTGGACCACCAAAGAAACCTTGATTTTCCCGCGCTTTCACCAGTTCGACGCCGTCAATCAGATGATCGACGACGCGAAAGAGAAAGGCCCCGGCCAGTCCTATCTCTGTGAGCACAGCGCAGGCTCTGGCAAAACCTCCACCATCGCATGGATCGCACACGATTTGATCAAGCTGCGCAAGGATGATGGAAAACCCATCTTCGATGCCGCAATTATCGTGACAGACCGGAACGTTCTAGACGGACAACTTCAGGATGCAGTTCAACAGATCGACCACCAAAGCGGCCTGATTGCAGCCATTGATCGCGAGAACTCCTCCAAATCCAAGAGCGAGCAGCTGTCAGAGGCGATAATCAAGGGCACACCAATCATTGTGGTAACGATCCAGACGTTCCCTTTTGCAATGGAAGCCATTCTGACGGACAGCTCCCTACGAGAGAAGAACTTTGCCGTGATCATCGACGAAGCGCATAACTCCCAGACCGGTAATACCGCATCAAAGCTTCAGGCTACTCTGGCTATGTCATCCAAGAAAGATATGGCTGACATGACGATCGAAGATATCCTTCTCGAGATCCAAACATCCCGGAAGCGGCCCGCGAACGTCTCCCATTTCGCCTTCACCGCGACACCGAAACACTCCACCATGATGCTGTTCGGTCGTCCCGCCGACCCCACGCGTCCCGCCGCGGATGACAATCTGCCCGCCTCTTTCCACAAGTATGAAATGCGACAGGCGATCGATGAAGGCTTTATACTCGACGTCTTGCGGGGATATCTCCCCTACAAGACGGCCTTCAATCTCGGGAAAGAAATGGTCGATGAGAAACGTGTAGATGGGAAAGCTGCAAAGCGTGCCTTGGCAAAGTGGATGGCACTGCACCCGACGAACGTCACGCAGAAGGTCCAGTTCATCATGGAGCATTTCTCCAAGAATGTTGCACATCTTCTGGACGGCAAAGCGAAGGCAATGGTCGTAACCAGCTCTCGCGCAGCCGCTGTCAGGTACAAGACGGCCTTTGACGCGTTTATCGAGGATAACCCTGCCTATAAGGGTATCCGCGCTCTGGTGGCCTTCTCGGGCAAGTTGTCCGGCAGCGATGTGATGCATCCGAACGATGACAATATCAAATCCGACGTGTTTCTCGTGGACGACGATGCCGAATTTACCGAGAACAACATGAACCCGACAATCGCCGGGCAGGACCTGCGCGTGGCCTTCGACAGACCAGAGTATCGCGTGATGCTCGTCGCAAACAAATTCCAGACGGGTTTCGATCAGCCAAAGCTTGTAGCGATGTACCTCGACAAAAAGATCGGTAATCCCGTCGAGATCGTTCAAACACTGTCTCGCCTGAACCGCACCTTCCCCGGTAAAGATCAGACTTTCATCATCGATTTCGTGAATGAGCCCGAAGCTGTTGAAGCTGCCTTCGCTCAATACGATGCGGGTGCAAAGATCGAACAGGTTCAGGATCTGAATGTCATCTACGACATGAAAGACATGCTCGACACACAAGGGGTTTATGACGATGCGGATGTAAATCGGTACCGGATTGCAAGGCACCACACCGTCGCGGCCTTCGACGCAAAAGACGACACTGTGCATCGAGCAATGTTCACCGCGACACAGCCCCCTACGGATTCGTACAATTCCCGCTTAAAAAGCCTGCGTGGAGCCGCACAGGACACGGAGGACACCTATCAGCACGCTCGCTCGATTGATGATCAAGGCGGCATGAAAAAGGCCGACCACGATCGCGCGCAAGTTGAAGAGGCCATTGGCCAAATGGCGGAGTTCAAAGCAGGTCTGGCGCGATTTTCCCGTACTTATTCTTACATAGCCCAACTCATTGATCTCGGTGATCCCGATCTTGAGAACTTCGCCTCCTTTGCAAAGCTACTTTCAAATCGCCTTGATGGTATTCCTCCAGAAAACGTTGATCTGAGAGGCATCACCCTTACTGGTTACGACATCAAAGCCAGAGACCCCCTGGTCGATGATCCAGAGCCGGTGCTACCCATGAAGCCTATCGGACCTGGCGGGTCACCCGCACCAGGTGCTATCCCGCTCTACATTCAGGAGATCATCGAAAAGCTGAACGGGATTTTCGGGGAAGCGACACCCCTTGCGGATCAGGCGAGTTTCGTGAACCAGATTCTTGCAATTGCCCGCGAAAATAACGTCGTCATGGCGCAGGTCGAGAAGAATTCGAAAGAACAGGCGTTGAAGGGAAACCTGCCTGGTACGGTAGAGGCTGCTGTTGCTCGTGCAATGACTTCTCATGCATCTCTGGCGACGCTTCTTCTTCAGTCCGACAGGCAAAGCCTTGGGATGTTGAACGATGTTATCTACGAAATGCTGAAAAACGGAAATACAGTTGATCTGGAACACTTGGATGGAATTTGAATATTGCTTCCGATCGCCAAGAAACTCCCAAGGAATAGAGCGCTTTTCGGGTTTTCCCTGTCTGCGTTCTGCATTTTCTGGAGGCGCGGAAAAGTGATTTTAACATCAACAGATCAGCAAACTGGCGTCCAATTGTCACTCAAGACGAATCATTCTGGCTTTGCACCATGCAGCTACAACGATGTGAAATGTAGGCTTTCTACGATCAGCGAACTACGGATATCAGACACGCCAAGCGACTGGTACAAAAGCAAAAAGCGCAGCTATTCGCTGCGCTTTTCACATAATTGTTTAGACTCTCAACATGCGAGGGCAAGTCCCCAAGGCTCGCAGCACCCCTGTGCCGCCACGAAGCGAGTACAACAGACGTAACACCAAGCTGCGTCATTGCCAACAACTTTGCACCATTCCCGTTAACAACTTATTAATGGAACGATCTCTGATATGACAACAACAAAGCGGGAAATCAGCTTATTAGAAGTGTTGGGATCATATCTCTGCTACACTCCAAGCTCGACTGAAACTCATGCGTTTTTCGCTGATTTAAGGACGATGAACCATACTTTGCTACGGGATTCTATCCAAGAATGCCAGCAAGCAAAAAAAGAAGCGGATGCTCCGAAAGGCCTTCCGAAGAGGCATCTCATTCATATGGTATATACCAGAAAAGTAAAGGAGCTCGCCTCTCTATACCCTTTCTTATTTGCAACTGAGAACGCGCTTCGTGCAATCGCTCACGAAGCATACCATAACAATTTCAAAGATGCGTTTTGGTGGCGAGAGGTGCTGAATGCTGCTGATCACGGAAAAGATGCTGCGGACTACCCGACAAAGGGGGACGGCAAGAAGAGGGTTCGAAAGCAGCCAGTGAATCCAACCTTCCTGACACAGTGTTTTTATGGCGTGAGCCAGCTTTCCCAAAGGCAAAAAGGGAAGCTCCAGGATGTGAATTGTTCTTCAACACAGTTTTACGATGAATTGACGATCCGACATTTGTTCAATCTGATCCTATCAGATTTAAGCCTGTGTCCTGTAGGAAATTTAAAAAAAGAACAGTTCAAGACTCACATGACGACCATCTGTGACGCACGGAATGAAGTCTTCCACGGTCGGCCGATCAAAAACAGATCGTCTTTATATAGCTCTTGTGAGATCATCTTGGATGAAGCCTGTTTTCATATGGGAGACTTCGACGAGGCTCTCCGCACAACTAATTATACTCGATTAACCCCTTCTCGAAAAAGAAATCCGAAGCATCTTCTGCCTCCCCAAGCGATCGTCCCTGCTGTATAGTCACAGGACATCTATTGCAGCCGCGGCGCCCCTCCAGCATCTCGGCCCTCTCACAAGCATCCGCACGGCAATCCCGCGAGCTCGTACGCTGCCCCGTGACAACTGACGCCTGATCAACGGCCATTGATCAGGCCTCGGACAATCCTAAATCCACAACCTTCTTTATTGCAAACTGCTGCAGCTGCTCCGTCGTCACATTCGAGATCTCGATGACCTGACACCGGTTCCGCACCGTCTGGGGCACGTTCTCGATCCTGTTCGACGTCAGCACCCATGAGATGTGCGGCATGTCAAAGCGTATTCTGGAATGAGGACAGCCCCACGCTTTTGCCGTAGCGCGTTCCAATAATGGTTAAAGTGTGCGCCCCAAAATATACTTGGTGCCTCGGTTGGATGTATCCCCCTCCATCGGGCGGTGATTTCCGACCTACACCTGACCCGCCTCGATCCGGTTAGAAAGACACGGAATAAAACGACAACTTGGATTTTTGTTTTCACTTCTTGCATAAATTAGCTCTCGTTCCTCTTGTGGCGACACTTGGAGGAACACACCCCAACCTATTAATTTCAATAAAAAAATTTCATTGTTGACCTGGCGCTCGGCCGGTCAACCGTTTTTCGCAAGACATGCCGTCACTACATCGAAGCAGCAAGAAACATACGTTTTGCATCATCTTGTTAACCAAATAACTTGGTTCCCAAGATGCAGCTTGCGAAAAGCAGTCCCCCATTTTTAATCTTAATAAACCCTGAGGCAGATTGTGCTCAAATAGGAAACAAAATTCCCCCATAGGTGGATTTCTTATTTATAGGACCGAACATCCACCATACAAATTGCGAATCATGCGGGCCTTGTTCTTCTGAATGCGGAGTCCGAAATCCACCTTCCTGAGATCGATGTGATTGGAGCTGCAACCCTGATGAGTGACATGCAGGTGCCCTTGCGTGATCTACAGGAATGGCGAAGAGCCGACTTTCGCTGCTGTATGCGCGAATGACCGGTTTGGGGCCGTCTGCTGTCCGACCGCTTGTCGGCATGCTCAAGCTGAAACTGCACATGGGGCCTGCGACCGGTAAATTGATTGGGGGCTCGGTTATGACTTTCGCCGGAATGTCCTGACCTAGCCTGCTGAGCGAAGATGGGGCTGATAGGGTTCCCCGACCACTTTGAGCGTATCGACCTTGAGCTCGAATCTGTAGCGCACGTGCCGATCGTCCCAATCGTCTGGCAGCGCGCACCGCGCGACCACATAGCCAGCGGGATCAATCCAACTGAGACTTCCGTCGTTTTCTAAGGGCAAGACGCTCAGCGTGTTGGCTCGATAATCGCGGGCAGGTCGTTCAAGCAGGACGTCGAGTTCGATCTTGACGGTTAGCGCACTCCGCGGTGCCGGTTCTCGGCGCGCTTCAAGCCAATCGCGAATACGCCGCGGATCGAGCTTGTCGTTCGAACCGGTATCCTCGTCTAGCTGGGCATAATAGTCGTACGCGTCAGCCTCGGCCTGCTCTCGGTCTTTCGCGTTGCCGCGAGCGAGCAGGAATGCCGCGACGGGATCGAGAGTCCCCCAACTGACGAGTTCTTTGAGCCAAAAACCAATCCAAGGCAAACCGCTGCGTGGCCAGTCATCCATCGTTAGTGCATCGACCGGCCCGTCGACATCACCGCGATCCATAAGAACGCCGACCAGACTGCCCAGTCCCCAATTGCCGCGATAAATGAAACTATCCGCAACGAACGCGAACCACGGCCCCAGCTCCTTCGGCTTGGGTTGATGAGGAAGGCTAGATTTGAACAGCCACCAACGCAGCAGCTTCTCCCAGTCGGTGAACGGTTTCCTCATGCGGCCAAGCTTGGTTGAAATCCTGAACGCTGGGACTTCGCTCAACAGCGCGACCACCGAGCGAATGAACTGAAACTGTTCTTCAGCCGTCCGATCCGCATAATCGCTGCCAGCCTGCAGCAAAGCACGGATCTCCTCGACGCGTTCGAGCAGGATCGAGCCCGACCGTGGTGGGAGGCTGGTCTTGTAGAGCTGGCGGCGGCGGACGGGGTCCGGATAGAGGCTGGTGATCGCGCGTCCGCGTCCGAGCCAAGTGTGCGCAAGACGATCTTCTTCATCGGCCGCAACGTGTGCGTATGTCCGGCGCCACAGGGCGGTCAATTCGGTCTCGAGGTCGGCGGCGCTTAATCCGGAAACTCGTAGCTGTTCGATTTCCTGGACGGCAGCTATAAGCAGGCCATCGAGCGTGTCTAGCAGGGTCTCAGTGGCCTCATCGGCGGCGTCATTGTCGACCACCGCGGTTGTTTCGAGCCATTCAGCAAACTCGTCGTCATCGTCGCTGCCGCTCAAATCCTCCCAGGCGTCACGCAATTTGGTCAGTAGGATGGCAAGTGCACTATTGGCAGTGCCTTCCTCGACCGACAGGTCACCGCCGGATGCCAGCTCCGTGGCATCTTTCAGATCATCAACCAGCTGCTCATAGCCCACCCAGGTGCGGTTCCACGCTGGCTCGCGCGTCCTACCCCGCCAGCGATACTCGCGCTCGGGCAGGACGACGAGGGCGCTGCCTTCCGTCGCCACGCCAGGGCGCCCGGCCCGACCGATCAGGTTGGAGAATTCGTTCACTGTAAACACGCTGTTTGAGCGGTGGACACTTGGGATCAACAGGGTGTTCACCGGAATATTGACGCCTTCCGACAGAGTCGATGTAGCGATGACGACGCGGACATTGCCCCGGTCGATGGCCACTTTCAGGCGCCGCGCCAACAGTCCCGGCATTTGGCCATGATGGACCGCAATGCCGCGTACGAGCAGGCGATACTCAAAGGACTTTTTCGTGAAATAGTCTTCGGCGGCGGCAAGGCAGCTCTGCCATTGCGGATCGTCGGCAGCGACCGACCAATAGTTGGGAAGTTCCTCGCCATCCTCGACCCACGTTTCGATCAGGTCGGCGCAGCTTTCGGCGAATGCGCTGACGAATTGTGTCAGTGAGATCATCACGGTTGGCTTGGTTCCGTCGGGACGCTCAGCCGCGAGATGGAGTGCCGCCCACAAGGTAGGACCACGCAAGGATTTCTCGACTCCCAAGTCTTTGTTCACACCGCCCGGCACACGAGGGAATGGTCGTGGGATATAGGGTCGGTCGTCGGTTCGCTCATCCTCAAATTCGAGGGTTCGCCCGTCCATTAGATCATAGCGGATGTCAAACTGACCGGAGGATGTGACTTCAAGGCGGCCGAGCATCTGGCGCGTGCTGCGATAGGTCGAGCTGATCGGTCCGGCATCAGTGTCGGTCGACAGCCAAGAGGCAATGGCCGGCGCCGCCTTGGCCGCTACGGCGGAAAGCGCAATGATGCGGAAGTCCTTGTCGTCCTGTGCTCGCAAAAGACGGGCGCTCAGCTGTTCCAGCCGCAGGGCGCGTGAGGTGCCATTGGCTACGGCGTCAGCGCGGCTCGGGTCCTGCTCGACCATGTGAGCCTCGTCGATCACGACGAGACGCACGCGGTCCAAGAACAAGGTGCCGAGGTAGCGTAGCAACGCATCGGCCTTCTCAAACGTGCAAATTACGACCGTCGGTTGGTCGATTTGCACCCAGGCATCGGTCGGCCCCCAGTCAGTGCCCCCATAAAGGCCTGTCACGACGACTGGTTCGGCTGCAATGCCTCGCAAATCCTCAGCAAAGCGTGTCTCGACTTCGGCGGCCAATGCGCGTGAGGGTACGAGGTAGAGGATGAGGTTCTCGGGCGCGAAAGGATTGGTCCGTGGCGCGAACAGGCCCTGCACAGCCCCAAGCGTTGCGATTGTGGTCTTTCCCGAGCCGGTCGGTGTGCAGAGCACGAAGCTGTCGTTGGCGGCGAGCCGCTCGATACCTTCGCGCTGCGCAGGCCACACCAGCGCCCTGCGATTGACGAAGGCGGCGCGTGCAAATTGCGTCAACGCTGCCAGGGTGCGGGAATTCGTGTCATCGGCCAGCCGTTCGATATGGGGCCAAAGGCTCGCACCAATGAAGTCATGCGCAGCCCCTGCGCACAAGCGTGCCAGGAGATAGGAATAGGGATCGCGGCTGTGCAAATAGCTTTGGGCGAGCGCGTCGAGCTTGGTGAGCGCGCGCTCGATAAGGGCAGCTTCACCCGTCCGCAGGTAAGAGCAGATCGTGCCGATGCACATGACGACGTGACGCACGGTGGAGATTTCAAGATTGACGAGCGTGTCCCTGGGTCCATCTATCCCCATAACTTCTGGGCGCAGCACCTCTTCCGACCCATACGCATGCTGCACTCTCCAGAAATTTTGGACCGCGGTCAGTGCCGCATCGAAGTCCCCGCGCAGAAATTCGCGTAGGATCGCGGAATATGGCTCGCCTGCCGGCATGGCCCGCAAATGCCCAAGCGCCATCGCAGGATACCCAGCCACCTGATAGGCGGCTGCAGATAGGAGATGGATCGGTGCTTCGGGAGGCTTGAGCGATGCATGCGAAATCCATTCAAGCACCTCGGCCGCACGCTTCACGGCCTGCGGCCATAAGTGGCCGTCACCGCCGGACCGTTCGAGCCAGCCAACTTCGAGCAGAAGACACGCCTCATCGAGTCGTGCAGTCAGCTCCGCGGGGCTGAATGAGGGAAGGCCATCGGCACCCATGTCACGTCGGGTACGCTGGCTGTAGAGCTTCGCCTGAAGCGGCGAGAGGGCCGATCCGGCGAGCGTTTCCCGGATTGACCGGGCGATTTCCGTAACAGCTTCACTTGGCATCATGCACCCCTGTAAAGCGTGTCGACAAGACCATTGAGGTCCTCGAGCTGGAATTCCATTGCGTCGAATCCGCGGGTTGCCGTGTAGGCCGTATGTGGTGCGTCAGCAGGTAGCCAGCTAATGCGCGTGGCCGGCTTTTTTGGTGAATGGCCGACCGTATAGACAAGCCCGTCGCTCCTCTTCGCCGTTTTGAACCCCTCGTGATAGAATTCAAGCAGCCGTTCGACCCAGGCTTGGGCCTCGTCGGTCTCGTATTCGGAAAGGAGAGTAATCAACTCGCGGACGCCGCTCGGACGCCGCTGGCCTGCGGAGAGCTTTGCATGTGCATCAGTCATGACGTCGGTGTTGCTCTTGATCAGGCACTTCGCCTCGAGCGACAGAATGTGCGTGATCTTGCCATCATCGTCGAGACGAAAAGCTAGCGCGTCGTCACCGGTCCTCCCCGGTCT
Source organism: uncultured Paracoccaceae bacterium (assembly GCA_943787985.1). GTDB lineage: Bacteria > Pseudomonadota > Alphaproteobacteria > Rhodobacterales > Rhodobacteraceae > Ascidiaceihabitans. Next base: position 124,655 of record CALSOO010000004.1, on the reverse strand, counting down.
ACGCTCCGCAACCGCGTCGGGATCATGGGCCTCGCCCACAAGCAGACGCTCATTGATCAGATCGAGATGCTGAAATTCGGTGTCGTGGAAGCGAAATAGGAACGCGGGGATTTGCCAGTCAGTCTTGTTAAAGGCGCCAAAATGTTCGACGGCGAGGCCGGACAGCGTTTCTCCCAGATAGCCCTGCAGCGTGATGCGGTTGAGCATCGCGGGATAATGCGCGGCGGGATCATCAACCGGATCGGCAAAGGGCGAGAGATTATCCTCGAAACCCTTGCGGATTCGGGCACGGGCATCGTCCAGTGCCTCTTGGACATATTCAATCAATTCATCACGCAAGGGAGCTAAGTTCGCATTCACTTCCCGCCAAACACGCAATTCGTAGCGTGCATGCATTCGGTTTAGAGGCTGATTGACCAGCCAAGCATTGAGTGAGCGCAGGGTGACGCGCCGAAAGCGGATCAACTAACGCTCACGGGATATCAAGGTGAATTCGTGAACAAAACTCATAGATGGTCCCTCCCTGACGCTTATGACAGCTATTATAGCTTCAGCCGAATGGCCAGAAGTAACCCCTTTAATCTTCACTGCAGCCGCGGCCGTCCCTCAAGCATCTCTGCACGCTCCAACATCCGCACCACATCCCGCAAGCTCAGACGCCGCCCCGCGACAACCGACGCCTGGGCGATAGCCATAACAACGGCCTCAACGGCCACCTCCGACAGCTCGAGTTTCAGGCCATTCTTCACGGCAAACTCCTGCAACTGCGCAGTCGTCACATCAGGGATCTCGATCACCTGACACCGGTTCCGCACCGGCTCGGATACGTTCTCTACGTTGTTCGACGTCAGCACCCACGAGATGTGCGACATGTCAAAGCGCACCCTGAAGTAAGGGCAGTCCCACGCCTTTGCCGTCGCAGGCTCCAGCAATGACAAGAGCGCATCTGCAAACGAATAGCTGGTACCTCGGGTAGAAGTGACCGACTTTGCCTTACAGATCTCATCGACCAAGATCAAAGGGTTGGCCAGTCTCTTTGCCAGCATGACTTCCAAGGGACGCCCTGCCTGCGCGGTACCCCAGCCCCGTTCAACACCAACCAGAGCCATCCCGGCGCCTCCCTTCGTTGCATCGACGTCCGCATAGGGAATGTCCAGCGCAGCCGCCAGTGACCGCGCCCAGACGCTCTTACCGATGCCAGGTGGGCCGTTCAGGATAACAGGACGGATCAGGACTGGCTCTCCCCTCTGTGCTGACCGACGAAGGGCTTGCCACGCGTATTCGGTAGCCCGACCCATCCACGGCATGTCCGCGTGGAGTTTTGCGGCCACTTCATCCGCCCAATTCTGATCTTTGGCCATGATGACCTGCATCCCAGCCAGAGAGGGTTCCAGGCGATCATACTCCTCGCGTTTGAGGTGCGAAACGCCGGCCGCTGCAACACGGTCTTTGGCCAGCTTGTTCGCGCGTGTCGTGATGCGACGGCTATCGCGATGAGAAATTGCGTCACCTTCTGACAGATCATCTGCAAAGGCACCAAAGTCTTTGACGTTAAATTCGGCAGACCGTTCGTCATCACCGAGAAGATCTGTCGCGAGCTTCTTCTTCCGGAAGTCTTTCAGGAAGGTGGTCAGTTGTTCGACGATCACATTCGGATCGGTTTCATAGAGGGGGACGTCGATGATCTTGATACGCTTCATAGTCAGCTTCCAAATCCGGCAGGTACGGGCAGGAAACGGCAGCATGCGAAGAAAAGCAGGTTAGATTGAAATCGCATTTCTCTGGTGCCGCTCCCGATGGGGAGGCAGATCAGGAAGCCCGTATGAGCTGAATATAGCAATGCGTTTTCATGCCCTGACCAAACACCGTTTTTCGATATGCGGTCAAGAGGGGTCGGAAGCTTCCAGCACTTGAAATGAAAGCGCCGACCCTCTCGGATCGGCGCTTTTGGCATTCAATGATTTCAGCTACTTAGCGGTCAGTGGAAGAAATAGACCTGAAAAGTGGCAGACAATTTGGCCAAAGTGGCTCTCAATTGCCTGTCTTTTCAACTGACAACAATCGCCAATGGATTAGCCACACTTGCTGAAACCACAGCTCGCGCATGTCATGCACCCTTCAACCATCCTCAGCTCATAGCTTCCGCAGCTTGAACAGGCTTTGCCCTTAGGTGCCTCGCCAATAGTCCCGATTTTGGCTTGAGGATCAGACTTTAGTCCCATCCCTTCACCAGCAATGAACCCCGTCGCAACCAGATGTTGCTCGATCACGCCACCGATAGCCGCAAGAATAGAGGGGATATATTTGCCCTGCATCCATGCACCGCCACGTGGATCAAAGACGGCCTTGAGTTCTTCCACAACGAAAGACACATCGCCCCCGCGCCGGAATACAGCAGAAATCATCCGTGTCAGCCCCACGGTCCAAGCAAAGTTCTCCATGTTTTTGGAGTTGATAAACACTTCAAATGGACGTCGATGACCACCGGTGACCAAATCGTTCACGGTAATGTAAATCGCATGCTCACTGTCCGGCCATTTGATTTTATAGGTGCTGCCCTCTAGGGACTCAGGGCGATCCAGCGGCTCCTGCATGTAAATGACGTCTGCGCCGGTATCAACCTGCGGGGCCGACTCCGAGGTTTCTGATACGCTCAAAACGGACCCGGTGACGTCGTTTGGACGGTAGGTTGTGCACCCTTTGCACCCTGTGTCCCACGCCTGCATGTAAACATTTTTGAAGGCATCGAAACTGATGTCTTCGGGGCAGTTGATCGTCTTGGAAATGGAGCTGTCCACCCATTTTTGTGCGGCTGCTTGCATTTTGACGTGATCCGCTGGTGCAAGGGTTTGCGCATTCACGAAGTAATCGGGCAAATCCACGTCACCGAATTTGTCGCGCCACATCTGGACGGCGTAATCTACGACTTCTTCTTCAGTGCGGGAGCCGTCTTTTTGCAAGACTTTGCGCGTGTAGGCGTAGGCGAACACAGGCTCGATACCCGAGCTGACGTTGCCCGCATACAGGCTGATGGTGCCCGTTGGCGCAATGGAGGTCAGCAACGCATTGCGAATACCGTGCTCTGCGATTTCAGCGCGGACATCTTCGTCCATCATCTCCATCGTTCCTGATGACAGGTAAGCGTCGGCGTCAAACAGTGGGAAAGCCCCTTTTTCGCGCGCCAACTGGACCGAGGCCCGATATGCGGCGCGGGCGATCGCGTGCAGCCAATCCTCGGTTTGACGCGCCGCCTCGTCAGAGCCATAACGCTGGCCGACCATCAAAAGAGCATCCGCAAGCCCGGTGACCCCAAGACCGATGCGGCGTTTCGCCTGCGCTTCACGTTCCTGCTCGGGCAATGGGAATTTCGACGCATCCACGACGTTGTCCATCATGCGTACGGCCGTAGCCACCAGATCGTTCAAGGCCTCCACGTCCAAAGTGGCCCCTTTGCCAAACGGGTCCGCGACAAGGCGCGCCATATTGATTGAACCCAGCAGGCAAGCACCATACGGCGGCAAAGGTTGCTCTCCGCACGGGTTGGTCGCTGCAATCGTTTCGCAGTAGTTCAGGTTGTTGGCTTTGTTAATCCGGTCGATGAAAATCACACCCGGCTCAGCGTAGTCATAAGTCGACTGCATAATGCGGTTCCACAAATCCAGCGCTTGCACGGTTTTGTAGACTTTACCGTCGAATTTCAGATCCCATGCCCCATACGCTTTTACGGCTTCCATAAAGTCGTCCGTGATCAACACGGACACGTTGAACATCCGCAAGCGTGCCGCATCGGATTTGGCTGTGATGAAATCGTCGATGTCAGGGTGATCACACCGCATGGTCGCCATCATCGCACCGCGGCGCGAGCCTGCGGACATAATCGTGCGGCACATGCTGTCCCAAACGTCCATAAAGGACAATGGGCCTGACGCATCCGCCGCCACACCGTGCACATCCGCACCCTTGGGACGGATGGTTGAGAAATCATACCCGATCCCCCCGCCTTGCTGCATGGTCAACGCGGCCTCTTTGAGCATATCAAAGATTCCACCCATGCTGTCAGGCACGGTGCCCATCACAAAGCAGTTGAACAAAGTAACTTTGCGCGCCGTACCAGCCCCAGCCGTGATGCGTCCGGCAGGAAGGAATTTGAAGTCTTCCAGCGCGCTGTAAAAGACGCCTTCCCAATGATCCGCATCTTTTTCGACCTTGGCCAAATCGCGCGCGATCCGCCGCCAGCTGTCCTCAACGGTCACATCCTTTGGAGTTCCGTCTGCATCTTTAAAACGGTACTTCATATCCCAGATTTGTTCGGCGATCGGCGCGGCAAAACGTGTCATTCGGAGATCCCTTTGAGGTCAGCGATTCTTGGTGGTTACTTGACAGATTTGTTGAGTACTCCATCTGTATCACAGACGCTATACGAAATCTTGAGTTTTTCACACAATTTGTGCGTGACTAGGCGTGAACCACTATATATGGTGTGCAGACGCTAATTTTGGGAGTCTACCGAGTGGGCACGTACATCAATCTCATCAAGCTTTCTGTAGGCACGGAAACCGTAGATGATCTTGCACTTTGGCAGGCAACAAAGCGTGCGCAAACGCCTGATGGCTTCCCCCGTCATGTCACACGGATGTGGCCAAAACGCGAGGCTGAAATTCTGCAAGGTGGCTCCATTTATTGGGTGATAAAGGGTGTTATTCAATGTCGTCAAAGCATTACGCGTCTTGACGAATATATCGGTTCTGACGGGATCCGGCGCTGCTCGATCGTGTCTGACCCTCAATTGGTCCGAACCCAAGGGAGCCTGAAACGCCCCTTTCAAGGGTGGCGTTATCTCAAACCCGAAGACGCCCCGCCGGATCTGCCCGAAGGGCGCGACCATGAAGAACCGCTGCCCATTGAGCTTAATCGAGCTTTGGCCGAGATCGGCGTTCTATAGATCATCTGTTTAGCTTTCTTTGCGTCTCAATAGCGCCATGAGGCCTTCGGAACTTGCTTGTAAATGAGGTATCGCCACTTGTGCACGTGCTTGCGTGCGCAGTCCAATGTAGTGCGTCAGCAACATCTGAGACAACTCTACCCGTTTTGCGGCATCACCCGTTTTGGCCCAATGCGAGGCATCTATCGCGCTACGGAACCCGTCTAGCATGCGCCCCAGCAAACGATGTGTTGCCTCTCCGATATCCAAGTCTTGAGACGCAGGGCCAGCGGCCGAAGAGCACAACAGACACCCCCGCGTATCGCCTTCGACAACTGCAGTAACAATAGACGCAAAAAGCATCGCAATCCGGTCCAATCCATCTGGGACACCCCCCCCCTTCAACAATGCGACGGCCGTGGAAACCGCCTTTTCCTCGTAGAGCAGCATAATGCAGAGAAAAACTGACTTTTTGTCCCCAAACGCTTTGTAGAAACTACCGCGGCTCAGCCCCATGCCTTCGAGAAGCAATGGCAATGACGCCTTGTCATACCCGTGCGTCCAAAACACATCCATCGCACCGTTTAGCGCTTTGTCGGCTTCAAACTCTCTTGGTCTCGCCATTTTGATTCTCCGATCTCGATGGGCGCACGTCTCTCTCATCATTATAAACCAACTGATACACAACTCACAACAACGTGTATTGTACCAAATAGTTCCAAACTGTATCTCATGTTTATCGCAACACCAGACGACACATTGTCATCGCCCTACAGAAAGAAGCACTGATGAAAAACATCATGATCGCAGCCGTTACCTCCCTTGTTCTGTTCGCACCAACTTTGTCCGTCGCCGACACCGTCGCCTTGAAAGGCACGTTTCAAGGCGCAAGCAAGCACATCACCACCGGCGGCATTTCCATTGTCAAAACCGCAGATGGCGGGGCCGTCGTAATCCTCGACAGCGACTTCAGCCTTGATGGAGCACCAGATCCACGCGTCGGCTTTGGCAAAGACGGAACATATGTCGATGCTACCGATCTTGGGGCTTTGACCTCCAATACCGGCACGCAGGTTTACATTGTCCCCGCATCCGTCAACGTCGATGATTTCAACGAAGTCTACATCTGGTGCAGAAAATTCGGCGTCCCGCTTGGCTTCGCGACACTAAGCTAAGCCAGCCCCTGAACGCTCAAAGCAATTTGAGATACTTGCAAAATCTGCGAACCTTGATGCCGCCCGTGAGATATTCGGGATGCTAACAGCCGGACTTCGCATGGCTAGTTAAGTATATCGGCCGTTAAAAAAGGCGGGCACATTTCACAAATCCTAGCGTTCAACACGCTCCAGGAATGTTTGCAATATTGCCTGATCACCACTTTCCAGATCAGCAACGCGGCTTTTCCAAAGAGTTGCCTGAGAGGCAAGAACCAGCCCGTCCGAAAGAATTTTCAGATGATTGGCCCTTAAGGTCTCGCCGGAACTGGTGATGTCGGCGATCGCTTCGGCGGCCTCATTGGCCACTGTGCCTTCAGTCGCGCCTTGGCTGTCCACCAGAGCATAGTCCGCAACGCCCACACCCCGCAGGAACTCGCGCACCAGGCGGTGGTACTTTGTGGCAATACGCAATCGCATTCCATGAACGCGCCGAAAGGCTGCGGCGGCGGCATCCAGATCATCCAGTGTATCAACATCACTCCAACACTGCGGAACAGCAATGATCAAATCAGCATGGCCGAACCCCATTTCTCTGATTGGAGCGACCTGTTGCTCCCACAAAGACAGCTTTTCCTGAACAAGATCGGTTCCAGTCACGCCGAAATGAATCCGTCCGGCCGCGAGTTCACGCGGGATTTCTCCTGCCGACAAAAGCACCAAAGAAACACCCTCGATGCCATCAACCGCCCCTGCGTATTCACGGTCAGATCCGGTGCGGGACAAAACGATGCCATGCTCTGCGAACCATTCAAAGGTTTTCTCCATCAGCCGCCCCTTGGACGGCACACCGAGCTTGATCATAATGCCCCCTCCAGATCGACCATGACGCCAGGACGCAAAACAGCCCCAACCGCAGGGATTTCAGCCCCCTGCCCCAAGTGCCGCGTCAGAGCATCATAGCGTCCTCCGCTGGCCAAAGCTGGCAGGTCCGGATGGCCTTGCGCATAGATGCCAAACACAAACCCATCATAATATTCCATCGACGTGCGCCCAAAACTCGCCTCGAATGGCAAGGCGTCAACATCTACGCCGCGTGCGGACATCGCCTGCGCGCGCGCATCCAGCCCTTCAACCGCCTTGGAGATCACAGGCAAGTCGACGGCAATATCGCGCAATTGTTCCAAAGCATAAGGAACGGTTTCGCGCACCTTTAACAGCACATCAATACAGTCGACTTCCGTCTGGGAAATCGGCTCTGCTTTTGCATCAGCATGCAACGCGGCAATCCGCACATCAATTTCAGAGGCGGTTCGCTTACCAATGAACGGAGCCGTTTCAACGGCTTGCCCTGCAAGCACCGCGATCCGGCTGTCAGGTACAGGCGTGCGGCCTGAAAACCGATCCAAAAGCGCACGGAACCTGCGCGGGCGCCAGATGTGACGCATCAAGGCCTCTTTACGCGCTGTCGTTGTCCGCAAGCCTCTCACGGCAGCCATCAAAATCCCGATGTCACCCGTCGCGACATATGTCGGCAAATGCGCAACGGCCTGTACTATCAAGGCCATAACTTCCGCATCTGCAGCGGCTGGGTCAGCACGGTCAAAAACCTCGTATCCGACTTGCAAGAATTCACTGGCCCGATCTGCATCGTTTTCCTGACGCCGGAACACTTCACCTGCGTAGGTATATCGCGCTGGCTCCGCACCTACGGCCATGTGCATTTGCACCACAGGCACGGTGAAATCAGGGCGCAGCATCTGCTCGCCTCTGAGTGCATCACTGGTGATATAGGCACTCGCCCGAATGTCCTCGCCGTATAGATCCAGCAAAGTTTCGGCGGGCTGCAAAATAGGCGGCTCAACCACGATTGCCCCTGCAGCTTCGAACTGCGCACGCACCTCGTATGCACGGCGTTTGACGTCACTCATTGTTCAAAATCTCTTGTACTTTGCTCAGCAACTGGTCTCGCGGCACTTCAAACTGGCTGGGACGGTCTTTCCATTCTTCATGGGTCGCGGTTTCGGCAATTTTCGCGCCCAGGATCAGGTCTTTGATCTGAACGACACCACGTTCTTTCTCGTCGCCACCCTCGATTATAGCGATAGGAGAATCCCGCTTGTCCGCATATTTCAACTGGTTACCAAAGTTTTTCGGATTGCCCAGATAGACTTCAGCGCGAATGCCCGCTTGACGCAGTTCCGTCACCATCGCCTGATAATCGGCCATCCGATCACGGTCCATAACGGTCACCACCACAGGGCCCGGGTTCGTGGCCTGCATGCGCCCTTTGGCTTGCAGCGCGGCCAGCAATCGGTCCACACCGATGGAAATCCCTGTTGCAGGCACTTCCTGACCCGTGAAGCGTTTCACCAGATCATCGTAGCGTCCGCCACCAGCCACAGAACCAAAGTTGCGCTTGCGCCCCTTTTCATCATGGATTTCGAATGTCAGCTCGGCTTCGTAAACGGGGCCAGTGTAGTAGCCAAGGCCGCGCACCACCGACGGGTCGATTTCGATCCGGTCCGCGCCGTACCCGCCAGCAGCCAAAAGGCGCGCCATGGTTTCAAGTTCACCCACACCAGCCTTGCCCGTTTCAGAGCCTTCGACCAGTTCGTAAAGTCGGGCAACAGTCGCAGCCCCGCTGTCGCGTTTGGCCTGCATAAACCCCATGACGGTGTCTGCTTGTGCATCCGTGAGGCCCGCGCCATCCGTGTAATCCCCGCTATCATCCTTGCGCCCCGCCCCAAGAAGGGCGCGTACACCGTCCAGACCAAGGCGATCCAATTTGTCGATTGCGCGCAACACAATCCCACGTTCATGGGCGAATTTCTCAGGATCGGACGGATCTAGAACTCCCGCCACTTCCATCACACCGTTCAGCACTTTGCGGTTGTTGATCCGCACGATGTAGTCCCCGCGCGAAATGCCAACCGTTTCAAGCGTATCCGACAGCATCGCGCAAATTTCAGCGTCCGCCGCCATAGATGCCGTTCCAACCGTGTCTGCATCACATTGATAAAACTGGCGGAACCGCCCCGGCCCCGGCTTTTCGTTGCGCCAAACCGGTCCCATTGTGTAGCGACGGTACGGGTTTGGCAGCGTATTGCGGTGCTGGGCATAGACCCGCGCCAACGGGGCCGTCATGTCATAGCGCAGCGCCAGCCAGTCACCGGGTTTCTCCCCGTCTCCGTCTTCCTGCCACGCAAACACACCCTCGTTCGGGCGATCCACATCGGGCAGGAACTTTCCAAGAGCCTCGACAGTTTCAACCGCGCTCGATTCCAGCGCGTCAAAGCCGTACCGATGATACACACCTGCAATCGCTTGCAGCATTTCGGCCCGCTGTGTGACTTCCGTGCCGAAGTAGTCGCGGAAGCCTTTGGGGGCTTCGGCTTTGGGGCGTTGTATTTTCTTAGGCTTGGCCATGTCTGGCTCCTGTCTTTGACGTGAGAGAGGCTGTACCGCAGGCGCTTTGTCGGGGCAACTGAATTGGAAGTTTCATCCCGCCCGAACCTGTGGTTAGCGTCCACTGCAGGTTGCTGTTGCCTGCGTTGGTGCGCTAAAGCAACCCAAGCGCAGTGTGGAGCGCCCCGATCAAAGGACCTGCCATGACCCATTTGGAAGAAGACATCGCGCACCTGACCCGCACCGTCGAAGATCTGTCGGATGTGGTGGCCAAGCAGGCTGACGAGATTGCCACCCTGACCCGCCGTGTCCACATGCTGATGCAACGCGAAGGTCAGCGCGAAGCGGCGCAAGGCGGCGGCATAGTGGTCGGCGACGAGCGCCCGCCACATTACTGAACCCGCTAAGGCGCTTTGATTGAGGCCGCCAGCACGACGCCGTCATGGATCAGGATATCAGCCCATCGTGCGTTGTTGCTAAAGCGCTCGTACGTGCTGATGAAAACCGTGTTGCGTTCGAGCTGGGAAATCTTGGCCCCACATGGCTTGCGTTTTCCAACGCCACATACCGCAGACTTCACCTTTTCATATGCCTGATCTGTCGCGCTGTATGGGTATTCTTTACTTGGTTGCCCATACCGCAATTGCTCGTGCATCGTCGGAGCGCCAAAGAGGGCCAGAGCCGCGGTGAATTGACGGGGGCATCCGTCCGAGAAACCCGTGACAAAGAAAGTTCGCGGTCCTGTGCTGTCTGGCGCGCTATCAAATAGTGCATACCCTTTGCCCCGCGCCGGTGCTTTGTCGAGCTTGCGGCCCAAGGCCTGGCCTATTGCCTCGCACGACCGTCCGACGACGCCATATGGCAATGTCACGCCAAACCCGACATCCCGCCCCCCTGGGCCTGTTCGTGATTTAATGCGCCCTTCACTGCGTGTCGCCCGAACGCGTTTGCGTGGGAGTGCTTGCGGGTCTGGCGAAAGGGAGGCGGTGCGAACGTTCCCGTCCGTGCTTGCAGGATCACGCCCCAATCCGAACAAACCACGTCTTTTGGGCGCTTCAACAAGGTCCGGAGTTGCGGCGGGTAAATCCGCGAGGACCACGGCTGCTTTTTCCGGCTCAATCGCCAATTCTTGCTCTGGTGCAACGCTCTGGTCGGTTAATACGACTTCGGCATTTTTTTTAGCAGACGCTGCCGCCGCAGATTTGAACCAGCCACGCAGGCCTTTTTTCTCGATCACGTCGACAGGCGGCTGCACGACGGCATCACCCACTTGCACGACACTCTCCTGAAGCAGTTCGTCATCACCTGCAGGTATGGTTTCCGACGCAATTTCCTCGCGCGCCTCCGGAACCTCCGGTCCTTGCGATGCCACTTCTGCGGCAACGTCTGTGCCAATTTCATCCGGCGTAGCGATCGCGGTTTCAGCGCTTGCGACAGCCGCCGCCACATCATCTTGAGGGGGATCCCGGCGTAAGACGCGCGAAAAGAAACCGTCCTGACGGTTCAACTCTTCGGCAGTTGGCAGGGCCGCAGCTGCTGGCTCTTGAGACAATTCAACCTCAGATAGCTTTTCGACGCGATCCAATGGATCACCACAAGCAGCAAGAGCCAGTAGCAACAAAACAGACGGTGTAAAACGGGCCAAAGGGGCGCTCCACTTTTAGGTTGCTAAGGTCTTAACGCACCAAGGTTCGCTCTGTCCACCTACACACTGATCTATGACCGGTTCATTGCCTAAATGTCTTCGACATCCAAAACGCCCATGAGAGATTTGATAGCCCCCTTGATCTGGGGATTCATCGGATAGTCCTTGCCAAGGTCGATTTCGACTTCGCCTGGCAGGCTGGAATCCATCAGACACAGTTGGATCGGACCGCGTCCCGCGTTCTTTGCAGCCGTACGCGCACCTTCCAAAACCGTCGCAACGGCGGCAATCGCAGAGGGTTCTTCAACAAATATTTTAAGGCCCATGCCCCCGACATCCGCAACAACGGTGTCAATGGGAGAGACAGAACGTGCAAGCAATTTGAGCTGGTCGCTTTCCATCGTCGCCTCAACCCCAACGATGACTTTGGCCCCTGTCACCAAGTGATCCTGGGCCTTTTCAAGCGTGTCCGAGAAAATCGTTATCTCATAAGCGCCTGTCGTGTCGCTGAGTTGGGCAAAGGCAAAACGGTTTCCACGCGCAGACTTTCGGATCTGCACCCCGGCCACCACACCCGCCAATTTGGCATTGCGAGCTCCTTTGCGTTCCACAGTTTGATGCACTTGGTCCAGAGTTTCGACATTTTTACGCTTTAGCGCAGCCATATAGTCGTCCAACGGATGGCCCGACAAATAAAAGCCCACGGCTTTGAACTCTTCGCTCAGGCGCTCGGCAGGCAGCCAATCATCCACAGGCATCATGCGCGGTTCAGGCAGATCATCACCCGCCTCACCAAACAAGGACACTTGATTGCTGTTTTTCTGTTCGTGGATGGCGGCGGAATAATTCATCAACCCATCCAGCGCGTCGAAAACACGGCGCCTGTTTCTATCCAGCGTGTCAAAAGCACCGGAGCGGGCCAGCATTTCCAACGGGCGTTTGCCCACGCGTTTGAGGTCAACACGGCGCGCGAGATCAAACAGCGTTGCAAAAGGTTTGTCGGGACTATCCGGCAGGTTCGGATCTGACCGGCGGCCCTCCACAATCAGTTTCATCGCTTCGACGCCCACGTTCTTCAACGCGCCCAGCGCATAGACCAACGCCCCGTCAACCACTTTGAATGTCGCATCGGAACGGTTCACACACGGCGGCACCCAGTCCAACCCAAGCTGTTTGCGCACTTCTTGAAAATACGTGGCCAGCTTGTCGGTGAGGTGAATATCGCAGTTCATGACGCCGGCCATGAATTCCACAGGATGGTTCGCTTTGAGCCATGCGGTTTGATAGCTGACCACCGCGTAAGCCGCAGCGTGGGATTTGTTGAAACCGTAGTTCGCGAATTTCTCCAACAAATCGAAGACTTCGGAAGCTTTCTTTGCATCGACCCCGTTTTCAGCGGCGCCTTTTTCAAACTTGGGACGTTCTGCGTCCATCGCCTCTTTGATCTTTTTACCCATCGCACGGCGCAACAAGTCGGCACCACCCAACGAGTAGCCCGCCATAACCTGTGCAATCTGCATAACTTGTTCTTGATAAACGATAATTCCTTGCGTTTCCTCAAGGATATGGTCGATCAAAGGATGAACAGATTCCCGTTCCTTTTGCCCGTTCTTGACCTCGCAATAGGTCGGAATATTCTCCATCGGGCCCGGACGATACAGCGCGACCAAGGCCACGATATCCTCAATGCAGGTTGGTTTCATGCGTTTGAGCGCATCCATCATCCCGCTGGATTCAACCTGAAACACCGCCACTGTTTTGGCGCTGGCATAGAGCTTGTAAGACGCTTCATCATCAAGCGGGATCGTCGCGATATCATCAATATGCCCGTCTGGCGGGGCGTAAAGTTCGGTACCGTCTGCCGCAATGTGCAGGTGACGGCCGCCAGAACGGATTTGGTCCACAGCGTTTTGGATGACGGTCAGGGTTTTGAGGCCCAAAAAGTCAAACTTCACCAGCCCTGCCTGTTCCACCCATTTCATGTTGAATTGTGTTGCGGGCATATCTGATCTTGGGTCTTGATACAGCGGCACCAAAGCATCCAAAGGGCGGTCCCCGATCACCACGCCCGCCGCGTGGGTCGATGCGTTTCTGAGTAGCCCTTCAACCTGCTGGCCGTAGTCCAACAGGCGCTGCACGACTTCCTCATTGCGCGCTTCTTCACGCAAACGCGGCTCGTCCTTAAGCGCTTTTTCGATGGAAACGGGTTTGACCCCTTCCACAGGGATCAGCTTGGACAGGCGGTCCACTTGCCCATAAGGCATCTGCAAAACACGCCCGATATCGCGCACTGCCGCCTTTGAGAGCAAAGCACCAAAGGTGATGATCTGACCCACTTTGTCCCGACCATACTTCTCTTGAACATAGCGGATGACTTCTTCGCGGCGATCCATACAAAAATCGATATCGAAGTCGGGCATCGAAACCCGTTCAGGGTTCAAAAAGCGCTCAAACAGCAATTGATACCGTAAAGGATCAAGGTCCGTGACCGTCAACGCATACGCCACAAGAGATCCCGCACCAGACCCACGCCCCGGTCCAACAGGAATCCCTTGATCCTTGGCCCACTTGATAAAGTCCGCAACGATCAGGAAGTAACCGGGAAACCCCATCCCTTCGATGATCTTGAGTTCAAATTCCAAACGTTCTTCGTACTCGGACACAGGCACCGCGTGAGGAATAACATCAAGGCGCGCCATCAAGCCCTCTTTGGATTGGCGACGCAATTCTTCGACTTCGTCATCCGCGAATTTAGGCAGGATCGGGTCACGCAAATACGCCTTGAATGCGCAGCGTTTTGCAATCTCGACAGTGTTCTCGATCGCCTCTGGCAAGTCTGCAAAAAGCGCGACCATTTCCGCCTGAGTTTTAAAGTAGTGCTGCGGCGTCAGGCGGCGACGGCCCTCTTGCTGGTCGACATACGCCCCTTCGGAGATGCAAATCAGCGCATCATGCGCCTCGTACATTTTGGTATCGGGAAAATAGACATCATTCGTCGCGACCAACGGCAGGTCCATGGCATAGGCCATTTCGACAAAACCGCGCTCGCTCAGACGCTCTGCATCACTTGGACCTTGCTCACCAGGGTGGCGCTGCAACTCGACGTACAAGCGGTCTTCAAAAATGCCTTTGAGCCTTTGCATGAGGTCTTGAGCCGCAGGGTTCTGACCACCTTGCAGCAATTGTCCGACGGGCCCGTTTGGACCACCCGTCAAACAGATGATACCAGCGCCGTATTGCGCGAGTTCCTCTACCGTCACCTGTGGCAATTGATCATGATTGCCAACATACAGGCACGAATTCAGCTTCATCAGGTTCTCGTACCCTGTCTCGCTTTGGGCGAGGAGCACCATAGCGGCAGGTGCACGTTTGCTATCACCCGGACGGGTTTCCAGATACGTGACGTCAACCTGACAGCCAATAATCGGTTGAACACCAGCACCGGACATCGCAACAGAAAACTCGAGCGCTGCGAACATATTGTTCGTATCGGTGAGCGCCATTGCCGGCATCTTATGCTTTGCGCATAAATCAGGCAGCTTTTTCAGGCGAAGCGCGCCTTCCAACAACGAGTATTCGGAATGGGTGCGCAGGTGAATGAATCGGGGATCAGTAGACATGGCTTCAGAGTAGTCCAAGCATCCCCGCCCCACCACCACATCTTGAGGTCTTCGGCGTAAAATCTGGCGAAGCATCGCGATTAACGGGCGAGTAACCCAAAACTGTCAGGGTCAGGCTGTATTTCAGCGAAGAGGCCCGACATGAACGTCTATCATTGCATGATTGATCTGAAACAAGACGCCAGAGCGTTGAGCTTTGCCCAAGCACTCGACGCGTGGATGTCGCATTTGCAAACAGCCGGCACCATCAACAGCTGGCGACTGATGCGACGCAAACTCAATCTGGCTTCAGAACTACACAGTGACTTCATGCTTGAGATCGAAGTCGCGGATTTAACGCAGCTCGACAAAGCGTTTCGGCTGAGTGGCACACATGACGATGATATTGCGCGCCTGCACAGGGCCGTACATGACCAAATCGGAACCAGCCGTATCGGTTTGTACCGCCCCTTCCCCGACCCGGAAAGGTCCGAGAGAATGGCGCTCATCTAATATGGAATGGCGCTCATCTAATATGGACTGCACAATCGGGCAGCAAATCGCATCCGCGTCCTGTTCAAAGCCACCTTCGCTCTTGCCAAAGCCAAGCTTGGCCCACTAACTTTACCCAACAATTGCCCATGCCGCGTCTACGCCACATCGACGCCGCATCACCAAGGGCTCTGGGTAGGGTGGCGGGTTACATCACATGGACGTTTCTTTTCGGCTAAACGGAAAGACTGTGAAGCTGGGCAACGTCAGCCCAACTCGAACTTTGTTGGATTGGTTGCGCGAAGATCGACAAATGACAGGCACAAAGGAAGGCTGCAACGAAGGGGATTGTGGCGCCTGCACCATCATCGTCACAGACCGGAACGGCGCGAAGGCGCTGAATGCTTGCATCTTGTTCCTGCCCCAGCTCGACGGCAAAGCGATCCGCACGGTTGAAGGCATAGCAGCACCCGATGGAACCCCACATCCGGTCCAAAACGCCATGGTTGAGCATCACGGCAGCCAGTGCGGATTTTGCACACCGGGTTTCATCACATCTATGGCCACAGCCCATCTAAACGGGGAAACAGACCACGATGTGGCTTTGGCGGGAAATCTGTGTCGATGCACAGGGTACGCCCCCATTGTGCGCGCGGCTCAATCCGTTGAGGCGGCCCCTGTCCCGCCTCACATGTACGATGCTCCGCTTGATACAGCGGCAAACGCAACCGAACATTCGACGCCAACTGATTTGGAGACCTTTGCCGTTTGGTATGAACAAAACCCTGAAACAACTTTGATAGCCGGAGCAACGGATGTTGGCCTGTGGGTCACCAAGCAAATGCGCACTTTGGAACACGTGGCATTCCTCAACCGTATTCCCGAGCTTGCTACAATCACAGATCATGAAACCTGCATAGACGTCGGGGCCATGACGACGTTGACCGATTTGGACAAGGTGATTGCCCCCCACTACCCCGGCTTTTCGCAGCTTATCCAGCGCTACGGATCACGGCAGGTGCGCAACGCGGCAACGATTGGCGGAAACATCGCAAACGGCTCGCCCATCGGCGACGGCTCTCCAGCTTTGATCGCACTTGGCGCAACTTTACATCTGCAAAAAGGCCATCAAAAACGCAGTATTCTGCTTGAGGATTTCTTTGTCGCTTACGGCCAACAAGATCGCGCCAAAGGCGAGTTGGTCACAGGCATCAGCATCCCGAAAGCGCCTGATGCCCTCAAATGTTACAAACTTTCCAAACGCTTCGATCAGGATATTTCTGCTGTATGCGGCTGCCTGTGGATCCAGACGTCACGAGGAACGGTGACAACGGCGCGGCTGGCCTATGGCGGCATGGCTGGCACACCCGCACGGGCAAAAAACGCAGAAGCGGCACTGGTTGGTCAACCATGGACAAAAGCCGGCATTGAAACCGCTATGCAGGCCATGACGCAGGACTTTACCCCCCTGTCCGATATGCGCGCATCTGCACAATACCGTATGGAAACCGCGCAAAATATGC
This sequence comes from uncultured Paracoccaceae bacterium, assembly GCA_943787985.1. Classification (GTDB taxonomy): domain Bacteria; phylum Pseudomonadota; class Alphaproteobacteria; order Rhodobacterales; family Rhodobacteraceae; genus Ascidiaceihabitans. Next base: position 107,913 of record CALSOO010000004.1, on the reverse strand, counting down.
TTTTGCGTTACTGGTTTGAGGATAAAGGCACCCTGAGCAGCGTTCACGAGGTGTCGCCATGACACATCGACCCGCCGTTCCCCATGATGCAGCCCCGCTGCATGTGTCAGGCGCCGCACGTTACGTAGATGACATCCCCACCCCGACAGGCACCTTGCATCTTGCCTTTGGAACCAGCCCTGTTGCTTGTGGAATCCTGAACGGCATGTCCCTTGAAAAGGTCCGCGCATCTGATGGTGTTGTTGCGGTTCTGGAAGCCTGTGACTTGCCCTTTGATGCCGATTGCTCCCCTTCCAATCACGACGAACCACTGCTTGCCAAGGACCGCGTTCACTATGTCGGGCAACCCGTGTTTCTGGTCGTAGCCACCTCACACCATCTGGCCCGGCACGCCGCGCGCCAAGCCGACTTTGATATAACGGAACACCCTGCGATCCTTACCATCGGGCAAGCTTTGGCCGCCGACAGCCGGTTTGAAGATGGGCCACGAGTCTATCAACGCGGCGACGCCGGCTCCTCTCTGAAACATGCAACCCACACAGTTCATGGCACCCTTCACATGGGCGGTCAGGAACATTTTTATCTCGAAGGCCAAGCAGCCCTAGCCCTTCCATCTGAAGACGGCGACATGCTGGTTCATAGCTCGACCCAACACCCCACTGAAATCCAACACAAAGTTGCACATGCTTTGGGAAAACCCATGAATGCAGTGCGTGTCGAAACACGGCGTATGGGGGGCGGGTTCGGCGGCAAGGAAAGCCAAGGCAACGCGTTGGCTATCGCATGTGCCATTGCTGCCCGCCAAACCGGCAAGCCGTGCAAAATGCGGTATGACCGCGATGACGATATGATCATCACCGGCAAACGCCATGATTTCCGCATTGAATACAGGTGCGGGTTTGACACGGCGGGGCGGATCAGTGCCCTCGATGTCGTGCACTACACGCGATGTGGATGGGCGCAGGATTTGTCCTTGCCCGTTGCGGACCGTGCGATGTTACATGCCGACAACGCCTATTTCCTGCCCAATGTGCGTATCGAGAGCCACCGCCTGAAAACCAACATGCAAAGTGCGACAGCCTTTCGCGGATTTGGCGGACCGCAAGGCGTTTTGGGCATGGAGCGGATCATTGACCATATCGCGCATCACCTCTGCATGGATCCACTGAGTGTTCGCAAGAACAACTACTACGCGACACCAGAACAAGGTGCGCAAACCACCCCCTACGGACAGGTCGTCGAGGATTCGATTATTGCCGATCTCACGGACACGCTCGTATCCACGTCGGAATATGTAAAACGACGTACAGCAGTCGTTGACTGGAACGCACAGAACGAAGTGATCAAACGCGGAATTGCACTGACCCCTGTGAAATTCGGCATTTCCTTCACGCTCACGCACCTGAACCAAGCCGGTGCTTTGGTGCATGTCTATCAGGACGGTTCTATTCACCTGAACCACGGCGGGACAGAGATGGGTCAGGGCCTGTTCCAAAAAGTCGCCCAAGTCGCAGCGCTCAGGTTCGGCGTTCCATTGGACATGATCAAAATCACGGCCACGGACACCGCCAAAGTGCCCAATACTTCTGCGACGGCTGCATCTTCGGGAAGTGACCTGAACGGTATGGCCGTAAAAGTCGCCTGCGACACCATTCGCGACAGGATTGCAGCACACCTCGCCGACCTGCACAATTGCCCAGTTCGTGACGTGCAATTTGCAAACGGGATCGTGACACTTCCCGAACATCAGTTGAGCTTTGCCAAAGCGGCTCAATCCGCTTACGAGGCCCGCATAAGCCTGTCAGCCACCGGTTTTTACAAGACACCCGACATCCAGTGGGACCGCATCAAAGGTCATGGGCGTCCATTTTTCTACTTTGCTTACGGGGCGGCGATTACCGAAGTCGCCATTGACACCCTGACAGGTGAAAACCGAATTCTGCGCACAGATATTTTGCATGACGCAGGGGCATCCCTTAATCCTGCGCTGGACATCGGCCAGATTGAGGGAGGCTACGTTCAAGGCGCAGGATGGCTGACCACCGAGGAACTGGTTTGGGACGACGCAGGCAATTTGCGCACTCACGCCCCCTCGACCTACAAAATTCCTGCCTGCTCGGACCGCCCTGACATCTTCAACGTGGCGCTTTGGGACGGTGAGAACAAGGCCGACACAATCTACAAATCCAAAGCGGTTGGCGAGCCGCCGTTTATGTTGGGACTATCGGCGTTTTTCGCGCTCAGCGATGCGGTCGCGGCCTGCGGGCCAGCATATCCAGACCTGAACGCCCCGGCCACAGCCGAACATGTATTGGCCGCCATAAAAAGGGCGCGCAATGTTTGAGCGCAGTGCCTTGATTGCCGCCTGCCGCGCGCACGGTCGCGTGGCGCGTGTGGTTGTGGCAGAGGTCAAAGGATCAGCCCCGCGTGAAGTCGGAGCGGCAATGCTCGTATGGGACGGCGGACAATCCGGCACAATAGGAGGGGGAGCTCTCGAATTTGAGTGCGCACGCGCTGCCCTCAAAAGTGGTGATCGCATGACACGGCACGCCCTTGGTCCGGACATGGGGCAATGTTGTGGTGGCGCGGTTCATATTCTGACCGAAACCTATGATCTTGAGCGCGCCCAATCCTTGCCCGAAGACATAATCGCGCGTGGCTCTGGTGACATGCCGCTCCCGGTCCGCCGGCTGTTAAGCGCGGCACGCAATCAAGGTATTTACCCCTCTGCCCAGCGTGTTGGAGAGTGGATGATCGAACCGGTCCACCGCCCTCAAAACCCGCTGTGGATTTGGGGAGCTGGCCACGTTGGGCGTGCAATTGTCTCGGTTATGGCGCCTTTGCCCGGGTGGGAGATCACGTGGGTCGATACTGATATCAAACGGTATCCTACAGAAATACCCGATCAAATTAATGCCCTACCAGCGGCACAACCAAACCTTGTCGTTCAACACGCGCCCGAACACGCACATCACCTGATATTAACCTATGCCCACGCGCTTGATCTTGAAATGTGCCACAGCCTACTGACGCATGGCTTTGCGTTCTGCGGATTGATCGGGTCAGCAACCAAATGGGCCAGGTTTCGCAATCGTTTACGTGCTCTGGGGCATTCTGACACGCGCATCGACCAGATCACATGCCCAATTGGCGACATATCTTTAGGCAAACACCCTCAAATGATTGCGATAGGGGTCGCTGATCGGCTACTCAAAGCAAGCCACACACCCGCGGCGCTCATGGAGGCGACAGCATGACCGATATTCTATTGTCATTGCATGAATTGACGAAAGCGTATCCAGACGTTGTGGCCAATGACAGTGTGAGCCTCGAGATCAAGCAAGGTGAGATTCATGCTTTGCTCGGAGAAAATGGCGCAGGCAAATCCACTTTGGTCAAAATGATCTATGGATTGGTAAAGCCGGATCTGGGCGAGATGCACCTCAATTCCGAGACCTTTGCACCTGCAGATCCCCGCACTGCGCGTGCCAGCGGGATCGGAATGGTGTTCCAGCATTTCTCTCTGTTCGACGCGTTGACGGTCGCAGAGAATATCGCATTGGGCATGGAAACCGCCCCCAAAATGCGCCAGTTGTCAGATCAGATAACGCAGGTTTCGCAAGCCTATGGGCTGCCGTTGTCGCCAGACCGCATTGTTGGCGATTTGTCAGCAGGCGAACAACAACGCGTCGAGATTATCCGATGTCTTCTTCAAGATCCCAAGCTTTTGATCATGGACGAACCTACTTCGGTTCTAACCCCGCAAGAGGTCTCTATCTTGTTTGATACCCTCAATAAATTGCGATCAGAGGGAACATCAATTTTATACATCTCCCATAAACTGGAAGAAATTCGGACCCTTTGCGACACCGCAACAATTTTAAGACTGGGGCAAGTTGTCGGCGCCTGTATCCCCGCAGAGACCTCCGCGCGCGACATGGCCGAAATGATGGTTGGTGCGAAACTCAAGACGCCCCAGCGTACCCCCTCTCTGCAAGGTGAAGAAGTTCTAAAACTCACAAGTTTGTCCCTGCCCCCTGCCGCGGCATTCGGGATGCCGTTGCGCGAAATTTCCTTGACCCTCCACACCGGTGAGGTCTTGGGGATCGGTGGCGTCGCAGGAAACGGCCAGGACGAGCTTCTGGGCGCGCTATCAGGCGAAACCTGCGCACAGGCAGGCATGATCACCTACAAAGGCCGTGACATCGGCCACCTGGGGCCGAACCCGCGCCGCGAAATTGGATTGCTCACCGCCCCGGAAGAACGTCTAGGACATGCAGCCGCCCCTGATATGTCACTCATTGAGAACGCAATGCTGACGGGTGCACAGCGAGAAAAACTGGAACGTCACGGAGTGCTGGACTGGGCTGCCGCACAACGCTTTGCCGAGCGCATCATAGGCGCTTTTGACGTGCGAACACCCAGCGCAGCCAACGCTGCACGCTCTCTTTCAGGCGGCAATTTACAGAAATTCGTCATCGGGCGTGAAGTTTTACAAAGACCCGATGTCTTGGTCGTGAACCAACCGACCTGGGGTGTAGATGCGGCCGCAGCGGCCGCCATTCGACAAGCTTTGTTGGACTTGGCTGCAAACGGTGCCGCGGTGATTGTCATTTCACAAGACCTCGATGAACTGATGGAAATCTCGGATCGGTTTGCAGCTTTGAATGAAGGTCGTTTGAGCCCTTTGCGCCCTGCCGCTGGGCTCACCGTTGACGAAATTGGCCTGATGATGGGCGGTGCGCATGGTATGGAGGTCGCACATGTTTGAGACATCCGATGCCTCCGGCGGAGGTTTATTTAGCAAGGTGAATAAAGGGTTAACAAATGATCCGGCTTGAGAAGCGCCCACAGCCCAGCCGTTTTTATGGCGTAGCCTCGCCTGTTTTTGCAGTGATCGCGACCTTGATCTTTGGCGGTGCCTTGTTCGCGATTTTGGGTAAGGACCCCATTCAAGCGATCCTGACCATTTTTTGGGAGCCGCTGTTTGGAGAGTTCTCGTTCTTTTACCGCCCCCAGTTGTTGATCAAAGGCGCCCCATTGGTGTTGATCGCAATTGGCTTGGCTTTGGGCTTCAAGGCAGGCATCTGGAATATCGGTGCTGAAGGTCAATACATCATGGGTGCCTTGTTTGGCGCAGGCGTGGGGTTGGCGTTCTACCCTATGGAAAGTTGGATCATTTTCCCGTTGATGGTGCTGGCGGGTGCATTTGGCGGTTGGGTCTGGGCCATGATCCCGGGCGTGCTCAAGGTGAAATTTGGCACAAACGAAATTCTGGTCAGCCTCATGCTGGTGTATGTTGCGGAGCAATTTCTGGCATCTATGTCATTGGGTTTGTTGAAAAACCCCGAGGGTTTTGGCTTTCCGGGCAGCCGTAACCTGCAACAATACCCAAGCGCACATAATGCAGATCTTGTGACGGGAACCGGCATGCATTGGGGCGTGGTTGCAGCTCTCATCGCTGTGATATTCGCGTATGTTTTATTGACACGCCACAGACTGGGCTTTGCGATCCGCGTCACAGGTGAGGCGCCGCGCGCTGCCAAGTTCGGTGGCGTGAACCCGACACGTTTGGTGTTGTTTTGCCTGGGCTTGTCAGGCGCTTTGGCCGGGTTGGCCGGTATGTTCGAAGTTGCAGGCCCCGCTGGACAAGTGACCATCGATTTTAATGTGGGCTATGGTTTTACAGCGATCATCGTTGCGTTTTTGGGACGGCTGCATCCGTTGGGAATTGTCTGTGCGGGTGGATTGATGGCCTTGACCTACATTGGCGGCGACATCGCCCAAAGCCAAATGGGCTTGCCTGTCGCTGCAATTCAGGTGTTCCAGGGGATGTTGTTGTTCTTCCTGTTGGCGTTTGATTTGCTAACCAATTACCGCGTTCGGATCGGACAGAGGGAAGCAATATGACCCAAAGCCTGCCCCTTTTGGAAAGAGACTTTGGATTACTTCTGAATACCCGGTTCTGGATACAAATGCCCCATGGAGATTTCGAATGGACCTAAGCGCAATCAATCCGGTCATTCTCATTGCCGCACTCATCAGTGCTGCGACCCCAATTCTCCTTGCAGCAACGGGTGAATTGGTGGCCGAGCGCGCAGGCGTTCTGAACCTTGGCGTTGAGGGGATGATGATCACAGGGGCCATCTGTGGCTTCATCATTGCGGTCAACACCGGCTCCCCCGCGCTTGGCTTTGTGATGGCGGCTGTTGGCGGAGCGGCATTGTCACTGCTGTTTGCGTTTCTGACCCAGGTTGCTTTGGCCAATCAGGTAGCGTCGGGACTGGCTTTGACCCTGTTCGGGTTGGGGCTGTCTGCCCTCATGGGCCAAAGCTATGTCGGGATCAAACCGCCACGCATGGAAGACGTCGCCTTTGGGCCGCTTGGCGATATCCCCGTTCTTGGCCCCATTCTGTTTTCGCATGACCCGATCGTGTATCTGGGAATTATCATTGTGGCGAGCGTTTGGGCTGTGCTGACGTTTACGCGCGCGGGTTTGGTCTTGCGGGCTGTCGGGGAAAACCACGATGCCGCTCATGCGCTGGGGTACAAAGTGAAGCGGATCCGCACGATGGCGATCATGTTTGGCGGCGCCTGTGCGGGCATGGGCGGTGCCTACATCAGCCTGATCCGGGTCCCGCAGTGGACCGAAGGCATGACAGCCGGTGTCGGCTGGATCGCACTCGCATTGGTGGTGTTCGCAAGCTGGAAGCCGTGGCGTGTCCTGCTGGGTGCCTATCTTTTTGGCGGAATCACCCAATTGCAGCTTAATCTTCAGGGTGCAGGCGTTGCCATTCCGGTCGAGTATTTGGCAATGTCCCCCTATATCGTCACCATCATCGTGTTGGTGATTCTGTCTGCTGACAAATCTCGTGCTCCGGGCTCACTCGGGCGCATTTTCCATGCCTCTCAATAGAGGCCAATACCAAACCCCGGGGGGGAAACCACTCATGACATTCACAAAAATCCTGACAGGTGCCGTAGTCGCGCTTGGCCTGGCAACCACAGCAATGGCCGAAGACAAAACCAAAGTCGGGTTTGTTTACGTAGGCCCCGTCGGCGATGGTGGCTGGACGTATGAACACGACAAAGGCCGCTTGGCTGTCGAAGCCGCCTTTGGCGACAAAGTCGAAACTGTATTCGTCGAGAGCGTGGCTGAAGGCCCCGATTCCGAGCGTGTCATGACACAGATGGCGTTGGACGGTGCTGACCTTATCTTTACCACCTCCTTCGGGTACATGGATCCGACGATCAATGTTGCCGCCAAGTTTCCCAATGTGAAATTCGAACATGCAACCGGCTACAAACGTGCCGACAACGTGTCCACATACTCTGCCCGTTTCTATGAGGGGCGTGCGATCCAAGGGCACATCGCTGGCAAAATGACCAAATCCAACATCGTTGGGTACATCGGTTCTTTTCCAATCCCTGAAGTCATCCGTGGCATCAACTCTGCATACATCCACGCCAAAAAAGTAAACCCGGACGTCGAGTTTAAAATCATCTGGGCCTACACGTGGTTTGATCCTGCAAAAGAAGCAGACGCCGCCAAGGTGTTGATCGAACAAGGTGCGGATGTTGTTTTGCAACACACCGATTCCACAGCACCTCAAGCCGCAGCACAAGAAGCGGGCAACGTGATCACATTCGGCCAAGCCTCTGACATGGGCCAGTACGCCCCGATGCCACGTGTGTCTTCTATTATTGATGACTGGGCGCCTTACTATATCGCCCGCACGCAAGCCGTTATGGACGGCACATGGTCCTCCACGGATACATGGGACGGCATCGGCGCTGGCATGGTTGGTATCGGTGAAATCTCTGACGCGGTTCCCGAGGACATCAAAGCCGAGGCTCTGGCGATGAAGGCGGCATTGGCGGACGGTTCTTACCATGCCTTCACTGGCCCTTTGAACAAGCAAGACGGCACTCCGTTCTTGGCCGAAGGCGAAACTGCGGATGATGGCGCTTTGGCCGGAATGAACTTCTACGTTGAAGGTATCGTAGGCGACATCCCGAACTAAGCAGCGTCAGCGTGTGCGTGTGTCGCACATACGATGAAAAGAACGGTCAAAGGCTCCGACACAGGTCGGGGCCTTTTTGCATTTCAGGCGACAAAACGCGTGTGATTTGCAATTATTGAGACAACACGTTAGAGACCGCTCAATCAAAACAACAATTATCTGAGCAGGTTACACGTGTTTCGTCTTATTGATGCCTTCTGGAAGGGTGTTCTTATCCCATTGTTCCAGCGCCCCAAGCGGCTCCAAGTGGCCGCCTTGTGTCACCGCACGGCCGGAGCCGACACCGAGGTGCTTTTGGTCACCAGCCGAGGAACGGGCCGTTGGATCATACCGAAAGGGTGGCCAATTCGCGGTTTGAACGCTTCCGAAGCGGCCACACGTGAAGCATGGGAAGAGGCCGGAGTGAACTCTGGCACGGTCGATCCGAAACCAATCGGACGCTACACTTATAACAAAACCCAAAGAACCGGATGGTCAATCCCCGTCGAGACCTTGGTCTATTCCGTTCCCGTGGATACGCTGGCAGACACATTCCCCGAAGCCCATCAACGCACCCGCAAATGGGTCAAAACCAAAGATGCGGCTGATATGGTGAATGAAACCCAACTCAAAACTATTTTGCGTCAATTTTAGGCAAATCGCCTGAATTCTTTGCACAATGGTTGATTTCATGTGCCCCCCATGACTACAGCGTAGAAAACGGGGGACATATCATGACCAACACACCGGGCGATCCACGCCACCTAGAGACTTTGGACCGCGACCTTGCGCGCTACTCCAACCTTGAACTGGCCAGCGCCTATGTTGCGCGGCCCTTGGTGGGACCCGGCATCGCGCTGGTCTTTGTTGTGCTCGCGGGACTTGGGGCTGCGTTGTTCTTTGGACAAACCAACAACTCGATGATCGTGATCGTTGCCGCTTGTTTCGGGGCTTATATGGCGCTGAACATCGGTGCCAATGATGTGGCCAACAACATGGGACCGGCTGTCGGGGCAAATGCGCTGACCATGGGCGGCGCCATAGCCATCGCAATCGTTTTCGAAAGCGCCGGAGCGCTGATCGCGGGCGGAGACGTCGTCTCCACCATTGCCAAAGGCATCATCGCACCCGAAAGCATGGGCACTGCGGACACCTTTATATGGGCAATGCTTGCTGCTCTGTTGTCAGCCGCTCTTTGGGTCAATTTGGCCACGTGGGTGGGCGCACCTGTCTCGACGACCCACTCGGTCGTTGGGGGCGTCATGGGCGCAGGGATAGCAGCAGCAGGATTTGCAGCAGTCAGTTGGCCCACCATGAGCAAGATCGCCGCAAGCTGGGTGATCTCTCCTGTTCTGGGCGGGGCTGTTGCTGCGTTTTTCCTGTTCGTGATCAAATCACGGATCATCTATCAGGACGACAAAATCGCGGCCGCGCGAAAGTGGGTGCCTGTCCTTGTTGGCATTATGGCAGGGGCCTTTGCCTCATATCTTGCCCTCAAAGGGTTGAAAAAGATCATCAAGATTGATCTTCAAATGTCGTTGATGATCGGGGCCGCGATAGGTGTTCTGATTTGGATGGTGATGATCCCTGTTATTCGCAAACAATCCGAAGGGTTGGAGAACCGCAACAAATCCTTGAAAGTCCTGTTCGGAATTCCTCTTGTGGTCTCCGCTGCATTGCTCAGCTTTGCACATGGGGCAAACGATGTCGCCAACGCCGTGGGGCCATTGGCTGCGATCGTGCAAGCATCACAATCGGGTGACTTCACTCATGCCGTTTCCATTCCCTTCTGGGTGATGGTCATCGGGGCTTTTGGCATCTCGTTCGGCCTGTTTCTGTTCGGGCCAAAACTGATCCGAATGATCGGGGGCCAGATCACCAAACTCAACCCGATGCGCGCATATTGCGTCGCTCTTTCCGCCGCGATCACTGTGATTGTCGCAAGCTGGCTTGGGTTGCCTGTAAGCTCAACCCATATTGCGGTGGGTGGTGTCTTCGGGGTTGGATTTTACCGTGAGTGGGATGCGGAACGCCGTATTCGAAAAGCGCGGATGGCCATACCGGACCGCGCCAACTTTGGCCCCGAAGAACGGCGACGCCGCAAACTGGTGCGTCGCTCGCATTTCATGACCATTCTTGCGGCATGGGTGATCACAGTGCCCGCAGCGGCATTGCTTTCCGCAGTGATCTTCTTCGCGCTGAATAGTACTCTGGGGTAGAATTGGGGCGAAGCTTAAGCGCGTCAATTCGCGCATGGGCTTCGCAACTTTCCGCTAGGACCGCCAAGTTTCGGGAACATTGACGTGATGACACCCTGAACCATCATGGAACACCAAAAGCGATCCCGAGACACTCTTGATCCGGAAAACTCTATGAGCGATCCGACTCTGCGTTGCCAATTGGTCCCGTCAAAATCGCAGAATGCTTTGGGGAATCCTGTATGGCGTATGCGGTAAGAACAATGAGCCATCGCCCATCGATCCGTTCGATTACGCTAAAAGCCGGATATGGCTCTTGAACCAATCTCGAATGGCTCAAAATACGGGTCATGTGGGTGGCTTGGACTTTGTCCGCACCCTCAAATGACGCCTCAATAACAGTGCGCACCATCTCAGTAACGCCCAGACTTGCATGGTAACGTTGCATTCCATCAAAAATTGGACGCATGTCTTCTTTTTTTCGCAGAATCCGTATCTCGTCGAACGTCGCGATTTCGTGAGGGAAGCTAAAAAATTCGGCAAACGAATCGAAATCGCCCGCGTTTATCGCAGCACCTGTGCACGACAAAAACTCCTCTGCGATCGTTTTCGCGTCGTTGCCCTTCAAGGCCAATACCACCCCAGGTAGAATATTAATAACTTATTAATAAATAACGTATTTTCAGAAAATTTGCAACAAAATGCACAGATCACAAAACACGGTTTAGGGGGCCACCTATGCGGTATCAAAGGTTGCCACAAATGCGCCCAATGCATGCAAAAAACAACGCTGGCTTCAATCCTCTCACGAGACGTGCCAGTATCGCCTTTGATCACGGTCGCCACAGCGCCTATTCATGCCAACTTTCTCATGGCACTGTGTTGCCATGATTACTTTGCACCACCTCAACAGGTCCCGCTCACACCGAATTCTTTGGCTCCTGGAAGAGATCGGCATCCCCTATGACGTCAAACACTATGCGCGGGATGTCAAAACCAACCTTGCGCCACCAGAGCTGCTGGCGATCCACCCGCTCGGGAAATCACCTATGGTGGAAATGGAGGGCCGATTGATCACCGAAAGCGCCGCCATTGTCGAACTCATCTGCGCAAAACATGCTCCACAGATGATCCCAAAGATTGGAACGGACGCGCATATCCAGCATTTGGAGCTCATGCACTTTGCCGAAGGCTCAGCCATGACCCCAATTTTGCTAAACCTGTATGTCGACAGGCTTGGGGATGCTGGCGCCCCTTTGCACCCGCGCATCCAACAACAACTCGAGTCCCACTACGGCTATATGAACGACATCATTGGCACGCACGGGCACTATGTCCTGAATGAACTGTCCGCCGTCGACATTATGCTCAGCTTCCCGGCTGAAATTGCCATGATGCAAAGCCGCGCCAAAGACTTCCCAAGGCTGGCAGAGTTCGTGAACCGCATCCATGCCCGTCCCGCGTACAATCGCGCAACAGAACGCGGTGCCATCTAACACCAACATCCACTTGCTGTGCGCTTGGGGCCATGGCACCCTTTGCGCATGACACATTTGACTTCGCCCAATGGCACCCCAGCCTCGCGCCTGACTTTTGGCACCATGCAATTCGGAGGTAGCGCTGATGCTGCGGCGTCTCGCGCGATGTATGACGCGTCCAGAGAGGCCGGTATCACCCATTTCGACACCGCCTATGTCTATACAGATGGCGCATCGGAAACACTTTTGGGCGAAATGATCGGGGACGACCGAGAAGATCTGCTCATTGCCACAAAAGCAGCATACCTCGGCGGATCAAGCGCCATAAACATTCTTGAGCACTTCGATGTATCCCGCCAACGCCTTAAATTGGATGTTGTCGATTTGCTGTACCTGCACCGCTACGATAACGACACAGACTTACTTGAGACATTCACGGCATTGGCAACGTTGAAACAGTCAGGCGCGATCCGGTTTATCGGTGTTTCCAACTTTGCCGCATGGCAAGTCATGAAAGCCCAAGCGGTCTGTGCAAGTCTGGACCTCAAGATCGACGTCATCCAACCCATGTACAACTTGGTCAAACGGCAGGCAGAGGTGGAAATCTTCCCGATGTGCGTGGATCAGGGCATCACAGCGGTGCCATATTCACCGCTGGGAGGGGGACTGCTGACGGGGAAATACGCGAACGGCGGGACAGGACGGCTAACAGAAAACCAAGCCTACGCGGCCCGTTACGCACCTGTCTGGATGCATGACGCAGCAACATCGTTTGCCCATTTGGCAAAGCGCGAAAACACGGACCCCGCGACCTTGGCCGTGGCATGGGCTGCAGCACACCCTTGCGCCCCGCACCCCATCATCTCAGGGCGCAGCCTTGCCCAACTGGCACCATCGTTAAAAGCGGGCTCCTACACGATGCCACCCGCACTTTATGATGAAATCACTGCGCTGACTCCAACACCTCCTCCCGCGACGGACCGGATCGAAGAAGCATGACAGACATCATCGTTATCGGAGGAGGCATTGCAGGCATTTCCGCAGCAGCCCGCCTGTCACAAAGTGCCGGAGTCACTGTCCTGGAGATGGAAAACGGACTGGGCTACCATGCATCAGGTCGATCTGCGGCCCTGTATGAACCCAACTACGGCGCGCCTTCTGTCAACGCGTTAAGCCGCATGGGTGAGGCATATTTCATAGACAACGGCTACCTTAGTCCACGCGGCTTCCTTTTGGTGTCCCGCACAGGTGAAGACACCGCATTCGATGCCGACGTAAAGGCGCTGAGCACTCAGGAAATTTCGGTCGATGACGCACGTCACATTGTTCCTATCCTTAGCGATAAAATTTTGCGCGCGGCCTATCACAGTGGTGCGCAAGACATCGACACCGACCGGCTGATTCAAGATTTCGCAAAGCGCCTGAAGGCCAACGGAGGGGCCCTCCACACAAAGGCCAACGTCTCAGATATCCAGTTTTCCAACGGTCAGTGGACCGTGACATGCGGGGAGACACAATATACCGCCAAAACGTTGGTCAACGCCGCGGGGGCATGGGCGGATCAAATCGCAACTTTGGCCGGCATTTCGCCTGTCGGTTTGACTCCTTGCCGCAGGTCTTTTGCAAAAGTTCCCGCCCCTGCCGGCCGTGACATATCAAATTGGCCCATCTTCTTTGGTGTCGGGGAAACGTGGTACGCCAAACCCGAAGCCGGCAAATTGCTGATCTCTCCCGCGGATGAGGACCCGACACACCCTCATGATGCTTACGCAGACGACATGGTGATCGCCGAAGGGATTGATCGCTACCAAAACCACGTGAATGAAGAGGTCACGCGCGTCGAAACCACATGGGCCGGGCTTCGCACCTTTGCCCCTGACCGGACTTTGGTATTGGGCCCCGACCCTGCCAATCCGGCATTCATCTGGAGTGCAGGCCAAGGTGGATACGGCTTTCAAACCGCGCCGGGGGCTAGCCAATTCCTCGCTGATCTGGTCTTTGGACGCACGGACCTCATTGACCCGGAACTCGAACACACACTGTCCCCTGCCCGATTTAAAAAGTAGAGAACTCTGATGCGCTTTCTGATCTTCGCCTTTTTTCTTGTTTTGGCGGCCTGTTCGGCCCCGACAACCACCAGCCCAACCCGCGCGGTGGGGCCGTTGGTCATTGGCGACTCTGATCCGGTGCGCTTCGCAGGACGGCAGCCAACAAGTTTCCCTGTTCGGGGCATGGACGCGGCACGGTTTCAAACATTTGTAGATTGGAAGCGCGCCAAAGCGTCAGGCATCGAATTTGTATTCCTCAAAGCCACAGAGGGGGGCGACCTGTTAGACCCGAAATTCAAAGATCACTGACGTGGATCGGCGCGCGCAGGCATTGCGCGCGGGGCGTATCATTTTTACTATTTTTGCACTGATCCTGCCGTCCAGGCAGATTTCTTCATCAACACAGTGCCACGGACCCGCGGGAGTTTGCCACCTGTGCTTGATATGGAATGGAACCCGTTTTCCCCGACATGCCAACGTCGCCCTGATGCGGCTGTCGTGCGCAGCGAAATGCGCATTTGGCTGGACAAGGTCGAAGCGCATTTTGGACAGCGGCCTGTCATTTACACCACGCCGCGTTTTTATGAAGACGCAGGGCTAAGTGCCATGAAGAACGAGGAATTCTGGTTACGCACAACGGCCAAAACTCCGGCACAAGCATTCCCGGGCCAACGCTGGAGGTTCTGGCAATACACAGCGACTGGAACGCTTCCCAACACACCCGGTGCCGTTGATATCAACGCCTTCAATGGCACCAAAGCCGACTGGCAAAACTGGCTTGCCAGCCGATCGGTGCGCTAATCAGCCATCGATGCGGATAACGGCGTTTTTGGGGTCATAGGGGCTGTCTTCGGTGATCACGCAGTCCCACAACTGACCCTGCATTTTAACCTTTAGCTTGGTGCCCACTTCAGCCAGTTCAGCGGGCACGTAGCCCATTCCGATTTGCTTTTCAAAAGCGACAGAATATCCGCCAGAGGTCAAACGGCCGACGCGATCATCACCGTGATAAAGCGCCTCACGCCCCCATGGATCTGCATCCACGGGCCCATCGATCAAGACCGTCACGCATTTGCTGCGAATACCGGTTTTGACCAATGCGTCCTTGCCATAGAACTCTTTATCCAAGTTCACAAAACGCGGCAAATCGGCTTCCAGAGGTGTGGCATCGCGCCCCAACTCATTGCCAAAAGCACGGTAGGATTTTTCTTGGCGCAACCAGTTCTGCGCCCGCGCACCGACCAGCTTCATCCCATGGGGCGCACCTGCCGCAAGAAGCTGATCCCAAAGATATGTCTGCATTTCAATCGGGTGATGCAATTCCCAGCCCAACTCCCCCGTGTATGCCACACGGATCGCGCGCACAGGGCACATCCCCAGTTCAATGTTGCGCATTGTGAGCCACGGAAACCGCTTGTTTGACAAAACGGTCTCAGGATCACCGTCTTTGACCAAAGCGTTCAAAACATCGCGTGATTTGGGGCCCGCAATGGCAAACACACCCCACTGAGTGGTCACGTCGTGACATTCGATATATCCGAATTCCGGTGCTTTGTCCTCGATGGCTTTGCGCAGATAGTCGCTGTCATAGGCGGTCCAAGCCCCTGCAGACACAAGATAATATTCGTCCTGCGCGATCCGCACAATGGTATATTCCGTCCGTGTCGTCCCATTGGAGGTCAACGCATAGGTCAGGTTGATCCGCCCAACCGAAGGCAGCTTGTTACACGTAAACCAATCAAGGAATTGCGTGGCACCCGGCCCTTTGACCACGTGTTTGGTAAAGGCCGTCGCGTCGATCAGCCCGACCCCTTCGCGGATCGCCTTGGCTTCTTGAACCGTGTGCTCCCACCATGTCCCACGACGGAAAGACCGTCCTTCGTGGTCGAAATTGTCAGGCGCATCTAACGGCCCGTAGTAATTGGGGCGCTCCCAACCGTTCACAAATCCAAACTGTGCGCCCAGCGCTTTTTGGCGGTCGTAAACAGGTGCCGTGCGCAAAGGACGGCAAGCGGGCCGTTCCTCGTCAGGGTGATGTAAAACATAGACGTGATCATAACATTCTTCGTTTTTACGGGCCGCAAATTCGGTCGTCATCCAATCACCGTAGCGCTTGGGATCAAGCGACGCCATGTCAATTTCGGCTTCGCCGTCCACCATCATTTGGGCAAGGTAATACCCCGTGCCACCTGCGGCTGTGATCCCAAAAGAGAACCCTTCGGCCAACCACATGTTGCGCATCCCGGGCGCCGGCCCAACCAGAGGGTTGCCATCCGGCGTGTAACAAATAGGGCCGTTAAAATCGTCCTTCAGCCCGCTTTCCTCACAAGAAGGAACGCGGTGGATCATCGCCATATACTGCTCTTCGATCCGCTCAAGATCGAGAGGGAACAAATCGGCGCGAAAGCTGTCGGGAACACCGTGTTCAAAAACGGCTGGCGCGTTCTTTTCGTAGACACCCAAGATCCAGCCGCCGCGTTCTTCGCGCACATAGGATTGGGCGTCGGCATCACGGATAACAGGGTGCTCGGGGCCACCATTGGCACGGTAATCCACAAGCGCAGGATCTTGATCCATGACGATAAACTGATGCTCGACCGGAATTGCCGGCATCTTGATCCCCAGCATCTTGGCAGTGCGTTGCGCATGGTTCCCGGACGCCGTCACCACGTGCTCTGCCGTGATCACAACCTGCTCGTCTGAGGGGACCAAGTTCCCCCCCTGCTCTACCATTTTGGTGGCCGTGACCTCCCAATGGGTTCCGTTCCAGTGAAACGCATCGGCCTGCCATTTGCGCTCGATAACCACGCCGCGTTGACGCGCGCCTTTGGCCATCGCCTGAGTGACGTCAGCCGGGTTAATGTAGCCATCCGAATGGTGGTACAAAGCGCCTTTCAAGTCATCTGTTTGGATCAAAGGCCACTTTGCCTTGATCTCGTCAGGGGTCATGAAAACATAGGGCACGTCGCAGGTTTCGGCGGTAGATGCATACAACATGTACTCGTCCATTCGCGCATCGGTTTGCGCCATCCGCAAGTTTCCGACGACAGCAAAACCCGCATTCAGGCCGGTTTCAGCCTCCAAGGCCTTGTAAAAATCCACCGAGTATTTGTGGATGTGGGTCGTGGCAAAGGACATGTTGAACAACGGAAGCAATCCAGCGGCATGCCATGTAGAGCCAGACGTCAACTCATCGCGCTCCAATAACATGACATCGTCCCAGCCCGCTTTGGCCAAATGATATGCAATCGACGTGCCAACTGCACCGCCGCCAACAACCAATGCTTTCACTTGCGTCTTCATGTGCGATTCCTTGCGTTCAAACTTGACGCTGTTCTACGAGGAAAGTGGGCGGCCACGCACAAGGCAGCCGACCCGTTCTGGTGAAAAACCGACCTCATTAGGGCCTTTGCGCTGGTGAGCAAACGCAGGGCGCAGGATGCTGCCTTTGGTCCGGGGTCTTTTCCAATCAGACTGCAACGACCTTACCGGGGTTCATGATCCCATCAGGATCAAGGGCCATTTTAATCGCCCCCATCACATCGACAGTCGCTTGCCCGAGCTCTTTGGACAGATATGGCATTTTGCCCTGCCCGATCCCATGCTCGCCAGTGCAGGTCCCATCCATAGAAATGGCCAGTTCATTGAGCCAACTGACAAACTGCCCTGCGCGTTCCATCTCATCAGGGTTTTTGTCATCAATCAACAGCAAGCAATGGAAATTCCCGTCGCCCACATGCCCAACGATCGGGGAGATAAACCCCTCGTCCTTCAGCTTCGCTTGCGCAGCACTCACACAATCCGCCAATCGCGAAATCGGGACACAAACATCCGTCGAAATCCCGACAGCACCGGGGCGCAGTTGCAAAGTGGCCCAATAGGCATCGTGGCGCGCTTGCCAAAGCTTGTTGCGTTCCTCGGTTGAGGTGGTGGAGGTATATCCGGCGCCGCCGTGCTCCTCTGCGATGGCCCCGAACATCTCGGCCTGTTCAAGCACGCTGGCGTCAGACCCGTGGAATTCCAGCAACAACAACGGCTCTTCGGGCATATCCATTTTGGAATAGGCATTGCACGCTTTGACCTGTACCGCATCCAACAGCTCGATCCGCGCGACTGGAATGCCATATTGGATCACCTGCATCACTGTCTGACATGCTGCGTCCACAGTCGGGAACGTACACCGCGCGGAACTGATCGCTTCAGGAATACCTTGCAAACGCAATGTGATTTGCGTGATCAGCCCCAGCGTCCCTTCAGAGCCGACCATCAACCGCGTCAGATCATACCCTGCCGATGATTTCTTGGCGCGCTGCGCCGTGCGGATCGTCTCGCCATTGGCCATCACCGCTTCAACGGCCAACACATTGTCCTTCATCGTGCCGTACCGGACAGCATTTGTGCCGCTTGCATTGGTCGCCGTCATCCCGCCCAGTGACGCGTTTGCGCCGGGATCAATCGGAAAGAACAATCCCTGATCCCGCAAATAGGTATTCAGCTGTTCGCGTGTGACACCGGGCTGCACAATGCATGACAAATCGTCAGAAAAAACCTCCAAAATCTGGTTCATCTGACTGACATCCACAGATATCCCGCCAGCGGGCGCATTCACATGCCCCTCCAAAGACGTACCCGTGCCATAGGGAATCACAGGTACTTTGTGGGTCGCGCAAATGTTGACGATGGCTGTCACCTCGTCTTTGGATCGTGCAAAGACCACGCCGTCCGGGGACTGGTTGGTCAACCATGTTGTCGTGTGTCCGTGTTGCTCGCGAATGGACTGCCCGGTTTGGAACCGATCACCAAACTGCTGTTTCAAAACGCCTAAAACGGTCGCTATCCCGTCTTCATTCAGCGGCAATTCGGTGATTTTAGCCATGTCGTTTCCTTTTATTCTCCCAGTGCGATGCCTTCCCTGCGAGGATCTGCACCGCCTTGCAAAGTCTCGCCAATTGCGATGGCATGCAACCCCGAATTCAGCCCACGCGCGCCCACTTCAAAACCCATGCCCGTCAATTCCCCCTCCAGAGCGACTGCATCGGTGCCCTCTTCAAGGTCGAATTTACCAAATCGGTTCACAGCATGAGGGACAGAGACCGCTTGTTGCACATCCATACCCCAGTCAACGTAGGCAATGATGCTTTCGGCAACGTACCCGATGATCCGGCTTCCACCTGGACTGCCAATGGCCAGAACAGGTTTGTTGTTTTTCATCACAATGGTCGGCGCCATTGAGGAACGCGGACGTTTCCCCGGCTCCAAACGGTTGGCAATCGGCACCCCGTCGCGGTGACTGCGAAAGGAAAAATCTGTTAGCTCATTGTTGAGCAAGAACCCGTTGGTCATCACTCTGGACCCGAAAGCGTTCTCGATTGTCGTCGTCATTGAAGCCACATTGCCGAAACTGTCGACAATGGTAATGTGGGACGTGGAGGGCAACTCGATCGCCTCGTCATCTGCCCAGTTCAACGCGTGATCAAATTCCGGCGTGCCAGCGCTGACCTCGCTCAAGGCTGTGGTCCCATTCAAAAGCTCCGCCCGTTGCGCAAGATAGGCAGCATCCACAAGCCCCTGTGTCGGAACAGGCACAAAATCACTGTCAGCCATGTATCGACCACGATCCGCAAACGCCAAACGGGACGCATCCCCGATCAACCGGCGCACATTTGCGTCCTGTGGACCCGCACTCAAGTCATAGTTGTTGAGCATACCCAATATCTGCCCCACGGTCAGCGCCCCGGAAGATGGCGGCCCCATCCCACAGACTTCAAAGCTGCGATACCCTGCGCACACTGCAGGGCGTTCTTTGACCTGATAGATTGCCAAGTCCATCGCAGACAATACGCCAGGTGTCGCCGCACCTTGAACGGCTGCGACAATGTCACCTGCGATTTCACCGCTGTACATCGCCTCTGCCCCAAGGGATGCGATGGATTGCAATGTCACGGCATATTCTGCGTTCTTTAACATCGCGCCAGCACGCAATGGCGCGCCCTCTGGCAGAAAATACGCTGCGGTGGCGGGATGAGACGCCAAACGCTCTGCATCGCGTTCAATCAGCCCCGCCAAACGCGGCGACACGGTAAAACCGTTTTCGGCCAACGCCATCGCTGGTTCGAACAATCCGCCCCACGCGGCCTTGCCCCATTTGTCATGCGCGTCTTGCAACAACGCAGGCGTGCCCGGCGTGCCCACGGACAATCCCCCGACAACTGCATCGAAAAACTTGAGGGGTTCACCGTTCTCGTCCTGAAACAATGTCGGGGTTGCAGCCAATGGCGCAGTTTCCCGACCGTCCAGAGTGGTTAAAACGCCGGCCTCAGCGTCGTAGTACACAAGAAACGCACCGCCGCCGATGCCCGATGACTGCGGCTCAACCAATCCCAGAACGGCTTGCACAGCGACAAGCGCATCTGCCGCACTGCCCCCCGCGGCCAGAACATCTGCACCCGCTTTGACAGCATGGGGATTGGCGGCGGCCACCATCCAGTTCTCGGCGGTGACAGGTTTGCCTTGCGCTTTGGCGCTCAAGGCTGCGGTGACGGCTGGATCAATGGATTGGAACTGGCCGTCAGTGGCCCCTTCGGGCTGCACAGCGTCAGCCGTTTGCTGCGCGACTCCGATGGACCCAGCACATATCATCGCCAGTGTAAAAGCTGTTTTGCGCATTTCATGCTCCGCTGCGTTTCGGGTATCTTAAGGAAAAGACTAACGCACAGCGCGCAAAAGCAAAGCTGAATTACAGCATAGCGGGAACAACCAGATCAGGCGGACGGTGTCCGTCGTCAAAAGTTTTGATATTAATGATGACTTTTTCGCCCATCTCAAGCCGGCTTTCATGCGTCGCAGATCCCATGTGCGGCAGCAGCACAACATTGGGGACCTCGCGCAGGCGCGGGTTTGCAGCCGTGCCGTGCTCATAGACGTCCAACCCGGCCCCAGCCAGTTCACCTGCCCGTAACATACGTGTCAGCGCATTTTCGTCGATAACCTCACCGCGTGACGTGTTCACGATCACGGCAGTGGGCTTCATCAGCTTGAGGCGACGCGCGTTAAGCAAATGGAATGTGCTGGGCGTGTGTGGGCAATTGATGGACAAAACATCAACGCGCGACACCATCTGATCCAGACTTTCCCAATAAGTCGCACCGATCTCGGCTTCGGTTTCGGGGCGCAAACGGCGACGGTTGTGGTAGTGCACCTGCATTCCGAAAGCAGACGCACGGTGTGCCACAGCCCGCCCAATCCGGCCCATGCCCAGAATACCGATCCTGCGCCCGCCAATCCGTCCGCCAAGCAGTGCAGTCGGGGACCAACCGGCCCAATTTCCCGATTGCATGGTGGCCAAACCTTCGGGCAAGCGACGGGTGATCGCAAGGATAAGGCCCATCGTCATGTCTGCCGTATCATCCGTTTGTACATCGGGCGTATTTGACACCAAAACACCCCGGCGACGGGCCGTTTCGACGTCGATATTGTCAACCCCCGCCCCGTAATGGGCGATCAACTTCAGGTTCGGACCGGCTTGCCCTATCAGCCCCGCATCAATGATATCCGTAATCGTCGGCACCAGAACATCAGCGGTTTTCATAGCCTGCGCAAGCGCTTCACGGCTCAAAGGCACGTCATCGTCGCGCAGTGTCACATCGAAAAGCTCTGCCATCCGTTTTTCAACTGCGTCAGGCAACCGTCGCGTGACGAACACACTTAATCGTTCCTTTGACATTTTGGCTCCCAAGAACTTTGCGAAAAGGTTTGCTTTGTGACATGGTGGCCCATGTTGATCCAAGGCACAAGAACCGAAGGCAACGTATGGGTAACGGCAATACAGGCCTTTTAAATGAAACGAACGCTCCGATCTATGATCATGGGCACGCTGACATGCGTGATGCTGGGCGCTTTGGCACCGCTTGCCTTTGCGCAAGAACGCGGCGCGGTCACCAATCTGCCACTGCCCCGTTTCGTGTCCATGAAAGCTGCCGAAGGCAACGTGCGCCGTGGCCCGTCCCTGACCCACAGAATTGATTGGGTGTTCAAGCGCCGCGATATGCCTCTGCACATCACAGCAGAGCATGGCCATTGGCGCCGTGTCGAGGACCGCGACGGTCAAGGCGGCTGGGTCCATTATTCATTATTGTCCGGATCCCGCACTGTCATCGTGGAACAGGATATGATGACACTGCGCACCCGTCCTGATCCGACAGCCCCTGTGACAGCCGCCCTCGAAGCCGGTGTCGTGGCACGACTGGGCAAATGCGACCTTGAATGGTGCCGCCTCACGGCTGGTGGTTTCAAAGGCTGGGCGCCCAAAGCGCGCCTATGGGGCGTTGGCGCGCAAGAAACCCGCGACTGAACGCGGCTTTATTGGAGCTGCCCGCCCATATATACGAACCCGGAGGTATCACTGACCACATAGAAACGTCCCTTTGGATCTTGCCAAATTGTGCCGCATCCATTCGCCCAAAGGTTCTTGAATTCGAATTTGGTGCACAAAGAGTTTCCTTTGACCCGCATTTCTGCTGTCGCTGTCTTTTTGCACGCATCCACCACAACAGCCGATGTTGACGTAATATCGCTCACTTGAAAGATGTTGCGTCCCGAGGGGCGGAAGTTTGCCAAGCCCAACCACTGATTGACCGCAAATGTCTTTCCTTGAGCGGCTTTCAGAAATGCAGTCGCAGGGATTGCCCGGGCACCTGATGTTTTGAGTGCTTTGGCAGATGGGAAATGCACGTTGTCATTGGCCGCGGCCACATCAAACGGACCATCAAAGCCACCGCCCCCCGCATGTTTCATGTCAACCCGCAGCTTCCCCCCATTGCTCCGGTAGATCACAAAACAGGACCCTTCCGAAAACGTCCGCGTGGAATTTTTGTCATGGAAGTAGTTGCCTTTGCGTTTGAGGCAAAAACCGCCATCCGACTGTTTGGCCCATGTTCCGGATGTCGTTGACCAGTGTTTTCCGTTTTTCTTGGGGAAAAACGTCGCGCGCCGTTCAAACGTGCCATCTGAATATAGAACCATGCTCATGAACTTTCGGTTCAAACTGCGGTCCATGATTTCGCTGTCGGGGACAGCCGCCTTTTCCGCATTGGCCCAAGTCGCCAAAGGTGCGAGCACCCCAAGAACCATCGCCCCAATCAACAATTTACGCATCTGGTCACTCCTGAACATAGCTAAGGCTCTTATCCTGCACACTCCGTGACAGCTGACAAGTCTGGTGGGCGGTGTCCCCTGCCCCCTGATAACAGATTGCACTTTAGCTAAGATCACGAAATGCTACGCCAATCAGATTGCAGTACTTGCAACAGACAACATCACCAAAGGGGCCACAATGCGTGCCATCACCTATTCCCAATTCGGACCCGCCCGAGATGTACTGACGTTGGAGGACATGGACACCCCGACCCCAAGCGCGGGCGAAGTGTTGATCGAGCTGACGTTTTCGGGCGTGAACCCCTCGGATGTCAAAGTGCGCGCAGGGGGCAGGCCCGGTGTGAGCGCCCCTGCATTTCCCAAAATTGTCCCGCACAGTGACGGCGCGGGAAAGATCATTCGCGTCGGCGAAGGCGTGTCTCAAGACCGGATCGGCACATCTGTCTGGATCTGGAACGGTCAATGGAACCGCCCTTTTGGCACGGCGGCCACCCACATCGTGGTGCCTGCCGATCAAGCGGTCCCTATGCCAGCAGGCGTGAGCATGCAGACTGGTGCGGCCTTGGGCATTCCCGGGCTGACGGCCTGTCATACAACGCTTGGCGGTGGCAGCGTCAAAGGCAAAACTGTACTGGTTCAAGGCGGTGCGGGAACTGTTGGCTTGCTCGCCATTCAGTTGGCCGCTTGGGACGGGGCCCATGTTATCGCCACGGCGCGCCCTTCCGACTTTGAGGACTGCATGCGGGCGGGCGCCCACTGCGTTGTCGATTACCGCGCCGAAGATCGCGCAGAACAAATCCTCAAAGCCAACAACAACGCCCTCATCGACCGCATTATCGAAGTCGAATTTGGCATCAATGTTACCCTCGACACCGACATCATCGCCCCAAGCGGGGTGATCGCCGCCTATGGCTCGGCGAAATTGATGTCGCCCGAAGTGCCCTTTATGGCCATGATGTTCAAAAACGCGACACTGGACACAACCCTTGTTTATGTTTTACCGCCCGAACCGCGCAACATTGCAATTGCAAAGCTGCATCAGGCTTTGACCGAGGATGCCTTGATCTGCCCCGTCGCCCAAACCTATGCGTTAAGCGATTGTGCGGCCGCCCATGAACGGGTGGAAGCGGGACAGCGCAAAGGCAGCGTCTTGTTGGATATGTCGCTATGACACTCTTTCGCGCGCTATTACTGTGCACGCTGGTAAGTGTACTTCCTGTGCAAATGCTCGCACAATCCGAGGGGCAACCCTCAGGAACAATCGCGGTCGAGGACAGCGCCACACAAGACGCCGCAATCGCTGTGCGCATCCGCGATATTCTGTCCGAGCTTGAAGGGTATGGCAACGTCACTGTCACTGTCTCTTCTGGCATCGTCACCCTACGCGGCACAACTGTCGACACAGCCACGGCGACCAGGCTGAACGAGCTTGCAGGACGGGTAGAAGGTGTCGTCGCTATCGAAAATGAAGTCACCGAAACCACCGATGTGGTCGAACGACTCAACCCCGCAGTTGAACGCTTTAGCGCACGGATGGTGCAAATTGTCGCCTTCCTGCCACTGGCCGTTGTGGCCCTGACCGCTATGGCATTGGTGGTCACATGCGGAATATTGCTCGCGCGATTGCGATATCCTTGGGACCGGATGGCACCCAACGCGTTCATCGCCGATATCTACCGCCAAATCGTGCGATTGGCATTTTTTGTGGCCGGGCTTGTTATCGCGTTGGACATTCTGGGGGCCACTGCCCTGTTGGGCACGATCTTGGGGGCTGCTGGCATCGTCGGCCTTGCGATCGGCTTTGCGGTTCGTGACACCGTGGAGAACTTTATCGCGTCCATCATGTTGTCGATCCGACAGCCATTTCGGCCAAATGACACAATCGAGATTGCAGGCGACGTCGGCAAGGTCATTCGCCTGACCAGCCGCGCAACGATTTTATTGAGTTTCGATGGAAACCATATCCGAATCCCCAATGCGACGGTCTTCAAAAGCCGGATCGTAAACTATACCCGCAACACCGAACGCCGCTTTGTGTTTGATCTTGGCGTCGCGCCCGACACCGATTTGGCTGCTGCGCAAAATCTGGCTTTGGACACGCTCAAAATGCTGCCTTTCGTTCTGGATGCCCCTGCAGCGGCGTCATGGATCGAAACAGTGGGTGACAGCACGATCAGCCTGCGTATGGCCGCATGGATCGATCAACACGAAACAAGTTATGTCGGCGCACGCGGAGAAGCCATTCGCCTGACAATGGCCGCCTTTGACGCGGCAGGAATCGCAATGCCGGAGCCGACTTTTCGCATCATGTCACCCCAACCAACTGCTCCGCAGCCCAAAGCAACAACGCAAGTTCCGATTCCGGCAAAGGCTCAACCGGTCACGGCAATGGCAGACCAAGAGCTCAGCGAAATCGTCGACGAAGAACGCGCCAATCAGGCAGATGACGACCTCCTGAACCGCGCAGCACCCGAGGAATAGTAAAAACCGAATGATTTTCTGAAAACGGGTCTTGCGTGTCGCTTGGTCGTTGACTATTACGCGTGTCAATTGGGATGTGGCCTAGCGGTAGGGCAACTGTTTTTGGTACAGTAGATCGTAGGTTCGAATCCTACCATCCCAGCCACTCTTCTTTTACATCGCTGAAGGTAATGCTCTGGGTCACTGTAGGTCCAGAAATGCCCCTGTTTATGCCCCTGCCTGAGGTGAGTTTAGGCATGAGGCAACTCGTGTAGATTTATGGGCCTACAGGAGGTCTCTGGCATAGCTTCACTGGTATGCTCCCTTGTTACCTATCCTGATTGAATAATCCCCCTAGGAAAGAGGGATCTAACTAATAGGTATAAGTAATGGATAAGAAGGAAGAAGAGGAAAGAAAGGAGGGGGAATATAAGGGGATACTATAAGAATCTCACTATCATAGTCTAATATTCCTCCTCATCACTAAGTTACCCCTTCTGTTCCTGTTGTTCCTTATAGATAGTCCTTCAGTATGGCAGTGATAAGCGATCCTAAACATTCCAGACCTATCGATGTGCATAGGTGGTCAGATCATCCTGAGGTGAAGGCCTTGGTAGAGGATATCTGGGAAAACCACTTGCCTGAAGCGTTCACTGGGAAGCCAGGTGAGAAGAAGACGGGGCCGAAGCCTAAGACCCCTTCCGTCGCTGCGGCGCAGCTTCCCGATTGCGGACAGCGGTGTCGAGATACAGCACCCCTTATGATCAGGTCAGCAATCAATGCCCGCCTTTGAATGCAAGACTAAACAGCAACAGGCAATGACTGGCCTTGCCTCACTCTGAAGTATTGGCTGCACAAATGATATCGTTCAATAGA
Source organism: uncultured Paracoccaceae bacterium (assembly GCA_943787985.1). Classification (GTDB taxonomy): domain Bacteria; phylum Pseudomonadota; class Alphaproteobacteria; order Rhodobacterales; family Rhodobacteraceae; genus Ascidiaceihabitans. The sequence goes on along the minus strand of CALSOO010000004.1, from coordinate 81,697 downwards.
GTATCTACAGAGCCAGCCGTTGTGCTTATTCGGCCATCGATATAATGACAAAGCCCTTCCTGCTCCTCGCGTTGATAGCTTGAACTAAATTCCGACCAAGCCTGACCAGCGACTGGAACAGAATGCTCTGCAAGGGTTTCAAAGATTTTCACCGAGCAATTGAATATCGCAGGGTTGATATTCACGGTCTGCCCATACCAGTGAAACACCGATTCAGACGCTGCCCGTGCGTTAACTCGGTACCGTTCCCAAACGCCCTCAATGGCTGCATCGACAATGTCACGCGGGACAAAGCACATCGACATTAGGTCGGTAATAATGGGATAGTCACCTGCAGGGATCAGATTAACCCTATGGAGCATTTCGTTTTGGTGGTGAAAATAATTCCTTAGCGCCTTCAATGCCACGTATTCGGGGATCACATGAAAATCGATTTCAACGTCACGTTTCACTCGATCACTCAGGCTATGGAACGATTCCAACAGGGAGAATAGAGTGTCCTCATTAGGTTGCGTGCACTGAGAGAAGTAAAGCCTAAAAAAGCGTTCGGACGCTGCTGTAGCGTTTGTAAAATTTTGTCCGTTACACATGATTTCTACCTGATTTCGTTTATTTATTTATTATTTCAAATGGATCGCATCGTATCTCAAGGCTGCAACCTATTTGTGTAACAAAGGCACACACTTTGGAAAAAAAATAAAGTATTGTCACCTCAAAAGATTGAAAACCCGCCTTCACGATATCACTTAAAGTTGAGCGGATATTAATTTGGAGATTTTTTATGAGTACGGGTGCGGACGTTGGATACGGTTACACCCGCATTCCCCAAGTAGCCCGATGTTTTCGCGCCTCTGGAAGCCACTAATGTGTTATGTTTCAGCATGTTAATAGGGTTGAAGGTGGCCGATCATGGATCACCCAAAGGGTGCAGGCGAAACCGGAAATGTTCGGCTTGGATTTGACCGTCGCGTGCGGCTGGAATTTCATGGATCAAAGATCAGTTCGGACGGTGGTCTGCTGTTGTTTCGGGAACTGGACGAGGTGCTTGGCCTGCACGACATTGCGGGCGGCGTTCTGAGTGACACCCGCACTGGTCACAATCGTCTGCACTCACTGGTCGGCCTGTTGCGACAGTCGGTCTTTGGTCGGCTGGCCGGGTACGATGATGTGAATGATGCGGATCGTCTGGCGCTCGATCCAGTGATGCGGCAGGTGGTCGGAGGACGGGCCGTTGATGCCAAGGCCGCGTCAGCAAGCCAGATGGGACGGTTCGAAACAGAGGTGCTGACGGCGGCTGGTAACCGCACTGCGCTGACTGATCTGCCGGGGCAATGGATCGACCGTGTTCACGAACGCAAACCGCCCAAGTGGATCACGCTGGATATGGATAGCTCGGTCAGTCCAACCCACGGAGCGCAGGAGGGCACGGCCTGGAACGGGCATTTCGGTTGCATGTGTTATCACCCGCTGTTCGTTTTCAACCAGTTCGGTCATCTCGAACGCTGCGCTCTGCGCCCCGGTAATGTGCACAGCGCGTATGGATGGGAGGAGGTTCTGAAGCCGATCATAGCGCGATATGCGGACCGTCACCTGATGCGGTTCTTCCGGGGCGATGCTGCCTTCGCCATGCCAAAGCTATACAAAACTCTGGAAGCGGAGAGATATTACTACGCCATTCGCCTCCGCACCAATCGTGTTCTTCAGGGCAGGATTGCGCATCTGCTCAAGCGCCCGATGGGTCGTCCGCCAAAAGGCGTGAAGCGTATCTACGGTGACTTTGAGTATCAGGCGGTGTCCTGGGACAAGCCTCGCCGCGTTATCGCCAAGGTCGAGTGGCATCCCGGCGAGTTGTTCCCGCGTGTCGGCTTTGTCGTCACCAACCTGCCAATGGAGCCAGACTGGATCATCCGCTTCTACAATCAACGCGGCACCGCCGAGCAGTACATCAAGGAAGGCAAGCAAGCTATCAACTGGACACGGTTGTCTTGCAAGGGCATGGCGCAAAACGAGGTCCGCCTTCAGCTTCACGCACTGGCCTACAATCTGGGTGTCTTCCTGCAAGGCACGGACCTTCCCAAAGAGATGGCCGACTGGTCTCTAACCAGCTTGCAAACCCGGCTGATCAAGATTGGTGCGCGCGTCGTCCGACATGCCCGTGCCATTACCTTCCAGCTTGCTGAAGTTGCCGTCAGCGGAGATTTATTCAATCGCATCTTGGCAGCCATCCAGCGGCTGCGCGCACCGCCGGTTCCCGCATGACCGCCTTAGCGATGAAATCTAAAGGAACGTGGCTCAATTGGTCCGTCTGGGCCGGTGATGTTCAGCCAAAAAGCCGGGTCAAACCTGCTGCCGAACCCAAAATAGCGATCAGGCCGCACGACAGATCACCGAGTACCAGGCACAGCTTGTCCAAGAGTCTTGATCGGCACGCAAAACCGGTACAAACTGGAAAGAACGGCATTCTACTTGGGGAATGTCGGTTACAACATAGCGATTGAAAAACTGGCGGAAGAACTGGCAGTTCCACAAGATCGCTTCGATCAGGCTGAAAGTCGCTATAAGGACCTCGGCGAATTTCTGCACCGTAACGAGTCCAAAGTTTGTGACTTTGATCCGGAAGTTTATATCCAAGGTTCCTTTGCACTGGGGACCCCGACTAAGCCCGCTTCTTCAGACGAGGACTATGATTTGGATATCGTGGTCGTGTTCCGCTCATTGACCAAAATGTCGATCAAACAGGCAGATCTACGCTGCCTCCTAAAGGATGAGCTCAAAGCTTACCGAAAGGAGCGTGGTATTCACAATGAGGTCGAGGAGTCTCGAAGATGCTGCACTTTGGTTTATGCCGAAGGAGCGCAATTCCATATGGACGTTTTGCCCGCCGTTCCGAACGAAGCCAACATGCGCATGCTTCTGTCGTCATACTTGGCTGACGAAGCTCTGGCAGATGGGGCAATTGCTATCACTGATAGCGACGAGACCACTGCATACAATATCATTACAGATAACTGGCCAAGAAGTAACCCGCGCGGATTTGCTTCGTGGTTCAAATCGAGACAGATTGAACAATTAAATGAACGCAGGCGGGCAGTCTTGGATGCACAAGGCAAAGTTACCGCGAGTGTTGAAGATGTGCCTGTTTTTCGCGTCCGGACCCCTTTGCAATCTTCGATAATGATCCTCAAGCGGCATCGAGACGAATGGTTCGCTGAGAAAGATCCGGACCTGAAGGTGATAAGTATCATCTTAACAACTCTTTCCAGCCACGCGTATTCCGGTGAAAACCAGGTGTCAGATGCGATTGCGAAAATTCTTCGCGACATGCACCTCACCATTGAGCAGCGGGGCGGTGTGTCTTGGATTGTGAACCCTACCGACCCTACTGAAAATTTCGCGGATCGCTGGGAGAAATACCCCGAGCGTCGGACGGCTTTCTTCAGGTGGCTAGAAGCAGCACGGCAAGAGTTCGGTGCTGTACAGAAGTTTTCTGATTCAGGCATCGTCCTAAACGAGCTTTCGCGTAGCCTTGGAAACCCATTGACAGAAGCAGCGCGGTCAAGGATCTCGTCGTCAGCTGGATCGCGCGCGGTATCAGCCGCACCAGCTGCCGTGGGCGGTGCCTCCGCTCCCGGCCTTGTGTTTGGTGAAGAAGAACGCAGACCAACGGAGCCTAAGGGCTTTGGTTGATGAGCCTTGCCCAGTATGAACAGCGGCTGATCCGAGAGTGTGAAGAGCTCTCAGCGTTAGAAGAGCTTTCAGATTGGCTGCATGATGGTATTTTCGACCAAGACAGCAATGGCCTAGTCTCTTGGTCATTCACTTTAGTGACAAAGGACAGACGCGTTTCTTTGCGCATGGTTTTCCCAGTGCTTTTTCCAGATTTGCCGCCCTTTGTGATTCCGGCAGATGATACCGTTAGGCTTTCCCAGCATCAATATGGCGCGGGTGGTGAGCTTTGCCTCCAGTACAGGTCCGACAACTGGCATCCGGATTGTAAGAGTACAGATGTGGTTCGAAGTACGAAAGCGCTTCTCGAGGCCACGCCTGCCAAAGAAGCACTATCTGATGTTGAGAGTGCCCACCCTACCGATCTGCCGTCGGTGCTTGCGGCATACCCTTTGCGGTTCATGCTTTCGCGTAAGACCGCAGACTTCCTGAGGGTACGGCTGGCTGGTCATGCAACCGAGCTTCGACTGACCCTTGAGCGCAGGATAGGCTCGACGGAAACTCAAGTGGCACGCATCGCGTCCGTTGGCCATCACGACGGCTTGCGAGTTCCACTCGATGGCCCTGGGTTTGGAGGCAAACTAGTTCAGGGGGTCTTGTATCGCTTGCCGGGCATCCAGAAACTCCCGAATCTCTCTGGCAAGGAAAGTAAACAGGAACTCTATTATCTCTTGCCTCATCGGCTGCGAGTCTGGATTGACGAAACAGAAAGTATGCTGGTCGTGCTATCGAACGGTGCACAGGAGGTTCTATTTCGTGTTTGGCATGCGGATGATGGAAGGAGGATTGATCTTTTTCATACTTTCGCTCCACCTCTGGCTAAGGAACGGAGGGTTCATGGGCAGACGTTTAAGAAGTCTAGCGTCTGCATAGTTGGAGCTGGGTCCCTTGGATCGAAGGTCGCGGCCAGCTTAGCACGTGAAGGTGTTGGGCAATTTATGTTGCTCGACAACGACGTCCTTTGGTCAGACAATCTCGTTCGAAATGAACTCGACGAAATGGACGTCGGACATCACAAGGCGATGTCGCTTCAGCACAGACTACTTCGCATTAACCCGGATGTGCGGGTCTCCGCTCTGGGAATGAGCCTGACATCGCAATCTACTGTTCAGAACATTGCAAAGCTCAGCGAGATCGTCAGTTCTTGCGATCTCGTCATCGAAACGACTGCTGATAGTGGCGTCTTTCGTATGGCCGCTGCAATTTGCACGCAGAAGAGAAAGCCGCTGGTTTGGGGGCGGGTGTACGCTGGAGGAATTGGAGGGCTAGTTGCGCGCAGCGTTCCGGACGAAGACCCAGCTCCGATGTTTGCCGCTTCTCAGTTGCAGGCATGGTGTGATGCCAAAAACGAAGCGCCGCCGGAAGGACGACAGCGCGATTATGGAGTTCAGGCGGAGGAGCAAGATGAACCACTATTCGCCTCCGATGGCGACGTGGGATTGATCGCCAATCGATTATCGCGCCATGCCTTGGATGTGCTTTCGCCCCCAGAGATGAGGATTCATCCGGAGCCTGCATACTACGTTGGCGTTCGGAAAGGTTGGATCTTTGACCATCCGTTTGACACACATCCCGTTGTCTACAGCTCAAATCTCGGTTGGGGTGACGGGGTCGCTGGGGAGAACGGTTCCTCTATCAAGAATGTACTGGATCATTTGGGGGTCGGGTATGCCCCTTAGTCTTAAGATTCCCTCGGCTCATTGGAATGCGATGCGGGGATGCCTAAAATTGGGAGGTATCCGAGAGATCGGCGGTTGGTTGGCTGCAGAACAGCTCGCGCCTGGAGATTTTGAACTAGTCGGTTTCACGGTTGATTTGGACGTTGGAACGCACAATCGCTTCGCCAGCCTTCCCAACACGCATGGCGCTCAACTTGATGACATCTTGGCCGCAAACTCAGACCGGGCAGGACGTATGGACTATTTGGGCGAGTGGCATTCTCATCCGACATTCGCGCCTGTTCCCAGCGATATCGATGTGGCCGCGATGACTAAGATGGTTGAGAAAAGCGGGCCGTCCTTCGCCACATTGCTCATTGTTCGTTTGCTGGGCACGGCGACGCTTCAGGCCACAATCACGACTTTCCAACGTGGCCTACCACCCGAACATGGGCAATTGATCACCGACCACGATCACCCGACCCCGGTGCTTCTTGGGATGGATGCGCACAACAAAAAGAAGGAGCAGAGTTGATGTCGAATAGAGGAAAGCAACTGCGCGAAGTTACAAAGCTGCTGGTTTGGGGTCGAGCTGCTGGTCGATGCCAATTTAAAAACTGCCAAAAGACTCTCGATCATGACTTGATAGCAGGAAAGCCGGAGTTCAATGCGGCTTATCTCGCCCACATTGTTGCGTCGTCGCCCAAAGGCAAGAGAGGACATCCGACGCGGTCACACCAGCTTTCTGATGAAGCATCAAACATAATGCTCATGTGCGACGCCCACCATCGGATTATCGACGGGGAGCAGACTTGGCAGGATTACCCAGAAAATCTCTTATTGCGGTGGAAAAGGGAGCATGAAGAGTGGATCGAACTGGCACTTTCCTCTGGCCCCGGCAGCCGATCCCATATTCTGCAATTTTCCGCTCCGATTGGCCCCAACGAAACGGCAATACCATTCGACGACAGCAACGTCAGGCCCAGACCGCCAATCGGCTAGTGCAATTTGATATTCAGGGTGTTTCAACCGCTCAGAAACGGCAAAAGACACGTAGCCCCAAGTCAAGAATGCTAAGGGTTGTTTGCCCCGGGCAAACACGCGAAGCTGCTTAAACATCAACGGGGCCATGATATTGGGCTCTATCCATGAAACCGGCTTACTTTTGTGAAGCCCCGACTGTGTCAAAAGCCACGAAGCCTTACCAAGTGTCGAGGTGAATTCCTCTGATGTTGGTATTTCAATCTTTTCCGAACTCAACGAACCGGCACCCACATAACGATTTCCCTCTAAACGAGAATGCGCGCGTACTGATTTTTGTCAACCAGCACAGGTGTGGTTAACCAATATTAACAATCAATTGCGACAATCTGTCCGAATTTTGCGCCCCGTAACATCAACGGTGACAAACGGCTTGACCAACCTGCGCTGTTTTTATCGCCTAAAGCGGTTACTTGGACGTCCGCTTCAGAAAATCGCTTTTTGCCTTCGCAACGATACTTGAGAATTTTGGGCTGGCCAAAACCCGTCGCCTACGCTCCAAAATGTCGTAATATCTTAAGATGTCGCGGCGCTTGCGTAGATCTTTGTGAAACGCGCCCAAGTCAAAACGATCTTGCGTTGCTTCCATCAACAAGGGTGTGAGCATTTTCATGCTGGTTAACGGCCGCGTCAAACCGTGTCCGATAAACGGCGCACGCACTTGGATCAAACTAGCCTGATCAAGTCGTTTGACCTGACGTAGATCTCCACGCACATGCGGATCATAAATAGTTATGATTTTTTTTGGTAGCTTTGCCAGCCCTTTTGCGTCAGAGAATGGACCATTCCAATTCTGAGCACGCGCCTCTGGAAAGCGTCGTTCCCAAGGTACGGATCGCCTTCGTAACGTGGATTGGGGGTTTAGCGACAAAACAGTAGTCGCGTTTACAAGATCAGCAAAAGCTATTGCGGCAAACCCGCCCATCGATCCACCATACGTCAAGCGATGTCTAAATCTGTCAAATAGGCCAGAATCTCGTAGTTTTGACAAAGCGCCTTCTAGGCCAGGCTGTTGATACCAATGGTTTGCTTTGGCTTTGACACAAATATGCGAAATGCTCTTTTTGCGAAAAAACACTGACCCCCAACCATGGCGATAGGAGTCAGATTTGTTAGCTGACGCGGCGTGTTCAAACGTAACTACAAGCCGATCCAAGTCGAAAAAAAAGCCTTCAATTGTATAGTGATCTAGCTCCTGAAAATAGTGAGAAGCCCAGTTTCCATCTCTTAACTGAAACGTTGGTTCAGGCTTTTTCAGAGAAAATAAGTTGAAAAGAGACATGTGATCCATAGCCTTGACCTGAAGAAAATATGTGTGAAACACAAGAACGAAATCAGCCTGTGAAGTCCATAGACATTCTCATTCGCGCGAGCCTTTTGCATATTTCAGCGCTACCATAAAACGAGGGCTTTTCGGGGGTCGTTCGCGCGATGTTCCGTGCCCTAACAAAACAGAACGACAGTATCTTAAAACAGTTTCTTGAAATAAGACCTCTGAAAAGACGCCTTTTGTTTGGTTTTCGGAGACGGTCGTTAGAACTTTCAGTAGGTAGCAGCGATTACCTGAGCCTTCCATCAACAAATCCTTGGGATTCCCGTGCTCACACTCTGGGCGGTACCTAATCTAATGTTCGAAGGTGACATGTGAATGTCGGGTGTAAAATTGAACGCACTCTAAATTCGCACCCGCAGCGAAGGTCTCCTTCCCGCCCCAAGCGCCACAATTCAGTACCCAACCCCAACATCCAATGCGTCCTCTGAGGCACCCAAGTCCAACCCCAGCTAATAATAGATGCCATCCGAAGGCCCGTGCACATCTTCCCAGTCGATTGGCGCGATCTTCTTTCCTGTTTTCACTTCGTAAGCAAAGACACGATCCAAGTACCCTACGCACCTTAGGCCTTTCCTGTTCTCAATATGCAGCTGGAAATCCTCATCCGTTACGTCCTCATATTCAGGCATGTCTGGGAGCTTGATTGCCGTTGGAAGAGCACGCCCCATAACTGCTTCAGAAGCTTTGGCCATGACCTCCCTCATTTCCGCGACCTTCATGTGATCGATAATATAGCTATCGTGAACAGAGAGGACTGGGACGCCCTGCTTGGTGAAGTGCCGATGCACGCGGGCAGTGATCTGGCTGTCCAGATACATGAGGTGGATGCCCTTATCTTGGAACAAGAAATCGGACAGTATTGGGTTGCGCGTTAGGAAGGCGTCTAGAAGAATATCTAGCTCTTTATTTGTCATCGACTTTCCAACGTGGTCCGTAGAAAAACCCTCTCTGAACGCCCTGTAAGCTGATGATTTTCCCTTTGCGTTGATCGCAGTAAGGACCAAGCGTTTAACTAACTTGCGCAGTAATTCTTGCGGAAAAGATAGAAAAAGATCGCGTGATACAGCGTAAGGATCGTCTAACATATCCTCCCCAGCTTGAGCGTAAAGCATGGCGACGTGAAGACCCTTGAAGTCCACTTCGATTGTGGGCTGGTCATCAATGAATATCTTAGAGCGCCAGTCGTCGTTCACCCTTTGCCACCACCCACCATAGAAGCGCCCATTCATGCTCCAGTCAGCACGACTAAAGACACGTCGGGATCTGCTATTGTCTGGATGGATAACGACGTTCGATACTTGAACGTCTGGATCTACTACGATGATTGGTCGCTGTAAGGTGGCGATGTCGATGAAGGATGATTGCAGCAGATCATTGTAGGCTTTCAGTTCTTCTCGCATGGCATTGGTATGGTCGGTGTCATCATACTCCAACTGCTTGCCAACTTTACGTACGTCCTTTTCGTCACGGAGGATGATAATCTCCTCACCTTCGAAGCGGGTCACGTCATCACGTACGAACTTGGCAGCTTTGAACAAGCCTTGGAGTTTTTCCGATGCCCGAAAGCGTGTGGTCCTGTTACTCCCCGCATTGGGGCCAGAATAGCTCGCATTGGCTTTATCGAGCAGTCCAGCAGCAACCAACGCATTGGCAATTTGGATCAGCATTTTGGACAGATGTAGAGCGTTATACCGCGAATTGGCCTTCCACTCATTTCCGGACATCGACATGCCAATACAAAGCTCCGGATCCTGTAACCAAGCCACGTAGTGGTCCAGTATCAGAACCCTTAACTGGTGCTTGGAAGGGGTCTTAGGCTTCGGCCCCGTCTTCTTCTCACCTGGCTTCCCAGTGAACGCTTCAGGCAAGTGGTTTTCCCAGATATCCTCTACCAAGGCCTTCACCTCAGGATGATCTGACCACCTATGCACATCGATAGGTCTGGAATGTTTAGGATCGCTTATCACTGCCATACTGAAGGACTATCTATAAGGAACAACAGGAACAGAAGGGGTAACTTAGTGATGAGGAGGAATATTAGACTATGATAGTGAGATTCTTATAGTATCCCCTTATATTCCCCCTCCTTTCTTTCCTCTTCTTCCTTCTTATCCATTACTTATACCTATTAGTTAGATCCCTCTTTCCTAGGGGGATTATTCAATCAGGTGTCAATCGCAGAGTAAAAAGGGGCCAAGTCGCGGCTTAAAACGGGTCCACTGAGCTATCGCTTTTTGTGCGCTTTGGCGCGAGTGCTCCCCATATAGCTAACGCGTGCCAAAGCGCATGTTGGCCCTTTGGCCAACATTATTTTGATCTGGATAGAGCTTTGATTACTTTTGCTTGCTGCGGCTGTGTTTGAGACGGTAACTTTCGCCGTTCATCTCGAGAATGTGGACGTGGTGGGTCAAGCGATCCAGCAATGCGCCGGTCAGGCGCTCGGAGCCGAAGACTTCAGTCCATTCGTCGAAGGGCAGATTTGATGTGATGATGATGGATCCGCGCTCATAGCATTGGGATATGACCTCGAAGAGGAGCTCCGCGCCAGATTTGCTGAGCGGCACGAAGCCCAACTCGTCGATGATCAACAGGTTTTGACTGGTGAGTTGTTTCTGCAGGCGTTGCAACCTTCGCTCATCTTGCGCCTCGATCAGGTCATGGACCAATGCCGCAGCCGTCGTGAAGCGCACCTTCAGCCCTCTTTGGCATGCGGCCAATCCAAGCCCCAAAGCGATATGTGTTTTGCCAGTCCCTGATGGTCCAAGGGCGATGATGTTTTCTCTGCGATCCATATACTCACACCGCGCCAGCTCCATGGTCAGAGGCTTGTTCAGGCTGGGCATTATCTTGAAGTCAAAGCTGTCCAGACTTTTGGTGCTGGGGAACTTGGCGGCCTTGATGCGCCGTTCAATCATTCGCCGTTCGCGGTCAATCAGCTCCATCTCACATAGCCGCGCCAGATATTGGACGTGGTCTTTGTTCTCGGCGGCACAAAGCTGTGCTTGCTTTGCGTACTCTCCTTTGAACGTCGGCAAACGCAATGTCTTGAGGTGGTGATGCAGCAGGATTTGAGGCGCGTCGGTCATGCCGCTGTCCCTCCCATCAGGCTCATGTAGCTGGCCGGGCGGGTTGTGCCCACATTGGCCTTGGGCAAATACGGATAGAAGTCCAAATCCAGCCGTGGTGGTCGCTTTTCGACCCGACACAGCACAAGATGTTTAACAGCGTCATAACCGATCGCACCCAGATCAATGGCATGGCTGATTGCACCCTGCACGACGTCGACCTCGAAGGTTTCCAAAAGGCGCAGAACTTGCACGTATTCCCGCTTGCCCGGTTTGCCCATTCGGGCTTCGAGCAGCCGGTGCAGGGTCGCGAAGACATCTGGCAAATCCCAGCCCTGTAACGGCGCGGCCTGATCCAATGCACCAACCTTTTGTTCAATCAAAGGCAAAAAGTGGAGCGGGTCGAAGATCATATCTGCGGATGCATAGGATCGTTCGTGTCGTGCAATCACCTCATTGCCGCAACCGATCAGGACCTCATGCACAAAGCCACGCACATGGACGTCGTGATGCGCATACGCCACCGGCACAGAGTAATCATTGCCGCGATATCGCACCATCGAGATCGAGGTTGCCCGTGTACTGACATGATCGCAGGCTTCATATTCTGCGACGGGCAATCCCATCAGCGCATCCAAGTCGGACATCAAACGCTTACCGATGGACATGTCATGGCCGCGCAACGTATCGCCCTGACGCGCCAAACATTTCTCTTCCAGATGGGCGTTCAGATCATCAAAGCTGTCATAACGCGGCGCGGGCACCATGAAGTTGCGACGTGTGTAACCAACCATCCCCTCAACATTGCCTTTGTCGTTCCCGCGAGCGGGCCGCCCAAACTTGTCATCAAACAGGTAGTGCGACTGCAACTCTGTGAACCGACGCGTCCGGACACGGGTGCGCTCACCCAGAATCCGCGCCACGGCGATCTTGGTGTTATCGTAGAGAATGGATTGGGGAATGCCGCCGAAGAAAGCAAAGGCCGACACGTGGCCATCGCAAAACGCCTCGGTCGTCTCAGCAGGATATCCCTTCACAAACACCGCATCCGAATGCGGTAAACTCATCACAAAGAAGTGGATCTTGCATTCTACGCCGCCAATCACCCCAAGTGTCTCGCCAAAGTCCACTTGCGCGTGCCCTGGCCGATGCGACAGCGGTACAAACACTTCTTTGGTGCGTCGCTTTTGTTCGCGCACGTAATAGGTCACCGTGGTCAGGCTGCCTGCGTATCCGTGTTCGTCGCGCAACCGTTCAAAAATCCGCTTCGCGGTGTGCCGCTGCTTTTTGATCAGGGCTTTATCCGTCCGCAAAATCTCATCAATGACACCGACATAACCATCAAGCGTTGGTCGCCGTGGGGCTTCTGAACGGCGATACCCTGGCGGCAAAGCATGACGCAGCATCTTCGCTATCGTCTTGCGGTCCTTGTTGAAATAACGGGCCGCCGCACGAACAGACATACCGTCCTTCAAACACGCACGGCGCACACGACTATAAATATCCACAGAATACATCTCCCGCCCTCCGATAACTCGAAGGGCACAAACTGGCGGACTTTTACTCCGCTACAACCGCGCTAAGCAGTCGTTTCTGTGGCCCATTATTGCTCCGCGTTTTACAGCGGGTACCGTAATATCGGCTTTGTGGGCACATCGCACGATACCGCCAATGCCGCCACAACGCGGCTGGCAGGATTTACCAAAGCCGTGGAAGCGGGCGGAGGTGAGGTGACCAAACAGCTGTGCTTGCACGACACGGCCAGTTACTACCCCGGCTATTACGGAACCGAACAACTGCTGGCCTCAACCCCTAGTTTGGATTGCATCTTTTATCAAAACGATACGATGGCCTTTGGCGGCATGCAGTATTGCGCCTTAAAAGGACTGCATGTTCCCAACGACATCGGCATCGCAGGCTGGGGCGATTTGCCCATAGCGGCGGTTTTGCCAAAGCGTATGACGTCAATGCATGTTCCACATCTCAAGATTGGACAGGCCGCCGCTGAGATGATGATGTCACGACTGTCAGGAGAACCGACGCCCCATGTGCGTGACATTGGATTTTCCCTGATCCCTGGCTCCACTGTGCGTAACCTTCATGGCGGTTAGACGGTTTCGCCCCGCACAAGTGTTGACCCAACGTCGATCCATTGGGCGTCAATTTGACCCGCAAAGATATCTTGTAAAACGTTTGCAACTTTGCGGCCGATTTGATTGGCATGCACGTTTACGGTCGTTATTGACGGGCTCGAAACTGTCGCGACTTCAAAATTGCCAAAGCCTGTGATCGCAAGGTCTTGAGGGATATTGATACCCATTCGCCTGCATTCGTTCAACGCACCAAAGGCCACAGGATCGGACACACAGACCAATGCATCAAGCTGTTTGATAGCTTGCCCAAGTTTTTGCACAGCCCGCATCCCATGCCGCATCGAGACCGGCGCAAAGCCCGCATCAATCACCCGTACTTCTGGCAAGCCAAGGGATTGCGCCGCAGCAATTACACCTTCACGCCGCGCAGAACCCCGCATATCGCTACCCTCAGAGGCCCCAATGAATGCGAGTTTTCGCCGCCCATTTTCAGCCAAGTCATGCACGATTTTGGACATCGCATCCGCGTTTGAAAACCCGACAACATGACCCAAAGGATCACTCGCCAAGTCCCAAATCTCGATCACCGGTATTTGCGCTTTTTCCAAAAGTCGGCGTGTTTGCGGCAAGTGGGTGCCCCCAGTCAGGACAATCGCCTCAGGGTTTCGAGCCAACAACTGGCGGACGACTTCCAGCTCTTTATCAACACTGTAATTCGTGCTGCCCAACAGCAATTGCATGCCTGTGCCCTCCAACCCATCTGAAAGACCACGAAACGTCTCGGCAAAGTTTGCGTTGTTGATTGACGGCACAGTGACCGCGACAAACCCGCTTTTTTGAGTGCGGAAAACATGGGCTGTGCTGTCATACACATATCCCATCTCATCCGCGTTTTGGCGAACCAGCGCGCGTGTTTTTGCACTTACTGTCGTGTCACCGCGCAGGGCACGACTAACGGTCATGGGCGATTTTCCGACGACCCGTGCCACGTCGCGCATCGTTACCCTGCTCGTCATATTAGGTTATGCCTTGTATTCATTCAGTTGCGTTACATGATGATGGATACGCCCGTCAAAGAACTCTTCGACGATCTGGCCTGTGACCTCTTTTGATTGATAGCGCGCAGGCGCCTCCAGTGCGGCGTCCATGACGCTGTTGTCAGGATAGGTGATCGCAAGGATCAATGGAAACTCAGGGGCCCCGTCATCGCGATCATCGCTAAACATCACGCGCACATCCGTATTTCCGGGGAACTGCGTCCACAATGGCACAAGGCGCTCCTTTACCGCTGTACGGAAGGCTGCGACCTGATCGCTTTTGATGGTTCCCTCAAACAAAGCAAATCTCGTAATCATGCGCCAAACTCCTCTCTTGCACCTTTAAAATATTCCATGACAGCGGCCTGATCCTCGCCACCAAGACCCGCAGCTGTCAGCATCCGGTGGATCTCTGCGCAAAGCGCGGTCAACGGCATCGACGTACCGGTCTGCCGCGCCAGATCATTCACTGCATTCAGGTCTTTGACCATGTTGTCGATCCGGCCTGTGCGGCGGTAATCCTTGTCCACAAACCGCGGCAGGTATTCCTGAAGCAAGGCTGAATCCGCGCGCCCGCCTTTGAGCGCTTGCGGTATCTTGGTCGCATCAACCCCCGCATCAAGCGCCAGCTGGGTGGCCTCTGCAACCGCCAAGAACCCCAGACCGCACAACACCTGATTGATCAATTTGGTAGTCTGCCCTGCCCCAGCAGGACCCATGTGTGTATAATTGGCTGCCACATGTTTCAGCGCGACATGTGCCCGTTCAACATCTGCGGCCTCTCCGCCTGCCATCAAGGTCAACTCTCCGGTAAGCGCTTTGGGGACGCCACCGGACAGCGGGCTATCGACCCAAGCAAGGCCCTTTTCAGCAGCCATTTTGGCGAACTTCTGCGTGGCCTCAGGCTCAATCGACGACATGTCGATAATCACGGTGCCTTTGGCCGCCCCTTCGACAATACCGTCCTTGCCAAAAGCCGCCAATCCGACGATGCGCGAGGCGTTGAGACTGGTTATGACAAAATCGACATCTTGACTGGCAAGAGCTGCGGAACTTGCGGCCGTTGCGCCCTTTGCAACCAGCTCTTCCACTTTATCAGCGTCCAGATCGAAGACTTTCAGTGTATTGCCCGTTTCCAACAATCGCGTGCCAATGGCACCGCCCATTACGCCCGCGCCGATTAAAGCTATGCGTTCGCTCATATCATAGTCTCCCTTACGTAAGTCTCTGCTTGCGCGATCACGTGTGGGTAGGCCTGCGCAATATCAATCCGACCACCCCATTCGTCTGTTTCCAAACGCTCAAGTGCCTCAAACTGGCTGTCCAATAACGCTTTCGGCATAAAATGCCCGCCTCGCCCAGCAACACGCCGCGCCAAAACGTCTTGAGACGCATCAAGATGCAAAAAATGCACCGGCTCCGGCACTTCGGAGCGAATGATGTTGCGGTACTTTTTCTTGAGCGCAGAACACCCAATCACTACAGGCTTTGACCCTTTGGCAAGCACATGCCCCACATCCGCCAACCACGGCGCGCGATCCGCATCGGTCAGCGGAATGCCACGGGACATTTTCTCTATATTACTTTGTGGATGCAGATCGTCGCCATCAATGAAAGTCATGCCACACGTCACCGCGAGCGCCACGCCCACCGAAGATTTACCACAGCCCGACACGCCCATCAGCACATAACATCGCATTAAAGTGACGCCGTGATGCCGCCATCGACGTACAACGTGTGACCATTCACAAAACTAGATGCAGCAGACGACAAAAAGACACATGCCCCCACCAGTTCGTCGACATTGCCCCAACGACCCGCTGGCGTGCGCTTTTCCAGCCATGCAGAGAAATCTTTGTCTGCCACCAAGGCGGCGTTCAGGGGCGTGTCGAAATAGCCTGGGGCAATGGCATTGCACTGCAACCCATACTGCGCCCAATCGGTCGCCATGCCTTTGGTCAAGTTGCCGACAGCCCCTTTGGTCGCGGTGTAGGGTGCAATACCTGGTCGTGCGAGAGCGGTTTGCACGCTTGCGATGTTGATGATTTTGCCAGTCCGCCGCCCGATCATGTGCCGCGCAACGGCTTGTCCTACGTGAAAAACACTCGCAACATTGGTTTGCAGCAGCTTTTCAAATGCCTCTGCTGGAAAATTCTCAAGCTCGGTACGGTGCTGCATGCCTGCGTTGTTGACCAAAATGTCGATGGAACCGCTTGCCGCCTCGAATCCATCCACCGCTTTACGCACGGCCTCGTGGTCTGTGGCATCAAAGGCCAGCGTCTCCACCCCTTCACCCAATGCAGCCGCCGCACCAGCCAACTTGTCTGTATCGCGGCCATTCAGAACAACGCGCGCACCTGCGTTTATAAGCCCTTTGGCCAACGCATACCCGATGCCTTGCGATGATCCTGTAATCAAAGCGGTTTTTCCAACGAGCGAGAATAAGTCTGACATAACAGTCCCCATTTTGAGTTTTAGATTTGGCAAACTTGACAGCGCCAATTTAGTTACCGATAACATGTTACCGATACCAAAGTATGTCAAGTTAGGAATGTCCCAATGTCGAAACCCATCATTCTGCAAGTCGGCCCCTACCCTGATTGGGATCAGGAACCATTGGATGCGGCATTCGACACGTGCCGGTTGTTCGAACAAAACGACCCTGCCGCGTGCCTCGCACACGTCGGAAAAAATGTGCGCGCCATCGCAACACGGGGCGAATTGGGTGCTGACCGCGCGATGATCTCGGCTTGCCCGAACCTTGAAATGATCGCAGTCTACGGGGTAGGCTATGACGCGGTTGATCTGGCTGCTTGTCGCGAGCGCGGCATTGCCGTGACCAACACACCCGACGTCCTGACCGAAGACGTGGCCGACCTGGGGGTCGCGATGATGCTGTGCCAGTCCCGCGGCATGATCGGCGCTGAAAAATGGGTCCGTGATGGATCGTGGAATGAAAAAGGTCTCTATCCGCTCAAGCGCCGCGTATTTGGACGAAAAGCAGGTATTCTTGGGTTGGGACGTATCGGGTTTGAGGTTGGCAAACGGCTTGCGGGCTTTGGCATGGACATCGCCTATTCTGACATTGCAGCCAAAGATTACGCGCCCGAATGGACCTTTCTGTCTGACGCGGTCGCCCTCGCGCAGCACGTAGATTTTCTGTTTGTCACCCTCGCCGCATCTGACGCCACGCGCCATATTGTCGGAACGGACGTGTTGAACGCCTTGGGACCAGACGGCATGGTCATAAACATCTCACGCGCGGCCAACATCGATGAAGAGGCTCTGATCGCGGCCCTTTCGTCCGGCACCATCGGCTCTGCCGCTTTGGATGTTTTTGAAGGCGAGCCGGCCCTTGATCCGCGTTTTCTTGAACTGGACAATGTGTTGCTGCAACCCCACCACGCTTCGGGCACAATTGAGACGCGCCAAGCCATGGGCAAGCTTCTGCGGGACAATTTGACTGCCCATTTTGCAGGTCAACCCCTGCTGACCCCCGTTACCTGAGGATAGATCATGAAAGCCATTGTTGCCCACGCTGCCAAAGACTTGCGCATCGAAGACTATCCACAACCAGAACCCGGTGCCGGGCAGGTTTTGATCCGCATGAAAGCAGGCGGCATTTGTGGGTCGGACCTGCACTACTACAATCATGGCGGCTTTGGACCCATCACGCTCAAACAGCCAATGGTGCTGGGTCATGAAGTGGCCGGCGTGATCGAAAGGCTTGGAAAAGGTGTAGACACCCTAGCCGTGGGTCAGCTGGTCGCTATTTCCCCCTCACGCCCCTGTAGCGCCTGCGAATATTGCGACGACGGGCTACCCAACCACTGCCTCAACATGCGGTTTTACGGATCGGCCATGCCCTTTCCGCACATTCAGGGTGCCTTTCAGGAATGGTTGGTGGCAGACGTTGCACAATGCGCTGTGGCTGATGGTCTCACCGCCGCCGAGGCTGCGATGGCAGAACCGCTGTCCGTGGTTTTACACGCCGCGAAACAGGCCGGTGATTTGTTGGGCAAGAAAGTGTTGGTGACGGGCTGCGGGCCTATTGGGGCGCTTGCCGTTTTGGTCGCACGTGCTGCGGGTGCGGCACAGATCGTGGCGACTGACATCACTGATTTCACCTTGAACAAGGCGCGTGAAATAGGGGCCGATGTCACCCACAACGTAGCAGATCATCCGGACGCACTTGAGGTATACAGCAGCGGCAAGGGCCACTTTGAAGTATTGTTTGAATGCACAGGCGTGGGCCCGGTGGTAAGCTCAACGATCCCTTCAATGCGCCCCCGCGCCACGATAGTACAGCTTGGTCTTGGCGGGGACATGACTTTGCCCATCCAGGCCATGACCGCCAAAGAACTCAACTTCAAAGGCTCGTTCCGATTTCACGCTGAATTCTTTAGCGCAATAGAGTTGATGCGCAGTGGGCGCTTGGACGTTACGCCCTTGGTGACGCATACTTTGTCCTTAGCGGATACGATTAGAGCGTTTGAATTGGCGTCTGACCGGACTCAAGCGCTCAAAATCCAAATTGCATTTAGCTAGGGTCTGGATCTTAGATGAAACAGAGTATGGCTTTTAAAATCGTCTGCATCGGAGAGCCTTTGGCCGAAATCACGCAAGCACATTCAGGCTTTAACGTGGCTTTCGGGGGCGATACTTTGAACACTGCGATTTACTGCGCCCGCAGCGCGACCAACGATAATACCGAGGTGCACTATGTGAGTGTTGTCGGGAACGATCTCTTGTCACAAGGGGCGGTGGACTTGCTGGAGAGTGAGGGGGTTCAAACCAAACATGTTACCCGCGACGCCGCCCGCCAAATCGGCATCTATGCAATCCAGAACGACATAAAGGGGGAACGGAGCTTTCACTACTGGCGTGAAAATTCAGCAGCCCGCCAAATGTTCTCCCATGACACAGCGACCCATTTAGCGGCGATAAAAGAATGTGATCTGGTCTACCTTTCAGGCATTTCAATTGCCGTGCTAAGCCAAGCCGGGCGCGACGTTTTGTGGCACACATTGGCAAAAGCCCGGACGAGGGGTGTCCGCGTTGCTTTCGATTCCAACTACCGCCCCAAGCTGTGGGACACAGTCGATGTTGCTCGGTTAGAGATTGCACGGTTCTGGCAGATCACAGACATCGCCCTTCCATCACACGACGATGAACAGGCCCTATTCGGGGACCCGGATCCGCAAGCTATAGCCAAGCGACTGCGAGATGTCGGCGCGCAATTGGGCGCCGTCAAGTGCGGACACAACGGGCCATTGTCCCTGATTGAAACGGAACCGCACGGCACATATCACTTGGCGAAAAAAATTGTGGATACCACTGGCGCTGGCGATAGTTTCAATGGAGCATTCTTGGCTGCGATAGCCCGTCAAGACCTTCACGACATTGCATTGGAAAAGGCCCATGATCTGGCAAGGCGCGTTGTCGGTCACCAAGGTGCAATACTACCGGCGTCCACGCTATAGGCTAAATGGCTCTGACTCTGCGTATCGCCTCAAGCTAGGCGACCTCATACGTCGGCTAGCCAAGCCTCGACTCACAGCGCAGATGTGATCACCATCCGCAGAGCGTACTCGGTAAATTTGCGCAGTTGCATGCCAATATATTTAGCATTTGAAGTGCGCAATTAAGGGTGGTATATAATACGCATTACAAATACTAAATAAGGAGATTCTCATGACTGTTTCCGAAGTCTTCCTGTGGCCTGGCACCAAAGTCTGCGAAAAAGTGGGCGTCGACCCTGAAGGCGAGGCAGGATTGCTCCGCTGGTTGGTCAACACACTTGTCTACCTTGTGGTTAGCTTGAGTTTTGTCTGGGTCTTCGTGGTTTGAGCATCCCACCGCGGATTCCTGTCACAACAGAGCAAATCCATAAAGTCGTTACAGAGTTTTACGCCCGCGTTCGTGTTGACCCGGTACTGGGTCCCGTCTTTGCAGCGCAAGTAACAAATTGGCCGCCGCATGAGGCAAAGATCGAACTGTTCTGGCGAAATGCACTTTTGTTGGAACGATGTTACGACGGCAACCCAATGCAGGTTCACGCCGCAGCCAGCGGGGTCAAGAAGGATCACTTCGCCGTTTGGCTTTCCCTTTTCCATGTTGTCCTTGAAAGAGAACTACCGCCGCACCTCGCCCACGCGTGGTCTGCGCTCGCCCATAGAATTGGCCGGGGATTGAGTTACGGCCTTCCGTCCTCATGTGGTGGACACACGACGCCTGATCTGAGTGCCTTTTAACCCCCCGCTGCATGGCTGACGACGGCGCGTCCTGTATCAATCACCATTGCGAAACACCCTTTCAATTTTACTTTTTCTGCACAGGAGCTTAGGTTCGACGACCGGCACAGTTCACTGATGCAAAATAGTAAAAAAGGCTTCTCCATGGCCACTAAAACCAATCTGCACCCTCGCAATAAACACCGGGATGGTTACGATTTTGCGCGCTTGGTGGCGGAGTCCCCTGAGCTTGAAGCATTCACAAAACCTAATCCCGTTGGTGAGACGACCATAGATTTTCAAAACCCAGCGGCCGTACGTATGCTCAACAAAGCGTTGCTGAAGTCGCACTACAGCATTGAATTTTGGGACATTCCTGCAAACTATCTGTGCCCTCCCATCCCCGGCCGTGTCGATTACATCCATCATCTGGCAGACTTGCTGGCCAGTAGCAGCAGCAAACACGCAATTCCGCATGGACGCCATATCAAAGCATTAGACATCGGTACTGGCGCAAGCTTGGTCTACCCGCTTATTGGCCAAAGTGAATACGGCTGGCATTTCACAGGCGTCGATATTGACCCTGCCGCGATCAAATCAGCACACCAAATTTGCCTCTTCAACAAACTGAAAATCACGCTCAAACACCAGGAAAACCCTAAAAATACCTTTCGAGGTGTCATCGGCCCAAAGGATGCTTTTCACATCACCATGTGCAACCCCCCTTTCCATGCGTCCATCGAAAAGGCGACCAAAGGCACCCAGCGCAAGTGGGGCAACCTTGGAAAGGGGCACTCGAAGAATTTAAATTTTGGCGGTCAAAACGCCGAACTCTGGTGTCCGGGTGGCGAGATAAAGTTTATAGCGCGCATGGTGGAACAGAGTATGGAATTCGCTGGCCAGTGCCTTTGGTTCAGTTCGTTGGTGTCGAAGAAAGACAATCTTCAGCCGCTCTCCAGAATTTTGAAAAAAGCCAATGTCGCGGAGTATAAAGTGATCGAGATGGCGCAAGGACAAAAAACCAGTCGCCTTATTGCCTGGACCTATATCAAGCCAAGTCAGCGATCTGAATATCTGAATGGATCACACCAAAAGAACCGAAGATAATGGAGCGGCATCAACGCGCCCCATGCCTGCGCGCCCAAAAGGGGCTGCCTTCCCATCGCTTTTCACTGCGGTAGACATGGGTTCGTGCTGTCAGATAATCATGCACCCCTTTGGCCACATTATCAGCGTAGGCCTGCATTTTCTGGCGATCTTGGGCGACAAACGCGTCCGCAGCCTCGATCGCGGACCAAAGCGCTGTTGTCATACCATGCGAAGACAGCGGATCGAAAGCGGCGGACGCATCTCCAATGCCGACCCAACCGGCACCAATAGCCGGAGCAATCCAACTGCTGTTCGTGCTCATGCGTGATGAATGTTCGGGAGTGCCATAGCCGTAGTCCGTCAAGTAGGCCGAGATAGCTTTCGTGTTGTGCGCATTTTCTTCTAGTGCGGCGGTGTCAAACCCTGGCAGATCCGCGTCTGAATAGAAATTCACGACAACCCGTTGATCCGCAAGTACAGACATGTACCACCAGCCGCGCTCTTCCGCTTCAATAAGAGTCACCGGAATAGGCTCCAGCCGCTCCGGGCTGGAAAACACTGCATACTGGCAGCTCAACTTATCCGCCTGAAACCGGGTTGAGAATTTTGAGGCGACGATTGCTTTTCGTCCGGTGGCATCAAAGATGAAGTCGGACGTGATACATCCATCTGCAGTGTCCAGTTGCCAGTGCCCGTCGGTGACGCGCACGTCCGTCACCTCGCACTTGATCCTTTCGGCGCCAGCAGCGATGGCCTGCACACCAAGAGCATCCTCAAACGCCCCTCGATCCAACACGATTGCGGCCCCTTCGATCTGGGCAATTGCGTTACGCACAGCCAAAGTGTCGCTGCCCCAAGCTGAGTAAGTGGTATGGGCATGCCGGTGCACTTCAGATCGCAGCATAGCATCCGAATTCAGGGTTTTGAGCAACGGGATCGCTGCCCCGCTCAAATGTTCGCCGGGCTTGAACGTATCGCGGCGGCGGGGCGCGATCCAAACCGGACGCATGCCGCTTTGCGCCAAACGCAAAGCGGCTGCAGCCCCTGCGATCCCACCACCCAGAACGGCAATCGGATAGTTCAATTGGGCAGCATGCCCTGACGGGGGGTCCACTCGAAACGGGTTTCCATGTTGTCGGCATGTTGCATTTCAACAAAGACATCGCCTTGGGGTGACGGCATCCTGACGACAAAGCCCATACGTTCCCAAATGGTGATCATATTTGTGATTCCGTCCCAATAGCTCGAATTCGCATGATACCCGATCCCCGCAACGCCGCGCGACCAGTTGACCCGATTGGACAGGAATTTCTCGCGCTCTTCAACGGTTAGGCTCTCGTCTAAACTTGCTATGTAATAGGGTTCTGGCAACACATCGATAGGCAGCAACGCAGGCCACCAAACAGCAGCAGGATAGTTTTGCTGCATCAAGACTTGCTGACAACTGAACGCGTCACATTGCCAAGGCAACCCCATCCAGCGTGTCAGGTCGCCTGCCATTTGCGGACCGATCGGCGGCGGCGTGTCGTTGAAGCCGTTAAACGCAACCTCGGGTGTCAAAAGGCGGCCAAGGTTCTGGTTCAGGTTTGGCCGATCGCCATGCGCGATGCGGAACGGCTCTGCAGTCGCGTCATAATTGCGCGCATACATTTCCTTAAGCCGCAAATAATACGTCAACTCCACCCCGGGGTGGAAAGCCCCGCCTGACAGTGGCTCAAGCGCGGCTTGGGTCAGCGCACCGGGTTGCAACTCTATCGGGATATCCTCGAACGCGCGATAATCGGTCACGACATCTTCGACCACCTGCCCGTCATAGTCGCTCACAAAGTCGCCGCGGGCCCATTCCTGTAGCTTTTTGTATTGCAGCTTGGGAAATTGGAACCATTGCAAGGGACTGCCATCATAATTCACGCCATCCCCCAGCATGTAGGGAATTTTCAGCCGCTCTTCGACATAAGCCGTTTCCCCAACATTGTAGGGGTTCCGGAAAAGCTCGAATATTTGCTTGCGAAAGTTTGCGTTTGCGGGGCTTGGATCGGCCAGTTTCGCAACATAAGCTGGATCTCCCAGATCGCCGATGGCCATCCAACCTTGCCGCAGGTTCGCAGCCTGCGTCACCCACTCCATCAGAGCAATACGGCGAAAGGTTGGATAGATGTATTTCATAAACGACAGCGGCATTTTCGGGTCCGGTGTCCATCCAGCGAGATGGTTAAGATCCTCAACAACGTCATACATTGTGGTGATGGGGGGAATCTCGGGGGCGAAATTTGGCCCGACACACGCCACCCAGGATGGTTCTGCCTCAAAGAACTGTCCACCAATGTTTACCTTTGCCGTCACCGGTCCATCGCACCAGTCATCATGCCATGCGTTGTTGTCAGCAAAGCTGGTAATCGCAGCACCACTGGGAGAGTTGGAAACACCATCTGCTGGCAAGACCACCAAATGACCCGCGTCATCCGTCCGCAACTGACCCAAGCCAACGGATACGGCATCAGCCTGACCACCCCAGAACGTGCCTTCAAAACGGTATGTAGCGTCCGTGCCATCGGCGTTTGTCCCCATACCCGAGATTTCGCGCGCGCCTCCATCAATGATCAAGTTGTCTTCGCGGTCCTGATCCGACACAAAATACTGGTTTCGCTTTTGCGATGGCAACCCTGGCGCAAGATCACCATTGTCGAGAGGGTTGTTAAACCCGTACCAATTGGCCTTTGTATTGGCCAAATGGACACCCCACGTTATGCCGTCTCCCGTCACTTCACCTATTACGTTGTCGTCGGCATCAAATGAATAGACGCGAAAGCGTTGCGCCTGTTTCTTGATTTTTTCCAGTCCGTCCTTAAAATTTCCGTCGTCAGGTTTGGGCGGCAACCCCGGCACTTCAGGGGCAAAAAACCACTTTTCAGATCCGCCAACGCGGCAAATCCCGAGCGCTGGATAGATCCGCACTTTGGCCACGGCGGCGCCAGCAGGCGCAAGAGCATAGGCATTTCGTTGGTCAACGTTTGCGCGGGCAGGCCAAGGCAGGCCAGCAATCAATGCGGCGCTGGAGGCCATCCCAAGAAACTGGCGACGCGATTTGAACGGCTTTTGATCTGACATAATGTGACCCTAAAATAATTTTGTATAAAGGCACGTTCATCAACTGAAAGGATCATAAAATCAACCTAAGGATGTTGCTTTGGATGATATTGAGTTGAAAGCCTGAGGGTCTTGCGTCCGACAACAAGCGCTGCACCAAAACAAACCTCAAACATCGGCCAATGTTGCAGCTTCACCAATGACCCAATGGTAGAATTCTAAACTCAGCCGGGCATGTTCCCGGCCTTTGGGCTTTTCCCGATCCATCTTGAAAGAGGCGCAGCTGTTGCGCCGTGCAGGACAACTGACAAAAAGACCGTCATTGAAACGCAGGCCAGCAATTCTGCCTCACCGGGGATGTCAAATTCGTCGGTGATGATCATCGTGAACAATATTGATGCCAAACCTCTTGGGCCAAACCAGCCCAAAAACAATCTGTCCCGCGTCGCCAAACCGGAGCCTGCCAAAGAAATCCAGATCGGCACCATCCTGACGACCGTCAAGAACAGCAGGGCCAGAACAATCGCCTTCCACTGCATATGCAAAATCCCCGCCGGCAACAAAAGCGCGCCGAATGCAAGAAAAGCGAGCATGGTCAGCGCCTGCCCCACGCCTTCCATGAACTCGCCAATGAAGTGGATCTCATGCTTGTAAACATTGCCAAACACCATGCCTGCGATGAAGGCTGCGATAAACCCGTTTCCCCCGACAATTTCAGCGCCCACATAGGACATGAAAGCCGCTGACAAGAACACAATCCCGCTCGCGGATTCCGCCATGAGGTTCTTGGTCTGGGCAAAATCCATTGCTTTGGCCAAGCCCCAGCCGCATGCCAGACCAACCAAAGGACCAAGGACAATCTGCAACATCACCGCAACTGCAAATCCATCGGCATGCATAGTGCTTGTGCTCGAGGCTGTCATCATTGCGCCGAACAGAACAAAAGGCAGCACAAGCCCATCGTTGAGCCCGCTTTCAACATTGATGGCCTGGCTCAACGTCTTGGGCACATCCGGACTGCTCACAACTGTCTGGCCAAGGGCGGCGTCAGTTGGCGTAAGCACAGCCGCGGTGAGCAAAGCCATTGCAACCCCGCTTCCTGGATTTAGGAACCAAGCAACCGCAGTTCCCAAAGCCAAAGTCAAAGGCAAACCAAGAGCCAGCATTCTTGCGGGGATCGCGTAGTTTTCCCTGAGCCGCTCAAGTTTCACGTGGCTTGCATCAGAGAACAAAACAAGGATCAGAGTGACTTCTGCAAGCAGCCGCGTGCTGTCTCTCAGTACCTGTGGCTCGGCCAACCCGTTCACCTGATATGAAACCAGATATCCCACACCCGTGAAGATAATCGGAAGCGTCAGGGATGTCTTGGCGATCACCTTGGTCAAAAGCGAATAGATGGCTGTACAGGTCAGGACCGCCAAAAGAACAATTTCAAGGTGCAAGTGCATAGCTGTCCTAACGGCCTTTGCCCTTAGGCATCCTCATACCAGCTCCGCATCGGTCATAATCTCCACCAAAGACGGGCCATCCGTCGCCAGCGCCTTTGCCAACGCGGCATCAATATCCTCGGTTTTCGTCACTTTCGCTCCATGACCACCGCATAGTTTGGCAAATGCCGCGAAGGACGGGTTTTGCAGGCTGGTTTCCCAAACAGGCCACTCGCCAGAACGTTGTTCCTTAGAGATTTTTCCCAGTTCGCCATTGTGAAGCAGAACATGGGTGAAGTTCATCCCGTATTTGACAGCCGTAGTGAAATCCATCGGGTATTGCCCAAACCCGCCATCTCCCGAGATCGAGATCACCTTGCGACCGCGAAGGGCATCGATATCTTGCGTCGCCGCCCATGCGCCCATACCAGCCGGAAACCCGAAGCCGATGGACCCGAGGTAACCTGACATCAAAACCCTCTGATTGCCTTTTGTCTCAAGGTAGCGACCGAAGGAATAGGTGTTGTTGCCAACATCGACGGCAAAGATCGCGTCATCGGGTGCCAGCTTTCCGAGCGCATCAAAAATCGCGAACGAATGGATGCCATTGCCATGCTCTTCTGCCAATCTGCGGTGCTTTTCATCGCGCCACATGCTCCACCGGCCAGCAAGTTCGGTGATCTGGTCATCCGCTTCGCTGTTTGCGTTGAAAGCGGGCCCAGCCGCGGCGCAAAATGCACCGATCTCGCCCCAAACCGGAATTTTGACCTTGCCAAATTTGCCCAACTGCATCCGGTCGTAGTCAACCTGGATCATATTGCGTTTGGGCGAAATTCCTGTGTGGTTCGAAAAACTTGCGCCAAGAACGATGATCGTATCAGCAAGCGTCATGAACCAGCTCGCAATCGGAGTGCCTGAACGCCCCAGTACCCCACCAGCGTTCGGGTGATTGTCAGGGATCAACCCTTTGGCCTTAAAGGTTGTCAGAACGGGTGCGCCGATTTTCTCGGCAAATGCAATAATCTCATCACGCGCGCCATACGCCCCGTGACCCACGATAATGACAGGGCGTTTCGCCGCGTTGATCATCTCAACCGAAGCATCGATGTCTGATTGTGCGGGTACCACTTGATAGCCCGCAACGCGGCCTGCAGGCGTGGATGCCTTCTTGGTTGACGGCAGTGTCTGCACATCATCAGGGAAGATGAGATGTGCCACGTCTTGTTCTACGATGGCCGTTTTGCAGGCAAGCGTCATCAATTCCGCGTGCTTTGACGTGTTCAAAACGGTTTGTGAGAACTTGGTGACCGCCTGAAAAGCAGAGCTTAGATCAATATCCTGAAATGCACCGGGCCCGAAAACCTGCGTTTGCACTTGACCGGTGAGCGCCAACACAGGCGCCCGGTCAACTTTGGCATCCCACAAACCCGTCAAAAGGTTGGTAGCACCCGGCCCCGCGATGGTTAAACAAGCGGCTGGTTTGCCCGTCAACTTGCCATAGGCAGAGGCGGCAAAGGCAGCGGCACCCTCATGGCGAATGCCGTAATACTTCAGCTTTTTGTCCATGACCGACAGACGGATAGACTCCGACAGACCCAAATTCGAGTGTCCCACCATGCCAAAAACGGATTGCACACCCCAGTTCGTCATCGTTTCAACCATCACATCAGTGACCGTGCGTACGCGTTCCGGTTCGGCTTCGATCCCGACAAAAATTGCACCATCGCGGATGTCGACAGGGAACATTTTCTGACCGTGATCTTTAACGCCGCCACCGGGTGGCTTGCCTGTGAGCGGATCAAAATCCCAACCATGCCACGGGCACCGAATCCAGCACGCACCCTCGACACCCTTTTCGATCGTGCCTTCGCCCAAAGGTCCACGCTGATGCGGGCAATGGTTGTCCATTGCGCTCCACTGGCCATCAAAATGCACAAGGCAAATCGACGTGGTCCGCGCCGTTACGGTTTTGACCCGTCCCTCAGGAAGATCATCTACATGGCCAACTTCGATCCAATCCAAATTTTCAGTGCTCATGATCTTAGTTTCCCTTGTTCAATCCGCCAAAGGCGACACCCGAAAGCTCCGCCATTTCTTTTTTCCACGTGGTCAGATCACGCAGTTCGAAATCAGACAAATGTGCATGGCCACAAGCGCGCGCCATAACCTGCATCAACTCGACCGAGGCGTTAAAGAAATTTGTCAAACGTTCCGCTGATTTGTCGACCACAAGGCGGTTCACCAGATGAGGTTTTTGCGACGCAATCCCGACAGGACAGTTGTTTGTATGACACGCGCGCATCGCAAGGCACCCGATGGCCTGCATTGCCGAATTGGAAACCGCAATCGCATCAGCGCCCAGCGCAAGCGCTTTGATAAAGTCGGCGGGTTTGCGCAAACCGCCGGTGATAACCAATGACACGTCTGCGCGGCCCAACTTGTCCAGGTGGGCCCGCGCGCGCGCCAATGCAGGGATCGTCGGCACAGAAATATTGTCGCGGAAGATGAGCGGCGCAGCGCCGGTCCCCCCGCCACGTCCATCCAGAATGATGTAGTCCACGCCAACGGCCAAAGCGGCGTCTATGTCATTTTCAATATGCTGCGCAGAAAGCTTGTACCCGATAGGAATACCGCCCGTCTTTTCACGCACTTCGTCGGCGAATTCCTTGATCTGTTCCAATTCGGTCCACTCGGGGAAGCGAGATGGGGAGATCGCATCCGTGCCCGGTTCCAGCCCACGGACCTCGGCAATTTTTCCACCAACCTTATTGCCCGGCAAATGGCCACCTGTTCCGGTCTTGGCCCCCTGCCCGCCTTTGAAATGGAAGGCCTGCACTTTGGACAGTTTGTCCCAACTGAACCCGAAACGAGCGGAAGCCAGCTCGTAGAAATAGCGGCTGTTGGCCTCTTGTTCTTCGGGCAACATACCGCCCTCACCCGAACAAATCCCTGTGCCCGCATCTTCAGCCCCTTTGGCCAACGCGATTTTGGCGGGCTCGGACAAAGCCCCGAAACTCATGTCAGAGACGAACAGCGGGATGTCGAGGGTCAGCGGTTTCCTGGCGTTGGGTCCAATCACAACTTGTGTGCCGACAGGTGCATCATCCAGCAACGGCGGCTTGGCAAGTTGTGCTGTGAGCAGTTGAATGTCATCCCAATCGGGCAATTGATCACGAGGAACGCCCATAGAGTCGACAACGCCGTGATGGCCTGTCTTTTTCAGCCCATGACGGGCGTAAGTATGGATCAAAGCCGTATGGGGTTCTTCGCTCGTGCCATGGGTCGGATCGGCATACAAACCAAGATAGGATTTACGGAAATAGGGCTGCGGGTTTTTTTGTGCCCATGCAAAAATCTCGGCTTCATCGACCATCACATCGTCGTTCTCGACCCAGCTTTTGAACTTGGGCAATTTCTCTTCGTTGTTGTAAGAGGACACGCCGCTATCAAGGCGATAGTCCCAGTCGTGCACCCCGCAAATCAGGTTCTTACCGCGCACGAAACCATCAGACATCAAGGCGCCCCGGTGCAAACAGCGCCCATAGAAAACGTTGACGTCATCGTCGATCCGAACAACAACCAAATCGACTTCACCGACAAGCGCATACGTTGGGTCGCGATCTTTGAGAGTGCTCAATTTTGCTACGGAATGTGCTGTCATTTTTTTCAGTCTTCCTTGATCTTTTTATAGTTTTAATGAGCGTCTTGATCCGGCTCGAATTTGGCTTTTATCCGGCCCATCAACCATTCAAGCCCGCTAAGCGCAAAAAACGCAGCCACCGCAAAAATGATGTACCGGAAGTCCCAGAACGCAGTGCCCCGAAACAGCCGCAACTGGCCATATCCGAACCACAACGCCCAAACCGCGCCCACAGCTAGAAGAATGGCCAACGCACGCACAATCATTGCATTACCTCAATTGTATCTGGCGCGATCTTGAAGACCAACATGTTGCCATGCCGCTCAACGTCCCCTTCGATTTCGACAAAAATCGCGGTATAGTCCAAAAGCGCCTTGGTCACAGCAGCGCCGTCAGGGTCCGTCATCAACAGGAATTCGCTGCCTTCAATCGCGCCGGCAGACACAAACACAGGGGCCACGTCGCCTAACAAACACAGGTTTGCGCACGCGCGGTGTGACAAACCAGTGCCGGGTTTCATGGCACCGCCCAAACACTTCCCATCACAGACCTCACCCTGAAGCTTCCATCGGCCCAGCGGCTCGATCTCTACATCCATGCTCCGGTCCTGATTTTCCGCGCGCTTCAACCCGCGTTTTCCGTTGCGCAGTTGCATGCCGCGCAATCCGCCGCGGTCGAGCCGGAAACCGTTTGCCTCAACAATTTGCCCGTCCAATCCGGCAGCTTGTTCAACAGCACCGCGTTTCCCGTTGCCAGACAACAAAATCGTGTCTCCGACTTCAAAGTGCGGGCTCTCGATAACATGCAAAATCGGGGTAAGGCTTCTCCTGCAGCACTCCGATCACCTCGGTACGCCCCATTAAAGGCACCGCTTCCCGTCTCGGTCTGCGTCGCCGAGGTCATGTACGCCATGGCCCCAAACCCCACCAACAAAAACGCGGATAGACAGGCTAGGAACACCCTTAGCGCCTTGGGGACTTTACCCCAGCCCAGAAAAAAGGGTTCTTGTGGTTTAGGCATCTTGCGTCACCTCGAAAATTATCGGTTCGACATCCGTACCCGGCTGGTTCGCCTTGCGATCAATGAACAAAAAACCATCCTCGAGCTTCATGTTGTAAGTCGGGATCATCTCGGTAAATGGCGCAGGCGACCTGCCGTTACGGGCCTTGTAACTAAAACCGTGCCAAGGGCAGGTCACGCAGCCAAAAACTATCTTGCCTTCGCCCAACGGTCCCCCTTGGTGCGCGCAGGCGTTCGAAACAGCAGAAAAAGACGTGCCAGTCCGGAAAATCGCCACGCGTTCGTCTTTTGACAAGGGAACAATGGCCGCGCGTTTGTCTTGGATATCTTG
Source organism: uncultured Paracoccaceae bacterium (assembly GCA_943787985.1). Classification (GTDB taxonomy): domain Bacteria; phylum Pseudomonadota; class Alphaproteobacteria; order Rhodobacterales; family Rhodobacteraceae; genus Ascidiaceihabitans. The sequence goes on along the minus strand of CALSOO010000004.1, from coordinate 50,917 downwards.
CGGCTTGCAGGCTTTCACCCAATCAACATCTGATGCGTTTATCTTGCGTTCTTTGAGGTACGCCGCCAAATGCAATCCGGCGACCAGTAAGGCACTGGTCACAAACAACGTCCCGAACACCGGGTTTTTGCTGTCTTGAAAATAGCCCAGTGCCACATGAGCAACAACCAACGCATAGGCAGGGTAAATCAGCAAATGCAGGGTTTTCCACACAGGGGCAGACAGGAATGTCAGCCAGAAATCGTGGCTCGTCGCTGATAGAACAGCGAGCAAGACCAAAGCGCAAAGGCCCAGTATCTCAATCGGAAACCCTAGAATTTGCCCAAAGCCAGTTGCGCTGGACAGCAAAGCCGTGAGCGGCGTTTGACTGGTGAAACTGAAGTACCACCCCAACACATACATCGCATGTGTAAAGGCGACGACGGTTGTCAAAACGCCAAAATGTCGCCGGTTGTACAGCACAGGGAGAAACCGTTTGTCCAATCGCGCGAGTGGTCCGATGCACAAAATAAACGTCAGCATCCACAACGCGCAGGTTCCAAAGGCACGCATGCGCACAATCGCATTGTCCAATGGCCGCGCCAGCTCTGCTGCAGGCGTCCCTATGCGTATGAAGATGACAACATAGGCAACAACCAATGCTATAAGCACCGCGTCATAGCCCCATTTGTTATTGTTCCATTGAACAGGTACGTACTTAACGCTCATTTGGCGGCCTCAAGCAAAACTGGTGTGGATAAAGTCGTCGGATCCTGCCGCACGGCGAATGCGGTCAAGATGATGACAGGGATGATCACAATAAATGCCAACTGAACATATTCCTGGCGCTTGCGCGGCATGCGGTGGCGATCCAGCTTTTCTTCGCCCTTTTTCAAAGCAATCCAACGCCAAATGACCACAGGCCAGATCAACAATACGCCCGGGATCAGAAGGGGGCGAAAAATCCACGCCCCTTGAGCGTTTTCGTCCAGTCGCCCCAGTCCGTAGAGCAAAAACACAGCCGCGACCGCAGCCCCAAGATAAAGATACCACGTGCCTATCAAAACAAGCGTCATGGCAGGCATCGTCCTGTTTCTCGCGTCATATTATGCAATCCGTTTTGTCTGTTTAATCTATAGATGTTGGCCACCGTCTATACACAACAACTGGCCCGTGAATGCCGGAGCATCCAGCAAGAAGTTCATGGCTTGAACGATATCTTCCGGGTTTGCCCCCCGTTGCAGTGGCGCACCGCGACGGTGTTGTTCAAACTGCTCATCCGATTGTTCAGCCCCCTGCATTGTCGACCCCGGACCAATGCCGTTGACGCGGATGTTGGGGCCCAAAGCGCGGGCGCTGGTCTGCGTGAACGCCCACAACCCCATCTTCCCGATCGTATAGGTCATATACTCGGATGTCAGCTTGCGCACACGCTGGTCGATCATATTCACGATACAGGCTTTGGCGCGCATTTCGCCTGTGACGTCCAATGTCGCTTTCGGGACCTGGCGCGCAAACTCCTGGGTCAGCACGAAAGGCGCCCGCAGGTTTGAATCGATGTTCATATCCCAACTGGTCTGCGACGCACTCTTAATGGAATCGTATTTGAAGACCGAAGCGCAGTTGATCAGAACATCCAAGTCCTGCCCCAACCCGTCCCGTGCGCGCTGAACAAGGTTTTGCGTTTGATCATACTCAAGCAAGTTGGCCTGAAGGGTGACGCACTTCACGCCCAAGGCGCGGATCTCGGTCGCGGTTTTTTCGGCTTCATCCACGTTGCTGTTGTAGTGCAACGCGATGTTAACTCCGCGCGCGGCCAACCCAAGCGCCATTGCCCGACCTAACCGTGCTGCGGCCCCCGTCACCAAGGCTGCGTTATATTCCGTTTGAAACATCAAAAGGGCTTCCGTTTTTGATCCATGACACGTCACCTCAACTCAGCATGTGAGGGCAATCCTGCATACATTAACAATGCAAAAAGGGGGATACGACCCTAGTTATGTGCATCGTGCATACATATGGCGGCGCTTGCTGTCCATGATGATTGTCCATAAAAACCCTACATGAACATCGCAAAAAACGAAAATGTCATAGGCGCTTTGGTGCTTGCCCTGTCCGACACAATTCTCACGGCGTCCGACGGCGAAGTGTCTTCAAACATTTCGGCCCCTGGACTGGCCCTCATCGGACATGAGCCGGGCATATCAATCCATGAGCTTAGTCAGGGGTTGGGCCTGTCCCACCCCGGCACCGTGCGCGTTGTTGATAGAATGGTAGCCCGTAACCTTGTTGTTCGAAAACGATCCTTGGAAGATGCCCGCGCTGTTGAATTATTTCTGACGCCTTCCGGAAAGCAGCAAGAGCAATCCATCCTCGCGTCACGCAAAAGCGCGCTTGGCAATGCACTCGCATTTCTGACGGCCGATGAAATTGAAAGCTTGTCGCGGATATCTGAAAAACTGCTCAGCGCAATTCTGGTGGACGAAGCACACGCATTCAAAATCTGCCGATTGTGTGACAGCTCTTCGTGCATCGGATAGCCCCATTGAAGAAGCACTTCTTCGAGGCGCGCCCGAATAGTTCACGCCACAGGCGCGGCATCCTTCAAACAAACATGTGCCTGCTTTTCACCTGTCATGTGGCGCAATGGGGCGAAGTTTTGCAACCAGCTCCTCTGCTTCTGTGCGCGTCCACCGTGAATGTTTGCGCTCGATCGTCGCGGGGGTGTGCCCCAAACCAAGTGCGAGTTGCGGGCGATGTGCTTGTTTCGGGCGCACAGGCCTAGGAGCAAATCCCCCCCCCACAGGTCGCACACACATTGTGCAGAACGGTTTCAACACAGTGGACACAATACGTACATTCATAGCTGCAAATACGTGCATCAGGGGACTCTGGCGGCAGATCACAATCACACCATTCACAGTTGGGTCTGAGCAGTAGCATCATAAAAATCCTTATTTTGAGGGCGAAGGGACCGGAGTGCTCCTGTCCAAAACGAGCACCCCGAATGAAAGGACAACAAAGACCAGAGCCACAACGGAAAGAACAATCCAGCCAAACCCTGCGATCACAGCACCAGAGGCAAATGCACACATCGTAGACACAAGCGCGATCATCGTATCATTCACACCTTGAACCACGGATTTGTCCGCGTCAGGTACGGCTTGTGCCAACATGGTCGTGGCGCCGATAAAACTAAAGTTCCACCCGAGCCCAAGCAGAATGAGAGCCCCGTAAAACTGCCCCGCAGAGAGACCACTCGCGCCTGTCACCGCCGCAAGGGCCAACAACACCAAGCCCATCGTTACAATTGGCGTCGATCCGAACCGTTTAATTAAAAACCGGTGAAAAAGCTTGGTGCGAACATCGCGATGAAATGCCATCGAATGACATCACCCGCGACAGCTTCGGTAAACCCACACCCGATCATCGCAAGGGTGGTCGGCACCATCATGAAGATCATCACACCTTGAGATGTCGCGCCTATGATCACAGCCTTGCGCACGGGCCTTTGGCGAAGGACAGCAAGCGAGGCGAACCGCGAGGTTGACGCGCTACGTACAACTTTTGGCAGGACAGGAATGCGCAAGAAAAGCAAAGGCACGATACCGACAAAGGACAGCAATACAATCGCGCTGTACCCCCCTGCCAACGGAACGGGGGCCAGTGCATCTTTTGTGGCAATGAATATCTGCGGAGCTGCGAAAGAAGCGACCAAACCGGATGTCAGCATGAGAGAAATCGCGACTGGGCGCCACTCCATTGTCACGACCTCAGCGGCGGCAAAGCGAAAGTACTGGTGTGACGTCAATCCGATCCCAAGAACCAAATGCGCCACACAGATCAGGGCAAAGCTGCCGGAAACCAACGCCCAGGTTCCCAAAAGCGCGCCCAATATTGTCACCCCCGCCCCACGGATGAACCCCGGCTTGCGTCCGATTTTCCCCATCAACAGCGAAAATGGCGCAGCCGCCAGCAGCCAAGCCAGCGTTTGAAGGGATGCGGGCAACGTGGCAAGAGCTGTTGTCGGAGCCAACATAAGCCCGGACAGGCCGCCCAAAATAACGAGCATCGGCATTGCTGACACCAGAATAGCATCAGAAATCAGCAAACTGACCAGATTGCCGTTTCGGGCAAGTGAAGAAACCGGCATTCGAAAAATCCAGACATAAAGGTTGACTTAGCGACCTATAGCGCAGACGCCTTATGTCTCATATGTCAAGTAGGTGTCAAAAATGGACAAGTCTCGAAATTCAAGGATGATAGACGTTTTACTGTTTGAGAACGTGAACCTACTGGACGTTTCCGGTCCTGTTCAAGCTTTCCGAACCGCCCGCGTTCATGGCCAAAGAAAGTACCGTTTGAGATTTGTTTCACTTGACGGGAAATCCGTCACCGCCTGTTGCGGGCTGACATTGGGTATAGAAGCAAAGCTGTCCACCAAACCCAACGACCTTCTCATCCCCGGCGGCGCGGGTGTGGATGCGCTCGCCAAAAACCCAAAAGTACAAAAAATCATCCAAAGCCGCGCAGATGACAACGATGTCCGCTTGATATCTGTTTGCTCGGGCGCGTTGGTTCTTGCGGCGGCCGGTGTTCTGGACGGTCTGGTCGCAACCACACATTGGTCACGCTTGATCGACACGCAGAAATATCAGAATGTTCTATGGGATCTTGATCGTATCTGCACCTTAAGCAGTCAGATCTATACATCCGCAGGTGTGACAACTGGCATTGATCTTGCCCTTTCGATTATCCGAGCAGATTGTGGAACCCAAGCGGCTCTGGACGTCGCGCGGGAATTGGTGGTCCAGTTGCGCCGAACGGGCGGACAAAGCCAGTACGCCATGCATCTGGCCGGGCAATTCACCCGCGACGACACCTTAACAAAACTGATCGAACACGTGATATCACGACCTCATGTTGATTGGACGCTTGATGCTTTGGCAGACAAGGCCGGAATGAATGTCCGCACGTTGTCTCGTCATTTCAAACGCGATCTGGATGAAACGCCTGCACATTTTGTCGAACGGGTCCGCGTTGATCATGCACGTGGCTTGTTGATTGAAAACCTGCCCCCAAAACAGGTAGCCATCGACAGCGGTTTTGGTGATTTGCAGCGTATGCGACGGGCCTTTCAACGCAGGTTTGGCGTCGGAGTGAGCGAATACATCAGCGTTTTTGGTGGCTCAGAGTAGTTTCTCACCTGAGCCATCCTACACGAAGTGTCACGCTGGCGTCCCATAGAATTTGGAGGGCTCCGTTCAATGCGCGCGCGGGCAGGCCTCCAAACTCCGGACCAGAAAGTCAGAGACTTCGTTTGCAAATCGTGCCTGAAAGGCGCCACGGTCAAACCCTTTGGAATCCTGCGTTAATTCTGTCGGCAAGGTCCAATTCAACCTCCAAGGAAACGGTGCGAGGAACGAATAATGTTGTGCCCCCGTCACAACGATTTGCGACGTGGGCTCGGCATTTTCACGTAAATTCAGTTGCCCGACAACCCGACTTGCGTGTGCTTTTGCAGACAAGACATTCTCATGCTCAGGTCGCCAGACTTGGACGTGGCGTGTCGAAATCCCCGTAAGCGCTGCATCGGAAAATGGAACAGCAACCGGATCGACAATGGATGCGGCGCAAAGGCGGACGTCAGCCAATCCTGTCAGCGGCGATGCGAATTCCTGCGCCACATGTGCGCGCAACGCCCCGTCACGTGACCCTGCGATCAAGCAAAACGGGTCGGAATTGGGGGCTTCGCAATGTTCGGCAACCAACATCATGTCAGGCTGTGCACCGAGGACTGCCAGCATCGTATATCCACCAAGAGAAAAACCAAATGCACCGATGCGTTTCGGATCAATACGGGTGCCCCAAGTGTCATGGGACACAAGCGCATCAATGACCGCTCTCACTTGCAGGGGGCGTCCTTCCATGACGACCCGATGTCCTACACCACTGTTGTCCTTGAAGTTGTCTCGCGGATGCAGCGGCGCGGCGGCAATGATGCCCTGTTGCGCCAATGCTATGGCGATGTTGCGATGCCCAAGATCCGACCCCTCAGTCCCATGTGACATCACCACAAGGCCGCGTTGACCGGCCGAAGGGGGCGCATCACGGGTCGCCGCGAATGAGTAGGGTCCCAGCTTTACGGTCCCGCTGTCTTCTTGTGTTGGATACCAAACAGAGACCAACATTTTGCCGCCCATTGGGTCAGCAACGGTCAGGCGTATGAAGCCGACCCCGTCAGCGCGAGTCTGTCCAGTCCAAAAACTGACAGCAATTAAAGTACAAAGTGCGGTAAGAAAAACGGTCTTCATAGGGTGCTCCTAAAGAATAGTTGTTCCTCCAAGACGCCTCTTTTTCCAAAACCGCGCGACCTTGATCATGATTTAGTCCGTCTAAAACAGGATTTAGCGCCCTCAATGGGCTACACATGGATCAACCAAGACACCGAGAGCTTTCATGTTCATGATTCCAGTCACCTTCTTACCTGCAAGCGTTTTGGCAGTGATCGCCGTCTGGCTTGCAACACGGCTATATCAGCGGCTGCCGGCCCCTTGGTTGATCGCATTTTTGTGTACCCTCGCACTGCAACTCTTCTTACTGGGTGCCCGCTACGGATACGGGTTTGATGCGGTCCTGAATATCCAGCATTTCACGGGCGCTCTCATTCCCCCGTTGGCATTTTTGGCATTTACCAATCCGTCGCTGTCACCACGCATTCTGTTGCATGCCATTTCAGTCGGGTCTGTTGGGCTGGTTGTGGTCTTCGCCATATATCTCGCGGACATAGCATTAGGCCTGAGTACATTCGCCTATGCCGCTGGACTTGCGATGGCCTTTTGGCGTGATGGCGACAATACCTTTGCCTGGGCACCGCTGCGGTACACGTCAACCCTGCGTCTGGGGCTCTGTGCAACAGTTGCGACTCTGGTTCTGTCCGGTCTCACCGATGCCAGCATCGCGGCAGACTTCTTAATCAGCGGCGGCCTTCGAACCCGTACAATCGCAGCCGCCGCCTCGTTCGGGGGGCTGGGGCTGTTGGTTGCCTGCGTCGCCTTTTTGTTGCGCTCCGGGACGGACAAACAACCGGCAACAAGCTTGGATGCAGATGCAAAATTGGTTCAAAAATTAAGTGCCATGATCGTTGCAAAGGAACTTTTTCGAGATCCTGACCTGACGCTGAGCCGCTTGTCAAAACGCCTTGCCTTTCCCGCCCGTGATCTTTCGCAAACCGTCAACCGCAACACCGGATTAAACATGTCACAATTCATCAACAACATGCGAATATCGGCGGTCTGCGACGAACTGGCGTCGACGGATGTGTCGGTCACTACCGCCATGCTAGATGCGGGGTTTTATACAAAATCCAATTTTAACAGAGAATTCCGGCGCGTTACCGGCCAAACACCAACACAGTGGCGCAGCCAGAACGCCTCCTGACGTCAAAGGCAGCATAACCGCTCACGCGATCTCTTCTTGCAAACCGGTTTTGCGTACAACTTCGCCGATACGCTCGATTATAAAGTCCATGAACAAGCGCGTTTTGGGATCTTGCTGTTTGCGATGCGTAAACAGACACGCCATTTGGATTGGTTCAGGTGGACTGTTGACCGCAACAGGCACCAAGTGTCCTCCGACGATGTGTTCGGAAACTTCAAAGATTGGCTTCATCACAATTCCATGCCCGCCGAGAGCCCAATCCGTCAAAACATCCCCGTCATCAGATTCGTAACGTCCGGTTACACGGAATTTTTTCACACCTTCGGGCGTTTTGAGCGGCCAGTTAAACTCTGTCGCTCCGGGGAAGCGCAGGTTTAAACACTCGTGGCCATGCGCAACCAATGCGTCCCCGTTGGGGGGATTGCCACGACGTTGGATGTACGCGGGTGAGGCGCACAAAACACGGGCGACATCCGCGATCTTTCGAATCCGTAAATTGCTGTCCTCGGGTAGCCCCAGAAAAAACGCGAGGTCCAACCCTTCCGTGGTCAGGTCAACTTTGCGATCCGTCAGGCGCAACCTTACTTTCACTTCGGGGTATTGAGCCAGAAAATCGGGAACTTGCGGTGCAATCAGCCGCCGCCCAACCCCGAGAGGGGCAGCGACAAACAAGGCACCCTTGGGGTTTTCTGTAATGTTAACGACCTGTGCCTCTGCCGTATTCACAGTTTCCAGTATGTTACAGGCACCTTCATAAAACGCGCGACCGTGTTCCGTCGGGGTCAGGCTGCGCGTGTTGCGTTGGAACAGTCTGACACTTAGATGCTCTTCCAACTGGGAAATACGCGAGGACGTCACCGCGGGAGAAATCCGTAAATCACGCCCCGCAGCTGACATGCTGCCAAGTTCGTAAACACGGACAAAAGTGCGAATGTTGTCTAAATATGCCATTGTTCTGATTTTTTTGAGGCTGTTTGGTATTTTGTGACAATACCAGAGTAATAGCTTGTGGCCTAGGGTGGCCAGAAGCAAAAAATCGGGGAATTTTCATGTATGATCTAGCTGTAATTTGGGATTGGATCGCGTTTGCGGTCCGTTGGCTGCATGTGATCACCGCCATGGCGTGGATTGGCGCCTCTTTCTTCTTTATCGCGCTGGATTTGGGTCTGCGAAAAGCCCCTGATATGCCGATTGGTGTGCACGGTGAGGAATGGCAGGTGCACGGTGGCGGTTTCTACCACATCCAAAAATATCTGGTCGCGCCCGAAAACATGCCCGAGCATCTGATTTGGCATAAATGGCAAAGCTACATCACGTGGGTTTCGGGCGCCGCATTGTTGATGATTGTCTATTGGGTCGGCGGTGAATTGTTCCTGCTTGACCCCACAAAGGCGGGCATCGCGCTGTGGCAAGGCATTTTGATTTCAGCCGGATCGTTGACTATCGGATGGATCGCCTATGACTTCATGTGCAAATCCAAACTGGGGGAACAACCAACAGTTCTGATGTTGCTCCTATTTGTGATCCTTGTTGTCATGTCTTGGGGCTACAACCAGATTTTCACCGGGCGCGCAGCACTTTTGCATCTTGGCGCGTTTACCGCCACGATCATGACCGCCAATGTGTTTTTCCAGATCATGCCAAACCAGCGCATAGTTGTGGCTGACCTTAAGGCAGGGCGCACACCGGACGCAAAATACGGCAAAATCGCCAAGCTGCGCTCAATGCACAACAACTACCTGACTTTGCCTGTTATCTTCCTTATGTTGTCCAACCATTACCCGCTGTCTTTCGGCACCGAATATGCTTGGATTATCGCAAGCCTGATTTTCCTTACAGGCGTCACTATTCGTCATTATTTCAACACCATGCACGCCACTGGAACAGGACCACACTGGACCTGGGGTGTTACGGTTTTGCTGATGCTTTTGATTGCGTGGCTGTCATCAGTCCGCCCCACCGAAACATGGGAAGACGCCGAGGCGCGCCCCCTTACCGCATATGAGCAAAAATTTGCATCCGCAGACGGCTTTGAGGATGCGTATGACACTGTCGTTGGAAACTGCTCGATGTGCCATGCGCGTGAACCTGTTTGGGGCAACATGAAATGGGCCCCCAAAGGCGTATATCTGGAAAACCCCGGAGACGTCGCGCGCCACGCCAGTCAGATTTACCTTCATGCAGGGATCAGCAACGCGATGCCTCCGCCCAGTGCAATCCAAATGGACACAGAAGCAAGGGAAACAATTGTGGCATGGATTCAAGAAGTCCGCGCAAACAACTAGCGGTGCTAAAGACCCGCAATTTGCGCAAGCAGGCGACGCAAAATGGCTCTTTCGTCTTCGCTGAATGCTGACATCGATTCAGCGTCAAAACGACCGGCTTCCTGATACAAATCTTCAAAAACGCGTGTACCACTGGCGGTCAATTCCAAGCTTTCTTGCCGCCTATCGTTTTGCACTTGCGTCCGCTTCAGGAACCTCTTGACCTCCAGAGCATGCACCGCACGGCTTACCTTGGTTTTGTGAATGCGGGCGCGGTCACAAATTTCTTTTGCGGTTATACTGCCATAGCGCCCCAAGTGGAAAATCACCCGCCACTCCGTGCGCAAAAGTCCATATTTGGATTTATAGTAGCCCTCGAATCCACGGCTCGACACATCCGCGGCCTGGTTGAGCAAATAGGGCAAAAAGTCTTTTAAATCGAAGGGTGCGCTTTTGGACATAGGCACTGACTTAAACAACACTAGTTACAAAAGCAACCAACTGAGACCTTAACCTACCCAAGCATTTTTCATCAGATGTGCGTCGAGGGCCGCGATGCCTTCGTCCAGACCTGATCTGCCAAAACCAAGCCGGAACCGGTCTTGCGGGGTGACCCCCAACTCGGATGTGTAGATTGTGCTCGGCAAGAACAACACGCCACTTTCCTCAACCAGTTTTGCAGCAAAAGCCTGAACGCCTTCGGCCCCTTTGTAGCGCGGATACCCCATGCATGAGCCGTTGGGGCGCTCCCATTCAAACAAGTCGGGGTAACGGGCAAAGAATGCGTCCCATTTCGGAAGGTTCTCATCCACAATTGCACAATTGCGCGCCAAAATCGCGTCTCGGTTCATCAACGCAATCTTGGTCAACCGCTCACTTGGCCCCGAATTGCAGATCGAAAGATAGTGTTTCATCCGCTCCATTTTTGATAGGATTTCAGCATCTTGGGTCGCGATCCATCCGATCCGTAAACCAGGCAGGCCGTAGGACTTCGACATCACATTCAAAGACAAACCGCGCTCGTACACATCTGCAATGAAAGGCAAATGTTGAACACCTGTGGGGCCTAAGCCGTTGAAAATCTCGTCATGTAAGATGTAAATTCCGTGTTTACGGCACAGATCGATCAACGCCATGTACCGGTCAAGCGGAAGGATCGCCCCTGTTGGATTATGCGGAAAATTGATCGTCACAAGTTTGGTATTGGGTTGAATTGCCGCTGCGACATGGTCAATATCCAAAGACCAGCCATCTTCCGGGTCAAGCGGCACACCTGTCGCGCTACAAATCGCCAAAGGTAGCGTTTCATGAGATTGATAGTTGGGCGTCACGACAATCGCATGACTGTTCTTGTCCAAAATGACATTGTTTGCGGCAAATATCCCTTCACTGGCGCCTGCAAAACACAACACATCCCCAGCCGCTTGGTTCTGATAGGTCTGCGCAATGGCTTCGCGCAGATCGGGCGCGCCAAAGGTCTCGGTGTATCCGAGCCACATGTTTTCAAATGCATCACGATCTTGTGGCGATGCCATCGCCAACAACTCACGCAATGACATGCTTTCTGCATCCGATGCGGTCAAATGATAGCGCGCTTTGAATTCCCACTTGGCGAAATGCGTTTCCAGTCGAAAATCAGGGAGAATTGGCATAGTGAAGCCCTCAAGCATATTGGAGATCGCCTTGTGGATATACTAAATCGCGCAGAATTCGAGGGCCTTGTTGACCGGACCTCAGCAGCGATGGCAATCCAACACGCCTACCGCGCAAGCAGCGCCGGCATAGTGAACTTGCCCCCTGTTGGCACATCAATGGGCACCGACCTGTGGTTCCAGATTTGGGGCATTCCTTTGAACGCGCATGGGAGGTGGCAGCTGAGTGGCATAAAATCTGCAAGACCAGTGTCGTTGCCGCCTTCGAGGCCTCTCTAAGCACGGCAGATGTTTTGGTTGCCGATCTGCGGACACAATCGTTGGACCACGGCGAGTTTTCGAGTGCATTTCAAGAAGCGGCAATATCCCAAGCTACCCGCCGAGGAACACGGTGATCGACCGCCTAATGCACTGCCGGCAATACGGGAAAGTTGCACGGCGCGACAATCTGATGATTGAACGCCTTTAGCGATCTTTGAAGTACGAATGCGTCTAACTGAACCTTTTTGAGGCCGGTTCAGAAATGCGGGTGGGGGTCAATGAATGGCTAACATACTACAACGCCGAACGTCCCCATTTGACGCACGGCATATTGCCCCCGACGAGGTTTATGAAAACAGAACAGAACCAATGAGATTAGCCGCCAAAAAGAAAACCTGATCCATGTCATAAAGGCTGCAAACTGGTCGAAATCTAAGAACACCTCTGAGTTAAAGCAGGGCAATGCACACCTAGCACGCAACACATCAATCGCACCGAAAACTCCATACGGTGAGCCTCCTCTCTCGTGCATGTAAACATGCACTTCTTGTCAGCGCGGGCGCCTGTTTTAGGATTGTGCTTTCCTCGGTCTCGCGCGCCGACTCGCGCTTCCGGCGCTTGATCTCATTATCCTGTTCCGCCACCTTTCACCTCTCACGTGGTGACTTCGTGAATTGAGCTCTCTAAATATACAGCGGCTTATTGCTGATCCCCGGCCTCTCAGCTTACTCGCTGACAGCGCAACCACGCTCGACAACTTGCGCCATAGCGTCCTTTTTGAACTCTTCTGCAAATCCTGTTCTCAAGTTCGTATCCGTGTCTCGTTGATTCCAAAACCACCAAGCAATCCGTCTACAAAACCAGGGGCACCTCACATCTAGCTTGCCAAAACGCAGACAACTCCCGGGAATGAACCTGTTTTAAGGCATTCTCGGCCAACGGCTCCGAAAAACGCTTGCCAGAATTACAACTCACAATCCGGCAAGCACCAAATTAAAATTCATCCCACCCTTGGTCGAGCGCCGCGTTTCCAGATGTCGCCACCCGTCGAATCGGCGCCGTCGCCTTCACAACGTCGACGACTTCCGCATCAGAGGGAACTGCTGCTTCTTCGCCGGTCTTGAAACGCGTAACTGACTGCTTGAGGCTTTCGGCTTGGTTTGCCAGAACTGCGCCTGAGGCAGTTACTTCTTCGAAACTCGCCGCCTGTTTCTGCGTGTTTGTATCAATCTGCCCCACGGCATCTGTAATCTCGCCAATACCCAGAGCTTGCTTGGAAATTGCTTCCGAAACTTCGTCCACACGAGTAGAGATCATAATAATGCTCTCTGCGATTGTTTCCAAAGATGCCTTGGCACCACCGACCTTTGCGACACCTTCTGTGACGGCTGAATCACTCTCTGTAATGACGAGACCAATTTCCTTTGCGGCTTCACTAGCACGTTGGGCCAATTGTCTCACCTCGGATGCAACGACAGAGAAGCCCCTGCCGGCATCACCCGCACGCGCGGCTTCAACCCCTGCATTCAGGGCCAGCAAATTGATCTGAAAGGCAATGTCATCGATCACACCAATCACACGCGCAATTTCTTTGGACGCATCTGAAATTCGATCCATGGAAGATGCTGCTTCTGCCGCAACTGATTCACTGGCTTTAGCTGTGTCACGGGCAGCTTGCGCGCTCACGCTGGCCTCAGCAACATTTGTGCTGACCTGTTTGATACTTGTAGATAGCTCATTTAAGGCCGCGGATGTTTCTTCCAGAGATGCCGCATTTTGCTCTGTGCGACGGGATAGATTGTCGGCAGTGTCCCGCAATTCGTTTGAAGACTCCGATAGAGTAACACCGCTGGCTGTGATCCCGCTCACCAAGGTTCGCAAAGACAGAATCATTGCATTTACGTTGTCTTGCAATTTCCCAAAGGCCCCGCGAAAGTCTCCTTCCATTCGGCCAGACAAGTCGCCATCTGCCACGCGCTTCAGCGCCACACCCGTTTCGGAAACACCTGTATCCACGACGACCAGCAAGCGGTTGATGTTTTCCGCAAGACCGTTCAGAACACGGTCGTCAAACCGCGCCTCAACGCGCGCTGAAAACTCGCCTTCAATAGCCGCCTCAACCACTTGACCGAATGAGCTGTCCAAGGAACGCATCATCTCTTCTCTGGCCTCAGCAGCAAGACGGTCATCTTCTTCTTTCTTCTTGGCAAGCTCGACTTCACGGAGTGCCGCAGCTTCACGCTCTTTGGCCATCCCTGCCATACGCTTGCCGTCTTCTTCACGCTCGGCATTCATGGCTTGCATGCGTGACGCATTTTGTTTGAAAACTTCAGTGGCGCGCGCCAATGCACCAACTTCATCGCCACGCTCGGTATTTTGGATTTCAAATTCAAATTCCCCGTCTGATACTTTGCTCAGGGACTCCGTCACTTGTACCACGGGGCGTGATATACCGCGAGAAAAGAAGATTGAAATGGCCAATGCACCTGCGAAAATAGCCAATGCTATAAGGACAACGTTGACCAACGCCTGTTGTACTCCTGACAATATATCGTCGGTTTCAACCTGAATAATGGACGCCCAACGCGTTCCCAGGAAATCAATATATTGATAAGCTCCCATCACTTCAGCCCCAAAAGAGTCGGTGAACACAAGCGTGCCGGATTCCCCGGCAAGGGCAGCGCGTACGACCTCTGAATCCATCTCATGAACAAGAGCTTCAACTTCTTCTGTGTCAGCCAGGTCAGTGCGGAACTTAAGATCAGCCCCAACCAAATAACCCTGTGCTGTTTTGTCAAGCCCAGTGACGTTGCCGACTTCAGAGTTTATGAGTTCCGTTGGCATCTGATAGGCCAAGACGCCAATCAAGTCGCCTTGACTGTTGAAAACAGGTTTGGCCGCAAACGCCGCAGCTGCACCATTGCTTGGTCCATAGGCCGCAAAATCGACAAATGCTGGCTTGTCGTCAGCCGATAGCGTCATTGCCTGATTATAAACTTCCGCCAACCCGCTATTTCGCCACTCGCCTGTCAAAAGATTGGTGGCAAAGTCCGCTTCTTTGAAAACGCTGTAGACAAGGTTTCCAACTGTATCCATCAAGAAGATGTCATAGTATCCCATCGCATCTTGAAGGGTATTGAAGCCCGGGTGATAGACAGCATGAATATATCCATAGCTGGACCCCGTGTCCGCACTTACCAAAAGATCCCTTTCGCTCGCTGAATTGGGGTTCTCGGTGATGTAGACACGGTGCAACACCTCTTCGCGGTTCTCAAGTGACGTGTACCCGTCAGCCAGAGCGATCAATGCACCCGTAGTGTTTGTGGATTCTGCCGTTAGCCGCAGATCACGTTCAATATCTTCAAAAAGCTTACTTAGCATTCTTTTTTTACTGTCAGCCGCGCCGTGAAGTTGGCCTTCGGCCTCCATGATGATGATCTTGCTGGTCAGCCTATAATTCGCCGCGGCCATGATCATGATTGTCAAAGCGACAAGCAAACTCATTATAAGAGGGAGTTTCACGCCAATCGACATGTTGTTGAACGTTTTTTTCATCTTCTGTCCTTGTATCTGCTCATTGGTTTTCGCCTTTGGCATTTTGCAAATCACCAATACCCGGTAACCGTTGCGAGGATTGCTATCAGCAATGATTTAACGAAGGATTGATCAGGCCAATTAAACCAGGAAAGTCTATGAAAACTCCTTAAAGACAAGGGCGCGGTCCGCGCTGAAACATTGACAAAGCACTGTAATGTCAGCAGGAGGTAAGACCCGTCACAAGCCAATGAGGCCCTTCATGATCGGCCATATTCTGACTCTCAAACAGCTTGAAGCCCTTGTCTGGGTTGCCGATCTGGGCAGTTTTCGAAAGGCAGCTCACCACCTGAACACCACCCAACCCAACATTTCGTCACGCATCGCCAGCCTTGAAAAAACTCTTGGTTTTAGTCTAATGGAACGAGATGCGGGGTCCGTTCGCCTGAACGACAAAGGGCGCGAAATCCTCAGCGCCGGGCGTGCCACTTTGCGGGCCGCAGAGCAGGTTGTCGAAATCGCAAAACGGCCAGACCTTGTTCACGATCGTTTACGGCTTGGCGTGACCGAGCTGGTGGCTTGTACGTGGTTGCACGATTATTTGCGGCGTCTCAAACACAGTTATCCCGCCGTGAATGTCGAGTTGACAGTGGATTTGTCACGCAACCTTGATCGGGCTTTGAGCGCGAACAGACTGGACATTGCACTGATGAATGCGCCTTTTACAGCTCCAGTCGACGGGATGATTGAATTGGGAACGTCCGGCTATATTTGGGCCGCGAGTCCTACGTTATCTGATGGCTTACATGGCCCGCTTGGCCTTGCTGATCTGCTGCCTTTTTCGATTTTGACCCATGCCCGTCACACTTTGCCTTTTGTGGAACTCTCGGAACACGCCCATCGCCTTGGACTCGCCACATCAAGGATCGTCCCCTCGAATTCTATGACCTCATGCGTTCAGATGGTCACCGACGGAATGGGGGTCGCCCTTTTGTCACAGGTTCTGGTCGCACAGGACATCCGTGCCGGAAAGCTCAAAGCATTGGAGGTCGACTGGCTGCCAAATCCGCTGCGCTTTGCCGCGCGGTATCAGACTGAAAAGATGGCGACATTTATGACCCGTTCCGCAGAAGTGGCCGCCGAAACGGCGCATGCCTTTTACGACGCGACGGCCGTATAAGATAGTTTTTTGCTATCATGCCTATATCAAATAAGAATTGGTAGCTATCCAATCAGTATCGCACAGTGGTCGGGAAAATTGATTGAGGGCGACTCACATGGCACAGCATTCCATCCGACTGGGCGTCGACATCGGCGGCACATTTACCGATGTGGTTCTTGAAGTCGAAGGGCAGTCGTTTTCGACCAAGGTTCTTACGACCTATGTGGCGCCTGAAAATGCGATCATCGACGGTATGTCCCAAGTCTGCGCCAAAGCCGGGATCACCGCTTCGCAGATCGGCCAGATCATCCATGGCACGACGCTGGCCACCAACGCGTTGATCGAAAGGCGCGGCGCAAAAACAGCCCTGATCACCACCGAAGGTTTTCGCGATGTGATCGAAATGCGAACTGAATCCCGTTTTGAACAATACGACTTGAACCTGAACCTGCCGGAGCCATTGTTGCCCCGTTACATGCGCTACACCGTGCCAGGTCGCGTGGATGCCACTGGCGCTATCCTCAAGGAACTGACGCGCGCGGATATTGAACCCGTTGTCGAGCAAATCAAATCGGCAGGCTACGAAAGTATCGCCGTGGGCCTGATCCATTCTTATCTCAACGATGATCACGAACAGCTGGTGCGCGACGTGTTGGCCGAGCAAATGCCCGAAGCAATGGTGTCCCTGTCCTCTGAAGTGTCGCCTCAAATGCGCGAATACGAGCGTTTCAACACTGTGGTTGCGAACGCCTACATCAAGCCGCTGATGAAGTCCTATCTGGGCCGCCTCGAGGGACGTTTGCGCAATGAAGGGGTCGATTGCAATATCTTTCTGATGCACTCGGGTGGCGGCATTATTTCTTTGGAGAATGCGGCAGATTTCCCTGTGCGTCTGGTTGAATCCGGCCCTGCCGGTGGGGCTGTTTTTGCAGCCCATATCGCGGCGCGCTATGGTTTGGACAAAGTGCTGAGTTTTGACATGGGTGGCACAACAGCCAAGATTTGCCTGATCAAAGACCAAACCCCCAAGACCTCCCGCGTGTTCGAAGTGGCGCGCACCTATCGTTTCAAAAAAGGGTCCGGCATGCCCATTTCGATCCCCGTGATCGACATGGTGGAAATCGGCGCGGGTGGCGGATCCCTCGCCCATGTTGATGCGATGCGCCAAATTCGCGTGGGGCCGGAAAGTGCCGGATCGGAACCGGGGCCTGCCTGTTACGGACGCGGCGGCGAAAAGCCCGCTGTAACGGATGCGGACCTGATCCTTGGCAAGCTTGATGGCGACAACTTTGCTGGCGGCAGCATCAAATTGCACGCCGACAGCTCTGCGACTGCGCTCACCACCCATTTGGGGGACGCGCTTGATATGGATGCGACCACATCTGCGTTCGGACTGGCCGAAGTTGTTGATGAAAACATGGCCAACGCAGCACGCGTTCACGCAGTGGAAAACGGCGAGGACCTGTCAGAATACACCATGATTGCCTTTGGCGGCGCGGCGCCCCTTCATGCAGGACGGTTGTGCGAAAAGCTTGGAGTGTCCCGCTTGCTGGTTCCCGAAGGCGCCGGCGTCGGCTCTGCCATCGGCTTTTTGCGCGCGCCCTTCAGTTTTGAGGCAAACCGCTCTGTCTATATGACTCTCGACAGCTTTGACGGCGAGAAAATCAAATCCCTGTTGGCCGACCTCCAAGCAGAAGCAACAGGGTTTGTGCGCAACTGCGATGCAAAGGCTGACATCTTGTCAGAATTTAAAGTTTACATGCGCTACGCGGGGCAAGGTTGGGAGATTCCGATCACTTTGACCGAAGCCCAAGCAATGAACCCGGATGTGCATGTATTTGAAGCACGGTTTGTCGAAGACTACGTGAAACTGTTTGGGCGCGCAGTTCAGGGCATGAACATCGAAATCACCGTCTGGTCCGTCAATGCCACAACCCCACCCGAGACCGTCGAGCGCGTCGGGGAAAGCGCAGGCAGCGCCCTTGCGAAAATTCACGGACCGCGCAAACTGTTTGATCCCGCACTCGGCCATTTCACCGACGCAACAGTTGTCCTGCGCGAGGACATGACAGCAGGCGATATCGCAAATGGCCCCGCCGCGATCACCGAAGATGAAACAACAATCATCATCCCCGCTTCACGCCACGCCATCCGACAGCCCGACGGCTGCATAGATGTGCGTGTGAAAGGATAAGACTATGACCAAAGTGCACTCTACTGTCGCCTATCAAGTCATGTGGAACCGCCTGATCTCAGTGGTCGAAGAACAGGCGCAAGCCCTTGTTCGGACCGCATTCTCAACCTCTGTGCGCGAAGCCGGAGACTTGTCCGCAGGCGTCTATGACGTGTCAGGGCAAATGCTTGCACAGGCTGTCACGGGCACACCGGGCCACGTCAACGCAATGGCTGATGCAGTCGCGCATTTCATCAGACGCATCGGTCCGGACAACATCTTTGAAGGGGACATCTACATCACCAATGACCCTTGGGAGGGCACGGGGCACCTGCATGACATAACAATGGTAACGCCATCCTTTCACAACGGTACTTTGGCAGGGTTCTTTGCTTGCACGGCCCATATCGTCGACATTGGCGGGCGCGGGTTCGGGGCGGATGCGGCCAGTGTTTTTGAAGAGGGGCTCTACATTCCCATTATGAAATTTGCGCAACGGGGCACTGTGGATGAGACCCTTGTGCGGATAGTGCGGGGGAACGTACGGGAACCCGATCAGCTGATCGGTGACATGTACGCGCTGGCGACGTGCAACGAAATCGGGCACCGCCGTTTGATCGAAATGATGGAAGAGTTCGAGCTGGCGGACCTCGATGGGGTTGGACGTTTTATTCTGGAAAATTCGCGTCGTGCGACAATCGAAGCCATCGCAGCCCTGCCGCGCGCTTCGGCAACAGGCGAACTCACGGTAGATGGATTTGACACCCCTATTACGCTCAAGGTCGAAGTGACCGTGTATGAAGATCGAATTGTCTCGGATTTCACAGGGTCTTCAGGCTTGGACAAAAAGGGCATCAACTGCCCCCTTGTTTATGCCAAAGCCTACGCCTGCTACGCGCTCAAAGTGGCGATAGCGCCAGAAATTCCCAACAACGCGGCCAGCCTCGCGCCGTTCGAGATTTCCGCACCCGAAAACACTATCGTGAACGCGCTACACCCCGCGCCGGTCGCCTTGCGCCACATCGTGGGCCACTTCGTACCGGACACTGTGTTTAACGCATTCGACAAAATCGTACCCGGCCTTGTGCCCGCAGAGGGGGCCGGATGTTTGTGCAATTTCCAAGTGTCCTTGCGACCGCGCACAGACGCGCCAGCCCCCGAAGATGCAGTGCGCTCCGAAGTACTGACCTTCAATTCTGGCGGCTCTGGCGCGCGCCCCGAACATGACGGGCTGAATGCCACGGCGTTTCCCTCAGGCGTGATGACCATGCCCATCGAAGCCACCGAACACGCGGGCCCTGTGATCATCTGGCGCAAGGAATTGCGCCCCGATTCAGGTGGATCCGGCAAGCAACGCGGCGGTTTAGGGCAATACATGGAAGTCGGCGCGCGAGACGGGCACGAATTCGACATTCAGGCCATGTTCGACCGTGTTGACCACCCTGCACAAGGACGGCGCGGCGGCGGGGCCGGGGCACCGACCACAATTACCCAAGACGACGGCACAGCGATGAACGGAAAAGGCAAACAATTCGTCGCAAACGGGCGCAAAGTGGTCATGGCCTTCCCGGGCGGTGCAGGCTACGGCAATCCAGGCGAGCGGCCTGCGGAATTGGTGAAAAGAGACTTGGCACTCGGCTATATTTCCGCCCAAACTGCAACAAAAGACTATGGCCTCAGCGCCGATGACATTGCCGCAGTTGAAGCTGCTGTGGCGAAAGGAGAGACACTGTAATGGCCACGCTCAACACAACACCTGCGCATGACACCTATGACGTCGTCATCATTGGCGGGGCTATCATGGGCTCTTCTACAGCTTGGTTTTTAACCGAACAAAAGGATTTTCAAGGCCGCGTTCTGGTGATTGAGCGCGACCCGTCTTATGAATTCAGCTCGACCGCGCACACAAACTCCTGCATGCGCCAACAGTATTCCACAGAATTAAACGTACGTATTTCCCAGTTCGCAGCTGACTTTGTGAAAAACATACGGACCTACATGAACGACGACCGTGTGCCTGAATTGTCCATCCGCTCATTCGGATACATGTACCTCGCAGACACCGAAGCCTTCGCTCAAGCTTTGCGCGAAAACATCAAAGTCCAGCACAAAGCGGGGGCAGCCACTCAGCTGATGACGCCCGACGACATCAAAGCGCGCTACCCGTTCTACAACGTTGACGACATTGTTCTGGGGTCCATCAACACTGTGGATGAAGGCTATTGGGACGGGGCTGCCGTGTTTGACTGGTGGCGCAAGCTCGCCCGTGAACGCGGCGTCGAATACGTGCACAATGAAGTCGTCGCGATCACCAAAAACGCAAACGGCACGCGCGTCGACAGCGTGACACTCGCCAGCGGCGAGGTCATCCATTGCGGGCAAGTCGTGAATGCTTCGGGACCGCGCGCGGCACGCACGGCGCACATGGCAGGCATCGACATTCCTGTAGAACCGCGCAAACGCTACTCTTGGATATTCTCGGCCGAAAACCCGATTGATCAGGACTTGCCGTTGACCATCGACCCTTCGGGTGTGCACGTGCGCGAAAACGGCGGCGGCACCTATCAGGCGGGTGGACATGCAGATGTGGATGAAGCGGTCGAGCCGGATGATTTCACCATGGATCACGGGTTTTGGGAAAATCACGCGTGGCCCATCATTGCCACCCGCATCCCCCAGTTCGAGGCCGTGAAAGTGACCCACCAATGGGCGGGCCACTACGCGACGAACACACTGGACCACAACGCGGTTCTGGGCGCCCACCCTGAAGTGAGCAACTTCATGTTCCAGAACGGATTTTCAGGCCACGGATTGCAACAATCCCCCGCGATGGGGCGTGGCATGGCCGAGCTTTTGGTGCACGGCGAGTACCGTAGCCTTGATTTGAAACCATTCGGATTCGAGCGTATCCTGAGCAAAACCCCAATGATCGAAAAGGCGGTAATCTAATGAAACTGCAAAGCAATTCATTTACGCAAGCCATCAGCAAAGGCAACAAACAGTTGGGGATCTGGATCAGCCTCAACAGCCCGTTCGCCGCAGAAGTCACCGCACCTGCCGGGTTTGACTGGGCGCTTGTCGACATGGAACACTCAATCAACGACTACTTCAGTGTTCTGGGACAACTTCAGGCCTTCGCATCCTCCAACACCACGGCGATTGTGCGCCCTGAATGGAACGATGCAGTGGCCGTCAAACGCCTGCTCGACATGGGCGCACCCGGCCTCTTGTTCCCGATGATCCAATCCGTGGAAGAAGCAAAACAGGCCGTCGCCGCCACACGCTACCCACCACATGGAATCCGCGGTTTTTCCGGTGCGACGCGGGCGAACAAATTCGGACGGGTCACGGATTATCTGGACCGCGTCGAGGGCGAAACAACGGTCATTCTGCAAATCGAAACCCGCGCGGCCATCGAACAAGCTGTCGAGATCGCCTCGGTGGACGGAGTGGATGGAATATTCTTTGGACCTGCGGACATCGCTGCTGACATCGGGAAACTCGGCAAACCACTGGACACCGAAGTATGGGACCTTATCCGCCCAGCTGCTGCAAAACTGCGCGAGATCGGCGTGCCTGTTGGAACCCTTGTCAATGATGCGGCTTTTGCCACGCAATTGCTCAACGAAGGGTTCACATTTGTGGCCTGCGGCACCGATACATCGCTTTTGGCACGCGCGGCCGACACCCTTCTCAGCACCGTTAAAAGCGGTTTGAAATGAAGTTCGCCGCCGCGCGCCTGGATCAGATCAAACCCTCCCCATCCGCATGGGTCAGTCAGGCAGCCAATGCCGCAAAGGCTGCGGGGCAGGATGTGATCGACCTTGGCCTCGGGGAGCCGGATTTCGAGACGCCCACCCACATCATCAAGGCAGCACATCGCGCCGCTTTGAATGGCGAAACCCGTTATTCGCCGACCAACGGCACGTTTAGATTGCGCCACGCGGTTGTGGACAAATTGGCACGCGAAAACCAGTTAAGCTACGGATTAGACGAAGTTATTGTGTCCAATGGCGCCAAGCAGGTTTTGTTCAACGCGATGATGGCGACGTTGGAAGCGGGTGACGAAGTGTTGCTCTGCGCCCCCTATTTCGGACAGCACAAAGACATCGTTTTGATCCTTGGTGGCGCTCCTGTCGCACTGACATGCCCCGCGACAGCATATGCGATGACGGGGTGGCGGATCAGATACGGCGCTGTCCCCGCCGCCTTGACTGCACTTTGGTCATGGCCGCGATCAAGGGGGCAGGTCAGCGCCTATGAACTCGAACCCTATTTCCGCATTTCAACCGCCGCCTCCAAAGCGGTCCTGACCACTGCAATGGAGCGTCTGGCAAAAGCCGTGAACGCCCTTAAGCCAAAGGAAACACTATGAAAAAAATCGTACTCACAGGGGCCGCAGGCCGTTTGGGATCCTATCTGCGCGAACCATTGACCAAAATGTGCGACGCATTGGTGTCCACCGACATCAAAGACGCCCCGGGCACGCTCTACGCAGGCGAGACCTATATACAGGCCGATTTGGCTGATTTTGATGCCATGTCAAAGGTCATCGAAGGCGCTGACATGGTCGTGCACATGGGCGCGTTCGTAGACGAAGGACCGTTTGAGCAACTCTTGGGGCCAAACTTTGTCGGGTCTTACAACGTCTGGGAAGCCGCACACCGCCACGGCGTGCGCCGCGTCATTTACGGCTCTTCGATCCACGCTGTCGGGATGTATCCGAAGAACGAATTCATCGACACCGAAGTCGCCCACCGTCCCGACACATTCTACGGCCTTGCCAAGTGCTTTACCGAAGACTTGGGGCGTATGTATTGGGAGAAAAACGGGTTGGAAAGCGTCCACATGCGCATTCTGTCTTGTGCTCAGGTCAACAATGCACGCGCCTTGGGGTCATGGTTGTCTTACGACGATCTGATCCAGCTTGTGACACGTTGTATTGAAACGCCTGTGACAGGGTTTGCGGTGATCTACGGTGTCTCCAACAATGACCGCGCTCCGGTGGACAACGCCAAGGCCAGCTTCATTGGCTACCGCCCCAAAGACAACGCGGAACAGTTTGCCGTTGAAGTGCTCGCGAATGAGCCACCCATGAACCCGCATGACCCAAATCACATGTGCCACGGTGGCCCTTTTGCCGGCGTCGCATTGGGCAACTCCGGCCTTGCGGGCATGAACGTCATTGATGATACGAAGAAATCTTAAAAAAGTGATCTTGTAGGCGAAAACCAGAACCGATGACCATGGATTTTCGCGCGGTGAAATCATCAGCCTGCTGGCCGATCAATCCGCTACGCCCCAAAAAGAAGGCGGGCATTTTGGAGCCCGCCTTTTTTATCTAGGCGTTCGGGCTTAGATCAATTTGCCCATCGCAACCGCAGTGTCGCTCATACGGTTCGAGAAACCCCATTCATTGTCATACCAGCTCAGGATACGGACCATGTTGCCGTCCAGAACCTTCGTCTGGTCGAGATGGAAGATCGACGAATGCGGGTCGTGGTTGAAGTCGGAACTGACCAACGGTTGGTCCGTGTAGCCCAAAATGTTCTTTAAAGGACCATCTGCTGCTGCGATGATCGCGGCGTTCACTTCCTCAATGGTTGTGGCGCGGGACGCCTCGAACGTCAGATCCACAACAGACACGTTGGGGGTCGGAACGCGGATTGCAACTCCGTCCAACTTGCCGTTCAGCTCTGGCAAGACCAAGCCAACAGCCTTGGCCGCACCCGTTGAAGTCGGGATCATCGACATGGCAGCCGCACGCGCCCGGTAGAGGTCAGAGTGCATCGTGTCTAACGTCGGCTGATCACCAGTGTAGCTGTGGATCGTGGTCATGAACCCTTTGGTGATGCCAACCGCGTCATTGAGCACTTTGGCGACAGGTGCCAAGCAATTCGTGGTGCAAGACGCGTTCGAAACAACGATATCCGCTGCGGTCAAAGAACTGTCGTTCACACCATAAACAATCGTTTTGTCCGCATCAGAGCCCGGCGCAGAGATCAGAACGCGGCGGGATCCGTTGTCCAAATGTGCCTGACACGCCGCTTTGGATTTGAAGATGCCTGTGCACTCCAGCACCACATCCACGTCGGACCATGGCAAATCAGCAGGATTGCGGATGGCTGTGACACGTATTGGGCCGCGACCAACATCGATGCTGTCCTCGGTGGTTGTCACATCTCCGGGAAAACGGCCGTGGACCGTATCGTAGCGGAACAAGTGCGCGTTGGTTTCAACCGGCCCCAGATCGTTGATGGCGAGCACTTCAATGTCTGTGCGTCCACTCTCGATAATCGCGCGCAAAACGTTGCGGCCGATACGACCAAATCCATTGATAGCGACGGTAACAGTCATGGCTTTTCTCCAAATAATCCATTGCGCTTGGTCCAAAGTACCCAAGCAATTTCGCAAGATATGCAGTTAGCGCTAACAAATACTGGTAAAATCCAGTTTTGCAACCAAAAGGCAAAGGTGACGCATGTTTTCTGGCCTAATAACTCAGCGTGGCTGCGACGGCGCGTTTCCAATTGGCGTATTTTTCACCGCGCTCGGCCTCTGCCATCGATGGAGAGAAACTGCGCTCCAACGCCCAGCTTTTGGCAAAATCTTCTTTCTGTGGATAGACACCGGCATGCATGCCCGCAAGCCAAGCAGCCCCTAAAGCCGTCGTTTCCAACACTTCGGGGCGGTCCACCTGTGCCCCGATGATGTCAGACAAAAACTGCATCGTCCAATCAGATGCGCTCATGCCGCCGTCGACGCGCAAAACCGCTTCGCCGCCTTCTGCCCCCCAATCGCCGCGCATCGCATCCAGCAAGTCCCGCGTTTGGTAGCCAACGCTTTCAAGGGCTGCTTTGGCCAATTCGTTCGGGCCCGAATTTCGCGACAATCCGAAAATTGCGCCTCTGCACTCTGCATTCCAATAGGGCGCACCAAGACCTGTAAAAGCAGGGACCAAAACGACAGGCTGCCCATCGTCTGCATCTTCGGCCAACCGTTGGGTGTCAGGGGCTTCATGGATAATTTTGAGCCCGTCACGCAACCATTGCACCACAGCACCGGCAATAAAAATCGACCCCTCAAGAGCATAGGTCGGCTTTCCATCCAGTTGATAAGCGATTGTCGTCAGGAGTTTATTTTCGGATTTTACGGGAATGTCACCTGTGTTCAACAAAGCGAAACATCCGGTGCCGTATGTGGACTTTAACATTCCAGGTTCGAAACAAGCCTGCCCGATCGTGGCAGCCTGTTGGTCGCCCGCAACGCCCAGAATTGGAATCTCGCGACCAAACAACTCAGGACGCGTGACGCCAAAGTCCGCCGCACTGTCACGCACCTGTGGCAACATGGACATCGGGATGCCCATCAGCGTGCAGATCGTTTGGCTCCAACGCCCTTTGCGAATGTCATACAACATCGTCCGCGCCGCATTGGTCGCATCCGTGGCGTGAACAGCGCCCCCCGTCAGCTTCCAGATCAAGAAACTGTCGACAGTCCCGAAAAGCAACTCCCCCGCATCAGCGCGCGCCCGGGCGCCCTCGACATTGTCGAGCAACCATTTGACTTTGGTCGCTGAAAAGTAGGGGTCCAGCAAAAGACCCGTGCGCTCATTCACCATCTCCAAGTGGCCAGCGTCCTGAAGCGACTTGCAAAACGCTGCAGTCCGGCGGTCTTGCCAGACAATCGCATTATGGATTGGAACACCGGTTTTTTTGTCCCAGACCAAAGTCGTTTCACGCTGGTTGGTTATCCCGATAGCCGCAATTTCATCTACAGATACGCCAGCACGCTCAATCACCGCACGGCATGTTCCGGCTGTCGTCGCCCACAAATCATCAGGATCATGCTCAACCCAACCCGAGGCTGGAAAATGCTGTGCAAATTCCTCCTGAGCGGTGGCCACCCGTTTCAGATCGCCGTCGAACAAAATCGCACGCGTGGATGTTGTGCCCTGATCAATCGCCAAAACAAATGTCATATGCTCCGCCTCCTAAATTTCTGCCTTATTTGTGCCTTGCGCCCGAAACTTTTGCAACCAAATGCGCAAGCGCTCCGTATCAGCCACCGACATGCGCAAGCCCAGTTTACTGCGCCGCCACAAGATGTCTTCTGCCTGTTGCACATACTCTTTGCTCACCAGCCACCGCACTTCTGCCTCGGTGAGGGTGGCACCAAAATCAACGCCCAAGTCACGGATGCCTTTGGCTTCACCCAGAACCGCAAAGGCATCGGTCCCGTAGGCACGCACCAGTCGCCGCGCCCAAGCACCTGTCAGGAATGGATAGGCCCTGCACAGTTTTTCGATCAACGCAGCGATCCCGTCCACCGCAAAGTCGCCCCCTGGCAACGCCACTCCGGCTGTCCACGTCCCTGACACGTCAGGAAACACAGCGCGCAGTTCGTCCAAAGCACTTTCTGCAAGCCGCCGGTAGGTCGTGATCTTGCCACCAAAGACATTCAACGCAGGCGCGCCACGGCTTTGATCGAGCCTCAAAACATAGTCCCGCGTGGCGGCCGTCGCGCTGGTTGCGCCGTCATCATACAATGGCCTGACACCTGAATAGGACGAAACAACATCATCCACATTGATTGGCGCGGACAAATATCCATTTACAAAATCAATGAGATAGTCACGTTCCTCATCGCTGCATTCCGGTGTCTCATCCGCATTCGCATGCTCGGCATCTGTGGTTCCAATCAGCGTGAAATCAGTCTCATAAGGAATTGCAAATGTGATCCTACCGTCCGTGCCTTGGAAAAAGTAACACTTGTCATGATCAAACAACCGCTTGGTCACGATGTGACTGCCACGCACCAAACGAACGGTATCAGAGGCATTGCTTTTGAGCGTGCCGGAGAGAACATCGCCAACCCACGGACCAGCCGCATTTACGACAGCGCGCGCCGATATTGAATGCGAAACGCCTTCACTCGACACTACATTGATACTCCAGATACCATCATTCTGCGCGGCCTGCGTCACTTTGTGCCGCGGTAGAATAACAGCCCCGCGCGCGTCCGCGTCACGGGCATTCAGGACCACCAAACGCGAGTCCTCAATCCAGCAATCCGAATATTCATAGGCCCGCTCAAACTTTGCTTGCAGGCCACGCCCTTCAGGCGCATTGCGCAGGTCGAGTTTTTCAGTGCCCGGTAAAATCTTTCGACCACCCAGATTATCATACAAAAACAGCCCCATACGGATCAACCACGCAGGGCGTCTTCCGCGCATCCACGGCATCACTGTATTCAAAAGCCTTGAGGTCGGCGTTGCGGAGTCAAACCGCATATCCCTATGATAAGGCAGCACAAACCGCATGGGCCAAGAAATGTGCGGCATCGCGCGCAACAGCGTTTCACGTTCTTCCAAGGCTTCCCTGACAAGGCGGAACTCGAAGAATTCAAGATAGCGCAGACCGCCATGAAACAATTTGGTCGAAGAGGCCGACGTCGCGCCGCCAATGTCGCCCATCTCCACGACCACCACCTTTAGGCCGCGACCCGCCGCATCACGCGCTATTCCGCATCCGTTGATGCCGCCACCGATCACCAAAAGATCGTAGTCAGGGGTCATGGAAGTTGCCTCGCGCGCGCCATCGGGAATCGGGATTGTTTCGCGTGCGAAACATCCCAAAATTGGTGACCATATGAAAGCACCGAATTTCGGTTTCCTTCGTTTTGCGCCCGAACTTTAGACATTACCGTGTGAAATGGTTCGACGTTCGGGTGAACTCAAAGCCGCCCCGTGCAGCTTTATCGGTTTTGACGAGACAAACGGCTCAAAACCCGATTTCTTTGTCCGCTGCTTTCAGGCAATTCAATCGCACTTTGCGCCGCAAACCGACCAGTGTAACCGCCATTGAACAGCATGCGTTTGTTGGCATAATTGTCCAACCTCAAGTTCCGCGCAAAACTATGTCCAAGCCCTTCAATCTTGTACCCTGGGGCACTGTCGGTTGGGGCAAGATACCCTTCGATAGACAAGCGCTGCAAAGGTCCTGCCGTGCCAAAGAACCTGCCCGCTTTGCTGCTGGAAGCAGACATCACGTTTTCAACTGGCATATATCGTCCAACAACCGTCGCAAATGATCCGACGGGCAACCCACCCAAACCTCGCCCTTGCACCATTGCGCCACCGATGCGCAAACGCCCGAAACCGCCCCCGCGCGTGACGTCTCCTGATACCAGATCTTGATCGGAGCGCGCAGGGGCGACGCCACTTGCGCGAACTTGCGACCCTTGCCAAAGGCCTGAGACAGCGACCCGTGCGCCAACTGCGTATCCACGCAACGGCCGCTCAAACGTAACGGCAACTCCGTTGACCAGAATTTCCCGCCCACCGCGCGTGATCGCTGTGATCGGTCCGACCAAAGGGTGCGTCACATGCACCCTGCGCGCCACCAACGCGTGTGAGGGGCCTGATGCCTCTATCGTCAGACTGTCGCCAAGGCGCAGATGCCTTTCGCGCAACACACCATATCCATCGGTGTAGCGCGTTTGGGCGTCTGTTCTAATGTAGTTCCCGCTGACAACAAGACTGCCAAACTCCGTCAAAAGGCCAACAATTCCAGTGCCGCCAATGCCCCCTTCAACAGGCGACTCGATACTTTGACCAAACGTGCTGTGTGGGAGCACAATGCTGGCGGCACCCGTTGCCAAGACCATACGGCGGGAAAAATGCGTCTTCGTCATGGGTGGTCCGGTCCTTTGTCGTCTTCGTCTTCTTTGTAAAAGAACATTCCGAACCGGAAGCGATGGGTTCCGGTCTCTTTTGATTTGTCTTCACTTTGGCGCTCTGCGGCGACCTTGTTGACCTGCAACAATGCGTCTTGGCTCAACCGGCGAACGTGGCGTTCGATGTCCCGAACAGAGTCCTCGGTCAGGTGGTTGTAAAACACGGCCCGCTCCAACAAGACGGGTTTTTCGGCAAGCAGGTTTTCGACAGCGGCAGCCATGTGATCCCCGACATTGTGGGCGAAAAAATGCATACGCTGGTCCGTGTCCGCAGGCCCGACAAGGGCATCAAGGTCCAACACAACGGCATCCCCGTCAGTGCGCACAATGTCCTGACGCAGCAACTCGTCGAGGACAGTGCGCGGTCGCACATCGCGGCTCACGGATTGGACCAGCGCCTCAAAACTCGGAGCGTCCCCGCTGCGCGGCACAGGTCTCGGCGCGCCATCGGCCTGGGCATAATTGGGATCGGACAACCAACGTCCGACGACAGACGAAAGGGTAGACACCTTGGCCCGCAGCGTCTCTTCGGCACTGCGGGCCGGGTCGCGGAACTCTTTTACGTCGCGCCGATGCACGCCTGTCATGACACTAACCCGACTGTCTGTCGCGTCTTGCCCCATCATTTCCACAGCCGTTTCGACGAAGGTCTGCTTGACCAGTCGATAAAACGCGGGCGCAGCGATCCCTTTCGAGATCAGCATACGCATCATAGGGCGCAACACGCTTTTCAAGGCGCGTTCAAAAACCTCGGCTTTGGGGGATGGATCCGCGTTGTTCATAGGGTGAACTTAGAGGCTGTGTGAAAAATTTCCACAAAAATCATCCAAGAGTGATCCAGACGAAACGTCACGGCGTACCACTTTTACTTAAACCGTGTGTAAAATGCACACGCATAGAAATTCCGTCAAACCTGACGTTCAACCCGGAGGAAAAAACATGAGCCTTTCAACACTTTTCAAAGCAGGTATCGTTGCAAGCGCATTGGCACTCGCAGGATGCGCAGACACTGCCATGAAATCGTCACCCGACATCGTGGACATCGCCGCATCAAATGACGCATTCCACACACTGGTCGCCGCAGCATCCGCCGCTGGCCTTGTCGATACATTGAAAAGCGATGGTCCATTCACCGTCTTCGCCCCGACAGACGATGCTTTTGCAAAACTACCTGCAGGAACTGTTGAAAGCCTTTTGCTGCCAGAAAACAAAGCCAAGCTGGCCGCGATCCTCACGTACCACGTCATTCCGGGAAAAGTGATGGCCGCAGATCTTGCCGGCCAGCGTCTCAGCGTTGCAACCGTTAACGGCAAAAACGTCCATGTGAACGGAACACACGGTGTGCGCGTGAACAAAGCGCGTGTGATCCAGGCGGATGTTGAGGCCTCGAACGGCGTTATCCACGTCATCGACAGCGTGCTGTTGCCTTGAACCCTTCAATTTTGACTGAAAAGGATAACACCACATGAAGAGCTACATTTTTACTGCGTTCACAAATGATGACTTGTTTGGCGACATGCCGATCGCGCGCCACGCCACTTTCACCATGCCCGAAACCGCAACCCTTACCGTCACAGTGAAAGACAACGATGGCCGTCTGTCAGGCGATTTTTTCAACAACGAGCAAGGGGATGATCATACGGGCCAAACCGCAACTCTGACCCAAGACGGCGCAGAAGTGGGGACGGGCGGACGTCTTTACGCCGAAAACACATGGCGTCTGCACGGCGATGACGGGCATGTCTACAAGTTGGTTGAACTGGAGCAGCCCGGCCAACAACCTGACAGCTTTACGTTTTTGGGGGCGGTTCCACCTGCCGGGGTCACTTTGACAGTTCTCCATCCCTCCAATGTGTTCGGGGTCGGACTGCCCTACTCCAATCTCGGTGCAGGTGAGATTGAAATTTCCAAACCCAACATTGTAGAGATCGCGACAGGCTCTGCTGACTTTAACATCCTGATAATGGCACTGAGCGCCGCAGGATTGGTCGAAACGGTACAGGCCGCCGACGACATCACCGTTTTCGCCCCGACAGATGCTGCGTTTACGTCCCTTGCGGTTGATCTTGGATTTTCTGGTGATCAAACTGACGAAGGGGCTGTTTTCGGCTTTATCGCGGAACAGTTGACGGCTTTGGGTGGCGGAGACCCCATTCCGTTGCTGACGGATATTTTGCTGTATCACGTCTCTGCCGGAGCCAAGACCGCTGCCGAAGTTGACGCCGCAAATCAGGTGCAAACCTTGCTGGCAGATGCCACGTTTGGCTCTGAGGGCTCCGAATTGATCGACAATGAACCGGACGTGGCCAACCCAAACATCGTGATTGCGGACGTAGAAGCGGCCAACGGCATCGTTCAGGTCATAGACAAAGTCCTGCTGCCCATCGACATTCCGGGCAATGAACACCCCGAGCCTGAACTGCCCAGCATCACCCAGATCGTCGCGGCGAGTGGCACTGAATTTGACATGGACGGTACGGACTTCGATCTGCTGCTTGCCGCCGTTCAAACCGCGGGATTGGCGGGTGCTTTGGATGATCCAGACGCTGACCTGACCGTGTTTGCCCCCAATGATGCAGCCTTTGTCGGACTTGCGGGTGCTCTGGGTTTTGAGGGCACGGATGAGGGGGCTGCGTTTTCCTACATCGTTGAGGCGCTCACCCTGCTTGGCGGCGGCGATCCTATCCCGTTGTTGACCGATATCCTGACCTATCACGTGGCTCCGGGATCTCTGGATTCTAATGACGTGTTGGGGTCGGACGGCATCGGGACGCTCCAGGGCGGCACCTTGGGCGTGGACGGCGCATCCCTTGTGGACGCGGACCCCGACATCGCCAATCCCAACCTTGTGGCCACGGATATCGAAGCGTCCAACGGGATCGTCCATGTTTTGGACGGCGTGCTTTTGCCGGTTGATATTTTGCAATCAAACGGCGCCAATGACGTGGATTTCATCATCGATGACAACTCGAGCACCCGCATCAAGACAGGGTTTGATGATGACTATGTCGATGGCAATGGGGGCAACGACCGCATTTTGCTGGGACGCGGAGATGACGTCGGGATTGGCGGCAACGGGCGCGATTTTATTCACGGCGGCAACGGAGATGACCTGATCATCGGCGGCAAAGGGTCTGACCGTTTGGTCGGTGGCAAAGGCGCGGATGTGTTTGTCTTCGATGCGGGCGACGGCAAAGACAAAATTGTCCACTTCGAAGACGGCATCGACCAGATCGATCTGAGTTCGATGGGCTTTGCTGATTTCTCTGAACTTGAAGCGTCGATTACCCAATTCGGAGCGCATCGCTCAAAAATCGACTTTGAAGACGGCAGTTCAATTCTGGTGCGCGGCACAAATCTTGAGCTGACGGCGGATGACTTCATCTTCTAAAGTCTTGTAAATCCACCGACAAAGGGCGGTCCGTAAGAACCGCCCTTTTTGCATTAAGTCTGACGTTCAGATGAAACGCCCTACAATATTCTCCAGTTTTTCTTGTGCACCGGACACTGGCTGGGGATCAAGGTCTTTGGCTTCGGCGGTGGCCGCAATCCCTTCAAGCGTCGCGCCTTTGGCCAGCATCCCTTGCGCGGCGTCACTCTCCCAGCCGGCATAACGTGCACGGCGCGGGCCTTCTAATGCGTCCGCTTCCAACATCGCATGGGCCGCTTTCAATCCACGCGCGCACACATCCATCCCGCCAACATGCGCGGCGATTAAATCTTCTGCATCCAAAGACTGCCGACGCAGTTTTGCATCGAAATTGGTCCCGCCCGTGGTGAACCCACCTGCCATCAGAACCTCGTAATACGCCAATGTTGCCTCCGACGGGGAGTTCGGAAACTGGTCTGTGTCCCAACCGGATTGATAGTCGTTGCGATTCATATCTATGGACCCGAAGATGCCCAAAGTCCGCGCCATCGCCAACTCATGCTCGAACGAATGCCCGGCCAAGATCGCGTGGCCCTGTTCCACATTGACCTGGACTTCATCTTCGAGACCGAAACGCTTGAGAAAGCCGTAAACCGTGGCAACATCGTAGTCATACTGATGCTTGGTGGGTTCCTGGGGTTTGGGTTCGATCAAAATCGCACCCTTGAAACCGATCTTGTGCTTGTACTCGACGACCATCGACAGGAAACGGCCCATCTGCTCAAGCTCACGGTCCAGATCCGTGTTGAGCAAGGTTTCATAGCCCTCGCGTCCGCCCCACAGCACATAGTTTTCCCCGTTCAACCGATGGGTGACATCCATGCAGTTTTTCACAACAGAGGCGCAGTAGGCGAAAACATCAGGATCAGGATTTGTAGACGCACCCGACATGTAACGCCGGTTGGAAAACATGTTGGCCGTGCCCCACAGCAACTTGGGACCCCCATTCGCCATTTTCTTTTCAAAATAATCGGCCATCTCGTTCAATCGCGCATGGCTTTCGGCCAGTGTTGCCCCTTCAGGGCGCACATCGTGGTCGTGGAAACAGAAGTACGGCACCCCCAAAATGCGGAACATTTCAAACGCGGCGTCGGCCTTTAGCTTGGCCAGCTCCATCGTGTCGGCAGGGAACCAAGGCCGCTCAAACGTCTGCCCGCCAAAAGGATCATTCCCCTCCCAAACAAAGTTGTGCCAGTAGCAAACTGCGAAACGCAAATGCTCTGCCATTGTTTTTCCACCAACCATTTCGGACGGGTTGTAATAGCGAAATGCCAACGGGTTCTGACTGTCAGGACCCTCAAACGCGATGGGGTCAACCCCTTGAAAGTAATCAGACATTATATGTTCTCCCGAACGAAAATATTAAGAGGTATAGACCCAGTCGCAGGCGAGATCATACGCCCGTCACTGAGATCACGCATAAGATCCACAGCCGCGCGGACTTCGGCCGCGGGGTTTTGATCAATGACCAGATCAATCGCGCCAGAGCGCAGGCCACGTTGCGAAATATCGGTCAGTTCATGGGCAATCACGATCGGCTTGACAGACCCGTTTTGCAAGGCATCCAAAAGCCCGCGATGCCCCGCCCCAACAGCATAGACACCGCGCAAATTATGATGATCCATGGCGTCTTTGACCAGTGTCGAGAGAGTTTCAGCATCGTCATAACTTTGTGTGGCGGGTAGCAGGTTCAACGCGCCGAATTGCTCCTGGATCACCGCGCGGAACCCCATCACCCTTTCCATGTGATCGCGCGCGGCGAGGCTTCCGGTGACCATCAGGATATCCCCGCCCCCTGTCCCGACAAAGCGTCCCATAAAACTTGCAGCCGTTCGCCCAGCGACAACATTGTCTGGCCCCACATAAGCGTCGCGCCCGGAATGTGGAAGATCCGCAACCAAAGTCACAATGTGCACGCCCTCCCCCATCAGGCGCTTGATTTCGCGCTGTACCTCAGGGGCTTCGGCTGCGATCAACGCGATCCCGTCAGTGGTTTGCGCAGAATGCGACTTGAGCGCGGCAACTTGAGCTTCCACATCAAAGGCACGCGTGGCGACAACATCTATGCGCACCTTTTCAGCGCGCAGTCGCGTTTGCTCTGCACCCAATGCCTGACGCAACAATTCGACAAAGCCAGAGGCGCTGTCAGGCAAAATGAACGTAAAGCGGTACTCACGATTGCGCGACAAATTTGCAGCCGAGACATCACGCACATACCCAAGTCGCGCGACGGCATCATGAACCCGCTTGATAGATTTTTCCGCCACACCGCCCCGTGCATTCAATACGCGGTCCACTGTTGCCAAGCTGACTTTAGCATCAGCCGCGACGTCGTGAATCGTTGGGCGTGCAAGGGAATTCTTCATGGCCACCTTTTCCTACCAAAAATGATGTACGTCAATCATTTTTGGTAAGGAATCACATCATATCGATTTAAGCTCTTATAAATATGAGATATTTTTGAATATTTTTGCTGCGCGTCCAATCGCCACGATGACAGCCCTGTGCAACTTTGGTTTGTATCTGTTAGACGCAAATGGCGCGTGCATACGGCACGATTTCAGGAGACCGGCATGCTGCTCAAAGCTCGAAATGTCACCAAAAGCTTTCAAACTGCAGATGGTTCTGTTCCCGTATTGAGGGGTATTGATTTGAGTGTGGATGCCGGTGAAACCCTTGCGCTGACGGGGGAATCCGGCTCGGGAAAAAGTACGCTTTTGCACCTGCTGGGCGGCTTGGACACATGTGACGACGGCACCATCGAAGTGGACGGGCGCACCTTGTCGAAATTGGATGACACAGGTCGAGCGCAAGTGCGCCGCGACACTGTCGGCATCATTTTTCAACAATTCAACTTGATCCCGTCCCTGACAGTTGCAGCAAACATCGCCTTTCAGGCCCGTTTGGCAGGCAAGGCCGACAAGGCGGAGCTGGCGCGCTTGTCAGATGCCTTGGGCCTGACAGAGCAGTTAACGAAATACCCCGAGCAATTGTCAGGCGGTCAACAACAACGTGTGGCGATTGCCCGTGCTTTGGCAGTGCGCCCGAAACTTGTTCTGGCCGATGAGCCGACTGGAAACCTTGATGAAGACACCGCAGAACAAGTTTTGACCCAAATGCTTGATCTGGTTGCCCAAACGGGTGCAGCCTTGATCATGGTAACGCACTCCCCCGCCCTTGCAGCGCGCATGGGGCGGCGTGCGCATTTACGGTTGGGGCAGTTGGCGTGACCGCTGCAGGCTTTCAAGCCCTATGGTCGCATTGGTGGCGAAACCCTTTGCAACTGTTCACTTTGGTGGCGGGTCTGGCATTGGCGACCGCACTTTGGTCAGGCGTTCAGGCGGTCAACTCAGAGGCACGGGCCAGTTATGACGCCGCCGCCGCGACCTTGGGCGAAGGGCAGTTTGATCAACTTTTGCCAGCCACTGGCGACACGATTGCCCAAGAAGTTTTTATCACTTTGCGACGCGCTGGATGGCAGGTTAGCCCTGTTGTTGAAGGCCGTTTGAGCGCAGGGGAGTCCACCGTGCGGATTCTTGGGATTGATCCTTTGACCGCTCCGAACGGATTTGGCCCGGTAGGTGCGGGTGAAGATGTCGATTTGGTCGGTTTCTTGACTGAACCGACGATTTTCGCAAACGAAGAGACGGCGCGCATCTTGGGCGACTTGAACTTGAGAATTTTGACTGATGCAGGCGTTGCACCGGGCATTGCGCTCATGGACATCAGCGTGGCCCAAGAATTGCTGGGCCGAGAAGGTCAACTCTCACGACTGGTGGTCGCGCCGCTACAGCCCTTGGGCGTGCCCCCGATTGCCAACATTGCACCAGATTTGACCCGCCAATTGGCCCAATCTGGCGCAGACGTCGGACGTCTGACCGACAGCTTCCACCTCAACCTGACCGCTTTTGGTTTGCTCAGTTTCGCCGTTGGTATTTTCATTGTCCACGGCGCGATTGGACTGGCGTTTGAGCAACGCCGTAGCATTTTGCGTACTTTGCGCGCTTTGGGCATGCCACTGCGGCGGGTCGTCCTGCTGTCCTTGGCGGAATTGTTGGTCCTATCCGTGATTGGCGGAGGGATCGGCGTCGTTTTAGGGTATCTTGTGGCCGCGACATTGCTGCCCGATGTTGCAGCCACATTAAAAGGACTTTACGGCGCTGATGTCTCTGGCACGCTTCAGTTGCGCCCCAGCTGGTGGCTTTCGGGACTGGCGATTTCGGTCGCAGGGACCGGGCTGGCTGCATGTGGGGCGTTGGTTCAGATCGCGCGCATGCCGTTGTTGGCCAGCGCCCGCCCACAAGCGTGGTCCTTGGCCACCAGTGGCAAACGCAACATCATTGGCGTTGCCGCTTTGGGCTTGCTCGGCATTGCCTTTGGATTGGCCCTTTGGGGCAGCGGGCTTGTGTTGGGCTTTGTCATGCTCGGTGCTTTGTTGATCGGCGCGGCACTGGCCTTGCCACTGGCCCTTGATCTTGTTCTGCGCCTTGCTCAATCCCGTGCCAAGACCGTCGTATGGGAGTGGTTTTGGGCAGACACCCGACAACAGCTTCCCGGCCTCAGCCTGGCATTGATGGCACTTTTGTTGGCAATGGCCGCCAATGTGGGCGTATCCACCATGGTCTCGAGCTTTCGCCTGACTTTCGTCGGCTTTCTGGATCAACGCCTTGCCTCAGAGCTTTATGTGACCTCCCCCAGCGCGGCCCAAAGCGCTGATTTACAAGCGTTTCTTGCCCCCCGCGTGCGTGTGGTTCTTCCTGTGCTCTCCGTCACAACCCAAATCGCCGGGTTGCCCACCGACCTTTACGGCGCGCGCGTTGACAGCACGCACCGCGACAACTGGGAATTTTTAGCGGCCACCGCTGATGTTTGGGACAGTATTGCCCAAGGGCGCACGATTATCGTCAACGAGCAACTTGCCCGTCGCGCCAACCTTTGGGTTGGGGATGTCATCGATGTCGGCGCGGATGTGCAACTGCCCATCTCGGGTGTGTACGGTGATTACGGCAACCCCATCGGACAAGCCATCATCCAAGAGGACATTTTTGACCAGTTGCACCCGAACCAAGTTCCTGTCCGCTTTGGCGTGCGCACCGATGATCCGCAGGGTTTGCGACAAGCGCTCATCGATGAATACGGCCTGCAAGAGGCCAACATTGTCGACCAGGCAGGCATAAAGGCATTCTCCCTCGCCATATTCGAAAGAACGTTCACAGTCACAGGTGCATTGAACATATTGACGTTGGCTGTTGCAGGGTTCGCGATTTTCATGAGCCTTTTGACACTGGCCACCATGCGCCTTCCGCAACTTGCCCCTGCATGGGCTTTGGGTCTGACGCGGCGTGCATTGGGGCGGCTGGAATTGATACGTGCCGTCGTATTGGCGGCCCTTACAGCGGCACTGGCTTTGCCGCTGGGACTGGCGCTGGCGTGGGTTTTGCTGGCTGTGGTCAATGTCGAAGCCTTTGGATGGAAACTGCCTATGTATTTGTTTCCTGTAGATTATGCCAAACTTGGCGTGTTCGCATTGATTGCTGCGGTCGTGGCGGCGGCATGGCCTGCGCGCAAACTTGCCCGCACCCCCCCTTCAGAATTGCTCAAGGTGTTTGCCAATGAACGTTAAGGTTCTGATTTTTTGTCTGATGATGCCATTTGGGGCCATGGCCCAAGGATTTGGCGGACTAGGGACGCAAGCGGACGGCTTCACCACGCCGCAGCCTGCTCCAGTGTTTGATTTCCCCAAGGATCACGGCCCACATCCCGATTACCGTATCGAATGGTGGTATTTGACGGCCAACATGACCGGAGCGGACGGCACGGACTATGGATTGCAATGGACCTTGTTTCGCTCCGCGCTCGCACCCGAAGAAGGCAGCGGTTGGACGTCACCCCAAATCTATTTCGGTCACGCTGCGGTCACGACCCCGCAAGCCCATTATGTTTCCGAAAGGTTTGCCCGCGGCGGCATCGGGCAAGCGGGTGTGACCCCTGCCCCGTTTGAAGCGTGGATTGACGACTGGCACCTGACGGGCCATGATTTCGACACTCTCAACATGCGCGCCTCAGGCCCCGAATTCGCCTATGACGTCGACTTGAGCGCGCAAGGGCCGTTGGTCTTTCACGGGACAAACGGATTTTCCGTGAAATCCGCGCAAGGACAAGCAAGCTACTACTACTCACAACCTTTTTACGATCTGAAGGGCACTCTGACGCTGCCTCAAGGGGAGGTTCAGGTCACCGGTCAGGCGTGGCTCGATCGTGAGTGGTCGTCCCAACCTTTGGCGGACAATCAATCAGGTTGGGACTGGTTTTCCCTGTCATTTGAAGACGGAAACAAACTCATGGGATTTCGGTTGCGCCAAACGGATGAGACCTATTTCGCATCAGGCACATGGATCGGTCCTGACGGTACGACAACGCCTTTGGCTCCGGACGACTTCATTGCAACGCCTTTGGAGTTCTCTGACGTTGATGGCAAAACGGTACCAACCAAGTGGCGCGTCGAGGTGCCCGATTTCGATGTGGACGTCACGGTACAGGCGATGAATGCACACGCTTGGATGGACGTGTCCCTGCCCTATTGGGAAGGGCCGGTGCACGTTCAAGGATCACACAAAGGGCGCGGATATCTGGAAATGACGGGCTACGAATAGCCTACTTTTCAAACAACGTATCTTCGATCAACAGCGCATCCAACCCCGAGGTCATGAACATCGCCATCGCGTCTTCGACACTGTGCACAATCGGTTTGCCCATGATGTTGAAACTGGTGTTGAGCACGATCGGCACACCCGTCGTCGCTCCCATTTCCTGACAAAGTTGATGCATCCACGGATTGTCCTGTGCCGTCACGGTTTGCAGGCGCCCCGTGCCATCCTCATGCACAACCGCTGGCACTTTTGCGCCTTGGGTCGGTTTCCATGGCAAAGTGAAGGACATGAAGGGTGCGGCTTGGGCGTGATCGAACCAAACCTGCGCATGTTCAAGCGGCACAACAGGTGCAAACGGACGATACGCCTCGCGCCCTTTGACCAAACGGTTGATCTTGTCTTTCATGTCGGGTTTCGAGGGATCTGCAAGGATTGAACGATGCCCCAAGGCGCGTGGCCCGAACTCTGCCCGACCGCGCATGACACCAATGATCTTGCCTGCGCCCAACAGCGCGGCAACCTGT
The DNA here is from genome assembly GCA_943787985.1 of uncultured Paracoccaceae bacterium. Lineage (GTDB taxonomy): Bacteria > Pseudomonadota > Alphaproteobacteria > Rhodobacterales > Rhodobacteraceae > Ascidiaceihabitans. The sequence continues at coordinate 11,111 of CALSOO010000004.1, read as the reverse complement.
CGAACTGTATCGGCCCCACACTGTGTGACTTTACAACCACCCGCATAAGTGCGTGCTTTGGCCAAAGCCGTGTGACTGGGTTTTGAGCCCAAAAACGCGGTGTGTGTGCCAGTTGGAACACCGTCGGTCCCGGTGTCTTCCATCCATGCCAAGAGGGCTGCACCAACAGCGTTCCCGTCATCCCCCGGCGCACTTGGAACCGATACACCGGCCGTATTGAAACGCCGCGCGATGGTTCCGTTGTACGACGAATTGAGGGCACATCCCCCCGTCAGAACCAAATGCGCAGGTGTTTCGGGCAATACCGCTGCCAGCACTTGATCCGCGATCTGGCGATAGGCGTCTTGGGCAGATGCCGCAAGATTTGCACCGTCCAGAACAGGATCGCTGCGCGATCGACCATGCTTTGCCGCCAGCAACATGACCTGCTCAATTTGCTCGGCTGGTGCAAACCGCAACCGTCCCCGATCCACAATGACCGTTGCGCAAAGCGCCTCGACCAATTCAGGAATTGGGGTTCCAAAGGCTGCCAGCCCCATAAGTTTCCACTCTTCACCCAGACGCCAGTCAAAGCCGCACAACAAAGTCATCTTGGAATAATAAGCACCCAAAGAGCCAAGGCCCCATGACCGCCATCGCCGCTTTAGACGGCGTGCGCTCATGTCATAGACAGAGGCGGCACCGACCTCCCCTTCACCATCAAGAACAAGGCAAACCGCATCTTGCCGGGGCGATTGATGGCATGCGTTGACCGCATGGCAAAGGTGATGGTCATACCGTTTGACGGTTGGCGGTTTCGCGCTGTAACCAAGGCGCATGACACCGGTGCCGATGTTTGACTGCGCGGTTTGGTGGAGATGCCAAAGCCAAAGGGAATGACTTGCCGGTATCATCAGATCGACCATTTCGGGCGGCAATTCAGCCTTTTTGGTCTGCCATGTACTGGCAACGACAATGGTGTCACGGTCCGGATCAGCGCCGACATCGGCCAAGGCCTGTTCCAAATGCGCAGGATGATCGGCCGCAATACCCCATGCGCGTTTGTCTTGCATATAGCGCTCTGTCGCCTCGGCGAAAACCAACGTTCCTTGCGCGTCTACGATGGCCAGCGCAGGATCATGCCCCGTCGTAGACAGCCCAAGGTACCACGTCGTCACGTTGACGATTTGAGCGCGGAAATCGCGTTCACAAACTCACCTAACGTGTCATGTTCAAAGATCATTGAGGGATCAATTTCAACCCCGAAGGTGTCCTCAACATCCCCGCAAAGTAAAACTGCGTCGATGCTCTCTAATCCGATATCAACGAGAACAGAGTTTTCTTGAACGTCTTCCAGGGGAAGGTTTGTACGCTGCGCAATCTGTGCACGTACGAAGTCTGTCATATTTTGGTCGGTCATGCAGAAATCCGCAAATTAGTTGAAAGTTCAAAATAAAAGGAGATCGTTAAATATGCTAAAACAGATCGCACAACAAAGACTTCATTGCAACTGTTTGGGACATCTCAAAGTAGCTATGCCCTTGAGACGACAAGCGAATGCTAGGGTATCTCTGAAAAACAGCGGGAATGGCGCGCCTCAGCAACAGACGTGAGAGTGACGCGCCCACACAATGGTGCAACCCATGCCCGAAAGACAAATGCCCTGTCTGTGTGCCCAGATTTACGGCATTGAGGTGAATACAGGCGGTGTCTTTGGCTAGAACGTCCAAATCTCCCACTTTCGTGTCGTGACGTGCGTGGCGGTAGATGAACTTGGGTGATCCGCAAGTCGAGATGATTTCCTCCAGACGCGCATTGGTCCAGGCAGGGTCTTGGACGTCACGTCGCAGATCCCACGGCAGGCTCAGCACCCAGTGCAAAGCATTCCCCAAAGTGTGGCTCAGGTTGAAACTTGCACCGTATAGCACCAGAACAAGTGCAGCGATATCATCCTGATCGAACCCTTCTGGCGGATTTTCCTGTAAATGATGCTGCAAGGATACCGCACCATCCGGCGCATCTTGTGTGCGCACGGAACCGGCCCGAACCAAGTCTATGACCTCCGCAAACACCTCTTGTAGGCGCAATATCTGGCGCATTGGCAACAGGGGCTCCAAAACGTCCTGAAGCGTCGGGGCCAAAGCATCAAACCGTTCCAAGTCCGAAGGGTGCAGACCCAGAATAGGTTTCGTTATTGCCCGAAAGACAGGATTGGCGAAATGCTCTACCAAGTCGGGCTTGGTCGCGTCTCCCAGATCATCCAAACAGGCTTGGATCCGGTCATCAATCAAACCGTGCCAAACCCGCAACCGGTTTTGCCCTAAAACTTGCATTACGGATTTACGGGCACTTGCATGACGCGGCCCCGACATGAAAAACATCGCGTTTTTGGCAATGTGCACGACAGGGGAAAGGTCATGACCGCTCTTGTCATGTAACGCGCTCAGATGTTGGGCCATTTGTGGAGGCGCGAACCGCGTGTCATCCGTAATGATCTCGCGAGCTGCTCTTTGATCTTTGATCTGCCACAGTTTGGCGGCTGGTTTAAGGGACACGGCTGTTGGAGTGCATGGCAGGCTTTGGGGCCCCTGCAACATTGGCGTCACCAAGAAGCGGCACCTGTCTTTGTGTAAAATCAAATCGGGAAGGCGGCGCGACATCGCGGGCAAAACCCGCGTGATAAACAGGCGCGCAAAAGCTTCTCCGGGGCATTTGTGACGTCCTGCACCAAACGCAAGCGTAGGGGCGCGCATCTCGCTTGGGCGGTCTTGCTCCAACCAGTTTTTACGCAGCTCAAGATTGCTGGCCTGCATGTCCAGACTAATGTGTTGTCCCGCTTGAACAGGGCAGCCGCCGATCTCGCTGTCGGCATTCGCCACGCGCCCGACGAACCGCGTTGACAAATAAACACTCAGAACTTGTTCGAGTTTGCGCGCGCTCCAGTCAGGTGTGGCCGAATCCCGCCACTCTGTCTGGCCGTGCATCAAAAGCCCCCACGCCGCAAACCCAAGCCCCAAGCCCGCCGAATGCGCCGCAACAAAGAGGCCCAAACCTGTATCGCGGATAACGTTCATCCTCTCGGGGACATCACCCAATACCTCGTTCATGTGATCAACCAATGTGGGAAGGTCATCCTTACCAACACCGATCACCGGCCGCATCATCCGTGGATCATTGAGCCAGTCATTCATCTGCCGCAACTCACGCAAACTCAGGAATTTTTCGGTGAACTTGCGCAAGTCCGAGACGGCTTGCAATGTCACCGCGTGCCCTTCGGGATGCTGTTCGACCCCGATGATCTTTGCGATCACTTCGCAAAACAACGGATTGATCAGGTCGTGCATCAGATCCGCTTCGGGCAGTGCGCAAAAGCGATCCAAATGCGTCTCGGTCGCGACGTCTATCATGGCCACACGCTGTTCAAGCGCTTTTTCCGAGAAAACCGCAGCAATCATACGCCGTGTCTGAATGTGCGTGGCATCATCCTGATAGATCAAAGAATGCTTTGCAAACCGCCGCACCGCGCCCAGATCAGATCCAGACGCCGTTTCGATTTGCTCAAGATAGGGCTGCAGCGCGAAAATCGAAAATTCCTTGCCCCGTAAGATTTTATCCACATCCTGCGTGGTTGCAAACGTCGCCGTCGGCATGTTGTTCAAACTGCGTGTCATGTCAGTTCAGACATGACTTCAGCGCCAAGGCCAAGGGTCATACTGCCCGTTGCGTATTGTTTTGCAGCGACATTTCGTCGGACTTTCCCACTGCTGGTCTTGTCCAAACTCCCTCGTGGCAAAAAGCGAATATCCACGAGATGCACGCCCAAGGCACCTCGAACAGCTTGCTCGATAGACTTGCGCAAAGGCACTCCTCCTTCAAAAGAGCGCGTCTTATCAATGAGTTCAATCAACAACACGGCTTGCGCAGGCTGCAACGTATCAGGGGCGAAGACCGCTGCAGCATAGCGATTTAACGCATCATCAAAGGAGGCCGCGAGCCATTCGACTTCCGTCGCTGCAACATTGCGGCCATTCACAATCAGCATATCCTTGATCCGGCCAGTGACGAACAAATCATCCCCATGAATTCGGCCAAGGTCACCCGTGCGCAACCAAGTGACATCACCACTCTGCACAAGGGCTTGTGCTGTTTCATTATCAAGGTTGAGGTAACCTGCCGTGGTGCTGGCACCGCACACCCAGATTTCGCCCTCTTCTGCGTCATCCACCGGATGCCCATCAGCGGATGCGATTTTTAGAGTTTCCCGCGTCTGCTCAGTCAAGCGACATGGCGCCAAACCGCCGTAAGGTTTGCCAGGTTTTGCAAGCTGCGCGCCAGCAATAAACAACCCCTGTTCTGCCATCCCGTAACACGCAAAACTGGCGTTTTCGGGCAGGCGGCTCGCCTCAAACCGCTTTTGAAAGGCGGGCAACAATTCTGCCGGCACAGGTTCTGCCCCACAAAACACTTGCTTCAACGACGACAAATCCAAATCAATACAATCTGCGGGGGAAATGCGTTTCAGGCATTCGGCAAAAATAAAGGCAGGCCCACCCGTGATTGTACCACCGTGATCCTGAACGGCCTGCAACCAAGCCAAAGGCTTTCGGATGGCATCAAACGGGCTCATTTGAACGCTGGTGCCGCCAAAGAGGATCGGGAACAGGATGCAGCCCATCAGCCCCATGTCGTGATAGTGGGGCATCCAGTTCACAACGACGGTTTCTTGCCCCAAGCCCCACGTCCGCGCCACTAAAGCACTGTTTTCCAGAATATTCCGGCCACTCATCTCTACCCCTTTGGGAAGCCGCGTGGAGCCTGATGTATATTGAACCAGAATGGTGTCGTCGCGCAAAGCCACATCTTTTGCCGGTTGTTCTGTGACCCGCAGCAAAGTCCCATCCACACTGTAAATAGGGCAGGCCAAAGGCCCATTTTGCGTCAAACATTTCTCAAGAGCAGTGGCACCGTCTTTCGTGGTGATCACTGCGCGCGCACCGCAATCTTGCACAATGTGCGGCACTTTGGGGTCACCGGGTTTGCTTGGCGGCAAAGCCACAACACAAATATCACAGATCAGCGCTGCGATCAAAGCCGTCACAAATGCAGAGCCGTGCGGCAATGACAAAGCAAGAACAAACCGCCCCTCTCCAAACTCTGCCCGCCATATTGCCGCCTGCGCCTCGGCGGCCTGCAGCAACGCGCCACCTGTCCACTCATCCGCGTGCATTCCCGACTTGCGATGCAAGAAAGTCATTGAGGTCTGGTCAACCCTGTCCAGCAAACTGGCCCGCAGCACATCCCCGAATGCACAAGACCTTGCGCGCGCCATCACAGTCTCTCACCACCGCTATATGTCAAATGTTGCCACATCGGCGCGCTAAGGTCCTGATTTTCAGGGCCACTTTTCATGACCATTTCGACCCTTTTTAAATACGATTGGGCCCATAGATCTGCAGCCTGCTGAAAAGGCATGTGTTTTGACGGCAGATCCATTTGCTCGATCTGAAATTCAATCCGCCCCTTCACCCACAATGCTTGAATCCAGAACATCGGCGCGTTGAAAGCGTGGCACAACTTTAGCCGACATTCCCCAAGTAGAATGCCGTTCTTTCCAGTTTGTACCGGTTTTGCGTGCCGATCAAGACTCTTGGACAAGCTGTGCCTGGTACTCGGTGATCTGTCGTGCGGCCTGATCGCTATTTTGGGTTCGGCAGCAGGTTTGACCCGGCTTTTTGGCTGAACATCACCGGCCCAGACGGACCAATTGAGCCACGTTCCTTTAGATTTCATCGCTAAGGCGGTCATGCGGGAACCGGCGGTGCGCGCAGCCGCTGGATGGCTGCCAAGATGCGATTGAATAAATCTCCGCTGACGGCAACTTCAGCAAGCTGGAAGGTAATGGCACGGGCATGTCGGACGACGCGCGCACCAATCTTGATCAGCCGGGTTTGCAAGCTGGTTAGAGACCAGTCGGCCATCTCTTTGGGAAGGTCCGTGCCTTGCAGGAAGACACCCAGATTGTAGGCCAGTGCGTGAAGCTGAAGGCGGACCTCGTTTTGCGCCATGCCCTTGCAAGACAACCGTGTCCAGTTGATAGCTTGCTTGCCTTCCTTGATGTACTGCTCGGCGGTGCCGCGTTGATTGTAGAAGCGGATGATCCAGTCTGGCTCCATTGGCAGGTTGGTGACGACAAAGCCGACACGCGGGAACAACTCGCCGGGATGCCACTCGACCTTGGCGATAACGCGGCGAGGCTTGTCCCAGGACACCGCCTGATACTCAAAGTCACCGTAGATACGCTTCACGCCTTTTGGCGGACGACCCATCGGGCGCTTGAGCAGATGCGCAATCCTGCCCTGAAGAACACGATTGGTGCGGAGGCGAATGGCGTAGTAATATCTCTCCGCTTCCAGAGTTTTGTATAGCTTTGGCATGGCGAAGGCAGCATCGCCCCGGAAGAACCGCATCAGGTGACGGTCCGCATATCGCGCTATGATCGGCTTCAGAACCTCCTCCCATCCATACGCGCTGTGCACATTACCGGGGCGCAGAGCGCAGCGTTCGAGATGACCGAACTGGTTGAAAACGAACAGCGGGTGATAACACATGCAACCGAAATGCCCGTTCCAGGCCGTGCCCTCCTGCGCTCCGTGGGTTGGACTGACCGAGCTATCCATATCCAGCGTGATCCACTTGGGCGGTTTGCGTTCGTGAACACGGTCGATCCATTGCCCCGGCAGATCAGTCAGCGCAGTGCGGTTACCAGCCGCCGTCAGCACCTCTGTTTCGAACCGTCCCATCTGGCTTGCTGACGCGGCCTTGGCATCAACGGCCCGTCCTCCGACCACCTGCCGCATCACTGGATCGAGCGCCAGACGATCCGCATCATTCACATCATCGTACCCGGCCAGCCGACCAAAGACCGACTGTCGCAACAGGCCGACCAGTGAGTGCAGACGATTGTGACCAGTGCGGGTGTCACTCAGAACGCCGCCCGCAATGTCGTGCAGGCCAAGCACCTCGTCCAGTTCCCGAAACAACAGCAGACCACCGTCCGAACTGATCTTTGATCCATGAAATTCCAGCCGCACGCGACGGTCAAATCCAAGCCGAACATTTCCGGTTTCGCCTGCACCCTTTGGGTGATCCATGATCTGCCACCTTCAACCCTATTAACATGCTGAAACATAACACATTAGTGGCTTCCAGAGGCGCGAAAACATCGGGCTACTTGGGGAATGCGGGTTTAGAGGGCTTGCTGAAATCGTTACTGGCACGCCAAAAATCATGCCCCGCGCACCACTGTCGTAACGCCCACCGCTTTGCCACAAAACAGGCGAGTCCACGGCCAAACTGATCGTTGTGCCTGACGAAACAGCTTTGACCAGCGCAACGGCCGCTTTTTGCGGATCATGGCCCACTTCAATCAAGCGCTCTTTTTGCCGGTCTTGCACGGCTTGGGTCCGTAAATACGCCAGCTTTCGCCCCACCAGAATATTTGTGTCCAAGGCGCTACAGACTGGTGGGCCGCAATGGCTCGTCACCAGCACCAAAGGCTGTTGAGTTTCAGCATACTCTCCCAAAACAGACCGGTCGGGGATTTTGGCAAAGGCTGCGATATCTTGCTGTGACAGGCCAAGATGTGAAGCCTTTCGGATCACTTGGGTCGCGGTGCGCGCGCGACGCTGCCATGTGGCGAAAGGAACCGTATCTTCGGCACAGATGCGATGCGCCACGTTGAGCGATATCGGCACCGGAAGCCCGTTTGCATCGGGGGCCTTTCCATTGCCCAGCGCCTGCAACTCGCGCAATTCACGTTTACGTCGCGCACCGCCGACTGCTTCATGCCCTTGCAAGGGCTGGTTCCACTCAACCCCAAACGATACGCCACCAAGCCCTTCGACCGTCTGGAAAATGTCCTCATGCAGCCGGCTGTCTGCTGCATCTTTTGCCCAATGCCGACAATACGCGACGGCGGCCTGCACATGATTGAAATCGACCAGACAATTGACGTACTCGGGCTCAAAAACCTTTTCGCTCAATCCGGCCATCCGTTTCAGAACACTTCCCGCCGAAGCAGCATCCCCAATCCGCATATAGCTGCGAAACAGCCGCACACCATCAAATACCTGCCGATGCGACACGGTGTTGAACTGCCCTGTCAACTGCGCAAAATGCTCATCGATACGCCCTTCGATAAGATCCAAAGTGCTGCGCAGCACCAACGCGTCCCGTGATCGGGCATTCTGTTTCAGTATGCGTTCCAAAGCCCGCCGACAGGCTTCAAAATTCAAAAGCCGGTAATGGCACCGCGCCATTTTCATAGCCCGTGCGCGGTTGCGACCCGTATTTGCACCGCTTGACCTAAAATGCTCCAGCGCCTGTTTCCAATCCCCTTTGAGGAAAAACAGATCTCCCAATTCAAGATGGGCACGGTGCGTCAAACCGGTCGAAGGTGCGGCGTCGTGAATGGCTTTTACGCGCTGCACTATGCGAGCGTCGGTGGCATCCGAAGCAGAGCCGCTCAATCCATCAAGGCGCTGCCAAAGCTGCAAGCTGGCCAGTCCATCGGTCGTTGTCACCAACATGGTACGCGCCGCATCAAGGTCATTCTGGCGCAATGCCAGATCGATACGGGCATGACGTACCGCATGACTCGCAGGATCACGGCCCAGCGCACTATCCAAAAGCTGAACGGCTTTGTCGGCCTGCAAATCCCGTACAAAAGTCTGTGCGCACAAGACTTGCAAGGTCATGTCGTTGGGCCAACGCGCGGACGCCATTTGCCCAAAGGCAAGAGTGGCATGGACATCCCCATACTCGATCATCAATTTGAGACGCGCTACGGCATGTGACGCATCGCCACCATCGCTGAGGACATCAAAAGCGGCGTCAAATTCATTCAATGATCGCAGGGTGTCACCCAGCATCAACCGCGCATCCTCATTGACTGGAATACGTTTAAGGGAAGCTTCCAAAATGGAGCGTGCTGATTGAAAACACTGCATATTGCGCAACACGCGTGCTTTGATCACGCTGAGGTCTGCCATGTCAGACCCTGCCGTCTCAAGCTGGTCGATCACATCCAGTGCATCAGAAAAGCGTTTTTGCTTACTGGCTTCAAATACATCCCTTATCGACACAGCATTAGAGCAACGCGCGGCGGGCGCGTTTAGAGCAGACAACAATTTCGTGTCGCTGGCTATCACCAAAATCACCTCAGAAACTTCAATGCCCTGAATACGCTGGGCAAACATGTTATTGCAGCGCCTCGCAAACATGACAAGCACTAGACCTCATCATTCCACCTATACGGGCCGATATTGATCAATAGGCCCAAGTCATGACCAAAGTTTGGAGCATTCTGGCTAATTCGCGAGACGCTTCATCGTTGCGGTTACCTCTTCACCCACGTGCAATCGCTTGATCCAGTCTCGTGGAATGCCACGCTCTCCACCAATCCCGAAAACGGCACCTCCCAATGCCCCCAAGAGCATCGCACGTCCACAACTGTCCCCGCCCGCGTAGATATTGCGGCGGACAGCTTCAACAAAAGACGGCGCGGTCAGAATATTATGGACAACGCTTGGCACCCCGTAAGCCAAGTCACACGCGAGGCCGAAGTGCTTTGTCACATCAAGTGTACTTTGGTCTTTGCGGGCTTGCGCGTCTTCAAGCAATTCCTGAATTTGCGGCGTCGCGACGGCCCGCCCTGCATCAACGCAGCCTTGTGGATCCTGCCCGTCCATTGCGGCTTTCATCATACGCGCACACACTTGCCCGAACGCAATAGACGTGGGGTGGGTGTTGGTTGTCCCGACCGCAGAGGTCACGATTTCCTCAAAACGGCCTTTCATTGCTGCGCATCCAGCCAACAAACCAGGCAACTTCGAAATCGCAGGAAGCTGGACGTCGACCGCCCCCATTGGCAAGCTAGCGCCAAGGAGTGCCTCGAGAACCTGTAAACCATGGGCAATCGAATCGTCATCGGCATCGTGTACAAAGCGCGCGGTTTTCTCGAATTCTGCGCGCAGTGCGACACCCTCATGCTGTTTCATCAGCGCAAGTGCTGTACCGGTCATTGCAACCGTAATCTTTGGATCGCCTTCAAATGGCAAAGCTTGTGCGCAGGTTTTAGCAATATCCTCGGCACGCACAAAATTGTTCAACGTCTCGCGGGTCGCGTGATCAATGTAGCCGACATAAGCGCCACCGTATCCAAAATGCGCCCGGAAGTGATCGCTGTATATCCGGGCATCATAGTGCCCGTTGTTGGCGTCCAGTGCCCTCAACATGACCATTGTTTGCTCACCGTATTGGCTGAGGTCACCAACCTTGCGCGTGGCATGTGCAAAGTAGCCCATATGTATGTATCGGCTGCTGTTCGCAAGTAGTTCAATTGCACGTCTTCTGGAAGTCGCTGATATGTATCCGGCCTTTGGATCGGCTTGTTGATTGCCGTGGCCCTGTTGGGAGTACGCACGCGCCGCTGTCTCATTAGCTGACCTGATCTATAATGACCATCTGGGCTCTCAGACTTTGGGTGCGCCTTTATTCCGTTCCATGCAATTGAGGTTTACGAACATCGTGTGCGGCTGTGATCAGATCGCAGTCGCCAATTCCTTTTCCTTCCAATCGAAGTCCTTGCCTGAGTTGAGAACGCTCCATGCGATGCGGGCTAGCTTATTGGCCAGCGCACGCCGAGCTTGTTGTGCTGCATGCGCGTCGCGGCGGCCTCCAACCACGGGCCAAAACTGAACTTATGCCAGTTCTTGGGTCGCATCATGATGACCTGCGCGGCCTGCACAAACAGCATGCGCAGATACCGGCTGCCTCGCTTTGTGATGCGACCCAGAATGGTGCGTCCGCCAGTGCTGTGTTGGCGCGGAACGAGTCCCAGCCAAGCCGCAAAGTCACGCCCGCGATCATAGGCCTCGCCAGTCCCGACAGCTGCAACCACTGCGGTTGAGATGATCGGCCCAATGCCCGGAATGGTCATCAGACGCTGACAGCTGGCTTCGCTTTTGCTGACCGCTTCAATCTCTGACGTGGTCATCTCGATCCGTTTGTCTATCCAGATCCAGTCCTGCTGCAGACCGAGGATTAACTTGCGCATCCGCAACGACATCTCG
>CALSOO010000003.1 GCA_943787985.1 uncultured Paracoccaceae bacterium | reverse complement strand
GCAAATCCCCCAGTTGGGAGGCACTGAGGTGGGCGTCTTTTTGCAAGGCGGCCAACAGGGCGCGGTCGATTTTGTCCAGCATGATGCGGACCTTTCACGAAATTTACCGAATATTTGCATAATCTACGCAGAAATGTCTATCGAAGTGCTTAACTTTGCGCGCACATCGCGTGGGTTTCTTCATATCATCGCGTCAAACGCCCTTTTATTCATCAGGAGACGCATTATGGGACCTTTCCCGCACGAGCGCGCCGCAGGCGCCGAAATCACCCCGGAAAATCCCGGCCGGGACGGATGGCTTTCGAATTTGTCGAGTTCGCCCACCCCGACCCAGCACGAGCTGCGCGACGGTGTTCACGCGGATGGGGTACGCGCATGGTGGCCAAGCACAAGACCAAGAGCCATCGAGCTGTGGCAGCAGGGCGACATCACCTATGTGCTGAACGCCGAACCGGGCAGCTTTGCCGCAAAGGTTCGTCGCAGCAACACGGCCCCTGTGCGCCCTGCGATGGGCTGGCGGGTGCGCGGATGCGGAGCATGCGTATCGACCACGCGGTCGCCCAAAGGGGCGGAGCCGTATAGCGGGGACGGACAAAGCGCTGGACTGTGCCCGCGAATGAAGGGCATCGGCGGCTCGCTGATCTACTTCGCGGAACAGTACTCACGAGACCTCGCCCTACAACGCGAGAATATCGACTGGCTCGGCCACGTCGAAACCCCGCGGGCGTCGGGTTCTACTACCTGGATCACCTGACGCACAACGTGCACAAAGGGCAACATGGACAAATGGTTCGCCTTTTATGGGGATCTGTTCAATTTCCGCGAGATCCGCTTCTTTGACATTGAAGGCAAGTTCACAGGGCTGCGCAGCCGTGCGCTGACCTCTGCGTGTGGGCGGATTCGCATCCCGATCAACGAGGATCGCGGAGAAACTGGGCAGATCGTGGCCTATTTGAAAAAGTACAACGGCGAAGGCATCCAGCACATCGCGGTCGGCTCTGATGACATCTACGAAAGCACGGATATCATTGCAGAAAACGGGCTCAAGTTCATGCCGGGCCCGCCTGATGCCTACTATGACCTGAGCAAAACGCGGGTGGTCGGACATGACGAACCGCTGGACCGGATGAAGATGCATGGCATTCTGATTGACGGCGAAGGGGTCGTGGACGGAGGAGAGACGAAAATTCTGCTGCAGATCTTTTCGAAAACCGTGATCGGCCCGATCTTTTTCGAATTTATCCAGCGAAAAGGGGATGATGGTTTCGGGGAGGGGAATTTCAAAGCCCTCTTCGAGAGTATCGAACAAGAACAGATTGACGCGGGCGAGTTTACCGGCGAAAAAGTAAAGCTCTAAAACATCACCCTTTGGGCAGCTTCAACACCAGGTTGCGGCTGCCTTTTTTGTACAACAGTTCGCCCTCGCCAATGGCCGACACGCGTCCGCCGTCGATGCGGTCCCCGACCTTGACACGTTGAATGCGCCCCGAGGGCAAACGCACCAAAGCACGGCGCGCTGATGGTTTGCCTGTCACACCGATCAGGTTGACTTGTCCCAAGCGGATCGCGTTGCGCACAGTGGCCTGTTTGGCCACGCTGGAGGCGGAGGGGATGGGCGGCACCACGACGCGCGGTGCAACGGCGGCGACCCGTGTTGGCGCTTGTTGGGTGTCTTCTTCTTGTGTGCGTTGGGCGCGGTCATAGAGCCGTTTGAAGTTGCGCGGCCGCAAGTCCGGACGGATGGAGGCTGCAACGGCCAAACGGGTGGCCGACGCGCTTGGGTCTTCCACCGTTTCCACTTCGGGCACCGTTTCGACGTCTGGAGCTTCGGCGACAACGGGCTCTTCGGGGGCTGGCTCAGGCACGGCCTCTGGCACCGGTACAGGCGCCAAGCCTGCAGGGCGCAGTTTGGGGCGCAGGCTGGCCAATTCGCTCAGAGTGGCGCCGCCAAGTTGGGAGCGTTCGTTGGTTTCAGTCAGATCGTCCGGGCGGACTTTGGGGCGCAGCGCGGCCAGCAGGGCAATGTTTGGATCAATGACTTCGGGGGCGGCAGGCGCTTCGGGGCGCGCAGGCGGCACAAGGGCAGGACGGCCCAGATAAACTGTGATCCCGTCGGGGGTGACTGCCCCAGAAGAGGTCGGAACAACCAGCCCGCGATCATCCAGCGCAAATGTCGTACCCGCGGCGGCAGGTGCAGATTGTGCGTTCAGCGCATCGTCCGTTGTGACCCCTTTCGGGGTCGGCAGAGCCACCGCGTCTTTTGACGGGCTGAGCGGGTCGATGCTGGTGATATAGAGGTCATCCAGCGTGATTTGTGCAGGCGCTTCAGGGGTTTGCGGCGCGATCGGCCAGATGCCCGTAACCGCGTAGCGTGCCTCTTGTTCCGCGAGGGTCAAAGGGGGCAGGTTGACCAGCGGTTCGGGCATCGGGTCTTGCAGCGCGTCCAGAACGGCCGCGTCTTCGGCGCTGAGCGTAGGATCAAGGGAGGCTGTGACGACGGGCGGTGCGATGTCTTCGGGCGGTGCTTCTTCTGGCGCAACCCCGTCAGGCAGGCGTGCCGTTTCGGTCTGTGGTTTGGTGCCAAACAGACGCGAGGCCAGTCCGTCGTCAAGGAACACACTGGCCCACGCCGCGACGCCTGCGAGGAACACCAGCAGAACGGTGGTGAGCATCAGCCCTAAAAAGCGTGGCTTCCCGCCGATGACCGGTTCGGCTTTGCGTGCGCCAAAGACCGTCAGGCGCTGCGCTTCGCTGGAAGGGGCTGTGGCGACGGCTTTTGCCTTGGATGGGGCTGCGGGTTCGGGTTTTGCGACTTTGCGGCGGCTCAAATAGCTTTTTGCGGCCGCTGGCGTGGCAACTGCGATCGGTTCGGGGGCCTCTTCTTCGATTTGCAGGTTCGGAGAGGTGACATCCGCTTTACGCACTTTGGTTTCGGGTGTCGCGCGCGCTGGCGTGGCGGGCGCGGCCAGCGGTGTTGCGCTTTTGGGAGCGGTTGTTGGTCGCTCTGCACCGCTGAGTGCGGGGGCTTTGGGGGTGCTGTCGCCTCTGCGGCTTGCAAAGCCGATGCTGGGTGCCGCTTCAGCCGCAGGTGTGTCATCCGCGTCTTTGCTGTCTGGCCTTTGCGATGTTTCGACTGCGTCGTCCGTGGCGGCTGCGGGGACATCGGCCCCGGCGACCGGGGGTGATTCCTGTGGTGTCTCGGGCGCTATGTCGTCCGGTGCGGGGACGTCTTTGGCGTCAGGTTCAACTGGCGGTTCGAGCGCGGGCTCGGGCGCTGGCTCGGGCGCGGGTGCTGGCGCGGCCGACATTGGCCCGATGGAAACGGCAGGGTCGTCGTGACGGGTGACGCCGGTTTGCCCCCCTGTCGCCCCGAAAAACGGCTCCCCGACAAAGGTGTCCGGATCTGCAATCGCGACAGCGGTGAGGGGATTGAAATGATGTTCCTGCGCAAAGGCGTGGGCCTCGCCGAGGGTCTCGAAGGCGACGGCGGCGATGTAGGTTGTGTCCCCGTCCGTGCTGGTGTCAAAGGCCAGATCGTCAACCGCATAAGGGGTTGCGCCGTCCAGTGCGGCGCGCGCGGCGACTTGACCGGCTTCTTCGTCCAGCCCGTTTGTGTCGATGCTGAGGTAGCGGATTTGATCATTGGGGATGATCAGTTTGCAGGCCAGATGGTCGGGCGAGAGGCTGAGGGCTTGATCCCGCAACTCTGCCAATGCTGCGCCAAGGTCAGGGACGTCCAGTGCCACGTCCCCGACGTCGCGCCAGCCGTCTGTGGCGCGGTGAAGCAGTCGGATGCCGTCAAAGGACAGAGAGAGCGCAAAGTTTGGTGTCATGTCGTGCGGTTGCTCGGGCCTGTGCTGCGTGCATGGCACGCGGTTTCGTTCCCGCCTTAGATAGAGCAACGCGCCGCTCATGAAAAGAGCGACGCGTTAATGTCGTTCACCGGTGTGGCCAAGTTCCGCTGTTGCGGCGTGCGGCCATGTTTGGTGTGCCGCCTTTGGCTGGCGTTGGTTCTTAGCTTGTGGCTTTGGCCAGCGCCTGATCAAGGTCTGCAATCAGATCGTTCGCGTCCTCTGTGCCGATGGAAATGCGCACCACTTCGGGTGCGGCCCCTGCGGCGCGCTGCTGCTCTGGGGTGAGCTGGCGGTGTGTGGTGGAGGCAGAATGGATCACAAGGCTGCGCGTGTCGCCAAGGTTGGCCACATGGCTGAAGATTTCGAGACTATCCACGAACTTGAGGCAGGATTCATAGCCACCTTTGAGCGCAATTGTGAACAAACCGCCAGCACCCTTCGGACAGATCTTGGCCACCCGCGCGTTGTAAGGTGAAGACTTTAGGCCCGCATAGGTGACGTAATCAACAGCCTCGTGGCCTTCCAGCCAGCCCGCAATTTGCTCAGCGTTCTGCACATGCCGCTCCATGCGCAGGCTCAGGGTTTCGATGCCCATGAGCGTGTAATGCGCTGCCTGCGGGTTCATCGTCATGCCCAGATCGCGCAGAGCCAATGGCGATGCCGTGAAACGTGATAGGCGAGCGCGCCGAATGTTTCATGAAACTTAAGGCCGTGATAGGCAGGCTCTGGCTCGGATAGAGAAGGGAATTTGTCAGACGCCGACCAGTCAAACTTGCCCGAGTCGACAACGCACCCCCCTGTTACGGTACCGTTGCCTGTGAGGTATTTGGTGGTGGAGTGCACAACAAGCGTGGCGCCGTGCTCGATCGGGTTGCAGAGATAGGGCGTCGCTGATGTGTTATCGACGATAAGCGGAATGCCTGCAGCGTCTGAGATCGCTGAAATCGCATCCAGATCGGTGATATAACCGCCGGGGTTGGCGATCGATTCACAAAAAACTGCGCGGGTGTCTTCGTCGATGGCGGCTTTGACTGCTTCAAGATCATCAAAGTCGACAAACTTGGCAGACCAGCCGAAGCGTTTTATCGTTTGGGAGAACTGCGTGATTGTTCCGCCATAAAGGCGCGAGGATGCGACGACATTGCGCCCGGGGGCCATCAGGGGGAAGAGCGCCATGATCTGGGCCGCATGGCCGGAAGAACAGCAAACTGCGCCTTGGCCGCCTTCGAGTGTGGCAATGCGCTCCGCCAGAACTGCAACCGTCGGGTTTGTCAGGCGAGAGTAAATATAGCCGACCTCTTGCAAGTTGAAGAGTGCTGCTGCGTGGTCAGCATCCCGAAAGACATAGGCTGTTGTCTGGTAAATTGGCGTTTGGCGCGCGCCCGTGGCAGGGTCTGGTGCTGCGCCTGCGTGAATTTGAAGTGTGTCGAATCCGTAAGCCATTTGGGCCTCCCAAGTGTGTGTTTGGGCAAATGTTAGGCAAAGTGACGGACCTTCACAACTGGGAGTGCTCTAAGAGGGACAGGAGTTCAAAACTTGTTCTGAACGCGGAATGCTCCGCCCTTTATGGCGAGGATCTCAGAACATTGTTCTGTCTCAACGCATCCAGAAGCCCTCGCGCTTGATGCGGTTGCGGATAGCCTGTTCCTTGCGGGGCAGGTCGTTCTGATCAAACAAGCGCGCGCACTTTTTCTCCCCGACCTTGATAGACCATGCGCTTGATCGGATTATAAGCTTTGAGCAGCTTTTTTGAGCTTGTTGGGCGCGCATACCTGCTCAAGTGCAGTCGATAACATGGTCCGCCTCACGCGCATAAAGCATAGGAAATAAGCGATAATGACAGCTTACGGCACCGTCTAGATAGCCTTCGGGAAGTGTGTCTCGACCGCCGCCAAGTGCATGAATGACCAGCGGCAGGGCCACCTGATCAAGCCATGGATCCATTGTTTGACAGACCAGTTCGCGTGGGGGGCAGTCGCGAATGGCCAAAGCGTATTCGAGAAACTTTTCACCAAATTCATGCGGACATTTATAAAAGAAGAAGCCTGCGTTAAAATAGAGGTAGCGGCGCCAGTATTCATCGGGCTCGCTTGTGTCGAGGCTGCTTTCAAAGTCCAGCCCGAACCGCTCGTAAAGTGCTTTCCAGATGCCTGTGAACCCTGGTCCATAAAGGGGCGGCAGTGGCCATGTCCCTTCGCGGCGCAAGGAGGCCGACGGGCGTTCAAAGTCGAACGGCACAGACAACAGATCACCTGTGACCAGCGTGTCTGTGTCAAAGAACACAAACGGCTCCCCTTTGGGCAGGGCGGTGAGCATTTCGATTTTGTTGCCATAGGGGTATTCCGCCCCGAAGTGTACGCTGTGAAACGGGATGATTTCAGCCCCCAGTTCCAACAGTGCTTCGCGCACCGGCCCTTTGAGCGTCGGATCATTGGGCCAAAGCGGGCCGGCTTGGGGTTCTGCCACAAGCAGCCGCCCCTTGAAATCTGGTGTGTGGTGGCGCAGGGAGGCGGCGAAAATGACCGCCTCATAGCCCAAACGGCCGTTTTGCCCGACAATCACAATGTTGAACGGTTCGGGTGCTTTGGGAGCGGCGGGTTTGCGTGCCATGGTGCCTGACTGCTTTTGTGTGGTGTTCTTGTTTTGAGGGTATTGTTAAGCGCAATGGGCCACAGAATAAAGCTGCCATTTCGGTCAGGGGCTTATTTTTCCGTAGGTTCCGCCGGGTTTTTCCAAAGATCTGCCTCAGGCCGGAGGGGCCGTTTTAGCGGCAAACGCCGATCATTTGGCCGCGCGCGCCTCTGCTGCGGTGCCGTATTGGGGCAGGTCCGCGGCGGTTTTGCCATGGGCGGCCATCAGCGTGTCGCGCACATACGCGATGTGGGCGGTTTCCTCAATGATTTCAGCAAGGTATTGGGCTGCCATCAGCGTTTTTCCCACACCGATAGTGCCGTGATTGGCCAGCACTGCGGCCTTGATCGCCGGGTCGCGAAAGACTGGGCTGATGTCCACGTCGGTTTGTGGCCCGCCTTCGGCTGACAGCGGGATCAGGGGCATGCGGCCCAGCTTTTCTATGGTTTGCACGGTCAGGCAGGGGATTTCGATGCCGGCACTTGCATAGCCTGTGGCCCATGGGCTGTGGCAATGCACGATCCCGTTGATGTCATCGCGGATGCGGTAGAGATCAAGGTGAAAACCGAGGTCTTTGGAGGGTTTGTGATCGGAGGGTTCGATCGTGCCGTCCAGATGCACAACTTGCAGGTTCTCGTGTGTGCATTCATTGAACCCGACCCCTGAGGGTTTGATCACAATGGCGTCGCCACGGGCCAGACGCACTGACAGATTGCCACCTGCGTTGGTTTGCAGGCGCAGATCAAAGCAGCGTTTGGCCGATGCGATGAGGGCGTCTTTTTTGGCGTTAATATCTGCGACATGTGCGGCGTCGGTCATTGGGTTTCCTTTAGGAAGGGGCGCAGGGCGCTTATCGCGGCGGCCGCGGTTTCGGGATCATTGATGTGATGGGGCAGGCGGCTCACGGTGAAATGGGCCGCGTTGGCCTCGAATGTGCGGGCCACGGTGTCGCGCAGTGAGGGGTTTTCCATGGCCCCCCCCGCGCGGTCCTCGCGTGAAAATCCGCCCATGGGCAGGATGACGTGCACGGGTCCTGTGCACCTGTTGAGCTGAGCGCTCAGGGTTTGCGTCACGTTTTCGGCCTCGTCCAGTGTCAGGGCCACATGGGTGAAAAATCCCGAGTGCTGGTAGTGGGCACGGGATGTATAGACAGGGGGGAGTTCATCCAAGGTGCCAAGGCCGATAAAGTTGATCCCCCCCGGCAGCACCACGCGGGGCAGATGGCTGGCGCAGGTGAAACGGTCCGGCATCGGGGCATGTACCCCTGCGATCTGGGTGCGGGTGATCTCATGCACCGTCATATCAAGGATCGCGTGAAACGCGCCGTCGCGGGCAAAACGGGCAAAGGCCGCGCCGCCATAGCCATTGGCGTGAAACACCATGGTTTCATAGGCGTCGGCGTGCAACCCTGACAGCAAATGCTCACACGCCCCTTGGGTCGCGCCCAAGGCGGTGATGCCGATTGCTTTGACTGGAGCGTTGACTGTGGTGTTGCCGGGGGCGTTGTCAGCGGTCGTTGTTGGCTGTGGCGCGGATTGGGCCAGCCCCGACACCATCGCGGCCGTGTTGTCAAAAATCTGGCGCAAGGAGGCGTTGAGCCCTGCAATGTCGGCCAGCGTCGGGATGATCGTGATTGCATTGTCCGCAAGCGCCGCGCGCGGATCAAAGGGCAGGGTGCTCACCAACAGCTTTGGAAACGCCAGCGGGAGGCCGCGCAGAATGCGCAGGATGATTTCCCCGCCCGTGCCCCCGCCGATGCCGATGATGGCCACAGTGTGATCCACGCGGGTGATGACATGGGCAAGGACCTGTTGGGCGATGCTTTCCATGCGGGCCAATTTGTCTGCCGCGGACAGGATCTTCCCACCAGAGAGCAGGGAAATATCGCAAATCTCGGGTGTCAGCCCCCGCTTGGACATGGCTTCGGCCAGATAGTGCACTTCACTGGCTTTGGTCTCGACCGTGGCCAGCACCAAGACACGCTTGTCCATGCCTTACCCCTTTACTGCGCCAGCGGTCATGCCTGTGATGATCTGGCGGGAGGCAAACAGCGTAAAGATAATGGGCGGGACCGCCAGCAGCATCCCTGTGGCCATGATGACCCCCCATTCGACGTTGAATTCGGACATGTTGTTCACAATCAGAATTGGCACTGTCTTTGTATCGCGGTCCGACAGGGCGGAGGCCAGCAAATATTCGTTCCACGCGATGCGGAAGGTAAAGATGGCGGCGGCCGCAAGGCCCGGTTTGATCAAAGGCAGCACGATCTTGAAGAACACCTGAAAGGGGCCCGCGCCGTCGACGCGGGCGGCTTCTTCCAGAGAGCGGGGCACTTGCATGATGAAGCTTTGCAAGATCCAGATCACGAAAGGCAGGTTCATGGCCACATAGATCAGGATGATGCCGGAATGGGTGCCCGCAAGGCAGACATCGCCGCGCCCGCCAAAGCTGTCGCGGATCATGCCCCCGACCAACCCGTCCTTGTCGAGGCAGAATTCGTTGTTCCAAAGGCCGAACACCGGCACCAACAGAACCGCTGGCGGCACCATGCGCACCATCAAAGTGGTCAGCGAGGCCGCATCGCGCCCCATGAAGCGGAACCGCACCAAAGCGTAGGCCGCCATACAGCCGATCACCAGCGTCAGCACGGTCGAGACCAACGCAATCACCAGTGAGTTGATGAAGGCTCCGCCAAATTTGAGACCGCAGAAATCAAGGTGTTCGGGCTCGTACCAGAGCACGTCGCACAGGGCGGTTTCGTAGTTCTGGATGGTGGGCATGAACAGCAACCCGCCTGTGCCGCTGGTGATGTCCACGTCCAGCTTGAAGCTGTTGGCGAACATCAACACAATGGGGCCGACGGACATAAAGATAAGGGCAACCAGTAGGGCGTAAAATGCCGGGTTCTGCTTTTCGTAGGCTTTGTCAGACATCTTATGCGTCCTCTTGGATAGCAGCGGCCAAACGGGTCGCGCGGCGTTCTTGCCAGCGGGTGAAGGCAAACATGGAGACTGTCAGGATCATCAGCAGGATCAGCAGATAGTTCGACATGGCCGCCGCGACGCCCAATTCGCGGAACTCTGTGGCGGTGCGTGAAATGCGCAGGGCCAGAATTTCGGTGGACAGACCCGGCCCCCCTTCGGTCATCACAAGGATCACCTCGAGCACTTTGAAGGCATCAATCAGACGCAGCAGGGCGGTGACGATCAGGATGGGCAGCATCATCGGCAGTTTGATGTAGATAATCTGTTGCCATCCGGTGGCACCGTCAATGCGCGAGGCCTCCAGTGCGGATTGCGGCAAGGACTGCAACGCGGCCAGCGACAGGATAAAGATAAACGGGGTCCACTGCCAGATATCGGCGAGAATGACCGACAGCAGGGCGTTCTGGCCCAGCCAGTCGACTTTCTCAAGGCCCACGGCATCCAGGCCACGGTTAAAGATGCCGATGCTGGGGTGGTACATGTAGCGCCACATCAAACCCACAACGACAGGGGCGATCATCATCGGCAGAATAAACAGGGTGCGCAGCACGGACATGCCGCGAATGTTGCGATCCAGAAGAAGGGCAAGGCCGACACCGATGATCATCTCTGCGATGACCACGAAAAAGGCGAATGTCAGCGTCACTCCAAGGCTTTCGCGAAAGGCGGGATCGTAAAACAGGGTGACGTAGTTTTTGAGGCCTACGAACTCGGCCTCACCGATGCTTTGGCTCGGGTTCCAGTCAAGGAGGGACCCGTACATCATATACCCAAGGGGATAAATCAGCGCGATGGCCATGATGATGCCGGCGGGGGCCATGAAAAAATATGGCGTCATCCGGTTGAGTATTTGGCCTTTCACGCGCGTGTCCTCCTGTGGCGTGTGCTTGGGTGTGGCCCCGCCCGATCGAGCGTGTCTGGGGCGGGGCCACTGTTTTCAGGTGGGAAGGACTACTTCCAGGTGTTGTAGCCAGCTTCGTCCATGATGACTGTCGCGCGCTGGGCGACACCGTCAAGGGCCTCTTGGATGTCGAGGTCTTCGGTCAGAACCTTGCTGAGGGTTGTGCCGAGGTCGGCGTTGATTTTACCCCAGACCGGAATGATCGGGCGCCAGTCCGGATCTGCGTGCTTCAACGCTTCGCCAAAGGTCGCCATGTGCGGGAACTTGGCATTGACGTCTGCGTCAGCGTGCGTGGAGAAGCGCGATGGGTTGCCACCGGCCAGAGCCACCATTTTGTCGCCCTCTTTGGAGGTCAGCCACTGCATCAGCAAAAAGGCGGCGTCCTTGTGCTCGGCGTTGGCGGGAATGCCGATGCCGAAACCGCCTGTTTGGCTTGCGCGCTTTGTGCCCATCGGGTGCATCGCCCAGCCGACTTTGCCCACAACTTTGGATTTGTCAGGGTTGTCGATTTGACCCGCCACGATGGAGGTATCAAGGAACATAGCCGTGTCGCCATTCAGGAATGCGCCCAAAGCTTCGCCGAAACCAAAGGTGGATGCACCTTCAGGGCCGCAGTCAACGATGGTTTTCAGAGCTTCAGCAGCTTGAACACCTTCGGCGTTGTTCATCACAGGGGTCCACTCTTCGTCAAAGATTGCGCCGCCCAGTGGGTTGAGGTGCAACAAGAACGCGTGCGCTGCGTGGTGGCCGGACGCCGCGCGGGAGGACAAGCCACCCATGCCTGGCTCAAGCTCGGGGATTTTGCAGGCAAGGGCCAGCATTTCGTCGTATGTTTCAGGGACTTCGAGGCCGTGCTTTTCGAAGATGTCTTTGCGGTAGCCAAGAACGGATGTTTCGGAGCCGTAAGGCAAGCCGAACAGGGAGCCGGTTTTGCCCGCAAGGTATCCACGATCCCCGCCTGCAAAGCCGATGTTGTAGACATAGCCATCAATCAGGTCCGCCGGATCATAGGCAGGATTGGCGAGCTTTGGATTCATGAAATACTTGGCGAGGTTTTCAAGCTGGTCTGCGTAAACGTAGTCCGCTTTGGAAAACACAACATAACCGATCAGGTCATATTCGCCTTCTTCCTGCGCCAGTTCAAGCGTTTGGCGCTCGCGCATTTTGAGATAGGGCAGTTGGTCTACTTCGACTTCGATACCCGTCTCTTTTGTGAATTCAGGCAGAATCTGCATCACCGCATCGTAGTGCGGGTGCGCAGGGAAGTTTACAACAAGCGTCGTGCCTTCATATTCCGCGTAGGGGTTGGCGGCTGCGGCCCCTGCGATCACTGCAAGCGCCGTAGACGCCGCAAGTGTGGTTCTGGATAGATAAGTCAGCATAATTTCCTCCCAAATGCTGGTTTATTTATTCGGCTTATAGGCGCTACAGCGCCATCTCTGTCTTCGTGTCGAACAGATGGATGTTGTCGGGTTCAAACGCGAAACGCAGGGTTTCGCCCAAAGCGATGGGGGTTTCCGATTTCAGCTCGACGGTCACTTTTGCGTCACCGCACCCGCAGATCAGCACCGATTGCGCGCCGACGTACTCGGAGACGATGACGTTCAGATCAAGGCTTTGATCGGAGCTGGCGTCAGGGGCAAAGATAAGGTCGGACGGGCGCAGGCCAAGCGTGACAGTCGCGCGTGCAGTGTTGCGCGCAGCATTTGCGCGGTCCTCTGGCAGGGCAATGGAAAACCCCTTGCCCTCGGCCCAAAGCGTGCCGTCTTTTTCCGTCAGGGTTGCGTCCATAAAGTTCATCGGCGGCATTCCAAGGAACCCTGCCACGAACTTGTTGACCGGGTGCTTGAACAGTTCTTCGGGCGTGCCTTGTTGCTGGATATGGCCACCGTGCATTACGACGATCTTGTCGGCCAGTGTCATGGCCTCGATCTGGTCGTGGGTCACATAAATCATGTTTTTCTGAACCTGCTGACGCATCAGCGCGAGTTCGGCACGCATCTGCCCGCGCAGTTTCGCGTCCAGATTTGACAGCGGTTCATCAAACAGAAACGTGGCCGCGTCGCGCGTTAATGCGCGCCCCATGGCCACCCGTTGGCGTTGACCGCCCGACAATTCACCGGGCTTGCGCGCCAGAAAGTCGGACAGGCCCAACATGGCGGCGACGTCGCGCACCTTTTTGTCGATTTCGGCTTTGGGCCGCTTTTCCAGTCGCAAGGCAAAGGACATGTTCGCGGCGACATTCATGTGCGGGTAAAGGGCGTAATCCTGAAAGACCATCGCGATGTCGCGGTCCTTGGGCTCCAGCATGCTGACAGGTTTGTCATCAAAATAGATTTCCCCCTCGGTCACCGTTTCCAGTCCCGCCAGCATTCTCAGGGTTGTGGACTTGCCACAGCCGGAGGGGCCGACAAGAACGGTGAATTCGTTCTCTTCCATTTCAAGACTAATGCCATGCAGGACCTGTACGTTCCCGTATCGCTTTACTAAATTTTCCAGCCTAATCGTGGGCATTGATTCCCCTCACTTCGTTCTGTCGGAGCATTATGTATACAAAGTGCAAAGTAAATATCCAAATTTGCATCATGGACGACTTTTTTGTATTCATGGTATGCGGAGTGCGATTCAGAGGGAATGAAAAATGATCAAACCATCGGAAAAGGCAGGGCAGGGCGCGCGCGGCTCTACTGTGGGTCGGATCGAGGCGGCATTGCTTGAGGATATATCCGCAGGCGCGATGGCCCCTGGCACGCGCCTTGACGAGGTGAAGTTGACCGAACGTTTCGGGGTGTCGCGCACACCGGTGCGGGAGGCCCTGACCAGATTGACAGCGCAAGGCATCCTTGTTCCTGGCGAGAAGCGCGGCGTTCAAGTGGCAGAGTATAGTCGCGAAGAATTGGCGCAAATGTTTGAATCTATGCATGAAATTGAAGCTGCATGCGCGCGGATCGCCTCCCAGCGCCTCACTTTGCTGTCCCGTGCGGAGATCGAGAATGCGCAGGCCGCATGTGTCGCTGCCGCTGAAAAGGGTGAGCTGGTTGGATACTTGCGCGCCAACGAAGAATTTCACAGTGCTATATATCGTGCGACTGGCAATCCTTACATGGCGCAGATCGCCTCGGATTTCCGCCGCAGGACAGGCCCGTTCCGGGCGAAAAAGTTTGCCAGTAAAGCGGATATGGTGGCGTCTGCCCAAAGTCACCGCGACCTGATCGCTCATATTTTCTCCGAAGATTCGCGCGCTGCGTCAGAGGGAATGCGCGCCCATATGACGGCCAGTTTCATGCAGGCCTTAGCTGCAAACTGACTCTATTTCGTGAAAAAGGACTTGCACTTGGACGCAATTCTGTATCTTTGTATCCAAAGTAAATTCATCGTATACGGAGACAGGCATGGGCGTTCAGGAAACCAAGATTTACCCTATCAACACGGGTTGGCTCGAAGCTGATCTTGGCACTTACATCTTCTGGAAGGGCCCTGCGGGTCAGAAAATCTGGAATCCTGTGTATTGCCATTACGTCGATACGGGCACCCACAAGATCCTGATCGACACAGGTCTGTGTGACGAAGAACGCGCCACGAAGTATCACCACAAATGTGACAAACGCGGATGCCTTCAGGTTCACGAACACCTTGAACAAAAGCTTGGCGTTCACCCGGACGAGATCGACATCATCATCTTTACGCACCTGCACTGGGACCACGTGCAGAACATGAAAGAATTCAAAAACGCCCGTTATGTTGCGCCAAAAGGCGAGATCGAAATGGCGTACAACCCGCTGCCTTTGTACTATCGTACATATGAATGTGGCATTCTCGACATTGAACCGGCCTATGCGGGCTGTGTGTTCGAAGCGATCGAGGATGAGACCGAGATCGTTCCGGGCATCACCATGTTCCACACCCCCGGTCACTCTGTCGGGCACATGGCCGTCACGGTCGAGACCAGCATGGGCGACATCGTCATTGCGGGCGATGCGATCTTTCAAGAGCGCAACATGGAGCCAAACCCCGCCGAGATGTGGCGCTACTGGGTGCCGGCGCGTTTTGTGAACTCCTATGAGGGTTGGAAATCCGTTGAGGAAATGGACAAGCGCGCGGATTATATTCTGGCCTGTCACGACAAGGTGGCCAATGCCCGCTCCGATGTCTTTCCATACGAGGGGATGCCAATTCGCAAGCGCCGTCAAACCATTCCCGGCTTCCAGTTCTATTTCGGGGATATGCCCGCAGGCACAGCCGACAAGGTGGCGCCTGCACTGAAGCCCGATGAGGTCGAGGCCTATCTGGCGCGCCTTGTGCCACCAACGGCCGACAAGCCGTAAACCCGTGACACGGCTGCTCGACAGCATAAGTCAGATCGCGCACCAGTTTGATGCGATCGTTCTGGACCAGTGGGGCGTCTTGCATGATGGCACGACGCCTTACGACGGCGCGATTGATGCGCTCCAGGGGTTGGCGTCGCGTGGATCGCGGCTGGCGGTATTGTCAAATTCCGGCAAACGCGCGGCTTTGAACGCGCAGCGCATTGCGTCCAAAGGGTTTGCCGAGGCGTTGTTCGCCTGTGTGATGACCTCGGGCGAGGCGCTTTGGCAGGATGTGGCGTCTGGCAAATTGACGGGACGGCGTGCCTATGTTGTGTCGGCGCACCAAACAGATGCGGCGCAATGGGCTGGCGGCCTTGATCTGGCGTTTGTTACGGATTTGGCGCAGGCGGATTTTGTGCTGATTATGGGCCTGCCCGAAGGGGACGCGGCCCTCGGAGATGCCGCATTGCGTGCGTTGCGTGACGCGATTTTGGCCCGCAACATCCCGACCTATTGCTCAAATCCTGACCGTGCTTCGCCGCGCGCAGGGGGCCGGTTGGTGGTCTCTCCTGGTGCATTGGCGCATGATATCGCGGATGCGGGTGGAGAGGTTGTGTTCTACGGAAAACCATACGCCCCCGTATTTCGCTCCGTTGAAACCGCATTGGGCGTCCCGCCCGGGCGGTGCCTGATGGTAGGCGACAGTTTGGAACATGACATTGCGGGCGCTGCGCAAGCAGGATGGCAGACGTTGTTCATTCGCGGCGGCATTCACGCGCGCATATTCGCCTCCCCCGATGTGAGGCCAGCGCTCACGGCTCTTGTTGCCTGCAAAAACACCTCCATTCCCGATTTTTCCCTCCACAGCTTGAGATAATAACATGACCGATCTTTTGAGTGACGACTTTCGCGCTTTTTCTGCGGCTTTGGGCAAAGACCCTTTGCGGGTGCAGGGACCAGGGGGGAACACGTCGATCAAATCGGGTGATGTGATGTGGATCAAGGCGTCTGGTACCGAATTGGCGGACGCGCTGGAAAAGCCGATTTTTGTGGCAGTTGATCGCAATGCGGCGCGCGCCCAAGCGGGTGGGGCAGGCGATGGCAGTTGCAAGGACACAGTGCTTGATCCGTCCAACACGTTGCGCCCGTCTATCGAGACCACGTTTCACGCGGCCCTCGATTGGACCGTTGTCGCCCACACCCATTCTATCGCCACTTTGACCCATGCCGTCAGCCCCGAAGGGCGCATTGCGCTGGACGCCAAGCTTGCGGGGTTGCCATTTGTGCGCGTGCCCTACGCCAAGCCGGGGTTGCCGTTGACCCGGCAGATCATGGCGCGGGTGGGCGATGACACGCAGGTGATCGTCCTTGAAAACCATGGTCTGATTTGTTGCGCCAACAGTGTTGAGGAGGCTGCGACGCTGATGGACGCGGTTGAAGCGCGTTTGCATATGCCAGAGGCCCGGCACGTCGCGGACATGCCTTCGAGTGCGGCGCCTGCAGGGTTCGCGTGGGCGTCCGAGAGCTGGATGGCGCAAGACGCGGGTGTGACGGATTTGATCACTGCGGGTTCCTATTACCCTGATCATGTTGTGTTTTTGGGGCCAGCCTTGCCGCTGGAAGATCACGACGGGGTGCCCCCTGTTGTGGTTGAGAAGGGCGTAGGAATTTTGATCCGTACGGATGCCACGGCGTCCCAAATTGCGATGTTGCGATGCCTGTCTGACCTGTTTGCGCGCTTGCCTGCCCAGTGGTCGATTCTGGCCATCGGGACGGAGGCGGAAGGCGAATTGTTGAACTGGGACGCTGAGAAATACCGTCAGGCGTTGGCTGCGCGCACATGAGCCTGCTGTCGCTCGGGATTGATTTGGGCACCTCTGGTGTGCGTTCGGCGGTTGTCGATGAACGCGGCGCTGTTGTGTCCACGGCGCGCGCTGGATATGGCCCGCAAGACCCCGATCACGTGGATGCGCAGCTGTGGTGGGAGGCCGCCGCACGGTGCATCACCAACCAGATGGAGGCCTTGCGCGCCGCAGACATAGACCCCGAAAGGATCGCGCGCATTGGCGTCGATGGCACGTCCGGCAGCATGGTGTTGACCGATGCGCAGGTCATGCCCGTGACGCCTGCGTTGATGTATAATTCTGCAGGGTTCACAGATGAGGCGGAGGCCATCGCGCGCCATGCACCAGACCCGCACATCACGCGCGGTGCGGGATCAGCCCTTGGGCGGATGTTGCGGCTGCAAAGTTTCGAGCGCGCAGGTGACGCGGTCCATTTGCTGCATCAAGCGGATTTTATCGCGGCCAAATTGATGGGGCAGGGTGGATGGTCTGATGAAAACAACGCCCTGAAAACCGGCTATGATCCTGAAACCCGAAGCTGGCCTGTTTGGGCCGCAGCGGCAGGTGTGCGGACCGAACTGCTGCCAAACGTGACGCCCGCAGGCAGCCCGATTGCGTCCATCGCGCCCACGCGTGCGACAGAGTTTGGCATCTCTGGCACGGTGATGATCCATGCCGGCACCACAGACAGCATTGCGGCCTTTTTGGCCTGCGCCCCGCTGACAGAGGGGGCGGCCGTGACGTCTTTGGGCACAACTTTGGCCGTCAAATTGCTGAGTGGCGCGCGGATTGATGCCCCTGACATCGGGTTATATTCGCATAAACTGGGCGACTATTGGCTGGTGGGCGGTGCGTCGAACACAGGCGGCGGTGTGTTGCAACATTACTTTAACGTGGATGAATTGCGAGACTTGTCGGGGCAGATTGACCCTGAAGCAGCCAGTCCATTGAACTATTACCCGCTGCTCACCCCCGGTGAGCGGTTCCCGATCAAAGACCCCGATCTGGCGCCGCGTTTGACACCGCGCCCTGCCTCGGATGCGGCATTTTTGCATGGGATGATGGAGAGCATCGCACGCATCGAAGCGCAGTGTTATGCGGCGATGCGCGCGTTGGATGCGCCAGTGCCCCGGGTGATTTATACGGCCGGGGGCGGGGCCTCTAACCCTGTTTGGAGTGCGATCCGCAAGCGTGTGATTGGCTGTGACATCCAAACCCCTGACGAGACCGAAGCCGCCGTTGGCATCGCGCGATTGATCGGATTACACGCCTGAGGCCGTTTGCGGCCCACGGTTTCCCGCCATTTCCAGCAACGGACGGGACCCGAAACTAGCGCGTCAAAAGGCGTTCCGTATCGCGCCCGGGTGCGGCGTTCAGGATGTCCGTGAAATCGCCATCCTCAATGATGCGTTTGCCCGTGCCGATGATCTGCGCATGGATCAGACGCGCAAGGCCCGATCCAAGCGAAATCCGCGCCACACCCATATCGGCATAGTCCTTGCGGCTTTGTTTGGCAAAAGGGCCCACTGCCAGCACGTTGACGGGTTTGTCCGTGCAATTGACCAGCCGTTTCAGATCTTCCAGTGTTTCGGGCATTGGCGCATAAAGGCAATCTGCCCCTGCTTTATCAAAGGCTTGCAACCGTTTGATCGCCTCCTCGATATCGTACACTGCGTTCATCATTCCGTCTGCCCGCGCAACAAAGACGAAGTCATGTTTGAGCGCACGGGCCGCGGCCACCCCCGCTTTGACCCGCTCGACAGCCAGATCGAAGTCGTAAAAGGTGACGGGGCTGTCCATCTTGGTGTCTTCAATAGAGCATCCGGCAAGACCCACCTCGGCGGCAAGGCGCACGGTTTGTGCCACCGTGTCAGGATCGTCGCCATATCCGTTTTCAAAGTCGCCAGAAACGGGCACCGACACGGCCGCATCAAGGTCTTGGGCATGCGCCATCGCATCGTCGCGCCCGACATATCCCATGTCGGGCAGGCCCAGCGTGAAGGCGTGTCCGCTGGATGTGGTGCCGATGGCGTCCGCCCCCAGAGCTTCCAGAACCTTTGCAGAGCCGACGTCCCATGCGTTCATCAACGTGAACGGAGCGCCTTTTTGGTGCATGTTCCGAAATGTTGCGCCGATATCGTCCATGTGTCTCTCCGATGTGTGTTGTGTGGATCATGCCGTTTTCAATGATCAGCGTTACGACAAGGTACCCGATAATTTTCACTCTCAAAAGGACAGCTTGGAAAATGGTGAGTGGGGATTCCTTGCCTTTTTCATGGCCTTTTGGGCCGTTTGCATCGCGGTGAAAATGGGTCTTCTTTTGTTGCGATATGGGGCTGACCCTTTCCCTTGTTGGCGTGCTCCGTACAACGCGTCCTGCCGCTTGTGTCAGGGCTGCGTGGCTTTTTACGCTCTGCCGTGGGTGTCCAGCAGGAATTGGGCGCGGATTGGTCCGCAAGCGGCCCCGAGCGCGCGTGCATTGCCGCCAATGCTTCCAGGCTCGATGCGCGGGGTGAGCAGGCCGCGAGTGTCTTGCGTCGCAACATATCGGCGCACGCGGCTGACGAGTTCGTCGCGAATTTCTTTCGGAAAGGCACCGTCAATGAGGATCGCCTCAAAATCAATGACCGCGCAGGTCGACAAGGCTGCTCTGGCCAATTCCTGGGCGGTCTGTCCCAGCCATGGGTCCACATAGCGCGACAGGCGTTTCCAGCTGTCGGGATCGACCCACAATTGGCGCGCATCCAGATCGACTTCGCGCAGGCGTTCCTCAAGCAGATGGATCGACGCCATGTCGATCAACTGCATGCTTTCACCGTTGGGTCCGATGCTGCGCAGTGACCCAAGGGCGCCTGCATTGCCTTGCCGCCCGCCGTAGACCGAATTGTTCAGGACGATTCCGCCGCCGACAAAGGCGCCGATAAAGAAGTAGGCGTAGTCGCGAAACTCCTTGCCGCGCCCATAGGTGTGTTCTGCCTGACAGGCCCCTGTGGCATCATTCATGACCATGACAGGCAGGTCACTGAAATGGGCGATTTCGGCGGCGAAGTTTATGTCCTGCCACGACTGGAATGTTTTTGCCGGTTCGCCATCAAGGCCGTGCCAGTTCCACAACTCAAAAGGGGCGGCGACCCCGATCCCGCAAATCCGTTTGATATCATCTGCGTCCATGCCTGTGGTCAGGGTTTCCATCCCCTCCAGCAGAAACGAAAAGATGTTGTCGGGCAAAGGGTAGTCATAGGTCATTTGCATCTGGGCGCGGACGTCACCGTGAAAATCCATCAACAATAAATCCGCCGAGCGCCGCCCGATTTTGAGGCCGATGGAATAGACGCCGGACGCTGCCAAACGCATAGGGATCGACGGTTTTCCGACTTTACCGCGCACCGGATCACCGCGTTCAAGAAGCCCTTCGCTCGACAACTGGCGCAGGATGCCGGAGACGGTTGGGGGGGACAGGCCAGCAAGCCGCGACAGGTCGCTGCCCGGCAGTGCACCGTGGCGCTGGATAAGCGAAAGCAGCAGGCGCTCGTTGTGATCGCGCACGCCGCGTTGACTCAGTCCAACGCTGATTGATCTTACCAAGCCGTCATCCATGTTCGGCAACCTAACTGCCTCCTGAAGCTTAAGATACACAGAAATCTATTAATAAGGAAACTTAATTA
>CALSOO010000002.1 GCA_943787985.1 uncultured Paracoccaceae bacterium | reverse complement strand
TTCTTCCTCAACTATTCTTCAGGCCTCAGCCCAGGCTTGTTTTTCTATTTTCTATAATAGGTTACATCAAGGGTGTGGTGCATTGTTTTTGAGCAGCCCCACTTGTGTGGTCCAATTTGAAAGTTAGTGCATGATCGGCCTTTGGTCCATCGTTACGATGTGTAAAACGCGGAGCAATAATGGGCCACAGAAACGACTGCTTAGCGCGGTTGTAGCGGAGTAAAAGTCCGCCAGTTTGTGCCCTTCGAGTTATCGGAGGGCGGGAGATGTATTCTGTGGATATTTATAGTCGTGTGCGCCGTGCGTGTTTGAAGGACGGTATGTCTGTTCGTGCGGCGGCCCGTTATTTCAACAAGGACCGCAAGACGATAGCGAAGATGCTGCGTCATGCTTTGCCGCCAGGGTATCGCCGTTCAGAAGCCCCACGGCGACCAACGCTTGATGGTTATGTCGGTGTCATTGATGAGATTTTGCGGACGGATAAAGCCCTGATCAAAAAGCAGCGGCACACCGCGAAGCGGATTTTTGAACGGTTGCGCGACGAACACGGATACGCAGGCAGCCTGACCACGGTGACCTATTACGTGCGCGAACAAAAGCGACGCACCAAAGAAGTGTTTGTACCGCTGTCGCATCGGCCAGGGCACGCGCAAGTGGACTTTGGCGAGACACTTGGGGTGATTGGCGGCGTAGAATGCAAGATCCACTTCTTTGTGATGAGTTTACCGCATTCGGATGCGGTGTTTGTGAAGGGATATCCTGCTGAGACGACCGAGGCGTTTTGCGATGGCCACGTGTCGGCCTTTGCTTTCTTCGGCGGCATTCCCCAATCCATTCTCTACGATAACACCAAGATCGCCGTGGCGCGGATTCTGGGTGAGCGCACCCGTGTCCGGACGCGTCGGTTCACAGAGTTGCAGTCGCACTACCTGTTTGATGACAAGTTTGGGCGGCCCGCTCGCGGGAACGACAAAGGCAATGTTGAGGGGATGGTTGGTTACACACGTCGCAACTTCATGGTGCCCGCGCCGCGTTATGACAGCTTTGATGATCTGAACGCCCATCTGGAAGAGAAATGTTTGGCGCGTCAGGGCGATACGTTGCGCGGCCATGACATGTCCATCGGTAAGCGTTTGATGTCCGACTTGGATGCGCTGATGGGATTGCCCGTCGCAGAATATGAAGCCTGCGATCATGTCAGTACACGGGCAACCTCGATCTCGATGGTGCGATATCGCGGCAATGATTACTCTGTGCCGGTGGCGTATGCGCATCACGACGTCCATGTGCGTGGCTTTGTGCATGAGGTCCTGATCGGTTGCGGCAATGAGGTGATTGCACGACACGAACGATCCTATGCATCCGCAGATATGATCTTCGACCCGCTCCACTTTTTGCCTTTGATTGAACAAAAGGTTGGTGCATTGGATCAGGCCGCGCCGTTACAGGGCTGGGATTTGCCAGATGTCTTCGCGACCCTGCACCGGCTGCTCGAAGCCCGAATGGGCAAACCGGGCAAGCGGGAATACGTGCAAGTTCTGCGCCTTTTGGAAACCTTCGAGGTCGACGTCGTGCAGGGTGCAATCAGCCATGCCATTGATCTGGGTGCGATCGGTTATGACGCTGTTAAACATCTTGTGCTGTGTCGGGTCGAAAAGCGACCACCACGGCTGGATTTGGACTTCTATCCGTATTTGCCCAAGGCCAATGTGGGCACAACCCGCCCGGCCAGCTACATGAGCCTGATGGGAGGGACAGCGGCATGACCGACGCGCCTCAAATCCTGCTGCATCACCACCTCAAGACATTGCGTTTGCCGACGTTCAAAGGAGAGTACGCAAAGCAAGCACAGCTTTGTGCCGCCGAGAACAAAGACCACGTCCAATATCTGGCGCGGCTATGTGAGATGGAGCTGATTGACCGCGAACGGCGAATGATTGAACGGCGCATCAAGGCCGCCAAGTTCCCCAGCACCAAAAGTCTGGACAGCTTTGACTTCAAGATAATGCCCAGCCTGAACAAGCCTCTGACCATGGAGCTGGCGCGGTGTGAGTATATGGATCGCAGAGAAAACATCATCGCCCTTGGACCATCAGGGACTGGCAAAACACATATCGCTTTGGGGCTTGGATTGGCCGCATGCCAAAGAGGGCTGAAGGTGCGCTTCACGACGGCTGCGGCATTGGTCCATGACCTGATCGAGGCGCAAGATGAGCGAAGGTTGCAACGCCTGCAGAAACAACTCACCAGTCAAAACCTGTTGATCATCGACGAGTTGGGCTTCGTGCCGCTCAGCAAATCTGGCGCGGAGCTCCTCTTCGAGGTCATATCCCAATGCTATGAGCGCGGATCCATCATCATCACATCAAATCTGCCCTTCGACGAATGGACTGAAGTCTTCGGCTCCGAGCGCCTGACCGGCGCATTGCTGGATCGCTTGACCCACCACGTCCACATTCTCGAGATGAACGGCGAAAGTTACCGTCTCAAACACAGCCGCAGCAAGCAAAAGTAATCAAAGCTCTATCCAGATCAAAATAATGTTGGCCAAAGGGCCAACATGCGCTTTGGCACGCGTTAGCTATATGGGGAGCACTCGCGCCAAAGCGCACAAAAAGCGATAGCTCAGTGGACCCGTTTTAAGCCGCGACTTGGCCCCTTTTTACTCTGCGATTGACAGACGCTTTGATCCACTTACGTTTCTTGAAGAACTCGGGCCCATCATCGTAGTGGGCCAAGGAACCGGCAAGCTTGTGGCCAAGAATTGCCCGTCGCATATCGTTATCCGCGCCAGCCCGCCTCATCGCATTGCTGTAGGTCGATCTCCAAGAGTAGAGAACCTTCTTCTCGTGGATGATCGGAGGGTCCATCATTTTTCTGATCAGATTGGTGAAGTTCTGCCGCACCGTTTGTGTCCGATCCTTTCTTTGCGACAAAAACGTATCAAATCCACCCCCGTGGAAGAATGCTGGAAAGTCGGCGATTGCGGGATGTAACGGAATGGAGCGATCTGATCCCTCGGTCTTGGAGCCGATCACGATCAGACTTTTATCGGTGACATTTTCAGGCAGCAGATGCACGACCTCTTTGGGTCGCATTGCGGTGAACGCTTGAACTCTACACACCATATGAATAGCCAAACGACGTTCATCGGCCATACCTCGAAGTGGCGACCCCCAAAACTCATCCATGGCTGCAAAGATGCGTCGCACCTCGGCTGGTGAGAATGGTTTCCATTTTATCATCTGGGTGGAACGCTTTTCACGTTTCAAAACAACCGATGGCATTGGGTTTTCAGAAATTTTACCCTCACCAATCGCATATTTGAACATGCCTCGGATGGGAGTGAACAGCGATTGAATCGCACTGGCTTTGTTTTGATCTGGCTGGGCGTCACGAAACTCGCGGAGCCGATCCGCGTTCAGGTGATCCAGTGGTATGTCACCGACCTGTGCGATTAGACGCTTAATTACTCGGCGATATTTATTTCGCACTTCTGGTTTTATTTGGTTTTTCTTGAAGTAAGCTTCTGACATCGCTGTGATCGTGATGGGGTTGCCACCAAGTTCTGTGATCCGACGCTCTAATTTCCGTTTCACCAGATCGAATTCGTCACGTTCATCGGGATTAATAGGAGGGATAACATGTGGGCCGAATGACGCGTCATGGATAGCGCGGAAACGGGCCAGTCGATCTTGTTCGTCAAAACTCGGATGAGAGGCAGCCGCCTCATATCCAGCACGTGCAGCTTCCAATGGATCGAACGAGGGGGGCAGGGTACCCGTTTGTTGCGCCTTTACCATATCGGCTACATGCGGAGCCATTTTCGCAGTTTCTGTCTCTTGGCGGACCTGTTGGGCAGTCTCAGGGTTGTCCAACGCTTTGATCAGGGCATCATGCTTTGCAGCCCAGTCAGTGACCAAAACAACAGCCTGTTGGTATGATACCTTTCCGCATGGACGGTTCCAATTTTTGATCCCTAAGGTCTTCTGATGTCTGGTTGGAACACGTCTGCGATAGTAGAAACGTCCACCATTTATTTTGAGATGATCGACCGTGTGCGCTGGCATTGTGTCCAGAAATCCTCAAAATGTGTCCAGAAATGAACCCCCTAGCAGGGAGTATATTCAATAAGGTATTGGATTTCAATGATTTGGTAGTAATGGTGGGCGACCCTGGAATCGAACCAGGCGTGCGTCTCCGCGAGGGAGTTACAGTCCCCTGCCACACCTTGCGGCCTGTCGCCCACTGTCATTCGCATTGCGTCTGACGTGTCGGCGGAATACTAGCGAGGCAAAGGCCCGTCAAGGCGGAATTTGCGTGAAAAGTGCATCCGTGGCGGCAAGTTCAGACAAAGGTGCATATTATGAAAAAACCAAAGTGGGTTGTTGAGAAAGAACAAGGCAAAAAGCAGCAAACAAACGAGACTGTTTGGCTCTTTGGTTTGCACGCTGTCCGGGATGCTTTGATGAACCCGGCACGCACGCGTTTGCGGCTGATTGTGACCCTGAATGCCCAGAATAAGCTGGAAGAGGCGATTGCGGCCTCTGGCATGGAGCCTGAAGTGGTGGAGCCGCGCAAGTTCAATGCGCCACTTGATCCGGGCTCTGTGCATCAGGGTGCGGCCTTGGAAGTGAAGCCGTTGGATTGGGGGCGTCTGGATGATGTGGCCATCGGGCGGGATGCGCCGCGCCTGATTTTGTTGGACCGTGTGACCGACCCGCATAATGTCGGGGCAATTCTGCGCTCTGCCGAGGTGTTGGGCGCATCTGCGGTGATCGGGACACGCCACCATTCTGCGCCAGAAACCGGCGCATTGGCAAAAACAGCCAGTGGTGCGCTGGAACGCCAACCCTATTTGCGGGTGCGCAATTTGTCGGACGCGATCGTGGCATTGCAGGGGATGGGCTATATTGTCCTTGGGCTCGACGGGGACGCCGAACAAACAATCGAGGCGGCGGTCGCGGGACGCGTGGATCGCCCTGTGGCGCTTGTGTTAGGTGCCGAAGGTCCGGGGTTGCGTGAAAAAACCAAAGAAACATGTGACGCGCTGGTGCGCATTGACGCAGCTGGCGGGTTTGGCTCGCTCAACGTCTCAAATGCTGCCGCCTTGGCCCTATATGCATCTCATGGGCCGCGATAGGAGCGTACATGGGCTACCCGACAAAGATCATGACGTGCTGCTACTGCGGTGCACGCGCGGCATTGGTGTTGAAGGAAAATGGGCGTCATGCGTTGTCCTGCGGATCTTGTGGCGCGCCGTTGCATGATCTCAAAATGTTGCCACGGGACAAAAGCGGGGACCGCGAATTGGTCCGTCCCAGCCGCGTGCGCACCGACAAGCCCAAGAAAGTGACCAAATCAAAGTCTCATTCCAAATCAAAACCCCGTAAGAAAAAGCGCAAAGGATTTTGGAAAGAGTTTGTTGAGGAAGCCTTTGACTTTGTCGAAGATATTTTTGACTAGAGCAGCTTTTCGCCGAGGTGTTTCGGCGAAAGATTGCCGACCGGCCAACTTTCTTAGCATTTGCAGGCGGCAGGGTCTTTTGTTGTGCGCTTTGCAACATATGTAAGTGTCATAGCAGGCGGAGTTGGAACATCCGATGGTGCATGACTGTCCCTCGTTCCGCACTTTATGCGCCCGAACCTTTTGGTTCCGGGCGCTTTTTTTTGCGCGCAATGCGGTGTAGGAATTGGGTATGAATGACACAGACATCTTTTTGAAAAATATTCTGTCGCACACCAAGAGCATTGCTGTGGTTGGCGTTTCGATGAATCCGGTGCGCCCGAGCTATTTTGTGGCGCGCTACATGTCCCTCAAAGGGTTTCGCGTGATCCCTGTCAATCCGGGCCATGCAGGGGAGGTGTTGTTCGGCGAGACGGTGCGCGCGTCCTTGTCCGATATCGAGGACCCAGTGGATATGGTCGATATTTTTCGCCGCTCCGAGGCGGTTCCGCCCATCGTAGACGACGCTTTGGCCCATTTTAGTGACCTCAAAACGATCTGGATGCAAATCGGAGTGGAGCATGAAGGCGCTGCTGCCGTGGCCCAAGCCCGCGGCGTTCAGGTCGTGCAGAACCGGTGCCCGAAAATCGAATATCAGCGCCTGTTCGGGGAATTGCGTATGGGCGGCTTTGCCACAGGTGTGATCAGTTCAAAACTGTGATCGCGTCCTAGACTTTGCCACTGGTTTACAGCCACTGTGTGGGCAAATGAAAGTGAGATGAGCATGCCGCGTGCCACGTCCTATCTGATGAAGTTCTCCCAGCCTTTGGTGCATGTCGTCGCTTCAGGCCTTGCGCTGCAATACGCATGGTATGTGTCGCAGTCCCCTTATGTGAAAACGGGCCTGCAATTTATCGCCCCATTGCTGATCATCATGGCTGTGCATTTGGGCTGGCTGTTGGTGACCCGAGGGGCGGTGCGCGGTTTCTCACAGCTGGTGT
This sequence comes from uncultured Paracoccaceae bacterium, assembly GCA_943787985.1. Taxonomy (GTDB): domain Bacteria; phylum Pseudomonadota; class Alphaproteobacteria; order Rhodobacterales; family Rhodobacteraceae; genus Ascidiaceihabitans. Next base: position 273,531 of record CALSOO010000002.1, on the reverse strand, counting down.
ATTGGCGCAGCACCCAATCTGCGGTTGGCATGGCCGCCGTGATCTTGATGGCCAGCATTTTTGCCCCGCAACCCGCCAATGCCGGTGTGGATGACGTGATGGAAACGGTGTTTGTTGTGGTGTTTTGTGTGGCCATTATCGCATTGGTGGTCGGGGTGATTTCCCTTTTTGTGTATTTGATCTTCAAGGGGATTTCAAAATTGGGATCCGCTATGGGGACCATTGACGACGACGACCCGAAGTCGCGGTTTTTTGACATGGGCAGTCTGGCTTTGACGGCCGGCTTTTTGGCTCTGTGTAGTGTGGAGGGGGTGCCAAACGCCTATTCCTTTGGAGTTGCCAATCGCAGTGTGGCGACGCACATGGTGCAGGCCAGCCCTGAACAGGTCTGGGCGACGCTGGAAACGGCCACGTCGCCGGACTTCGCGTTGCCCAATGTTCTGAGTGTTTTTCCCCAACCGGTTGATGTGGTCGTTGACGAGGGCATTGACCTTGGCGCGCAGCGCAAGGTTGCGTTTCAAGGGCGCGAAGGGGCAGGGCACTTGACGTTGCAGGTGGTAGAACGCACGCAAAACCGCGTGGTGTTTGATGTGAAATCCGACACAACACCGTTTGCCAACTGGCTGTCCTACCAAAGGCTTAGCTATGAGGTGCAGGTGACTCCGGCTGGCACGCAGTTGAGTGTCGCGTTGGAGTACGACCGCCTTTTGGCGCCGTCATGGTTTTTTACGCCTGCGACCAAAGGGGCGGCGTATCTGGCGATGGATGTGTTGGCGCGCGACGTGAAAGCGCGTGCGGAAGGGTAGGAGGATGCGCCCGGAACCGACGTTGATCGCGAGCGACCGTGTCATCCCGAACGCCGCCACCTCAGCGATGGACGGGCAGATCAAGGTGGACCGGTTCAAAGCAGTTTGGGTGATTGGTCATGGGCTTGCCGGACTGGTGGGGGTGATGTTTTTCGCGCAGTGGGACGCGGCATTGATGTTCCTGCTTTTGTGCGCGGTCACCATTTGCGCGGGCCATTCTGTTGGCATGCACCGCCTGTTGATCCACCGCAGCTTTGACACACCGCGTATGGTTGAATATCTTTTGGTGTGGCTGGGCACGCTGGTTGGAATGGCGGGACCGCTGGGCATGATCCGCGCCCACGACATGCGCGACTGGCACCAGCGGCAAGCAAATTGTCCACCCCATCCCTCTCATGCGGCAGGGTTCTGGCGGGATGCGTGGTGGCAGATGTGCTGTGTGTTTGACCTGCGTTCCCCCCCCACAAATCGTGATTGAAGACCGCGTTGCGCGTGACCCGATCTACAGGATGATGGAGCGGACATGGGCCTTGCAGCAAGTACCTTTGGCGGTTGTTTTGTTTGCGCTTGGGGGATGGGCCTTTGTGCTTTGGGGGATCAGCTTGCGGATTTTCGTGTCTCTCGCCGGGCATTGGATGGTGGGCCACTTTGCGCATCGCAAAGGCAGCCAGGGGTGGCGGATCGAAGGACTGGCAGTGCAGGGCTACAACTTGCGCGGGCTTGGCCTGATCACCTTTGGAGAGAACTGGCACGGCAACCACCATGCGTTTCCTCACTCTGCCCAATTGGGCGTGGAGCAGGGGCAATTCGATCTGGGGTTCTGGTTCATTCTGGCGCTGCAAAAGCTGGGGTTTGCGTGGGATGTGAAACTGCCCTGCTCGGAACCGGAGCGAGACGGTTTGCGGCGGGTCACTCCGTCTGAATCTTAAGCGCGGCTGGCTTTCTCGGCGACGCCAGATTGCCCTTGGCGTTTGGCCAACTCGGCCACCACATCGTCCAAAGACACATCGCGGGCCGCCAACATGACCATCAAGTGATACAACACATCTGCCGCCTCTGATGTGAGCTGCATTTTGTCGTCTTTCACAGCCTCGATAGATCGCCTCAATCGCCTCTTCGCCAAACTTTTCGGCGCATTTCTCCGGGCCTTTGGCCAATAAGCTTCGCGGTCCAGCTCGTTTCGGGGTCGGCAGTTGCGCGGACCTCGATACTGGCAAAAAGGTCTTCTAGGGTCATGTTTCAATCCTCATGGCAAGACCGGCTGCGGCCATATGCTGCCTTGGCCTCGGCAATCGTGTATTCGCCGAAGTGAAAGATCGAGGCGGCCAGCACGGCTGATGCGCCGCCCTCGGTGACGCCCTCGACCAGATGGTCCAGATTGCCGACCCCGCCCGAGGCGATCACCGGCACGCTCACCGCGTCTGAAATGGCGCGGGTCATCGGTAGGTTAAATCCGGCTTTGGTGCCATCGCGGTCCATCGAGGTCAGCAGAATCTCGCCCGCGCCGCGTTCGGCGATCAGTGTGGCAAAGGCCACTGCGTCAATGCCCGTGGGCTTGCGGCCGCCGTGGGTGAACAGCTCCCATTTTCCGGGGGCCACGGTTTTGGCGTCGATGGCGCACACGATGCATTGGCTGCCAAATTGATCGGCGGCCTCGGCCACCACATCGGGGTTGGCCACGGCGGCAGAATTAAAGCTGACCTTGTCGGCTCCGGCCAGCAAAAGCGCGCGCACGTCTTGAGTGCTGCGCACACCGCCGCCCACGGTCAGAGGGATATAGCACTGCTCGGCGGTACGGCGCACCATGTCAAACATGGTGCCGCGGTTTTCATGCGTGGCGTGGATGTCGAGAAAGCACAACTCATCCGCGCCTGGCTGCATCATAGGCCCGTGCCGCATCCACCGGGTCACCAGCATCGCGCAGACCGACAAAGTTCACGCCTTTGACAACGCGACCGTCCGCGACGTCGAGGCAAGGAATGATGCGTGTTTTTAACATGAGCGCGTTATGCCGTGAAAAAGGGACGGAGGGAAGGGTGTTAGGCCGCTCGCCGCTTGAGGTACTCCATCAAAGCAGAGGCAAGCAGGATCGCAGGCCCAACGATGGGGTAGGCGACAAAGGCCAGCACCAAAGGACCGGAGAACGCAGTGCCAAAGCTTTGCAAGAATGCAGGCGCGCATGCGTCAAGCCCTGTAATCAGATCACCAGTGCATTGCTGCTGGATCGCGATCATCACACTGATGACCAGAAGGAAGAATACGCCACCTCCACTCAGCAGCATTTTCGCGACCATGCTTGTGGCTGAACGGGCCAGAAGAATGGTCGCGATGCAGGGCGCAAGAAGGGCCAGAACGGTGAGCATCTTTTTATCCTTTGAGCGTAGAAAGGGCGGCTTGGAGGTCAATCGCCCCGTCATAAAGTGCCCGCCCCGAAATCGCACCTGAAATAACGCCTGTCGCTTTGAGCTGCGTCAGATCCTCCATCGAGGACACACCGCCAGAAGCGATAACAGGGATCGACACGGCCCGCGCGAGTGCTTCGGTCGCCTCGATGTTGGGCCCGCCCATGGCCCCGTCGCGCAAGATATCCGTGTAGATGATGGCGGCGACGCCTGCATCCTCGAACGATTTGGCAAGGTCGGTGACCATCACGTCGGTCTCTTCGGCCCAGCCTTTGGTGGCCACACGCCCGTTGCGCGCATCAATGCCCATGGCGACCTGATTTGGGAACAGTCGGGCCGCTTCGCGCACCAGATCGGGATTTTCGACGGCAATGGTGCCGAGGATGACGCGCGCCAACCCTTTATCAAGCCACCGCTCGATGGTCGCAATATCGCGGATGCCGCCACCCAGTTGGGCAGGCACCTTGCAGGACTTCAAAATGGCCTCGACCGGGGCTGCGTTCACAGGCTCTCCTGCAAATGCGCCATTCAGATCGACCAGATGCAACCATTCGCACCCCGCCTCGACAAAGGCGCGGGCCTGGGCGGCGGGGTCGTCGTTAAAGACGGTGGATTGCGCCATGTCGCCGTGTACCAGGCGCACGGCTTGTCCGTCTTTGAGGTCGATAGCGGGGTATAGGATCATGGCGCTGCCCTTTCGCAAACTGTTACGCGGCTTTATGCACGCTGTTCAAGGTTTTGCAATGCGACCCAAGGTACGGCTTGCCAGAAGGGGGCAGGTTCGGGTTTGTTAAGGCAAAAGGGAGCGCACTCATGAAACATTTTCTAACAGCAGCAGCGATGGTGGTCACACTGACGGGGGCGGCGATGGCTGATCCTGTGCACGGGATGTGGCAAACCGTCAAAGACGACAATGGAAACTATGGCCACATCAACGTCACCAGCTGTGGCTCGAAAATTTGCGGCACTTTGGTGAAGTCTTTTGATTCTGCGGGCAAAGTATTCAAGTCTGCCAATCAGGGTCGCAAAATCATCTGGGACATGACCGCCGAAGGTGGCGGTGCGTATGGGGGAGGCAAAGTGTACTCACCCGACCGTGACAAAACCTACAAGTCCAAAATGACCCTCAAAGGCAACAGCCTTAACATCAAAGGGTGCGTTCTGGCGATTTGCCGTGACGGCGGAACTTGGAAACGTGTCAACTGATTGACCCCTCTATAAACGCAAAAGGCCCGGCGCATTGTCCGGGCCTTTTTGTTTTGTGACAAAGGGTTAGCCGTCGATACGCGCGCCCATGATCGCGATGGCCTTTTGGTAAACACCCGCCGCGTTCCACTGTTTGATCACGGCAAAGTTGGCTTGACCCTCTTGATAGCCTTTGCCCTTTTCCACCCCTTTTGGCGCAGGAAATTGGCGGTCGAGGCGAGCGCATCAGTTTGATTGTAGAAATCCACGCGTCCGTCGCCGTTTGCATCGACCCCGTATTTCAGCGCGTTGCCCGGCAGGAACTGGGTGTGCCCCAATTCGCCGTGTTTTGCCCCTTTGGTCGAGGCGGTGATCGCCCCTTGATCCACGAGCTTCAATGCACCGATGGCGTGGGGTTTGAAAAAGTCGGAGCGGCGGCAGTCATAGGTGAGCGTGGTGATGGCAGATACCACAGCGCTGTCGCCCATGAACCCGCCAAAGCCGGTTTCCATGCCGTGAATGGCCAGAATCACCCCCGCAGGCACGCCGTATTGTTTTTCGAGGCTGGCAAAAAAGCCTGCGTTGCGGGCTTTGCGTTTGCGCCCTTGGGCCACAATCGTGTCCGCGCCGCGCACCTTCATAAATTTGTCGAGGGAGTATTTGAACGATTTCTGGTTGCGGTCCGCGGCGATGGTTTTTGAAGCGTAGCTGGCAGAGGCGAGGGCTTGCAGACCCGCTTTTTTAACACCGGCCTTGCGCGCTTCGGTGGCAAAGGCGGCTTTCCACGCGTCAAATCCAGACCCTGTGTTGCCGCAAGTTGCAGCAAGTGCGCTGGTCGCCATAAGGGGCAGGGCAGTGGCCACAAGGGCTGCACGTAAGATTGACATAAGCGGTCTCCTTTTTACTTTGGGGCATGATGGCGATTGTAGACGCTTGCGTAAAGGGCAGGTTTGCGCGCAATCCGTCCTGCCCGCTTGGGGTGGTCTACAAAATGAAGTCGTCAGCGCTCAGCGTGTTGATGCCGTAAACTGTCAGTTGCATATCCGTATCGCCACTGCCGTCAAAATCGACTTGTACCCGTACATTGTTGCCGCTTTCAAAAAAGCGGACTTGCGTGGTCCCATCGGCGACGAAGGCATCTGTGCCAATAAAGGTGACCGCATTTCCAAAGCCCAGATCAGCCATATCCATCTTGTCTTCGCCACGGGAAAAGTCGCGGATCTGGTCGCCTGTTCCGCTGGCAACACCGTCCAGAACGGTTTCAAAATAGAACACGTCGTCGCCTGCGCCGCCAAACATCGTATCGACGCCGCGCCCCCCGTAAATGGTATCATTGCCGCTGCCGCCGCGCAGGTTGTCAGTGCCAAAGTCGGAAAATAGGTAATCATCCCCGGCGTCGCCGCGCAGAGCATCGTTGCCGTTGCCGCTTTCGATCTCGTCATTGCCGTCGCCGCCAAACAGCACATTGTCGCCGTTCCCGCCCTCGACCTTATCTGCGCCTGAGCCTGCACGCACGGTGTCATTGCCTTCCCCGCCGTCCAGTTCATCGTCGCCCGCCCCACCATTCAAGCGGTCATTGTCTGCACCGCCAAATATCGTGTCGGCCCCGCCGTCGCCGCGCAACCGGTCGTTTCCTGCCTCACCTGTCATGATGTCGTCGCCAGAGTTGCCCGCGATGTTGTCGTTATCCGCACCGCCATAAAGCGTGTCTTCACCCGCCCCACCGCGCAACGTGTCGTTGCCGTCCCCGCCGTAGATTTCATCGTCGCCGCCCATGCCGCGCACCATGTCGTCTTCATATTCGCCGTCCAGCACATCTGCTTGTGATCCGCCAATGATCGTGTCGTCGCCCGCGCCGCCTGACACTGTGCCTGCCACAATACCCTCGCCCACAGCGCGGTAAACGTCATCGTCGCCGCCAAGGGTGACATTGCCGCCGATGATCCCGCCGTTGGATATGTCCGCTTGATCAAAGCTGTTCACGTTGCCCGACACATACCCGTAATTGTCGAATTCAAATATGCCGGAGGCCCCGTTGGACATGCTGACAAATCCGAATATCTCGCCTGTGTTGGTGAAACTGCTCGAGATGCCTGAATTGATGATGACGCTGCCATTCAGGATGCCGCTGTTGGTCCCCTCGAACCCGTCACTGAGGACCGCAAAGAGTGCATAAAATTGCCCCGTGATGGTGCCCGAGTTGTTAAATTGCGCTGAGCCGCCGATGACGCTGGTAAAGGCGACAGCTGCATTCGCGCTGGCTGGTCCGGCGGACAGGCTGGTGATGGTGCCTGTGTTGTTGAGGTAGTTGGTCACGCTGGTCATTTTGACGCTGCCCACACCGCCTGTGATGGTGCCCGCGTTGTTGACGGTGCCGAAACCACCGAAACCGACCGAGATGCCCACATTCTCCAGTGAAGTGATGCTGCCTGCGTTGATGACTTCTTGTGTGGCGCTGGTGGCGCTGCTGCCCAATTCGATGGCCGCGTCGGTGGCCAGTACCGTGCCTGTGCTGGTGATATGGGCGGATTTGCTGCCTGCTTCGGACTCGCTGGAGATCAGGTGAATGCCGCCCGTGGATCCGGCGACATTGCCTGCGATCACGAGATCAAGTTCGGTGGTTGTGGAGACTGACGTCACGCCAATGCCCGAAGTTGCGATGATGTTGATATTGGGCAGGACGAGGTGGTGCCGTTTGGCGTAACCACAAGCTGTGTGCCTGAGCCGATGCTGTCCGAGGTGATAACGGTTGTGGTCATGGGATGTCCTAACGAGCGATGCGCTGAAGCTGCGTCAGCGATATGTGGGATGAAATGGGGGAAGGGGCGCGCAAGGCCATGGGCGCTGCGGCATCACGAAAACGGAAGTTGAAAAGAATTACTTTGAAAATCCCGAAGGGGCGGTTTTCGAGGGGCTGGCAAAATAGCAGTATCGAAAAAGACGCCGTTAAATAACAGCAATGCTACGCGCAGCTTTGGTTAATGCAATGTTAAGTTTGCAAAAGTCAGGAATTCCTGACCCCAAGGTCAGGTTTCTTTGCGTCAGGGGGGGCTAAAGGGCGGGCACCCTGTGTCTTCGGGTTTTACAGGATGAAATCGTCCTGCGTCAGCGTGCTGGCGTTGTTCATGTTGACCCGCATATCGACTGTGCCATTGCCGTCCACGTTCATCTCGAACCGCAGGCCGGCCGAGGTCGTTTGGAAACGGACCTCGGCTTGGGTTCCTGAAAACGCGCTGTCGGCGATGAACACAAAATCCCCGACTTCGGAAATGTCGATCCGGTCCAACCCTTGTTCAAAGTCGCGGATGCGGTCGGCCGCAGCGGTGCTGCTGTCGGATAGCAGAAATACATTTGCCATTTGATAATTCGTTTTCGTTTTTGTTGGTGTAATGACCTGCGCGCGCGGCGCATGTGATGTGAAAAAAAACGCAGCGCCCTGCGTCAAATGCTGTCATCCCCCCGGTGACAGGCTTGGGCGAAAAAGGGGGGGCGTTCAGGCCGGGAAAAAATTGTGGTGTTAAGGAACAGGCTGAGGATGGTTAGGCCAACGAATTTATGGCGTTTTCGCCTCAAAATGGGTGGATTTTTAAAAGGCCCTCCCGCTATAGGGGAGGACCTTTGGTGTTCGCAGTGTTGGAAGGGCGATTAGAGGATGAAATCCTCGGCGGTCATGGTGCTGACGTTGTTCATGTTGACGCGCATGTCTGCGGTGCCGTCGCCGTCTATGTCCATTTCGAACCGCAGACCGGATGACGTGGTCTGATAGCGCACCTCAGCCGCTGTTCCGGAGAATGCAGCATCGCCCACAAAAGTGAAGCTTTCGATGGCCGAGATGTCGATCAGATCCTCGCCTTGTTGGAAGTCGCGGATGCGGTCCGTGTCTGTCAGGGTGGAATCGCTTTCTGCCAGATAGATAAATGTGTCGGCCCCTGCGTTTCCGCGCAAAACATCCCGCAATGCGCCGCCGGTGATTTCATCATCGCCCGCCCCGCCAAAGATTTTATCCGCACCGCCAGCGCCCAATAATTCGTCATTGCCCGAGTTCCCCCGGATCAGGTCATCGTCCGCGTTGCCGTTCATGAAATCATCGTCCGCACCGCCGTAAAGGAAGTCGTTGCCGTCGCCGCCGTTGATCGTGTCCTCTCCGGAGTTGCCACGAACGATGTCGATGTCATCGTCGCCGTTCAGGATGTCGTCGGCCTCGGCCCCTGTGATTGTGTCGTTGCCTATTCCGCCATTGACCGCCCCTGTCACCAGACCTGAGCCGGACGCGGTGTATGTGTCGGCGCCCGAAAAGAGATCAACATTGCCAAAGATTGTTCCGCTGTTTTGCAGGATGTCATCGCCTTCGGCCATCAGGATTTCGCCCGTGATGGTGCCGCTGTTTTGCAATGTGTCTGCGCCGCCTTCCAGATCGACCAAGCCGGTGATCTGACCTGTGTTGATAAAGAAGCCGTCGTTTTCCCCGCCCTCAATCGCTTCGGCGACAGACGAGGTGATGGTCCCGGAGTTCGCAAAATTGACGGTGTCTTCGAAGTTGCCATTGAACCGCACCGCGATGGAGCTTGCGGTGATGGTGCCAGAGTTGATGAATTCGACGGTATTATTCATCTCTACGCCGTAGTTGCCTTGAATGATGCCTGCGTTGTTGAACTGTGCGTCTTCACCGGACATATCGACTGTGAAGACGACCGAACCAGATGTAAAGTTGCTGATGATGGTGCCCGTGTTCATGATCTGCGTGCTGTCGCCTCTGGCGCCGATGGCGGTGCCGCCCACGACATTGCCCGCATTGGAGATGACGACTTCGTTGGCCTCCGTCAGGATGCCAAAGTATGAATTGTTGCCCAGAACGCTGCCTGATGCGCCGACGATGATCGAGACGTCTTCGTCTGCGCCGCCTGACGCATAGATTGCATTTTGGTTGCCAAACATGACGATGGTGCCATTGACGTACACGTTGTGGTCATTGCCTGTCAGTTCAAGCGCTTCGGTGTTTGCTGTGACCGATTGTGTGACACCTTCCGCGAGGAAGTAGTGCTCGCCTATTGTCAGGAGATAGGAGCTGGTGTCGTTGGTTGTAAGAACAATATCTGGCATGGGGAATTCCTTTTGATGTTATTTGGTGTTTGCTGGCCAGAACAGAGATCTGACAGGCGATGTGTTGGGCGCACTGCCTAGAGAATGAAATCAAACTCGCTCAGTGTGCTGACATTGTTCATGTTCACGCGCATATCGGCGGTGCCGTTGCCGTCCACGTTCATTTCGAACCGCAGACCGGATGCTGTGGTCTGGATGATGCCGTGTTCAAGACCTGACTGTCATTGCCGCTCAGAACGACCGTTTCGCCCCCGGTCAGTTGCCCGTTGTTGGCTACAACGGTGCGATCTCCGACAGATTTGATAGCGCGGAGGTTGGTTGATCCAAATACGCTGCCTGTCACCCCGATGGTGATCGTGACGCCGAGGGTGCCGGTTGCGGTGACGTTGATGGCCTCTCCGAGCGTCAACTGGGCGATGGATCTGTTGACCACGATAGCAGTGTTGGAGGTGTTTGTACCTGTAACAGAGAGGATAGTGCCATTTGTGGTTCTGTAGTGTGTCACGCCTTCGCCCAAAAAGTAGTTTTCCCCGTTCGAGAGCGTGATGGTGCCGTTGGTGTTTGTGAAAAGTGCTGTGGTGGCCACGGGGTAGGGTCCTTTTGTGCTATGCGCCGCAAAGGCCTGTCGGGAGCCCGCTGCGATCACATGAATAAAATGTGTCGACCGTTCTGCGGCGAGGGGCTGCGCAGCTGGAAATGGGTAATCGGTGTTAGAGCGTGCATGCACGACACTCCCCCCGAAATGCCGCGTGGCGCTGTCAAAAAAAATGGGACGTAGGCGCCCGTAAAAGAAATATTGACCATGACGCTACTGTGACGTCGGCAAATTTTAACGGTTTTCTGGAAAAAGTAAGGTAAACCCCACCTTTTACTCCGGAAATTCGCTCTATGGCTGTGTTTCTGCATGGCATAGACGGGGCGTGGCCCTAAATAAAAAGGCGCCCCTCGAGGGAGCGCCTTTTGACTTTTCTGTTTGCAGGTCGCCCCGCAATGAAGCGTTAGCAGGAGTAGTACATTGCGAACTCGACAGGGTGCGGCGTGTGCTCGTAGCGCTCTACCTCTTCCATTTTCAGGCCGATATAGCCCTCGATCTGGTCTGCGGTGAACACGTCACCTGCCAGCAGGAAGTCCATGTCTTTTTGCAGCTCGTCCAGTGCTTCGCGCAAGGAACCACAGACGGTCGGGATGTCTGCGAGCTCTTCTGCTGGCAAGTCATAGAGGTTCTTGTCCATGGCTTCGCCTGGGTCGATCTTGTTCTGGATCCCGTCAAGGCCAGCCATCAACAAGGCCGCAAAGCACAGGTACGGGTTGGCGGATGGGTCAGGGAAACGGGCTTCGACGCGCTTGGCTTTCGGGGACTCTGTCCACGGAATACGCACGCAGCCAGAGCGGTTGCGCGCAGAGTAGGCGCGCAGAACGGGCGCTTCAAAGCCCGGGATCAAACGTTTGTAGCTGTTTGTGCCCGGGTTGGTGAAGGCGTTCAAAGCTTTTGCGTGATGCAGAATGCCGCCGATGAAATACAGTGCCTCTTGGGAGAGGTCCGCGTATTTGTCGCCTGCAAACAACGGCTTGCCGTCTTTCCAGATCGACATGTTCACGTGCATGCCTGTGCCGTTGTCGCCTGCGATTGGCTTTGGGCATAAACGTTGCGGATTTGCCGTAGGCGTGCGCCACGTTGTGGATCACGTATTTGTATTTCTGCAGCTCGTCGGCCTGTTTTGTCAGGCTGTCAAAAATCAAGCCCAGCTCGTGCTGGCAGGACGCCACTTCGTGGTGGTGCTTGTCCACTTTCATGCCGAGACGCTTCATGGTGGAGAGCATTTCGGAACGCAGGTCGTGGGATTCGTCGACAGGGTTGACGGGGAAATAGCCGCCTTTGACGCCCGGGCGGTGGCCCATGTTGCCCATTTCGTATTCTGTGTCGGTGTTCCAGGACGCATCCGTCGCATCAACTTCGTAGGATACTTTGTTGATGGTGTTGGAATAGCGCACATCGTCAAACAGGAAGAATTCAGCTTCCGGGCCCATGTAGGCCACATCACCGATGCCTGTAGACTTCAGGTAGGCTTCTGCTTTTTCGGCTGTGCCGCGTGGGTCACGCTCGTATGCTTCGCCTGTGTCGGGCTCAACAACGGAGCAGTGCACGCAGATCGTTTTTTCGGCGTAGAACGGGTCAATATAAGCGCTGTTCGCATCGAGCGATCAGTTTCATGTCGGAGGCTTCGATGGATTTCCAGCCCTCGATGGAGGAGCCGTCAAACATAAAGCCTTCCTCAAGGAAATCTTCGTCCACCTGGTCTGCGCACAATGTCACGTGCTGCAGTTTCCCGCGTGGGTCTGTGAAACGGATGTCGACGTATTCTGCGTCTTCATCTTTGATCATGTCGAGAACTTTGTTGCTCATGGTTAAGCGTCCTTCCTGTCTTGAGTATTTGGATTAGAGGGCGTCCGAGCCGGTTTCACCGGTGCGGATGCGAATGGTTTGTTCGATAGGGGAGACGAAGATTTTGCCATCCCCGATTTTTTCTGTTTTGGCAGCATCAACGATGGCTTCGATGGCTGCATCGACCTGATCGTCGTCCAGAACGATCTCGACTTTGACTTTGGGTAGGAAGTCGACAACGTATTCCGCGCCGCGGTAGAGTTCTGTATGGCCTTTCTGGCGGCCGAACCCTTTGACTTCTACAACGCTCAGGCCTTGAACGCCGACGTCTTGCAGCGCTTCTTTGACCTCGTCCAATTTGAACGGTTTGATGATCGCCTCGATTTTTTTCATGAGGGCCTCCCTAGCCAAGTCTTTGCGTGGTTGGTTTCAGGTTGCGTTTTTCGCGTCCATCCAATGTGTTTGAGTTGGTTCGATGGATGGGTATAAATTTGCGACTTAGCACTATTTTTATGCGACATGCACAAAAAGTAAGCGAAAGTGAATCGCGCTGGTGGAAGGCGGCAGAATTGCCAATTCCGCTCTAGATAAAGGCATTGGAGCAGGTGGCGCCACAAAATGGCGGCGAGACTTGGTCGCGTATGATGAGGCGCGCCAGTCGGGATCATCTTTCCGAGTGCTCTAAAGTTGCGGGTTATGCGCCTGCGGCGGGCGCTGATCGGGGGCCAACCCCCGAACCCCCGGGATATTTGAGCCGAAAGGAAGGCCATTCGCTGCATACTATTATTTTCGTGTGTACTTGCCAGAAATGGAAATGACGGGTGCGTTTTGCCTCTCCCTTTGGCCGAACGTGGTGATGGTATTGTAGGTTATCGGTCAAAAGGGGAGGGACGCATGTCCAATTCTTTGACTGTGCTTTGTGCCAGAGATCTGGCCACAGTGCTGACAGCTGCGAGTGCCGCATGGCATTTTGAATTTGCGTGCGCAATTTTCCCCTCGGCCTTGTGGCCGAAGGCTTGTTGGGAGAGTTTCCTTGAGAATCTCAAGAATTGCGCAGCTTTCTTAAGCGGCTTTTGACTGGGTCACTTCTGTCAAAGGCACCGACAACTCCAGACCGTCCGCGTAGATCACATGTGCTTTGTCAAAAACCAGTTCCACGACTTGCATTTTCCGCAGCCCCAAATCGACGATGAATTCGTCATCGATCAATTGACCAGCCTGAACCACCACTTGTGGCTTTCCGAACATGGACTGTGCCCGCCAATCACGGACAAAAACATGCTGAGCAGCGGGTAAAATTACCGAGTGTTCCGGCCGTGTGTGTCCGAGCGAGCCTGCTTTGATAGATACTGCATGTGTGAGGATGCGATGTGATATCACATCTTTGAGGATCACCATTCCCGCATCACGGCTGACGATTTTATCGCCGGGTGCGAGGTACTCTACGGGGATTTCCCCGTCCGAAGTGAAAATAATGCTGCCAGCAACAATGCCAGCCTGCACTGAATGTGCGCGTGCAAACGAATCCTGTCCGTTTTCGACGCGCCCGACCGTTTTCGGTTTCATGGGCGTCTCTTTCTGTAACAACCTGCCTCTAGGTTATGGACACGGTATCCCAAGATTTATTTAATGTCCTCACTTTTTTTAGAAAACCAACAGTGCATTTTACGCTCGCATCTGTCGCATAGCTTTGTTATGCGACGTGCAGCTTAAAGCGAGATGCGGGTGTGGCGGAATTGGTAGACGCACCAGATTTAGGTTCTGGCGCCTATGGCGTGGGGGTTCGAGTCCCTTCACCCGCACCAACCCATCAAACATTACCTATAAAATTCATCAATTTAGGTGTTTATAGGGATGAAATCCCCACCTTTTTGACCCCCCAATTGAACGCGCATCCTTCCTGATCCTTTGTCATGGCAGCCCGCCGCAACACAAAGAGGAATGAACGATGATGAACGCTGAACAATCGACCGCGATCTGCAGGAAGCCCATGCAGGACGTCGCGTGGGAGGCCCGATAATCGCGGGTACCGCCTTCCAAACCCAAGCGTCGGCATCGCGCTGACGATGGATCATAGCACGATTGCTATGACTGCTTTGGACTTATCATGTAGGTGTACCATGCCGCGTGTGCATCAGACCGCTGTGAGCCCATATGTATGTACCGGCTGCTGTTCGCAAGTATTCAATTGCACGTCTTCTGGAAGTCGCTGATATGTATTCGGCCTTTGGATCGGCTTGTTGATTGCCGTGTCCCTGTTGGGAGTACGCACGCGCCGCTGTCTCATTAGTGACCTGATCTATAATGACCATCTGGGCTCTCAGACTTTGGGTGCGCCTTATTTCGTTCCATGCAGTTGAGGTTTACGAACATCGTTTGCGGCTGTGATCAGATCGCAGTCGCGAATTCCTTTTTCTTCCAGTCGAAGTCTTTGCCTGAGTTGAGAACGCTCCAAGCGATGCGGGCTAATTTATTCGCTAGCGCGACACCAAGCTTGTTGTGTTGCATGCGTGTTGCGGCGGCCTCCAGCCACGGGCCAAGACTGAACTTATGCCAGTTATTCGGTCGCATCATGATGACCTGCGCGGCTTGCACAAACAGCATGCGCAGATACCGGCTGCCGCGTTTTGTGATGCGTCCCAGAATAGTCCGTCCACCAGTGCTGTGTTGGCGCGGAACAAGTCCCAGCCAAGCGGCAAAGTCACGACCGCGATCATAGGCCTCACCAGTGCCGACCGCTGCAACCACCGCCGTTGAGATGATCGGCCCAATGCCCGGAATGGTCACGAGGCGCTGACAACTGGCCTCGGATTCACTGACGGATTTAATCTCAGACGTCGTCATCTCGATCCGCCTGTCGGTCCAAATCCAGTCTTGCTGAAGGCCAAGGATCAACTTGCGCATCCGCAACGACATCTCATCATCGCGGTGGTCCAATATAGCTTGGAGCGAGGTGCGCAACGCAGCCACACTGCGTGCGAACCGTGATCCCTTGTTCAATCAGAGAATGCGCGGATCTGATTCATCGTCGCTGTCCGGCGCGACACGAGACGTGACCGGACGCGGTGCAGCGCTTGCAGGTCGAGCTGTTCCTGCGTCTTCTCAGAAACCGTCTTGAGATTGGGTCGCAGAGGCGGCTTCTGCGATGGCTTCGGCATCGTTGTAATCGTTCTTCTGGCCTTTGTTGAATGGCTGAACGTAAACCGCTGGGATGATCCGAGGCTCGAACCCCAACTCGCGCAGCGTTCGGCTGACAAAATGCGCGCTCAGGCAGGCTTCCATGCCAACGATGCAGCGCGGCAGTTCTTCAAACGTCGCGACCAACGCCATGCGTTTGATCTTCTTGCGCAGATACACGCTGACCCTCCCGATCAAAGCCAACCAAGTGAAAGACGTCTTTGCCAATATCAATGCCAACCGACATCAGCTCATCAAAATCATTCTTCGCCATGCTACTTCTCCTATATGCAGGTGAAACTAGACTCAGTCTAACCCGCTGGGTGAAGCAGCCGGTACATCCCATTACCGACACTCGAAGATACTATACCGCCTGCATAATGCGCATCGTTATTTTTACCCTTCCTCTTACCCTTGCCAATGAACCGAAGTTGCTATTACCTAGGGTAGCATCTGCAACTGGAAGTTATGAATTGGAGTTACAAGGACATGTTTGCAATGACCATAGTCAGCCGCGCAGTCGGAATTTTAATTCCTGCCACATTAGCGGCAACAATGGCGTACGCCGAACCCAAAACGATTGGCCACCAAGCCGCCGCAAAGAGCTTTGAACGAATTTGTCTCTCCAATTTTCCATCACTTGAAGGGGTCGCTGCTTCGGCCAAATCACTTGGCTTAAAAACAGTGTCCAAGACGCAATGGAGCAATTCCGATTTCACAATTTCTGCCGTCCGCATTCCAAGCGGTAAAAATGGCGTCAAGAGCAAGATCGAACTTGTCCCCTTGGGTGTGGTGGGGGGCTGGGATTCTATCACCCTTGGTGTAAAGTCTTCAAATCGAGATGGTGCCTGTGCGATATTGGCCAGCACCCTACCGGAGGGGCTATATCAAGCGGTAGCTGCAGTAACTGCGAGATACGGCGCGCCCAAGACCAGGACACGTGCAGGCGGCAGTTCCGCAACAATAGACGCTGACATTAACAACACCTCAGTTAGAATTTCCGTTAAGCCGCAACGGCTACAAGGACACAGAAATTTTTCGTTGATACTGATAGAGACACAATAGCTTTTGAACCAATTTGCAGAGCATGAACAACGTTTCCATGTCCCGCCTGTCAAAGCCTGAAACAGGCATTGTGAATTTCTAAGAGCTTTCTGGAAACGCAGACTGATCCCCGTTTTTTTCGCCGAAGACCCTTGTTACCAGTCGCGGTGTATAGGTTACTTTGTCCGCAATAGGCGAGTTCGACTAAGCCCAGATTTCGCATCTGCAGCGAATGGCCGGAAAGCGGGCTGCGACCGCAGAATCTCGATAGAAGAGCGAAAGTTCGCTAAGGGCCGATCTGCTACGGAGAGCCGGGCCCTTACCTTTGACCCGACCCCGTTGTGTAGAAGTACAAAGCTGCCCTTATTCTGACAAGGGCATATAGATATCGGTAAGCAATTCCGCAGGAGCCGTATCCGTAGGGTCGTTCAGGTAGTGCTCATAAGAAGGTGCATCGCGCAAGGATTCCTGACTCGAAGAGAGCCAAGGACCGTAGAGGTAACGGTAGGCGTCGCCAAAGCCGGCGTAGGATCCCTTAAAGTGAAGGACCGCATATCGGCCGCCGTCTAGTATGACCTCCTCTAGACCTTCAGGGACTTTCTTGCCGTTCCACAAAACGCCGGCATGGCTGCGCAGATCCTTGGTCGGAGTGACGTTGGGGTCGTCATAATAAACGCCTGCCATGCCCAAGGTTTGCGGCCAATGGCCGCCGGTGGATATGATTGTCGCAACCTTTTGATATGCGACGCCACCTTCGGCATAATCCCCGCGGTGAGCCAAGGCGGCTAAACGTTTATTGGGGGCCATCTGAATATCGACGTTGAACATGTTAGAAACTCCTTTTGGGTTAGTGACCGGAACGAGCCCAAAGCGTTGGAACGCTGCGCCATGCGCGAAGGGCTGCTTTGACAAAAATTTCGACTATCTAGATGTCGTCGCCTACTCAGAAAGTGCGTCGAGACTCGTCTACGAGACAACGCCCATCAACGTTGTGCTAACGAATTTCGAATAACAATCGAAACATTGAGCTGGCGGCGAACAGAATTGGAGCTTCCGTCGATAAGTTTGATGAGTTCACGAGCCGCAGTGCCGCCCATTTCACGATGCGGTACATGTACCGTAGTAAGGGAGGGGTGAAGATGCTTGGCCAATTCAATGTCATCAAAGCCGGTTACAGACACATCCTTGGGAATGTCGAAGCCCAATTCTTTGGCCCGTGACATTGCGCCAGCCGCAAGAACATCATTGCCGCACATGATGACGCTTGGCTTGTCCTGCGCGTGTCATGAGCGTTTCAAACGCAGCGGCGCCGTTTTCAATTTCATAAGGCGTTTGGATAACGTTCAAATCGTGCCAGATCGAACGCCGTTGGCGACGCCAGCTGTCCTGAATGCCATGCAAGACGGTCCGCTTGGCGCGGTCGTTGCCGTCTAGAGATGCCCGAAATGACGGCGATGCGGTCTGTGCCCCATCGCGATGACACTGATCCGCCAGCAGCCGCATCGCGGCGCGGTTGTCAAAGCCGACAGAGGCGTGCTCCGAAGTCAGGGAGCGTAGGCCCACGCGAGCACTGGTGGGAATCGCCGCGTCGGGTCCAGATACTCGTAGACGGCGTCGTTCGCGTTCATAGCCGATCAACAGCAGACCATCGCGCCACGCGCCACAAGCGCACGGATTTGCTGGTCTTCCAGTTCTGGGCGATAGGCGCTGCTAGAGACCAGAAAGGTTATATCCTAGTTCATGCAACGTTTCCTGAAACGCCTGCAGCCCGCGCGCAAAGATCGCGTTTTCCATCGTCGGGAATGATGGCGCCGATGTGTAGGGTGCGTTGGCCGCCATGGCGCGCGCGTTGAAGTTTGGCGTGTAGCCCAGCGCATCAACAGCCGTCCATGACCTTGTGCGCGTTCCTTGGGCGACACTTTTGGTTTTCATGTGAGGCACCGCGATACCGTCGCCGTCGAAACACCTGCCGCGCTTGCGACGTCGTCCAAGCGTAGGAATGTGAAGGCGTGGAACATGGCGATTTACGTGCAGACCCTGGCGTTAATTGTCTACCAACGTAGGATGTTTCGGAAAACTGAAAACACGTCAATAATAAGATGTAAGCGCTTGCAAGAATGCAAATGTAAGCGCTTTACAGTGATCGCTGTGAACCATACAGCTGGGAGGCTCGTTCATGTTTCTCATCGGCTGCGTTCATTGTCTTTTGCGTGTTCTTTTTGAACGTGGCGATGGGTGCTTTTGCCGATGCTGCGGTCCTCGGGGATGTCGGGGAAATGTTGGTTCTGTCTTGTGCGTCGGTCCTGTTTGTCGCCGCCATTTTAAGAAAAGAAGCTGATCGATCGACGAGCGACGACAGCAAATAAGTTCAAAGGGAGGAGATCCAGATGGATCAACAAGATCGTAAAGAGATTGCGTCAGTAGAACGCCGGAATTTTCTGAAAGTTGCATCGACAGCAGGTTTCACAGCCGCACTTGTGGCGGGTGCCGCAGGAACTCTTTGGTCGACTGAGGCCGCAGCGCAATCAGCCAATGAGGAACGTGAGCGTGAGGCCGCCGCAGAGCACACGATGACGATTGCGACAGCTTACGTGCTGGGCGCATCGCGCAGCTATCCGATCATGCAACTTGATCTCAAAGAGAACATTCAGAACGCCACCAACGGCAAAGTCTACGTCAAGTTGGCCCCCGGTGGTCAGTTGGGTGCAGGTGGTGCGCTGGTACAGGCCGTTCAGGGTGGTACGATCCAAGCGGCTCAGCATTCGCTGTCCAACTTTGCGCCTTTTGCGTCCACTGTTGACTCTGATCAACATGCCGTATCTATGTGGTTCAAACCAGCGCTTCACCAACCTTGTGAACTCTGACTTCTGGGCCGCAAACGTGACACCAAAGATCGAAGAGAACGGCTTTAAGCCGTTGTTCTACGTCAACATCGATCCACGCGTTGTCGCTGTTCGTAAGGGCGGCGCTGGTGCGGTTCATCACACCGGGCGATCTGGCGGCGTAAAGTTCCGCGTGCCAGGTTCGGCAATGCTGCAGCAGTACTACCGCATGGTTGGCGCCAACCCGACGCCGGTCGCATGGGGTGAAACACCTTCAGCGATCCAGCAAGGTGTGGCAGATGCGCTCGACCCGTCGGTGGGCGCGCTGTATCGTATTTGGTTTCAAGGACATGCTGTCCCACGTGACCTTCACGCAGGCTGTACCGGAGAGCCAAGGTCTACTCGTGTAACCTCGAATGGTTCAACTCAATGCCTGCCGACGTCCAGGAAGGCATCATGTGGGGCTCCGAGATGACGGCGCACCAGAACCTTGCCAAAGTGCCATCCGCACGGGCGCTACGCCATGGCCGAGCTGGCCAAGGCCGGCGTTGAATTCCACACGCTGAGCGAAGATCAGCTTGGCGGAATGGAAAGACGCAGGCGGCTATCAGCGTTCCGAGTGGGACGAGTTCAAGATCGATCTTGCCGGTTCCATGGACGCCTTTGCGCAAATGGAAGAAGCTGCGGGCACGCAAGGCAAATACTACGTGCACGACGCGTAAAGCAACCGCGGGCGCCCACACGGGCGCCCGCTTTCTCTTCTAACATGCAAAAGTCGGTGCGCGCACAGACGCGCCGTCTTTTGGCATGGCAACCGAATGGGACAGATCATGGATTTCCTGCGCAAGATTGACCAAAACGCCGAACGCTGGCTGCTTTTGACCTTCTACGTGATGCTTGTCATCACGATGGCGGTCGAAGTGCTGCGTCGCGAAATTTTCGCCTACTCCTCGATTTGGGGCGAGGAAATCGTGCGTTATTCGTTCATCTATCTGGCGTGGATCGGGGCCGCCGCCGCCGTGAAGGAACGCGCGCATATCCGCATCGATGTGATCATGCATTACCTCGGGCCACGGCCCAAAGCGCTGCTGTATATGTTCGGCGATATCGTAATGATGATCGTGGCCGTGATCGCGCTCTATTGGTCGTATGAATCCGTGCATGTGTCTTGGAAATTCGGCTCTGTCACGGACGGGCTGCGGATCTCAAAGGTCTGGTTTCTGATGGCGGTGCCGACAGGCTTTGCCTTGATGATCTGGCGCCTGCTGCAATCGCTGCACCGCGATTTCATCTCCCTCAAGACTGGCAAGCCGGTCTATGAGGGCGACACTCTGTTTGATTAGAGGAGCGCGCTATGCTTTGGAACACTGTCGCACAGACCGTTGAACTTGGCTGGGACTTTCTATGTGCCGGTCATCCTGTTTCGTGGCGCTTATCGCAATGGCCGTGCCCGTGTGGGCGGCCATTGGATCCTCCGCCATTCTGATGTTGCTGATGTCTGGCGACCTGCCGCTCAGCCTTGTGGGCGAGCGCTTGTTCACCGGTATTGACGCCTTCGCGCTGACAGCGATCCCGCTGTTTATCCTGACCGGAGACGTGTTGGTCCGAACGGGGCTCAGTCGGAAATTCCTCGACGTGGCCGAGGCACTGACCTGCTTTACCAAAGGCGGTTTCGGCTCTGCGACGGTGCTGGTCTGCGGCATGTTTGCTGCAATCTCAGGCTCTGACGCGGCGGGTGCAGCTGCGGTGGGTCGCATGACGATCGCCCGTCTGGTCGAGGCTGGATACCCCCGGCCCTATGCCTGCGCGCTGGTCGCGGCGGGTGCCTGTACCGGCATTCTGATCCCGCCGTCTATCGCCTATATCATCATCGGCCTTGTGCTGGGCGTTTCCGCCTCCACCCTTGTTCCTCGCGGCCTTGATCCCTGGTCTGTGCATCCTGTTTGCGATCCTGATCACGAACCTGGTGGTCAACCGCATCTATGCCTACGAGGGTGGCGGCAATCTGACGTTCATGGAATGGTTGGCAAATCTGGGCCGTTCGCTGAAATCTGGCTGGTATGCGTTTATCGTGCCCGGCATCATCTTCTACGGCATCTTCTCTGGGCGCCTGACGCCGACCGAAGCCGGCGCAACGGCCGTCGTGGTTACCATCTTGATGGGTTTCCTCCTCAGCACGCTGAGCTTTGCGGACTTTCCTGCGATGCTGGTCAGCTCGGCCAAGGTCAACGGCGTGATCCTTCCGATCATCGCCTTTTCTGCCCCACTGGCCGAAGCCCTTGGCGATCATGGGTGTGCCGCAGGGCTTTGTGACCTCGGTCACCGGCCTTACGAATGAGCCGTGGATCCTGATCCTGCTTGATGATCGGCATCCTGATCGCGGCAGGCTGTGTGATGGAAACCACACCCAACATCGTGATCCTTGCGCCCGATCCTTCAGCCGTTGGCCGAAAACATCGGCATGAACGAAATCCAGTTTTGTATCATGATGATCACCGCCCTTGGCGTGGGATTCATCACGCCACCGCTGGGCCTCAACCTCTTTGTTGTCTCGGGCATCACGGGTGAATCGATCCTGAAGATCGCCGCGCGCGCCGTGCCTTTTGTATTGTGCATGTTTGTCGTGGTCTTGTTCATCGCCTATGTGCCAGCCGTTTCAACAACTTTGCTTCCAGATATCTACAAGTAGGACACCAAAAAATGACACGTGAATACCTTAAAAAAGCGACGCTGACGTCTGCCTCTGGTGCGTCAGATGTTCATGAAACAGTCGTCGGAATCCTGAGCGATATCGAACAAGGCGGGGATGCCAAGGCAATTGAATATGCGGCCAAGTTCGACCGTTACGAGGGCAGTGTGTTGCTGAGTGCGGAGGAGATCGAGGCAGCCTGTGCCTTGGTCCCTGAAAAGCTGAAAGCAGACATCAGGTTTGCCCACGACAACGTCAAACGCTTTGCCGAATTGCAAAAAAGCACGGTTGCCGACGTCCAAATGGAAATTGCACCCGGCTATTTGGCAGGGCAAAAAAGCATCCCGGTAGACGCTGCCGGTTGTTATGTTCCCGGTGGCCGTTATAGCCACATCGCGTCAGCCATTATGACAGTGACGACAGCCAAAGTCGCAGGGTGCGCGCATATCACCGCCTGTTCGCCACCACGCCCCGACGTGGGCGTCGCCCCTGCGATTGTCTATGCAGCGCACATTTGCGGTGCCGATAAAATCCTTGCGATGGGCGGTGTTCAGGGCGTTGCGGCGATGACCTACGGACTGTTTGGTCTGCCAAAGGCGAATATCCTTGTCGGACCGGGCAATCAGTTTGTCGCCGAAGCCAAACGCATTCTGTTCGGCCGCGTGGGCATCGATATGATTGCAGGACCAACCGACAGCTTGGTGCTGGCCGACAAAGATGCCGATGCGCATATCGTAGCGACGGATTTGGTGTCTCAGGCAGAGCATGGGTACAACAGTCCGGTCTGGCTTGTGACCGACGACCGTGCCTTGGCTGAAAAAGTTATGGGCATGGTGCCGGACCTCATTGATGATCTGCCCGAATTGAACCGCGAAAACGCATTTGCCGCGTGGCGCGACTACGCCGAGGTGATCGTGTGCAAAGACCGCGATGATATGGCTGCGTGCAGCGATGAATATGCGCCCGAACATCTGACTGTGATGGCCGACGATCTTGATTGGTGGCTGAACCGTCTGACCTGTTACGGATCACTGTTCTTGGGCGAAGAAACGACCGTGTCTTATGGCGACAAGGCATCTGGGACGAACCACGTGCTTCCTACGTCTGGCGCTGCGGCATACACTGGCGGGCTGTCAGGTGCACAAATACATGAAAATCGTCACGTGGCAGCGCTGCTACCCGCGAGGCATCTAAAGAGGTCGCTATCGCCACGGCGCGGATTTCACGGCTTGAAGGCATGGAGGGCCACGCACGCGCGGCTGACGTGCGGCTGGCCAAATACTTCCCCGGTGAAAACTTCGACCTGACCGCAGATGGCTGATCCTCACGCCTTGTTTGATCTGCACAGGACGTGTGGCGTGCGATCACGGGCGCCAGTTCCGGATTGGGACGGCGTGCGGCGATCGCGCTGGCTGCTGCTGGTGCGCAGGTTGTAGGTGTTGCACGGCGTGGCGTGGCACTAGATACGATGGCGCTGAAATCGGCGCTAACGCTGCAGGCGTTGTGGGCGATGTGGCGGACCGCGAGCGGCCTTGATGATTTGGTGGCGCGCATTGCGGCCCCATTTGGCGCGCCCGATATTTTGATCCATGCGGCTGGCGTGAACACCCGCGAGGCGGCGGATGACGTGACGGCGGAAGGATGGGACCAAACGCTGGCGCTGAACCTCAGCGCGCCGTTCTTTCTTATCCCAGGCCATGGTGCCCGCGATGAAGGCCAAAGGCTGGGGGCGGATCGTGAATTTTGCGTCCCTCCAGACGACGCGCGCCTTTCCGGGTGGCATCGCATACGGCGCAACCAAAGGCGGTATCGGCCAATTGACCCGCGCCATGGCCGAGGCATGGTCCCCGCACGGGATCACGGCCAATGCCATCGGGCCGGGGTTTTTCCCGACCGAACTGACAGCCGCGGTGTTTGACGACACAGACCGCGCCGCGCGCAATGCGGCGCAAACCTGTGCGGGCCGCAATGGCCGCCTGGAGGATATGGATGGACCGGTCTTGTTCCTATGTTCGGACGCATCGGCGTATGTGACAGGACAGGTCTTGATGGTCGACGGGGGGTTCACCGCGAAATGAAAGCATCTGGTATACGATGGTGTCGAAACGCTGACCTTTCGGGATATGCCTGATCCCGTTCCAAGCGCGGACGAGCATCTGATCAAGGTCGAGGCCGTCGGGATCTGTGGCAGCGACATGCACGCCTATGTCGGTCATGATGCACGCCGACCCGCGCCGTTGATCCTGGGTCACGAGGCTGCGGGCACGATTGTTGGCGGCGCGCGCGATGGCACTCGCGTCACGATAAACCCCTTGGTGACATGTGGAACCTGCACAGCGTGCAAAGCGGGGCGTGAAAACCTTTGCCCGACACGTCAGATCATTTCGATGCAGCCGCGCGAAGGGGCCTTTGCGCAGTTCATTGCCATGCCGGATCGCAATCTGGTCGAGGTTCCGGAAGATGTGTCGTTGATTAAAGCGTCGCTTGCAGAACCCCTCGCCGTGAGCTGGCATGCTGCGCGATTGGCCACGCAGGCCCTGCATCCGTCGATGGAGAAAATGGCCTTGGTTGTGGGTGGGGGTGCTATTGGTTTGGCGGCTGCATTGGCCCTAAAGGCCATGGGTATTGAAGACCGTCACCATCGCAGAACCCAACGACACGCGTCGTGCCTATCTGGTGGACACATGTCAGCAGAACCGTGACAGCCAGCGCGAGCGGCCAGTTCAGCATTGTCGTTGATGCTGTTGGATATGCAGTTACGCGCAGCGTCGCCAGTGTCTGCGCGGCTCCGGGCGGGGTCATCGTCCATGTCGGTTTGGGCGAGGACAGCGGCGGGATCGATGTGCGCCGCGTCACCCTGCAGGAAATCACGTTTATCGGCACATATACCTACACCGCCCAAGATTTTTGTGACACGGCGGCGGCGATTTTCGATGGCAGCCTTGGTGCGCTTGATTGGACAGAACCGCGCGATCTGTCGGAGGGGCAACAGGCGTTCAAAGACATCAAAGCGGGCTCTGTAGCCGCCCCGAAGATCATTTTAACCCCGTGGTCCTGACGGCACCAAATCAAAAAGGAGATCCTGAGATGTACAAGAAAATCCTCGTTCCCATGGCGCTGGATCACGGCGTTTCTTCCAACACATTAGAAATCGCGGGCGCGCTAACGGCCGGCAGCGGTGAGATTATTGCCTTGCACGTCTATGAGGCGCCTCAAGGGTCGGTGAATGCCTACCTGAGCCGCGATGCACAGAAAGAAGCGGTCGCCAACGCGAAGGCAGAGCTTACGGCAAAAACCGCCCATCTGAACGGCGTCAAAGCGGAAATGGTGATCGGTCACACCTATCGTTCCATCATCGATTATGCAGGCGACAACGGCGTTGATTGCATTGTGATGGGATCGCACAAACCGGGCTTCAGTGACTATCTTCTTGGCTCAACCGCGGCGCGCGTTGTGCGCCACGCCCCTTGTGCTGTGCATGTGTACCGCAGCTGAACCATTCATTTTAAAAGCACCAACCTTGAAAGGTCTTTACCTATGAACATCGACAAGAAGATCACCGATGATCTTGTCGCCAATGACGTCTCTTTTGTGACCACCGTGCCATGCAAACAGCTGGCTGGTGTGATCGAAGAGATCGATCAGCGGAGCGAGATTTTCCACATCCCGTCCAATAAAGAAGACGAAGGCATGGGGCTATGTGCTGGTGCATTCATGGGTGGCAAACGCTCTGCCATTATCATGCAGAACACCGCCATCGGCGTGACGATCAACACGCTGGCGACGTTGACCCAGTTTTACCGCATGCCTTTGCCGATGATCATTTCATACCGCGGAGAGCTGCGCGAACCTGTGGCCTGTCAGGTTGAAATGGCGGTGCATACAAAGGCGCTTTTGGCCCAAATGCACATCCCTACCTACCATTTTCACTGGCAAGACGATGTCCGGGAATTCGACAACATCCTGAAGTACACCTTCATGTGCAACAAACCTGTGGCGATCCTGACGGACGCCAACTTCTGGGGAGGTTACGGCGACCAATGATACGTTCAGAAATCCTAAAAGAAATCGCGCCGATCATCCGTGATCACCTTGTTGTTTGTAACATCGGTTTGCCCAGCCAAGAGCTGCATATGATCGACGATCAGCCGACGAATTTTTACATGCTCGGCACCATGGGGCTTAGCTCCTCCATCGGGTTCGGCCTTGCGTTGGCTCAATCCAAGTCTGTTATTTCCATTGATGGCGACGGGTCGGTTTTGACCAACCTTGGCACGCTACCTACCATCGCCAACAACGCGACGGGCAACTTCACGCTGCTGATCATCGACAACGGGTCTTACGGCTCCACAGGCGATCAGCCGACCTATGCGGGCAAGAAAACCTCGCTTACGGCTGTGGCTCGCGCCTGTGGGTGTGACACCGTGATAGAAGTGCAGGACAAAGATCTTGGTCCTGTTTTGCAAGCGGCCATCGACAGCGATGAGATGACGATCATCGTGTGCAAATGCGACAGTGGCAATATCAAGCTGCCCGTCATCACGATGGACCCGGTGGTCATCAAGCATCGCTTTATGGAAGCCGTGAAAGCCTGAAAATGATGTCAGCCGCCGCGCATATTCATTCGACCGAGGACGCGCGGCGGCTGGCAAAACGGCGGCTGCCCTGGATGGTGTTTGATTACATCGATGGGGCCGCTGGTAACGAAACGGGGGCTGCGCGTAATCGTGCGGCCCTTGACGGGCTGACGCTGGAACCACGAATTTTGCAGGATGTGTCCAAGCGTGATCTGGGCGTAAATCTGTTTGGCACGCGCGCGGATCGCCCGTTTGGCATTGCACCCATGGGCATGTGCAACCTAAGCGCGCCCGGCGCTGATTTGATGCTGGCGCGTTTGGCCGCCAAATACCGCGTGCCTCACGGGGTCAGCACTGTCGCCTCAACCCCAATGGAAAAAATCATCGACGTGGCCGAAGGCCATGCTTGGTTTCAATTGTACTTTTCCGGCGACGGGGCAGGGACGTTCAAACTGGTGGAACGCGCCAAAGCCGCTGGTTACAAAACCCTCGTTATGACCGTTGATGTGCCCGAGGTAGGCCGCCGCCCGCGTGAATTGCGCCACGGGTTTAAGATGCCGTTCGCAATCGGCCCACGCCAATTTGTCGACTTCGCCCTGCATCCGCGCTGGTCGCTGACACAACTGGCAGCTGGCAAACCCCAAATGGCGAACTTCGAAATGGACGGCTATGACTTTGATCGCACCGAAAGTCGCGCCAAGGCCGATTGGGGCACACTCGCCCGTTTGCGCGACATGTGGTCCGGAAATCTTGTCATTAAAGGCGTTCTGAACGTCGACGATGCGGTTTCGCTGCAAAAAGCAGGCGTGGATGCCATTCAGGTTTCCAGCCACGGATCGCGCCAATTGCAAAGCGCGCCTGCACCGATCGACAGGCTGCCCTTAATCCGCGCTGCTGTCGGTCCAGATTTCCCTCTGTTTTACGACAGCGGCTTGCGCTCGGGCGAGGATGTCTTGAAGGCGTTTGATTGTGGAGCCGACTTCACATTCTTTGGCCGCGCCCTTCAGTTCGCAATCGCCGCTGCGGGCGAGGATGGCCTGCAAAAACTATGGGATGTCCTTAGCGAGGAATTATCCTCAGCCATGGCCCAAACTGCGCGAACAGTAATCGGAAAGTAGTATTGAATTTAGCGCCCTAACGCTGGGATTGTGCCCCACCGAGAATTTTTTGAAATGATCGGTACGGATAGAGCGATGTACAGAGTGTGCTAATCGATCGATCTGCAGTCCGCAGGCGCGCTAATAGTGGATCCACCACTTTGGTTTGAGCGTCCGTTAAACTAGCAGAAATGGAGCAATAGTGCGTCAAGGAATTCGTCAAATCAAACGTTGAACCAACTATTGATTGACTGACATGTCCGATCGTCATCAGAGAACCTCGTAAGTATAAAGACTTGGGCTCAGAAACCGGTCCGTGCAAAGGGAACACAGGCCAAAAGCGGGCATTGGACAGTACCGCAGTGAAAGTCGGTTTTGTCCGCAACCTGTGCATTCGACGTTTGATCCTTGTTGCGCTCTGCTTGAATGGCGGGTTTTCCCGCTGCGCGGCAGCACCGAGTTTTACGCTGACGCAGCATAGATGAACCTGACTGTGACCTTGTACGTCAGTCACGACCCTTAACAGATCCTGGCCCAAAGTGTTGATCTTGTGTCACGCAGATAATTTCTCCTTTGGAAGACATACAGGTTACCCATAGACAACCAGGTCCGAAGCCGATTTTCATTTCTGGAAGGAATACCGCGGTGCGGGCTCCCAATTTCGGACTGTCCAACTACGGTTCAGCAGCGGTTAATCGCGGGCGCTTTGGATGAGATCTTCTTGGTTCTGGGTGAATCGAAGAAGCATTTCGCAGAACATGTTGATTTCTGACAAAGTAAACCCTTTGAGCAAGTGCCTATGCTGATCGATAGCCTCTGCGAGAATTCGATCATGTAGCTGCCGCCCAGTCTGGCTGAGTGACAAGCTACGACTGCGGCCATTCGCATGAAGTTCGCCCGCGACAATGAGTTCAGTCTTACTTAGTCGCCCAACACTTCGGCTAACCGTACCTTTGTCAACGCCGATCGTTTTTGCTGCTTGGATGGCTGTAATGCCCGGCAGTCGTGCGAGCAAAAACAACATACGCCAATCAACGGGACCGAGGTTAAAGTTGTCCTTGAAAAACGCAGATGCGGCTTCGGTGAATTTGTTGGCGGCAAAAGACAACAGCATTGCTGGTGTGCGCGAGATGCTCAGCGTTTGGAATGTCGCCCCCGTCTCCGGGTCTTCGACATCCACAAGAAACAGTGTTTCTGAAATCAGGGTTTGTTCGGGCGTATCCATAGTAACGCGTTACTGCATTTAAAAAGGTAAGCCAAGCGAGGGAAGCTGGCACCCGACATTGTTGCGGGTGCAACTTAATGTTGCTTGTGCAACATCAAGCGTGTACATTTTGGACAGTTCGCGACGAGCGCGACCAAATGGGAGTAAATTGGAAGCAGTTTCAATGGCTTGAATGTGACGAAGGCAATATCGATTCTCTTCAAGCCTATCCACGAGCACTGCTACCAGTACATTGGGAGAGTTTGATGCTGGATTTTGGCATGACAATCGGTGGCCGTCAGGTCTCCGGACAAGACACCTTTGCCGTTTTGAACCCCGCTACGGGCGCGGTTGTGGGCACTGTAACAAACGCAACAACAGATGATCTGGATCGCGCTGTGAGCGCTGCAAAGCTGGCATATCCGTCTTGGGCTGCTTTGCCTGACGCAGACCGCCAGAAGGCGATTGGCGCATTGGCTGGCGCATTGGATGCTCGCAAGGAGGAGCTGGCAGAACTGCTGACCCAAGAAAACGGCAAACCGCTGGCTGGCCTTGGATCACATTTTGAACTTGCTGGCGCCGTTGCATGGACAGGATATACCGCCAGCCTCGAAATGCCGGTCAAAGTCTTGCAAGACGATGACGAGGGGCGCGTTGAATTGCACCGCAAGTCCCTTGGCGTTGTCGGATCGATCACGCCTTGGAACTGGCCGCTGATCATTGCGATCTGGCACATCATGCCAGCTTTGCGCGCGGGCAACACCGTTGTGATCAAGCCGTCACCGTTCACGCCACTCTCTACAATGTTGGCCGTTCAAATCATGAACGAAATCCTGCCCGCCGGTGTGTTGAACATTATCACATCAGACGATCAGGGCACCAACATCGGGGCCGCGATGGCGCAGCATCCCGACATCCGCAAAATTGTGTTCACTTGCTCGACCGCGACAGGTGAAAAGGTCATGCAAAGCGCGGCAACAACCATGAAACGCCTGACACTGGAGCTGGGTGGCAATGACGCGGGTATCATATTGCCTGACGTCGATCCCAAAGCGATTGCTGAGGGGCTGTATTGGGGGGCCTTTATCAACACCGGCCAAACCTGTGCGGCGATGAAACGGATGTATGTGCATGAAGACGTGCATGATGCGGTGGCCGAAGCATTGGTAGACTTTGCCAAGAATATGCCAATGGGCAACGGCCTTGAAGACGGCGTTGTCATGGGGCCGCTGACCACACCGTTCCAGCATGAAAAAGTCGCTCGGCTTGTTCAAGCGGGTGCCAAGGATGGCACTGTCTTGCTTGGCGGTGATACCGGCGAAGGCCAGTTTCACGACATCACGATTATCTCTGACCTCGACGACAGTCATCCGCTGGTCACAGAAGAGCAGTTTGGCCCTGCAGTCCCGCTGTTGCGTTACCGCGATGTCGAAGACGCACTGGAGCGTGCCAATGCATCGGATGCGGGTCTTGGCGGGTCCATCTGGACCAACGATATGGACAAGGCCAAGTCATTGGCCATGCGGATGGAAAGCGGTTCTGTGTGGATCAACAAGCACGGTGCGCTGCAACCGAACGCCCCGTTTGGCGGTGTGAAAAAGTCAGGCATCGGCGTTGAATTCGGCGACGAAGGTCTGATGGAGAACACCGACATTCAGGTCATCTTCCAGTGATCGGCTGACCCGACTTTATACCGTCCCACTCCGCCAGCCCTTTTAGGACGCAGGCGGGGTTGGGCCAAACCGGCACTACGGGAAGGTTTGATCCCTTTACCCATCCGGAACATATAGAAAATGAGACTTTTGTTATGACCATACAGTCTATTGACCCGCCAAAAAAGAATGGCGTCTTCGCCTCCAAACCCATGATCTTGTGGGCAGCGTTTTGTGTAATGCTTGTCTTCTACAGCTTCCTTGTCTGGGATTCCGGCTTTCACATGATGCCGATCAAGGACATCCCGAACGAGGCGCAACTTCTGGCAGAGATTGCCGCAAAAAGCGATCTTCACGTTCCCTACGCCGAAGTTGCCGAAGACGCGATGAAGGTCTATCCGCTTTGGAACAATCTGACGGCCATGCTAACCGGCACCTATTTCGGCTTTGGCAGCAACGGCAATACCGATCCGCTGCTGCACTACGTCACCATGGAGCCAGTCGAGCAATCGGTGCTCAGCCTCCATATGCTGCTCGGCGGGGCCTGCCTGATCCTCGGCATATTCCAGTTCACACCAATGTTTCGCAAAATGTACCGCAAAGCGCATCGTGTCGTGGGCGGTCTTTATATCGTTGGCTTGTTCGTCATGTGCTTTGCTTCGTTTTACCATCTGTCGCACACAGCCTTTGACGAGACCTTTCAAGGCTTTGCCTTCCATATCCAGCTTTGGTTTTTGGGCCTTAGCACGGTCATCTGTCAGGTTCTCGCGATCTATTTCATCAAGAAACGGAATTTCGCGCTGCATCTGGGGTTTCAGATCTACACGTTCGCGGCCTTTCTGAATGCCCCGATCCAGCGCTATGACTGTGCCGTTCTGGGCCAGATTTACCCACATCTGACCCAAGGCGAGGTCAACAATCTGGTGAACATCCTGACCTTCTGGCAGTGCTTGCTGATTGGCTACCTGCTGTTTGCATGGAACCGGTCCGCATCGCCCGTGCGTAAAACGCCTGTCCCGATAGAGCCACAGCCGATGGGCCTGAAGGTGTTCCTGACCCTCGCCGCCGTGACTGCCGTGATCAGCTCACTGGCCATGTATATCCTTTCCCCCGGTTTGGGCAGTTGGACGGTCATCAGCGAAATTGTACCAGCCACGACGCTTGCGGCCGACGCCGCTTTGTATGATGGGAAAACCTTGCAAACGGCGATGTTCGGATTGGGAATTTCGGGTGCGATTGTTTCCGGCATCTATCTGATGATCCGTGATGAACAGTCACGTGTCGCACGCCGGATCTTTTACGTCAGCGCCATTGGTGCGGGCATTCAGCAAATGCTGTGGGGCTATCAGTTGGGGGAGCCAAGCTTGGCCGTCACATCAGGCGGCGGTTTCTACCTTGTGTCTGGCGTTTCCTTGTTGGGGTTCGCCCTGCTGGCCATGTTCTTTGAACACCGCGGCAACAACAACATGTGGCACGAGGTGATGGTCTTTGCCGTGAACTTTGCCTTTGCGCCTGCGATTGTTCTGTGGGGCCATGCACTGTGGTATTATCTTGATGTAATCCCCGAGTATTACATCAACCGTGGCCACGGCTATATCCTTGCGGCGGGTGCAGCGATCCTGACCCCGACGTTCAACGGCTTCATCGGCCTGCTGACCAGCCGCGAAACACAATCGCGCGCGATCAGCTAAGGATCATAACAACGTGGCTGGCCTGGATATCTTGGGCCAGCCGCTTTGCATTTTGGGAGGAATGGCATGTCACAATCAAAATTCGATCATTGGCCGCCAGGCGTTCCGACACATCTGCCGCCCGTGACCCGCACATTGGACGACAATTTGCGCCGCGCGGCGGCGGAGTCGCCCGACAAGACAGCCCTGATCTATTATGGCGCGGGGAAAACCTATGCCGCGCTTGATGTCGAAGTCACCAAAATCGCCGCTTATCTGCAAACCGCTTGCGGCGTGGCCAAGGGCGACCGCGTCGGTCTTTATATGCAAAACGCACCGCAATTCATTGCGGCCTTCTATGGCGTGATCCGCGCGGGCGCCATTGTCGTGCCGATCAATGCAATGCACCGCAGCGACGAGGTCGCCTATATCTGCAACGACGCCGAAGTGCGCACGGTTCTGACCGCTCAGGATGTGGTGGACCAACTTCTGCCCCTGATCACCGCAGGTGAGCTGGAGCATGTGATTGCCGCCCATTACGCCGCTGAACTGCTCGAAACCACAATGATAGAGCTGCCCGACATCATCACCGCGCCCTTTGCCCCACTGCCCGCTGGCGTGGAGGACTGGGCAGAAGTCATGGCGGCAGATCTGCCGTTTGATGCGCCTGATCTGGCCCCCGATGATCTATGCGCCCTGCCATATACCTCTGGCTCGACCGGACGCGGCAAAGGCTGCGTGCATACCCACCGGACAGCCCTGCAAGGGGTAGACTGTATCGCGGCGTGGTTCGGCTATGGCGGCGACGAGGTCCATCTGGGCGCCACACCGATGTTCCATATCGTTGGCATGCAAGGGATCATGAATGTCGCAATATCCACCGCTGCCACCTTTGTCATCATGTCCCGTTGGGACCGCAAAGCCGCCGCAAGCCTGATCAAACAGAACAATGTCACCAGCTGGAGCACTGTGCCCACGGCTGTCATCGACCTGCTGAACACCGAAGGCCTTGTCGCAAGTGACCTGCGCAGCATGCGCCTGATCTTTGGCGGCGGCAGTGCCATGCCCGAAGCAGTCGCCGCAAGGCTGAAGAACCTGACGGGCCTCGACTTTGTCGAAGTCTACGGCATGACCGAAACTATGGGACTCGTCACAAACAATCCGGTCCATGCACCCAAAGCCGGATGCGTCGGCATCCCCGCCATGCAAACCGAGGTTCGCCTGCTGGACCCTGACACCCTAAAGCCCGTCGCCTTGGGCGAGGTTGGAGAGGTGGTGGTCTGCGCGCCGCAGGTCATGCTGTCTTATTGGAAGAATGTAGCGGCAAACACCGAGACTTTCCTAGACCTTGACAGCAAGCGGTTCTTACGCACCGGCGATCTGGCGTGTGAAGACGCGGCAGGCAACCTCTATATCGTGGACCGTCTCAAGCGGATGATCAACGCATCAGGCTACAAGGTCTGGCCTGCTGAGGTCGAGACACGGCTCTATCAACACCCTGCCATCGCCGAGGTCTGTGTGATCAGCGCCAAGGACGTTTACCGCGGTGAAACCGTCAAAGCGGTGGCAGTTCTCAGGCCCGGAATGACCCTTGAAGCGGGCGAATTTGCCGAATGGGCGCAAACCCATATGGCCGCCTACAAAGTGCCGCGTCTGCTTGAAATCGTAGAGAGCCTGCCCAAATCAGCCGCCGGTAAAGTGCTGTGGCGGATTCTACAGGATCAGCAGGACAAAGGCGATTTATCCGGCTGATCAAACAAGAAAATTCCGAAAACGGAATGCCAAAAAAGAAACCCGAGGCGCTGTGCATTGGACATGGTGGGAGCGAAAGCCATGATTTCAAATTTTGCGTTAAAGACTACGCGGCGCGATTTGCGATGCGAAGGGGGCGAGAAATGTAGCAGCAGTCCTTACTTGCAAGACTGGGCGTTTCGGTATGGGCCCTTTGCGGCCGAATGCACTTGCAAAGACAATGCGTTTAAACGTTTTGGCACAGCACCATTCAGCTCGATGCTTTGGGTCCGATCCCCCCAATACAGTTGAGGGTCGCAAAAATTCAGCTACAAATATGAGGGTTTTTCGAATTTGTAAGAGTTTGGACAAGTGGATGCATGTGCACCATATCCGCCCCACTTTTCCAAAAGTTAGAAGTTAAGCGGCTTGGAGTCTGCGGAACCCATTCTCGTTGTTGCGCGTCGCACTTCGTATCAATCGGCAGTAGATTGCTCCGAAGGAGTTACGCGAAAGAGGGCCAAGGCACTGACCTCCTCGGAAACCAACTGTTCGAGTCGTGTGATGAGGTCGAAATTCGTGTCAAAAAGGAACGAGATCTCCCCGCGGCCCGGGAGCGCGGACGTGTTTGACTGTTCACTCGGGCCTTCGGTCTGAATGAACCCAATTTCACCAAAATTTTCGGATATCTCGTTGGTGAGTGCCGTGATCAGTTCAGGCAATTCATAGTCTTTTGGTGCGCTTTCCTCAATCATTTCAATCATGAGCCGCATATCGTTAAAGCGGGCGACTTCATCCGCCAGTTCTTTTGGCGAAATCACGCTGGACAGATCGACCTCTGGGGCGGTGTCGATAAACCAGTTTGCAGCGGCCACGTAGCTCAGGTTGAAGACCATCAGCCCGATGGCCAACCACCCCAGCATCGGGCTGATCAGCGCAGTGATGATCCCGCGCGGGGCAGTGCGATTGCCAAGGGGGGGCGGGCCAATGTAGGCGGCAGACGGTTTGGCCAGCCACCGATAGGCGAGCACCACGCCAACACCGTGTAACATTGCGGCAAACCCTGCGTCAGCGATGAATAGGCTTGGGCTCCAATTGACGGAAAACACATCAAACACGTCCAGCAAAACCAATTGATCCACGATAATGGGTTCAATTTCAGAGCCAAACAAAAAGGGCAGCGCCCGTGTGAGTGTGTCCAAAAAGGACTCGGTTAAGGTGTTGCCGGACGACATAACCCCAAACAAGATGTACAATGTTGTGAGCACGCCAAATGCTGCGGCGCCCATCATAAAAACGTAGATTGTGTCGCGGCGCGTTTCCATGACGCGATATGTCATGGTCAGAATTGTTGCCGCAAAGACGCCCCAAAAGCCGATGAAATACCCGTTCACGTGTTGGCCGAGGTTAAACGCCGATTGCCCCGACTGCGCGAACAAGACGCTGAATTCGACCCCCAAACACATCAGGATCAAAGCGGGCAGCAATAAAATGCGCATGCAGGTTTGAACAAAAATCTCCCTTGAAGTGAAAGCCAAAGCGCCTTGTGACTGCGCGGCAATCCGGCTGATCAAAAACAGCATTATGGCTTCAAGGCCTTGGCTGGGCCACAATCCGGGAAAGGCGGTCAGATACACACCGTAGCTTGTGGGCACAGGCCAGAACGGGGCGAGGGCGAATGCCACGACCATTCCGGCTACAATGCACAAGATCACAGGCCCGCGTGGCACTTGGAGCAGGCCCAGCATAATCATCAACACGGGCAGTAAATAGGACATGGGGTCAAAGCCGACGTCCGCTTCAAACACGGGTTGCGCGGCCAGTTGTTCCAGCAACACGACGTCATCCATGCTAAACGCTTCGGTTCTGATCGTTCCTGCACTGCACAAAGCCAAAAGGATGGCCCAATCGCTGCGTGCCCAGCGTTTCGCGCGTATGGCGGTGACGAGGTCAGGATCAAGGGCCGTGCGGAACAGCAAAACCATGGCCCCGATGGTCCAGACCCCGCCGGGTGTCACGGTGATGCGCCCTTCGGTATGGGTCCACCCGATCAGGAAGGGCATGCCCAGAACCATAAGGGCCGGAATGGCCTGCACGCCCCAGCGGCGCGCCGCGATCACGCAGGCGGCCAGTGTCAGGATGTGCAGGTTAAGAATGACGTCGGTGTATTTCACAACCACGAACCAGATCGGGTAGAGCAGCAGCAAGGCCACAGGCGTATCAAGGTATTCGCGCGCCCACAGCTGCACCTCTGACGGGCCTGCGTCGGGCGCAGGCTTTGAGGGGCTGTCGTCGAAGTTTCTGGCAGCTTCGTCATATTTGGACAAAGACTTGTCGAACGCGGCTTCGCTTGAACTCATCGGATCACTCATGATGCCTCCCGCTGATATTGAGGGAAGAGGCGACCGATGAACCGGTCCACAGGTGCTGCGATGCGGCTGTCTATGAACAGCGACGCCGCGAACAGGCCAAGGGCTGTGATGATAAGGGTAATGACTTCGAACGTCGGGCTTTCAAAAATTGCAGCAACAGCGTCGATCCAAATGTCAGTGATAAATGATGTGCTGAAGAGCATAACTGCGTGAATGCTGGCCAAGCGCCACAAACCTGCGCGTGACAACACGGCCAGCCCAAGGATCAGTGCCAAAATGATTGCGGAAAGACCGTCGACAAGATTTGGCGTCTTCAACACAGGGATCACATCAAGCGCAACCAAGGTCAGAGCCAGAGTGGTCAAAATCACACTGCTGGCCACTGCAACTTGCCCGACAAAAACACCACAATGCTGCGTCATGTTGCGTTGCGCCACCGCAGCTTTTGGGTGCGTACCATGTTTTGGTGCCGTGAAGACTGTCGCGATAGCACCTGCAAAAATCGTCCCAAAGATGAGTGACGTGATGACAAGGTATTCATTTGTAGGCGTAAACCCGTTCTCATTGGTCATCATTTCAAATCCACCGCCAACACACATGAGGACAGACATCAATCCGACGAATATTGCGATCTGTGACCGGCCATGCCTGTTCGTCTGCCGGGGCGTCCTGATTGTCAGCTTTGCTGACTGATCCCACAGCAGATGGCAGGTCAGAAACACCGCGGGAAGCGTTATAAGCACGAGAATTGGTGGCCATGGGAACTTATCGATCTCGAGGTCGGTGTTTTCGGTTGAACCGATATAGAGCTGAACAAGGAAAACCGTCGAAAGTGCAACGATGTATACAGCCACAGCACTCGGCCAAAGCGCCCATTTATAGCGCCGTACCATTGGGACTCCAGATCTGAGGGCGGCGACAGCGAGGAGCTGAAGCAAAAGTACAAGCAGGGGCAACGGGCTGATCAGCGCATCAAGGGTATCCGCAAAAAATTCGGTACGGGCCTCAAGGGCACGCACAAACGTGCCTTGCAAAAACGCCCCGAACGCGACGATGCCAAACGCAATGATCAGCCGCGTGTTGTCAATATGGGTGTCGATCTGGCCGATGTCCTGATCCAAATCATCCGTCAGATCATCATCGAGAAAGCGCAAAAACACAGCTTCCCCCGCAACAACGCCAGCACCCATGCCCAAACGGTCTTTGATTGTGTCCACAAAGTTGAGCGTATTCAGAATGTTGATGGTGCTGTCGCTCATTTCCTCGTCGCGTTGATCCATCAGCCCTGCATACATCAGGGCAAGTTGTTCCCGCAGCCTGACTTTGGTGCGTTGCGGGATCTGGCGCAGCACGGCAAGGCGCAACCAGTCGGGCAGGCGGTGCGTGTCCATCCATGGCAATCCAGACAGGCGCATCGCCATATCGTCGTCCAAAGGGTGCCCCAGAATCTCATCGCTGAGGTACAACACCATGTCATTGTCAAAACTCGGAACGGCGGCGAGGGCGGCAAAAAGGGTGATACCATCTGTGGTGCCCAAATAGCCCAAGACTTGGCGTACCAGATCTTCGGTCTCGCGCGGGTCCGGCGCGATGTCAGACAGGTAGCGTGCGTTGTTCACCCTGAGGGAGGACAAAAAGCGGTCATCGCGGTTTTGCGCGATACGGGTCGGGGGCATTTGCCCGTCGTTGGAAAACGCATCAATCGCTTGGCCTGCGTCAATGACACCTGCGTCGCTGGCTTCGAACAAGGCAACGCCCATGTCTTTCAGCACTGCTTCAGACCGTCCCCAGCGCCCTTTTGGTACGGGAATGAACGCCATAACGATCTGATAGTCCTCAACCATTCTGGCGATACTGGTGGCAAAGGTGGCGCGGCGCTGACGGGCCAAAATCTCTTGGGCCGTGCCAAACAAGATCAGCCGCCCTCCGGCATAGCGTTTGAGAATTTGCGACACCCCTTCTTGAGGCGGGCCGTCGCGTTTGCCACTGTCGAACACCGCTTGTTCGACGGCGGCGCCCAGATCGTATTGGGCATAAGAGGTGTCATTGGCGTGCAACCGCTGCTGGATGCGCCGGATGACAAGACGGCGGTGCGCGTTGACGGATCGCCCTTCAGCAAGGATCAGGTATTCGGTGTTGCGCCGTTCATCGAGGTATCGAATGTCAAATAAGCCCGGACGGTTTACAGCCGCCGAAACGGTCGAGTCCACATCCAAACGCTTGCCAGGTTCACGGCGCGGCGCCTTGAACCGCTCCATCGCCCAACGCAGGCGCGGCTTGCGCGCCGGTGCAAGAGCGCGGCGGGGTATTTTCATCTGCTGGAATTCTTTACCCAAAGCCGTCTTGCGGGTCAGCGCGGCCTTTTGGGCGCGTTTGCCCGTCACCACAAGCCACGCGGCAAACAGAAAGGGCAGCATCAGGTAGAGAGGCTGTAAAATGCTGCTCAGGGCAAAACGCAACACACGTTCAGGGGGCAAGTCGGCGCGATCTTTGACGATGATCACACGCTCTGTTTCATCCACCAACGGGTTTTCGGACGGCTGGACGACCACGGGTTCAAGCGGGGTGTCAGGTGTGATGTCGCTGAGGTTGCCAAGGCTGGCGAGCAATCCGCCCAAAACAATCACAAGACCAAGCGCAATGACCACAAAGCGGATCACCTGTGCGCGGCTGGCCAGTCGGACGACTTTGCCAAGTTGAACCGCCTTTGATTTGGTGTCCGCACGGTTGGGGTGGAGCAGACTGTTCAGAATGGCGGTTTCTTCGCGGGCGCTGCACAACAAGCTGGCCAACCAGTTTTGTGCCTCATCAGGATGCAGGCGTGCGCCGAATTCTTGAAACTGGGCCAGCACAGCATGGGCCCGCATGTGGCGGTCCAAGCTGATCGTGACGCCCGCATCGCGCAACTGTTCGACAATCACATCCAGATCCCATCCCTCGGGGAGGGGGGAGGCGCGCCCGCCCGGCGTGGTATGTCGCGCTGCGTTACTCATGACCTGAATTTGGGGGGGACTGGGCCACTAGGACTCATCCGCTTCAAGGTCGACGCGGGTTTTCATCAAAATCCCCTTGAACGGGCGCGCTTTTGGATTGGCGTCACTGACTTCGTCCGTGGGCTTGAAGCCTGCGGCCACAAGGGCGGAGACATAGGATATCAGCTCTGCTGTAGAGGGTTTCTTGTTCTCGATGGTGTTGCGGATCAAGGTGAAGTAGGCGACGGCCGAGCGGATCAAAGGATCGCTCGGGGCCAAAGTGCCATTTGCTGCGGCGGCGCTGGCGATGATGCGACACAAGCGTTCATCCGTTGGCGTGTCGATCCAGTGGAAAACGCTGCGCCGCAAAAACGCATCCGGAAAGCTGCGCTCTGAATTCGAGGTGATCAGAACAACAGGAAACCGTTCAGGATTGGCCTGCAGGGTGATCCCCAGTTCGGAGATGTCAAAGCACATGTCCTCGAATTCGGCCAGCACATCATTTGGCGCGTCTCGGGGCGCTTTGTCCAACTCATCCACAAGGACAATGCTGCGACCGTGGTCTTCGGCACTGAAAACACTTGGGAAAATGTCCTCCAAAGGCAATTCACGCGCATCCCCAAAGGGGTGAGCGTTCACACCAAACAAGGTGTCCGTTGATTGGGGCCCCAGATGGACCAATGCCGAAGGTCCAGCTGACAACACAATGGATTTGCCAAGGCTTGAAAGCTCGATGTAGTCAATGAGGCCAGCATTGCTGTTGGGGTTGGACGCATCACGAAAGCGGGCCACCTCATTGAAAGAGTAAAACAAATCCATGCCGGAGGTTGTGGATTTCACGTGAATAGGGGGCAGAAATGGCAGGTCCAGACGGGCGGCCAGCGCCCTTGCAAATGATGTTTTCCCGACCCCGGGTTCACCGGCCAGAATGAGCGGTTGGGAGAGCAACATCGCGGCCTTGGCGGCGGTCACCAACCGGTCGTCATCAAAATCGTACCCTTCATGCTCGCGCGGGCGGTGTCGCCACGCCACAGGAAGGGCACGGATCAGATCCTTACTCAGCCCCTCCACACCGGAGGTCAACATTTTGGCCAATGCAGTTTGTGCCATGGGCGGGTCTCCTATTCGTCAGCGTCCTGACTGAGGGTTTCGTTGATAAGGTGGCGGGCAAAGAACAATGGAAACGTATCCTGATTGCGGGTGCTGGTTTCGATCTTGGTCCGCGTGCGCGCAGAAATCGCAAGTCCCGCATCTTCGAGAGTATCAAGCCAATCCACCATGTCGAAATGCGCACATTGGGGCACCTGAAGGTCCAGTGTCGGGCTCCAGTTCAAGTTGGGAAATGCTGCCTTGAGCTCCTCCAGAAGGGTGGGGAGGGCATCGATTTTGCTGTCAAACCACGGTCCGGGCCTAAACCCGTTTTCGGGGCCTTCTTTGTCACGCCCTTTCGAGAATGCAAGGAACAAAATAGGCGGCGTGCGGCTGGTGGCATGGCTGGGACGTACGGAGTTGAACACACTCAGCACTTGGCGCATCACAGCCGTGCAAGAGTCGGTGAAATCGGCGTCGATGTGCTCCATTACCACAACTTGGGTGCGGGTTTCATCCTCTAGCGCGCGGGCGATATCATTGGGGTCGGGCACTTGACCTGCCTCATAGATGCCAAGGCCCTGACCCCACCTTAGCAGGGCAGTTTGCAACGCCATCTCTTGGGGCGCACCAGGCAGAAAACGGATGTTGAGCGTGGGCGCGTTCGACCCGAGCGCAAAGCC
Organism: uncultured Paracoccaceae bacterium; assembly: GCA_943787985.1. GTDB lineage: Bacteria > Pseudomonadota > Alphaproteobacteria > Rhodobacterales > Rhodobacteraceae > Ascidiaceihabitans. Next base: position 232,876 of record CALSOO010000002.1, on the reverse strand, counting down.
GACATCGGTTTCCATCTGATCCATCGCAGAGGAGACAAACAAGTTCAACTCATCCACATCATGGCCCGTGAGGACCACGACCAAAGGGGAAGTGGACGCAGCATCCGGTTCGGGTTTGATATGCGCGGCCGGCATTGCGAGGTCTTCGCGCAGCCACTTGGTCAGACTAAAGCGCGGTATGGCGCGATCGAAGGCAATCAAGCGATCAGAGGGGTTTAGAACAGGTTCTTCATGCATGATCTCGCGGCCCAAGACATCCCAAAAACTGCGCTCGTTCTTCAACTGCGACATGCAGGTGAAATACAATGCATTGTTTTGCCGCGTCCTGCTGCTGGTGTTGCTGACAACGCCCATAAGATGTGGCAACTGCCCATGGATGCACTGCCAAAGCAAAGTGCCCGACAATCCGGCCCACTCCAATGCATCCTGGGGCTGGTCGCCCAAAACGGTCATTTTCGATGTGCGACGGATCAGCCCTTGGGTGCCGCGGGTTGTGCCCAACAGGTCGTAAATTTCGCGGAACTCAAGAGCATTTGCGCCGACTTCGATACTGGCAAAATCGGGAAACCCTTCGCCCCGCAACGACAGTTCCTGACCATCCACAGTGTCGATCCTGAAAGACAGGGGCGCGGATGCCGCTGGAGCCTTCGCCATTGCCGTTGGGGACATTTGCAGCAGTGCAACATCCACTTTTGGCATCGGCGCGCCTGCGGGGGGCCACACCAAAGTGCAGTCGTGAAACTGCGCGCCGTCAAGGGCTGCAATCTTTTGCACGTCTATCTGGCGCAGATCAAAGGCAACGGCGCTATCGCGCGCACCCAAAGCGGCCGCAAAATCCGCCATGACGCGCGCTTGCGGGCAAGGAGCGTTTTGAGGAACGACATCCGGCAAATGGTTATCGTCATCGACTGGAAACACGCAGTGCAGGGCTGTCAAAATCAACCCTGGCCCCACCAGTCCGCCGCTGCCAACGCCGATGTCGTCGTGGCGCAGTTGAACAGTGTGATGTCGAATAGGGTTCATAACATTGCCCTAGAACGTCGTGCCCTTGTTGCTGGTGATAAACACCTGCTTGCCGTTCTTGCCGACAGGCTCCAATGACAGTTTGATAGTCTGGGTGGTTGCTTTTTTGAGCGCACCACCACCACCAGCCTCGGCGCCAACCGAGAAAATCTTGAAGCTCAGCTTGCCACTGGCTTCGGCCGATTTTTCCACTTCAACCGTCAACTCAAGATCCAGAGTCTTAGGGATAAAGCGGATTTCAGAATCTTTTGAGGCGCTAAGGGCTGTTTCCAATTCGCTTCGCAAATCCGAAATGAAGTCTGCCAGTTCAATGTCGCTACTCATAATATCACGTCCCATCAGTATCAGTTTTAAATGTGAGGAGGACGGTACAATCAGAAGTGTAATTTGGAAAAGGTTAATTTGTATGAAGCAGTCAGGGACGCAGTTTGCGGCTTGATCCCAGGCCTTGCAAAACAGGCAGTTCAACCCCGTAGATGTGCTGGTAAACTGTACTTTGTGTTCAATCCACGCGTGCAAGCACTGTTCAGTTTATTCAAACGCGGTTAATGTTGGATGCTTAGGAATTGGACTTTACGCCGATGCCCCCAAAGCAAATGAAACCCGCGGTGAAAAAACGTGTCGACAGCACGCAAGTCAGCTCTGATCGCGTTCAGGGTTTTGGCGCATTGCTGGTGACAGACAGTGCATTTCAAGTGATGACACATGTCAGCGAAAACCTCGCAGCGCTATTTGGATTAGAGGGTAAAGATCTGCTTGGGGCATCCCCGCGCACGTTGTTTTCCGACGACATCATGCACCGTTTTTACAATGTTTTGAGCCACGAAACGATCTCGAACCAACGCGAACTGCTACAAACGCTGGAACTGGGCGGATGCGACTACCAAATGACGGTTCACCGCAGGCCAAACCAAGTGATTGTGGAACTTGTGCCTGAACAGTCATCGCTCAAGGACAGGATGCTGCCCGTCACTCAAGCGCAGGCTTTTTTGACAATCTCGCTGCGTGCCAATGATTTAAAAGGTTTTTTTCGCGAGGGCACGGAACGTTTGCGGGCCATCACCGGCATGGACCGTGTGACGTTTTATCGTTTCTTGCCCGATGGATGCGGTGAGGTCACGGCTGAAGCCCGGCATCCCGAAGTGCAATCGTTTTTGGGCGTGAGGTTTCCGGCGTCAGTCGTCTCACACGAAGCGCGGCAGCGCAACACACACACGCCGATCAGGATAATGGCTGATATTTCAGCGTCCGATATCGCGGTTCTTGCTTTGCCGGATGCAGACCCCCTTGATGCGTCTCTGGCTGTTTTACGCAGACAAAAAGGGACCCACCAACACTATCTTGCGAATATGGACGTGGGTGCGGCAATGACTGTTCCGGTTGTGGTGGACGGGCTGGTGTGGGGGCTGTTCGTGGCCCACCACCGGACGCCGATAAAGCCCGACCCGTCAATTTTGAATGCTGCCGAATTGGTTGGCAAACTCACCAGTGTGCGTGTGCAGAACGCTCTTGAAAACCAGCGGCAGGCCAATCTGATCTACTGCAATGCAATTGCCAGCAAACTGGTGGTGGCGGATGATGCGCTGTTGGCCACAAAAAGCTATTGGCAAGAGGTCAAAGCCAGCCTCGCAAAAATGTTGCGCGCGGACGGTGTGGAGATTTCGCTGGATGGAGTCGTCAAGACCCAAGGCGAAACACCTGACGCCTCCGGGGGGCTTGTTTTAAGGGCTCTGACAGCTCCGCACAGCAAAAGCCCCAAAACGTTTGACACCCTTGCACAGGCCTTTCTGGGGGTGAATTGGTGGAAAACAGGCGGGGCGATGGTGATTACTGTTCCAGGTGAGGCCGGATTGAACCTGATCTTTTACCGAAACCGCGTGTCATCCCACATCCACTGGGCGGGGCGTCCCGAGAAGACGGATGATCGGGCCACAGACACCCGTCAACGGCAAGCGGGAACGTCGTTCGATCTGTATCTTGAGGCTGTTGACGACAAATGTGAAGAATGGAGCGCAGAGGATTTCGAGGTTGCTGAAGCATTGCGTTTGGCCTTGTCGCACGCGTTTACTGTTCAAGCTGAATCCAAGGCAAGCAAGCAGCGCATGAGCGTAATGGTGCACGAGTTGAATCACCGGATGCGCAACATTCTCGCTTTGGTTTTGTCGATTTCCGAGCAATCCCGCAGCGGTGCGCAAACCGTTGATGCCTATGCCGGCGCGCTTCAAAAGCGAATTCAGGCCTTGTCTGGCGCGCATAGCCTGATCACGCGCTCCAACATGGTGGGAGTGGTCCTGTCCGATCTGGTCGCGCTTGAGGTCATGCCGTTCAATCATGGCGCGCAAAGGGTCAAAACATCAGGGCCGAACGTGGTTTTCCAGCCCGGGACCGTGTCTGTTCTGGCACTTTTGCTGCACGAGCTCACGTCCAATGCCGCGAGATTTGGCGCGTTGTCTGTTGAGGGGGGGCGCGTTGATCTGGTCTGGACGTTTGAAGAGGATGGCGTCTTGATCAAATGGAAAGAAGAAGGGGGGCCGCCCGTCAGCGAGCCCGCTCAAAGTGGGTTCGGGCGCTCGATTATCGATGGCGCAATCCCATATGAACTCAAAGGTCAGGTAGAGACCTATTTCCACACCAGCGGCTTTGAAGGCCGATTCTGGTTGCCGGGAAACCTGATTGTTGAAGCTGATGTTGACCCTGTCATAATCGAACGCTTGGCTAAGCCTGTTCGAGCCTCACCTAAGCTTTTGAAAAAGCTTCAAGAATTGAGGGCTTTGGTGGTGGAGGACAACTTTATCGTGGCCACAACAAACCGGCAGTTTCTCCGTTCCGAAGGGTTTGGAGTGGTGGACGCGGCGGCCACACTCGAAGAAGCGACCGCACAGTTGGCGCGCAATTCCTATGATTTTTGCTTGCTTGATATCGACCTCAACGGTCAGCCCTGCGCACCACTCGCTTTGGCCTTGGCGGCTGAAAAAATACCGTTTGTTTTTGTCACGGGGTACGGCATTGAGGGACGCAACGAGATCGATGCGTTCAAAGCGCCCATGTTGACCAAGCCATTGGACACAAGGGCTTTGCTCAAAGTGATTGCGACGCTTTTCGATCGGTAATTGGATCAACGCAAAGGTGCGCCAGAAGCTCTCTTGAAAAACCCACACAATGCGCTGGAGCGGCAAAAAACGTTGCAATCGTAACCTGAGGGTGTAATTGGTTTCCACCTTAAATAGATGCGACTACTTTCGAAGGGGCATGAGCCTTGGCAAAAATACTAATTCTTGACGATGACTACGAGCTTTCTGCAACTTGGCGAAACGCCTTGGAAGCAAAAGGCCACATTGTTAGCCTTAGTAGCACCTCTAGCGAAGCAATCGCTTACGCGACCGCTGACGAGTATGACGTATTTGTGGTCGATTTCCTGCTTTCCAACAAACAAGACACCTCCGACGGGGGCCGTTTGCTTTTGGTCCATCTCAAGCAGACAATGTCTGCAAGCGATATCGAGGACACGGTCATCGGTGTGTCCGGAGTGGATGTGGCGACCCGTACCCGCGCGGCGCAAACAGTTTTTGAATCTCTTGGCGCGACAACATTTTTGGCAAAACCCTTTACGCCCGAAACGCTGGTCGAAGTCGCCGAAGGAATGATCTATCGCTGATCAGCGTTCGTTTGCCAGCACTGATTGTGAAGATGGCCAGCACAGGGATTTGCCCCAACACCGGGCGTCTTTTCGGGGTTAAAGGCTTTTGCCTCCTGCACGCATATTATTGCGCACTTTTGCGTCTGGATTCGTCAGGGTAGGGACTGCGTGCGTCCAGGGAACGTGCCTCACTGGCGACATCTGAGATGGAATTTGAGCAAAGCTTGGCCAAATTTGTTTGAATATGATAAAAACGTATGTGCTTTTGTTGGTAAAGTATTTGCGCGATTTTGGAGATTCCCGCACCCTTGTTGCCACAGACTAATCGAATCTGTGATTTCTGGAAGGAAAAACATGAAATCTCTACGTAATTCGGCACTCGGATTGTCGCTTGGCATCGCAAGTGCAACTTTCGCATTGGCTGACGGCCACGCCAAAGAATTGACAATCGCGATCGTGAACAACGGCCACATGATCAACATGCAGAAAGTAGCGGAAGCCTACACTGCAGACACCGGCGTTGCCCTGAACTGGGTTTCTCTGGAAGAAGGCGTTCTGCGCGAGCAGGTCACGTCTGACACCGCCACAGGTGGCGGCCAGTACGACATCATCAACATCGGCATGCAAGAAGCACCAATCTGGGGCGCTGCAGGCTGGATCGAACCCCTTGAGTTCGGCGCAGACTACGACATCGACGACATGCTGCCAGCCATGCGCAACGGTCTTTCCCACGAAGGTACATTGTACGCGGCACCATTCTACGGTGAATCGTCCATGGTCATGTACCGCAAGGACCTGACAGACGCTGCTGGTGTTACAGTCGCTGACAATGATTCATGGGACAACATCAAAGCCGCAGCGGCTGCGATGCACAATCCGGATGCTGGCGTTTACGGTGCATGCTTGCGCGGTAAGCCAGGTTGGGGCGACAACATGGCGTTCGTAACGACCATGGTAAACTCCTTCGGTGGAGCATGGTTCGACAAAGACATGCGTCCAGCGCTCGAGTCCGACGAGTGGAAAGCAGCCATCAACTTCTACGTTGATCTGCTGGGCAACTACGGACCTCCCGGTTCTGAAGGCAACTCCTTCAATGAAATCCTTGCTCTTTATAACGAAGGCAAGTGTGGCATGTGGATCGATGCGACAATCGCGGCTTCTTTCTTGGAAGTTGAAGGCGTTGCTTACGCACAATCACCAAACGCTGGTAACCCTGTTGGGGCGAACTGGCTCTGGGCTTGGGCAATGGCTGTTCCAACAGGTTCGCCAAACTCCGAAGCGGCACACGACTTCATCGAGTGGGCAACTTCCAAAGCGTACATCCAGGCTGTTGCTGACCACCCGGACTTTGGGTGGGGTTCTGTTCCAACAGGCACACGTGCGTCCACATACGCGTACCCTGAATTCCAAGCCGTTGCGAAGTTCGCGGCAGCTGAGATGGCAGCGATCGAATCTGCGGCACCAGCGGCCACAGACATCAAGCCATACGTAGGCGTTCAGTTCGCAGCTATCCCTGAATTCCCAGAAGTCGGTACAGCCGTTGCACAAGAAATTGCAGCAGCCTTGTCCGGTGCGAAATCAGTAGACGAAGCTCTGGCCGCAGCACAATCTGCAGCAGACGCAATCATGTCCGAAGCGGGCTACTACTAACCCCTTTAAGTGACAAAAGGCGGGCCTCGTGAATTTCACAGGGCCCGCCACCCCTTTACAGATTGCCTTGTTTGTCTGGCTTGAGTGCCACTTTTCGACTATTGCTGCTCGCTATTCGAACACCCGCCAAAAATTGACCGCCCCGTAACTTTCGCATTGCACAGGTGACCAGCGCTATGTCCAAAAGAACGCTTCCCCGCATACTCCAAACCCCGGCCGTGGTGCTGTTGCTGGTCTGGATGTTGGTTCCACTGAGCATGACGCTTTATTTCTCGTTTATTCGCTACGTGCTGAACAGCTCGATCAGGCCAGAATGGACCACCCCGGCCTTGAGCAACTGGCGCGGGTTTGGGAACTACAACTACGTTCTGAACGCCAAGGACTTCTGGTTCGCGATCCAGAACTCAGTGTTCATCGTCTCCAGTATCCTGATCCTGACCGTGATTTTGGGACTCGGGATCGCGGTATTGATCAACCGCTCCTTCCCGGGGCGGGGCATTGTGCGGGTTCTGCTGATTTCCCCGTTCTTTGTCATGCCAGCGGTCAACGCGGTGTTGTGGATCAATATGATCCTTGATCCGGTTCTGGGCCTTCAGGGTCTTGCGGTCGGTGGGTTGAATGATCTGATCACCGGATTAAAAGACTTTCCCGTGCTTGGCGGCTTTTTCGCGATGTGGCCGACGCTTGAACCGATTTCTTTCCGCGCCACACAAACCTCTGCCTATGCGGTCATCATGATGGTGGCGTGGCAATGGACGCCTTTTGCGGTCCTGATCTTTATGACATCGCTACAATCCGAGGACGAGTCCCAGAAAGAGGCGGCGACACTGGACGGGGCCAGCCCGTGGTCACAGTTCATCAACCTCACAGTGCCACATCTGGCCCGCCCGATCGCAATTGTGGTGATGATCCAGTCTATTTTCCACCTGTCACTCTATGCGGAAATCGAAATCGTCAGCCGCGGGAACGGGAACAAAAACCTGCCCTACCTCATCGGTGAATTCACCAGCAACAACATCGGTGCCGCGAGCGCCACAGGCATCTTTGCAGTCATCCTCGCCAACATCATCGCGATCTTCTTGTTGCGCATGGTTGGCAAGAGCTTGATGGACTAAGGGACAAAACAATGGCAACTGTCGCACAAAACTCAAAACTCGGTAATGTCCTTTGGCCCGCATTGGCGTGGATCATTGCGATCATCTTTTTCTTTCCGATCTTTTGGTTGGTGTTCACCAGCTTCAAGACCGACGCGGATGCGGTAAAGCCGGAATTCCTGTTCTTCTTTACCCCGACGCTCGAAAATTACACGAACATGACGGAAAATTACGACTACTGGCGCTTTGCGACCAACTCGGTGATCACGTCGACATTTGCGACGGTGTTTGCGCTTGTCGTCGGGGTCCCTGCGGCCTACGCGATGGCCTTTGATCCCAGCCGGCACACCAAAGATATCCTGATGTGGATGCTCTCGACCAAGATGTTGCCAGCGGCGGCGGTTCTGTATCCGATGACCTTCCTGACCAAGAACGCTTTGGGCATTTTTGACACCCATTTTCTGGTGATCCTGGTGCTGTGCCTGATCAATCTGCCTATCGTGATCTGGATGTTGTTCACCTACTTCAAAGAGATCCCGAAAGAGATCATCGAAGCGGGCAAAATGGATGGTGTGAGCACATGGGGCGAAATCAAGGATATCCTGATCCCGCTGGCATGGGGGGGCATCGCCTCAACTGCGCTGCTGACCTTTATCTTCTGCTGGAATGAAGCCTATTGGACCGTGCGTCTGACCACGATTGACGCGGCCACCCTGTCCAAGCTGATCGAGGGCAACCGCGCCCCCGAAGGGCTGTTCTTTGGCCGTCTGTCTGCCGTATCCACAGCCGCCATTGCACCCATCGTGGTCTTGGGGTGGTTCTGCCAAAAGCAACTCGTTCAGGGCCTGACCTTTGGGGCCGTCAAATAATGTTGAACGCGGCTCCCACTGACCTGTCCGGAAAAGTCGCCCTTGTGACGGGCGCATCCGGGGGCATCGGCGCAAGTGCTATCGAGCACTTTGCGGCACTCGGTGCGACCGTGTATGGGACAGATATTGCACAGCAGTATGACGGGGTCGCAACATATCGCCCCTTCAATTTGCTGGATGACGAAGGGTTGGCGGATTGCACAACCTGGATCAATGAAATCAAGCCTGATATCTTGCTGAACAATGCCGCCGTCTTTGACATGGGCAGCATTCTGGATGCGGACCTTACGCAATATGACCGGTTGTTTGGCGTGAATGTTCGTGCGTTCTATGCCGTCATGCAGGGCGTGGCGAAATCTATGGTTGCCAACGGACAGCAGGGGTCGATCATCAACCTTGCATCTCAGGCAGGGCATCGCGGTGAAGCATTGGTGGCCCACTATTGCGCAACCAAAGCGGCGGCGATCAGCTACACGCAGTCGGCGGCTCTGGCGCTGGCTCCGCATAAAATCCGCGTCAATGCGATCAGCCCCGGCGTCATCGACACAGCAATGTGGAAAGAGGTGGATGCGCTCTTTGCAACGTTCGAAAACAAACAGCCGGGGCAAAAGAAACGCGAAGTCGGGGACGCCGTTCCACTTGGCCACATGGGTGACCCAGCGGATGTGGCCCGTGTTGCTGTGTTTTTGGCCAGCGATCAATGAGCCTACATCACAGCGCAAACCATCTGCGTTGATGATGGGAATGTGTTGAGATAGCCGATGTCAATAATTGCACCTGAAATTGAAATGGTCGACCGGTCCACACGGTCCATTCGCTACCTTGAACATGGCTGGCCCAACGAGTTGTGCCGCTGGCATGCGCACGAAGAATACGAACTTCACTTGATCACAGCGACACGGGGCAAAGCATTTGTTGGCGATCACATCGGTGATTTCAAAGCGGGCGATTTGTTCATGACGGGCCCGAACCTGCCGCACAACTGGATCACCGACAAGGTCTGGTCCGAGTCTGTCCAAACCCGCGATATGCTGGTTCAGTTCAGTCACGAGAGCATCGAAAAACTGGCTCAGGGGTTTCCCGAGTTTTCTCAGGTTCTCCAGATGCTGCAACTGGCACAATCGGGCATCCATTTTGAGGGGTTCAACCCGACATTCGCACGCGGACATATGGAATCCATTCGCGACAACAAAGGTGTGGAACGTATCCTTGCATTTGTGCGATTTCTGGTGCGGCTCAACGAGCATGCGGAGAAAAAGACCCTGTCTGCTGCAAAGTTGATCCAGCCCGAAGGCGGGAGCAAACAAGCGCGTATCGCCGAGGTCGTGGACCATATCGTGGCCAATTTCAGTGATGCGATTTCGGTGGGCGATGCTGCCGAAATGGCCGCGATGACCGAGATTACATTCAGCCGCAACTTTCAGGCGGTCACAGGGCATGGGTTTGTCGATTTCCTGAACCGCATTCGCATCGCGGAAGCCTGCGGAATGCTTTATGCGTCCGACGACCAGATTATCGCCATTTCACAAGCGGCGGGGTTCAAAAACCTTGCCAACTTCAACAGGCATTTCTTGAAGGTGAAGGGCATGACCCCTTCCGAGTATCGCGACATCGCGCGCAAGGATCTTGCACCTCAAATGGAGAGCACCTCATGAACAGTGCGACGCACACCTCCGTGTCAGCGACACGCTTTGATCGATCTGCTTGCGAGGTGGGGGTGGTTCACTTGGGCTTTGGTGCATTCCACCGTGCCCATCAGGCGGTCTATATTGATGATTACATGGACGTGTCCGGTGATCTGCGTTGGGGGATTGCTGCCGTCAATTTACGTCCCTCCGAAAGCGCGCATTTCGAGACGGCAGAGGAAGACATCGCGCGGCACGACGGTTATTTTCTCAAGTCATTTTCTGCCGAAGGTGAAGTCGCGTTGCGCCGCGTGCGCGCGCATATGCATTTCATGGACTGGAGTGTTGATGCCTCCGGTTCAGAGGCTCTGTTGTCCAAGGCTTCGGTCCACCTTGTGACGATCACCGTCACAGAAAGCGGGTACTACACAGACCCCAACGGCAACCTCAATCTGTCCGACCCTACGATCAAGGCAGAGGTCGCAGGGGAGGGACGCCAGAGTGTTTACAGTTACTTGCGCGGGGCATTGGCGGCGCGGGTGGCCAGCACTGGCGCGCCCTTGACCATCGCGTGCTGCGACAACATCCGCCAAAACGGCAAGATGTTGCGCCGCAATCTTCTGGCCTATCTGGTGGCCTGCTCGGATCATGCCCTTGCCGTTTGGGTCGAGGCCAACGTGGCTTTCCCGTGTTCTATGGTCGACCGGATTACGCCGCGCAGCCCTGCAGAGCTAGGCCCGGAACTGTCCGTTCTATTTGGCAAAGACGTTACATCCCCCGTCATGGCCGAAGACTTCATCCAATGGGTGCTGCAAGACAGCTCTGCTGCGGAAATGCCCGATCTGTCGCAATCGGGGGTAACGGTGACTGCGGATGTTGATCCCTATGAGGAAACCAAAATCCGGGTCCTGAACGGCGGACACACGGCCTTGTGCTATCTGGCAGCCCTTGAGGGGGTCGAAACCTTTGATGCGGCGATGCGGGTGCCGCACCTTGCCGCGCATTTCCAGAACTTCGAGACCAAAGAAGTATTGCCTGCGATCACCATCGATCTGCCCTTTAGCAAAGAAAGCTATTTGGCGGATATCGAGCGCCGCTTTGGCAATCGCGCGATCGGCGACACCGTGGCGCGAATTTGCGCGGACGGTGTGGCAAAATTTCCGATCTTTATCCGCCCAACGCTTGTGGGGTGCTTTGAACAAGGCATCGTGCCAGTGTTCTCTATCCGCAGTATCGCCAGCTGGTATGTTTTTGCCCGCCACGTCGATGCTGGAAAAATCCCGTTTGAATATGTTGAACCAAGCTGGAACGACCTCAAAGAGTTGCTTGGCTCCGAGGCGTTTTTGACCAACCGTCAGCTTTGGGGCGATGTGCCTGAAACCTATCCTGAATTCGTCGAAACCTTGCGACGTGAGATTGAAGAATTGGAGCGAACATGTCCGGTCTAACACTGCGCGGCGTAGTTAAAAAATATGGTGAAACGCAAGTCATGCATGGCGTCGACCTTGATATCGAGGATGGCGAGTTTGTAGTCTTTGTCGGTCCGTCAGGCTGTGGTAAATCCACTTTGCTGCGTATGATTGCAGGCCTTGAAGAGATTTCCGGGGGCACGGTTGCGATTGGGGATCAGGAAGTAAATGCTGTGGCGGCCTCCAAACGGGGTGTGGCGATGGTGTTCCAGTCCTACGCGCTTTATCCTCATATGACTGTTTACAAGAACATGGCATTCGGCCTGAAGCAGGCGAAAACAGACCCTGCAGAAATCGACAAACGCGTGCGCGCGGCCGCTGAAATTCTGCAGATCACCGATTATCTGGATCGCAGCCCGCGCAATTTGTCCGGTGGGCAACGTCAACGGGTGGCGATTGGCCGTGCCATTGTGCGTGACCCCAAAGTGTTCCTCTTTGATGAGCCGCTGTCCAACCTTGATGCTGCCTTGCGTGTGCAAACCCGTCTTGAGATCGCCCGTCTGCACGAGCGCCTCAAAACGACGATGATCTATGTGACCCACGATCAGGTCGAAGCCATGACATTGGCGGATAAAATCGTTGTTTTGCGCGCTGGCCGTATCGAGCAGGTCGGTTCTCCGATCGAGCTGTATGAACGCCCTGCAAACGCTTTTGTCGCCCAGTTTATCGGCAGTCCCAAGATGAATTTCTTCTCCAGTGGTGATCTGTCACCGAACGCGGCCAATGTTTTGGGCCGTGAATTGACGGATGCAGAACAAGTGGGCTTGCGCCCTGAGCACCTGATTGTGACCGATACAGCCAGCGCGGCTGTGGAGGGTAAGCTTGATCTGGTCGAGAACCTTGGCGAATACGCTTTGGTGCATTTGATCTCGCCAACGGGTGTCGAGTTTATCGCCAAAACTGAAAAACCGCCTTTGGCTGAAAAGGGTGACACCATCGGTTTCGGCATCAAACCCGAGTTGGCACATTATTTCGACAAAGAAACAGGATTGCGCATCTAGACCGCGCATGTCTGCGACGTCGCGTCCTGAGGGCAATGCAGTGATTGCCTTTGTGCGCCCCTCGGCTACCCTTGGTGTAGTGGAGGAGAACGTCCATGAGCACACAGAAAACTGACTATCTTGTCGTAGGGGCGGGGGCGACGGCTCTGTCGTTTGTGGACAGCCTGTTGGACGTCACAGACGCACATATCACAATGGTGGATCGGCGCGACAAAGCCGGGGGGCACTGGAACGATGCCTATCCGTTTGTGCGACTGCACCAGCCCTCCTCGTATTACGGTGTAGACTCGACTCCGTTGGGACGCGCACGTCTGGACACCGACGGGCTGAACGCGGGCTTTGAGGAGCTGGCAAGCGGAGTTGAGGTCGCCAGCTATTTTCATGCTGTTATGCAAGATCGCCTGCTTGCTTCGGGGCGGGTGAGTTTTGTGCCGATGACAGAGCACCTCGGGGACGGCACGTTGCGCAATGTGTTGAATGGCACGCACACTCAGGTTGAGGCGGGGCGCATTGTCGATGCCAGCATGTGCGAAAACGGCATCCCGCTGACACATAAGCGTCAGTTCACTGTGGCCGACGGGGTGGCGTGTATCGCGCCCAATTTTCTGCCACAACACGCTGCAAAACATCAACATTTCACCATTCTTGGCGCGGGAAAAACAGCAATGGATACGGCTGTTTGGTTGTTGTCACACGGCGCTAGCGGGGATCAGATCCGCTGGGTGCGTCCGCGCGATCCCTGGATCGTGAACCGGTCTTATTCCCAGCCCAGTGGTGCGTTTTACAAACACATCTTGCGCGCCACGGCTTTGCAAATGGCATCCGCTCGTGATGCGGTGGATATTTCCGAGTTTGCTTTGGGGATGGAGGCGTCCGGGTTGTGGATGCGCCTTGACCCTGACGTCCAGCCGCAAATCATGCATGGGCCGACACTGTCCACGGCGGAATTGGCGCTCCTGCAAGGGATCAAGGATGTGGTGCGCGAAGGGCATGTCAGCGCGCTTGAACCTGAGCGAATGGTGCTCAAAAACGGGGAGTGTACGGCTCCCAAGGATACGCTCTACATTGATTGCACCGCGCGCGCCTTGGGGCACAGCAACACATGGCCGATTTTCACGCCCGAGCGGATCGGGCTGCAAATGATCCGCCTGTACCAACCTATGTTCAGCGCAGCGCTTTTGGCGCGCATTGAGGCGCTAGGGGGGGATGACGCGGCCAAAAATGCACTCTGCGCACCGGTTCCAATGACGGACGACGTGCAAAGCTGGATAAAATCGCAAACCATCACTTCGATGAACCAGTTCAAATGGGGGCAGGTGCCCGCGCTCAAGAACTGGATACAAAACACGCGATTGGATGGGTTCGGGCGGCCCTCGCGCGAGGTGGACCGCACGGACCCGGAGAACATTGCACTTTTCAACGAGGTCAAGGCGCTGTCCATGCCAGCGTTTGCCAACATGCAAAAGTTGGCCAATTTGTAGGACTAGGGGGCAAGGCTGCGAAAGAAACGGTTGCGCTCCATCTGGCCGACGCAGCGGTATCCAAGGTCAGGGAACGCTTGGGACAAAACCGCCTCAGTGACCGCATTCGGGGTCTCATCCAATGCCTCGACAATGATGGTGGGGCGGTTCTGTTCGATGATACGGCGCGCTCCCAATAGAGCAGGCCACTCGAACCCTTCGACGTCCAACTGCAGCACAGAGACCATGCGCGATGGATCGACAAGATCATCCAAAGGCATGACAGGCACGTCCGTTGTCCGCCCTTTGAGGCGCGTGGGAACGATTTTTGACATACCACCCAGCGCAGATCCGTTGCTGTGATTGATTTGTAGCGGAAAAACTGCCGATTCCTTGCCCACAGCCACGTTGTGCAGGGCGACGTTTTGCAAGGCGTTCAAGGCGAGGGTGTACCGTGCCGCTGCAAAGCTGACCGGATTGGGCTCAAAACTATGCAGTCGCGCACCATCGGCCAGACCATCTGCAATGGCAGGCAGCAAATCCCCGACGAACGCGCCGCCACTGACAACATCACCAGTTCCGCAAAAACGTCGGATGATACTCACCGTGCGCGGCTCGTTCGCGTCGCCTGCGGTCAGAATACGGCAGACCTCACGGGTTTTGTAGATTTCAGGAACGCAATAAAAACCAAACGCGTTCACGGCTACAGTATGCGCTGCATCGAATGCATCGGACGGGGCCGCCTTCGTCGTCCAATGCTCTTTCAACTCTATTCGCATTTTACAATCCTCACAGGAAATGCGCGTCCGCTTCTGCACGCGTCAGCGCCACTATGTGAGAAATTGGTTAAACGATGATGAGGCTAGCCTAAGAAAGCCACAGCTTCTTGGGGTGCACCGCAAGGATTTTACAAAAATATCGTCGATTTTTGCCCCATTGAGCAGGCCAGCCGCCTTTCAGGGCAATTGGCCTCTTGCACGTGGGCAGTCAGGCCAATAGAACGGCCCAAATTTTATGCGCGCGCCCGCTTTGGGTGCCTTAATTCTATGGAGCACACATGCAGGTCACCGAGACGCTGAACGAAGGTCTGAAACGCGGCTATGCCATCACCGTCACCGCGGCTGAACTGGACACCAAAGTGAACGAAAAGCTGGTTGAAGCGCAGCCAGAAGTCGAAATGAAGGGCTTTCGCAAAGGCAAAGTGCCCATGGCACTGCTGAAAAAGCAATTCGGCGATCGCCTGATGGGCGAAGCCATGCAAGAATCCATCGACGGCGCGATGGCAGAGCACTTTGAAGCTTCCGGCGATCGTCCTGCGATGCAGCCTGACGTTAAAATGACCAACGAAGACTGGAAGCCGGGCGACGACGTAACAGTCGACATGGCCTATGAAAAACTGCCGGAAATTCCTGAAGTTGACCTGTCCGGTATCAAACTCGAGAAATTGGTCGTGAAGGCCGATGACGAGTCCATTGAAGAAGCACTGGCCAATCTGGCCGAGACCGCTCAAGACTTCAAAGCCCGCAAAAAAGGCTCTAAAGCCAAAGACGGCGATCAGATCACATTTGATTTCCTGGGCAAAGTCGACGGCGAGGCCTTTGAAGGCGGCGCTGCCGAGGACTACCCACTGGTCTTGGGATCCAACTCTTTCATCCCCGGTTTTGAAGAGCAACTGGTGGGCGTGAAAGTAGACGAAGAGAAAGACGTGACCGTGTCTTTCCCTGACGATTACCAAGCAGAGCACCTAGCAGGCAAAGAAGCCGTGTTTGAATGCAAAATCAAAGATGTCAAAGAACCTGTCGCTGCTGAAGTAAACGACGAGCTGGCGACGAAATTCGGCGCCGAAGACCTCGCCGGTTTGAAAGTTCAAATCGCGGAACGTTTGGAAGCCGAATACACTGGCGCCTCACGTGCTGTGATGAAACGCGGTCTGTTGGATCAACTCGACGCGCTGGTCAGCTTTGACTTGCCACCATCCTTGCTGGACGCCGAAGCGGGTCAAATCGCCCACCAGCTGTGGCATGAGGACAACCCTGAAGTCGAAGGCCACGATCACCCAGAGATCGAAACCACCGACGAGCACAAAAAACTGGCAGAGCGCCGCGTGCGTTTGGGCCTGTTGCTGGCCGAGTTGGGACAAAAAGCCGAAGTCACAGTGACAGACGCCGAAATGACCCAAGCGATCATGACGCAAGCGCGCCAGTATCCGGGTCAAGAGCGTCAGTTCTTTGAATTCATTCAGCAAAATCAGCAGATGCAGCAGCAATTGCGTGCACCATTGTTTGAAGACAAAGTGGTAGACCACGTTGTTGAACAGGCAACTGTTGCAGAAAAAGAAGTGTCCAAAGAGGACCTTCAGAAAGCTGTTGAAGCGCTCGAAGAAGAGTAAGCTCTACCGCTTGAACATTGAAAAGGCCGTCCCATCCAGGGCGGCCTTTTTGCTTGGCTCGAGGCGCTCATTCCGCGCGCCAACCAGTTTCCACCAACAGTCCGCGCCGCTTGGATTCATAATAGTAGCCCCGCGCGTACCACCCGATGGCTGTTGCCTCATCTCCGTCTGACAGCAACCATGCGCCGCGCAGGTACTTGCCTGCGTATTTCAAGTTCACATCAGCCTTCAACAAATCAGACGCCGGCCCGCGATGCCCCATCGTCTGCGCGGTTTCCGGCAAGATTTGCAGCAACCCCCAATATGGGCCGTTTCGCGCTTCGGGACGGTGTGTGCTTTCGCGGATCGCCAGTCTGTGCACCAAAGAGCGGGGGATGTCATAGTGATCTGCCCAGAAATTGATTTGAGCGCGCAGAGCAGGTGTTTCGTTGGGAAAGAGCGGCGGTTCGGCCGTATCCTGAGCCACAGGTTGCCCACACCCCACAAGAAGCAGGGCAGGGGCAGTACAGAGGACGAAGCGGCGGGTGCGATGATGTGTCATGCCCCCATCAGAGCCTTGGGGCCGCGCCACCGCAAGAGCAGGCGGCCCCATCGGCGTTATGCTGCCAGTGTATCGGCCATTTCGTGGTTGCGGTCGCGGTGACCTGCCTCATCAGCGCGCACCACCAAAATCACCTCACGCAGGCGCGCATCGGGGGCGAGGTTCCAGTACTCAATTGCCAATTCAGGGGCGGCCACGTTTTCCACCCGTCCCGCGTCAAGTTCGGCCAGATATTGGGTGTAGCTGATAACCGCTTCTTCCTCGAGGTAGGCCACAACGCGGTGGGCCACGCCCGGCGCAAAGAGGTAGAGCATAAAGTAAAGGTTAAAGAACACGCCTTGACCCAACATGATCAGGATCCGCTCCATCCGGTTGGGCTCCGCAATTTTGATGAATGTCATCAGATGCATACGCTCGTTTTCTGCCTCGTCCAGCAATTCCCGAATCCACCCCTGATCATCGCGGATGCGCCGGATTGCTTTGAGATGCTGCAACAAGCCACCCACCATACCGGGCACAGCCGCAACTGTTTCAAGCACCACGGCGCGGTGCCCATAGCGTTTGGCAAAAAATCCGTCTGCAAAAATCCGCATGAACTTGACCACGCGCAAGGCCACGCGGTCGCGCAAATCCTTTGGCGCTGTGTGGTGGATCAACCCGTCATCATCGTTCGGGACGACATAGGTTGCCTGTTTCGGGTCATTTGTCAGATCGGTTTTGGTCTCGTCACGCATAGTACCCTCCTATTTCAATTGGGATTTATGCGGCACTGCGGCATAGACAAGATGTTGCGGCAATTTGCCCAGTCCGGCGGGCATACAGGGCCGCAGTTTTTCACGGCCCTGTATGGTTTCAAATGGTATGGTTCAAAGTTGGATACGGAAACGCGCAAAGCCGTCGGGGCCGTCCCCGGCAGGCGCGATATCTACGCCTTTGACGTCATCCACGTAATCCGCAGCTTTGGGGCCGGTGTCGAAAAGAACGCTGGCACCCTCAAGGGATTTGAAGCTCCAGTTGGCATCCGCTTTGGGGCTGATGGTCCCTTGATCGACGATGTAGCGGACGATGACGTCGCGGTTCGTGTCGGGCCCTTCAAACACGATTGTATCCCCCAAGGCACCGGGGAACTTGCCGCCGCCCGATGCGCGGTAGTTGTTGGTGGCGATGATGAACTTCTGATCAGGGTCAATGGGTTGCCCTTTGAACGTCAGGTTCACAATCCGGTTTGCGGCGGCATCCATCAGTTCCCCTTTGGGGTCGAATTTAGAGGGCTGGGACAGGTCGATCTCATAGGAAACCCCGTCCACCACATCAAAGTTGTAGCTGGGGAAGCTGGGATTGAGCAGCACTTGATCCGCTTTGCCCGGTTCAATCATGTTGAACATGCCGGCGGAGCGTTCCAGCCAGTCTTTGACCTGTGCCCCCGTGACCAGCACCGCGCGGGCCGTGTTGGGATAAAGGTACAGATCCGACACGTTTTTGATCGCGACATCCCCTTTTGGCACGTCGGTGTAATAGTCCGGACCACCGCGTCCTCCGGCCTTGAACGGGGCGGCAGCAGACAGGATTGGCAAGCCCCTCGTATTCGGTGCCTTTCAGCATTTCCCCGATGTACCATGTTTGTGCAATGGACACGATTTGCACAGAGGGGTCATCGGCCACCAGCGCGAAGTAGCTGTGCAACGGGGCGTCGGTTTTGCCGACAGCACGGCGCACATACGCGAGGGTCTCGTCGTGCTCTTGTTGAACGGAGGCGAGCACAGCCGCGTCATCCGCGACCAAGGCCGTGGTCGAGCGATCTTCGTTGCGTTTGGAAATCGGGCGCGCTTCGGACATGGAGCCACGCGATGCGCCAGCTTGCCGCCTTCATACTCCAGCATAAGGTCGATCATGCCGAGGTGACTGCCCCAGAACCCGCCCATCGTCGCGGGTTTGCCGTGAATGGTGCCTTTGTCAGCGTCAACAGCCGCATAATCGGCGTAGGTGGCGGAGGGGAAAACAAGGTGGCTGTGCCCCGTCAGGATCGCGTCGATCCCGTCGATGGCCGCCAATGGGACCGAGGCGTTTTCCATGCCCGTCGGTTTCCCTGGCAGAGCCGATGCCCGAGTGGGACAGGGCGATGATGATGTCTGCGCCTTTTTCCTTCATTTCTGGCACGTAGGCGCGCGCAGATTGCAGGATATCGCGGGTTTGAACTTTGCCTTCCAGATGGCGGCGGTCCCAGTTCATGATCTGGGGCGGCACAAAGCCGATCAATCCGATTTTGATGGTGTGCGTTTCGCCTGCGCCGTCGGTAATCTCTTTGTCCATCAACACGTAGGGTTTGATGAGGGGCGTGTCCTTTGTTGGGTCGCTGCCCATCTCCTTGACCACATTGGCCGAGACCACGGGGAAATCCGCACCAGCCAAAGATTTCATCAAGAAATCAAGGCCGTAGTTGAACTCATGGTTCCCCAACGTGGAGGCATCAAAGCCCACCGTGTTCATGGCGGCGATAACGGGGTGCATGTCGCCGTCTTTCATGCCGCGCTCATAGGCGATGTAGTCGCCCATCGGGTTGCCTTGCAAAAAGTCACCATTGTCGAGCAGCAAAGAGTTGGTTGCCTCGGCGCGGATTTCTTTGATGATGCTGGCGGTGCGTGACAAACCAACCGTGTCGCGGGGTTTGTCGGCGTAATAGTCGTAGGGGAACACGTGCACATGCAAATCTGTCGTCTCCATCAGGCGCAAGTGCGCTTGATTTGCGGCGGCATGGACCGAAAACGGATGTACAGCCAGCAGGCTTGCAGAACTCGCCAGAAAGGTACGGCGTGAGAGTTTGAATGACATGAGGGTCCCCTGTAATATGTGTGGTGGATGGCGCGCAGATATCCATCCCAGGGTCTTACGGGTCAGAGAACGGGTCAAGAAATATTTCGCCTGTAAGTTGTTCCCAATCGGTTTGCTTTCCTTTTCAGAGCAGGCAACTTGCGATATGCTCGAGAAAAAAGCGGTTGAGGTAGAAGAATGACATCAGTGTCACGACGGAATTTTACGCTTGGGGCGATTGGCTTCGGGCTTGTGGGATGCAGCACGGGCGTAACGAGCGGCACGCCTGTTGCGCGGGCCTCGGGATTGCCTGCGGATCTACGTCCACAAGCGAATGCTGGCTATGCAGCTTGGGTCGACGGGTTTCGTGCCCGCGCGGTGCGCCAAGGTATAACTGAATCCACTTTGCGCGAAGCCTTTCGCGCAACAGGCTACTTGCCGGGCGTGGTCAAACGGGACCGCAATCAGGTTGAATTCAAACGCACCCTTGAGGATTATTTGTCCATCGCGGCCTCTGACGAGCGGATTTCCAAAGGGCGTGCGGCGTTTGCGCGTCACCGCACGACGCTCAACACCCTTGAAGGGCGCTACGGCGTAGATGCAGAGATCATCGCGGCGATCTGGGGGCTGGAAAGCTACTTTGGAGAGCGGCGCGGGGATGTGCCTGTGATTTCCGCGACATCTACTCTGGCCTATGACGGGCGGCGCGGTGTGTTCTTTGAAAAACAGTTGATTGCAGCGCTCAAGATTATCCAGAACGGCGACATTCCTGCCAGTCGTATGACCGGAAGCTGGGCAGGTGCCATGGGGCACACCCAGTTTATTCCCAGGTCTTATCAAGCGTTTGCTGTTGACTTCACTGGCGACGGGCGACGCGATATCTGGTCGGAGGATCCCACGGATGCGCTGGCCTCAACCGCGGCCTACTTGCAGCGCAACGGGTGGACACGTGGTGTGAAGTGGGGCGGTGAGCGGGGCAACGGCGCACCATCAGGGCGCAGCTTGCAGCCGCAATCAGGTGGCCCCGTTTTCTCGGTCACGTCGAATTTCAACGTGATCAAACGATACAACAATTCTGACAGCTACGCGATCGGGGTGGGCCATTTGGCGGACCGGATCGGCGGGGCAGGACCGCTGCGCGGCAAGTTCCCGCCAGATGCGAACGGTTTGACCAAAGACGACCGCGTGGCATTGCAGCGCAAGCTGACAGCCAAAGGGTTTGATACCGGGGGCGCGGACGGCGTGCTTGGCCCAAAGAGTGAAGCGGCCCTCAAAGCCTATCAGAAAAGCCGTGGGTTGCCCGAGACAGGTGTGCCCTCAAAAGCCCTGTTGAACAGCTTGGGCTAAGCCAAAGACAAAAGCTCCCAGTGGAAAACAAAAAAGGCCGCCCAGAATATGCGCGGCCTTTTGAATTTCAACCAATCCCAGCTTAGCTGGCAGGTGTTTCTTCTTCGCCTGCGTCGTCGCCCGCATGGGCAACACCGGCAGATTCAGCCAAATCGTCGTCTTCAGCGGCGGCAGCGCCGATGTCTTCAAACAATTCCTGAATCTCGAACTCTGCTGCGGCTTCTTCTTCCGCGGCCAGCTCTTGGATGGATTTGCCAGCAGCTTGCAGTTCTGCCTCTTCGACGGAACGTGCAACGTTCAATTCGATTGTGGCAGACACTTCAGGGTGCAGAACAACAGACACATCGTGAACGCCCAAGTATTTGATCGGTGCGATCAGAACAACTTGCTTGCGGCTCACAGTGAAACCTTCTTCGGTTGCAGCGTCTGCGGCGTCGCGTGTTGTCACGGAACCATAGAGTGCGCCCGCGTCGGAAGCGGAGCGAATCACGATGAACTGCTGTCCGTCGAGCTTTGCGGCCATGCTTTCGGCTTCGGCTTTGGTTTCGAGGTTCTGCGCTTCAAGCTGAACTTTGCGGGCCTCGAAATCTGCGATATTCTGCTTGGAAGCAGAAAGCGCTTTTTTCTGTGGCAGCAAATAGTTGCGTGCGTAGCCGGCTTTTACGTCGACAACTTCGCCCATTTGGCCAAGCTTTGCGACACGTTCCAGAAGGATAACTTGCATATCAGGTTCTCCTTATTTCACGGCATAGGGCAGCAGGGCGAGGAAGCGGGCGCGTTTGATGGCACGGGCCAATTCACGCTGCTTTTTCGCGGATACTGCGGTGATACGGGAAGGCACGATCTTGCCACGCTCAGAGATGTAGCGTTGCAGGAGGCGTGTGTCTTTGTAGTCGATCGCTGGTGCGTTGTCGCCCGAGAAGGGGCAGACTTTGCGGCGACGGAAAAATGGTTTTGCAGCCATGGGTTACGTCCTTTTCCTAAAGCTCAAGATCAGCGGCGCTCGCGGCGTTCGCCACGGTCGCTGCGCTCGTCGCGTTTTTGCATTTGCACGGAAGGCAGCTCTTTGTGCGCATCCACTTTGATGGTCAGCACGCGCATCACATCATCATGAAGACGCATCAAGCGTTCCATTTCCTGCACGGCAGCTGCCGGTGCGTCGGACTGCAAAAAGGCGTAGTGCCCTTTGCGGTTCTTGTTGATCTTGTAGGCCATAGTTTTGACGCCCCAGTACTCGTTTCCAACGAGTGAACCTTCGTTGTCGGAAAGTACGGTGCCAAAATGTTCGATCAATCCCTCGGCTTGCGTGTTCGACAAGTCCTGGCGGGCGATCATGACATGCTCATATAACGGCATGTGTGCTCCATTTGTATCAAGGCGCATTTCAAAGTCGGGCCATTTCGTCCTTTGCGGGCCTGACACGAGAGACTGCGCGGTTAAAAAACGTTGCAAAGGACTTGCGCCGTATACACGGTCTGTGGCGCGGCGCAACCGTGCAGAGACCAAATGCGCATCCACTGAGTTCCTGAAAAAAGTGCATTGCCACGGCATTGACCACGCACTGCCCCATTGTTGTCGTTTTGTTTACCATAACTGACCCCCGACGGCAGAACGCCATTGGGAGACGACACATGACTGCAACAGCTGATTACATCGTGGCAGAAGCCACCGAGATCCACACTCCTATTGCTCCGGTGCAGACACTGGGCGGGGGACGGTTGATGATCCGCGGCAGTCAAAGTCTGTTGGGTGCCGCACTCATGTTGTCCGCCGCGGGCCTTTGGATTGCACCCGGGTCTGATTGGAGCGCTGACGTGTTGTTGATCAAACTGGTCATCTCCCTTGTCATCGGGTTTTGCGGTCTGGCTTTGTTGCAACAGGGCAAAACACCTGCCTCGCCTGAAGTTGAAATCGACACGATCCGCCACGAGATCCGCATTGTGCGTCGGGGATTGCACGGGCGTGAAGTGTTGTCGCACACAAAATATGATGATCTGGAGCGCGCCGAATTGAACGGAGCCCACTTGATTTTGTGGGGGGCAGGGGACACGATGCTGGCTGAAGTCGCACTGACCGATCCGAAGATGCGCCGCGCTTTGTTGTCTGGTTTGTCCAATGCTGGAAAGCTCTGATTTTAACGCTTTGATCCAAAGCCACTGAGCCTTCCAACCCCGTAACACTTCAAAGGCACGCTTTATGCGTGCTTTTTCATGTTCATCTACGCGCACGTAATGTTGAACAGTGCACTATTGTTTTATTTTCAAATTGCCTCACTTTTAGGCCACCACTTGAAAAAGCAACCCAACTCCTTTGGAGGTCTTACATGAAGTCCCTTATTCTCGCCGCTGCTTTGTCCACTGTCGCCGGTTTCGCCGCTGCTGCGGACAAATACGTCCTCGATTCCAGCCACAGCCAGGTCATCTTTTCCTACGATCACCTCGGGTTTTCGAGAACCTATGGCATGTTCTCCGGCTTTGAAGGCGAGATCATGTTCGATGCGGCCGATGCGGCGAACTCTTCTGTCACCGTATCCATGCCCGTCATGAGCATGTTCACAGGTTGGGAACAGCGCGAAGGGCACTTTATGTCCGGCGATTTCTTTGGTGCGGCTGAAGGCGATCTGATCTCCTTCACCTCCACGGGCATCGAAGTTACAGGTGACAACACCGCGATGATCACGGGCGACTTGTCCATGAACGACGTCACAAAGTCTGTTGTTCTGGACGCGGTTCTGAACAAGACGGGCACGCACCCGATGGCAAATAAGGATTGGGCCGGCTTTGACGCGACAACGACCCTGAAGCGTTCCGACTTTGGTTTGGGCGCCTTCGCTCCGGCAGTCAGTGACGACGTCGAAATCACGATCTCTATCGAAGCAATGAAAGCCGAGTAAGCCCTTTAAACTGAGGCAAACGACGCAGACCAAAAGAAAGGCCGCCCAAGCGAAATTGGGCGGCCTTTTGCGTTGTGGTGTACTCTGGTGCTAGTTTCGGGTGGCTGTCAGTTCAATATCGACTTTTACCGAAAAGTTCAGGCTGCTTTCATCGGTCATGTTGTCGCCGATCCCGAAATCCCTGCGGTCCAGTCTGACCATCGCGTCCATTGTCGCTGTGAAGTCCTCGATACGCAGGTTGAATGGCATTTCGATTGGGCGTGCGACATCGCGAATGGTCAGTGTGCCTGTCGCCATATGCCCGTCCACAATGCCCGAAAGGTCCGCTTGGAAAACGGCCCTTGGAAAGAGGCTGGCGTCGAAATAGTCAGGCCCCATAGCCTGATCGGTCACGGACCCCAGCGTCAGAGACGGGATCGCGATGGTTACGGTTGTGTCCCCCGTGCGCGCTTCGGGGTCATAGGCAATCGTGGCGGTCCAATCTGCGAATTGCCCTGTCACTTCGCTGCCAAATTGGGTGATTGTAATGGCGATACTGCCGTCCTCAACGGTCCAATCCGATTGCACAGACGCCAAGGCGACCTGTTTTACGCCCTCGGTGTGCTTGCTGTAAGTTCCGGTGGCAGCCCCGATGGCAATGGCCACGGCCCATGCGGCCACGGCCGTCAAAAGGGGCAGGGTGTGATGATGCGCGCCTGTTGCTTCGGGCGTTTGGGTCTTTCCAAACCACATCCGCTTCAGGGTCGCATCCTTGTCGATAAAGTGATGTTTTAATGCGCCCACAGCGTGCAACAGAATGGACAGGATCAGCACCCGCTCTAACACAATGTGCAATCCTGCAAACAGCGTTGCTGTGTCTTCGGATTTTGCGACAAAGGGCAGGTTTTGGCCAAACGGCCACCAGATCGGTGCAAATCCTGTGGTTGCGGCGTGGTGAATCCAGCCCGACAAAGGCACCAGCAATAGCGAGCCGTACAACAGCCAATGCACCGTTTCGGCCAGCCAGCTTTCCACCTTTCGCTCCGGATGCAGGCCGGCGGGCTTGGTTTGGCTCAATGCCCAAGCGATGCGTGCAAGAGCCACAAGGAACACCGTAACCCCAAGCGTTTTGTGCATGGAGAACAACCATGCTTTTTGCGCCAGCTGCTCCGAGGTGTCATAGGGTAAACCGTTTGCGTAGATTCCCAAAGGGATCAGCGTCAGAATGAGCAAGGCCGTCAGCCAGTGGAATGTCTTGGTGACGCTGCCATAGCGATGGGCGGTGTTGGTGGCCGACATTGGGTTCTCCTGTTGTGATGTCCTTTAGGAACACCCCAAAAGTACCTGTTATTCGATATTATTAAACGCGCAAAACGGCACAGAGCCTGTGTGCATCCGCAACACGCCTTGAGCAGGGTTGCCCAATTCCGGTGCGATGGCTACACCAAAAGCGCAATATCAACGTGGGGACCATCAATGACAGTCGCATTCGTATTTCCGGGCCAAGGCGCACAAGCCATCGGCATGGGCCGTGATCTGGCGCAAGCCTATCCTGCCGCGCGTGCCGTGTTTGATGAAGTGGACGAGGCTTTGGGTGAAAAGCTGTCCGACCTGATTTGGGAGGGCGATCAAGACACACTGACCCTGACGCAAAACGCGCAGCCTGCATTGATGGCGACGTCCCTCGCAGCCATGCGCGCCCTTGAGGCCGAAGGCGTGAGCATGGACAAGGCCGCCTTTGTGGCGGGGCATTCATTGGGTGAATATTCAGCTTTGGCCGCTGCAGGGGCAATTTCTGTGGCTGATACGGCCCGCCTGTTGCGCACGCGGGGGCGAGCCATGCAACAGGCGGTGCCCGTCGGCGTGGGGGCCATGGCGGCTTTGTTGGGGTTGGACTTTGCAGCCGCCACTCAAGTTGCTGCGGAGGCGGCAGGCGATGAGGTTTGCCAAGCGGCGAATGACAATGACCCCGGTCAGGTTGTGATTTCGGGGCACAAAGCTGCTGTCGAACGCGCCTGCGAGATCGCCAAGACCAAAGGCGCCAAGCGCGCTGTGTTGCTGCCCGTTTCAGCCCCGTTCCACTGCACCTTGATGGACCCTGCGGCCCAAGTGATGGCCCAGGCCCTGGCCGAGGTGACAATCAACGACCCAAGCGTGCCTTTGGTCGCCAATGTGCGCGCCCAAGCGGTGACATCTGCCAGCGAAATTCGCGAATTGCTGGTGCAGCAAGTGACAGGCTCTGTGCGGTGGCGCGAAAGCGTGGCTTGGATGGGCGCTCAAGGTGTGAGTGAAATGTGGGAAATCGGGGCGGGCAAGGCCTTGTCTGGCATGATCCGCCGCATTGACCGCTCTATTGCATCGCGCAACATTGGCAGCTCGGCGGATGTTGCGGCCTTGCTTGAGGCGCAAGGGTGAGTTTTGAAGAGGCAATGGCGCTACAACCCGTTTGGGTTGTGATCTGGATGAACATCCTGCTGGTCGGGGCTTTTGTAGCGCCGCTGGTGTTGTTGATCTGGCGCCAAAGCCGAAAAGCGGGTGCAATCACATTTGTGGTCAGCGTTTTCGCAGGGTTTTGCATCCAGATGATGTACAATTCTTTGGGCTATGTGAAGCTGCTGGGGCTGCCGCATTTGTTGTGGATCCCTGTGGTCATGTATTTGGCGGGCCAAGCGCGGCGCGCTGACATGCCTGCATGGCCCCGCCGTATCATCTGGTTTTGCATGGCCGTGATCTGTGTGTCGCTTGCATTCGATATTGTGGATGTGATCCGCTATGTATTGGGGGAACGCGCACCAACCGTGTGACGCCCCCCTAACGATAAGAAAAGGAACAAGATATGTTTGATTTGACAGGTAAAAATGCGCTCGTGACGGGTGCTTCGGGTGGCATCGGTGCTGATATCGCGCGCCAGTTGCACAGTGCTGGCGCTGTGGTGGGGCTGTCAGGCACCCGCGTTGAGCCGCTCGAGGCATTGGCCGCAGAACTTGGTGAGCGCGCCCATGTGCTGCCCTGTAACCTGAGCGATATGGAGGCGGTCACTGCCTTGCCCAAAGCAAGCGGCTGAGGCGATGGGCTCTGTTGATATTCTGGTCAACAACGCCGGTATCACCCGCGACAACCTGTTTATGCGCATGTCAGATGATGAATGGTCCAGCGTGCATCGCCGTCAACCTGACGGCGACCATGAAGCTGTGCAAAGGCGTGATGCGCGGCATGATGAAAGCGCGTTGGGGCCGTATTGTGAACATCTCTTCGGTCGTTGGCGCGACAGGCAACCCCGGTCAGGCAAACTACGCGGCCTCCAAAGCGGGGATGGTGGGCATGACCAAATCACTGGCCTACGAGGTCGCAAGTCGGGGAATCACGGTGAACGCCGTTGCACCAGGTTTTATCGCCACTGCAATGACAGACAAACTGACCGATGATCAAAAAGCAGGTATCCTCGGGCAGATCCCGACAGGCCGCATGGGAGAGCCCGCAGAAATTGCGAGCGCTGTCATGTACTTGGCCAGCCCGGAGGCCGGATACGATCACCGGCACGACCTTGCATGTGAACGGTGGCATGGCCATGTTGTAAGCGTGCGCAACCCGTACATGCGTCAAAACGTTTGCCAAGCGCGTCGACTATGTTATAGGCGGCGCAGAATTGACCCTTGGGCACATGCCGTTTGGGTTGGCCTTTCCGGTGGTTTGGCCTGAACCGCTGCCGCACATCGGAGCAATCAGGGTTCCGAGCTGTGGAACGGCAACAACTGCAGGGTCGGCTTTGGCCCGTAAGAATGAGGAATTTTGAGATGAGCGACGTCGCAGACCGCGTAAAAAAGATCGTTGTAGAGCACCTGGGCGTAGAAGAAGCCAAAGTTGTTGAAGGCGCGTCTTTCATCGACGATCTGGGCGCAGACAGCCTCGACACAGTCGAGCTGGTTATGGCGTTCGAAGAAGAATTCGGCATCGAAATTCCTGACGACGCTGCAGAAACCATCCAAAGCTTTGGCGACGCTGTGAAATTCATCACGGAAGCGTCCTGATCCCTTAGCGGATTTGGTTTAGAGATTAAGAACGGCGTTCCCGAAGAGGGGGCGCCGTTTTTGTTTTATTGCGGGGCGTTATTTGCCTGTCGCACCGAGAAGTTCCAGCAAGGCCTCGGACCAAACCGCCTCGTGAAGCTGTTGACTTGTTTCCAAATCCATCTGTCCTGTGAAGCACGCAGGTGACGGGGTCGGTTCACAAGCCTTCGTGCGTGCCTGTACCAAAGCGTTTGCCTTTTGGGTTTTTGCAACTGCCAATGTGGCTGCATCTGCTGCGGGAGGTGCGGCAGGCGTGTCTGTGTCGGGTTGCATCAAATAGATGCCACCAGCGCCAAATACCAAACCAGTCAGCCGGTCAACATAGCTGCGGATGTCGAGATTTGCGATTTTGGCGGTTGTGTTGCGGTACCTGACCTTGAAGGTCAACATCCGTTTATCTGCGTCGTAGCTGATGTCTTCCAAGCCAAAACGACTTTTGGGTTTGGGTTCTTCTGCGAGTTTGCGAAGGTTTGCGGCCAATGCGTCTGCGAATTTCGGTTTCTGCAAGGGCACCGTCACGCAAACCGCCCATGGCTTCTGCCAATGCAGCGATCACTTCGGGGCGTCCTTGGCGCTGTGTGACGGGGGGGAGACATAAGTTGTTTGCCCGTGCGTGGGTGAAACGTAGCAAGTGCGCCAGTTGTTGTGTTTCCTGCGGCTTGGCCTGCAAGGAACAGATCATTTTCGAGTGTTAGCTTTGCGGCGCGCAGGCTTTCATCGGGGAGTCGCGGAGTGGCAAGGATACATGACGGGCATGACGTCATTAGGCTTGTGGTAACACCGGCGCGCGGCCTAGTAGTGTAAGATAGGCATCGCTGATGTGTTGAGGCGACGGGCGTGCAGCTTCTGGTAAAGCGGAAATTGCTTTGTCTGCGCTTCTTAATCCGACAGTAGGCCATTTTCGCGCAGGCGCAGAGGGGGTTGGGCGTCGATGATGGTGCTGGAATTGATTTTATCAGCAATCTCAATATGTCATCCAGTGATGACGCCTGTGATGGCAGCGCATTGATGGCACAAAACAAAGGCGGCGGCAGGTAGTGTTTTTAGCAATTTCATAAACAATCTCCGACAACGTTAGTGCCCAGCCTAACTCAATTTGCTGGCTCACTCAAAACAGCTTTTTATGGTGGGCCAAACGGAACACGCGGTGCATCGGTTTCAGGTGCTGCAAAAGTGTTCGGATCATTCGGGAGAAAGTTGCGCGCGAAAACGTGCCTTTTTTGTGGGATGGGTTCGGAACCAATTGCATCTTTGTCTGAATGTGGTGTTCTTGGTGAAAACTGCAGGCTCACAATGATTTCACGCGCTATTCCTACCATCAACACCTCCCGATTAACCCTTCGCGCGATGAGTCCTCAGGACTTTGACCGGTTTTCCGAAATTTGGGCGATGCCCGAAGTCGTCGCCTATATTGGTGGGGTTCCGCGCAGTCGTTCGGCGTCTTGGGCTTCGTTTTTGCGCAACGCCGGGCAATGGCAAATCACCGGTTTTGGCCAGTGGGCGATTGAGCAGCGAAGCACCAAACGTATCATCGGGCAGGTGGGGTTTTTCCATGGATGCCGAGATTTGGGTGAAGATTTCGATACGTCGCCTGAAGCGGGATGGGTTTTGGCCCCCGAAGCACAACATCAGGGGTTCGGGATAGAAGCCTGTCAGGCGGCCCATGAATGGTATGATCGTGTGGTCACCGGTCCACTGGCCTGTTTGCTCTCTGCCGAAAACGCCGCATCAGCCCGAATTGCCCAACATTTGGGCTACGCGCCTTTGCGTGTTTGTGACCTGGATGGCCACGCGGTGCAGCTTATGACACGGGCAAAGCCACCCGCGCCTGCGTGAGCGCTCTTGAACTAGAGCCACTGGGCGCGGTATGGACGGGGAAAGAATTTTGCGAGGGGCATTTCATGCGCAGAGTAGTTGTTACGGGCTTGGGATTGGTGACACCGTTGGCAGACGGCGTCGAAGAAAGCTGGAGCCGTATTCTGGACGGCCAGTCCGGTGCCGGTCCGATCACCACATTTGATCCTGAGGGTTTGGTCACGACCTATGCCTGTGAGGTTCCATTGGGCGATGGCACAGATGGCACGTTCAATGCGGATGCCTACATGGCGCCCAAAGAGCAACGCAAGGTCGATACCTTCATCATGTTCGGTCTGGCTGCAGCGCAACAAGCGGTAGAGGACTCCGGTTGGATGCCTGACAGATCGCGAGAGCCAAGAGCGCACTGGTGTTCTGATCGGGTCTGGCATTGGTGGTTTGAATTCTATCGCCAACACCGCCGTCATGATGGAACGAAAAAGGCCCGCGCCGTGTGAGCCCGTTTCTTTGTGCCGGGCGCTTTGATCAACCTGATTTCGGGTCAGGTTTCGATCAAATACGGATTTAGAGGGCCGAACCATTCGGTTGTGACAGCTTGCTCCACCGGCGCCCACGCGATCGGGGACGCGTCCCGTCTGATCATGATCGGGGACGCCGATGTGATGGTGGCTGGTGGTGCGGAAGCCGCGATTTGCGAAATCGGAATCGCGGGTTTCAACGCCTGCAAGGCCCTTCAGCACAAAACGCGCTGATGACCCAGAAATCGCCAGCGCGTCCTTACGACGCGGACCGCGACGGTTTTGTCATGGGCGAGGGTGCGGGCATCGTGGTGCTGGAAGAATACGAGCACGCCAAAGCGCGCGGTGCCAAGATTTATGCCGAAGTGCTGGGGTATGGGTTGTCCGGTGACGCCTACCACATAACGGCCCCCTCCGAGGACGGAGAAGGCGGCGAGCGTTCCATGCGCGCGGCACTGCGCAATGCGGGCCTTGAGCCCAAAGACATCGACTATATCAACGCGCATGGCACATCGACCATGGCCGACACCATCGAGCTGGGCGCCGTAGAGCGGATGCTGGGCGCCTATGCGGATAAAGTCACGATGTCATCGACCAAATCCGCCACCGGCCACTTGCTGGGCGCTGCAGGGGCCATCGAGGGCATCTTTAGCATCCTTGCGATCCGCGATCAGGTTTGCCCGCCGACGATCAACCTGGACAACCCCGCGGTTGAAACCAAAATCGACCTTGCCCCGAATGTCAAAGTTGAACGTGAAGTCAAAGTGGCTTTGTCCAACTCCTTCGGGTTTGGCGGCACAAACGCATCTGTATTGTTCGGGAAAGTTGACTGATGTGGCGACACATTGCCTCTAATGGCGTGACGTTTCTGGTTGTGGCTTTGTTTATGCTCGGGGGCGTGATCCTTTGGGGTAAGCAAAGTTATGAGGCGGAAGGACCTTTGGCGCAGGCGATCTGTGTCAAAGTCGAAAGCGGTTCAAATATGCGTCGTGTTTCCAAAGCCTTGGAAGCTCAAGGGGCAGTGTCTAGCGGGACGTTGTTCCGCGTTGGTGCTGATTATTCCGACAAAGCATCTTTGCTGAAGGCCGGCAGTTATCTGGTTCAGCCGCGGTCTTCGATGGAAGAGATCGTCGATGTCGTCACACGCGGCGGGGCAAGCACCTGCGGGACCGAGGTTGTCTACCGCATCGGGGTCAACCGCCTGAGTGTGCTGGTCCGCGACCTTGATCCTGCCACAAGCCGCTACGTGGAAAAGGCGCAGTTCACACCCGCACGTGACGAAACGCCCGCTCTCTATACCGAGACCAAGGCCAAGCCGGACACCCGTTTTCGCGTTGCGCTCGCCGAAGGTGTGACCAGTTGGCAGGTTGTGGAAAGTCTTAAGGCGATGGATGTGCTAAAGGGGGACGTGGCGAGTGTTCCTGCTGAGGGCGCATTGGCTCCTGACAGCTATGAGGTCAAACCCGGTGACAACCGTTTGGCTGTACTGACCCGCATGGAGCAGGCCCAAAAACTGCGCCTTGCTGCAGCTTGGGAGGCACGTCGTTCTGACGTGCCGTTGAAATCCCCTGAAGAGTTGATGATCCTTGCCTCTATCATTGAAAAAGAAACCAGTGTTCCCGACGAGCGCGGCCAAGTGGCCAGCGTATTTGTGAATCGCTTGAACCAAGGGATGCGCCTGCAGACGGACCCTACGGTCATCTATGGCATCACCAAGGGGGTTGGTGTCTTGGGCCGCGGCTTGCGCCGTTCTGAATTGCGCGGCGAGACGCCTTGGAACACATACGTGATCCCTGCTTTGCCACCCACCCCCATCGCGAACCCGGGCCTTGAGGCCATGATGGCAGCCGGCAATCCTGACGACACGAATTTCATCTTTTTCGTGGCCGATGGCACCGGTGGGCACGCGTTTGCAGTGAAATTGGACGAACACAATCGCAATGTTGCCGAATGGCGCAAGATCGAGGCTGAGCGCGCGGCCGACAATTAAGGTTTGACCTTGGTGCGTGCTTGGAGTTTAGCCAAAATTAACCAAATTCGGGCACGCATGATGCGGGTGCGCGCGGCGTGTAATGTAGGGTGCGTTCCGGACATTTTTTGATGTGTCACTGATGCGAAGGTTTTAGGATTTTGTTAATGTTACCGTACGCTTAGCAGGCGTACCGTTTTTGAATTCGCTTGACTTTGCGAACGGTCGAATGTATAACTTGTGTCAAGCTAGAAGAAGTGGGCAAGCGGCCGTTGGAGTGATCTGACGGGCGCTTTTTCGTTTCTCTCGTGCGGAGTCACACAGACGCATGAGAGGTGAATTACACAATATGACCTTAATAACCCCTGACGTTGACGTCTCGGAAATGCAGGAGCTTTTGGCTTCGGTAACCGAGACAGTGCGCGCATTTAGACGCGATTTGGAGACCCTCAGTAAACGGGTCAACGCAGGGGAGGAAGTTAATGCGACACAAGTGAAGTCCGTGGCGTCTCAGATGACGGCACAACTCGGGCTTTGCCAAAAGTTGGAGAGTAACCTTGCTGAATGTAGACGCCGACAATCCGGCATTGCCCCCGGAGCCGACCACGCCCTCGATCTCGAGCAAGCAAGGTTTGAAATCGGGTGCAAGTTGGATAATTTGCGCGTCTGCTGCGGTGCAGTTCCGCTTCCTGAATGAGTTGGAAAAGGGGGAGCTTATGGCTCTCCCTTTTTTGTTCGAGTTTTGGGCCATGCCGCACCAGTTGCCCCCCGCGGGTGACTGGCGCGCATGGGTCATTCTGGGGGGGCGCGGTGCCGGCAAAACCCGTGCTGGCGCAGAGTGGGTGCGCTCAAAGGTTGAGGGGCCTTTGCCGTTAGACCCCGGGGCGTGCAAGCGGATTGCTTTGGTGGGCGAGACCGTCGAGCAGGTGCGCGAAGTTATGATTTTCGGGGACAGTGGCCTCCTTGCATGTTCCCCCCCTGATCGTCGCCCCAAATGGGTGGCGTCCCGCAAGCGCCTTGAGTGGCCCAATGGTGCTGTGGCAACAATCCACACGGCCCATGACCCTGAAGGACTGCGTGGCCCGCAATTTGATGCGGCCTGGGTGGACGAGCTGGCCAAGTGGCGCAACGCGCAAGACACTTGGGATCAGTTGCAATTTGCGCTGCGCTTGGGCGCACAGCCTCAGGTTTGCGTCACCACAACCCCGCGCAATGTCGGGGTGTTGAAGAATTTGTTAAAGGCCCCGTCGACGGTCTCGACCCATGCTCCGACCGAAGCCAACCGCGCCAATCTGGCGTCATCCTTTCTGGAAGAGGTGCGCCGCCGCTACGCGGGCACTCGACTGGCACGCCAAGAGTTGGATGGTGTGTTGCTTGCGGATGCAGAAGGCGCATTGTGGACCACCGCGATGGTGGAGGCCGCGCAAGTGCCAAACGCGCCGACGTTGGATCGTATCGTCGTTGCCGTTGATCCGGCCACGACCAACGGTGCGGCGTCCGATGAGTGCGGCATTGTCGTTGTCGGTGCACAAACCCAAGGGCCGCCCCAGGATTGGCGCGCTT
Source organism: uncultured Paracoccaceae bacterium (assembly GCA_943787985.1). Lineage (GTDB taxonomy): Bacteria > Pseudomonadota > Alphaproteobacteria > Rhodobacterales > Rhodobacteraceae > Ascidiaceihabitans. The sequence goes on along the minus strand of CALSOO010000002.1, from coordinate 199,159 downwards.
TTGTGCTGGCGGATTGCACCGTGCAGGGCATGACCCCAGTGGGGTGGGCCAAAGCGGCCATTCAAGCGATGGAGCGCTTTGGCGCAGATCGTTTGGTGGCCGAGGTGAACCAAGGTGGTCAGATGGTTGCGGAGGTCATTCGACAGGTTGACCCTTTGGTGCCCTATAAAGGCGTCCATGCCTCGCGGGGCAAAGTCGCCCGCGCTGAGCCCGTGGCGGCATTGTACGAACAAGGGCGCGTGTCGCATGTTACCGGCGACCTGATTGCTCTGGAAGATCAAATGGTGCGTATGACCTCGCGCGGCTACGAGGGGGATGGATCTCCTGACCGCGTGGATGCGCTGGTGTGGGCCTTGCATGAAGTGATGATTGAACCGGCGGCCAAGTGGCGCCAACCGGGGATGCGGGCGTTGTAACCCGCGCTTTTGGCCTCCGGGTCGTGATTAACGAAACATTAATACCACCGCGCGGTGCCTTAACGGGTTAGCCGCGTTTTTTTGTGAATATAGGCGCAAGGCGTCATGGAACAGATAGGAGCGACTGTCATGGTTTTTGATTTTTTGCGGCGTGGGACTGCGTCGGCAGATGCAGCAACAGTGCCTGAGCAAAAGGCAAGCGCGACGGGCCCTGTTGTGGCTTATCAGACTTCGGGCCGCGTGGCGTGGTCGCCGCGTGACACGGTGTCTTTGACGCGTACAGGTTTTTCGGGCAATCCGGTTGGGTTTCGCTGCGTGAAGTTGATCGCAGAAGCGGCTGCTGCATTGCCACTGGTGATGCAAGACCAGCAACAACGCTTTGACGTGCACCCATTGTTGGCTTTGGTGACGCGCCCCAACCCGTCACAGGGCCGCGCGGAATTGCTGGAAGCTTTGTTCGCCCAGATTTTGCTGTCAGGCAACGGATATATCGAGGCTGTCACTGGCGAAAGTGGTGCGCCGCTGGAACTGCATGTGCTGCGCTCTGATCGTATGTCTGTGGTCCCGGGCGCGGATGGATGGCCCATTGGCCTATGAATATGCGGTGGGTGGTCGCAAGCATCGTTTTGACGCGACCGGAGCGGTTTCCCCGATCTGTCACGTCAAGAGTTTCCATCCTCATGACGATCACTACGGTTTTAGCCCGATGCAGGCGGCCGCGATGGCTTTGGACGTGCATAATTCCGCGTCGCGTTGGTCCAAAGCGCTGCTTGACAATGCCGCGCGTCCTTCTGGTGCCATTATTTATAAGGGTGCTGAGGGTCAGGGCAGCTTGAGCACGGATCAATACGACCGCTTGGTCGGCGAAATGGAAAGCATGCATCAAGGGGCCCGCAATGCCGGCCGTCCAATGCTGTTGGAAGGTGGTTTGGATTGGAAGCCTATGGGGTTCTCCCCTTCAGATATGGAATTCCAAAAGACCAAAGAAGCCGCCGCCCGAGAGATTGCTTTGGCCTTTGGTGTCCCGCCGATGTTGTTGGGCATACAGGGGGACGCGACCTATGCCAATTATCAGGAAGCCAACCGTGCCTTCTACCGTTTGACCGTGTTGCCTTTGGCGACCCGCGTTGCGGCGTCTTTGGCGGATTGGCTTGGCGCGCATACGGGCGAAGAGGTGCACCTTAAGCCCGACTTGGATCAGGTTCCTGCCTTGGCGGCAGAGCGGGATGCACAGTGGAAGCGGGTCGCGGAGGCTGCCTTTCTGTCACAGGCTGAAAAGCGGAGTATTCTGGGGTTGCCTGCATTGGCAGAGGGTCTGGCCGATGAGTGAGATCAAGCCCTACGAGCGGTTTGAGTGTGCGCCGGGATTACGGCTTCAGGCGCATGAACGGCTCGCCGAGTTGCATTATGCCAACATCAACCGGCGTCTGGACCGTCTCGAAGAGATGATGGAGCGTTTGGAAAAACGGTTGTGGTTGACGGTTTACGGTGTCGTGGCCGTGATCCTAGCGCAAGCGTTTCAATCGTTTCTTGTGGCTGTCCCCTAAGGGCATTCAATTTATTAACAAAAGGAGTGGCCCATGGATATGGACACTGGTTTGGAGCATAAGTTTGCTCGGTTTGGCGATGGCATCGAAGTGCAGGATGGCACGCTGATTGAAGGTTACGCCAGCTTGTTTGGCGAATGTGATCAAGGTGGCGATGTGGTGCGCAAAGGGGCTTATGGCAACTCTCTCGGCGCATTGGCTGCCAAAGCGCGCAGCGTGAAGATGCTGTGGCAACATGACCCCGCCCAACCCATCGGTGTTTGGGACGAGGTGCGTGAGGACGCCAAAGGCCTGTGGGTGAAGGGGCGTTTGCTTGACACCACCCAAAAAGGGCGCGAGGCGGCAGCGTTGATTGCGGCGGGTGCCATTGATGGTTTGTCCATCGGGTATCGGACCCTGCAAGGCCACAAAGAACGACAAGGGCCAGCGGCTCTTGACGGAACTGGAGCTTTGGGAGGTGTCTCTTGGTCACTTTCCCGATGTTGCCCAGTGCCCGCGTTGCGTCAAAATCCGAGGCGTTGACCGCTGACGATGATGTGTTGCGGGATATGGCGGCGGCCTTTGAGGTTTGCGCGCTCAGATGGCGCGCCACTCGGGCTGATCCCGATGCGCCGTTCACTTTAACAATCGAGGAAAGCTTCATGAGCAAGACCGAGATAAATTCTCGGGCCGGGGAAGGTTTGTCCCCAGCCGAGGGTGCGATGCGAGCCGTCACTGGCTTTGTAAGCGACTTCAAGGGCTTCCAAGCCGATATTCAAACCAAACTTCAACAAACAGAAGAGCGACTGACCATGCTGGATCGTAAATCAAACTCTGCCATTCGTACGCCTTTGGCCGGCGCCACTGACGCGGGCGCGCCCCATCAGAAAGCTTTCAACGCCTATGTGCGTTCTGGCGATGATGATGGTCTGCGCGGTCTTGAAGTCGAAGCCAAAGGCTTGTCTACGGCTGTGAACAGCGATGGGGGTTACCTTGTTGACCCTCAGACGTCTGACACTGTCAAATCCACGTTGAACGCGACCGCCTCTATTCGTGCGATCGCCTCTGTCGTGAATGTCGAGGCCACATCTTACGATGTGCTTATTGATCATTCTGATGTCGGCACGGGGTGGGCCACGGAATCCGGTTCTGTTTCCGAAGGCGCGACACCGTCTATTGACCGTATCACGATCCAGTTGCACGAGCTGTCCGCTTTGCCAAAAGCGTCCCAGCGTTTGCTGGATGACAGCTGCGTTTGACATTGAGGGTTGGCTGGCCGGTCGCATCGCGGACAAGTTTGCCCGCGCTGAAGCAGCGGCTTTCGTGAACGGTGATGGCATCGACAAGCCAAAAGGCTTTTTGGCCCACACAACTGTCGACAACGAGGTTTGGGCATGGGGCAACCTTGGGTATGTTCCAACGGGCATCGACGCCGATGTGACCCCTGAGGCGATCATCGACGTGGTGTATGCTCTGGGCGCAGAATACCGCGCCAATGGTACCTTTGTGATGAACTCCAAGACCTGCCGGCCTCGTGCGCAAGCTGAAGGATAATGATGGCCGTTTCTGTGGTCCGATGGTCTGGCGGCGGGTGAGCCTGCGCGTCTGATGGGTTATCCTGTGGTTGTTGCCGAAGATATGCCTGACGTGTCCACAGGTGCAATGCCATCGCCTTTGGTGATTTCGCGCAGGCTACACCGTCGCCGAGCGCCCTGATCTGCGCGTCCTGCGCGACCCGTTCAGCGCCAAGCCGCATGTTCTGTTTTATGCCACCAAGCGTGTTGGCGGCGATGTGAGCGATTTTGCAGCGATCAAGCTGCTGAAATTCGCAGCCGCCTAAGGCGTGTCTGTGAGTGGCGGGAGGGCGGTGGCCGGCCCGTTGTCCGGGTGCGCGCCGTGAAGGCCTTGCGTTGTCTAGCTGCTCCCCTCCGTCCGAGCAACAATGGGCTGGCGCGCGCCCGGTTCCAAGGGTCACGACCCTTATCAGGGACTGGACACGGACAGGGGCCGTATTTTTCTGGAGACGTTCCATGATGTTGATCGAGGAAACCACAGTGCCCGACGCGGCCCTGCCGGTGGATGAGTTCAAGGCGCATTTGCGGCAGGGCACCGGGTTTGGCGAAGACACGCTGCAAGATGAGGTTTTACGCAGCTTTTTGCGCGCGTCGATTGCGGCGATCGAGGCGCGCACAGGCAAGGTTCTGATGGAGCGAGCCTTCAGCTGGACGCTGAGCGCATTTGGCGTGATCGGTCAGGGGCAGAGTTCTGCCCGTGGCCCCCGTCGAGGCAATCACTGTGGCGACATGGTGACCGTGGTACGGCGCTCGTGGACGGTGGCCACGATGCGTATTGGCTGGAAGCCGACAGCAGCGCCCGCGGTTGCGTGCACGGGTCTGCGTTGCCGATGGTGCCGACAGGGCGGTCAGTGGTCATGATCTTTCGTGCAGGGATGGTGCCGGTGGGCGGATATGCCGGCTGATCTGGCGCAGGCGGTCTTGATGCTGGCGGCGCATTATTATGAGTACCGCAACGAGACCGGCTGAGTCGATGGGTGTATGCCATTTGGTGTGACCAGCCTGATCCAGCGTTACAAGTGATGCGGATTTGGTCTGCGGGGCAGGGCATGACGCCGCGTTTGAACCGGCGGCTGATGCTGGAAGCGCCGGAGCAGTCGCAGCGATGGGGCCGGGGGATTCAGCGAAACTGGGCTGTCTGGGCGAGCCTTTGGGCCGAGGTGAGCGGCCCGTACAGGGCGTGAACGGGCGGTGGCGGGTGGGCCGGTTTCGGCGGTGGGGTATCAAGCATTGTGGTGCGGGCCGCGCCGGATGGTGCTGCATCCCGGCCCAAGCCAGAGCAGCGGTTTCGCGAAGGCGCGCGTTTGTTCGTCATTCAGGCGGTGGCTGATCGCGACCCGGAGGGACGGTATCTGACCTGCTTCGCAGACGAGGAGGTGGCGGCATGAGTTACGGTATGGCGGCTGCATTACAATCGGCGGTGTATCAGGCACTTTGCAGGCGGATACGCAGGTTGGTGGCTTGGTGGGGGGCGCGATCTATGATGCGATCCCGTCGGGCAGATTTGCCACAGACCTACGTCAGCGCTTGGCCCCGAAGACGGTGCAGCGACCGGTCGGACAAGACCGGCAGCGGTGCCTGTGCATCGGTTCACCGTGTCCGTGGTGACCGAAGCGGCCGGTTTTGGTGGGGCACAAGGCGGCGGCCGCGGCGAGTGGGGATGCGTTGGATGGATGCCGACCTGACCCTGAGTCGCGGGGCCGTTTGGTGGGGCTGTGGTTCGAGCGTGCGTCGGCCCGGCGCAGTGGTAAGGCCGGGCGGGTTCGGCGCATTGATCTGCGATTCCGCGCCCGGGTGGAAGACTAACTAAGCAAGCAATCTATGGAGAAGCGGTATGGGTGCCCAGAACGGCAAGGACCTATTGGTCAAAGTGGATATGACCGGAACCGGTCAGTTCGAAACCATCGCGGGCCTGCGGGCTACGCGCGTGAGTTTCAACGCGGAGAGCGTGGATGTGACCAGCTTGGAGAGCCAGGGGGGCTGGCGCGAGTTACTGTCGGGGGCCGGGTGCGTTAAAACGGCCTCGATCTCTGGCTCTGGTGTGTTTCAGCGATGCGGGAACGGACGAGCGGGCGCGGCAGTTGTTCTTTCGACGGAGAGACCCCGGAGTTTCAGGTGGTCATCCCGGATTTCGGCATTGTCGAAGGTGCGTTTCAGGTGACGTCGATCGAATATGCCGGCAGCCATAATGGCGAGGCGACCTATGAGATGTCGATGGCCAGTGCCGGGTCGCTGATCTTTACGGCGATCTGAGGGCCATGACCAATCCGTGGACGGGAGAGGTGGCGTTAGTCATTGATGGGCAGCGTCGGGTGCTGAAGCTGACACTGGGTGCGTTGGCCGGGTTGGAAGCGGACGCTGGAGACCGGATCGTTGCTGGACCTGGTGGAACGGTTTGAGGGCGGCGGGTTCTCAACCCGTGATGTGCTGGCGGTGGTGGTCGCCGGGTTGCGCGGTGGTGGCGCAGAGATCACGGCGAGTGACTCGGACCTTGCAGGCCGAGATTGACGGCGGGCCGATGGCTGCGGCGCGGGTTGGCGCGCAGAGCTGTTGGCACGGGCCTTCATGATGCCCGGCGCAGCGTGAGCGGGTTTGACTGGCCCGCGCTGATGCGGGCGGGGATGCAGGGGTTGGGGCTGACGCCAGATCGAGTTCTGGCGTCTGACGCCGGCAGAGTTGCGGCTGATGCTGGGGCCAGGGCGCAGGTCAGGCCCCGATGGGCCGGGCAGGCCTGGATGCCTTGCAGGCGGCGTATCCGGACAAAGATCTAGGAGATGGCAATGAATGAGCGGGACGGGATAGAGGCGCTGGACGATCAGGCCGATGCGCTGGAAGACAGTCTGGGCGCGGCCGCCGGGATGGCGGCCGGGTTCGATAGCGAGCTGCGCCGGATGCGCGATTCACTGTCCGCTACAGGCCAGCGATGTTGCGACGTTGGAACGCGGGTTGTCGCGCGGGTTGCGGCGGGCATTTGACGGCGTGGTTCTGGATGGCATGAAGTTGTCGGATGCGCTGGAAACTGTGGCGCGGTCGATGATCCAGACGACGTATTCAGCGGCGATCAAGCCGGTGACGGACCATTTTGGCGGCTTGCTGGCCAGGGGGTGGGCGGCCTGGTGCAAGGGGTTTTGCCCTTTGCCGACGGCGCAGCTTTTCGCAGGGCCGGGTGATGCCCTTTGCCAATGGCGGCGTGTGTCGGGGCCGACACGCTTTCCGATGCGTGGCGGCATGGGGCTGATGGGCGAGGCCGGGTCCAGAGGCGATCATGCCATTGGCGCGGGGTCCTGATGGCAAGCTGGGCGTGCGCGGCGGCGGTGGCAGGGGTGCGTAAGTGTGGTGATGAACATCAGGACGCCCGACGCCCAGAGGATTTCAGCGCAGTCAGGGGCAGATCGCAGCACAGATGAGCCGCGCGCTTGGGCCGGGCAATCGCAACCGCTAATCAAGGGGAGCAACGATGAGATTTCATGAAGTGAGGTTTCCGGCCTCGCTGAGCTTTGGCTCAGTGGGGGGCCAGAGCGACGCACGGATGTGGTGACGCTGGCCAACGGGTTTGAGGAACGCAACACGCCCTGGGCGCATTCCGGCGCCGCTATGACGCCGGACTGGGGATGCGGTCGCTGGATGACGTGGAGACGCTGATCGCGTTTTTTGAAGCGCGCGCGGGCAGATGTATGGGTTTCGCTGGAAGGACTGGTCTGACTTCAAATCCGGGCGGGCCGGTGCGGATGTTCTTTCGGGATCAGGAGATTGCAGTTGGGGACGGGCACACACGGGTTTTCCGCTGGTGAAGGTCTATCGTTCCGGTCAGCATAGCTATGCCGGCCGATCAGCCAAGCCGGTGGCGGCACGGTCCGCGTAGGGGTGGAGCAGGACGAGTTGCAGGAAACGTGGATTACGAGGTCGATGCGACCACGGGGTTGATCACGTTTGTGCATCCGCCCGGAGACATGGCAGATTACGGCCGGGTTCGAATTTGATGTTCCGGTGCGGTTTGACACCGACCGCATTCCAGACCAGCGTGGCGACGTTTTCAGGCGGGTGCTGTACCGAATGTGCCCGTGGTGGAGGTGCGGGTCTGATGGACCAGCGGGATCAGTCAGAAGCGTATCAGGCGCATGTTGAGCCTCGGGCGAGACCAGCCGTGTGCCGCTGTTGGGCGTATCACCCGCGCGGATGGGGACCAGTAGCTGGGCTTTACGGACCACGATCTGGACGTTGCGAGTTTGAAGGTCGGGACCACTGTTCGAGGCCGAGACGGGCCTGTCGCGCATCCTCTTAGGCGTTACAGCAAAGCACCGGGCTGTCGGTGGACAATGCGGAGGCCATTGGCGCGCTTTGAGCGGATGCCGCGGTTGCGCGAAGAGCCGACATCGAGGCTGGCCGCCTTGACGGGGCCGAGGTGCGGGCCTGGATGGTGAACTGGGCGGATGTCGACGAGCGCTGGATGCAGTTTCGCGGCACAATCGGGGAAATGCGCCGCGCAGTGGCGGGGCGTTCCACGCGGAGCTGCGCGGGTTGACCGAGGCGCTGAACCGACCGATGTGGGCCGGGTCTACCAAAAACCGTGCACGGCGGTGCTGGGGGACGGGGCCTGTGGGTTTGACCTGGCGCAGGCCGGGTTACGCCTTGAAGAACGGGCGGTTGAGCAGGTTCTGCAGGTCGCGGAGAATCGTGTGTTTCGCTGGACCGCGATTTGGCGGGGTTCGAGCCGAGGCTTGGTTTGCCAACGCGGACGCCTGGACATTGCGGAGTCCGGAGCGGGCGCAAAGGGCCTGTGGGGTGACGGTCAAGCAGGATCGGCTTGACGGTGGGCAAGCCCGGGTTATCGAGCTGTGGCAGCCTATTCGCGCGGGGGTGTTCAGCTGTAGGCGACACTGTGCGGCTTGAGCGTCGGGTTGTGACAAGCGGGTCGACAGCATGTCGGCTGAAGTTTACGAATATTGCTGAACTATCAGGGGTTCCCGGATATTGCCCGGCGAAGACTGGGTGATGAGTCGGTGCCTCAGCAATCTGAGCAACCCGAACACCGGGGGGAGCTTGCGCAGATGAGTGGGCGTGGAACCGTGATTGCTCGCTGTGGCGCACGCGGCTGGGTGGGCACGCCGTATGCGCCACCAGGCCGCGCGGCGCAAAGGGGCCGGGACGGATTGCCTGGGGCTGGTCTCAGGGGGGTGTGGCGCGAAGTTCTAGGGCGCTGAGCCCGAGGCGACGTTCCGGCCTATTCGATGGACTGGTCCGAGCCGCAGGGTGAAGAGCGGTTATGGGACGCGGCTATGCGGCGGCACTTCCTGGTCGAAGCAGAACTCCGACGAGCCGCCCGGAGGCGGGCGATGTGATCTTGTTCCGGATGCGCAGCGGCAGTCGGTGGCGAAGCACTTGGGTATTGATGGTGCAGGACCGGCGCAGGATGCGACGATTCGTGCATGCGTATAGACGGGCATGGCGTGGTCGAGAGCGCGCTAAGCGCGCCGTGGCGGCGGCGAATTGTGGCGCGTGTTTGACATATCCTGCAAAATTTCCCACAGATTTTTCAATAGAGGTGCTCTGATGGCGACGGTACTTCTTTCGGCGGCAGGAGCCGCTGTCGGTGGCTCATGTCGGGTGGCACGGTGGCGGGGTTGTCGTCGGTGGCCGATATCGGGCGGGCGGTCGGGGCAACTGCTCGGGACGGGCGATCGACCAGAGGGTTGCTGGGGGCAGGGCTCTGACGCGGTTGAGACGGGCCAGCATAGAACAGCTTTCGCCTGACCAAGGCCGGGGAGGGCGCGCCGATTGCGTCAGGTCTTATGGCCGGATGCGGGTGGGCGGGCAGGTGATCTGGGCATCTGACTTTGCCGAAGCAAGTACCGTGACCGGCGGTGGTAAAGGTGCCCCCTCTCAACCGCAAAGCACTGAATATAGCTATTCTGTGAGCCTCGCGATTGCTTTGTGCGAAGGCGAGATCACAGGTGTTGGCCGTATCTGGGCTGATGGTGACGAGATTTCCCCGAACGATCTGAACATGCGTGTCTATCACGGAACGATGGATCAACTTCCTGACTCTGCCATTGAAGCGGTGGAGGGGGCAGGGAGTGTCCCCGCCTATCGCGGGACAGCTTATGTCGTCATTGAGAACCTTGCTCTGCAGGCTTTTGGCAACCGTGTTCCCCAGTTTTCCTTTGAGGTTCTTCGCGCAGAGCAACCTCAGGAACTTGGTGCGGACATGGAAATGACGCGCGCTATCAAAGCTGTGGCTATGATTCCGGGTACAGGCGAATATGCTCTTGCGTCAACTCCGGTCTATTTTTCCGACAGTGAAGGCGCGCAGTCGGGTGTGAACGTAAACTCGCCAACAGGCCGGGCAGACTTTGTTCAGTCTTTGAGCATGCTTGAACAAGAGTTGCCGAATTGTAAGGCCGCGTCATTGGTGGTGAGCTGGTTTGGTGACGACTTGCGTGCTGGTTCGTGCCTCCTGAAGCCAAAAGTTGAGCAGAAGCTGGCTGATGGGCAAAATATGCCTTGGTCCGTCTCTGGACTGACCCGCCAAACGGCTGAGGAGATTGCTAAAGTAGACGATCGCCCAATCTATGGCGGTACACCATCGGATGCGTCCGTGATTGAAGCAATCCAAGCCATGAACAATGCAGGCGCTTCTGTCATGTTTTACCCGTTTATCCTGATGGAGCAAATGGAAGGGAACATGCTGGCCGATCCATACTCTGATCAAGAGAGCCAACCAGCGTTACCATGGCGTGGGCGCATAACAACGCAAAAAGCTCCTGGTGTAAGTGGCACCACGGACAAAACAGCGGCTGCTGTCGCAGAAGTTGATGCATTTTTTGGCTCAGCAACGGCTGCTGACTTTACTGTATCAGGTCAATCGGTTGTCTACACGGGTCCCGAAGAATGGAGCATGAGCCGCTTTATTCTCCACTATGCTGCATTGTGCCAAGCCGCGGGTGGCGTTGATGCATTTTGCATAGCGACAGAGATGCGCGGGTTAACTCAAATTCGCGGCGAAAACCATCGTTTTCCTGCTGTTGAGCGCTTGCGGGCCTTGGCCTCTGAAGTGCGGGTGCTGCTGGGTGCTGCTACAAAGATCTCTTATGCAGCGGATTGGTCAGAGTACTTTGGGTATCAACCCGTGGACGCACCAGGTGACCGTTATTTCCATCTTGATCCTCTTTGGATGGATGAGAACATCGACTTTGTGGGCATTGACAACTACATGCCCTTGTCCGACTGGCGGGATGGCGTTGATCACACCGATGCGCCTTTTGGTGCGGTTTACAATCTGGACTACCTTAAAGGCAACATTGAGGGTGGAGAGGGCTATGATTGGTATTACCATTCGATTGATGCCCGCAATGCGCAGATACGGACACCCATTACCGATGACGCAGAGGCCGAGCCATGGGTGTGGCGATACAAGGATATCCGGAGTTGGTGGTCCTTGCTGCACTATGAACGTATCGATGGCGTCAGAGCCACTGAGCCAACCGTTTGGGATCCAGAAGCGAAACCCGTTTGGTTCACAGAGCTTGGATGCGCGGCTGTCGACAAGGGAACGAACCAACCAAATACTTTCATCGATGCCAGATCTTCTGAAAGTAAGTTGCCACACTTCTCCAATGGTGCCCGTGATGATCTGATACAAAAGCAGTATTTGCGCGCTATGGCCGAATACTGGAACGATGAAGCAAACAACCCTGCGTCCGAAGTATACGAGGGGCGCATGATTGATACGTCGCGCGCTTACGTTTGGGCATGGGACACTCGACCCTTTCCATTTTTTCCCAACAGTACTTCTGTTTGGAGTGATGGTCCCAATTATACTCAGGGGCACTGGATCAACGGGCGAACGTCTGCACGTTCATTGGCATCGGTTGTGGGAGAGATTTGTGAGCGCGCTGGGCTCGTCCATTATGACACGACTGGATTGTACGGCCTTGTGCGCGGTTTCATGGTGACAGATGTGTCTGATGCACGCTCTATGTTGCAACCTTTGATGTTGCGGTACGGGTTTGATGCTGTTGAGCGCGAAGGTGCTTTGACTTTCAAGATGCGCGATGGATTGCATGCCACCGAATTGGACTTGGGGGAACTTGCACTAAACCCGGACCTTGAGAATATTCTTGAACAATCTCGTGAAGCGGAAGCAGAGATGACCGGTCGAGTGCGTTTGCGCTTCACACAGTCGGATGGGAACTACGACACTATATCGGAAGAGGCGGTTCTTTCTGATGAAGCGACACATTCCGTGTCTTCTAGCGATGTTCCGCTGTCTTTGACCCGCCTTGAAGGGCGTCAGGTGACAGAACGGTGGTTGGCTGAGGCGCGTTTGGCGCGTGATACAGTTCGACTTGCTTTGCCATTGTCCAAAGCGGCTGTTGGTGCGGGAGATGTCATTCGTCTTCCAGGTGAGGAAGGTGAGGGCGCTGGGCTGTTCCGCGTTGATCGTGTCGAACATGGTGGCTCCCAATTGATTGATGCAGTGCGGGTTGATCCGGCGGTATACATCCCTTCCGAATTGAAAGACGATCTGGCGCGGGTAGAAGAGTTCGTCGCGCCGGTACCCGTCACGCCGCTGTTTCTGGACTTGCCTTTGATGACTGGAGACGAGGTCCCTCATGCACCTCATATCGCGGCGTCTGGCAAGATTTGGCCCGGCGAGATTGCGGTGTACCAGTCATCTGATGAAGAGAACTTTGGTCTCAACACAACACTGCAGTCACGTTCGGTGATAGGGGTCACTGGCTCCGCCCTTGAAAAAGCGCCCTCCGGTGTAATTGATCACAAAGCCGCCCTTACGGTGCGCCTGATCCATGGTGCATTGTCGTCGATCTCTGATGCATCGTTGTTGTCGGGGGGCAATTTGGCGGCAATTGGCGATGGCTCTCCAGGTGGCTGGGAAATTGTGCAGTTTCAAGGTGCTGAACTTGTTGGGCCCAACACATTTGAATTGTCGCGGATGTTGCGGGGGCAAGCCGGTACTGACGCGATTGCGCCAGATCATTGGCCCGAGGGTTCATGGTTCGTGTTGTTGAACGGTGTTCCCAAACAGATCGAATTCGCCAGTAATTTGCGCAATGTCGAACAGAACTTTCTGATCGGTCCGGCAAAGAGTGGGTATGACCATCCTTCATTCTTGAGCCGTACGTTTTCTTTTGCAGGCAATGGTTTGAGGCCTTTGGCTCCGGCACACTTACGTGTTGACGACTTGACTGCCGACCACGGCTTTTACTGGATCAGGCGGACGCGTATAGAGGGCGATGATTGGGGAACAAGCGATGTTCCAATCGGTGAAGAGACTGAAAGCTACGCACTGCGCGTGACCTCTGGCGGTGAAATTGTTCGAGAAGAAATTTTGAACGCGCCGGAGTGGGCCTATTCCTTTGCGTTGAGAGCGGCTGATGGCGTGTCCGGTGTCTACTCTATCGGGGTCGCCCAAATTTCCGCGCGTTATGGAGCAGGGCCATTTGCATCCGTTCAGGCGCTGGGCTGATGCGGCCTGTCCATATCACGGACCTCACGCATACGGCACGTGCTTTGATGTGTGTTGAACCAGAAGAACGCGTGTCGCTTGCAACGCGCATTATGCAAGAGGCCGACTGGGCGGACCGTTACACCAAACGGTTTCATAAGCGCCACGCCGTTTGGGGCAATGGGACTTTGGCTGCAGCATCGGCTCAATACAAGCAGAGTGTTGAGCCGACTTTTGATGATCGGGCATATGGGCAATGCCTGATCACAGCACTGACAATGCTACAAGATCGCTAAACCGAACGGACTGTCAGCCGGGCAAAGGTGAAAATTCCGAATTCTGGGCGGTTAAGGAAAGATGCAGGGGCATTTGGCAAGACAGTTGGTCTGTTAACAACGCCTGACTCTATTACCAAGCAGTTCCCCTTTGGTCCATCGATCGTATGTCTTTGAGGAATGTCTCCCATCACAGGTTTGCGTTTGGCCTTTCTCCTAAATTTCAGTATTCTGATTTAGAAAGGTGGGCATACTATGGCTGATTTGCGTACAAATATCACATCTGTGGATCCTGTTTGGGAGCAGATAACTGACGAAGCACGTCAGGCAGTGTCTGATGAACCGCTGATTGGCGGGTTTGTGCACGCATGCATTTTGCACCACAAATCAATTGAAAAAGCGCTTTCATACAGGATTGCTGCCAAATTGGCGTCAAATGAAATGTCGATGGTGGTGGTGCGGGAAATCGTGGAAGAGGCATATGCTGCCGACCCTGAGCTGGTTGCAGCGTCCCGTGCAGATTTGGTCGCCATTTTTGAACGTGATCCTGCATGCCACCGACTGTTGCAGCCGATTTTGTATTTCAAAGGATACCAAGCGATTCAGGCCTATCGCGTCGGGCATTATCTTTGGACACAAGGCCACCGTGATTTGTCGTATTTCTTCCAGATGCGTGTCTCCGAGATTTTCGGTGTCGATATTCATCCCGCAGCACGCATCGGCAAAGGGATCATGATCGATCACGCACATTCAATTGTCATAGGTGAAACAGCGGTGGTCGGGGACAACGTGTCGATGCTGCATTCCGTGACCCTTGGCGGGACAGGTAAAGAAGAAGAGGACCGTCACCCAAAGATAGGTGATGGGGTTCTCATCGGGGCAGGGGCGAAAGTCCTCGGCAATATCAATGTAGGCAATTGCAGCCGCATCGCCGCAGGCTCTGTCGTCTTGGAAGACGTGCCCAGATGCAAAACTGTTGCCGGTATTCCGGCAAGGATTGTCGGTGAGGCAGGATGCGATCAGCCTTCAATCTCTATGAACCACATGCTGGGTAAAGACAGCGACTGACAGAAACTTGCGGACAATAGAAAATGGCCTCCAGGGATATCCCCGGAGGCCATCTTTTTGTTTCTAAAAACCGTGTTGTTTACGCGAGCATCGCAACCGGATTTTCAAGGTTGTCTACAATTGCATTGAGCAGCTCTGCTCCGAGCGCGCCGTCGATCACACGGTGATCCACAGAAAGAGTCACAGACATGACCGTTGCCACGCTCAGATCACCATCAGCACCAACAACGGGGCGTTTCTTGCCTGCACCTACGGCAAGAATTGCACCATGCGGCGGGTTGATCACAGCATCAAAATTATCGATGCCGAACATTCCCAAATTCGAAATCGCGAAACTGCCCCCTTGGTATTCATGTGGGGCCAGCTTGCGGTCACGTGCACGACCAGCGAGGTCTTTCATTTGAGCGGACAAGGCCGAAAGTGACTTCATCTCAGCATCTTGCAAAACAGGTGTGAACAAGCCACCTTCAATGGCCACTGCGACAGCGACATCAGAGGGTTTCAATTTCAACACTTTGTCACCGGCCCAAACGGCGTTTGCATCAGGTACCGCCTGCAAGGCAAGCGCGCATGCCTTGATGATGAAGTCATTGACAGACAGCTTAACGCCACGCGCTTCAAGCTGCTTGTTCAGAGTCCCACGGAATTCCAACAACGCATCGATCTTGATGTCCCGACGCAGGTAGAAATGGGGAACTGTTTGCTTTGCCTCTGTCAGACGCGCCGCGATAGTTTTTCGCATTCCGTTAAGGGTGACGACTTCGTATTCTCGACCTTCATACATTTTGGCAATGGCGTCCGAGGAGGGCCCGGATGTAGCAGGCGCTGCAACAGGGGCGGCTGCTGGTGCAGGAGCGGCAGCCTGTGCCGTGGCACCGGGGTGCGCGGCTTCTACATCGGCTTTGACAATGCGCCCGCGGGGGCCTGAGCCTTTGAGGGATGCCAAATCCACATCCTTTGTCGCGGCAATGCGGCGCGCCAAAGGAGAGGCGAAGATGCGGGTTCCGTCGGACGCTGCAGGTGCTGCGGGAGCAGGCGCTGTCGCAACCGCAGTCTCTGCTACATCGGCAACGACAGCAGGTGCCCCAGGTGCAGGAGTTGCAGAGGGTGCACCAATGTCGCTGGCGCTTTCACCCTCTTCCAAGAGCACCGCAATCGCCGCGTTCACTTTGACCCCTTCGGAGCCTTCCGCGATCAGGATTTTGCCGATGACGCCCTCGTCCACAGCTTCGAACTCCATTGTGGCCTTGTCGGTTTCGATTTCGCACATCACATCACCGGATGATACGGTGTCGCCTTCTTTGACCAAGCCATTTGGCAAGGGTGCCCTCTTCCATGGTGGGGACGAGGGCGGGCATGAGAATTTCGATAGGCATGACTGCTGCTCCTTATTTGTAGGTGACTTGCTTGACCGCAGCGATCGACTTCGTCGGTGGTGATCAGCGCGTGTTTTTCGAGATTGGCAGCATAGGGCATCGGAACATCCTTGCCTGTGCAGTTGATGACCGGGGCATCGAGGTAATCAAAGGCCTCCTGCATGATAACAGAGCTGATATAGCTGCCGACGGAGCCTTGAGGCCAACCCTCTTCAACAGTCACACAACGATTGGTTTTCATGACAGATTTGATGATTGCAGGAGTGTCCATCGGGCGCAATGTGCGCAGATCGATGACTTCGGCGGAGATCCCGTCTTCAGCCAGTTTGTCCGCAGCTTCCAAGAGCATATTGCATGCCGATCCCAAAGCTGACGATGGTCACATCGGTGCCTGTCCGCCAAATGCGGGCCTTGCCAAACGGGACCGTATAGTCCTCGATTTCCGGCACATCAAAGCTGCGACCGTAAAGGATTTCATTTTCCAAAAAGATCACAGGGTTGTTGTCGCGGATCGCCGTTTTCATCAGGCCTTTGGCGTCAGAGGCCGAATATGGCATCGCAACTTTCAGACCGGGAACCTGCATGTACCACGCGGCGTAGTCCTGCGAGTGTTGTGCGCCAACACGGGCGGCAGCACCGTTTGGACCACGAAACACCATCGGGGCGCCCATCTGACCGCCGGACATATACAAGGTCTTGGCAGCGGAGTTGATGATGTGGTCAATGGCTTGCATGGCAAAGTTGAAGGTCATGAACTCGACGATCGGGCGCAACCCGCCAAAGGCAGCACCCGTCGCGATACCGGCAAAGCCGTGCTCGGTGATGGGAGTGTCGATGACGCGTTTGGCACCGAACTCATCCAACATACCTTGAGATATCTTGTAAGCGCCTTGGTACTCGGCGACTTCTTCACCCATAAGGAACACGTCGTCGTTGGCGCGCATTTCTTCGGACATACCGTCGCGTAATGCTTCGCGAACGGTTTGCTGCTTGAGGGGGGTGCCTTCGGGCCAGTCGGGGGATGTGTCCACAACGGGCGCGGCAGGGGCCGATGCCTCAGCGACGGGGGCTGCTGTGGGTACGGGAGCCGCAACAGGGGCAGGGGCTGCGGCGATATCGCCGACCTCTTCACCGTCTTCAACCAGAATGGCGATGGCAGTGTTCACCTTTACGCCTTCGGTGCCTTCAGCGATCAGGATCTTGCCGATCGACGCCTTCGTCGACGGCTTCGAATTCCATCGTTGCTTTGTCGGTCTCGATCTCGGCCATGATGTCACCGGATTTGACGGTGTCGCCTTCTTTGACGAGCCATTTGGCCAGCGTGCCTTCTTCCATCGTGGGGGAGAGGGCGGGCATAAGTATTTCAGTTGCCATATCAGTCTCTCCTTCAGGCGTAGATGTCAGTCCAGAGCTCTTCGAAGGCAGGCTCTGGGCTGTCTTGGCGAATTCGGCGCTCTCGTTGACGACCGCTTTGATCTCTTTGTCGATGGCCTTCAGGTCATCTTCGGTGGCGTGCTTGCCGGTCAGCAACAACTCGCGCACCTGTTCAATCGGATCACGTTCGTTGCGCATCTTTTGAACTTCCTCGCGGGTGCGATACTTTGCCGGGTCGGACATAGAGTGACCGCGGTAGCGATAGGTTTTGATCTCGAGAATGTAGGGGCCCTTGCCGGAACGGCAGTGTGCACGGCGCGTTTCCCCCGCAGCCTTGACGGCCAGAACATCCATGCCGTCAACAGCTTCACCCGGAATGCCAAAGGCGCGACCGCGCTCGTAGATTTCCTCGGACGACGTCGAGCGTTGCTGCGATGTGCCCATCGCGTATTGGTTGTTCTCAATCACAAAAATACAGGGCAAATCCCAAAGGGCGGCCATGTTGAAGGTTTCGTAGACCTGACCCTGGTTGGCAGCGCCGTCACCGAAATAGGTAAAGGTCACGCGACCGTTGCCTTTGTACTTGTCAGCAAATGCCAAACCCGCGCCAAGAGGCACCTGCGCTGCAACAATGCCGTGGCCGCCATAGAAATGCTTCTCTTTCGAGAACATGTGCATGGAGCCGCCTTTGCCTTTGGAATAACCACCTTCGCGGCCCGTCAATTCAGCCATAACGCCGTTCGGGTCCATGCCACAGGCCAACATGTGACCGTGATCGCGGTAAGAGGTGATGCGCTTGTCGCCTTCTTCGGCGGCGGCCTCAAGGCCCACAACCACTGCTTCTTGCCCGATATAAAGGTGACAGAACCCGCCAATCAGACCCATGCCGTACAACTGGCCCGCTTTTTCCTCGAAGCGGCGGATGAGTAGCATGTCTTTATAATAGGCTTTCAGCTCATCAGCCGAGACATTCGGCTTTTTCGTGGTCTTGCGCGCAGCCATGCGGACCCCTCCGTTAAAAAGTAGTTTAGTGTTAAACTATCTATACAGGAAAAGTTTTTACCGTGCGAGTGTCAATATGACGCAAAGGAAACCAAGCCTTAACGGCACACGGACTTCTTTGAATTTCAAATGCTTAGGGTGGTGAGGTTAACGGATGACGATTTCGTCAGGGCGCAACATGCCCAGAACCTTGCGGGTTTGCTCATCCAGTAAATCCAGATCAAGGTAATCATCCGACAATCGCTTGGTCAGATTCTCCATGATTTCGACGTCCGTTTGAACGGAAGCCAACTGTATCGATAGGTCCTCGCCTTCCGCCTCGATCTCGACCCGTGCAAACAGTCCAAAATCGCCTTGGACAGCGGCAAAGGTAAAGTAAATCGCCATGGCAAAAGCCACGGCGAAAAACAAAAAAGTTGCCAAAGCGGGACGTGCGGTGCGGTTCATGTCATCTGCCTCAAACCACCTCTTGTCGGGTGGTCCGCAGACTATGCCACAGGTGATTCGGCTTGTGAATCCCCTTAATGCAAAGGTGCGCTGCTTTTCTTGCTCCGCGGGTCCTGGCGCAAAGGGTGCTCAGGTATCAAGAAGAGCACGCCGTTGGGCGAGGCAATTCATGTCAAACCACGGTGCCCTTTGCGTGTTCAGTCCATCAACGCCGCAACGCCGGGCAGGTCTTTGCCCTCCATCCACTCCAGAAAGGCGCCTCCAGCCGTTGAAATATAGGTGAACTTGTCCGCCGCACCCGCAAGGTTCAAAGCCGCAACCGTGTCACCCCCCCCCGCGACAGTGACCAAGTCCCCCGCTTGGGTGTGACGGGCAGCAGCGGCAGCCGCTTTCATGGTGGCGATGTCAAAGGGGGCGATCTCGAAGGCGCCCAGAGGGCCGTTCCAGATCAATGTATTCAGCTCTGCAAAGGCATCGACGATGTCGGAGGTGGACGCATCCCCGGCGTCCAGAACCATTTGATCCTGTTCCAGCACAGTCTGCGCGTTCAGCGCGACCATTTCATAGTCTGCTCCTGCTTTGAATTCGCGGGCGACGCG
Organism: uncultured Paracoccaceae bacterium; assembly: GCA_943787985.1. Classification (GTDB taxonomy): domain Bacteria; phylum Pseudomonadota; class Alphaproteobacteria; order Rhodobacterales; family Rhodobacteraceae; genus Ascidiaceihabitans. The sequence goes on along the minus strand of CALSOO010000002.1, from coordinate 180,036 downwards.
GCCATCCACGGGTAGGATCACGCGGCAACCCGCCTCTTTGGCGCGGGCCAGGATATCAATGGCTGTGTCGTGCAAATCGGCTTCCTGAAGCGAACTGCCCATTTGTGCGCCTTGGGCGGCAAGGAAGGTATTGGCCATGCCGCCGCCAATGACCAGAACATCCAGTTTCGCGACCAGATTCATGAGCAAATCCAGCTTGGTGGACACTTTTGCGCCCCCGACAACCGCGCCGACGGGGCGTTTGGGGTTGGACAGTGCAGCCTCCAAAGCGGTCAGTTCGGCCTGCATCAGACGGCCTGCGCAGCTTGGTAACAGTTTGGCAATCGCTTCGGTGCTGGCGTGCGCGCGGTGGGCTGCGGAAAAGGCGTCGTTGCAATAGATATCACCCAAAGCCGCCAGCCGTTGGGCAAAGGCAGGGTCGTTGGCTTCTTCGCCGGCGTGAAAGCGGACATTCTCCAAAAGGACGATGTCCGAGGTGTCCGCGTCTTGGGGGCGGCCCTCGGCCTCTTCCAGGGTTTCGGCCAAAATCACTTTGCGCCCGAACGCAGCCTCAAGAGCAGCCAGGCACACACGCAAACTCAAATCCGGAACAGTTTTGCCTTTGGGGCGACCGAAATGGGCGATCAAAACAGGGCGACCGCCTTTGGCCAGAATGTCCGCAACCGTCGGCGCAATACGTGTGATGCGGGTGGCGTCGGTCACAATTCCGTTTTCGACGGGAACGTTGATATCAACCCGCAGCAGGACACGTTTGCCCGCCAAATCCATGTCATCCAGCGTTTTCCAACCCATCGTAGCGTCCTTTGCATGTCCTGTGTGCGATGTGTTTTGCTGGAATCCGGCCCAAGGTCAATGGGGAGGGGTGTCATCCGCTTGGCAAATGGAGCGCCACCGCATAGACATTCCAAAGCAAACACACAGGAGAGCCCAATGGCCGAGATCAAAGACCCTGAGAATACGATTTTGATGGAACTCAAAGATGGCACCGTCACAATTGCATTGTTGCCCGATGTGGCACCAGAACACTGCAAGCGGATGAAGGAACTGACGCGCGCGGGCGCCTATGACAACGTCTGCTTTCACCGTGTGATTGACGGCTTCATGGCGCAAACCGGTGATGTGGCCAACGGCAACATGGAAAACGATTTCAACATCCGGGCCGCTGGCACCGGTGGCTCCGAGCATCCTGACCTGCCGGCCGAGTTTTCCAAACTGCCACACGGTCGCGGCTCCATCGGGGCGGCACGGTCTGCGAACCCGAACAGCGCCAACAGCCAGTTCTTTATCAACTTTTCCGACAATGATTTTCTGAACGGCCAATACACTGTCTATGGGCAGGTTATCTCCGGGATGAACCTTGTTGACGGGATCACGCGCGGCGAGCCGCCAGTGGAACCTGACCGTATGATCAGCATGAAAGTGGCCGCAGATGTTGCGTAAGCTCAGCTGCCTTTTGGCTTTTCTGGGGGCACCTGCATTTGCAGGCGGTCTCCAGATCGAGGTCGCTGGCGAAGGGGCCAACGGCACAATTGTGATCGACCTGTTTGAGGATGTCGCGCCCAACCACGCAGCGCGTCTGAAAGAGCTGGCCGCAGCAGGGGCTTATGACAACGTGGTGTTCCACCGCGTGATCGACGGGTTCATGGCACAAACAGGCGACGTCAAATTCGGCAAACTGGGCAGCGACATGCGCAGAGCTGGCACAGGCGGCTCCGACATGCCTGACATTGCGCAAGAGTTCTCGGACATCCCCTACGATCAAGCCGGTATCGTCGGCATTGCACGTAGCCAGGACGTGAACAGCGCAAACAGCCAGTTCTTTATCATGTTTGGACCATACCCGTCCCTGAACGGCCAATACACTGTCGTCGGTAAAGTCACCGAAGGGCAGGATGTGGTTGATGCGATCAAACGGGGCCGCGGCGGAAGTGGCCAGATCAACGGTCAGCCGGATGTGATGAAAACTGTAACCGTTATCGACTAACCCCGATCAATCAGAACGACGATCAAGGCGGCTCTCTGGGTCGCCTTTTTTGTGCGCGGTGCGCCACGTGATCCGGTCGCGAGGATCAAACGGAAAAACGGCGCCAGAGTTGTCCCCGACGCCGTTAAAACTCTGAATACTCAGGCTATTCTAGGAGGTGCCTGAAGCGACAGGCGGCTTGGGCGCTGCTGGCTTTGAACCCGGGTTCAAAGGGTCATCCTGCCGCTGCACGGACCCTTCAAAGTGGGCACCGGACTCAATCGCGATGGTCTTGTGGATGATGTCGCCCTCGACGCGTGCTGTGGATGTCAGACGGACTTTCAGACCGCGAACACGGCCCACGATGCGGCCGTTGATGACAACATCGTCAGCGATCACTTCGCCTTTGATTGTTGCTGTCTCACCGATGGTCAACAGATGCGCGCGGATGTCGCCCTCAACAGTGCCTTCGACCTGAATGTCTCCGGTTGTCTTGAGGTTGCCTGTGATGTGCAGGTCTGTGGACAACACAGAGGCCGCGGGTTTCGCTTTTGGGGCGCTGGCCTTGAATTCACTTGGCTTAGGCGCCGGCACAGCAGCCTGAGGGGCTGATGGCGTGGCGGGCTTTGCCGCGTCGTCTTTAGGACCAGGTTCGTTGATTTTGCTTTTAGAAAACATCGTTTGCAGCCTTGATATAAATCATTGGGTTAACAGCCTTACCACCGACACGTACTTCGTAATGCAGGTGAACGCCCGTAACCCGTCCAGAGGCTCCCATATCACCAATACGTTGCCCGCGCGAGACCCTTTGACCAACTTTCACACGAAGTTTAGACAAGTGTGCGTAACGGGTTTCGATCCCGAATTCATGCTGGATTTTGACGAGCCTACCATATCCTGATGACCATCCCGAGTGTGTCACAACACCGTCCGCTGTCGCGTAGAGAGGGGTGCCATTGGGGGCCGCAAAATCAACACCCTTGTGCATGCGGCGACCACCGGTTTTTGGATCACGGCGTGGGCCAAAACGTGACGTAAAGCGGAATGCCGACTTTACGGGATTCGCAAAAGGCGCCTTTTCGGCGGCGATGCGGTAAAGGTTCAAACGGTCCATCTCGCTCAGGATACGATTGGCGCGCAGGGTGTCCCCTGTTGGCTCCTGACCACGGGTCGAGAAGGACAATGGCGTCAGTGGACCGCCTTGGCCGGAATAGCCGCGACGCACCTGATTGATGATCTGCTCCGTGGGCATGCCTGCGGCACGGAACATTTTGTCCAGCGGGGCCACGGAAACGGTCATTGCTTCTTCGAGTTGGCGGAAAATCTGGTCGTTCTGCTCTTTGATGACCGCGATCTGCTGTTGCATCTGATCTGCAGCGAGCAGGGCGTCTTGAGCATCACGTTCGATTTGGTCACGTTCGGCGGCCGTTCTGGCCAAAGCTTCGGCGACGAAATCCATCGGGCCGCTGCCGGAGGTGCTGGCCAATGACGTCACACCGCCGCCTGATTGCACTTCATCCTGAAGGCTGGCGAGTTGATCACGGGCGGACTCGCGGTCTTTCATTGTGCCGCGCAGGGTGGCCTGAATGACTTCGATGCCGGTCTCCAGCTCGCGGCGCTGGGTTTCGGAGTTCAGCAGTTCGGACTGCATCACCGAAATCTGGGCGAGGGCAGCGTTAAAGCGGTTTTGCGCGGCCAAAGCTTCTTCGGCACGGCGATCGCGTTGGGACGCCAATTCGTGCAAGCGTGCCTGATAGTTGGTCTGATCGCGTTTGGCCTGCTCGCGGAAGTTGCCCGCCCCGATGCTGTCCATCAAAATCACGGCTGTTGCGACGATGGCCCAAGCCACCAGCACAGAGCTGCCCGCGTAGGCAACAAGCTGGGTGACAGGACGCAACCGGATAAACCGGGTGTCCGTGTCAGATTTCAAAAAGACACGACGCTCCGGAAAGTAACGTTCCAGCATCGTGTTGATTTTAACTGTAAGACGACTTCTCAAGTTAATTCACCTTTTTCCCGCCCTGATCGCAGCATCACAGTCCCCCAACCAAGCCACTTGTTGGGGTTGTGCATAAACAGCCCTGTACCATGCAGCAAGCCTTACGGAGGGCTCCTTCAGGCGGTTATACGCAAATTGTGGCAATTTGGCAAAAATCCGCCTAACCAAAGGGTTGCCTTTGGATGCTCAGGTGACAGCCTCAGGTAGAAACAGCCAGCGGCCAATAGAAGTCTGGTGGAATTCCGGCCTCGGCGCGTTTTTCTTCGTTGAAGGGGGGCTTGAGAGCGCCATGAAAATAGCGCTGTACCAGCGTGTGAAACGCTTCTTTGGGGTCAAGGTCTTCGCGCCCGCACAAAAAGTGAAACCACTTGGAGCCATAAGCGACATGAGCAACTTCCTCGCCATAGATCGTCTCCAAGGCCGCGACGGCGCTATTGGCTTTGGCTTGCTTGAAAATCTTGATCATGTTGGGAGTGACATCCAAACCGCGCGCCTCCAGAACCATGGGGACAACGGCCAAGCGGCCCATGAAATCTGTCGCGGTGTCTTCGGCGGCGCGCCACATTCCCGCGTGGGCAGGCAGAGCACCATAGTGACTGCCGAGTTCTTCAAGACAGTCAGCCATCAGATTGAAATGCTTGGATTCTTCGTCGGCGGCTTTCACCCAGTCATCAAAGAAACCCATGGGCATCGGAACATGGGAAAACCGCGCAATGATGTCCCAGTGCAGGTCCACTGCATTCAGTTCTATGTGCGCCACCGCGTGTAACAATGCGATGCGCCCTGCCTCCGAGCCAGGCTTGCGATGGGGGACGTCGCGGGGGTCCAACAACTCCGGTTTATCCGGACGGCTGGGCTGCATCGGCGGATCAGCGCGCCCGACCTCGGGGGTTTCCCCTGCAGCCCGGGCAGCTTGCCATTCAGCCGCATGTTTGCGCGACAATGCCGTCTTTTCACGACCACCCGCGCAGGTCAAAACCTGAACCGCCATTTCGGCCAAAGGGATCATAGGGACTTTACCGCGTCTAAAACGGCTTCTGCGTGGCCTGGAACTTTGACTTTTGGCCAAATCTCCGCGATCTGGCCGGCAGCGTCGATCAAAACAGTTGTGCGTTCGATTCCGAAATAGGTCTTGCCGTACATGTTTTTCTCTTTCCACACGCCATAATCCTCGCAGACCGTGCCATGTTCATCGGACAACAAAGGCACCGTAAGGGCATGTTTGGCCGTGAATTTTCCGTGTTTTGCGACGCTGTCCTTGGACACGCCGAACACCAGCGCACCAGCATCGGCGAACTCTTGCAGATGCCCGGAAAAGGCGATGGCTTCCTTTGTGCACCCCGGCGTATCGTCACGGGGATAGAAATACAGAACAACGGCCTTGCCTTGCAACGCACTCAGGGTCACATCGGGACCATCGGTCTGGGGCAGGGTGAAATCGGGGGCGGTTTTGGAAACTTCGAGCATTTTGACCTCTTGAGTTGGATCGGCGTTGGGTCAGTGGCATAGTAGGGCGTGGCAAACAACATTAAAGAGATAAGTGGAGAAACTCCTCAAGGCCAGACATTGGCTGCCAGCCCGCGACCGCGTCGGTTTCGCTGGGTGCGCAGACTTGTCTATGCAACGGCCAGTTTCGTCTCCCTGTTGGTGATCATAGCGGCCCTCGGGATTGTCATCATGGCCGACCGCCCCGTTCTGGCCCCTGCGTGGCTGGCCGAACGGATCAAAGCGCGCGCCAACGCGGCCATCCCCAATGCACAAGTTGCCTTCGGAGACGTCGAGTTCGTCGTCAACAGCGGCTGGCGGCCCCGCGTCCGGATTGCCGATTTGCAGGTTTTGGACCAGCAAGGCGTCGAGATCATCAAATTCGCCCAAGCAGAGGCCGCTCTGGCGATGCGGTCTTTGCTGGAAGGGCAGCCGAAACCAAAGTCCATTGATCTGAGCGGGGTGTTCGCCACGTTGATCCGCTTTGAGGATGGCAGCGTGGCGCTGCGCGGGGGCGAGGACCTGACAGGGTCAGCCCAGCAATCCGCGGCGACGCTGCCCGAGTTGATCGAGCAATTGGACCGCGCCTTTGAGCAACCAGCGCTTTCGACGTTGATCTCTGCCGATGTGCAAGCGCTGACGCTGCGCTATGAGGACAAGCGGATCGGAGAGGTCTGGGTTGTAGACGGGGGGCGCCTGCGTCTGGACCGTGACGGCACCGATCTAAATCTTTCCGCAGATTTGGCGTTGCTCAGTGGCGGTGCGGAGGTGGCGACGCTGGAAGTGAACTACGCCAGCCGGTTGGGCGACATACAGGCCGAGTTCGGCGCCATTGTGAACGGGGTGCGCGCCCATGATCTGGCCACCCAAAGTCCTGCATTGGCGTGGTTGGATGCTTTGCGGGCACCAATCTCCGGCTCCTTGCGCAGTGGTGTGGACAGCGACGGGGCTTTGTCTCCGCTCAGCGCAACGTTGCAAATCGGGGCAGGGGTGCTGCAGCCGACCGAAGAAACCACGCCGATCCCCTTTGACAGCGCGCGCAGCTACTTCAGCTATGATCCGCAGACGCAGTCCATTGATTTCGCCGAACTATCCCTTGTCAGCAAATGGGTGACGGCACGGGCAGAAGGGGTCGCCTTTCTGGGCGGGCTTGAGACCGGGGTGCTTCAGGACCTTGTGGGGCAGTTCCGGCTCACGGATCTGAGCTTGAACCCGTTCGAAGTGTATGACGCGCCTGTCAAACTGGCCGCGGCCGATGCGGATTTTCGCCTGACCCTTGATCCGTTTGCGATCCACCTCGGGCAAATGCAAATCCGCGACGTGAACAATGCGCTGTCTGTGTCAGGGCGTTTGTCAGCGCAAGCGGACGGGTGGCGCTACGCGCTTGACGGTCAAATGGATGCGATCACACCTGCGCGGCTCTTGGAACTTTGGCCCGCCAAAGCCGCCGCGCCGACGCGCAACTGGTTGGTCGCGAACCTCAAAAAGGGCAAGCTCAGCGATCTGGACGTCGCCTTGCGCGGCGCGCCAGAGCAACCGATCAACACCTATTTCAGCTTTGAATACGATGAAGCGACCGTGCGCTACAGCCCGAACCTGCCGCAGGTCGAAAATGCGCGCGGACAGGCCAGCATGATCGACAACCGCTTTGTGGTGGCCGTGAACTCCGGGCATGTGACGCCGCCGCAAGGGGGGCGGATCGATGTGGCGGGCTCGTCCTTTATCATCCCCGATATTTTGGTACGCGGGGGGCCGCCCGCAGTGGCCCGCCTGCGCACCAATGGAACGGTCACGGCGGCGCTGTCCTTGCTGAATTTGGCGCCACTTGACGTTATGGACGAGGCCGGATTGCCGGTGACACTGGCAGACGGGCGCGCCGCGTTGGAGGGCACTGTGTCCTTGCCGCTCAAAGCGGGGCTTAAGACATCGGACATCGCCTATTCTGTGGCAGGGCAGCTGCAAAACGTCACAACGGATCAACTGGTGCCCGGACAAACCCTTGCCTCCGAGCGCCTGTCGCTCAAAGCCAGCAATGACGGGGTCGAAATCGGGGGACAAGGGCGGTTGGGTTCGGTTCCCTTTGATGCGGTCTGGGCGCAGCCTTTGGGGGTCGAGGGCGGATCGGGCAGCACAGTGCGCGGCACGGTTGAACTGTCCGAACGCACCATTGACCAGTTTAACATCGGCCTGCCCCCCGGAACCGTATCGGGCAAGGGGATTGCCCAGATTGCAGTTGATCTGCCGCGCGGCGGCACGCCGCAATTGCGCCTGACCTCGAATTTGCGCGGGTTGCGGATGGCCTTGGCCCCCATCGGCTGGACCAAAAGCGCCAATGCAGTTGGCAAACTTGAACTGGCTGCGGCCCTTGGCAACCCTGTGCAGGTGAACCAACTGGTGCTCGATGCGCCGGGGCTGGCAGCCTCGGGCACAGTGCGGCTCAAAGCGAATGGCGGGCTGGACCGTGTCACCTTTGATCGGGTGCGGGTCGGGCAATGGCTCAACGCGCCTGTATCTCTTGTGGGGCAAGGGCAAAACGCGCCTGTGCGCATTGACGTCACCGGCGGCACGCTGGACTTGCGCACGGCCGCTTTCGGAAGTGGCGGCGGTGGGGGCGGCGGGCAAAGCGGGCCGGTCACTCTGGCGTTGGACCGCTTGCAAATCACGGACTCCATTGCCCTGACAGGCATGCAGGGCAGCTTCAAAACCCAAGGCGGGCTTGATGGCAGTTTTACAGGCCGCGTCAACGGCGGGGCCGCCATCAAAGGGCAAGTTCTGCCGCAAAACGGGCGCAGTGCCGTGCGGGTTCAAGGGGATGATGCGGGCAATATTTTTGCCTCTGCAGGCGTGTTGAAACAGGCGCGGGGGGGCAGTTTGTCCCTGACTTTGTTGCCTGTGGGCAAGGACGGGGCGTTTGACGGCAAGCTGGATGTGAAAAGCACCCGTATTCAGGATGCACCTGCCATCGCCGCCTTGCTCAACGCGCTGTCTATCGTGGGGCTGCTTGAGCAATTGGGCGGCTCCGGCATCCACTTCAACTCGGTCGAGGCGGCGTTTCGTCTGACCCCGTCAACAATGACCCTGACCCAAGGGAGCGCGGTCGGCCCTTCAATGGGGATCTCGATGGACGGCATCTATGCGGTGGATACGGGGCGCTTGGACATGCGGGGCGTGGTCTCTCCGATTTATCTGCTCAACGGGATCGGCAGCATCCTGACGCGCAAAGGCGAAGGGCTGATCGGCTTTAATTACACCCTGTCGGGGGATGCCAAAAGTCCCAAGGTACAGGTCAACCCGCTGTCGGCCCTCACACCGGGGATGTTCCGCAATATTTTCCGTGGGCCTGCACCCACAGTCGACGGGCAAGCCCCCACACCAGCGCCCGTGCGCGACAGAGACCTTGAGGGGGCCACGCGTTAAGCCCTCTTGAGGTGGGCGGCGCAGTGTCCTAAAGGGCGCGCATGCACCTGAGTGATTTTGATTTCCACCTGCCCGAAGACCTGATCGCGACCCGCCCTGCGGTGCCGCGCAGTTCTGCACGGCTGCTGGTGGCGCAAGGGGCGCAACTGACCGACAGCATCGTGCACGACCTGACACATTGGGTGCGGGCGGGGGACCGTTTGGTGCTGAACGACACGCGGGTCATCCCGGCGCGGCTCTCCGGCGTGCGCGCGCGCCATTCCGCCCAAGGGCACACAGAGGCGCGCATCGACGTGACGCTGTTGGAGCCGCAGGCGGATGGCACGTGGACCGCGCTGATCAAGCCGCTGAAAAAGGTGAAGCCGGGCGAAGAGGTCCGGTTTTCCGATGATTTGTGCGCGACGCTGACGGGCACGGCAGACGGGCAAGGACACTTGCTGTTCAACCTGCGCGGCGATGATTTTGACGCGGCGCTGGCACAGGCGGGGGCGATGCCTTTGCCCCCCTATATCGCGGCAAAACGGCCTGCAGACGCGCAAGACCACATCGATTATCAGACGGTGTTCGCCAAAAACGCAGGGGCGGTTGCAGCCCCCACGGCGTCGCTGCATTTCGACACAGAGCTGTTGCAGGCCTTGGCCGAGATGGGCGTGCAGTTTTCCCATGTGACCTTACACGTCGGGGCCGGGACGTTCCTGCCGGTCAAGGTCGATGACGTGCTCAGCCACAAAATGCATGCGGAATGGGGACGCGTGGATGCGCAAGCGGTGCAAGACATCCGCGCCACCAAAGCGGCGGGGGGGCGGGTGATCCCTGTGGGGACAACTGCACTGCGGCTGATCGAAACGGCGGCGCAAAGCGGCACATTGCAAGCCTGGGAAGGGGACACTGACATCTTTATCTACCCCGGTTTCCGGTTTCGCGTGGCGGACGGTTTGATGACCAATTTCCACCTGCCCAAATCCACCTTGATGATGCTGGTTTCGGCACTGATGGGGCAGGACGCTATACGAAACATTTACGCCCATGCCATAGAGAAGAGATACCGTTTCTTTTCATACGGTGATTCCTCGCTCCTGCTGCCGCAGCAGGGTTAGATTTTACAGACAAATACGACCCACCCTGTGTCGCAGACAGGTCCGACCCCAACGCGTTGCTATGGCACGGCTGGGGGATATCGCTTTGGAGCAAGACGATGATTCAGGTACTTTCCAGCGCATGGGCGCTATTGTTGGGCATGGGGTTGCTGATGATCGGCAACGGGATGCAAAGTTCGCTGTTGGGGATCCGTGGAGAAATCGAAGGGTTCGACACCTTTGCGATGTCGATGGTGATGTCTGCCTATTTTCTCGGGTTCCTCGGGGGGTCGCGCATGGCACCCGGAATGATCCGGCGGGTCGGGCACGTGCGGGTGTTTGCGGCACTTGCCTCGTTGATTTCGGCGGTGATGATCCTGTATCCGACGCTCACCAATATCGGGGTCTGGATATTCGGGCGGGTGCTGATCGGGTTCTGCTTTTCGGCGGTGTATGTGACGGCAGAAAGCTGGCTGAACGATGCGGCCTCCAACGAGACACGCGGACAGGCGCTGTCGCTGTATATGATCGTGCAAACTTTGGGGATCGTTATATCCCAGTTGTTGATGGTGACCGCCGATCCGTCCGGCTACGTGCTGTTCGTGATCCCTTCGATCCTTGTGAGCCTCGCTATCACGCCGATTTTGCTTTCAATCAGCCCCACCCCAGCCTTTGACACCACCAAACCGATGAGCTTGCGGGATTTGTTCAAAGTATCACCTGTGGGTGTGGTCGGGATGTTTTTGCTGGGCGGAATCTTTGCCGCGCAGTTCGGGATGTCAGCGGTTTACGGCGCCGAAGCGGGGCTGAGCGTTGTGCAAATCTCTACCTTTGTGGCGACATTCTTTGTGGGGGCGGTGATCGCGCAATATCCCATCGGGTGGTTGTCCGACCGCATGGACCGGCGGGTGCTGGTGGCTGCGGTTGCGGCCATCGGGCTTGTTGGCTCGATCATCGGGATGGTGTTGGGGGGGGATTTCAACATGCTGCTGGTGTCCGCCTTTTTGATGGGGGGAATGTCCAACCCGCTCTATTCCCTATTGCTCGCGCATACCAACGACTACCTCGAGCACGACGACATGGCCGCCGCCTCCGGGGGGTTGGTGTTTGTGAACGGCTTGGGGGCGATTTCGGGGCCGCTGATCACGGGGTGGATGATGCAAGTCTACGGGCCGTCGGGGTTCTTTATGTTCACCTGCGTGTTGTTCGTCGCGCTCATTGCCTACACGCTGTACCGGACCACGCAGCGCTCGTCCTTGCCCGTGGAAGAAACCGGCAGCTATGTCGCGATGTCCCAGACTGCCATGACGGCGGTTGGCGTTGAAATTGCGCAAGAATACGCCATCGAGACGGAACTTGAGGATGAAAACAACGAAGAAGCAGCATAATGTGTCGGCTCTGACGTAATTCGTGAGTGGCGCTTTAAAACGACTGGGGTAGGGTCTACATATTCGCTGTGGGAACGGGAGAAAAACCATGGTCGCGCCTGAAGAGGTTTTGAAGTTTTGGCTGGATGAGTTGCAGCCGGGTGATTGGTACAAACAGGACGAGGGATTGGATCAGATGATCCGGGACCGCTTTCTGGACACATGGCAGGGGGCGACCGAGGGCAAATTCTCGCTGTGGTTGACCTATCCGTCCGGTGTGCTGGCCTATTGTATCCTCACGGATCAACTTCCGCGCAACATGTTCCGCGACACTGGCAAGGCCTTTGCATCCGACAGGCTTGGCGTGTCAGCGGCAAAGTCCGCGATCTCCAAAGGCTGGGACATGAAAATCGACGAGCCTGCGCGCCAGTTCTTTTACCTGCCTTTGATGCATTCCGAAAACGCCTGCGATCAGGACCGCTGTGTGCGTCTTGTGTGTGAACGCATGCCGATGGGACGGGAGTCAACGTTGATGCACGCCCGTGCGCACCGCGAAGTGATCCGCCAGTTTGGCAGGTTTCCTTACCGCAACGCCGCTTTGGGGCGCACATCTACGGCGCAAGAACAAGCGTACCTTGCAGCAGGCGGCTATGCGAGCACGCTGCGCGGGTTGCAGCAGGCCAGCGAGGCTGCCTGACCATTTTCCGGTACAGGGGACGTGTTAACGGGTTAGAAACAATAGGTTTATATGCACAAGTCACGCAGGGCGCAAATGTCGCGCTCTTGCCCGATTGCGTGGTAGAAAAATATAGTTTAACACTAAACTATATTTTTGGCTGCGACTGAGGACTGTACAATGGCAACGAACTCTTATGATCTTATCGTGATTGGGGCAGGGCCAGGCGGCTACGTGGCAGCCATCCGCGGCGCGCAATTGGGCATGAAGGTCGCAATCGTCGAACGCGAGCATCTGGGCGGCATCTGCCTGAACTGGGGCTGCATCCCGACCAAAGCGATGTTGCGCTCCTCCGAAGTGTTCCACCTCATGCACCGCGCCAAGGAATTCGGCCTGAAAGCTGATGGCATCGGCTATGATCTCGACGCGGTTGTGAAACGCTCGCGGCAGGTTGCGGGGCAACTGTCGGGTGGCATCGGCCACTTGATGAAAAAGAACAAGAGTGACCGTCTATATGGGCGCCGCCACCCTCCCCGCCAAGGGCAAGGTCAGAGTCACAGACGAAAAGGGCATCGAAGAGCTGAGCGCCAAGAACATCGTCCTCGCCACAGGCGCGCGGGCGCGCGAACTGCCGGGGCTTGAGGCGGATGGCAACTGGTCTGGACCTACAAACACGCGCTGACGCCGAAACGCATGCCCAAAAAGCTGCTGGTCATCGGGTCTGGCGCGATCGGCATCGAATTTGCCAGCTTCTACAACACGCTTGGTGCGGACACGACCGTGGTCGAAGTCATGGACCGGGTCTTGCCGGTTGAAGACGCCGAAATTTCGGCCTTTGCCAAGAAGTCGTTCGAGAAACAGGGCATGAAAATCATGCAAAAGGCCATGGTCAAACAGCTTGATCGCGGCAAGGACAAAGTGACAGCGCATATCGAAGAAGACGGCAAGATCGAAAAGATGGAGTTTGACACGGTTATCTCGGCTGTCGGGATTGTGGGCAACGTCGAAGGGCTGGGGCTTGAGGAACTGGGCGTCAAGATCGACCGCACCCATGTGATCACGGACGAATATTGCCGCACGGGCGTCGACGGGCTTTATGCCATCGGCGACATCGCGGGCGCCCATGGCTTGCGCACAAAGCCAGCCACGAGGGCGTCATGGTCGCGGAGCTGATTGCGGGCAAACACGCGCACCCCGTCAAACCCGAAAGCATCGCAGGCTGCACCTATTGCCACCCGCAGGTTGCGTCGGTCGGCTATACCGAAGCCAAAGCCAAGGAACTGGGCTATACGATCAAAGTCGGCCGCTTCCCGTTCATCGGCAACGGCAAGGCGATCGCGCTTGGGCGAACCCGAAGGCATGATCAAAACCGTCTTTGACGCCAAAACCGGCGAGCTGCTGGGCGCGCACATGATCGGCGCCGAAGTGACCGAGCTGATCCAGGGCTACGTCGTGGGCCGCCAGCTTGAAACCACGGAAGAAGACCTGATGAACACGGTCTTCCCGCATCCGACGCTGTCCGAAATGATGCACGAAAGTGTGCTGGATGCCTATGACCGCGTCATCCACATGTAAACACATGCGGGGGCGTGGTTTGGGACAGGTGGCCGAAACGCACGGCGCTGCACGTGTCCTGTGCCAATTGCAGGGTGTGGCGCGGTTATCGTTCGGAAACGGCGGCATCGCCCCGTGGGCCATGGTCCCGGCGCGCACCAAAGCGCACGCCACCACGCAGGTGGCGGCAACAGTCTGATCTTGGATCGCCACATCGGGCTTTCCCTTTGCACCGCGTTCTGAGACGGTTTCACAAATCCTCAATAGAAAGCACGTGCCAATGTCGACGTCCTTCTCGCGGGTCTTTTTGCTTTGGGGCGCGGGCCTTGGGGCAGCGGCACAATACGCCAAGGTCAGTGTGGTGTTTGACCAGTTGCCACAGATTTACCCCGATGCCGGTGCGTCGCTGGGGTGGGCTGTCTCTCTCGTCGGGTTGATCGGGATTGTGTTCGGGGTTGCCGCCGGCATCGTCGTGGCCCGCATCCGCTACCGGCGGGCGCTGATTTCAGCACTGTGGCTGGGGGCGGGCATTTCGCTGTTACAAGGGTTTTTACCACCGCTTGAGTGGTTCCTTGCTTTGCGCGCGCTCGAGGGGTTGTCCCACCTTGCGATGGTGGTCGCAGCCCCCACTTTGATCGCGCAAATCAGCGCGCCGCATCATCGCGGCTTTACCCTGACACTCTGGGGGACGTTCTTTGGCGTGGCTTTTGCGCTGCTCACATGGGGCGGATTGCCATTGGTCGAGGCGTATGGCGTTGGCGCTCTCTTTTGGGCGCACAGCCTCTATATGGCTGTTTTTGCAGTGATTTTGGCGCGGGTATTGCAATCCTTGCCAGACACGGCGCCCACTGACCGGTTCTCGTTCCTCAAAATGTTGAAAAGCCACGCCGCCATCTACCGCTCTGCGCATATTGCCGCGCCGGGCATCGGGTGGCTGTTTTATACGTTCTGTTTTGTGTCGGTGCTCACGGTGATGCCGCCCTACCTTGCCGACGATCACCGCGCGCTGGTCATGGGGGCGATGCCGCTGGCCTCTATCGTCAGTTCCATGACGCTTGGGGTGGTCATGTTGCGCAGTCTCACGGCCATTCAGGTGACGATTTCGGGGTTTGCAAGCAGTGCGCTGGCGATGGTTTGGCTGTGGGCCAGTCCGGGGGATCCGTGGGCCTGCCTGACCTTGGCCGCAACATTGGGGCTCGTTCAGGGGGCCAGCTTTGCAGCCGTGCCACAGCTCAACGAAACGCCCGAAACGCAAGCGCAAGCCAACGGGGCCATGGCGCAGATGGGCAATCTGGGCAATACGCTTGGGACACCGGTGATGGTGGCGGGGCTGCTCGCGTTCGGGTACACAGCACTTCCGCTGTTTGTCGGAGGGGCGCTCATGGCAGGGTTGATCGTACATTTGGTGTTGGCACGATTGCGATCCACATAATGTTCTACTCTTGTTCTCATTTTTCCATTGGAGAATCCCGCGCAGACGCCTATGTGTAATCAAAATCTAGGGGCATCTGATGGCTGAGCTGAAAAACATCGAAGTGCGCGGCGCGCGCGAGCATAATCTGAAAACCATCGACGTGGACATTCCGCGGGACCAGTTGGTGGTGATCACGGGGCTGTCGGGCTCTGGAAAATCGAGCCTCGCGTTTGACACGATCTATGCCGAAGGGCAGCGCCGCTATGTCGAAAGCCTGTCGGCCTATGCGCGCCAATTCCTTGATATGATGCAGAAACCTGATGTGGATCACATCTCTGGCCTGTCCCGGCGATCTCGATTGAACAGAAAACCACGTCCAAAAACCCGCGTTCGACGGTGGGCACCGTGACCGAGATTTACGACTACATGCGCCTGCTGTTTGCGCGCGTCGGCACGCCCTATTCCCCCGCCACCGGCAAACCGATCGAGGCGCAACAGGTGCAGGACATGGTGGACCGCGATCATGGCGATGGAGGAGGGGACGCGCGCCTATCTGCTGGCCCCGATCATCCGCGACCGCAAAGGCGAATATCGCAAAGAATTCATAGAGCTGCGCAAGCAAGGCTTTCAGCGCGTCAAAGTGGACGGCGAGTTTCTATGATCTGGACGAGCCACCAACACTGGACAAGAAGTTCCGCCATGACATCGACGTCGTCGTTGACCGGATCGTCGTGCGCGAAGGGCTGGAAACGCGGCTGGCCGACAGCTTGCGCACCGCGCTCGACCTTGGCGGACGGGATCGCGATCTGGAAACCGCGCCCTCTGAGGGCGAGCCGGAGCGCATTACACTTTTCCGAAAAATTCGCGTGCCCGTGTCAGTGGCTTCACCATCCCGAAATCGAACCGCGCCTGTTCTCGTTCAACGCGCCGTTTGGGGCCTGCCCGATTGTGACGGCTTGGGAATGGAGCTGTTCTTTGACGAACGCCTTGTGGTGCCTGACGAGACCTGAAAATCTATGACGGGGCATTGGCCCCTTGGCGCAAAGGCAAAGTCCCGTATTTCTACAAACCATCGAGGCCATCGCAAAACACTACGAATTTGACCAG
This sequence comes from uncultured Paracoccaceae bacterium, assembly GCA_943787985.1. Taxonomy (GTDB): domain Bacteria; phylum Pseudomonadota; class Alphaproteobacteria; order Rhodobacterales; family Rhodobacteraceae; genus Ascidiaceihabitans. Next base: position 163,978 of record CALSOO010000002.1, on the reverse strand, counting down.
AAACGCCAAGTGGAAAGACCTGCCAGCGCATGTGCAAGCAGGTGTTCTTGCACGGCTCTGGCGACGATGAAATCCCGTTTCGCTACGACGAAGGCGGGCGGGTCTATCAGGTCACGCGTGTCTTTGAGGGCGTCATCCCAACATGGAACGCCGCTACCGCGAGACGGATCAGCAACTGGATCCGTGAAGAATTCGAGCGCTACCAGAACAACCGGCATGCGGCGTGTGCGAGGCTACCGTCTGCGCGCCGAAGCATTGGCGGTAAAGATCGCACGGGCTAGCACGCTAGGGCAGGTCGTCAAATGTCGATCGCGAAGCGCACGCGTGGTGCGAAACCGTTCCAGAGCTCTGAGCGTTCAGAAAAACGAATCGCAAGAGCGATCTCTGAAGGAAATTCGCGAACGCCTTGGATTCCTGAATAACGTGGGATTGAGTACCTTACGCTGTCCCGTCAAGTCGGCACGCTAGTGGGGGGAAAGCCAACGCATTCGTCTGGCCTCCCAGATCGGGTCGGGCCTGACGGGGTTCTTGTATGTGCTTGGACGAGCCCTCCATCGGCTTGCACCAACGTGACAACGACCGCCTGTTGCGCACCCTCAAAAACCTGCGCGATCAGGGCAACACCGTGATCGTGGTGGAGCATGACGAAGAAGCCATTCGCGAGGCGGATTATGTCTTCGACATTGGGCCGGGCGCCGGTGTGCACGGCGGTCGGGTGGTCAGCCACGGCACCCCCGAGCATGTGGCCATGACCCCAATTCGCTGACGGGCCAGTATTTGACGGGCGAGCGAGAAATCGCGGTCCCGAAGAACGGCGCAAAGGCAAAAAGAAGTCCTGACAGTGGTAAAGCGACCGGCAACAACCTGCAAGAACGTCACGGTAGATTTCCCACTGGGGCAAGTTCGTCTGCGTCACGGGTGTGTCGGGCGGCGGCAAATCCACACTCACGATCGAGACACTTGTTCAAAACCGCTTCGATGACGCTGAACGGTGCGCGCCAGACGCCGGCGCCCTTGTGAGACGATCAAGGGTCTGGAGCATTCTGGACAAGGTCATCGACATTGACCAACGCGCCATCGGGCGCACGCCGCGCTCTAACCCTGCGACCTACACAGGGGCCTTCACCCCGATCCGCGACTGGTTTGCAGGCTTGCCTGAATCCAAGGCGCGCGGATACAAGCCGGGGCGGTTTCGTTCAACGTCAAAGGCGGGCGGTGTGAGGCCTGTCAGGGCGACGGTGTGATCAAGATCGAAATGCACTTTTTGCCCGACGTTTACGTGGAATGTGAAACCTGCAAAGGCGCGCGCTACAACCGCGAAACTCTGGAGATCAAATTCAAGGGCAAATCCATCGCGGATGTCTTGGGCATGACCGTGGAGGACGCGCAAACCTTCTTCACGGCGGTGCCTTCGATCCGCGAAAAGATGGACGCGTTGATGCGCGTTGGCTTGGGCTATATCAAGGTCGGCCAACAAGCCACGACCCTGTCAGGCGGGGAAGCACAGCGGGTGAAACTCTCCAAAGAACTGGCCAAGCGATCCACGGGACGCACGCTGTATATTCTGGACGAGCCCACAACCGGCCTGCATTTTGAAGACGTGCGTAAGTTGTTGGACGTGTTGCACGAATTGGTGGATCAGGGGAACTCGGTCATTGTGATCGAGCACAACCTCGATGTGGTGAAAACAGCGGATTACATCATTGATATCGGCCCTGAGGGGGGCGATGGCGGTGGCACTGTGGTCGCCAAAGGCACGCCCGAACAGGTGGCCAAAGTAAAAGAAAGCTACACAGGGCACTACCTCAAGGCCATGCTGAAACCCAAGCGCGTCGCGGCAGAGTAATCGCGGCGCAGCGGGTCCAATTGGCCTGTATTTTCCGCAAACCCCACTGATTTGGTTCAGTATGTTGCTTGGTATGAAGCCTTCGACCCCCAAATCTGTTCCCCAACACCACGGGTGCGGACCATGTCAGACACTTCAATCAACCCCAGTTTGCCAGAGCGGATCCTGGTCCGCGTTCCCGCCTTGGGACGGATGCTGCGCGAGGTCATCTAGCGCGATAAGGATAATATCTACAATTTCCTCTTCACCCTTTGCACGCTTTGGTTTTTGGCGATCCTGACATGGGGCTACGCGGCTTTCATCGTGGTGATGGTGTGCGCGGTGCCATCCACGTTTGTGGTGCGGATCATGATCACGCAAGGCAGGTCGCGACGCTTACGCCACCAGAACCGCAGTCAAAGGCCCCGCAACGCGGGACTTCACCATCGGGCGCGCGGGAAGGCCGTAGGCGGTGCAATCTGTCTCAAGCTGCGGGAACAGGCGCAAAATCTCTGCCTGCGTGTCCGGCTCGAACCCGAACATCGTCATAGGTCCGGGCAAGTAACTTTCACAGTCCACACCGTTGGCGGTCACAATCTGGTGGTCGTCAAAGAGCATGTGCAAATATGTGACCTGTGAAAGCTCATCATCAAGGCGCACGGTCTTGTCGTTGACGAGGGTCTTGGCCTTTACCAAAACCTCGTCTTCACCAAAGAACAATTCGGCCCACCAGCCTCCGATCAACACTTGATGCTGTGGGGACAATAACAGATCTTTGGTCGCACCGAACTGTCCGGCTTTGATCCGGATCGGGCGGTTGGGACCTGTGGCGCGAACAGTGCGGCGGCCAATCCAACGCAATGTTTGTACGCCGGCGTCACGGGTGAGGATCTGCGCGCCGGCTTGCAATGTTTCGATCAGGCAAGGGCCCTCGACAGTGTCGATCCAAGTGCCCGCCACAAAACAAGGGACCTGTTGAACCTCGACCAGACCGGAATCTGTGTTGCCGTTTGAATCTTCGATACCGTAGTTGAAATAGACGGTTTCCGCGTCGCCATCGCCGACAACCGTAAACGTCCCATCCGCGTTCAGCGTAATTTGTTGGCCGGTTGCCAAGGTGACAGTGTCACCGGCGACCACGGCGGTGCCGTTGATATGGGTGACGGACAATGTGCCGGCCGTCGAGGAGTCATTGGCCAGCACATCGACAATCTTGGTGTCGTTGTTGCCCACAAAAACGGCATCGTCCTGAGCCACAATCGTTGACTGGACAGAGCCACCTGCGATCAGCAAATTGGTGTCATATTTGGCGTCTGCCACATCAGCGACGCCAATTTTCAGCGTGTTGGGCACGCCGGGATTGACCGGCGCGACAAAGGTCAATGTGACGGTAAACCCGTCCATTTCCGTGTTGAAGGCATCCGTCGTGTTGTCGTTGTAAATGTTCTGGGTGACGCCGCCGTTGATGTTCCCGATAGACGCGTCGCCGTTGCCGATGCTGACAGTGGCTTGAACACCGTTGACCCAGACACCGACAACATCGTTGAACTGGGACGAGTTATATTCGGGGTATTCTTCGGAACTGAGCACGAAATCGATGGTGATCGTGTCGCCGTCGGGCGTAAAATTGACCTCAAGGAACGAGGCGTCAAAGGTGTTGCCGTTGGCCAGCGCGTTGAAGTCCGAATCCGCGTCAATTCCTGCAGTATTGGTGGAGGTCGAGGTTGACTGGTTGGTGTTGGTCGACCCGTCTGAATTGGTGAAATCTGTGGCGTTGCCTGTGGACAGGATGACACCGCTATCGCCGGGTGTGGCAGCGTCCGACACGCTGTCCCCGTTGGTGTAAATGCCCGATGAATTCGCATCACCGGAATAGGACGCGGAGTTGACAATAATCCCGGAGCCGAAAATCTCATCGGCCATTGCCCCTGCGGTTGCAGTGGTATCAATTGGGAGCTCGGTTGCTGTTGGCATCTTGATGGTGTCCTTTGAACCGCAAAATGGGCGCGGCAAGGACAAGGAATGACGCCACAATCCGACGGGGATGTGGGCGCAATGAGACTATTTTTTGAAAATTGTAGCGATTTCCTGAACAATGGATCAGGGCCTGACCTAAGGCGTTGCGCAGTGACACACGCCTGTAAAACAGGGGGAGGGGTGAGCTTCTCCTGTTTACAGGGCACAAGCCGGAAACGCGCCTTGTCACTGTTTTGCCTTTTTTGCGCGGCTCAACCGCGTCCGCGTCCCTCAAACCGTGGCAGCATCGCGCTAAAGTCGCGCCCAAGCCCATCCTCGTTCTCGACAAACTGCTTATATAGCGCCAAAGCCAGCGCGCCCATTGGCGTGTCGGCATCCGCAGCCTCAGCCGCTTGTTGGCTCAACCCAAGGTCTTTGAGCATCAACTCCGCTGCAAATCCGGGGGTATAGTCGTTGTCCGCGGGACTTTGCGGGCCAATGCCAGGGGCAGGGCAGTAGGCATTCATGGACCACGAATAGCCCGAAGAGGTAGAGACCACGTCAAACATCCGCGCGCGGTCCAAGCCCAATTTGTCCGCCAAAGCAAAGGCTTCGCAGGTGGCAATCATCGTCGCGCCCAGGATCATGTTGTTGCAGATTTTGGCCGCCTGTCCGGCCCCTGCGTCACCGCAATGCACGGCCTTTTGGCCCATGATCTCGAACAGGGGGCTTACCTTGGCAAATCCCTCAGGCGTGGCGCCGCACATGAATGTCAGCGTGCCCCCTGCCGCCCCGCCAATGCCGCCCGACACAGGGGCATCCACGGCCATGACGCCCGCTTGGGACGCGATTTGGGCCACGGCGCGGGCGCTTTCCACATCGACGGTGGAGCAGTCGAGCAACACCGCACCCGCTTTCATCGCAGGGATGATCTGATCTGCGACACTGCGTAAAATCGCGCCGTTGGGCAGCATCGTGATGACAACATCCGCGTCCCCCGCCACATGCGCCGCATCCGAAACCATAGTGACGCCGCTGGCTGTGGTGCCGGCCGTGTCGAACCCCGTCACGCTGTGACCTGCCGCCGCCAGATTGGCCGCCATCGGCGCGCCCATATTGCCCAGTCCGATAAATCCGATTTTCATGCCTGTGTCCTCTAATTTGAGCGCTTTATCCCCCAATGGGCGCAACATTTTCGAAATGGCCACAGGGGGCACAACCCCGTCTGCGAACTGCCACGTCGGGCTGCGGTCTTTGTCGATGATTGCAGCGCGGATTCCTTCTAAAAAGTCGCCATGCTCCATCGCGCGGGCGGTGAAACGGTATTCCAGATCCAAGGCACGGGCCATCGTCAGGGTCGGGCCACGCAGGCGCGAAAGCATCTCGATGGTGCAGGCCATCGACAACGGGCTGTTGCGGCGCATCTGTTTGAGGGTCTGGGTGGCAAACGCGCTGTCATCCGCCTCTAGGGTGGTCCAGATATCGCTGAGGGAGGCGCCGTGAAAATGGCGGTTGATCTCCTCCATCCGGGTCTCGATCGGACCTGCTGCGGGGGGAACCTGCGGCGTCAAATGTGCCACGTCTCCGGTCAATTCGAGTGTCTGGATCAAGCTGCCCCATGCCGCTTCGGGGATGTAATGGTCTGCAAAACCTGCAAAAATCGCATCCGCTGCAGTCATACGCGCCGCCGTGCAGCCCAGATATTCGCCAAGGCGCCCTGGCGCGAGTGCCAGCATCAAAGACCCGCCCACATCAGGGACCAACCCGATGCCAACCTCGGGCATGGCGATCTGGGAGGTGTCGCCTACAATACGGTGCGAGCCATGACAGCCAATGCCCACACCGCCGCCCATGGTGAAGCCTTGAAGGAAGCTGACGACAGGTTTGGGATATTCAAAAATCTTATTGTTGAGGCGGTATTCATCCGCCCAGAATTTTTGGCCAAAAGCAAAATCACCCGCGCGCCCCGTGGCATAAAGATCGGCAATATCGCCGCCCGAACAAAACGCGCGCTCCCCTTGGGCGTCGATGACGACCACAGCCACCGCCGCGTCATCGCGCCACGCATCCAACGCCGCCTCGATCGCCAGACACATAGCGTAAGTCATGGCATTCAGTGCATCTGGACGCTGCAACGTAATTCGGCCCGCGCGGCCTGTGATGCGGATAAAGATATCAGTCATGTGAGGCTTTCTGGGTGAACGTCATGTATGTAATCTTTGCGCGCCTCGGCAATGGCGCTGCGCTTATTGAGCGTGAGCTGGAGAATATAGGCACTGTTGGCGATACTGCGTGGAATGACCACAACGATAAACCAGCCCAAGAAATAGAAAACGGGCGCCGCAAATAAAATCAAAACCCCGTAATAGAGCAATCCTTGCGCTTCAAGAGCTTGAATCTTGCTGTATGCAAAGCTCAAGACAGCCCAAAAAAGAAGAGGCCAAAAAAGCAATGACCCCATGAAAAACAGGCTTAGACGTGGGTGCAGGGTTGCCTTTTGCAACGCCCAGAGTTCATGTTTCCAGCCTAAAACTTGTATGTTTTTCAGTGCCTTGATCATCTGTTCCTCAACATCTCACGTGCCACGATCACACGCATGATCTCGTTTGTCCCTTCCAAAATCTGATGCACCCGCAAATCGCGCACCAGTTTCTCGATGCCGTAATCCGCCAGATAGCCATAGCCGCCGTGCAGTTGCAGGCATTGATCGACAACCTTGGACCCTGCTTCGGTTACGAATTTCTTCGCCATCGCGCAGTATTTCGTCGCATCAGGCGCGCCCTGATCCAGCTTCCACGCCGCTTGGCGCAGGAATACACGGGCGGCGCTCAGTTCGATCTCCATATCCGCCAAGCGCCACTGAAGCCCTTGGAACTGGTCGATGGATTTCCCGAACGCTTTACGCTCGCCCATGTAATCCAGCGTCGCACTCAGCGCGGTTTGGGCGGCCCCCAAGGAACAGGCGGCAATGTTCAAACGGCCCCCGTCCAACCCCTTCATCGCGTATTTGAACCCTTGGCCTTCTTCGCCCACAAGGGCGTCGGCGCCGACTTTGCAATCGTCAAACTGCACTTGGGCGGTGGGTTGCGAGCGCCAGCCCATCTTGTCCTCAAGCGCGCCAAACGACAGGCCCGGCGCGCCGTCATCCACCAGCAATGTGGACACGCCAGACGGCCCGTCATCGCCCGTGCGCACCATGCACACATAGGAATCCGAATAGCCGCCGCCGGAAATAAAGGCCTTGGTGCCGTTGACGGTGTAGCCCTCGTTGGTGCGCAGCGCACGGGTTTTCAACGCGGCCGCATCCGAGCCGGACCCCGGTTCGGTCAGGCAATAACTCAGGACTTTGTTCAGGGTCAAAACATCGGGCATCACCCGCGCTTTCATCTCGTCAGAGGCGAACGTGTCCAGCATTTTGGCGCACATATTGTGGATCGACAAAAACGCGGCCACCGACGGGCAGGCCATCGACAAAGCTTCAAACACCAGCGTGGCATCAAGGCGGGACAGGCCCGACCCGCCCCCGGCCTCCGAGACATACAAGCCCCCGAACCCCAAGGCACCGACCTGTGGCCACAGCTCTTTGGGGATGGTTCCGGCAGCTTCCCAGTCGCGGGCATGCGGGGCGATGGCGTCCTGACCAAAGGCATAGGCCATGTCGAAAATGGCGGTTTGTTCTTCATTCAATGCAAAATCCATAACGGGCCCCTTGTGCGCTGGAATTGAACGTATGTTAGATTCATAGGTTTTCACAAATGTTGCAAGACAAAAGCGTGTGCTGCTAGAGTTGCCTTATTTATTAAAGACATTGGAGATCGATATGGCTGACAAGAAAGTTGGCGTGGTGGTGGTGCATGGCATCGGCAGCCAAGGGGCGCACAGACCGGATGCCTCTGATAAGGTTACGTTTTCAAAGGATATGCACAAACGGGTCATGCGGGGCCTTGGCGCGCAAAAAGGCGACGTGGCGTGGCGCGAAGTGTTCTGGGCCGATGTGCTGCAAGAGCGGCAAATGGGATACCTCAAGAAGATCAAACGCAAGACGGGCTGGGACAATGCGCGCCAATTGGTGATGTGCAACCTGTCGGACGCGGCGAGTTACCGGCAGACCCCCGATGGGTCTGACAAGACCTACGAGGAGATCCACAAACGGGTCGCCGACACCATCCGCGACATGGAAGGGGACATCGGGCCTGACGGGCAGATTGTTGTGTTGGCCCATTCGTTGGGGGGGCACATCATGTCCAACTACATCTACGACCAACAAGCCCACATGCGCCACAATGACGGGCAGGGGATGCATGTTTCGGCGCTGCAAAACATGACGACTGTGTCGGGGATCATCACCTTTGGATGCAACATTCCGGTGTTCGTGTTCTCCTATCCCGAAGAGGACGTGAACCCGATTGATTTCCCGGGCTCGCGGCTGCCTGCGGACAAGCACTTCAAAACATGGTGGTATAATTTCTACGACAAGCAGGACATCCTGGGCTACCCTCTGGCGGATACCTCCACGGCCTATGCCACTCTGGCCAAAGCGAAAAAGCTGCGCGATGTGCCCATCAACGCAGGGGGATTGTTAAACGCGTGGAACCCGTTGTCGCACAACGCCTATTGGCGCGACAGTGACGTGACGGACCCGATCATTCGATTTGTTCAAAATATGTTGCGATAATTTATGTCTATGCAGGATACCAAAATGAAGATACTTTTTTACGGCGCCTTGAGCCTCGGGTTGCTTGGCAGTGCGGTGCAGGCCCATGCCGATTTCCGGGGCAACACTTACGCAGGCTGGGTGCAATACACCGGCGACGGCACGGCAGAGGCGCGGGTGGTCATCGACACGGACCCCGCCAACCCGGCAGGGACGCAGTGCCCGGTAATCCGACACGGAAGCAACCAGACACCCATGACGCTGCGCAGCAGTTTCGCGCCCATAGGGTTTAACGGGGTGCGGGTCTGCGTGGCCCCTGTGGACAGCACGATGGTGGGCATGTTTGTGCCGCCGGCACTGCGGTTGCCGACCCCCTCAACCGATCCGCAAAAAGTGGCTGTGCTGGGCGATACAGGCTGCCGCGTGGCATATGGCATCGTGCAGAACTGCACCGGTGACGGGAAAGGCGCGAAATGGAACTTTGAAGCCGTGGCAGACATGGCTGCCTCCAGCGCGCCGGACCTGTTTATCCACGTAGGCGATATGCACTACCGCGAAGCAGGGACCTGTGACGAAGGCTGCCACCAGTCCAACATCGGCTATACTTGGGCGAGCTGGAAAGCGGACTTCTTTGACCCGGCGTCCACCGTATTCCAGACCGCTGCCCTGATCCCTGTGCGCGGCAACCACGAAGACTGCACTCGGGCATGGAAAGGCTGGTTCTATCTGCTGGACCCAAACCCGATCGAAGCCACAAGCTGGCCCGCATCCTGCCCGGGCAAGAACGGCACGCCACTGGATGCAGGTGGCAACGACTGGAGCTATACGCTGCCCTACGCGGTGCCATTCGACAGTTTTCAGGTCATCGTGATGGACACGGCGCGCATCGACAATGACTACGGATCACGGCCGGACCAGGGGGCAGTGGACCAGTACAAAGTTGAGTTTTCAGGCATTGAACTGATCGCAGAAGGGGCCACAGTGCCGTCATGGCTGGTCACTCACCGCCCGTTCTGGGCCATTGCCAGTTACGGATCAGACCCTGCAAGTGGCGCTGGAGCAGTCGGTGCAAAAAGTACTGCCGAAGCAGATCAGAATGACCATGGCCGGGCATATCCATCTCGCCCAGCAGCTTTCCTTTTCAGACGGCCGCCCGTCGCAGTTTGTCTTTGGCAACTCCGGCACCAAACGTGATCCGGAACTGGGCACAAAAGGGGTGCTGCACAGCAATGCCCGGCAGGCGTTGGGCAGTCTCGGCGTCAATCCCAATGATTTCTTCTGGTCTTACCATTTCAGTTACGGGCTGATCACGCCCGCAAGCAAAGCCTGGAACGTGACGTTCCATAACGCAAAAGGTGCACCAATGCATAGCACATCCGTGGCGCATTGATTGCCGGGGGGCTTTGGCCGATGTGCGCGCAAACGCTGCAGGGTCAATTCAGAGCGCAACACAAAACCCGTGCCAGCCTGCAAAAGCAGGGGTTTTGCTGAAATTCAACATCCCCGGCCACAAAAAAAGCCCCCGGAGCGTGACGCTCCAGGGGCCTCAGACGTCAGCCCATGCGGGCGATCAGCGCTTATTCCATAATTGGAATGGAGAATTCGCCGCCTTCTTTGATGCCTGATGGCCAGCGCGCCGTAACGGTTTTGGTGCGTGTGTAGAATTTGAACGCGTCCGGCCCGTGTTGGTTGAGATCCCCGAACACCGATTTTTTCCAGCCGCCGAACGTGTGGTAGGCCAGTGGCACAGGGATTGGCACGTTGATGCCGACCATGCCGACGTTGATCCGGTTTGCGAAATCGCGTGCGGCGTCCCCGTCGCGGGTGAAGATCGCGGTGCCGTTGCCGTATTCGTGATCCATCGCCAATCCGATGGCTTCTTCGTAGCTTTGTGCGCGCACGCAGGTCAGCACGGGTCCGAAGATCTCGTGTTTGTAGATGTCCATGTCTTTGGTCGCGCGGTCAAACAGGTGTGGGCCGACAAAGTAGCCGTCCTCGTAACCTTGCAGTTTGAAGTCGCGTCCGTCGACCACCAGTTCGGCGCCCTGATCGATGCCTGTTTGCACCAAACGTTCGATGTTGGCTTTTGCCGCTGCCGTGACAACGGGCCCGTAATCCACGTCATTGCCTGAGGTATAGGGCCCGACTTTGAGCTTTTCTATGCGTGGCACCAGCTTTTCGATCAAACGGTCCGCGGTGTCGTCGCCCACAGGCACAGCCACCGAAATCGCCATGCAGCGTTCGCCGGCAGCGCCGTAACCGGCCCCGATCAATGCGTCTGCCGCCTGATCCATGTCCGCGTCCGGCATGATGATCATGTGGTTCTTTGCGCCGCCAAAGCACTGGACCCGTTTGCCGTTCGCACAGCCTGTGGAATAGATGTATTCCGCAATCGGGGTCGATCCGACAAAGCCCACCGACTGGATGACTTCGTGGTGCAGGATCGCGTCCACGGCTTCTTTGTCGCCGTTGACGACTTGCAGGATGCCTTTTGGCAGTCCCGCTTCTTCCATCAGCTCCGCCAGCATCAATGGCACAGACGGGTCGCGCTCGGAGGGTTTCAGGATAAAGGCGTTTCCACATGCGATGGCCGGTGCGAACATCCACATCGGGATCATGGCAGGGAAGTTGAACGGCGTGATGCCCGCAGTCACACCCAAAGCTTGGCGCATGGAATACATGTCGATGCCGGGGCCTGCGCTGTCGGTGTAATCGCCTTTGAGCAACTCGGGCGCCCCGATGCAATATTCCACAACCTCAAGGCCGCGCTGCACGTCACCGGCGGCGTCGGGCAGGGTTTTGCCGTGCTCGCGGGACAGGGCCTCGGCCAGCTTGTCCATGTTGTCATTGAGCAAAGCCACGAATTTCATCATCACACGGGCGCGGCGCTGCGGGTTGGTGGCGGCCCATTTGGGCTGCGCGGCGGTGGCGTGTTGCACGGCGATGTCCATCTCGGCGGCATTGGCGAGGGGAACGCGCGCCTGTACTTCGCCAGTGGCGGGGTTCATGACGTCCGCGAAACGCCCTGATGTGCCTTTGACGTGGGCGCCGTTGATGTAATGGGTCAGCTCTTGCATGGAAATCTCCCTAAGGTGTGTTCGGGTGCATCCTAGTCTTGCAAAAACGCAAGCAACAGAGGAAAGATGGCAAAGTAGCTTTGCAAAAATGTCAGGATGCGGTGTGGACAGCAATTGGGACGATCTGCGTTTGTTTCTGGGAATCGCCCGCGAAGGGGGGCTGTCCGCCGCAGGCAAAACCCTGCGTTTGGACCCTGCCACATTGGGGCGGCGGATGACGCGGCTGGAGGGGGCGACGGGCACGGCGCTGTTTGTGAAATCCCCCCAAGGCTACGCGCTGACCGACGCCGGCACAGACCTGCTGATGCGTGCCGAGGCGGTTGAAACGGCGATGCGGGCGGCGACGCACAGTCTCAGCGCGCAAAGCGAAAGCCTGACAGGACAAATCCGTGTCGGGGCACCGGATGGCTGCGCCAATTACGTGTTGCCTCAGGTCTGCGCGCGCCTGAGCACGCAACACCCTGATCTGGACATCCAGATCGTCGCTTTGCCGCGCGTGTTCAACCTGTCGCGGCGTGAGGCCGACCTCGCCATCGGGGTCAGCGCGCCGACAGCGGGACGGCTGAGCGTCCAAAAGATCACTGACTACAAATTGCACCTTGCGGCCTCCAAAGGGTACCTGAAAAGCCATCAACAGATTGAAAGCACACAGGATTTGGGCCAGCACCGCATTGTTGGCTACATCCCGGACATGATCTTTGACCGCGAACTGGATTACCTCTCGGACATCGGATTGGCGCGGGTGCCGCTGGCGTCGAACTCTGTCTCGGTGCAACTCAACCTGTTGCGCCACGGGGGCGGGGTGGGGGTTGTGCATGACTTTGCGCTGCCTGCGGCCCCCAACTTGCGGCGCATTCTGACGGGGCAGGTGAGCCTCACGCGGGCCTTCTACATGATCCGCCACGAAGCCGACCGGCAGAACAACAAACTCACGCGGTTTGCGGAAAGTCTGTCGGCGGGGGTCAAGCAAGAGGTGGTGCGCCTTGAAGCTGCAACCTTGACTTGAAGCGGCATTGCGGTGACGCTGGGCGGATACAGTGCAAATTGAAGGAGGCCGTCTCATGCTGGTACAGCAGATTCTCAAATCCAAGTCCGACGACGCGGTGGTGACCGTGGCGCCCGGATCGACTGTGGCAGACGCGGCAAAGATACTGGCAGAGCGCCGGATCGGGACGGTCGTGGTCTCTGCGGATGGGCATGCTGCCCTTGGTATTTTGTCCGAACGCGACATCGTGCGCGAAGTGGCCAAGCGGGGCGGGGCCTGTTTGAGCGACAAGGTCGACACCTATATGACCACCAAACTGGTGACCTGCACGCGCAATGAAAGCGCGGATAAGGTGCTTCAGATGATGACAGACGGGCGCTTCCGGCACATGCCTGTGGTCGAGGACGGGCAGCTTGTCGGCCTGATCACGATCGGGGATGTGGTCAAGTCAAAGCTGACAGAACTGGCAATGGAAAAGGATGCGCTGCAAGGGATGATCATGGGGCATTAGCCTCACTTTCCAAGTTTGCGTTAACACCTGCTTGCAATCCTGCGCGCGAGCCTGTTTCTTGCGCGCAACATTATTGCTGGAACGGAGCGTCCCATGCGCGTTGGACTATATCCCGGAACATTCGACCCGATCACGTTGGGCCACATCGATATCATCCGCCGCGCCAGCGCGCTTGTGGACAAACTGGTGATCGGCGTTGCCATCAACCGCGACAAAGGGCCATTGTTCCGCCTTGAAGAGCGGGTGGCGATGATCGAGGTAGAATGTGCAAAGCTCTCCGAGCAGACGGGCACTGAAATCGTGGCCCACCCGTTCGAGAACCTGTTGATTGATTGCGCCAGCGACGTGGGGGCTCAGGTCATCATCCGCGGGCTGCGGGCTGTGGCTGATTTTGAATACGAATACCAGATGGTCGGAATGAACCGGGTGCTGGATAACAGCATCGAGACGGTGTTCCTGATGGCCGAAGCCAAACATCAGGCCATCGCCTCCAAACTGGTCAAAGAGATCGCGCGCCTTGGCGGGGATGTCACGAAATTCGTCCCGCCACTGGTAAACGAGGCGTTGCTGAAAAAGCTCGGCACAGGCTAGGCGTCAGCCGAACGTCCCGAACCGCGTGGCCATGTCGATCATGCGGTTGGAAAACCCCCACTCGTTGTCATACCATGCCAGAACGCGGATCATCGTGGCGTCCTGAACATGGGTTTGATCCAGCGCCACAGTTGCGCTCATCGGGTCGTGGTTCAGGTCAACGGACACCATCGGGGTCGAGGTTACATCCAGAATGCCGCGCATTCCCCCGACCGCATAGGCCGAAAACAGCGTGTTGACGGCGTCGATATCGGTGCCGCGTTCCACCTCTACCGTCAAATCAATGCAGGACACGTTGGGGACGGGAACGCGAATGGAGGTGCCAAACAAGCGCCCCTTGAGATGGGGCAACACGGCCTCAACAGCCTCGGCGGCGCCTGTGGTGGTCGGAACCATGGACAAAGCCGCCGCGCGCCCGCGGTTCAGGGTCTTTGTGTAGGCGTCATGCACCGGCTGCACGCCCGTGTAGCAATGCACGGTGGTCATGGTGCCGCGCACAATGCCAAAGGCCTCATGCAGAATATGGGCGACAGGGGCCAGACAGTTGGTGGTGCACGAGCCGTTGGAAATGATGCGATCGCCGGGGGTCAATGTCTGCTCGTTCACGCCCAGAACCACAGTCTTGATGTCGCCGATCTTGGCCGGGGCGGACACGATCACTTTGCGCGCGCCGTTGTGCAAATGCAAACCCGCAAGGGCCTGCGTGCGGAAATGGCCGGTACATTCCAACGCAATATCAACGTCATGCCATGGCAAATCCTGCGGAGAGGCTTCGTGGCTGACACGGATCGGACCATAGCCCACATCCAATGCATCCCCGCTCACACGGATCGGGCGGCGCAACCGCCCATGCACAGAATCAAACTCCAGCAGATGGGCCATGTTTTCCAGATCAGCGAGGTCATTGATGGCCACCACGCGCAAATCCGTACGCCCGCTTTCCAAAATCGCGCGCAGAATGCTGCGCCCGATGCGCCCGAATCCGTTGATGCCTACGGTGAGTGTCATGTGAAACCTTTGCCCTTCTATCCGTTCTCACACGTGTGTGACAGCGCGTCAAAGGATGGATTGTATCCCTACAAACAAGGGGCTAGCGCCAAAAGGCGATCCATTCAATCAGCTCAAACAGCTTCTTGCCCAGGAAGATCACATGCTCGGACCCATACATCATCACATCGACCGTGATCGCGATGATCAAAATCAATCCAAGGATGATGGCAAGGCGATTGGTCATGACACTCCTGACACGCAGCCGAATAAAAACGGGCAAGGCTGATATGCCAGCCTCGCCCCTGTCACGCAAGTCTGCGCGTGCATTTTGCAAATTCTGTCAGGGGCAGGCCCTTGGGCGCAACCTTAGTTCAGGCGGCCCATCGCAACGGCCACATCCGCCATGCGCACGGAAAAGGCCCACTCGTTGTCGTACCACGCCAGAACACGTACCGTGCGACCGCCCACAACCTTGGTCTGGTCAGGGGCAAAGATGCAGGAATGTTCGGTGTGGTTGAAATCGATAGAGACCTTCTGCTCGTCGTCATAGGCCAACACGCGGCCCATATCGCCCGCCGCAGCAGCGGCCACAGCGGCGTTCACTTCCGCGACGGTCACATCGCGCTTGGCTTCAAACGTCAGATCAACAGCCGACACATTCGGGGTCGGGACACGCATGGCAGTGCCGTCCAGACGACCCTTCAGATTTGGCAACACTTCACCCAAAGCCGCCGCCGCACCTGTGGAGGTGGGGATCAATGCCATGGCCGCCGCGCGGGCGCGGTACAGATCAGAGTGGCGGCGGTCCAGCGTCGGCTGATCGCCGGTGTAGCTGTGGATGGTGGTCATGATGCCGCGTTCGATGCCCACGGTCTCGTCGAGCACCTTGGCCAAAGGGGCCAGACAGTTGGTGGTGCACGAGCCGTTGGAAATCATCGTGTCATTGGCCGCGAGCAGGTTGTCGTTGACGCCAAAGACGATGGTCTTGTCCACGTTCTTGCCGGGGGCCGAAAGCAACACGCGCTTGGCGCCGCGTTCGATGTGGGTTTTGGCTTTCAAACCGTCGTTGAAATTGCCAGTGCACTCCAGAACCACATCGCAGCCCGTCCAGTCCAGTTCGTTCATGTCATAGGTGGAGAACATCTCCATCGGGCCGCGGCCCAAATCCAATGTGCCGTTGCCGACCTTGACCGTGCCGGGGTAGCGGCCATGCACGGAGTCGTATTTGATGAGATGCGCGGCAGTCTCCAGCGGGCCGGTGGCGTTCACTTTGATGACGTCGATATCGTTGCGCAAACTTTGCGCGATATGTGACAAGGTGCAGCGCCCGATGCGCCCGAAACCGTTGATGCCCACTTTGATCGTCATTGCCGTCTCCTACTCAGTCGCCCCACATGTTGGGGGTTGATTAGACCCATGTGCAGAGTCGGGAAAGGGGCAATTCGTCGCTTTTTCAAACTGTTAGCGATAAACCTGAACACAAAGTTAACGGTGGCGCTAACAGTCCGGCTTTGTTTTTGACACGGGGTAGGCTAATTGGGGAAAACGGCAAAAAACAGGTGGGGCACCATGAGCGGACTGATTGCACTTTTTGACGATGTGGCAGCGATTGCCAAAATCGCCGCGACCTGTGTGGATGACGTGGTGGCCCAAGCGGCCAAAGCGGGCACCAAAGCGGCAGGGGCGGTGATCGATGACGCCGCCGTGACGCCCAAATATGTGCAAGGGTTTGAAGCCAGCCGCGAACTTCCCATCATCTGGCGCATCGCCAAAGGGTCGATCAAGAACAAGCTGGTGTTTTTGTTGCCGGCAGGGCTGGCGCTGTCTGCGTTCGCGCCGTGGGCGATCAACCCGCTGTTGATGCTCGGTGGGGCCTACTTGTGCTACGAGGGGGCCGAAAAGATCGCCCATGCCTTTGGGATCGGCGGGCACGGGCACACGGATTACCCCAACAAAGAAGACGTGGTCGAGGATCCAGCCCATCTTGAGGAACAAAAGGCCCAAGGGGCGATCAAAACCGATTTTATCCTCTCGGCCGAGATCATGACCATCGCGCTCGCCGCGATCCCCGAAAGCAATTTCTGGATGGAGGCGGCAACTCTGGCCACAGTAGCGGTGATGATCACTGTTGCGGTTTACGGCGCAGTGGCCGTGATCGTGAAAATGGATGACCTGGGTTTTGCCATGGCCAAAGGGCGTTTCGGACTGATCCGCAGTGTGGGGCGCGGGATCGTCAAGGCGATGCCCAAAGTGTTGCACGCGCTGACTGTGATCGGGACGGCCGCGATGTTGTGGGTCGGTGGGTCGATCATCGTGCACGGGCTTGAAGGGTTCGGATTCACATGGCTCGGTCACATCATCCACGACGTGTCCTACGCCATTGGGCATGCGGTTCCGGACACGTGGGCAGGGCTCACCGAATGGGCGTCCAAAGCGACGCTGGACGGGGTTTTGGGGCTTGGGCTCGGGCTGGCCTTGATCCCTGTGGGGGAAAAGCTGATCACACCACTGTGGCGCAAAGTCTTTGCGCGCTGAACACATCGGGGCAGACAGCACTCCGCGATGCCCCTGGCATTGAAGGACCAAGGCATTGAAAGAACGGCGAAAACAGCCAATACGTCACATGGGGGCGATGGCTTTTGCGATCTTGCGCGCCACCGCGAGGCCGGACTTATGCGCGCCTGCAACTGTTGCCCAATCATCTATGCTGGTGGCTTCACCTGCAAACCAGAGGCGCTCTGCCTCTACGCGGCGCAACTGTGCGCGCGACGACGCGCCACCGGGCACAGCGGATGCATAAGCGCCCTGCGTCAGCGGGTCTTTGGTCCAGTCATAAGTGTGACTTTTCACAATGGCCTGCTGCACATCCGACCCGAAAATCGCCTTGAGGTCAGACAGCACAAAATCAAACATCGCCGCGGTGCCCTGACCGGACATCTCAGCCGCAAATGCGCCGCCAATGTCGCAATAGGTGATGCCATGGCCGCTGGCATCGACCAGCGCGCCAAACCCTTTGGGAGATCCGTTGCTGTGCGCGTCAATCTTGTATGAAAAATACCCGTCTTCGCCGACGCCAAAGAAATTGTCGCGCAGCTGTAACGCGATGTGGTGGTAGTGGCCCATGCTCAGGGCATGGACCGCCTCTTGTTTCCTGACAGGCAAAGGCGGGTCAAAGGTGATGTCGCCGCTGGCCAAAACACCTGTGGATACGGTGAGCAGAACCGCTTGGGCACTCAAGGTGCCGGTGTTGGCCTCACCTGCACGCCGGTGCCGCCCCAGCGTATCGTTTTGGCCTGCGTGTTGAGGGTGACGGACACATCGCGGGCACTGTGCGCAAACAAAGCTCCAAAACCTTCCCTGCAATACCAATCGGTTCCGTCCTCTGAACTGTACCAGTCGGCACAGGAAAAATCCGCAGGGTCCTTGGCCATCTCGTAAGCGCCAGTGTAGAAACTGGTGCTCATGTTCCAATCGCCGGTATCGGGGATCACCTCGGCGGCGGCAATATCCTTGCCCTTGCGTCCTGCCTTGAGCATTGCGCGGTTGGCGGCAGACAGGCTGTCGTAGAACGCATCATACTCATCGTCCGTCGCTTCGCGGTTGCCCACATACAGGACCTGATCCTCAGGGGCGGCATACAGGTCAAACCCGTTGTCCTTGCCATATGACACAAAGGGGTTGTCTTCGGCGTAGTGCAGCCAATGCGCCCCCACGTCATAGGGCACACCAAAGGTCGTCGTCGCGGAAAAGACCCGCCCGCCAATGCGTCCCGACGCCTCGATCACCTGCACACTCAACCCTTTGGCGCGCAATGCACGCGCAGCACCGATCCCTGCCGCGCCCGCGCCGATCACAATAATGTCTGTGGTGGCCGCAAAGGCGGGGCGGACATAAAGCGGGGCAGTTGCAAAAGCGGTGCCAGAGGCAAGAACGGTACGGCGGGACATACGCATTAAGAACTCCTGAAGAGGGGCAATAAAGTTCGAGGGTTGAAATTCAACTTATGGTAGAATTTAGGAGACGCAAACAGATTGATGAACAAAAGGTTAATTTCGCAGGTCAGGGCGCCATTTGCAGACTGGTTAAAAAACAATGACGGGTCACGCGCAAACCTTAACGCGGATGAAACGTAAACAGATGTTTAATCCGAGCAGGGGCCAAATCTTGTGACTTTCGGGGCCTTTTTTGTACAAAACTGCATATTTCGCCCTGAACCACGCGCAAAAAGGGCGGATGTTTTGTGACAAACACCCGCCCTTTTGTACAACATCGTCGCAAACCCCCACCGTGCGGTGGGGTAAGGTTTTACAGCAGCGCTTTGGCTTTATCGGCCACGTTCTGCGCTGTGATCCCGAATTTTTCGTACAAGGTGCCCGCAGGCGCAGAGGCCCCGAAGCTGTCCATGCCGACAAAATCCGCTTTGTTGGACTTGCCGCGTTCGCCCAGCAACCATTGGTCCCACCCTTGACGCACGGCGGCTTCAACGCCCACGCGCACAGGGCCACCCGGCAAGACGCGCTTGCGGTATGCATCGTCCTGTTGTGCGAACAATTCCATGCAAGGCATTGAAACAACTCGTGTTCCGATGCCCTCTGCCTGCAGGATGTCACGCGCGGCCAATGCGATTTCCACCTCGGAACCGGAGGCCAGCAGGATGACCTGACGTTTGCCATCCGCATCCGCCAGAACATAGGCGCCCTGGGCGGTCAGGTTCTTGGTTTTGTGCTCCGTGCGCACTGTCGGCAGCCCTTGACGGGTCAGGGACAAAACAGACGGTGTTTCCTTGGTTGTCAGGGCGATTTCCCAGGCTTCCGCCGTCTCGATCGTGTCGGCAGGGCGGAACACGTAAGTGTTTGGTGTTGCACGTGAAATTGCCAGATGTTCAACGGGTTGGTGGGTCGGTCCATCCTCGCCAAGGCCGATGGAATCGTGGGTCATGACAAAGACCGTTGGCACCTTCATCAGGGCCGCCAAACGCATCGCAGGGCGCGCGTAATCGGTAAAGCACATGAACGTCCCGCCGTAGGGGCGGATGCCGCCGTGCAGCGCCATGCCGTTCATCGCAGAGGCCATGCCGTGCTCGCGGATGCCCCAGTACACGTAGCGCCCATCGCGGCTGTCCAGATCGAACACGCCAAGGTCGCCGGTTTTGGTGTTGTTGGAGCCTGTAAGGTCTGCAGACCCGCCCACAGTCTCGGGCAGGATCGGGTTGAGAACCTCAAGAACCTTTTCAGACGATGCGCGCGTCGCCAGCTTGGGAGCGGCCTCAGACATCTGTTTTTTAAAGGCTTTTACGGTTGCTGAGAGTTTCTTGGGCGCGTCCATTGCGTAGGCGCGGTTGAACTGGTCCTGCTTGGATTGGGGCAGGGTGGCAAAGCGGGCGTCCCACTCGGCGCGGGCTGCAGCACCTTGGGAACCGATGGCTTCCCAAGCGGATTTGACGTCTGCAGGCACTTCAAACGGGCCGGTTGTCCAGCCGTATGCGGCTTTGGCAGCGGCCATCTGTTCGGGGTCGGTCAAGGCGCCGTGCCCTTTGGAGGTGTCCTGTGCTGCGTGGCCCAAAGCGATATGCGTTTTGCAGGCGATCATCGTGGGCTTGTTGCCCTTTTTCGCCTGTGTCAACGCGTCGTCAATGGCTTGTGGATCGTGGCCGTCGATTTCCAGAACGGCCCAACCTGCTGATTTGAAACGGGAAACCTGATCTGTTCGGTCTGACAGCTCAACTGTGCCGTCGATGGTGATGTTGTTGTTGTCCCACATCACAATCAGTTTGCTCAGCGCGTGGCGTCCCGCCAATGTGATGGCTTCCTGGCTCACGCCTTCCATCAGGCAGCCATCGCCTGCGATGACGTAAGTGTAGTGGTCCACAGCCTTTTTGCCGTAGGTGGCGCGCTGGATTTCTTCGGCCATGGCAAAGCCGACCGCGTTGGCGATCCCTTGACCAAGTGGCCCTGTCGTTGTCTCGATGCCCGTGGCGTGCCCGTATTCAGGGTGACCTGCCGTGATTGCGCCCCACTGGCGGAAATTTTTGATCTGCTCCAGCGTCATATCGGCGTAGCCTGTCAAATGCAGCAGCGAATACAACAACATAGACCCGTGACCCGCACTCAGGATAAAGCGGTCGCGGTCGGGCCAGTTCGGCGCGGAAGCGTCGAATTTCAGGTGGTTGGCGTACAATACGGTGGCGACATCGGCCATCCCGATAGGCATGCCGGAGTGGCCTGAATTTGCAGCGGCCACAGCGTCAAGCGTGAGGGCGCGAATGGCGGTCGCTTTGGACCAGTGGTCGGGGTTGGCTGTACGAAGGGCAGTGAGATCCACGAAAAGGCATCCTTTGACTGAATAAGCAGTTAATGCGCTGCATAACAGTGCAGGCGCAAAGATCAAGGCGGCTTAGATGTGCCACTTCAAGGGTGGCGTCCAAGTGCTTGATCACAAAGGGGGGGCATTTTTTGTATCCATTGGGTAAACTTGCACTCAAGCCGTTGAAGGGCGATTCGTTGCGGTGTGTGACAAGTCCTTGAACACGCGGCGAATGCAGGCCTGAAGACCAAAAGGGGTGGAGCATGAACGACATCGAAGAACTACAGCGCAGGATCACCAGCGCAATGGACCGCATGGCCTCTGGCCTTGACGGGCTGAGCACTGCGGACAACGGCAAGACTGCGGAATTGGAACAAGCGCTGGATGACGAAAAAACCGTCAATGCGCAGTTGAACGAACGCATTCGCGCTTTGACAGTGCGTCAGGAGCGGGAACTGGCCGAGGCCCAAACCAAAGCAGACGACGCCGCGACGCTTGTTGGAGCCCTTGACCTTGAACTTCAGCGCATGCGCAAAGCCAACGCAGAACTGCGCCAGTCCAATCAGGATTTGCGCGCTGCCAACGAGGCAGGGGTGGGAGAGCCGCACTTGATCAACAAGGCTATGATGGCTGAATTGGAAGCGCTGCGCGCCACACGCGCGGCGGATGTGGCCGAAGCGGACACAATCATTCAGGCTCTGACCCCGTTGCTGGATGCCAAAAGCGACACCGCACAGGAGAGTGTCTGATGCCCGAGATCACAATCACAATTGGCGGTCGCACGTTTGAAGTGGCCTGCCAGGCTGGCGAAGAAAACTACCTGCACACCGCCGCAAAAATGCTGGATGATGAAGCGCAGGTTTTGTCCGATCAGGTTGGGCGGATGCCCGAGGCGCGGATGCTGTTGATGGCGGGTTTGATGCTGGCGGACAAGACCGCAAGCTTTGAGGACCGCGTCAAAGAAGTGCAGGGGCAATTGGCCGAGCGCGACGCGGAGCTTGAGGGGTTGCGCAATGTCGCGCCACCTGAGCCTGAACGCGTTGAAGTGCCTGTGGTGCCGGCGTCTGTGACGGACACTTTGGCAGAACTGGCGGCACGCGCTGAATCATTGGCCGCAGAGGTCGAAGAAAAGGCCGCGCAGTAAAACGCGGCCAATTGATGTCCAGAGGATGGTTTGGCGTGCCCAATGGCCCGCCTGACCCAAGGGGCGTTAGCCGTTGGCTTCGCGGATTTTGTCGGCCGCGTCTTTGTCGTAGACCACACCGTTGTCTGTAAACAACGTGTCGAGTTCGCCCGACAGCATCATTTCGGTGATGATGTCGCAGCCGCCGACAAATTCGCCTTTGACGTAGAGTTGTGGCACTGTCGGCCAGTCAGAGAAGTCTTTGATACCCTGACGGATGTCATCGCTTTCAAGGACATTTACATCGGCAAATTCCACCTGCATGTAGTTCAAAACACCCGCCACACGGGAGGAAAACCCGCACTGCGGCATTGATTTTGTGCCTTTCATGTAGAGCACAACGTCATTGCCGGTGATCTGTTCTTTGATTTGGGTTGCTGCGTCTGTCATCGTTTTGTCTTTCTCTGTGAAGCGGCCCTCAGGGGGCGTGATCGGTGTTTTGGAATTATTCCGGGACTTTGGTGGTCAAGGCCAGCGCGTGCAATTCGCCGTGTGCACCGTCCATTTTCCCTTTGAGGGCCGCGTAAACGGCACGTTGTTGCTGCACGCGGTTTTTGCCTTTGAAGGAGGCATCCACCACTTCGGCGGCGTAGTGGTTCCCGTCGCCCGCCAGATCGGTGATGGTGATCGCAGCATCCGGAAAACTGTCACGGATCAAGTCTTCGATGTCTTTGGCCTGCATGGGCATGAGCGCACTCCGCGTTTTTACTGTTGCCTTCTGATTTAGGCGGGGCGCCGCCCATGTGCAAGCACCACCGTTCCGGTCAGGCGGGGGGATGTGATCCAAAGGCGCGGGCAATGCCCGCATTCCATTCTTTATTTGGCGCATGCCTTCACCGTCTTGTGCACTGGTAATCCCGTGTGATCTGGGGTGAAGTGGGGTTCAGATCAGGAGGCACCCATGGACACCACCGACACTGCACCCGAGCAAGCCCTTGCGTGGCACCGCGCCGGCAAGGGGGCCGCTTTGGCCACTGTGATCGAGACATGGGGCAGCGCCCCCCGCCGTATTGGTGCGCAACTGGTCGTTTCGGGAGAGGGCGAGATGCAGGGCTCTGTCTCTGGCGGGTGTGTCGAGGGCGCTGTGGTTTTGGAAGCGATCGACGCCTTGGAAAAGGGTGTGTCCTGTGTGTTGGAATACGGTGTGAGCGACGGGGACGCGTTTGCGGTGGGGTTGGCCTGTGGCGGCAAGATCCGTGTGCTCGTTGAGCCAATTGGTTCGGTTGTGCCTGAGGACATACTGGTTCAACTGGTCGATGCGCGCGCGGCCCGTGTCCCTGTCGCTTATGTGGTGAACACAGTGAGCGGGGCGCGGTCTGTCACCGTGCAAGGGCACGCCGTGCGGTTTGCGCGTGACCGCTCCGGCTTTGAGGAGGACGGTGAGACGTTTGTTGGCATTCACAATCCTCCGTTGCGTTTGGCAGTTGTCGGGGCCGTCCACATCGCCCAAGCCTTGATCCCGATGGCCCGAATTGCAGGCTATGATCCTGTCGTTATTGATCCGCGCGGCGCATTCGGCTCTCAAGAGCGGTTTCCGGGTGAAACCATTATCGCGCAGTGGCCTGACGAGGCTGTAACCCAGTTCGGATTGGACACCCGCACGGCCTTGGTGTTGCTCACTCATGATCCCAAGCTTGATGATCCTGCGCTGCATCTTGGGCTGGCCTCGGGGTGCTTTTATATTGGTGCGCTTGGATCGACCCGCACCCATGCCAAGCGTGTGGAGCGGTTGCGCGCCGCAGGGTTCACGCAAGACCAGATCGGGCGCATACACGGCCCTGTCGGCCTGAACATCGGGGCCAGCAGCCCGCAAGAGATTGCAGTGTCGATCCTGTCCCAGATGACCCAAGTGCTACGGATGGGCGCGTGAAGTTCGGCCCTGTCCCTGTGGCGCAGGCTGCTGGTGCGACCCTTGCGCACAGTATGGAGGCCGTGATGCGCCCTTACAGTGCGCAAATGTCCTATCGCGTGGCCAAAGGCACGGTTTTGACGGCAGATCATCTTGAGGACTTGGCACAAGAGGGCCATTCGGTTCTGGTGGTGGCCCGCCTGGAGAGCGGCGATGTCGAGGAAAATATCGCCGCAACCCGTCTGGCTGATGCGATTGTGCCGGACGGCGTAGCATTGGGGGTGCGGGTGTCCGCGGCAGGGGCAGGGCGCGTGAACCTTTATGCGCTGCATGCAGGTATTGTTGTGTTGGACGCGGTGGCTGTGCAGGCTCTGAACGCCATCCACCCGATGATCACCATTGCGACGGTGCCCGTGTTTCACCGTGTTGATGCCGACGGGATGATCGCCACGATCAAGATTATTTCATACGCCGTGCCGGAAATCGAGTTGTCGCGCGCCGAAAAGGCGGCCGTTGGCGCGATGCGTATCGCGGGCGCACAATACAGTTCTGCCACACTGATAGAGACGCAAGTCGGGCGGGTGGAGCCATCTGCAAAGGGGCGCAACGCATTGGCTGGACGGTTGCACCGCTTTGGCATGATGTTGTCCGAACGCGTGGTGGTCGCCCATGCAGAGGATGCAATCCGACAAGCGCTCAGCGACGCCACGGGAGAATTCGTGTTTCTTTTGACCGCGTCTGCCACCTCGGATGTGAACGATGTGGGGCCTGCCGCCCTGCGCGCAGCCGGGGGTGACGTTACGTCCTTTGGGATGCCTGTCGATCCGGGCAATCTGCTGTTTTTGGGCCGCTTGGGGACAAACCCGTGATCGGGCTGCCCGGGTGCGCCCGCTCTCCTGCGCTGAACGGGGCGGACTGGGTCATGGAGCGCTTGTTATGTGGCGTCTCGGTGAGCGCGCAACGACATTGCGGCGATGGGCGTCGGTGGTCTGCTCAAGGAAATCCCGACGCGGCCCCGTCCACGTGCTGAAATACCTGACAAAGTTACTCAATCATAGCGGCAAACTTTTGTGTTCTCATGGCGCAAGTCGTGTGCTTAACTCGGATCAAGCAAAATAATCAATAGGGAGGAAGACCATGGCACAGGTCTCAATGACCGTGAATGGCAAAGCCGCGTCCGGCGAGGTGGAAGGGCGCACATTGTTGTCGTCTTTCCTGCGCGACAGCTGCATCTGACCGGGACGCATGTGGGATGTGACACCAGCCAATGCGGCGCCTGCGTTGTGCATGTGAACGGCGTTGCGGTGAAATCCTGCACGATGCTGGCGCCGAGGCCGAACGGCGCCGAGGTGGCCACCATCGAAGGTCAGGCGGCACCGGACGGCACGCTGAACACGATCCAGCAGGCGTTTCAGGATCACCACGGCTTGCAATGCGGGTTTTGCACGCCGGGTATGGTGATGTCGGCGGACGCTTGCTGAAGGACAACCCCAAGCCATCCGAGCAAGAGATCCGTGACTACCTTGAGGGCAATATTTGCCGCTGCACCGGCTATCACAACATCGTCAAGGCGATCATGGCCGCGTCCGGTCAGGACGTCAGCGCCATCGCGGCGGAATAGACGAGTTCAGGGGCGCGAGGGCGGCGTCGGCCGCAGCAAATGCGAAAACATCACGGCGGGTATCCCGCCACAGACCAAGTAGGGTGTGCCATCTAACGCACCCATCATAGGGAGGAAGACAATGCCAAAAGACAGTGGCTATCGGCGCCAGCCGCAAGCGGCGCGAGGACGTCAGGTTTCTGACCGGAACCGGCAATTACACCGACGACATGAACATTCGCGGCAGGCCATGTGTTCTTTCCTGCGCTCGGATATGGCGCATGGCACATCACCAGTGGATCACACAGCCGCTGCGGCGCATGCCCGGCGTGGTGCAGATCTTTACCGGCGCAGATTTCGAAGGCGTGGGGTCATCCCTTGCGGCTGGCAGAGTCACCGACAAGCACGGCGAAGTCGATGCAGGAACCCGCGCCATCCGGTGCTGGCCAGGGCAAGGTGCGCCATGTGGGCGAACCGATTGCCGCGTTGTTGCCGAAACGCTGGAGCAGGCCCGCGACGCCGCCGAGGCGATCGAGTCGACATCGACGAGCTGCCCGCCGTCGTGAACATGAAGGACGCGCGTGCAGGAGGCGCGACCAAGGTCCACGACGATCTGACGTCGAACCTGTGCTACGACTGGGGGTTTGTCGAAGAAAACAAGCGCGCCGTGAAGAGGCGATTCGAAGACGCGCCCACGTCACCACGCTGGAACTGGTCAACAACCGCCTGGTTGCCAACCCGATGGAGCCGCGCGTGGCCATGGGCGATTATGCCCGCGCGGACGATCGAGCACACGCTTTATACCACCTCGCAAAACCCGCATGTGATCCGTCTGTTGATGGGGGCCTTTGTGTTGGGCATTCCCGAACACAAGCTGCGCGTGGTCGCCCCGATGTGGGCGGCGGGTTTGGCACCAAAATCTTCCACTATCCAGAAGAAGCGTTCTGCACCTTTGCCGCCAAGGCCTGCAACCGTCCGGTCAAATGGACCTCAGCCGGTCCGAGGCGTTCATGTCGGACGCCCATGGCCGCGACCACGTGACCAAGATCGAACTGGCGCTGGACAAGGACAACAACTTTACCGCGCTGCGCACGGACACCTACGCCAACATGGGCGCCTATCTGTCCACCTTTGCGCCGTCGGTGCCCACATGGCTGCATGGCACCTTGATGGCGGGCAACTACAAGACGCCGCTGATCTACGTGAACGTCAAGGCGGTGTTCACCAACACCGTGCCGGTGGATGCCTATCGCGGGGCCGGCCGCCCCGAGGCGACGTTCCAGCTGGAGCGGGTCATCGACAAGGCCGCGCGCGAACTGGGCGTCGATCCGATTGCGCTGCGCCGTCAGAACTTCATCACCGAATTCCCCTATGCCACGCCTGTGGCGGTGGAATACGACACCGGCGATTACAACGCGACCATGGACAAGCTGGAAGAGATGGCTGATTTCGCGGGCTTTCGCACGCGCGCCGCAAAGCTCCGAGGCCAAAGGCAAGCTGCGCGGGCTGGGTGTGAACTGCTACATCGAGGCCTGCGGCATCGCGCCGTCGAACCTTGTTGGGCAGCTGGGCGCGCGCGCCGGTCTGTATGAAGCGCCACGGTGCGGGTGAACGCCACCGGTGGTCTGGTGGTGATGACCGGCGCCACAGCCACGGGCAGGGGCATGAAACGTCCTT
This sequence comes from uncultured Paracoccaceae bacterium, assembly GCA_943787985.1. GTDB lineage: Bacteria > Pseudomonadota > Alphaproteobacteria > Rhodobacterales > Rhodobacteraceae > Ascidiaceihabitans. Next base: position 136,777 of record CALSOO010000002.1, on the reverse strand, counting down.
TCCGCAGGTGATCGCGGAAATGATCGGTATCGACGAGGAGCATGATCGAGATCGTGCATGGCGATACGTCCAAAACGCCGATGGGCATGGGCACCTATGGCTCGCGTTCGCTGGCGGTGGGTGGCTCTGCCATGGTGCGCGCCACGGAAAAGATCATCGCCAAGGCCAAGAAGATCGCGGCGCATCTGATGGAAGCCTCCGAGGCGATGTCGAGCTGAAGGACGGTCGTGTTCAGGTTGCCGGCACGGATAAATCCGTGGCTTGGGGCGATGTGACCTTGGCGGCTTATGTGCCGCACAACTACCCGCTGGAAGACATCGAACCGGGTCTGGAAGAGACGGCGTTTTACGATCCGTCCAACTTTACCTATCCTGCGGGGCCTATGCCTGCGAGGTCGAAGTGGACCCGGACACCGGCAAGGTCACCATCGAGCGGTTCTCGGCGGCGGATGACTTTGGCAATATGATCAACCCGATGATCGTGATCGGGCAGGTGCATGGCGGGCATGGCCAAGGGGATCGGTCAGGCGTTGCTGGAGGCTGTGCCTATGACGACAACGGCCAGCTTCTGAGCGCATCCTACATGGATTACGCCATGCCGCGGGCCGATGATTTGCCGTTCTATCGGTGGACCATTCCTGCCAGACGCCGTGCACGCACAACCCGTTGGGTGTGAAAGGGCTGCGGCGAGGCCGGGGCGATTGGCTCGCCGCCGTCGGTGGTGAATGCGGTGATCGATGCGCTGCACTCGGGGGGCAAGAAAGTGGCGCATATCGACATGCCGCTGACGCCGGACCGCGTGTGGGCCGCGATGAATACGCATAGACGGACGGACCGGGGGCCAGCCCCCGGACCCCCGAGGTTTATTTGGCAAGATGAAGACCGGACTGGTTTTGTGCGTCACTGAAAGGACGAAAGAATGTATAACTTTCGAATTTGAAAAGCCGACACGATTGCGGATGCGGTTGCGGCGTTGGGGGTGACGAGGCGCAGGCGTTGGGCGGTGGTCAGACGCTTGATCCCGACGATGAAGCAGCGGCTTGCGCAGCCCGCCAACATTGGTAGCGCTGACGGGTATTGCCGAGATGCAGGGCATTTGCACGGGTGACGAGGTGCGCTGTGCATTGGCGGGGCGACAACCCATGGCGCGTGGCGCCGGGCGGGCGCTTATCCCGGCCTGGCGGCGCTGGCGAGCCACATCGGCGACCCGGCGGTGCGCAATCGCGGCACAATTGGTGGGTCGCTGGCCAACAACGATCCGTCGGCCTGCTATCCGGCGGCGGCTCTGGCCAGTCGGTGCGACGATCGTCACCAACGCCCGCGAGATTGCGGCGGATGACTATTTTCAAGGCATGTTCGACACGGCTTTGGAGGAGGGCGAGATCATCACCGAGGTGCGTTTCCGGTGCCTGAGGTCGCCAACTATCAAAAGTTCGTGCAGCCCGCCTCGCGTTTGCGCTGGTGGGCGTGATTGTCGCCAAGTTTGCGGATGGCGTGCGCGTGGCGATCACGGGTGCATCAGAAGGACGGCGTGTTCCGTTGGGCCGAGGCCGAGGCGGCCTTGTCCGCCGATTTTTCGGCGTCCGCTTTGGATGGGCTGAGCCTTTCGGGTGATGAAATGATTGGCGATTTACACGGATCAGGTGATTACCGCGCGCATTTGTGTGCTGTTATGACGAAGCGTGCTGTGAACGCTGCGGCGTGACTCTGGACTTTGTAAATTTGCGAAAGGGCTGCTTTATGGCGGCCCTTTTGTGTTTTGGCGAAGCCGTCCCGGCGGATAGCACCCCGACGCAAGAGGCTACTATTGTTAAGTGCATGCGGGCCGCAAATGTTGCTGATCCAAGTCTGCGTGGTGAGATGCAGGACAGCTGCATGCAGCAGGCCGGCGACATCTGCAAAGCTGCATCAAAGGGGAAGGTCTCAGTATGTTACGATCAAATGGCGGCTGATCTTTCGGTCTATGTTGACACGATTGTCCCGTTGTTGCCGGCGAGCATTGTTGAAGACGGAGTGCCAAGCCTGTCCTATTTGCGAGAGATAGACCGGTTGACGACGGGCGGCTGGTCGCGCCAAAGTTGCATGGTGCCCAGCATTGCAACGGTTTCCACCGAAGTTCGCAACAGTCTTTGCAATGTACAAAGCAGTTACACGCGGATCAAGCTGGCCTTCAGACTTGCGTCAAAGGCCCATGTCTCGGTGCGTTAGAGCCGCCGTGTTAGATCGACCCTGCATCCACCATGTAGTTGCTGGCGGTGCACATCGCCGCGTCGTCGGAGGCTAGAAATAAAACCATACGTGTTACGTATGCCGGATCAATCAGATCTGGCAGGCATTGGTTCTGGCGGTGTGCTTCCAGCGATTCCGGTGTGGCCCACAGCTCTTTTTGCCGATCCGTCATGATCCAGCCGGGGACGACAGTGTTCACGCGGATGCGGTGTTGGCCCAGATCGCGCGCCATTGTGCGGGTCAGTCCATGCACGGCCGCTTTGGCTGTGGCGTAGGCCGGGAAATTACCAACGGCTTCCCACCATGAATTGGAGCCAAGGTTGATGACGGACCCGCCGCCTGCATCTATCATTCCCGGGGCCACAGCCTGCATCGCAAAGAACATGTGGCGCAGGTTGGTGTTCATTCGTTCGTCCCAATAGTCCGGCGTTACGTCGCGCCAGTCGTGGCGGTCATCGCGCGCGGCGTTGTTGACAAGAACACGGAAAGGGCCGGTTTGCGCGGCCAGCGTTTGAATGGACACCCTCACCTGATCGATGTCGCGTAGGTCACACAAAGCATGCGGCGCGCCGGTTTCTGCGGTCACTGCCGTTGCGTTTTGCGCGTCGCGGTCCAAAAACGCGACGCGTGCGCCCTGAGCGGCAAAGGCTTTGACTGTTGATCGGCCAATGCCAGAGGCGCCGCCTGTGACCAGAACGGCCGTGTCCTTGAGGCTGGGATAGGTGGCAAAGTCGGGCATTTTGTATCCTAGCGTGGAAGAGGCGCATGTGAAAAAGGCCGCACTGGACAGCGCGGCCTCGAAGGAATTTGACGTTGACCTTGCATCAACCCTGTTCGGGTCAGCGGACCGATCAACATGACCATTTGGCGGCCTTCTCAGAGATTGGCGCAGCCAACGCGTAAGAAGGCTGCGTTCACCTGAACGGCTTTAGCCGACATTCCCCAAGTAGAATGCCGTTCTTTCCAGTTTGTACCGGTTTTGCGTGCCGATCAAGACTCTTGGACAAGCTGTGCCTGGTACTCGGTGATCTGTCGTGCGGCCTGATCGCTATTTTGGGTTCGGCAGCAGGTTTGACCCGGCTTTTTGGCTGAACATCACCGGCCCAGACGGACCAATTGAGCCACGTTCCTTTAGATTTCATCGCTAAGGCGGTCATGCGGGAACCGGCGGTGCGCGCAGCCGCTGGATGGCTGCCAAGATGCGATTGAATAAATCTCCGCTGACGGCAACTTCAGCAAGCTGGAAGGTAATGGCACGGGCATGTCGGACGACGCGCGCACCAATCTTGATCAGCCGGGTTTGCAAGCTGGTTAGAGACCAGTCGGCCATCTCTTTGGGAAGGTCCGTGCCTTGCAGGAAGACACCCAGATTGTAGGCCAGTGCGTGAAGCTGAAGGCGGACCTCGTTTTGCGCCATGCCCTTGCAAGACAACCGTGTCCAGTTGATAGCTTGCTTGCCTTCCTTGATGTACTGCTCGGCGGTGCCGCGTTGATTGTAGAAGCGGATGATCCAGTCTGGCTCCATTGGCAGGTTGGTGACGACAAAGCCGACACGCGGGAACAACTCGCCGGGATGCCACTCGACCTTGGCGATAACGCGGCGAGGCTTGTCCCAGGACACCGCCTGATACTCAAAGTCACCGTAGATACGCTTCACGCCTTTTGGCGGACGACCCATCGGGCGCTTGAGCAGATGCGCAATCCTGCCCTGAAGAACACGATTGGTGCGGAGGCGAATGGCGTAGTAATATCTCTCCGCTTCCAGAGTTTTGTATAGCTTTGGCATGGCGAAGGCAGCATCGCCCCGGAAGAACCGCATCAGGTGACGGTCCGCATATCGCGCTATGATCGGCTTCAGAACCTCCTCCCATCCATACGCGCTGTGCACATTACCGGGGCGCAGAGCGCAGCGTTCGAGATGACCGAACTGGTTGAAAACGAACAGCGGGTGATAACACATGCAACCGAAATGCCCGTTCCAGGCCGTGCCCTCCTGCGCTCCGTGGGTTGGACTGACCGAGCTATCCATATCCAGCGTGATCCACTTGGGCGGTTTGCGTTCGTGAACACGGTCGATCCATTGCCCCGGCAGATCAGTCAGCGCAGTGCGGTTACCAGCCGCCGTCAGCACCTCTGTTTCGAACCGTCCCATCTGGCTTGCTGACGCGGCCTTGGCATCAACGGCCCGTCCTCCGACCACCTGCCGCATCACTGGATCGAGCGCCAGACGATCCGCATCATTCACATCATCGTACCCGGCCAGCCGACCAAAGACCGACTGTCGCAACAGGCCGACCAGTGAGTGCAGACGATTGTGACCAGTGCGGGTGTCACTCAGAACGCCGCCCGCAATGTCGTGCAGGCCAAGCACCTCGTCCAGTTCCCGAAACAACAGCAGACCACCGTCCGAACTGATCTTTGATCCATGAAATTCCAGCCGCACGCGACGGTCAAATCCAAGCCGAACATTTCCGGTTTCGCCTGCACCCTTTGGGTGATCCATGATCTGCCACCTTCAACCCTATTAACATGCTGAAACATAACACATTAGTGGCTTCCAGAGGCGCGAAAACATCGGGCTACTTGGGGAATGCGGGTTTAGCCTTTTTGGGGCAGCGGACCGATCAACATGACCATTTGGCGGCCTTCTCAGAGATTGGCGCAGCCAACGCGTAAGAAGGCTGCGTTCACCTGAACCGCTTTAGCCTTTTTGGGGCAGCGGACCGATCAACATGACCATTTGGCGGCCTTCCATTTTAGGGAAGTTCTCGACCTTGCCTTGTTCTTTGGTGTCTTCGGCGACACGCTCAAGCAGTTCGCGGCCCAAATTCTGGTGTGCCATTTCGCGACCACGGAAACGCAGGGTGATCTTTACCTTGTCGCCGTTTTCCAGAAATTTGTAAACGTTGCGCATTTTCACTTCGTAATCGTTGGTGTCCGTGTTCGGGCGGAACTTGACCTCTTTGATTTCGATGATTTTTTGCTTCTTGCGGGCCTCGGCTTCGCGTTTTTGCGTCTCGTATTTGAACTTGCCAAAATCCATGATTTTGCACACGGGCGGGTTGGCGTTCGGCGAGATTTCAACCAGGTCAAGCCCGGCCTCGTCAGCCATGCCCATTGCGCGGGCGGGTGTCACGACACCGACATTTTCGCCGTCTGCGCCAATCAGGCGGATTTCGGTAGAGCGAATCTTGTCGTTGATGCGCGGGCCAGTGTCACGTTGTGGCGGCGCGTTATGAGGTCTGCGAGCGATGGTGGTCTTCCTTCGGTGGTTGGTAAACTTCAGGGTTGCAAACTAAACCCACGCAAGCTGCTCTGCAAGCCGCAATATAGGCCAGGATGTGCCGATTTGTGCGAAATTCCCCCTTGAACCTTCCCATATTAGGGCGCATCTGACACCCACAATTGTTAACGGTGCTGCTTTTGTGTGCGCTAGGACTGTCTGAGGGGACCAAGTTATGAAAAACGTTTTGTGGATTGTGGTGGCTGCTGTTGTAGCTGGCGGCGCATATCTGTTGTATTCCGGCCAAACGCCGACAGAGGCATTGAGCGATGCCGCTGAGGCCGTAAACGCGCCAGCCGCTTTGGAAAGTGCTTCCGAAGCCGTAGGCGAAGCTGTTGATGCGGCCGAAGGCGCTGTCGAGGGCGCTGTTGATGCCGCCACAGACGCCGCCGAAGGTGCGGCAGACGCGGTGACTGAGGTGGCAACCGATGCCGCAGAAGCTGTTGAGGGTGCTGTTGATGCCGCGACTGATACAGCTGCTGCGGTTGCTGAAACTGCTGGCGAAGCTGTCGAAGCTGCTACGGATGCGGTAGCCGACACGGCAGCAGCTGCAGGCGAAGCGGCGACCGACGCTGTTGACACTGCGACCGAAGTTGCAAGCGACGCGGTAGACGCGGCGACCGAGACAGCAACGCAAGCCGTCGACGCAACAACCGAAGCGGTTACAGACACTGCAGCGGCAGCGACTGAGACAGCAACGGAAGCGGCAGAAGCAACAACCGAAGCGGTTACAGACACTGCAGCGGCAGCGACTGAGACAGCAACGCAAGCCGTCGAAGCAACAACCGAAGCGGTTACAGACACTGCAGCGGCAGCGACTGAGACAGCAACGGAAGCGGCAGAAGCAACAACCGAAGCGGTTACAGACACCGCAGCGGCAGCGACTGAGACTGCAACGGAAGCGGCAGAAGCAACAACCGAAGCGGCGACAGACACCGCAGCGGCAGCGACCGAGACTGCAACGGAAGCGGCAGAAGCAACAACCGAAGCGGCGACAGACACCGCAGCGGCAGCGACCGAGACTGCAACGGAAGCGGCAGAAGCAACAACCGAAGCGGCGACAGACACTGCAGCGGCAGCGACTGAGGCCACCACAGCCGACACCTTGGTTGACCTGCTGAGCGTTGAAGGCTTTGACTTTGACACGGTTTCGGAAATGATTGACGGTTCCGAGTTGGGCGCCTTCAAGAAAACAGCGTTGAAAACCACGCTTGAAAAAGCGCGTGACAACCCTGAGCTTCTCAAAACCGCTTTGGACACAATCAAAGAAGCAATGGGTCTCTGATCCACTCTTCTTGAAATTCAAGACAAGCCGCGCTCCTTATCGAGCGCGGCTTTTTCGTTGTAGGGCATGGGTGTTCGGGGCAATCTTTCCCAAGATCAACGGGAGGTGCAGGATGTCAGAATGGACAGTACAGCGGTTGTCGGGGCATTGTGGGGCGGTGCTGCGGGGCGGGACTTTGAATGACGCGACAGACGCAGACATGGCCCAAGTGCGGGAGGCCTTGTTTGCCCACGGTGTCGTTGTCCTTCCTGAGCAATACCTGACGCCCGAAGCGCATATCCGGTTGGCACACACCTTTGGCCCCATTGATGTAAACCGCTTTTTCACGCCTGTCGCAGAGCACCCGATGATTGCCGAAGTACGCACGACGCCCGAACATGTCGCTGTGATTGGCGGGACGTGGCACACCGATCACTCCTATGACCCTGCACCGGCGATGTGTTCAATTCTGTCGGCACGCACGTTGCCGCCCTATGGAGGGGACACGCATTTCGCCTCTATGACGGCGGCATTTCACGGTCTGTCGGATGGTTTGCAAGCCACCCTGAAAGGGATGAGGGCGTGGCATTCTGACGGCAGTTTCGCGCAAAGCAAGCTGGGACTGGATGAAAATAAAGACGCGTTCAGCGCGCCTGTGCTTCACCCTATTGTGGTGAAACATCCCGTGACGGGGGCGGCGTGTCTGTATGTTAACGGTGACTTCACGACCCATTTTGACGGATGGAGCAAAGAGGAAAGCGCGCCGTTGCTGGCCCACCTTTATGCCCACGCCACCCAGCCCGTTTTCACCTGCCGTGTGCAGTGGGCTCCGGGCATGGTGGCCATTTGGGACAACCGCCTTGTGCAGCACTATGCGACAGCGGACTATGCAGGGCACGCCCGCTTAATGCACCGTATAACCGTACAAGGGGTGGCGCTAGAAGGTGTTTAGGCGACCAGAGGCGATGGCGCCCCCTGCCTGCGTTTCTGGTGTTACCCGACGAAGGCTTTTTCGACCACATAGTGCTTGGGATCGGAATTTGCGCCCTCGTCAAGGCCGAACCCTTCGAGGATCGTTTTGAGGTCCGTGTTGAGGCCCAAAGAGCCGCAAACCATCGCGCGATCGGTCCCGGCCGACATGCCCTCGATCCCGAGGTCTTTGAACACGGTGCCGTCTTCGAGCAGGGTTGTGATGCGCCCCATCTTCGGGCTCTCTTCGCGGGTCGTGGTCGGGTAGTAGCGGATTTTGGCAAGGTTCTCTTTGCCAATCAGCTCCTGCATCAATTCGTCTGCTTGCAGCTCTTCGATCAGCTTGCGCCCGTATTCCAGCTCCGCGACGTCGCGGCAGGTGTGGGTCATGATGATCTCGTCGTAATCCTCATAGGTCTGCGGTTCGCGCAGCAAAGAGGCAAAAGGTGCAAATCCGGTGCCTGTGGCAAAGAACCATATGCGCTTGCCGGGCAGTAACGCGTCATGGACCAGCGTGCCCACAGGCTTGGGGCGCAAAATGATCTGATCGCCCACTTTGATGTGCTGCAGCTTCGAGGTCAGAGGGCCATCTTGCACTTTGATGGAGTAGAACTCCAATTCTTCGTCCCACGCGGGGGAGGCGATGGAATAGGCGCGCAGCAGAGGTTTTTGTTTGCCTGTTTCGGGGTGCGGATCGCCCATCAGGCCGATCATGACAAACTCGCCAGAGCGAAAACGCATAGTGGCGGGGCGTGTCATGCGAAAGGAAAACAGACTGTCCGTCCAGTGGGTGACGCTGGTGACGGTTTGGGTGTCCGGAAGGGTCGGTGCCTTTGCGGCGGTGGCTGTGTTCACGGGGGCTTGCTCGGTCATAATTGTGTCAACACAGGCTTACACCTGCGTCTCCTGTTTTAGCTAGGGAAATTTATCTGGGGAATGAGGCAATCCGCCACGCGAGGTGGAATGCGCTTTTCAGGGCTAGCCACGCAGACGTGTTTGATAGTCATTGTGCGTCCAATCGGCCCGAAACCGCCATTGGTCTTGAGGTTGGCGTGCCGCAAGGTCTTGGGTGATTTCTACCTCGTCAAAACCTGTGCGTCGCACCATTGCATATTGATCCGCGATGATGTGGCCGCGTGCGCGCAAACGCCCTGTATAACCCTTCAGCCGCAGCATACGTGCGATGGTAAATCCGCGTCCGTCTGCAAAGCTCGGGAAATCCACGCGGATCATTTCCAGGCTTGGCGTGATTTTGATCGCAGCCGGATCGGTATCGGAGGGGACATCAAGGGCGACAACGTCATTCGCCGTTTCTCCAAAGGCTGTGTACCCGCGGGTCCACGTTTCGGCTGTGAACCCGTCGTCTGTCACGATAATTGTCATGTCTTGTCTCCTGAACGTACCATTTTTCCGTCAACGAAATGGATGCCGCATTCTTCTTTTTCTGTTTGTCTCCAACGTCCTGCGCGCGGATCTTCGCCCTGTGTAACAGGGGTTGTGCAAGGCGCGCACCCGATGGAGGGGTATCCTTGTGCTACAAGGGGATGGCGCGGCAGCTGTGCGGATTTCATGTAGCGTATCGTGTCCGCCGCTGACCAAAGGGCCAATGGATTGACTTTGAGGCGTGTACTTCCGACTTCGATCTCAAACATGTTCAACCGTGCCCGCGTTCCTGATTGGTGCCGCTTGCGCCCTGTGATCCAGCCACCGTAGCCCGCCAAGGCCTGTTGCAGTGGTTCTGTTTTGCGCAAGGCACAGCAGGCGTTTGTATCCGTCTTGTGCAGGGTTCCGTCCGGGTCTTGTGCGCTGGTGTTTTTCGCGCGGATGACATGCACGTTCGTCAGGCCAAGCAATTCGGCCACGCGCCGTTGATGCTGTAGCGTTTCGTCGAACAGCATTTCGGTGTCCACGAACAACACAGGCACGTCCGGTTTGATCCGTGCTGCCAGTTGCAACAGCACGACGGAGTCCGCGCCGAAGCTGGACACGAGAGCGATGTCAGGCACCTCTGCGAATGCAGCTTGCAGCACTTCTGTGGCCCCCGCGTGGGCGAAGCGCGCGTTCAACTCTGCTGCGCGCCCTGCGCTTGTGGACAGGCCGGACCCTCCGGGGGAGGTTTTTCTGGCGAGATGAAGATGCGGATCAGGCTGCATTGGCCTGAGCCTCTGGATATAGGGCGGCCTTGAACGGAGCAAGGCCAAGGCGGCGGTAGGCTGCCAGGAACTCTTCGCCCTCATTGCGCAGATCAAGGTAAGTGGTCACGATCCTCTCGATCGCTGGAATGATCTCATCTGCTGAAAAGCCCGGTCCGGCCCGTTCCCCGACAGCAGCCGTTTCTGTGTGATCGCCCCCAAGCGTGATCTGATAGTTTTCGACGCCTGCGCGGTCCAGCCCGAGGATGCCGATGTGCCCGACGTGGTGATGTCCGCATGCGTTGATGCAGCCTGAGATCTTGATCTTGAGATTGCCGATTTCGTGTTCGAGTTTGAGCGCGTCAAAGCGAGTTGCGATTTCCTGTGCGATCGGGATCGAACGCGCCGTGGCCAGTGCGCAATAATCCATGCCGGGGCAGGCGATGATGTCGCTGATCAATCCGATGTTGGCCGTAGCAAGGTCTTGAGCTCTGAGAGCCGCGTGAATGGAGGGCAGGTCGGACTTGTGCACATGGGGAAGGATTACGTTTTGCTCGTGGCTGATGCGCAGTTCATCGTGTCCGAACCGTTTGGCAAGGTCCGCCATAAGCCGCATTTGCGCAGCAGAGGCATCCCCCGGCGTTGCCCCGTGTTTTTTGAGGCTGATGGACACGATGGAGTATCCATCCGCTTTGTGTGGTGTGATGTTGGTGTCCGCCCATGCCCGAAAGACGGGGTCGCGGTGATACGCATCTTTAAAGGTGGTTTCGGATTTTTGCACGAACTCGGGTGCGGAAAACTGCGCTGTGTATTGCGCCAGTTTTTGCTGGTCGATGCCACTGAAGGTCCCTTTGAGGATCGCAAAACGCTCTTCGACGAGGCGGCGAATTTCGTCAATGCCGTGTTCGTGCACTGTGATTTTGATCCGCGCCTTATATTTGTTATCGCGCCGCCCGATCTGGTTCCAGACAGATACGATAGCCTCCAAATAAGGCAGCAGGTCCTCTTGCGGGAGGAAGTCGGTGATCACTTTTCCAATCATCGGGGTGCGCCCGAGGCCTCCCCCCACGAGCACTTCAAAGCCAGCCGATCCGTCCCGCTCAACCACACGCAACCCGATGTCATGGGCACGTGTCACAGCGCGGTCATTGGGGGATCCGGTGATCGCGATTTTGAACTTGCGCGGCATGAACTGGAATTCGGGATGGTCGGTGGACCACTGCCGGATCAACTCGGCCACAGGGCGTGGGTCGGCTATTTCATCCGCTGCGGCGCCTGCAAAGTGGTCTGCGGTCACGTTGCGGATCGTGTTTCCGGACGTCTGGATGGCGTGCATCCCGACTTTAGCCAATGCGTCCAGCATGTCTGGTACGTCTTTGAGTTCCGGCCAGTTGTACTGGATGTTCTGGCGGGTGGTGAAGTGGCCGTAGCCTTTGTCCCACTTTTCGGAAATATCCGCGAGCACCTGCATTTGTGCAGAGTTTAGCGTGCCATAGGGGATCGCTACCCGCAGCATGTAGGCGTGCAATTGCAAGTAGAGCCCGTTCATCAAACGCAGGGGTTTGAATTCATCCTCGGTGAGGGAGCCGTCAATGCGCCGCTCGACTTGGGCGCGAAACTGCGCATTGCGGGCGGCGAGGAAATCGTGATCGAATTCTGAATAGTGATACATCTTATGCGACCTCTTGCTTGGTGGTTTCTTGTTTGCCATCGACGTAGTTGGAGGGCCCTTTGGCGCGGAAGGCTTCGCGAAAATGGGTGGTGGTGGGCTGGCCGTCCTCAACCACTGTGTCGGCAAGGTAGACGCCGACAACCTGTCCTGATTGTTGGGAGCCTTCGATCAGGCGCAGGTCGGCGTGGGCTTCATCGGTGAGGACTTCGGCGTCGTGCAGATCACGCGACCAACCGTCCACGGTTTGATAGATCACGTCGCCTTTGAGCAAATCATTGGCGGTGACGATTTTCGGGGTGAAAGCTTTTGGCATTATGCGAATTCCCGTGTGATGAGCGTGGCGGCGGCCTCGGATGCGGCGCGTGGGGCGAGGCCATAGAATGTGAGGGCGGGGCCGGTCATGTCGGCGTCAGCCAGATCGGCGGGCAAATGTGCCAGCGTGGTGGACAAAACCCGTTGGTCGGGGCGGGAGGCGTTTTCGATGATGGTCACTGGCGTGGATTGATCGGCCCCGTGCATGATCAAGCGCCCTTGCACAAAGCGGGCTGATTTTTTGCCCATGTAGATCGCGGCGACCTGATCTTGTTTTGCAAGTGCCGTCCAGTCGTGATCCGCGAAGCCTTGCATGTCGTGGCCTGTGAGGAAACGCACAGAGGCGTTGCGGCCACGGCGCGTCAGGCTTTGCCCGATGCTCGCCACGGCAGCCGAAGCCGCAGTGATACCTGGCACAATGTGCCAACCGATCTCTGCTGCGGTCACTGCGTCTATTTCTTCATCCAAGCGTCCAAAGACGGTGCTGTCGCCGGATTTCAAGCGCACAACTTGCGCACCGGACAGCCCGTGTTCGACCAGCAGGTCATTGATGGTCTCTTGAGGCGTGGAGGGGCCAAAGCCCTCTTTTCCGACGTCGAGCATGAGTGCCTCGCGGCGGGCGAGCTCGAGGATTTCGGGACTGATCAGGCGGTCATAGATCACCACGTCGGCCTCATCCAGCGCTTTGCGGGCTTTGAGGGTGAGCAGTTCGGGATCACCGGGACCAGCCCCCACAAAGGCGATATGTCCTGCGCGGGCTTTACGACTTAGGTGATCCCCCAGCAAGGCATCGAGGGCAGGGCGCACGGCCTCTGCGCCATCCGTCATCGCTGCCGGACCTGCATTGAAATAGAAGTCGCGCCAGAAATCACGACGCGCGCGGCCAAAGGGCAGGGCGTACGACATTTTGCGGAAGGTCTTTCCGATACGGGCGAGCGTGCCAAGGTTGGCAGGCAGTTTGGCTTCGAGATCAGCTTTGATCGCGCGGGCCAGAACAGGGGCCGCCCCTTCGGTGCCGATAGCGATTGTCACAGGATCGCGGTCCACAATGGCGGGGGTGATAAATTGACTGTCCTCAAGGTTGTCGACCACGTTGACCAAGGCGCCATCGGCATGCGCGATGGCCGCTGTGCGTTTGTCCTCTGTCGCGTCTTCATCGGCGGCGTAAAACAATGCGGCGCATATTGCATCGCCCGGTTCCATTGCACGCTTGATCAAGGTCAGCTTGCCGTTGGCGGCCCAGTTTTCGATCTCTGGCGCAGGGTCAGGCGAAAACACATTGATGTTGGCTGTGGTCTTGAGCAAAAGGCGCAGTTTGGCCAATGCAGCATCACCGCCGCCTGAAAGCACAATGCGCCGTCCCGCCGTCGCCAGAAAAATCGGAAAGTGATCCATGAGCCGTGCCTCGATGCGTTGTTTGACTTGTCTCTCAATATAGGAAATATTCCCGATATGTTGCTAGAGCGCGCCTTAGATAAGAACATGTGTTCCACCTTCGGGTCGAATTGGAATGTTTGTACTGTGATGAGAGGATTATGCGGATGAGTGTTCGGATTGATGATGTGGATCGGAAAATCCTCAAGGCGCTGCAGCGCGATGCCAGCCAGTCTTTGGACGAAATTGCGCGGGATGTGGGCAGTTCCAAGACGCCTGTTTGGAATCGGATACGCAAACTGAAAGAGGCGGGCGTCATCGGACAACAGACCGTTTTTCTGGATGCAGAGGCGTTGGGGTTCGAGGCGTGTTTTTTTGTTTTGATCCGCACATCCGAGCATGAGGCGGATTGGCAGGCGGCGTTCCTCAAAGCCTTGCAAGACCGCGCCGAAGTGCAAGAGGCCCACAGACTGGCCGGCGACATCGACTACATTCTGAAAGTGCGCGTCAAAAACGCCCGCGCCTATGATGCGTTTTATCAGGCGTTGATTTCCGAAGTGCGGGTGCACAATGTGACGGCGCTTTTATCGATGGAAGAGATAAAGTCCACGACGATGCTGCCGCTTTAGGGCGTGAGCATCAGCGCATCCATCTGGTGGAAATGGTAGGTGTTGGCAAAGGTCGGCTCCACCGCCATTTTGAGCGCCGGATGTGCGTCAAACAGCATGGGCAATGCGATCTGCATCTCAAGGCGGGCAAGGGGGGCTCCGACGCAGAAATGCATCCCGCCCCCGAACGCCAGATGCGCGGTTGTTTTGCGCTTGGGATCAAACACATGCGCGTTGTTCCAGACTTTTGGGTCGCGCCCTGCCGCACCCAGCACCAGACCGATTTCGTCCCCTTCTTTCAGGTGCTGCCCTCCGATGTCGATGTCCTCATAGGCGTAGCGCGAAAACATATGCAGGGGCGGGTCGAAACGCATCAATTCTTCGCTTGTGGCGGCGATGTGATCGGGCGACAGGACGGCGCGGTCCACGTCCTGTTCGAGCAAGGTTTTCACCCCAAGCCCCAGACTGTGCACTGTGGCTTCATGCCCCGCGTTCAACAGCAAAACACATGTTCCGATCAGCTCGTCCGTGCTGAGCTTTTCGCCGTCCTCTTCTGCAGCAATCAACTGTGTGATCAGGTCGTCAGCAGGATTGTCACGTTTTACTTTGATGTAGTCGCGCAGATAGGCATCGAATTCCAAGGCGGCCTGATTGGCGGCGACCTCCGTGGCGTGATTGCGGCTGGCCTGATACATCGCGACCATCGCGTTGGACCATCGCAACAGGTCGGGCGCGTGGTCTTCCGGGACGCCGAGCAGGCGGGCAATGACCCGCACCGGCACCTGAGTGCAATAGGCGGGCAAAACGTCAAACGTGTCTTTGGGAAACTGCGCGATCAGCGATGAACAGATTTGCGAGATGTCAGGGCCAAGGCCCGCAATGCGGCGTGACGTAAATGCACGCAGGACCAATCCGCGCAAACGGGTGTGTGTGGGGGGTTCATGATCCAGCATCGAGTGGCGTTCAATGGCATCAAAGGCGCTCAAATGAGGTGGAACGGGTTTGACCTTGCCGTCTGGGCAGGCACGCCCCAATCGGCGGTCTCGCAACAAGGCATGAACCGTCGCGTGGTCAAACGCGGCGAGCATGCCATAGTCCGCCCAAAACACCACGGGCGTTTCACGCCGCACCCGGTCATAAAGCGGATAGGGGTTTTGGACAAACTCGGCGTCGAGCGGGGATTGGTTCAGGACTTGCATGCCCTTGCATGGACCGTGGGCACTGGCCTTTGCAAGGGGCTTTGGTAGAGTGCAGGGATGAACCGCAGATTTTTTTCCCGCGCCGCAATTGCGTGCGCCTTTGTGGCCCTTGTGATGGCCATTTCAGCGGGCGTTTGGCGCTATGGATATGTGCAGGCGCTCAATCAGCTTTCACGTCAGGGCGCGGTCGACCTTGCCTTGGCCAGTGACCGTTTGACGGGGCAATTGCAGCGCTACCGCGAATTGGCGTCCCTTACTGCGGATCGCCCTGCCATCACACGCATCATGGCGGGGCGCGAAGGGCCAAGAGGCAAAGCCTTGTTGTTGGAGATTGCCGACAAAACCGGTGCTTTGGACGTTATGGTGGTGAATGCGCAAGGGCGCGTTGTGGAGGCTGCGCGCAGTGACGTGGGCATTGATCTGAGCGGCGCGATTTATGTGCGTCGCGCAATGCAGGGGGCGCTTGGGTGGGCGCACGGTGTGGGGGAACCTATTGATAAAAGGACTTATTATTACGCATCGCCTGTTTTCGCATCTACATCAGATGTGTTGGGGGCCGTGGTCGTGGCAGCAGATATCGCTGCGATTGAATGGGACTGGGTCGGGACCAACCCGCCAGTGTTCTTCACCGACGAGGCTGGAGAGGTGTTCATCACCAACCGCTCCGAACTGGTGTTCTGGCAGCGCCCTGTTGGCGAAGCAGGGCTTGCCCCTGCGACAGGTACACCGCCGTCTTTTAAGTCCTACATTCTAGCGCAACACGAGGTGTGGCAATTGGGGTGGGGGCCGTATTTGCCCCGAAATGCGCTGCACATCACGCGTCCGTTGCCGGTCATCGGGATGACGGGCGAGGTGTTGATGGACGTCGCCCCTGCACGCCGGCTTGCTGTGTTACAGGCCGCGGCGGTTGGCGCCTTGTGCCTCGCCTTCGGGGCCTTGCTGTTTGTGGCCACAGAGCGGCGGCGCACGTTGGCCCAAGCCAATGCACAATTGGGCGCACGGGTGGCAGAGCGCACAAAAGAACTGGAACAAAGCAACACGCAACTGCGCGCCGAAGCCTATGAGCGGGAAGAGGCGCAACGCGCATTGGCTCAGGCACAAGCGGATCTCGTTCAAGCCGGTAAGCTTGGCGCATTGGGACAGATGAGCGCTGGCATCAGTCACGAGTTGAACCAGCCTTTGATGGCGATCCGGTCCTTTGCCGAAAACGGCGTCGCGTTTTTGCAGCGTGGCGATCAGGACAAGGCCCAAAACAATCTGGACCGCATTTCTGACATGACGCGCCGCATGGGGCGGATCATCAAAAACTTGCGTGCATTTGCGCGTCAGGAAAGCGAACCGCCCGTGCGCGTGGATGTCGGTGCTGTGCTGAGTGATGCGATTGAGTTGACGGACAATATGGTGCGTCAGGCCGGGGTTGAGGTCATCTTTGAACCGCCTGCGACGGCATTGTTTGTGCGCGGCGGACAAGTGCGGTTGGGGCAGGTGTTTGTAAACCTGATCAGCAATGCGGTGGATGCTATGGCCAATAGCTCGCAAAAATGCATTACAATTCAGGTGGTTGAGGGGGAGGGGCTGATGGTGACATTCTCGGACACCGGCCCCGGAATTGATGTCCCCGACAAAGTGTTTGAACCTTTCTATTCCACGAAAGAGGTCGGCGCATCAGAGGGGATGGGCCTTGGCCTGTCGATTTCATACGGGATTGTGCAAAGCTTTGGCGGCGAAATTCGCGGCTTTAACACAGATGTGGGTGCGGTATTCACGGTGACATTGGACCGTTGGCAGCAGGAGCAAGTGGCATGAGCAAACGGGTTTTGCTGGTAGATGATGATATGGCCGTGCGCGAAGCTGTGGCGCAAACGCTGGAGCTGGCGCAGCTTGAACCGCTGGCGATGGGGTCCTTTTTGGCCGCCAAGGATCATATCACGCGCGACTTTGATGGTGTTATTCTGTCCGACATCCGGATGCCGGGGCGTGACGGGTTCCATCTGCTGGACTATGCCAAATCCCAGGATTTAGACTTGCCCGTCGTGTTGCTGACGGGCGAGGGGGACATTCCAATGGCGGTACAAGCCATGGGTCAAGGTGCGTTTGATTTCCTGGAAAAACCTTGTGCGTCCAATGATCTACTTGCGGTTCTTGAGAGAGCGCTGAAAACGCGCCGCCTCGTTTTGGAAAATCGCCGGCTGACGGAACTGGTCGCAACGGGGGATCCGGCTGCACGGATGCTGTTTGGCACGTCCCAACCTGCTGAGGCGATGCGCACGCGGGTGCGCAGGCTGGCGCAGTTGGAAACGGATGTTTTGGTCACGGGGGCGCCTGGCACGGGCATTTCCAAGGTGGCCGAAGTTTTGCATTTGTCCTCGCCGCGTTCCAAAGCGCCGTTTGTGAAATGTGCGGGCTCCGAGTTGCGCATTGATGCGTTGAAAGCGGCGATTGCAGAAGCGGCAGGTGGCAGTCTGTTTCTGGACGAGGTGGCATTTCTGCCAAGCGACACGCAGCTTGGGCTTTTTGCGATGGTGGAGTCCGGATGTGGCACTCGATTGATCGCAGGGAGCGCGCGCGATCTGAAAGCCGAAGTCCAGGAAGGGCGTTTCAACGCCGACCTCTATTTTCACATGACGGCCATGAGTTTGCGCATTCCGCCATTGTCCGAACGCCCCGAAGACATTCCCGTTCTCTTTCGCCACTACGTCGCGCAAGCCAGTGAACAGGCAGGGCTAAATGTGCCGCCCATTGCCCCCGAAGTCGAAGCGGGCTTGATGACCCAGGACTGGCCGGGCAATGCGAGATCCCTCATGAGCGCCGCGATGCGCTTTGTGTTGGGTATGCCCGATGAGGTCTATGAGGGCAGGGATCAAGGATTGACGGAACAAATGGCGCGGGTTGAGCGTTCGTTGTTGGCGGCGGCATTGGGGCGCCACAACGGGCAGGCCGTGAAAGCTGCCGAGGCACTGAAACTTCCACGAAAGACCTTTTACGACAAGCTGGCGCGTTACGGGATTCGGGCTGAGGACTTTAGGCGCTAACATGTGTGCGGATTTTCGCACAAGCACTGGCAAGGATGTGCGGATTTTCGCACAACACTGGTCAGCGATTGGGGTTTGAGTCGAGGGGTGCTTTCTAACCCATTAAAATTTAACAACAAAAATTCAAAATTGCCCCAGTGCTCTAATCACTTGCGCGACGTCTTCCCTATGGTGTTCACTTCGGCGACGCGGTGGAAAACCGCGGAAATCCAACGTTTCTGGGAGGAAACCACATGAAGTTCTTTACAGCTGCTGCTGTCGCTTTGAGCGTAACCGTGTCTGCCGGCGCCGTCGCCGCCGCATGCGACGATGGTGAAATTGTCATCAAGTTCAGCCATGTCACCAACACAGACAAGCACCCTAAAGGGATCGCTGCCACTTTGCTGGAAGACCGCGTGAACGCAGAGATGAACGGCAAAGCTTGCATGGAAGTTTTCCCGAACTCCACTTTGTACAACGATGATCAGGTGCTTGAAGCATTGTTGCAAGGTGATGTGCAAATGGCGGCACCGTCATTGTCCAAATTCGAGCAGTTCACCAAGCAATTCCGCATCTTCGATTTGCCGTTCATGTTCAAAAACATCAACGCGGTTGATGAATTCCAAACATCCGAAACCGGTGTTGCGATGAAGCAATCCATGACGCGCCGTGGGCTGTTGGGCCTCGCGTTCTGGCACAATGGCATGAAGCAGATGTCTGCAAACAAGCCGTTGAACGTACCCTCCGATGCTGACGGTCTGAAGTTCCGCGTTCAGAATTCTGACGTGCTCAAGGCGCAAATGTCTGCAATGGGTGCATCCCCTCAGCCGATGGCGTTTTCCGAAGTATACGGCGCGCTGCAAACCGGTGTTGTGGACGGCCAGGAGAACACATGGTCCAACATTTACGGGCGCAAGTTCTTTGAAGTGCAAGACGGCGTGACGCAAACAGATCACGGCATCATCGACTACCTCGTCGTGACGTCCACAGACTTCTGGGACAGCTTGCCCGACGATGTGCGCGATCAACTCGCGACAATCGTGGAAGAGGTAACGCTTGCGCGCAACTCCGAGTCCACGTCTGTGAACGAGTCTGCGAAAGCGGCGATCATCGAAGCGGGCGGCGTTGTCCGCCAGTTGAACGAAGAACAGCGCGCTGTGTGGGTGTCCACAATGAAGCCCGTTTGGGAGCAGTTCGTGGCTGACGTCGGTCAGGAAAACATTGACGCAGCGCAAGCGATCAATGCCAAGCACTAAGGTCGATTGACCTGAGGAACCCGGCTCAATCGTGACATTGAGCCGGGTTTGTTTTTACCAAATTTTCGGGGAGGGGTGGGTATGGCTGGCGGCTATGAACCCAAAACGCCGCTCGGGCGCATTGTGCACGAGTTGGAAGAGACAGTGATTGCACTGCTCTTGGGCGGAATGACAATCATCACATTCATCAATGTCGTACTGCGCTACGGGTTTGGTACGGGACTGATCTGGGGCCTTGAGGTCACCACCTTTTTGTTCGCATGGCTCGTGTTGTTTGGCGTGAGCTACGCTGTCAAAGTGACTGCGCACTTGGGCGTTGATGCGGTCATAAACCTGTTTTCCCCCTCCATTCGGCGCGTGATTGCTCTGGTGGCTGCGATTGTTTGTATTTCCTACGCCTTCCTGGTGTTTAAAGGAGCATGGGATTATTGGGCAAATTTCGCCAACCTTCCCCAAACCACGGGGCGCTGGTTCCCTACAGGCTTTGAAGAGATGAAGCGCTCGTCTTTCCGCGGTTGGTACGAAACCGTCGATACCCCGTTTCCCGATTGGCTGCGCTTTATCCAACCGGTGATGAACGAGGGCGAAGATTACGAGAAAATTCCGCGCTTTATTCCGTATTTCATTCTGCCATTTGGCATGGGGTTGCTGCTGTTCCGCTTTGTGCAGGCCACCGTGCGGGTCTGGAATGGAACCGCAACCAGCCTGATCGTCAGCCATGAGGCCGAAGAAGCCGTGGAAGACGTCAAACATATGAATGCAGGAGACTAACCCATGGAAGTTGCAATTCTTTTTGCCATGGTGATTGGCCTGATGTTGATCGGCGTGCCGATTGCGGTCAGCCTTGGCATGTCCTCTATCATGTTCTTGCTGGTGCTCAGCGACACCTCATTGGCCTCTATCGCGCAGACGTTGTTCCAAGCGATGGCAGGGCATTATACGTTGCTTGCGATCCCGTTTTTCGTGCTGGCATCGACCTTTATGTCCACCGGGGGCGTGGCCAAGCGGATCATCCGCTTTTCCATTGCAATTGTCGGGCATTTTCCGGGCGGTTTGGCGATTGCGGGCGTCTTTGCCTGTATGCTGTTCGCCGCCCTGTCCGGGTCTTCTCCCGCCACAGTGGTTGCCATTGGGTCGATCGTCATCGCAGGGATGCGGCAGGTTGGCTACACCAAAGACTTTGCCGCGGGTGTCATTGCCAACGCGGGCACCTTGGGTATTCTGATCCCCCCGTCGATCGTGATGGTGGTCTATGCATCCGCAACGGACGTGTCGGTTGGACGGATGTTTCTGGCCGGTGTGATTCCCGGCTTGATGGCCGGTTCGATGTTGATGATCACCATCTACGCCATTGCCAAGATCAAGAACCTGCCAAAGGGCGAGTGGATGGGCTGGGGCGAAGTGTGGCGCTCGGGGCTGAGCGCCTCGGGTGGCTTGTTCCTGATTGTGATCATTCTGGGTGGTATTTACGGGGGCATCTTTACCCCGACCGAGGCTGCGGCTGTGGCCTCTGTTTATGCCTTTCTGATCGCGTGTTTTGTCTATCGCGACATGGGGCCTCTCCATGTCAAAGGGGACGACAGGGCCAATCTGAGCATCGCCCAAAAGCCCTGGGCGCTGATCACGGTGTTTTTCCACCGCGACACACGCGATGCATTGTTTGAAGCTGGCAAGCTGACTGTCACGCTGATGTTCATCATCGCCAATGCGTTGATCCTGAAACATGTTCTGACAGACGAACAGATTCCACAACAGATCGCGTCTTCCATGCTGGCGGCGGGTTTTGGTCCTGTGGTGTTTCTGATCATCGTCAACATCATTTTGTTGATTGGTGGACAGTTCATGGAGCCGTCAGGACTGTTGGTTATTGTGGCGCCCTTGGTGTTCCCGATTGCGATACAACTGGGTATTGATCCCATTCACCTTGGTATCATCATGGTTGTGAACATGGAGATCGGGATGATCACGCCACCCGTCGGGTTGAATCTGTTTGTCACCTCTGGCGTCGCAGGGATGCCGATGATGCGGGTCGTTAAAGCCTCTTTGCCGTTCCTTGCAGTGCTTTTTGTTTTCTTGATCATGGTCACCTACATCCCCGCAATTTCAACGTGGCTGCCGACCCTGATGATGGGCCCCGAGATCATAACCAAGTAGCGCTTTTTTGCGCGTTCTCCTCAGAAAGGCCGGTCCCGAGTTGGGCCGGCCTTTTTGTATGCGAGACGCTGTCTCGCGCTCTGGGATATTTGCAACGAAAGGAAGTCAGGACGCGTTCAAAGCTGTGATGATCGGGGAGAAGTCCTCCGCCTTGAGGCTGGCGCCTCCGACCAATGCACCATCTACGTTTTCGGCTTTGAATATCTCTGCCGCATTGCTGGCTTTGACAGATCCACCGTAAAGCAGCGAGATGCTTGCGCCTGTCTCTGCGCCAAACCGCGTGCACAATTGGGTGCGGATGAAATCATGCACTTGGACAATTTGTTCCAGTGTTGGAACTTTGCCCGTTCCAATGGCCCAGATCGGCTCATAGGCGATGACCAGCGTGTCTGCTGTGATGTCTTCCGGAACTGAACCCGACAGTTGCCCTGCGATGATATCAAGCGTGTTGCTGGCCTCGCGGTCTTCCAGGCTTTCGCCGATGCACAAGATCGCACATAGACCAGCGGCGCGTGCGGCTTCGGCCTTGTTGCGCACATCGCGGTTGCGTTCGTTGTAGGCGTCGCGCCGCTCGGAGTGTCCTACGATGACATGAGTCGCGCCTGTGTCAGCAACCATTTCCGCGGAAATATCGCCCGTAAACGCCCCTTTGACCTCGCCGTGGCAATCTTGAGCGCCGATAGAGACGGGCGTTGCAACGGTTATTTCACAGGCGCGAAACAGCAAAGGGGCAGGGGGGCAAATGACGATGGTGCAGTCGGAATGTGTATGGGACTGCGCCAGTGTGTCCAGCTCGGACAGGGCTGCGCTTGTGCCGTTCATCTTCCAGTTGCCTGCTGCAATTTTGCGCCGCATGTGTGTGCTCCTTTTTGGTGACAATCCCTGCGGTCTAGCATTGCAGGCGCGCACCGACAATGTTGGGGTTTTCCTTGGCCGCTGTAGGGGGTACTCACTGCTGCAAACCAGAGCGCAGGGCAAGATGATGATCCCCAGACTAGATGCACAGAAAATCCGTGAAGCTGATCCTTTCACACTGGCCGCTTTGGCCGAGGCCGCACGTGGAGTTGGCTTTGCCACTATCTACAACACCGCACTGACACCGGACCGTGTGAAGGACGTCATCGAAACTTACCGCGCCTTCTTCCGCCTTCCCGAGAGTGAGAAGCGTGCGATCGACATGGCGCAAACCGGTGCGAACCGCGGATGGGGCGCCCCCGGATCCGAACAAGTCGATCCTGATGCAAACCCTGATTACAAACAGTTTTTTGACAGCGGATTTGAATTGTCCGTGGGCGACCCGCTGGCCGATTTGCCTGTCTATGCACCAAATCAATGGCCAGAAGGCAACACTGTATTTCGCAAAAAGATTCAGGACTATTACGGAGATGCCAGCGCTGTAGCAATGGATTTGCTGCGTGGCATCGCGCAAGCGATCGATATGCCACGAGACTATTTTGACGCCGCTTTTGACAAGCCTATGGCGTTGCTGCGTGGCAATTATTACCCCGAGCGGCCGCCTTGGGCCACGTCGAGGGATTTTGGCATCGCCACGCACACCGACTATGGATGTTTGACGCTGTTGGCGACGGATGGCTCTCCCGGATTGGAGGTGCGCAAGCGCGGTGGGGGATGGATTGCTGTGGATGCCCCTCCCGGAGATTTTGTGATCAACTTCGGTGAGATGATGGAGTTTTGGACTCAAGGGTCCGTCAAGGCGACGCCGCACCGTGTGGTTGGTGGGCTGCATGAACGGGTTTCGGTGCCTTTGTTCTTCAATCCTGCGCATGACACGAATGTCGCGCCTCCTGCGTCAGGTGATACTGTTCTGGCAGGTGCTCATCTGGCTGCGCGATTTGAGCAGACCTATGTGCATTTACAAAAGAAATCAGCGCCTTAAAGGGCCGCTAGCGCTTGTCTTGCCCAATTACACGCGCGGTCGGGATCGTCCAGAATATCGTCGGGCAAGGTCCAGTACGGCATTGAACTGAGTGCGCCGTCTTTGCGGGTGTAAGTCCAGCGCTCCCACCCCTCGCGCTCAAAAATGGCTCCAACCGCGGCCGCACCTTTTAGGCGCAAAGTGCCGTCGGACATGACCAGAGCAAAGATGGTGCCGTCGGCATACACCCCAAGGCCTCCAAACATTTTTCGAGTTGTGAGCGGGGCGAGATCGGCAAACAGATCATGAACGAACGCAATTTGCGCGTCGCTCACAGCCATCACATGCCCTCGAACTTGATCGACTCGCCGCAGCCGCAGGCTTCGCTGACGTTCGGGTTTTTGAATTTGAACCCAGATTCCAAAAGACTGGTTTCATAGTCAATTTCAGTGCCGAACAAGAACATTTGCGCCATGGGCGCGATTAAAACACGCGCCCCGTCCTGCTCTACAACTTCGTCGTTCGGATCACGCTCCAAAACATAGTCCATTGTGTATTCCATACCTGCACAGCCACCCTTTTTGACGCCGATCCGAAGACCTGCATGACCGCCCGATTCCATAAGCTTGGCGATTTGCAGGGCTGCTTTCGGGGTGATGGATACGGCTTGTTTGCCAGGGATAGAAAACATCTAAGTTACTCCTTTGGCGCAGTACATTGGGCGGTGCACCATCTGTGCTTGCCCGCGCGATTACATAAAGCCCAATTCCAAACGGGCTTCATCCGACATCATGTCCATACCCCATGGAGGTTCCCAGACCAGGCTCACATCCACATGTTTTACACCAGGCAAAGGCTCAACAGCATCCGCAACCCACCCCGGCATTTCGCCCGCGACCGGACAGCCCGGCGCGGTCAGAGACATGGTAATTTTTACCGCATCCTGGTCATCGACGTTGATGGTGTAAATGAGACCAAGCTCGTAGATATTAACCGGAATTTCTGGATCATAGACCGAGCGGCACGCGTCAACGATTGCTTCGTACAACGGATGATCTGTTGAGGAGGGCGCAATCAAAGGCGTACCTTCTAACATGTCTTTATTCTGGTCCATAAATGGCCTCTTGTCCAGTTCCTGAGTGATTATATAGGGATTGTCATCAGTGGCGTCTAGTGGGGCAGGCGGGTTGGGTTACTCAATGTATGTAGCGTGACAGGGATTTTTGCAGTGAATGACAGAGATATTTGCAGCAAACAATATTCTAACCCATTAAACCCTTTGGTGCGCGCAAAAAATTAAACCCCGTTTAAAGGGTCATATAACACCCAGGTTAACACCAATCGATCTTTTGGCCTTTAACCCACGCCCTTGCATGTCCCTCCTCTAGTAAAATGGACCCAGCAGTGCGCTCACCGCTCGCAGTGGGCACCCATACACGCACAAGCCGTCTCCGTGTTTGTGTGCGGTCTCTTTCGCCACTCTCTTCAACTCTGACGCCATCAACCGATATCAACTCGCGCATTCTATCCCTTGCAGATTGCGCGGCCTCGGCCTCGGCTTTACATTTGTAGGTCCTGAGTTCCGGCGTATCGACGCCAGTTTCATGTGGTGTTCCGTCGCCCAGAATGCGCACCAACTCATCGTCGCAATAGATTCTGTCACCATCCGATACAGTTAGGGTCGTGCACAGGAGCATCATAGCCAACATTTGGATCACCTTTTCGACGTTTGGTACTGTCGTACGTTTATTCGAGTGTACTGGTTACAGACGAAGTGCGCCCCGAATGGGTCTTCTTTGAAAACGTCCCCGGGCATCTCACCCTTGGCCTGCAAGACGTCACCAGAGACCTTCAGGCAATGGGCTACAGGGTTGCAACGCGCGTCGTATCAGCGGCGGAAGTCGGCGGGTCGCATACCCGCGAAAGGCTCTTCATTCTGGCCCACACCGACGTTCAAAGGGTCGGGCAACAGAGCGTGCATTGTGGGCACGGCGAACGGGGTCCAGTTCAAAACGGATTTGAACCAGATCGGCAGCCAAGTCGGGATCAAGAATGCCGGCAGCGCCTGGACATTGATGTGGGACCTGATGACAGCCGCAGGCTGGTCGCCCCAGCGCTTCCAGTCTTCCCACCGATTCCGAGTGATTTTGCTGAGTGGGGAAAAGCACTCGAGCGATCCCCTCAGCTTAAACCCTGCATTCACGGACTGGATGATGGGGTGGCCTTCGGGTTGGACCGATCCGGTGCGGCCGGTAACGGAGTGGTCTCACTGGCTGCGGCGCATGCGTATTGCGCTTTGCGAGTTGAACTCGGCAACTGAATGTACAGTTATCGCTAATTGACCTTCGAAACATGTCGCTGTGAGAAAATGACACTGGCGAAGCCCACAGCGGGCTTCGCTTTTCAGCACGTTGGGCGGAATGCCGACATTCGCTGCGGGTGCGAAGTCGCTCTTTACGATTGGCAAAAGCGGTCATTAAGCTAGAATAGACCTCTGCAAACTACTACGAATTGGGTGCAAAATGGGAGGCGATCGTGACGGGAATTGCAGCTCCGGTTCGCGCACAAGACCGGATTGAAAGCATCGACGTGCTGCGTGGCTTTGCGCTACTGGGTATTTTTCTGATGAACATCCAGAGCTTTGCGATGGTAGAGGCGGCCTATTTCGATCCGTCGCGATATGGCGATCTGACCGGCATCAACTGGTGGGTGTGGGCGCTCAGCCATGCCTTTGCCGACATGAAGTTCATGGCTCTGTTTTCGATGCTATTCGGCGCAGGGATCGTGCTTGTTACGGAGACTCGGCAGGCCAAGGGCCTCCCGACGCTTGCGCACCATTATAGCCGGAACTTCTGGTTGCTGGTCTTTGGCCTAATACATGCCTATCTGATCTGGTACGGCGACATTCTTGTGACCTACGCGATTGCGGCTTTCGTGCTTTACTGGCTGCGCAATCTACGCGCCGTGTGGCTGTTTGTTTTGGGGGCGGTGACGCTTAGCGTCCCCCTACTGATCAACCTGTCGCTGACATTTGCCCCACCTGAGGTCGTACAAGAGATCGCGGCGGACTTTGCCTATACGACAGAGGAGATCATGGCCGAAGTCGAGGCTTACCGTGGTAGTTGGTCAGAGGCCTTAGCACAACGGATTCCGTCGGCCCTGGGCATGCATATTGAAGCGCTCCCGGGTTTCTTAATCTGGCGGGCGGGCGGTCTCATGCTGATTGGCATGGGGCTCTTCAAGATCGGTGTATTGGCGGGGCGTCGCTCAGCGCGGTTTTACACCAGACTTGCGATTGTAGGCTTGGCATGCGGTCTGCCGTTGGTCACACTCAGCATCCTCAAACTGACAGAGCACGGCCATGATCCGCTTTTCGGTCAACTGGGAATGGGGATTGCCTATAATTACGTCGGCAGCATCGCCTTGGCTTTGGCCTATACAGGCATCGTCATGCGAATGGTGCATGGCAATTGGTTACCGGGCCTGCAAAAACGGCTCGCGGCGGTCGGGCGAACGGCCTTCACCAACTACATCCTGCAATCCCTGATCTGTACATTCATCTTCTACGGGTTCGGCCTTGGCCTTTTTGGTCATGTTGAACGCTGGGGACAGCTGCTGATCGTCATTGCGGTTTGGGTCTTGCAGATGATCATCGCACCGCTATGGCTCGCGAGATATCGTTTTGGCCCACTGGAGTGGATGTGGCGCTCGCTGACCTATATGGCGTTGCAACCCATGCGGCGAAAAACATAGTCAACGACAGCTTCGTCCCGCGACCTAGACATTGCAAAATTAATGATGCCGCAGTCAGACGCCAATGTACGCAATGCGGGCTGCGGACGCGGCATTCGATCTGCGCGATCAATGTCCGGAATGGGCCGAACGGAACTGAGGACCAAGAAACATCGTACTATTTGGCGTATGTAGTTTCGGTACTCTATGACCACATTGAGCAACGGTTACCAATTCCAAAACCAAATGCGGGCAACGTCTGGCCAGAGGTGGCGGGGATCGTTTTCGCCTTTGCGCAATCCTGAGAGGGTGAACGGCTGGCATGGATATCCGGCAGTGAGGATATGAATTTTGCCGCGCCAAGGTTTGCCATCGAAGGATTTGAGATCGTCCCAAATAGGAGCCGGTGCCAAGGACGCGTCCGCCATCCGCGCCACGAGAGTGGCCGCGGCGAAACTGTTTCGCTCGACATAACATGTAAAACGCGGAGCAATAATGGGCCACAGAAACGACTGCTTAGCGCGGTTGTAGCGGAGTAAAAGTCCGCCAGTTTGTGCCCTTCGAGTTATCGGAGGGCGGGAGATGTATTCTGTGGATATTTATAGTCGTGTGCGCCGTGCGTGTTTGAAGGACGGTATGTCTGTTCGTGCGGCGGCCCGTTATTTCAACAAGGACCGCAAGACGATAGCGAAGATGCTGCGTCATGCTTTGCCGCCAGGGTATCGCCGTTCAGAAGCCCCACGGCGACCAACGCTTGATGGTTATGTCGGTGTCATTGATGAGATTTTGCGGACGGATAAAGCCCTGATCAAAAAGCAGCGGCACACCGCGAAGCGGATTTTTGAACGGTTGCGCGACGAACACGGATACGCAGGCAGCCTGACCACGGTGACCTATTACGTGCGCGAACAAAAGCGACGCACCAAAGAAGTGTTTGTACCGCTGTCGCATCGGCCAGGGCACGCGCAAGTGGACTTTGGCGAGACACTTGGGGTGATTGGCGGCGTAGAATGCAAGATCCACTTCTTTGTGATGAGTTTACCGCATTCGGATGCGGTGTTTGTGAAGGGATATCCTGCTGAGACGACCGAGGCGTTTTGCGATGGCCACGTGTCGGCCTTTGCTTTCTTCGGCGGCATTCCCCAATCCATTCTCTACGATAACACCAAGATCGCCGTGGCGCGGATTCTGGGTGAGCGCACCCGTGTCCGGACGCGTCGGTTCACAGAGTTGCAGTCGCACTACCTGTTTGATGACAAGTTTGGGCGGCCCGCTCGCGGGAACGACAAAGGCAATGTTGAGGGGATGGTTGGTTACACACGTCGCAACTTCATGGTGCCCGCGCCGCGTTATGACAGCTTTGATGATCTGAACGCCCATCTGGAAGAGAAATGTTTGGCGCGTCAGGGCGATACGTTGCGCGGCCATGACATGTCCATCGGTAAGCGTTTGATGTCCGACTTGGATGCGCTGATGGGATTGCCCGTCGCAGAATATGAAGCCTGCGATCATGTCAGTACACGGGCAACCTCGATCTCGATGGTGCGATATCGCGGCAATGATTACTCTGTGCCGGTGGCGTATGCGCATCACGACGTCCATGTGCGTGGGTTTGTGCATGAGGTCCTGATCGGTTGCGGCAATGAGGTGATTGCACGACACGAACGATCCTATGCATCCGCAGATATGATCTTCGACCCGCTCCACTTTTTGCCTTTGATTGAACAAAAGGTTGGTGCATTGGATCAGGCCGCGCCGTTACAGGGCTGGGATTTGCCAGATGTCTTCGCGACCCTGCACCGGCTGCTCGAAGCCCGAATGGGCAAACCGGGCAAGCGGGAATACGTGCAAGTTCTGCGCCTTTTGGAAACCTTCGAGGTCGACGTCGTGCAGGGTGCAATCAGCCATGCCATTGATCTGGGTGCGATCGGTTATGACGCTGTTAAACATCTTGTGCTGTGTCGGGTCGAAAAGCGACCACCACGGCTGGATTTGGACTTCTATCCGTATTTGCCCAAGGCCAATGTGGGCACAACCCGCCCGGCCAGCTACATGAGCCTGATGGGAGGGACAGCGGCATGACCGACGCGCCTCAAATCCTGCTGCATCACCACCTCAAGACATTGCGTTTGCCGACGTTCAAAGGAGAGTACGCAAAGCAAGCACAGCTTTGTGCCGCCGAGAACAAAGACCACGTCCAATATCTGGCGCGGCTATGTGAGATGGAGCTGATTGACCGCGAACGGCGAATGATTGAACGGCGCATCAAGGCCGCCAAGTTCCCCAGCACCAAAAGTCTGGACAGCTTTGACTTCAAGATAATGCCCAGCCTGAACAAGCCTCTGACCATGGAGCTGGCGCGGTGTGAGTATATGGATCGCAGAGAAAACATCATCGCCCTTGGACCATCAGGGACTGGCAAAACACATATCGCTTTGGGGCTTGGATTGGCCGCATGCCAAAGAGGGCTGAAGGTGCGCTTCACGACGGCTGCGGCATTGGTCCATGACCTGATCGAGGCGCAAGATGAGCGAAGGTTGCAACGCCTGCAGAAACAACTCACCAGTCAAAACCTGTTGATCATCGACGAGTTGGGCTTCGTGCCGCTCAGCAAATCTGGCGCGGAGCTCCTCTTCGAGGTCATATCCCAATGCTATGAGCGCGGATCCATCATCATCACATCAAATCTGCCCTTCGACGAATGGACTGAAGTCTTCGGCTCCGAGCGCCTGACCGGCGCATTGCTGGATCGCTTGACCCACCACGTCCACATTCTCGAGATGAACGGCGAAAGTTACCGTCTCAAACACAGCCGCAGCAAGCAAAAGTAATCAAAGCTCTATCCAGATCAAAATAATGTTGGCCAAAGGGCCAACATGCGCTTTGGCACGCGTTAGCTATATGGGGAGCACTCGCGCCAAAGCGCACAAAAAGCGATAGCTCAGTGGACCCGTTTTAAGCCGCGACTTGGCCCCTTTTTACTCTGCGATTGACAGGTGTGCAAATTGATGAAACGGGCGGCAGGGTTTAAACGGTCGTTTAACACCGGTTAAAGCAGGCGACGGCTACTTGTACACCGAATCAAAGCTGCTTTGTCACTCACGGCCTTTAGCGGACTTTTGCGCTGGGTCTAAGTCTTCCTCAAAGCGGCTCTTTTTCGGGGTGCCGTTTGTCACAACCATTGATTTCACGCAAAGTTTTGAGAGACACGCTGGCACTTCTGCATCGAGACGAGAGCCTTGCCGAACCTGCAAAGACCTGTGGCTTCAGCAATAGCTGCACCGGCACTTGTCGGTCTTGTCCGCGACACGTTGGGCTGATCAAGTTGCGGCGAAAGCAGGGTCTTGGATTGGGTGAAACTGGAACATACGATTGTCCGGAATGACGACTTGTGCTGCGCTGCAACATTGAACACGCGGCAGGTGCAAAACGATGCTGCGTCAGCGAAGCGCGAAAACTGGATGCCGGCTTTGTCCCGCATTGTGTGAATCCACCGACCTCTCGATTGCAGCACTGCAGCGAATGGCGGCTCTGACGGGCTGCATCGCAGCATCGACACCCACTGGCCAAGGTCCGGATTGGGCCGTCACTCAACTTTGGGCGATTGTATATTTGACAAACCCAACAGAATCAACTTAGGCTAGAGGCGGTCTCACCGCCACACATCCTTATCGGGCCGTTCTCTGAAACAGAGCGGACTACTGTCCGAGAAAGCGAGGTGATTGCCTTATGGCTAAGAAGTGCGGTTGCAAAACCAAACCGACTGGTCGGAAGACGGTGAAAGTGTCTACACACAAACGCCGCCCTCCGCGCAAGAACTGCAAATAGCAGTGACTGAGTAAGAAGGTGGTGAGGCCGCTAACGCTTAGCTCTCATCGCCGTCTGCGGGCATTGAGTCAGACTTGGATTCGTCTGTCAACTTAGGCTTCACCAGCTTACCCAGCTTTTCGTTGAACTTCGCTTCGTCGTCGTCCGTCCCGATCTCGCGGGCGGCTTCTTTGAAGCGGTCTAGTTGGGATTTTTCTTTTTCCATAGCCCCACTCTACTGATTCGCAGCGACTTGCGCTAGGCGAAGCAATACCCGTTGCTTGTTTATTTGAAGCAGAATGCAAAATTCATTAGATTCAACAACTTAATCGTGCTTCCGTTAATAACTCAAATTGCCGTTGACTCCTTTGACAAAAATTACGACATCTTGTGTGCGGCTCTTTGGGTCGCACAACATAGGCCCCGTGGCGAAATGGTAGACGCAGCCGTCTTTAAAACGGACACCGTGCAAGGTTTGTGGGTTCGATTCCCACCGGGGCCACCACATTACGGAGGCCGCTATGTCGAAAGCGCCAAAGATGAAAGACATGAAGGAACGCCTTGATAATATTAGGCGAGAGATTGAAAAGCTACAGGCTCAAGAGTCATTACTCTTGGATATGATGGGCGAAGAGCCGGTCAAGGTCGCTACTAAAAGAGCACCTAAAGGCTCTGTTAAGGTTCGAGTTCTCGAATTGCTTGAATCTCAAGGCAGAAGCGGGCTGAACGCTGCTAGGGCTGTTGAGTTAACCGAAGCGTCAGGCGATGCACTTGATCGTGGGTCTGTTTCTAGTCTCTTGTCGCGCCTGAAGCAGGACGGCGTTGTTGTCTATGACGGGAACAACTATCGCCTCAAGAAATATACAGGGATGCCCGGTATGCCTAGTGCGGTGACCTCAATACGAACTTCGAGTGAAAGATCATTCTGATGCTTCACTGAGAGGGTCCACCCCCCCAGACCTATGCCGTGGAAAGCAATCTGAGGGAGTGGTTACGTCCAACAAGGAGAATCCTCATGGACAACTCAAGCGATGACAAGAAAGTCATCTATCGCCCTTACATCACGACCAAAGATGGTCGCAAGATATGGGCCAAGTGGTATGGTAAGAGGGCATTTCGTATAGAAATCTGACTTACCGTTTTACTCAGGAGGGAGCAGGATACTGCTCCCTCTTTTTTGTAGTGACGCAACCGGCGAACCGGCACCGTGCAAGGTTTTTGCCACCACTCTTCTAATATGGTCACTTTTCATCTGCGGTGAAGTCTTTGCTGACGCAACAGCAATGATTCACACCATTGCGTATCTATTGGGCGTAAGTCAGGCGTTTTCCGACGACACTACGCAGTGCAATCTGGCCACGCTCCGCATCATCAACGCCATTGCCAGCGCGATTGTTGTAACGAAAATCAAACTCCGCAGCATAGCGGTGCAGGTGCTGCTTGCCACAGTGCTGACACACGCCCTTCATGCCGCGCTTAAAGATGCTGTAGAAGCCCTCAACCGTGTTGGTGTGGATTTCGCTATCGTTGTAATCGACATACTGGCCAGCGCCGTGCTGGGTCCAACCGTGGGCGTCAAAAACGCGACCAGCACCGATGTTTTGATACTGCTTGGCCTCGTCCGTCATGACGTAGGCTTCCTTGGCGATGTTCTCTTGCAGCATAGGGATCAACGTAGACTTCTTGAGGTCGTCCACAACGATGCTTTTGGCGCGCTTGGTGGTGCGATCCACCAGAGTAACCATTTTTATCTTGTGGGCATAGCCACGGGCGTTCTTTGCCTTGGTCATGTTTGGTTCTTTTCCTATGAAGGTCTCGTCCACCTCTACAATGCCACCACCGCCGCCAAAGCCAGCCAGCGCACCGTCACGCATACATTCGCGGATACGGTGGGTCAGGAACCATGCAGACTTGTACGTAATGCCCAGAACGCGGTGCAGTTGGTGGCTGCTGATACCCTTTTTGCTGGATACCATCAGGTGAATGGCTTGCAGCCACAGGTGCAAAGGTAGGTGGCTTTCCTCAAAGATAGTGCCTTTGCGAACCGTAAATTGCTTGCGGCACTCGCGACACTTCCACAGACCGTGGCGTTCTTTGCCCTCTGGGTTCTTTGCGGAAGGCTTGGTGCGAACGCCTACCAGCGGATATGCGGCATCAACAACGCCACAGTGCGCACAGACTGGCGCGTCACCCCAAAGCATCGCTTCGACGTGCTTAAACGCTGCGGCTTCGTCGTGCATGTATGGGGCGGAAAGAACGGACATTGGGAAAACCTCTAAGCTGTTGAGATTAATCTACGCTTTGCCCTTGGGTTTGTCAAGTATGCAATAGCCCAACTTTGCAAAGCACACTATCTGCGCATAAATGCCATCCGCTAGCATCCATCGATGGCGCACCGAAGAATTCTTTTGAGGCGCCGAGCTTTGCACGTGTCATACGGATACGCTGGCCAGGATAGCTTCACGCTTGCACTGCTTTTTGCTTGCGTTTTCGATGATCTTTCCGCGCTGCAAAACGACAATCTGATCCGCCAGTCCAAACGCAAAATCAAAGTACTGTTCTACCAGAACAATCGCCATATCGCCCCGTCCCGCAGCAGGCTTATGACGTTTCCGATATGTTGGATGATGTTGGGCTGGATGCCTTCGGTTGGCTCGTCCAGCAGCAGCAGTTTCGGCTTGGTGATCAGCGCACGGGCGATGGCCAGTTGTTGCTGTTGCCGCCCGACAGATCGCCGCCGCGACGGTGCGCCATCTCATTTAGAACGGGAAACAGGTCATAAATATCGTCGGGATAAAGTGCTCGGATCTTGGCAGGCAGGCAAAACCCGGTCTGCGAGATTTTCGCGCACTGTCAGTAGCGGAAAATGTCGCGCCCTTGCGGGACATAGCCAACACCAAGCTGCGCCAGCTTATGCGCGCCCAACCTGACCAAGCTCTGGCCGTCAAATGCGATATCGCCCGCCCGAGCGCGGATGCGTGCCCGAAATTGCCCTGAGCAGGCTGGTTTTGCCCACTCCGTTGGTGCCCATCACACAGGTCACTTCCCCCATTGGCCTGCATCGAGATGTCATAAAGGATCTGCGAGTTGCCGTAGTGCAGGGTGAGGTCTTGTAATTGCAACATATCTAGCGCCCCAGATAGACGTCGATGACGTCTTGGTTTTTGGTCACGTGATCCAAGCTGCCTTCGGCCAGAACGGCCCCTTCATGCAGCACCGTCACCTTGCACTTCAGGCGGCGCACGAACTCCATATCATGCTCGACCACGACGACGGCGCGGGTCTTGGCGGCCTCGACAAGGATGGCGGTGGTTTTTTCGCGCTCGGCGGGCGTCATGCCAGCGGCGGGTTCATCAACCAGCAACAGTTGCGGTTCCTGTGCCAGCAGCATGCCGATTTCCAGCCATTGCTTTTGCCCGTGGCTCAGCTCGCCCGACACGCGCAACAGCGCATCTGTCAAGGCCGATTTGGCCGCCAGGTCTGCCACGCGGGCAAAATCGGCCTTGGCGGGTTTGAACAACAGACCGCCAAAGGGGCCGCGTTCTTGCGCAGCGCCATCAGCAGGTTTTCCTGCACGGTTTGTTCCTCGAAAACGGTGGGCTTTTGGAACTTGCGCCCGATGCCTGCCTGGCAATTTGCGCCTCTGACATGCCGATGAGCGAGATAGCTTTTATCGCCCCACAAGATGTGCCCGCGTCAGGTTTGGTTTTGCCGGTGACGATATCCATAAAGGTGGTCTTGCCCGCGCCGTTCGGGCCGATCACAGCGCGCAATTCGGCCTCGCCGATCTGGAATGACAGGTTGTTGATCGCGCGGAACCCGTCAAAGCTGACGGTGACGCCCGAGACTTCCAGAAGCGTGCTCATGCTTCCTGGTTGCTTTGCGCTTGCCTTTTAACAGGTCAGATCAAGCCGCCAATGCCGTTTGGTGCATAACAGCGTCACCAGACACAAAGCTGAGCCCGAGCAGGACCAGCCACCAGTCCACCCATTTGATCGTATAGAAGCCCAATGGCACGTCCGGTGCCTGGCCGCCTGTAAACCAGCTGGACACAGGCTGACAGAAGCCGTCGCCGATGACCGCGCCATAAAGCCGCCCGCGCCCGCCAATTGCCACCCAGACGGCAAGGTAGATCGATGCGATGGGGGCAACTTCGGCCGGGTTGATGATGCCCGCCTGCGGGTAATAGAGCGCGCCTGCGATGCCAGAGATGCAGGCCGTAAGGGTGAACACTGCCAGTTTGTAGGCTTCGACCGAGTAGCCCAGGAACCGCACGCGCGCCTCGTTGTCGCGGATGCCGCGAATGACCGAGCCGAATTTGCCGGACACCACCCATGCCACCAGCAGATAGCCCAAGCGCCAGGGCCAGTGCCGAGGCCCAGAAGAACCACAAGGAGACGACGGATTGCGGTGCCGTCACGCCGGGCAGGTTTTGCAGGCCGGACAGGCCGTTGTTGCCGCGCAAGCCGCTGTCGTTCTGGAACAGATAGAGCGACAGGCCCAGCGTCATCGCCTGGGTCAGGATCGACAGATAAACGCCCGTGACGCGGCTGCGAAACGCCAGCCAGCCAAAGACCAGCGCAAGGATGCCCGGAACCAAGACCACAAAGGCCAGTTGCAACACCAGACTGTCGGCAAAGGCCCAGATCAGCGGAAACTCACTGCTGCCCACGACGCCGAATATCTGGTTGCCGATGGCCTGCGCTGATCTCTTCGGGTGTTGGTGGCAGAACGCCTTCCGAGAGAGAGCTGTCAACGATCTGCGGGTGCGTTCATACATCAGCCACATGCCGATCATATAGCCCCCGAGCCCGAAAAACGCGAAATGGCCCAGCGACAGGATGCCCGTGTAGCCCCAGATCAGATCCATCGCGATGGCGACAGGCACAAGGCACAGGTCTTGCCAAGGTCTTTGACAAAGCTGGTCGAGATCACCCCGATGCCAAACCCTTCGGACAGACAGTCACCACCAGCGTGAACAGCGCCAAGAGGGAAGGAAGATCAGCACCGAGGGATTGCGTGCAATGAATGAACGTTCCATGGCCTCAATCCCCCGCCGCGCGGCCTTTGAGGGCGATGATGCCCCTTGGCCGGAACTGAATGAAGATGATGATGAAGATGATCATATAGGTTTGCGCCGCCAGCGTGTTGGACGGGTTGAGCCACTCGACACCCTTTTGGAACCGCCGATCATCACCGCCCCCGCCAGCGTGCCCCAGATGTTGCCGACGCCGCCGACAACCACGGTCATGAAGCTTTGCACGATGTAGTCGCTGCCCATCTCAGAGGTGACCTTGGCGAAAAGCCCGATCGCCACGCCGGCGATGCCCGCAATGCCGGAGCCCAGCCCGAAGGTCAGCATATTCACGCGGTCCGGATTGATCCCCATGCTGGCCGCCATGCGCGGGTTTTGGGTGACCGCGCGGGTCTCAAGCCCCAGCCGCGTGCGTTTCATGATGAACAGGAAGAGCGCCAGAAAGAGCAGCGCGAGGACAAAGATCGCAATGCGGATATAGCTGATCGACACCACATCATTGATCACCCAGGCGCCGTCCAGCCACGCCGGGGAGGTCAGCGGGCGCGCCTGCGTGCCAAAGATGTTCTTGGCCAGTTGTTGCAGCGCGATGGAAATCCCGAAAGGTGGCCAGCAGCGTCTCAAGCGGGCGGTGGTACAGCCAGCGGATCACCAGACGCTCCAGCGCGACACCGGCGGCAAAGGTCACGGCAAAGGCCAGCGGCACGGCGACAGGATCGAGACGCGTGTGAGTTGGGATCAACTGCTGCACGACATAGCCGGTATAGGCGCCCATCATGATGAACTCGCCATGCGCCATGTTGATCACGCCCATCACGCCAAAGGTGATGGCAAGGCCGATGGCGGCGAGGAAATAGATCGAGGCCAGCGAGAGCGCATCCAGAGCCAGATCAGCCGCCTGGCTGATGGCAACGCGGCTTTCGGATGGCGCGAGCGCCGTCTCGGCGGCTCGGGTGACCGCCGAGGGTTCTGAATAGACGTCAAAAAACGTAGGTGGCAAGGCTGGCGTCCATGTGCCGCGGGTGACGCGAGGGGCCGCCAGCCGCGCTCGACCAGCGCATCATAGGCCGGTCGCGGGCTCTTCGGTCGACAAGCTGCGCAACGGAACACCCGCGACGCGCCCGCCTGTCGATATTTGTGCAAGGCGCGCATCCGGGCATCGCGGTGTGACGCGCCGGTGCAGCGCCGGCGTCGACCAGCAAAGCATAGGCCTGCGCCGGGACAATTCAGCGCTGCCGGCGATCAGCTCACGCGGCAATATTGCCCTGGCGGCTGTCTGCGAAACCATCCGTGGTGGTCAGCAGCGGGTTCAGCGTTGCGCGAACATCAACGCCCAAATCACCCGACATGCCAGAATCGCGGCGACGCGGCGTTGGATATCGTCGTCATAAGCCGATGGTCAGCAGCGTTCCGAGCGCATCTTGCGGGCGCGCATATCTACGTCGGTTTCGCCCTCGAATCGAGGCGCGCAGCGGCGCCAGCAAGCGCCGCTTCGGGGTCGCGGGCAATCGAGTCCAGCGCATCGGCGCGCTGGCAGGGTCTGGATCGCGAAAGTTGAAATTGCACCAAGTGCGTGGCAGATCATCGCGCGCACAGCCGCTGTTGGGTTTGAGCTGTTTCAGGTCGCTTGGGCGCAGTGCCACATCCGCGCCGATATCAAAGTCAAACAGCGATAGTCGTCCATTTTTCGCCGGAAAGAACATCCCGTCGGCTTGCGCTGCCACATTCCTTGGCCTGCCACTTCTCAGCACCGTCTGCGCCTGCGGCAAGCCGCTGCCGCCAGCGCGTCAATCGCCGGGCCGATTGTCTTGCGCGAGCTTTTCTCGATCAGCGCGCGGTGCTCTTGCAGCACAGTCTGAACGGGGCGATGGCCTGGCGCAATGGCAGACAGCGGCAAAGCACAAGGCCAGCAGCCAGAAGGATCTTCATAATCGATTCGGGCCTTCAGAGGTGGAGGGCAGGCGAACGCCCCCTCGCGATGTTGCAGGATCAGTAGTTGGACAGCGTCTGAACGCAGGTCTTGGTCTCGGTGTTGTACATGCCGCAGCCCAAGTCTTTCCAATCCGACATCAGACGGCGGATTCGGGCAGGAAGTCAGTCCAGGCATCGCCGGGCACTTCGGTGGTCTGGCTGATGATGTCGAACTGGCCGTCTGCCTGAATTTCACCAATCAGACACCGGCTTGGCCAGGTGGTGGTTGGGCAGCATCACGGCTGTGCCGCCGGTCAGGTTCGGGAATTCCTGGCCGTACATCGCGTGCGCACGGCATCGACATCAGCTGTGCCTGCCTTCACCGCGTTCACCCACATGTTGAAGCCGATGTAATGCGCTTCCATCGGGTCGTTGGTGACGCGCTCGTCGCCCATGCTGGCTTTCCACGTGGCGATCAATTCGTCGTTGGCACGTTTCGCGGACTGGAAAGTAGTTCCAGGCCGCCAGGTGGCCGACAAGGTTGGTGGTGTCCAGACCCGACAGTTCTTCTTCGCCCACCGAGAAGGCCACAACCGGGATGTCATCGCCGAAATCCCGCGCGGCCAGTTCTTTGTAAAAGCCGATGTTGGCATCGCCGTTGATGGTCGAGATCACGCCAACCTTTTTGCCGTCCGCACCAAGGGCAACCACATCGGCCACGATCTTGGACCAGTCAGAATGGCCAAAGGGCGTGTAGTTCACAAAGATATCGTCGTCCGCGATGCCTTTGGCTTGCAGGTAGCTTTCAAGAATGTTGTTGGTGGTGCGCGGATAGACATAGTCGGTGCCGAGCAGCGCGAATTTTTCGACGCCCAGTTCTTCGAGGAAATAATCCGTGCCGGGATTGCCTGCTGGTTGGGCGCAGCACCGGTGTAAAACACGTTCTTGGAGCTTTCTTCGCCCTCGTATTGCACCGGGTAGAACAGCAGACCGTTCAGTTCTTCGATGACCGGCAGCACCGATTTGCGCGACACGGATGTCCAGTTGCCAAAGATCACGTCGACCTCTGCACGCTCAGCAATTCGCGGGCTTTTTCCGCAAACAGCGGCCAGTCAGAGGCGGGGTCGACAACGACAGCTTCGAGCTGCTTGCCCAGAACACCGCCTTTGGCGTTCTGCTGGTCGATCAGCATCAGCATCGTGTCTTTCAGCGTGGTTTCAGAAATCGCCATGGTGCCGGACAGCGAGTGCAGAACGCCCACTTTGATCGGGCAGTCAGCGGCCAAGGCAGGCAGGGCCGTCGATAGCGTGGCAAAGGTGACGGCAAAAAGAGCAGATGTCGTTTTCATGTGATATCTCCATGCAGGGACAACCGCCGCGCATCTTGCTCTCGCAAGGCATGCGCAGTAGCTACACCCTGCAACTTAAGTGTTGCAAATCCGTGTGGCGGCTGGTCCGAGGTCCAATTCATCCGGTCGTCACACACCCCTTGTCGGTGAACCTCGAGTCGAGGGCAGGGGTTGGATGAACGTTGCTGCGACGCAGCGCTAAGGCCAATATCCTGACCTGTTAAAAACCCAGATCGCTCCATTTCGCCCAAATATTAAGCGCTTTGGCTGTTCGCCGCCTTCATTGTAGTCACTTCAAAAATGATCAGAATTGTTTTCAGTCCGGCAGCGGCTTTTTGGCTGAACGGTGTGAGGCCATTGAACGCGAACAACACCGCAGTCACAGACTTCGGATCGAAGCAAATAAGGATCGGACGGGATGCTCAGCCACATTCTCGACATTGGCGGTTTTGTCAAAAGGGGGCGCGCTTTTGGGCCTTTAAGACGCACAATGCCGGGAATTGGCCGCCTTAAAATCACAGAATGAAGCGGCGCGGGGCAAATTTAGACCGCGTGAACAGCACGGACGCATTTGCCGCGCCAAAGCTGATGGTATTGGTCGCATTGAGCCGAAACATAGGCCCCAATTTGGATGTTTCAGCGACGTCAAAAAACGGGAAACAACCGCTTTGGTTCTGCATGTTTACCGAATAGGCCACATAACTGTGCAGCCCGCGCGCCTTTTAAACAGCGAAAACAAACTGTATTGATCAAAGGCGCGCGCAAGTTGTTATCTAATCCAAGCCGGTCAGTCGACGTTTGTGACCATGGTATCAAGTGGCTTGCGCACCTTGCCCATCGGCAACAACCAATCCCCGGTGGGATCGCGATATCCCAAAGGCAAAAGAACAACCAGACCGCAGGCCGCGCGCTTTGAGCTCCAGAATTTCGTCAACTTTGCTTGGGTCAAACCCTTCCATGGGTGTGCTGTCGACTTCTTGTTCTGCCGCAGCAACAAGCGCAATTCCCAACGCGATATAGGCCTGGCGGGCAGCATGCGCATAGTTCACGGATGCGTCGCGCGGCACATAATTGTTTTTCAGGTTATCGTAATATGCGTGCAGCATCGGCAAATCGCCGCGTGCTTTGATGTTAATATCAACGACTTCGTCGATACGCTCGGCCGTGTAGGTGTCCCATGCCGCAAAGACCAAAAGATGAGAGCCATCGGTGATCTGGGCCTGACCGCCTGCGGCTTCCTGAATGGCGGCTCGTTTCTCGGGGTTCGTTACCACAAGTACTTCAAAGGGTTGGGTGCCGCTTGACGTGGGCGCCATGCGGATTGCTTCGATTATGACATCGAGCTTGTCTTGTGGGACAGTTTGCGCTGCATCCATTTTCTTGGTTGCGTAACGCCCGTTCAACTGTTCGAGAAGGGTGCTGTCGGTCATATCCTGGATCCTATTGTAGGCACTTGTTCAGTGCGGTATATTTTAGTAACCAAGGATATATTGGGAACGTCCGTCCTTCACAAGAAGGCACATCTCAGACACTTGGTCACATAAAGGGAACCGCTATGCTGGATTCGGCTCAATGCCCAGATTGCAAACGCATCAACGAAGTCTTGTCGCGCGTTGGGGACCGCTGGAGCGTTCTTGTCATTATTTCGCTGGCGCAATACGGAACCCTTCGGTTCAACGAGTTAAAGCGGAATTTGGGCATCTCTCAACGTATGCTCAGCCTGACATTGAAAGAGCTTGAACGCGATGGTCTGGTGAACCGAACCTACCACCCTACAATACCGCCCAAGGTGGAATACAATCTGACACCGATGGGCCAGTCCTTCCGCGAACCGGTCACTGCGTTGGGGCACTGGGCCCTTGGCAATCTTGCGCAAATCGATGCGGCGCGCGCAGAGTATGATGCGGCGGTCTAGGAATAGGGAGAGGGCCAGAAAACGGACGTTGATCGAAAATGCGTTTTGTCTCTCAGGTTCCGGCAAACACGGGGTCCGGTGCGCGCGCCATGCCAGACCTGTGCACTCTATCCATCGACAGAGTCCATATTCCAAGCGGCCAACAGCTTGGGCAGTGCGTCGTCCCAAGCCATCACACCGATCTTTGCCGCCCAATCGGCGTATTGCGCCGTCAATTCGGCCTCTAGCGCGGGGTGCATGCCCGCCAGATTTCGCAACTCGGTCCGATCTGCCTCCATGTCGTAAAGCTCCCAAGCCTGACCATGCTGACGGACAAGTTTGAACTGCCCGAAGCGCACAGCTGCATTGCCTTCATGCTCCCATAATATGGGCTGCGCGCGTTCCCAATCAGCATCTTTGAACAGGGCCATCAACGATTCACCCTGCACCGGTTGAATGTCGTGACCGCCCACTTCGCTTTGATAGGGGCACCCGGTGGCCTCCAGAATGGTCGGCAGGATATCGACCACATGACACGGCGCATGTGCATTGGAGCGTGGC
The DNA here is from genome assembly GCA_943787985.1 of uncultured Paracoccaceae bacterium. Lineage (GTDB taxonomy): Bacteria > Pseudomonadota > Alphaproteobacteria > Rhodobacterales > Rhodobacteraceae > Ascidiaceihabitans. Next base: position 95,151 of record CALSOO010000002.1, on the reverse strand, counting down.
GTAAAGCCGTTTGGCCAATGGGCGACCAGCGGCGTGGAAATCCCCCCTTCATGCACGTAATGTTTGAAAAGGCGAAAAGGGGCATTTGAAACATTGGCCCAAGGCTTGTCGTAGCTCTGGAATGTTTGCGCATCACCCGGACGCAGGTCAGGCACATTTCCCATAGTTATCTTTTTGCCGTCGTGGGTGTGATCCGGATAGAATTGCGCCCAACCGTCTTCAGCCATGAACTCCGCGCAGCCACCGTTGTCAGACAAGAACATGATCAGAGTGTTTTCGAATTGCCCCATGCGTTTCAGGGCTGTAATCAATGTTCCGATGGATTGGTCCATACGGTCGACCATCGCGGCATAGGTGGCCATTTTACTGGCCTGCCAATCTTTGCTTTGTTCATGCTCCCAGCCGTGCACGCTGGTGTCCCGGGGGGAAATATCCCAGTTTTTCTGGAAGGTGCCGGTGCCGTTCATCTGCTCGTGACGGGCCGTGCGGACATGATCCCAGCCTTTGGAGTAAACGCCGTCATAGGTCGCAATGTCTTCTGGATGCGCGTGCAGGGGCCAATGCGGAGCTGTGTGCGCAAGGTACAAAAAGAACGGTTTTTCGTCCTCAACAGCCCCTTTGATCATTCCGATGGCTTTGTCCGTGATCGCGTCTGTAAAATAGAAATCATCCGGCACGACTTCGACGCGGCTGTCATCTTCCAACATGTAATGGGGAGAGAAAAAATGTGTGGCCCCGTCCATGATCCCGTAGAAATGATCAAACCCTCTTTGGCGCGGTGTCGGATGTTCAACGTCTCCCACCTTCCAACTGTCGATATTGCGGGCTTCAAAATCTCCGGCGACATGCCACTTGCCGGACATCAAAGTGCGGTACCCACCCGCGCGCAGATGCTCTGCGATTGTGGCACTGTCGTTGCGCAAAAAACCTTGATACGCAGGCGTGCCAAGGTTCGCGCCCATGTGCCCAACTCCGGCGTTGTGGGGGTATAGCCCTGTCAGCAGTGATGCGCGTGTCGGGCAGCATCTTGCGCAATTGTACATGGCAGACAGCATGACACCGCCTTTGGCGAGGGCATCAATATGAGGGGTGCGAATTTCCGAACCGGTGATGCCCAAGTCGGCAAAGCCCATGTCGTCAGCAAGGATCAAAATAACGTTGGGTTTTGTATCTGTCTGCATGTCGCCTCTCTGGCTTTGGGACCAAACCTGACAATGATATTTTTCCGAGCATGCCAATTTGCGACGTGCATCTGAAACTTTGATACGTAACATCATGTTGGAATGCCAAGTCTTGTGACAAGTCACGCAAATTGCGCGATGCGAAAAAATGGCGATCAGATGTTGGTTAATATTCTTGTTGACCCTCGGGGCGATCGGGCCAAACTCGTGAAAGAAGCGGCGTGAAAAGGAAAAGGCGATGTCAGCAAAACAAGCATGTTTGATTATTGGTGCCGGAGACGACACCGGTGCGGCTGTGGCGCGCGCCTTTGCCAGAGAAGGGTTGGTTGTCTGTCTGGTGCGCCGACCGCGACATGCCCAAGCCCTTGAGACATTGGCGCAGTCCATTCGCGATCAGGGGGGAGAAGCCGTGGCACTGCCGGCAGACGCGCGTGACGAGGACGCAATGATCGATTTGATCGAGCGCATCGAAAGGGACGTGGCGCCCATTGGGGTCGCGATTTTCAACATCGGGGCCAATGTGCGGTTCTCCATCACCGAGACAACATCGCGCGTGTATCGCAAGGTCTGGGAAATGGCGTGTTTTGCCGGTTTTCTGATGGGGCGCGAGGTCGCCGGAAAAATGCTGACACGTGGACACGGGACGATCATTTTCACGGGTGCATCTGCCAGCATGCGCGGAAGCGATGGCTATTGCGCATTTGCAGGCGCAAAACACGCGTTGCGCGCTTTGGCGCAGTCGATGGCGCGCGAACTTGGGCCAAAGAACATCCACGTGGCCCACACCGTGATTGATGGTGCGATTGACTCAAACTTTATCCGTGAAAACCTGCCGGATGTGGATGAGTTGCGAGACAAGGATGCGCTGCTGAATCCTGACGCCATCGCCCGGAACTATGTGATGCTGCACAACCAGCCAAGGACGGCATGGACCCACGAGCTGGACCTTCGCCCGTGGAGTGAAAAATGGTGATGTGGGTGCAAACCCGCGCAGAGCGCACAGGCATCAAGTCACCCCTTCAACTCTCCCCTTAAGGTTGCCGTTCAAATCGTCCAAAAGCGGGCATCGCGACGTTATCCATCCCGCCCGGGTTCATTTGGATTGCTCGAAAACAATGCAATTTTGTTCCCTTGCGGGTCGCGCAGGTAACCAACATAAAACTGTGGTCCGTAGGATGCGCGAAATCCCGGTTGACCTTCGTCAGAACCGCCTGCTTCAAGCGCTGCTGCATGGAGATCACGCACCTGTTTTTGAGTGACCCCCTCAAAGGCAATCATCGTGCCATTTCCAGCCGAAGCGGGGCGGGCGTCAAAGGTTGGCTTGACGTAGAAATCCGGCAAAAGCAGGGATTGTCCCGGCTCCACAGGCAGCGCATAGCTGAGGCCTTCGGGCCCCTCGGTCAGTTCGTATTTAAGGGCGGGCAAAAACGCGGAATAAAACGTCTTTGCGCGCGCGATGTCATCCGCACCGACGGTCACGTAAGCAATCATGATATGTCCTTTTTCCGCAAGATCAGCTGGCGCATTGTCCTGACCGTGCAACATTAGACAACCATTGTATTCGGGACAACAACCGCGACCCGAAAGGCCGCTGGATCAAGCGCTTGGGACGTCAATGTGCAGACCATTCAACGCGGCTGGGATGATCCTACATTTTGACACGCTCCCCATTGGGGCTGTCTCACCCCATTCAAAACCAGAAACTGCTCGCATCCAGCGCGTCACCTAAGACATCGATGCGCATATCTGCCACTGCATCGCCGTCAATATCGATAAGAACCTGAATGCCGTGCTGGATCACTTCTCCGCCACTGCCTGTGAATCCCGATGTCGAAAAATGATTGCCAACACCGCGCAGATCAATCACGTCGCCTTCGCTTGCGTCGAAGTCACGGATCAGGTCACGGCTCATGTTTGTGGTGCCTGCATCGCCGCTATTGAAAACGAAGACATCAGCGCCGCTCCCCCCCACCAGCACGTCACGTCCCGCACCACCCGTGAGCGTGTCATCCCCTGACAGCCCATTGAGCAAATTGGTGCCGGCATCGCCTGTCAGTGTGTCGGCGTGATGGGAACCGCTCACCTTTTCAAAGTCAACAAACAGATCGCCTGTCGCATGCCCTCCCTGTGCAATGCCGTGTTCAAGGTCAATCTGCACCCCTGCATCGGATGTGGCGTAAACCAACCGATCGGACCCTGCGCCGCCGAACATGATATCCGCACCTGCGCCCCCGTCGACTTGCCCGTCGCTTGCATTGCCGCGGTAGATATCATTGCCCGTGCCAAGTGACAAAACACCTGCATGCGCAGAGGTTTCGATGGTTTGCGTGCTCAGGATGACCGTGTCGTTGCCGTCGCCCATGTAGATCGTGCCGTCGCTGTGTCCGCCGGTGAACCAAATCATGTCATCGCCAGTGCCCATCAGGATTGTGCCGGTGACTGTTGCTCCGGTCCCGATTTCGAGGCTGTTGTCGGCGTGATTGCCCCGCACAGCTGTCCCGCTCACGCCAGCTTCCAGGGCTGTGTTGCGCAACACGGCCGCGTTGGCGCCGCCCGTATTGGAGGTTTGCTGGGTCAAAGACAGCGTGCCGTGGATCGTGGAATGTTCGAATGTTGCAGAGTTTTGTACAGAAATGTCGCCGCTCACAGTGGTTCCAAAAAAGTTCAAGGAAACATGCTTGTCTGTGAGCACAGTCCCTGTGATGTCGCTGCGATGAATGCTTACGCTTTTTTCTGCCCCAGCAGTAAAGGACAGTGCATCGACTGACATTTCGGTGGAGGTCAGATCGCGTATTTCGTCGAGCTGCAGAGCATACTCGGAGACGATCATAAGGTCCTCTATGGTAAGACCAATGCCGTTTCCACGGATCACAGTTTCATCTTGCAGACGTAAAGTTGCGGCGTTGTCACCTTGGAGTGTGGCGGGACCTACAGTGTCAAAAAGCACTTCGCCTGACAGTGCCAGATCGCTACTCAGGGTCAATGTGTGACCTACCCGAGCGATCGCACGATCTTCATCCAAGGAAGGGCCGGTGATGACAAAACGATCCGCACGCGCCCCGTCCAAAAAGGCATTTGCCGCCACGTGGTAGCGGTGAAGGCTGTCATTTTCGCCCATGGCTTCGGGTGCTATTGTGCTCCATCCCCCGCCGGGGGTAGCGCCGCGCCCTGTCCAATTGCCATTGTATCTGTGATCGTCTGTTGCGTCGAAGGCCCAGTATAGTGTTGGCATGCTCTATCCCTCATTCTGCGGGGCGGCGTTTGCATTTTGCAACGCCATAGTCCTTCGAGCTATGCGATCTGCCTTTCGTTTCCGTAAATCGACTTGGAATGATCGTTGTTTTGCGGCACATGGTGCGCATGAAACAGATCAAATTTTCGCTAAATGCCACTGATGGCAAGGCCCGAACGGGTCAGATCTCCACTCCCCGCGGGGAAATTCGCACGCCTGCGTTCATGCCCGTTGGCACCGCCGCCACGGTGAAGGCCATGATGCCCGAGAGTGTGCGTGCAACGGGCGCGGATATTTTGCTGGGCAATACCTATCACCTCATGCTGCGCCCAACCGCTGAGCGCATCTCCGATTTGGGCGGTTTGCACAAGTTTATGAATTGGGATCGCCCGATTTTGACAGATTCTGGCGGGTTTCAGGTTATGAGCCTTTCCGGTTTGCGAAAGCTGACCGAAAAAGGGGTGACGTTCAAATCCCACATCGATGGCTCCAAACATGCATTGACGCCAGAGCGGTCCATGGAAATCCAGAAATTGTTGGGCTCCGATATTGTGATGTGTTTTGACGAGTGTCCCGCATTGCCTGCCGACCGCGACCGCATTGCACAGAGCATGCGTTTGTCTATGCGATGGGCCGAACGGTCCCGTGAGGCGTTCGGGGATCGCCCGGGTCATGCGCTGTTTGGCATCCAGCAAGGTGGCCTTGAGCAGGATTTTCGCGAGGAAAGTGCGCATGCTTTGCGTGAGATCGGTTTTGATGGCTACGCTGTTGGCGGGTTGGCCGTGGGCGAAGGGCAGGCGGCCATGTTCGGGTGTCTGGATTATGCCACGGACATGTTGCCTGTGGACAGTCCCCGTTACTTGATGGGAGTTGGAAAGCCCGATGACATCGTGGGCGCGGTCGCGCGCGGCATTGATATGATGGACTGCGTTTTGCCGTCCCGTTCAGGACGCACAGGGCAGGTGTTTACCCGCCACGGCGCTGTGAACATCAAGAATGCCCGCCATGCGGATGATCCGCGCCCATTGGATGAGGCCTGCAGTTGCCCCGCGTGCTCGAATTATTCACGGGCGTATCTGCACCATGTGTTTCGCTCTCAAGAGATGATTTCCGGCATGCTTTTGACGTGGCACAATTTGCACTATTTTCAGCAAATCATGAGCGAAATGCGCGATGCGATTGCGGCGGGAACTTTTGAGGCCTGGCAAAAGGCGTTTCACGACGGCCGCGCACAAGGCGATATCGAGCAACTTTAAAGGGACGCAGCACGTCCCGCCGTATCAAGCCACTCTGGCGGCTTGAGGTCTAGCGTTTGCGCAGGCGCTTGAGCAGTCGTATCGCCCATGGGCGCAATTGCAGTTTGAGGGTGTATTCGGAACGTCCCCCGCCTTGTGAAGGGCGCGAAAGGGCCTTTGCCTGTTGGCTGTCTGTTTGGGCGACTATCTGGGCTCCGACATCCAGAACAGCTTGAACCCGCGCTATGTCGATGGTGTCAGCAGTTTGCCAGTCTTCCCCGGCGAGCGTGGCTTTTGCCTGTTCCAGATCCGGTGCGAAGCCGCGTTGGGCTGCGAAATCCGCGCTGTGGGTTTCAAAACGTGCCAGTAAATCGATCCGCGTTTGCGGGGAGAGCAGACTTTGGTCGGGTGCCGCGGCGTTTTCCGATGAAGAATGGGCAAAGAAGGCGTTCATCAATCGGGTACGATCTGCGGACTTGGGGTGCAGCATGTTCACCAGTTGCATCAACAAGACGTCTTCACGCCGTGCTGATGCATATCGAGGGACATCCAATGTCTCAAACGCGTCCGGAAGCCCTGCCAAGTCGCAGAATCCGGACCAAAGGGCATCCTTGGCGCGCAGTGCATCAAAGTCCCCTATCGCCACCGGCATGCCCGTGGCCTCCTCAAAGGGCGTGAAAAGGGCTTCAAAATTCGTGAGACCGTCCTGATGGTCTACCAACACTTCGTGAATACTGCGACTGCCCGAAGGGTGGGCGGACGTGACCCATTCGCGGTAAAACTGCTCTACATAGGCGTCGGGACGGCGGGCAAAGCCGACCACATCAATCTGCGCAAAGTCTCCCAAACGCCCCATAAGTGTCTCGATCAATGCGCCACGATTGGACGCCGTCGGGAAACTCATATTTTCAGCAGAAATCACGACCGTGCGGGCAGGGGAGAGCGCTATTTCCTGATGCAGAGCATTCCAGACCACATCATCGTCCTGACGAAGGGCACGCAGCAACCCTTGATGCCCTGACATCGCGCCCGGGCGCCCATCAAGGTCTTTGGTGCCGTCAAAACCGGTCTGCGGAACAAGAACCCCTTTGCGCAGCAAGCTTGCGCGATGCTTCATCAGGTGATGCTGGATATAGGTGGTGCCGATTTTGTGCAGCCCGATATGCAACACAAGGCGTTTGGCACGGTGTTTCACGAGAGGCGGCGCGGTGGGGACGGGCGCGCGCGCCTCCATCAAGGCTTGGGCCTGTGCAAACTGTCCTTCGCGCCAGAACTTGTGCAATGTAAAGAAATCAGTGCGCGTGATGCGCCCCTTTTTGGTCTTCATACCCACTCTGGATGTGGCTGCGACCATAGGGTCGGCGAAAATCGGGTGACCAAAGCTGTCAGAGCCCAAAAGGGTCTGGATGCGGACGCCCATTTCTTTGTACGCGGGGTCATCATTGGCCAGGGCCGGCAGGATGTCCATGTCCCAGATCAATCGCGATACACAGTTGAAAAGCTCTCTCTTTTCATAGCGTTGCGGCCAGGCGTTGATGCGACTTTCCGACTTGATGTGATCCAGACATTTTTCCAACAACTGGACTTGCAACAAGTGGATTTCCGGGGTGGTTCTGGCGCTGGAAATCGAATTGGCGCGTTGTCGCCACAGTCGGACGGGTTCGCCTAAAAATGCCACAGTCTGCGCTTTGGTCACTGTGTTGAGGATAAACAACCGGTCCTCGAACTTGCGTTGGGCGACGTCGAACCACAGAGCGTTTTGGGTCAGGAAGTCGGCGCGGTACAGGCTTGACCAGCTCGAGACGATAAACTGGGCCTCTTGGGCGGCCATGCGGCCTGAGACGACGCGCTGTTTCATGTGCAATAGGGCATCGCGCATCAAAGGGACACCGTTGGCAGAGCCCTCGCGCCCCACGTAGCAGCCCGCATGGGTAATGTCGGCACCGGTTTCCCGGGCAAAGGCCGCGTGCTTGGCAAGTCCGCCGACGGTGTAATAATCATCAGCGTCCAGAAACCCGATGAGATCGCCGTTGGCAGCATCCATCCCTGTGTTGCGCGCGGCGGACAGCCCCTTGTTTTCGAGGTGGTGAATCACACGGGCGTTGAACCCTTTTGTGAGGTCCACCAAGGCGGCGTCGTCAAAGCGTTCGGGATTGTCGTTGATGACAATCAATTCCAGATTGTCGATCCCTTGATTACGGATCGAGCGAAGGGCCGTGCGGATAAAAGGTGTTTCGTCGTAAAAGGTGACAATGACTGTCAGAAGGCCACGCGTTGGCGCACCAGGAAGCATAGTGTCCGTCCCCGTTCAGAGGCTGGACGGATCGTCATCATCGTCAGGCACGTCCAACGTGACTGAAAAAACAGTCGAAAGCAGTACCATTAAGGCGGCAAGCGTACCCATAGTTCAGACACCTCCCCAGGTGTGGACTGCAGCTTTCATAAACGAAAGGTTCATACAAAAAAACCGATTCTCCAGATTTAGTTCAAATTAAGGTGAATTGACGCGTTTGTTTGGGCAATGACTGTTCAAGCCCCGGATCGTTTCATATTTTGCAACAGTCTCAAGGGGGTGACGCCGGTTTGAGATGGGACGTCGCTATTGTTTACCCCGAAAGCAGCGTCAAACCGGCGGCCTTGAACGTCCAGATATCGCAGAAAAACTGCGTATAATTCGCGGGGTCCCATTGCACGTTCTGCAAAGGAACGTCATTCTGCCACTTGAAACAGGCCGACCTGAGCAACACATTGCAAGGTCTACAACGGAAGTCGTAAAACGGTTGCCTCTTTGAGGGACCAAAAGCGGATTGCCTAACTAAGGAATTGAGCATGCAAGAGCCCCTGAACGCCTCCTATCCCGTCCTGCCATTGCGCGACATTGTGGTGTTTCCCCACATGATTGTCCCCTTGTTCGTAGGCCGCGACAAATCTGTCCGTGCCCTCGAAGAGGTCATGTCCGACGACAAGCAGATCTTGTTGTCCAGTCAGATGGATCCAAGTGAGGATGACCCGGAGGCCGTCGGTATCTACAAAGCCGGCGTGTTGGCCAATGTCCTGCAACTGTTGAAGCTGCCGGACGGTACCGTCAAAGTGCTTGTCGAGGGACAAGCGCGTGTGCGGATTACGGATTACATCGAAAACGACAGCTTTTTCGAGGCGCGCGCGGAGTACCTGACAGAGATGCCCGGAGACGTGGCCACAACTGAAGCACTTTTGCGCACTGTTTCCGACGAGTTCGAGCGCTACGCCAAAGTCAAAAAGAACATCCCAGAAGAGGCGCTGGCCGCCGTGGGCGAATCCAGTGAGCCTGCGAAGCTTGCCGACTTGGTCGCAGGGCACTTGGGCATCGAGGTCGAGCAAAAACAGGATTTGCTTGAAACCCTCAGCGTGTCCGAGCGTTTGGAAAAAGTGTACGGTTTGATGCAGGGCGAGATGAGCGTTCTGCAAGTCGAGAAAAAGATCAAAACCCGCGTCAAAACCCAGATGGAAAAGACGCAGCGCGAATACTATTTGAATGAGCAGATGAAAGCCATTCAGACCGAACTGGGTGACGGTGAGGAAGGCAAGAACGAGATTGTCGAACTCGAAGAAAAGATCAGCGCGACCAAGCTGAGCAAAGAGGCGCGCGAAAAGGTGGATGCCGAGCTGAAAAAGCTCAAGAACATGTCCCCGATGAGCGCCGAAGCCACGGTTGTCCGCAATTATATGGACTGGATTCTGGGCGTCCCTTGGGGCGTCAAATCCCGTGTCAAAAAGGACCTTGGCCGCGCTCAAAAGATCCTCGACGACGATCATTACGGGTTGGAAAAGGTTAAAGAACGCATTGTCGAATACTTGGCAGTCCAGCAGCGTTCATCCAAATTACGTGGACCGATTTTGTGCCTGGTCGGCCCTCCGGGCGTTGGTAAAACATCCCTCGGCAAGTCAGTTGCAAAGGCGACGGGGCGGGAATTCATTCGCATCTCCCTTGGCGGCGTCCGCGACGAGTCCGAAATCCGTGGCCACCGCCGCACCTATATCGGGTCTATGCCGGGCAAGATCATTCAGGCTTTGAAAAAAGCCAAAACAACGAACCCCCTCATTTTGCTCGACGAGATCGACAAGATGGGTCAGGATTTCCGTGGTGATCCTGCATCAGCCATGCTGGAAGTGCTTGATCCGGAACAAAACTCCACATTTGTGGACCATTACCTGGAGGTCGAGTATGACCTGTCCAACGTGATGTTCCTGACCACCTCCAACAGCTACAACATGCCCGGTCCTTTGCTTGATCGCATGGAGATCATTCCGTTGGCTGGTTACACCGAGGATGAAAAGCACGAGATTGCCAAGCAGCATCTCATTGCCAAGCAGATCAAGAACCACGGTCTGAAAAAGGACGAATTCGAGCTGACCGTTGACGGTTTGACGTCCATCATCCGCTATTACACGCGCGAAGCTGGTGTTCGAAACCTTGAGCGGGAAATTGGCAAAACCGCCCGTAAATCCCTGACCAAGATTATCAAGAAACAAGCGGACTCTGTGATCGTTTCGGATGACAATCTTGAAGAATTTCTTGGTGTGCGCAAGCATCGCTACGGGTTGGCCGAAAAAGATGATCAAGTTGGTGTTGTGACCGGATTGGCCTGGACATCCGTCGGGGGGGATCTTCTGCATATCGAGGCTTTGAAGCTTCCGGGCAAAGGACGCATGAAAACGACCGGTAAACTTGGCGATGTTATGAAAGAGTCTATTGATGCGGCTGCCTCTTATGTACGCTCGATAAGCCCTCAAATCGGTGTGAAGCCACCGGTTTTCGACAAGATCGACATTCACGTGCACGTGCCAGATGGTGCGACGCCAAAGGATGGTCCTTCTGCAGGTTTGGCTATGGTGACCTCTATCGTGTCGGTTCTGACGGGTATTCCCGTGCGCAAAGATATCGCGATGACCGGTGAGGTGTCCTTGCGGGGCAATGCGATGCCTATTGGTGGGTTGAAAGAGAAACTGCTGGCGGCGTTGCGCGGGGGGATCAAAACGGTCCTTATCCCTGAGGAAAACGAGAAAGACATGGCCGACATCCCCGACAACGTGAAAGAGGGCATGGAGATCATTCCCGTGACGCATGTGTCAGAAGTCCTCAAACACGCGCTGGTATCAACGCCGGATGCTATTGAATGGGACCAGGACGCTGAGGATGCGGCGGCAGCTGCAGCGGCGTCTGCAGGAGCGGTAGACGCGGCGGGTGCGACTGCACATTAAGCCGAGCGACAATTCTTACAAAGGCGTTGTGTATAGGCACAGCGCCTTTTTCTATTTAAGTGCATATTTCAAGTGCTGGTTTGATCCAACTTGGCCGAAAACGGGATCATTGCGAACAGGATACTGGATATTCCAGTTAAACGCACATAGACTGTCCACGATTTAGAAACAAACGGCGGGAAACGCTGTATGAAAGGCCCAGATGACGAGCAAAGCCAAAACCACCGCAAAAACAACAACGGCCGCCAAGAAATCCAGCACTGCCAAAGCGAGCAAATCAAGTGGTGCGGCGAAAACGATAGCTGCCGAGTCTGCGACGACGTCTACGACAAAAACACCTGTCTCAAAGGCAGCGACGCCTGCGATGAAATCCGGATCGGCGGCTGACCCTGTCGTCGTGGACGGTCCCCAACCTGTTGTTTCGGGCCCAATGATGCGCAAGCGTGAGTTGATTGAAAAAGTTGTCGAATTGTCCGGAGTTAAGCGCAAAAGCGCGAAGCCGGTTGTAGAGGCAATGTTGTCGGTGCTTGGCGAAGCCCTGAGCGAAAGCCGCGAATTGAATCTGCACCCGATGGGTAAACTCAAAGTGCGCCGTGCGAAAGATATGCCAAACGGACGTGTCCTGGTGACCAAAGTGCGCCAAACCAAAGGTCCGGCCGGCCAGACGATTAAATTGCCTGACGCGGCTGAGTAGTTTCAATAACCGATAGGTGAGAGCAAAGCCGCAAGAGCATTGCCTTTTCCTGTTGAATATCAGTGCTTCGGGGCAAGGCATCAGCCCCGAATGTCGCGCAATCAGGCAACAGGCACGGAATTGTACACCTTTGCCTGTGTTTTTTTGATCGTCGTTCAGTTGACGGCGCGATAGACTTTGAAAAAAGAGCAGGTCTAACAGATGAACACCCCAGAATTTGATCACAAAATAGCCGTCAATGAATATGGTTTTTATTGTGTTCCCGACGAATATTTGAAACGCGAAGTTCCTAAACTCCTGATGCAGGGCAAAGTATACGAGCCGGATACCATAAACCTTATCAAGCGGTTGGCGGGTAAAGGAGATGTGATCGCGGGTGGCGCATTTGTTGGAGACTTCTTTCCTGCGATTTCGCAAGCGTTGGACAACAAAGCCCAATTGCACAGTTTCGAACCACACCCGACCAGCTTTGAGGCTGCGTCTTATACGGTTCAATTAAATGGTTTGAAAAATGTGAAGCTGCATCCGCTTGCCATTGGCTCTGAAGAGGGCAATTTGCCGCTTTTGGTTGCAAATGCAAAGGGCCAGAGCATGTCTGCCCAAACCAAGATTGTGTTAGACGATCATGCGGGTACGAAAGTGAATGTGGATGTGAAGACCCTTGATCAGATCGTGCCCAAGTCTCGCAAGATATCTGTGTTGCAATTGGACATTGAGGGTCACGAAGTGCCGGCCATTTTGGGCGCAAAGCGCATTTTGAATGACCATGCGCCGGTTGTCATCCTCGAGGGCCCACGTCCATGGAAACAGCAAACATTTCAGGATGCTTTGGATGAAGCGTGCGGTGCAGGGACGTACCGTTTGACGGGTGTGATGGAACGCAACGCTGTTTATTTACGCGTGTCGTGAGTCTGGTGGGGTTCCCCGAACTTTATATTTTGCGCCACGGCGAAACTGCATGGAATGCGGAAAACCGTATGCAGGGTGCGTTAAATTCACCTTTGACGCTTGAGGGCATCGCCCAAGCCGAGCGTCAAAACGAGATTATGCAAGCCATCGATTTGTCGGGTTTTGTGACACTGTGCAGTCCGCAAGGACGCGCATTCCAGACGGCTGGTATCGCTTTGGCGACGCATGTGACCCACATTCGCACGGATGATCGGCTGGTCGAGATTGGTGTGGGTGAATGGTCAGGTCGTGTGCGCAGTGAATTGGCGCCGCCTGATGCTTACGTCGACACGCCCGATGGCGCGTTGGAGTTGTATGAAAACGCACCGGGGGGTGAGGGATTCGCAGCCTTGCAGACGCGTTGTCAGGATTTTTTGAGCGACCTGACGGGACCTGCGGTCCTCATCACGCATGGTATAACCTCAAGAATGTTGCGGGCCACAGTTTTGGGTTTGGGCCTTGCAGGCATGGCGCAAATGCCCGGCGGGCAGGGCGTTGTATATCATTTGAAAGATGGTGTGCAAAAACGTCTATCTTGAGGCTTGCGTCCATGAAATTCTTTAGCTAAACACCGCCTCATCGGGTCGTTAGCTCAGTTGGTAGAGCGCTTCGTTTACACCGAAGATGTCGGGAGTTCGAGCCTCTCACGACCCACCATTTTCCCCTCACAAGATATGTGTCGCCCCTATTTCGCAGTAGGGTTTTTTCTGCGTTCTGTTCTAAGTGCTTCAATGTGGCCAAGAGCAATCGTTAGAAATTGAAAACAAGGGCAGGGCGCTCCTTTATGAGGTGGGGGCGGACCTCTGGGTGTTGCGGCCTGGCTATATATGGACAGCCCGCGAGAGTCTCCGTGTCCGGTCTTGTGTGCATGAGTATGCCTTCGCCGATCGCAGATGGAATGGCATGGACGCATTGCAACCATTGTATTCCCCCGCGATTGCTCACACGTTCAAGCAACGGATAAAACGCTTGGGTGCGACGCACTTGGACAATAAACGCGCTTTTCAAATGGTTGGGCTGATACTTGGACATCGGCGGACCAAGAGAGCGTGATAGGTCATTGGAGTGATGTGTGAGACGGTTTATTGATGCTACCCTTGGCCGCGCAGCGCGCCATTTCCTGTTCATCCTTGTGCGGACGTATTATGCACTGTTTTACAACATCAGTTGCTCCAACAAGCACCTGCTGCAAGACCACCCCGGCGCATTGATCCTGTCCACACATGTCAGTCGCCACGATGGCCCTATGCTGTCGGCAGTTATGTACACGACCGCGCGCTTGCGTCCGACCGTGTTGTATAACGAGTACTACAGCTGGTCCCAGTGGATTCCGATGCATATCATTTCGGCCATTCCCATGAGCTCGCCGCGCAGTTGGCCTGAGGAAAAACGCCAAGCCCAAAAAGAAGATACATTAGAAATCATTCACAAAGTCATGAAGAACGGGCACTGTATTTTGCTGTTTCCGGCAGGGCGCGTGCGCCGTCAGGAACGCGAAATCATCAAGCCGGGGTTGTCTGGGGTTCACGAGATCATGGCCTACGCTCCCGACACCCCTGTGATGTTGTTGCGCATCGGTGGATTGGGGCAATTCCAAACTGCAAAATATGACGGGTTTTGGAAGTTCCTCGGACGCAAAAAAGGGCGGCGCCATGTCAGTATCCAGATTGATCCTGTGACGGAGCTTGATGCGTCTATGCCGCTGGACGCATTCAACGCCAAGCTTGAAGATTTGCTGAACTCTTAGGTGCAAGCCGTTGGGATGAAATGAAAAAATGGACCATACGCAGGTTTTCGCTTTTCGCTGCTGCGCAGAAAGCGAGACTGTCGATAGTCAACTTCTGTAAAAACATCTGCGGATGAAGCAATGACATTCCGGACGCGCAGCGCAACCATCCTCGGGACTTGTGGGGCGATAGCGAAACCGTACATCCCAATATACGCCGCTGGACGTGTCGTGGTTTGAACGCTTTGCTTGGTGGAGATCAGGGCCGCTTTTCTGACCACATGAAAAACGGTAGGTACACTTCAAAGCGGGCCGTCGACTTAGCTGTCTGGCTTTCGGATCGCACTGCGTGTTTGTGTTGGGCGCCGGTGACGCAAGCCATTGAGAGATTGCGATAAGCGTGACCATAATCCAGGTTAAGTGGTTGAGGTCGTTGTGAAACAGTAGGCCCGGCAGGACTTGAACCCGCAACCAAAGCGTTATGAGCGCTCTGCTCTAACCAGTTGAGCTACAGGCCCGCCTGAGCTTCTGGTTAGCAGACGAGCGGGCGATTGCGTCAAGCGGTTAGAGTGCGGGCTGCGCCTTGGCGTGCGAAGCAGGCATGGACGTGAAACATCATTTAGGATGCGCGCGTGCATGCAGACTGTGATGCATGGTAGGGCTTTGCAACGAACAGGACGCCTGGGGGCCAGCCATGACAGACCAAAAACGGAATCACCTATGCGGATGCAGGGGTGGATATTGACGCAGGCAACGCGCTTGTGGAGCGCATCAAGCCAGCGGCCAAACGCACGGCACGCTCTGGTGTCATGTCAGGGCTTGGCGGTTTTGGCGCGCTGTTTGATCTGAAGGCGGCAGGCTATAGCGACCCTGTGCTTGTGGCGGCGACAGATGGTGTGGGCACGAAGCTGCGCATTGCGATTGATACTGGCGAAGTCGACGGTGTGGGCATCGACCTGGTGGCGATGTGCGTTAACGATCTGGTTTGCCAAGGCGCTGAGCCGCTGTTCTTCCTTGACTACTTTGCCACGGGGCGTCTGGAAATGGACAAGGCCGCGCGCATCATCGAGGGCATTGCAAGGGCTGCGAGCTCTCTGGCTGTGCTTTGATTGGTGGCGAGACGGCCGAGATGCCGGGGATGTACCCTGATGGCGACTTTCGATCTGGCGGGTTTTGCTGTCGGCGCGATGGAGCGTGGGCAGGATTTGCCGAGCGGTGTTGTCGAGCGGGGATGTGCTGCTTGGGGCTGGCCTCTGACGGCGTGCACTCCAACGGCTATAGCCTTGTGCGCAAGCTTGTTGAAGTCTCGGGCCTTGGCTGGGACGCCGATGCCCTTGGGCTGAGGGCACGCTTGGCGCGGCGCTTGCTGACGCCGACACGGCTTTATGTGAAGCAGGCCTTGGCCGCTGTGAAGAGTGGCGGCGTGCATGCGCTTGCGCATATCACAGGGGGTGGCTTGACCGAAAACCTGCCACGGGTTCTGCCCGAGGGCTTGGGCGCGGATATCAACCTTGATGCATGGGAACTGCCCGAGGTGTTCAAGTGGCTTGCGGCGACAGGCGGTATGGCTGAGGCAGAACTCCTCAAGACGTTTAACTCTGGCATCGGTATGATCCTTTCGGTGGATGCGACGAAGCGGACCGCCTCAAGGCGCTGCTGGAGAGCGAAGGCGAGACTGTCAGTGTCTTGGGAGCGGTGACGCGGGCGAGGGCGTGCGCTACTCAGGCACTCTTATCTGATGCGGGTCGCGCTCTTTATCTCAGGCGGCGGCTCCAACATGCTGTCGCTTGTGAAGAGCATGACAGGGGATCACCCTGCGCGGCCCTGTGTTGTTTTGAGCAATCGGCGGACGCGGGCGGGTTGGCTAAGGCCGAAGCGCTCGGGGTGGCGACCGCTGTGGTCGATCACCGGCCGTATGGGGCAGATCGTGCGGCGTTTGAGGCCGAGCTGCAAAGCGTTCTTCTGCGCCATACGCCTGATATGATCTGTCTTTGCGGCTTTATGCGCGTGCTCACGGAGGGCTTCACCGGCCAGTGGGACGGGCGAATGCTCAATATTCACCCCTCACTTTTGCCCAAATACAAGGGGCTGCACACGCATCAGCGGGCCTTGACGCGGGCGACAGCGAGGCGGGCTGTACTGTTCACGAGGTCACAGCAAAGCTGGATGACGGGCCGATCTTGGGGCAGGCGCGTGTGCCTGTTTTGGCGGAGACACGGCCGAAACGCTGGCCGCACGTGTGCTGACGCAAGAGCATCATTCTCTATCCTGCCGTGCTCAGGCGCGTTTGCGACGCGGCGACAGCGCCCTGTCGACTGCCGTACCTTGCTGGTCAATCCTCACGCTCTCGCGTATAGGCAGAGCCATATTACACAAGAGCAAGCGCCTTGTACATGAGAACGATTACCACGACCGCAGAGCTGGCTGACTATTGCCAAGAGGCCGCAACCCACGACTATGTGACTGTAGACACGGAGTTTTTGCGAGAGCGGACGTATTACTCCAAGCTCTGCCTTGTGCAGCTTGGCTATGCCTGGTACGACAGATGACAACGCCGTTTTGGTGGACCCTCTGGCGAGTGGTATGTCGCTTGAGCCGCTTTACGACTGATGGCGCGATGAAAGCACTGTGTAAAGTGTTTCATGCTGCGCGCCAGGATCTGGAAATCTTTTTCCGTGACGCAGGTGTTATCCCGAGCCCTGTTTGACACTCAGGTTGCGGCTATGGTGTGCGGCTTTGGCGAGCAGGTCGGCTATGAGACGCTGGTGCGAAAGATTCGCTGAGGGCGTGGACAAGACCATCCGCTTTACCGATTGGTCGCGCCGTCCTTTGACGGATGCGCAAAAGACCTACGCGTTGGCGGATGTCACGCATCTTGCGCCAGATCTATGAATTTCTCGCCGAACGGCTTGAGGAGACAGGGCGCAGCCGCTGGGTGCAAGAAGAGCTTGAGGCATTCTGACCAATCCCTGACACCTACGTCGCGGCGCCTGAAAACGCGTGGAAGCGGGTGAAAACCCGTACGAATTCTCCAAAGTTCCTTGGCGATCGTGCGTGAACTGGCGGCGTTTCGCGAAATCTACGCCCAAGAGCGCAACATCCCGCGCAACCGGGTCTACAAAGACGATGCGTTGGTGGAGTTGGCAAGCAACAAGCCGAAAACCACCGAAGACCTTGGTCGGTCGCGCGCTTTTGCTGCGTGAAGCGCGCAAGGGCGACATCGCGGATGGCATTCTGGAAGCGGTAGGGCGGGGGAATTGCCCTGCGTACAGACTGCCGAAACCCGATCGCAGCCGCGAAAAGCTGCAGGTGAACCCTGCGTTGGCTGATCTGTTGCGGGTATTGCTAAAGGCCAAAACCGAAAGCTGCGGGTGTTGCGGCCAAGCTGATTGCGCCTGCTGCTGATCTAGATGCTATCGCCGCTGGTGTGCGGGATGTGCCGGCCTAATACGGCTGGCGGCGTGAAGTGTTCGGCAATGATGCGTTGCGCTGTGCGAAGGCAAGATCGCCCTCGCAGCCGTGGGGTCTTCCGTTAAAATTGTCGATCTAGACTGACCCGCCTGCGCAACTAGCGACGCCGGGTCGTACGCACATTGCGTTCAGCGACGACGCGCACAGTGGCGCACGCCTTGCAGTGCCTTGTCTGACACATGTCGCGCGACAGTGACTGTGCGGGTGCGCGTTGCGCCACCCTGTATCGCGTTGGACGGGGCCCAAAGCTTCCAACCGATAGGTCAGCACACCATCAACGGGCGTTTCTGTGTCTGTTTCGGGCGTCAGCTGCACATCGTAAGCCCCTTGCGTCCGGGTGATGCCGGTGGCGCGGATCAGTGCACCGCCGGGTACACGCTCGATCACCAACTCGGTTACTTGATCGACCGGTTTGCCTTGATACACACCTTCACGCGCGCGTTGCTTGGCGAAAATACCTGTGCGTTCTGGCAAAAGGGGGTTGTTTGCCTTCGGGGCTTCAGCCTGAACCGGCTGGGACGTGCTGCCCCCGAACCAGTTGAACGGATTCACACGACTGTCGCGCACTGTGGCGCAAGACGTGAGGGTCATCACGGATATCAAAAGAGCGGATGTTGCAATGCGCATGTGGAGGCCTGTGTGCAGTGTTTTTCTTTTGGTAGCCTATCGTCTCCAACTTGGAAAGCCCACGCGCTCAAAAGGGTGTGGACGTTTGGCCGTGTGCGCACTACCTGTTCATCGCACAACAGATGAGGCGGACATGGCAAGCCAAGCGTTTGAAGCGATCGTAGAAGACTTTGAATTCCTTGATGATTGGGAAGACAGGTATCGTTATGTGATTGATCAGGGCAAGGCGATGGCGCCACTCGAGGACGCGTTGAAAGTCCCCGCGACCAAAGTGGACGGTTGTGCAAGTCAAGTGTGGCTGCACCCGACCGTTGACGGGGGCACTCTGCACTTTAACGGTGAAAGTGACGCGATGATTGTGCGTGGTTTGATTGCGGTATTGCGAAGCCTTTACAACGGCTTGACGCTAAAAGAGGTGCTTGGCGTAGACGCACGGGCCGAGATGGGGCGGCTTGGCTTGAATGACCATTTGTCTGCGCAGCGCTCCAATGGGCTGCGGGCCATGATCGAGCGTATTCAAGAGGTTGCAGCAGCGGGCTAGAGCTGTGCCAACGCTGTTTCCAGATCCCCGTAACCGGTAAATCGTCTCTCGAAGGCTAGCCCCAAGCGGGCGGCGGCGTCTTTGGCTTTTTCTGTCAACTCTGGATCGTCGGTCTGGGCTTGATAGACGAGCTTTTCGTAATTTCCAAAGTACATGTCGCGCAACTCCGGGTGACGATCCAGACCCATCGGCTTGCATAACGAAGGCGTCGAACTGGCGGACCAAAAAGTCAGTCAAGAAGAACGTGGTGAATTCGGTTTCACTTTGGCTGCTAAACCGTTCATTTCCCTCGAAAAAGCTGTAGCAATGTGGCCCTGCGACCATCTTGACGCCAAGTTCGTCGCAGGCTGGCCTCGAGCAGACCGCCGGTGCCGCAATCGGCGTAGACCACGAAAATATCGTCATAGGCTGTGCGGTGTTTGAGCGACGCTGGCCTCGACCGCTTCTGTGATGCGCTCTGGGTAGAGGTGAAGATTGGCGGCAGACAGGTGAGATCCATGTGGGCCAGCCGTTTTGAGCTTTGAGCGCCAGAATCTCGCGCGCCAATGCACCACAGGCGATGAGCAGGAGGCGGCCGTCTTGCCTGACAGGCGCGAGGCCTTCGTCTGTCGAGCTCGTGATCGTCTAGGAGCCATGAGCGATCCCTCAGAAAAAAGGCCCGCGCCGGTGGGTCCGGAACGGGCGCCTTGAGCACGTCTTGTTTAGCTCAGGTTCAGCCGGCTGATGCATTTGGTTGTGCTTGCGCAGAACCCATATCTTTGGCTGTTTCGACGGCCACAGCCGCATCGCGGCAGTAAGCGTCTGCGCCAATGGCTTTGCCAAATTCTTCGTTGAGCGGCGCGCCGCCCACGAGAACGATATAGTCATCGCGGATGCCTTGTTCGACCATCGTGTCGATCACGACTTTCATGTAGGGCATTGTCGTGGTCAGAAGAGCGGACATGCCCAGAATGTCGGTCTTCGTGTCTTCGATGGCGTCAGATAGTTCTCGACGGGTTGTTGATGCCAAGGTCGACCACTTCAAAGCCCGCGCCTTCCATCATCATGGCGACAAGGTTCTTGCCGATGTCGTGGATGTCGCCTTTGACCGTGCCGATGACCATTTGCCCGACGCGTGGCGCGCCTGTTTCGGCCAAGCAGCGGCTTGAGGATGGCCATGCCACCCTTCATCGCGTTGGCGGCCAGCAGAACTTCGGGCACGAACAGGATGCCATCGCGGAAGTCGTGCCCGACGATTGTCATGCCGCCAACCAGCGCTTCTGGTCAGCACTCGTAGGGTGCCAATCACGCTCAAGAGGATGTTTACGACCTTCTTCGATTTCCTCTTTGAGGCCATCGTAAAGGTCGTCAAACATCTGTTGGACAAGTTCTTCGTCGTCCAAATCCGCCAGGATGATATCGTCTTCGTCTGACATGTGCGTTCCTTCGCTTTGGGCCGAGTCCTTTTGGGCCATTGTCTCTCTTGTTCTGACACAATGTCGCAGTGCCACTTATCGAATTGCGACATCGCCCGTTCCAATGGCGACCACGCTAGCGATTTGATCCTATCGTCGGCGCAGAAAATCCGCATGTTCCCAAGACGCTAGGTCGAGGTTCCAGATTGCTACAGAATGATGAACAGCTTCTGTCGTATGGTTCCAAACGGCGCCCTTTTCCGTGCGGTTTTCTCGGGTCAGCTTTGACGCCGCCGCCCGCGTTGTACGTCGTTGGGGTGTTTCGCCGTCTCCCGTTCCGTCATGGGCCGATGAAAACGCACCAAGTTTTGCTGTTATTTCTTCGAGAGCAGGACGTTCTGCCAAAGTGCGCGTATCAAGTGCTTCGCGCATGGCCCGCAAGTGCTCGGGCTTTGTTCCGCAACAACCGCCGATAATATGCGCTCCGCTGGCCCGTGCCATAACCGCATAATCCGCCATCAGAGCCGGAGTGCCGTCATAGTGAATGTGTCCGTTGACGTATTTTGGAATGCCTGCATTTCCTTTGGCGATGATCGGCAAGGTGGGCGCGAGAGCACTAAACCCTAAAACCGTGCGCAATAGATCGGACGCGCCGGTACCCGCAGTTGGCTCCAAAGGCGAGAGGGGCATTCGGTAAACTGCCGACCAACGCGACCCATATCTGCGCTTGTTACACCCATCATGGTGCGCCCGGCTGTGTCGAAACTCATCGTTCCGCACCACTCGATTCCGGCCAAAGCAAACCCCTCAGCGGCGGCTTTGAATTCCTCGGAGGCGGAAATTGTTTCAACCCACACCACATCAGCCCCGCCTGCTTTGAGGCCATCCGCCGTTTCGTGAAACATCTCAACAGCCAAAGCATGTGTAAGACCCCCGACGGGTTCCATGATTTCGCCAGTTGGCCCGACGGATCCTGCTACAACGACTGTGTGACCTGCTTTGTCCGCTACGTCCCGCGCGAGTTCTGCTGCGACCCTGCTCAATTCATGGACACGTTTTTCTGCGTTGTGGAGCTTGAGCCGAGAGGCATTGGCGCCGAAGGAATTGGTCAAAAAGACGTCGCTTCCCGCGTTTACGGCACCTTCATAGAGTGCTTTGATTTTTTGAGGTTCTTCAACGTTCCAAAGCTCGGGAGCATCGCCTGACATCAATCCCATGTCGAAGAGGTTGGTGCCTGTCGCTCCATCGGCCAGCAATGTGCCTTTTTCGGCAAGAAGTTTGGAAAATGCGTTTGTCATATTTGGCCCCATTCCTTTTCACGAACCCCTGTCACGAGGAATGTCATGAGGCCAGTTCATAATTTTCATCAAGATTATGAATTTTTGGGACCGTTTCGGTGGGTGGTTTTTGGGGCTGGTGAACCTCTTTCGCGATGTCACACAAACCAATGACGAGGCCGGCAACATTTGGTGCGGCTGCGTAGCGGGGCTGCCATAAAGGCGCGAAGGCAGACTTGAATTGGCGCAGTCCGAGCCCGCCGGATTTTTCAACCACTTTAACTGCTGCCCAGCGATAAAAAACACTTGATGGATCTGGACAGGCGGGTGTTGCCGCAAGACTAAGTCTTTGGATGCCTGCACGCCTTGCCTCGGCAATAGCCTGTGCGACGAGCGTGTGCATGGTTCCATCAGGCACATCATCAACATGGCGCATAACGTCGAGGCACCATTCATGTATGCTGCATTGGAACGTAGCGAAGGCAATCAAAGCGCCGTCTTTATATGCGCGCGCAATGAAGTGGTCTTCGAGGTAAGTTGGACAGAATTGCCCCATCGTGCCACCGCGCGCGGATCCATTGCGGGCCTGCCAAATTCGGTCCACTCGTGCCATATCATGCCAGGGTTGCACATCGTAGGTGGAAATGGAGACGCCCGCTTTTTCTGCTGCCCTAAGCTTGCGCCGCAAGGTTCGTCGGGAGGGGCTGTCGAGTGAAAATGTTTCTGGAAACAGAATAGCATCATCCGAAATATGCATGACTTTCCAGTTCGTCGCGCGGGCTGCATTCGCCGTTTTTCTGTTGCACTTGTAAAGCATCGGGACAACGCCTTTGAGTGCGGCTTCATTTTTCAAAGTGGTCAAGTTCGATGAAACCGTGCCGCTGATCGGATTGCACAACATTGTCAGGGTTTGGCCTGTTGGCCAGACTGCACAGGCCCCTTCAGACGAGGGCAACACGTATCCCCCGTTTTGTTTGAAGACACCAATTTCAGAGTTTTGGGCTTGCGCAATGCTGGGAACGATTTGGGGACGTTGCTGGATGCGTGCCTTGAACGGGAACAGCAAGCTCACAAATGCCAAAATTGCAGGTCCACCATAATATACGACACGAAATGCGATGATGCTGGCAAGAATATTTTCTACAGGAACAAGGGGCATCAAACCGAGCATCATAACTTCAAACGGTCCGACCCCGCCGGGTGTGTTTGAAATCAACCCCGCTCCAAGCGCGAGTAGAAATAAGGGGATGAAAGTTGCGAATGACACATCCGCATTGACAGGCAGCAACAAGTAAAGTGCGCCAGCTGCCGCTATTGTGTCCATTGCCGAACAGATCACGATCGCACCTGCGGACTTTAGGGATGGCAAGCGCATAGATATGTTGGCGAAGCTTGGATGTAGGCTTTGGAGGTGCAATTGGGGGTGCCGAAACAACAACCAGGTCCCGAATGGAACGCAGATAAAGGCTGTTAGCGCGGGCCAGAATGACCAAGTCGGCGCAGGAAGCAGAAGCATTGCAGTTGCTGTCACAAGCGCCCAACTTGCAATGAAGCTGATAGAAACGAACGCCGAGATTTGAAATGCGCTTTTGATACTCAGATCCGGTAGCATACGCCACCGCGCCAATGCACCCGTGAACATACCAAATCCCAGGGTCTGCGCCATTGATACAGCAATTGTTCCAGTCCACCGCGCGCGGTGGTCGGGGATGCGGGTCGCAAAATGTGCATGTGCGACACCGTCATACCGGCCAACGGCCCACAAGCTGACGATCGTCAAAGACACAGCACCAAGCCAACCTGACCAATGGATATCTGCGAGTTGGGCGGGCAGGGCCACAAGCGTGTCCGCGGTCACCTCAGCAGACAGTATATAAGCGCAGGCGACCAAAGTAAGCAGTGGCAAGGCAACACGCACAATGTGCCTGCCTGCACGTCGCGCATCCGATATTGCCAACATTCCATCGCCCCTCAGCCAGTTGGCTTTAAAGGTAGGCAACAAGCATGAGAAACATATTAACAAAGTCACAAAACACGAAATGCGCTCACGAAAACGGAGCGCATTTAATTTAAGGTTTTAGATAATTTCGAGCGGTCAGGTCTCAGTCATCAATTGCGATTTGGCCTGTGCCATCAAAGTGACCATTTGGGCACGGATTGTGGCCTCATCGGCTTTGTCTGCCAGATCGCCAGACACCTTGCGATAAACGTCCTCGTCGCCGGCTTCCTCAAAGTCGGCCTTTATGACCTCTTTGGCATAATCTGCCGCAGCTTCTCCGGTCTTTCCCATCAACTCGGCAGCCCAAAGGCCCAGCAATTTGTTGCGGCGGGCTTCGGCTTTGAATTGCATCTCTGCGTCATGGGCGAACTTGTTCTCGAATGCGTTTTCTCTGTCGTCAAAGCTGCTCATTTGTTATCCTTTTCCGGGGTTCTCTTGAAATATGCGGATGCAAGCGCTCCGCTTCAAGGCCTTCGCTTGCCCAAAACCCCCCCTTATCGTATGAGAGCCCAATATAGGCGGGACTCACCGCCCCATCGCGGAAAGGACGCCTATGGCCCGGCGCAATAAAATATACGAAGGCAAAGCTAAAATCATCTATGAAGGCCCAGAGGCCGGCACTATTGTGCAATATTTCAAAGATGACGCCACAGCCTTTAACGCGCAGAAGAAAGATGTGATTGAAGGCAAAGGCGTGTTGAACAACCGCCTGTCCGAATACTTCATGACGGGTCTGAACCACATCGGCGTGCCGACGCACTTTATCAAGCGCCTCAATATGCGCGAGCAACTTTGCAAAAGCTGTGAGATTGTTCCCTTGGAAGTGATCGTGCGCAACTTTGCGGCTGGCACCATGTCAACGCGTTTGGGAATCGAAGAGGGCACCCAACTGCCACGCCCTATTGTGGAATACTGCTACAAAGACGACAGCCTTGGCGACCCGCTTGTTTCGGAAGAGCACATCGCGGCTTTCGGTTGGGCGAGCCAACAGGACATGGATGATATCCTGTCTCTTGCGCTGCGCGTGAACGACTTTTTGTCAGGCGTCATGTACGGCGTGGGCATCAAACTGATCGATTTCAAAATCGAAATCGGACGTGTGTATGACGGCGACTTCCAACGTCTGATCATCGCAGATGAGATCAGCCCGGACAGCTGTCGTTTGTGGGACATGGAAACCGGTCAAAAGCTGGACAAAGACGTGTTTCGCCGTGACCTTGGCAACCTGACGGACGCCTACACCGAAGTGGCGACCCGCCTCGGGGTGATGCCAAAGAATTCGACGCCGATCACCAAACCTACTCTGATCAACTAACGACCTTCTGGAGATGACTGACATGAAAGCACGTGTGCATGTGATGCTGAAAAATGGTGTTCTGGACCCGCAAGGGGAAGCGGTACGCCATGCTTTGGGGGCGATGGGTTTCGACAGCGTGCAAGGCGTACGTCAAGGCAAAGTTATCGAACTGGATCTGGCTGACGACGCCACTGAGGCCCAGGTCAAAGACATGTGCGACAAGCTTTTGGCCAACACGGTGATCGAATCCTACAGTGTGGAGATGGGCTGATGCACGCAGCGGTTGTTGTCTTTCCCGGATCAAACTGTGATCGTGACTTGGCTGTTGCATTCGAGCAAGCCGGCGCGCGGGTCTCAATGGTGTGGCACAAGGATACAAAACTGCCTGACGGCGTCGATATTGTCGGGGTGCCGGGCGGTTTTTCATTCGGGGACTATTTGCGCTGCGGGGCGATCGCTGCCAACTCTCCAATTTGTCGTGAAATCGTGAGCCACACGGACAAAGGCGGTTTTGCGATCGGGATTTGCAACGGTTTTCAAGTGCTGACTGAAACAGGTATTTTGCCGGGTGCATTGCTGCGCAATGCGGGGTTGAAGTACATCTGCAAAACCGTTGGTTTAAAAGTGGAAACATCACAAAGCGCGTTCACGAACGGATACAATGCCGGCGATGTCATCGACATTCCGATTGCGCATCACGATGGCAACTATTTCGCTGAAGATGACGTGATCTCGCAACTGAAGTCGGAAGACCGCATCGCCTTTACCTACACGGATACACCGAACGGCGCCAAGGCAGACATCGCTGGAATTCTATCCTCCAATCGCCGGGTGCTTGGGATGATGCCGCATCCGGAGCGGTCCGCGGACGCCGGGCATGGTGGCACGGACGGAGTGGCACTGTTCCGCGCATTGAGTGGAGCACTGTCCCTCGCATAGCTTGAGAACACAGCCGCCAGACGCTATCGTTGGACCATGCAGAGTGAATTTGGCTTGAACAAAGCGAGCACCATCAGCTGGCGCGTGCGCTTAGCGCTGGTTGTTCTATTGGCGCTGGCCGTGGTGACTATCGGGGTCACCAACCTTTTCCTGACGGACCGGTTTACAGAAACCACGCGCAATCGCGCCGAACTGCGCCTTGCGCTTTACTCGGGCAATCTGTTGTCCGAGTTGCGCCAGAATGCGATTGTGCCCCAGCTTTTGGCGCGCGACCCCACTTTGATCGGCGCATTGAATTCTGCCGATTACACGCAATCCACTCAGCGGTTGATTTCTTTCGTAGAAGAAATCGGCGCTGCTTCCTTGATGCTGTATGATCGGGACGGGCGCACCGTTGCCGCGACAGATCGCAACCGTCTAGGCGCAAACCACGGCGATCAGGCTTACTTCCTTGACGCTCTGCGTGGCAATTCAACAATCTTCACTGTGGGGGAACGGGAGACTAGCGGCTTCACTTTTACTTATTCGCGCCGCATCCAGTCGGGCAACGAAGTCCTTGGCGTGATCGCCGTTGAGGTGGATTTGCAGAAGTTTGAACGCGCATGGTCCGGCATCTCGGATGCATTGATTGTCACGGACAGCAGCGGCAAGATCATTTTGGCGACTGAGCCACGTTGGCGTGGCCGTGCCGAGGCGGAAGCCTTGGCTCGCCAAACGCCTCAAGGTGCAATCCAGCGCGCTATACAGGCCACGGCCGATTGGACGGCTTTACCACCCGATGCCTACGTTCAGGGCGAGGCGGTGATGAGACTAGAAAACAAAATCCCGTTTCGTGGCTGGCGCATGGCGTCCTTCACCACATATGCGTCGGTGCGTGAACGCGTGAACGGGGTGCTGGCCATCGAGATCATGGGATTTGCGATTCTGCTGGCGCTGACCTTCTATTTCCTCAGCCGGCGTACGGCGGGACGCATGGCGTTTGTGCAGCGCGAGTCGGCAGAGCTTCGCCAATTGAACGCGCGCCTTCAGCGGGAAATCGCCGAACGTCAACGGGTTGAAGAGACCCTCGCCGTTGCCGAACAAACCCTTGAACAGTCCAGTAAATTGGCCGCCTTGGGCGAGATGTCAGCGGCGGTCAGCCACGAGTTGAACCAACCTTTGGCGGCGATGAAAACCTACCTTGCCGGTGCCCGCCTATTGCTCAATCGCAATCGTCCGGATGAGGCGCTTTCGTCCTTCGGGCGCATCGATGATATGATTGAGCGCATGGGCGGGATCACTCGCCAGCTCAAGTCGTATGCACGTAAAGGCGCAGAGGCACTTTCCCCTGTAGATATGGGCGATGCGCTCGCTTCTAGCCTGTCGATGATGGAGCCACAATTGCGCCAGCGGCAGGTCGAAATTAGCCGCATCCTGCCAGACAATCCGGTGTTGGTAATGGGGGACCGGATGCGCATCGAACAGGTGATGGTCAATCTGTTGCGCAATGCTTTGGACGCCACGAAAACAGAGCGCAATCCGCATGTCGATATCATCCTCGCAGCAGGCGAGACTGCGACCCTTACGGTGCGCGACAACGGACAGGGAATTGAAGACCTCGATAGTCTGTTCGAACCTTTCTACACGACCAAACAACCAGGTGACGGGGTTGGACTGGGGCTTGCCATTTCATCGGGCATCGTCAACGATTTGGGAGGGCGTTTAACGGCCCGCAACGGCCAGCAGGGAGGCGCAGTGTTTATTATGAAACTTCCCATTCTGGCTGAAGAAAAAGGCGAGTTGATAGCCCAAAAGATGCCACCAGCTGGCATGACCATGCATCCGTTTGTGAGTAAGTCGAGCGGTGAAATAGGAAAATGAAACCATGACCCAAGCTATGAAAATTGCGATCATCGACGACGAACAGGACATGCGTCAATCGATCAGCCAGTGGTTGGCTTTGTCCGGGTACGATACTGAAACCTTTTCCAGCGCCGAAGATGCGCTCAAGATTTTGGGCCCCGAGTATCCTGGTATTGTCATTTCGGACATCAAAATGCCGGGCATGGACGGGATGCAGTTTTTGAAGAAGCTGATGGGCCATGACAGCGCGCTGCCTGTCATCATGATCACCGGTCACGGCGACGTTCCGATGGCTGTCGAAGCGATGCGGGTTGGCGCGTTTGATTTCCTCGAAAAACCGTTTAATCCCGATCGTATGAGCCAACTGGCCAAGAAAGCCACAAACGCGCGGCGTTTGGTCATGGACAATCGCGCCCTGCGCCGTGAACTCAGCGACGGTGGCCAATTGATGAAAAAACTCATCGGTCAGTCCCCGTCGATGGAGCGGTTGCGCGAAGATATTCTCGATTTGGGGCAGGCAGACGGGCATGTTTTGATCGATGGTGAAACAGGCACGGGAAAAACCCTTGTTGCGCATGCATTGCATGCGGTCGGGTCGCGTGCGGGCAAGAAATTTGTGATCATCAACTGCTCCGCTCTGGAAGAAGAGGCCTTGGCCAAACGCCTGTTCGGGCCAATGCAGCCCGAAGATTCCCAGCTTCCCGCTATTGAAGAGGCGCGCAGCGGTACCCTTGTTCTGGAAGATATCGAGGCGCTTAGCGAAAACTTGCAGGCCCGATTGTTGAGCGTGATCAATGACCAGGGCACACCTGCCGAAACCCGCATTGTTGGCATTTCCAACATGCAAGAAGCTGGGCGCACGTGTGAGGACGCATTGCGGTCTGATCTTTATTACCGGTTGGCTGCTCTCAAAATCACGGTTCCGCCTTTGCGCCAGCGCGGCGAAGATATCCTGACGCTGTTCACGCGCCTGAGCGAGCAGTTTTCAGAGGAATATGGCTGTGAGGCCCCCAAAGTGTCAGCACAAGAAGCGGCCCAGCTTTTGCAGGCGCCCTGGCCGGGAAATGTGCGCCAACTCATAAACGTCGCAGAACGTGCAGTGCTGCAAGAGAGACGGGGATCAGGCACCATAGCGTCACTTTTGATGTCTGATCACGAGGAAATGCAGCCTGTCATGACCACAGAGGGCAAGCCGTTGAAGGAATACGTCGAAGCTTTTGAGCGGATGTTGATCGACAACACGATGCGCCGTCACAAAGGGTCGATTGCGAGTGTCATGGAAGAATTGTGCCTGCCGCGCCGGACTCTGAACGAGAAAATGGCGAAATACGGATTGCAGCGCTCTGACTTCCTTTAAAACTTTGCGGTGATTTAACCCTTTAAGAGCCGCGCGCAGTCTTGGCAGCGCGGCTCTTTGGCTTAAAAAGCGCGGTGCATTGTTTATCAGCAGGTCGCGCGTTCGTGCGACGGTTCGGCAAATCCATAGACACGTTAAAATCTGCCCGAAACTCAATGGCCATCGACATTGCCCATTGTATTTGTGCTGTGTTTCCACTTAATTAGACCCATGGCTCTTTGACACGAATTCGCGTCAGGCCAGAAATGAGATTCGCTGTATTGGACCCCGGATGGCTTTGGCACTGCTCTAGCCCCCAAGACCAAGCAGACCGATTGGGCCCCGAAAGGGGTCGTGAGAACGCTGAATGATTGTCTTTCAATCACCGGCACTGAATGGATGCGCCAGCCCGAGGGTGTGGTGCGTCGGAGAAGAACCGCGATGACGCGCGCGAAAGCATCGAGACACAGAGCAGGGGGCCCATTGGCCTCCGCATGTGTTGCGACGTCACAAATCGCCCTGACAAGACACCTCCCAAAAGTTGCAGCGCCCCCGGGTCTGCGGCTTCTTCGTGGGTGCAAACGGACACCATGCCAAAGAAAATGCTTATCGATGCCACCCACGCGGAAGAAACCCGCGTTGTGGTGGTCGACGGAAACAAGGTCGAGGAATTCGATTTTGAATCTGAAAACAGACGCCAGCTTGCTGGCAACATCTATCTTGCAAAAGTAACACGGGTCGAACCGTCGCTTCAGGCGGCGTTTGTGGACTACGGCGGCAATCGCCACGGTTTCCTGGCCTTCAGCGAGATTCACCCTGATTACTATCAGATCCCCGTCGCGGACCGTGAGGCCCTGATGGAGGAAGAGCGTGCCTATGCCGAAGCGCAAAAAGCCCGCGACGATGAAGATGACAAACCCAAGCGCACCAGCCGGTCGCGCTCACGGTCGCGTTCCAAGTCCAAAGCGGCAGAAGTCAGCAGCGATGATGCTGTCGTCAGCACGGAAGTCGAGAGCGACGAGATCAAAGGTATGGAAACCATTGATCTGGACGCTGCAGACACTGCGCAAACCGAAGAAGGGTCTTCTCCTATGGAGACCGTCAAGGAAACGCCAGTTGAAACACCTTCCGCCGAAGACGCTGCCGAGGACAAGGATCCACAGCCCGAAGATGCGGTAGCGGATGTTGATGCGGACGATGCAGCCCACGCAGACGACGATGATGAAGACTCCGCCAAAGCAACAGACGCGACGGCAAAAGATGACAGCATCGAGTCGGTAGCGGATGAAGATGACAGCGAAGATATCCGGCCAGTGCGCAAGCCACGTCCGCGTCGCTACAAGATTCAGGAAGTTGTCAAAGTACGCCAAATCCTGTTGGTTCAAGTCGTCAAAGAAGAGCGCGGCAACAAAGGCGCGGCTCTCACCACGTATCTGTCACTGGCGGGGCGCTACTGCGTTTTGATGCCAAACACAGCGCGTGGCGGCGGCATTTCCCGCAAGATCACAAACGCTGTAGATCGCAAGAAACTCAAGGAAATTGCCAACGAGATCGAAGTCCCATCAGGCTCTGGCCTGATTGTGCGCACCGCAGGGGCCAAACGTACCAAGGCCGAAATCAAGCGCGACTACGAATATCTGCTGCGCCTTTGGGAGCAGATCCGCGAATCCACGCTGAAATCAATCGCACCTTCAAAAATCTACGAAGAAGGCGATCTGATCAAACGCTCGATCCGTGATCTTTACAATCGTGATATCGACGAAGTGTTCGTTGAGGGCGAGCGCGGCTACCGCATTGCCAAAGACTTCATGAAGATGATCATGCC
Source organism: uncultured Paracoccaceae bacterium (assembly GCA_943787985.1). Classification (GTDB taxonomy): domain Bacteria; phylum Pseudomonadota; class Alphaproteobacteria; order Rhodobacterales; family Rhodobacteraceae; genus Ascidiaceihabitans. Next base: position 64,346 of record CALSOO010000002.1, on the reverse strand, counting down.
GTCTCATGCCAAGAACGTGAAGCGCTACGAAGAATCCTTGCCGTTGTTCGCCCGCTATCAGGTGGAAAGCTATCTGGCTGGCATGTTCAGCCCGACAGTCCAGCTGAAATCCGGCGGTTATATCGTGATCGGCATCACAGAGGCGCTTGTTGCCATCGACGTGAACTCTGGCCGCTCCACCAAAGAAGGTTCGATCGAGGAAACCGCAACCAAGACAAACCTCGAAGCCGCCGAAGAAGTCGCCCGTCAATTGCGCCTGCGTGACCTTGCAGGCCTGATCGTCATCGACTTCATCGACATGGACGAGCGCAAAAACAATGCTGCCGTTGAAAAGCGGATGAAGGACAAGCTGAAAACCGACCGCGCCCGCATTCAGGTGGGTCGCATTTCGGGCTTTGGTCTGATGGAAATGTCCCGCCAGCGTTTGCGCCCGGGGATGATCGAGGCAACCACACAACCTTGTCTGGCCTGTCACGGAACCGGATTGATCCGCTCTGACGACAATCTGGCATTGTCTATCCTGCGCCAGATCGAAGAAGAGGGCACGCGCCGTCGTTCGCGCGAAGTTTTGGTTCGTTGCCCTGTCGGTATCGCCAACTTCCTGATGAACCAGAAGCGCGAACATATCGCCCAGATCGAAGCGCGCTACGGCTTGTCTGTGCGCATCGAGGGTGATCCGATGTTGATCAGCCCTGATTTCAGCATTGAAAAGTTCAAAACGGCAACCCGCCGTGTGCCTGAAGCCACGGCTGCTGCGGTATCTGCTGACACGACCATCATGGACAAGATTGACGAAGATGACGCAGCCGCCGCGGATGAGGCCGAAGCTGCAGAAGTGTTGAGCGAAAAAGATCAGCCCCAAGTGGCCACAGAGACACCGGCCGGTGAAGACGAGGAACAAAAGCCTAAACGCAAACGTCGTCGGCGTCGTCGGCGCAAGTCTTCGTCTCACACAGAGGGCGAGCAAAACGGCCAATCTGACGAAGATGGCGCGCAGGACGGTGACGATGCGGTTCAACAGCCTGTAGATGCTCCGGCTGAAGACGCTGGAACAACGCCTGCTGCTGCGGAGGTGACCGACGCGGACCCTGTGAAAGCTGAAAAGCCCAAGCGCACCCGTGCGCCACGCAAAACAGCTGCACAAAAAGCTGCGGAAGCGGCGGCGGCGGCTGAAGCTGCTGAAGGCACCGGAGATGCGCCAGACGCCAAAGCGGCACCGGCAGACGAAAAGCCTGCGCCGAAAAAGCGCGCACCTCGTGCCCGTAAGCCCAAGGCAGAGCCAAAAGCGGCAGAAGCTGTCGCTCCACCTGAACCTGTTGCAGAAGTGGCCGCGCCAGCGCCTGCGCCAGAACCAGAACCGGTTCCAGAACCTGTGGTCGAAGCCCCGGCTCCAACGCCTGAGCCAGCCCCCGAGCCGGTTGTCGCTGCGGCGGCCCCCGAGCCTGAGATCAAGGCCGATGAACCCGCCAAGCCTAAACGGCGCGGCTGGTGGTCTTTGGGATCAAAATAATGAAAGGGCGGGTCAGAAATGGCCCGCCTTTTTTCTGTGTACCAGTGCCTTGATGTCCCGGTGCTTTGATGGATCAGGATTTGCGGATCACGTAGACATGCACAGGACCGTCCGTGTCGGCGGATACCAGCGTGTGACCTGCTTCGGCGCAAAAGTGCGGCACATCGACAATCGCCGCTGGATCATCTGCTTGCATGGTCAAACACTCACCTGCAGCCAGTTTTTGTAGACGCTTGCGCGCTTTGAGAACGGGCAGGGGGCAAAGCAGCCCGATCGCATCCAGAATGTGAAGGTCTTCAGTCATAACACGCAGATAGGTCCAATGTTTCATCCTGTCCACAAGGTTGTGACTTTGGGGTGCGTGACGGGGCAAAGTTTATGGCCTAAGACAGGCCTATGTTTGGAATAGAAATCATCGATGCGGGGCTTTTGCCCGCGATGCTGGTCGCGCTTGCCGCTGGTGTCATCAGCTTCCTGAGCCCGTGTGTGTTGCCTATCGTGCCGCCCTATCTGGCCTATATGAGCGGAATGACGGTGGGGGATATGACCTCGGCGCAAGCTGACAGGCGCAAGACGATTCTGGCCGCGTTGTTCTTTGTGATGGGGCTGAGCACCGTGTTTATCATGCTGGGTTTCGCAGCCTCTGCATTCGGCGCATTTTTCCTGCAAAATAAAATACTTTTCGCGCAAGTTTCAGGTGTTGTGATCATTGTGTTCGGACTCCATTTTGTCGGGCTTTTCCGCATTCCGTTCCTTGATCAAGAGGCGCGAATGGATGCGGGCGATCGGGGGGGCACATCCTTTGGGGCCTATGTTCTGGGGCTCGCCTTCGCTTTTGGCTGGACCCCGTGCATTGGTCCGCAACTGGGGGCAATCCTGTCACTTGCCGCGTCCGAGGCCTCTGTCGCCAAGGGCACTTTGCTGCTGGGGGTCTATGCAGCGGGGCTTGGCATTCCGTTCTTGCTGTCGGCAATTTTCATCACCCGCGCGATGGGGGTGATGAACAAAATCAAACGCCACATGAAGCTCATCGAGCGGTCCATGGGGATTTTATTGATCCTTGTGGGCCTTGCGATGGTCACAGGGGCTTTTACGTCGCTGGCCTTCTGGCTGCTCGAGACCTTCCCGATCCTTGCCACCTTCGGGTAAAACTGCGGCCTTACTCTGGCCCGAATATCACGCTACGATGCCCCAAATAAAGGTGCGTCGATGAGCAGCAAGAGCGCAAAACAAGTCAAAAAGCGTCGGGTGTTTTACATTCCGGGGTATGATCCTATTCATCCGCGCCGTTACCGCGAACTGTACCGCACGGAAGGGCGCGCGCAGGCTGACATCAGTGGCTATGATATTGGTTTGAAACCGAAAACGGGCAAAGGCAACTATGGTTGGCACGTGGAGTCCACTATTAAAAACACGGATGTGGAGGCCGACGTCGAAGTGCTGGTCTGGTCCGATATTGTACGCGATAGCATGGCCAATTCCATCATCGCGACCTACTGGCAGATGATCCGCACCGCGTGGGTGTATATCGCATACGGTGTTTTGTGGCGCTTGATGCGGTTGCGCAAAGGACCTGTTATCGCCGCACTCTATCCCGTCGGAATGCTGATTGTTCAGTTTCTTTTGGCTCTTGGCGCCTTCTTCGCGGTTGGCCGTCTTGTTGGCTTTGTGTCACGCGCCCTCGAGGAAGCTTTTTACGGCCCGGTACAGCTTTGGCCGCGCTGGTTTGAGGAAACGGTGGCCGTGTCCATTTTTGCCGGCGCACTGGTGTTTTGGCTGGTGCTGCGGTGGTTCAAAAAGAACGATGGCAAGTTTTTTGTCTATTACTTGATGCATGACTACGCCTATTCGGCCGCTTCAAAAGGGGAAAATCCGCCAGAACTTGAAGCGCGGATGGAAACCTTCCGCGCAACCATTGCCGAGGCATTGGTTCAGGACGTGGACGAAGTTTTGGTGGTGGGACATTCATCGGGGGCACATTTGGGGGTCTCGATCCTTGCGGATTTGATCCGAACAGGCGCAGTCCCCAAAGATGGTCCTGCGCTTGCATTCTTGTCTTTGGGGCAGGTGGTGCCGATGGTTTCGTTCTTGCCAAAGGCGCAGCGGTTGCGCGCTGATTTGCGGTTTCTCAGTGCGCGCAACGAGGTCACTTGGGTGGATGTCACAGCGCCCGGTGACGGCTGTGCGTTTGCATTGTGTGATCCTGTGTCGGTCTCTGGTGTCGCGCCAGAGGACAAAAAATGGCCATTGGTTTTTTCAGCCCAATTCACCCAAAGCCTGAGCCCAAAACGCTGGAAAGAACTGCGGTGGAAGTTTTTCAGGCTGCATTTTCAATACCTGTGCGCTTTTGATCGCCCCTTGGATTATGATTATTTCCAGATCACGGCAGGTTCGCAAACGTTGGCAACACGCTATGCCGATCGCCCGCCTTCAAAGTCACGCATCGATTATGCTGTGTCCAAATATACATAGGTGACACCGCAATGATCCAACCGCCCAAACCCCGAAGTCGCCCGAACAAAGTGTCCCTTTGGCGCTATATGCAATTGTTTCGCCAAGACATCCTGTCAGCCCAACCCGCACGATTGTATCGCGCGTGGATGGCTGAATTTCGCACTCCGTTTTTCCGCAGCTACCTGACAAACCAGCCGGAACTGGTCAAAGAAGTGCTCAAAGCGCGGCCCGATGACTTTCCCAAGTCCGACCGGATCGGCGAAGGGTTGCGCCCCTTGCTGGGCAATTCCGTGTTCTTGACCAATGGTGAGACATGGAAGCGACAGCGCCGGATCATTGATCCTGCGTTTGAAGGCGGCTGCTTGCGCGTCACGTTTCCTGCGATGTGGGCCGCATCCGAAGCGGCTGCGGCCCGTCTCAGAGGCATGGATGGACAAATCGTCGAGATCGAAGAGGAAACCAGCCACGCCGCGGCTGACGTGATATTCCGCACCCTGTTTTCCATTCCGATCGAACATGAAGTGGCGCGGGACGTTTTCGATGAATTTCGCACCTATCAGCGCAGTCAGCCGATCCTTAATCTGGCCGCCTTCGTGCCCTTGCCCAAATGGATGCCGCGCCTGTTTCGCAAAGACACCCGCGCCAGTGCGGCACGTATTCGCCAATTGATCACCCAATTGACCGAAACGCGCATGGCACAGATCACCGCAGGCACCGCCCCCGAAGATCTGGCGACCAAGATCATGACAACCACTGATCCCGAAACAGGGGCGCAGTTCGACACCAGCGAAATGGTTGATCAGGTTGCAATCTTTTTCCTCGCAGGACACGAAACAAGCGCGTCGGCGTTGGCCTGGGCTTTGTACTTGATGGCTGTCTTTCCGGAATGGCAGGAGCGCTTGTCTCAAGAAGCGCAAGTGATGGACGCGTGCGATTTTGCTGTGATGTCCAAGCTGCGCTTGTCACGCGATGTATTTCGGGAAACGTTGCGTCTGTATCCCCCCGTCCCGATGATGGTACGCGAAACCACCTGCCCGGAAACGTTTCGCGATCGTGCAGTGCCCAAGGGCAGTCAAGTCGTGCTGAGCCCTTGGCACCTGCACCGTCATGAGCGGTTGTGGGACCGACCCGACGATTTTGACCCGGAGCGTTGGCACACGGAAAACGGCAAGCAATGCAGTCGCGACGCGTATATCCCGTTCTCTGCCGGTAGCCGAGTGTGCCCGGGGGCCGGGTTTGCAATGGTTGAGGGGCCGTTGATCCTGTCACGGATCCTGCGCGAGTTCCGGATCACAAGCGAAGAGGCCGAACCGCCTGTGCCTGTGGCGCATTTGACGGTCAGATCACAGGCTGGCATTCGTTTGCGCATTGTCCGCCGCTAACATGTACCAATCTGGGTTTGGGTACATTACACCCGCGACAAACGTAGGAATCATGGGGAACGACATGGCTGATCTGGACAAAAAGACCGCGCAAATTGCAAATGGTGCAGGGTTCATTGCGGCGCTCGACCAAAGCGGTGGCTCCACTCCCAAGGCGCTTGGGCTGTACGGTGTCGATGCCAGCGCTTACGGGTCTGAAGAAGAGATGTTCGCGGAAATCCAGAAGATGCGCGCACGGATCATTCTTGCGCCTGATTTTGACAGCTCCAAAGTGATTGGCGCGATCTTGTTTGAGCGCACGATGAACGAGCACATCAAAGGCAAGCCGGTTGCGGACTACCTTTGGGAGGATTGCGGCGTTGTTCCGTTTCTCAAGATCGACAAAGGCCTCGAAGACATCGTTGACGATTGTCAGGTGATGAAAGCGATGCCCGAGCTGGACGCCCTTTTGGGGTCCGCTTTAGCGTCAGGCATCTTTGGAACCAAAGAGCGTTCTGTCATTCACGAGGCCAATGCGGCGGGCATCGAAGCTGTTGTGGCCCAACAATTCGCAGTCGCTGAAACAGTGTGCGCTGCGGGGCTTGTGCCGATCATCGAACCTGAAGTGAATATTCACTCCAGCACGAAGTCCGAGGCTGAAACCTTGCTCAAAGCGGCGATCCTGCGTCATCTCGATACGCTGGCGGATGACCGGACCGTTATGCTGAAACTGACCATTCCCGAAACAGCAGGGTTGTATGATGATCTTGCCGACCATGCACGTGTTTTGCGGGTCGTCGCCTTGTCGGGTGGCTATAGCAATGATGAGGCCTGCGCGCGCTTGGCAGAAAACTCCAAAATGATCGCAAGTTTCAGCCGCGCTCTGACCGAAGGGTTGCAGCGCGATATGGAAGACGCCGATTTTGATGCGTCACTTGGTGCCAATATTGGCAAAATTCATGCGTCTTCTATCGCTTGAATGAGCAAAAAACCGATGGTCTGTTGAAGGCCGTCGGTTTTTTTGTGCCGTATGCGCCCTGCGTCTGATTACTGCGCAGTCAACTGCTGCAAAACATAAACTCGGATGGAGGACGCAAGTCCGACGTCAGGGTCGCGGTTTGCATCGATTTCCGCAGCCAGTGCGTTGATGGGCACACCGCGCTCGGCAGCGATTTTACGAAATTCCGTCCAGAACGCATCCTCCAACGACACCGAAGTGCGGTGCCCTTTGAGCGTGAGGGAATGTTTGACGGGGCGGCCACTCATGTGTCGCGCTTGTGCCCGTCAAGGTGGCGTTCTGCCAGCTTCACAGCATCCTTACCGGTGGCCTTTTCGGCTTTTGTCAGACCATGCAGCGTCGCGTTTTGGTCCGCACGGGTGGCCTTGGCCTCCCGTGCTTTTTGCTTGCGCACCCGATTGAGGTTAATCGGGGTGCTCATTTACTTGGGGCCAACCATGTTTTCAGGGCGCACAACGCGCTCGAATGTTTCCTCGTCGACGAAACCCAATGCGATGGCCTCTTCTTTCAAAGTGGTGCCGTTTTTATGCGCTGTCTTGGCGACTTTGGTTGCATTGTCGTAACCGATCTCAGGGGCAAGCGCTGTCACCAACATCAGGCTTTCACGCATCAGGCGTTCAATCCGGTCTGCGTCAGCTTGCAAATCATCAACAAGATTGTCGGTAAATGCAGAGGCTGCATCACCCAAAAGTTGCATGGATTGCAGGACGTTATAAGCCATCATTGGCTTGTAGACGTTCAACTCGAAGTGTCCTTGCGATCCCGCAAAACCGACGGCCGCGTCGTTGCCCATGACGTGAATACAGACTTGCGTAAGGGCTTCACACTGGGTGGGGTTCACTTTGCCCGGCATGATGGACGAGCCGGGTTCGTTTTCAGGCAGCACCAATTCCCCCAAACCACAACGCGGTCCGGATCCAAGTAGGCGGATGTCATTTGCGATCTTGAACAAGGAGGCCGCAACCGTTTTGAGCGCGCCGGAGATTTCGACCATCGCATCATGTGCCGCGAGAGCTTCGAATTTGTTGGGCGCCGTGATGAAGGGCAGGCCGGTGATCTCGGCCATATTGGCCGCAACCATCGTGTCCCAGCCTTTTTTGGTATTCAGGCCAGTGCCGACGGCGGTGCCACCTTGAGCCAGCTCATAAATGCGTCCCAAAGCGTCGTTGACGCGGCGGATTCCCATTGCAACCTGATGGGTGTATCCCGAGAATTCTTGCGACAGTGTCAGTGGCGTCGCGTCTTGGGTGTGGGTCCGTCCGATTTTGATGATGCCCTCAAAGGCTTCGACTTTGCCCTGCAGGGCAGCGTGCAACTTTTCCAGACCGGGCAACAACACATCACGGGCTGTCATCGCGGCCGAGATATGCATCGCAGTCGGGAACGTATCGTTGGAGGATTGACCCATGTTGCAATGATCGTTGGGATGCACCGGATCCTTTGACCCGATCACGCCCCCCAGAATTTCGATTGCACGGTTGGCGATGACCTCGTTGGAGTTCATGTTAGACTGCGTGCCGGAACCGGTCTGCCACACCACCAGTGGGAAGTTGTCGTCAAACTTGCCCTCAACCACTTCGCCTGCCGCTTGCACAATGGCGTTGCCCAGTTTCGGGTCCAATGTGCCTTGGGTCATGTTGGCTTGGGCGCAGGCTTTTTTGATCACACCCAGTGCGCGCACGATGGCGATGGGCTGTTTTTCCCAGCCGATAGGGAAATTGATGATCGAGCGCTGTGTCTGCGCGCCCCAATATTTGTCGCTTGGGACTTCAAGTGGGCCGAAACTGTCGGTTTCTGTGCGGGTCTGAGACATCGATGCGCTCCTGATGCGATATTACACGCGGGGTTTAACGCTCCAATCCTTTCAGTGCAATTACGCTATTTGCGGAAACTGTCCAAAGAGACGATGTCGGCCGCTGCACCATCGGTCTTTTTTTCATTGTTTTCGGGCGTGCTGCCGCCCATTGGGGCCGTGGGAAGGATATCTGGCGTGGCTTTGTTGGTCGGGGTGTCGACTGTGTCTTCGTCGTCCTGTGATTCAAAGCGCAAACCAAATTCTACCGAAGGATCCACAAAAGTTTTGATTGCGGCGTAGGGGATATAAAGTGGCTCCGGGGCTTCGCCAAAGTTCAGGCAAACGCCGAAGCCGTCCTCGCCCACGTCCAGCTTGTCATACCAGTGCTGCATCACGACGGTCATTTCACCAGGGTAGCGGTCTGAAAGCCAGTCCGCGAGTTCGGCATCCGGGTGATGGGTGTCAAATGTAATAAAGAAATGGTGCGCACCGGGCAGACCGTTGGCGGCCACGTCCGTGAGAACTTTTTTGATCAGCCCCCGCATCGCGGTATGCATCAGATCGCCGTAGTCGATGTTCCGGCTCATGGTCACCCTCATCTGCTTTGCGTTTACCATACTTCTTTTTTGCGCAGTGAAAAGAGGTGGATGTGCGAAAGCTTGCTTAAAGCGCATTCAACGCCAATGCGGCGCCCGCAGTATACGCCAATACCAACGGCAATGGCAGTTTGAGGCGCAACAACAAATAGGCGGCGAGAACGCTCAGCATCACGGCGTTCCAATTCAATGTGCCAAGGTCCGGAACGGGCAGGGCGCCCCATGCGCCGACATCTGCGAACAAAACGTGGATCAGGAACCAGACCGAAAGGTTCAAAATCACGCCAACCACAGCGGCGGTGATCCCTTTGAGGGCTGCAGACAGGCGTGGCCTGCTTTCCAGTCTGTCGATGAAAGGTCCGGCGAGGAAAATCCAAAGAAAACAGGGCGTAAAAGTCACCCAAAGCGCCAGAACGGTTGCGCACAATGCCATCACAAGGCCGCCCTGAGCGTAACCGGCGAGAAAGGCCACGAATTCTGTCACCAGAATAAGTGGCCCCGGAGTTGTTTCTGCCAATCCCAATGCGTCGATCATTTCACCTGTGGTGATCCATCCAAAGTCCTGTACGACGGTTTGGGACATATAGGCCAGCACTGCATAGGCGCCGCCGAATGTGACAACCGCCAGTTTGGAAAAGAAGAGAGCGATTTGCATCAAGAACGCGTGGTCCAAGGCCCAAACCAACGCGACAGGCGCAAGCCACAAGCTGCCCCAGAGAAGCAAGGTGTGAAGACTGCGTGGCGGGGCGGTGACCGAGGGCAAAGAGGGCGAGTTTTCAGTTTTGGAGGTCAGGTATCCCCAAGCGCCCGCAGCGGCGATAATGATTGGAAACGGCAGTCCGAAGGCGAACAGGGCGATAAATGCGCCCGCTGCCAATGCATAATCGGCGCGCCCTTTTAGCGCCTTTTGGCTCATACGATACAGGGCTTGGAGAACAACGGAAATGACCGCGGCTTTGACCCCGAGAAAGGCGGCCTGCACCCATGAAAGCTGTCCGAACACGACATAGCCCCATGCCAGAAGTGCAATCAACATTGCACCCGGAATGACGAATAATAGGCCTGCAATCAATCCGCCCGTCGTCCCGCGAAGGCGCCACCCTGCGTAGGTGGCCAGTTGCATCGCTTCGGGACCCGGCAACAGCATACACAGCGACAGCGCACGCAAAAACTCTTGTTCGGTCAGCCATTTGCGCCGGTCTACTAACTCTTCGTGCATCAAAGCAATTTGGGCTGCGGGGCCGCCAAACGACAACAATCCGACGCGTCCAAATGCGCGCACAAAGGTGGACATCGGTGTCTCGGTCATCGGGCTTTTGTCTCCGGCCAGCTGTGGGTTTTGTTCTGTCCATCACTGGGCCAGCGGCAGAGAGCGTCGTACAATGGCAAGCCTGCATCACGCTGCGCATGATCGCAGTGGAATTGGCGTGACAATACCACAGACATGGCCAGCACCCCTGCGGATTGCGGATTGGAGGCAAGCTTGCCCGTATCTGCCGCGCGTCTGGCGACGGCCAATTGGTCCAGCGCTCCAGATCCTGAGCCAAGATTATCCTGCATCGTGTCGAATGTGCAGCCGGTGCCACGGTGGCTCCGGAAACTGTCTTCGACGTCAAACGGCGTCGCGTCGAATGTTTCCGCGCCACTTAGAACGACGGCGCAAAAGCGCGCGCCCACGCGGTTTATCGAGACATCAATACTCAGCGGTGCATCGGGCAAACTGAGACGGCGCAGACGTTGAGCGGGTGTGACTTCGTTTGAGGCAGCCATGAGCATGCATCCTTTGCGTGGCGGAAACATGCGACCCTTGGGATTTGCGCTTTACAGGGTGTTCGCAGTAACCCCACAAGAAAATAGTAACGAAGGGAGGGTCGCAAGGTCAATGCACTTGTCGTCTTGCAACGTTGGCCGCTGTCCGGATTTCCCAGCGATCACCCCAAACGGTTGCCCCCCATCAGCAACGCGTAGGTGTTTTCGGGCAATTGCCCGATCTGCTCGAAAAAACGTAGAAAATCGAACTGGGGATAGCTCTCTACTTTGAGATCTCCGGAGAAACGCAACATGATCTGTTGATGGGCTGTCACATCTGCACCCGTATCAATCCGGTTGCATCTGACAACGAGAAACGCGCTGATCCAGTCACCGTCTTCGATCGTGTTCACCAATTCAACTTTGATATTGGTAACAAAACTGCGAATTATGCTGACCCATTCGCGAATTTCATCCGGCTCGATTTTGCGGTCGGGCAAAAGACGTTGTGTGTCACACTGCAGGTTGAAATAATTGTCGATTTTTTCCAAATCGCCGTCTTCCCAGACTTCTTTGTAGTAGCGCGCAAGCAAATCGCGTTTCTTCATTTTCAAGCCGCCTCATGTTTTGGCTTTTGGATAAGAGGAAGCTGTTAAGTTTCACTGAACAAAGGCGGGCCCTGTCCAGAAAAGTAGACAGCTGTGTTCTGGTGGATCGTCTGTTTCGAGAGAGTGAAAGTGCAGGCTTCTGTTGCCAGGTGCCTGCGAACCCCGCCTTAGGTCGCTAAACGTAAGGACTTAGATTTCAATAGTTCCAGTCGCTTACGCGGCCATCGCCATTGGAGCACGATTGTCATTTGCAATTGTACATTTTGGGCCGATACGGTGGCACCCAGCCGAAACAAAGCTAACCTCTTTAGACGTTCGTCGATCCTATTTCGTCCCCATGATCCCCAAATGAAGGATGTTTGGTGGAGACGCCGGGTACCGCCCCCGGGTCCGATCCGCTTATTACAAGCGCGTTTATGTCCATAGTCCCGAAGGACAGTTGATATATAGGGGAGGGTGCGCGAAGTTGCAAATGCCGGATGCCTCCGGCGGGGATATTTTTGACGAAAGGAAGCGCGACGTTAGATATTGGCCCCGATCAACCAAAGTGCCAGCGCGGCTTCGATGCCTCCAAACAAGAGCACTTTTTTGACAGGAGGTTTGTCGAGGAACAAGGACACGACCCGTCCAAGGGCTGCCCCTGTAAACGCAAATCCGATCATTGCGTATCCCAAAGGGTCGCCGATCACGATCGCTGCAAGCCCTGCGGACACGAACAACCCTCCGACTGAGGCGCGCATTTCGCTAAGCCCCATGGTTGAGGTTGTCGGAGTGAGGTCCAGCGCCGAGGCTGTGTAACGCGGGGCAAGAAACCCAAACAACCCGAAACCGATTGTGAGCAGGGCGGCGATTACATTTAAGGTTTCAATCATATATCCGAGGTAACCCGCAGGGTACACGCCGACAAGGGCAAAGGTCCCGATGCACGCACCGGGACCTTGACCGCTATGACGTCAGTGCGACACGGTTCAAACGCGGGCTGTTTTGTGTTTGAGTATCGGCGTGGATATTGATGAGGCGGAACACAACGCTTTGCCCGTCAGCGATTTTGGCATCTGCGGGTGACACTTCCCCACCGCCGCGGTTCACATAGACGTTGTGTTCGTCAAAAATATAGTACTGCCAAACGGAGTAAACTGGCGTTGCGTTCAAATCTTCTGACATTGCGTATGTGCCCGCGTTGTATTTGCGGTGCAGAACGGGAGATGTGAAGTCGTTCAGATAGGTTGCTGAGATTTTGGACGGTGAGCTGCCTGTTGGATCAAAATCAACGCTGAAAGTGGTATCTGGCGCAGGGGTCGTCATGGCGGATTTCAAGAGGTCCAACACCGTGCTGCCCGCGGGCATATCAATGTCCTGAGTATAGAAAATGCCAACAATACGCAGTGAGATAGTCATAGTAATCTCCAATATATAAAACATTCATTAAAATTGCACCCAAAACGGCTGCACAATGCAGGTAGAGTTCCCGCATAGCGCGACAAGGCGAAAAAAGAAAATTTTGACAAAGACTGCGCCTTCAGGTCTGTGGCCTGCAAAAGAACGCAAAAAAAGTGAGCATCATGACCAACCGCAAACTCACATCCTTGTTTGAGATCACAGGGTCCGTCTCGGCCATGGTCTATGCACTGTTGATCGCATCCAATACAGGCAATGAAGTGCTTGGCTTTTCGCTGTTGTTCGTCTCTGCCGCCTTGTTCGCAGCATGGGCTATTATCGACAAACGCTGGACCTTTTTGCTGCTGCAGGGGTTCTATATGACCTCAGCTGTGATTGGTTTGGTGCGTTGGGGCGATTGGGGTTAGACAGCGCTTTTTTGTTTGCGGGCCTGGAACACGCTTTGCGCAAGTGATTGTGTCTCTATCTCCAGCGCTTTCAACGCATCGAATGTCGCGTCTGCATCCTGACCTTCCAGCGCATCTGCAATGTCTGTGTGCAGGGCGACGATCCGTGCGCGGTCACGCGCCGAAAATGTGATCATGTTCATCAAGGGCTGCATCGCCTCGACCGCCCCCGCCAGCTGGTAGCTGAGCACCGGATTGCCCGCCCCGTCCACAAGCGCACGGTGAAAGGCAACGTCGAGGCGCAGAAGGCTTCGTCCGTAAGCCCCGGCTGCGCTTGGCGGTGAATTTCGGCGCGCATGGTTGCAAGATGATCGGCGCTGCGCCGCTGTGCAGACAAGGGGCGCAAGACCGCTCAAGCGCATAGCGCGCCTCGCAGGCGGTTTCAAAGCTGACGGCGTTCATGGACAACAGCAGCGTCGAGGTGGTGATCTGCTGGCGGTAGGCTTCCTCAAAGCTGATCTGATTGACAAAGGCGCCCCCGTGGCCCCGCGCTGGGTGCGGATCAGCGATTGTGCGGCCAGCCGTTTCAAGGCCTCGCGCACGGTTGGGCGGGAGACTTCGAATTGGTCGGACAAGCTCCGCCTCTGAGGGCAAGCGCTGATCAACGATCAGCGCGCCGCAACAATGGCGTCGCGGATGGCCGTGGCGATCTGCGCAGAAAGATCGGCGGCTGTTGGGGATCAATTTTCATTTGTCTTACATTTAATGTTTGACGAATTTAAATGTCTGGCATTTAAAAGGCAACACTGAGTCGCATGCTTGGGAGGTTCGACTGTCATATGTCCGATCACGCCTTTGGCTTGGCTTTTTCGGCAGCATCCTGGCGGCTTGGTGGATGATGTACATGATGAGCGATCGAGCATGGACGTTGACCTGATTGGACGTCCCGGTGAAATGGGCGCGCGTATGGCGGCGATGGATCCGCGTATGCGATATGAACATGCCGATGGCCGAGTTTGGCCCGCTGTTTGCGATGTGGGCGATCATGATGGCGGCGATGATGTTGCCAACGATGGTGCCGACCTTGCGGTGCTACGAGACTTGATGATGTCGGCAGATGGCACGCGGCAGGGTGGCTTGGGCTGTGATCTGGCTATTTTGCGTTGGGTCGCTTTGCGCGCTGATCGCAGGCGTTCAACTGGCGCTGCTTTTCGGCGGGTGTGATTGACATGCTGGGCATTGCGAAATCACGCGTGGGTGACGCGGCTGCTTTGCTGGTCGTGGGCTGTTCCAATTCACCCGCGCGAAAGAGATTTGCCACGGCGTATGTCACATCCCGATGATGTATTTCTTGGCATTGGCAGACAGGCTTTGTGGGCGGTCTGCGAATGGGGCTTGGCCTTGGCGCGTTTTGTGTTGGCTGTTGCTGGGGCTTTATGGCGCTTGGATTTGTGGGCGGGGTGATGAGCCTTGCTGTGGATGGGCTGGCGACGTTTTTTATGGTGCTCGAAAAACTGCCCCAGATCGGGCATTATGTCACAAAACCAATGGGTGTTGCGTCTGATCGCTGCCGGTGTGGCTGTGCAGGCATGCCCCTGATTATGGGAGGATAACATGGCTATGAACAAGAAACCTGACGCGGACCGCTTGCCGATTTCGCAGCGTATCGACAGCCGGATGCGCAACCCTAAGCGGCGCAAATCGACGCCGACGGAATGGGCCATCAAGGGCGAGTTGTTTTTGAACTGCTCGTGTACTGTGTTCTGCCCCTGCGTTGTGTCACTTGGCGCGCATCCCCCCACAGAAGGGCACTGCCACGCGTGGATGGCGATTGCCATTGATGAGGGCCACTATCGAGGGTGAAGACCTGCGGTCTGAACGTCGGTCTGATGGTCGATATTCCGGGTCGCATGGGCGAGGGGAACTGGAAAGTCGCCGCTTATGTGGACGAGCGCGCTACGGCAAAGCCTACAACGGTATTTTGCAGATCTTTCGGGCGCAGCGGGCGGCACGACGGGTCTGTTCACCATGCTGGTGTCTGAAATCATCGGCGGCGGAACGTGCCCCGTAGAAATCGTGCGCGATGGCACAAAGCGCTCGATCATGATTGGCCGCAAAATCCAGGGCGAGATCGAGATGATCACCGGCAGGCAAACCCGACATCCGGTGATGGTGTCCAATTCCAAATACTGGATGGGGCCGGATATTATTGCAGCCAAAGGGCCTCGAAATCCAAGGTGCGTGACTTATGGTCGCGTATTGGGATTTTGACGGCATGTCCGCCGAGATTTGCCCGATTGACTGGAAAGGCCAAAGCCATGATCAGCCCGGCCTATGTGCTGCTCATGGCGCGCTACAATGCGTGGCAGAACAAGCAGTTAAGCTCGATCTGGAAGCATGACAGCGGATGACTGCTGCTGGATCGCGGTGCGTTTTTCGGCTCTATCTTGGCACGTGAACCATCTGCTGTGGGGCGATACGCTTGTGGATGAACCGCTTTGATCCAAGCCTGCGCGAGCCGTGACAGACAGACGAGCGTGACACTTATCCAACGTTGCCGCTTGGAGCGCGCGAGCGGTTTCGCACGATGGGCAGATGACGCTTTGGGCCGAAGGTCAAATCCATTGACCTGACAGGCGATTTGACGATGGTTTACGGTTGTCAGGTCAGACATGCACGAAACCATGGCGGACTGTGTCATAGGCGTTTTCAACCATCAGACCCATCATCGCGGCCAAGTGCATGCGATGCTAACAGCTGCGGGCACGCTGCCCCGGTCACCGATCTGATTCTTTATGCCAGAGGAATAAGTATATGGCTATGCATTTCGCCTTCACGCCGTTTGCGCCGCACCCCGTTTTCTGATGGGGTCGAGGCTGCGGGTGTCAAAGCCTATACTGTCTACAACCGCATGCTTTTGCCCACAGTTTTCGAGAGCGTTGAGGCCGATTATCACCACTCTCAAGATCGCTGTGCAGGTTTGGGATGTGTCGGTTGAGCGGCAGGTCGAATTGCGTGGTCCTGATGCAGGCGTTTGATGCAAATGCTCACCCCGCGCGATCTTGCGTGGCATGCTGCCGGGCAGTGTTATTACGTCCCGATCGTGGATGAGACGGGCGGCATGCTGAATGATCCGGTGGCGGTGAAACTGGCTGAAGACCGCTGGTGGATTTCCATTGCCGACAGTGATTTGTTGTTGTGGGTCAAAGGGATCGCCAACGGCTATCGTTTGGACGTTCTGGTGGATGAACCCGACTATCAGCCGCTTGGCTATTCAGGGTCCCAAAGCAGAGGAGCTGATGGCGCGTGTTTTTGGCGACCGTGTGCGAGACATCCGGTTTTTCCGCTTTGATATGTTCGAGTTCGAAGGGCAGGATCTTGGCATCGCGCGGTCCGGTTATTCCAAACAGGGCGGTTTCGAGATTTATGTTGAAGGCAGCGAGATTGGCATGCCGCTGTGGAATGCGTTGTTTGCGGCGGTGCAAGGATCTGAACGTGCGCGCCGGCTGTCCCAACGGGATCGAGCGGATCGAGGGCGGTTGCTGTCTTATGGCAACGACATGACGACGACAACACGCCGCATGAATGTGGCTTGGGCAAGTTCTGCGACACGCAGACGGCGATTGGTTGTATGGGTCGTGATGCGTTGTTGCGCGTGGCCAAAGAGGGGCCTGTGCAGATGGTCGCCCGATTGCGATTGGCGGCGACGCGGTGCCGGGCTGTGATCGTCGTTGGCCGTTGTTTGCCGGGACGAAACGTGTGGGGCAAGGTGACCTCGGCGGCGTGGTCGCCCGATTTCGAGACCAATGTTGCGATCGGCATGGTGCGGATGACCCATTGGGATGCGGGAACTGAATTGAGGTCGAGACACCGATGGATGCGCCCTGCGCGTGGTGCAGACAAATTTTGGATTATGAGATGCGGCAAGGCCAGCCCTTACGGCGAAGTTTACTTGAAGATGAAATGGGGGCTTTCCCCGAATGGAGACTTATGTTTAATGCACTGGTTGTGAACAAGACGAAGACGGCAAGACCGGCTGCAGTGCAGCAGCTGGCTGTCGACGACTTGCCTGCGGTGACGTTGTGGTTGCGGTTGAGTACACCACGGTGAACTACAAAGACGGCTTGTGCTCTGAGCCCCAAGGGTGGCGGATTGGTGCGCAACTATCCGCATGTTGGCGGATTGATTTCGCAGGCACGGTCGAAGCTCGGATGATGCGCGCTACAAGGCTGGCGACAAGGTGGTTCTGACGGGCTGGCGTGTTGGTGAAGTCGCATTGGGGCGGGTATGCCCAAAAAGCGCGCGTCAAAGCGGATTGGCTTGTGCCGTTGCCGCGGGTTTGGACACGCGCAAGCGATGGCTGTTGGTACGGCTGGTTTCACGTCGATGTTGTCGGTGATGGCGCTTGAGGATCATGGCATCAAAGACGGCCCTGTTTTGGTCACGGGCGCTGCTGGCGGTGTCGGTTCTGTTGCTGACGCGATTCTGGCCGCGTTGGGCATGAGGTTGCGGCGTTACGGGCCGTCCCGAAACGGCGGACTATCTGAAGTCCTTGGTGCGACCCAGATCGTTGCGCGTGAAGAGTTGAACGAGACCGTCAAGCGCCCTATGGAAGGCGAAACTTGGGGCGGCTGTGTGGACGCTGTTGGCGGCGAGATGCTGGCGCGTGTTCTGGGTCAGATGAAATACGGCGCGTCTGTTGCGCTGTTGGTCTTGCTGGCGGTGCGGCTTGCCAGCGACGGTTATTCCGTTCTTGCTGCGCGGCGTGAACCTGTTGGGTATCGATTCCGTCATGCAGCCTTACGAAAACCGGGTCCGCGCATGGGAGCGGATCGCCAAAGATCTTCCGATGGACAAGCTGGAGGCGATGGTGCACCCCGCGACCTTGTCTGATTTGCCAGCTTGGACGCTGATATTCTGAAAGGTCAGGTAAAGGGTCGCGTTGTTGTCGACGTGAACGCTTAAAACTTCTAAGAGAAGTTCCAACACCAGTTGGAGCTTCTCATGACGCCGTATGATGACCAGAATATTTTCGCCAAAATCCTGCGCGGCGAAATTCCGAATTTCACTGTATATGAAGACGATGACACGTTGTGCTTGATGGATATTATGCCACGCACACAGGGGCATTGCCTTGTGATCCCCAAAACACCTTGCCGGAATCTTTTGGATGCAACACCTGCCCAACTGGCTGCGTGTTTGGCCACGGCGCAAAAAGTTGCCACAGCTGCAAAGAAGGCCTTTGAGGCAGATGGTATCACCCTTTGGCAGTTCTCTGAAGCGGCTGGCGGGCAGGAGGTTTTCCACCTGCATTTCCACATCCATCCGCGTCACGCGGGCGTGCCTATTACGGGCCCCGGTGTGATGGGCGACATGGATCAAATCAAAGCGAATGCAGAGAAAATCAAAGCCGCTCTTTGATCTGGTGATTCTACCTCCGCGCGTGAATCGCAGGGGTTTCACCGTTGACGTGCGCGTCAATTGTTGACGGTTTCGACCCCGAAATTGACGGTATTGAGGTGCAATATGTCCAGGTTCTCCTCTCCTGCGACAAATTGACTGACAACTGCCTCAGAGGTATTACCCTTCCCTTACCAAAAAAAAGGGAACAGGGACTATGTCAATTAAGCCTCCAATGACGGAGCTTCCGATCAAAACCGCGAATACGGGGTTTTATCGCGGGTTCAGCGTCGATGTGAGGGTGGTGAGTAAGATCATCATTGGCGCGCTGGTTGTCTGGTGCATTTTCTGGCCGATTGCAGGCTGGCAAGGCACTGTGGCACATGGAACAGCTGCTATTCTTGCCAACTTTGCGGCTTGGTATATCTGGGTTGTGGCGTTGTTTGTGATCGTATGTATCGGGCTGGCGATCTGGCCGACGGCGGGCCGCATGCTTGCTTGGGCAAGCCAGGTGATAAAGCCCGAGTTTTCGAACTTCTCGTGGTTTTCGATGATGTTTGGAGCCGGTATTGGCGTGGGCATGCTGACATGGGCTGTTGCCGAACCCGTCACGCACTTTGGCTCGAATCCCTGAAACGTATCAAGGGGGTGACCAACGGCGGCACGGCGGACAACGTTCGCATGGCCTACAAGTGGTCGTT
Organism: uncultured Paracoccaceae bacterium; assembly: GCA_943787985.1. Lineage (GTDB taxonomy): Bacteria > Pseudomonadota > Alphaproteobacteria > Rhodobacterales > Rhodobacteraceae > Ascidiaceihabitans. The sequence goes on along the minus strand of CALSOO010000002.1, from coordinate 45,370 downwards.
CCTGCACTGGGGGCTGGGCGCTTGGGCATGCTACGCGATTGCGGGCCTGTCGCTGGCGTTCTTTCAGCTACCGACGCGGTTTGCCGCTGACGATCCGCTCGGGTTTGACGCCATTGTTTGGCGCGGCTTTGTCCGGAGTTCTGGGCACGATCATCGACATCGTGGCGGTGGTTGCCACCATTCTTGGGGTGGCGCAAACCTTGGGCTTTGGTGTTGAGCAGTTCGTCGCGGGTTTGACACGGATCGGGATCGGCGGATTGACCTATGCACCCGGGACGTTGGATGCGGCTGGTGAAAGCATTGCGGGCAATGCCTCGACCTTCGGGATCATCGTTGCATTGGTTGTGATCATGGGGGCGTCGACGTTGTCCGCGCTGTCTGGCGTTGGAAAAGGCATCAAATGGCTGTCCAACATCAACATGGTTCTGTCGATCGTTTTGCTCGGTTTCTTCATCATCTTTGGCGCCACATGGTTCGGCTTCAACGCGATGTTCATCGGCATTTGGGATTACTTGATCGCTCTGCCGCAACTGAGCTTCAACGTGTTCAGGATCTGATGGTGTCGAGGGTTCCGAAGCCTTCTTGCTTGCGCAGTGGCAGGGCTGGTGGCCCGTGTTTTACTGGGCTTGGTGGATTGCTTTTGCGCCCTTCGTGGGCTTGTTCCTCGCACGTATCTCACGGGGTCGTACGATCCGTGAGTTCGTGCTTGGTGCGCAATGATCGTTCCTTCATTGATGTGCTTTCGTGTGGTTTGCTTGGGCCGGAGGGACGGCGATTGATCTGGAGCTCAATGGTGACGCCAATGGCGTGATCTTTGATGCGGGCGAACGGCGACAAGATCTTTGCGATGACGGCCTTCATGCTTGAGCCGATCTCAGGCAATTCTGTCTTGGGGCATGGCCGTGATGATCGTGGTTTTGCTGATGACCTTCTTGGTGACCTCTGCTGACTCTGCGGTTTTGATTGTGAACACGATCAACGCGGCTGGGGACGAGGGCCAAAGGCGCGTCCGCATATCCTGTTCTGGGGCGTCGCCCTTGGTGCTGGTTGTGGCGGTTTGCTGGTCTCGGGCGGGACAAGTGCGATCCAGACCGCGATGGTAATCGGGGCGCTTGCCGTTCTCGATTGGTGATGGTCTTGATGTGCATCTCGCATTGATCAAAGCGATCTACAACGATGGCAAACGTGAAGCTGCAGGCGTGCCTGCGGTACACTCCGAGATTGAAGGGGCGACGGGCAACGGACTGTCGCCTGCAGAATAACACTATCGCCTTGCCTTTCGGGGTGACTGAGGTAGCATAAAGGGGTCCCGATCAGTGATGGTCGGGGCCTTTTTCTTTTTCGGGCGGAGGGGCTTCATCATGTCTTTGGATATCGACTTTGTGCGTCAGCAGTTTCCAGCATTTGCGGAACCTGCATTGCAAGGCCAAGCCTTTTTCGAGAATGCAGGTGGGTCATACACGTGCGGTGCGGTAATTGATCGTCTGACGCGGTTCTACACCCAGCGCAAAGTGCAACCTTATGCGCCGTATGCCGCAAGTCGACAGGGCGGTGCAGAGATGGACGAGGCCCGCACGCGCATGTCTGCGATCCTTGGGGTGGAAGAGGAAGAGCTCAGCTTTGGACCGTCTACGACCCAGAATACATATGTTTTATCCCAAGCCTTTGGACAGTTTCTAAAACCCGGAGAGGCAATCATTGTCACTAATCAGGATCACGAGGCCAACACGGGCCCTTGGCGCCGGTTGGCAGAGCGCGGCATTGACGTGCGCGAGTGGCGGATAGATCCTGAAACGGGCATCCTCAACCCGCAAGATCTTGAAGAACATGTTGGATGAAAACGTACGACTGGTGTGTTTCCCGCATTGCTCCAACGTGGTGGGCCACATCAATCCTGTGGTGGAAATCACTGCGCTGGCACATGCTGCAGGCGCGTTTGTCTGTGTTGACGGGGTGTCGTACGCGCCGCACGGCTTTCCGGATGTAGGCAGTCTTGGGCCCGATATCTATTTGTTTTCCTCTTACAAGACCTACGGCCCGCACCAGGGGATGATGGTGATCCGCCGCCCCTTGGGGATGTTGTTGCCCAATCAGGGGCATTACTTCAATGCGGACAAGCTGTACAAGCGCTTCACCCCAGCAGGTGAGGATCATGCCCAGCAAGCCGCCTGCGCTGGTATGGCGGATTATGTGGATGCACTTTATGCGCACCACGCGGGTGGTCATGCCACTGCACGCAGCGGGGCCAAGTGGTGCATGACTTGATGCGCGCACGTGAAGTAGAACTGTTGCAGCCTGTGCTGGATGCAGTGTCCGCACGCAATTCGGTGCGGTTGATCGGTCCATCGGATGCAGCCGTGCGCGCGCCAACTGTGGCGCTTGCGCTGAACGCTGCGGCCGAGCCGGTTGCGCAACGTCTGAGCGCGCATGGCGTCATGGCGGGGGGCGGTGATTTCTATGCACTTAGGGCTTTGGGCGCGATGGGGGTGGACGTCGAAAATCACGGCGTTTTGCGCCTGAGTTTCACGCATTACACATCAAAAGCAGAAGTAGATCAGCTTTTGAACGCTTTGGATGATGTCTTGGCGTAATCTAATAGGTTACGCGTGATCCGAGCGCGCGTCCCCTGCGTACCCCTATGTAAAGACAGACATCCGAGGACCTGATGAGCAAGCTTTCCCCGACATTGGTGTGGTTTCGACGTGACCTGCGCCTGAGTGACCACGCGGCTCTGACTGCGGCGGCGGCGCGGGGTGCGCCTGTGATACCTGTGTTCATCAATGACGACAGTGTGTCCACGCTCGGCGCCGCGCCCAAGTGGCGATTAGGGTTGGGGGTCGAGCACCTGAAGACCCAGTTGGAAAAACACGGCAGCGGTCTGATCCTACGCACAGGGAATGCGCTGGACGTGCTGCAATCATTGGTGCGTGAAACAGGGGCGGGGGCTGTCTACTGGTCGCGTCTGTATGATCCGCAAGCGATCGCGCGCGACACCGAGGTCAAAGGTGCGCTGAAAGCAATAGATGTGGAGGCCAAAAGCTTTGGCGGTCACCTCATGTTCGAGCCCTGGACGGTCGAGACAAAAACAGGCGGATTTTACAAAGTCTACACGCCATTTTGGAACCGCGTGAAACTGACGGACGTGGAAGCGCCATTGCCCGCCCCCGCAGATTTGGCGGCTCCACCGACTTGGCCGTCCAGCGAAGCCCTCGCGGACTGGGAGCTGGGGCACGCCATGCGGCGCGGCGCGGATATTGTGCGCCCACACGTGCGTTTGGGCGAGGCGGCGGCGCAAGAGCGGTTGGGGTACTTCATTGACCGGTTGGTCGCAGGCTACGTTGAAGGGCGCGATCAGCCGTGGAAAGACGGCACATCCAACTTGAGTGAAAACCTCGCTTTGGGCGAAATAAGCCCCCACCAATGTTGGCACGCAGGCATGCGGGCACGCCACGAAGGGAAGTCGGGGGCAGAAGTTTTCCTGAAGGAATTGGTATGGCGCGAGTTTGCGTATCATCTGATGCATCATACGCCGCGCATTCTGGACCAAAACTGGAAGGAAGGCTGGGATGCGTTTCCGTGGAACCGCGACGACACAGCAGAGGTTATAGCGTGGAAGCAGGGGCGCACCGGGATTCAGTTCGTCGACGCCGCAATGCGCGAAATGTATGTCACAGGCCGGATGCACAACCGCGGCAGAATGATTGTGGCGAGCTACTTGACCAAACATTTGCTGACAGACTGGAAAGTCGGGCAAAAGTGGTTCGAGGACTGCCTGATTGATTGGGACCCCGCGGCAAATGCGATGGGCTGGCAGTGGTCGGCAGGGTCCGGACCCGATGCAACGCCCTATTTCCGCGTGTTCAATCCGGTGACACAGCTTGATAAATTCGACAAGCAGCGTGACTACGTGAGCCGCTGGATCGCGGAAGGGCGAGGGCGTCAACATGACGATGCATTGTCATATTTTGCTGCCATTCCAAGGGCGTGGGACTTGAGCCCAAGTGACGCTTATCCAGCACCGGTTGTGCCAGCTGACGAAGGGCGCAAGCGGGCACTTGGTGCATATGAAAACCGCGGGTTTTGAGGTGTGCTGCGCGCAGGCGCCTGTCGTGGAGGGCAGCGCCATGACGATGCACTTCAATGATGATTTATACTGCACAAAAATCACCGCACCTTGGCTCGAAATCCGCGCATATGGTCTGAAAACGTGGACAAGAGCCGTTTGGTGTAAGTCCCTATGAGAAAAGAAGCTTTTAACCTGAATGTGACCCTCAAACGCTTGCGTTGCGAAGTGTGTCAGTTTAAATTTACACTGCTGCGAACGGGGAGTGCGCATGATCTTAACTTCACTTGACGGGCAGCGTGATTTGCCCCGCTACTTCGGTCGTGTTTTTGCCATGGTTCAGGACATGAACAACGGTCGACTGGATTTTGTTTTGCCCGATGGGCGCAAGTTCCGTGCTGAGGGCAAGAATCCGGGTCCAATCGCTGAATTGGTGATTCACAATCCGGAAATATTTGGACGCCTCATTCGTGAAGGCGACCTGGGGTTTTGTGATGCATACCTTGATGAATGGTGGAGCACGCCGGATTTGCAGGCATTTATGGATTTGATTCACGCCGACAATGAAGGGATTTATGACGGGTTTCCGGGCATGGGCTTGGTGCGCGCATTCGAGAATTTCCGTTTCTGGCTGCAACGCAACCACAAAGAGCAAGCACGCAAGAACATCTCATATCACTATGATTTGGGGAATGAATTTTACGGCCTTTGGCTTGATGAAACGATGACCTATTCCTCGGCTCTTTTCGAGACAGGGCAGGAGAGCCATGAGGCGGCACAAACGGCCAAATACGCATCCATGGTGGATCAGATGGGTGTCAAAGCGGGCGATCATGTGCTGGAAATAGGCTGTGGCTGGGGTGGCTTTGCGGAGTACGCGGCCAAAGAGCGGGGGTTGCGTGTCACTGGGCTTACGATCAGTGAAGAGCAGTTTAAGTACGCTCAAGAACGCATTGAAAAGGCAGGTCTTTTGGATCTTGTTGACTTCAAGTTGCAGGATTACCGCGACGAAGAGGGGGTCTATGACGGGATCGCCAGTATCGAAATGTTCGAAGCCGTGGGCGAAAAATACTGGCCCGTATATTTCGATACAGTTCGCGAGCGGCTGAAGCCTGGTGCAAACGCGACGTTGCAGATCATTACCGTCACAGACCGTCGTTGGGATGTGTACAAACGGGGTGTTGATTTCATCCAGAAATACATCTTTCCAGGGGGTATGTTGCCCAGTCCGACAGCACTGCGCGAGCAGGTGGTCAAATCAGGTCTTGCCGTCGTTCGGTCCGTCGAATTTGGTCAAAGCTACAACATCTCGCTGCGCCGCTGGCACGAGACGTTTAATGAAAAATGGGATCAGATCGCTGAAATGGGGTTTGATGAGCGGTTTCGACGGATGTGGAATTTTTATCTCACCTCTTGCGCCTCGACCTTTGAAAGTGCCAACTGTGACGTAACGCAGATCACCATTAAAAGACCTTTCTAATGTATACACTTTACGAGCGCCAAGATGCCTGATGGAGCAAAGCTGATGGCTGCGGTCCTTTTGGGCGCGCTGGGGTTTATCCTGTCGGATATGATCAAAGCGTTGATGGATGAGGATATCAATTTCGGATATTTTTCCTACGTCAACGTCCTGTTGGGTGTTGTTGTCGGCTGGTCCCTTGTCGGGCGGCGTGCCGGGCGCGGTGTCACATTTGCGATCAACAACGGGTTTACCGGTGTCATCGCTATGGTCATGCTTGGATTGTTTGTTCAGGGCAGCAATGAAATGCTGCGCCTTGCGATGCGCAACCGGTACGACAGTGCGTTTGAGGCGATCATCTCGATTGTTGAACACATGATGGAATATGCGCTGGTCATGTCGACGGTCCCAATCGCGGTTGTGGTGGTGCTGGGCGGGATCATTGCGGGACTTTGCACCGAAGTCGCATGGCATCGTTGGCGTTAGGCTGATGGGTCATGTTTTTGTTTACGGCACATTGCGGCATGTTCCATTGCTTGAGATTGTGCTGGACCGGCCTTGCAGTACGATTGCCATGCAGCCTGCACGATTGCCAGACATCAGCGTGTTTTGGGCACTCCAGGGCGCATTCCCGATGATCAAAAAGACTACAGGCAGGGATGCCGAGGGCCTTTTGCTGACAGATTTGGATGATGCGGATATCAAGCGGCTCGATTTTTATGAATCCGGTTACGGCTATGCCTTGCAGGCTAGTGTGTTGCGTTCTGGCGAAAAGGCACAGGTCTATTTCCCACCGGTCTCAGGTGTGACTGCAGGTGAACCTTGGGACTTGCGTGCTTGGGAACGCGAAAACGCCGAATTGACATGTCTCGCTGCGAAAGAAGTGATGCTTTATATGTCGGAACGCACCCCGCAAGAGGTGGTGCAGATGTATCCGATGATCCGTGCTCGTGCCGCGTCTGAACTCATGGCGAAAGAAGTCCGTCACGGGGCAGGGACATTGCGTGGCAAGGTCAATGTGCTCAAGCGGGAGCGCAAATATTCCGACTATTTTGCGCTGGATGTACTGACACTGGACCATGAACGCTTTGACGGACGTATGTCTGACACTCTAAGTCGCGCGGTTTTTATCGGCACAGATGCCGCAATTGTGTTGCCCTATGATGCGCGCAGAGATCAGGTTTTGTTGGTTGAGCAGTTCCGGGTTGGCCCCATCGGGCGGGGTGATCCGTATCCCTGGCAACTCGAGCCTATCTCAGGCCGTGTGGACCCGGGCGAGACGCCGAAAGAATGCGCCCTGCGTGAAGCGCACGAAGAGGCCGGACTGTCCATTCAAAAGCTGTTGCCTGTGGCAGAGAGCTACCCCTCGCCAGGGACGTCTAGCGAGTTTTATCATGTTTACATAGGGTTGGCGGATCTTTCTGCGAACTTGCCCACATATTCCGGTCTCGAGGCGGAAGACGAAGACATCAAAACGCATGTTATGTCATTTGACGATCTGATGGCGTTGGTGGATGAGCAACGGGTGGCAAATATCCCTCTTGTTCTATGTGCCTATTGGCTCGCACGCTACCGTGCGCAGGGTGCGACCTTAGACTGAAGGATGTTGCGCTTGGGCGAGCCCCGCGGACTTGTGCCCGCGGCTTGTGCCCGCGGACTTGTGGTCGTGTCGTGGCCTCGTTACACCTCGATGAAACACTAACGCGGAGACCATCATGCGTATCGCAAACGACTTGTCTGAAGCCATTGGCAAAACACCATTGATCCGCTTGAACAAAGCCAGCGAGGAAACGGGCTGTACCATTCTCGGGAAGGCCGAGTTCACGAATCCGGGCCAATCTGTCAAGGATCGCGCGGCGCTCTTCATCATCAAGGACGCGATTGCCAGCGGTGCATTGAAACCCGGTGGCACAATCGTTGAGGGGACCGCTGGCAACACCGGCATTGGCCTTGCGTTGGTCGGCGCATCAATGGGGTTCAAAACGGTCATCGTCATTCCCGAAACGCAATCCGAAGAAAAGAAGGAAATGTTGCGCTTGGCGGGGGCCGAGTTGGTTCAGGTGCCTGCTGCGCCTTATCGTAATCCAAACAATTTTGTACGCTATTCCGGAAGACTTGCCGAAGAACTTGCCAGAACCGAACCAAACGGGGCGATTTGGGCCAACCAGTTCGACAACGTTGCCAACCGTCAAGCGCACATCGAAACAACAGGTCCCGAGATATGGGAGCAGACCGGTGGCAAAGTTGACGGGTTCATTTGTGCCGTGGGGTCTGGCGGAACTTTGGCCGGAGTTTCACATGTCTTGCAGCCAAAAGGCGTCAAGATCGGGTTGGCTGATCCGGATGGTGCCGCACTTTATAATTTTTATACCAAAGACGAGCTGTCAATGACTGACGGCGGATCAATCAACGAAGGCATTGGACAAGTGCGCATCACGGAGAACCTGAAAGGGTTCAAACCTGATTTCAGCTACAACATTCACGACAGTGAAGCGTTGCCTGTGGTGTTTGATATCCTGAAACACGAAGGTCTGTGTTTGGGCGGCTCGTCCGGCGTCAACGTTGCGGGCGCGATGCGCTTGGCCCGCGATTTGGGACCGGGCCATACGATCGTGACGATATTGTGTGATTTTGGTACGCGCTATCAGTCAAAACTGTTCAATCCTGCATTTCTGAAAGAAAAAGGGCTGCCTGTTCCGGATTGGCTGGATCAAGAGGCGACACCATTGCCTGACATGTTCGAGGACGTTTGATGTTGAAGTTGTTCTGGGCAATTTGTTTTTCTGCGTTGTTTTCTCTTGCGCCTGTGGCGCTGGGAACTGGTGCTTTTGCCCAAACCATTCAGGCCGTTGCCCCGGATTATGACGCCTGGGAAAAGGTCGCTAAACGGGCGGAAGAGGCTTTGAGCGCGGGGCGCGCATCGGACGAGGCGTTCGGGAACTTGCGTGCAGATGTCGTCGGATGGCGCACACAGTTCCAATCCCAACTTTCGGTCAATCAAAGCCGTATCAAAACGTTGAACGAACAGGTTGCCGCACTTGGGCCCGTACCGGCAGACGGGGCCACCGAAGCCGCTGAAATTGCAGCAAGGCGCACAGAATTAAACACGCAACTTGAAGTGCTCACCACACCGCGCCGCACTGCCGAAGAAGCGTTTAGCCGTTCAAACGGGCTTATTAGCGAGATCGACAAAATCATCCGCGCACGTCAGGCGGATGAGTTCCTGCGCAAAGGCCCATCGCCTGTCAGCCCGCACCTTTGGCGCCCTGCATGGCAAGACCTCAAATCAAGCGTCACCGGCACAGTGTCTGGCGTCTCTACCGCATGGAGCAACCCGTCGCGCCGGCTTGAGGCTCAAAACAATCTGCCTTTGATCCTTGTTTTGCTTGCTATTGCCGGCGTTCTTTTGCTGCGCGCCCGCAGTTGGAGCGAAGCCCTTGCCATGCGCATTCAGGCCCGTGAGACGAAAGCCAGTGCCGGCTTTACAGGATTTGTCATATCCTTGGGGCAGATTGTGCTGCCGATCCTTGGGCTGGTCGCACTGATGCGCGCTGTTGACGTAACGGGATTGTTTGGCCCGCGCGGCGATCTTTTGATCAATTCCGTGCCGGTTGTTGGTGTCATTGTCTTTTCGGCACGCTGGCTTGGGAGCCGCATTTTCCCACGCTCTGTGGATGTTGAAACGCCACTTGGCCTGTCTGAGCGGCGCCGCTGGGAAGGGCGGTTGTACGCCATGCTTCTGGGAGGGTTTGTGGCCGCGCGGTTTGTTCTGGAGAAATTGAGCGACTTCGATCGGTTTGGCCTCGAAACAACAGCGGTATTGGACTTTCCGCTCATCCTTGTCACAAGCCTCATTGTGTTCCGCATCGGACAGATTTTGCGCAAACACGATGGCACAAAAAGCACGCTGTCTTCGGTCAGCGGATACCGCGGGCAACTTATTCCCCTGATTTCCAAGGCCTGCATGGGCATAGGACTTCTTGCGCCCTTGCTTGCCATTGTCGGCTATTCTGGCGCTGCATTGGCGTTGATCTACCCGACGGTTCTGTCCCTCGCCTTGCTTGGTGCTTTGACGCAATTGCAAGAAGCCGTTCGCGACTTTTTCGCGTTTCTGATGCGCGATACGAACCCTTCAGAGGCACTGCTTCCCACGCTCTTGAATTTTGGCTTGCTGATCATGACGCTGCCTGTCTTTGCGCTGATCTGGGGGGCACGCCTGACAGACCTGACCGAGCTTTGGGCCCGCTTTCGCACTGGTATTGCCATTGGCGATACGACCATCAGCCCGGGCAGTTTCTTTACGCTGATCGTCGTGTTCATGATCGGTTACTTCCTGACACGTGCCGTGCAAAGCACGATGAAGAACAACGTTTTGCCCAAGACAAAAATTGATCCCGGTGGTCAAGTCGCGATGGTGTCCGGACTTGGCTACGTTGGGATATTTCTGGCCGCTCTTGTCGCGATCACAGCCGCAGGGATCGATCTCTCCTCGCTTGCGATCGTCGCGGGTGCCTTGTCGGTCGGGATCGGTTTCGGTCTGCAGAACATCGTATCCAACTTTGTGTCTGGCATCATTCTGCTGATCGAAAGGCCCATCTCCGAAGGGGATTGGATCGAGGTTGGAGGCCAGATGGGCTATGTGCGCGATATCTCGGTGCGCTCCACCCGAATTGAAACCTTTGACCGCTCTGATGTTATCGTCCCGAATGCCGATCTGGTCAGCGGCACGGTTACAAACTACACCCGTGGTAATACCATCGGGCGCCTGATCGTGCCTGTCGGTGTGGCCTATGGATCCGACACGCGCCTGATCGAACAAATCTTGCGGGAAATCGCGTCCGCGCACCCGATGGTCTTGGCCAATCCTGCACCGAGCGTGGTGTTTTCGGGGTTTGGTGCGGACTCGCTGGACTTTGAAATCAGGGTTATTCTGCGCGACGTGAATTGGATGCTCTCCGTAAAGAGCGAAATGAACCACCAGATTGCGGAGCGCTTTGTCGCGGACGGGATCGAAATTCCATATGCGCAGCGTGATATCTGGATCAGAAATCCAGAGGCGCTGACCGGAGGCAAAACATGACACAATTGCTTTTTCGTGAAGATGCGTATCGCCGCGAGGCCACGGCAACCGTTGTAGGGCATACCGCAGAAGGGGGGGTTGTTCTGGATGCCTCATTGTTTTACCCGACGGGCGGGGGGCAGCCGGGCGATAGCGGTATGCTTGTGTGGGACAAACAGCATTTGACGATTGCGACCACGATCAAAGGTGAAAAGGATCAGGTCGTTATGGTCCCCGCAGAGCCCAAAGCGCTGCCCGAAGTGGGCACGATTGTAACGCAGCAACTGGACTGGGAACGGCGGCACAAACATATGCGGGTGCACACTGCGCTCCACCTGTTGTCTGTGGCGGTTCCTTACGGTGTGACGGGTGGGTCCATCAGCACTGGCCACGGGCGCTTGGATTTTGACATGCCCGATGCACCCGACGATCGGGACGCCATCGAAATGGCGCTGAACACATTTGTCGATATGGATGTTGTGGTCAGTGAAGACTGGATTGACGAAGCGGTGTTGGATGCAACGCCTGAACTGGTCAAGACGATGTCCGTGCAGCCGCCCCGTGGGACGGGTCGGGTTCGACTTGTGCGGATCGGATCCGGTTCCGACCAAATTGATCTACAGCCATGCGGAGGCACTCATATCGCCCGCACCGGCGAGATCGGGGCATTGCGCCTGGGCAAAATCGAGAAAAAGGGGCGCATGAATCGCCGTATATATGTGCATCTGGATGATTGATCACAAACACGCATTTTGTCCCTTGCAAAACCCATCATCTCCTTGCTAAACGCTGCACAACGGACAGGTGGCCGAGTGGTCGAAGGCGCACGCCTGGAAAGTGTGTAGGCGGGAGACCGTCTCCAGGGTTCGAATCCCTGTCTGTCCGCCATTATCTTCTTTTGGCAAGAAAACCCCTCTAACACCTTGAATGGTAAGGTGGTTTTTGGTGTTCGAAGTCCTTCATTTCGAGCGAAAGTGATTTGCTCTGCAAAGGCCAGCCTCAGGACAGTTCTCTGGGCGATCAGGTTGCCACTTTTCCAGAGTTTCCAAGGGTTTGATAGGAATTGCAGTGCGTGTTCGAACATTCGCTCGAAGGTATGCACTGGCTTTCCTTGGTTTTGCAGTTTTTCATCCAAAATCAACTTCTCACGCTCCATCTTTTCGATGCGCTTCTCGTAGGCGGTGATCAGGGTTGGGCTGTCCGCACTCACAACACGATCCAGCAGGCCTTCGATTTGCTTGTTCAGTTTGTTGCGTTCAGTGCGGATCAGACGCTTGTCAGCCTCCATTTGTCCCGCACGTTGCCCCCAAGCGTCTTTGAACATCTTTGACGCCATTGCAAACATGCCCTCGGATGGTTTGAGGCTTTGCATCAATTCGTCAAATTCTCCTTCGAGAACATCACGGCGGATCGATTTGCGATAGCTTGGGCATCCTTTGGCGTGGCAAAGGTAATACGGATGTTTCTTGCCCGACTTGCTGGTGGACCAGCAGGCCGTTAGAGGCGTGTTGCAGTCATCGCAGCACACGAACCCCCGCAGAGGGAAGTCCGCGTTGATATCTTTGCGCGCGGGCGCTCTGGCCCCGTCCTTGATCCGTTGCTGGATCAACTCATGAGTCTCAAGTGAGATCAGGCCTTCATGGTGGCCTTTGCGGAGAGATACATCCCACTCGGGGATTTCGATGTAACCCGCAAAATGCGTTCGAGTCATAAGTCGGATAATCCGTTCAAAACGGATCGTGCCATCGGCAAAATCTTTCGGGAACGCAGGTTTGGATTCCAGAAACCGTTTCACTTCGGCCTGTGTCTCAAAATGACCAGAGGCAAAGCCTTCCAAGGCTTCTTGGATGATGGAGGCCAACGGTTCATCCCGCACCAGCATATTGCCATGGCCTGCAACGCGCTCATACTTGTATCCAATCGGGGCGCGGAACACCCAATAGCCATTAAGCGCACGGCCCCGCATACGGTTCTTGGTCTGCTCACCATTTTTCTGCCGTTGGTGCTGAGACACAGACGCCAGCAGGTTTTCCACCAGTATGCTGTCACTGTCCTCACCGAATTCAATAGACGGGCTTTCCAGCTTGCCACCCGCTTCGGCCAGAAGCGCCCTCAGTTGCCAATGCCCAACCACATCCCGCGCAAAGCGGTTGATGTCATCAATGATGACAACACAGGTTTCCTTTTGCGCCTTCAGGTACGCCAGCAGAGCGATCATGGCTGGACGATCAGCATCACCACCCGATTTGTTGTCATTGAAGACCTCAAGCACCTCATAGCCCTTATACCGCGCATATTCGCGGCAACGGCTTTCTTGCGACGCCAACCCGTCACCCTTTTTCAACTGGGCGACGCTCGAAACGCGGGCGTAAATGACGGCGTGTTGTTTTGTTTCCATTAAAGACTCCCTTCTTGTCGCGCGTCAGTCTCGGGGGCTGCGGCAGCTTCAAAAGTTGTTTTGGTGTTGGGTAAGTTTAGCACATCCACAGCGGGCATTTCTGCCAAAGACACGTCTTTTCCACAGGCCTGTTGGACGGGGTGAACACCGAACCCAAGATCGACAAAGCTGACCATGATGGACCACAGAGCTTCGATCAGCTCGCGCTTGTGCTCGTCCGAGATATTTTCATCTTCAAAGAAGGGCAGATAGGCGTCCCAATCAATCGTCAGCCGCGGCGGGGCCGTTTCGAGATTAAATTCTGGGGGAATGTCGGTCATGGCCTGCCTCTTTCTGCCTCTCGGCGTTTCTCTGGTTCGGGGTCTCCTTTGTTGCCTGTCACCGCGAGAGAACATAAGTGGAACAATATAGGATATTATTCCCAAGACCCAAAGCATGAATTTTCTGGCTTCGAGGCTTGGATATCCTAAAATACCACTGCAATGGCCGTAGGTTGCGGGTAAAATCGGGTAGTTTTGAGGCAAGGATTTTGATGTGGATAAAAATTGGAAGACAGCGACCAAAACCGACCGTGCCGCCCTTTATCAAGTCGCCCGTGCCGTTGCAGACACCACCAACTTGAGCGTTGAAGCCATTATGGAGCAAGCCTTTGGTCACAAACTGATGGTTGGCACCGATTATCTATCGAATTTTCGAAGCGGAGCCATCGGACGGCCCAAAGCCAAGCTGATCCACGCTTGGATCGCAGAACATCATGCTGATACGGCGCATGCGGTTGATCCCAGATTATTTCCGAAACAGCATACAAACGCATGGGATGATTATCTTGAAAATCATGCTATCCATGGCAGGTTGAGTATCGCCCGTTTCGACAGGTCAATGGGACTGGTGCAGCGAAGACGTAATCAACCTAAACCTGACGAAGTACTAAAGCTGGGGGAAGAGTTTTGTTTCCATTTGGACAGCGATGTCAAAGGTCACGCCGTCGCGTTTCAGCTGTACGAAGGCACCTTACACCCGCTTCCGCTAGGCCTGAGTGACGATTCAATTGCCACCGTTTCGGAGGGGGAGCAGTTCATGCCGCTGGACGGCAAAGGATTCCCTGAAAAATTGACAGAGGCAAACAACCTCGGTCTGCATCAGTTCATTGTCGTGGTGGCAGAAGATGCGGGCAAACTGCCCACGCCAACAGAGCCGCCCGAACCTGATAGCGGTGGCTCCGTTCATTCAATAAAGGTTCAGTTCAGTGCCTGATTGATTGAAAGGAACGGTAAAATCGCGTCGTTCACATCCTTCAACGTGGCCCATTCCTTAGCCCCGACGGTGACAAGTTCATCCCATTGCCCCAGTTTGGCGCGGCCAATGTCGGCAAAGAAATCCTCGGGTGATCCAAGATCGGAAATGATAGATTTTGCTTCCGCCGCCTCTGCCAACGCCACAGCATCCCAGAACAAAGGCAACACCACTTCACTGCAAAACGCTTGAACCTCCACTTGGGGAGGCAAGTCTTCATCTCGAATGGCCTGTTCACCACGCGCGTTGGCTTTGGCATGTGCAGGGATCGACCACATCTCAGCTACATGCCCAAGCAATTGAAATATCCGCGTCGCCGCGTGTGGATGGCTAGAGGGTTTATCTCCATCCCCACTACCAGCAGTTTCGATCAAGACCATGACAGCAGCTATGCTGGTCGCCAGTTTTCGTACACTAACCCAACCGCCTCTCGAATAGTCGCCGAGCATCATCTCAAGCGCATCGTGATCTGCTTGCAGTTCAAGACACGGAGAGACCTTGCGCCATAAGTCTTTGGGGAAGTCATTTAATGGGATAGTCTCACGATTTTTTCGTGAAACCAGATGCAGGACGGGAAAGCCATACGTCAGTTCAAAATGGCCGAGCGCTGCGTGATGCAGTTCGTGAAGGATCAGCCATTCAAGCGCATGCCCCATGCCCAGCCTGACTGCGCTATTGTCACTCAATTGTTCAATGGCACTCACGCATCCAGTTGAGATTTGTACAACCAGATCATGTTGTTGGATAGCTGATGCAAAGAACCCAGCGTGATCCACAACGTGAAGAGTGGGACAAGACTCCGAAGTCGGTCCACAAAAACCCTGCATTTGGTCAACAGACTTTAAGTAGGCTTCTTCAATCATACGTTTTGTTCTCATCGCACCTTCTTTGCTCTCATTAAAGTAACCCGTCAGCTATGCGGCAACGCCGTAACTAGCTGACTTATACTTTGAGTGACGTCAAATTTGCTTCTTTGAGCATTGGCAATCGTTAGGAAAAAAACATGGGGATAACAGTGTGTGTATAGCGCCCAAAGGTTGCATTTCCTACGGTCTTACATATCTATATAAGGTGTCATTTTTCCCCGCAGCGCCGAAATGATGTGTTGTCGGGTATGTTTTTAGGAGAAGTTATCATGGCGGCTATTACAGCTCAAAGTAGTCAGTACATCAAGGCTCTTGCGCGAGAACTGGAGATTCCTGAGGAGCATTATCGAAGAGCAGAACGCAGTTATCAATCGTTCGGACAGTGGACGCATAGGGAGGATTCTAACATTCGTGACTATTCCCCCGAAGTTTATGTTCAAGGCTCATTCAGGCTAGGAACTGCCATCAAGCCATCTAACAGCGAAGACGAGTACGATATTGACTTGGTGTGCGTGCTCGAAAAATTGACCAAGAATGACATGACACAGCACGAACTGAAGAATTTGCTCGGTGTCGAAGTCGAAAGCTACAGAACGTCGAAGGGTATCAAGAAGCCTGTTGTATCCGGTCGAAGATGTTGGACACTTGAGTACGCTGATGGAGTTCAATTTCATATGGATATATTGCCTGCTCTTCCAAATGAGACTGGACAACGCCTTCTTTTGGAAAGTCGGGGTTTAGATGCTTCTTATGTCGGAAGCGCAATTTCAATTACAGACGAACAAGACGCAAAATTTAGTTCTATATCTGACGAGTGGCCACGATCGAACCCCAAGGGTTACGCCGAATGGTTCAAAGGACGGATGTCGGAAATATTTGAAACAATGCGAAAAGAACTCTCAGAGTCAGAAACTCGAATGGGCGTTCAAGCTAGTGTTGAGGACATTCCTGAGTACCGCGTACGTACTCCGTTGCAACAGGCTATCATGATCCTAAAACGACATCGTGATGATATGTTTGCGGAGGACGAGGAAGGAAGCAAACCGATTTCAATTATTATTTCTACGCTCTCAGCGCATTCTTATAATGGAGAAGCAGACGTAGCTGACGCATTGATGACAATTCTTGAGAGAATGGATCAATTCGTTCTCTACGATGGTGAGAAGTATGCAATTCCTAACCCGACAGATGCTTCCGAAAATTTTGCAGATAAGTGGGGCGAGCACCCTGAAAGAAAAGAAGCCTTTTTTTCTTGGCTTGAGCGAGCCAGAAGTGATTTCTCAGCACTATCAAATTTGGCAAATCTAGAAAGAATGACAGAACACAAGACTACTATACTTGCGTCAGACTTGACAGAAAGAGCACTGCAAACTGCTAGGAAGGCAGCAGGCATATCAATGCTGTCCGCAGCAACAACTGCTCCTGCAGCCGCGACAGACTACTCGTTTTCAAATGCTCCCAGAAAGCCCAATACCCCACGGGATTTTGCATGACATTATGGTGGCTCAAGCAAATAGATCGCGCGAACTATGAGCGTGAGAAAATTGTTCAACTTCAGGAGCAAGTCCCATGGCTGACGAACGTTGAATTTGAACTTGGAGATGGAAACCTTCGAGTAAATTTTGACGTTTCATTAGCGGAGAACTGTTTCGAGTTGGTTCTCAGTTATCCTGTGGTTTTTCCAGACGCGCCGCCCTTGGTTACTACTCGCGATGGTTCGAGAATTTCTGGTCACCAATATGGTGCTGAAGGAGAACTTTGTCTGGAGTATCGACCTGACAATTGGACGACTGATGTTAGCGGCGCGAATATGATTGAAAGTGCGCATCGACTCCTTAGTGGTGAGAACACACAACATGGCGAAGGTGAAGTTTCAATCATTGACGGACACTCTGTCAGCTTGGGACAAGCCACGCGGAGTGCATTTGGACGCCTTGTCTTAACCTCAAATGATGTTGAAGCCCTTGGGAAACTCGAAACCAATTTTTTGATTTCAGGAGTGATTGGCGACCATATGCTCGCGAAAAAGATCGTGGCTCGGTTGAAGTGTTTCGGTACGGAAGAAAACTCAGGCTGGACATCGAACTCAAAGTTTTCTGACCGTACAGTACCAATTAGTTGTTACATTTTGAATAATCCAAGTACCGCGTTTTCATCACCCATATCAATTGAAAGCATCACACAGACGTTAAATCAAAGCAGTAATCGATCCCCCGTGAAGAAGAAAATTGACACTAGCAAGAATTTTTACCTGTTGGCTTCTAGCGGTCACGACTGGACGTTGCATTGGGTGAATATCGAAGGTGATGAACCTTCGGTATACTCTTATAGGACGATTATTGATGAAGACACGAATACTAGGTTGCCTGAGATATTTGAGAGCGTTGGTCAAAAAAAAGTTGCGATCATTGGTTGCGGTTCTATCGGTTCAAAAGTTGCGGTACAGCTACTGCGAGCAAAAGTTGATAGTTTTCTTCTAATTGACGATGACATTTTCTTCGAAGGCAATCTCGAACGCAATGAGCTTTCTGTCTCTGGTGTCGGGTTCCACAAAACCGAAGCGTTAAGCTCGCGCCTTAAATCGATTGAGCCGAAAATAAGCGTTGAGGTTCGGCAAATTCGCCTAGGTGGACAGGAAAGCAGCGCAACAACAGTTTCAGCAATGGAGCAAATTTCCTCCTGTGACCTCATCATCGATGCCACTGCTGACGACAGGGCGTTCAACATTTTGGCATCTGTTTCAAAGTCCAACAAAATACCGATGGCTTGGGGGAGTGTTTTTGCGGGTGGAATTGGTGGGCTTGTTGGACGTGTACGTCCATATCTCGACCCCGTTCCTTTAGATGCGAAGCAACAAATAAAACAATGGTGTGACAGTCAAGAACACCAAACACCTTCGACAAGCAACGATAACATCCCATACGGGCTACTGAATGAAGATGGTACGCCAGAAATAGCAACAGACTCTGATGTATCACTCATTGCGGCGCACGTTTCACGCCTAGCAATGGACACTCTTTTAAGCCCAGATCTAAGCAGTTTTCCATATTCAGCTTATGCGATTGGCATGGCAAAAGGCTGGATTTTTTCCGCCCCCTTCGACGTTCGACCCATTTCGTATTTGGGGGTGCCTGATTGGGAAAGCGAAACAAAAACAGCTGGTGAACGGGATATTTTAGAATTCTTGAAGAGTTTGCGGCCTTTGGAGCAACAAGATGCCTCCTAGTTTACTGATTGAGAGGAAGGTTAAAAGGGAGTTTGTCCGATGTCTTCGTAAGGCAGGTCGGAGAGAAATCGGAGGCATTTTGTTCGGTGAGCAATTGGAGGTTGGAAAATTTAGGCTAGTGGATTTTTCCACCGATGGAATTTCGGGAAGCGCCGCGCATTTTTGTAGATCCCCCCAGCACCACAACCAAGCTCTTGAGGGTTTTTTTCAGAAGACTGGCCGTGACTACCGTAGGTTTAACTATTTAGGCGAATGGCATTCACACCCATCTTTTCCAGTTCAGCCTAGCGCTCAAGACATTCATTCAATGAATAACCTTGTTAGGAGCGAAAGAGGTATTCCATTTTCGGCACTTTTGATTGTTAGGCTTGATTGCTTTTTCTTTCTTCAGGCTCGCGCGAATATGTTTTCGCGGATGGGAGCAGTGGAGAAAATTGAAATACGGAACGGAAACCTATGATCGAGATATTGAAGTACGTTATAAAAAAGGTGGTTGACTGGTTTACGAGGCCGAAGTCACCGTTTGTACTCACATTTAGAGCGTCATCTTTAATCGTTGGTGCGATAGTAGGGCTGGGAAATCTTACGGGCACGTTGACTTTTCGGGACTATTCTTTCCAGCTGACTGACGGCGGCTCAATATCCGATGTAGCGTTAACTTTTGTTCTGGTTCTTTCATCGCTCCTAATGTTTCTCTCCTTTGTAGTTATGGCATGGGAAAAAATTGGCGACGTCAAAGCATCCAGAGGGAAAAGTGTAATGGTCATCGAAGGGCGTGGTCTTCGTGATGATGACGGTGAGACTTTGGCGAAGGCTTTGGGAAAAGAATATCCGCTGTCTAGAAACCCTTACCTATTAGACTTGAGGCAAAGGCTCGACGGCAAGATAATCTCAGCCGCAGAACTTTTGCCAAAAATTCCCGTCATGAAAGAGGCCGGTGCAACAAGCTCGAAAGGGGCATGGTCGAGAGAGTATCCAAATTGCCTATGGTGGCCTTACCGCTGTTCCCTTTACTTTTCTTACAGGTGTTGAATTGGATGATGAAGGCGAAATTAGTGTTTTTGACTGGGACCGCACCAAAGAAACGTGGCGAGCGTTGGACGATGAAGATGACGGAAAAAGGTTCCTCATACCAAACATCGGTGAGAGTGACGGGCATATGGAAGTATTGTTAGCTGTTTCGGTTTCTTACCCTATTTCCCAAGATGATTTGAACACAACTTTTGATCTACCAGTGTATCACTTGGCACTAGAGGACGGTTCGTTCGATTCCCATTGGTCACAATCAAAGCAAAGTGCATTGGCGACTCAGTTTACAGAGTTTTGTCAAAAATCTAAGCGGCATTGGGGTGGAAAAAATCCACTTGGTTCTCGCTTCTCCAAATAGCCTAACCTTTAATATTGGCAGACGTTACGATAAGCGAAACCTGCCCAACATCGTGGTCTATCAATACGAACGCTCTCAAGAGAAAAAGTATCCATGGGGAGTGAATATGCCAGTTGGAACGAACGCTGTTGCTGGGATCGAAACCACTTAGCGTCATCGGATTCCACTTTGGATAGCCCAGACCTTCTCCAAGATCGACAGTAACTATCTCATGGAAAACAGATGAAAATTGCAATAATTGGCGCAGGACCAGCAGGTTTAGTGGCAGCAAAAGAAGCTGCAGAAGCGGGAATGGCGCCCACAATTTATGAAAAAAACAACTCGATTGGCGGGCTATGGTCGGAGGAAGATGGCCATGTATGGAAAGGGATGCGTACTAATCTTTCCAAATGGACATGTTCCTTTTCAGATTTTCCATGGCCGATAGATGCCGAGCTATTTCCAAAATCAGAGAACGTTCAAGCTTATTTGAAAAGCTATTGCCTAGAATTCGACTTGGAAAAACACCTGAGATTGGGGCAAGAGGTGTGTTGTATAGAAACACTCTCCGACGGTTTTAAAGTTCGGCTCTCGAACAAACAGGCCGAGGTCTTCGATAAGGTTATAGTAGCTAGCGGCATGTTTTCTAGGCCTTGGTTGCCGAAACCCAAGCGAGAGAATGAAACCAGCGTAGTTCACGTTCATTCATCAAACATTGACCGAATTAGTGACGTCAGCGGCAGGGCCGTTTGTGTGATTGGTGGATCCTTTAGCGGAATCGAGATTTCTCAACTTCTTGTCGAAAGAGGCGCGTCAAAGGTTTATTTTGTTTCCGATTCGAATACCTGGGTAATTCCTCGTAGGGTGATTGATGATAGCACGGGCCATGAAATACCGATCGATTTCCTTTTCTATAAAAGAAAAGAAAAGTCAGTCGATGAGCATGCGAGACCGAAACGAATAATCAAATATTTGACTTTTTTGAGCAGAAATTTGGCAATCCTGGGGTGGCGAATCCTAAGCTAATCTTGGAGAAAAATGGTAAGCCAAATTTCGTAGCAATCAGCGATCAGTTTCTAACATACGTAAAATCGGGCCGCATTGTTCCAATTCGCTCGAGGTTCTCTGAGTTTTCTTCAAATGGAATAGTTATAGAGAACGGTACAAAGGTTTTATCAGAAATTGCTGTTTTCTGTACTGGTTATGAATGCGACTTAGATTATCTTTCAGTGCACATTAAACGAGCTCTTGATTACAATACCAAAGACAAGTTTATGCCGTTTATAGCGAACAGAGCCCACCCACAACCCTAAGGTTTCAGGGCTATATTTCGTGGGAATGTATCGTGGTCCATATTTTGGCGTAATGGAATTACAAGCACGATGGATTATGTCGCACATTCCAAAATCCTGAAAGAGGTTTCCAATTGGCGGAGGGCAAAAAGCTAGAATTTGAAGAAGCCTCGGCGAAAGAAGACTCCAAAGCCACAATTTCCCTATGGCGATTATGTCGATTTTTGCGATGAGGTTGGCTGGAGATATCGGTGTTTTTCCCGAAACCTGTTCCAACCACAGCGTAGCAAATCTAATCCGCAAAGGACCTGTGATACCCGCCCATTATAGGATTGAAAGGATGGTGGACGAAAATGATGAGTTTGTTAAAATTATCAAACGCATTAACCACATAACTGAATGAAAGCGATAGAATGCTCATTTTCGATGTGCCACTAGCAGAATACCTAGCAGCACGATGGCAACTAGATAGAACGGTAAGCACTGGGGAGGTAATGACAGGGACGTGCAGTGCTGTCTGCCTCGTCTTCTCGCGAACTCCACTACGAAGAAAACGTTAGCGTGACCCTGACGGACGGAAAAAATATTGGAGGGATTTCGTAGCTACATCTATCAAGTCAACCCAGATGGTTTTGACATCTATTTTGACGAAAGTCCTCGGCGATTGTTCCAACATGTCGAGTTGGAGCCAATTTCAGGCGGCCTACGAGGGATCATGCTCTCATCTCTGCGGAGATGACACCCTACAACTCCAAAATTGAAATTTTGAACGACGGGCGTATGCGAATGACGCATCGAGTAACAGGCCCTCGGAAAAGGACTATACTTCAGTGACAATACTGGAAAATCGCAGATGATTTTCCGCTGCGATCCCCTGAGACAACTTCCAGCAGTAAGAAATGCTGCTTCTGCCATTTAGTGATGGCGCTAGATGTGGGTCAGTGACCCGTTTGCGCTACGTCCCCTTCGGGCCATCTTACAGCTTAAGAGTTACCGCAAGATGGAGGTGGTAGTACCACCTCACTTGACAAGGGGGCTGCTGCGCTCCCCCGTTGTATCCCCCAAAGCTGATGGTCGAGGCTGGCATTGAGCCAGTCCGCGACCAAGCAAACATATCTGTGTTTGATCTCTCGTCGGGGAGATGTCATCTCTCCCCAACACCCCATAGATCAACCCCTGCGCGGATTGAATGCCGTCAGCTTTTCGAAGCTGAACCCGACCAAAGGGCGAGAGTGTCCGATCTTCTGTGTATGAGTAATTTGTCCCATGCTTCCATATTGAAGGAGCATGACAACAATGACGATTTCCAAGGACGTTCTAGACGAACTGCTTAACGGCGTTGAGAACGCCGAAGATTTGCTGGGCGATCAAGGCTTGGTGAAGGAGCTCAAGGTCCGCCTGATGGAACGGATGCTTGGCGCGGAACTGACCGAACATCTCGGTTATGAGCCAGATGCCAAAACCCGCAAACCAGCAAAGCAACCGGCGCAATGGCACGTCGCGCAAAACGCTGAAGGGCAATGATGGGGCGCTGCCGATTGATGTGCCCCGCGACCGTGACGGCAGTTTTGAACCTGAGCTTATCAAGAAGGGCCAGACCCGGATTGATGGGATGGATGACAAGATTATTGGGCTTTACGCGGCGGGTTTATCGACCTCGCGACATCCGCGCCCACCTTGAGGGAGGTCTATGGCCTGAAGGTGTCAGCCGATCTTATCAGCCGTGTGACCGACGCTGTCCTGGAGGAAGTGTCGGATTGGCAGAACCGCGCCCTGGAGCCGATGTATCCGATTGTTTTCCCTCGATGCTCTACGTGTCAAAATCCGCGACGCGGAAAGCCGTCAGGTCAAAAACAAGGCCGTTTACGTGGCCCTGGGCGTCACCCCCGGAGGGTGAGCGTGAGGTTTTGGGGCTGTGGATCGCCGCCAATGAAGGAGCCAAATTCTGGCTCTCGGTGATGAACAAACCTGCGAAACCGGGGCGTTGAGGACATCCTGAATCGCCGTCGTGGACGGCCTCAAAAGGCTTCCCTGACGCCATCAAACGCGGCTTTTCCCGAGGCCACGGTCCAGACCTGCATCGTGCATCTGGTGCGCCATTCCCTGAACTTCTGCGGCTGGAAGGATCGCAAGACCGTCGCCAATGATCTGAAGCGGATTTATCAGGCCACGGATGATGTCGAGGCCGAGAAAGCGCTCGCAGATTTCGAAGCCGAATGGGGCCAGAAATACCCCGTCAATCGCACCCTCCTGGCGGCGGGCGTGGCAGGAGGTGATCCCGTTTTTCGCCTTCCCGCCGGCGGTGCGCAAAATCATCTACACCACAAATGCGATTGAAAGCCTGAACCGCGTGATCCGCAAAACCACCAAAACACGTGGCAGCTTTCCAACCGATGACGCCGCAACAAAGCTGATCTACCTGGCAATCCGAAGCTTTGAGAAGACAGGCAGAGGGGTCAGAGAATGGGTTGCCGCGCGCAACCAGTTCGCTATCCTATATCCAGAACGGTTCAACAAATGACCCGTGAAACTCGCATGGGCCAACCCTCATACACAGAGTTTCGGATACTCCCCAAAGGGCGTATCGTCGCCCCTTGTGACCCACTCGCAGGATTTGGAGAATTGACCTCTCCACCTGCACCAAACCATGCACAATCCTGTGGTGATTGATCGCCAATCAGGGGAGATTGTCTTCTCCCCCAATACCCCCATGACAACTAGGGCGGCTGCCCCCGCGCAGATCAAAGGGTGGGTCCTCGCCATGCTCGGTTCGCTGTGCTGCACCTGCGCGTGGCTCTGGTCCTGCGTGACCGCACCTTTGATCCTTGCACCCCCGCTCCTCGGCGGAAGCCAGACGGTTGCATGCGCAACCCGTCAGAACAAAGAAGAGGAGACAAGACAATGCCGCAACTACACGCTCAACCGTATGACATCACCGCCAATGGTTTCTATTTTGAGAGCCTTGAAGACTATACCGAAAAGGCAAACAGCAACCGCAACGATTACGGCGACCCCGTCGAAGAATACGAAATCCAGTTCATTGATGGGGATCATATCGACTGTGATCTGGCCAAGGCATGGGGGATCAATCAAGCCAATATCGGGCAGTATTTTGATGCCTGCGAAAGCTGGGATGATCACGAGAAAACCGTGTTCATCATCGCCGTTGGTGAGGCAGGATACAGCTTTGATCCTGCAGCGTTTCACCATCGATTTTGACGTTGATATCTACCACGTGGACAGCATGAAGGAGCTGGCCGAGCAGTTTGTTGATGAAGGCCTGTTCGGTGACATCCCTGATCATCTGGCCAACTACATCGACATGGACGCCATCGCCTATGATCTGGCTATGGATTACACCGAAACCGAAGTTGCAGGCGAACGGCTGATCTATCGGGGCGGCTTAATCGCCCGGTTTCCCACGGCTGTCGAGAAAATGGAAAATGCGACGCAAAACCTTGACGCTCACTCAACACTCTCGGCTTCTGCCCCTTCGAATTGCTTTAAAAGCTCGTATTCCCTATCGATTTGGGTAGTTTTGGTCTGGAAGCAAAACTGTTGGATCGATGGCGTGATACTTGGTGTAATTCCTGTACGCATAATAGGCTGAAGTATCGATGTGATTCAATTGATTGTGCGACAACCCCTTGGTGAGCCACGGCTTGTACACGCGCTTGATGAACTCTAATGCGGTTTCATCTTTATTGGCCCGATCTTTGTAGATTTCGGGAGCTTTTTGCGGGACGCCATTTATTTCAAAGATTGCGGGCGACGCACTCCGGGCGAAGGTGGTTTTCTAAACCCAGCTTGCACCCAAGTTCACGAAAAACTTGAGCTTTCTCACTATCGGAAAAACCCCGAGCTTTCGATCTGTGAATAGAATTTTTGAATTATGTTTTTATGTTGCGGGCATTTTCAATAGGTCAGTAATATTAACCTATACTCCCACGACTGAATTGACCTAAAAAAATGGGTCGAGAATAGATTCCATTTGTCACAGGGCTTTTATCCTCCCACTCTGCATTCTTTCCTCATGAGTAAGCAAGAAAAATCAGTAACTTTGACCGATGAACAGCGTACTGCCCTTGAGGCAATCTGTAGGCCAGCGCAAGGTTGATGCGCTTGTGTGGGAAACGCGCCCGATCCTTTCTTCTCTTAGATGCTGGTGAGGGACGCCCAAACGGTTTGTCGTATACTCGATATAGGCCCTACAGTTTTAACCGAATGGAAGTTCGTCTTCGCGGGTACTGGGCTGTCATTTTTTCGGCTTGAAAGGACTACAGCCAACGCCAGGGCCACTTGGCGATGGAGCAAGAGACGTCACTGAAGTCTCATTTCACCAAAAATCACGCCCGCAATGCTCATGAAGTATGTGCTTATATTTTGGCAGAGTATGGCCAAAGCTATTGTCCTTCAGGAGCGGCCAAACTGATGCATCGACTGGGCTTTACTTATAAAAAGCCACAGTCCATGCCTGCTCAGGCGGATGAGGCCAAGCAAGAAGCATTTATCACCCACTACGAGACTTTGATGACCCAACTGGGGCAGGACGAGATGGTTGTATTCTCCGATGCTGTTCATCCAACACATCAAAGCCGTCCCGCCCATGGCTGGTTCCCTAAAGGCCAGAAGACGGCAATTAAGTCCTCATCAGGTCGCAAACGGCTGAACATTCAGGGCGCACTTGATCTTGAGGACTTTCCAATTCACCTTCGTCGAGGCCGAGAAGATCAATGCACAGACGACGAAGCAGATGTTGGAAAAGCTGGAACGTACCAACCCGACCATGACAGCCATCCACGTCTTTGTGGACAACGCCCGCTACCATCATGCCAAGGCACTTCAGCCATGGCTGGCAAGATCAGGTCGCAGAGTGCAGCTACATTTCCTACCGCCATACGCGCCCCATTTAAACCCAATTGAACGCCTCTGGGGTGTCCATGCACAAATGGGTCACCCACAATCAGCACTAGCGCCACGTTCAACCAATTTACCGAAGCAATACTTGGTTTCTTCCCGCAACGTCCTTCCTGACAAATGGGAAGACTTCCGCGACACGGTCACTGACAACTTCCGTGTGGTGTCGCTTAAAGAATACAAGTTCGTTTGACGCAGGGAAAATGCCGCGCAATTTCGAACCTAGCCCAAGGCCCGCAATGCGGGCTTTTTGAACATTAGCCATTCTTGAGTTTCGATCAAAAGTGATCATTATTATCAGTGCAGCATAAATGGAGATCTGCAATGGGAAGCCATCAAGTTGTTACAAGTTGGGACCCCGCAGCGTATGACGATCCAATCTTGCTCAAAGAGGGCGAAGAGCTATGGCTGACTGGCAAGGACCGACAACTGGGACGGTTATGTTTGGGTTTGGGCAAAAAACCAAGCTGGGCAAGAAGGTTGGATACCCGACAACCTCGCCAAGAGTATTGGAAGCAAGACCTATGCAACGACGGATTTTTCAGCTCTTGAGCTACACATGTCGCCAAGGCGAGGAGTTAAACGGCACAGCTGAAATTCACGGATGGGTCCTGTGCAAGAATACACTTGGCTTAGAGGGTTGGGTTCCTGCAAAAAAACCTAAAAAGAAGTGCAAATCCCTAGGAATTTAACCGACACACTGGCCTCTCGCCGATGTGCGCCGCAGACAGCATCAACGAATGTTCGTTGCTTGAAAATGGAGATCAGGTCAATTCAGTCGTGGGAGTATATTATTATATTATTTACTGTAAATTTAAAGAAAAAACATTTCCGAGGGTACGTGAGAGCAGAAAAAGCAAAGACAAAGGGATATTATCAAAAGACAACGCACAGGCGCTTTGGCGCTATGCGACGCGGCCAGAGATCATGCCCGATTCGACAACTGGGCCTGCACTTTGGCCACTTTGCCTATCTTATTGCTCTCGTTCTCAATTCCGCCCGACTGATCCCACAGGGACATCCGGCGCTTCATTCATCAAATATTGGTCAGTTTGGTGTGCGTCAGGTTCTGGCGATTGCCGCCAATCACATCACATGGTCATGGCGCACAATTGATCAGATCGCCATCTTTGGCGCGGTGGTC
Source organism: uncultured Paracoccaceae bacterium (assembly GCA_943787985.1). GTDB lineage: Bacteria > Pseudomonadota > Alphaproteobacteria > Rhodobacterales > Rhodobacteraceae > Ascidiaceihabitans. The sequence continues at coordinate 18,287 of CALSOO010000002.1, read as the reverse complement.
GCTGGCCTAATCATGATGTTTGTGCAGGCCATTTGATCGCGTCTTACGCGGTTCTTTCACCCGCACATGCGAGCAGTTCACCCAGTTTTTCACCACACCAACAGAATACGTATCCTCTGACGTGGTGCTCAAAATGCTGGACCAGAGTTTTTGGCCCCAGCCTCGGCATGTTTGGCACGGCGGCGGAACCAGTCGGCACACCCGTCTACGAAGGTCTGCACGCGATTCTTGGGCTCTACAGTATGGCGACTATGGTGATCGCGGTGATCATCGTGATCTATTATCTTATGACCGTTGTTGGTGAAGCGGCCCAAACTGGCACAGCTTTCGGTAAGCGCTTTAATTCCCTTTGGGCACCCATCCGTTTGGTCGTAGCCCTTGGGCTTTTGGTCCCACTGGGCTCTGGATTAAACTCTGCGCAATATCTGACCCTCTGGACAGCTAAAATGGGTTCTGGCTTGGGCACAAAAGTTTGGTCAACGTTTGTCCAAGAGTTCACAGAGCCAAGCAATATAGCCACAAGACCGCCAGAGGCCACAACCGTGGAACTGGTGAACCGGATATTCCTCAGCGAAGTATGCGCAGCTTCCTACAACCAGATCAACGAAGGCAATGTCGAGCAGGTCAAAATGCTGCAAGTCTATGGCAACACGTCAGCCGCACCGGAATTTTCCAACGTAGCAAACATGATCGCTCTGGCGCAAATGTTCCAACAGGACGCGGTGATCCTTGCTTGGGATCGTCATACTATTGGTTCCGACATTGAAGAATACACTTGTGGCTACCTGCGCTTGAATCTGACTGAATTTGACGAGGATGCCAGCGCATCCGCACCGGGTTTGGGCGGTGCACCAATCCGCAATGCTCTGCTGAACATTCATAACAGTGTGAAAGCTCAATATGTGGCGCAAATCGGAGCGATTGCCGAAGCAGTGCGTCCGGCAGCGCAGGCGATTGCGCGTCACCAAATCGAAATCAACAAAAAGCCTGACTACAATCAAGATACAATATTGGCCACGATTCCTGATGATCTGCGCGCCGCGACCAATGATGCGGCTCGGGCACTAACCACAACGCTTGAGTTGACTTATGACCAGATCACCGGGGCTAGTTATGGCAATAAAGAACGCATGGTCCAACAGGGTTGGGGAGCGGCTGGCATGTGGTTCAGCAATATCGCTAAAGTGAATCAACAATATATGGAAGCCATCGGTTCAGGTGTGCCGATCTTTGGCAACGTGTCGGATGTAGGCGCAGGAGGTTCCTCCGAACGTAGAGGGTTCATGCGGTTCTTTGGAAGCATGGGGTTAAACAGCGGCACAGCCACAGTTATCGAACAGACCATTAGCTTTGCTAAAGATCGTTACGGTGAACATATCCAGCAGGATTCACTTTACGACACCACCACCTTTACCCTGCCAGACGAAGGTTTGTATTCAGATGGCTCGAAAATGCTTGTCGAATCCGTCACAGGCCTCTTTGGTGGTGGCCCTTTAAGAGATTTACAGGCGAATCCAACGCTTGATCCAATGGCAAAACTAACACAAGGCGGCCATCATATGGTGGCAGGCTCCATATACATGTTTGTTGGTGGTGCCGTGGTTGGTGCTTTAGGTTCGCTCGCTGGAATTTTCCAAAAGCTCCCCGTCATCGGCGGTGTCAGCAAAGAGGCGTCCGAGGCCCTGAAAGGGATATCATCGCTACTGTTTGCCATCGCAACGGTTGGATTCTTGGCGGGTGTCATGTTGGCCTATGTGCTGCCCCTGATCCCGTTCATCTATTTTGCCTTTGCGGTGATAGGTTGGGTGCTGGAACTGTTTGAAGCTATTGCCGCCATGCCGCTTTGGGCGCTGGCGCATTTGCGCATTGAAGGGGATGGTATGCCGGGGGCGGCAGCCATTGGGGGGTACCAGCTTTTACTGATGGTCCTTATCCGCCCCGCCTTGATCGTTATCGGTCTGATCGGTGGGTCGGTTATTTTTGGGGCAGCGATGTTCTTTCTCTCGACGCTTTTTGACTCGGCTATTTCGATTTCTCGTGACGAACTGACAGGTGGCGTCACTGGACCAGTTGGATTGGTCGTGTACACGGTGATCTTTGTGTTCCTTGCCTACAATATCGCCTTGATGTGTTTCAAACTTATCGATGATGTTCCAAAAGGCATGCTCAGATGGTTGGGCGCAGGTATCACACCATTCAGTGACAGCCGTGGTGATCCGATCAATGGGTCTCGTGAGCTAATGATTGGTGCGATTGCAGCGGGTTCTCAAATCTCCGGCGGATTAAGCCGTGCAGGTGGCTCCACTGCCCAATATGCAAAAAGCCGCAGAAAAAGTGGGGCTGGTCCGACGGCAAGCGTCAATACAACCGCTCAATCCGGTGGGGGAAACAATCCGGTGCCGCCTTCGAGGCAACTTGGTGGAATGAATAATCCGCATGAACCGGGCTCGCGAATGGGTAAACTATGGGAAGGTAAAAATGATCCCAAACGCACTGATGCCGAAAGAAGAGGATTTGAAAGCCAGTATAACAAGCAAAAAGGCAAGGGAGACAAAGGGGATGGTAAATAAGCCGACCCTATTTGCCTTTGGCTAGCCGTCGTTTCTGAACGAAGTTGCCGCAGACTTCGAGCAATTGCAGCGCGGTCATCAAAATCCAGAAGCAAATGAACAGCAGCAACAGGATCGTACCTGCGCCGATCCAGACGCGGCCGATACTGTCACTGTCAATCACGGTTGTGGAGAGGACGCAGAGTACCAGAGCGCCAAGAGCCACAACTAAAATCAGCATATTCAATCCAAGTTTTTGCGCGCTGGAACGGGTCATGCCTGTGCCTCACTTTTGCTTTGCGCGAGGTTCGGACAAAAGGCTTCCCTTTTCTGACCCACGCTGAGTAACGTTTTGAAGCGATATCAACATCAAGAAAACTGTGGATAAACAATGACTGAGTGACATCGTAGTTGATTTATGGCAGCAATATCAAAAAGGGAACCCTTTTGGCAATAGGAAAACACCATGAAACCTGCTTGTAAGAACGATTTAGCCTGCTACGATTTGGGCATGGAGACAGACAAACCAGTAGGGCGAAAGATCGGCTATGTCCTGTGTGGATGGCTCCTGCTTAGCAAGACATTTCTGATGTGATTGTTGTTTTGTCAGATGCGGTCTTGTGTCCGGCCTGTTTGCGCGGCACATAAGGCCGCTGGCCCTGATGGTTTCCACAAACCAATTCCCATTCTGCACATCGAACAGCAAGCGTTCAGGACTTAGCACGGGGTAGTCTTGATTCTAGGGCTGACAAATTTTCCATCACTTCATTGGTCTTGCTATCTCTGTGTTTCGGTTTGGGTCAGATTGCTCTTACGCGGTACGGTTCGTTGCTTGGTGAGGACGGCCCAGACCATGCGGGCCGTTTTGTTTGCCATCGCGACGGCCGCCACTTTGCCCGGCTTTCGGGCCAATGATGTCCGCAAACCACGGGTCATAGCGATCTGGGTTCAATTGGACCTGCCGCATGCGGGACATCATGCCGATGACGAGCAACCGCCGTATATATCGGTCTCCCATCTTCGAGATGCGCCCCAGTTTCTCTTTACCGCCGCTGGAACGATTTAGCGGTGTCAGACCAAGCCAAGCTGCAAAATCACGACCCGTACTGAACTGTTGCCCAGTTCCAATTGTAGCGACAATGGCGGACGCCGTGATCGGACCTATGCCCGGGATCGTTTGCAAAAGAGCGACCCGTTTCTCTCGCTTGGCCATCTGCGTCATCTCCAGAGTGTAGTTTGCAATCTTACCGTGCAGGAACAAAAGTTGTTCGCAGAGTTCAGCAATCACACCGCCTGCTGTATCAGGCAAATCAATGACCTCACCTTCTGATCGGCGCTTTGCAAATTTAGTTGCATGGCCGACGCCTTGCGGAAACACGATGCCAAATTCAGCCAACTGTGCGCGCAACATGTTGATCGTTTGGGTGCGTTGGCGGACAACAAGGTCGCGTGTTCGATGTAGCGCCAGAATGGCTTGCTGATCTGGCGTCTTGATCTCAACAAAACGCATCGTCGGTCGCGTTACTGCTTCACAAATGGCCTCTGCATCCGCCGCATCAGATTTACCGCGTTTAACATACGGCTTCACATAAATAGGCGGGATCAGCTTTACGTCATGACCGAGCTTTACCAACTCGCGAGCCCAGTGATGGCTTGTGCCGCATGCTTCAATACCGACAAGACAAGGATCAAGGCTTTCAAAGAACTTTAGCAATTGCGCACGCCTTATTGCGCGATTGAAGGCGACCTCACCGTTGTCGGTGATGCCGTGAACTTGGAAAATATTCTTGGCTAAATCTAGACCAACTGTTGTAACTTGCATTGGGTGGCTCCTCCGCTGAGCAGTTTCTGACAACTGCAGTATGGCGCATTGCGACGCCGATGGGTGCAGGAGCCATCCATCCCATCTGTGTTTCGGATAAAGATCAGAGCGAAAACTTACAAATTGACGCACTGAAGGCGGCAGGGTGCAAAGTGATCTATGGCGATCATGGCGTGTCTGGCGCAATCACCAAACGATGTGGGTTGGACGATATGTTGGCACGTCTTGAGGCTGGCGACACGTTGGTGGTCTGGAAACTTGATCGCCTCGGGCGTTCAACAATCCATCTATTACAATTACTCAGCGACCTCAGAGATCGGGGCGTGGATTTTCAGGCAATCACACAAGGGATTGATACGACCACCGCCGTGGGCCGGATGCTGTATGGCCAACTTGCCGTATTTGCCGAATATGAACGCAGTTTGATATCGGAGCGCACCAAAGCTGGCATGGCGGCGGCAAAAGCAAGAGGCGTTCATGTCGGGAGGCCGAGGCTTTCCAAAACGATGGACAAGGCCTTGGACGAACTTGAAGCCTACAAACTGGATTAGCTTATGAAAACCGAGTCTCCCATCTGCCCGATTGATTGTGGCATGCTTTCGCCGTAACCTCATTGTCAGTAGGTTTTAATTTCGGATTATCGGGTCTTCAGTCGGGTTCTAAATTTCATTTAGAAAAATTTGTGGAGGAAATTATGGCTCAGTGGGGAACACCAGAATATGCCGCTGAAATGCACAGAGAGCAACAGATTAAAGATCAGCAGTTCCGACAACAGCAAGAGAACAACAAGCGGTTCGCCGATGGCATCGCCGCTCGGCAAGCCGAACAAGCCAAACAAAAAGCTGCACAAGATCGCACTTCAGCATTTATGGATGGTATTAACGGGAACGCGCAATCTGGCAGCAAGTATTCAAACTATGGGTCTTACCTAGCAGGTGCGGCTTCTGCGGGTCGTGATCCTCACTCGGGCGAGTCTTATTTTGACAAGAAACCATCAACCCCGAACTACGGATATTCAGGTGGTAATTTCTCTGGGAAGGGTGTCGGAATTTTCCTCGCTCTATTAGCGATAGCTGGGGTTACCATTTGGGCTCTGTCGACTTTTCCTAATCAAAAAACTTCGCCGAGAACGTCCCGTGCAACGAGCACTACAACGCAACCATCAATTTCACTGGAACCGGATACGCATTACGTAACGACAGCAAAGCTAAACATTCGGAATGGGCCAAGCACACAAAACAATGTGGTAGGCTCAAGGACAATGGGAAAATGTGTTCGCGTAGTTGGAAGCAGTGTTGGCGACTGGGTGCAAGTTGCGGTTCCAACGACGGCAGGGCCTTGGATTTATTACATGCATTCAGGTAGTTTGAGACGCATAGGAGCTGGGCAAACTTGTCGTTAAGGGCACCTATGCGGAATACCCACTCGGTCGAATGAACAGCGGCACCTCCATATTTCGGAGGTATCGCTCTTTCTCACTTAGGACGAGCATCTTTTTAAGTTGTGTCTGCAACGAAAACTGGAATTTGAAGTCGCCATAGGTGTAGCCGTGGCGTTCAATGTCACGTTCCTTGACCCACGCATCCATGTCGAGGCCTTTGCTTGCCAGCCAGTCGTAATGCTTCCAATAACGAACTGGCATGACGACGATTTCGTCTGCACCAAAGGCGTTTTTGATATTTCTACCGACTTCTTCGTTTTCAGCGTCTTTCAGTGGTCCAATGTATCGATCCATGTCAACATTATGTCATAAATGCTGACATTTTTCAATTTCAGATATCGTGATCTAGATCGTTTTTTGGTGTGATATCAGTAGCTTGATCCACCTCTTGCTCATGGGTGCCATTGAGTTCACTTTTGACTTTGTCCACCAAGGCATGCTCGATGGGTAGTGACGGTTCCTCAGCCCATTCGCCGTTGTCGAAATTGACCGTGTTTTCCTTGTCATCGACCATGACAAGCCGCGTAATCCGGCCACCATCAATGCCCATATCGCTGGGGCCAGCCTCCTGTTTGAGCAGGATGCGATAACCTTCTTCTTGCCAGTCCAGGGTAATATCATCTGTATTCAGGTTCAGCGGTGGTTTTTGCGCCTTTTCAGGGATGAACTCGGCTTCAAGAGTGCCGTCCTGATCTTCGATCACGACCTTGGACTTGCCGCCCTGTGTACCAGAGGATCGTGAAAGCTCATCGGATCAGACACGAATTTTATCTGCTCAGTCTCAGCTTGTTTTGTTGGCTTTCGGCACTTCGAGGTGAAGCGGCTTTGGCAGACGCGTCTTTGCTGGTTGAGGGTGACTTGTTCATGATGGACCTCACAAAATCAGAGAAATGAAATTGGCGGGTTTCCCCGCCAATCAAGATCATTCAGCGGCTTGCGCCAGAACGGGTTCGGCCTGCAAATCCACACCCAAGGCCTTCAATTCAGGATCGTCATGCCAACGCACCTTGTCGGCGCGAAGTGGATACATGTTTTCGATGAAGGCGATCTGCTCGTTGCCTTTGAGACGCATCAACTCATCTGGATAAGCCAGCTTCCGTTGTGCCGTGGATTGCGTATCAGAATAGCTGGTGCTGTTGGAAGAGGTGCCGCCGTTTGGCCCAGAGTTGGTTCCGAACGTATGGGAAATAGCCGACGACAGTGACCACACCGTTTTCTCACCACACATGCTTGAGAAATACTGCGCGGTCTTTTGGTCGCTTGAGCCAAAATAGTTGATCATGCCAGCATTGGCGATGAACGACTGCCAGCCCTCGCCATAGATGCGCTCAAGCTGGCTAAGGTCTTGCACGATGCCCCAAAGCTGCATCCCAAACCCAGCCATGAGGCCATAGGCCTGTTCGACCATATTCAGGCGTCCAAGCGCCGCAAATTCATCCAAGACAAACAGCACAGGCTTTTCGGGTTTCTCCTCGATATTGCGAGCATTCACGGTCAAGGCTTGTTGCACCAGCAGGCGCAGCCAACGACCAAAGGTGTTCATGCGATCCGCAGGCAGCACCAGATAGATCGTCATGGGCTTGGTTTTCAAATCCTCAAACTTGAAGCTCGATGTCATCATGTTGTCGCGCAGGCGCTTGCTGTCCAGAAAATGCGTGTGCGCCTGTGCCGAGGCCAACACGTTGGCCAGCAGTTTGGCTTCTTTCTGGCCACTACGCGCACCTGTGCTTTTGACAATGGGGAAAGAAGATTCTTCCATTTTCTTGAACAGCTTGGTCAGATCATCGGCATTCTCGTTCAGCAGTTCGCGAACGCGCCCCAGATGACGGTTGCCATCTTCATCTGGACTATACGCCACGTAGGCAATCAAGCCTTGCAGCAGAGCTTTGGATTCTTCGTCCCAGAAGCTGTCAGAGTGATTATTCCCCATGACCAAAGCATCCGCCATGATCATTGTGTTTTCGGACATGTCGATATCGCGCAGGTCCAGCCAATCCATTGGATTGAAAGTTGCCTGTTCCACACCTTCAATATCGACGATGCCCCATGGATTGACCACATAAACCTCTTGCCCCATTTCCATGCGGCGCTTGGCGGTGATCATGGCGTTTTCGCCTTTGGGATCGATGACCAGCATTGACCCTTCATAGGTCAGCAAATTGGTGATGATCTGGGTTGTCCCTTTCCCTGAACGGGTGGGTGCAACGGTCAGCAAGTGGCGGTCGCTTTTGTAAGACACCCAATCAAGATCACCATCCTCATTCATGGCTTTGCCGATGCGAATGCCATCTGTGCCATAGAGGTTATTCTCCTGAAGATCATCTTTGGTGGCCCAGCGGCTTGACCCAAAGGTGTCGGGCATCTTGAAGGCATTTGCGGTGACACCGCCAAGCCAGAAAGCCAACCCGACGCCAAATGCGATGATGGCCAGCAGTAGGGCTGCATTCCAGCCGATGAAGTTGTTCATGAAGATAGCTGCCAGCACCAGCACAGCGGCGATGACGTAGGCGGCAACTTTCCGAAATCCAGCCGAATTAGGGGAAAGAAGCCAGCCGATCAGAAAGCCTGCACCAAAGGATGCAGCGACCATGACAATGCGGACCACGGTCATGCCGTAGTAATAGACGAACTCACTCATGTGAGTAACTCCTCGAAGCGATTTTTTTGGGGGAGAGCGTTCGCTCAACGTAGATACAAAAAGGGCGACGAGTGGTTACATCGCCGCCCTCAAGTTGTGGTATTTGGCAGTTTATTTCGCATAGTACGGCGGCATATCGACTGTCCCCATCAAGTGACGGCAGCGCGAACATGGTGCCTGCGGAGGCCCGTCAAAAACGGTGCCGATCTGCCAGATTGGCAAATAAGGGTTTAGGCGGCTCCTATCTCTGCCACATGTGCAGCCAGGGTCATAGTACATTAGAGATCTCCTTGGTTGTGTATGGGCGGCGAGGCGAACCTCGCCGCTGTTGGTCAGCCAGAATTACGCCCAGCCAAATACTGTTGATAGGCGGCATGATTTGGGAATTGATTTGGTTGTGCAGGCACCCCTGTTGGGGCGTTACGCACATGACTCTGGCCAGCATTGAAAAACGGATTGCTCATTTGGTCTCTCCTGAAATTTCTTGATTTTGTGTGACGGGTACGCTCGGCCCGTCACAACTGAGTAGTTGGCAAAGACGATCAACGCCCGCCGTTGCCGTAGAACGTTTCTTTGGCTTGCCAACTCCAATTGTTGGTGTTGGTTGAACCACCTGCGGGCAGGCTCTTGGATTGGTTTGCAGCGTTGATGGCGGCTTGTTGGCTCTGCGGCCCAGTAGTTGTGCTCATTTTTTATCTCCTGATGCGGGTGTGCGCTTTGACACCCATGCCAAGAGGTATTGCATGGTTTTGAGTTTTGGTCAACATGTCATGTGACTAATTACTAGAGGCGGGATTGCCTTTGCCGCTCAGCATTTCCTTCGCGCACTCTGTTCACATACTCTGCGTCTGTCACGCCAAGATCAGCAACGGATTTACCCTGTGATGGAGGAAGTAAAATATCGAAATTTTCTATTGTTTTTCTACGCTTATAGAGCGCCTGATACAGGCGGATATCCCATGCCTTAACATGGCTACGGTAGATGGATGCGGGACGCTCAACTGAACCAGTTAAACCTGCATACACACGCACCAAAAAATCTTCTGGTTTTTCAGATTTATCGCTTCTTTCGGCATAAAGCTCTGGAGCATTGTCGGGTAATTCAGCTTGAGGCGAATCAAACGTAAGACTTTTGAATAGCTCCGTTATTATGTTACGACGTTCCTCTCCGTGAATGCCTCCAGCATCTAAACGGTCAGTAATTTCGCACCTCAAGCCTGCAACTAATCTATCTCTCAAATCCCATTTAGGGTAACAATACTTACCCTTTTTGTCAACGTTTAGCCTGGGACGCCAATTCGAACCGTGTTGTGATATAGGGATAGGAATATCCCTATTTTTCTCTGCATTCGCGCTCATAACGGATAAAGCCCCTTCTTATAGGCCTCAAAGGAAGCGATATTCGATTCGTCATGTTCCTTAATGAGGGTTCTAGCCAGAACATGCAGCCCTCCCTTGACCCCGGAATCCCGATAGTCTTGCTCAACAATGAAGCTATCGAGATCGTTAATCTGAGGGTAACCCGGATATATTTCGGGGTTTTCCTGATCCCTAAGCAGGTAATCAATGTGCTGTCTAATCATTGGAATCATATGCGGATTATCTTTAATTCGACCGCCGATCACGATTTTAGCTGGAGAAACACTCAAAATGACGTTGGCAAGCATCTGAGCAATATAGAATGCGATACGAGAAATTTTTGATTTATCTGTGCAACAACTGAACTCTTCTGAACGCATTCCTGACCAACGCTTCTTGATTGCATCAAGTGAAGCAAGACTATTCAGGCAGGGACGCTCAGGGTGTGTGCGATTTTGAAGAAGCTCAAGAGTCTGATCATCTTCATCTACGGGAATGACCGCATGGTGCCCAACATTCATTGTAGAAAGACCATGGAATGGCTCTCCCTCAACTATTAGAGCTGCGTCAATTGTATAATCTGCGACGACATATAGGTGATTGCCCAGTTGCTTGTGCAGCTTTCCTCGTGATTTTGACCGCTTTATCTTGTTGCCATAGATATGCAGATACTCGCCAACTGCGGTCGCACCGGCTTGGTTGTAGATGTATATCTCCGAATCTTCCGTGTCCGCTCCCATTTCGGAAATCAAACGTTTTCGGAAAAGTTCGATTGCATTTTTTTTACGCCAATAGCGCACTTCTGCATTGTGAGATATTTCGCCATATAGGTGGCTATCTTTGTCAATCGTTCGAAATGGTCCGGGACAAATAAGAACGACAGCTCGGAGTTTTTCGGTATGCGTAAGAAGGTTTTTTATGCCCTCCACCGCAGAGTGCAGGTCTTCCTCCATTTTCTGATCATCTGGTACGCTTTCACCAGCAGCGTCAACCTTGTCTACACGAAATCCAGTGGCAGCCCCGTCGTCTCGTACAGCAAAAATCACTTTATCAGATGCAAAATATGCGGACGCGATAACCAGTTTCTTTTCTTCAGTCATGCCTGCTCCATCAAAGGTAAACACCTCACTACCACTTGTTGACTTTCGGTGCTAGTGGAGTGTGCTATAGCCATTCTGACCATCGCTCTGCTTAGGTGCTTAGAGAGACAGATCAAGCCCACGATCCCTCCGCCGAGCGGGCTGCGTTGAGACCTTTCTAGTCTTGAATGCTTGCCGAATATCAGAAGCGAGCAAACGTCGCTCCTCTTGATGCTTGCGCCGTATCTTTTGAACTTCCCGTTGCAGGGGCTTGCGTTCTTTCATTTGCTCTCTGGTCAACAAGTCACGCTGTCTTTGATCCCGACGTGCCGCTTCCATGGCTTCCATCTCGTTGCGCTTCTGAACAGCTTTGCGGGAACCTGTCAGGCGATCAAACAGGCCTCGCAGGCCCTTGTTGAGACGATAAGATCGTGCCTTGGTCTCCTCAACCCATCGCTGTTGCTGACCGTCGTTGAGCTTTTGCCGTTCTTCACGGTGTGCTGAAGCCATTTCACTCTGTTTGTCGCGCAACGGTGCTAGGTCATTGCGCTGACGATCTTTGATGTCGCCAATGAAGCTGCGCATTTGGTCCGTAATCTTAGAGCGAATGTTGGTTTGCATTTCATCGACAGAGGGCAAGTTTTCGGGCGAGCCGAGCTTGGCCTTAACCTCTTTGACTTTCAAACCTGTCCACTTTGCAATGGAATGCACATTGCCATCGACATCCAAGGCGACGAACCCGCGCCGATCACCACGAACGAGAAAGTAGCCACGATCTTCAAGGGCATTCTTAAAGCCAAGCTGACTATCACATCGCTCCCATGCTTGCTGAAACGCCTGTTTTATCTCACGCGGATCAAGCCCCTGACGCTTTGCAGCCTGCCACTCTTCAAGTGTGAAGTTCAGGGGCGATTTGTTGCCGTAGGTTGCCAGCCCATTGGGCAACTCCCAGCCATGATCCAGAAACAAATCGCGCGACAAGTCACGCAATGCCAACTTAAATCGCCCCAAGTGGATAGCTTTCAGTTCGTCCACATCAATACGGCTCCAAACTACGTGGGCATGCCTGCGATTTTCCTTCTCATGCACGACAATAGCGCGAGGTTGACCGTTCAGCCCCAGTGCTTGTTCCGCACGATCTGCGGCATCAAGAAATTCTTCTTCTGTCCCGATATGATCCTGTGGAGGATTGAGGCTCAATGAGAACATGAACTTCTTACACTGAGTTGCTTTGGAGATCGCATGCATTTCCGCGAGCGCACCATGCAGTTCGTCGGTTGAAAACCCACGCAAATCCAAACACGTTACGAAATCATTGTCGCGATCATTCATCAAGTGATCGGCGAGTGCTTTTGCACCAGAGCGTTGGGAGCCTTTGAGGATCATTGTTTCACCCCCAAGGCTTCCATGATTGTCGCCCTGATCCACGCCACTTCCGCAACTGCCCGTTTGAGGTCTTTCTCCAATTCTGGATCGACGATCAATGTGCCTTGGTTCAGATGTTTTGCGATTTGATTGAGGTTATTGGATTGCCTTGTTTGCCCGAGGCGTACCAGAACCTCAGCCAAGAGCTGTTGCTCCGCAACAGGTGGTTTCCGCCGCTTCCGATATTTAGGAGCTTCAGCGGCAAAAACCACGGACTTGATATACGAGGACAGCGGCATCGCCCCAGCCTGAGCTTCAAGCTGAGATCGTTCCGCAGGGGTAAGGCGTAATGAAAACGGTGCGAGGCGGCTCATGGGCGTGGGCCTCGCAGGTGTTTCTGGTGGGGTTTGAGAACCTCGTTCCAGTTTTTCAATTCCTCAAAAAGAGTGTTCGAACAAACTTGCTCTCTGTCCGCCACAAACCATTCGCGAACCCGAGACGAGGCCCCAGTGTGGGCCTTTTTTCTTTTTGTTTCAAAGGGGTTTAGCGGAGCCATCCGACTTTCGGAGACTGGCCGTTGGCCCAAAATCGGTCTCTGAACGGCCCGCGTCTCCTTTCACCCGCCCTTCACTCAAATCGAGACGCATTCAAAAAGGCACGCCTTTTCAGGTGCTTGCCGAAAATGGATTGCGCCGCAGTTGAGGCGGGTTCGACCGCTATCGATGCGAGCAGAGACATGGATGCGGGCGGCCCTACGTTATGGTGCGATCACTCTCACCATTTTTCTGTTCCTACTGTCGATCCGCCGCTCCGGTGAGCGCGTCGGTCGCCTGGAGGAACGTTTTGAAACCACGGAGAAGGCCAATGAAATCCAACGCCGGATGCTGGAGTCGGCGGCTCGCCGTCCTCGTAATCGCGGGGAGCTGGTTGACCGGCTGCGCGACGGCGAGTTTTAAAGCTGGCGGCGTGGCAGCGTGTCAGCCGGTCATGGAATCCAGCAGGGAGCTTCAGGCAGGGTTGGACTTGTCGCGCTTACGTTCCGGTCTCTGAACTCATTTATGCGGCCTTTCGTTCGAATGCCAAGGGGCTTTTGCCACCTAGCGATGAGTGACGTCGGCGCGGGTTATAAAAGCCATTGATATACTGGAAGATCGCACCTTCTGCCTGACGACGTGTGTCCCATTTGTTGCGCCAGATCAGCTCAGCCTTGATGGATTTGAAGAACGTTTCAACCATCGAATTGTCGTAACAATTACCCTTGCCGCTCATCGAGACCTTGAAGCCATGCTTTGCAAGCGTCGTTGATACTCGTTGGAACAGTATTGCGACCCGCGATCCGTATGGTGAATGCAGCCTTCGGGCGGTCGCCGTAGTGCCACAGCCATGTCCAACGCCCGGATCGCCAAGATCCCGTTTCATGCGATTGCTGACAGCCCAGCCGATGACGCGGCGAGAATGCAAGTCCAGATCACAGCGAGGTACAACCATCCCTCACGCGTCCAAATGTATGCCGTGCCGCGTCGTCAGAACCTAAGCAGGCTCATCACGCGCTTGCATCTTTACCCGTACTTTTGGTGTTGTCTTCGTCTCACTATGAAGTTGGATCAGCATTGAGCGTCCTCCCGAATGTCACCGAAAACCAATCTTGCCGTAAAAAGGCAGACCGGTGAGGATCTATATGATTATCCGTGATGGAACATTTACTTGAAGTGTGCCGAGAGACGTTCAATGTCTACACCATGTCACGGCGCACTCAAGAAGCTTGCTTAACGAACAATCTGGCATGAATCCGACACAAACAGCGTTCTACTTTGGTATTGCTGGTTTAGCGTAGCCTTGGGGGTTTTGTTGGATCAGATCCTGGAGCGATCATCTCGGGAGGTTTCACCAAAACGGGTTGCGGCAAGTCAAACCGCAGACCCACGCGCGACAGCCGTTCGGCGATGGGTGCATCCGCATCAAAAAAACTAACATCCATCGCCCCCGCCTCGATGCCCGAAAAGGTGAGCGCCTCGGATGCTGCACGGGCCAGTGCCGTTTCCGCCCCATGTGCTGCCCCTATAAAAGCAAGCATGTGACTGCGCGTGCCCGCGGCGTCGACCGTACCAACCAAATAGGCCATCTGCGCCAGACCCGTCGCTGTGGCCAGCTTGGTGTCAATCGCGGTAAGTAATAGGTCTGGTAAACCTGTGGGCGCTGACAGTTCTGCGATCTGCACCTCGATCTCATCCGGTTCGTGATCCAGCGTTTCCGCCAGCCAGCTAACCCCTCGCGCATCCAGCAAGAAAGCAGACGGTGCGACATCAAGGTTTAACCCGATCCCAAGGCCCTGTTCCGTCAGCAATCCTGCGATCACCCGTCCTGAAAGCGCAGCGTAAGGGGCTACAGCACCAACAAAAGCCGTCAATCGTTCCTGCCGATCAAAAACCAGAACAATCGGCCCTGTTCCCGGATCATAAATCTGGGGTGTGATTTTCTCGTCTTCTGCTTCCCCCTCCAGCAGCAGGAACAGCTCCACATCCCCCAATCGCTCATAAAACCGAAGCCGTACGGTATCGTTGTCGGGACTGGCCATCATTGCGGCATGTGCCGCGTCCAATACCGTTTGTGTCATTTAAGCACCTCTTTTACCCGCAATCGCAAGGCAAGCAGGACGTCTGCCTCAAACCAAGGGGTTTTCTTTAGCTAAGTTCGTAGCTTTAACAGACCCGCAAGACACTTTCGATTTTACTGTAACGTGTCTCTGGGAACTTCGTAAGTGGTCTGGCCGTTGTGCGCGCTGTGCGGTCTAGCGAAGTCGAAGAGGCGCTCCCATTCGTCGAGTTTAGCCTCCAGATCGACGTCGCCTTTGTAACTGAGGATTGAACCGCCCCTTGTTTGTCGGAGACCCAGAAGTAAGGATACTAGGTTACAGAGAAGAACAAATGTGGAAACAGATGCTCATCTGAAGTGCGCGAGCGTGCAGTGTGGATGGTGTACCAATATTAACATCACGGCTATGTTCGACAGCCAATCTGCTGCGATCAAATATAATGCTCCCAAGAATGGTTGTGGGCCGGATACACTTCAAGCGTGGGTTGGCGCACTAAGACGGATAGCGGTCGAGGGGACGGCATAACAACCGTCGAACGGAACCGGATCAAGGCTTTATAGCGTGAGAACCGCCAGCTTATCTTGATGCCGTGATAACGCTCAAGATACCACACGACCCGCATGGGATGGGACCGAGGTGGTATTTCCGACGAAGGTAAAGCACTTTCTCCTCGCGTTCGGGCGGTGTCGCGTTGGCGAGCCATTTGGGGATGGGCGGTGCATTGACCAGTCCAGCTTCGCTGCGCTCAGCGTAAGCCTGTCGCCAGCGGTTAAAGCTGGAACGACCGATGCCGAAATACCGGCAGGCTTTGGCAACGTGGCCAATCTCTTCGGCATACCGAAGTATCCGCAATTTGCGTTCGATTTCGCGTTGATCCTTGCTCATAAACATCTCCTTCTTCCCAAAACTGGGAGGTTAAAGGAAATGTCCCGCGAGTAACGGCATATCTACAACAGGTTTGAATAGCAGCATCGTTGTAAATTTTGCTGAAGCACTCTTCGACCAGACGCGTTCGTCTCTTAGGTCATCTGCTGATCGAACCAAATTAATATCGGTCCTGATTGGTTGAGTTAAAAATTGTATTCCGCCCAGTGCTGGTTCTTGTACTTCATCGGTGTCCAGCTGTTCATTCCTGTCTGCCACTACACTGGATTCAAGTGCATTCTACAGAGCCCCATTTGTGCAATAAATTTGGATGAAACAAAAAAAATTTAAAAATAAGACGAAAGATTAAACTCAAATTGAAATAAAAATGAATAGAGAGGCTGACGAAAATTATATCGATGAGGAAAAATTAGTAAATTGATAATATTTCTAGCCTAAGACCAACGTAACGAAGCGAACGGAGAACGACTCATGTCCAGTGCATTAAGCCCAACGCAAAGTATAAAAAATGAAGAACAAATTCTTCATAGTTTTGAAATATCGGGTGACTTACGCATTCGAGATTCCGAAAAAATTATATCGGATCTAAGTGTATTAATATCAGAAAATAAAAATATCCTGGTGGACTTAAGCGAACTTTCAAGCATCGATACAAGTATATTTCAAATTTTAGTTGCTATGACACGTAGTGCCGAAAAAAAAGGATTGGTTGTTCAATTAGATAACTATGAAGATAGTCCAATTCCATGCTTTATGAGTGATATTGGATTAGATTCAAAAGACATTGGTGGCATATGGTATACCAGCTCAAAAAAAAAATTGAATATAGTATAAATCACAAAAATTACTGTTGTGGAGACCAAATTTCAAATTCAGAAAGTAATTTATTTTGGCTAACATATGAACAAATGAAAATAGTTGATTTGTTTCTACCAGATAATAAAGGACGGAAAAGAGTAAATGATCGCCGTGTTCTCAGTGGAATTATTCATATCAGACGGAATAACCTAAAATGGCACGATGCTCCAAACACCTATGGCCCCTACAAAACTCTTTATACTCGATGGAAACGTTGGTTAAATTCAGGTGCTTTTGAGCGAATTATTGACGGAATAAACAAATCGTACCCGGAGCAAAGCTCAATGATAGATTCGCTTAACTGGGTTGTGTTGAATAAAAGTAAATCAAACTAGGAGATGTAAAGATGAGGCGAGAGGTTTTTGTTAGCTATCAAGATGTTATTATTTACTCAAACAAGAATGTTCATTTTAATCTCAAAATCGTGAGGAAAGCTAAATGAGTGGGAAGGTTTTAACTATAGACGACTCACAATCGGTCAGGCAAATGATTTCCATGACGCTTGGAAATTCAGGCTTTACGGTTGATGAAGCCTGTGATGGCGCGGAAGGGTACGATAAGGCGACGACAGGTTCGTACAACGCAATCCTGACCGACCTGAATATGCCAAATATGAACGGTTTGGACTTCATAAAGAAGTTCCGAGAACACCCATCTAGTCGTGGTGTTCCAATTATATTTTTGTCTACAGAATCTGACGAGGAATCAAAACGTGAAGCAAAATCTGCTGGTGCAATCGGATGGATTATAAAGCCGTTTGACCAAGCGCAACTTTTAGCAGTTGTCAAAAAGGTGGCTGGCGCATGACACAGACTGATCCTGCAGAGATCTTCCGATTGGAAGCACAAGACGTTCTCGAGCAACTCGAGCAAACTTTGCTTGATCTCGGTGAAACACTCGACGATCATGATCTTATCGATAGCGCGTTTCGGGCCTTGCACACGATAAAAGGTTCGGGTGCAATGTTTGGGTTCACAGAAGTCGCCAGCTTTGTTCACGAATTTGAAACTGCGTTTGATCGTGTACGCAAAGGCGATGCTGCCCCTTCCAATGATTTGGTCAGTGTATCACTAGACGCCAAAGACCATATTGCACTATTGATCGCCGAGCCCGCAGTCCATGCTGATGCCGGTGGACCGATCCTCGATCTTTTGCGCGCAATTGTAGGTGCAGACGCGTCTAAAATTCAGCCATCGGAACATGAATTCGTTGCTGCCGACATCTTGCCCAACAACTCTATTGATACGAGCGAGGGTTGGAATGTGCGATTTAGTCTCCCAGAGGATGGTCTGTCTCTTGGCGCAAACCCTGTGTTGCTTTTGCAAGAGTTGCGCGATCTTGGAACTTGCACCGTAAGCGCCAGTTCCAAGTCAATTCCTAATCTTGAAAAGTTAGATCCCGAAATCTGCTACCTTTCGTGGGATGTGACGCTTTTGGGCGACTGCACGCAAGAGGCCATAGAAGAGGTCTTTATGTTTGTGCGAGATGGAATGGACTTGGAGATTCGTCCCTTACCTCCAAAGGCGGAAGAAGTGGTGGATAACATTGACTATACTCCATCAGAAGTCGTCGAAGAAAAGGTTGAGCCAGGAAATAGTAAGTCTGACTCTCAGAGCGGCCCATCGCGTGGCAGTTCGTCGCTGCGTGTTGCTGCGGAGCGTTTAGATGAGTTACTAGATCACGTTGGCGAATTGGTCA
>CALSOO010000001.1:75000-408059 GCA_943787985.1 uncultured Paracoccaceae bacterium | reverse complement strand
CATACGCGTTGAGGCGGATTCCAACCATGCGCCAAAACTGAACTTTGGCCAATTTTGGGTCGCATCATGATGACTTGTGCGGCCTGCACGAACAGCATGCGTAGATATCGACTACCTCGCTTTGTGATGCGCCCAAAATAGTGAGTCCGCGTGCTATGCTGGCGCGGCACAAGTCCCAACCAAGCTGCAAAATCACGGCCACGATCATAGGCTTTCGCCAGTCCCCACGGCAGCTACGACTGCGGTCGAGATAATCGGTCCAATGCCTGGAATGGTCATGAGGCGCTGACAACTGGCCTCGCTTTCACTGACAGCTTTGATCTCAGCCGTCGTCATCTCGATCCGCTTGTCCGTCCAGATCCAATCCTGTTGAAGGCCAAGAATCAACTTGCGCATACGCAGCGATATCTCGCTACTGCGGTTCTCCAAAATTGCATCGAGCGAGCTGCGCAGCGCGGCCACGCTCTTGCGAACAGTGATCCCTTGTTCAATCAGAAAGGCACGGATCTGGTTCATCGTCGCCGTCCGCCGCGACACAAGCCGGGAACGCACGCGATGCAGCGCCTGCAGATCAAGTTGCTCCTGCGTTTTCTCAGAAACTGTTTTGAGATTAGGCCGCAGAGCAGCCTCGGCGATGGCTTCAGCATCATTGTAGTCGTTCTTTTGGCCTTTATTGAACGGCTTCACGTAGATCGCCGGAATGATCCGAGGCTCAAATCCCATCTTGCGCAGTGTTCGACTGACAAAATGTGCGCTCAGGCAAGCTTCCATGCCAACGATACAGTGAGGCAATTCTTCAAACGTCGCGATCAAAGCCATGCGTTTGATCTTCTTGCGCAGAACACGCTGACCATCCCGATCAAAGCCAACCAAATGAAAGACGTCTTTGCCAATATCGATGCCAACTGACATCAGTTTATCAAAACCATTCTTCGCCATGCTACTTCTCCTATATGCAGGTGAAACTAGACTCAGTCTAACCCGCTGGGTGAAGCAGCCGGTACATCCCATTACGGACAGGTAGTCTGCTGCAGAAGGAGTACGGAACTCTGGTGCCTGTGGTGCAATACGCTGGATGTGATCCTGATCGTAGATCCAGTGCAATCCCAATGTCGCCGCATCCGCGACCAAGGCACCAAGCAACAATTCCGGTGCGCGGTCTTGCGATTGTGCAGGCATAGAAGGTTCCTTCACGCGGCCATGTTCACCACCAAAGTTACCTGTTGCGCACTCTTATGCAAATCATGATAAAGCAAAGTCGCAAAAAATTGACCGGCCGATAGATGAGCCGGCCCTCGACGCAACGAACAGAAGGCTCGGTTACTGGGTCGTTGAACGATCCCAAATATCATTGGCCAGTTCCAGCGCCGATGGAATGTCGCTCACCACACCGTCCAAGCCCATGACCTCGATGACATCTTTGGCTTTGCTGGTAATTTGACCACTCAGGAATATCGCGGCCGCAGGGTTGCTGATCCGCAAAGCAATCACCAAACGCGCCAAAGCCGCTGCCGAATGTTTCCCTCCCGCTGACAGCCCAATAATCCGGCAACTGGACCGAGAGATTTGCTCGACCAATTCGTCATGCGTCTTGCCAACAATAAGATCGATCTCCCAGCCTTCTTTTGCAAAGAGATCGGCGGCCATCCGGACACCCAAAATGTGGGTTTCGTCAGGAATGGTTGCGAACACGGCAGTCTTTACCTGAGCTTTTATGTCCCCCTGGAACAAGTGGCTCAATCCACGCAGAATGGAATAGATACGGCTTGTCCCGATGGAAACTTCGAAAAAAGATACAAAATCTGTGTCCCACCATTCCCCCAGAACGGTCGCGGCCTCGGCAAGATAGTTCAAATATATCGCATCAAGGCTCGCACCGTCCTGATACACGCTTTCGATAATTCTGTGCCCCTCTTGGGGATCATCTGCAATCAAAGCGTAACACAGCTTTTCAACCTCAAGACGGGATGGCGCATCTATCGTGTCGGTAAGGCGGTTTGCATGCGCTTTCACGCGATTTCAACACCTCCTCAACAATCCCACCGACTTCGTCTTCATGAAGTCTGGATTTGAGCGTGCGCACTTCGAGATTGGACCGGTCATACAGCCCCAACGCATCACTTAGTCCGGTTTCTGACAACATATTCCATCCCCCCCTTGCCTGAGGTAATTCGCCCAGCGGCTTGCACAGTCGTGAGGTAGTGCAGCACCCACAAGTGTCAATTTTAGTTTACATAAGTTTAACCAAATACAAAGCCTTTTCGCGCGTTACCTCCCGTAAAACGCGAACAATTGCCAGGTGACACACGCAAGTTGCAGGCAAGAACAAAGCCATCTCACCAGCTCAAAAACTGAAAGAATATCGCCAAAATGACCCCTAACGTGCGGAAAAGCTTGCATCCCTGCATCGTGGCGATCATGCAAGAGAGCGAAATGCCAAACACCGATCATACGCCCGCCCCCTTGGCGACCATTGGATGGACCTCTTTCTTTGAGGATCAGATTGCCCCTGATGAAGGCCACCTCCTTCGCCTTCGAATCGCAACAGTGCACCGGTCCCGAATGACGGCACAGTCTTCACTTGGACCCATCAAGCCAAGCCTTCCAGTTGGAACAAAGACCACCGAATTTGCAGTTGGTGACTGGATTTTGGCGGCCCCCGAGACCCACGAAGTTGTGCGACGCCTCGACCGTCACGCCCTGCTGCAACGCAAGACCGAGGGCGCACACGTTCCTCAATTGATTGCGGCCAATGTGGATACCCTGTTTATTGTGACCTCGTGCAACGACGACTTTAACCCTGCGCGCCTCGAGCGGTACCTCGCTCTCGCGAACGAGGCTGGAACCCGTCCTGTTATCGTCTTGTCAAAAGCCGACAAGACGGCCGATACGTCGCCCTACACAACCGAGGCAGCAGCCCTGCAACGGGGGCTCGATGTCGTAACTTTAAACGCGACCGACCGCTCCGCAGCAAACGTGCTGGCCCCATGGTGCGGCGTCGGCCAAACCGTTGCATTGGTCGGGTCATCAGGCGTTGGAAAGTCCACATTGCTCAACACACTGGCGGCAAAATCTCCCGAAGACGCCCAAGCGACTGGCGCCATTCGCGAGGGCGATGCCAAAGGACGCCACACGACCACATCGCGGTCATTGCACACCATTTCCGGCGGCGGATGGGTCATTGACACACCCGGCATCCGCACCTTGCACGTCAGTAACGTTGCAACCGGTTTGGACGTCCTGTTCGCTGAAATCACCGAGCTGGCCCCCACTTGCAAATTCCGCGACTGCACTCACGCACATGAACCGGGCTGTGCCATACAGCGCGCCGTATCTGCCGGTGACCTGGATCCCGCGCGCCTTGACCGCTGGCGCAAACTGGTCGAGGAAAACCAGGAAAATACGCCCGTTATGACTGGTGCACGGGGCAACAAGTCCGCCCCGAGCTGGAAAAAACGCCGCTGATCGAAACGATCCCTCAGGCGCGTCACTCACAAAAACCTTGCCTGCAATACGTTTCACTCACGTCCGCTCAGGGCTGACCCGCCAGAAATGTGCTGCATGGCTGGACATGCCGTGCCAAGCTGTTGGGTAGAAATGCCGAACCTCTCGGACATGCCCCAACCAAAGCGAAGCCCCCTATGCCGACGCGTGTCGAAGCCTTCACCACCCAATTGACCTTTGCGGACCTGAACGCCGACATGCGCGCGATGCTAAGGTGCAGCTTTACTGATACAATGGGCGTCGCTGCAATCGGGGCCAGCACTGAAATGTCGCAAATCGCACGACGCACCGCCGCCACCCTATTCGGCCCTGCTGCGGGAGGTGGTGCGCGCATGCTCATGGACGGGCGCAGCGTTAGCCCCGCAGGCGCCGCAATGGCGGGCGGCTTCACCGTTGACAGCATAGACGCCCACGACGGCACGACCCCGAACAAGGGGCACGCAGGATCTGCTGTCTTCCCTGCTCTTCTCGCCGTCGCGGATGCACAGCGGTCATTGGGGCGCGACATCACGGGTGCGGATTTCGCTGTCTGGCTCGCGATTGCCTATGAGGTCAGTTATCGCGCGGGTCAGGTCCAACATGCGACCTGTCCCGACTATCACACGTCCGGTGCGTGGACCGCCGTTGGCGTTGCAGCGGCCACAGCCCGCATTTTGGACGCGTCCCCCGAGCAAATACGCCACGCCGTCGGGATCGCAGAATATCACGGCCCGCGCAGCCAAATGATGCGCTGCATCGATTTTCCGACCATGGTGCGCGACGGTGTCGGATGGGGGGGCGCCTTCGGGCGTAACGGCAGCTTATCTGGCAAAAGAAGGCTTCACCGGCGCCCCTGCCCTCACCTGCGAGAGTGAAGAGGCCGCCCCATATTGGGAGGACCTTGGGGCCCATTGGTTGACCCTCGATCATACGCATTACAAAAAATATCCTTGCTGTCGCTGGGCCCATCCCTCGATGGACGCGGCCCATGAATTGATGACAGAAAATGGCCTGCATCATTCCGAGATCGCATCCGTCGAAATCCGCACATTTCACTACGCCACGCGCCTGGCAGGGCACCGCCCGCAAAGCATGGACGAGTTGGCGTATTCCATCGCCTTCCCTGTCGCTACGATGATTGTGCGCGGTGTTTTCGGTGCGACAGAAATGTCACCCCGAGATTTTGAATGATGCTGATATTTTGAGGGTCAGTACCCGCTGTTCAGTTGATAGACGACGAGGCACTAACCCTCAAAAGCGTGGAGAAACGTTGGGCTGCTGTCACACTTGTCACCCGCAACGGACGCCGCTTTGAAGCTGCGCCAAGAACCCCGCGTGGTGATGTTGATCAACCGCTGAGTGATGCCGAAATGGCTGGCCAAATACCGCATGTTTGCAGAGCCGGCCCTTGGTACGGACCGTGCGGAGGAAATGCGCGCGCTTTGCGCGGATTTCGATAGGCTGGATGTATCAGGGTTCAGCGCGCTTTTGGATGTTGTCTTGTCACCCACAAGCCATACCCCGGCGTGAAATAAAGGCCGCTTTTGCCAATATCCTTTGGACAGACATATCCCAATTGAATGGCCGGCAAACATCACGTCCGAACAGGGCTGTGCCACCGACTCAGATATCAAAAAAGATCGTCTCACTCGGCCCCTGAAGATGGATGTCAAACCTGTAGGATCCGTCGTTTTGCTTTTGTGCGAGCAACGTCGGGATGCGGTTCTGATGCTCAATACGGGTCAGGATGGGATCGGCGGCGTTGGCCTCTGCTTCGTCTTCAAAGTAGATGCGCGTGTGCAACCCGATGTTGATGCCACGCGCCACGATCCACGCCGTTATATGGGGCGCTTGCATCCGACCATCAGGAAACGGCACCGCCCCGGGTTTTACGGTCTCGAACGTGAACTCGCCTGTGTCCATGTCCCCCGGAGAGCGCCCCCAACCAGTGAAATTCGGGTCAGCCGTGCCCCGGGTTTCGTTGGCGGACGCAAACAGCCCCGCTGCGTCAGGTTGCCATATCTCGATCATAGCATCGCGCAGTGCCGTGCCTGTGCCATCGAAAACGATACCCTTTATGGTGATTTCAGTGCCTTGCACTGGACCCGTTTTCATCGTGGCACCAAGGTCACCACCGTACATATCAAGGCCCGTAAAATTGGGCGTACAACCGATATGAACATATGGCCCTGCAGTTTGGCTTGGGCTTTCTCGAAGATAATCAAGACGTTGCATCCTACATCCCTTCCTTACGGTTCTCAAAATAAGTCTGGCGGCGTCCGCGTATTACCATGTCGAACTTAAAGGCGCGGCTGTCCATCGGAACAGTGCGGTTCATATCCAAAGGTGCTGTGAGCGCGTCAATCGCCTCCTGGGTTTTCAGGATTCCCACAATGGGGCAACGCTGAATGTGTGGATCTCCCTCGAAGTACATTTGAGTGATAAGGCGTTGGGCAAAACCATGCCCGAAAATTGAAAAGTGAATGTGGGCAGGGCGCCAATCATTCATACCATTGGGCCACGGGTAGGGTCCCGGTTGAATGGTCGCGAATTCGTAGCTACCGTCTTCAGCCGTTATGGTCCGTCCGCATCCGCCAAAATTTGGGTCCAACGGGGCGAGGTAGCTCTCTTTTTTGTGCCGGTAGCGCCCACCTGCGTTAGCTTGCCAAAACTCAAGCAATGCCCCGGGAACACCACGCCCGTGCTCGTCCAAAACCCGCCCGTGCACAATAATGCGCGGACCAATGGCACTTTCGCCTGATCGGGCAAAGTTGTGGATCAGATCATTGTCCAATGCGCCCAGCATATTGTGCCCGAACACAGGCGAGGTCTCTTCGCTCAACGTTGTAGGGAACGACAAAAGCGCGGACTGCGGACTGCGTTTGACACTTGTCTTATATGGCGGGGTCAACGCATCAGGCTGCCAGTTGCGATCACGTGGAATGAAGCCGCCGGGTTTGGGAGGGATGTTGGCGTTGCTCATTGTGTGGGTCCTTCACAAGGGGTCGACGTTTTCACTTTCCGCCCGCTGATCTTATGGCAGTTATATTTCGGCGCAAGTGCGGTATCACCCCCAAATTGGTGCCCCTTGGAAACGCGGCACCTGCCATTCCAATCGCAGCAGCGACCGGTTCTTTGATTGGTGCTGCGGGGGTTCAGTCAAAGTATCTGACCAATTGGCTGGCGGGGCGGAATATCTCGATCAAAAGATCAATCACATCATCGTCCAATAGCAGCGTATCAGGGATGTTTTGCCGGCACCCCAACCCGACCATTTTCAGGTAGGGAGCTGCCGGATCCTGCGGGTCGAAACCATCCGGTACAGCGCTCAACATTTTGCGGGTCACAATCCCATCGGGAAAAGCCGCCTTAAAGTCCGCGTCCTGTGCAAGGTCATCCAAGCCTTGAGGGTCCTCAATCACCCGCGCGCGCAAACTGGCGAGCGCCTCTTTGCCCAGATGGAACAGCCCTGCCCCAGCGTAGCAGTTTCCGGGCTCGATGTGCAGGTAATATCCAACATCCTCGGCAGGGTGACCCGCGTTGGCGAACACATCAACATCCTTACGATACAACCCCGGTCCAACACGATCTCGTGCCTCTTGGAAAAACCTGGAAAAGCTTTGCTTTGGCTTGATCCTTGCATCTGCCACGTTGTGATCGAAGCGATCGGCATAGTCATGCAATGTCGTCGCAATCCCTGTGAAGTTGCGCAATGCATCGTCGCGCGCTTCACGGTTCGCATCCATCCAGACTTTGCGATTGTTTTTTGCAAGGTCCGCAAGAAAAGTGAAAGTTTCGGGCTCTACCATGGATTGGGCTCCTGTTTGGCCGGGCCTTGTTGGCTCTACGCGTGCGGTTTCATTCCTTTTACGTTTGAATTGAGGGAACAGCCATGAATTTATGCTTTTCTGACCTGTTGTCGTTGTTCGCTCCCGATTGCATAGCCCACCGGCAGAGATCTGTCCCCGTTCCATCACGTTTGCCGCCTTGTGTCGCGCCCGACAGAAGCGCCAGCAGCCTCTCCCACCAACGGCGTCCACAATTGCGCAGTGACAGTTCCACAGCCGCTCAAACAGTATCCTTTGTTAAATCAGGTTCCTGTGGCACACCAATGGCGTGTACGGGTGCGGTACGGCTTCAAACGCAGCCTTGCGGTACGGCCAGTGGAAAGCTGTACAATCTATCACTTGATATCCTTTCCAACATAACAGGAGCAGACAATGGAATTCATCGACCTCATCAATCAGCATTGCCCGCCTGCTATACAAAAAAGCATGGCGCAAGTTGGCACCAGTGTGGATGTTTCCGAAGAGACACTCATGTTCTCACCGGTGACCTCCAAACGTCTCGATGCGAGTTGTGCTTACAGCGTTGTTGGGCACCTGTCACGGGCGGCATCCACCCGCGAAACCGACACGTTCAAATTGAATTACCTGTCTCTCGCGACGCAATATAGCGACTTGCTCACGAAAGGTATTGACCAGAAAGGCGCGGCTGTCATCCGGCAGGAGATCAATCAAGCACTGGAAGGCATGATTGGCGACTTTACCAAGTCACATCTCCAAGGGTTAATGCTTGCTGTACTCACCGCTTACCGCATTGACCAAACATCGCAGATTGCGAAACGAATTGCGTATCGCACCCTTTCCGTTCCTACATATCTTGGGAATTGGATGTTCAACGAATACGCCCTGTGCATGGGAGACCCCGAGGCAGCAGAGCGCATTGCGGCGGTGTTCAAAAACAGCGGCGCACAAGACTTGCGCGTTATCTTTACCGATGTGCGTGGGAAATACACGCGCGGAGGCTATTGCTTCCCCAAGGACGCGATGCAGCAATTGGTACGCCCATACATCCGCGACAAACGCCGGACCTCGGATGTGAACGGCAAAGGGCCTTCCGTTTCGAAGTATGCGCGCGAGCTGCTCGATATCCTGTAACCCGTGTCGTGCGCTTGCGCCGCAGGCGAAGACAGTATCACCATGTCAACAAGCTCCATTGATGACTTGCGCAATCACATCGTCGCCCAGCGCGAAGGCCGCAAGGTCAAGACAGGTCTGTGCGAACTCTATTGCCTGCCGTGTAGGAAATCCCACTTGCCAGCAGGTGGCATGGCTGACTGCAAAATTGACGGCAACAAAGTCATGCTAACAGCCCTTTGTGGCGTCTGCGAAGGTATCGTTTGCAAGCCAATATCGTTGAGCGACCTGCCAGAGGTCCGCTGCAAACTGGACCTCACAATAACACGGCAAGAAGCGGCATTATAATGGTGGACATATCCCCCCGTGTATTTCCATCTGGGACACTGCCGCGCAACGCCCGCAAAACCACCTGCCCAGCGCTGATTTGAACCTTCCATCCAGCCCCCTGCCTATCGCGAGGACATTGCGCGAGGGGCGGGCATTCCTCAATTTCCAAAATCTGGGGTTTACGTTGCTGAATGCGCCCATTTCCCCAGCAAAAAAGCCTTACCGATTCGAGACCAACCCATAGGAACTTACCCATGACCAAACGACCCAATGAGAAGAATGAACGACTGAAACACAGCTTTCTGGAATATCGCAAATTCGCCCGCCAGCTTTCCGAAAAAACGCTGGATCGTGAAATCGCAGCCCTTGAACGCTTTGACGTTTGGAATGGACGTAAGGACTTTGCACGCTTTCATATTAGGCAGGCTATGGGGTTCCGTACTTACTTGGAACAAAGCAAGACAAAGACCGGAAGACCCTTGGGCAAATCGACCATGCGATCTGTCTTGGCCACTTTGCGTGAATTTATCCTGTGGCTTTCCCAGCAAGATGGGTTCCGCAGTCGTATCAAGGCGGCAGATGCGGATTACTTCAATTTGTCCCGGCGTGACGAAGCAGAGGCACGCGCGGCCCCACCCCGCCCTGCGCCCAGCATCAACCAAGCCAAACGCGCACTTGCACTTATGCCAAGCACCACACCACAACAATTGCGCGACAAGGCCATCTTTGCATTGCTGTGCCTAACGGGCGTTCGTGTCACTGCTTTGGTATCGCTCAAGATCAAACACGTTGATCTGCAGGAACAATCTGTCACACAGAACCCGCGCGAAGTGGCGACAAAGTTTGGCAAGGTCATCTACACATTCTTTGCCAAAGGGTTTGAAGAAGCCGAAACCGCCCTTGCCGAATGGATAACCCATTGCGACGAAGTGGCGTTATACGGCCCCGATGACCCACTGTTCCCAGCAACTGCAATTGCTGCCAAGTCAAATTCAGGCTTTGAAGCAGATGGCTTTACACGCGGTCACTGGAAAAGCACCGAACCCGTGCGCAAGATCGTTCGCATCGCGTTTGAAACCGCAGGTGTTCCCAACTACGGTCCCCACGCCTTTCGCCACATGCTGGCCCGCCACATTGCAAAGAACTGTACTTCGGTTGCAGAATTGGTGGCGACGTCTCAAAACCTTGGACACACTGATGTTCTGACCACCTTGCGCAGCTACGGACAAATCAGCCGCGAAGATCAACGCAAGTTAGTTACGGGCAAGACAGATGTATGAACAAACGTAAATCGAACAAGAGCAAACTGTGGGAACAGGTGTGGGAACGAATTTCACGCAAAGAGGCAAAATGCAATAAAATCAATAACTTAAATTAGATTAGTGGCGGACCGAGGAGGATTCGAACCCCCGACCCCCTGATTCGTAGTCAGGTACTCTATCCAGCTGAGCTATCGGTCCGTTGATGGGCGGTTTAGTCTTGGTTCGCCGTTTATGCAAGCCCTCGTTTCAGCGCAATTCAAAGAAAATTACACTAAGGTTCCATCACCCTTGGGCAGACCGAATGCAAAACGTTGTGCCCTCTGCGCCGGTGCGTTCCAAATCCAGTGTTCCACCGTGGCCTCTGACCAATTCTGCAGAGATGGCCAAGCCCAAGACCGGAGCCCCCTTTGTGACACCGCCCTGAAATGGCGTGAAACAAATGCTCTTGGGCTTTTGACGGCAGACCGGGGCCTGTGTCGGAGATCCTGATGAACCACGCCGCTATCATCCTCAGTGCCACAGATATTAATTTCGGCGGACAAACCCCGCGCAATGATCGCTTGGCGGGCATTGCGAACAAGGTTGGCGAGAACGCGAAACAGCTGCTCGGCATCCGCACGCACATGCATGGTTTCGGGGATATCTTCGGAAAAACTCAGGTCATGATCTTGTGCAGCAAGGCGTTCGCTTTCAATCACATCCACAACGATTGGCGCGAGCGCAACGACAGACAATGTCGGGCTTGGCTCTTCGGCTTTGCCAAAAGCCAGCGTGCTTTCGCATAGATGCACAGCACGGGAAATGGAGTTCACCAAGCTTCGGAGCCAAGCGGGCGACCAACGGATCTTCGCTCATCTCGATGCGATCGGTAAAAAGCTGAGCAGAGGTCAGGATATTGCGCAAATCGTGGCTGATTTTGCTGACCGCACTGCCAAGCTGGGCAAGACGCTCTTTCTGACGCAAAGCACTGGTGAGTTCCGTCTGCATGGACTTCAACGCTTCTTCGGCTTCACGCAGTTCTGTCACCCCCGCTGCCGGCGTGATGATCCGCCGCGCGTCTTCGGGTGCAGCTGCATAGCGCTGCATATGCTCCACCACGCCCTTTGATCGGTTTGACCAGGATGGCGCGTACCGCAAGGAACAGCAGCACTGCGGTGAAAACTGAAATCACCGCAGACAGCATCAAGAATACGAATGCCGTAGTCGATCATCGCCGCGCGCAACGGGCCCGTTTCCATTGTAACTTCAATGAGTAAACCAGCCTCACGCAACGGGGCGCCGATCACACGAATCACGTCCTCCTCCGGCTGAACCAACCGCATCATCGCATCACGGATCAAAACGGGCGCAGTGCCGTCACGCAGATCAAACGTCTTGGCGATCGGGTTGTGGCATCGGCGTCGACAACATCAACTGGCGCACTTCATCCCGGCGCAGCACCACGTTGAACACGCCTGCGTTTTCCAGCAACTCCTGCCTCAAGCGCGCTGTCTAACATATCGTCTGCCAACAACGCCAGAGACGCAATCTGGGCCCGTTCCAGATGGTTGAGCAAATAGTCTTCACGAAACCGCGCAATAGAGGGCACAAAAATCAGCACCTCAGCCAGCATCACAAAGACTGTCGTCAGGATCAGAAAGCGGCCAGAGAGAGAATTGAGCATTGTGCCTCTAGTCGTTATGGAATGAAGCGTTGGACAAACCCGACCACGCGTTTCACCGTAGGGTTATCAAACAATCGGGGTGTAAAATAGGCTCCAGCCACTCGTTTGTTCACTTCGCCGATCGTCGGGTACGGCGCGACCATTGCCGCAATCTGGCTCATCTTCATATTATTGGCGAGCGCCAGCGCCCACAGGTTGATCAACTCGCCCGCCTGATAGCCGACAATCGACGCCCCGACGGGACGCCCTTTGACGATCATGACTTTGATGAACCCTTTGGTTTTGCGTTCTGCAATTGCGCGGTCATTGTGCGCATAATCAAACCTGACGACCTCAAGGCTGTCGCCGTGCTCTTGGCGCGCTTGCGCTTCAGTCATCCCCACCTGCGCCAGTTCAGGATCGGTGAAGGTGACCCACGGAATGTGAGCGGCCTTTGCCTTGGACGGCAATCCAAACAGCATCGAGCGGATGATGACCCCCGCGTGATACCCCGCCACATGGGTGAACTGCAGCCCTCCTGCCACATCGCCAATGGCATAGACCTTGCGGTTGGTCGTCCGCAGCCTGCATCCACCTTGATGCCTGTGCGCGTGGTCTCGATGCCAGCAACGTCAAGGTTCAGCTTGTCCGTGTTGGCTTTGCGCCCAACGGCCATCAACAAATGCGTGCCCTTGAAAGACACGCCCGTCTTTGGCTTCGACGCTCGATTGCACCTGCCGTGCCGCGATCTTCGCCGCCATTGCAGTCTCGGCGATTTCGACCCCTTCGTCACGCAACGTGTCTAGAACGACCTCGGCCAGTTCAGGGTCATCCTTGCCCAGCGCCTTGCGCCCTTCGATCACGGTCACCTTGGAGCCAAGCCGGACATGCGCCTGCGCCATTTCCATGCCGATGGGCCCGCCGCCGATGATCAACAAGGTGTTCGGGCTGTCGCGCAGATCAAACAAGGTCTCGTTTGTCTCATAAGGGACAGTCTCCAGCCCGGGAATAGGCGGCACCAAAGGGAGGAACCCGTCGCAATCACAATCGCGGCGCGCGTGATGATGGTGTCCCCGGCCTGACCTCAGTTGCGGATACAAACGTGCCGAATTCCGGATGACGTTGACGCCAAAGCCCTCGAACCGCTCCTGGCTGTCGATGGGTGCAATCGTAGCGATCACGTCTGCCACGTGGTCCTTGGCGGCCGCGTAGTCCACTGTAGGCACAACATCGGCAACGCCAAAAGCCTGCGTATGGGCCTGCCCGTAGGCGGCCTTGCCACTGGCGATCAGCGCCTTGGACGGCACGCAGCCAAAGTTCAGGCAATCGCCGCCCATTTTGTGGCCCTCAAGCAAGGTCACAGACGCCCCCATTTGGACTCGCACCCGCGGCCACGGACAATCCACCAGACCCTGCCCCGATCACCAGATACGTCTGTTTTGATACGCTTCATAGCGGCTACACCCTTTCTTTGCCGGTCACGCCTTGAGCAAGACAGGCATACAGCGACAAAGCCGCCAAGACCCAGGATCGGCAGAATAATATGTGGCGTCGAAAATGATGCTCAGATCCGGTGTTTCACCGGCGGCGAAAACTTCGCCCAAGCCCGCACCCATCAGAACTCAATACCAAGCCGCCGGGATGATCCCAAAAACGTAGAGATCACGAAGCGGTGGAGCGGAACCTGCATAAAGGCCGGCACCAAGATTGGCCACAAAAAAGGGCACGCACAGGCACAAGGCGCATCACGAACAGCATAGACCACTGATTCTCGTCGATCCCGTCTTTGAGCTTGCGGATTGGTCCACTTGCCCCTTCCAGCTTGGCGCCCAGACGTCTCTCCAAACCCGTAGCGCGCCGCCAGAAAAATCACAGCAGCACCGAATCGTCGCCCCGGTCACATTGAACACTGTCCCGGTTACCGTCCCGAACAGAGAACCCGCCCGTCAGCGTCGCAATCGTGGCCCCGGGCAACGAAAAGCCGACAACGAGTATGTAGGCGAACACGAACAGAACAGCGTGAGCAGCGTAGTTGCCATCACGAAAGGCAAGCAACGCCTCGCGGTTATCGCGCAACGTGTCAAAGCTCAGGTAGTCGCGCAACCCGAAGTAGCCAAAGACCGCAACAACAACGATCAGGGCCAATGGGGCGTAGCGCATCACTCCGGATTTGATTGTGTTCGGGTCTTGTTGCGTCATATCATCCATCAGCCTTGCCTTTTCTCACTGACTTTTCAATGCACAGAACATGCGTGTTGAGGCCAGAGCGAAACACCGCGCATCACGGGCGGTTGATCGACGGCGTCTCATTTCGTGAAGTTTGCGCGACTCTGCGTGGTGTTTGAAACAATGGAGCCGGGCAGAAACATATATTTGTTGCAAAACGCTGACTTTTAGCTGCTCAGGGTTTGACTTGGCCGCACATCCCTTTTAGGGACAGGCTCAAATGACACTTGCCGCGCCGATTCCTATTGTGCGCAGGCCAGCAACTGGAGACGGAGCGATGAAACGCACCTTTCAACCATCTAACCTCGTGCGCAAGCGGCGCCACGGTTTCCGTTCGCGTATGGCGACCAAAGCCGGTCGCAAGATCCTGAACGCACGCCGCGCCAAGGGCCGTAAAGAACTCAGCGCGTAAGCGTCTCTTTAAGGCAACCTGAAATGACCCCGCCGGAGGCCTCCAAGAGCAACACGCCCGTTGCCGTGGATACGCCACCGGCGGGTATTTCACGTTTGGTCATCCTCAAAAAGCGAAGCGATTTCCTGCGCACAGCCCGTGCAGGTCATGTGCCCATGCCGGGTTTCGTCCTTCAATTTAGGGCGCGTGGCGATGAAGCGCCCCTGCGCGTCGGCTTCACCTGCTCGAAAAAGGTCGGGAACGCTGTTGCACGTAACAGGGCCAAGCGCCGGTTGCGCGCCATTGCCCAAGACGTTCTGCTCAAGATTGGCAAGGCCGGAACAGACTACGTTTTGATCGGCCGCTTTGAGCGCACGGCCCAACGCCCCTATCTGGACCTCGTTGCCGATCTTGAAAAAGCGCTGGAGCGCGCCGGATGAACCCGCTGGCCTTTGTCCTCTCCTTGCCCATTCGCGCTTACCGGTTGGTGTTCAGCCCGTGGGTCGGCTTTAACTGCCGCTACCACCCCACGTGTTCAGCCTATGCGCTCGAAGCGCTTGAACGGTACGGCGCCCTAAAAGGCAGTTACCTGACACTGCGCCGGATCGGGCGCTGCCATCCCTTTGGTGGCATGGGCTACGATCCCGTTCCCGAAGACAAGAAATAGCCCGGTCAGGACACCATGCGCCTATGTCGCGACATGCGCCCGTGATACACGCAAGGCATTCATCCAAAAGGTCCGCTATGCTTGACGAACACGACGATATTCACCCCCTCTTTCATGGTGCTCCGCGCACAACCGAATTCAAAAAATTGCGAAAACGGATCGTGCGGATGACGCGCGAAGCCATAGACCAGTATGGCATGATCGAAAAAGGAACACGGTGGCTGGTGTGCCTGTCAGGCGGAAAAGACAGTTACACTTTGTTAGCCGTCTTGCACGAACTCAAATGGCGCGGCCTACTGCCTGTTGATCTGCTGGCGTGCAATCTGGATCAAGGGCAACCCGGGTTTCCAGCAACTGTCTTGCCCGCGTTTCTTGAAAAGATGGGGGTGCCTCACAGGATCGAGTACAAAGACACCTATTCCATAGTTATGGACAAAATCCCTGAAGGGCGGACGTTTTGTGCCCTGTGTTCGCGGCTGCGGCGCGGGAATTTGTACCGTGTTGCACGCGAAGAAGGCTGTTCTGCCGTTGTTTTGGGCCATCACCGGGACGACATTCTTGAAACCTTCTTTATGAACCTGTTTCATGGTGGCCGCTTGGCCACAATGCCACCCAAACTGCTGAATGAAGAAGGCGATCTTTTTGTTTATCGTCCCTTGGCGCATGTTGCCGAAGCTGATTGCGAAAAATTTGCCACCGCTATGAAGTACCCGATTATTCCATGTGATTTATGTGGCAGTCAGGACGGCTTACAACGCCAGCAAGTCAAAAAAATTCTTGACGGTTGGGAAGAAAATTCTCCCGGACGGCGCCAAATTATCTTTCGCGCTTTGAGCAACGCGCGCCCCTCTCATTTACTTGACGCCGATTTGTTCGATTTCGAAAGCCTCCTGAGAAATCCTGAAAATTTGAGGTAAACAAAGCGTAAGACCCTGTGGATCGTTAAGGCAAGCCTTACCATCGTAGCCTAACCTGCAAACAACTGATGCCATGTAGCATCGTGTGAAGAGGAACGAGCTATGCGTGTAAAACTGCTGCGTGAATGGCTGAAAGCCCGAGAACGGGTCTGCGCTGCTATCGTCGGCCCACATGCACTTGCGTTCATGCCTGCCGCGCTTCTTGCTGCATATTGGGCTGGTGGCGAAGCAGCACTGATCATAACGGCCATCGCAATCCCAGGCACTTTTTTAGCACTTGGCGGTCTCTCTTTTGATCACAGACGGCTCTTTCTTCCGCGTGATTCTTTTACCGGCCTTCTTCAACGCGATGGATTTGAAGATTTGGTGGAGCATACATTCGAAAAGACTGCCAACGGAAACCGGTCTTCTGCGGTGTTCCATATTGAACTGGATGACTTTGCGCAGTTGATCGAGCGCCATGGCGAAGCCGCAGCGGACATTGTTATCCAACGCAGCGGCGATCGCATTGCATCCACTTTGCGGGATATCGACAATGTGGCACGCCTTGGGGATTGCAGGTTCGCTCTGTGCTTGGGAGCGACCCGTCACATGGATCTTGAAGTCTGCATCCAACTGGCCGGTAGAATCCAAAACATCATTGAAGAACCCATTTCAGTCGATGGCGTATCCGTATACATGACAGCGACAATTGGCTTTTGCCTGCGAAGCCGGGCACCGGGACAAACCAGTACAGAATGGTCGAGCGCGGCGTCCACCGCTTTGCGCGCAGCACAAAAGCGCGGCCCATCGTCTATTCGGGCCTACACTGACGAAATGCGCCGGATTTCACAAACCCGCGCTGAACTGCGCGATGAAGTCACTCATGGCATTGAAGCCGGGCAAGTGACCCCATGGTTCCAGCCGCAAATCTCAACAGACACTGGGAAAGTAACCGGGTTTGAAGCGCTTGCGCGGTGGCATCACCCAGAACGCGGCATGATTTCACCAGCTGATTTCCTTCCTGCGATTGAACAAGCAGGCATGCTTGAGCGTCTGGCTGATGTTATGCTCTATCACACGTTGACTGCCCTGAAGGCTTGGGATGCCGCTGGCATTATCGTCCCGCAGGTCGGAGTTAACTTTAGCGGAGTTGAGCTGAACAATCCCAAGATAGTAGAAAAGGTGAAATGGGAGTTGGACCGCTTTGACCTTGCGCCGGACCGCTTGTCGATCGAGATTTTGGAAACCGTCATTGCCGGTGCACCAGACGATATGATTACGCGCAATATCAACGGGCTGGTCGCAATGGGGTGCCGCGTTGACCTGGATGACTTCGGGACCGGCCACGCCTCGATCTCCTCAATTCGCCGCTTTGCGGTCACGCGAATAAAAATCGACCGCTCATTTGTTATCAAGGCAGATAGGGATCCCGAACAGCAGCGCATGATCAGCGCTATCCTGACTATGGCGGAACGGTTGAATCTCGAAACACTTGCAGAAGGGGTCGAAACCGTCGGCGAACATGCGTTGCTCGCCCAACTCGGATGTGACCACGTTCAAGGCTTTGGAATCGGAAAGCCCATGCCATTTCACGAAACACTCGATTGGATCGCAAAACACGAAGCAAAACTGCAAGATACACCACAAATCCCTCAAGGTCGGGCAAAATAGCGACGCACATACGAAAGCATACTGATTCCTTAGGAAATTGCGCCCTTGTCACAGAGCAACCGACCCGATTCCACTTGACCTTTTGGCCCGTACTCTGTTGAAACCACCGAGATATCAAAGACATTAGGTGGCAGTCCCAAATGGACGATCAAAACAAGAACCTCATTCTTGCAACCGCGCTCAGCTTTGCTGTGATCCTCGTCTGGTTTGTGGCATTTCCTCCGCCGGACCCAGCCACTCCGATTGACGGGACCAGCGGCGTCCAGACGCAAAATGCCGCCGGTGAACCCGTTGCGGCGACGCCCACGTTGGACGCTCCTGTGACGGTTCAGACCGCCGTACCCACTGCTCTTGCCGAAGCGCCCCGCGCTGCGATCGAAACAGATCGTTTGACCGGATCGATCAGCCTGTTGGGTGGTCGCATTGATGAACTGAAGCTGAACGACTATCGCGAAACACTCGACGAAAACGCCGATATCGTCACATTGCTGTCGCCTGTTGGCAGCGAAGCCCCCTATTATGCATTGTTCGGGTGGGCCGCAAGCACGGGTGTCACGCCAGATTCAGTGCCAGGTCCTGACACATCATGGTCACTCGCTGACGGCGACATTTTACGTCCGGATTCCCCGATAACCTTGAGCTGGAACAACGGTTCTGGCCTTGTGTTCAACCGAACGTATACAGTCGACGAAGACTTCATGTTTACGATCACCCAAACCGTGCAAAACAATGGCGATACAGATGTTTCCATGGCGCCATACGGCATTTTGGCTCGTCATGGCGAGCCCAAGGACCTAAAGGGCTTTTTCGTCTTGCACGAAGGGCTTGTCACAATGGCTGACGAGCTGATCGAAACCGATTGGGACAACATTCCCGACTTCGATGTGCACCCAAAAGAAGGCGTGCCAGCGGACCGCTATGAGGACATCCAAAACGGTTGGATCGGCATAACGGATCACTATTGGATGACGACCCTCATTCCTGCCAAAGACGTGCCCGCACGACTAACGGCAAAATATTATCCGCGCACAGACATCTATCAAACAGAAACTGTCCTACCCAAAGTCACGATTGCTCCGGGTGCCACGTCGTCCAACACCATGCGTGTCTTTGCGGGCGCGAAGGAATGGGAAACCATCCGAGCCTATCAAGAAGAAGACGTCACAAGCTATATCGACAGCATCGATTGGGGTTGGTTTTTCTTCTTAACCAAACCAATTTTCTGGCTATTGCACGAAATAAACAAACTGATCGGCAACATGGGCTGGTCCATCATCGGCCTGACGCTCATCATCAAAGCAGTGCTCTTCCCGCTTGCCTATAAATCATATGTCTCAATGGCCAAGATGAAAGAACTCCAGCCACAGATGGAGAAACTCAAGGAAGCTGCTGGCGACGACCGTCAAAAAATGCAGCAAGGCATGATGGAGCTGTACAAAAAAGAAAAGGTCAATCCGGCCGCAGGTTGCTTGCCTATTCTGCTGCAAATCCCGATCTTTTTCTCCCTGTACAAAGTTATTTTCGTAACAATCGAATTGCGCCACGCACCGTGGTTGGGGCCATTCCAAGACTTGTCCGCTCCTGATCCGACAACTTTGTTGAACCTGTTCGGCCTGCTGCCAAACAACGCACCGGAAGCAGGCTCTATTATGGCTCTGGTCTTTATCGGCATCCTGCCTTTGCTTTTGGGTATTTCGATGTGGATGCAGCAAAAACTGAACCCGGCCCCGACAGACCCGACCCAACAGATGATCTTTGCTTGGATGCCATGGGTCTTCATGTTCATGCTCGGCAGCTTTGCCAGCGGCTTGGTCGTTTACTGGATTGCAAACAACACAATTACGTTCACGCAACAGTATCTGATCATGCGCAGCCAAGGATACAAACCAGACGTCTTCGGGAATATCCTCAAGAGCTTCAAACGTACTCCGAAACCGGATGCCAAGTGATGTCAAAGGTCCTCAGCCTTTGGCGCCATCCCATCAAGGGGTTTGGTCGGGAATCGGTCGAAAGTACCATCTTTCAAGCTGGTCTTTCTATGCCTTGGGACAGGGTTTGGGCTGTTGCCCATGACGCAGCGAAAGCAGAGCGCGGGGTTTGGGCAAACTGTGCCAACTTTGCACGGTCCGGCAAAGCGCCTGCGTTGATGGCCGTCACTGCAAGTTTGGACGAAACCAGCGAGACGATCACGTTGCGGCACCCTGACAGGCCTGATTTGACATTTAGCCCCGACACGCAGCCGGAGGCCTTGATCGAATGGACGCGTCCGCTGGTCTCACAAGACCGCGCCCTTCCCAGCCATATTTTGAGGCTCGATGGGCGCGGGTACACTGACACCCCTTATCCTTCAGTTTCCTTGTGCAATATGGCGTCCCACCGCGCGGTTGAAGCCCAGTTGGATCAAGAGCTTTCTATTCACAGATGGCGCGGCAACATCTGGATGGATGGCTTTGACGCTTGGGATGAAACGACGTGGACAGGAAAAACCATCCGTATCGGCGGCTGTGTGTTTTTAGCCAAAGAATTGGCAACACGCTGCATGTCTACGACATCAAACCCCACAACAGGCAAGCGCGACGCTGATACCCTAGGGGCACTGGATCACTTCGGGCACCAAGAATTCAGCATGCTTGCCGAAGTAATCGAAACCGGCCCCGTTGCTGTGGGCGATCAAGTCGAGGTGCTCTAATGCAAATGCCGTTCCCTATCGCTGAAGAGCCCGACGCACTGACAAAAGAGCGGGGACGCCTGCTGTTTGCAGGTGAAACCGACTTCGTCAAAGGCGTGGTCGCAATGTCTGGCCTGCCAGACGCGGATCGTATGGAGGTTTGTTTTGCAGGCCGTTCAAACGTGGGGAAATCAACCTTGATCAATGCGCTCACGGGACGCAAAGGACTGGCACGGGCATCAAACACTCCCGGTCGCACCCAAGAGATCAACTATTTCACCGCTGGTGAAGACCTCTATCTTGTCGACTTGCCTGGCTATGGCTACGCCAACGCACCTTTGGCCGTTGTGGAAAAATGGCAACGCCTTCTCAAACAGTACCTTTCAGGGCGTCAAACGTTGCGGCGTGCTTTTGTACTGATTGATGCACGCCATGGCGTCAAAACTGTGGACGAAGAAATCATGTCCCTTCTCGACAGTGCGGCCGTGACGTTCCAATGCGTGCTGACCAAAGCGGACAAAGTCAAAGACAAAGACCGCGAAGCCGTCTTGAACCAAGTACGCGGCGCATTGACCAAGCACCCTGCAGCTTATCCGGAAATCTTGCTGACATCCTCCGAAAAAGGAGATGGAATTCCAACGCTGCGCACAATCATCGCCACGTTGGAATAGAGCGGCCAGCCTGCCCCAATGTTCCCTCCCAGAGGGGAGGGTCAGGGAGGGGGCAAGAGAATGGCTTGCGCGCAAGCGCTCCATTTCCCATAACCACAGCCAAGAGGGTCAGGGATGAGAGCACAAGATATGAATCGCGATTGGATCGCCACCGCCGAAACACTCAGCAGCGCCCTGCCTTATATGCAGCGCTACGCAGGCGCGACCGTTGTCATCAAGCTTGGCGGCCATGCCATGGGCAGTGATGAAGGCATGGCCAGTTTCGCCCGTGATGTTGTTTTGATGCGCCAGGTCGGGATGAACCCCGTGATCGTCCACGGCGGTGGGCCAATGATCAACGCAATGCTGGAACGCCTCGATATCACATCAGAATTTGTAGGCGGCAAGCGCGTCACGGACGCCGCGACCATGGAAGTGGTCGAAATGGTGTTGTCCGGTCTTGTGAACAAACGGATCGTTCAAGCGATCGGTGCCGAAGGCGGACGCGCTGTTGGCCTATCCGGCAAAGACGCCCATCTGATCACTTGCACGCAAACCGACCCCGCGTTGGGGTTCGTCGGTACGCCCACAACAGTCGACCCAAGCATTTTGCGCAGCCTCTTTGATGGCAACACCATTCCCGTGATCGCCCCACTTGGCGCGGGCGAAAACGGTGAAAGCTTTAACATCAACGGCGACACAGCAGCGGGCGCTATTGCTGGCGCGCTGCTGGCTGATCGTTTGCTTCTGCTGACTGATGTGCCGGGCGTAAAAAACAAGGAAGGCGCAGTGCTCACCGAAATCTCAGCCGCGCAGATTCATGAAATGACGGCCGATGGCACCATCGCCGGCGGAATGATCCCCAAGACAGAAACGGCGTTGAAAGCCATCGAAGAAGGCGTGCGCGCAGTGGTCATCCTCGACGGCCAAGTGCCCAACGCTTGCTTGCTTGAGTTGTTCACGGATCACGGCGCGGGCAGCCTGATCCGCTCTTAACGCAACTGTGTCTATCACCCGCTTGGCAGACACAGCCTCGCGATCTACATATGCATTATGGAAAATGAAGCACTCATCCGTTTTGGCATCTTTCTGGGCCTCTTCTCAGTCCTTGCCCTGATCGAAACCGCCGCACCCCGCCGTATTCTAAGCCAGACACGCAAAGCGCGGTGGTCAACGAATTGGGGGATGACGCTGATCAACACCTTGACGCTGCGGGCAATGGCCATCTTTTTGCCATTGCTTGCTGTCGGCGCTGCCGCTGATGCGCAGTTAAATGGTTTCGGGCTCTTCAATGCCCTCAATTGGCCGCTATGGCTCGAAATCACACTGGCGATGCTTGTCCTCGATTTCGCTATCTGGGCACAACATCTCATCACGCATAAAGTCCCGCTCTTGTGGCGCTTGCACCAAGTCCATCACGCAGATGTCGACATAGATGTCAGCACGGCTATTCGCTTTCATCCGGTGGAAATCGCCCTGTCGATGGTCCTGAAGATCGGACTGGTCTATTTACTAGGCCCCGCTGCGGTCGCTGTCATCATGTTCGAGATCATGCTCAACGGCACGGCCATGTTCAACCATGCCAATATCCGCCTGCCCTCACGCGTCGATGCGGTGGTTCGCCGTATTTTGGTCACGCCCGACATGCACCGCGTCCACCATTCTGTGCACCGCCACGAACACGACAGCAACTACGGTTTTGCTTTGTCTATTTGGGACCGTCTCTTCGGAACTTACATCGCACAACCCGCCGACGGGCATGACGACATGGACATAGGTCTCAGCTGGCAGGACGACCGGCCAAGCCGTCTGGCGTGGTCGCTCAAACTGCCGTTTTCGCAGAAATGAGCATGGCTGACATTGAAACAACCTGCGCCGAACATGGCTTGTTCGTCATGGGCACGTTGGAACATGACGACCTAAATCTTGCATTGATTGGAGCAAACGCCACATTTTGGAACCACTTCCAAACCAGTGCAGAGTTTCTGGACGGCGCCAAAGATCCAATTGATCGCTACTCCAAACGCCATGTCATAGCGATGGCACAGGGAGGCAGAACCTTTTTTCCCTCGGATGGGCCACCTTATCACCCCTTCATCGCCTGGGCGCTAAAATCTGGACGCTTTTGGCAAAGCCCTACAGGCATGATGGTGCATGACACAGCCGGTTTGATGATTTCGATCCGAGGTGCGGTTGAGCTACAAGGGAAATTGCCTGACACCTCCCCGCAGGCATCCCCCTGCGACACATGCGCGGATAGGCCCTGCATCACAGCATGCCCTGTAGAGGCGCTTAACGCGCATTCCTTGTATGATGTGCTCAAGTGTAAGGAATACCTAAACACGGCGTCTGGGGCGGAGTGTATGGAGCGTGGGTGTGCAGTGCGGCGCATTTGTCCGGTCAGTCAGAGCTTTGACAGACCCGAAGCGCAATCAGCTTTCCATATGAAAGCCTT
Source organism: uncultured Paracoccaceae bacterium (assembly GCA_943787985.1). Classification (GTDB taxonomy): domain Bacteria; phylum Pseudomonadota; class Alphaproteobacteria; order Rhodobacterales; family Rhodobacteraceae; genus Ascidiaceihabitans. The sequence continues at coordinate 384,796 of CALSOO010000001.1, read as the reverse complement.
CAATCCAAAGAAATAGGGCGGACCCTCAGGCCCGCCCCATCCTATAGGTTTAGTGACCCAAAATCTGGCTCAGGAACAACTGCGTCCGCGGGCTCTGCGGGTTGTTAAAGAACGCTTCGGGCTCGTTCTGTTCCACGATTTGTCCCGCATCCATAAAGATAACGCGGTTCGCGACCTGACGGGCAAAACCCATCTCGTGGGTCACGCACAGCATGGTCATGCCTTCTTCGGCCAGCTCGATCATTGTGTCGAGCACCTCTTTGATCATCTCCGGATCAAGTGCGGAGGTCGGTTCATCAAACAACATGATACGCGGCTTCATGCACAAGGACCGCGCGATCGCCACACGCTGTTGCTGACCGCCGGACAATTGACCCGGGTATTTGTTGGCCTGATCAGGGATTTTCACCTTCTCAAGGTAGTGCATCGCCACTTCTTCGGCTTCTTTCTTGGGCGTTTTACGCACCCAGATCGGAGCCAACGTCAGATTTTCCAAGATGCTCAGATGCGGGAACAGGTTAAAGTGCTGGAAACACATGCCCACTTCCGACCGGATCTTGTCGATGTTCTTGAGGTCAGAGGACAACAACGTGCCATCCACTTCGATCGAGCCTTGCTGGTGCTCTTCCAATGCGTTGATGCAGCGGATCAAGCGTGGACTTGCCAGAACCAGACGGCCCACAAATCACGATGCGTTCGCCGCGGTTCACCGTCAGGTCAATGTCGCGCAGCACGTGGAACGTGCCGTACCACTTGTTCATGTTCTGGATGCTGATTGCGATCTCGTCAGAGACGGCCAGTTTTGCTGCTGTCAGCCATGTCGTGACCTCCTCTTACGGTGATCTGTTGCAAGGCGGCGTTCCAGCCACTGCGAATATTGTGAAATGCCGTAGCAATGTAACGAAGAACAGAAGCGATGCGAAGCCCAAACAGCTCCCAATAGACGCCGTTCCATTCAGTGGACGCCAGAATAGGGCCACGGATCATGCCGACAATATCGAACATCGAGATGACCGACACCAAGCGTTGTGTCTTTGAACAGACCCACCGCCACGTTTACGATCCCCGGAATGGAAATCTTGAGCGCTTGTGGCAGAATGATCAAGCGCATGGACTTGGGCATAGTCCAACCCAAGGACTGCCGCCGCTTCATACTGCCCCTTTGGCAAAGCTGCGAGACCGCCACGGATCACCTCGGCAATATAGGCCGACGAGAACATGCGTGATCATGATAACAACGCGAATGAACAGATCCAGAGTTGCATCTGGTGGGAAAAGATACGCCAGCATGACACTTGCCACGAACAGCAAAGTGATCAGCGGAACGCCACGAATGAATTCGATGAAGACCACGCAGATCCATTTGATCAAAGGCATGCTCGATTGACGCCCCAGTGCCAAGCGATCCCGATGGGAACGGACAACGACACGCATGTCACCCCCAAGCATCATGTTGAACATGAAACCACCCAAGTCACGCGATGGCACAGACCATCGCCAGGTAATTGACTGTCTGGGGAAAAGGTATCCGCTGACAATCCAGACGACACAAGCTGTCGCAATGCCGCCAAAGAAGCCAAGCGCAAAGCTTCTGGTCACGAAACGTGCGTAAAAGAAGTACGCCGCAACAAGCCCAACATGCAGCGCAAGGCGCCCAAATGGCCCACCCCAAATCAGCCAATAGGCAAGAATGGGAACAATCCGGTTATGATCAACATCTTGCGTGGCAGGTCAAAGAACAGCACTGGCGCAGCTGCAAGAACAGCAACACAAAGGCAGACCGTGGGCGCCAGTAGTTCCGTCGGGTATTTGAATCCAAAGACAGCTGTGTCCAGCGTTCTGTGAGAACCGCGAAACAGGCCCCTGTTTCACCATGCAAGATCTCACGGCACACCTTCAGACTTGGCGAGTCCCAAACGCCGTTCAGATCCAAGGCAATGCGCCACTCAGAACCAGATAAACGACGTAGAGCGCAATGAGGGTCAGAAGGCCGTTGGCAGGGGTCGCAAACAAGTTGTCTTGCATCCATTTCACAGGGCCCGCCGCTGTATTTGGGGGCGGCTTGGCGGCCACTTGCTTCGGTGCGCACGAAAGCAACAGAGTGTGGATGTGTATCTGACATCTCAGCGCTCCTTCAATTTCATGGAATTGTTGTAGACGTTCATGACCGCAGAAATACTGAAGCGAGATAACAAGATAGAACAGCATCAACAGCAGATACACATTCAATGGCGCGGCCCGTCTGGTTCAGCGTGATGCCGCCCAACGTCGCCCGTCACATCCATGTACCCACCGCAATCGCCAGCGAGGAGTTCTTGGTGATGTTAAGATACTGTGAAATCAGCGGCGGGATGATGACGCGCAAGGCCTGCGGCAAGCACAACAAGGCTCATGATGCGGCCTGGACGCAGACCCAAGCGCGCGGCAGCCTCTGTCTGGCCTTTGGACACCGCCTGGATGCCCGCACGCACGTTTTCCGCAATGAAGGCTCCCGTGTAGATCGACAAGGCAAACCAAAGGGCGATCAACGACCCCCTAATGGTGATGCCACCTGTAAAGTTAAAGCCTTTCAGTGCGGGCAATTCAAACGAAAGCCCGAGGATCAAAGACACAGCAATCAGAGGCCCGAACCAGATCGCGAGGTTCGTCAGCAAGTGGCCGGGCGTTCGCCCGTGGCTTCCTGAATGCGGGTTGCGCGGGCTGTCACGGCGCGCGCTGCGAAAAACGATCCGACCAAAAGCACCAAAACCAGCAAAAAGTCGAGGCCGCCCCCGAATCCGCGTTCGAAGTAGGGCAGCGGTGTGTAAATGCCGCGGTTTGTGAACGCAAAAGCGTTGAACAGCATACTGGCTTCGGGTTCATCACCGCGGAAGGCGCGTGGGCCCGGCAGCACGGCCGTCATGATTGTGAATATGATCAAGAGCCAGATCAAAACTGGAATGTTGCGGAAAATCTCTACGTAGAAAGCCATTAACTTGGACACGAGCCAGTTGTTGGACAGGCGCAAGACCCCCGCCAAAGACCCCAAATACCGTCGCTGTCGCAAGAAACAGGCCAACACGGCAACAAGCAAGGTGTTGAGAATGCCGACGATGGCGGCGCGTAAATGTAGAGGACTGGCTGTCGTATACTCGATCAGAGCGCTGGTTGATGTCATAGCCCGCGGGCGCACGCAAGAAAGTCGAAACTGATGTCCAGGCCCTGGGCCGCTATGAGGTTGGCATCCAACGTTGCTTGCCAAATAGCCAGAAGGCCAACGCCAGCGCGATCGGCAGCGATGGCTTGCAAGCGTCAAGGAGCGGTAGCGCGTGTCGCTTGAGCAAGCATAGATAGACGGAATCCGCCCTGCGGGAGGGTCGGATCACGAGTCGTCATTGGACTGTATCCCCGATGTGCTGGCCTGCTGGTGAAACCTGCCGTCTACGCGCGGTCATGGCTACATTTTTTATAGGTCGTGTTTTTAAGATGTCGTGTTTTGGGTCAACTGATGAAGCCCAAAAGGCGCGAAGGGCGCGGAGTGTTAACCCGACGCCCTTCGTAGTTCAATCCGGGTTTAGCGGAATGGTGGGGCGTAGAGCAGACCACCGTCTGTCCACTGAGCGTTCAGGCCACGGGCCAAGACCGATTGGTGTGTTCTCACCAATGTTCTTTTCGAACACTCGCCGTAGTTGCCGCCACGCCATGATAGCTTTCTTCGCCCAGTCAGCGTCCAGGCCGAGCATCTCGCCCAATGTCGCCTTCTGTGCCCAAGAGACGGTTGATCTCTGGGTTGTTGGCTGCCAGCAGCCATGTCTGCGATGTTTGCAGATGTCACACCCAGCTCTTCAGCTGCGATCAGTGCGTTCAAAGTCCAACGGACCACGTCAGCCCCATTCGTTGTCGCCGTGGCGAACAAGTGGGCCGAGTGGCTCTTTGGAGATGATTTCTGGCAGACAGAACGTGATCACCAGGGTTCTTCGAATGTGGCACGTGTTGCTGCAAGACCGGATGCGTCTGTTGTGTAAACGTCGCATGCGCCTGCAAGGTACTGCTGCTGGCTTCTGCGTTTGTCTCGATTGGCACTGGCTCATAAGAGATGTTGTTGGAACGGAAGAAGTCCGCCAAGTTCAGCTCTGTTGTTGTACCAGTTTGGATGCAGACAGTCGCGCCGTCCAGATCTTTGGCTGAGGACACGCCCAACACTTTTGGAACCATGAAGCCTTGGCCGTCATAGTAGTTATACGCCTACGAAATTCGAACTTCAGGTCCACGTCACGGGAGAACGTCCATGTTGTGTTACGGGCCAGCATGTCGATTTCGCCAGACGCCAACGCTGTGAAGCGTGTTTTACCAGTTGTTGGAACGAATTCGACAGCGATTGGGTCGCCAAGAACAGCAGCAGCAACCGCGCGGCATACGCCGACGTCGAAGCCTTGCCATTCGCCGTTCGCATCTGGCGCCGCGAAGCCGACGAGACCAGTGGTCACGCCACAGTTCAGCTTGCCGCGCGCTTTAACATCGTCAAGCGTGCCGGCAGCCGCTGCACCAGCCGCAAGGCCAGCAACGGTCAGCGCGCCAAAAAATACGGATGTTTTCATTTTTACCTCTTCCTGATTTGCCCCCGTCGTCAACGGGAGGTGCTTTGGCACGTTATGTGCCTTAAGCTTTTCCACATAGGGGGTGCCCTATTGGTGGCGGTGAGTTTGGTCGGATTCACAGGGTAAGGTCAAGGGCGAACACCCCGATTCCTTAAAGCAAAAACGGCAAATGATGAATGTTGCGCCTCTCGCGCCTGTCAGTCCGCTTTGTTGGAGGCGTCGAAAAAGCGCTTTGCATGCTCAAATGCGACCTTTTTAACTTCAATCAGCTCCTGAGCTTCCTCGTCTTGGCCCCATTGTTCTTCCTGCCAAAGTTCGTCCAGTCGCGACAAATCCCAAGCAGTTTGCACATCCAGATGGCCTCTGGCTGCCGCAAACCCGAGAATCAGCGACCCCGACATGCTCACAAGATCGTGAAAAGCAGCCAGTTCAAAGTCATTCAAAGCATGGGTTTGCTGGCTCAATACCTTGAGCGCGGCACCGTCTTGGGGCACATGGATCACACCGACACGTGCCTCAAGTTCGGCGCCAAGAGCAGCCCGTGCCCAGTCCAAAACAGGATCCCATAGCGCAGCTTGGCGTTCCACCAGTTCTGTCGGGCTTGCCGCGCGGTAGCACAACAAATCGCTGTCCCCGTAAGCTGCGAGCATATCCGCAACTTCTGCATGTTGAATGCGCACTTTGTCGATGGCAGCATTGGCGCTGCGTGTGAAGGGCATCGTGTTCGGGTCCACTTTGTCGACCTGCGCGTCCCACTCTGCGGCAATCGCGTGCGCCATCGCCTCTGTCGGAACTTGCAACGCCGCTTTTTGCAGGCGTTTTGACCGGCCGGCCATCCAGAGTTACGGCAAATCCGCCTTCAGCTGCGGTCACTTCCGCTACTTTCCAAAACCGTTTTGGTGCCCAATTGCTCATGCACGTTCTTCCCACATTTCGTTCAAAACTGATGGCAAGTCTGCAAAGCCATCCACTGTTCGCGTCGCGGCGCCCAAACGATCACGTCCGTGATAGCCCCACGTTACCCCAACTGAACGCACGCCAGCGCTGGCGGCCATGTCCATATCAAAACTCGTATCCCCGACCATAATGGCTTGAGACGGATCAACACCCGTTTCTTCAAGCGCGGCCAAAATCATAGCAGGGTGCGGCTTGGAAGGATGAAAATCAGCCACTTGCTGGGTCACAAACAGCGGAGCAAGATCAAAAGCCGCCAGCAGCTTGTCCAACCCGCGCTTGGATTTTCCGGTTGCAACACCCAACAAAATCTCGGGAACACTGTGCAGGCCGTGCAAACACTCCAGCGCACCGGGATAAAGCGGCGAAGACGCCGCCGTTCCAACCCGCGTGCGGTTGCTCATAAAAGCCCCTTTGTAAGCATCCGCCAACGCTTCGTGCTGCGCATCGGTGGCACTCGGTGCCAACGCGGGCATCAAAACATGCAGCGACAGGCCAACCCCGCCAAGGATGTCATGACGTTCAGGAACAGGCAAACCCACGGTCTCAAACGCCACTTCCATGCAGGCTACAATCACCGCTTGGCTGTCGACAAGCGTACCGTCCACATCAAAAATCACCAAACGCAAAGGCGCACTCATCACAGCGACTCGAACGGGTCTTCTGCGGCGAGGTCTTCGGTCCAGCCGAATGTGTCCCATGAATGAGCCATATGATCAGGAAGCTCGGCAGTGACTGTGATAGGCTTGCGCGTCTCGGGGTGCTCAAACCGCATCATGCGTGCATGTAAGTGCAATTTCTTCGAGATCGTGCCGCCCAGTTGTGCGCCCCAGCCGTCACCCATATTTTCCTGCCCCGAACCTCCGTACTTGCCGTCACCAATAATGGGATGTCCGATTTCGGCCATGTGCACACGCAATTGGTGGGTCCGCCCTGTCAGTGGTTCCATTGCAACCCAAGCAGCGCGGGACGCCACACGGTACAGCGTTGCGTACAACGTATGGGCACGTTTTGCGCCCGGCGTATTGTCGACCTCGCGCGGATGCAGCGCGACCATCTTCTCGCCTTCGCCAGAACGGCCATGCCCCCCAGCTTTGACAACGCCGAACCGGATTTCGCCGAGGTATGGGGTCGGAACACCCGCGACCAAAGCCCAGTATATCTTGCGGGTTTCTTTGTGTCGCATCGCTGCGGTCAACGACTTGGCCGCCAAACGGGTGCGCGCCAATAGCAAAACACCTGACGTGTCTTTGTCCAAACGGTGCACAAGGCGTGGCTTTTCGTCGAAATCATACATCAAGGCTTCGGACAGCCCATCCACGTGACGCGTCTGACCAGAGCCACCTTGGGTCGCCAAACCCGCGGGTTTGTTGATCGCAATGACGTGGTCGTCTTTGTAAATCACACAATCGCGGATCAATTTGGTGTCAGCTTCCGACACACGGCGCTTGTGATCAGGCTCTGGCGCTTGATTGTCCGGCAGGGGCGGAATGCGGATTTGTTGCCCTGCTTCAATACGGGTCGATGCCTTTACGCGGCCCCCGTCAATACGCAGGTCACCCTTGCGGCACATCTTTTCGACGCGGCCCTGCGGGATGTGGGGAAAATAGCGTTTGAACCAGCGGTCCAAGCGTTGATCACCATCATCCACAGCAACCGTCAAAATCTGAACACGGCTCATGCCGCACCTCCTCTGGCAAGCCAAAGGCCTGCGAAACAGGCCAGCAGCGATAAAATCACCGAGGCCAAAACATATGTGCCCGCCGCCCCCAATCGCCCGTCTTGAACAAGGCGCATGGTGTCGAGGGAAAAGGTTGAAAACGTTGTGAAGCCACCCAAGATGCCCGTCATCACAAAGGGCAACACACCGGGGGATTTGTCCATCAGCGTGACCCAGACCACGCCAATCGCAAATGACCCGGCGACATTGACGGCAAGCGTGCCCATGGGAAATGCCACAGCCAAGCCCACAAGATAGCGCAAAGACGCGCCCAACGCCCCGCCAAGGGCAACAAAGATCATCGTTTTCATCATGAGGCGTCTCTTGCCTGTCGCAGAGGCAGAGTCAAGTTGCGCCTTAACTCTCGCGCTTGCGACGCAGCTTTGCAAAGTACTCAACGCGCTTTTTCAGCTCACGTTCATGCCCGCGCTCAACCGGCGCATATAGAACAGGGCGCTCCATGCCATCAGGAAAGTAGTTTTGCCCTGAAAACCCGTCTTCGGCGTCATGATCGTAGTCATAGCCGGACCCGTATCCCTGATCCTTCATAAAAGACGTCGCCGCGTTAAGGATATGTTTGGGTGGCAGCTTGGAACCCGTCTCTTTTGCAGCTCTGCGCGCGCCTTTGTAGGCAACATAGGTCGCATTCGATTTCGGAGCCAAAGCAAGATACGTTACCGCTTGTGCCAAGGCCAGTTCCCCCTCGGGGCTGCCAAGGCGCTCGTACGTTTCCCAGACTTTGCAAACACACAGCCTGCGCCTGAGGATCGGCCAGCCCGATATCTTCGACAGCCATGCGCGTGATGCGCGGGCCAGAAACCGTGGGTCTTCCCCGCCCTCCAGCATCCGCGCAAACCAATAGAGCGCGCATCGGGATCAGATCCGCGCACAGATTTGTGCAGCGCAGAGATCAGGTTGTAATGCGCAGTCGCCCGCTTTGTCGTATTGCGCCGCCCGGCGCATCAAACGGCGTCGCCAACGCATCGCGGTCCAAGCACCCCTCAACGCTCCACGCTGCAACCTGTTCGATCAGGTTCAGCAAAGCCCGCCCGTCGCCATCGGCCATCTCAAGCAAGCCTCGCGCGCAGGCCATCGAGCGGCAAGCGCTCGACCCAGTTCCTTCTCGGCGCGCTGGACAAGCTTTCAAGATCAGTCAGCATCAAGCGTTCCAGAACCAACACCTGAGAGCGCGACAGCACAGCCGCATTCAGCTCAAAGCTCGGGTTCTCGGTTGTCGCACCGACCAACAGGATGGTGCCGTCCTCCATATGCGGCAAAAACCCGTCTTGCTGGGCTTTGTTGAAGCGGTGGATTTCATCCACAAACAGCAAGGTCCCCTGCCCGTTCTGCGTCCTGATCTTGGCCGCTTCAAACACTTTTCGAAGTCCGGGACACCCGTGAAGATGGCGCTGATCTGGACAAAATGCAGATCAGTTTCATCGGCCAGAAGCCGCGCGATCGTCGTCTTTCCAACACCCGGCGGCCCCCAAAAGACAAGCGAGGTCAGCGCGCCAGACTCCAGCATGACCGTCAGCGGTGCCTCAGGGCCCAACACTTGAGCGCTGACCGATCACCTCGCCAAGCGTTTGCGGGCGCAGACGATCTGCCAAGGGGCGATGGCCCGCTTCCACGGTTCGGTGCGCGCTGCCAAAAAGATCCGCCACTCAGAGCCTGAACCGCAGCTGAAGCGCTGACCGCTCCACGCACAAACATCCAACCGAGCCAGCGGCCGAGCGCCTGCAATGCAGGGCCACGCTTCGGGATCGGGATCACGCTCGCCATTGATCGGCAGATCACATCTCCTCGGCGCAGCCCTACCCGTGCAGCCAAAGGGCCCGATTTCGCCACAACCACACCCTTCGCGATCAGTGGCAAATTCAACTGCGCCAGATACCGCGGGATTGATACGGGCAACGTCAGCCCGGCAAATCGGCGTCTCACCTAGCAACAGGCGTCGCGCGACGGCACATCCGGGCGCGATCATCAACGAGACACATCGGCTGCGACCCTCACGCATCCGCGTGATGACCGAGCTGCTTCCCAAGCCCGGCAACGCTCATCCGGAAAATCATCTCGGACGGGGTGTTCACAGCCTGACCGTCGACACCGTGATCACATCGCCCACCGCAATCCCTGCCTTAAAAACGGGACTGACCGCGTGCATCCCTGATAATAGATCCCGCCCGGACCGTCCAAGCCCAAGTGCGTCAGCCATATCAGCATCCACAGACTGCCCGCTCATCCGGCCCAAGGGCGTGCAAAACGCGTCGTTGCCTTCACTCGCCTGCTCCATAAACGCGCGCACAAGTTCGCACGGAATGGCAAACCCGATGCCATTGGAGCCACCCGAGCGGGTCAAAATCTGGGTGTTCATGCCAATCAACGGCCAGTCATATCAATCAGAGCGCCGCCTGAATTGCCCGGATTGATCGGCGCATCTGTCTGGATGAAATACCCGCGCCCGCGCCCGTTAGCCGCCCAGACGCGCGCAAGGCCGGATACAATGCCACTGCTGACAGTCTGGCCCACACCAAACGGGTTCCCGATGGCCAGAACCAACTCACCCACTCGAACGTCATCACTGTCGCGCAAGTGCAGACGGCAAATCTGCCGCATCCTCAAGCTGCAAAATCGCCAAGATCGCTTTCTGCATCAGCCAACAAGACCCGCGCCGAAATTCGCGCCGGTCGTTGAGCACAACACGAATGTCCGTCGCCATGCCCACCACATGATAGTTTGACACGACAATACCCTCCTCGACAGAATCACCCCCGATCCAAGCGAGTTTTGGACACGCGGTTGCGCCGACCAGTTGCGAAAGAAACGGTCAAAAAACGGATCATCTGAAACGGGTGCGCCGCGTCTTGCACCATCGCGTTTGGCGTAGATGTTCACAACAGCGGGCGCGCTGCTTGACCAACGGCACAAAACTCAGCTGCATTTCAGTCGGCCGTTGGGACTTGTCTGCCACGTCGGGGTTGCCAGAAAGCAGCGCAAGCGAGAAGGCATCAAATATTTCATGACAGATATGCGCAGCCAGGCTGCCTTGCAAGCCCCATGATTGCAAGCCAAGATATCGCACGCTCAAAAGCAAAAAGCCCCCGCCATCGGCGAGGGGCTCTCAAATTCATTCGCAATTGCGCAAATCTTATTCGTCGCAGCTTCTTCAGCAGCAACGCGGGCTTTGTCGCCTGCGCCTTTGGCGTCGCGGTCGCGGTCAACGAATTCGATGATCGCCATTGGCGCCATGTCACCGTAGCGGAAGCCCGCTTTCAGAACGCGCACATAGCCGCCTTGACGGTCTTTGTAGCGTGGGCCAAGGATGTCGAACAAGTTTCGCGACGTACTGGTCTTGCTTCAGCTTGGCTGCGGCCTGACGACGGGCGTGCAGATCGCCGCGCTTGCCAAGCGTGATCATCTTTTCGATGATCGGCGCAGTTCTTTTGCTTTTGGCAAAGTTGTTTTGATTTGCTCATGTTCGATGAGCGAGCCTGCCATGTTCGACAAGAGCGCCTTGCGGTGCTCATGTGTACGGTTCAGGCGGCGGTATCCACGTGCGTGACGCATGTTCTTCTCCAATATGTGCCCTCTACGGGCGTTTTGCTTTGTCTGGCTGGCGATGCGTGTCAGCCACTCTCCTTGGGGCAGTGTGCCCAGGTCGTAAGCAAGGTGCGGCAGATGCGCACCCTACGAATTCTTAAAAGTCGTCTTCGAACTTTCTTCGCCAGATCTTCGATATTGTCCGGTGGCCAGTCCTCAACGTCCATGCCAAGGTGCAGACCCATGCCTGACAGCACTTCTTTGATCTCGTTCAAAGACTTGCGGCCAAAGTTCGGCGTGCGCAGCATTTCTGCTTCGGTTTTCTGGATCAGATCGCCGATGTAAACGATGTTGTCGTTCTTCAGGCAGTTTGCGGAACGACAGACAGTTCCAGCTCGTCCACTTTCTTCAGCAGAAGCGGGTTGAACTCGAGACCATCATCTTCGTCCTGCGCGGACGCTGACTCAGGCTCGTCGAAGTTCACGAAGATAGACAGCTGATCCTGCAAGATGCGCGCAGCATAAGCCACCGCGTCATCAGGCGTGATGGAGCCGTCTGTTTCGACTTTCATCGTCAGCTTGTCATAGTCCAGAACCTGACCTTCGCGGGTCGGCTGAACGTCATAAGACGACTTTCTTCACAGGCGAATAGATCGCATCGATCGGGATCAGACCGATTGGCGCATCTTCTGGCTTGTTCTTGTCAGCAGCCACATAGCCTTTGCCAGTGTTGACAGTCAGTTCCATGTAGACATCGCGCCATCATCGAGGTGGCAGATCACGTGGTCACGGTTCAGGATTTCGATGCCAGCGCTTCGGAAATGTCACCAGCAGTCACAACGCCTGGGCCTTTGGCATTGATATGAAAGACGCTTTGGCCCTTCGACTTCCATGCGGATGGCGACGCCTTTGAGGTTCAAAACGATGTCGGTGACGTCTTCACGCACACCAGCAACGCTGGAGAACTCGTGCAAAACGTTGTCGATCTGTACAGACGTGATGGCGGCGCCTTGCAGCGAGCTCATCAAAACGCGACGCAGCGCGTTGCCCATCGTCAGACCAAAGCCCCGCTCAAGCGGTTCTGCAACCACAGTCGCCTGACGCGCGGGTCATTGCCCGGCTTTACGTCCAAGCTGTGTGGCTTGATCAATTCAGCCCAATTTTTGTGGATCATACGTCCCTCCATTCTTGTTCTGCCTCATGTCCGAAAGGCAAAAGCGCCCGAGGTTTCAAAAATGCGGATTGGGGCCGTGCGAAAACACGCAGCCCCACCGTAGAAATAATGCTTAGACGCGGCGACGCTTTGGTGGGCGGCAGCCGTTGTGGGCCATTGGCGTCACGTCACGGATCGATGTGATGTTGAAACCTGCAGCCGCCAAAGCGCGCAATGCGCTTTCACGACCAGAACCCGGGCCCTGCACTTCGACTTCGAGCGTCTTGACGCCGTGCTCTTGTGCTTTGCGCCCTGCATCTTCAGCAGCCATCTGCGCCGCATAAGGCGTAGATTTACGTGAGCCTTTGAAGCCCATCGTGCCGGCAGAAGACCAAGCGATTGCGTTGCCCTGAACGTCAGAGATCAGGATTTTTGTGTTGTTGAAAGAAGAGTTCACATGCGCCACACCTGCGGCGATGTTCTTGGAGACCTTCTTTCTTCGCGCGTCTTTATCACGTGCCATTGATCAGAGCCTCCCTTATTTCTTCTTGCCGGCAATGGCCTTTCGCAGGGCCTTTGCGTGTGCGAGCGTTGGTGTGTGTACGCTGACCGCGCACTGGAAGGTTACGGCGGTGACGCAGGCCACGGTAGCAACCAAGGTCCATCAAGCGCTTGATGTTCATTGTCGTTTCACGGCGCAGATCACCTTCGACAGGTAAGTTCTCGTCGATGTGCTCGCGGATTTTCAGGACTTCGGCGTCGGACAGCTCATTCACACGGCGTGCCGCGTCAATGCCTACAGCTTCGCAGATTGCCTTAGCTGAGGTGTTACCGATACCGGTGATATATGTGAGGGCGATTGGAACCCGCTTTGCAGTCGGGATGTTTACGCCGGCAATACGTGCCACGTGAGCTTTCCTTTTCGTTGCGAGCCCGTAGTTCCGGGCCCTTTTTTCACAACATGAGCCCGAAGCACTAAAGTGCATGCGGGCCAAGCTGATCAGGTGTTCTGTTCGTTGGGGACGACCCATCAAACATTATGATTCTCGTAAGAGATAGCGGTGCATATGAGCATTCAGTTTTGGCGTCAAGAGCCGAGGTAAATTCGCAGGTCAAAACGCATCACGACCAACACCGCAAAGTCGGATCAACGCATTTGGAGCGCGGCACATAGACCGGGAATGTGCCGCCAGCCCGGAGCGTTAAACGTCGAGGATTTTGGCGATGTCGCCTTGCACCGTTTCTATGTCGCCAAGGCCGTCGATCTTGGTCAGCATATCTTTGGCGTAGTAATAGCCCATGAGCGGTGAGGTCTTTTTGTAATACTCCATGAGGCGCGTCTTCAAGCTTTCCTCATTGTCATCCGCGCGGCGTTGGAACTTGCCCTCTTCACCGCAGTTGGAGCATTTTCCGTCAGCCGGTTGGGGCTTTGTATTGTCGTTGTAAACTTCGCCGCAACCGCCGCACGTTGAACGGGCCGTAATCCGGTCCACCAGCGCTTCGTCATCCACTTCCATCTCGATCACCGCATCAAGGTTTTCGCCTTCATGGGCCAGCAATTCTGTCAGTGCATCCGCTTGGGCCAAGGTGCGGGGAAAGCCGTCAAAAATGAACCCTTTAGCTTTGACGGTGTTCAATTGCTCGCGGATCAATCCGATCACAATTTCGTCCGTCACCAAAGCACCACGGGCCATAACATCGGCCACGATCTTGCCCATCTCGGATCCGCTGTCTTTCGCGGCGCGCAACATATCACCAGTGCTCAATTGCACCATGTTGCGTTTTTCGACCAAATGACGCGCTTGCGTCCCTTTTCCGGCCCCGGGAGGCCCAAGCAGTATTATATTCATCTACGCACAGGGCTCCGTTTTTTGCGTGTCTTACCTTTGCCCCGCAGGTTCGATTTCTCAATCAAACCCTCATATTGATGGGCCAGCAGGTGGCTTTGGACCTGTTGGATCGTGTCCATGGTCACGGAAACAACGATCAACACCGAGGTGCCGCCGAAGTAGAATGGAATGGCAAACTGGCCGCGCAGGATCTCGGGCAACAAGCATACAGCAGCGAGATAGGCAGACCCCAAAACAAGGATGCGGTTTGTGACGTATTCCAGATACTCGGCCGTCTTTTTACCAGGGCGAATGCCGGGCACAAAACCGTTCTGGTTCTTGAGGTTCTCCGCGACATCGTCAGGTTTGAAGGAAACGTTGAAGGTGTAAAAGTAGGCAAAGAACACAATCATCGCGACAAAGAACAGCAAGTAAAGCGGCTGACCCGGGCCAAAGTTGGCAAGCAGCCACGACATCACGGGGTTCGTAGAATTGCCCGAGAAGGTGGATATGGTCACAGGCAGCAACAACAAGGATGACGCAAAGATGGCAGGGATAACACCGGCCGGGTTTACCTTGATCGGCAAGTGGCTGGACCCACCGTCATATACTTTCATACCCACTTGGCGACGCGGGTACTGGATGTGCAGCTTTCGCAGCGCCCGCTCCATAAAGACGACGAACATAATGGTCAAGATCACCATCAGGATCACAGCAATGATGATCGCAGGGCTCAAGGCGCCAGAGCGGCCTGATGCAAAGAACTGGGCCAAAGCGGCCGGAACTTCAGCGATGATACCGACAAAAATGATCAAGGAAATGCCGTTGCCGATGCCACGAGCGGTGATCTGTTCACCCAACCACATCAGGAACATTGTACCACCAACCAGCGTGATCAAACACGCCAAGCGGAAATACAATCCGCCCTCGGTCACAAGCCCGCCGGATTCGAGGGACACCGCAAGGCCGTAAGCCTGCAAAGTCGCCAACAAAACAGTACCATAACGGGTGTATTGGTTGATCTTCTTCCGACCCTGTTCGCCTTCTTTCTTGAGTTGCTCAAGGGAAGGGACCATGGAGGTCATCAGCTGAACGATAATAGAGGCGGAAATGTAGGGCATAATGCCCAACGCAAAGATGCCCATGCGGCCAAGCGCGCCGCCGGTGAACATCGAAATCATGCCGCCGATGCCCTGCCCCGCGCCTTCCATGAACTCACGCAGTGCAACGCCGTCGATGCCCGGCACAGGGATAAAGGTCCCCAAGCGATAGACAATCAACAGACCCAAGGTGAACAGGATGCGGTTGCGCAAATCCGTGGCTTTGCCCAATGCGGACCAGCTGGTGTTGGCGGCCATGTTCTCGACGGCAGATACCATAAGGTGGCTCTTTCTTTGGCTTATTTGGCAAAACGCCGCCCTGACCGTTTTCCGGTGGGCGGCGAATGGAAAACTCTAGCTAATGTAGGCGGCGCGCGCGCCACCCACAAGGGCGTTAAGAGGCTTACTCAGCAGCCGCCGCAGCAACAGTCAAAGAACCGCCTGCTTTTTCAACGGCTTCAATGGCAGATTTGGACGCGCCAGTGACGGTGATTGTCGCTTTTGCTGTCAATTCGCCTTTGGCCAGAACACGAACACCGTCTAGCTTGCGGCGCACGAGGCCAGACGCGATCAAAGCGTCTTCGGTGACGGCTTTGGCATCCAACTTTTTGGCGTCGATGAATTTCTGGATAAGACCAAGGTTTACAACGGCATAGGCCTTGCGGTTCGGCTTGTTAAAGCCACGCTTTGGCAGACGTTGGTACAATGGCATTTGACCGCCTTCATACCCGTTGATGGCCACACCCGAACGGGATTTCTGACCCTTGATACCACGGCCACCCATCTTACCGGTGCCGGAACCGGGACCACGACCAACGCGCTTGCGTGGCTTGGTTGCACCGGGATTGTCACGGAGTTCATTCAGTTTAAACATGTCGCTTCTCCTTTTGCCGGAAATACCCCCCAGCGACGGGAGCGGGTAGACGCGGCGTTACGATACTGTGCGGACGAATTGTGCCCACTTCGCGCGTATAGACGAGGCGCGGCGCGGGATCAAGCGCGCGATGCGTGCGCTGCGTTAATGGGGGAAATGACCATGGCTTTTGAACTTCTGCGGAGCGGTTTTGTACAAAAAACGCGGCGAATGTCACAAGACTTGGGAAGTGATTTTCACGGATCGGACCGCAATTTTGCTGTGTTGTACAAAACGGGAGCTGTTTCTTACAAGATGAACGAAAGGTTACCCCGAACACGGCGAATCTGGTTAACGCGGGCGAAATTTCTTGCGTTTTTTCACACAGAGGACCGCGCATGACCGCGGGCCGTCTCGCGCTTTGCCATGCAATACGCTGTCAGGTGTCGCGCTCGCTGCGCAAACGCTGAAAGGCCGTCTTGCAATAGCTCCAGTGGAGAGGTTGAGGCCGTAGAAGGGGATAGCCGGGGCTGTCGAAGACGCACTCCGCCCCAGGGGGTAGTCGTGTGCGGCCCGTAGTCGGGGACTAAGGGCGGTTATCGGATTGCAAAAGTCCAGCCTCACTTTAGGTTGAAGCGAACAGATATAGAAAATGGCACGGGTTAGCGCATGAATAAGTTTCTCAAGTCCTTAGTCAATCTCCCCTTGGGTCTCTTCCTAGGAGCAACAATCGCATTAGTATTAGCGTGGGCTCTAGACAACGATGTCGCTCAAAATTTCATTAGGATGAAAGTGTTCATCTTCAGTTCTCTTTTGTATCTCTTTGCTTCAGCAGTTGCATTAGCAGGGGTTTTGAAAAATTTGGATTTCCAGCGAGAACAAGTTGAAGATACCAGAAGGCGAAAAGCTCAATCTGCCCGTGCTGTTTTACCAAACGCTCTTTCTCTATTTATGGATCTTGCGCGCCGCGGCCTAAACTACAATTATTCTTTTTCGGCTTCGGGCAGGATTACAGGGTTGGCGACTGACTCAGAAATCTCGACGCTCGCACTTCCACCCGAGGCAGTTGAAATCTTTCGCGAGCTCATTGAAAATTCGAATGATGAGAGGCTTAGAGATCACCTGTTTGAGATACTCCGAGAACATCAAGTACTAGTCGCACGATCAAAAGGAAGAGGGCTCGGCGGAAGCACATCCGGTTCTAGTGAAGACTATTGCCACGTTGTGCATTGGGCGTACCTTTCTGCACTCACTGGAATTATTTTTGACTATGCGCGAGGGGAAACAAAAACGCTTGAACGAAAGTTGACAGAAACCACGATTCAAGGTCAGCTTCATTTTGCAAAACTCTTGTTTGGCCCGGAACAGCAAGAATGTTATCAAGGAGCGGTTGACCTATACTTTAGAACATACCAAAGGCGTTTGGCTAATTAGTATACTCTACATAACAAAAAAACGCCCCGTGTTTCCACGAGGCGTTTCTAAATAACTGTGGCGCACCAAGGTGAACCTTTCGGGGTTGCGTCAGGGACTACTGAAATCCCGGAGCTTCGCCCGCAAATCCCTCAAACGCTCCACCGGAGCGTTCGCCGCACCCGAGGGTGCGGACCGGAGTTTACCCTTTTTCTTCGATGATCTCGACCATGTGAGAGATCGAGCGCACCATGCCGCGTACGGAAGGTGTGTCTTCGAGCTCGCGGGTTTTGTGCATT
The DNA here is from genome assembly GCA_943787985.1 of uncultured Paracoccaceae bacterium. GTDB lineage: Bacteria > Pseudomonadota > Alphaproteobacteria > Rhodobacterales > Rhodobacteraceae > Ascidiaceihabitans. The sequence goes on along the minus strand of CALSOO010000001.1, from coordinate 367,359 downwards.
TTGTTCAAGCCGAGGCCGATCAATGTCGCGCGCTGTTTTGCAGGGCGACGGATCGGGGAACCCGTTTGTTTGATGACGATTGTTTTAGCCATGGTTTAGGCCTCCTCAGTCGCAGCAGCTTCGGCTGCTGGCGCGTCGTCGCGCTTGGGCAGAATGTCAGCCACTTTCTTGCCGCGACGCTGTGCGACGGAACGTGGGGAAGATTCTTTTTTCAGACCGTCCATAGTGGCGCGGATCATGTTGTACGGGTTTTGCGAACCGATGGACTTGGACACAACGTCCTTGATGCCCAGCATTTCGAAAACAGCACGCATTGGACCACCGGCGATGATGCCAGTCCCCTCTGGTGCGGAGCGCATCACAACTTTACCGGCGCCGTGGCGACCTTCCATGTCGTGGTGCAGCGTACGACCTTCGCGCAATTGCACGCGGATCATTTGACGCTTGGCTTGCTCTGTGGCTTTGCGGATGGCCTCTGGGACCTCTTTCGCTTTACCTTTGCCAAATCCGACGCGGCCTTTTTGGTCGCCAACGACGACGAGGGCTGCGAAGCCAAAGCGCTTACCACCTTTTACGGTTTTGGAGACGCGGTTGATCGCGACCAAGCGGTCTGCGAATTCCGGTGTTTCGTCACGATCACGGCGTGGGCCGCGACGGTTTTCACGTTCTGCCATTGAGAACATTCCTTATTTCAGTGAGCAAGCGCTCGTTTATCTCGAACCTGGTGAGCGGATGCTCCCGGATCATCGGGGCAGCGCGAACGCTGCCCTCAAGTCTTAGATTTTGAGACCGCCTTCACGGGCCGCGTCGGCAACTGCCTTCACTTTACCGTGGAAGAGGAAACCACCGCGATCGAAGTATGCTTCTTCAACGCCGGCTTTCTTAGCACGCTCGGCAATTGCCGCGCCCACTTTGGCCGCTGCTTCGACGTTGTTTTTGCCAACCACACCCAAGGCTTTTTCCAATGTGGACGCGGACGCGAGTGTCACGCCGTTCACATCGTCGATCACCTGAGCGGAGATGTTTTTGTTCGAACGGTGAACCGAAAGACGCATGCGTCCCGCGTTCACTTTGCGGAGTTTGTTCCGAACGCGCATACGGCGCTTCAGAAACAGTGTTCTTTTGCTGTTTGCCATCTGTGCGTTCCTTACTTCTTCTTGCCTTCTTTGCGGAAGACGAACTCACCCTTGTAGCGAATGCCTTTGCCTTTGTAGGGCTCCGGTTTCCGCCAAGCGCGAATGTTCGCAGCGACTTGTCCAACGAGTTGGTCGTCGATGCCTTCCACAATGATCACAGTCTGTTTCGGAGCAGTGACTGTCACGCCTTCGGGGGCAGTGTAGTCAACGTCGTGGGACAGGCCGAGGTTCAGTTTCAATGTGTTGCCGTTCATTGTCGCACGATACCCAACACCCTGGATTTCAAGTTCTTTCTTGAAACCGTCGGTGACGCCGGTCACCAGGTTTGCAACCATTGTGCGGCTCATGCCCCACTGCTGGCGTGCACGCTTGGATTTGCCGCGTGGTGTGACAGTGACAGAGCTCTCGTCGATCGAGATGGTCACATCGTCCGTTGCCTTGAACGAACGTGTGCCCTTGGGCCCTTTGACTTCGATAGTTTGGCCAGACATGGAGGCGGTAACGCCTGCAGGAAGGCCGACTGGTTTTTTACCAATACGAGACATTGATTATCTCCTTAGAATACGGTGCAGAGCACTTCGCCGCCAACATTGGCTGCGCGCGCGCTTGCGCCCGACATCACACCTTTTGGGGTGGAGACAATCGACACGCCGAGGCCCTGACGGACCACTGGAATGTCATTGACGCCCATGTAAACGCGACGACCGGGTTTTGAGACCCGCTTCAGTTCACGAATTACAGGTTCGCCCTCGTAATACTTCAGGCTGATTTCGATGGCCGGGTGGCCGTCTTTGCCTGTGGTCGCTTCATAGCCGCGAATGTAACCTTCGTCCGCCAGCACGTCCAATACCCATGCACGCAGCTTTGACGCTGGTGTGATCACAGTGGATTTGCCGCGGAGTTGGGAGTTACGGATACGGGTGAGCATATCTGCGATAGGATCGTTCATCTCTAATGCCCTTCCTTACCAGCTCGACTTGACCATGCCGGGGATTTGGCCAGCTGAGCCAAGGTCCCGCAACGCGATCCGCGAAATTTTGAGTTTACGGTAGTACGCGTGCGGACGACCGGTGAGTTGGCAACGGTTGTGCAAACGCACGGCCGAGCTGTTGCGTGGCAGTTTCGCCAAGGCCAGGGACGCGCGAAAACGCTCTTCCATTGGCTTTTCTTGGTCGCTGATGATTGCTTTGAGCTCGGCACGCTTTGCAGCGTACTTTTTCACCAGCTTCTCGCGCTTAACTTCGCGAGCGATCATGGATTTCTTAGCCATATCTACTAATCCTTCCGCGCTTATGAGTTGAAGGGCATGTTGAAACCAGTCAACAGGCTCTTGGCTTCAGCGTCGGTTTTCGCCGTGGTGGCGATTACGATGTCCATGCCCCAGGTTTCGTCAACTTTATCAAAGTCGATTTCCGGGAACACGATGTGCTCTTTCATACCCATGGCATAGTTGCCACGACCATCAAAAGATTTACCCGGCACGCCGCGGAAGTCGCGGACACGAGGCATTGCAATCGTGATCAGACGATCAAGGAATTCATACATACGCTCGCCGCGCAGGGTCACTTTCGCGCCCAACGGCATGTCTTCACGTACGCGGAACCCGGCGATGGATTTCTTGGCAATGGTTGTCAGAGCCTTTTGGCCTGCAATCGCTGTCAGATCTTCCTGCGCGGATTTGGCTTTTTTGCTGTCGCGAACCGCTTCAGCACCACAACCAATGTTCAACACGATTTTATCCAAACGCGGGATCATCATGTCGTTCTTGTAGCCGAACTCTTCGCGCATCGCTGGACGAATTGTGTCCATGTATACCGACTTCAGACGGGGTGTATAATCAGCCATTAGATAACATCCCCTGTTGTCTTGGCAAAACGCACTTTGTTGTCGCCATCCATTTTGAAGCCAACGCGTGTGGCTTTGCCGTTTGCATCCAGCAACGCGAGGTTGCTCAAAGCGATTGGCATGGCCTTTGGAATGCGGCCACCTTGGGATTCTTGGGACTGACGTGTCGCGCGGATGGCGATGTTCAGACCTTCAACAACGGCTTTGTTTGCCTTTGGATCAATTGAAGAGATTGTGCCCTCTTTGCCCTTGTCCTTGCCGGCCAGCATGACGACCTTGTCGCCCTTTTTCAGCTTAGCAGCCATATCACAGCACCTCCGGAGCGAGGGAAATGATTTTCATAAAGTTTTTCGCGCGCAACTCACGAACAACTGGTCCAAAGATACGTGTACCGATTGGCTCGTTGTTGTTGTTGAGGATAACTGCGGCGTTGCCGTCAAAACGGATGGCGGTGCCATCGTCGCGACGTACTTCTTTTGCCGTGCGAACGACGACGGCCTTACGGACGTCACCCTTCTTAACACGACCGCGTGGAATGGCTTCCTTGACCGAAACGACAATGATGTCGCCTACGGATGCGTATTTACGCTTGGAACCACCCAGAACCTTGATGCACTGAACACGGCGTGCGCCGCTGTTGTCAGCTACCTCAAGATTTGTCTGCATCTGGATCATTTGGTTTCTCCCGACCTGTAGGGGGCGATGCGTGCCTAATCCCTAGGGTTTCGATTATACTGCAAGTGGTCCCAGCTTAGGCTGTGATCACTTCCCAGCGTTTTGTCTTCGAGCGTGGCGCGCATTCGATGATGCGTACGGAATCGCCAGTTTTGAAGGCATTGTTTTCATCGTGGGCCCGGTATTTTTTGGACTTACGGATGGTCTTTTTCAGAACAGGGTGGGTAAAGCGGCGCTCTACAGACACTGTTACAGTTTGTTCGTTGGCATCAGAGGTCACTGTGCCGGTCAAAATACGCTTAGGCATAAGTGCTCTCCTTATTCAGCCGCTGCAGCAGCAGCTTTTTCGTTCAGAATTGTTTTGACGCGGGCCGCGTTGCGACGTGCAACCCGGATTTGCGAAGCATTTTCGAGAGAGCCTGTGGCTGCTTGGAAACGCAGGTTGAAGCTTTCTTTTTTGAGGTCAGCCAGTTTGTCGCGCAACTGGTCTGGCGTCATATCGCGCAGTTCTTGGGCATTCATTGCCATTCTTCCTTTTCAACATCACCAGGTGGCCCCTTCTCGGGTGACCATGATTCTGGTGGAGGTCATGTAGATGGCTGCGTATAGGAGTGTTTGTTAGAGGTGGCAACCCTTAGTTTTCAAGGGTTTTGAACCCCAAGCGGGTTGCGTTGCGACAGCACTGCCTTTTTCGTAAACTAGGTGAAATTCTTAATGATTGGATAATTCGATGGGTTCTCTTGCCATTTTGGCGCTGTTGGGCCTTGGCCTTAGCCTTACGTTGACAAACAACGATGATCCTGAGGCACCGGATGATACGTCTGAGGATGTAGCCGAAGACGAGACTACACCGATCAACGTGGAAGCAGGCGCAACGGCACAGGGCACCGACGCGGACGACATTTTTCAGATCGCAGCCGGCAGTTTGATCGAAAGTGAGTTCACGAGGCTTAACGGGGTCACGGTAGATGGCGGCGCGGGCGACGACACGATTAACCTGACGAGCAGTGGCGACGTTGCCCTTACCAATGGGTCTCTGAACGGAGGGGCTGGCGATGATGTCATTGCCCTCGACCTTGTTTATGGCGACGTTGACGGGGGCGCGGGCGATGACACGTTAACCATTGATGGCGGTGCTGTGACGATCAACGGGGGGGCTGGCGACGACGTTGTCGTGGCATCATCAACCTCTGGCGAATTCCACCGCGTGTTTGGCGGCGACGGGGATGACACGCTGACGGGCGACTACAACGCCATTCTCGAGGGTGGCGCAGGCGATGACCTTTTGATCTACAACGGCAACACCGAACCCGGCTCGGGCGCGCGCGTGACAGGGGACGGCGGCGCAGGTGATGACACGTTGCGTGTTGATGTGTCCGCGCAATCAGACGATCTTGATGGCATCTCATATGCCAATGGCGGCGCGGGTGCAGACACGTTTGAGGTGTTGATTGATGAAGGCGTTGAATTCGAGCCCGGTTTTTTCACTGATATCGACCTGACCGGTATTCTTGAATCGCTTCCGGAGGACAATGTTGTCGGGCTCAACGGTTTTAATCTAACCGATTTCGAGCCCGGTGTGGATGTTTTGCAAGTTGAGGCAATCAGCGTGCTGGACGGCTACACCCTGTTGAACGCACGGCTAGAGGCAGACGGCACCGAGGCGACCAATCTGATTTTACGCTATGAACGGGCCGGTGATTTGACGCGGGATGTCCACATTGCCATCAGCGCAACGGGCGTGGATTGGGACGACATTTCCTTTGTCGGCGCGACTGTTCCAACGGCGCTGCCGCTGGGTGCCACTGTTTGATGTGATGCTTTTGGTGGCGTGAATTGCGGTGTGGCATTGTTCGTGGCATCCTTGCGCCCCTTTCCTTTTGGGCCTTGAGGTAAAAGTACCGCAATCAAGGCATAGCTCTACCGTTTTTGCACATAGAAGCGGCGGTCAACCACTGGTTCCATTTTCTATTCTGCGATAAGAGACCGCCATGACCCAAATCTCCTCCCTCTTTGTGACCCGCCTTTACCGCGCTGCCCTGTCAGAACAGGGCGCTGTTGATCCAACCGAGTTGGAGAATTCCTGTTGGGCTGTCGCCAATGACGATGAGGCGGGGCAGAATTGGTGCGAAGAGAACGGCTTTCCCGGCTATACCTCTTATGCGTCGTTGACCGATCTGCCGTGGCGCTTTCCGATCTTTGCCGATCTGGTCAAGGTTCTGGACGCCCATGTGGCCGCCTTTGCCGAGGATCTGGAATTTGATCTGGACGGCAAAGAGCTGACGCTGGAAGACATTTGGATCAACATCCTGCCAGAGGGCGGCGTGCATACCTCTCACATCCATCCCCATTCCGTCATTTCCGGCACGACCTATGTGGCAATGCCAGATGGGGCCAGCGCGATCAAATTCGAGGACCCGCGCCTGCCCATGATGATGGCCGCCCCTGCCCGTCTGAAAAATGTACGGCCCGAGTTAAAGACGTTTACCTATGTCGCCCCTGAAGTCGGCGAAGTGCTGATGTGGGAAAGCTGGTTGCGCCATGAGGTGCCTGTGAACATGGCGGAAGATGAACGGGTGTCGGTGAGTTTTAATTACAGTTGGGGTTAACCCACCTGTGGTTGAGTTCACTTTCGTTTTCGGACAGTATTCTCAAAAGCGTTTTTGAGTATTTGGACTATGATTGAATTTCTTTTTCTGTGTTTGGTGATCGGCGTTATTGCTTGGATCGCGAACGGCATTCGCGAAGATGATCAACCTAGGACTCGTAAGAGGCGGCACAAGCCCCCTCCGAAGTCCCGTTACATTCCGCCGAATTTCAGGCCCAACGATAGCCATCGCTCCAACCGCCCCCCTGCCCCAAAGCCCAAACCCAAGGTAGATCACGCCCCACCGCCGCCGATCCCGTCCTCGATGGAGATCAAGGGCAAGGCGTGGGTGATTGATGGGGACACGATTGCGATCGACCGCGTCAAAATCCGGCTGGCGGGCATTGATGCGCCTGAACTGGATCAACCCTGGGGGCAAAAGTCCAAGTGGGAGATGGTGCGCCTGTGTAAAGGGCAGATCATCACCGTCGCGTTGACGGGCGAGACCTCCTACGACCGATTGGTGGGCACGTGTTATCTGTCCGATGGGCGCGATTTGGGGGCCGAGATTATTAAGGCCGGATTGGCGTTGGATGGATGGCAGTTCTCTGAGGGGAAGTACCGGCATCTGGAAGACCCCGAAATGCGGCGGAAGCTGCGGGGGTACGGGCGGTGGCGGTGACTTTCAATTCCACGAGGAATTGAAAGTCACCGGTGCGCGGCAGGGTATTTGCAAAGCAAATGCACGAGAGCGGCACAAAGGCGTTGTCTGGCGAAACATGTGACCCACTGTATGGGTGAACCCGCTTGCTAAGTGGCACTTTGCGCCCGAGCCGAGGTGATGGTGCGAAGCGCCTAATTGTTCAGGAAGAGTTGAGGCCCGTTTCGTAAAGCATATTTAACTCCCACTCACTCACGAAATGAGCATTGGGAGAAACGTTTACGTCCCCATCTGTATCATTCTGCCAAACCCACTGGCTAGATGTGAACAATCTAGAAGGCAATTCATCCAAAGCCTCTTGTGGCCCTTCCACATCCACGTGTTGGGTCCAGCCTCCGGTGGAGTAGCCCGCAACGGTCACCTCGCCTCGCCATTTCTGAAGCCATGATCTTAACATCTGGGCCTCGTCAGATTTGGGTTCCTCGACAATCAGCGAGGCACGCGTTCGAAATATTGGCCCCGCATTCGACAGCTTCGTTGACGACAACAGACTCTTGTCTTTAGCTCGAGGTATTTTGCCACTGAAGAACGATTGCTCAGTCTCTGGATTGTCTAGTCCGTTGATCACGCAACGCCGCGCGACCACTTCGAACAACCACTCCGGTGAGGCTATGTCTAAGTAGCGGCATGTGGGCACATAGATCACAAAGTCTTTGATGCCTCTGCGTTGTAATTCGTCAAATGCCCCAAACCGCGCCCGCATAATAAAGCGCTGATGGAATTCATCTGATGTCATGCGGTGATCATCATTGACGAAGATCAACCCTTGCCCTTCAAGGCCGATGCCGCCTGTCAGGGACATTTCCAAGTATTCGACTGAATTTTGGAATTGTCTTTTGTGTAAATGAGAGTGTTCGAAAAACATGACCTATAGTGTCTATTCTAGAAGGGGAAATCCAACAATGAGTAGCTCGGTCAATTAGTATCGTCGCGCCCGAGCCGAGGGGATGGTACGAATCGCCCTCCCTATCAAACCATAGGTTTGCCTTTGTCAAAACGGGGGAAGGTGAAACACGTCTTGGAAACTGTCCTGTGGACAGTTTCAGTGTTGAACGGGCGAAGCCCTGTCTCGGGCGCTGCCCAATCTTTGATTGGGCAATGGTTGGTTACCCTCCCCAAGTGGTGTTCTGATTAATCCGATGCGTCAGGCGATCTAATCTCGCCAGCGAATTTTGTTGTTTATCAAGCTCACGCGCCTTTGCGATGTCCAACAAAAGTTTAGGCACATCGTCTTTTGCAACCAATATACCCGCTGGCCATTCATGCTCAATGTAGTCGAACCAACTCAATATATCTGACAAGAGCCCAAGCCGAAATTTGTCTTCAGCAGGGCATAATTCATAAGCCCGTTCAAAATAGTAAGTTGATCCCTGGTATTTCGAGGCAGCATAGAGTTTTTTGTTAGACATAAAATTCTGTGCAAGCTGACCCATCCAAAAGAAAGCCCATGGATCTTCCTGTGACATGTCTTTTGTCAAAATGGGGTATACTAAGGCTTCAAATACCTCATGACGCATTCGTGGATAAAGACTGGGCAGGTTTTGGAGTTCTGCGTAGACCCACTCGCGCATGTCGCTTGTGTCATCACATGATTCAATAAAGGCTAATACAAATCTTTTTGCATCTGCTTTTATACCCAGATCATTGGCCTTCTTGTAGGCGTCCCACAGTTCAACATCCATGACATCAAACTAGTCATTGGAGAGTACGAAGAAAAGCCCCCGCTGATTTCTCAACGGGGGCCTTCTTTATCATAACAACCGAGTGACGCTCTCGTGCATTTGCTTTGCAAATACCCTGCCGCGCACCCAGAGAAGATTTACCAATCTTCTCTGACAACAACCCGTGTTTTGATCGGCAGTTTCATCGCCGCCAGACGCAATGCTTCGCGGGCGATGTCGTCGTTGACGCCATCGATCTCGAACATCACGCGACCCGGTTTGACTTTGGCTGCCCAACGGTCAACAGAGCCTTTACCTTTACCCATACGAACTTCGATGGGTTTGGCTGTGATTGGCACATCCGGGAAAATACGGATCCAGACACGGCCCTGACGTTTCATGTGACGTGTCATCGCGCGGCGGGCCGCTTCGATTTGACGGGCTGTCACACGCTCGGGCTCGGTTGCCTTGAGGCCGTAAGTGCCGAAGTTGAGGTCGGAACCGCCTTTAGCCAGACCCTTGATAGAGCCCTTAAACTGCTTGCGGAATTTGGTACGCTTTGGTTGAAGCATCTTATCGCCCCCCTATCAGCGACGACCGCCAGCACCGCGAGGTGTTGGGCCGTCTTGGAGTTCTTGAGCTTTACGATCACGCGCTTGCGGGTCGTGCTCCATGATTTCACCTTTGAAGATCCAAGTTTTGATCCCGATGATACCATAAGCAGTTGTCGCTTCGACGTGGGCGTAATCGATGTCGGCACGCAATGTGTGCAAGGGCACACGACCTTCACGGTACCATTCGGTACGCGCGATTTCTGCGCCACCCAGACGACCGGCGACGTTCACGCGGATGCCCAAGGCACCCATACGCATTGCGTTCTGAACGGCACGCTTCATAGCGCGACGGAAAGAAACACGACGTTCCAGCTGCTGTGCAATGGACTCACCCACGAGGGCTGCGTCCAGCTCGGGCTTGCGGACTTCAACAATGTTGAGGTGCAATTCGGAGTCTGTCAGGTTCGCCAGCTTCTTGCGCAGCACTTCGATGTCTGCACCTTTCTTGCCGATGATGACACCAGGACGGGCTGTGTGGATTGTGACGCGGCACTTTTTGTGCGGACGTTCAATGATCACACGGGCCACGCCGGACTGCTTGCATTCTTCTTTGATGAAGGCGCGCATTTTCAGGTCTTCGAGAAGCAGGTCCCCGAAATCCTTTGTGTCGGCGTACCAGCGGCTGTCCCAAGTGCGGTTGACTTGCAGACGCATGCCGATTGGATTGACTTTGTTACCCATTAGGCTTGCTCCCCTGACACTTCTTCAACTTGACGCACTTTGATCGTGATCTCAGCAAACGGCTTCATGATCTTGCCAAAGCGGCCACGCGCCCGAGGACGTCCGCGTTTCAGTGTCATGTTTTTGCCAACCCAAGCTTCGGCGACGATCAGCTCGTCCACGTCCAGATTGTGGTTGTTTTCTGCGTTGGCGATCGCCGACTGCAGGCATTTTTTCACGTCTTGCGCGATCCGCTTTTTGGAGAAGGTCAGGTCCGTGAGGGCCTTGTCGACTTTCTTGCCACGGATCAGTTGCGCCACGAGGTTCAGCTTTTGAGGGCTGGTGCGCAACATGCGTGTTTTTGCCATTGCTTCGTTGTCAGCAACGCGGCGAGGGTTCTTATCCTTGCTCATTTGCGTTTCGCCTTCTTGTCAGCGGCGTGACCGTAGTAGGTCCGCGTTGGTGAATATTCACCAAACTTCTGGCCAATCATTTCCTCGGTGACGTTCACCGGGATATGCTTGTGGCCGTTATAAACGCCAAAGGTGAGGCCCACAAACTGGGGCAGGATAGTAGAGCGACGCGACCAGATCTTGATCACTTCGTTGCGGCCCGACTCGCGGGACACTTCGGCCTTTTTCAACACATAGCTGTCGACAAAAGGCCCTTTCCAAACAGAACGACCCATAAATTAGCGTCCCTTTTTCTTGGCGTGACGCGAGCGGATAATAAGCTTTTGCGACGCTTTGTTTTTGTTGCGTGTGCGCGCACCCTTGGTTGGCTTGCCCCATGGGGAAACCGGGTGACGACCACCAGAGGTCCGGCCTTCACCACCACCGTGAGGGTGGTCGATCGGGTTCATAACGACACCACGTACAGAAGGACGGATGCCCTTGTGACGCATGCGGCCCGCTTTACCGAAGTTCTGGTTCGAGTTGTCCGGGTTGGACACAGCACCGACAGTCGCCATGCATTCCTGACGGACCAGACGCAATTCGCCAGAGCTCAGACGGATCTGGGCGTAACCACCATCGCGGCCTACGAATTGAGCATACGTGCCAGCGGCGCGTGCGATTTGACCGCCTTTGCCAGGCTTGAGCTCGATGTTGTGAATGATTGTACCGATGGGCATGCCAGAGAAAGGCATCGCGTTACCGGGTTTGATGTCTGCCTTGGTCGCAGAGATCACCTTGTCACCGACGCCCAAGCGCTGTGGCGCGAGGATGTAGGCCTGTTCGCCGTCTTCGTATTTTACGAGCGCGATAAAGGCTGTGCGGTTAGGGTCATATTCGATGCGTTCGACCGTGGCCGTAACATCCATTTTGTTGCGCCGAAAATCTACGATGCGATAGAGACGCTTTGCGCCCCCGCCTTTGCGGCGCATCGTGATCCGTCCGGTGTTGTTCCGTCCGCCGTTCTTCGTCAGGCCTTCTGTGAGGGCCTTAACGGGGCGTCCTTTCCAAAGCTCCGAACGGTCGATCAGTACCAGCCCACGCTGGCCCGGCGTCGTCGGTTTATACGACTTGAGTGCCATGTTTTCTGTCTTCCGTTTTGCTTGTGTCCGCGCGGTTGCCCGAGCGGCGTCTTGGTTTGTAGGCCCCCGTAGGTGCCCTTTTGTCGCGAATTCTGATCCCTGCAATTGGCGGGAACAAAACAAAAGCTAAGCCCCGGACGAATCCGGGGCTGTAGCCGATGCTGTCTCCTATAAAGGACAGCCCCGAGCGTCAAGCAGTTTGCGCGTATTATATGACCATCCGCCCTGTTCTGCACATGGGTGCTCCCGCCTGTGGGACACAGAAAACGGGCGCATCCCGATGGATACGCCCGTTTCAATCTTTCAACCTGTCATCCCCGTGAAGGGAAGAGGCTTATGCCAGTGCGATGTTCGTTGCAGATTCGCGGTTGTCGCGGCCTGCTTCGATGTCGAATGTCACTTTTTGGTTGTCGTTCAAGCCTGTGAGGCCTGCTTGTTCAACGGCAGAGATGTGTACGAACACGTCTTTGCTGCCGCCATCCGGAGCGATAAAACCAAAACCTTTAGTGGAGTTGAACCATTTGACTGTGCCTGTGGCCATTGTCATATTCCTTAAGAAGTTCCTGCCCACAGAATGCGGCAGGTCGGCTAAGTCTTTCAAGATCGAGTGACTGAGCCGTAAGGAGCAGAAATGCCGATAGAAGGTAACGTCGCACTTGACGTATGAGGCTTTGACGGCTCAATAGCAAGCAGTTTCGTAGAGCGTGCAGAGATGGGCGGGTATGCGCGCATTGCATAGGAGGCTATAAGCAATGGGCGGCCCGCTGATCCTCAAACGGTAGCGGATTAAGGAAACTATGTTGGAAACGTCGGGATTTTAATTATGAAAAACAGCAAAAATACGTCGAAGACCCAAGCTGGGCGTTGTATCGAGTGCGCTTATGGGCATTTCCCTGACGATCCCCCATTGACAGGTGAATGCCGATTTAATCCTCCAAGAGCAGTCTATGCAAAAGGTGACACAGCAGCAAACCGGCACTTTGTAAGTGTGCGGTTTGATGACTGGTGCGGCAAGTACAAACAAGGGACCCCAGAAACAGAAGAAAGGTTAGCGATGTTGCAGCCCTTCCTATCCGAAGATCAATTGTACAAAGACGCGAAGCGCTTTCTGCTTGCGGAAGACGTAACTTCAAACTTAACCCTGTTCGAACAACTTCATTCACTTGGAAAGCTAACACCTAAGGACGTACACGAAATCGCTCAAGGCATTCGCAAATCTAAAGAGGCGCTAACAAAAGGTTTTTCTGCGCCAGATCTATTTATAGAATGGCAAAGACGTGCTGCAGATATGGATCACCCGGAGGCATGCTATTATTTTGCTCTGGCTTTGGTGCAGGACGAATATGCTTTGTATGATGAGACATTGTCCAAACAATACCTGATGAAATCAGCAGACCTAGGGCTAACGAGCGCTCAACAACGGGTTGAAGACGATAAATTTTTCAAGATTGAATCAGCGTTGCCACAAAGCTAGGTAGTCTTAAGCAAATTGGCTCCCGATTAGAAAAGATAACAGAAAAACCCCAGCCTCTTCCAAGACCGGGGTTTTCCTAAATCATAAACCGAAGACTTTACAGTCCGGTTGAAACGTCAATCGTGTTGCCCTCTTCGAGCGTCACATATGCTTTTTTGACGTCTTTGCGACGACCCAAGGATCCACGGAAGCGTTTCACCTTACCTTTGGTGATGCTCGTGTTCACAGCCTTAACCTTTACACCAAAGAGAGCTTCAACAGCCTCCTTGATCATTGGTTTGTTGCTGTCGATCGCCACTTCAAACACAACCGCGTTGGCTTCAGAGGCCATGGTCGCTTTTTCAGTGATGATCGGCTTGCGGATCACATCGTAATGTTCTGCCTTGGCGCTCATTTCAAGCGAGCCTCCAGTGCTTCGACGCCCGCCTTCGTGATCACGAGTGTGTCACGCTTGAGGATGTCATATACGTTTGCGCCCATTGTCGGCAGGATATCCAGACCTTCAATGTTGCGCGCGGCTTGAGGAAGTCTTCGTTCACAGACGCCCCATCGATGACCAGCGCACGTTTCCAGCCGAGGTTTTTAACCTGCTTGGCCAATGCTGCTGTTTTGCCGTCCGAGGACGCGTCTTCGATGATCACCAGCTCGCCGCGGCTTCATTTTGGCGGACAGAGCGTGCTTGAGGCCAAGCTTGCGGAACTTCTTGGTCAGGTCGTGGCCGTGCGAACGCACAACCGGACCCTTGTAAACGCCACCCCCGCGAAAGATCGGAGCCGAGCGGGCGCCGTGGCGTGCGCCACCGGTGCCTTTTTGGCGATAGATCTTCTTTGTGGAATAGTTGACTTCGCTGCGGGTCTTTCACCTTGTGCGTGCCAGCTTGGGCGTTGTTGCGCTGCCAGCGGACAACACGGTGCAGGATGTCTGCACGTGGCTCAAGACCAAACAGGGCCTCGTCCAGGTCCAAAGATCCGGCTTTGGCGCCGTCCAGTTTGATCACATCAAGTTTCATGCTTCACCACCTTCCGCAGGCGCTTCGGCCGGAGCCGCTGCAGCTGCCGATTTCAGAGCGGCCGGAAACGGCACACCATCTGGCAATTTCTTTTTCACAGCGTCTTTGACCGTGACCCAGCCACCTTTGGAGCCCGGAACAGCGCCTTTGATCATGATCAAGCCACGATCGGCGTCTGTTTTGACAACCTGAAGGTTTTGGGTGGTCACACGGGCAGCGCCCATATGTCCGGCCATTTTCTTGCCTTTGAAAACTTTACCCGGGTCCTGACACTGGCCCGTAGAGCCGTGTGAACGGTGCGATACGGAAACACCGTGTGTCGCACGCAGACCGCCAAAGTTGTGACGCTTCATGGCACCTTGGAAACCTTTACCAATGGATGTGCCGGAAACATCAACCATTTGACCATCCAGGAAGTGCTCTGCAGAGAGCTCTTCGCCGATGGCGATCAGGTTGTCTTCGGTGACGCGGAACTCGACCAGCTTGCGCTTGGGCTCGACCTTTGCAGCGGCGAAATGCCCCCGCATGGCTTTGCTCACGCGCTTCACTTTGGCTGTACCAGCACCAAGCTGAACAGCAGTGTAGCCGTCACGTTCGTTTGTCTTTTGGGTCACAACCTGAAGGCCGTCCATTTGCAACACGGTCACAGGGATCTGTTTACCGTCTTCCATGAACAAGCGGGTCATGCCGATTTTCTTTGCGAGAATTCCAGAGCGCATATTCTATACCCTCCTTAAGACTGCAACTTGATCTCGACGTCCACACCAGCCGCAAGGTCGAGCTTCATCAGCGCGTCTACGGTTTGGGGAGTCGGATCAACGATGTCGAGCAAACGCTTGTGCGTGCGGATCTCGAACTGGTCGCGGGATTTTTTGTCGACGTGGGGGCCACGTAGAACTGTGAATTTTTCGATCTTGTTCGGCAGCGGAATTGGGCCACGAACGGAAGCGCCGGTACGCTTGGCAGTGTTGACGATCTCTTGTGTGGAAGAATCCAGCACGCGATAATCAAACGCCTTCAACCGGATGCGGATATTTTGGCTTTGAGCCATAAGTCATCATCCCTTGAGTTGGGATTGAGAACGGAGAGGAGGATAACGGCTCATCCGGCACCCTCATCGCGTCTTTTGGCGAAACATAAAGAAGGGCACGCGGTTGGCGCACCCTTGTTCCGTGATTGGGCGTATAGGGGGAGTCGGGATAGGTGGCAAGGGGTTTGTCTAATCCGGAATAGTTCAGCATCAGCCTTTGTAGCAGGAATATGCCTTCACGCCGTCCGTTCCCGCAAGAGCAGAGTCTCCATCTCGGATATTACGTCGATCGTAAACCTCTTTATCAGCCTCTAACAGCCGCAAAAGTGGACCTTTATCTTGTAGTTCGATCCCAACAAAACCTGCACTGCTGAATCCAGGAGGGCACTTTGGCTGCAGTAAGTTGAGCACAATTGTGCCTTTTGGAAATGCTTTTGTAATTGATGCTTCTATGAGGCCATCCGCTTTGAAACGCTCTGAAACAATATCCGCAATCTCGACCACACTTTTCCCTACGGACGCTGAGCTTGCAACCTGTGCTGCAAGCTCAGCAGAATTTAAGGTTGCCTTAAGCAGCTTGTCCGCCTGTTCAGCGCTGTTCCTTGCCGTTTCAGCATGCAATGCAGCTTGTGAAACGCTCTGAACCGCGTTTGTAAAGGCTTGGGAATATGATTTGGCATATGCTTCTGAACTGGCTTTCTCGGCGGCAATTTCAGAAATCACAAATACTGAAACCGATTGAAGAGCAACAAATACGAAGGCCAAAGCACCTCAGATTTTCCACAACTTCTTGTGGATAAATGATTCAGCTGCAGTTTCGTTCAATTGATACAATCCATTGGGTCTGGCTATGTCTGCTAACCCAGCCTCAAGCACTTGTATTCTTTTTTCCTGTTCGGACCATTTTTCCATTCAAATTCAACCCTATTCTAATCGTTAGGACAATTCACATACTGAATGATCTGTTAAGAAAGTTAAAGGGCCGTCATTCCGCCCGCGCCAAGAACGCCGTGATCTCGCGCTGGGGCACTCCGTTCTTTACCCGCCGGAACAGCAAATCCAGACCGCCGTCCGCCAGCGTCCGGTGATATTCTTGCAGCTCGTATTCCCCGCCTTCGGTGATCGCTAGGGAAAACACCGAAAACGTGTCGCCTTCAAACCGCGACCATACGAAAGGTTCGCCTTTCAGCGGGTCCAGCGGGACCTGTTTGCCGAAGATGTTGGTCTTCATCGCAGAGCCGTAGATGTTGTCGCGTGCGCTGGGGACGAAGTCGATCACATTGGTGCTTTCCTTGACCTCCCCGTTCTTGCGATAGGATGTCGACGTCCAGCTGACCGTGAACCCGTCGTCTGTCGGCGTGATCGTTGCGCGCAGGTCGCGGCCTTTGGCTTCGGTGTCGAGCACTGTTTGGGACTGGCCCACGTAGGTGCCAGCAAAGCGGTCAACATTGGCCGCAAAGGCGAGGGCGGGCAGCATCAGAATGAGGCTCAGGGCAAGGGCGGGGAGGGTCAGGATTTTGCGCATGCGTGGAGTGTAGAGCAACTATGGCGGGATGCCAGTGAAATTGGATCAAAGGCGTGTGATGGCGCGCGCATACAAAAAGGCCGCTGGGAGAACCAGCGGCCTTTTCGATTGGTACCTCAGAGAGAGGGAGTGGGTTCTCGCGCATCTTCCGATACGCTGCCACCCCCCAATTGTCCGGGCTGACGCCCGCACAATTTACTCTACGATTTTGGAAACCACGCCCGCGCCAACGGTACGGCCGCCTTCGCGGATCGCGAAGCGCAGGCCTTGCTCCATCGCGATAGGCGCGATCAGCTCGACGTTGAACTTCAGGTTGTCGCCCGGCATAACCATTTCCGTGCCTTCCGGCAGCGCAACTGTGCCCGTCACATCCGTGGTACGGAAGTAGAACTGTGGACGGTAGTTCGCGAAGAATGGCGTGTGACGGCCACCCTCGTCTTTGGTCAGGATATAGGCTTCGGCTTCGAACTTCGTGTGCGGGTTCACAGATTTCGGCTTACACAGAACCTGACCACGCTCAACGCCTTCACGGTCGATACCGCGCAACAGAACGCCAACGTTGTCGCCTGCTTCGCCGCGATCCAGCAACTTGCGGAACATTTCAACGCCTGTGCAGGTCGTTTTCGCAGTGTCACGGATGCCGACGATTTCGATCTCTTCGCCAACGTTGATCACGCCGCGCTCGATACGACCGGTCACAACCGTACCACGACCAGAGATCGAGAACACGTCTTCGACGGGCATCAGGAAGGGCTGGTCAATCGCACGCTGCGGGTGTCGGGATGTACTCATCCACAGCCGCCATCAACTTCTTGATGGACTCTTCGCCGATCGCTTCATCGCGACCTTCCATGGCTGCCAAGAGCAGAACCAGGAATGACCGGAATGTCGTCGCCAGGATATTCGTAAGAAGACAACAACTCACGGATTTCCATTTCAACCAGTTCCAACAACTCGTCGTCGTCAACCTGGTCAACTTTGTTCATGTAAACAACCATGTGCGGGATGCCAACCTGGCGGCCCAGCAGGATGTGCTCGCGCGTCTGTGGCATCGGGCCGTCAGCCGCGTTCACAACCAGGATCGCGCCGTCCATTTGCGCCGCACCGGTGATCATGTTTTTCACGTAGTCCGCGTGGCCCGGGCAATCAACGTGCGCGTAGTGACGCGTTTCGGTCTCATACTCGACGTGCGCGGTAGAGATCGTGATCCCGCGCGCTTTTTCTTCGGGCGCGCCGTCAATCTGGTCATACGCCTGGAAGTCACCAAAGTACTTGGTGATCGCCGCTGTCAGCGTCGTTTTACCGTGGTCAACGTGGCCGATGGTGCCAATGTTGACGTGCGGCTTATTGCGTTCAAACTTTTCCTTAGCCATGGTGGGCTCCTTTTTTCTCCGCGTGGGAGTGGTGTTAGTACATATTTTCTTTGAGCTTGGTCACAGAGTGGGTTGTGATCAACTCAAGTTCTTGCTCCGGTGACAGAACTCTGTCTCTTCCGCCTGCGAGAGCAGGGCGATAGGTTGCCTGCAGTCCCAACTGGAATTTGCCACCAATCTTTAAACCTGTCGCAGTATCAAACAGTTGGGCATGAGCGCCGATGACGGAGTCATACGCTTTGGCCCGGACGTTCTTGCTTGCGATGATCACACTGTTGACGGTGATCACGGCCTTTGCTTTCACGGCGCCACCGGGATTGGCCGCGCCGAGAATGCGTGTTGCTTTGCTGTCCAGCCGCTCCACAAATATTGCCTCGTTCAGGTCTCCGAAAGAGATCACACCGATGGCTTTGTGGTTTACGACAACCTCGACATCCACAACATGCGCTTGCGTGACAGTTGCTTCGGACACAGAGGCAACAGAACCCGTGTTGGTAGAAGTTACTGGAGCGGACGTGTTTGCAGCATCTTTGGCCGGTTGTGACGGCGCGGTTGTCGTTTGACACCCCGCCAACACGCCCATCGCCAGAAGCATTGCAAACATGTTTCGCAACAACATCAGTCTACCCTTACGCGTACTTGGACTGGATCTCTTCGGAGATGTTCGATGGAACAGCTTCGTAGTGACCAAATTGCATCGTAAAGTTCGCACGACCCGAAGACATCGACCGCAATGTGTTGATGTATCCGAACATGTTCGCCAGTGGCACTTGCGCGTCGATGGCGATTGCATTGCCGCGTGTGTCCTGACCCAGAACCTGACCCCGACGTGATGTCAGATCGCCGATGATACCACCTGTATATTCTTCAGGTGTCACAACTTCGACCTTCATGATCGGTTCGAGCAGTTTCGCGCCAGCTTTGCGCATGCCTTCACGCATACACATACGGGCTGCGATTTCGAACGCGAGCACAGAGGAGTCAACATCGTGGAACTTACCGTCAAGCAATTCGACTTTGAAGTCGATCACAGGGAAGCCCGCCAAAGGACCGGAGTCCATGACCGAGTTGATGCCTTTTTCGACGCCAGGAATGTATTCCTTAGGCACGGACCCACCAACGATCACGGCACTCGAAGGAGTAACCCTTCGCCCGGCTCTGTCGGAGAGATCAGCAAGTTTGACCTCACCGAACTGACCAGACCCACCGGACTGTTTCTTGTGCGTGTAGGAATGCTCGACTTCGTGGCCGATGGTCTCACGGTAGGCCACTTGCGGCGCACCAATGTTCGCTTCGACTTTGAATTCGCGCTTCATACGGTCGACAAGGATGTCGAGGTGAAGTTCGCCCATGCCGCGCATGATGGTCTGACCGGATTCAAAGTCAGTTTCAACGCGGAAGGATGGATCTTCGGCTGCCAGACGTGCCAGCGCGATACCCATTTTCTCTTGGTCGGCCTTGGTTTTAGGCTCAACGGCGATCTCGATCACAGGATCGGGGAACGTCATTGTTTCCAGAACGACAGGATCGTTGATCGCGCAAAGCGTGTCACCGGTTGTCGTGTCTTTCAGGCCGCCCAGAGCGATAATGTCACCAGCGAATGCTTCGGTGATTTCATCACGGTCGTTGGAGTGCATGATCATCATGCGGCCAACGCGCTCTTTTTTGCCTTTGGTCGAGTTCAGGAAGCTATCCCCTTTGGCCATTGTGCCAGAGTAGATGCGTGTGAACGTCAAGGACCCAACGAAGGGGTCATTCCAGATCTTGAACGCAAGCGCAGAGAACGGCATGTCATCATCCGCACGACGCGGGATGTCACGGGTTTCTGTTTCGTCGCCCGGCTTAAAGCCCATGTAATCGACAACGTCCAACGGAGACGGCAAGAAGTCGATAACAGCGTTCAACAATGGCTGGACGCCTTTGTTTTTGAACGCAGAACCCACACAGGATCGGGATGAACTTGATCGCGATGGTGCCCAAACGGATCAGGCGACGCAAAGTTTGCTTCGTCCGGCTCCGCGCCGTCCATCAGATACTTTTCCATCTCGTCGTCGTCCATTTCGACAGCGATTTCGATCATGTTTGCGCGCCATTTGTCCGCCTGCTCTTTGAGCTCTGGACGAATTTCGCGAAGTTCCCAGGATGCGCCGAGGTCTTCACCGGCCCAAACCCATTCCTTCATGGTGATCAGATCGATCATGCCTTCCAGCTCGGTTTCAGCCCCGATAGGGATCTGAATCGGGCAAGGAATGGCGCCAACACGGTCTTTGATCATTTCGACGCAGTTGAAGAAGTCCGCGCCGATTTTGTCCATTTTGTTGACAAAAACGATCCGTGGAACTTTGTAACGGTCGGCCTGACGCCAAACTGTTTCGGTCTGTGGCTCAACACCGGCGTTCGCGTCAAGAACAGCAACCGCGCCATCAAGAACAGCCAAGGAACGTTCAACTTCGATTGTGAAGTCAACGTGGCCCGGTGTGTCGATGATGTTCATGCGGTGCTTTTCAGAGATCGGCGTTACGCCGTCTTCTGTGCGTTCCCAGAACGTGGTTGTCGCAGCGGACGTGATCGTAATACCGCGCTCTTGCTCTTGTTCCATGTGGTCCATGGTGGCGGCGCCATCATGCACTTCACCGATGTTGTGCGACTTTGCCCGTGTAGAACAAGATGCGCTCGGAGCAGGTGGTCTTGCCCGCATCGATGTGCGCCATGATACCGAAGTTGCGGTAACGCTCGAGTGGATATTCGCGTGCCATTTGGTGCGCTCCTCTGTTACCAGCGGTAATGGCTGAAGGCTTTGTTCGCCTCGGCCATCTTGTGAGTGTCTTCGCGCTTTTTCACGGCGGAACCGCGGGACTGTCACGGCGTCCAGCAGTTCGCCAGCGAGGCGCTCTTCCATTGTGTTTTCGTTGCGTGAACGGGACGCTTTGATCAACCAACGGATGGCCAATGCTTCGCGGCGCTCTGGGCGCACTTCAACGGGAACCTGATACGTGGCACCACCAACGCGGCGCGAACGTACTTCGACGGAGGGCTGGATGTTTTCCAGCGCTTCGTGGAACACTTCGACGGGCGACGCTTGATCTTTGTCTCAACGCGATCAATCGCGTTATAGACGATGCGTTCTGCGACGATTTTTTACCGTCGACCATCAGGTTGTTCATGAATTTCGTCAGAATCGCGATCACCAAACTTTGGCGTCGGGCAGGACTTCGCGTTTTTCAGCGGCGTGACGACGTGACATCTGCTGCTCTCCTTATTTAGGACGCTTGGCGCCGTATTTCGAACGACGTTGCTTACGATCTTTGACGCCCTGAGTATCCAGAACACCGCGCAGGATGTGGTAACGCACACCGGGAAGGTCTTTGACACGACCGCCGCGGATCAGGACAACAGAGTGTTCCTGAAGGTTGTGGCTTTCACCCGGGATGTAGGAGATGACCTCAAACCGTTGGTCAGGCGCACTTTGGCAACCTTACGCATCGCGGAGTTTGGCTTTCTTCGGTGTCGTTGTATAAACGCGCGTACAAACGCCACGCTTTTGAGGGCACGTTCCAAGTGCTGTGACTTGGAGCGTTTTACGCTTTGGCTGACGCGGCTTGCGGATCAGCTGCTGGATCGTAGGCATTGGCGGTTTCTTCCCCGTTATTGCTCTGAAAGGTGCGTCAGGTTACCCCGCCGCGGCTAAGTCGTATCGGCCTGTCTGATGTTCCGGCGGTGCCACTTAGCGTGTGACAAAGCAAAAACACCGCAATGTTCCCGTACCGAGGTGAACAAGGCGGTGGGTTTTCAGAGGATGCGCCCAGCATTAGGACGGATCTTGACCACTCCAGTTATGATTTCGGATTTAGGGCGTTGGCCCCAGTCCGGATAGCGCGCGTATAGGGGGAGTCGCGGGGGGTGTCAACAAGTGTGCATAGGATGGACCCGCGAGATGTACGCGATGACCGCTTCGCGCCCAAACCAACAAAACAGTCATATCCTTGCATTGCTACCGAGCAAAGGTTTTCGTAGACTGGATGCAACACTGAAGGTTGGTCATTCAAAATGAAAATGTTGTTGGCTTATCTGAGCCTGTATATCCCGCAGTCATTGCTAACTTCAAAATACATGGCCGAACGCATCCAATTGCTTGCCGCGGATCCCGACACTTGTGAACACGAGTGGGATGTTGTCGCATGCATTTTAAGCACAGTTGAGTTGCAAGTGCAGTGTAGAAAGTGTGCGACGTACAGTGAAGTTCTCAATCCGTCCAAGGAGGAGTGGGCGGCCAGTTACGACGCGATGGAAAACCCATACCCTTGGGAGGATTTATCGCGCATCCGACTGTATCAAGTTGATGATGTGGTCCATTGAGGTTGTAGTTCTCAAACTATTGATTGGGTCACCGGTTCCAGCACACCGGACATGTGTACCACTCTCACTTGCATCCACCATTGTGCCTTGCATTCCCTGCCGCCACCCCCGCATATTCACCCTATGAAATATAGGCGAGGACCCCTTAGATGATGCAAGCCATTGGCCTTTGCCGCTTTTCTTATCCTGCGCTTGGCGGGTTTCAAGTCGAGCATGAAACCATCGAAGAGCGCATTGCCTTTCTGTATCAATACGAGCGTCTGGAAGAGCGGTTTCGCCTGTTCGAGGCCATCGCCCTGCCTTGCCTGCGCGCCCAGACTGATCCTGACTGGGGTCTTGTGATCATTATTGGCGACCAATTCCCGCAAGACCATCTTGAGCGTTTGCATGATATCACCGCGGACCTGCCCCAAATCACCATTCAGGCCCACGCCCCGAAACCCAACCGCGATATGCTTAAGGACGTGCTGAATGCCGCCCGCATTGATCCCGATCAACCCTGTTTGCAGTTTCGCTATGATGACGATGACGCGGTTTCCGTGGATTTCATCGAGAAGTTTCGCAAGGCAGCCGCCGATGCCGCCCCTTTGACCCGCCAGCACCGCGCGGTCGGGTTTGATTGGCACAACGGCTATGTCGCGGAATTCAGCGCCGATGGCATTGCCGCCACGCAAATGTGGCGCAAGCAGTATGTTGCCTCGCTTGGGGTACACATCAAAGGCGGCGCAAAGGTGACCATCCACAACTTTGCCCATGAAAAGATCGACCGCTTTATGCCGTTGATCAGTTTTCCGGACAAGGCCATGTGGGTGCGCTCGCACAACGGGTTCAACGACTCCCGTCAGAAAAAGGTCAAAGAGGTGCCGGTGGAGCCCCTCACTGGCGCAGAAGAACAGATGTTCAAAGACCGCTTTGCCATTGATGTCGATGTGATCCGCGAAAAGTTTGCCGGATTCACGGCCCAAGGCACCCCCGTTTAGCGCCGCAACAAAGCCCGTTCGCGGTAAAGCGTGAACAGTCCCATCGCCACGACCACCCCGGCGCCCAGGAGCGTCCAGCCGTTGGGCCAGTCCCCGAACACCACCCACCCAAGGACAAGCGCTGTGATCAACCCAGTATAGCGAAACGGGGCGATGAAGGACACGTCGCCCACACGCATCGTGCGCACACTGAAATAATATCCCCCCAAGATGAACACAGATGCCATTGCGATCAATGCGCCATTGGTCGGGCTGACCGCCTCCCACGGGGTAAAGGTCGAGGCCAATCCGGCGCAGGTCATCACCGACAATGTCGCCAGTAAAGTGACCGTCATTGAAGGCACGTCTTTGGACAGCCGCCGCGTTGCCAGATCGCGCACCGTCACACAGGCCACAGCCGCCAACCCATAGAGGGAGTAGGAATTGAACCCTTCGGTCCCCGGCTGCACAATCAGCAACACCCCGCAAAATCCGATCACGATCGCCAGCATCCGCCGCCAGCCCACGGCCTCTCCAAAGAACAACGCGCTGCCCAAGGTCACCGTCAGCGGCAATGCCTGTAAAATGGCGGTCAGGTTGGCGAGTTGCATGTTGAACAACGCCGTCAGGAAGAAATAGGCGGTGATGACTTCGGCGGTGCTGCGAATGGCGATCAGCCCCCAGTCGCGGCGATGGATGCGAAAGTGCATGCCCCCCAAAGTGCGCGCCAACATAAGGATCATCGCAGTGGTCAGGATGCCGCGCAGAAACAGCATCTGGAACAGCGGAAGCTGGGTGCCTATAGACTTTGTGGCCACGTCATTGAGCGTAAAACACAGCATTGACCCCATCATCAACAGGGCCCCGATCAGATTAGGCGACATAGGCATTCCGTTTCATGAGGGCGCATCGGTTTTTTGAATGAGGTCCCAAAGGTTGCCATAGAGGTCTTCGAACACAGCGACGGTGCCGTAGTCTGCGACAACCGGTTCACGGATGAATTTGACGCCTTTGGCTGTGTAGGCCGCGTGGTCGCGCCAGAAATCATCCGTTCCCAGAAACAGGAAAACGCGCCCGCCTGCCTGATGTCCGATGTGGCGCATTTGTGCGGGGTTTGACGCTTGGGCCAACACAATGGACGCGGCCCCTGCCCCTTTGGGCCTGACCACCACCCGGCGTTTGCCTTGATCCGGTTGAAAGGTGTCATCCACCAACTCAAACCCCAAAACACCTGTGTACCAGGCGATGGCCTCATCGTAATCGCGCACGACCAAAGCAACATGGATGAGGGATTGGGACATTGGGCTTCCTTGCGCACACTGCGTGCAAAAGTCGTGACACGACGCCAGCAAAAGGAAAAGCCCCCATGCATCGCTGCACAGGGGCTTTTGAAATTTTCGGTGAAGGCAGACTTAGTCGCGGCTGTCTTCGGTGATGTCGATCACTTTGTCGAACACGTCGCCACCAACCACATCATCTGTCGGAACAGGCGCTGCGAGCAGGGCTGCGGCTTCGGCTTCTTCACGACGGGCTTCGATCACGATGCTGTCACGATCGGTCGCCACTTTGCGCATCTCTTGGGTCGCCCCGCCAGTACCGGCAGGGATCAAGCGACCCACGATGACGTTTTCTTTGAGGCCGACCAGCTTGTCACGTTTGCCCTGAACAGAGGCTTCGGTGAGGACGCGTGTCGTCTCCTGGAAGGACGCGGCAGAGATAAACGAGCGGGTTTGCAAGGACGCTTTGGTGATGCCCAACAAGATCGGCTCGCCTTTGCACGGGCGGCCACCTTTGGAGATCGCCTTGGCGTTGGCTGCGTCGAACTCTTGCTTGTCCACATGTTCGCCTTTGAGCAAAGTGGTATCCCCGGATTCCGAGATTTCCCATTTTTGCAGCATTTGACGCACGATGACTTCGATGTGTTTGTCGTTAATTTTCACACCCTGCAGGCGGTAAACGTCCTGCACTTCGTCGATCATGTAGTTGGCAAGGGCTTCGACCCCCATAACCGCAAGAATATCGTGCGGAGCAGGGTTGCCGTCCATGATGTAGTCCCCCTTCTTGATGAAGTCACCTTCAGCAACAGGGATGTGCTTGCCCTTGGGCACCATGTACTCGACCTTGTGATCCGGATCTTCGGAGCTTTCGATCGCGATACGACGCTTGTTTTTGTAGTCTTTGCCAAAGCGCACGTAGCCGTCGATTTCTGCGATGATCGCGTGGTCTTTGGGGCGACGTGCCTCGAAAAGTTCCGCAACCCGTGGCAAACCACCGGTGATGTCCTTGGTTTTGGACCCTTCACGCGGGATGCGTGCCACGATTTCACCAGCGACAATTTCCTGACCGTCTTCAATGGACAAAACAGCGTCCACAGACATCGGGTAGGTGACGGGGTTGCCCGCGTCATTGCGGATAGCTTCACCGTCTTTGTCCAACAGGATGATCTCTGGCTTGAGTTCGTTGCCTTTGGCAGCCGAACGCCAGTCGATCACGATCTTCTGGGTCATGCCTGTCGCATCATCGGTTTCGTCCTTCACAGCAATACCGCTGACAAGGTCAACGAATTTGGCTGTACCGGATTTCTCCGCGATCATGGGCAATGTGTAGGGATCCCATTCGAACATTTTGTCGCCGGCAAGGATATCCTGACCATCTTTGATGAACAGTTTGGAGCCGTAGCCCAGCTTGTGGCTGGCCCGCTCTACGCCGTTCTCGTCGATGATCGCCATCTTCATGTTCCGGCCCATCACCATCACATCGCCATCGGCGTTGGTCAGGGTTTGAGCGTTCTCGAACTGGACTTTACCAGCGTGGGAACTTTCCAGGAAGGACTGCTGCCCACCCTGCGCAACGCCGCCAATGTGGAACGTCCGCATCGTCAGCTGTGTACCGGGTTCACCAATGGACTGCGCCGCGATGATGCCGACGGCCTCACCGGTGTTGACGCGGGTACCACGTGCAAGGTCACGACCGTAGCATGTGGCGCAGACGCCTTCTTCGGCCTCACACGTCAACGGGCTGCGGATACGGGCAGACGCGACTTTGAATTCCTCAAGGGAATCCGCCATGCGTTCGTCCACCAGCGTGCCATGGGCAATCAGAACTTCGTCCGTACCCGGCTTGAGGATGTCCTCGGCCACAACACGGCCCAAAAGACGCTCTGACAAGGAAGAGACAACTTCACCGTCATTGATCGCCGCAACCGCATAGATCGAATTTTCGGTTTCACAGTCGATCATGCGCACGATGCAATCTTGGGCAACGTCCACCAAACGACGGGTCAGGTAACCCGAGTTCGCCGTTTTCAAAGCGGTGTCGGACAGACCCTTACGCGCGCCGTGGGTCGAGTTAAAGTACTCGAGAACGGTCAGACCTTCTTTAAAGTTCGAGATGATCGGTGTCTCGATGATGTCGCCGTTCGGTTTGGCCATCAGACCGCGCATACCGCCAAGCTGTTTCATCTGGGTCACAGAGCCACGCGCACCGGAGTGGGCCATCATGTAAACCGAATTCGGTTCCATTTCAGAGCCATTCTCGTCGTGGCGTGCAGCCGAAATCGACCCCATCATCGCGTCGGTGACTTTGTCGTTACACTTTGACCATGCATCGACAACTTTGTTGTACTTTTCACCCTGAGTGATCAGGCCGTCCATGTACTGCTGTTCAAAGTCTTTGACCTGATCACGTGTTTCTTCAACGAGTGGCCATTTGGTATCAGGGATCAACATGTCGTCTTTACCAAACGAAATGCCGGCCTTGAAAGCTTCACGGAAGCCCATGGTCATGATGTGGTCACAGAAGATTACGGATTCTTTCTGACCGCAATACCGGTAGACCGTATCGATGACCTGCTGCACTTCTTTCTTGCGCAACAAACGGTTGACCAGTTCAAACGGTGCCTTTGCGTTCAGCGGCAAAAGCGCGCCCAAACGGATACGGCCCGGTGTCGTGTCAAACCGCTGCATGACTTCGTTGCCGTGCTCGTCGATTTGCGGAAGGCGCGCCTGCACTTTGGCGTGCAGGTGTACGGCACCTGAATCCAGAGCGTGCTGCACTTCGTCGATGGAGGAGAAGATCATGCCTTCGCCAACCATGCCCGTGCGTTCCAGGGTCGTGTAGTACAGACCCAAGATCATATCCTGTGACGGAACAATGATCGGCGCGCCGTTTGCAGGCGACAGAACGTTGTTCGTGGACATCATCAAAACGCGGGCTTCAAGCTGCGCTTCCAAGGACAATGGTACGTGCACCGCCATTTGGTCCCCGTCAAAGTCGGCGTTAAACGCGGAACAGACCAGCGGGTGCAGCTGGATGGCTTTGCCCTCGATCAGAACGGGTTCAAACGCCTGAATGCCAAGACGGTGCAACGTAGGCGCACGGTTCAGCATGACAGGGTGTTCGCGAATAACCTCGTCGAGGATATCCCAGACTTCGGGACGCTCTTTTTCGACCAGTTTCTTGGCTTGTTTGACGGTTGAGGACAGACCTTTGGCCTCAAGACGCGAGTAGATGAACGGTTTGAACAGTTCGAGCGCCATCTTTTTGGGCAAACCACACTGGTGCAGCTTCAGTTCAGGCCCCGTCACAATCACGGAACGACCGGAAAAGTCGACGCGTTTGCCCAAAAGGTTCTGACGGAAGCGACCCTGCTTGCCCTTCAGCATGTCGGACAGTGATTTCAACGGACGCTTGTTGGCGCCTGTGATCACGCGGCCACGGCGGCCGTTGTCGAACAACGCATCCACAGATTCCTGCAACATCCGCTTTTCGTTGCGCACAATGATGTCGGGTGCGCGCAATTCAATCAGACGCTTCAGACGGTTGTTCCGGTTGATCACGCGGCGATACAGGTCGTTGAGGTCGGACGTCGCGAAACGGCCCCCGTCCAGCGGCACCAGCGGGCGCAGCTCTGGCGGGATCACCGGGATCACGGTCAGAACCATCCACTCAGGACGGTTGCCGGATTCGAGGAAGGATTCCACGACTTTCAAACGCTTGATGATCTTCTTGGGCTTCAATTCGCCTGTGGCTTCGGCCAGATCGGCGCGCAGCTGGTCAGCTTCGGCCTCGAGGTCGATCGCAGCCAGCATTTCGCGGATCGCTTCGGCGCCGATGTTGGCGGTGAAGGCGTCCATGCCGTAGGCGTCTTGGGCGTCCATGAACTCTTCTTCGGACATCATCTGACCGTAGGAAAGTTCCGTCAGACCGGGTTCGATAACGACGTAGTTTTCAAAATACAGAACCCGCTCAAGGTCGCGCAATGTCATGTCCAGCATGAGACCGATGCGCGATGGCAGCGATTTCAGGAACCAGATGTGCGCAACGGGCGCGGCCAGTTCGATGTGGCCCATACGTTCGCGACGTACTTTTTGCAGCGTGACTTCCACGCCGCATTTTTCGCAGACAACGCCGCGATATTTCATGCGTTTGTATTTGCCGCACAGGCATTCGTAGTCTTTGATTGGTCCAAAGATACGCGCGCAGAACAGGCCGTCCCGCTCGGGCTTGAACGTCCGGTAATTGATGGTTTCCGGCTTTTTGATCTCACCGAAAGACCACGAGAGAATGCGCTCTGGCGAGGCCAAAGACACTTTGATCTCGTCAAACACCTTTGGGGGTGTGAGCGGGTTAAACGGGTTGTTTGTAAGTTCCTGGTTCATTTTCAAATCCTTGAAAGGGAGGCATTGGGAGACAGAGGTTCAGCGCGGGGTTGCCCCCGCCAGTCGCCTTTATTCGTCTTCCTCAGCGTCCAGGAGTTCCATATTCAGACCGAGGCCACGGACTTCTTTGACCAGAACGTTGAAGCTTTCTGGTACGCCAGCTTCAAAGTTGTCCTCGCCTTTGACGATGCTCTCATAGACTTTCGTCCGTCCGGCCACGTCATCCGATTTCACGGTCAGCATTTCCTGCAGGGTGTAGGCCGCGCCGTAGGCTTCCAGCGCCCAGACTTCCATTTCCCCAAAGCGCTGACCACCAAATTGCGCTTTACCGCCCAATGGCTGCTGGGTGACCAGCGAGTATGGGCCGGTTGAGCGCGCGTGGATTTTGTCATCCACAAGGTGGTGCAGTTTCAGCAGGTATTTGACGCCGACTGTGACCTGACGGGAGAACTCCTCGCCTGTGCGACCATCGAACAACACCGATTGACCGGAGGTGTCAAAGCCCGCGCGGGACAGCGCATCGTTCACGTCTGCTTCTTTCGCGCCGTCAAAGACGGGTGTCGCGATTGGAACACCGGTCACAACATTGCTGGCTGCATCAACGAGGTCTTCTTCGTTCATGCCTGCGATGCCTTCTTCATAGACGTCATCGCCGTATGCCAAGTGCATTGCTTCACGCACAGGGGTCAGATCGCCGGAGCGCTTATATTCTTGCAGCGCCTCGTCGATGTTTAGCCCCAGACCGCGCGCGGCCCAGCCCATGTGTGTTTCAAGGATCTGACCGACGTTCATCCGCGACGGAACACCAAGCGGGTTCAGACAGAAGTCAACCGGCGTACCATCGGCCAAGGAAGGCATGTCTTCCATCGGGACAACCTTGGAAATAACACCTTTGTTGCCGTGACGGCCCGCCATTTTGTCGCCTGGCTGAAGCTTGCGCTTCACCGCGACAAAGACTTTGACCATCTTCATCACACCCGGGGGCAGATCGTCGCCGCGACGCACTTTTTCGACTTTGTCCTCAAAGCGGGCATCCAAAGTGCGCTTTTGCACTTCGTACTGCTCGTTCAAAGCCTTCGACGATTTGTGCGTCTCTTCGTCTTTCAGAGCCAACTGCCACCACTGACCGCGGATCATGTTTCCAAGCAGCTCTTCAGTGATCTGCAGCACTTGGCTTGACGCCTTTCGGGCCTTTGACAGCCACTTTGCCCATGATCATCGCGCAGACGCGCATAGATGTTGCGATCCAGGATGGCAGCTCGTCGTCACGGTCACGTGCGAGGCGTTCGACTTCTTCACGCTCGATCTGCAAGGCACGTTCGTCTTTTTCAACGCCGTGGCGGTTGAAGACGCGCACTTCGACAACTGTTCCGAAATCACCCGGCTTCACGCGCAAGGATGTGTCGCGCACGTCGGATGCTTTCTCACCAAAGATGGCGCGCAGAAGCTTTTCTTCTGGCGTCATCGGGCTTTCGCCCTTTGGTGTGATCTTACCGACCAAGATGTCACCCGGCTCCACGTCCGCGCCGATGTAAACGATGCCCGCCTCGTCGAGGTTGCGCAGCGCTTCTTCACCAACGTTTGGAATGTCGCGTGTGATTTCTTCTGGCCCAAGCTTTGTGTCACGGGCGGCGACTTCGAATTCCTCGATGTGGATCGAGGTAAAGACGTCATCACGCGAAACCGCTCGGAGATCAGGATGGAGTCTTCATAGTTGTAGCCGTTCCAAGGCATAAACGCGACGACCACGTTTTTACCAAGCGCCAGTTCACCCATGTCCGTGGATGGACCATCCGCAATCACCTGACCTTTTGTCACCGTTCGCCCACCTTCACCAGCGGACGCTGGTTGATGCAGGTGTTCTGGTTGGAACGCTGGAACTTGCGCATGCGGTAGATGTCTACGCCCGCATCGCCCAGTTCAAGGTCTTCGGTGGCGCGCACAACGATACGCTGACGCATCGACCTGGTCGATGATGCCGCCACGTTTCGCCATGTATGCCGCACCGGAATCCCGTGCCACAACTTCTTCGATGCCTGTCCCGACAAGCGGGGCTTCGGCCTGCAGCAATGGAACCGCCTGACGTTGCATGTTCGAGCCCATCAAGGCGCGGTTCGCGTCGTCGTTCTCAAGGAACGGGATCAGCGAGGCCGCAACAGAGACCAACTGCTTGGGTGAAACGTCGATCAGGTCAACGTTTTCGGTAGGGGCAAGCGTGTAGTCGCCGGACTGACGTGTAGACACCAGATCGTTGACGAACTTGCCGTTCTCGTCGAGGTTCGCGTTGGCCTGCGCCACAGTGTGGCGCATTTCTTCGGTCGCGGACATGTAGTGGACTTCGTCGGTCACCTTGCGGTTTTCACACGCGGTACGGTGTTTCGATGAAGCCGTATTTGTTCACGCGGGCAAATGTCGCCAGCGAGTTGATCAGACCAATGTTCGGACCTTCCGGCGTTTCAATCGGGCACATCCGACCATAGTGGGTCGGGTGCACGTCGCGCACCTCAAAGCCGGCACGTTCACGTGTCAGACCACCTGGTCCAAGCGCTGAAAGGCGACGCTTGTGCGTGACCTCGGACAGCGGGTTGGTTTGGTCCATGAACTGCGACAGCTGCGAAGAGCCGAAGAATTCACGCACAGCAGCCGCCGCTGGTTTCGCGTTGATCAGATCCTGCGGCATCACCGTGTCGATTTCGACGAGGACATCCGCTCTTTGATCGCGCGCTCCATACGGAGCAAGCCAACGCGGTACTGGTTTTCCATCAATTCGCCAACAGAACGCACACGACGGTTGCCAAGGTGGTCAATGTCGTCGATGTCGCCCTTGCCGTCGCGCAGATGAACCAGCGCCTTGATGCAGGCCACGATGTCTTCGCGGTCGCAGCGTGCGCTGTGTGTCTTCTGCATCGAGATCAAGACGCATGTTCATTTTCACGCGACCAACGGCGGACAAGTCATAACGCTCTGAATCAAAGAACAAGGTGTCGAACAGGTTGACGCCGCCTCAACGGTGGGCGGCTCGCCCGGACGCATCACGCGGTAGATGTCCATGAGCGCGGTTTCGCGGTTCATGTTCTTGTCTTGCGCCATGGTGTTGCGCATGTAGGGACCGACATTGATGTTGTCGATGTCCAGCAGCGGAATATCGTTGATGCCCGCGTCGATCAGCTCTTTTGCGGTACCGCCGATCAGATCGCCGTCTTTGTCATACTCCAGCGTCAACTCGTCACCGGCTTCGACATAAATCGCGCCGGTTTCTTCGTTGATGATGTCCTTGGCGACAAATTTGCCCTGAATGTGATCGAACGGAACCAGCAACTCGCTGTCACTTCACCGTCGTCGATCAGCTTCTTCACAGCGCGTGGCGTGACCTTTTTGCCGGCTTCGGCAATGACTTCGCCCGTTTTGGCGTCAACCAGATCATATGTTGGACGGGTGCCGCGCACACGCTCGGGGAAGAACGGGGCGACCCAGCCTTTGCTCTTCTTATAGGTGTACTGAACCGTGTTGTAATACGCGTCCATGATCGCTTCTTGGTCCAGACCAAGGCGATAAAGCAAGGTCGTTACCGGCAGTTTGCGGCGACGGTCGATGCGGCAGAACACGATGTCTTTGGCGTCGAATTCAAAGTCCAGCCACGACCCGCGGTACGGGATGATGCGGCAGGCGAACAAAAGCTTGCCGGAGAGTGGGTTTTGCCTTTGTCATGGTCAAAGAACACGCCGGGAGAGCGGTGCATCTGGGAGACGATCACCCGCTCGGTGCCGTTCACGATGAACGTCCCGTTCGGGGTCATCAACGGCATGTCGCCCATGAAGACGTCTTGTTCTTTGATGTCCTTGACGGATTTGGCGCCTGTGTCTTCGTCGACATCAAACACGATCAAGACGCAGCGTCACCTTGAGCGGCGCGGACATAAGTCATGTCGCGTTGCTGACATTCCTCAACGTCATACTTGGGCTTTTCAAGCTCGTATTTGACGTATTCAAGAACGGATGTTTCGTTGAAGTCTTTGATCGGGAAAACCGACTGGAAGACGCCCTTGATGCCTTCACCGTCCGTGGGACTCGGCCTCACCAGAGTTCAGGAACAGATCGTAGGAAGATTTCTGAACCTCAATAAGGTTCGGCATTTCCAGAACTTCACGGATTTTGCCGTAATATTTACGAAGACGTTTCTGACCAAGGAACGATTGCGCCATAAGACTAGGTCACCTTTCAGTTTTCTCACTTGAGACAGTCACCGTCGGGCCACGGCGCCTATCCCTACGAGACAGCGATGGAAAAGGCCTATTCTTGCCACACGTCCCAATGCGTGGCTCCCGACCTCTCCCTGCCTTGGAAAATGCCCGCGTGCGGGGCGCTTACCAAGACAGGTGTTGCACAATACATTGCCGACCCCTGCATGACTTAAGAAGTGTCAGAGGGGTGTTTTCGGCTCCATATTGCACGACAGAAAAAACGGGTTTCGAATCAATCGAACCCGCGTGAAACTTCCAAATAAGTCGTCAACGTGGCGAACGCAAGTGGTTGCGAGGCAGATTAGTGATCTGACGCTTACGACAGTGCGCACGTCGAGTGTGGCAAAAATTGTTGGGGTTGGTCAAGTGGGTTAGCGATAGGGTCGTGTCGATGAGCGCGAAAGGTCGTGTTTCACATGGGCCACCCTAAGGCGACAACCACTGTTTCGCGCAAGCAATCGGCTCTGGCCCCTTGCCGCGCGGCCCTTGAATTGATCGCCCGGATCAGTTGTGTACATTAACACGTCACCTTCAACCCACGGTTGGTAGACACTTTAGGCCACCACGTATTTAATGCAAAAACACCGACACATGGAGATGACGTCCAAATGTGTGCAGAATATACATTGATTGAAGAACTACACTTGAAATATGTGACCATTTCCGGTGAAACCTCCCTTTCAGAATTGCGTGATTTAGCACGACAGTACATTGACGACCCCGGGTTCTCGTTGGGGCAAAGGCAGTTCATCGATCTTTCTAGCCTCGTAAATGCAAAAGCGCGATTTCTGGACGTTATGACCCTAAGAAACTTTTACCTCAGAGAATACGGAACTCCGGCGCGCCCGATCCCTGTTTCGATATTTGCCCCAACAGACCTGGGGTACGGGATATCAAAAATGTTCACCTCTCTTATGGTCGGACAAAAGCTAATGAAAATCAAAATTTTCGAACACAAAACAGATGCTCTTGCATGGCTTGACATCGACTCTGGCAGCCAGTCATGGACCGAGGCCAAAGCCAGTGTTCAAAAATCCCTCTCATCCTCCACGATACATGTCTGACGCCCATCATGAACGACCAGCGCACAGCCTTTGCAATCTATCAAAATCTTCTGGACAGAATTGATGACAGCCTCGCACAAGCTGATTTTCACAAGTATCTGTCCTGTGTCTGCATTCCACACGCCTTGATCACCACCGATGTGCTCTTCTCGATCAACACAAAAAAAGAGTTCGCAATCATCTTCAAGAAGACGCGGCAAAATCTCAAACTGAAAAACATTTCAGGACTGACGCGGCATTGTTTGGGCGCCCACTTTGAGAACGAAAACACAATCGTCGCCAAGCATGAAACCCGATTGATTACAGACAAGCTGATCATTCAAGAATCCTTTGTCGCGGTATCCACGTTAATACAGGTCGAGGGGAATTGGAGGGCTCAACAGACGCAATACAACTGTTCCAGTATTTCGCTTCCCGTTGACCTTTCAGATCTGGAGCGGTCACGATTGCTTGAAACCTCGTGATTGTCCTTCAGATTAGGCGCCATTTGAACCCACAGCCATTTGCACCAGACAGCGCGACGACACAGAATTTCTCCTGCCGCCGGAAACGACGCCGCGCCCCGCGAGGTCCGCTCTAAAAAAGCACACGCCCTAAGTCGTCATGATGCCGTCTGTTTTACAATTCTGACCGGGTTACGTTCGGCCAGCGCGCGCGTGACAACATCCCAAAGCAGCGAAATGCCCCCTGCACACACAAAAACGGCGGCCCCGAAGGACCGCCGTTTCCGTGTGCCATAAAGGCGAGTGGCTTAGGCCAGTTCGACTTCTGCGCCAGCTGCTTCCAGCTTGGCTTTGACTTCTTCGGCTTCGGCTTTGTCGACGCCTTCTTTGATTTTGCCGCCAGCTTCAACGAGGTCTTTGGCTTCTTTCAGGCCAAGACCTGTGATGCCGCGAACTTCTTTGATCACGTTGATTTTGGATGCGCCGGCGTTCTTCAGAACGACGTCGAATTCAGTCTTCTCCTCAGCAGCCGCACCAGCGTCTGCAGGGCCCGCCATCATGACTGCGCCACCGGCTGCGGGCTCGATGCCGTACTCGTCTTTGAGGATTGTTTTCAGTTCTTGTGCTTCAAGCAGTGTCAGACCGACGATGTCTTCTGCCAGTTTTCTTCAGATCAGCCATGTTTAGCTCTTTCCGTTACGATATGTGTGTTCCAACGTGTGTATATTCCACACGCCGATATGACGATTGCTTACGCAGCCGTTGTCCTCGATCGTGGACAAGATGGATGCGATGTTGCTGCAGGTGCGCCAATGGCCCCGGCGATGTTGGATGCAGGTGCGCCCAGCATGCCCGCGATGAGTCGAGATAAGCTCGTCGCGCGATGGCATCTTGGACACGGCTTCAACACCGGCGACGTCCAGAGCGTTCTCGCCCATTGCACCGCCAAGGATCACGAACTTGTCGTTTTCTTTGGCGAAGTCCTCGAGCAACCTTGGCCGCAGCCACAGGATCCTCGGAATAGGTCAGAACGGTCATGCCCGTCAGGTATTCGCGAATGCTTTCGCATGGCTTCCCTTCAAGGGCGATTTTGGCGAGCCTGTTTTTGGCAACACGCACAGCACGCCAGCTTCAGCGGCTGTCGCGCGCAGGTCCTGCATTTCAGCAACTGTCAGACCGACGTAGTGGGATACCACAACGACGCCAGAGCTTTCAAAGATTTGACCGAGTTCGTCGACCAACTGTTCTTTTTGTGCTCTATCCACAGTTTCACTCCAGTAAGGGAGGGAAGCCCCTCCGGCTCAGTTCAGCCAAGGTTTCAGATAAGAAACCCTGACAGTTCGGGTCCTTACGGGGTCCTGCGCAATATCGCAGCGCAAACCCGTTCGGGCATCCGAAGAAATCTGGTTTTTCCCGTCTCAGGCAGGAATTATGAAGGAAACCTCCACCCACCGTCTCGGACGAATCCGCAATGTGCGACTCACGTCGTACAGTGCGAGCGCATCCCTTAGGCCGTTTTTCCTTCTATGGGAAGACTACAATCGAATTTTTCGCGAAAATGCCCTGCCCTTACAGGTCCAGAGCGGCACCATTGTGAATCAATGCAATTTCATCTGCCATCCGCAATGCAGCGGACCGCTTGGGATCTACGCTCACATGCATTTCAAGGAATTCTGTCGAGTCATAAGCTTTCCTTCCCTCTTTCCATGCGCGGATTGTTTGCGACAGTTCTGCTTCCCCGTGACACATCGGATACGCATTTAGAGGGCTCGAAAATTCCCTTAGCCGCTCCCCTTGCGCGCTCAGGTAAAACGGCTGAACTCCTATCGAAAGCGCATCGTATAAAATTGTAGAGGCCCGCGTGATCAACAGGCTGGCATCGCGCAACACCGCCCCGACTGGTCGCTCTGTCAGTTCAATGTCGTCAGGTAACGTCGGTTTGGGGTGCCCACTGACGACAGGTGCATACCCGTTGGACACAGCGGCAGAAATGGCAGCACGAAGCCAGGAACCGTCCGCATCCAGCCCTGCCTCCCGATAGGTAAATTTGTAATTGATAAGCGCCATCGGCGGCGAAACTGGCGCCGCACGTTTGAGGTGCTCGAAAACGGGAGCACCGACAACGCGCACGTCTGCGGTGGCAATGTCATGTGCTGACGGCCCCCAAGCCAAAAGCGGAATAGGCAATGTAGGATGGTATTTGATCTTTGCATGAAAGCGCCCACCCTCCACCACTTGTGTCAGCCGAACGCCTTTTGCCACCAACTTGGCAAGACCGTCATTGGTGTTCAGCCCCCCCAGAACAGCAAATACGACAGTGTCATTGCATGTGAGGCGATCAAGCATTGTGCGCACGATAATCTTGGTGAAGCCATCTTCCTCAATCTGCGCAACCGCCCCGGAGGCCCCGGGATTGTTGCGAAAATGCGCGAACTGAACAGTGTATCCCAACACCTGCAATCGTCGCATCGCACGTGACAGCAGACGCACATGGTGTCCTGTGCGCACAACCGCATAAATCGTGCCGGCAGGCCCCTTCATCTGGTCGGGGGCACGATGAATTTCATGACGATGTCGGGCCGCGGGCGCATTTCGATCATGGCTTTGACAATGTCGAAGTCATCCCCGTCATTGATATCCAAACCGGTGATCGCATGGTCAACGATCGGAAGAATATTGCGACCCATATACCCGGAGCCCATCGTCTCCCAATTCTTGTGACGAAACAGATCGAGGTTAAACGGCGAGTACGCATCCGGAAACTCTGTCCGGCGCATAACCGACCGCTTGGGGTCCCAAATGTCTTTGAGCACTGGCTCAAGAAACCCGCTATCATTCTTGCGCACCAAACGTGGATCAGCGGGCGATACGATGCGAACGGATTCAATAGTCGGGTCGTTCTTTAAGTGGTGAAGCCCCTCTTGGACCGCAGCAATGCGACGAAACGGGTTGGTGGGTTTCAGCCGAATCCAGACGTCCGGAACAGGAATACCGCGCGCAGGCAAACTCTGTGTAAGATCTGCGATAATGTCTTCTTCCATCGCCGTATCACTGCTGGCCTGCGCACTGCGCAACCCCGGCACAAGCGCACCGTAGCGCGCGCCGATGTCTGCATAATCCTGGCTGTCGGTGCTGAGGATCACTTGATCCACTCCCAACGCTTTCCCGAACGCGACGGCATAACTCAGCAAAGGATGGCCATCAATTTCCATGATGTTCTTGTTTGGCAGGCCTTTTGAACCAGAACGGGCGGGAATAAACGCATAGGTCAGCATAATGGTGGGACTCTCTCGTAGGGGAAATAAATTGGGGCCGCAAAATACCGGTTAACTATAAGAGAACCTCCCCAAACCACCAGCCCAGAAGAACTGGTCGACAAAGTGCATGCGGAACACTGGAGAAACTTAGCGTGCACAAGTTCGCGCAGGACGTAATATCCCGACGAAAAAGGGCGCCCCGATGGAGCGCCCTTTGATAACAGGAGTGGTGGGAGAGGGAATTAAGCCTCGCCTACCGCGCTGTCGATATTGACTGTCACGCCCGGGCCCATCGTTGAGCTGAGTGCGATTTTCTTCATGTAAGCGCCTTTGGAGCCGGATGGCTTGGCTTTGCTCACTGCGTCAATGAAAGCGCGGATGTTTTCGACCAGCTTGGTTTCGTCAAAGGACGCTTTGCCAACACCAGCGTGTACAACGCCTGCTTTTTCGACTTTGAACTGCACTTCGCCGCCTTTGGCCGCTTTCACAGCGTCAGCAACATCCATGGTCACTGTGCCGACTTTCGGGTTTGGCATCAGGTTACGTGGACCCAGAACTTTACCCAAACGGCCAACAACCGGCATCATGTCAGGTGTCGCGATGCAGCGATCAAATTCAATCTTGCCGCTTTGCACGATTTCCATGAGGTCTTCTGCGCCAACGATGTCCGCGCCAGCAGCTTTCGCTTCGTCGGCTTTTGGGCCGCGTGCAAAAACAGCAACACGCATCGTTTTGCCGGTGCCGTTTGGCAAGCCAACAACACCGCGCACCATTTGGTCCGCGTGACGTGGGTCAACGCCCAGGTTCACAGCAATCTCGATGGTTTCGTCGAATTTGGATTTTGCGTTGCCTTTGACCAATGCCACTGCGTCCTCGACGGACAGCAGGGATTTGCCAGCGAATGCTGCGCGGGCTTCGGTCGCGCGTTTTCCGTATTTTGCCATCTTACTTCACCTCGATGCCCATGGAGCGGGCGGAGCCCAGGATGATCTGCATCGCGCCTTCGATGTCGTTGGCGTTCAGATCTTTCATCTTCGCTTCTGCGATTTCGCGCACTTGCGCTACGGTCACAGTGCCCACAGTCTCGCGAGACGGTGTTTTCGCGCCAGATTTCACTTGGCAGCCTTCTTGAGGAAGTAGGACGCGGGTGGCGTCTTGATGTCCATTGTGAAGGATTTGTCCTGGTAGTAGCTGATGACAGTCGGGCAAGGGGCGCCAGGCTCAAGGTCAGCTGTCTTGGCGTTGAACGCTTTACAGAATTCCATGATGTTGATGCCGCGCTGACCCAGCGCTGGACCTACGGGTGGGGATGGGTTTGCTTGACCAGCTGCGACTTGCAACTTCATCGAGCCTACGAGTTTCTTGGCCATGGGCCTTCTCCTTTTTAAGCGCCTTGGAACGCGTTTCCAAGGTCAGGTTGCTTCGTGGTCCGGTGCCCGCACGCGTGCGAACCGCCTCCCACAGAAAATGTCGCCTATGCAACAAGCTGGCCGTGTAGACGGGCCAGCGCCTTTTTGCAAGAGCGCTGTCTTGAAACTCAAGAATTTTCCAACGGTTCTTTGAACATGAGATGCGCTGCAGCTTCCGGGGCAATCCAGTTCAAAAGCCAATGATATCTGTGTCGCAAAGAAGGACATTAGGTGAAGTATCGCGGCGCCATTTTTCGAGCTCCGGTCACATGCGCACCCGTAGCCTCTGTCGCACAAAGCCAAACTGGCCTGTTTGGGCGCGGATTTGGCCACCTGTTGACGTTCCGGCAACCTTTCAGGGCCATCACAGGCCACACCATACAAACGCAAAACGCCGCCCCCGAAAATGGAGCGGCGTTTCTTTTTGTCTGACCTCGCCCAAAGAGCAAAAGGCACGTTTACATCTGTTTGGTCACTTGCAGGAATTCCAGCTCGACCGGTGTTTCGCGGCCAAAGATAGAGACCATAACCTTCAGGCGCTGGTTCTCTTCGTCCACTTCTTCGATCATGCCATCGAAGTCCTCGAACGGGCCCTCGTTGACTTTGACCTTTTCGCCAATTTCGTAGTGGATAAGCGTCCGTGGGCTTTCTTCGCCCTCTTGAACGCGGCCCAAGATACCCTGAACCTCTGCATCACGCATCGGCATCGGGCGACCTTGTGGGCCCAGAAAACCTGTGACGCGGTTGATAGAGTTGATCAGGTGATACCCGCGATCCGACATTTCCATATGTACCAAAACATAACCGGGCATAAAGCGACGCTCGTTCGTCACCTTCTTGCCGCGCCGGACCTCGATGACTTCTTCCGTCGGAACCAAGACTTCGTCGATCTCATGTTCGAGCGCGTTCTCTGCCACAGATGTGCGGATTTGCTCTGCAATCTTCTTCTCAAAATTGGAAAGAACACTGACCGAATACCACCGTTTCGCCATCTGTCCGCTCGTCCTTCATACTTGCACGCTTACGCGTCGCAGTGTTTTGATCAACCAGCCAACTCTTTGGCTGGACCCGAATAAAAATCGGCGCGCAACTCGAATCGCCGCACGCCTTCATATCGGTTAGAGGTGTCGTTTACTCCGCAACACTAACGGATTCAAGAGCCCTGTCGCGCAACGACTGCGCTTAACCGAACATCCCCAGCACTGATTTGAGCCCTTCACGAATGCCCAAATCCACCAGCGCAAAGAACACAGCCGTCAAGGCTGCCATGATGAACACCATTACAGTGGTCAACAAAACTTCGCGTCGCGTGGGCCATACGACCTTTGAAACTTCAGAACGAACCTGCTGGATAAACTGAAGTGGGTTAGTGGTGGCCATGGTTTTGGTCTCTTTTCAGACTGCGTGTGATGCTCATCTAACGGCCACGTGCACCAATTTCAAGGCAACAATCACAACGAGGGCTTTACCCCTCGGCTTGCATCCGTGCCAAGCGGGCGTCCACGGCGGCATCATGGGCTTCTTCGCGACAATTCTGTGCCTGAAAATCCGGCAAATAAGGTCCGTCTACAGAGCCATCGGGGAACCGGTCCAGAAATGCATCCCAACTCAAAGCAACGGAATCGAGTTTTGAACCGATGCGTGATGCGCGTTCGGGATGACGCCGCGCAAAGGATTTGAAACGGTTGCCAATAAAGCCCCATACGCGGTCAGTGCCCAGACATGCGAAGGCCCCCAAGGTCAGGAAGGCACTTAGAAATACCCCCAGTACGACCCACTGCGGGCGCAACACCAGCAGCAAAAGCACCGCCAGCATCACCACATGAACAGAACGCGGTCGAAACTGTGTCACTTTGCGCGCTATCGCATCACGGCTTGGGACCTGAAACGGCAACGCAGGTTTTGAGATCGCAGGCTTGGCTGGAGCAGCTTTCGCTGGCGAAACGTCCGTGATCACAGGCGTTGCCACATCAGCCACCTTTTTGGCAGGGACAGGAACAGTTGGCTCCACGTCCGTGAGCACAGACCGGATCGCGTGGAGGGTCGCGTCCGGTGTGTTCTCACGAGGAGGGACTTTGGAGGTCAGGGCAGCATTTTGCATGGGTCACTCTTGTCAAACTATCGTCATGATTAACGCAACTAGGGCAGATCAGTCGAGCTTATGACACATTCACAAAAGATTACGGCCATCTCGGGCCGACAATACGGCAAAACAAGGGCATCTGAACGCCCCACCCGTCAGACCCGCCCGACGTGGTGCTTGATAGCTTGGTATAAGTTGGTTAACCGCCAGCCGTTCTACGACGATCCATGTCTTCTTCGGGCACGTCCAAAGTAGACCATGTGCTGTCACGCGGTGGTGATGGCGGCGTATCACAGGCCTTTTTGTGGATATGAACTTTAGCGATGAAGTTGGCTGAAATTGGCGCGGTCACGAACAAAAAGGCCATAATCAGCAACTCATGCATCGACGTATCACCCAAGGTAAAAGAGTGGACGATCGAGGCCAGCAAAAGCGAACCGATCCCCACAGTTCCCACTTTGGTCGGAGCATGTAGCCGCGTCATGGAGTCGTTGAACTTGAGTAGACCGAGCACACCGACAAGCGCAAAGCCTGATCCGATAAGCAGAAAGACCGCTGTGGCGTAGGTTCCTATAACTTCAAAAGTCATTCGATGATGTCCCCCCGCAGAATGAACCGCGCAAGTGCGACTGTGGACACGAAGCCAAGCATTGCGATGAGCAAGGAGACTTCAAAATAAATCCGCACACCTTGGTGAGATACCCAGCAGGATCACGAGGCCGAGCGCATTGATCACCATGGTATCGAGCGCCAAGATGCGATCGCCTGTGCTTGGCCCAAGAACGAGGCGGATCATACACATCAGCTGCGCCACAGCGAGCGATATAAAGGCAATGCCGAGCGCTAAGCTCATCAGATCGGGAGCAGACATCATGAGAAAATCTCCTTCAGGCGGGCCTCATAGCGGCTCTTGATATCGTCGCGCACGGCGTCCGGATCCTCAGTGTGGAGGACATGCACCAAAAGGCTGTGGCCCTCATCAGACAGATCGGCGGAGACTGTCCCTGGCGTGAGAGTGATTGTTCCTGCGAGCATGGTGATGGCCTCGGGCTCCAAAAGATCAAGCGGGACACAATCCATGCGGGTTTGAGCTTGGCGTTTGGGACGGTAAGCACAATCCATGCAACCTGCACATTGGCGACCATGATGTCCCACATCACAAGGAAGCTGTAGCGG
The DNA here is from genome assembly GCA_943787985.1 of uncultured Paracoccaceae bacterium. Lineage (GTDB taxonomy): Bacteria > Pseudomonadota > Alphaproteobacteria > Rhodobacterales > Rhodobacteraceae > Ascidiaceihabitans. Next base: position 324,868 of record CALSOO010000001.1, on the reverse strand, counting down.
ATCATCTTGAAGAGGCGGAAGCGATGGGGCGTATCGGGCCACCACGCGGAAGTTCCCCAAGGGATCAGGATCCCAGGATGACGCCGAAGACAGCCATGCCGGCGGAGAACTCGTTTTGCAGCACGATCCAGACGACAGCGAGCAACAGTGTCAGAAACGGATGTGGCATAAGCCAGCGGAATGCACGTCCTAGCATCTCAGTGGCCCTCCTTTGGTTGGCTCAACTTGCCGGGCGTATCGAGCACCTTCAACATATAGGGCGCAGGGTCAAAGAGCTGCCCTGCCATTTTGCTTGTATAGCCATGCATCTGCCCCGCAAAGACCGTATGCGCAGCAGAAGCACGATCAGCCCACCGACAGCGACGTAAGACAAAGGCCGCGGCACAGAGCGCGACGGATCGCCCTCAAGCGTCAGACTCTCGGCCTTCCAGAACAGGATACTGCCCGCCCGAGCAAAGCCGAGGATGCTGACAAGCTGGACACAAGCACCACGCCCCAGATCCAAGCCGCCTGAGGTGCAGAGAAGCTTGCGTTCAGACACGAGAAGCTTGCCCAGGAAGCCTGAGAGCGGCGGCAGACCCGCCATCGCAATCGCTCCGACAAAGAAAAACCCGGCCGTCAGAGCGGCGCCAGCCATGGGCGGTTGGGCGGTCAAGATCAAGGCCGCCACGGCCAGTGCGCACGAGATCAGCAATCAGAAAGAGCGCGCGCCCGCGAGCGTGGAATGAATAATGTAATAGAGCGCGGCGGCGATGCCTTCGGGCGTGAACAGCGAGAGCGTCACCATGACCATACCCATCGAACCGATCACCGAAAAGGCCACCAGCCTGTCGAGCTTTTTCGCAGCGAGCACGCCCATCATACCGATTGCAACGGAGACCAGCGCAGCAGGCAAGAGCCAGAGATCATGCAAGCCCTGCGTCGCGGCAAGCTCGGGCGGGAAAATCAGCGTATAGACACGGATGATCGCATAGGCGCCCACCTTTGTCATAATCGCGAAGAGAGCAGCCACGGGTGCAGGGGCTTCGGCATAGCTGGAAGGCAGCCAGAAGTGCAGCGGCACAAGCGCAGCCTTGATTGCAAACACAAGCAGCAAGAGCACGGCGGCGACACGGATGCCAACGGTTTCCTCGGGGCCGATGAGCGCAACACGCTGGGCCAGATCGGCCATATTGAGTGTGCCTGTCTCGGCATAAATCGCGCCAAGCGCAAACAGAAAGAGCGTAGAACCGATCAGATTGAACAGCACATACTGAACCCCTGCCCGCATCCGTGCGTTTCCGCCTGCGTGGATCATCAGGCCGTAGGAGGCTATGAGCAGCACCTCAAAGAAAACAAAGAGGTTGAACAAATCGCCCGTCAAGAAAGCGCCGATGATGCCCATGAGCTGAAACTGGAACAAGGCATGAAAATGTCGGCCGCGATTGTCCCAGCCCGAACCGATAGCATAGAGCAACACAAACAGCGCGAGAACGCTCGTCAGCAAGACCATAAGGGTCGAGAGCGCGTCAGCGACGAGCACAATGCCAAAGGGTGCGGCCCAGTCACTCAGACGATAGAGCGTGATTGTGCCATCAGACGCCTGCAACGCAAGCGCAGTCGCGATCACAACAAGCGCCACCACACCCGCGAGCGAAAGGGCGCGCTGAATGCCGATATGATAGCGCGCCGCCAGCACGATAAAGGGCGCAAGCAGAGCGGGTAGAACGATGGGAGCGATGATCCAATGGCTCATGATCGGCCCTCCGCATCGGCTGTCTCTGTCTCGGGTTGGTCATCTACATGATCATCATTGGAGCCAAGGAACGCGCCCAGCCCGATCATCACGACAACGGCGGTCATCCCGAAGGAAATCACAATAGCCGTCAGAACCAGAGCCTGCGGGAGCGGGTCTGCATAAGTGCGTGACTCCATCACGCAAAATCGGCGCCCCAGCAATAGTGAGGCGGCCAGACGTAAAGAGAAAGACGTTCACAGCGTAAGTCAGCAGTGAAATCCCAAGGATCACAGGAAATGTGCGCAGGCGCAGCACAAGATAAATCCCGCCTGCCGTGAGAATACCAATCGCTGAGGCAACCAAGAAATTCCATGTTACACGCCCTCCTTGGCATAGCCGGCTTTTTCGGCGGGCGGATCATCCCGTGAGGGGTCGATATCCATCGGGTGCTCCGTGTCGGCCACGTGGGCGCGACGTGCAAGGCGAGAGAAGCTCTCAAGCGAAAGCATCACAGCGCCGACAACGGCAAGGAAAACCCCGAGATCAAACAAGCGCAGCGGTTGCCAATTCAAATTTCTCAAACGGCGGGATGCGCACATATGTGAAATCCGATGTGAGGAAAGGCTTGCCCACGAACCAAGAGCCAATTCCTGTCAGCCCCGCAATCAACACCCCTGCGCCAATGACGCCGTGATACGGATAACGCAGACGCGCAGAGGCCCAAGAAAAGCCGCTGGCCATATATTGCATCACAACAGCGATCGAGACGATCAGACCCGCGATGAAGCCCCCGCCCGGCTCATTGTGACCACGCAGAAAGATGTAAAACCCGACAAGCAACACAAGCGGCATGATCACCCGCGTCAGCACAACCATCATCATCGGGTGCATGTCCCCGGCACGGGCTGATCTGGCTTGCGGTTCAGCAGACGGGCGCGCACCGGGCCGTCAAGCAGTGTCTCTGTGAGGGCGTAGATCAACAATGCGGCAATGCCGAGCACGATGATTTCACCATAGGTGTCAAAGCCACGAAAATCGACAAGGATCACGTTGACGACATTGGTCCGCCGCCGCCTTTGTAAGAATTGGCGAGGTGAAACTCGCTGATCGGTGTCGCAACAGCGTCGCGCAGCAGGTAGTGATAGGCCAGTCCAAAGGTCGCGAGGCCACCCGACTATCGCCACCACTGCGTCACGCAAACGGCGCAAGAGCGAGCTCTCGACAGGTGTTTTGTTGGGCAGGAAATTGAGCGCGAGCAACATCAAAATAATCGTCACCACCTCGACAGTGAACTGCGTCATTGCCAGATCAGGCGCGCTGAAGAAGACAAAGCCGATCGAAACCATGAGCCCCACGATGCCGATCAGAATGAGCGACAGGAGGCGGTTGCGATGCATGAAGACCATGCCACCCGTCGCCGCAATCAGCATCAGCCAACCCGCGATCTGGCACAGGTCCGACAGACTGCATTTCACGTGTCGGCGCACTGACCGTGCCTGTGACAAATGCATGTGAGCCTGCGCGCGATAATCGCAACCGTTCCAATGGCAGCGTAGCGCGAGAACGCGCCATTGTGCAAAGGCAGGATGATCTTTTGCGCAAGGCTTGCCACAGCTTCCACGACGGCCTCAAATATCGTCTTGGCTTCGGGGCGTGGAGCAGCCTCCCAGAAGCGCAGCGCTGGATTAAACACCGCGAGCAGAACAAACCGCCCACAACAGCGGCAATCGACATATAAAGCGCGGGCACAAGGCCATGCCAGATTTTGAAGTAGGCTTTTGGAACGTCGGCAGCCTCGCCGAGCACTGAGGCTGTAACAAGCTTTACAAAAGGCTCCGCCAAAAACGGCGCGACCCCTATCAGAACCACAGGGATCATCAGCAGCGCGGGCGGCAGCCAGAGGCCAGCGGGGGGATCATGCGGCTGTCGCGGGGTAGTCGTCGCGCACGGGGCCGAGGAAGACGTGACCAATAAGACGGAAGCAATACGCGGCGGAAAAGAGCGAACCGACGGTCGCCAATGCAGGGACAAGCCAAGGCACGCCAAACAGCGCGGTTCCAGTAGGCCTCCTCCAACATCATTTCTTTGGACAAGAAGCCGTTGAGAAGCGGTATCCCCGCCATCGACAGCGCCGCAAGAGTTGCGATTGTGAAGGTCACGGGCATCAGCTTGCGCAAACCCCCAAGGCGGCGGATGTCGCGGGTGTGAGCCTCGTGATCAACAATCCCTGCGGACATAAAGAGCGCGGCCTTGAATGTCGCGTGGTTGAGGATATGGAACACGGCGGCCATCGCGCCAAAGGCCGTACCTGTGCCGAGAAGCATGGTGATCAAACCAAGATGAGACACCGTCGAGAAGGCCAAGAAGCGCTTTCAGATCATGTTTGAAGAGGGCAATCACCGCACCAAGCACCATTGTGATCAAGCCAGCCGTTGTGACGATCATAAACCACTCGGGCGTGCCCGAGAGCACAGGCCACATTCGCGCCATGAGGAAGATCCCTGCCTTCACCATCGTGGCCGAATGCAAGTAGGCCGAGACGGGCGTCGGCGCAGCCATCGCGTGCGGGCAGCCAGAAGTGGAAGGGGAACTGCGCCGACTTGGTGAAACAGCCCAATTAGGATCAGGATCAAAGCTGCGTCAGATACAGCGGGCTCCGCCTGAATGAGATCGCGGTTCTGCAAGATGACGCTGAGGTCATAGCTGCCTGACGATCTGGCCAAGGATGAGCATGCCCGCCAATCATCGCCAAGACCGCCCATGCCCGTAACGGTTAAAGCCATGCGCGCGCCTTGGCGCCCTTCGGGCAAATGCTTCCAATACCCGATCAACAAGAAGGAAGACAGCGACGTCAGCTCCCAGAAAACCAGCAACAGCAGAATGTTATCGCTCAAAACAATTCCAACCATCGCGCCCTGAAACAACAGCAAATAGGTGAAGAACTCACCCATATTGTCATCACGGCTCAGATATTGCCGCGCGTAGGCAATGATCAACAAACCGATGCCAAGGATCAAAAGAGCAAAGAAAAACCCGAGCCCATCGAGCATCAGCGTAAAGTTCAGGCCCAGCGCAGGCATCCAATCCATCCGCGCCATCACAACGTCTCCGGCCAGCACGGTCGGTAGATTGGTGAGAAGGCCGATAAAGGCCGCCAGTGATACTGTAAATGTGACACCCGCACAGGCAGACCGCCCTGCCGAGTTCATCAAGCCGGGAAGCAGCGCGCCAAAAAACGGAAGAGCGACGATAAAGAATAGGGACACGCGAACTCCTGATCAGATGTTCTGTTTGTTTGCACTAAAATGTGATGCCTTCGCAATACCTCAAGAGTAAATGACGAATTTGGTCAAGAATTCGACAACACAGCCGATTCGATACGGTTTCGCATGCTACTTAGCCGCGCCAAGCTCCGTTTTCGCGGCAGTTTCATGCAAGTGCGCGTGCAGCAGTCCCACAACGTCCACTTTGGCGTTCAGGCGCGCTGCCAACAGGAACATGCCGCCAAATTTGCGCTGTAACAACAGGACATCTATGGGCAAAGGTGGTGGGATAAATCCGCTTTGCGCCAATGCCATTCCTTCTGCTTGCATTTGTTGAGACAGCTGCGCATTTCCGAAATCGACACGCTTTTGATCGCGCAGCAACCCGAATACCAAACGCATCATACGCAACACGGCCTCTACGTGGGGCTGTTTCGTATCTGCATTCACAAAGCCGATCTCTTGCATCACGTCGTGCAGCCCTTGCACATCATCAGCAAGCCCCGCCACCAAAAGTCGCCGGTATTGCGCGACAATCACCTGATCAAGGACGCGCGTGGCACCGAAATCAAGCAGGACGATCTGCTTGCTTCCCCGATCGTATAGATAGTTGGCAAAATTCGGATCAGTCTGCATCAAGCCAAATTCGAACAACTCTTTCAGGGTTAGCGCCACCAGATCCGTTGCAATCCGGTCCCGCTCTTCTTGGGACGCGTCCACCAACTGTTCTATGGGGATGCCCTCGACGTAACTCATCGCCAGAATATCGGGCGTGCTCCAATCGCTGTGCAATTGCGGCACGACAAATCGCATATCCCCTTCCAGGAGCGCGCCAAACTGCGCAAGCTGTGTGGCTTCGCGGGTATAATCGGTTTCTTCGTGTAATTGTTTGCGCCCCTCTTCGAGGTAGGGGGCCAGTTCGAACCCTTTCGGTAATAGGCCTGACATCCGCATCAAAGCTCCGACATTGGCCACATCGCTGTCGATACTCTGAGCCACGCCGGGGTATTGAACCTTGATTGCCAGATCGCGACCGTCTTTGAGTTTCGCGCGGTGCACTTGGCCGATCGAAGCCGCCGCAATGGGCCGCACGTCAAATGACGTGAACGCACGCAACCATTGATCCGGCCACTGCGTGTTCAACACTTTCTTGAGCTGGGCAGGCGGCATGAAATGTGCGTCATCACGCAGGCGCGCCATGATACCCGCAAGTTCAGGCGGCAGAACATCGCCCGTGTCCATCGACATGAGCTGCCCGATCTTCATCGCAGCCCCCCGCATCTTGGCCAATTGATCCGCAACACGGCTGATGTTTTGAGGCGTCAGCAACAAATCCCGCACAACGGGGCGTTGCCCGCGCCCCAACTGTGACACCCCTCCCACGAGCATGTTCCCCGCGACCCCCGCCGTCATCGCCCCAAGGCGGCTCAGGCGTGAAATGCGGCTGGACGGCACAGACAAGGCGCGGGACTTTTCCGGAGTATCAGTCATGTGCCTGAACTAGCGGGGCACAGCACAGTTGCAACCGCACGACCTGATTATCGGCCAAAGCAAACCCGTTCACACAAATGTGTGGCGCGCATTGGCCGTATTCAGATCATTGCGCTCTAGCCCTGGAGTTGGAAACATTGCACCCATTTCTGTCTACGGCGTGATTACGATGTGGGGCATAGTGCTGGCTGGATTGCGCAAACGTCTTGGCCTGCCGTTATCAATGTGGCGGCTTGTGCACGCAGGGCTCGGCAGTGTCGTCACAGCATCAACGATCATCCACGCCCTTCAGATCGAAGGCACCATGGGGCCTGCGTCAAAGCTTGTTCTATGTGGCGCCGCTGGCCTTGCGACGGCAAAGGGCCCTTTACGTTTGGAAAAGCGGAAAACTGACCCCGAGCGCCCAAGCAAGGACAAAGCCCAGCGCCAAGCCAATAGACAGGGGGCCCGCTTTGCCGGTCAGATCCCGCCCCATCGTTCCAAAGACCAGATAGAACAGCACCAGAACCGGTGCGATCATGATGAGGAAAAACAAGTTCTCGAAATCCAAAGCGACAGCGATGCCGAGCGATCCGATGAACGCCCCCCGCATCGCCAATCGGCGCCACACAGAGGCTGACGTGCTCAAAGCCGCGTCTGCAATCATGTAGGGCACCGCCCCGATCATCATCAGTCCGATAATCCAGACACGTCCCGAGGTCGGCCAAAAATTCGCAGCATAGCGATCAAGCGCAAAACCGAACACAGCACACCACAACAACAATACGACAATCGCAAGGGGGGACAAACCAGCAATCCGAACGCGCCACATCCACAACAAGCCCAATTGCAGCACACCAAACACCAGCACGTGCAGAACCAGATAATCGGCGATCAAAACAGGGAGGAACCCCGGGGTCAAAGGCACCGCCACCAGCGGGGTCAAAACAGCAGGTAGCAAAGCCAGGGTAGCTGACTGTTTCAGCGTAAGCGTCACATTTTGAGAGCGGATCGAGGGCAGCCGTTGTGCGACAATACGAAACCCCAGAACCAAACCACCCAATAGGCCAAGGATCGCCCAGCCGCTTGGCATGATCGTGACCGTCGATGTCCGTCCGTAAAACGTATCGACCCATTCAAGCGCCTCCTGCCGCGCGACGCGGCTGTGCAGGACTGACACGTGTTCGCTCAATGGTGCTGCAACCGCGCGACGGCGCACGTCTTGGACGCGCACTGTTTGCCCTTCGGTCGCGGTTGGCAGAACCATTTGAGCCGCCTCTAACCCGAACCCCCGCAACCCTGTTTCCCAAGCCCCTGACACCAGCAACAAATCCTGCGGCGTGGTTGCATCAATGACGTGCGAAAACGCTGAAACCAGAACCATCGGCCCCACATCCCGCCGGTCCTGAGCCGCGCGTATCAAGATGTCTGTCGCCATAGAATGGCCAAGCAAGGCAACAGGGCGGGATACATCCACCACAGCGTCCAAAACAGCGTTGGTCTGAGCGACAAGCAGGCGGGTTGTTCCATCAACCGATGTCACATCTCCGGACATAGGAAGCGCGTGGCGCCCATGGCCCAAAAATTCGAACACATAGACGCGATACCCCGCACGCGCCAAAGGCAGCGCATAGCCCTGCATCATTTGCTGTGATCCGGCAAACCCATGCGCAATAACAACAACAGGGCCGGTCGCATCGGTGCGGGCGTATTGGGTCACAGGGGTTTGCCCGACATCGAACCGCGAGATATCAACGCCGTGGCGCGCCTGTTCCAGCACAAACACCGAGGTGAGGATCATCACCAAAGCCAAAAGCGCTCTCAGCATGGCTCACCTCTTGGCCCTTGCGAAGAACAGGGCGCAAACGTCAAACAGCCCCATCGCTTTTGACTTTTTCGGCCAGACCTTCAAAAATACCGCGCACGTCCGACGGCGTCGCACGATCAAGGACACCCGAAGACAACTCGTCTTGGGTCCAAATCCATGAGGTCGCTGGATCATGAAGCATCGCCCATTCCCCGAACATGCGCTGTTGAACAGGTTCGGACAGTAAGGTCTTTACGTCCAAATGCCGGTCATCACGACTGATCCGTGCCAACGCAGCGCGCACAGCCGGTTCAGGCCCCTCGAGCAGTTGCAAATACACATCATGACGACAGACCAAGGCCCCTGTGATGTCGTCACGCTCATTGTTTTGACGCGCGTCCAACAAGATGCCGCTCAGCGTTGACTGATCATATCCGAAAGGCTGCGAAACATAGATGATTTGAATGATATCTGTAATGATCGGTGCTCCTGATGTTCCCAGCTTCACTCCGGGTACATTAACCATATGCTGACATGTCGCCAAAGTCTTGAGGCAATTTCAGCCAGACCCATGGCAGATCCACCCAAACAACAGGCCGGAACAATTGCAATTTATGGCCACTTTTTTGCTGGAAAATGGCAGGGGCACACAGACTCGAACTGTGGGCCTACGGTTTTGGAGACCGTCGCTCTACCAACTGAGCTATACCCCTACTGCGCGCAGTGATTACGTGCGCTTTTTGGCATTTGCAAGTGTCGATTTCAGGCAGCTTTGGCCTTTTGTTGAAAATGCGGCCAGACCTCTTGCATCCAACGCGCTGCAAAAGCGGCTGACTTGTGGCCAACATCCCCGTTTTCTACCGCATGCTCGCAAGCAAAAGACGCATCCGTCAGCACGCCTTGGGTCACAGTGTCTTCAGGTTGGCGGATCAACGAAATATTCAGGTCAGCGCTGACGGCTTCAAGCGTGGACCACAAAACATCCCGCTGTGCGGCTGTTCCGAAACGCGCGCCCGGATAGGCGTGAAAAAATCGGTTTTTCACGGTCTGGTCCAGAATATCCGCCGTATAAAAGGGTCCCGGCACATAGATGACGTCGCATCCCGATTGTGCCAGCGTGTGAGCCATTCGATACGCGCGGGTCTCCCAGACGAACTCCTTGGCGCTGGTGTACAACACCGCCTTGCTTGGTAAATTGCCATGTGTGTGCGCCCAATCCAGGTAGGGGCCAAAAAACTCGGCCACACGCAAACGCGCACCAAAAAAGATGACAGTGTCAAAATCCTCGGGTGCAATATGATCCCGACCCGCAGCGTTTATTTTCTGCGCGGTGACTTTCGCCGCACCAGAGGCGCGAATGGCGCCGTCACCCCAGTGAATTTGACGGAAATCCGGTCCCGTGGCCCCCCAGAACTCAACAGAAACGCCATCGGGAGCCGCCGTCAGACCGGTTTGCATCGCTGTTTGCAAACTCCCCAACTGGCTGTCCCCGATGATGCACAAGCGGTGCGGTTTATGCGGCAAAGGCATTGAGCAGCTCCTCTTCACATTTCACATCAGCCTCACCCGTTGGGATCACGACCTTTTGAAGGGTCGGGGCGGCTTTGGCCCCTCCAAACACGCGTGTCTGGTCTGCGAAAAAGTGCTTCATCACTGTGGCCACACCTTCCGGTTCAACGGAACGCATGTTGGGCGCAAAGAACATGCCACGGAAAATCGGGTGGGTGATGATTTCATAGGACGGAAAGTAGTCGACGTGTTTCATGTCGTCTGCGGTCATGCCTGCCGCAGCGCGCAGAACCGACTTGGAATATTGCGTGGCCGTAAGGACGTGTTTGCCAGACGCGGTTGCGGTCAATGGCACGGGCGATACGGTCAAAAGAACTTTGAGCTTGGGGTTTTTACGGCGGAGCAGACGCATGGCATCAGACAGACAGGATTGGGTCATGCGCGTGTTTGCATTGACAAAGCGGTGGCGCGTTTTGTCAAACTGACCTGCAACCGTGCCCGGACAAATCGCATATTCCACACCCGTCTCAACATTTTGCCACTTCTCGGTCAGACCGAGAGTAAAGACAAAAACGTCGGCCTCCTCTACGGCGCGCCGCAGCGCGCCCAATGTGATGTCGCGAGAGGTCATGACTTCGGCTTCACTCTCGAACCCGTTTGGCTCAATCGCGGGGCGCAGAGGATCAAAGAACCGACACTCTTTTTCCCAAACTTCAGTCGGGTTTTCACGCAAGCCGTAAGCCAGCTCCAGCCATTGCAGAAGCATCGCAGGCGTATAGATATTGCCGGTGCGAAAGCTGAACACACCGTATCCCGCATCGCGCCCTTTTTGCCCCAGCAGAAATGGTGGTGCCGGTTCGCAATCAAGCCAGTTATATCCGCGTTCCGCCAATGCGCGGCCAATGTGCTGGGCAAAACACGATCCGGCCGTCACAATTTTATGCTTGGGTTTGATTTCGAACTTGGGGGTCCACAGCCCGCTCAACCCATGGGCACCCGGTTCAGCGACACCAGATTTCCAATAGGCTTCGGGCCCCAGATTTTCATAGGGGTGCGTCACGTTGTGTCTGCCTTCAATTTTGTTTTTTGTTTTAACAAAAGGTTAACGGCAGGCAGGTCTCGCAATCAACCAAAACAACCCTGCGTTTAAAATCCAGGCCTATGAGTGTGGCGAAAGTGCCGATTCGGTTTGCGTTTCAGGCTTCAGGAAGCGCCGCGCAAAATGCAGGACTTTGCACCACCCCATCATCAAAGAATTGGGCAATTTCAACGTCCGGCAATCCGACAACATCTCCGAGGATTTCTTCTGTATTCACCCCAAGTGCAGGCGCCACTTTTGGCCCGGTCCTGAATGCTTCAGAAAATGAAACAGGGGTAGAGGGCACCGGAAATGTCCCCAGACCCGGTTGACGTAAATTGGCGAACATCGGGTTGCCTGCGTTGTTCCTGCAGTTTGCAGAACGATTGACCGCATACAGGCCCAAAAATCACTCCTAACTTACTGATCTAAAACCAGCAAACTATCCATGGGATATCGAAAGGACCAAACTTGGGTTCCGAAGATGACGCCGTTTCTGTCGAAACGACGTAGATCAGTCATACCGCGCTCACACAGTCTGTGCTAAACGACGCGCACCCAAAGCCCAGTAGAGCCAGTTCATGCGTGCCTCATCACTATCTCCAAACACATCCGGTGCGCTGCTGGCGTTGATGGCCTTTGCGGTCTTTTCGACACATGATTTGATCATCAAGCAGTTGGGATCGGTCTATTCCGTATTCCAGATCGTCTTTTTCACCGCGCTGTTCAGTTTTCCGATTATCACGCTTGTTCTTATGCGCGATCACAAGGCCGGAACATTGCAACCCGCTCATCCCTATTGGATGTTCTTGCGCTGTGTAAGCGGCGCCGCATCAGGGCTATGTGCCTTTTACGCGATCGGGGCGCTGCCGTTGTCACAAGTATACGCCTTCATCTTTGCGGCGCCAATGTTGATCACCTTGCTGGCTATTCCGATTTTAGGGGAAGTCGTGCGTCTCAGGCGCGGAATCGCGATCGCCTGTGGGATGGTGGGGGTCCTCATTGTTTTGCAACCCGGCGCGAGCCCATTGACTGATGGGCATATTGCAGCACTTGTCGCGGCCTTTGCTGGGGCCATGGTCTCGATCATCACACGCAAGATCGGCAAAGACGAACGCGGGGTCGTGATGATCCTTTATCCAATGATGACCAATCTGGTCCTGACAGCGATTGTATTGCCCTTTGTCTACGTCGAAGTGCCATTGGAACACCTGGGACTACTGGCGCTGGATTCATTTCTAGTGTTGATCGCCATGGCACTTTTGGTGGCCGCCTACACGCGGGCGGATGCCATCACTGTGGCTCCGATGCAGTATTCCCAAATGATCTGGGCGACGATTTTTGGCATAACATTGTTCAACGAATATCCCCAATGGCCGACCTATCTGGGGACAGCGGTCATTATGATCTCGGGCCTCTACATCCTGAAACGCGAAGCCACGGATGAAGTGTCCAGCACCACACCGGTTCTCAAGACCCGCACACGAACGGGTCATGTCGTGGCGCTGAGGGTCGGGCAAATGCTACGGCGAAACAGGGAACGCGACGCGCCCTGACCGCACTACTCTTGCGACCGGTTGTTGAATTGCAGGCGCCACTTGATCGCGCGCAGGTATTTGCCTTTGGCAATGATGGCGCTGATGTAATCAGGCAAACGATCCTCGGACAGCCCGTTTTCAAGTGCGCTGTCCATTGCCACGTCAGCCGCATCGAGGTCATCGCCCTCCACCAGCAACAGCGCTTTGTAGTACAAAGCATAGCTTGCGTTCGGCGCTTCCGACAACGCCGCATCGACAGAGGACCACGCTGCATCAAACTGCTGAAGCTCAATCGCAAAAAAAGCCCGAAGCTCATGGTTGTAGGAATCTGCCGTGCCTTGTTCGACACTACGGTCCATGACGTCCATGGCCGCGCGCACATTCCCTTCTTCGTAGAGCAAGTCAGACAACCAATAGGCGACAAACCCGTCATGCCGCAGTGCTTCGCGTTCTTGCAGCAACACCACCCCTTCGGCTCGCCGCCCCAATGCCTCCAGCGCACGCGCTTTGCGCACATAGCCCGTGCCCCGATCTGGCCAGCCTTCAATCGTCAAATCCGCAGCCTTCAACGCGGCTTTGTAATCGCGGGTGTAGTACCGCGCCAAAGACAATTGCGAAAAATATCCCGTCGGCGTGTCCTCATCAGGGTCCACACGCAACAGCACTTCGAGCGCCTCCTCATGGCGGTCCAAGTCGTTCAACGCATAGCCCAAAGCATAAAGGTTCCATTGATTGCTGGGCGCGATCTCTACCGCATCCCGAAACGCAGCTTCGGCCGCCGCTGGCTGTCCAAAATTGAGCAAACCCCAGCCCAATTCCCGCTGTGCCCACGTATATTTCGGGTTCAAGGCCAAAGCCGCCTGCATAAGCTCCACAAAACCGTCAGACGTGATGGCATCACTGTGCCGTTTCGAAGACGCCAGTCCAGCAAGGCCTTGGGACGTTGGGCGGCGGGCCACTGACATCTCGAACAACTCTATTGCAGGCTCATATTCATCCCGTGACCAATGTACCCACGCAAGACCATTCAATGCTTCTACATTGTTCGGAACGCTTTCACGAACGCGCTGATATACCTCTTGAGACTCGTCAAAGCGGTCCAAAGAATACCACGCGTCCGCCAACTCAAGCTGGGCATCGATGCGCTGACTGGCGGAAAGTCCTGTATCGGACAATGCGGCCTGACAAACTTCTGCTTGCTCCTGCGCCGCACGATCGTCTGCCATACAGGCACTAAAATAGGTTTGTTGGCTGTCGCTCAAAATCGGTTTTGCATTGATGCTTGTGGACCAAACAGCTGCGACAACACCGAACAAATGTAAAAGTCTCATCCAATTCCCCAAATGCAAATACGCGCGTTACCGTAAAGCAAAGCGTATAAAACTTTCGCGCTGTTGGCAAAGCCTGCGCGCATACAAAAAGGCCGCTGGGAGAACCAGCGGCCTTTTCGATTGGTACCTCAGAGAGAGGGAGTGGGTTCTCGCGCATCTTCCGATACGCTGCCACCCCCCAATTGTCCGGGCTGACGCCCGCACAATTTACTCTACGATTTTGGACACCACGCCCGCGCCAACCGTACGGCCGCCTTCGCGGATCGCGAAGCGCAGGCCTTGCTCCATCGCGATCGGTGCGATCAGCTCAACGTTGAACTTCAGGTTGTCGCCCGGCATAACCATTTCTGTGCCTTCGGGCAGCTGCAACTGTGCCCGTCACGTCCGTGGTACGGAAGTAGAACTGTGGACGGTAGTTCGCGAAGAATGGCGTGTGACGGCCACCCTCGTCTTTGGTCAGGATATAGGCTTCGGCTTCGAACTTCGTGTGTGGGTTCACAGACTTCGGCTTACACAGAACCTGGCCACGCTCAACCCTTCACGGTCGATACCGCGCAACAGATGCGCCAACGTTGTCGCCTGCTTCACCGCGATCCAGCAACTTGCGGAACATTTCAACGCCTGTGCAGGTCGTTTTCTGCGTGTCACGGATGCCAACGATTTCGATCTCGTCGCCAACGTTGATCACGCCACGCTCAACACGACCGGTCACAACCGTACCACGACCAGAGATCGAGAACACGTCCTCGACTGGCATCAGGAACGGCTGGTCAATCGCACGCTGCGGGTGTCGGGATGTACTCATCCACAGCTGCCATCAACTTCTTGATGGACTCTTCGCCGATCGCTTCGTCGCGGCCTTCCATGGCTGCCAAAGCAGAACCAGGAATGACCGGAATGTCGTCGCCAGGGTACTCGTAAGAGGACAACAGCTCACGGATTTCCATTTCAACCAGTTCCAACAACTCGTCGTCGTCAACCTGGTCAACTTTGTTCATGTAAACAACCATGTACGGGATGCCAACCTGACGGCCCAGCAGGATGTGCTCGCGCGTCTGTGGCATTGGGCCGTCAGCCGCGTTCACAACCAGGATCGCGCCGTCCATTTGCGCCGCACCGGTGATCATGTTCTTCACGTAGTCAGCGTGGCCCGGGCAGTCAACGTGCGCGTAGTGACGGTCTTCGGTCTCATACTCAACGTGCGCTGTGGAGATCGTGATCCCACGTGCTTTTTCTTCGGGCGCGCCGTCAATCTGGTCATACGCCTGGAAGTCACCAAAGTACTTGGTGATCGCCGCTGTCAGCGTCGTTTTACCGTGGTCAACGTGGCCGATTGTGCCGATGTTGACGTGCGGTTTATTGCGTTCAAACTTTTCCTTAGCCATGGGGCCACCCTTTTTATCAATGGATCGCTTTTCGACCCGTACTTCATTCGGGCGCGATTTATTGACTTATCACGGAAAAATCAAGCACGACTTGACGCAATTGCCCACAATCGGGCGTCTGCGTCATTCTGCCCTTGAAAACCAGCCCTGCTCTTTGCTTTGTTCTACCAGATAACGCTCAATCGCTTTGGCTGCATTCTGGCTCAAATTCTTCATCTGCTCTTCTGCGGATTGCGTGTATCCCGAGCCAACGATTGAGCCACCGTTGATCGATTCGAAGACGGTGATCTGTTTTGGCTCCGTGTTCAGCTTCACGCCTGCCGCATCATCCCAAACGGTCACAAAGATGATCAGAATGGACTTGGGTGACAGCACAAGCGGAATCCCCGGCTGTGCAAGGACGTAGCCCTCGACACTCACACCAAAGTGGTAGCGTTGTGTCCCTTCATAGCGGTCAAAACGTTCTGCAATCGCGTCTTTTAAAGAACCGGTCAAAAGCTCTTCGCTTGCTTTCCGGCTTAAGGGACCTTTGACCGCTTTGGGTGCGACAACAATGTTATGCACAAGCTTGAAGTCCCCCAAAGGGACAGGCGGTTCATTCAAATCCCGCGCGCCATCACATGCCGCAAGAACAAAGCCCATTACTAACAATAGCATCCAACGCATCACATCGCTCCCATACGTGTTGCACTGGAAGTACCCGAGCTGGGCGTAAGGTGCAATCAAGCACTCTTCCGGCACGCTTGTGGATATTTGCCAAAGCCAGAATGAGAGACGTGATTTTCAAGAGTGCAGCGGCACAAACACCTTGATTGACTGCGCTCAAACACTTTCCATTCAAGGAATAAATGTCTGTAGCCCCCGTGCCTGTTCAAACTCTGAAAGCCACACAGACGGACGGTTTTACGCAGCGTCCAGTTTCCCGACAGAGCGTCTCAATGATGCGGACGTTCAATCGCCGAACCGTTGAACCTCATGGGGTATTGGCTGGACTTACCTCCCTTGACAACGCCGCCGCCCACTCATGGTTTTATGCCCGCTACATGGCTGCTTTGGATGATGCCAAAGCCTATCAAGCGCTGGCCGCAAATGTCGTGCACAGCTATCTCACCAGCTTCTATGAGTTGGGCACTCCGACTGCGCGCCAGATTGTCGAACCCTATCGCAACGATCCGCGCGATATGCTCAGCGCAAGCGGGCGCACGTCCCTCTCAGCAGCGTTGTGGGCATGCTACTGGACGTCGGCGCCTGGAAGTAAATATTTGTTTTCACTCGCAAATAGCGCGCAATTCTGTCCACTCACGATCCGTGATCACAGGGGTTGTGGTGCCTTGATCTTGCGCGAATGCGCGTGCATCCTCTCCGCGCTCAAGACTGTCAGGGTGGCTCGACAAATAGATGGGCAAGTCAGGCATTTCGCCTTTTAACCCGTCAAGCGAGTCGAAAAAGCGTGCCATGCCTGCGGTACTGACATCCGCACGCCCCAGCATTTCGCGCGCGTATAAATCCGCCTGCGCCTCTGCCTCGCGTGTATAAGAGGCATCAAGAACCCATTGCGCCATTGCCAACGCAACGCCGCCACCGGTGAAATCCCCGACAACCATAGACAACAATCCGGCCGTGCCCGCAGCGCGCAAGGCGCCCCGCGTCGGGTCCCGCGTTTCAACATGTGCAATTTCATGGGCAAGCACAGCCGCGACTTCATCCGCGGATTCGGCCTGTTCGATCAAACCACGCATCAAAACAATCTGCCCGCCAGGGGCCGCAAATGCATTGACCATCTCGTGATCCATCACAGCAATGTTCAAGTCGTATTCTGTCTTCGTTCTTGAGGTAAGGCGTGCCAACATTTGCGCGATGGCCGCGTCTCCCTTCGGGCTCGAACAGGTCAGGTCACCGGCATTCGAACCTCCGAATATCCGCTCCATGTTGCGCACCACCGACTTGCCATAGGCCACTTCGCGTTCAATCGGGATGATAGAGGCAAACGTATTTGCCAGCGCCGGTAGGATCACGAAAATCATCATGCAAAATGCAACAACGGCCATGCCCAGACGGGTGACCACTTTGAAGCCGGTGCCACGCGCAACGTCGCGTTTGTCCAAATCAGGGCACAATGCCTTGATGTCCCTGATCAAAGCCTGCCCAACAACCGTCAGCCGCACCGTATCGATCAGCCCGCTGTCATCAGACCGCTGCGCCGACAGAGACAAAACAAGCTGATCATCACGTGCCTGATCCTGCAATGCCCGCATCTGGTCATAGGGCCATTCCTGGACGCCCTCTTCCAGCTCGGCGTGCAGCAAACGCATGACACCCGCGTCCGTCAGTTCAAGATCAACGGTCAAACGTTGGCCGGTTGCACCATCGTAGTACCGGCCAACCTCCCGCATCAAATCGCCCCGCCTATATCAAGCGCATCGGCAAAGCCTTCGGCATCCGCCCCAAGGTCCGCACTGCGCTGTGTGATGTCATCGAGATGCTCTGCACCGTGCACCTGAACACCGTCCACAAGATGTGCGATGATGGGTTGCACAATAATGACCAGCGACAACGCCCCCAAGGTCAGCAAAATCGCGATGTATCCCACAACACCAAAGATCGCCAAGGCAACAGCGCCAACCATGCTTCCCGACAAGCTGGCTTCAAAACTCATACCCGTGACGAAAGCCCCGACGAACCCGACAACAAACAAGGCCGTAAAGGCGATACTGGACACAGCCCCGATAATCAAAATCCCGACGATATACGTGAAGATAACCGTGCTGGTTTTAACTTCGCTGTAGAACCCGATTTTATCATCAAGCACTTTATGGGCCGTCAGATAGTTGAACGCCTGGACACGGTAGTAAACCGCCCCGACGATCATCCAGATGTAGCCGACAATCGAAAGCAGAATAGCCGCAACAATGGCTTCAAAAAGCGCCGCCAACGCAACGCCCACAATGATGAACCCCGCACCAATAAACAGATGTTTCATCGCAGGATAAAGGGCTGTCCATTTACCATCCTGCTCAAAACGCGCATCGCCGTACCATGTGCGATCCGTCATGTATTTTTCCAGATAAAACGATGCCCGTGGCGCAAGAATACCAAGAGTGATCAGGGTCAAAAAATAGTGCCCGATCGCACGCCAGACATATCCCCAAGCTGCATTTTCCATTCCAAAACGGATGCCTCGCCAACGTGTCCGCGCCATTTTATAGCGGCGCGCGCGGTACTGCGCGAACAGCAAAAGGGGCATGACAGCAAAGAGGGTGATATAAATCGCGGCAACCTGGCGCACGATGTCCGCACCGCTTGCCGTTTCGGGGTCCATGAACAAGTTAAGCCCGGCAAAGAACAATACCATCTGCACGATGCCCAGATAGATCGCCAAAATCACAATCGCCACAAGGAACCCCAAGAACTTCTCAAGCCCTGTGCCTGTGTACTCAAAACTGTCTTCATTGGCGCTGGTCGCGGACCAGATATACTTGCGGATTCGGGTTTTTGCCCAAAAACGGTAGATGCCCAATTTCACCATCGTCAGCAAAGCTGTCTTGATATAGAGCCAAAACAATGGCTCGCCTTTGCCGTGATATCGACCTTGAATCTGCGCACTCATACTGTGTCCTCTCGCCTGCCCAAACTTGGGTTCAGGTCATTTAATGAACACTGTTTACGGCTGATTTGCGGCAAAGTGTTAACCAAAATTTGATGGCGCGGTCAAGTTTCCCCTACTTGCAGATGTTTTGCAACGCCGCCCACGCTTCGGCATCCAGCACCGGCGCGACTTGCGTATCTCGATCACTGGCATCCCGCGCCGCCTGAATGCGCGCGTCAAGGCTGGGATGGGACAGGAAATGGGCCACAATTCCTTCGGTTTCTCCATGTTCATCCTTGAGCCGCTGAAACATGTCACCAAGGGCCGCAGGTTCGATCTGTGCGTCGTGGAGAACATCGTACGCAAAGGTGTCCGCTGCCGCCTCTGCCCCTTGACTGTATTGAGCATCAATCAAACGTTCGGCCAGAAACAACACCACAGCGCCTCCTGCAAAATCACCGAACATCAGTCCCAAAACGCCAATGGATCCGGCCGAGCGCAAAGCATGGCGCGTTGGATCGCGGCTGACAACATGTCCGATTTCATGTCCGAACACCGCCGCAACTTCTTCGGGGGCTTGCGCGGCCTCAATCAAACCGCGAAAGAACACGACGTATCCCCCCGGCAAAGCAAAAGCGTTGATCATGGGATGATCCAACACAAAAACTCTCAACTCTTGCTCCAATTCCAAAGACGCCGTGAGCTTGTTTTGCATTTGTGTCAGCGCCGCAAGCCCCTCCGCGTTTTCACAGGTTTGAAGCGGCAAATACTCATTGTCAGCCAAAGCGGACTTGATCTGCTCGAACGTCGCGTCGCCCAACGCGCGTTCGCCTTTCAACGGAATATAATCTGCCAGTTGATCCGCCAGAAACGGCACAAGAACAGCAATTTGCACAAACACCGCGCACACCGCTGCGCCGGCCCACATCGCCAAGCGCCCTCGCCCGGCCGGCGGGGCACGTCGTGTCAAGTGAGGCAATGCGCGCCGGACAAACGGGTTGGGGGTGAACAATCGCGCGACGGGATCGCGGCGCATCCGCAACATGCTGTCACCTTTGCCCGCGAAGTCATCGATGGAGCGAACGTCGGTCACCTGCCACGCAATCACCCGGTCAGCCAATTCGATCAGCAAGGTTTGCCCATCCTCACTGAGCCGCAGCCCAACAGGCTGCCCTATTGGACTGTCCCCGTCGAAATAGGCGGCACCCGTCGCGTCCAAACGTCCAGCACCGATCATATCGCAGCCCCTAAATCGAGCGCTTCGGCAAAGCCTTCTGCCTCTGCAAATTCATCCCGCGCGCGTTGGCTGATCTGGGCCAAGCCGGTTGCATCCACAAGCTGCGTTGTAATCGCCAAATGGCGCATCAAAGGAAAGGTGAAAAACACGTTGTACAAAACGGACCACATCAAAAAGATAAAGAAATACAAGATCACAGACGTCCCGATCCGCGCCCAACGATCAACGGAATCAAGCGATCCAATCGGCGTTTGCTCCATTATTTGAAGAGTGTCAAAACCGGTTAGAGATCCAACAATAACGGCCAAAATGAAAAAGCCGATCACAAGGAAGATGTACGCGATGAAGTACCCGACAAGATAGATCGCAGACACACGCAACGGCCGCAGTTCAGAGGCAAAGGCGATCCCGTCAGCCGTCTTGGCATTGGCCATAATCCGCTTGGCCCCGTACACATAGGCCACGACCCCGTAAAGCAAGCCAAACAACAAAAATGGCAGCGCCCAAAGCCGCATAGGTTGATGCCACGTCACAGCATGGTCTTCGCCGGTCAGCAGCATTGCGAAACTCTCGCCGTAGTCTTCCGCAGATATGTCGGACATTGAGTGGAACGGATCGAGCATAAAGCACCAAACCGCCCAGATTGCCCAAAGCCCGCACATTGCAAACAGGGGTGTCGCGGCGCGATACAGGCTTTGCCAAGTTCCACCTTGATGCAGACGCGCAGAGCCGAAAAAGGTTCGGTCCGTGCGGTACTTCTCAAGATAAAAGGTCATGCGGGGCCACAAAAGTCCAACGGTGCAAATGGTGATGCTCCAATGCACCAGCGCGCGCCATGCGTAGCCCCAAGCGCCTCTTTCCAACCCGAAACGCACGCTGCGCCAACGGGTCCGCCCCAATACGTAGCGCCTTGCGCGGTAGCTGGCATAAAACCAGATCGGAACAACGCCCGCATAGGTCAGAAAATAGCCAACCCAGCTTTCGCTGAACACCGAAAAGCTGACAAACATCAACAACAGATTAACGACCCCGATATAGAACGTCAGGATCACAACGGCGATGAAGAACCCAAGCAGCTTTTCCCAAGGGTCGCCCACATATTCCATGGGGTGTCCGCCTGGTCGCACGGCAGACCAAAAATAGCGGCGCAGACGGGTCTTCATCCAAAACCGGTAAAACCCAAGGGTCAGAATGGTCCAGAAGCCAGCCTTTATGGACAGCCAGAACAAGGCCCCGCGACCACCGACAAAATCAATGCCGAGTGGTTCAGGTAAAGGTGTTGTCGCGTGGGAAGCCGCGTGGGGCCATCCGTCCGGCTGAAGCGCGTTTTCCGGTCCATTCGCCAAGCTCGGCTTCGGTTCTGGTGCGCCCTGCGGGGTCAAGCCAGCTGAGCCCGTCGGATCGTGTGAAGGTGGTTGCATCCGACAACCCTCCGTCTTTGTACTTCTGCAGCCGCACACCTTTGCCGCGCCCCATTTCGGGCAACTCATCAAGGTCAAACACCAGCACTTTTCGATTTTCACCAACGACTGCAATACTGTCACCGGTCACAGGCTTACAAATCAACGCAGCGGTATCGCCGCGTACATTAAGGACCTGTTTGCCCGATCGGGTCTGCGCCAAAACGTCGTCTTCGGGCACAATAAATCCATCACCGGCAGACGATGCAACAAGCAGCCTGCGCCCCGGTTTGTGGATAAAGATTTTCAGGATCTCCACCTCGTTGGGCAGGTCCACCATCAAACGCAATGGCTCTCCCATGCCCCGTCCACCCGGCAAGGTCGACGCGGACAAGGTGTAAAACCGCCCGTTGGACCCAAAGATCAACAAGCGGTCTGTGGTCTCGGCATGGAAAGTGAACCGCGGCCCGTCACCGTCTTTGAACTTCAACTCACGGCCCAGATCGATGTGGCCCGTCATCGCGCGAACCCATCCCATTTCAGAGCAAACGACGGTCACGGGTTCGCGGTCAATCATCGCCTCAAGCGGAACCTCTGCCACTTCGCCGGCTTTCGCAAAGGTGGAACGGCGCGCGCCACCGTTCCCAATTTTTGCCAAACTGCTTTTTCGTCTCTTTGAGTTGCGCCGCGATGGAGTCCCACTGCAAGGCGTCGCTTTCCAGAAGATCCTCAAGCGCCGCACGCTCTTCCATCAAGGCGGTCTGCTCACGCAGCAACTCAAGCTCTTCAAGGCGGCGTAAGACTGCGCAAGCGCATGTTTAAAATTGCATCCGCTTGAACATCACTGAGTTCGCCCTCACCTGCGAGGGGGGAAACGTAATCTTTGTCGTCATTGGCGCGCACGTGGGTTTTACCCCAGTCTTCGCGCATCAAAGCGGCCTTGGGATCGTCATCATAGCGAATGATATCAATGACGCGATCGAGATTCAGAAAGGCGATGATAAAGCCTTCGAGCACTTCAAGTCGGTGATCGATCTTTTCCATGCGATGCGAAGAACGGCGCTGCAGCACTTCACGGCGGTGGTCAAGGAAGGCGCGCAGCACTTCCTTCATAGAGCAAACTTTTGGCGTCAGCCCGTCAATCAACACATTCATGTTGAGCGAAAACCGCACCTCAAGGTCGGAGCTGCGATACATCATCCCCATCAGCACATCAGGGTCTACGTTCTTCGAGCGCGGCTCGAGAACCAGACGGATATCATCTGCAGATTCGTCGCGAACATCGCCAAGTATGGGGATTTTCTTTGTCTGGATCAGCTCTGCGATCTTTTCGATCAGCTTGGATTTCTGAACCTGATACGGAATTTCGGTCACCACGATTTGCCACTGCCCGCGCCCCAGATCTTCTACCTCGTATCGACAGCGCAGGCGGAAGCCCCCTTTGCCGGTACGATAGGCCGATGCGATATTTTCAGGGCTTTCGACAATGACACCGCCGGTTGGAAAGTCGGGGCCGGGAACAAAATTCAAAAGCGTGTCATCGCGCACATCCGGCACTTTGATCATGTGCAAACAGGCGTCGCACAGTTCTGCAATGTTGTGTGGCGGAATATTCGTGGCCATGCCCACTGCGATCCCGCTTGAGCCATTGGCCAAAAGGTTCGGAAACTGGGCAGGAAGCACAACCGGTTCGGTCAGGGTGCCATCGTAGTTCTCGCGAAAGTCGACAGCGTTCTCATTGAGGCCGTCCAACATGGCTTCGGCGACGGCGGTCATGCGCGCTTCGGTATAACGTGAGGCCGCAGGGTTATCACCGTCGATGTTGCCAAAGTTGCCCTTGGCCATCAACCAAAGGATAGCGCACGTTGAAATCCTGCGCCAATCGGGCCATCGCATCATAAATTGCGGCGTCCCCGTGCGGGTGATAGTTGCCCATCACATCGCCGGAAATCTTCGCGGACTTGCGAAACCCCCCATTCGACGCAAGACGCAATTCGCGCATCGCGAACAGGATACGCCTGTGCACCGGCTTCAACCCGTCGCGCGCGTCGGGCAAAGCCCTGTGCATGATCGTGGACAAAGCATAGGTTAAGTACCTGTCGCCCAACGCACGGCGCAGCGGTTCACTCAGGTCCATCTTTGGGGTGTCGTCTTGGTCACTCATAAATGCTGTGTACCCTTGGGTTGGGACGCAAACAAGCACACTTTGCACAACTTCCTGCTCCGAATCACACGCGCTCGTTGCATCAAAGACACGACTACTCTGAGTGGGAATTTTTTTGCGAACTTACCATGCCGAGGGGTCGCGAATATGTTAAAGACAGTTCAAACGCACTCTGCCAGTGCGAGTAGTGATTTGGGGGTCACGTTATGTGGAAGTTTATAGTAGTTACGTTTTTCTTTTTGGGCCTGTCGTTCTATGAAAAGAGCGGCGGCGCCGATTTCGACGCTGAAGAGCTGCGATTGAGCCGCGTTGACGATGTGCCAAACGTACTGGCACCAACCGCGTCAACACAGATCGCCGAAGTCGCGCCCGAAATCGAAGAGGTCCAGGCAACAGTCACCCGCGCATCGTTCAACTTGAATTCCACTTCCACTGTGTCGGATCCTAATCCCGCACCAGTTGAACAGGTCGCCGCCGTCGAAGAGGAAAAAGAGCAAACCCTTATCCTCCCAAGCCTGATCACCAACGTAACACAGGTGTCCGCACAAGACGACGTCGTCGACACCTCACCGGTTTTGGCCAACGACATCCGTGCCGTTTCAGGCAATCGGGTGAATGTACGCAGCGGGCCCGGAACAAGCTTCGGCGTTGTCACCCGATTGACCCGTGGCGAAGAAGTCGAAGTCCTGTCGGATCCGGGCACAGGCTGGGTGAAACTGCGCCCACTGGCTGGCGGCAACGTCGGCTGGATGGCAGACTTTCTGCTCGCTGAAATCTAAAACCACCGCGTTTCAGTGCTGGTGAATTGCAGTAATATAAGGCGCGCAGCGTAATGGCTCAAAAGACCATTCTGATCACGGGATGCTCGTCTGGTATCGGACTTGCCTGCGCAATTGGATTGCGTGATCGTGGTTGGAAAGTCTTTGCCTCATGCAAGCAACAAGTGGATTGCGACCGCCTGCGCGCCATGGGGTTCGACAGCCCTTTGATGGATTACACACGTACCGAAACCTTGCACGCGGGTTTGACGTCCGTTCTGGAACAAACCGGCGGTACATTGGATGCTGTGTTTAACAACGGTGCGCACGCGATCCCGGGCGCGGTAGAAGACCTGCCCACAGACGCCTTGCGCGCCATTTTCGAGAGCAACTTTTTCGGATGGCACGAACTGACACGGTGCATCATTCCAGTGATGCGGGCCCAAGGACATGGACGGGTTGTACACTGTTCTTCGGTCCTCGGATTCGTAACATTGCCATGGCGCGGTGCCTACAATTCGACGAAATTCGCGCTCGAAGGGCTGACAGACACGCTCCGCATCGAGATGCGAGACACAGGCATCGAGTTTGTCCTCATCGAACCGGGCCCTGTGACCTCGAAAATCCGCCACAACTCGATCCCGCATTTCGAAAAATGGATAGATTGGGAAAACTCTGCGCGCAAAGAGCAGTATGAGAACAAACTGATCCCGAGATTATATCACAGCAGTGGACCGGACCAATTTGAACTGCCGCCCGAAGCGGTGCTCAAAAAACTCATCCACGCCGTTGAAGCACGTCGCCCAAGGCCGCGTTATTTTGTCACGACGCCCACATATCTCATGGCGGCATTGCGTAGAATCCTGCCAACACGGGCGTTAGACTGGGTACTCTCCAGAGGTTAGGTGAAAAAACTTTCGCTTTTGGACAGTGCGCGACTACTTCGATTACTAATACTCATATCAAAGGCACATTCTTATCATGTTGGATGCACTGTTCGTCGCCATCGTTATCGCATGTCTTGCGGTCGTTATGGTTTTGGTTCTCGGGTTGGGGGGCTTTGGCAAAGGGTCCGGTTGGGCCAAAAACAACTCCAACAAGCTGATGCGCTACAGAATTGCATCTCAATTTGTGGCGGTGGTCCTCATTGTTGCTTACGTCTATCTCAAACGAAACGGGGCGTGAAACATGGTTGTTCTCAATAAAATCTATACAAAGACGGGCGATGCTGGCGAAACCGCTCTTGGCAACGGGGCCCGTGTTGCCAAGCATGCGATGCGCGTCACCGCCTACGGCACATCTGACGAACTGAACTGCTTTGTGGGCGTGGCCCGTTTGGACGCCGAGGGATCAGTGGATGAGGCCCTCAGCCGTATCCAAAACGATCTATTCGATCTGGGTGCGGACATGTGTCGCCCGGACATGGAAAAAGACGCCGAATCCGCGTACCCTCCCCTGCGGGTTGCAGAGGCTCAAGTGTTGACCGACTGGAAGCCGAAATCGATGTGATGAACGACGCGCTCGAACCATTGCGCAGCTTCATATTGCCAGGCGGGTCGCAAATTGGCCGCACATTTGCACGTTTGCCGCACAGTTGCACGGCGCGCAGAGCGGTTGGCAGTAGAGCTGGCGACGATGGAATCAGTAAACCCGTCGGCCGTGAAATACCTCAACCGCCTGAGCGACTGGTTCTTTGTCGCTGCGCGCATTGCAAACAATGGCGGGGAGGATGATGTGCTGTGGGTCCCGGGCGCAAACCGGTAGATCTTCAAATATTGTGCCTAACGCGGCGTCCGTTGACGCTAACATGCCGATTTTGCACTGTATCGACGGTGCGGGCTTGGGTATGCACATAGCAATTGTGTCACGAAATGGGCCCATAGGGGTGAGTCGCAACAAGGAGAGAACGCTCATGAAGGTTCTGGTGCCTGTCAAACGCGTGATCGACTATAACGTGAAAGTGCGCGTCAAAGCGGACGGATCGGGTGTTGATCTTGCCAACGTCAAAATGTCGATGAACCCTTTCGACGAGATTGCCGTCGAAGAGGCGATCCGTCTGAAAGAGGCGGGCAAGGCTGACGAAGATCATCGCGGTCTCCATCGGCGTCAAGCAAGCCAGGAAACCCTGCGCACGGCCTTGGCGATGGGCGCCGACCGCGCAATCCTGTGTTGCGGCCGATGACGTGCACAACGACATCGAGCCGCTGGCCGTTGCCAAGATCCTCAAAGCGATTGTCGATGAAGAACAGCCCGGGTCTGGTCTCTGCGGCAAGCAGGCGATCGACAATGACATGAACGCCACCGGTCAGATGCTGTCAGCCCTTCTGGGCTGGTCACAGGCGACCTTCGCGTCCGAGCTGGACATCGATGGCGACAGCGCCGTTGTGACCCGCGAAGTCGACGGCGGTTTGCAGACGATCAAGGTCAACGATGCCAACCATCGTACTGTTGATCTTGCGCCTGAACGAGCCGCGCTATGCGTCGCTGCCGAACATCATGAAGGCCAAGAAAAAGCCGATGGATGAGAAAACCGCCGCCGATTACGGCGTTGATGTCACCACCGTCTGGAGATCGTTCGAACCGTGAACCTGCGCACGCGCCGCTGGCATCAAAGTGGCTCGCGTGGACGAACTGGTCGAGAAACTCAAAGAAGCGGGGGCTGTGTAATGGCTGTTCTTCTTCTTGCTGAAGTAACCGACGGCGAACTGGCGATGGACGCCACGCCAAAGGCGTGACTGCGGCCAAACATGGGCGATGTGACCGTTCTGTGCGCGGCGGCGCTGCTGCGGCGCGGCGAAGCTGCGGCCAAGATCGATGGTGTGTCCAAGGTTCTGGTCGCCGAAGATGCGTCGCTTGGGTCACCGCCTGGCGGAACCACGCTGCACTGATCGTGTCCTGGCTGGCGACTACGACCACATCGTGGCGCCCGCCACGACGACGCCAAAAACGTGATGCCGCGCGTGGCGGCGCTGCTGGATGTGATGGTGATCTCGGACGTGTCCGGCGTTGTTGATGCGGATACGTTTGAGCGTCCGATCTATGCGGGCAACGCGATCCAGACGGTGAAATCCTCGATGCGAAGAAGGTCGTCTCCTTCCGGACTCGACGTTTGATGCGGCTGGCGACGGCGGTTCCGCCTCTGTCGAAACCATGTCTGCGGCTGCCAATCCGGGTCTGTCGAATGGGTTGAAGACAAGGTTGCAGCGTCTGATCGCCCCGAGCTGACCTCGGCTGGCGTCGTTGTCTCGGTGGTCGCGGTGTCGGTCTCCGAAGAGACTTTGCGATGATCGAGAAAGCTGGCAGACAAGCTGGGCGCCGCCGTTGGCGCATCCCGTGCTGCGGTTGACTCGGGCTATGCCCCGAACGACTGGCAAGTGGGCCAGACCGGCAAGGTCGTCGCTCCTGAGCTTGTATGTCGCGGTCGGTATTTCCGGCGCCATCCAGCACTTGGCTGGCATGAAAGACAGCAAAGTCATCGTGGCCATCAACAAAGACGAAGAAGCGCCAATTTTTCAGGTCGCAGACTTTGGATTGGTTGCAGACCTGTTCGACGCGGTGCCCGGAACTGATCGAAAAGCTGTAAAGCGATTTCCTCGAAGAGGATAAAAACAAAAGGCCCGCTGATCACAGGCGGGCCTTTTTGGTTAAACATGTTCCGTTAGAAGCCCGCGTCAACTGTTCTGCCGCCTCGTGATGCGCTGCAGGTCCCATCAGATGATGAACAACAGGCGGCCTCCATTTCTGAAAATATCATGTCTTCGGATCCCTTGCGCTTTTGCGCGCTTCTGGAGGCGGCAACTTCGACGACATGCGTCGACAATGTCCCGGAGTTCCTCAATCATATTGCGGGTGACGAACCAGGGATCACGTTCTTCGCTAATGGATTGCGGCGGTCACAGGGCCCGCTACGCCCTCGATTTGGAGTGTGATCGGCAAACCACAGCAAATACGGTCTTGCCCTCGGTGTATCTGATCAGCGTGCCGCATGCGGGCCAGCCATGCCTCTTGCAACTCCTCGACAACTGTTTCAAACCGGCCCGGAGACAGCATATGCAGAGCGCTGCAGCATATGCTTGGTAAAATTGAACTCCGCAAAATCAACCTCGCGGTAGATGGCTTGCAACAACGAAGACGGCTTCACAAACCGATCGTTGCGACGCGGATGAACCGAATAGAAGCGGTTGGACATATTGTGCGCGCCCATGACCTGAATAACCGTCACATCGCTGCAGCCTCTGTCAGATCCGGCACTTGGGGGTCGGACGTGAACACGTCGATGCCCGCGTTAACACACGCCAAAGTTGAGGCATGTCATGCCCAGTCTCCTGCTCCACAAGGTCAGGAAACGGATTGGCGATGAAACTTGCCATAAGTCTCGGTCCCGCCCAGGAACGCCACATACGGAGATTGTCAACGACCGTCGCGGCCCCCGAAACAGTAGTTTCGATGTGCCGTATCTGCACGGCAAATAGTCGAGGGCGCCCGGGCGCAATGCATCAAAGGACATGCTCACCCACCTTAATGTCTCACCCAGATCATGTATGACAGCGAGTTCCTTAAATATTCCTAACAGACTATGACGAAATCAAGGCATGCAGGTCGCTTGCTCTTTTTGGAAAATGCGCCTTATGATGCGGCAGCGCAGCAAAGGGGCATGTGCATGGACATCCAGACAATCGGGATCGTTGGCGCAGGCCAAATGGGCAACGGAATTGCCCATGTGATGGCATTGGCCGGGTATGACGTCCTTGTGACCGATGTGAACGCGGATGCCCTGAACGCTGCCATGAGCCTGATTGACAAGAACCTCGAGCGTCAGGTCAGCCGTGACAAAATCACAGCGGTTGCAAAAGCCGATGCCATGGCCCGGATCAAGACCACGCAGGACATCGCTGAAGTCGGCGCATCAGATCTGATCATCGAAGCTGCCACCGAGCACGAACCAACCAAACACAAGATTTTTGCGGCCCTTCTGCCCCACATATTGCCGCACACTATCTTGACGTCCAACACGTCCTCTATTTCGATCACACGACTGGCCAGTGGAACAGACCGCCCTGAAAGGTTCATGGGGTTCCATTTCATGAACCCTGTACCGGTGATGCAACTGGTTGAGCTGATCCGCGGAATTGCGACGGATGAACCCACCTTTGCAGCGTGCAAACAAGTGGTGGACCGCTTGGGAAAAACATCGGCTTCAGCAGAAGATTTTCCGGCATTCATCGTCAATCGCATCTTGATGCCAATGATAAACGAAGCCGTCTACACGCTGTATGAAGGCGTCGGAAACGTGCAATCGATCGACAGTTCAATGCGGCTCGGAGCAAATCATCCGATGGGGCCATTGGAACTGGCGGATTTCATCGGGTTGGACACGTGTCTTGCCATTATGAATGTTCTGCATGACGGGCTTGCAGACACCAAATATCGGCCCTGCCCTCTGCTTACAAAATATGTGGAAGCCGGTTGGTTGGGGCGCAAGTCACAACGCGGGTTTTACGACTACCGCGGAGAGACACCTGTCCCTACACGCTAAAATGAACAGCGGAGGAACAGCTTAGTCCTTCAGATCCAAAGTATGCTGGCGTAGCCACGCCATGAAGCCGCGTGGATCGCTGGACATCTCTTCAACCAGGTCTTTGTCCAACGGATGGCCCACAATGGGGCCTTGCGGCTTGTTGCAGGCAAAGACAATCTCATGCAGTAACAAGCCTTGGCGCAGCATGGGAGAAAGCTTGTTGGCAATCTGGTACCACCGACTGTTCTGCCCGGGGAACCGCATTGGAACAACAGTCGCTCCAGACCGGCGGATCATTGCAGCGGTGAACACATTCCATTCACCTTCAACGGCATCGCCCATCCATGTTTCAGAAGACGCGACCACGCCCGACGGGAACAATGCAACCACACCACCGTTCTTGAGGTGCTCCATCGCGGCGCGGCGCATTTCAACGCCTTTGCGTTGCGCTTCCGGATCATGCGCAAACGGAACCGGGATCATAAAGCTGCCAGCAACTTCATCCAGCGCCGTCAACAGGGACCGGGTTAAAATGCGGTAATCGGGGCGGACACGGCCAATCAAATCACCAAAGATCATCCCGTCCACCATGCCATGAGGATGGTTCGCAACCACAATAACGGGGCCCTCTTTCGGGATACGCTGCAGTTGTTCTTCGGGGGTTGTGAGGTCGATCCCCATAACATCCAAACACGCGCGCCAGAATGCTTGGCCAGAGGGTGTGCCACGCTTCTCGAACTTGTTGATCAAGCGCAGAATCGTGAGCTTTCCTGTCAGCGCCTCGATGATACGAATGACGGTCGCTTTCCAAGGATCATCAAACGTAGAGGCATACGACAAGCTGCGCCTGTCATATTTCATAAAGCTCACGTGCTCCGGCTGCGTATCCGTTGTGATATCGCGCGCGCTGTCGACCACTCGTTGGTCCCCCATGTTCGCCTAGAGCCCAGTTTAGGCCCCCTCACCAAACTTGTCAGCCACCAACACAGATAAAGCATCTGCCAATGCTTCTGCGTCGGGGCCGGATGTTTCGACGTCAATAATACTTCCCTTGGATGCTGCCAACATCAAAAGCCCCATAATACTGTCGCCTGATGCAGTCATGCCATCCTTTGATACCTCAGCGGTCGCATCAAAGGCTTCAACCACTTCTACCAGTTTTGCAGACGCACGGGCATGCAATCCTTTGATGTTAACGATATTCAGTGATCTTGACGTCATGTCTTAGCCTTCAGCGCTGATGTTTTGACTGTCGATATATTTTCGGCCAGCATCCAAAGCCGCGCGGACGGCGTCCGGAACGGCCAAGTGACGCGACTTTGCAAGCTTCAAGAGCATTGGCAGGTTTGCTCCATACAAGATACGCCGACCTTGCGGCTGGCATGCTTGAAGGCTCAAATTGGACGGTGATCCACCAAATAAATCCGTAACCAGAACAACGCCTTGACCTTGATCGACGGAATTGGCCGCGTCGCAAATTTCACTTTGCTTGGTCACCCGGTCATGATTGGCTTCGATAGAAATCGCAAGCATCCCGATTTGCGCGCCAACAACATGCTCTATGGCGGCCAAATACTCTTTGGCCAAACCTCCATGTGCGACAATCACAATTCCAATCACGCTTTCGCCTCACCCTTTTCACGACGGTCCATCTCACGGTGCCGCACGGACACCTGCCAGCCCGCAGCCTGCACAGTGTGGGCCAGCTGCTCAGCCATGGCAACGGACCTGTGTTGCCCCCCTGTGCACCCAAATGCAATGGAGAGATGCGATTTCCCCTCATCTAAATACGCAGGCAACAACCACAGGGCGAGATCCCGAACCTTTGCTTGAAATGGAGCGCTGCGCGGGTCTGTATGAATGTACTCAGCCACAGCCCGATCACGCCCGTCACCACTGCGCAGGCTGGGCTCCCAAAACGGATTCTTCAAAAACCGACAGTCAAAAACCATGTCTACACTGCGCGGCAATCCTCGTTTGTAAGAAAAGGACTCAATCGATACAGACAGCCGGCGCGTGTCTCCTGAGGAAAACCAGCGTTCCACCTCTTCACGCAATTGGTGCACATTCATTTCAGTCGTCGAAATCAGAATGTCTGCACACGCTTTTAGAGGCTCGAGTATCTCCAATTCCCGTGAGATACCCGCTTCTGGGCGTTGCCCCTCCGCCAATGGATGGCGACGACGTGTTTCCGAAAATCGGCGCAACAATACTTCGGTCGTACAGTCCAGATACAACAGCTCTGGAACAGCGTCACCTTCGTCCGCAATTTGGGCCAACGCGTCCATCACTGTCATAGCTGAAAAGTCCCGATTACGAGGATCAATCCCTAGAGCAACAGGATTTCGGGGACCCGGCCCACTCAAGAGCGCGGGAATCATGCGCAATGGCATGTTGTCGATAGCTTCATAGCCAAGGTCTTCCAAAACGCGCAAAGCTGTCGTTCTACCAGCCCCGGATGGACCAGTCACCAAAACCAAGCGGCGCGCATCAGGGTCAGTTTCACTCATGATATATCGACACCTCCGTACCTAAGATAATGCAACAGAGCTGAAGGAAAAGCACGTTGCTCAACTTTGTTAAAACACGGAATCTCTATTCCTTGCCACGACTCTTTCCGCGTGTGAGGCAAGCGTGCCGTTTCAACATGGCCCATTTCAACCATGCACACAATTTCAATGTCACTCACACAAGGGGAGTTCAATATCCCGACGCCGCGCGCTTCAATCAAACCGGCTATTTCAGGTGGTGACGACGCGATGAGCTTTGAGTGCTCGACGCGAAGAAGGGTCCGATCATCCGCGACCAATACCGCCCCCAAAGCAATCATCTCAAGAGCCAGTGAAGACTTTCCTGACCCTGACGCACCGCAGATCAAAACGGCTTTGTCATTACATGCAACGCATGTGGCATGAACCGTCTGAGTTGCGAATTGCGGCATCTATCAGACTGGCAGACCCACAACAAAACGCGCTCCCAATGGGTCTGACGTAATGTCTGCCTCTGTCGGGCGAATATTTTCCGCCCAAATAACGCCGCCATGCGCTTCAACGATTTGCTTGGAAATCGCCAAACCAAGACCAGAGTTGTTACCAAAATGCTCTTCGGGTCGCTGGGAGTAGAAGCGCTTGAAAATCTTCGCGAGCGCTTGGTCGGGAATGCCGGGCCCCGTGTCTTCTACCACGATCAATACACGGTTTTCACGTTTGCGCGCCCAAATCCGAATGGCATCGCCATCTTCGCAGAACGAAATTGCATTGGTGATCAAGTTTACAAAAACCTGCGCCAGCCGCGCTTCAAGCCCGTGCACTTCGATTGGCTCTGGTGGCAAGTCGGTAATAAAATCAATGCCCTGCGTTCTGGCATCCTCGCCCAAATACTGGCCAAGGTTTTTAAGCATATCCAAGAGGTTGAAAGGTTCTTCTTCTTCTTTGACAAGCTCACTGTCCAGTCGGGATGCATTGGAAATATCACTTACCAGCCGGTCCAGGCGCCGGACATCATGATCGATCACGTCAAGCAGTTTCTCGCGCTGGTCCTCGCGTTTGATCATCCGCAACGTACCAACGGCCGAACGTAAGGACGCCAGAGGGTTTTTGATTTCATGAGCCACATCTGCTGCGAACTGCTCATTTCCGTCGATACGGTTGTAGAGCGCTGCAATCATGCCCCGCAAGGCCCCGCTGAGACGCCCGATTTCATCTGGGCGAGCGGTCAGATCAGGAATCCGAATCCGTCCAGGGTTCACTTTGCGCGCATTTTTGTCACGCCCTAACTCGGCAGCGGCAGCCAGATCGGAAAGCGGATTGGCGATGGTCGATGCCAACACAAGGCTCAAACCAATAGACACAAGTGTTGCAATAACAAACATCTGCAGGACGCGCTCGCGTTCACCACGAACGATGCTATCGATTTCACCTGCGGCACTGGCAACGGCAACGGCGCCTACAGCTTCGGATCCTTGCAAAATAGGAGTTACAACGCTGAAAATCGCACCGCCGTCAGAGCCGGTGGCATCATTCAGTTGCGTCCCGTCCGTAAGGCTTTTGGCAACGAGCAATCGCAACTGGTCTTCCATCGGCAAGGCGGGTTCGTTTGCATCACCTGAAAAAGGACCTGACACTGTCGTCCAAAGCCAATTGAGACCATCCGTCAAAACTGTCGGATTTGTGCTTCCCAATGCATCTTGCCCTGCGAAAGCAGCGTTCCCTTCTGTCTCGGCAACGATCGTTTCGGCCGGATCAAACACAAACACCTCAATACCGCTGCGCAGGTCCAAACCATCCAATGTCGCCGCGACATCGACGCCGTCACCAGTGGCCAGATTCACCGGCGCACCATCAGGCAATTGCGCTTCGATCACGTCTGCAATCAATTCTGCCTGACTGACCAATGAAACAGCGCGCTGCACTGCAAGGCTGTCACGCGAAGAATTCAGGATACAAAATACCCGCAACCAAGCACATTCAGCGCAATCAGGTTGAATGTAATGATCTTGCGCGTGAGCGGCGACGCGCGCAGAGAGAAAAGCCCGCGCCTTTCACGACGCGCGCCCGCATTTCAGACGGTGCAGCGCTGTCCGGGGCGACCCAATCGTCGCCCAGAACCACATCTCCAGTCCCGTGAGGCGCCGAGGGGCCATGCCGCGCACAAGTCATCCTTTCGGCCTAAGCCAGCCGAACAATTAGTCTTCGTTGTACCGATAACCGATACCGTAGAGTGTCTCAATCGCCGAGAATTCATCATCAGCCGAACGCATCTTTTTGCGCAAGCGCTTGATGTGGCTGTCGATCGTGCGGTCATCAACATAAACTTGGTCATCATAGGCGACGTCCATCAATTGATCGCGGACTTCACGAAACCGGGCCGTTGTGCCAACGCTTGAAGCAGCAAAAATTCTGTGACCGTCAGGGATCACGTCCTTGCCGCTGCCATGTCACCGCGTGACGCAGAGGATCCATCGTCAGATCACCGCGCTCGATCACCTTGGTTTCGTCGGTTTCGGCAACCACAACACCTGCTTCAAGCGCGTCCTGGCGGCGCAAAAGCGCGCGAATGCGTTCAACCAGCAAAGCGTCTGGGAGAAACGGTTTCTTGACGTAATCGTCCGCACCCATACGAAGACCAAGGACCTCGTCGATTTCATCGTCTTTGGACGTCAGGAAAATGACTGGCATAGAAGTTTTTTGACGCAAGCGCTGCAGCAGGTCCATGCCATCCATGCGCGGCATCTTGATGTCCAAGAACCGCCATATCGGGCAGCTTGCGATTAAACGCGTCAAGCGCCGCTTGACCATCATTATATGTTTCGACCTCAAAACCTTCGGCTTCAAGAGTCATTGAGACCGACGTCAGGATATTCCTGTCGTCGTCCACCAATGCAATCTTGTTCATTGCCTGAATCCTTTTACTGCTACTGCCACAATTTTATTTTTTTCACATGATTGCATTTTTACGGCTTCGAGATTCAATCCCTAATCTGCGAATCACCTCAGCCGCCTGCACCAATTGAGCCGAAAAGTCCTTAAGAATGACTAAATTGTCGCACTTTCGCGTCATGCGCGTATAAAAAGTATCCAACCTTTAACCAAACTCGCTGTTGGTGGCGCTAACTGTGCCAAAGCGTCCTGTTCATGCGTCAAAACGTCATGTTAAGACGGCCCTTAGCCACACTGGCCGAGGCGCCTAGCCTCAACATACTGATAAGCCGCATACGTCGGCCACAGGAGACATCATATGACAACTGGACGGGTAAACCCGCAATTCCACCTCGAAGATCAAGGGATCGAAGGGCTGGGCAATGTCTATTACAACCAGATGGAGCCTGTGCTGATTGAGAGCTGCTGTAAAGCGTGGCGAAGGTACATTGGGCAAAGGCGGGACTTTTCTGGTGACAACCGGCAAGTTCACGGGGCGCTCACCAAAAGACAAGCACGTCGTCATGACTGACAGCGTCAAGGATACGATCTGGTGGGACAACAATGCGGCAATGTCCCCTGAAGGTTTTGACGCCCTGTATCAGGACATGTTGGCCCACATGAAGGGGCGTGACTATTATGTCCAAGACTTGGTGGGCGGCGCCGATCCTGCGTACTGCATCAATGTCCGAATGGTGACGGAGATGGCATGGCACGGTCTGTTCATCCGGCATATGTTGCGCCGTCCGGACCGTGATGATCTAGACACCTTTCTGGCAGATTTTACTGTCATCAACTGTCCAAGCTTCCAAGCGGATCCAGCGAAACACAACTGCCGTTCCGAAACCGTCATTGCAATGAACTTTGACCGTAAGATGATCCTGATTGGCGGCACTGAATACGCTGGCGAAAACAAGAAGTCAGTGTTCACATTGCTCAACTATCTGTTGCCGGAAAAAGGTGTGATGCCGATGCATTGCTCGGCCAACCATGCCAACGGAAACCCTGTCGATACGGCCGTGTTTTTTGGCCTGTCGGGAACGGGGAAAACAACGCTCTCGGCCGATCCCGCCCGGACCTTGATCGGCGATGACGAACATGGCTGGTCAGACCGGGGTACCTTTAACTTCGAAGGCGGCTGTTATGCCAAGACGATCAGCTTGAGCCCTGAAGCTGAACCGGAAATCTATGCCACCACCGAGAAATTCGGAACGGTCATCGAGAACATGGTGTTCGACGAGGAGACCAAAGACCTGGATTTTGAAGACGATAGCCTGACCGCCAACATGCGTTGCGCTTACCCGCTCCACTACATCTCGAACGCGTCAGAAACGGCAATTGGTGGACATCCAAAGAATATCATTATGCTGACCTGTGATGCATTTGGTGTCTTGCCTCCCATTGCGCGCCTTACACCCGCACAAGCGATGTATCACTTCCTTTCAGGGTTCACGTCCAAAGTCGCGGGCACCGAGCGCGGTGTAACTGAACCTGAGCCAACCTTCTCCACATGCTTTGGAGCACCGTTTATGCCCCGCCGCCCGGAGGTTTACGGGAACCTTTTGCGGGACAAGATCGCACAACATGGCGCAACTTGCTGGCTGGTGAACACCGGCTGGACAGGGGGTGCATACGGGACAGGATCACGTATGCCGATCCGCGCGACCCGTGCTTTGCTTACGTCAGCTTTGGATGGCTCACTGGCGAACGCCGAGTTCCGCAAGGACCCTAACTTCGGCTTTGAAGTGCCGGTTTCTGTTAAAGGTGTCGCCGACATCCTGTTAGAACCACGCCGTACATGGGACAACGCAGACAGTTACGACCGTCAGGCGGCGAAACTGGTGCAAATGTTTTCCAACAATTTTGAGCAGTACATGGCCCACATCGATAACGATGTGAAAGCTGCAGCCATCGGTTAATCACGATATCCTAAACACGTTAAAAAGCCCTGATCAAACGGTCAGGGCTTTTTGGTTTTAGGCCGCAAAATCAAACGGCACTTCAATGAGATATCGAAGGTCCGCGTTGGTCATATAGATCATATTGGTGACAAACGGGGTATCGTGCTCCTCAGTTGCCCAGCCCATGCAATACGGATCAACGTGCATGTACCCTTCACGCTCTGCGAGACCACGGCGCGCGAGCTTGCGCACCATGAGCCCATAGACAAAATCTGCGTTGAAATAGTCAAGGCAGACCAAAAAGGCCAAGCGGGCCAGAATGTCGACAAACCCACCACCACGATATGTCCCGTTGTCGGGGGATACCCATAAATCGCCATGGTAAGCTGTATGACCTGTGATTTGACTCGCCCCGGGGCCAGCACGGAACCATGTGCTGTCTTCCTTGATGGTGACGTTGGTCGGCAGGAATTCTTTGTACCGACGCTGCATATATGTAGACAGCGGCAAATTGCGCAGGTCAATCAAACGCATCGCTTGATTGTGCACCAGTTTGCCGTCAGGGCAACGGCCCAATATGTAGAAACCGCGCTGCGTTGGAATAAACTGTTTTTCTGGGTCAAATGGCGGAGCCAAAGGCTGAAAAGAACGCTCGGTGCAAATAACTTTCGCATACTCGGTAAAGTCGTGTCCGATCTCAATGTGCATTTCCCGCTTTGCGAGCATTGCAATGCATTGATCTCTAAGAGTTTTCTCAAGGACAATTTTCTCAAGTATCGACATCTCTGTGTCCCCCCATTTTATGTTAACCATAAAATGAAGATTTTGAGGCCAAGAGTCTCGCAAAAAATTCATTATTTTCAAAACAATGGTTCCGGTGACTCTATGAGAAACCGGATAAAGCGCGTCACGCGCTGAGGGCCTGCGAAATTGCGCCAGCCGATGGGGACCTGTCAGTGCTCGGTGATCAGGCCTTATTCAAAATCAAAGTTTGTCTTGAGATCGGAAGACATGGCCAACCTCTTTTCGTCTGACAAACCGTCGATGTATATGTCGTGTGTCCGCTCGATAATGGACACCAAAGAAAAACTCCTATCCGGAAACTGGCATCCTAATAAAAGGCGCACATAACTCATCGCTTCCGGACCTTTCGCAGGGTCACGGATTGCGTCTGTTTGGACATGGTCATACCGGACGCCACCGGTAGCGCGCACATCTTCATAGGGCTGCGTCAACAGCCGGGTCCAGGTATCGCCTTCTGGCATCGATGGAAGCGGACGCCCGACAGAACTCAACGACCATTCGCGCCCGTACCAAGAGGCGTAAGACGACTTGTCACCGATCTCGACACAAATCCATGTCCCCTCGCCGTGGCGAAAGGTGAGTTGGTAAGGACGGATTTCGTCAAAAGCTGAATGCGCAATCTGCCCTTCGGCCTCTGTCCAAATCTGGAGAGCACGACGCAAAAGGCCAGAGGGACCATTCCATACCTCACGGATCGGGTGTTGCTGGATGTAGAAGCTGTGCCCCTCGCCGGCACGCGCCATATGAAACAACCCATTCAAGTGGCCTGCTTCTCCGTTAACCCATGACTGGCCACGCATGAGAATATCATTTGCCTCGGGCAAAGCGCGTTCACCGGCGGGAGTCAGCTCATACCGACGGTCCACAACCTTAAACAGTTTGTTTCCACGCGCCTCTTCGAGCTGTGCAATGTGCCTGCGCACCGTCTGACGGGTGCTTTTTAGCTCCTCTACAGCTTGGGACAGGTTCAAAGTCCGGGCCATCGTAGTGAAGGATCGGATCATCTCGAACAATAATGGGTGGTTCAAACTAGCCAAGGTACTACATTTAGTTTCTGCCAAAGGGCTTTTATGTATTATTTATGTTACCGTAATGTCTTATTGATCATACATCAAGACATTATCTATGGTTGTATCGGGTAAAGAACTAGTCAATTGAACGCATGCCTAATTTTGAGGATCACTGGGGCAAATGTAACGGGGATCAAATAAAACAATGCCGCATTCAGTAGACGTCCACGTCGGCCGCCAACTCAAAAACGTTCGCACCTTGCGCCGCTTGTCTCAAACAGACGTTGCGCGCCGCTTGGGCCTTTCGTTCCAGCAAATCCAGAAATACGAACTTGGGTCGAACCGCATCGCTGCGAGCCGCCTCTATGAATTGTCTAACATCCTCGATGTTTCCACATCATATTTCTTTGAAGGTTTGGATGACGTGCAAACCACCCAGCGCGACGAATCTGTCAGCATCGTAAATGCTGTCGCTGCTATAAAAGATGAAAAGGTACGTTCTCGTGTTTTGACGTTCATCGAAGATGTCGCTGGAGCCAATGTGAGCCGCCGCGCTTCCTAAACTATGAAAACAGCGCGCGACGCACGAGGTTGATTCCCGCAACAAGCAGAACAACCAGCGTCGCGCGACGAAACAACACGTGATCTATCCGATCCAGAACACGACCTCCAAGCCACAGCCCCAAGACGGCAGGCGGCACCATTGCCAGGCTGAGTGGTAGGGTTTGCGTGCGTAAAACGCCCGACCCCGTATGGGCGACGACCAGTGCAACCGCACCTAGCCCATAAATGACACCCTGAATCCGCATGTAGTCGTTCTTGTCGGTTTTGAGTGCAGTCAGATAGGCAACTGTTGGTGGCCCCCAAATGCCAGATAAGCCCCCCATAAAACCGGCCAAGGCCCCGACACTGGCAGCAACTCTGTTGGATTGCCCGTTTACCTTTAGCTCGACACCGAGCAGTTGCAGCATCGCATAGGCTGTAACCGGCAAGCCGATGGCAATCAACATGACCGGCAAAGGCAACAAGCGCACCAACTGCGCACCAATCAATAGGGCCACCAGCCCAACACCCAAAAACACACGGAATCGTTTGGCAGAGTTCCATGCTTCGCGCATCCCTTGCCGGAAAGCTTGCATCATGTTGGTCACGACAGTCGGAAGTATTAGCCCTGCCAATGCCAGTTCTGGCGACAAAAATGTACTTAATCCAGAAACAAAAATCATCGGCAACGCAAAGCCGACCACGCCTTTGACGAACCCTGCAAAAACAGCGATAATCATAGCGAAAACCAGTTGAGGCAGGGTCAGTATTTCAAAAAGCGCATCCATTTGATCGCTATAGCACCTCTGTTAGAGCAGCACCGCAAAAATTCAACGCGCAATATTCTGACAATAGTTAGTCACTTTTGGCATTTAAGTTGCGCTGCACCTGCAAAGTGAATAGACAGCCTCTGAGCTAAAAAAGGGAATTGAACCATGGCGCATGACGGACAAGACCTTGGAATGACGGGCGTCGTCATTCTAGACGACCTTCTGACCCTTACAGCCGCGGCAGTTGCCCCGGTTGAGGCAGTTCTGGAAACAGCCAAAAATCGCCTCCGCGGCTTGGTGAGTGAGAACGGACGCGTATCCGCGCGCTTGGTCGAGGACCATCAAACGGCAACCCATGGCTTGGCGTGGCTGGCGACATATTCCCAATCGCTGCGTGAAATGAACAAATGGGCCGAGGCTCTGAATGCTGATGGAAAGTTTGGAGAAGTCGAGAAACTGATCCTACAGATCACCTTTGGAGAATACCTTTGGCAGGTTTACGGCGGCATTCAGATGAACCAAGGCGAGATTTTGCGCCCTCAAGACATGGGGCTAACTCAAGACGACATGCGCGCCATGATGGAACCCGCCGTGCAAAGTCTGACTCAGCACGGCAACACTCAAGCCGCGCGCATACGCTTGGTTGAACTGATGCAAGAGCGCAGCGCCGAAGCAACGGTTGGCGCCTCTGGTCTGGACGATGAACTGGAAATGATTCGCGACCAATTCCGGCGCTATGCGGTAGAAAAAGTCGAACCCTTCGCGCACGACTGGCATCTCAAGGACGAGTTGATCCCGATGGAAATCATCGAGGAACTCGCGGAGATGGGCGTATTCGGCCTGACCATTCCTGAGGAATACGGTGGGCTTGGGCTGTCCAAGGCCTCCATGTGTGTTGTGTCCGAAGAACTGTCGCGCGGCTACATCGGCGTCGGTTCCCTTGGCACACGCTCGGAAATTGCCGCGGAACTGATCATCGCGGGCGGTACAGAAGAACAAAAACAAAAGTGGCTTCCACGTTTGGCGAGTGCTGAAACATTGCCGACGGCTGTTTTTACCGAGCCAAACACCGGCTCGGACCTTGGATCGCTGCGCACCCGCGCCGTGAAAGACGAAAACGGCGATTACAAAGTGACGGGCAACAAAAC
The DNA here is from genome assembly GCA_943787985.1 of uncultured Paracoccaceae bacterium. Lineage (GTDB taxonomy): Bacteria > Pseudomonadota > Alphaproteobacteria > Rhodobacterales > Rhodobacteraceae > Ascidiaceihabitans. The sequence goes on along the minus strand of CALSOO010000001.1, from coordinate 283,514 downwards.
GTGGATCACCCACGCCACCCGCACACAAATCATGACCATGATGGTACGCACGGATCCCGACACAACCGACTACAAAGGGTTATCGATGTTCCTGGCCGAAAAGATTCCCGGAACCGAAGAAAACCCGTTCCCCACAGACGGCATGACCGGTGGCGAGATCGAAGTACTCGGGTATCGCGGGATGAAAGAATACGAACTGGCTTTCGACAACTTCCACGTCAAAGGTGAAAACCTGCTCGGGGGCGAAGAGGGAAAAGGCTTTAAGCAGCTCATGGAAACCTTCGAATCCGCACGCATCCAGACCGCCGCGCGCGCGATTGGAGTGGCACAGTCGGCGCTGGATATTTCCATGCAGTACGCCCAGGATCGCAAGCAATTCGGCAAAAGCCTGATCAATTTCCCACGCGTCGCCAACAAACTTGCGATGATGGCTGTGGAAATCATGGTGGCGCGTCAACTGACCTACTTCTCTGCATTTGAAAAAGATGAAGGGCGCCGCTGTGACGTTGAAGCGGGCATGGCCAAGCTGCTTGGTGCGCGTGTCGCATGGGCTGCTGCGGACAACGGTTTGCAAATTCATGGTGGAAACGGATTCGCATTGGAATACAAAATCAGCCGCGTTCTATGTGATGCACGCATCCTCAACATCTTTGAGGGCGCTGCCGAAATTCAGGCCCAAGTGATTGCCCGCCGTATCCTTGGCTAATCGCGGGTACTAAACACAACAACACAGGGTCGGTCTGGCAAATGTGCAGCCCGGCCCTTTTTTTGTGCTTCGCAAGCTTGCTTTACCTGAATCCGTGCGATGACCGCTGACTGACCATCAGAGACAAAACCCACAAATCCCTCCGGGGCCGTGGCAAAGGCTTTAAATCCTCGGCCAGATGTATATTTTTGCCACGCGGCCAACGTCTCGGGCGCAATTGTTGTAGAAAAAGCCCGGTGCTCAATGCCCTTCAACTGATCCATTACCTCGCAGGTTCCACCCTGTTCCGTGCACCACGACAACGCATCCTGCCGTGCTGCGTCCAGTTCATTGTATCCGCTGGTCCAGCCAAATATGCTTTCAGAGCCAACGGCAAATGCTGCAGCCCCACGGGCTTCAGCACGCCATTTCTTATGGGCTTTTTGAACTGTGGTCTCTTCTGCCGGGGCCTCTTGTGCCACGTCAATTGCGGGTGAGCTGGGCTCAGATGTACCAATACGGCTCACTTGGAACAGCAATCCTATCAATACGATTGCGGAAGCCAGAATAGCGAAATCAATGAAAACAGTCGGATTTTTGTCTGGGGTCATTCCACCACTATAGCTTCACTACAAAAAAGAGCCATGAGATGCGAAACGAATGCCTCTTCCAATAGGCACAAGAACAAGCAAAAAATCTGCACTATCACGGCCGCCTTGCTCAATGCTGCATTGCAGCATATACATGCGAAATGACATCTCAAAGACTGACACGTGCAAAATGGATATCCGCGGGCTTAACGGCTTTACAGGAAACAGGCCCGACCAGCCTGAGGGCCGAAGCCCTGGCACGTGCGCTCGGGACAACCAAAGGGTCCTTTTATTGGCACTTCGAGGATGTTCCAGCCTTTCACGCAGCCCTCTTGACCGAATGGCAAAGCCGCGCCTTTGCAACAATCGTCTCGGAACTTGAGGCAGCGGGTGCAGCAGACGAACGGCTGCGACGCTTTGGAGCCCGCATTGGCGCAGACATCACCGAGCCCGCCTTACGGGCATGGGCACTCAGTGATGCGAACGCGCAAAAAACCGTTTCACATGTAGATAACGAACGCCTCACCTATATCAGCGCGCTGCTCGGACAATTGGGGGTCAGCAATCCTGCTTTCGCCAACGCACTCTACGGCAGTTTGGTCGGGAACGGTTTTTTAGCGACGGACGATTCAGGCTTTGACGCAATGGTAGACCTCGTTCTGGCCCTCAAGTAGAGTTTCATCCATGAAATGGATCGCACTTACCTTGATCGCAGGTATCGCAGCCTGCGACACCGATGAAACGCTGCGCAGCTATGGTGCGGCTGACAAAACTTGGGTGCTGACAGAAATCGACGGTACAGCGTTTACCGCCCGTACAACCATGACATTCCCCGAAAAGGGCAGGATCGCTGGTAAGGCGCCTTGCAACTCCTATGGCGGCACGATGTCTGTTCCCTACCCCTGGTTCAAAGTCGGTCCGTTGCGGTCCACAAAAATGGCCTGCTCTGAATTGCAGGCGGAAACCCGGTTCTTCCGCGCGCTCTCGGACATGAGCCTGTCGGAAGTCGCCGGAGATACATTGATCCTCAGTACGCCTGAAGGGCGGCAAATGATCTTCAAAGCCGGCGAGTAAAGGCCTCAAGAAACCGTGCGCGTGCTTCTGGCAAAGGTTTCGTGCCCAAATTCGAAGCCAGATGGGCCTTTAGGAAATGGCCTGTCGTCTGAAAACCCTGGAGGATCTCGGAATCAAGCGCAGCCCCTTTCCCCCGCAAAACATCTGGCAACGGGAGCAGACGATCGGCCCATTCTCCCGCTCCAGCGCGAGAGACCGCACACCCCGACTTCGGCGAAACAAACGCAAGATCCTCTGTGGCACCAGTCACAACACAGGCCGTTAAGTCCAGAGCGTAACCCATCTCCTCCAAGAGCGCCAATTCCCAACGTAAGTACGCCAAGGGCCACAAATCCACCTGCCCCAAAAGGTCCAGCAACTGTTCGGTACGACGATAAAGGGGGGCATGGGGCTCTCGCTCGGGCAAACAAAAACCCAGCAAACTGGTAACAGTGTTCAGTCCTGCGAGCGCAAGGCGATCAGACATCGCAATATCTGCCCGGCTGCGGACAGGCTCGACAACGAAACTGCCGATGTGATCCTCAAGGCGCGCACGCCATGCGACATCAAGTTGCGCACCTGGTTGCAAAATGGGGGCAATCTTGCGACTGGTCCCGCCCCGCACGACGCCTGCGTGGCGACCGCGATCTTCGGTGAATACTTCGATAATCGCAGAGCTTTCGCCGTGTCGGCGCACAGACAGTAGTATCCCTGTGCCGCGCCATTCCATCTCAGGTCAGCCCTTCTTGATCCAACAGGTGACGACCCGCGCGATCCTCGACCTCGATCACCCACAAATCCGGATCAAAACCCCGTTGGCGGGAGATGGCCGCATCGACGTCCGCCTCATCACCTGCCACCAATTCAGCCCACACACGTGTGTCGGCCAAAATATCGAAAGAGCGTTGGAACAATATCGCCTGCCCGTCCAGAGTACTGAGTTTCACCAGCACCGCACCACCAGTGTCGTCACCATGCGCCACAACAAACGCTGGAATGTCGAACATGCGCAACCGCATCAAATATGCGTCCACCCAAAATCGTGAGGTCAAACGGGTCATTGCACAGTGAAATCACGCATTGCCGTCTTTGAAGTTCAAACCCATTTCGGAATATCGCTCGGCCTCGTCCAGCCATCCGGAACGGACTTTGACTTGCAAGAACAGGTGGATAGGGCGACCCAAAAATTCCTGTAGCTCTTCACGAGAGGCTTTGGAAACTTGTTTGATCGTCTCGCCTTTGTGACCCAACAAGATGCCTTTGTGCCCGTCGCGCACCACGTACACAACCTGATCAACACGGGCAGAACCGTCTTTGCGCTCTACCCAATCCGTGGTCTCAACAGTCAGCTGGTACGGCAATTCCTGATGCAAGCGCAGGGTGAGTTTCTCACGCGTCATCTCTGCCGCGATCATGCGCATAGGAAGATCGGCAATTTGGTCCTCGGGGTAAAGCCATGGACCCTCAGGCAATTCACCCGCCAGCCAAGTGCGCAACGTGTCGACGCCGTGGCCTTTTTCAGCAGAGATCAAAAAAGTCTCTACAAAGTCATATCGCTCGTTCAAGCTTTTGGTCAGACCCAACAAAACAGGCGCTTCGACGCGGTCGATCTTGTTGATGGCGAGGGCAATTTTGCGCCCTTTGCCAATATCTGCCAGACCTTCAAGAATACGTTCAACGCCTTCGCTTATGCCACGGTGCGCCTCAACCATCAAAACGACAACATCGGCGTCGGCAGCGCCGCTCCATGCCGCGGCAACCATGGCACGATCCAGTCTGCGGCGCGGCAGGAACAATCCCGGCGTATCGACAAATACAATCTGCGCCTCCCCTTCTATCGCAACACCGCGAATGCGGGCGCGTGTGGTTTGGACCTTGTGCGTGACGATGGACACTTTCGCGCCAACCATGCGGTTCAGCAATGTGGATTTGCCTGCGTTTGGCTCACCGATCAATGCAACGAATCCGGCGCGGGTGCTCATTTGGTGCTCTCCAGTTCGGCCAACAAGGCCTTTGCGGCGGCTTGTTCCGCCTGACGTTTGGACCCTGCGGTTGCGAAGGCCTGCGCGCCCGTATCAAGTCGGGCAGCTATGGTAAAGATTGGCGCGTGATCAGGGCCCGTGCGGGCCGTCTCGACATACCGCGGGGTAGACAGTTTGCGGGCTTGCGCCCATTCTTGCAGTGCCGTTTTGGGATCACGCGCATCTTCATCGACTTTGCCGATGCGATCTCCCCAAATGTGCAAAATCACAGCTTTTGCCGCATCAAACCCGCCGTCTTGATACACTGCCGCAATGACTGCCTCAGTCGCGTCGCCCAGCAATGCGTTCTTGCGACGCCCCCCCGAGACCATCTCGGAACGACCCAATCGCAGCACATCCCCAAGTCCGATTTCACGCGCAACATCGGCGCAGGTTTCCTTGCGGACCAACGCGTTGAACCGAGGGGCCATCTGCCCTTCAGTTGCAGTTTCATCGTAGTTAAAAAGCGCTTCGGCCATAACCAGCCCAAGGACGCGGTCACCCAGAAATTCCAGCCGCTGGTTGTCCCCGCGTGTCGGCGAGGACATCGACGCATGGGTCACAGCCCGCGTCAAAAGCTCAGGGTTGGCAAAATGATGCCCGATCCGAACCTCAAAGGCCGCAAGTTCAGCAGACAGCTTCACTCCACACCCTTAAAGAAACGGTCCGCACGCCACGTCCAGAAATACAACATGGAAGAGCCACCCGAAGAAAACACGATACGATCCGCACGCCCGATCAGATTCTCGAAGGGCACAAACCCGACACCTCCACTGACTTGGGCCATACGGCTGTCAGCGGAATTGTCACGGTTGTCACCCATAAAGAAATAATGACCCTGAGGAACGGCGAACACGAGTGTATTGTCGCTCGGCACATCTGTGGTGTTCAACACGGCGTGCTGGGTGCCTTCGGGGAACGTTTCGATGTAGCGGGACTTTTCACACATCCCGCCAAAACCTATGGAACCGTTTTCACAACGCGGCGTTGATCCAAGCGGACCTTGCGGTGCCATCTTTTCGGTAAACACGCCATCTGGGGTTTGAGGGGCAGCCACATCGTTTATGAAAACCACGCCCCCTTTTACCTGAATTTTATCGCCAGGAAGACCAACCAACCGTTTGATGTAGTCAGCACCGGACACAGGGTGACGGAACACAACAACATCACCGCGGTCAGGCTCACCCCCCCAAATCCGCGTGTTGTCCCCTTTGATGAAACCGCACACATCCTCTGCGTCGATCCCCGCAAACGGGACGCTTGGGCAGGAGGCATAAGAATAGCCATACGCCATCTTGTTCACAAAGAGAAAATCACCGATCAGCAATGTTTCTTTCATAGATCCTGACGGGATCCAGAACGGCTGAAAGAACAGAGTGCGAAAGACCCCTGCAATCAACAACGCGTAAAAGACAGTTTTGATCGTTTCTACAAAGGCGTTGCCGGAATTTTCCTTGTCAGCCATGTGCGATGTTCCTGCTCGATTGTTCAATGTCTACATGCGACTGTGGCGGGGCCAAGTCAAGCAATGGGACGCGCTTCAATCACCACAAACGCTTGTGCCCATGGATGATCGTCCGTCAGAGTGACGTGAATTATGCTTTCATGGCCCTCTGGCGTCATTTTCTTGAGGCGTTCGGCAGCCCACCCTGTGACGGCCATGACCGGCTGACCGGTATCGAGGTTGCTGACAGCCATGTCTTTCCAAGCGATGCCCATCCGCAAACCTGTTCCCAACGCTTTGGAACATGCCTCTTTGGCGGCCCAACGTTTGGCATAGGTGCCCGCAACATCGCGCCGACGTTCTGCTTTGGCTTGCTCTACATCTGTGAACACACGATTGCGAAACCTGTCGCCGTGGCGGTCCAAAACCCCTTGGATACGATCGATATTTGCGAGATCCGTGCCGATACCCAAAATCAAACTTGGCCCTCAATATCGAAAACCATAATGCCCTCAGCCCCGCCAACACAATGCGTGGTCATCTGCCCGCCGACTATTTTATGTGTCTCATCACATGCGTAAATCTCTAAAGCGGCCGTGCTATGAGCATCCAAAGTGAAACCATGCGTAAACCCAAAGGACTTCCCCTCAAAATCCCGATTTAGGCCGGACCGAAAGTCACTGATCCCGTCGATCCGCTCCACAACTTCTGAAAGGCTGACAAAAATGTCGTCCATCCGGTCATGATACTCTGGAGCAACCTTCATCATGACACAGTGCCGGATCATGTACGTGCCTCATCCATCAAGTGGCGCATTTTGGCAATCGCAGGCTCCATCCCCAAAAAGATGGCCTCACCAATCAAAAAGTGCCCGATATTCAGCTCCATAACCTCTGGAAAAGCGGCCACAGGCTGCACGGTTTCATAGGTCAGGCCGTGTCCAACATGCACTTCCAAACCCAAATCATGCCCAAAAGCACTCATCTCGCGAAGCGCTTTAAGCTCGCGGTCACGGTCCTCGAAGCGCCCCTCGTGATGGGCATCGCAATAGGCGCCGGAATGTAACTCTATGACCTGCGCACCAATCCGGTGGGCGGCCTCTACCTGCCGTTTGTCAGCAGCAATAAAGATAGAGACGCGCGATCCTGCATCGATCAGTGGGGCAATGAAATGGGCAAGGCGGTTTTCCTCACGGGCCACTTCCAAACCACCTTCGGTTGTGCGCTCTTCACGCTTTTCAGGCACGATGCACACCGCATGCGGTTTGTGGCGCAAAGCAATGGCTTGCATCTCGGCAGTGGCCGCCATTTCAAAGTTGAGAGGGACAGTCAACATATCCATCAAACCCTCGATGTCCGCATCTGAAATGTGGCGGCGATCTTCGCGTAAATGCGCCGTGATACCATCACATCCTGCGTCTTGTGCAATCCGGGCCGCGCGCAAGGGATCAGGTGTATCGCCACCACGTGCATTCCGCACAGTGGCCACGTGATCGATATTGACGCCAAGGCGCAAGCGGTTTGGGCTGGTCATGACATGTCCTCACTATTGGTCCACAGGATGGAGTTGCCTAGGACATAGCGCATGGATCAGGCTGCGTCAGGTCGAGAATTGTACCGATACGGAGATGTGCACTGGCGGGTTACTCCCCCGCGTGACGTTTCGCTTTGGCCTTGGCGGCCGCTTTGGCCTTGAGGGCTTCGAACTTTGCCTTGATCACGCCCTTGCGGCGCTTTTGATATGCTCGGATCAAAGGAACGCTGATGTAATACGAGATCGTGGCGCACAAAATCCCCGGAAGCATCCCGCCAAGGAAGTAGGGATAGAACACCTCGTTATTGAAAACGGAAATCCCGTGCCAGTCTGTGGGATTACCGGTCAAAACCGCTTTGAAATTCAGCCATAGATCCGCCCCTGCATCCCAGAACTTCCCCCCGAAGGAGCGTTGCGCGCCGTCTTCCATCTCGGTGCCAAGCAACCAGTGCCCGGTTTTCAAGGATGCAAGGCCGATGGGAACATATGTGAGCGGGTTGCCAAAAAACGTGGCCATCAATGCAGCCAGAATGTTTCCGCGCATGACGCCTGCCAAAACACCGGCCACAAGAAAGTGCAGCCCATAGAACGGGGTGAATGTGGTAAACACACCAGCCCAAATTCCGCGTGCGATCCGCTCGGGACTGTCTGGCAAGCGACGAACACGGTGTTTGACATACTGGAATGCACGCCCCCAACCACCGCGCGGCCAAAGCAACTCAGCCACAGCACGCAGCATAGGTTTTGGATCACGGCGCTTGAAAACCACCAATATGTCCTTTGCAGTCTTAGCCCGCGGGGGCGTTTTCAGGGTCGTCTGGCATCACATTCCGCTGCCGCTCTACACTGGCCACGTCATTTTCAGCTTCCAAGGCGCCCATCACAGAGTGAAGATGTTGCGCATCTCTCAACTGCACATAGATCAGCAAACTGTAAAAGTCAGGTTTCCGATCCACAAAATGTAAATCTGAGATATTTGCGCCAGTCTCACCGATCAAGGTGCAAATACGCCCTAAAACGCCGGCATCATTTCCGATCGTCAAACGCACGGTGGCCCCGTATTCGGCAGAATGATTCCCCTCATGCCAATGCAGATCAAGCCAACGGTCCGGCTGTTCTTCAAATGCGGCGAGACGTTCGCAGGCGATCGAATGCACAACAACGCCAGTGCCCCGCTGGGTAATCCCAACAATCCGCTCTCCCGGAAGCGGCTCACAGCAATTGGCACGTTCAAACGACTGACCGGGTCGCAACCCGATCACGGCACGCCGCGAGTCAATTTCCGAACCCGGTTTGAGTTGAAGATCCGGATAGATGGCCTGCACAACCTCACGGCCTGTCAATTCTGCACTTCCCAAACGGGCAAAGACCTCATCCGGCCCTCCAAGACGCAACACTTTTGCCGCGGCTGTCAGCGCCTTGTCGGTCGATTTTTTCTGCACATTCTCGAATGCGGAACGGGCCAACTCGCGACCCAGTTTGATGAAACGATCACGATCCGCCTGGCGCAAAGATCTGCGAATGGCAGTCTTGGCTTTACCTGTCTTTGCGATCTCCAACCATGTCGCTTGAGGGGTTTGACCTTCTGCGGTTACAATTTCAACAGATTGTCCATTTTTGACGCGAGTCCACAACGGCACACGCATTCCATCGACTTTGGCACCGACGCACGCATTCCCGATCCGGGTGTGAATGGCATAGGCAAAATCAATCGGGGTTGCACCGCGGGGAAGTTTCACCACCTCGCCTTTGGGCGTGAAACAAAACACTTGATCCGAATACATCTCAAGCTTGACCGCTTCGAGGAAGTCCTCGTGATCGTCCTCTCCGTCGAACTGCTCGGTGAGTTGCGCAATCCACTTGGCAGGATCAACTGCAAACGGGTTCTGTGTGCGCTTGCCGTCACGATAGGACCAATGCGCAGCAACACCGGTCTCTGCCACATCATGCATTTGGCGGGTGCGAATCTGCACTTCCACGCGTTTGCCATCGCGACCAGAAACGGTGGTGTGGATTGACCGGTAACCGTTGGTTTTTGGTTGACTAATGTAGTCCTTAAAGCGGCCCGGGACGGCGCGCCAGCGTTGATGGATTGCACCAAGCGTGCGGTAACAATCCTCTTCACTGTCGGTAATAATCCGGAACCCGTAGATGTCGCTCAAGCGGCTAAAAGATTGCTCTTTTTCCTGCATCTTGCGCCAAATCGAATAGGGTTTCTTCGCGCGTCCGAACACTTCGGCTTCAATGTTGACCTTTTCCAGCTCCAGTCGCATGTCACCTGTGATGCGCTGGATGACGTCACCCGTTTCGCGCTGCAAAGTGATATAACGACGGATGATGCTGGCGCGTCCTTCAGGATTGAGAACACGAAACGCAAGATCTTCAAGCTCTTCGCGCATCCATTGCATGCCCATGCGACCAGCAAGGGGGGCAAAAATATCCATCGTTTCGCGGGCCTTCTGAACCTGCTTTTCCGGACGCATCGATTTAATCGTACGCATGTTATGCAGACGATCCGCCAGCTTGACCAAGATGACCCGCAGGTCTTTGGACATCGCCATGAACAGCTTGCGAAAATTCTCTGCCTGTTTGGTTTCGGAACTGGTGAGCTGCAAATTGGTCAGCTTGGTGACACCATCCACAAGCTTGGCGATATCCTCACCAAACAATTCTGACACTGACGCGTAAGATGCGCGCGTATCTTCGATCGTGTCGTGCAGCAATGCCGTAATAAGGGTCGCATCATCAAGCTGTTGCTCCGTCAGAATAGCGGCAACAGACACTGGATGCGTAAAATAAGGCTCGCCAGAATGGCGGAACTGCCCCTCATGCATCTCGCCACCGTATTCATAGGCGGCGCGAATAAGCACTTCGTTTGTCTTGGGATTATAGGTGCGGACCAGATCGATCAGGTCGTCGGCAGAGATCATCCGGTCTGCATCCTAATTGGTTCGAGCTTAGCTCTGGCCTTGAGCCGCCATCAGCTGACGCAAAAGCATTTCTTCGTTCATGCTGTCTTCGTCAGGCTTGTCTTGCTCGGCACCCATCAAAAGCGCCATGGCGTCTTCTTCGGCTTCATCAACCTCGATCTGGGTCTGGTTGCTTTCGATCAGACGCTCACGCAGATCGTCCGCGCTTTGCGTTTCGTCTGCAATCTCGCGCAGGGACACAACGGGGTTTTTGTCGTTGTCACGATCCACAGTGATCGCACCACCGGCAGAGATTTCGCGGGCGCGGTGTGCTGCCAACATGACCAGTTCAAACCGGTTCGGGACTTTATCGACGCAGTCTTCTACAGTGACGCGGGCCATGGATGTGCTCCAGTAAAAATAGGGTCAGAGGCGCGTATCTAGGCCGCTTTCGTCCGATTTACAAGCAGTTATTCGCGCGGTTTGACCTCATCTTTGAGCGAAGCAGGCAAAGCTGCAAGCATTTCCAATACAGTTTTACCCAAGACGGGATGGCGCCACTCTGGCGCCACATCAGCCATCGGGACCAAAACAAAAGCGCGGTCCTGCATGCGAGGGTGTGGCAGGATCAACGTATCGGGGGCTTTGATCTTTTGAACCTCAACATCTAGTGAATACCATGCGTCAAATGTCGTCAAATCAGGCGCAACTTTCGCATCGATCGCCAACAAGTCGAGGTCAAGTGTACGCTGCCCCCAGCGGGTATCACGCTGGCGGCCAAATGTTTGCTCTACCGCGTGAAGATGCGCCAGAGTCTGCTCAGGACTCCAGTCCGCTTCCAAACACATGACTGCGTTCACATAGTCAGGCCCTGCGCCCGCAGGAAAACAAGGCGTGTTGTAGAATGGGCTCACAGCTCGAATCACAGCACCCCTGTCGGAAACGGACTCAATTGCCTTACGTAAGGTAATATCCGGGTCACCTACCTGTGATTGTTGGTTGCCGCCCAAGGCAACAATCATTTTTGAGCAGAATCTTGCCACTTTCCCCCCTGTTCAACCACTTTGTGGACTTGATCCGCACGACAAAATGCTATTTTCAGAGCAAGACGTAACCTATTTAATCAAAATCTGCATTCGGAAACCTCAAAGGCTACGTTATTTTTCGGAAGGACTTTTTAAATGTTTTACAAGGACGAACGGCTGGCGCTGTTCATTGACGGGTCCAATTTATATGCCGCTGCCAAATCCCTAGGCTTCGACATAGACTATAAATTGTTGCGTCAGGAATTCATGCGCCGTGGGAAACTATTGCGCGCGTTCTACTACACGGCCCTGTTGGAAAATGACGAGTATTCGCCAATCCGCCCGCTGGTTGACTGGCTCAACTACAACGGCTTCACCATGGTGACCAAACCAGCCAAAGAATACACGGACAGCATGGGCCGGCGTAAAGTCAAAGGCAACATGGACATCGAATTGGCCGTAGACGCTATGGAACTCGCCCCGCGTGTCGATCACATCGTGCTCTTCTCAGGTGACGGTGACTTCCGTCCTTTGATCGAGAGCCTGCAACGCCAAGGCGTGCGTGTTTCCGTAGTCTCAACAATCCGCAGCCAACCTCCGATGATCTCGGATGAGTTGCGCCGCCAAGCTGACAATTTCATCGAGCTGGACGAGCTCAAAGATGTCATTGGCCGCCCGCCGCGCGAATTCACACCGGATCGCGAAGAAGCGCCGGCACAAGTGGATTAATACGCGAACCCTTTTTGCGAAAAATGCGCCGGTGGACATGTCTGCCGGCGCATTTTTTTTTGCACCAAGGCACTATCAATCAGGCAATCAAAGTCTTGATCCATCCTGATAACTTGCTCCCAATTTTGGCCCTGATATGTGGAATGAGTATGCTTCTGGATGATGCGATCGTTGGGGCAGGACTTTGCCCTTTGTCCAGCACCGTTGCCTGACAGACACAGCCCAGCCCATGATTTCAAATTTCGGCCAAGGCGCCAACCGCGCCGTGGAGGACGCAATACAGTTGGATGGGTCATTGGATGGTTTATACGGACTGCGTTGATAAATGCTGTCGCGCCGCGTGCAATTGCCAAGCGATCAGAATAGGCAATTTTCTGAGAACTAGACCGCCCCTTTAACCGCTTGCATGCGGCATGCCACCCACTAGACCCCGCGCGTAGATACCAGTACTTCTAGAGCAAACCACACGGAGTGCGCAGTTTGACCAAAGCCCCCCTTACCCTCTATCTCGCCGCACCGCGCGGCTTTTGTGCTGGCGTTGATCGCGCAATCAAAATCGTGGAAATGGCACTGCAAAAATGGGGCGCGCCTGTCTATGTGCGCCATGAAATTGTTCACAACAAATACGTGGTCGACGGGCTGCGCGACAAAGGGGCTGTCTTTGTTGAAGAACTCACAGATTGCCCGGACGACCGCCCTGTTATCTTTTCCGCCCACGGTGTGCCAAAATCGGTGCCAAACGCTGCGGCTGCACGCGAAATGATCTATGTGGATGCAACCTGCCCATTGGTGAGCAAAGTCCACATCGAAGCCCAGCGCCACTCTGACAACGGGCTGCAAATGATCATGATCGGCCATGAAGGACATCCCGAAACCGTGGGCACAATGGGGCAGTTGCCCGACGGCGAAGTCGTGTTGGTCGAAACCCCCGAAGACGTCGCAACCATCGCCGTGCGGGACCCCCAAAAACTGGCTTATGTGACCCAGACGACCCTGTCTGTGGATGACACCGCTGACATCGTTGCGGCGTTGCAAGATCGCTTTCCCAAAATCGTAGGCCCACACAAGGAAGACATCTGCTACGCCACCACCAACCGTCAGGAGGCTGTCAAAGCAATGGCGCCCAAGTGTAATGCAATGCTGGTTGTCGGTGCGCCCAATTCCTCCAATTCCAAGCGGCTTGTCGAAGTCGGCGCGCGCGCAGGCTGCTCTTATGCCCAACTGGTGCAACGGGCCACAGATATTGATTGGCGCGCTTTGGACGGCATCACAAGCATCGGGATTACAGCAGGCGCATCGGCACCCGAAATCTTGATCAATGAAGTCATCGACGCCTTCAAGTCCAGATATCTTGTGACCGAAGAACTTGTCGAAACCGCTGTCGAGAACGTCGAATTCAAAGTGCCCCGCGTTCTGAGAGAACCGGCATGATTTCTGCGCAGTTTCTGCTCACCGCTCTTGTTGTGGTCCTCGCGCCCGGAACAGGCGTCATCTACACCCTCGCGCTGGGACTCGGACAAGGCAAGCGCGCCGCAATCTGGGCCGCGTTGGGGTGCACCTTCGGGATTGTCCCGCATCTGGCAGCCGCAACCTTTGGACTGGCCGCAATCCTGCACACGTCCGCAGTATTGTTCAATGTCGTGAAATTCGCAGGGGTCGCGTATTTGCTTTATCTCGCATGGCAATCGCTCAAGTCTGGCGGGGCACTTGCGGTCTCCCCAAAAGCCTCCAGCGAGTCCGGCTGGTTGATCGCACGGCATGGTGCATTGATCAATATTCTCAACCCAAAGCTGTCGATCTTCTTTTTGGCGCTCCTGCCCCCGTTTCTTTCGGGCAACGCAGCCTCTGCGACATTTGAAATGAGCCTCCTTGGTGCGATTTTCATGGCGATGACTTTCGCAGTCTTTGTGCTTTACGGGATGTTTGCAGCAAGCGCGCGTCGCTGGATTTTGGAATCCGAAAAGGTCATGGCGTGGCTCAACCGCAGCTTTGCCGCGATTTTTGCAGCACTTGCGGGACGCCTCGCGTTCAAACGTATCTGATGGGAATTCCACGCGCGCCTCTTGCCCTGGCTCTTGCCGGCCTACTCCCCTTCTTTTGGGGCACGATCACGTACCTCTTCCCTGATCTTGCGCTATGGGGGGCGAACACCTTTGGGCCGCAATATGTCAGCATCTTTGTCCTGCTTTCTTATGGGACTGTGATTCTCGCCTTTATGTCAGGCATCCTGTGGGGGTTCGCGACACGGGCTGACGGAAAAAAAGCCGCTGTCGCATACAGCATGGCGGTGGTTCCCGCCTTATGGGCATTTTTCATGACAGGCGGAGGACCAGTCAGCGGCGCTGTCAATCTGATGTTCGGATTTGTGGGTGTGCTTATTCTGGACTTTGCCTTTCACAGCTGGGGGCTCACACCGCCCTGGTGGCTGCGCCTCAGGGTTCTCATCACCACAATTGTTCTAATATGCCTCGGGATTGGAGTGTTCTTATGACGGATACAGAAACGCTGAAAGTCTACGCACAAAAGGCAAAAGACTACGCTGAGCTTACAACCCAAAACGAAATCGACGACGAATTGGCGGCCTTTATGAAGGCCCTGCCCCCCCAAGGGGATGTCCTTGATCTGGGCTGTGGTCCCGGTCAGGCTGCAGGGCACATGGCGCGTGCAGGGTATGGCGTGACAGCTATGGATCCCGTGCCGGAAATGGTTGCTATGGCAGACATGAATGAGGGCGTCACCGCGCAGGTTGGAACATTTGACGACATCAAAGGGTACAACACCTACGATGGGATCTGGGCCAATTTCTGCTTGCTACATGCACCACGCGCCGACGTGCCGCGCCACCTCACGGCCATTGCGCATGCACTGCGTCCGGGCGGGATATTTCACATTGGTGTGAAACTGGGCACTGGGGAAAAACGCGACCCGATTGGCCGGCTGTATACCTATTTCACAGAACCTGAACTTGAGGGGCTGCTTAACGAGGTTGGCCTCACCATTACAGATCGCACCTTTGGAAGTGGAATAGGGCTGGACGGCGCTATGGCAGACTGGATATGTCTGCGCGCTCATGGCTAAGTTATTCGCATACACAGACGGCGCATGCAGCGGCAATCCCGGCCCCGGTGGCTGGGGGGCACTGTTGCAGGCCAAAGAAGACGGCAAGGTCGTCAAAGAACGCACGCTCAAAGGCGGCGAAGCGGCAACGACCAACAACCGGATGGAGCTTTTGGCCGCCATCCACGCGCTTGAATCGCTCACCCGCAAAACCGAAATCACGATTGTGACCGACAGCAACTACGTCAAAAACGGGATAACCAGCTGGATTTTCGGGTGGAAGAAAAACGGCTGGAAGAACGCGGCGAAAAAGCCCGTCGCCAATGCTGAGTTGTGGCAAAGGCTGGATGTGGCCAACGCCCAACACGATGTGACGTGGAAATGGGTCAAAGGGCACGCGGGACATGCCGAGAACGAGCGCGCGGACGAACTGGCGCGCGCAGGGATGGCCCCGTTCAAAGGGAAGTAGCAAGGCAGATGTGAGGTTCTATTGGAACATCCGGTTATGCCGTTAATGATGATGCTGAAATCTGCTCTTGTATGGATGGGGCTTATTGCGTTGCAAGTTGCATAGAGCTCACTTGCGCCAACGCGTCGGCACGATGATCAGCGCCCCGATACTCGATACAATCGCGTTCAACCCTGCGCTTGAAAAGCCGAACCCGAACATCAAACGCACGAAGTAAAACAAAAACGCGCCACCAATACAGATGATGATGCTTTGCAAGATACCATTGTGGGTAAAGTTGTATTTCTCCGAGAGATACCCAAGGATCCCGGCGATCACGACCGTGCCAATCATTGTCGGAAACATCAGGTTTTCCCCCTCAAAGCTGCGTACCAAAGGCGACAGGACAGCCGCGCAAGAACACATCCGCATCCTGCGCCGCTTTGCCTGCACGTTGCAAGCGCGTCAAGCGGACAGCCCCCGCACCGCACGCAATGGTAAGGCCATCGTCGAGCGCTAAACCCGAAGCGCCTGCACCGTCCACCACTTCGGATGCCAGAACCTTGACACGCACGCCGTCCATCTCGAACCAGGCCCCTGGAAACGGGGACAAGCCGCGAATTTGGCGGTCAACGTCGACAGCACTACGGGACCAGTCAATCGCCGCTTCGGCTTTGTCGATCTTGGCCGCATAAGTGACGCCTTCTTCGGGTTGCACCTCTGGATGCAAGTCATCCAGATCCACCAAAGCCTCAACAATCGCTTCGGCGCCAAGTATGCTCAAACGGTCATGTAACGCCGCTGTGGTCTCCTGCGGCGCAATATCGATGGCACGGCGCAACACTACTGGCCCCGTATCCAAGCCCGCCTCCATTTGCATGATACACACCCCTGTTTGAGCATCCCCCGCCATGATTGCACGGTGGATCGGAGCCGCCCCGCGCCAACGCGGCAGCAAGCTGGCGTGAATGTTCAGACAACCGCGCGCAGGAGCATCAAGGATGACTTGAGGCAGGATCAGGCCATAGGCGACAACCACAGCGATATCCGCGTTTAACGCTTCAAATTCTTGCAAAGCTTCGGGAGTGCGCACCGACACGGGATGGCGCACTGCCAACCCCATTTCCAGCGCCCGCGCATGAACGGGCGTTGGGCGGTCCTTTTTCCCACGCCCTGCCGGACGCGGAGGCTGACAGTACACACAGACCACCTCATGACCCGCCGTGACCAATGCCTCAAGCACAGGAACAGAAAATTCGGGCGTTCCCATAAAGACAACACGCATGAAACAGGTTCCTTTCGCTTCAATTTTTTCTTTCAGGACGCCGCTGTGCCCAAAGGCGCTTCAATTATACCTTGCGGGCCTTGCGCAGCAGCATATCCCGTTTCACACGGCCCAAATTGTCAAAGAACATCCGCCCGTTCAGGTGGTCAATCTGATGCTGCACGGATGTCGCCTCAAGCCCCGTAAAGTCACGACGCGTGTACATCCCGTCCTTGTTCAAAAAGCGAACGCTCACTGATTTGGGGCGTTTGATTTTGGCGGACACACCCGGCAAATTCGGGCTGGCTTCATCATGGATATTCATCTCGCTGGACACGTCAAGAATACTTGGGTTTGCCATCAGGATGCGCCGGTCTCGCGTATCGGATGCATCAACCACGGCCAATTGCAACATCACTCCGATCTGCGGTGCAGCCAAACCGACGCCCGGCATGGCATCCATCGTATCGATCATATCCTGCCAAATGGCGCGGACTTCGTCTGTGATATCTTCAACGGGTGCTGCGGCGGTGCGCAAGCGTTTGTCAGGCCACGGCAGGCACAAACGTACGCTCATGCCTGCGCCTCATATTCCGCTTCAATGGCGCTGCGGGCAACAGCATCCAGATGATCAAACGTGATAACGCCATCCAAATGATCCAGTTCGTGCTGAGCACATGCCGCAGCGAACCCTTCAAAGGACTGCACATACCGCGCGCCCTCAAGAGAGGTCCAAACCATCTGAACACGCGATGGGCGGCTCACAGTGGCGCTGACGCCCGGAATGGACAAACAGCCCTCGTCATTCTCGGCGCGCTCATCGCCGACCTCTTGCAACATGGGATTGATGCAAACCAAAGGATCGGATTTGCCTTCCTTCCAACCAACGTCCATCACAAATATGCGCGACAAAATCCCGACCTGCGGCGCGGCCAGGCCACGACCAGGCGCGGCATACATTGTTTCCAGCATGTCGGCAACCAAAGTGCGCACATCATCGGTGATCTCTTCGACTGGGGCACAGGTTTCCATCAACCGTGGATCGGGCCACTTGAGGATGGGTAAAACACTCATCCGCGGGCCAACTCACGCTTCATCTTGACCATTTTACGGGTGATCATCTGACGCTTGAGCGGTTTGAGATGGTCAATGAACAATTTGCCATCAAGGTGGTCAATCTCGTGCTGCACACACGTGCCCCACAATCCGCCCATGTCTTCGGTTTGCTCATTGCCGTCTCGGTCAACCCATTTCACCGTCACCTCGACCGGACGGGTGACATCGGCGTATTGCTCGGGCATGGACAAACAGCCCTCTTCATAGACACTTACCTCGTCTGACGACGCAATAATCTCGGGGTTGAACATGATCAAAGGACGGGGGGCTTCCCCTTCTTGTTTCACGCAATCCAGCACGACAAGGCGCCGCAACACCCCGACCTGCGGCGCAGCAAGGCCAACGCCCGGCGCATCATACATGGTTTCCAACATGTCATCAGCCAATGCGCGCAACTCGTCCGTCAAATCAGGAACGGCATCGCACATCTTTTTCAGACGCGGGTCAGGGTGCAAGAGAATTGAACGTTTCATGGGCAGTGATGTAGGACAAGTCGGTCTCAACCGCAACGCCTCTTGCGCGCAACCCAGATCAGAGTAGCTTGGCTGAAACAGTTCAATCCGGAGACAAAGAATGAGCTTTGACGACATCATCGAACGACGCGGCAGCCATTGTGTAAAATGGGACAAAATGGAAGAGCTCTACGGCGTGCCCACGGACACAGGGTTGGCAATGTGGGTGGCAGACATGGATTTCAAGCCGCCACAATGCGTTTTGGACAGTGTCACCGCCCAAGTTGATCACGGTGTCATGGGGTACTTCGGGGACGACAGCGCCTACAAAGAGGCGATCAACTGGTGGATGCAAACGCGCCACGGCTGGAGCGTTGATCCATCTTGGGTGTTCACAACGCACGGATTGGTGAACGGAACCGCAATGTGTGTGGACGCCTTTTCGGCACATGGCGACGGCGTCGTGTTGTTTACGCCAGTCTACCATGCCTTCGCCAAGGTGATTAACGCGGCTGGGCGAAAGGTCGTCGAATGCGAGATGACCAACACCAACGGCGTCTACACGATGGATTTTGACGCGTATGACGCGCAAATGACGGGCAAGGAAACAATGCTGATCTTGTGCTCACCGCACAATCCGGGGGGGCGCGTCTGGACAAAAGACGAACTGCAAGAGGTCGCTGATTTCGCAAAGCGGCATGATCTGGTGCTGGTCTCGGACGAAATCCATCACGACCTTGTTTTCCCTGGCAACACCCACACTCCGATGAGTAAAATAGACGGCATCACCGACCGTTTGGTGATGCTGACCGCCACAACAAAGACCTTCAATATTGCTGGATCACATTCAGGCAACGTCATCATCGAAGACCCCGATCTGCGGGCGAAATTCGGAGCGCGCATGATGGCTATGGGATTGTCGCCCAACTCGTTCGGGTTGTTCATGGCCACAGCAGCCTACTCACCTGACGGCGCGGCCTGGGTGGATGACCTTGTCCAGTATCTGGACGGGAACCGCAAACTCTTCGACGCAGGCGTGAATGCAATTCCGGGCCTTGCCTCAATGAACCTTGAAGCGACTTATCTGTCATGGGTAGATTGTGACGGAACAGGAATGGAGCGCGCAGAATTCACGCGCCGCGTCCAAGAGGATGCGCAAATCGCTGTGAATCACGGACCGACCTTCGGCACAGGTGGCGATAACTTCCTGAGGTTCAATATCGCAACACCGCGCGCGCGCGTGCAAGAGGCCGTCGACAGGTTGGCCAAAGCGTTCGGTGACCTTCAGTAACAAATCCGCACAAACAATCATTGCAGAACGGAGAAGGCGGGGTTTTATCCCGCCTTGCCAATCAATGCGACGGGCGCATTCTCGGCCTTGACGAAATCCAGAGCGGGAGCATCAGCAACAGCCGTTGCGCGTTTAAACTCGAAACGCATCTCGTTACTTTCCTCTTCATTGGCAATGACCAAACACTGAAACAGGTGTCGGGCACCGTCATATAAGTCCACGTAGCCGCGCAAATGCGCAGGTGCGTTGGATGCATCCATAGAAAACCCTGTCTTCCACATCCGCAAAACACGGTGGGTTTGTCCATTCACGTCAATACGCAACCTTGACGCTGTACGTAAACGTTCCAAGCGTGCGCGATCCAAACCGGCTTGAACTTCTTTAGGTACATATGTCGACATGAGCAGATTCTCCTTCGGCACAACATGCGCCACCCCGACTAAGAGCATGACGCAAGCCTACACTCTTTCAAATTAATATTTCATGATGCAGTGCAGCGTGTTGCAGATGTGCACAAATGCGCAACCTGTGCGCGCACGCAACACTGGCGCACAACCTTTTGGCGCTCTAGCGCTTGGACAACGCACATAGGAGAACGGCATGGGTTTGTTGGTGGACGGAGTTTGGCGCGACCAGTGGTATGACACAACCGCATCAGGGGGCAAATTTGAACGCGCTGCGGCACAATTCCGTAGTTGGCTGACACCTGATGGACGCGCTGGTCCAACAGGACGCGCTGGGTTCCAAGCGGCCTCCGGACGGTATCACCTCTATGTCAGCTATGCCTGCCCGTGGGCGCACCGCACGCTGATTTTTCGGGCATTGAAGGGGCTGGAGGCGCATATCAGCATATCCGCAGTGCATCCTGATATGCTTTCGGAGGGCTGGACCTTTGAGACAGATGCGCATGGGGCCACGGGCGATACGCTCTATGGGCTGCCTTTTGCGCGGGACATTTATCTGAAGGCGGATCCGCAGATATCAGGGCGGGTGACTGTGCCGATATTGTGGGACAAAGAGCGCCAGACGATCGTGAGCAACGAAAGCTCAGAGATCATCCGTATGCTGAACTCTGCGTTTGACGGGTTGACCGGGAATAGCGACGACTACTGGCCTGAGCCGCTGCGCGGTGAGATTGAAGAGGTGAATGCGCGGATCTATGACACCCTGAACAACGGCGTCTACAAGGCAGGGTTTGCGACCACACAGGCGGCCTATGATGCGGCGGTTGATCCTCTGTTTGACACGATGGACTGGCTCGAGGCGCGGCTCGCGGAGCGGCGTTACCTGATGGGCACACAGATCACCGAGGCGGATTGGCGGCTGTTCACGACACTCGTGCGCTTTGATCCCGTCTATCACTTGCACTTCAAATGCAATCGCAAGCGGATCGTAGATTATCCAAATTTGTGGGACTACACGCGTGAGCTTTATCAATGGACCGGCGTCGCGAGCACGGTGAACATGGCCCATATCGTGCGGCACTACCACTACAGCCACGACACGATTAACCCGAACCGCATTGTTCCCGTGGGTCCCGATCCAGACTTTATGGAGCCACACACGCGCGCGACACTTTGAACCGGCTTACTGGGCCATGGCGTAGTGCTGCGCCATGGCCGTAAGGTCCTCGGGGGGGGTCTGACTTTGGACAAATGCACAGGCATTCTGCGCATGGGCAAAAATTGACCCGTCCGAGAAAAACGTCGTATTCGTTACAAAAATGACGCGCGCCGACGGGTGGCGATAACTTGCAAAATCCGAAACGGACAGCGCATCACCGCCTTCCAGTATCAAATCAAGGATTATGATATCCGGGGCGTGCTCCGTCAGGTGATCGATTGCGGCATCTTGATCTTGCACCAAGGTCACCGCCATTCCTTGACGCTCCATATGCAATTTCCACATCGCGCCAAGTTTCTGCTGGTCTTCAACAATAAGTATGTTCATTTTAATCTTCCCAATGCAGTCAGGATAACACCCAATGCTGGTCCCAATAACTTCACTTATCGTTAACAACTGATTAATGCATTTGGCGTGGTGTTAACTTTACCCGAAAGAAGTCTTTTCATGGCTAACTTCCGCCGCCTGCGCTGTTAATATGAGCGCAAAACCGCACAAAATGAACAAAAAAGGCGCATAAATGGCAAGTATCAGGGATCATGGCGGTGGGCTGGATGCAGCGATTCTCCGCTTTGGCGGCACGCGTTCGTCTTGGGTTGATCTCTCTACAGGTATTAACCCGATGCCCTATCCGTTTACCAATTGCCCCCATGACGCGTGGACCGCCCTACCAGACGTCAACGCACAATCAGCACTGGAAAACGCAGCACGCAGATTTTGGAACATTCCATTGGATGCCGCTGTTCTTGCGGCCCCGGGCGCGTCCTGTCTGATCGCCAATATGCCTTATCTGGTCTCAGGCAAAAGCGTTCAGATTCAAGGGCCAACCTACAATGAACATGCAGCCGCTTTTGATCAGGCAGGGTGGGACGTGCGCGACGCCCCCTCGGATGCCCGCGTCATCGTGAACCCTAACAATCCGGATGGCCGCATATGGCAATCGAACGAGCTTGGGCCGGAATTCACGATCATAGACGAGAGTTTTTGTGACATAGCCCCCGAGCAGTCCATGATTGCACAGGCAAACCAACCCGAACGGGTCATCCTAAAGAGCTTTGGAAAGTTCTGGGGGCTTGCCGGTTTGCGTCTGGGATTTGCTATCGGGCCGGCCCGGAAAATCGACGTTTTGCGCGCGCGCCTCGGACCTTGGCCCGTCTCGGGACCTGCCTTGCACATCGGCGCACAGGCGCTCAACGATACAATCTGGGCCAAAGAGACCCGCGCCCGACTGGAACACGACAGCATGCGCCTTGATGCACTGATGCAAGGCAAAGGCGCAAAACTTGTCGGCGGGACGACGCTTTTCCGCCTGTATGACGTCGGTGATGCGCAGGCCTGGCAGGACAAACTTGCCGGCGCGCATATCTGGTCACGCATCTTTCCTTACTCGACGCGCTGGTTGCGCCTTGGCCTGCCACACCCGATGAACTGGGCCCGGATCGAGGACGCCCTGTGAGCACTGCCCTCATGCTGGTTTTCGCAATGTTGCTTGATGCGGCATTGGGAGAGCCAAAATGGCTATGGTCCCGCCTGCCCCATCCCGCTGTCGTTATGGGACGACTGATCGGATGGTGCGATGCGCGGTACAACACGCAGGCACCAAACAAGCGTCGAGGGGTCATCGTGATCTTGGCCCTTGGGATCGGGGCTGCGCTACTTGGGGTGGCCTTGCAGCAATGGGGGGACGCTATCACCATCGTGATAGCCGCCATCTTGCTGGCCCAACGGTCTTTGGTGCAGCACGTAGCGGCTGTTGCAAGCGGATTGCGCATGTCCGTGCCTGAAGGAAAGCGACAGGTTTCGATGATCGTTGGGCGAGACACATCTGCGATGGATGCTTCTGCCGTTGCCCGCGGTGCCATCGAGAGTGCGGCGGAAAACCTAAGCGACGGCGTCATAGCGCCCGCCTTCTGGTTCCTGATCGCGGGATTGCCCGGACTGCTGGTCTATAAAATCGTCAATACTGCAGACAGCATGATCGGGTACCGGACCCCTCGCCATGAGGCCTTTGGATACGGCGCGGCCAAACTCGATGACGTGCTCAACCTTATCCCCGCGCGCCTGACCGCTATTTTGATCGCGGCCCCTGCGGGAGCCTTGCGAGCATGGGCCGCCATCGGGTCAGATGCGCGCAAGCACCGCTCTCCCAACGCCGGCTGGCCCGAAGCTGCGATGGCGCGGGCGCTCGACATCGCCTTGTCAGGCCCACGTGCCTACGAAGGGCGCATGCAGGATTTTCCGTGGGTGAACGGACACGCCACCCGCACTATCGGCCCCGCAGAGATTGACGCCAGCACTGCAATGCTATGGAAAGCATGGGGCGGTGCGCTGGCCATATGCGCCCTCATCGCTCTGTTTTGACCCTAAGAAAGCCTTGCCTATGCGTTTGATTGCCTTGTGTACCGCCCTTTGCCTGCCCCTGATGGCCCACGCCCAATGCGGAGGCGCATTCAACCAGTTCAAAGCAGGGATCAAAGCCGAAGCTGTCTCGAAAGGGATATCCGCTGGCAAGGCAGACAGCTTTCTCTCAGGCATACGACAAGACAACAAAGTGCTCAAAGCAGACCGCTCCCAAGGCGTGTTTCAAAAGCCCTTTGTCGAATTTTCACGACGTCTGATTTCATCCGGACGGATCGATGCAGGGCGCAGCAATGCGCGCCGATATGACAAAGTGTTTGATCAGGTCGAGGCGCGCTACGGTGTGAACCGCAATGTGCTGCTGGCGTTCTGGGCGTTTGAAACCGACTACGGCGCATTTCAAGGCAACTTCAACACAGCCAACGCGCTGATGACATTGGCCCATGACTGCCGTCGCCCCGAACTGTTCCGCCCTCAAGTCTTTGCGGCGATGGAGCTGTTTCAACGCGGTCAATTCAACCCCGCCACAACCACGGGCGCTTGGGCAGGCGAAATCGGCATGGTGCAAATGCTGCCCCGCGATATTCTCGAAAATGGGGTGGATGCCGACGGTGACGGGCGTGTGTCTCTCAAAACCTCTGCGCCTGATGCGCTGACCTCGGGCGGCAAAATGTTGCAACACTTGGGGTGGCGCGCCGGGGAACCATGGCTTCAGGAAGTCACAGTGCCTGCGCAAATGGATTGGGCCCAAAGCGGGCTCAACACGCGTAAATCACCCGCCGATTGGCAGAAACTTGGCGTGCGGGCGCGCAATGGCAAACTCGCAAACCTGCCTGCGTCTTTGATTCTTCCCCAAGGGCACAAGGGGCCTGCCTTTCTCGCCTATCCAAACTTCAACGTCTACTTTGAATGGAACCAGTCTTTTACCTACGTGCTGACAGCTGCTTACTTCGCCACGCGCCTACAAGGCGCACCAGCCTATGACGCAGGTCGCCCTGACGCAGGGTTGAGCGGCGATCAGATGAAGCGGTTGCAGAAAAAGCTGGAGCGACGCAGGTACAACGTGGGCAAAGTTGACGGTATTTTGGGCGCCCGCACCCGAGACGCTGTGCAAAAAGAACAAAAGCGTCTGAATCTACCCGCAGACGCATGGCCCACACCGACCTTGTTAAAAAACCTCTAAAAAAGCCGGCGGTGGTTTAGACCCCCATCGCCGATGCCTTCTTGAGGTCGACAGACACCAACTGGCTCACGCCCTGCTCTGCCATCGTCACCCCGAACAATCGATCCATGCGCGCCATAGTCACCGCGTGGTGCGTGATGATTAAAAAGCGTGTGTCGGTCTGTCTGCACATCTCATCCAACAGGTCACAGAAACGGGTCACATTGGCATCGTCCAACGGCGCGTCGACCTCGTCCAGAACACAGATCGGTGCCGGGTTTGCCAAAAACACCGCAAAGATCAGCGCCATAGCAGTCAGCGTCTGCTCCCCTCCTGACAACAAGCTCAAAGTGCTCAGCTTTTTACCAGGCGGCTGGCACATGATCTCAAGGCCGGCTTCCAGCGGGTCATCGCTTTCGACCATGACCAGATTGGCCTCGCCGCCGCCAAACAGATGGGTAAACAACACGGAAAAGTTAGTGTTCACCTGTTCAAAAGCAGTGAGAAGGCGCTCACGTCCTTCACGATTCAGACTGGCGATACCAGAGCGCAAAGCCTTGATGGCCTCTTCAAGATCCGCTTTTTCGGTGACAAGGGTATCATGCTCTTCCTGAACTTCTTTGGCATCTTCTTCAGCGCGCAAGTTCACGGCACCCAATGCGTCACGCTGACGCTTGAGGCGGTTCACATCCGTTTCCAGGCCCTCAACATCCGGCATCTGGTCTGGGTTCACATCCAGCGCGGTGAGCAACTGGTTTGGCGTCTTCTGCTGCTCTTCGGCAATACGTTCGGCAGCGGCCGCGACCGTTTCACGCGCGGCCTCTGCGCGGGCCTCTGCACGGGCGCGGGCCTCACGGGCTTCGGATGCGGCGCGTTCCGCTTCACGCTCGGCCAAGGTTGCGTCCCGCAGGACACCTTCTGCCGCGCTCAGCGCATCCGCCGCAGCGGCTTTGCGGGCCTCTACCTCGGAGATCGCCAGCCCCAATTCGTCCCGCTTAGCCGCCAACTCCGCAGGCGCGGCCTGCGCCGTTTTGAGCTCTGCCTCGGACGCGTCCTTGCGCTCCACCAACTCGGTCGAGCGTTTCTCGGCGGTGTCCAAACGGTGCCGCCAACCGCTGACTTCCTTGGTGACTTCCTGACTGCGCTTCAGACGCGCTTCGCCTTCGCGGCGCACCTCGTCATGACCTGAGCGGCGCGACATCATGGTGATACGAGCGGCCTCAACCGTCATTCGCAAATCATCCACAGACGCGCGTTCGGCCTCGACATCTCCCAGATCGGCCAAAGCACGCTCTGCCTCAAGCACACGGGTGCGCGCGCCCATAGCTTCTTCTTCATGGCGTTTCACAGCCAATCCCAATGACTCCAACCGCCCTTGCGCCAAATTGCGATCCGCTTCGGCACGGCTCAACGCACGGCCTGCATCAGCCACCATTTGATCTGCCTCACGGCGGGCTGCGCGCGCATTGCGGTCAGCCTCGGACAGTTCCGCCAAGCGCGCGGTCAACGCTTCATGGGCGCCGCGCGCGCCTTCAGCGCGCTGGCTGGCCCGCTCCAACGTCTGCTTCAATTCCTCCAAACGGTTCAACTGTTGCAACCGAAGCGCGGCTGCACTTGGAGCATCCTCTGCCCACGCACGAAACCCGTCCCACCGCCAGAAATCCCCCTCAGGAGACACAAGGCGCTGACCGGGCCGCAACAGGGGCTGTAAACGCAGAGCATCGTCTGCATCCACCAGCCCAATCTGGCTCATGCGACGCTCCAGAACTTCAGGCACAGAAACGTGTTTGGTCAGTGCGGTCACACCAGCAGGCAATGGCTGCGCCGCCAGATAGGCAGGCAAAACCGACCACCCCGACGGGCCATCCGCCTCGACTTCTGGCGCGCGCAAATCATCTGCCAAAGCAGCGCCCAATGCCTTTTCAAAGCCTTGCTCCACCTGCAAGCGATCGAGGATCTGACCACCCTCTGCCGTGTCGCGCTGCACCAGTTTTGCCAAGGCACCCGTCTCTGCGCGCAAAGCGTTCATTTCGCCCTCCGCCTCAGAGCGTTCCGCCCGCGCATCCGCTTCGCGCGACTGCGTCTCGGCACGGGCTGCCTCGGCCGCGAGCAAAGCGTTATCGGCCCGTTGCGCCGTAGACTCCGCCGTCACCGAAGCCTTTTGTGCCACAATGAAATCCTCACCTGCCTTGGACAGAGCAGCCTCACTTTGCGTCACAGCCTCACGGGCTTTGGCAGCCTCGAATTCGGACTTCTCTTCAGTTTTGCGACTGTCTTGTAGCAATCGTTGCGCGGATCCATGACGGGCAGCCAGACGCGCCACGTCTTCGGTCTTTTGAGCCAAATCCGCTTCTCGGGCTTGAAGAATCTGGGCGGCCTCACGTGCCGCGTCTTCGGCAGCGACCAGGCGGTCTTCATGACCTTCGCCAGCCTTGGCCAATTCGCGGGATTCCCATTCCAGACGTTCAATCGTCTCACCAGCATCCCGGTTCAGCCCGCCTTCACGCTCAATATCGCGCGCCAACTGGTCGATGCGGTTGATGAGAGTTTCAATGACCTGTGCGGCTTGGGTTTCCTGATCACTCAGCGTATCGCGCTGTACGGCGAGGCGCTGCAAAACAGCTGACGCAATCGCCTCTTCTTCACGCAGGGGCGGAAGCGCTTCTTCGGCAGTCGCGCGCGCCTTGATATTCTGCTGCACCAGCGCTTCTGCTTGGGCGGCTTCGGTCACACGCCCACGCAGCGTCTCGTCCGCAGATGCCCGCGCGTCATCAGCTTCGCGCCAACGACGATAGAGCAACAACCCTTCGGTGCGACGCAAGCTGTCGCCGATCTCACGGTATCGGGCGGCTTGGCGGGCTTGCCGCGCCAATTGTGCAAGTTGACTGGCCAATTGCTCAACCACGTCATCAACGCGCGCCAGATTTGTCTCCGCCCCTTTGAGTTTCAACTCTGCCTCGTGACGGCGTTGGTACAACCCCGAAATTCCGGCGGCTTCTTCCAGAATACGGCGACGGTTTTTGGGTTTGGCGTTGATCAGTTCGGCAATCTGTCCCTGACGGACCAAAGCAGGCGAATGAGAACCCGTAGACGCATCCGCGAACAACATCTGCACATCACGGGCGCGCACGTCTTTGCCGTTGGTCTTGTAGGCACTGCCCACATCACGGGTGATCCGGCGGATGATTTCCAAACTGTCCAGATCGTTGAACCCCGCCGGCGCGAGTCGTTCGGAATTGTCGATGTGCAAGCTGACTTCGGCAAAGTTTCGGGCAGGCCTGGTGGAGGCACCCGCAAAAATGACATCTTCCATTCCGCCACCACGCATCGCAGTCGGACGGTTTTCTCCCATCACCCAACGCAGCGCCTCCAGCAGGTTCGATTTCCCACAGCCGTTTGGGCCCACAACGCCTGTCAAACCATCTGCGATGATCAGGTCAGTTGGGTCCACAAAGCTTTTAAAGCCTGTCAGTCTGAGTTTGGAAAAGCGCAATGCCAGTCCTTCGGGTGATTCCTAACGGACCTGAAGGGTGACGGCACAGGAGTGCCCCTGTCAACGTAACAACACATCAATCAGCGCATGTTAGTGAGTTATCCACAATATATTGGGGCAGGTCAGCGGATTTTGGTCAATATGGGTCACATTGCACGGTGAAGTCCCCATCGTTTGATATACCGTCCACCGAGTAGCAGTCGTAGGATAATCCGCCCGACTTAGGCAGTTCCAACGCCCCTTCACCACAATCCAGATACCCGCGAACCAACGCAGCGTCCCCGGTGATTTTCGCCACTCTACACCCACTGACCTGTTCCATTGCTTTGCTCGCGCGCACCCCAATGGGGCCAAGGCGCGGTGCATATTCAGCGTTCAAGCGTAAAGCTTCTGCTTGCAACGATTTGACCCTGACATCAAAAGTCGACCCTTCGATGATCACACGTGTGGCAGGCAGTCCCGCAAAATGCGGGCTCGGCGTGTTGCAGGCAGTTAAGCACATCAATGCTACAGCAAGAGTTGTCCAGCGGATCATACCCTAGGTCTGCCACGGCGTGATTAACGAAAAGTTAAACAACACGACAAATCCAAAATACGCGCAAAGCCAGCCCTCCACTCAAATTGGTTTGCCCTCCCTTCTGTTTGGTCATATATTTTTACCAATTAAGGAGAGAACCATGCCGTTTCGCCAAATCCAATCTGAAAAACTCTCCAGCGCTGTCGTGCGACAAGTCGAGGAACTGATATTGCGCGGTATCCTGCGCCCCGGCGAACGGTTGCCGCCCGAACGCGAGTTGGCGGAACGACTAAAGGTGTCCCGCCCTTCCTTGCGCGATGCCATTGGGCAGCTCCAAGACTCAGGACTGCTGATCACTAAACCGGGGGCGGGTGTGTTTGTTGCTGACGTTTTGGGCTCTGCTTTTTCACCGGCCTTGACCGAACTGTTTGCGCGCCACGATGAGGCCGTCTTTGACTACCTTTCCTTTCGTCGTGACCTTGAAGGATTGGCAGCAGAGCGTGCTGCGCGTCTGGGTTCTGACACAGATCTAAAAGTCGTTCAGACCATCTTTGATAAAATGCTCGCCGCCCACAACAAGCGCAACGCAGATGAAGAAGCCCAACTGGATGCGCAGTTTCACATGGCGATCATCGAGGCCAGCCATAACGTTGTCATGCTGCACATGATGCGCTCGATGTATCAGCTGCTGCGCGATGGTGTGTTTTACAATCGCCAAGTCATGTTCAAACAAAAGACAACCCGCAGCGTATTGTTGGACCAACACCGTGCTATCAACGATGGGCTACAATCGCGCGACCCTGTCCGCGCCAGGGAAGCTGTGCACACACATATGGATTTTGTCGAAAAAAGCCTGCTGGATCAGCAACGAGCAGACCGCAACGAAGATATCGCGCGACTGAGGCTGGATCACGAGACGGGGCACGGTGAGGCAACCCGTCAAGTTTAAGCCATACCTGTCAATTTGGGATCCACCGCGACCTACAGACCTTGAACAACAAAAAACCCAGCACAGTGGCTGGGTTTTTCTTTGTTTGGTTGGCAGCGAAAGCTTAGTGAAGCTTGGCTTGAACCTGTGTGATCGCATCATCAATCAATGCATTGCCATCCGCAGCGGTCATCTGCTTTGCAATCACCTCACGGGCTGCTGCGACAGCGATCAAAACTGACTGGTCGCGCACTTCTTTGACGGCGGAGGCTTCGGCAGATGCGATCTGGTCCTCCGCAGCGGCCAAACGGCGCTCGATGGATTTGGCCAGATCGACACGGGCTTGGTCAGCCGCAGCATTTGACTCTTCTTTGGCAGATGCAACGATGCGGTCAGCTTGTGCTTGGACTTCTTTTTGCTTGCGCTCGTAATCAGCCAAAAGCGACTGGGCTTCTTCGCGCAGCGCGCGGGCTTCGTTGATCTCGGACTCGATACCGGTCGCACGTGCGTCCAGCATTTTGCCGATCATCGCAGGCACTTTGTAGTAGAACAAAATCGCGATGAAAACGATGAGGCCCAACAAGACAACAAAGTCAGTGTTGCCCAAAGAGAAGAACGGACCCGAGGCGGCCATCGCAGGGCTGGAAACACCAGCAACTGCTGCGGCACTCAGTGCGGTTTTTATCATGCGCATCTGATTACCCTTTCATCCGAGCAGTGACGGCAGCGGTGATGGTTTTGGCATCGGCCTTGCCACCCATAGCTGTCACAATTTCTTTGGCGGTGTCGTTGGCGACAACTTTGATGCTGTCCAACGCATTTGCCTTGATATCTGCGATCACCTTTTCGCCTGCGGCCGCTTTTGCTGCGATTTCTTCGTCAGCAGTTGCGATGGCCGCATTCAGGTCTGCCTGAATACCCACTTTGGTCTCGGCCACGATACGCTGTGCTTCAGCACGTGCATCGATCAGAGCCTTTTCATAGGCTGCTTCGGCCTCATGCGCTTTGGACTTGAGGTCCTCTGCAGCCGCGAGGTCGTTGGTGATAGTGCCCTGCCGTTCGGCCAGAACCGATGCAATACGCGGAAGCGCAATGCGGGACAGAACGAAGTAAATCACGATCAGGGTGATAACCAACCAGAAAATCTGGTTGCCCCAATTCGAGAAGTCGAGCTGTGGCATGCCCGGCCCTGCGGCCGCTTGCCCTGCGTCAGCTGCGCTAGTTGTATCGGTTGCCATCTCGGTCTCCGGATCAAACGCCCCTAAAGGCGGTCATTACATCGGGCAGTACGCGTGTTGCACACCGCCCGACCGTAAGGAACTGCGTCTGCACCATGATGATGCAAACGCGGTGTTTTGAAGCGGTCTTAGACGGCGAACATCAACAGCAGCGCGACGAGGAATGAAAAGATCCCCAAAGCTTCTGCGAAAGCGATACCGATAAACAGTGTCGCTGTTTGTGATGCGGCAGCGGATGGGTTGCGCAATGCGCCTGCCAAGAAGTTGCCTGCCACGTTACCAACACCGATAGCGGCTGCGCCGGAACCGATTGCTGCGAGACCTGCGCCGATGTGTGCGAGTTCACCTTCCATGAGAATTCTCCTTACGATTGGAAGTTAGATAGATAGATGGACGGATTGCCCACCGTTGTTTGAAAGTCGTGTTTAGTGTGACGGGTGAAGCGCGTCTTTGAGATATACGCACGTCAGAATTGTAAATACGTAGGCCTGAATGAAGGAGACGAGGATCTCCAAGGCGTACATGGCTGTGATCCCGAGGATCGCGATCGGGCTGACAACCGCCAGAGCCGCGAAACCTGCGAACACTTTGATCACCGCATGACCGGCCATAACGTTGCCCGCCAAACGAATAGAGTGGCTCACGGGGCGCACGAAGTAAGAGATAACTTCGATTACCGCGAGAATTGGACGCAAGGCCAAGGGGGCAGAGGCCACCCAGAAGAGCCCCAAGAACTTGGTGCCGTTCTTGACGAAGCCCAAAACTGTGACCGTGACGAAGACGGCCATCGCCAGAACAACTGTCACCGCGAAGTGCGACGTGGTCGTGAACGACCCCGGGATCAGACCCAGGAAGTTGGCACAAAGAATAAACATGAACAGCGTCATGATGTAGGGGAAGTACCCAACGGCATCTTTGCCGGTGACGTCTTCGACCATCTTATAGACAAACCCATAAGCAAGCTCTGCGATTGACTGGCCGCGGGATGGCACCATCGAATGCTTTGTTGTGGTCAGGACCATCATGCAGATCACAGCAACGATGGACAACGCCAACCAAAGGGTCACGTTCGTGATTGTAAAAACACCGATAGGACCAGATCCAAACAACGCCTCAACGTTGAACTGATCCATAGGTTTGAAAACCAAACCACCACCGTCTTTTGCTTCACTTGCCATTTTCAGGCTCCCTCATTGTCGCGGTTTTATCCGCAGCATCTGTATCATCGCGGGCTTGACCCGCTGCATCACGCTCGGCCTCCAGGGCCATTTGGTCACCCTGAAGCTCATGCGCGGTGCGGATCATCGTCTTGACCCCGGCCACAAGCCCCAAACAGGTGAATATCAGCATAAAGACGGGAAGCGTCCCAAACACGGTATCAAGCCCGTACCCTATGCCAAATCCGATCCCAAGACCGGCCACCAACTCTATCACCATCCGCCACGCTTGCTGCGCTTGGGAATAATGCTCTTCCTTCTTGGGCGCCGGCGCTTGCGCCTGCTTTGCCGCGTCGATTTTCGCCTCAAGCTGCGCCATTCGCTGCTGTGTGTCAGGCTCGGTCACGCGGTTTTCCCCAATTGGAAATCTTGCACGGTTGCTATGATGCTCTGCCCTCTGAGTCAACACCATCTATGTCGCAGGACACCCCATCGCAACCAACTGTTTACAAACAACTTATCGACCAAAGGCAGACAGACGATATTCTGTCGCAGGCCCATTTCGCCCCAGCGTGGCGGATCCGGGTTATTCAACCATATGGTTGATCTTTGACCGGGGTTTTGACAAAGCAACCCTATGAGCACCTCGACACACCAAAACCTCGACACGACTTTCGCAGCTTTGGCAGACCCTACGCGGCGGGCCATCCTGACGATGCTGCTCGAAGACGACATGGCTGTAACGGATGTGGCTGAGCCCTTCGAGATGTCGCTCGCCGCTATTTCCAAACACCTATCGATCCTGAGCAAGGCCGGATTGATTGCGCAGGAAAAACGCGGGCGGGTCAAGTGGTGCAAGCTGGAGCCGGACGCGATGAAAAACGCGTCCGTCTGGATGCAGGGCTTTGGACAGTTCGAACCCGTGCACCTTGATGCGTTCGAGCGGTTCCTCGAACACGAATTCGACGGGCCAAGCGATGCGTGACCCCATTGGCCCCGTGCCCACGCCGCGCATCCGTATCGTGCGCAAGGCTTTGGTCGTGCCGGCAACGGATGCAGCCCCCACAGCGCACGGTGTGTTTGATCGACGCGGCACCTACTTGCCCATATCGCGCGTGTTTCAGTCGAACCGCCAACTCAGCCCTGAACCACAACACGCCCCGGCGCAGGACACATTGGCGGGCACATACCTTTATGGTGGTCTTGCGCGCGATCACTTCGGGCACTTCATCGTGGAAAGCACCACGCGCCTTTGGGCGCTCGACCAGATCGAGGAAACGCCCAAAGCCATTGTCTACACCCGCTTGCCTGCGTCAGGGAAACCGCAGTTCAACCGCCGCATGGGCGCGTTCCACAAAAAGCTGTGCGGGGCAGTGCCTGCTTTGATCCTTGATAGCCCGACCGAGGTGGAGCGCCTGATCCTGCCGTCCCAAGGGTTCGGGCACGGGCGTTGGATCAACGGAACTCCCGAGTACCGCACCTTTGTCAAATCCCGCTTTGAGGACATCCCCCCCCAAGGGGCCGAAAAGCTGTACATCAGTCGCGCCAAATACACCGAAGCCGGGCGCACTGTGGATCAGGAGGCCGCCATTGAGACCATGATGGAAGACGCAGGCTATCACGTATTCCAGCCGGAAAAATTCGGGATCGATGCCCAGACCAGCGCATTCAAAGCGGCCAAACTGATTGTTGGCGGAGATGGCTCTGCGTTTCATTTTGCGCCGTTTGTGATGCAACAGGGCGCAAAAGCTGCCGTCTTTCTGCGCCGTCATCGTCCAGACGTCTTGCGGCTCCTTGGCAAGCAAATCCTCGCGTTCACCGGAACAGAGCCTACCCTGATCGACCCGCGCGCGGGTACAGCCGTGGAGCCCGGCGCGCATGTAACCCTCGACATCGACATTCTAAGGACAGAGTTGACGCAGGCCAGTTTCCTTTAACCTTCGCGCAACAACATCAAGAGCGCGAGGACAGTCAACGCAACGCCCCCCAGCACCCAGATCACTGGCACGCCATTGCCCAGCCCAAACTCCCACAGGATGACCCAAGACGGGGTGAGATAGGAGTAGGCCATCACCTTGGCGGAGGGCAGGCGCAAGCTTGCGAACTGCAACAGCACAAAAGTCGCGGAACTGGCGAACACCGATACGTACAGGATCGTGATCCACACAATCCCGGGCAAGCTGCTCCAATCGGTCGCGCGCAAGTCAGTCCAGCCGTAAATCGTGAGCAACACACACCCCGCCAGCAACACCCCGAAGCTGAACACCAGCGCGGGTTCGCCGCGATTGAGCTTGCGGATCATCGGCGTGTAGATCGCATGAAAAACGCAGCCAAAGAAATATATGACCTCGCCGCGGCCGATCTCAAAGGCGATCAACGCCGTGACATCCGCACGAAAAATGACCCACAACGCCCCTGCACCGCCGATGGTCAACGCAAGCGCCATGCGCGGGGTCGCGATTTGGCGCAACAGCACATACCCAAAGCCCGCGGACATAATAGGGATCAGCGTAAACACGGCAGCGGCAGACACAGGGGGGGCGGTTTTCAACCCCTCGAACATCAAAACGAAGTAAGCGCCAAACAACGCGCCCAGAACAACATAGCGCCACGGGGCGACAAAAGTCCCGCGCAATGACGCGCCCGTCGCCAAAACGGCCAGCCCGATCACAAGCGCCGCAATCGCAAACCGCACTGCATTCAATGCCCCGGGCGCAATTTCGTTTGCAGCCATTGAACCCAACGAAAACGACCCTGCGACAAGACCCGAAAACAGCAACATGGCCAAGTGCCCCTGGTGGGCCGGGCCTAGACGTCCCATGCTTGAGAATGCTCTTTCAGAAAGCTCAGAAAGGTTTGCACCTTGTTGGTCCGGTGCAGATCCACGTGCGTGACCAACCACAATGGGGCCGACCAGTTTTCTTGTTGGGGGAACACTTCAACCAAGGCATCGTTGTGCTGGGCCTCCAACACCGGCACAAAACCGATGCCGGCTCCTGCGATCACAGCCTGCTCGAGCGCGCGCACATCAGAACTGCGAAACGTCAGTACAGCTTGAGGGAATTTTTCACGCAGCCAGCGATTGAAAGGCGCCCGGCTGTCATCGTTATCATAGCCGACAAAGCGGTGCTTTGCGTAATCATCGACGGACGTGGGCGCGCCATGCTCTGCCACATACGCGCGGCTGGCATACAACCCCATGCGCTGTGTCACAAACGGCTGGACGACGTTGTCAGGCTGATCGGGGGCAGACCCTGCCCGGATCGCGACATGGGCCTCTCCGTACTCAAGGCGAAACAGTCGCTCTCCTGTAAGGTAGCGCAAAATCACATCAGGATGCTGCTTTTGGAACTCTGCCAGCAGCGGAGCCATGCGCGCGGCCAAGGAAACCAGTGATGTGACGACCAATTCGCCGGATACATCCGTTCCACGACCTTTAATACGGCCCGCAAGCTGACTGAATTGATCGCTCGTAGCTTGCGCGACGCGAAACAAATCCTCTCCAGCTTCGGTTGCAGTATATCCACGGGCATGGCGTTGAAACAGTTTGACCCCCAAACGCCCCTCCAGCGCATCAATATGGCGAATGACCGTTGCGTGATGCACACCCAAAAACTCGGCGGCACCACTGACTGTGCCACAACGGGCCACCTGATAGGCCGTTTTGATCTCATCCCAATTGTCCATGAAACCCCTCATGTGCGCAAAATCACAATCTAAGGAACATTAGCGGCGCTCTGTTCACTTTTGCAAGAGTTCTCATTTTGACATTACGCCCTGCCCGCCCGTACATATGCCGTCATGAAAATCATCGACAACACGCCCGATCACTTGGTCCTTGATCAAACACCCTGGGTTTTGGGCGGGCTTATGGCCATTATTTCCATCTGCGCGGTTGCGCTGCTGTTGTTTGTGACATGGCATCGGGAATGGCTTGCAGCTGGCCTGCTCGCGGTCGTGGGGACATTGGTGATCCCTACAGCGATACTGATGCTCGTCGAACGCCGTCATGTTGTGCTCACCCCCCGTGAACTCACTCTATCCGTGCAAAACCTGCGGGGAACGAAAACGACCACGATAAATAGCGCGGATATAGAACGGGCCACGTTAGATAGACTGCGACAGACAGTCGACATAATCCTGCAGTTTCGTCCGGCAATTGTGCACGCCAACGGCACATTACCCCTACGCAGGGGATTTCAAAGCGGCGGACGGTCTCAAACGATCGTGGACGCCATCAACACATGGCTTGCGCAGCACCGCGACAGTTGACTCTGCACGCCAACGCCTCTAATGCAGCCACAACATCCGGAAGCCTTGATCTTCCGGTCCTTGTTTAATCAAGGATCGCCCTCCACCAGCGCGTTGCGCCCGTGGGGGCAAAACTGTTTGCCACGTGCGCTCCTGGCGAGGGCATGGCATTTGTGAATGACAGCGCCGTTCCTAAGTATAGGGAACGCCGCAACCGAACCGAAGGGGGCCATGGCCCATGTTTGAGAACCTATCCGAGCGCCTCTCTGGCGTCTTTGACCGCCTCACCAAACAAGGGGCACTGTCCGAAGAGGACGTCAAAACAGCCCTGCGCGAAGTACGCGTTGCCCTGCTTGAGGCGGATGTCTCACTGCCTGTGGCCCGTGACTTTATCAAAGCCGTTCAGGACAAGGCCACCGGACAAGCTGTGACAAAATCCGTCACGCCCGGACAACAAGTCGTCAAGATTGTGCATGATGCACTCATCGATACTCTGTCGGGCGAAGGTGAACCAGGTGCACTGAAAATCGACAGCCCCCCTGCCCCGATCCTCATGGTGGGCCTGCAAGGTGGCGGTAAAACGACAACAACGGCAAAACTCGCCAAACGCCTCAAAGAGCGCGACGGCAAAAAAGTCCTGATGGCATCGCTTGACGTTAACCGTCCTGCCGCAATGGAACAGTTGCAGATTCTTGGCGTGCAAATCGGCGTGGACACACTGCCGATTGTCAAAGGCGAAGACCCCGTATCCATCACAAAGCGGGCAAAAACACAGGCATCCATGGGGGGCTACGACGTCTACATGCTCGACACGGCGGGGCGCTTGTCCATCGATGACGAATTGATGGCGCAAGTAGAAGCCGTCCGTGACGTTGCCAACCCGCGCGAAACACTGCTGGTGGTCGACGGCCTCACAGGGCAGGACGCCGTGTACACTGCCGAAAACTTTGACGCGCGAATCGGGATCACAGGCGTGGTCCTGACACGGATGGACGGCGACGGACGAGGCGGGGCGGCTTTGTCCATGCGGGCTGTCACCGGCAAGCCGATCAAATTCGTCGGACTTGGCGAAAAACTCGACGCACTCGAAACATTCGAACCTGACCGGATCGCAGGCCGCATCCTTGGAATGGGGGACATCGTGTCCCTCGTTGAAAAAGCCCAAGAGACCATCGAGGCCGAACAAGCCGAACGCATGATGAAGCGCATGGCCAAAGGTATGTTCAATATGAACGACCTGAAGATGCAGCTTGAACAGATGATCAAGATGGGCGGCATGCAAGGGATGATGGGCATGATGCCCGGCATGGGCAAAATGGCCAAACAGGTAGAAGAAGCCGGGTTCGACGATAAAGTGCTGAAACAACAAATCGCCCTCATCCAGTCCATGACGAAAAAGGAACGCGCCAACCCGCAGATCCTGCAAGCCTCGCGCAAAAAGCGGATTGCAAAAGGTGCGGGGATGGAAGTCTCCGACTTGAACAAACTGCTCAAAATGCAGCGCCAGATGTCTGACATGATGAAAAAGATGGGCAAAATGGGCAAAGGGGGCATGCTCAAGCAAGCCATGAAGGGGATGATGGGCAAAGGCGGCATGCCAGACAGCATGGATCCCTCCCAAATGGACCCAAAAGCACTGGAAGCGGCGGCCAAACAAATGGGTGGCAAACTTCCTGGCATGCCCGGTTTGGGCGGTGGCATGGGACTTCCCTCTGGCCTGTCCGGCTTCGGGAAAAAGAAATAATGCTTCCTTTCGTTACAAATATCCCTGCGCAGAGCGCAAAAACGCAGACGCGGGACGCGGCTGCAAACATCACGTCGGGCGCACGCCCGTCCTTTTCGAAGGGTTGGGGCAATGACTGACGCTGTGACGCGTGCTGCGGAAATTCTCAAAGAGCACCGCAAAAGCATCGATCGTTTGGACGCGATCCTGATCTACACCCTCGGTGAGCGCTTCAAACATACACGGGCTGTGGGGAAACTCAAAGCCGAACACGACCTTCCCCCGTCCGATCCAGCCCGCGAGGCCACCCAGATCGCCCGGCTCGAAGATTTGGCGAACAGGGCAGACGTTGACCCTGAATTCGCCAAGAAGTTTCTCAACTTCATCATCGCTGAAGTCATTCAGCATCACAAAACACACCAATCAAAACCCTAAGGAAAACAAACTCATGGCTATGAAAATTCGCCTCGCCCGTGGTGGTTCCAAGAAACGCCCGTTTTACCGTATCGTTGCCGCTGACAGCCGCATGCCACGCGATGGCCGCTTCATCGAAAAGCTCGGCACATACAACCCGCTTTTGCCGAAAGACAGCGAAGAGCGCGTGAAAATGAACATGGAACGCGTTCAGTACTGGTTGGGTCAAGGCGCACAGCCGACAGACCGTATCGCACGTATGCTCGAAGCCGCTGGCGTGAAAGAAAAGACAGAGCGCAACAACCCTAAAAAGGGTACGCCTGGCAAGAAAGCACAAGAGCGCGTCGAAGAGAAAGCCGCCAAAGCAACGGCCGCAGCCGAAGCTGCAGCAGCTCCTGCCGAAGAAGCACCAGCGGAAGACGCCGCAGAGTAAGCAAAGGTTTAACTGGCATGGACGCCTTCTCGAAAGACTTCCGCGACCAGTTCCAGACCCTGCTTGCGTGGCGCCGCGACGTGCGGCGTTTTCGCGCCGACCCCGTGGACGAGGCGTTGCTGATGCAATGCCTCGACACATTCCGCCTTGCCCCGTCAGTGGGCCTGTCGGAGCCTTGGCGCATCATACGCGTGCGCTCCGCTGGTTTGCGCGCCAAAGCCATTCAAAATTACCAAACCGCCAACGCGCGAGCCCTTGACGGGTACGCAGGCGATCAGGCGGAACGCTATGCCGGCCTCAAGCTGTCCGGAATGCAAGAAGCCCCTGAACACATTGCCATTTTTTGCGACGACGCCACGTCCAAAGGATCAGGATTGGGGGCCACCACAATGCCCGAGATGCGGCGGTATTCTGTTGTCGGTGCCATCAATCTGATGTGGCTGGTCGCGCGCGCGCACGGTTTAGGCGTCGGATGGGTTTCGATCCTCGATGCTCCAGCCCTGTGCCGTGATCTGGCGACCCCCAAAGACTGGTCCCTTGTTGCCTACCTGTGTATTGGCTGGCCTGAAACCAGCTCTGACACTCCCGAGCTGGAAACGGTTGGCTGGGAAACCCGCCAAAGCACGCTCCACATCGAGGAGCGCTGAACATGTTCCGCTTGCTCCGCACGGCTCTTCTTGTTGTCCTCGCCTTCGTCGCGGGCATTCTGTATGAGCGGTTTAATGACGACATCAATTGCGACAACAAAGGTGGTCAAATGAGCCAAGGTCTGTGTGTAGGAGCCTCTCGATGAGCGATGATCTGGTGTGTGTGGGCGGCATCAGCGGCTCTTATGGTGTCCACGGGGAACTCCGCGTGAAAAGTTTTTGCGCAGAACCGGAAGCCATTGAAACCTATAGCCCTTTGACTCGCGAAGACGGATCAGACAGCTTTCATTTATCCATCATCCGTCCTGTCAAAAACGGCTTTGTTGTGCGCATTGCAGAGGTCGCGACCAAAGAGGCTGCCGACGCCTTGAAGGGCACCCAACTGTTTGCACGACGCGAACAGTTGCCGTCCTTGCCAGATGATGAATACTATTATTCGGACCTTGTGGGGCTGACCGTATCCGACACGGGCGGCACGGTTTTGGGCACCGTGAAGACAGTGCAAAACCACGGGGCGGCGGACCTTTTGGAAGTTCTATTGCCCTCCTCCTCTGCCACCGTTTTGATCCCCTTCACGATGGCCGCGATCCCGACTGTTGACCTTGAGTCCGGGCGTATAGTTGCGGACCCTCCCGAAGGCCTGTTTTGAGATGTTCGACCGTGTTGTGATCCACCCCGGATTTCACAAGACGGGCACCACAACCTTGCAAACGCTGCTGCGTGAAAACGCAGCTACGCTCGCGCCTTTTCTGACCTGTATGTTCGAGCCTGCCTTGCGCACGGCTTGCAAGGCAGCGCGGGGATATTCAACCACCGGCTCGGCGTTGGACCTCGGCTTGGTTCAATATGAATTGTCTGAGGCTTTACAAAGCCTTACGCCATCGACAAAGACTCTCGTGGTGAGTTGTGAAGACCTGTGCGGTCACTTGCCCGGACGGCGTAACGTGACAAGCTATTCAGCGGCGCCCGCTTTGATGCGCGCCGCGGCAGAGGTGTTTGACGTGTTGATGCCTGATGCCGATGTGATGTTCTTTTTCACCACACGAGCGCCGCGCGCATGGCTCAAAAGTTGCTACGCACAGCACTTGCGGGTGATCCGTATGGTGCAAGATGAAGACACCTATGCAGAGGATTATTCCCTGTCTTCTCAATTGGATAAGATCGTGGATGCCGTCGCGAAAGAACTTCCGAACCATAGAATCCTGCGCGCCGCTCTTGAGGATTACAGCACCTGTCCAATTGGCCCGCTCAAGGCGCTTCTGGACTGCGCGGACGTGCCCCCTCAGGTTCAAGACACCCTTCGTTTGGTGCCAAACAAAAACGTGGCGCCCCCGCCGGACACAATGGCCAAATTGCTCGACCTCAATCGGTCCACACTGGACGATGATGCGCTTCGCATGGCAAAGAAGGCCTTGAAAAGTAAGAGATTTTGATCCGATGGGCAAAGCACCTCATGATCACTCAGGAGACATAAAGTGAGCAAAACGCCAAAGTCGTTTGGGCGCAAATCCATACGCGCCAGTTTGCTGCCGCAAAGCCTGATGGATGAGACTCCCGACCTTGTGAACGTCTGGCAAGCCCGGGTTATCACACTGTTTCCAAACGCTTTTCCGGGGGTTCTTGGGGAGAGCCTGACAGGGCGCGCCTTGCAGGA
This sequence comes from uncultured Paracoccaceae bacterium, assembly GCA_943787985.1. Lineage (GTDB taxonomy): Bacteria > Pseudomonadota > Alphaproteobacteria > Rhodobacterales > Rhodobacteraceae > Ascidiaceihabitans. The sequence goes on along the minus strand of CALSOO010000001.1, from coordinate 242,299 downwards.
AGGCAAATGGCAGCTGCACACGCATGATCTGCGCCATCACGGGCTCACCAAACACCGCAACGTCGATGACACGCCCTCGGGGGGCGGCGCGGGCATGGTGCTGCGCGCAGACGTTGTGGGGGCCGCAATTGAAGATGCCAAAGCGCGCCAGCGCGGCAATGCCCCTATCGTTTACATGTCTCCACGCGGCCGCCCGTTCACACAGGCCATGGCGCGCGACTGGGCTGGATCTGACGGAGTCACGATCCTGTGCGGTCGCTTTGAAGGCGTCGATGAAAGGGTGCTAGAGCATTATAATGTCACAGAAGTTTCGCTTGGCGACTTTGTGATGACAGGCGGCGAGATCGCGGCCCAAGCCATGATCGATGCCACGGTCCGCCTGCTGCCGGGCGTGCTGGGGAATGCAGAAAGCGCGGTGGAGGAAAGCCACTCCAACGGCTTGCTCGAGCACCCGCAATACACCCGCCCCGCAGAGTGGCAAGGGCGCGCGATTCCAGACGTTTTGATGTCAGGAAACCACGCAAAAATTGCACAGTGGCGCCAAGAGATGTCCGAGGCGCTGACACAGGCGCGCCGCCCCGATTTGTGGCAGAAACACCTGGACAAAAAGGGCTGAGCGCGCGGTGGCGTTAACGCGGCGTGCGGTCGTCAGACCGGCCTGTCTTGTACAAAAGGCAGGCGATTTGTCACAAGATCATGCCCAGAGATAAAGGCCAATTTGCCCTGAATTATGCGTGTTGTACGTTTCTCGCCTCAAAAGTCACAACATGAGACACAAACACACGTTAACCTTCAGGTAGCTTTTCGAACGCGTTAACCTTTGCACCGCTACGTTAACACTTTATTTGCCATGTTGCGTTTCACCCGCTAGATTCAGTCCAAAGCGCAACCCAACAGGCTCTGACATGTTCGACCGACTGCTCACATTTTTCCAGAACCCCAACACCTATGAAACCCCGCTGCCCGCAGCCGACGCGGCGCATGTTATGGGCGCTTTGATGGTGCAAGCCGCAAAAGCCGACCGCGCCTATTTGTTCGAGGAAGTCGAAGTCATCGACCGCGTGCTGGCAAAACGCCACGGCCTCAATCCGCTCGACGCCGCCAAAATGCGCGCCCAGTGCGAGAAGTTGGAAGAACACATCCCCGACACCGATGAGCTGGCCGCCATCCTGAAAACCGCTGTGGGCACGGATGAAGCCGAAGCCGCCCTGCGCGCCCTGTGGTCGGTCGTGTTTGCCGACGGTTTGGAACGCGAAGAAGAAGACGAGATCCTGCACCATGTTGAGGCCGTTTTGGGCGTCACGCCGGAACGCGCCAAAGAATTGCACGACGAGGTGATGGTCCAGATGCGCAGGGACCGCCAACTCACGTAAAATACTTGCGCGCCCGACTTTACGACTGAAACTATTCCTATGCCCTATTCGAGAAAAATTTTTTGATGCGTGTTTATCTGATTGCCCCGAAACCGGATTTCGATTCCGAAGAAAAAAACACCGTCCTCAACACCATCGGTTTCAAAACACCTCAGGTCATGGTCGCAGCGGCCAGCGTTGCCTCAATCGCTGCGTGGTTCCCCAAAGAGACTGATCTACGTTTGTGTGACGAACTGATCGACCCTGTCGATTTCGATGACCCCGCCGATGTGATCGGAATCAGTATCAACGTCGCACAAGTCAAACGCGGTTTGGAACTTGCCGCATTGTTTCGGGCCCAAGGTAAAACCGTCGTATTGGGTGGCGCGCATGTGTCCTTGGCCCCACATATTTTTGAAGGTCATGCGGATTGCCTTATCAAAGGCGAATTTGAGCCTGTCGCCCAAGCATTCATGGACGACCTGTTCGGGGACGGCCTAAAGCCGTCTTACAGCGGTGGCAAAGCGGACATGTCCACCCAACCCATTCCACGTTGGGATTTATACCCCAATCACCGCGCCTTGTCTGGCGTTGTGCAAACCAGCCGGGGCTGCCCGTTTTCTTGTAATTTCTGTGACGTCATCCAGTATCTAGGACGCGTCCAGCGCCACAAGCCTGATGAGAATGTCATTGCTGAAATCCAGGTTCTCTATGACCACGGCTACCGTGAAATCCAACTCAGTGATGACAATTTCACCGTATACCGCAGCCGCGCCAAGCAGCTTTTGAGGGCCATCGCTGTCTGGAACAGTGCGCCGGGCCGTGAAACCGTCGGCTTCAACACACAGCTTAGCGTGGATGTTGCCCGTGATCCCGAAGTGCTTGAGCTGTGCAACAAGGCGGGCTTGCGCCGTGCCTTTATCGGTCTTGAAACAGACAACGAAGACGCCCTCAAGGACAGTGGCAAACGCCAAAACATGAAGGTCAATCTGATAGAGGAAACGACCAAGATTTTGCATGGCGGCGTCGCGTTGCGCAGTGGTTTGATTGTGGGCTTTGACCACGACACGCTCGCATGTTTCGAACGTCAGTTCTCTTTTGCCCAGGCTTTGCCAATTGTGGGGTATAACGTGACCGTGCTGGTTGCCCCGTATTCCACCCCCTTGTACGACGAGATGAAGGCGGCGGGCCGTTTGATCGAAGATGGCGATGACGTGCTGGCTGTGGGCGGCGATTCCATAACCAATATCGCCCCTGCCAACATGACCCGTGCCCAACTTGCCGAAGGCCGTGACTGGTTGAAGTCATCCATTCTGGCCCCCGAGAATGCTGCCATTCGATTCGAGCATTTTGCGCGCGCGTTGGCTTCCCCTGTTTTGCCCCCTCTGAAAGTACGCGCCACCAACGCGCATCACCCCTTTATGGAATTGATCGCTTTGTTGGCCTCTGACAAACAGGCGCGTCGTTTGATTGATCTGGTCCGTGACCTTGAACGCACCCGCCCTGAAATTGGGCCGGACCTGATGGCCGCTCTTGCAAATTATTTGAATGAGTATGCCACCGATCGCGGCATTCGCCCCAATGTTTCCAACCATCGCCCCGCCGAGGCCCTTTCTGCATAACAGGGCGCGGCGTGCTTTGGGCGGGCACGGCTCTTGACCCTGCCCCTTTTCTCCCCCTATACCGCTTCTGTTCCGACTCGCATTTCCTGTGACCGGACCCTTTATGCTGTTTCCGCTTCTTCGCGGTGTTGGTTCAGTCTGAAGGTTTCAAAAGCAATGATGACATACCTCTTGCGGGCAGTACGCTGGACCCGGTGAAGACAAAGAGCTCTGTGGCGCGACAAACACTTCGGGGGCAAACCCTGAGCATCATAGGAGCCATCAGATGAACCTGATTGCACAGTTGGAAGCGGAACAAATCGCCGCTTTGGGGAAAGACATTCCCGATTTCAAAGCGGGCGACACCATTCGCGTCGGCTTTAAAGTAACAGAGGGTACCCGTACCCGTGTTCAAAACTATGAAGGTGTGTGCATTGCGCGCAACAACGGCAAAGGTATCGCCGGCTCCTTCACAGTTCGCAAAATTTCTTTTGGTGAAGGCGTGGAACGTGTGTTCCCCTTGTTCTCCACCAACATCGACGAAATCACCGTTGTCCGTCGTGGTCGTGTCCGTCGCGCCAAGTTGTATTACTTGCGTGCCCGTCGTGGTAAGTCCGCACGTATCTCCGAAGACACCAACTACAAAGCCCCTAAAGCGTAAGGATCAGACCGATGAAAGCAGATACACATCCCGATTATCACCTGATCAACGTCAAAATGACGGACGGCACAATGCTTGTGATGAAGTCCACATGGGGCGCCGAAGGCGATCAGTTGGCTTTGGACATCGACCCGACAGCTCACCCTGCGTGGAACGGCGGCAGCAGCCGTTTGTTGGACACAGGCGGTCGCGTTTCCAAGTTCAAAAACAAATATGCAGGTCTTGGCTTCTAAGTCATTTGAACCATTGCGTTTTCGGAAGGCGTCTCATGCAAACATGGGGCGCCTTTTGCGTTTTACCTCTTTTTGAGCGGCGTGTTTGACTCTTTGGTAACCATTTTTGCGCCAAACTGGACGGGAGCGTTTCTCCAGCACGAGGCCCCTAGTTTCCATGAACATGCAACACATCAAGAAATCGCGCTTGCGCTCTGTTATGCCATTCTCCCGCTCCACGACAGAGCATCCCGCCCTGGACCTGAGCGCGCGCATGGCCCGTGTTCGCGCCCTTCTTGATGCGGGTAAAGCCGAGCGCGCGTGCGCTATGGCCGAAGCCCTTGCCCCCCTTGCCCCTCTGGATCCCAATCTGCTGGAACTGCGCGGCATTTGCCTGACCCAAAGCGATCGCCCAAGCGAGGCAATTGCCCTATTTGACAAGGCATTGCCGTTGCGCGACGCCGTCGGTCTTTGGGCCGCCAAAGGGCGCGCACTGAGCACGATGGGCCGTTACAGACGGGCTGTGGCATCATTCGAGCGCGCTTGCGCTTTGGCCCCAAAGACTGAGTCCTACCGTGTCGCTCTTGCGGCGGCGCATTTGGATGCGGGCGCCCCCGCTGACGCGCTGGATGTGCCAATGGGCCAGACTCCTGATGCCCGACTCCTGCAAGCCAAAGGCCTTGGGCAGTTGGGCCGCACCCAATTGGCTTTGCAGCAGGCATGGACCGCCGCAGATCATGACCCCGCAGCCCTTCATCTGATGGTCGACCTTGCCCGCAATCAAACAGAAGTCGAAATGGCCCGTTCCAAGGCCAATGAGTGCGCCATGCGTCCCGCTGCATCAACGCAGATGATCGCGACTTGCGCAAAATTTTTGCAAGGTTCCCTCCCGCAGACGGCCATCGACAAATTGGTTGCGCAGATGACGTCCGCCAGTGCGAGCACCCGCTCAAACGCCGCATACGGAATGTTTTGCGTCGAAGATGGCCGCGGCAATATCGGGGCCGCATCCCGGCATTTGCAATCATATCATACGCTCATGAAGGCAAACACGGACTACCGGCGCAGCACAGACAGCGCGATGTTTACGTTCCTGTCCCGATTGCGGTTTGAGTCCCTCCCCCGATCCAAGTACAGTATTTTCCCGGTTTTTGTTTCGGGCTTGCCCGGATCAGGGGTCAAGGACGCGGCGCGCATGCTACAACCAGGCGCACAAAACCCGTCAGCCCGCGCCCTGAATGTGGTCGGTGCAAATCTTTCGCGGTTTGTGCAGATGTTGCACAATGAGGGGCGGCGCGATGTCACCCGCGAAGACCTGCTTTTGCTGCAATCGGAACTGCGGGAAGGGCTGCGCCAAGCGGCTGACGGCACGGACATGGTCATTGACTGTGCGGAGCTGAATTTTCGCTGGTCAGGGCTGGTATCGGCTGCACTTCCAGAAGCGCGTATCGTCCATATGCGGCGCGATCACTTGCAAACAGGATGGGCCATTCACCGCGACGGGTTCGGACGCGCTGATCTGCCCTTCCAGCACGACATGACCCACCTTGCCTCTTACCTGCTGCGCGCGGAAACACTGATGCACCGTTGGGAGATGCAATCGCCCAATATTACGGGTTTTTCGGGGGATGCATTGTGTCGTCCCGGGCACCAGATCGCCAAAGCTATCCTGACGCACTGCAACATGAGTTGGTCCGTTTTGTGCGAGTCCCCGCATTACGCCCCAAGCCGCGACTGGCACCGTTATGCGCCCACAGTCGCGCCCTTGCGCAAAACATTGAAAGCATTTGAAGCAGCCCCCTCCAAACAACTGCAGTTGTGACACTTCCCAAAGCCTCAAACCCCACATATAGTGGTCGCAATCACCGGACGCGCAAAGCGATCGGGGCGAAAAGGGACACAGCATGGCGCATATTATTGTCGTCGGGAATGAAAAAGGCGGTGCGGGGAAATCTACGGTTTCTATGCACGTTGCGACAGCTTTGGCGCGCATGGGGCACAAAGTCAGCGCGCTTGACCTTGACCTGCGACAGCGCACGTTTGGACGCTACGTAGAAAACCGGGCGCAGTTCATGATGGATTCAGGCCTGTTGTTGCCGAGCCCTGATGTGCATGAGCTGCCGGAAATCGATGGCAGTTCCTTGAAACCGGGCGAAAACGTGTATGACCACCGTCTGTCAGCAGCGGTTGCCACCCTTGAACCTGACAGCGATTTCATTCTGATCGACTGCCCCGGCTCTCACACAAGGCTAAGTCAGGTCGCGCATTCGCTTGCGGACACGTTGGTCACCCCGCTCAATGACAGCTTTGTCGATTTTGACCTGCTTGCCCGCATCGATGCAACGGGTGAAAAGATCAAAGGTCCCTCGGTTTATTCCGAAATGGTCTGGAACGCGCGTCAACTGCGGGCCCAAGCCGGACTGAAACCCATTGATTGGGTCGTTGTGCGCAACCGCTTGGGCGCCCAGCGTATGGTCAACAAAGAAAAGATGGAACGCGCTGTTGCGATGCTGGCCAAACGCATCGGCTTTCGCGTCGCCCCCGGTTTTAACGAGCGTGTCATTTTTCGCGAATTGTTCCCGCGTGGTCTGACCTTGCTTGATCTCAAGGACATCGGCGTCAAGCAACTGAACATTTCAAACATCGCAGCGCGGCAGGAGCTACGTGATTTGATGAAGTCTTTGAACCTGCCGGGAGTTGATATCAATTTTTGATGAAAGGGTAGCCTTATGAGTGACGGGAAATTTGGTCCCACCCGATCCGAGCTTTTTTTCAGGCTTGGTTTTTCGGTGATCGGCTTGATCATGTTGCTGGGCGGCATCCTTTATCGCGGTATGCCCAAGGGCCCCGCAATGTTTGAAACCATTGGAATTGCAGGCCTATTCTTTGGCGGGACACTGGTTTGGACCCTTTGGAAGCTGGCCAAAAAGAACTATTCCGACGCCGGGCAATAGGCGCGATCCAACCTGATGCCAGACCGCCACCTTTTGATCCTGCGCGACGTATTGGTGCCGCGCGTCCTGGTGTCCGACCCTCGCTCCTTTGGCGGCCGTTTGGACGGTTCCTGTCTGCGCGGTGATCTGCACGCCGACGGTGCGCGCGTCCGTTTGCATATCAGCGCTGCGTCGGACGCCCCCCGTTTGGTCATCCCTGCATTGGTCGAGCCGCATTGCCACTTGGACAAATGCCACTCGATCGCGCGTATGGTGGATGTAGGCGGGGACCTTTCCCAAGCGTTGGCGCGTCAAAGGCAGGACAAGCTCAATTGGACCGAAGCAGATTTGATCGCGCGTGCCACGCGTGGCTTGAACGAAGCCGCGGCTGCGGGCTGTTTCGCCCTGCGCACGCATGTCGATTGGGGCGACCCGGCCGCCCCGCCCCTTGCATGGTCTGTGCTGAATGGATTGAAGCAAGACAGCCCCCTGAATGTGCACTGCGCGGCATTGACCAGTGTCGAACATATGGCCGATCCCGCATATTGCGATGCTGTTGCGGGTCATGTGGCGCAGGCGAACGGGGCCTTGGGTGCCTTCATTCATGGCCAGCCCGACATTGCGCCGGCGATCGCAAACATGTTTGACGCCGCAACCCGATTTGGTTTGCCGCTGGATTTCCATGTCGATGAAACGCTAGAGCCGTTGTCCGGCTTGGAGGCCATTGCGGATGCGGCCATTGCCTGCGGGTTCGAGGGGCCGGTGTTGTGTGGTCATGCGGTTGCATTGATCAATGACGAGGGCGACGCACTGGCCCGACTGCTGGGCAAATTACGCCGCGCCCGCATCACCGTTTGTGCCTTGCCCACCACGAACCTGTATTTGCAAGGCCGTGTCGCTGGCACCCCCGAGCGGCGGGGGTTGACCCGTCTGCGCGAACTGCGCGCGGCGGGCGTTCCGGTGATTGTCGGCTCCGACAATGTGGGCGATGCATTTTGCCCCTTGGGCCAACATGATCCGATGGCCGCTTTAAGCCTCACGGTTCTTGCCGCCCACCTTGATCCCCCGTTTGAGCAATGGTTGAGCATGGTCACGACGGACGCGGCCGCCGCAATCGGGATCCCGCCCCCGTTTGTCGACCAGACATCTGTCGAAAACCTGAAAGTAAGCGCGGCTCAAACCTTGCCTGACCTGCTGGCGGGTCGCGCGCCGTTGAGCGCATTGCTGCGGCCCTTTTGAGCACACAACGCCATTGGGGCATGCCTGAAGGCATGATTCTTGCAAAAATTGCCCCTTATGCGGGTATGGTTGCGAAACCGATCGCGCCATTCGCATAATTTAATACACAATGAAGCAATTTGAATACTTCGAAATCTTTTTCGTCACGCGATTGTGCCCTTTTGCGTCAATTTCCATGATATACATGCCCACAGGGCGCTCATGACGGTGCCGAACAAGGATGTGCCGTTTTTTGAGCCTGCGCTTTGGCACGGGCGTCCCTAAGTTGGGGTTGACCTTGCCTGTCTGCAATCAGACACTCAGGCGTCTGCGTCCGTTTCGGGCGTTCAAAGGCAGATCAACTGCCGACCTTGTGGGTTACGCCCCACACACCTAATGGCATCCGATCTTCAGGATGTTGCCAACAGAGAGGAAGAACATGAAATTTTTGACCCGCACCGGGACACCTTTGGCCCAGTCCATCGTGGACGCGGCAGAGACCGCCGGCAATGACGATGTGAGCCGCCGCGAATTCCTGGCCATGGCCAGCGCGTTTGGCGCCACGGCGGCAACCGCCTATGCGATGCTTGGTACTGCAGCCCCTGCCATGGCCGCTGGCCACAAAATGGGCGGCACATTGCGCTACCAAACAGAAGTCCGTCCGCTGAAAGACCCGCGCACGTATGACTGGTCCCAAATCGCGAACTTTTCCCGTGGCTGGCTGGAATATCTGGTCACCTACGAGAACGACGGTACATTCCAACCACAACTCCTTGAGAGCTGGGAAGTGTCCGACGACGCCAAAACCTATACATTGAACGTCCGCAAAGGCGTAAAATGGAACGACGGCTCCGACTTCACGTCTGAAGATGTTGCACGCAACATCCGCGGCTGGTGTGACAAAGCCGTCGAAGGCAACTCCATGGCTGGCCGTTTCGCGACGTTGATCGACGCCGAAACCAACCAAGCCCTTGAGGGCGCCATTGAAGTTGTCGACGCCCACACGGTGAAACTGAACCTGCCAGCGGCTGACATTTCCTTGATCCCGGGCATGGCAGATTACCCTGCCGCGATCGTTCCGGCATCCTACACTGCCGAAACCGCAGTTTCCAATCCGGTCGGCACAGGCCCGTACAAACCGGAATCTCTGGAAGTTGGCGTCAAAGGTGTGTTGGTTCGCAACGAAGATCACGCATGGTGGAACGCTGGCAACGGCGCCTACATGGACCGCATCGAGTTCATCGACTACGGCACGGACCCATCCGCGTTTATCGCAGCGGCAGAAGCTGACGAAATCGACATGACGTATTCCATCGAGGGCGAATTCATCGACCTCTTCGACACGCTCGACGGTTTTGTGAACAACGAAGTTGTGACAGCCTCTACAATCGTCATCCGTCCAAATCAATTGGCCGAAGTCGATGGCAAAAAGCCTTACGCCGACAAGCGCGTGCGTCAGGCCATTGCAATGGCCGTCGACAACAGCGTTTTGCTGGAACTGGGTGTTGCGGGTCGCGGCGTTCCTGCCGAAAACCACCACGTTGGACCGGTGCACCCCGAATATGCAGAACTGCCAGCCCGCAAGGTTGATCCAGCAGGCGCGAAAGCCCTGATGGAAGAAGCCGGCATGGGTGACTACGAGCACGAACTGCTGTCCATCGACGACGCATGGCGCAAAGACACAACTGACGCGGTTGCCGCGCAGTTGCGTGACGCGGGCATCAAAGTCAAACGGACTGTACTGCCGGGCTCCACATTCTGGAACGACTGGGCGAAATACCCGTTCTCTTCCACAAACTGGAACCACCGTCCTTTGGGCGTTCAGGTTTGGGCCCTGGCCTACCGCGGCGGCGAAGCATGGAACGAATTTGGCTGGGCCAACGACGAGTTCGATGCGATCCTGACCGAAGCATTGGCAACCCCGGACGTTGAAGCGCGCCGCGCATTGATGGCGAAAGGTCAAGCCATGGTGCAAGAAGAAGGCGTCACGATCCAGCCATACTGGCGTTCACTTTATAACCACACCAAAGAAGGTTTGGTTGGCGGCGGTCACCACATCTCGTTCGAGTTCCGCCCTGCGGAAGTTGCGTGGACCTAAGCAACAGACCACTGAATTGAAGAAAGGGCTGCGTTTTCGCGGCCCTTTTTTTGTGTGTTTTCAGGTCTTTTGCGCCCTGAAGATTTGGCTATCGAAAAGTGACAGACAGGCCTTTGGGCTCAAAGCGTCGGATCTATCAAGGGTCTTGGGAGCATCGCCCGCTTTCGCGGCCTCAAGCGGGGTCTGTGTCATGCAACCCTTCCAACAGTTCCTTGGTCTGGTTGATTTGCGCGACCGTGAGCGGTTTGTTGAAAAACGCGCGCACCAAGGGGTTTTCTTCTGCCCGTTTGCGATCCAACGGGTCCATGGATGTTGTCAGCATCACGATCACCATGCGCGCAAACTCGGGGCCGATGTCTTTTATCGCGGCATCGAGAAACTCAAACCCGTTCATCCGCGGCATGTTGATATCAAGGAACACAACATCGATTTTCTGGTTCGGGTTGCCCTTGATAAAGCTCAGAGCATCTTCGGCATAGGTAAAGGAAATGATTTTTTCCGCAGAGTTCGTGCGATTCAAAATCCGCCTGTAGGACTTCTGGTCAATCTCTTCATCGTCGATCAACATGACTGTTCCGATGTTTTCAAGCATTGTGATGCCTCCCAGGCAAATGGATGTTAAATTGGCTTCCGTTCCCAAGGCTCGACGTTACATCGATTGAACCTCCGTGGTTGGTGGCAATCCGTTTGCAAATGGCAAGCCCAAGACCGGAGCCCGCAAATGTGCTGTGCGTGTGCAACCTTTGAAACAAGCCAAATATTCGTTGGTGAAAATCCGGATCAATTCCGATTCCATTGTCTGTCACGCTCAGGACGACTTTGTCGCTTCGGCCAGGGGACGACGCTGAAACATTTACCACTGGCACAGTGTCCGGCGCGCGGAACTTGATGGCGTTGACGATCAGGTTTTGGATCAACATCCGCAATTGCGTGGGGTGCCCGTCAATGACAGGAAGCGCGCCAACAATGATTTTTGCCTGCACGTTTGTGATGTCGGATTTGATATCCAACAAGATGTCCGCAACCAACACGTTCAAATCAACCGACGTTGTTGATGTCGTGCTGTTTACCATGCTCGCATAGTCCAACACGTCCTCGATCAGACGCAACATGCGGGTGACCGTAAGCTGGCAATCTTGCAAAACATCTGTGCCATCGGGTCCCAGGCGCTCTCCTTCGATCTCCTCGAGCTCGCTCAACAACATGCGCAGTGTGTTTGCGGGGGACTTCATGTCGTGAGACAACGCGTAACTGAATTCCGCCTGTTCTTCGTTCGCATGTTTCAGAGCATCGCCGCGCTGGCGCAAAAGCGTTTCGACGACCCGTCTGCGCTGGATTTCGTTTTCCAGCGCTTGAAAATCTTTGCCTGCTTTGGACTTTGCCGCGTTGATGGTGTGGGCGATGTGGTCCAACTCGTCGGGCTGTTTGCTTGGTTTGCGATCCAGTACGATCTCTCCCGTTTGCTCGAACCATGAGGATTTGGAGACGTGATCTGCAATCATGTGCAAGTGCCGTGTGACGTTCCGATCGACAATGAACAACATCATTATCGACGCACAGAGTGACTTCACAAAGTTGGATAGGATCAGCACCCATATTTGGGACCAAATCCGTGCGTGAACATGTTCAAGGGTCAGAACCACGTGCAATTTCCCAACCACAACCTGCTGTCCGCTCGTTGTTGTGTGAAAGAATGTCAGCTGGTCCCGCGCTATGTTTTTGCCGCCGTCTGTACCGCGTTGCCATTTTTGTCCGTGTTCGGTGACCAAACGCAGATGCTTCACCTCAGTCTTGTTGATAACCCCGTCCAGCAAGGCTTCGACCAACGGGAAGTTATAGGTCCAAAGTGCGCTTTCAAAAGAGGTTCTAAAGCTATTGTCTATGATGGCAATCGTGGACAACACTTCTGTGCGGTCCCTTTGATAGCTGGCAAACAATTGCACCGATGCTGCAAAAATGGATAAAATTGCGTTGGCCACAAGGATTTGAATGACAAGGCGGGTGCCGATCCGTCCAGTCACACTGTCGCGGCGTTGCCGCTTGCCCAAATGCGGGAGGCTGTGTGGCTTAGCGGCTGTGTTTTGCCAGAATGCCATCTAGTGATCCATCCGCTTGCATCTCTGCAAGGACCCGATTGAAATCACCCACCAGTTTCTCACGCACCGGCAGGTCGTTGCGCACACCCATATGCACATTTCGAGTCGAAAGTGGTCGAGAAAGAAACGTCACTTGCTCCGCCAACTCAGGTGCCGAATTTCGCAAAACGTGGTTGATCACGTCCATACTGTCGAGGGTCAAATCAACCCGCCCGCTTGCGACCATCCGCACCCCTTGAACAACGGTTGTGACTTCGTGCTTACGAAGATCATCCGCGTGATCAAACGCTTCTTCGTAGAGATACCCTGCACCAACTGCGATTGTGTAGGGGCGCAGACTGTCGAGGGATGAATATTCAATTTCGCCTCCGGCCTTTTGCACGAAGCGCACCTCTGTGTTGTAGAAGGGATCGCTAAACGTCATGGTTTTTTCAAGTTCAACGTCCTTGAACAGGTTTCCAAGGACATCATAAGTGCCGTCCTGGGTCCCCTGAACCGCCCGTTCCCAAGGCACAATTTCGACGCTTACTGTGTATCCGGCGCGCGTCAGGACTGCACTGATCACATCAAGTGAAATGCCCCCGTTGGGCAAGTCCTGCCCCCCGAACGGCGCCCATTCATCTGCAACCACGCGGATCGTTGACCCTGCAAATCCCTGTAAAGGAAGCAAAATCAGCGTTATTAACAGGGCCAGCATCGATTTTGACATAAGGTTCCTTGCGGCACGCGCCCGGACCTTGATCAGTCCGCTCTGCGCCTTCCAGCAAGGTTTCCCTAAGGAATGGTTTCCACCCCCACAGCCCTACGGGCCGCGTTTTTCGATGAACCTGTTTTTTGAAATGGTCGTCAGCACGTCATTGACCGAGGACTGTTCCGGTCGGTTGGATGTGTTCACTTGCGCCAGAGTTTGCGCATAAAGCGGGGCGCGCATGGACAGCATGGTTTTGAGGTGTTCCATCATTTGAGCGTGCCCTTCCATCGGGCGCAAATCCCCTTGTTCGCGAATGCGCGCGATGTGTTCAGCGGGGCTGGTGCTGATCCAGATGGTGTGAAAATAGGATTTCAGCCGTTCATAGGTTTGCATTTGGGACACGACCCCGCCGCTGGCCGCCAGAATGAGACGCTCGTTTTTCCGGATGATGTCATCCACGGCTTCGCGTTCGAACGCGCGATATGCGTCTTCTCCCTGCTCTGCCATGATCGTGGCCACCGGAACACCTGCACGTGCTTCGACCTCGGCCGCAAGTTCCACAAAGGGGATGTTGAGGGCCGCAGCAGCTTTGCGTCCAAGCGTTGATTTCCCCGCCCCGCGCACCCCGATCAAACACACCCGTTGCGCCCGCATATTGGCTGAAGAGCGCGCGGCGAGGAGTTTAAGCACATCTTGCTGCGTGTCAGGGTTGGCGGTCTGGTACAGCTGCCCCACGTGTTGCGCATCCCGGGACAAGGCCGCTTCCCCGCACAGCAGGTCTTCGATCTTGACCTCCAGAGCGGCAGCCACGCGCTGCAACAACATGACCGAGATATTGCCCTCTCCGGCTTCGAGCTGGGCAAGGTAGCGCGGCGAAACACCTGACTTTTCCGACAATACCCGCCGTGGCATTCCCTGTGCTTTGCGCGCACTGCGCACACGCCGGGACAGCCGTGTGATCACGTCGTCGTCCGGCTTTATCGGGTTTTGCGTTGTTTCCAACTTCACATTCATTTTCCATGCACCAAACATGCGTCCGGTGATGCAACTCACCGATCCCTAAAGGGGTAACTGGCGCGCAACCTCGAAAGAGCAAGAAAAATGTATGACACGGTGGCTTTTCGGACTGCGACCCGCTGTCGCGGCCTGCCCCCGAAAACGCCCGTTCCTATCCGTACAGCCAGATCAACGGGAACAATGTGATGGCGGGAAACAGAACCAGAATAACCACCCGCACGATATCGGACGCCACAAAGAACATCACGGCTTTATAGGTCTCTGTAATCCGTGTTTCGCGGTCCATCGCGTTGATAATAAAGAGGTTCATCCCCACTGGGGGCGTGATAAGGCCCACTTCGACCACGATCAGCACCAAGATCCCGAACCAGATTGCCACGTGTTCGACGCTCATTCCGAAGTCCATCACCGAGATGACCGGAAAAAAGATCGGCACCGTCAACAAGATCATCGACAGGCTGTCCATCACGCAGCCGAATACGAGGTAGAACGCCAGAATGATGGCAAGCACGGTCCACGGGCTCAGGCCCAGTTCCAGCACACCGTCTGCCATATATTGCGGCACCCCGGACAAGGCCAGAAACCCGTTGTAGAACCCCGCCCCCAGCACGATGAAAAAGATCATCGCCGTGGTTTTTCCGGTCCCGTACAGGGATTCTTTGAACACAGCCCAATTGAGGTTTCCGGACCCCCACGCCAACAGTCCCGTGCCTGCCGCCCCGATAGCGGACCCTTCGGTGGGCGTGAACCAGCCTGCGTAAATCCCCCCGACCACCAATCCGAAGATCATCAGGACCGGCCAAGTGTTCCCCAAGGCTTTCCAGCGTTCCGCCATGGGCACCGCGGGGCGCGTGCCTGCAGAGGCCGGATACAGGCGCACGTAGATCGAAATGGTGATGACGTAGCCGATGGCGGCCAGAATCCCCGGGATGAACGCCGCAAGGAACAGTTTGGCGATATTTTGTTCGGTGATGATTGCGTAGATCACAAGGATCACAGACGGCGGAATCAAAATGCCCAGCGTTCCGCCCGCCGCCAGCGTCGCGGTCGAGAACCCGCCCGAGTAGCCGTAGCGGCGCATCTCGGGCAAAGCGACTTTCCCCATAGTGGCCGCTGTCGCCAGCGATGACCCGCAAATCGCCCCGAAGCCCGCACAGGCCCCGACAGAGGCCATGGCGACGCCCCCTCGTCTGTGCCCGAGAAAGCTCTCGGCCGCCTTGAACAGTGCTGTGGACATCCCTGACAGGGTCGCAAACTGCCCCATCAGCAAAAACAGCGGTATGATGGACAGCGAATAGCTGGAAAAGGTTGTGTAGGTCTCTGATTTGAGCTTGCTCAAAAGCGGCACCGGGTTGCCATTCATCGCAAAATACCATCCCCCGAACCCGCAGAGCAACATGGCCAACCCGATAGGTGCGCGCAAAAAGATCAGCCCAAGCAGCACGGCAAAGGACCAGAACCCCAATTCAAGGCGGGACATGTCCGCGAACGGCAACAGATCAAGGAATGTGCTCATCTTAGGCCTCTGGCAACAGAATGCGGCCTGTCACGGCCTCGGACACGCGCATCACGGCGCAATAAACGGCGACAGTGCAGGCCACGCAAGACGCCGCGAGGCTGGCGGCGTAGGACCACCACACCGGCATTTGCAAAAATAATGTGGTTTCCCCGTTGCCCCAATAGCGCAACATCCCTTCGGACAAACGCCACGTGATGAACAGGATCGTGATGCTCAGCACCACTTCCCAAAAGGCCCGCAAGACGCGCAGTGCTTTGGCTGGCAAAGCAGAGGTGAACACATCGACGGTCGCGTGCCCTCCGTACAGCTGGCAAATCGGGAAAAAGGCAAAAATGGCAAAGGCGACCCCTGCTTCGAGCAGTTCATAGGTGCCGTTGATCTCCCCCACGCCCAAACGCACGACCCAATCCGCCAGCCCCCCAAAGGCAGACACCGCAAAATCGGAATGCATGGATTTGTTTATGGTGCGTCCTATGATCGACAGCGTGGTCAAAACGATGATCGCAATCAGGACGATGCCGCCCAAAATTGCACTGACGCGGGCCAGCTGCCGAAAGAGCGCATGCATGGGAAAGAGCCTTTAAATGGGAAAGCTGCGGCACAGGTGGGTGCCGCAGCTGGTAGGTTTTTATCAGATCAGTTCGAGTATTTGGCGATCAAGGCGCGTGCTTCGTCGATCAGGGCCTGACCGTCGATGCCTTTGGCGTCCATTTCCGCGACCCATTCGTCATAGATCGGAGCCGCCGCATCGCGCCATGCTTGCACGCCATCTCCGGAAACGGTGACGATGTTGTTGCCACGATCGACCGCCAGTTTGCGGGCCGGACCGTCAGCGGCTTCCATTGTGGACCCCGCAAAGACGGAGAATTCGACGCCGGAATTGTCATCGAACACCTTTTGCAGATCCGCAGGCAGGCTTTCGTATTTGTCTTTGTTCATCGCAAGCACAAAGGTCAGGGTGTACAAGGATACCCCTTCAAATTCAGTGTGGTTGCCCACCAGTTCAGGCACCTTCAACGCGGCGGTGACTTCCCATGGAATGGTCGTGCCGTCGATGACACCTTTGGACAGGGCTTCGGACACAGCCGGAACCGGCATGCCCACAGGTGTCGCGCCAAGTTTGTTCAGGAACGTGTTGATAGAGCGCGAGCCGCCGCGAATCTTGAGGCCCTCCATATCCGCAGGTGTGTTCACTTCCTTGTTGGCGTGAATCATGCCAGGACCGTGCACCCATGTGCCAAGAATGTGCACGTCTTTGAATTCGGTATCTTTCATGTGGCTTTCGAACATTTCCCAATACGCGCGGCTTACGGGACCGGCACCGGAATCTGTCATCATGAACGGAAGCTCGAACACTTCGGTCGACGGGTAGCGGCCGGGCGTGTACCCCACAACGGTCCACACAATGTCGGCAACGCCATCAATGGCTTGATCCATCAGCTCGGGGGGTTTGCCACCCAACTGCATGGAAGGGTAGCGATCAATCTTGATCCGCCCGTCGGAGGCGTTTTCAACATTGTCCGCCCAGACATCGAGAATGAGCTTGGGCACATTGGCCTGCGCAGGCAGGAACTGGTGCAATGAAAGTGTGACCTCTTGAGCCGCAACAGAACTGGCCCCTAGCCCGAGGCTGAGCGCCGCGGCACTTGCCAGACCCAAAAACGTTTTTCTTGAAAGTGTCATATGCCTCTCCCTTCGCGTTCACCCCCTGTTGAAGGCGTCACGCAATTACTGCGCAAATTGTTAGGGTCTTTGGACACCAGTGTCACCCGTGTTCGCACAGTTTTCGCGCGACGCGGGCGTATGGTTCGATAAATCTTGTTTTTCGGTTGCTCAATCCAAGGAATATTGACTGATTTCTGACGACAACCCTAGATTGCAGGGCGCAGATTTTCATCACAAAACAAGTCCAATATTGCGATTTATCCAAGAACAAACATTGCGCGCGCCTGCCTGATCATTGATGGTCAACGCCAGAAGCGGACACGTTCCGCAACGGGCATATATCAATTCATTTTTGCGGCACTGCCCCTCAAAATGTAATGGAACTGGAGTGCTTATGTCTGACAATGCATTGATATTCGTAGGGATCGCCGCCTCTGCCGGTGGCTTGGAAGCCACGTCACTGATGGTTCAGAACCTGCCCAAAGGCGCGAATGCCGTTTACGTTCTTGCGCAGCATATGTCGCCCACGCACAAAAGCCTTTTGACCTCCCTGATCTCACGCGAAACCGATTTGCCTGTCGTCGAATTGAGCGAAGAGATCATACCCCAAGCCGATACAATCTACATCACACCGCCAAACTCGGATGTGGTGATCATCAATGGCAAAATTACGCTGCAACATCCCAGTGGCCACCCTGCGACCCCCAAGCCCTCTGCGGACCGCCTGTTCAAAAGCATCGCTGCGGAATGCGGTGAGAACTGCGTGGGCATTGTGCTGTCGGGCACAGGATCTGACGGCTCTTACGGGGTGCAGGCCATCCGCGAGTCCGGTGGCATCACGATTGCCCAAAACCCCTCGTCGGCGAAATATGACGGGATGCCGTCTTCGGCCGCCAAAACGGGCTGCGTGGATCTGACCCTGACGCCAGAGCAAATCGGGCAGCATCTGGAAAAAATCCTGTCAAAGCCGCGTGATTTCGATGCATTGCGCCATATCAACGAACAACCCAACCGGCTGTCAGAGTTGCTGCAAATCCTGTTGGCCCGCACCCGTGTCGATTTCCGGGACTACAAGATCAACACCGTCAACCGGCGTATCAACCGTCGCATGGTGGCCTTGGACATCAGCGAATACGATGAATACGTTCAGTATTGCCGCACGTCTATGAATGAAGTGGACGCGCTGTATCGTGACCTGTTGATTTCCGTGACGCGGTTTTTCCGCGACCCTATCCAGTTCAAACAACTGGCAGACGAAGTGGCAACGATGCTCAAATCCCAAGAGCGCAACCAACTGCGGGTTTGGGTGGCGGGCTGCGCGACAGGTGAAGAAGCCTATTCCGTGGCTATCCTGATTGCCGAAGCTTTGGGCGGGATTGACGCGCTCGAAAGAGTGCCGGTTCAGATTTTTGCGACGGATATTGATGACCGCGCTTTGGAAGTGGCCCGCAAAGGGGTTTATCCCATCACAGCGGCGCCCGATATCCCCGCACACTATCTGGAGACTTATTTTACGACGCACGGCAACACCTTGACGGTTGCACCTGCCATTCGAAACATCACGTTGTTTTCAAAGCATAACATTTTCCAAGACCCTCCGTTTATCAATATGGACCTCATCACGCTTCGCAATGTGATGATTTATTTCAATGCAATCTTGCAAGAACGCGTGTTGAACCGTTTGCACTACGCCCTGAGTCCTGACGGCTTGCTGTTTCTCGGAATATCCGAGACCGTTGGGGCGCTGGATGTCCAGTTCGCCTCGCGTGCCAATTCCGAGAAAATTTATGGCAAGCGCAGCATGTCGCGCAAAGACACGATCTCGGGGTTCATTGACAAAGCACCACAAATCTCGACCGCCAACCCTGATCGTCGTCGCAAACAATCTGCCGCCTCTGCAGACGCGGAAATCCAGATGTTTGACGCTCTGGCCCGCTCTGTCGCGCCCAATGGTTTCATCGCCACCCAAAACAGCAATATCATTCGCGTGTTCGGGGACATCAGCTCCATCATGCAGCTGACCGAGAACTCGCAATTGACCCTGAACACCCGCATTTTGCGCGAAGGCTTGCGCGATGAAGCCCCCAGCCTGATTGCGGCCGCCGCCAAGAACAAGTCATCGCGCGAAGGCAGATGGCACAGGATTGAAGGGCCGGACTTCAACGAGGTCAAGATTGCCTGTTATCCGATCATGAACTCGGAAAGTGAAAACCACTTCCTGTTCGGCATGATCACCCGCACGACTGAAACCACTGAAACAATTGTGGAATCCCTGTCTGATCTGGAGCGGACCAAATACATCCTCCAGATTGAAAACGAAATGCAATCCACCCGTGAAGCCTTGCAGCAAACGGTAGAGGAATTGCAGACTTCGAACGAAGAACTGCAAGCCGTGAACCAAGAAATGCAGGCCACCAACGAAGAGCTGCAAGCCACCAATGAGGAGCTTGAAACCTCGAACGAGGAACTGCAATCCACCAACGAAGAGCTGATCACGGTCAATGAGGAAATGCAGGTCAATTCCAGCGAGTTGCAGAATGTGACCGTCGAAATTGCGGCCGTTCTGAACAGCGCGCCCTATCCGATTTTGGTGATCGATCAGGCGCTGATTGTGCGGCGCGCGTCCCATGAGGCGTTGGGTTTCTTTGATATCGGCGAGCTTCCTCAAGTTGGACTGCATTTGTCGTTGTGCGGCATTCCGGAGGGTTTCCCGAGCCTGATAAAAGCCGCCAACGAAGTGTTCACGATGCGTGAAACCATGGTTGTCCCCGTTCAGCGCGGCAATGCGGTCTTTAAGCTGATCTTTGCCCCGTTTTCCGACAGCATGGGAAATATGCTGGGCCTGACATTGTCGATCATCGACTTTGATCAATCGATCACGACGATGGACTTTGTCGAAAGCTAAGTGATTTCAGCAGGTTGGCCCTGCGGATTTAAAAAGTGTAAACGCGCCGCTCTACATTTTCATATTTCCAACACCCCGAATGGGCAAAGTTGCGCTGTGAAATCGGCTCGACACTCAACGGCGTGCGTTAACGTAGGCATAGAACTTAGGTAAAATTTTGCGAACTTTGGTAACAATTTATTAAGGAAAATTTTTGATAAATTTACCACCAGAACAGGAAGTGAATCTGTGTCATCATTGCCAAAACTCTCCGCCTTTTTGATTACTCTTTTAAAGGATGAGTACGCCTGCGACTATTCGGTCCGTGCTGTCGATGTGAGCACCCAGACCTTCAAGCACCGCATGACCTTTTCCGACCACGAGACTTTGGCAGACGTCTTTTCCAGTGTGTTGGTCCGCGCCTTGGAAGCCCTGCTGTGCGATCTGAACCAGCCGGATATGGTGCGTTCTCTTCCCGATGAAATCGTTGATTTACAGGGGCTTGTGCTGGGCCGTGTCCGCATTCTGGTTGCCACCAACACAGATGGGCGCCGCACGGTTTCTTTGCGGTTTTCCCATTTTGTCGGACAGTTTCAAAACGCCTTTGCCGACCGTCTTGGTCTGAGCAATGCTTTGGCGGATCAGCACGCTGTGGCCGAAGCCTCTGCGTTTTTGGATGTGGTCACACCGATTCTCAACATTGCGTCGGCATTCAACAACGACCAAACAGCAGATGGCACGCGCACGTCCCTTGAGGAACGTATGAAGCGCCTTCACATGGACACAGAAGAGCTGCGGTTTTATGTCGAACTGTTGCGCCGTCATACAGAGCAACAAGATGAACGACAGTTGGCTGTCGCCCATCTTGAGCCATTGCGCTTGGCGCGCTGAGCTTACAGCCCCGCAATCACCAGAATTTCGACTTTAAATCCCGGCCGCGCAAGCTTTGCTTCGCCGCAGGCCCGTGCAGGTGCGTGCCCCGGTGCAACCCACGCGTCCCAGACCCCGTTCATTTCTTCAAAATCGGCCATGTCAGCCAACCAGATTGTGGTTTGCAGGACGCTTTCCTTGCTGCAACCTGCCTCGGTCAGCAAGATGTCGATTTTGTCCAGACATTGCTGCGTTTGATCCGCAACGCTGTCGTCCATCGTCCCGACTTGTCCTGCCAGATACACCACATCGTTGTGGATCACGATTTGGCTCATACGTTGGTTTGTGTGGTGGCGTGTGATGGTCATAGCGTTGCTCCTGTTGCTTGACCCTTGCTCTAAACCATACCACCGTCCCCGCAAAGGGAGAGAAACCATGATCACACTTTACAGCTGGACCACCCCCAATGGTCGCAAAGTTTCCATAGCTCTTGAAGAAATGGGTTTGCCTTACAAAGCTGTCGAGGTGAACATCGGCAAGGATGAACAATTTACCCCTGACTTCCTCAAGATCAGCCCGAACAACCGAATTCCCGCCCTGACGGACGGAGGGACTGCACTGTTCGAAAGCGGCGCTATGCTCATGTATCTGGCCGAAAAATCAGGGAAATTCATGCCACCCTACGGCTCGGACCGCTATTGGCAAATGATGCAATGGATGATGTGGCAGATGGGTGGATTTGGTCCCATGCTGGGCCAAGCCCACCATTTTTTGAAATACAACGCTGGCACGTCGGAGTATTCGGAAGCCCGTTTTCACACAGAGGCCAAACGCCTGTACGGAGTGCTGGACCGCCATCTTGCCACCTCCCCCTACATTATCGATGAGTTGAGCATCGCCGATTTTGCGATTTGGCCTTGGGCCTCGCGCTTTGAGTGGCACCAGATCGACATGAATGCTTTTCCCCATGTGAAGCGCTGGTATCTGGAGCTGGCCGCCCGCCCTGCGTTCGAGCGCGGCTACAAGCAACCCAGCGATGTGGGGGAAATACCGCTGCCTTGCGTGGTCTGAGCCGTTTTCCCTTATAGGGGCTCTGCCCCCGCGCCTTTGGCGCTCCCCCGGGATATTTTTGTCGAAAGGAAATCAAGCGGCATATGCCGGCGCTGTGGCAAGTCGATTCCGCCCGTCGATCCGGCCCCGGAGCGGAACGTACTGCCCGAAAATATGGAGAAGAAGTGGTGGCGTGGGGGAGACTTGAACTCCCGACCTATCGATTATGAGTCGATCGCTCTAACCAACTGAGCTACCGCGCCGTGAAGCCGTGGATTATGGAACCACGCCAGAGTCGTCAACCCTGAAATCGCCTAAACGTCCCGTACTGCGTCAATCATGCGCTGAACATTGTCCGGATCGGCATCCGGAGTGATCCCGTGGCCCAAATTAAAGATGTGCGGCCCGCCCGAGAATGCTTTGACGATCGCTTTGGTTTCATCCACCAGCGCTTGTCCACCGCTCACCATGTGAGAGGATGCGAGGTTGCCCTGGACGCAGCCATCGACCTGGACATTCTTGGCCCCCCATTCTGCCGAAACAGAATTGTCGAGCGCCACGCAATCCACGCCCGTTGCTTTGGCGAAGCCGATGTAGCCGTCTCCTGCTTCGCGCGGGAAGCCGATGACGGGGATATGGGGGTGTTTCGCTTTGAGGGCCGCAGTGATCCGTTTTGCAGGCTCCAGAGAGTACTTCAGGAACGCGTCCCCTTTGAGCGATCCTGCCCAGCTGTCAAAAATCTTGACCACTTCCGCGCCAGCTTCGATTTGCGCGAGCAAGTAGTGGATCGTGGCTTCGGTGATTTTGTCCATCAGCGCCTCGAACACCGCGACGTTTTCCTGCATCAACGCGTGAGCCGGCCCTTGGTCCGGTGTGCCGCGTCCGGCGATCATGTACGTCGCCACGGTCCACGGAGCACCGGCGAACCCGATCAGCGTGGTTTCTGACGGCAGCTCTTTGGACAGAATTTTGACCGTGTTGTAGATGGGGTTGAGCGTCTCGTGAATGTCGGACACCGGGCCGAGTTTGTCGAAATCCGCTTGCGATGTGATCGTAGACAACCGTGGGCCTTCGCCTGTGACGAACCACAAGTCCGCCCCGAGCGCTTGTGGAATGAGCAAGATGTCGGCAAACAGGATCGCCGCGTCAAAACCGTAGCGCCGGATCGGCTGCAATGTCACTTCGGCTGCGAGTTCAGGATTGTAGCACAACGAAAGGAAATCACCGGCTTGGGCGCGCGTGGCGCGGTATTCTGGCAAATATCGACCAGCCTGACGCATCATCCAGATCGGTGGCGTGGGCAAAGCCTTGCCCGCCAAGGCGCGCAGAATTGTTTTGGTGGGGGCCATTGCGGTCGTCCTTTTTTCAGTATCTTGAGCTTCTTGTTTGACCTTATGTCGCCAAGACATCACCTATTGTCAATCAAAGTTGACACAATTACACATGAGATTATGACAGTGCATCTTCCGACCCCCGACTCAAAACTCAATATCGGAACCCGTGGTTCCCCCCTTGCGATGGCGCAGGCCTATGAAACGCGCCGTCGCTTGATGGCTGCTTTTGATCTGCCCGAAGATGCGTTCGACATTATCGTGATCAAAGTGACAGGCGACGCCATTCAGGACCGCCCCCTCAAGGACATTGGGGGCAAAGGCCTGTTCACCCGCGAGATCGAGGAAGATTTGCTGGCCGGCAAGATCGACATCGCCGTGCATTCCATGAAGGACATGCCGACGATCCAGCCCGACGGCTTGTTGCTTGATACCTATTTGCCGCGCGAAGACGTGCGGGATGCGTTTATTTCCCCGACCCTCACCGGCATTGCCGAGCTGGCCCAAGGCGCCACTGTTGGCTCCTCAAGCCTGCGGCGCAAAGCCCAGCTGCTGAACCGTCGTCCGGACTTGAACGTGGTGGAGTTTCGCGGAAACGTCCAGACCCGCCTCAAGAAGCTGGCGGACGGGGTTGCGGAATGCACGTTCCTTGCCTGCGCCGGTCTGAACCGTTTGAACATGGCCGAAGTGCCCGCAACGCCGGTTGCCCCTGAAGACATGCTGCCAGCCATCGCCCAAGGGGCCATTGGCATTGAGCGGCGCGCAGATGACGCCCGCATGCAAAAGATGCTCGCTGCCATTCACCACACGCCCACAGGGCAACGCCTTGCCGCAGAACGTGCCTTTTTGCTGCGTCTGGACGGGTCTTGTGAGACCCCTATCGCTGGCTTGGCGATCCTCGACGGCGACACCTTGCATCTGCGCGGTGAAGTCTTGCGCCCTGACGGCTCTGAATCCATCAACGGCGAACGCACGGGGCCCGTTTCCGAAGGGGCCGCGATGGGTGTCGCATTGGCTGAAGAACTGCTTGAGCGTGCAGGTGACGGGTTCTTCGACTGGCACTAGGGCATGTGACGGCGGGTTTTTCTTGACGGGCTTGGGGCCTGTCTGAGACGCTGGCCGCATGACACCCGGCAAAGCATATCTTTCCAGCGCAGAGATACGACCCATCGCGGCCCGTTCCGATCGGGTCGGGCTTTGGCTGCTTGTGCACTGCTGGGGCGTTATCACCGGCGCTGTCGCCATGTTTGCGCTGTGGCCCAACGCTGTGACGTTTATGCTGGCGGTTCTTATTATCGGATCGCGGCAGTTGGGGCTCGCTATCTTGATGCATGAGGCGGCCCACAGCGCATTGTTCCGCACACGTCGATGGAACGAAATCGCCGGAGACTGGATGTGTGGACGTCCGATCATGGCAGAACTGCATGCCTATCGGCACTATCACCTGACACATCATCGGTTCACACAAACGGACAAAGACCCCGACCTTGTGCTTTCGGCCAAGTTCCCGACCACCCATGCCTCGCTGCGTCGCAAGTTCCTGCGGGATCTGAGCGGGCGCACAGGGCTCAAACTGTTCATCGGGCAAATCATGGCCCATGTCCGCCTCGCAGGGGATGATGATGCGATGGATGTGGCCAAGTCCCAAGCGGCCCAAGCGTTCAAGTCTACCGACCTGGTAAAATCTCTGGCCGTGTTCGGAAGCGTTGCGATCCTGATGAGCATGGCGGGGGAATGGTGGTACGGGCTGGCCTTTTGGGTTCTGCCCTACCTCACATGGTTTCAATTCGTCCTGCGCGTGCGCAATATCGCAGAGCACGGCGCTACCGAAGCCTCTGCAAACCCGATGCAAAACGTGCGCACCACACATGCAAACTGGATCGAACGTGCATTGGTCGCGCCCTACTGGGTGAATTACCACCTTGAGCACCACATGATCATGCACGTGCCGTGCTGGCAGCTGCCACAAATGCACCAATTGCTGGTGAACAAAGGGCTGGGAACGCAGATGAACCAAGCGCCCAGCTACAAGGCCGCCATGATCGAGGCAGGATGGCACAGGCGACAATAGGTGCCTGACGGTGGAGGACAGGGTGGATGTCCGCACGCATAATTCTCACCCGTCAGCGGAGGTAGTTCCTTTGTCAATTTTCGAAAGCCTCATCAAACATGACGGCACGCTCATCGCAGGGGCACAGGTGGATGGGCAGGTCAGCGCAATGGCCAGGTTGCACGTGCTGTCAAACATGTCGCAAGGCAGGCGATCCTATATCTTTTGTCTGTGACAGTTTAACAGCCGACACCTTTGTAGAAAGAATATTCATATGCTGTCCTTTTGTTTGTTTGCTTGCTTGCAAAGGTTTAGGACATTCTTCGCATTTTGCACGACAGCTTTGCGATTTAGGACTTGGCAGCCGTTTGGAATTTCTTTGCGCATGCTTGGCTCTCGCCCGACCTCGCCGTCGTGATGAACGCAATATCCATATTGATTGTTGTTCTTAACATAACTATAAAACTAGTTATATAACTTCTTCAAGTTTAGGCAAGTACTTCCTGAGCCGCTTGCACCTAATTGCCTATATAAGGAGTTGGACATGACGAAAGAAATCGAAGCCTACGAACATATCCTGTGTTGGATTGACGGTTCTGATGAAACCTGCCGCATGGCGCGTCGCGCGACTTTGCTTGCAAAAGCCCTGGGAGCGAAACTGAGTTTTCTTGCGACAGGTACTCGGCCTTCACCAAGTGACAGACTGAACGAATACTCACGGATAGAAGGAATAACCTTTCCCCTTCCCGTTTACCTCGAAAACAAAACCCAAAGCTGTATGGATCAGGCAATCGTGCATGCGCAGAAAAGTGGCGTGACCAATACAAATCGTTTGTCTCGCAGCGGTAACGCGCTTGCCGCGATTTGTGACATCGCGCGTATGGAGGTTGCCGATCTAGTCATGATAGGAAAGCCCCGATCGAAATTCCGTCTGGCGCATCTCTTTGCCCCCTCTTTGCCTAACAGTCTTGATAAGCGATGCGGGCTCACGGTTTTGTCAGGCGCATAGCGCTTGAAATCAAAGTCTTTACGTTCACAAAACTAGCAATGTAGTTATTAAAACTTATGTCTCAAAAAGCACCCACCGACCTTCACCGCGCGGCAACCTCGCTTGATGCTTTGGGGCATCAAGCGAGGTTGGAAATCTTTAGATTGCTTGTAAAAGCAGGCAGCGAAGGACTGAATGTAAGCGAAATTTTGCAGTGCTTGGAAATAGCACCATCTACTATGGCTTATCATTTGAAAATTCTCGTTGATGCAAATTTGGTGAACCAAGAACGTTACGGACGGCAGATGGTGAACACTGCGAACTTTAACGTCATGAACCAGACGATCTCCTTTCTTACGTCGGAATGCTGTTCCGCTGTGAACCCAGGTGAGAAAAGCTTCGCATGAATAATTTTCAAACTCAAAAACAACCATAAACGCAGGGATATAGTTATGACTGAACCTGCTTTAGAAATTCGGGCGCGAACAACCGGATTTATAAATCATTTCGTGATGAAGGAAAAAGTCTGGTGTGTAGCTTCTAACTCTGCCCTAACTTTAGAACACAGCTTGCAGGCCTGCTAAAGATGGCCTGCAAAAAGTTAACAATCCATCACATTAATTGCTCGGTTTCAGAGCGAACACTAACCAATCAAACAGGAGGTGAGCCTTGACAGTTTTTGCGCTTAGTGGTCTCGGCCGGATCGGCAAGCTTGCTCTGAAACCTTTGCTGGAAGAGGCAGCTAACATTGCATGGATCAACGATTCCGTTGGTGATCCGGCAATGCATACGCGCTCATCGGAAATAGCGTGACACTTCCAGAACACTAAAACAAAGGGTAGATGGAGCAAATCATGACGCTTCCGAACAGGCAAGCATGGGACGCAAACGCCTACAAAATCATGCTGAGAACGGGTCAAGACACTGGCACAAAGGGGTTTTGCGAAAAATTAGGGTACTCGGCAGACCAAAAGCATGGACTCCAGATCAGACGCCTACCACCCCGCACGCCATAACACTGCGGGACGGTGGGCGGGGCGTCTTTGCTTCAGCAAAGAGCGCCGCACGGCGTCACACCCATTTGGCCAAAGGCGGCAGACTCATCAACACCGCATTCGCATCATGGCCGGTTTCCAAACCAAACTTGGTGCCTCGATCATAGACCAGATTATACTCGGCATAGAGACCACGGTGGACCAGCTGGGCGTCCTTGTCCGCCTCCGACCAATCCTGCACGCGACGCTTTTCAACAAGCGGCACGTAGGCTGGCAAAAACGCACGTCCAATGTCTTGGGTCAACGCAAAATCGGCCTCCCAATCGCCCGTGCAGTGATCATCCATAAAGATACCGCCAACACCGCGCGCACGGTTGCGGTGGGGAATGTAAAAATACTCGTCCGCCCATTCCTTGAGACGCGGATAAAGATCAGCGCCATGCGGGTCCAAATGGCTCTGTTGGGTTGCATGGAAATGGGCCGTGTCTTCACTGTATTCCAGACAGGGGTTCAAATCGGAACCACCCCCGAACCACCATGCATGCGGGGTCCAGAACATGCGCGTGTTCATGTGAACAGCAGGCGCATGAGGGTTCTGCATATGCGCAACCAAAGAAATTCCCGCCGCCCAAAAGCGCGGGTCATCCTTCATACCGGGTATACCCTTGCGGGCCGCCATGGCGTTCTGGGCGCGCGCGCCCAGGGTTCCATAAACCGTTGAAATATTCACACCCACTTTTTCAAACACCCGCCCCCCGCGCATCACGCTCATCAGGCCTCCACCAGCATCGCTGCCATCATCAGAGGTGCGTTTGGTCTCGGACACCTCGAAACGCCCGATAGGGGCATCTGACATCGGCCCATCCAAGTGGTTGTTTTCAAGTTGCTCAAAAGACGCCACGATCTGATCGCGCAATTCACGAAACCATGCCGACGCACGGGTTTTTTCGGTGTCGAAATCTTCAGTCATAGCTTGGGCCCCGGCAAAAGTGTCTTGTTTGGTTGACACTTTCTAACCCGAAACCGGAAACAGAGGAAAGCCCTAGTGTGCAGGAGCGCCAACGGCATCCAACAGGCTGCGGCCGCCATCGACGGTCACGACCTCGCCCGTCATGAAACTGGAGCTTTCGCAAGCCAGAAACTGCACCGCATCGACCAACTCGCCCGGACCGGCAATGCGGCCCAACGGCGTATGGCCCTCGATATCATCGCGCCACTCACTGTTTTCTTTGACCGAAGACTTCAGCGACGCCGACATGACAGAGCCAAAAGCCACGGCGTTGACGCGAATTCGATGAGGCGCCAACGCCAAAGCCATCGAACGGGTCATCTGCTCCATCGCGGCAGACGCAATCGAATAGCCCAACAACTGTGGCTGCGAGCGGTGCGCAGCGATCGAGGACAAGTTCACAATCGATCCCGCCTGCCCTGTCTCTTGGCCTTCGGACTGCTTGATCATGCGCTTGGCCACATGCTGGGTCAAACGCAACGCAGTCATCATATTTTGTTCCAGCAAAACACTCACAGAGTCGTCTTCGACATCCATCGGATCAGTGGTCATCACCTGACGCGAAGCATTGACCAGAATGTCCACCTGCTCAAAAGCGTCGATGGTTGCAGAAATCAGGTTGGCAATGGTCAGGCGTTGGCGCAAATCCCCTGCGAAATAGCGCATGTTGCCTTCATCAAGCGCTTCGCCCAATTCCTTTTTGAGCCGGGCTTCGTCCATGTCAGCGCACATCACATTGGCGCCGCGATCTGCGAATTCACGGGCAATCGACAGACCAATGCCATTGGCCGCACCCGTCACAATGACGGTCTTTCCTTGGATATTGAAACCCATCTGATGCTGTCCTTCTGGCTAGCCCATGCGCTTTGGCTGTTTGGGGCGCAACGCGTGCACCAATTTGAACCGCGCATCGCCGCCCAAATCAACGGTTTTCACAAAATGCTGCGCCAGCGTGTCTTCATAAGGGAGATGGCGATTGGCCACCATCCACAACTGGCCGGACGGTGCCAGCAAACGGGCCGCCGCCGAAATAAACGCACGTCCCAGCGCAGGATCTGCGGCACGCCCCATATGAAACGGCGGGTTCATCACAATCGTATCCAGCTTGGTTTTTGGCTTCCACACCATCGCGTCCGCCCAATGGTATAGGGCGCGCGGGTCGGTCACGTTGCGCTTGGCACATTCCAGCGCCATGTGGTTGGCCTCGACCAGATGCACTTCTTCGACGTTTTGCTTTGTCAGGATATGCGCCGACAAAAATCCCCAACCGGCCCCGAAATCCGCAACCTTCCGGCCCATTTTCTCGGGCAAGGCATCCGCAAGCAATGCAGATGCCACATCAACTTCATCTGCCGAAAACACACCCGGCGCGGTCCAGAACCCGCCATCCGTGAGTTCCGGGCCCGCAATCCAATCAGACAGATCAAGCGGGTCATTGAGCCAAAACAACTTGCCGTGGGCTTTGTTGACGGGGCCATGCACCTGCGCGCGTTTCTTCAACGCCTTCAGAATCGAATCCGCGCCATCGGTTTTTTGCCCGTCGATCAAAACAGGCCCGTCGGTGCAAGCGGTGGCTTGAGCAAGCAAGGCCAACGCTTCGGCTTTGGCGCGGGGCAGACACACAACACTCATGGCATAGCGCACTTGAGGGCTCACATCACAGGCATATCCTGCGGTCTCGAACACATCGTGCACAGGTTTGAAGGGTTGTATCACATCCACCTGTTCGCGCGGCAAAGCGCTCAGGTCTGCATCTGACGCAGGGTGAAACACACAGATACGCCCGGACACAGGCACGGCCAAACCGCCCCCGTCGAGGGCAAGGGGCAATCGAGCGCCAATCATTTGATTATTCTTCTTTTTCCATGGTGCATTGCAGCGGGTGCTGGTGGCGGCGTGCAAAATCCATCACTTGGCCCACTTTGGTCTCGGCGATCTCATGACTGAAAACACCCACCACGGCCAACCCTTTTTTGTGCACGGTCAACATGATCTCGAACGCTTGGGCGTGGTTGAGCCCGAAAAACCGCTCCAGAACCAACACGACAAACTCCATCGGCGTGAAATCATCGTTCAGCAACATCACCTTATACATCGGCGGCCGCTTGGTTTTCGGCTTTGTCTCGGTGATGACGGACGTGTCGTTATCATCGTTCGACGTGTTCGCCATCATGGTTGCATCAAGCTTCATGAATGCTCCGCTCAAGAATCTGGTGTGTAGGTGTTGCGTGGCGTTATATAACGTGTTCCCACCATGAGAAAAGGGCCGAGGCGCAAAGATGACACAGAGTATTTCAACAATTGCATTCGATGCGGACGATACGCTGTGGCACAACGAGCGTTTTTTCAAGCTGACCCAAGACCATTTCGCAGCACTTTTGGCGGAGCATATGGAGGGTCCTGACCTGATGGACCGCTTGCTGCAAGCAGAGCGACGCAACATCCAGCGCTATGGTTTCGGGATAAAAGGTTTTGTTCTTTCCATGATCGAAACCGCCCTTGAAGTCACAGACAACCGCGTCCCTCAGTCGGTGATTGCCCAACTGATCGATGCCGGTAAAGAGATGCTGGCCTATCCGATCGAACTGTTGCCCCACGCGCGCGAGGCCGTCGTCAGCGCCAAGGGTTTTGGTCGTGTTCTGGTCATCACCAAAGGTGACTTGTTGGACCAGGAACGCAAAGTCGCACAATCAGGGCTGGGTGACTTGTTTGACGGGGTAGAAATCGTGTCCCACAAAACGCCTGAGGCCTACACCCGGATTTTCGAGCAGCATGGCGAGGGGGCAGCGCGCAGTATGATGATAGGCAATTCGATGAAATCCGATGTCTGCCCTATGTTGGATGCGGGGGGATGGGGCATTTTTGTGCCGCATGATCTGGCGTGGGATCTGGAGCACGCCGAAACCCCCGAACACCACCCCCGCTATCGCGCCTTGCGGGACTTGGGCGACGTGCCAGCCCTCTTGTCTACGATACCCAAAGGATAACCCGAATGCCCCACGCCGAATTGAAGTATTCAACCGATCTGGAAATCGATGCCGCCGCCATCCTCGCAGATGTCGAGGCCACCATTCAGGCCCACGACGCAGGGTCCGGCATGTGCAAAGGCCGCGCCTATCCTGCGGCAGTGTTTCATCACACGCATCTTATCTTTGAGGTCTCGATGCTGCCCAAAGCGCACCGCGATGCCGCCTTTATGGCAGCCCTGCTGAAGGACCTTGAAGCCTGCATCAAGTCGCACATTAATGCACCTTGTGCCTTTTCGCTTTCCGTTTCCTTTTCGGCGAACACTTACGTGACAAACATGCACCCCGGTTAAGAAGCATCGCCGCCACATTCTTGCCACAATCGCGGGTTTAGCGGCTTTGAGGGGGCTTGCCCCTATATGTTGAAAGCGATTGTCCCAAAAAACTGGTTAATCCAGCCTTTCTAAGGGTTTATCGAAACGGGGAACTGTGCTATCTTTTGCTCATAAAAATAAGGGCACGTCGAAATAATCGACGGTCCAGAGGCAGAAAAAAAGGCAGGTTCATCGTGAAGGCTCGGCACATATCGCCGGCCCGTTTTGGGCTATTTGTATTCGCTGCAATTTGGATGTTGGTGGTCGTGCCACTCAGCGCCATAGCGGCCCCTTATGCGGCATTCGTCATGGATGCCCGCACCGGAGAGGTCTTGCATGCACGCAACGCGGACACGCGCTTGCATCCAGCCTCCCTGACCAAAATGATGACATTGTACGTCGCATTTCAAGCGATCGAACGCGGTGAAATCTCGCTCGACACCAAAGTCAGGATTTCCAAAAACGCGGCTGCAGAACCTCCTTCAAAACTGGGTTTGCAAGCCGGCCAAACGATTGCCTTTCGCTACTTGATCCGTGCCGCCGCTGTGAAATCTGCCAATGATGCCGCAACAGCCATCGGAGAGGCCATTTCCGGGTCCGAAGCAAAGTTCACGCGGCGTATGACCCGCACGGCAAAGCAATTGGGCATGACCCGCACAACATTCAAAAATGCCCACGGCCTTACCGCCAGCGGCCACCTGTCCACAGCCCGCGACATGTCTATTCTGGGCCGCCATGTGCTGTACGACTACCCCCAATATTACAACCTGTTCTCGCGCAAATCCACGAATGCGGGTATCCGCGAAGTGGCCAACACCAACCGCCGCTTCCTGTCGAACTATCACGGCGCGGACGGTATCAAAACCGGCTACACCCGTGCGGCAGGCTTTAACTTGGTCTCCTCTGCCCAGCGCGGCAACGAACGTATCATCGCGACCGTGTTCGGTGGAAAATCCACTGCAGCGCGCAACGCGAAAATCGCGGAATTGCTTGATCTTGGCTTTCGTCGTGCCCCGTCCAACGCTCCCGTGCGCAAACCTTCAGCACCTGCATACATCGCGGACAATGGCGTGGCCCCCAAAGGGGCAGGCAAAACCATCCGTGTGAGTGGCGCAGTCAAAAAAAGCATCCGCCCCAAAACACGCCCGAGCGCGCC
Organism: uncultured Paracoccaceae bacterium; assembly: GCA_943787985.1. GTDB lineage: Bacteria > Pseudomonadota > Alphaproteobacteria > Rhodobacterales > Rhodobacteraceae > Ascidiaceihabitans. Next base: position 209,563 of record CALSOO010000001.1, on the reverse strand, counting down.
AGAAGCGCCTGTTGTCCTGGCCGCCGCGGCAGTCACGACCACAACAGTTTTGTCTGACGATATCCAGACCGCGCTGGCCGAAGCACAAAAAACATCGCCCGCTGCGAAACCTGCCAAAGCGCTTGTTGCACAGGTCGTCACCATGCGCCCCAACCCGCGACCTGCGAACCTTGTTTTGGCCCGTGCCCAACCGGCCCCTGAAGTGGTCACCCGCCTATCGACTTCGGGCGGTCGTCATTGGGGCATCAACGTAGGCCGCTACACCAGTCGCTTCAAAGCCGAGAAAGTCTTGCTGAAAACTGCGCTGGCGGAAATGTCGACATTGGATGGCACATTGCGCAAAGTCGTGCGCCGTCCTCAAGGGTTTGACGCGAACTTCCTTGGAATGTCGCGTGAACAGGCCGATCTGGCGTGTCGACGCTTGAAGTCCCGCAATGTGACCTGCTTCATGGTTGGCCCGTCCTGAACAAGAGCCGTTCTGGGCTTGGGAGCATCATCCCATTGATCATCCAGAATGCGACGACTGTCGCCTTCTGGATCGTCGAATTGGTCGACTTGGTGTGCGGCGCTTCGAGACATACGCGATGAACAGCGCCGGGCACGCGTCTGCTATTTAGGCAGGGCCCTTTCTGACTGGCGCTAGACTTGGGTCGCTTTCAAAAGCGCGCGCGTGTATTCGTTTTGCGGGTTCTCAAAGAGATCTTCGGCCGTCCCCTGTTCAACAACATCGCCTTGTTTCATCACCATCACATTGTGCGACATTGCGCGTACGACTTTGAGGTCATGGCTGATAAACAGATACGCCAACCCGTATTTGGCCTGAAGGTTTCGCAGCAAGTCCACGATTTGCACCTGAACGGTCATATCCAAAGCAGACGTCGGCTCATCCAGTACCAGCAGTTTAGGGCGCAGCACCATGGCACGCGCAATCGCGATACGTTGACGTTGGCCACCGGAAAACTCATGCGGGTAGCGGTCCATTGTTTCCGGATCAAGGCCCGTTTCAAGCATCACCTCGGCGACCAACTCACGCGGTTTTCGGTTGGGGTCAACCTGGTGAATGGTGAGCCCCTCAGCGATGATCTGGGCGCAGGTCATGCGTGGGCTCAGGCTGCCAAACGGGTCCTGAAACACGATTTGCATGTCTTTGCGCAAGCGCCGCAGTTCCTTCGTGCTCCACTGGCGCACGTCCTGCCCCATGTAAGTGATCCCACCCTGAGAGTTGATCAGACGCATAATTGCGAGCGCCATTGTGGTTTTTCCGGATCCGGATTCCCCAACGATGCCAAGGGTTTCACCAGCACGCACCGAGAGCGTAGAGGCATTCACAGCTTTGACGTGCCCGACAGTGCGGCGCAACAGGCCTGCCTGAATAGGAAACCACACTTTCAAGTCACGGGTTTCGGCAATGACGGGCGCGTCTTCGGGAACCGGTTGCGGTGTCCCACTTGGCTCCGCACTCAACAGCTTTTGGGTGTAGGGATGCTGCGGCGCATCAAAAATATCTTTTGTGGGGCCGGATTCGACGACTTCACCATGCTGCATGACGCACACGCGGTCCGCAATCCGGCGAACGATGGCAAGGTCATGGGTGATGAACAACAGGCCCATCCCCTCACTTTTTTTGAGGTCCGCCAGCAGATCAAGAATCTGCGCCTGTATCGTAACGTCAAGGGCCGTGGTCGGCTCGTCTGCAATAAGAACATCCGGTTTGTTCGCCAGTGCCATCGCGATCATCACCCTTTGGCGCTGTCCGCCAGAAAGTTGATGAGGATAGCTGTTCATCCGGCTTTCCGCATCGCGGATTCCGACCTTGTTCAACAGATCCAAGACACGCACGCCCGCTTGTGCCCCAATGATCCCTTGGTGCAAGGCCAGACTTTCGGTCAACTGTTTTTCAATTGTGTGAAGCGGGTTAAGCGACGTCATCGGCTCCTGAAAAATAAAGCTGATGTCGTTTCCGCGCACTTTGCGCAGCAATGCGTCATTGGCTCCGATCATCTCCTGACCGTCATAGGTCACTGAGCCTGATACCTCTGCACTGTCGCCCAACAGCGCAACCGTGGACAAGGCGGACACAGACTTGCCCGACCCTGATTCCCCCACCAATGCGACGACTTCACCCCGGTTCACATCAAAGCTCACGCCTTTGACTGCTTCAGTCAGCTTCCCGTCTTGACGGAAGCCGACCCGCAAATCGCGCACTTGTAAAATGGCGCTCATGAGAAAGTCTTTCTGGGGTCAAACGCGTCGCGGATCCCTTCAAAAATGAAGATCAGCAGCGATAGCATGATGGCAAACGTAAAGAAGGCGGTGAAGGCCAGCCAAGGCGCTTGCAAGTTCTGTTTGGCCTGCAAGGTCAACTCACCAAGAGACGGCGAGGAACTGGGCAATCCGAACCCGAGGAAATCCAGAACAGCCAGCGAAGAGATCGTGCCCGTGATGATAAATGGCAGCATCGTGAGCGTGGCGACCATGGCGTTGGGCAGCATGTGGCGGAACATGATGGTCACGTTCGATACGCCAAGGGCGCGCGCCGCCCGTACATATTCCAGATTGCGCGCGCGCAGAAATTCAGCCCGCACCACACCAACCAGCCCCGTCCATGAGAACAGGATAAGAAGCACCACAAGCAGCCAGAAACTTCGCCCTAAAATCGCAAACATCAGGATGATGACATAAAGTGACGGAATGGCCGACCAGATTTCGATCACCCTTTGGAAGATCAAGTCGGTCAAGCCGCCGAAAAACCCCTGAACAGCGCCTGCAATGATCCCGATGATTGTCGCGGTGCCTGTCACAATAAGCGTAAACAAGATGGACAAGCGAAAACCATGGATGATCCGCGCAAGCACATCGCGTTTGGTGCCGTCCGTGCCCAGCAGGTTTTGTGCGTTGGGGGGCAAAGGGGCCGCACCGGGGCGGTCAACGGCAGTGTCATAAGAATAGGGAATCAGCGGCCAGACAGACCAGCCTTTGGCGATCACCTCCCCGTTGACTGTGCCGTCAGCTGCATCTTCGATAATTGCGTCAGGATCATCAAAACAGTCTTCCAACCCGCCCGACACGATCAAGCATTTCACTTCGGGGTCGCGGTAGACCGCTTCGGTTTGAAAGTCGCCGCCAAATTCTGTTTCGGGGTAAAAGTTGAAAATGGGCGTGTAGTAGTTGCCACGATATTGCACGAGGATCGGCTTGTCGTTTGCCAAAAACTCGGCACCCAACGACAGCACAAACAGCACCGTGAAAATCCACAACGACCAATAAGCGCGCCGGTTCTTTTTGAAGTTGCTCCAACGGCGTTGGTTCAGCGGAGACAAAGCCATCAGCCTTCCCTCTTTTCAAAGTCGATACGCGGATCGACAAGAACATACATCAAATCTGAAATAATCGCGACGACCAGCCCCATCAGTCCAAAGATATACAAGGTCCCGAACACGATGGGATAATCCCGCGCGACCGCCGCCTCATACCCCAAACGCCCCAGTCCATCGAGGGAGAAAATCGTCTCGATGATGACAGAGCCCCCAAAGAAAACCGACACGAACACAGCCGGAAACCCTGCGATCACTATCAGCATGGCGTTGCGGAACACATGCCCGTACAAAACCTGGCTTTCGCTCAACCCTTTGGCGCGGGCCGTCACAACGTAGAGTTTTTTGATCTCGTCCAAAAAGCTGTTTTTGGTCAAAAGCGTAAGGGTCGCGAAAGCGCCAATGGTGCTGGCCAGTACAGGCAAAGCGATGTGCCAGAAGTAATCCAGAACCTTCCCGATGGCCGAAAGCTCGTCGAAATTATCTGATGTCAAACCACGCAAAGGGAATATCTGATAATACGACCCCCCCGCAAAAAGCACCAACAGCAAAATCGCAAACAAGAACCCGGGGATCGCATAGGCCGCAATGATCACGCCGCTGGTCCATGTGTCAAAACTGGTGCCATCCTTGACCGCTTTTCGTATGCCAAGTGGGATCGAAATCGCATAGGCGATCAACGTCGACCACAGTCCCAGCGTGATCGAAACCGGCAGCTTTTCCTTGATCAAATCGATCACCCCGATGGATCGGAAATAGCTTTCTCCAAAATCAAACCGCGCGTAATTCCAAACCATCGTCAGAAACCGCTGCAACGGTGGTTTGTCAAAGCCGAACTGCTTTTCCAATTCTTCAATAAATTCTGGGGGAAGCCCGCGCGCACCGATGTAACTGCTATCCGAGGCGGTGTTCAAATCCTCCGTCACGCCTGCATCATTGTTGGCACCTGCGAAGCCGCCAAACACATCACCGCCGCCTTGCGCGCGGGCGATGGCCTGTTCTACAGGGCCGCCGGGGACAAATTGCGTCAGCACGAAATTGACAAGCAAAATACCGATCAGCGTGGGAATGACGAGCAACAGCCGCCGGACAATATAAGCCCCCATTGCAGCGCTACCTCAGCGCGCCTGCGGCCTTCAAGGCCTCGGCCTTGTCTGCGTTGTACCACCAGAAATCCATGTAGCCCAATTCAAAGGCAGGCATATTCTCGGGGTGCTCGTATTGATCATAATACGCAACCCAGTGGTTCGCTTTGTACCAAACGGGGATCATGATGAGTTCATGCCGCAGGACCCGGTCCAGGGCCATCATCATCATCACTTCTTCCTCGCGCGATGTGGCCTTCAACGACGCATCGATGATCGCATCCACCAAAGGACTGGCGAGGCCTGCCGGATTGAACAATGAATAAGAGGCCGCTTCGGAGCCGAAATACTGCCTGAACCCTGTCCCTGTGCCCAAGAATGCAGGGTAGGTGTCGAACACCAATTCATAGTCGCGATCCCGTTCACGCGATGTGTATTGTGCCGCATCAACTTTCTCGAACGTAATATCAACACCCAGCTTCTTGACGTTGCCCACGTAGTTTTCCATCACAGCAGCAAGGGTGGACGGCGATGAACTGTTGAACAGGAAGTTGATCTTCAGCGTCTCGCCTGCTGCGTTGCGCCGGATGCCATCATCGCCGACCATCCAGCCAGCGTCGTCCAACAGCTTCATGGCCGTGCGCGTGTTGCGCCGATCTTGCAATCGCTCTGGTCGGGAGGTGTGGGGAACAACGGCGGGTTCGCTCAAAACCTCGGCGGGGACAAGATCGCCCAGACTTTTCAAGAAGTCCAGCTCAGCACCTGTCGGCGCTTCATTGGCCATGATTTCCGTGCCTTGGCTAAAGGATGTGCGCTGTTGAAACAGCCCATATTGCAGGCTCTCGTTGGTCCACTCGAAATTATACGCCAAAGCCAGCGCCTGACGGACACGACGGTCTTTTAGGACATCTTTGCCCAAGTTGAAAACAATGCCCGAAGGTGTGGCGGGAGCCCCGTCAGCAAGTTCTTTTTTGACCACTTGGCCTGCGTCCACTTTGGCGAAATCATAGCCCGTGGCCCACCGTTTTGAATCACCTTCAACACGGAACGTGAACTCACCGGCTTTAAAGCCCTCAAAAGCTGCGGTGTCATCGCCAAAGTACTCTATGCGAATGCGGTCAAAATTGTTGCGCCCGACGCTGAACGGCAAGTCCGCACCCCAATAGTCAGGGTTGCGTTTGTAGACGATACGGCGGTTCACATCGACAGTATCGATCATGTAGGGGCCTGATCCCGGAGAGACCTCCAAACGCGATTCATCCAGTCCCGCCCCGGTTTCTTCATACCATTTTTTGGACCATGCAGGCACGCCACCAACCTGATCAATCAGACTGCGGCGCGAAATCCCTTCGGTGAAGTAGAATTTGATCGTGTGATCATCCAAAACTTCGACCTTTGGAATACGTTTGCGGACCGCATCCGCATAAGACTTCAAGCCCTCATCCAACAACAAGTTGTGGCTGAATTCGATGTCATGCGCCGTCACCGGGGTTCCGTCGGAAAATCTGGCTTCGGGGCGCATATAGAAAATCACCCAGTTGCGGCCTTCGTCGTATTCCATGCGTTCGGCCAGCAATCCGTATCCTTCCCCGTAAACATCAGCCGGGGCTTCAGCATTTGTGCCGCTGCCCAACAAGCTTTCGTACATCACCGAGGACAAAGCGCCCGCGCGCCCTTTGCGGGTGTAGGGGTGCATGGAATCAAAGGTACCCGTCGTTCCAATCGCAATCTCACCACCTTTGGGCGCATTCGGATTGACGTATTTGAAGTGCGGATAATCTTCCGGATAGGTCAGACTGCCATAGAACGAGTAGCCATGCGTGGTGACCGTTTTTTCTTGAGCGCGCAGCGTTGCCGCCGCCAACAGCGAAATGCTGAAAAGCATGACCCCCAAAAGCCAAAGAAACGGACGCTGATCAAAAGGCTTTGCCTTTGTCGTGGAGTGCGCTGTTGAACGGGTCTGCTGCATGTGGCTGATCCTCTTTGGTTTTGTCGGCATTCTGCCAGTTATATGCCGCCCACGGTAAAGCGCCATGGCACTGACATTCAAGTTGCGAAAATGTGAACGTTTTCTTAACGGACCGTGCGCTGCCCGTTTTACAACAAAAAAAGCCGCATGACAGGCATGCGGCTTTTGTAAATTTGTTCTTTGGTCTGGATCAATCGTCGAGACTGTCGAGATATGCAATCAGATCCGCACGCTCTTGAGGTTTGCGCAACCCGTTGAAGCTCATCGTCGTTCCGGGAGCCCAGCTTTTTGGTTTTTCCAAAAACCCGTTGAGGTTCTCAGGTGTCCACGCTTCGCCGGCGAGCCCTGACAAAGTGCCGGAGTATCCAAACCCGTCCGCTGCGGCGATCTGGCGACCAACGACCCCATAAAGGTATGGACCTGTGCCGTTTTCGCCAGCTTCGAGCTTGTGACAAGAGGAGCATTTCTTGAACACTTTCGCGCCTTTAGCGATGTCGGCAGAGGCCAAAAGCTCTTCGATGCTGACTTCTTCGACGTCTTCTGCGACTTCCGTCTCTTCAACTTCAATCACGTAGGATGCTTCGCCGCCACCGTGGCCGCCAACATGGTACAGTTCTTCTGCAGCCCATTTGCCCAGAAGCAACACCAACAATGCGCCACACACGCCGCCGGCAATTTTCGTAAATGTCATCGTATCGAACATGGCTATTTGTCCATCTCTACTGTGTTGGCACTATCTGCTTTGGGCGGGTATCTATTGGTTCCCATTAGCGCTGTCTAGGTGTAGTTACCGCGACCAAACGCCCTGCCCCCTCAAATGGCAGCAAATAGTTAGAACAGGATTTACAAAATGACCCTGCGCATCGCATTTCAAGGAGAACTTGGGGCTTACAGCCACGAAGCCGTGCTCAAAGCCCGCCCGGGAGCAATGCCAGTGCCGTGCCAAGGGTTCACAGATGTCATTCGCGCAGTACACGAAGGGGCCGCTGATCTCGCTATGCTTCCTGTTGAGAACACGACTTACGGCCGTGTGGCGGACATCCACCGCCTGCTCCCTGAAAGCGGGCTGCACATCATCGACGAAGCATTTGTACGGGTCAGGATCAGCTTGATGGCGAATGCCGGGCAAACCTTGAGCGACATCAAACACATTCGCGCTCACATGGTGCTTATCCCGCAAGCTCAAGCGTTTCTGGATGCGCATGGAATCACCTCGGAGAATGCAACCGACAGCGCAGGAGCTGCCGCCGACTTGGCGGCCAGTGGCGAACTGAGCGTCGGAGCTTTGGCATCTAGCGTTGCGGCAGACATCCACGGATTGGACCTTTTGGCTGAAGACATCGAGGATACGGGCGACAACACGACACGTTTCCTTCTTATGTCGCCAGAACCGGACACATCGCGCCGTTCGGAAAATATGGTGACGACGTTTGTGTTCCAGGTCCGCAATATTCCGGCTGCATTGTACAAAGCGATGGGAGGGTTCGCGACCAACGGCGTGAACATGACAAAACTGGAAAGCTACATGGTGGGCGGCACCTTTACGGCGACCCAGTTTTACGCGGACATTGCAGGACACCCAGAAGACCCGGCCGTCGCACGGGCATTGGAAGAGTTGGCGTATTTCACCAACCGCCTCGAGATTTTGGGCGTCTATCCGTCAGCCAAACCTCGCGTCTGACGCAACGGTCCTTTAAAAACAGAAAACCCCCGCCGATTGCCCGGCGGGGGTTAGCTATGTCCGACAATGCGGGGATGACTTACATCATACCTTCGCGTTGTGCTTTTTTGCGTGCCAATTTACGGGCACGGCGGATCGCTTCGGCTTTCTCGCGTGCTTTTTTCTCGGACGGTTTCTCGAAATGTTGCTTGAGCTTCATTTCACGAAACACACCTTCGCGCTGAAGTTTCTTCTTCAGGGCGCGCAGCGCTTGATCGACGTTATTATCGCGAACACTAACCTGCATGTGGTTTTCACCACCTTTCTAGTTTGAAGTTGCAAGGATTTGCAGGAATTGGTCGCATAGCAACTTCAACCTATGTTGTCTAGTATGTAGACTGAATCGCATCGGAGAATGCCATGACAACACCCTACGAAGAGACAAAAATCCGCCTTTTAGAGGCGGCTTTGGTGCATGTCGCCTTTGACGGATGGTCCGAGGCGACGTTTCAAGCTGCTATTGCAGACGCAGATGTCGAATCAGGCATGGCGCGTGCTGTGTGTCCACGCGGGGCGCTTGACCTCGCCGTAGCCTATCATCACGCAGGGGATGCCAAAATGGTAGCGCGCCTCAAATCCCAAGACATGAGCACATTGAAATTCAGCGAAAAAGTCGCGACGGCTGTGCGTTTTCGAATTGAAGCGGTCACAGACAAAGAGGCCGTCAGACGCGGCACCACGCTGTTTGCATTGCCCACCCATGCGGCGGACGGAGCCAAACTGGTTTGGGGCACCGCTGATCACATTTGGAACACTTTGGGCGACACGTCCCAAGACGTAAACTGGTACACCAAACGCGCAACGCTCGCCGGCGTCTACAGCGCGACTGTGCTCTATTGGCTCGGCGATGACAGCATCGACAACGCGGCGACTTGGGATTTTCTCGATCGTCGTATCGAAGACGTGATGCAAATCGAAAAGCTCAAAGCCGGCATACGAAACAGTCCGACGCTGAGCAAATTGCTCGCGGGGCCGAATTGGGTGCTGGGGCAAATCAAGGCACCGGCGATGGCGTCCAACACCGATTTGCCCGGAAGCTGGACTAGTCCCCGCGTTTAACGCCCCGTTCCAGTTGCGCCTTTGGGTGGGATATCCGAATGTGTGCGCATCTCCAGCCGAAGGATCACTTTATGACCGACACGATGCGCGCCATTGAAATCACGAAACCTGGCGGACCAGAGGTTTTGCAAGAAACCACACGGCCCAGACCAGTCGCGCAACATGGGCAGGTCGTGTTGAAAGTGTCCTATGCAGGCGTCAACCGCCCCGATGCATTGCAACGCGCCGGGATGTACGCCCCCCCTCCGACGGCCAGCGACCTTCCCGGGCTTGAAGCATCCGGTGAAGTGGTCAGTGTCGGTGAGGGCGTCAGCGATCTGAGCATCGGCGATAAAGTCTGCGCGCTTTTGCCCGGCGGTGGCTACGCAGAATACGTGGCAACCCCCGCCGCACATTGCCTGCCAGTGCCCCAAGGCCTTTGCATGAAAGAAGCGGCATGCCTGCCCGAGACCTTTTTCACAGTGTGGTCAAACGTCTTTACACGCGGCGGATTGCAGGCCGGCGAACGGTTCTTGATCCACGGAGGGTCCTCAGGAATCGGAACGACCGCCATTCAATTGGCCAACGCATTCGGCGCCCGTGTTTTTGTAACAGCCGGTTCGGACGAAAAATGCGCGGCATGCGTCGCATTGGGCGCGGAACTCGCGATCAACTATCGCACCGAAGATTTCGTCGACGTGATGAAGGCCGAAGGTGGAGCAAACCTGATTCTGGACATGGTCGGCGGGGACTATATCCCGCGCAACGTCACAACCTTGGCCAATGACGGGCGATTGGTGCAGATCGCGTTCCTTCAGGGGCCCAAAGTAGAATTGAACTTTGCAATGATGATGATGAAGCGGCTGACGATCACGGGAAGCACCCTGCGCCCGCAAAGTGATTTAGCCAAAGGTCGCATCGCACAAGACCTCCGCGAGGCGGTTTGGCCACTGATCAGTGCCGGAAAAATCAAACCTGTGATGGATCAAACCTTTGGCTTTGCAGATGCGGCTGGCGCACACGCGCGGATGGAAAGCTCTGCGCACATCGGGAAAATCGTTCTGGAGGTTGCAGGCGGGGCGTAATCCCGCCGCAAGCACTAGCGCACAGGCGTGAAAACCGCGTCCTTCATCGTGCAATCGCGCACCACATCCTGACCACATGGCACAGGTGTGAGTGCGCGGCTCAGACAAATGCGGGCCTCTTGAATGTGGCCCGACTTGCAGGTGATCGTTATTCCATCACGCTCAAGTGACGGGTTTTCCTTCATAAACGCGTCCTCAACAACTGAGGCAGGCAGTTTGATGTCCTTGGTCAGCTTGCGAAATATCTCTGGTCGCGTCAGGGTTCCATAGGCCTCTCGTGACACAGCAAAATACCGAGATGCGCTTAATCCTGTGCAAGTGCCGTGCTTTTTCCACTGGTGCCACGCCAAGCCGCCCGTTCCCATGATATCGGCCATGCCGTTGGTCAAGGACCGTGACGGCGCACGCTCGGACGTGTTGCAATAGGATGGATATCCACGGTGAAATTGCGGCCAAAGGCCATGCAGAATCCAACCATGATCATGACGTGGATCGCACTGTGGAGAGTTGCGCGAGTCCCCTTCAAGTTCGCACCAGTTCGGCGACCAACTTAGCGCCATCACGTAATAGTCAAACTCCCCCGCTCTTTCGCCTTCGGCCAGCGCGGGGAGCGCACTCATCAACCAGATTATCAGCCAACGCATATGGGTCTTTCCTTATTGTCTGGTCCCGACTATATAGCGTTCAAGTTCCCCCACAATGGTAACCCGCCTTGGACCCCAAGGCCGCCTCTTTCAGGCGACGGGGAAGATATGCGTAAGGAGCACTTGAGATGGCAAAACCGATTATGGCGAAAGCCACCGCTGTTTGGTTGGTAGACAACACAACGATCAGCTTTAAACAGATTGCCGACTTTGTTGGCATGCATGAACTGGAAGTTCAGGGCATTGCGGACGGCGATGTTGCGGCTGGCGTCAAAGGGTTCGATCCCGTGTCGAACAACCAGTTGACCCAGGAAGAGATTGACGAAGCGCAATCAAATCCGCTGCACAAACTGGCATTAAAGTTCAACGCTGCTGCGCAAGGCGAAGAAAAACGCCGTGGTCCACGCTATACGCCATTGTCGAAACGTCAGGATCGTCCGGCATCCATTCTGTGGCTGGTAAAATTCCATCCTGAACTGACAGATGGTCAGGTCAGCAAGCTTGTCGGCACGACGAAGCCAACCATCCAAGCCATTCGCGAACGCACACACTGGAACATCTCAAACATCCAGCCCATTGACCCCGTTGCTTTGGGCTTGTGCAAACAGTCTGAACTTGATGCTGCGGTCCAAAAAGCTGCGGCCAAGAAGGCGGCTGATGGTGACGTCATGACTGACGACGAGCGCCGTAAATTGGTCAGCACAGAACAATCCCTTGGTATGGTCCCCGAGCCAAAGATCCCTACAGCCATCGAAGGGCTCGAGACTTTCTCACTGTCGGATGACGACGATGAAGACGACAACACCTCAACTGGATTGGTAGATGCGGACAGCTTCTTCAACTTGCCTGCTGGTGGTAGCGACGAAGACGAGCAGCCGTAAAAGGAGCTATATTTTGTGCGGGTTTGGCTTGGGAGATTTCACTCCCAAGCGCCCAAGCTCATCAAACAATCTGGATTTCTTGAGTGGTTTTGACAGGTAACCGTCCATGCCCATTCTTCGGTAGTTCCGTCTTGCATCAGCATGAGTATGCGCGGTTAAAGCAATAACTTTGGGCATATAGCTCATGCTTGAAAGACTTTGCATCTGATCAAAAACCGTTGGCCCGTCCATGTCGGGCATACTGATATCCAACAGAACCACATCCTGTTCTTGCTCTTTCAACACTTCAAGCGCCGCCAAACCTCCATTGGCGACCAAGACAGTTGCTTTGGTCTGAGCCAGGAATTTGGAGACAATGTAGCAATTTGTTTTGTTGTCATCGACCGCAAGAATCCGCCACCCTGCCAGATCCGGAATTTCAGACCCTCGTGTTGTAGGCGCATCAGCCAGGCGCTCAACACGGGTGCAAGGCAATGTAAGAACGAACTCCGAGCCTTTGCCAAGTTCACTGCGCACTGTAAGATCACCATTCATCGCAAGGGCAAGCCCGCGGGAAATCGACAGACCAAGACCCGTTCCCTTTGCAGCCCTGTGTTGCTGGTCATCCACCTGCGCGAAATCTTGGAACAAGCGCGCGGCTTCACCCTTTGTCATGCCGCGCCCGGTGTCGCAAACACGAAGCTCCAGTTCATGCCCAAGCTTTGGATGCGCGTGCAGGCAGGCCTTGATAACAATGCTGCCTTGATCCGTAAACTTGATCGCATTTGAAACAAGGTTCGACAGTATTTGCCCCATGCGAAGACGGTCCATCATAACAAACATTTGCGATTCTTCCGGCCGGAACTCGGTTCGCAACTCGACATGCTTTGCTTGCGCATTGGCCTGAAACAGCGACGACGTTTGGCGCACCAATGCACGCACGTCCCCGGCAGCATAGGTCAATTGCATTTGCCCCGCTTCGATCTTGGCCTGATCCAGAACATCATCCAACAGGTTCTTAAGGTTCTCACTGGTGGAAATCAGAATATCCGCCTGATGTTTCTCGTCTTCGGTCTGCGCCTTGTCACGTGTGAGTTCCGCAATGCCCAAAATGCCGTTCAGAGGCGTGCGGATTTCATGACTGATCGCCGTCATAAAGCGTGTCTTTGCTATCGCTGCTTCATCTGCCTTTGCCTGCGCATTGTTGCGAGCTTGCATGACAGAACGGGTCGAATGGGTGACCAGCACAGTGCGCAAACTCAGGACAGACAGGCCAAGAACCAAAAGCGCCAAAGAGTCTTCGGTGCTGCCAATCACCAAAGCCATGCACCACCCGATCGCGAGCGGGATGATCAGGCATCCGTAACTCAATGCGATACTACTCACCCCGACCATAAGCGGTTGCGACATACATCCGATCAAAATCATGAGACCAACAAGTTTTCCGGTCACAGATGGCTCAACGACCAGCATCATGGCCATACTGCAAATAGCGGCCAGAACCATCTGGTTGCACATCATCCATATGACATAAACCGCAAGGCTGAATGACCGTTTTGCAATGTGCACACAGATTTTCTCAATCAACTCAGCACAAGCAATCGCCATCACGACCATCGCAACCCATTGCCAAGGAATGAAAAAAATCGCAATGGCAGACGTCGCACACATGGAGGCTGTGCGCACTAACAAGTCATCGCTCAGCGCCAAGACTCCTTCGTCCATATCACGCTTTAGCGCTATTTTGATGCGGTCCAGATCCAACATGCACCGTTCCTAATGCACGACACATTAAAGACCGGTTATGACAATGGGATCAAATCTCTTTTCGTGCCCTGAGAGCGGCAGAAATCGTCCCATCATCAAGGTAGTCGAGCTCTCCGCCAATCGGCACCCCTTGGGCAAGAGAGGTCAATTTGACCTTCTTTTCCAGCTGGTCAGCGATGTAATGTGCGGTGGTTTGACCATCGATCGTCGCATTCAGGGCCAGAATGACTTCTGTGACGCCTTCAGCCTCAATCCGGTTGATCAACTTGGGAATACGCAATTCATCAGGGCCCACAGCATCCAAGGCGGACAAAGTCCCACCAAGCACATGATAACGCCCCTTGAAGACGCCGGATCGCTCCATCGCCCACAGGTCCGCGACATCCTCGACAACGCACAACTCACCGTTTTCACGCTTAAGAGAGGTACACAAATCGCACACATCCTCAGTGCCCACATTCCCGCAATTCAGGCATTCGCGTGCGGTCACAGCAACAGTTTGCATGACATCAGCCAGCGGAGTCAGCAGCAAAGCGCGCTTGCGAATAAGGTGCAACACGGCGCGTCGCGCGGATCTAGGGCCAAGCCCGGGCAGCTTGGCCATCATTTCAATCAACGCATCGATGTCTTTGGTACTGCTCATAGGGTATCCTTGGTCAGTACGGTGCACGACATGTTTTTAAAACGGAAGCTTCATGTCTTTGGGCAGGCCCAAACCGTCCGTCAATCTGGACATTTCGGCTTCGGATTTGGCAGCCGCCTTGGCTTGAGCATCTTTAATCGCCGCAAGGATCAGATCCTCTACCACTTCTTTCTCATCACCGTTGAAGATTGACGGGTCAATGTCCAAGGCCTTGAGATCGCCCTTCGCGGTCGCCGTTGCCTTGACCAAACCGGCACCGGATTCACCAACAACAGTGACGTTGTTCAACTCGTCCTGCATCTCCGCCATCTTGGTTTGCATCTCTTGGGCTTTTTTCATCATGCCCGCCATATCGCCAAGCTGGCCTAAACCTTTGAACATAGAAGTCTCCGTACTGTCAGAGCCGCGTGTTGCGGCGAAGGGTGTATAGAATGCTGCAGCCACATATCGCAGCCACAGCGACGATGAACAAGGCAGGAGAAGACACGCAGCCTTCCTCGACCGCAGCGGCGCGCACCTCACCACCTGTGGTGGCGACAATGGTGACAAGGCCAGACCAAAGGCAGGTCACAACCAGCACACCATTGCTGTTTCGCAAGAACAACGCGACCACAGTTGCGGCCAACAAAAACAGAGCTCCCGGCGTGGTGAAAAGCGCCAATGCCTCTGCAATCATCGACACAGGCATACCGTCCCAATTCGGGCGTTCAGTGCTGCACACCTCTGCAAAAGCAGAGGTTGGCAGGAGGGCGAGGATCAGTCCTCTTCGAAAGGATCCCATTCGTCCTCCACTTCTGGCAAGGCTTCTTCAACGGCTTCAGCAGCAATTTGCGCAGCCGTGCGAATGGCGGTTATCTTGGCGCTGGGAAACTGGGCCAGAACGGCTTGGACCATCGGGTGCTCCTCTGCCTCGGCTTGAAGGGCCAATTCAGCAGCATCGCGCACCGCCGCAATCGTTTTGCCACCACCATCGTTCACAATGGTCACAGCCCAACGGTTGCCCGTCCATTGCTGCAACTTGGCCCCCAAGCGTTGCGCCAAGTCACGCGGCGCGGCTTCGGTCGGGACAAATTCGATGCGGCCGGGCTGATACGCGGCCAGTTGCAGCGTACTTTCCACTTCAACCAACAGTTTCACGTCGCGGTTTGAACGGATCAACTCGACAACATGCTCGAACGTCGGAAAGCGTGCCAACACCTCTTGAGGAGCGACAGACAGTGCAGCTACGGGGCCGCCCCCGCCCCCCCCGCTGGGTGCGTGTTGTCCTGAATATGCGGTTGAACCATTTGAAGCACCTCCAGCAGCCATCCCCCCACCAGCGGGCGGAGGTGGCGGGGAAATACCGTTCAGCTTGCGCACAAGCTCTTCCGGGCTGGGCAAATCCGCGACATGGGTCAGGCGTATGATCGCCATCTCGGCGGCCATCATTGCATTTGGTGCAGCGGCAACTTCATCAAGTGATTTCAACAACATCTGCCAAAGACGGGTCAGCACACGCATCGGAAGGTTCTCAGCCATCGCAAGACCACGGGCGCGTTCATCAGGGGAGACGGTCGGATCCTCGGCAGCTTCTGGCGTGATCTTGACCACCGACACCCAGTGGGTGATCTCCGCCAAATCACGTAAGACCGCCATGGGGTCCGCTCCGTCCGCATATTGTGAACTCAGCTCGGACAAGGCCCCTGCAGCATCGCCGCGAAGTACCATATCGATCAAATCCAGAACGCGACCGCGGTCAGCGAGGCCAAGCATTGCGCGGACTTGATCCGCGGTCGTTTCGCCAGCGCCGTGACTGATAGCCTGATCCAGCAAAGACGTCGCATCGCGCGCAGAGCCTTCAGCCGCGCGGGTGATCAGGGCCAGCGCATCATCCGCGATTTCGGCACCTTCCGCCGCGGCAATCTTGCGCATCAGCGCGATCATCACTTCCGGCTCAATCCGGCGCAAATCAAAGCGCTGGCACCGCGACAGAACCGTGACGGGAACCTTGCGAATCTCTGTGGTCGCAAAGATGAATTTCACGTGGGCGGGCGGCTCTTCGAGCGTTTTGAGCAGCGCGTTAAATGCATTGGTCGACAGCATGTGAACTTCATCGATGATATAGATCTTGTAGCGCGCAGAAGCCGCGCGGTAGTTGACGGATTCGATGATCTCACGGATGTCGCCCACCCCCGTCCGGGAGGCGGCGTCCATCTCCATCACGTCAACGTGGTGGCCTTCCATGATCGCAGTGCAATGCTCGCACACGCCGCAAGGTTCCGTTGTCGGACTACCTGCCCCATCGGGGCCAATACAGTTGATGCCCTTGGCAATGATGCGCGCGGTTGTGGTTTTACCGGTTCCGCGAATCCCAGTCATTACAAAGGCTTGCGCAATACGATCAGCTTCAAACGCGTTTTTGAGCGTGCGCACCATCGCGTCCTGCCCCACCAGATCGACAAAAGTCTCCGGCCGGTATTTTCGGGCCAGCACCTGATAAGCAGTCGAAGGGGCGTCAGACATTACATAGCTTTCAGTGGATTCGTCATATGTGAGGTTAAGGCGGCGCGGATCAGAGGTCCACAGCAATGCGCATGGCAAACATAAAGTTCCGATGCACAAAGGGCTGCCCCCACGGCGTGCAAGACTGCGCGCCCCTTGGGGTAAGGTGAGAGATTGACAACGACCCAAGCGGGGCTCGTTACGGCTGCTTCCTTCCGGATCTGACCGGGTTGGCGAGGCGCTCGCCCGCGCCAACCTCTCAATCGCCGATATAGGGCTACAGACGCATCAGCGCAAGGGTTCAGATCACAAGGTCAGTAACAAGGATTGATACTTCGAAGATGTGAGGCCCAAATCAACAGGCGCGTAAGCTGATATATTGCCAAGGGAGGCCACAGCATCCGGAGACGTATAATACCGCGCACGCACCCCGAGGTCGGGAGAAAACTGCCACGGCGATGTGCCCTCGTAAACTCTTGCACCATCATCTTTCAACATACGAGAAAGCGCATCCCGTGCCGTTTGTTCTGTTCTGACAATGATGCTGTCCGGATCACAGCCCGCAAAAAAACCGCCCCCTGACAGTCGGAAATTCGTGGACGCCACAACAAAACGCGCCGCCGGATCAATGGGGCGTCCTGCAAAACTTAGACCTTTGATACGCTCTGCAGCCTCATCCAGCAGTTGCCCTTCGAGGGAAAACCGGGGCGGGCAGGTTGGATCGATCGTGAATTCGACCCCATGAAGAATATCAAAGTTGAAAACAGGCGCATCCCCGAGGATCAAATCCTGATCATCGGATGATGGCACCAAATGCGTAAAGATCGCGGCACTGCGCTCAAGCCAGTCTTTGACCTGAGCACCCGTGAGCACACTGGCACAAATATTGTCCTGATAGGGCGCCAACCTTTTGAGATCACGATCCTGAACATCCCCGGGGTCAATCGAAACGTAGTTGGTTGGACCAGCATGTCCACCACTCGCATAGGCGGCCGCACTGGACAAAATGGACAGATGCGCATGCTCTGTACCACTCAAAGTCTCAACAATGGCGCGGCGGTTGGCCTCAGCCGCAAAAGCCATGTCTGTGCCACCTTTGATCAAGGAAAAATAGCTGCAAATCTTTGTATTTGTCTGCCCAACAACGCGTGACAGTCGGTGTTGGGTCGTTTCGTGTGCTTTGGCCGTTGCGCGCAAGACCACCTGATCTTCATCGGCGTCATCCGTGGCAGCGCGTAATCCTGAAACATGGTTCATTACGGACCAACTGCCGTTCTCAAAGCGCAATCCCAAATCAACCACGGCCAGATGCGACCCACCAAAGCCGGGCATTGCGGCGGGCGTGCCATTCAACGTCCCAAAGGCAGGGTCCAAACCGTGGGACGGGTTGCTCGCGCTATCCGGAAACAACCCGTGTGAATGCCCTGCGATCACGGCATCAACATCAGACCAACGCGCCAAATGAAGAGCTGCATTTTCCGCATTTTTGTGCGGCTCAACTTCGCCAATCCCGCTGTGCGCCAACAAAACCACAACGTCAGCGCCTTGGTTTTTTATGATCGGCAACATCAGCCCCAAAGCCGCATCCATTTCGGCGATGTCCGCGCGCCCTTGTAGGGCCTTGCTGTTCCAAATCATAGTCTGCGAAGGCATAACCGACAAAACGCCAATGCGCACTGTGCGCGGGGTCCCATCAGAACACGGCAACCTGCGCTCAAGGATAGTCCACGGGCTTATATTTTGCACCGAATTTGATGTAAAATTACTACTCAACGTCGGGGCCGCATATTCACCTGACACCGTGTCCAGATACTCTAGCCCGAAATCAAAGTCGTGGTTGCCAAGGCCTACAGCGTCGTAGTCCAAGGCATTAAAAACCTGCGCCAGCGGATGGTCATGTGACACCGGCAACTCGGCGGCCGTATCAGCCATAGGGGCACCTTGCAGCGCGTCGCCATTGTCCAACAATATACAAGAATCAGAACCAACCTCAGAGCGCGCTTCAGCAATAACGCGCGCGAGGCGGGACAGTCCCGAGGTGCGCAATGGTGTTTCGGTCAGATAGTCATACGCACGTAAGTTCATGTGCAAATCACTGGTCGCAAGGATGCGCAAATTCGCTTGCGCAACCACACTGTCTCCGACCAAGTTCTTGTGATCAAAGTTCACGAACACACCCTTCTGCTCACTACTAAGTATCGCAAATACTCGCGTGCTGCGACTGTTAGATTCAATGCACTCCCGTAAAAAGGTACAAGCGACGAAGGGTCACACGCGGGATTGCCTAAACCACCAAGCCATGCCAAGCCTCTGCCAAACTTTGGGGGAGCAGATATGAAACACGCAGAAACGGTTACATTCGGAGGCTCGGCTCTTGATCGCGCTGGCGAAATTCGTGGAAATTCCGCGGCACTGGCGTATCTCCGCAAAGCGTCCGACAGCAAGGCAATTGTGTTTTGGCGTGGGAAACCCCTCATCCATAAAACGCGTCCAGCGAGCCTTGTGCGCTTGGATATGGACCATCCGATATTGGCAGACGCCAGCCCTGATGTGATTTTCTTGGGCCGCGAAGACGGGGCCGGACGATTCGCTTTTGATATGTCAGACTGGAACCCCGATGATCTGGACCAAAGCCAGTTGGGCGGTTTTCTGGATCCAAGCGAACAACACCATCCCAGCTTGCCTCAGGATTACGTATTTGCTGAACTTCGGCGGGTGATGACGTGGTTGTCTCCGCGCGATGCAGAACTGGCAGCGTCGGGGCGGGCTGTTCAGATGTGGCATGGTTCTCACGGGTTCTGCGCAAAATGCGGCACTGGGACCGAAATGGCGCAAGCAGGGTGGCAGCGCAATTGTGCGGCCTGTGGAACCCATCACTTTCCACGCACAGATCCCGTGGTCATCATGCTCATCACCCATGGCAATTCGGTCCTCATGGGCCGCTCGCCAGGCTGGCCGCAAGGCATGTATTCTCTGCTGGCCGGCTTTGTAGAGCCGGGCGAGACACTAGAAGCGGCCGTACGCCGTGAAGTGTTCGAGGAGTCGGGTGTAAAGGTTGGGCCGGTGAGCTATCTTGCCAGCCAGCCGTGGCCATTTCCGGCGTCATTGATGTTTGGATGCGCTGGTGAGGCGACCAGCAAGGACATCAACATCGACCCGGTTGAGATTGAAGACGCCATGTGGGTCACACGTGAAGACATGATGCAAGCATTCGCAGGTGAACACCCAACGATCTTACCTGCGCGAAAAGGTGCAATTGCACATTTTTTGCTGGAAAACTGGCTTGCGGATACTCTGGATTAAGGGGAAACTCGTCAAATCTAAATCAAGCAGGTTTCTTTATGATTTTCACCACCCGTGAAGACGTTGACGCGCCCATCGAACAGGTTTTCGAAATGATAACCGAATTCGACTCATACGAACGAGCCGCCATGCGACGTGGCGCAGATGTGCAGCGTTTGGACATGTGCACCGTGGCAGGCGCCGGCATGAAATGGCGGGCCAATTTTCTGATGCGTGGAAAAGAACGTGAAGTCGAGGCGACCATTATACGCTTTGAACACCCCACAGAAATCGCTGTGGAAACCATTTCTTCAGGACTTGACGGGGCGGGCAATCTTCAGCTTTTGGCTTTGTCCAAGACCAGAACCCGCCTGGCTGTAGAATTTGAGGTCAAAGCAACCACACTTTCCGCCCGCTTGTTGTTGCAATCGCTCAAGCTTGCCAAATCGACTTTGAACAAGCGGTTCAAATTGAGAGCCGCTCAATTTGCCAAAGCTCTTGAAGATCGCGCAAACAGCGCCTGACGTTTAAACAGGCAGGGCCGTGGTTTTGAAAACCGTACGCAGGGCGAAACTTGACTGCATTTGCTGAACACCGGGCAAACGGGCCAAGTGCTGCCTGTGAATCCGTGCAAAATCTTCGGTATTTTCTGCAACCACTTTTAGCAAATAGTCCGCGCTGCCTGCCATCAAGTGGCACTCAAGGACGTCAGGGATACGCGCGACTGCCTTTTCAAAAGCATCAAGCACTTCATCTGCCTGACCTTGCAGGGTGATCTCTACAAAAACTGTTGTTGGGACACCAAGTTTACGCGCGTCCAGCAATGCGACGTAGTCACGGATAAACCCGTCCTTTTCCAAACGCTGCACACGACGATGACACGCCGATGCGGACAGATTCACAGAGACTGACAAGTCGGAATTCGACATTCTGCCTTCACGCTGCAAAACTTTCAAAATACGTCGGTCTGTTGAGTCCAGTGACATTTTCACCATTTCCTTCGACAAAAGTCAGGTTTCTTCGAATATTCATCGCCTATGGTGCAATATTGGTGATCATTTTGCACCCCCTATTCTATGCACAACACCCCATAGTCAAAAGGCGACGACAAATGAGGAGACAGTCATGCGCATCGGATGCCCCACAGAAATCAAACCACAAGAGTTCCGCGTCGGTATGACGCCAAACGCCGCCTTTGAAGCGGTGAAACATGGCCACGACGTCATGATCCAGGCGGGCGCTGGTGCTGGCGCCGGTTTTTCGGACAAGGACTACAGCACTGCAGGTGCCCAAGTGGTACCAACCGCCAAAGAAATATTTGCCAGCGCGGACATGATCGTAAAAGTGAAAGAACCCCAGCCTCAAGAGCGCAAAATGCTGCGCGAAGGGCAACTTTTGTTCACCTATCTTCACCTCGCACCGGATCCTGAGCAAACCGCGGACTTGTTGGCATCAGGATGCACAGCGATCGCTTATGAAACCGTGACAGATGCCAATGGAGGCTTGCCACTTTTGGCTCCAATGTCCGAAGTTGCTGGTCGTTTGGCCCCACAAGTGGGGGCTTGGACTTTGCAAAAAGCCAACGGCGGTCGCGGCGTTTTGATGGGGGGTGTCCCGGGCGTCGGACCCGCACGTGTTGTGGTCATTGGCGGCGGCGTCGTCGGCACCCATGCAGCACGCGTTGCAGCAGGAATGGGCGCAGATGTCACCGTTCTGGACCGCTCACTGGCCCGCATGCGCTATTTGGATGATGTATTCTCAAGAGACTTTAAAACCAGCTACGCAAGCGCAGGTAACACGGTTGAACTGGCGCGCGAAGCCGATTTGATCATCGGCGCAGTCCTCATTCCGGGCGCAGCCGCGCCCAAGCTGATCAGCCGTGCGCAGTTAAGCGAACTGAAGCCCGGTGCTGCAATTGTAGATGTCGCAATCGATCAAGGCGGCTGCTTTGAAACCTCTAAAGCCACCACCCATCAAGATCCGATCTACAACGTCGACGGGATCATGCACTATTGCGTCGCCAATATGCCAGGCGCCGTTGCGCGCACGTCTACGATCGCGCTTGGGAATGCTACGATGCCGTTTATGCTCGCCCTGGCGGACAAAGGATGGCGCAAAGCCTGCGAGGATGATGCGCATTTGTTGGCAGGCCTGAATGTGCATGCAGGCAAACTGACCTACTATGCGGTTGGCAAAGCATTGGGACTTGATGTTGTTTCTCCCACGTTGGCACTGAAACTATAAAACGCAAAAGGCCCACTGGACGCACCAGCGGGCCTTTCACATTCAAAGTAAAACTTTGATTACTTCTTCAAAGCCGCCAAGATGTCAGCCAACAGCTCTTCTTGTGTTGGGCCTTTTGGCGCCTCTGGTGCTGCTTCCGGCTCGGCTTTTTTCGTTTTGTTCACAGCTTTTACCAGCATGAACACAACGAATGCGATGATCACAAAGTTGATGATCGCCATGATGAAACGACCGTAAGCAAAGACCGCAGCGCCGGCTTCTTCGGCTGCACCGATGGAGGTATATTCACCGTCACCCAACAATGCATACATGCCGCTAAAGTCGATGCCACCCATAAAGAGGCTGATGATCGGGTTAATCAAATCAGCCACCAAAGAGCCGACAATCGCCGTAAACGCAGCACCGATGATGATACCAACGGCCATATCCATGACGTTGCCTTTGGCGATGAAGTCTTTGAATTCTTTTAATATTTTAGTTCCCTCGTTTTTTATTTTGGCCTTCGCGTTGTATCAACGTGCGCCAATGCACAGCCATTAACACATATTAATACTATTGGGACGCTGTTTTTAAGGGGAATACTGCCTAGATTGCGTCAACAAAAACAGGAGACAGTCATGTCAAAGATAAGCGACTTCGAAATTACCAAACGTTGGCCCGCACAGAACCCGGATATTCTACAGCTTTACTCCTTTCCGACGCCCAACGGGGTGAAGGTCTCAATTGCACTGGAGGAAATGGGGATACCCTATGAGGCACATACCGTCACCTTGTCCGATGTTGATGTGAAGAGCCCTGAATTTCTGTCCCTCAATCCCAACAACAAAATCCCTGCCATCGTCGACCCAAACGGGCCTGACGGCGCGCCATTGGGTCTGTTTGAATCGGGGGCTATCCTGATCTATCTGGCGGAGAAGTCGGGAAAACTGGCAGGGTCAACTCCGGCCCAAAAACTCAAAGTCATCCAATGGCTCATGTTCCAAATGGGTGGCCTTGGCCCGATGCTGGGTCAACTCGGGTTTTTCACCAAGTTTGCAGGCTCGGAGTGGGAGGACAAGCGCCCCCAACAGCGCTACCAGGCAGAAGCGCGTCGTTTACTGGCGGTTCTGGACAAAGAACTCGAGGGCCAAGAGTGGATCGCGGGCGACTATTCTATTGCTGACATCGCCATCGCGCCGTGGCTTGCATCACTCGAGTTCTACGGCGCTCATGAGGCGGTAAACTGGAGTGGGCACAAAAACCTCGTTGCCTATCTGGAACGCTTTCTGGCGCGCCCTGCCGTTGCCAAAGGGCGTTTGATCCCACCGCGCTCTTAAGCCGGCAAACCGCCCGTCAAAACATAATGGAGGATCTGGACAACTTGTGCCGGATCCTCTGCCACGGCCAAAGCGGCGGCATCCACTTCTTTAAGGGCATGTGCGTGATCGGCACCGTGTAAAATAATCAAAGACTTGCCCAAAGCCGCAGCATAGCCCGCGTCAAAGGCAGCGTTCCACTGTTTGTATTTCTCGCCGAAACGCACCACCACAATATCCGCATCCTCAATACCCTTGCGGGTGCGGATTGCGTTGATTTGCGCACCTTTGCGATCATGCCAGAACTTGTTCGGCTCCGCCCCAAGGATCGCCACACCGCAATCATCACTGGCCGCGTGATCCGTGACAGGGCCGTGAAAGCTCATGTCCAGGCCTTGTGCACCCTCAATGATCTGCTCGCGCCAATCGGTGTGGATTTCGCCTGAAAGATATACGTTCAACATCCATGATCTCCTTTATAGCGCGGGCATTTAGCCCCGCAGCACGCCGCCGGTGGCTTTGGTCACTTTTTCCACGACTTTGGCGCTTACCGCTTCAATGTCTGCATCTTTTAGCGTCGCGTCTTTGGGTTGCAAGCGCACGGTGATCGCAAGAGATTTCTTGCCTTCCCCCAAGCTGCCACCGATGAATTCGTCGAACACCCGCACTCCGTCAATCAAAGCCTTGTCTGCACCAGCCGCAGCGTTGACGAGTGTCAGCGCTTCAACATCAGCGTCCACAACAAAGGCAAAGTCGCGGTCAACGGCTTGCAGATCGCTGATCACCAAGGCCCCTTTGTTGGCGCCGGTTTTGCGTGGCACCGGAATTTCAGCAGGCCACAGGGTAAAGGCCATTGCCGGCCCTTTGATGCCCATCTCGGTCAAAATCTTGGGGTGAATTTCGCCAAAAATGCCAATGACCTTTTTGGGGCCAAGGCAGATTTTCCCATGACGACCCGGGTGCCATGACGCATCCGCACCGCGCATGATTTGCACTTTGGCCGGCGCACCCATTGCTTCCAAAACCGCTTCGGCGTCAGCTTTGACATCAAACACATCAACACCGCGCGAGGCACCGTGCACGTCTTTTGCGCCTGTTCGCCCGACCAGCAAACCTGTGACCAGATTGTGCTGCTCGCCCGGCTCTCCACCTTCAAAGGCAGGCCCAACTTCAAACATTGCGACGTCCGCAAAACCGCGCGCCTGATTGCGCGCCGCGGCTTGCAACAGACCGGGCAAAAGCGCGGGACGCATGTGGCTCATGTCCGTGCTGATCGGATTCTCGAGCATTGTAATGTCGGTGCCGCCCCCAAACAGCGCCGCAGAGGCCTGATCGATAAATGTATAAGTGACACATTCGTTGTAGCCCAAAGCGGCACAGGTCCGGCGCGCGATCTGTTCGCGGCGCTGCATTGGCGTCATCACAGGCTTTGGCACACCATCTGTCAAACGCGGCAACGGCCGCCCTTTCAGTTTGGTCAGCGATGCGATGCGCGCGACCTCTTCGACCAAATCGGCGTCACCCTGAACGTCAGGACGCCAGCTGGGGACATGCGCCATGTCGCCCTCAAGGCGGAAACCCAAGGCCGTAAGTGTTTGACGCTGCGTGGATTCAGGGATTTCCATACCCACCAAAGACCGAATGCGCGCGGCGTCCAGTTTGAAGGCACGCGCCGTGTTCGGAACATCCCCCGCCTTGATAATTTCGGAAACTTCACCGCCTGCGTGATCTACAATCATCCGCACCGCATGCTCCAAACCCTCGGGGGTAAAGGCAGGGTCGACTCCGCGTTCGAAACGGTAACGCGCATCGGAATTTATCTTGAGCGCGCGGCCTGCGTAAGCGATTTGAACCGGATCCCAGTAAGCGCTTTCAACAAAGACGTTCACCGTCTCCTCTGTGCAACCTGTGTTCAACCCACCCATGATACCGGCGATGCTTTCGACACCATTGTCGTCGGAAATCACCATTTGGCCAGCTTGCAAAGTATAGGTTTTGTCATCCAGCGCAGTGATCTCTTCACCGCCTTTGGCGCGGTGGACCCGCAAGTGTCCAACCACCTTATCCGCGTCAAAAACATGCAGCGGACGGTTGCGGTCGTAGGTGAAAAAATTGGTCACATCCACAAGGAAAGAAATCGGACGCAACCCGATCCCGCGCAAGGCATCTTGAAGCCATGCAGGCGATGGGCCGTTCTTGACCCCTTTGATCAAACGGCCATAAAAAACGGGGCAGCCATCCAACGTATCATCGTCAATGCTGACCTTCAGATCAGAAGGGAACGCCGGCACAACGTAGTCTACGTCGCGCTTTTTAAGCTTGCCCAAACCCCGCGCCGCCAAATCGCGCGCAACGCCGCGCACCCCAAGGGCGTCGGGTCGGTTCGGTGTGATCGCAATCTCGATCACAGGGTCGACTTTGGCCGGATCGTTTTCCGCCAGCCAATCAATAAAACGCTGCCCGACATCACCGGATGGCAGTTCAATAATGCCGTCGTGTTCTTCGGATAATTCCATCTCACGCTCGGAAGCCATCATGCCAAAACTCTCGATGCCACGGATCTTTCCAACGCCGATTGTGGTATCAATTCCAGGAACATAGACGCCAGGCTTGGCCACAACGACAGTGATGCCCTCACGGGCATTCGGGGCGCCGCAGATGATCTGTTTCATCCCCTCGTCAGTGTCGACCTGACACACGCGCAACCGATCCGCGTCAGGGTGCTTTTCCGCGGAAATCACTTTGCCGATGGTAAAATCAGCCAGCTTCGCCGCACGGTTCTCGACGCCTTCTACTTCCAGACCAAGGTCTGTGAGCGCGTAAAGAATGTCATCGAGCGGGGCGTCTGTGTCCAAATGGTCTTTGAGCCAGGAGAGCGTGAATTTCATACGGAATTGCCTTGTCGAAACTGGGATCAGATGTGATGCGTTTGCAATGACAAAGAATGGCTCAAAGCGCAAGTAAAGCTGCACTTAAGGGTAGGTTGGGCTGCGGTCCAAAAGCTCGTCCAACTGTCGCCCGATCCAACCGTGGGGAATGAAATGCCCCCCCGGATGCGTATCAAGCGTCACCTTGCGCCCGCTTGTACAATTTTTCCATGTGGTGCGTTCAAACGTCAGGAAATCAACGACATTGTAGGGGTCCTGGGCCTCACCCGCCGCACAGCCAAACGCATCACGCCACAGTTTGACAGGATGGGTTGTGTCGCCGTTCGGGCCAAACGGGAAATCCATAACCGTGTCGTTGGTCCCATGCACGTGGCGCACTTCGCGGGGGGCCTGTGGGCAATTTTCCGTCTGGCTGATGGTGCCCGAAATGCCCAAAAGTGCGGCGACATCATTGCCATTCTCGCACGCATAGCGCCACGCCATTGCGGATCCGTAGGAGTAACCCGATACAAATATACGTTCAGGATCAATTGGATAGGACGCAGCAACATCTGCAAGGACAGCCGCCGCGAACGCCACATCATCCGTTTGGTCATTCCAGAAATCCCACGTCTTGCGCGCACCATTCGGCGCGATCAGCAAAACGCCACGACGCCGTGTCGCCCCCGAAATCCGTTGATGCTGAACAGGCAAAGCACCGGTGCGCATCCAGCCGTGAAAATGCATCAAAACAGGCAGCGGGGTTGTCCCGTCCCAACCGTCGGGGAATTTGACATGATAACTGCGCCCGTCCTCAAGAAGGCAAGGCACATCAAGCTGGCAGTCGCGCTTCCATAAGCCCTTGGCGTGCGCAGGCAGTGTGACAAGGACAAGCAGTAGGGCGATAGCATATTTCATGCGCTTTACATGGCGGATGGTGTTGGGGAAGTCATCTCACAAAAAGGTGGGGTTGAAGTTGCGGCAAAATCTACTTGGAAAGCCAAGAACCCGCTTTCACCATAGCTTGACCAATACGTCTCCTGAACAATACGAGCAGCCCAAGCGGTAGCAAGAAAAACCAAAATACCGAGCCAACAATTGCTATCAATGCTGCGATTGACCCTGAAACATAAGTTCCAGCGATATATCCGGATCCAGCAGTCAGAAGCGCTCCGCCAGAGCTGTGTGCCACCAACGAAATGCCGAAAAAATTGCTTAGCAACCATCCGGCCCCGGCAGCGCCGACACCTACCTTTGTCGCATTTTCATTGGCTTTTTCCGCTTTTTGCAAAACCCTGTCTCGAAACCGAAATCCATGTACGTAAAGCAGGCAAGCAATCAAAAAGCTTTTCAACGCGACAACCCGCCATGCAACGTCGGTGTGTCCAACGCAGCAAACCCGTAATGCCGCAGCCAGCGCAGATCGCTGTCAAAGAATGCACGAAGATCAGGAATGCCGTATTTCAGCATCGCGATGCGGTCGATGCCCATGCCAAAGGCGAACCCTTGCCACTCAGCGGGGTCAATTCCGCCCGCTTGCAATACTTTGGGATGCACCATGCCGGACCCCAGAATTTCCAGCCAATCATCGCCCTCGCCCACTTTGAGCGTGCCGCCTTCCCATGAACACCTGATATCAACTTCGGCTGAAGGTTCGGTAAACGGAAAGTGCGATGCGCGAAAACGGATGTCGACGTCGTCGACTTCAAAGTAGGATTTCACGAATTCTTCCAGTACCCACTTGAGGTTAGCCATCGAAATGTCTTTGTCGATGGCCAGCCCTTCGACCTGGTGGAACATGGGCGTGTGGGTCTGGTCATAATCCGCGCGATAAACACCACCCGGGCAGATGATGCGCGTGGGCGCGCCGGTCTTTTCCATAGAGCGGATTTGCACCGGCGACGTATGCGTGCGCAACACGTGGGGGGGGCGATCGTCGCCCTCGGCGCGGTGCATGTAAAACGTGTCCATCTCGGCGCGCGCGGGGTGGTGGCCCGGAATGTTCAAAGCGTCAAAGTTATACCAGTCAGTGTCGATGCGCGGACCTTCGGCAACGGCGAAACCCATCTCTGCAAAAATCGCCGTAACCTCTTCGGTTACTTGAGAAATCGGGTGAATTGTTCCGGTGCGCTGCGGGCGCGTGGGCAGCGTAACATCCAGCCATTCCGTGCGCAGGCGGGCATCAAGCGCGGCATCCGCGAGGCCCGATTTCTTGGCCGCCAAAGCGCTGTTGATCTCGTCCTTGAGCGCGTTCAAGGCAGGGCCGGCTGTCTGGCGCTCTTCGGGGGTCATTTTGCCCAGTTCACGCATTTTCAACGCGACTTCGCCCTTCTTGCCAACGGCGGCAAGGCGAATGTCCTCGAGCACAGCTTCGTCCGAAGCATTGGCGATTTGATCAAGATATTTGGCTTTCAGATCGTCCATGCGTATCCCCAAACTTGGCCCCGGAAATGGTGTCCCCCCCTGCTAGCCTTGTGGCGAATTGATTGCAAGCCAAGCGGGGGTAAACGCGGCGTGCGGTGGAGGTTTGACGGGATCTTGTACGTTTTGCCCCCTGAATGTCACAAGACGAAATCCGCCAAACCCGCACGTTTTGTCCCGGATTGAGCGTGTTGTACAAAACACGGACCGAAAGTCACAAGACAGCTCGCAACCCGCCGTTCACAGATCATTCACTTTTGACCAGCGTTAACTTTTGAAATCCGTGCTTCAGGGTTTGTAAATATCTACCCCGTTCCCAAGCCATGTTTTGCGCGTTACCCTGCCCCATATTTTGTGCAAACCATTTTAAGGACTTTTCATGTTCCGATATTTCAAACCCGCATTCATGTCCGCTGTTGTCATCCTAAGTGCGCAAGCGGCACACGCGTGGGGGCCGAACGGGCACCGCATCACCGCACAGATTGCCGAAGGCACAATGTCTGGCGCTGATCGCATCAATCTGTGGGCCATAGCAGGTCCACGTGGTTTGGCGCTGATGGCGACATGGCCGGATTTTGTGCGCTCATTTGCGCAGTATGATTGTTTCAAACCGTGGCACTTTTTGACCGTCGAGGACGGGCAACCCATCGAAGAGGCGTTGAAGCGTCCCCCTGATTTGTCCGATGCGTGCGACAAGGCTGCGTTTGCCGACCTTGATATGCCCGGAAATGTGGTCGATGCCATCACGTTTTTTGCCGACATTCTTAAAGGAGACAAGGACAAGGCTGCACGGTTTTCCAAACTTATGGAGACCCAAAACGCGCCCCTTTATCAGGGTTCTGTCGATATGACCGCCCTGGCCCTTTTGGTGCATCTGGTCGGGGATGTGCACCAGCCCTTGCATGTCGGGCGCGGTCCAGATCGTGGGGGAAATTCAATCGACGTCTATTGGTTTGGGGAGCCTGTCGTTTTGCACGAAGTCTGGGATGAGGGGTTGATCGAGAAAGAAGCCCTTAGCTTTACAGAGTTTGCAGTCTTTTTGGTACAAGATTTGGGGTACGATGCCCCCGCAAACTCTGCGCCGGTCTCATGGGCCGAGGAATCCGTAAATTTGCGCGCCAAGGTCTATGATTTCGGGGACAAGACCAAAAACGGGCTGCCCGACCTGAGTTATTCATACGCCGCGCAGAATGATGCAGTGTTCAAAGCACGCCTGCATACAGGTGGCGTGCGGTTGGCTGCGTTGCTGTCTGAGATTCTCGCCACAAGATGACATCCACAAACGCAAAAAGCCGCCCCCGAAACGGGAGCGGCTTTTCAAATTCTAACAGACGCAGACCTTAGGCGGCCAATGCGGCCTGTGCTTGTGCAACGATCGCACCGAATGCTTCGGGCTCGTGTACGGCCAGATCGGCGAGAACCTTACGGTCCACTTCGATCCCTGCGAGGTTCAGACCGTTGATGAAGCGCGAGTATGTCAGTGCTTCGTCGTGGCTGCGCACAGCCGCGTTGATCCGCTGGATCCACAATGCACGGAAGTTCCGCTTGCGGTTGTGGCGGTCACGGGTCGCGTATTGGTTGGCTTTGTCGACCGCTTGGCGTGCGACTTTAAAGGTGCTCTTGCGACGGCCATAGTAACCTTTGGCTGCCTTGATAACCTTTTTGTGACGGGCGTGGGTGACAACGCCACCTTTAACTCGGGACATATCTTATCTCCTTCTGGCTTAACGGTCGTAGGGCATGAAGCCCTTGATGATCTTGGCATCGGGCGCGGACAATGCTGTCGTGCCACGTGCGTTGCGCAGGAACTTGTTGCTCCGCTTGATCATGCCGTGCTGTTTACCAGCCTGGGCTCCGATGACCTTACCGGTCGCAGAAACCTTAAAGCGCTTCTTTGCGCTCGATTTCGTCTTCATCTTAGGCATTTCCGTCTCCTTAGTTGAGTTCGGTATTTGCGCGACTCGGCATGCCACTTTCGGCCGGACGCGCGGAACGAAGATGGGCTATAGGAGGAATCGACCGACAGGGCAAGCCGCTATTGCGCTATTTGGGCCGGGTTTGTGGTATTTGCCCCCGCCCGTCCAAAGCGTTCAGAGAAACTGCGCCACAACCCGCACAAAGGCGTCAGGCACGTCTTGCAGGCTGTACCCGCCGGGGTGGGTTCGGATCCCGTAGATAATCAACCCCCCGGCGATCAACACTGTCACAGCCGACGCGCGTGGCGCGCGCCGATCCGTCAATGCCGACAACATCGACGGAATGGAAAAACCGGCAATCACGATGCCGGCAACCAATGCTAAATCTGATTCCATTCACCAAACCCATACCTGTTGGGGCACGCTACTCTGGATCGGATGCGAAAATCAAACGTTCGTCGCATGGGGCCACACGCAAGATATTGGTGGTCCCCGGCACATTGAAGGGCACACCTGCTGTTACAACGATCTGATCCGCAGTATTCGGCGTATCCCAGATCCGTTGCCGCTTTGGCCGCGCTGACGACCGCGCTTCTTGAACCGGTTCATCTCTTCGGTGATCACACAATTGGTGCCCCAGCTGAGCGCAAGGCGACGCGCCGTATTCACCAGAGGCGTCATTGCGATGATCGGCACCCGCGGTCGTTCCCGGGCCGTCAACAGCGCGGTTGTCCCGCTTTGGGTGAAACAGCAGATCGCTTTGATGTCGGTGGTTTCCGCGATTTCCCGTGCCGCCGCCACGATCCCGTCCGCCACAGAGGCCCGCGACGCAGTACGGCTGGCCTCGATGATCTGGGTGTAGGTCGGGTCGACTTCGACTTCGCGCGCCACGTTGTCCATTGTGGTAACCGCCTCGATCGGGAAATCGCCTGCAGCGCTTTCCGCGCTCAGCATCACGGCATCCGCCCCCTCATAGATGGCTGTCGCCACGTCCGATACTTCCGCACGTGTGGGCATCGGGCTTTCGATCATCGATTCCAGCATTTGCGTGGCAACGATCACAGGCTTGGCCGCCGCGCGGCACTTGCGCACAAGGCGTTTCTGGATCGGCGGGACATTCTGCACAGGCAGTTCGACCCCAAGATCCCCGCGCGCGACCATGATGCCGTCGCTCACCGCAAGAATCTCATCGAACCGGTCCACCGCATTCGGCTTTTCGATTTTGGACAGGATCGCGGCACGCCCTTTGACCAGAACCCGCGCCTCTTCGACGTCAGCAACCCGCTGCACAAAGGACAGCGCCAGCCAGTCCACGCCAAGCCCGCAGGCAAACTCGAGGTCGGCTTTGTCCTTGGCAGACAGGGCCGCCAGAGGCAGTTCCACGTCAGGCACGTTCACACCCTTGCGGTTGGAAATAACGCCCCCGATCACAACCGTGCAATCGGCAAAATCCGGGCCGCACGCATCGACCTTCAGGCGGATCTTACCATCGTTGACCAGCAACGAAGCACCTGGTTCAAGGGCTGCAAAAATCTCTGGATGGGGAAGACACACCCGCGCACTGGTGCCTTCAGCCTCGTCCAGATCAAGGCGGAATTCCGCACCGACATCCAGCATTTCGCTGTCGCCCGAAAACACACCAACGCGCAGCTTGGGACCTTGAAGGTCAGCCAAAATGCCAATGGTGCTGCCCAAATCCGCTTCGACCTGTCGAATGATGGCGTGCTTTTCCGCCAACTCGGGATGAGTCCCGTGGGACATGTTCAACCGAAACACATCAGCGCCCGCTTCATGCAGCTTGCGGATCATCGCGTAAGTGTCCGACGCCGGCCCCAAAGTCGCCACGATTTTTACATTGCGCAATCGTCTCATAGGTCAGGCCCTCTCAAAATGTTATCGTATGTTACCGCTATCAGTTGCAGGCCTTATCGCCCAATTCCCTTTCGGGAGCAACTGGCGTAAATCTTTCCCCGACACTTGGGACGACACAGATGACATATACCCCTTTTTTTGCACATGGAACCGACCGAACCGGGGCTTGGCTGCTGACATGCGATCACGCGAGCAATGCGGTGCCAAAAGCCGTGAACGGGGGAACGCTCGGGCTGGCAGAACATGATATGAACCGGCACATCGCCTATGACATCGGCGCTGCCGGCGTAACACGCGCATTGGCAGACGCGCTTGAGGCACCGGCACTCCTGTCAAACTTCTCGCGGCTTGTGATTGACCCGAACCGCGGGGCAGACGATCCGACGCTGCTGATGAAACTCTACGACGGGACCATCATTGAGGGGAATCGCCACGCGGACGCTGCCGAAAAACAACGGCGGATCGATCTCTGCTATGCGCCGTATCACCGTGCATACGAAACCCTGGCCCAGCGCCCTCAAACCGTACTGGTGTCGATACACAGTTTCACACCTCAACTCAAAGGGCGGCAAAGGCGGCCATGGGAAATCGGCGTGCTCTACCATCACGACACACGCATGGCGCATCCGCTGATCAACAGCCTTACAACAGCACTCAACAGCCCCGTGGGTGACAATGAACCCTACGTGGGACACCTGCGGGGGGACGCCATCGACCAACACGGGCTGCAACACAACCGGCCCAACGTGCTGATCGAAATTCGCAACGATCTGATCAAAACCCAAGATCAGCAAATCAAATGGGCACAGTTCCTCGCACCTCACCTTGAAAGCGCCCGCAAACACGCCAATCTCTGATCCAGACTTCATCTCGCCAAATAAACCTCGGGGGAGGTGCGCAGCACCTGGGGCAGAGCCCCGTCCCAACCATCCACAAGGACCAAAACCATGGACGCACAAACCCGTCTCGAACTCGAAGCCGCCGCTTTTCGCCGCCTCAAAAAGCACCTGATGGAAGATCGTACAGACGTGCAAAACATCGACATGATGAACCTGACAGGGTTCTGCCGGAACTGCCTGTCGCGATGGTATCAAGAAGCCGCAAACGAAAAAGGCCTCGAGATGAGCAAACACGAAGGGCGTATGGCGTTCTACGGGATGAGCATGGACGACTGGAAAGCCAACCACCAAACCGACGCATCACCTGCGCAGAAACAAACCTTTGAAAAAGCTTTTAAGGAAAATGTGACAGACACATAAATTGCCTTGGGGGTGGCTCACTTCGCCAATGCGCTGCGGTGCGGTCGCACGCCTTTGACCCCATGCGGGGCATCGGCTTTGGCCTCACCACTCGACGGCTCCGGACCATGAGTGCACGGGACAACAGAAGGATGCGCAAAATCTCCGACAGGCGCGACCCCGCAGCCCGTTCAAACCCCTATCCGGACGGGGCCGCCCCCACCAAACACCCGATCTCAGATCGCAACCTTGCGGCTCTCATCCAGATAGATTTCGCGCAAACGCTTGGACACATGGCCCGGAACGCCATCACCAATCGGCGCGCCATCAATCTCGACAACTCCGTTCACGAACATTGTGGCAGACGTGATAAACGCCTCATCTGCAGATTGCGCTTCCTCGATCGTAAAATTGCGCTCTTCGACTTCCATCTGCGCTTCTTTGGCAAAGCGTAAAACAGCGGCGCGGGTAATACCGTGCAAGATATCGTTAGACAGAGCGCGGGTGATGATCTTGTTGCCCTTTACAATATAGGCGTTGTTGGAGGTGCCTTCGGTCACGAACCCATCCTCGACCATCCACGCATCATCACAGCCCGCCGCCTTGGCCATCATTTTGCCCATAGACGGATACAGAAGCTGAACAGTTTTGATGTCACGACGGCCCCAGCGCTCATCAGCAATTGAGATCACTTTGATCCCGTTGCGCGACGCCGCATTGTCCGTGACGCCCGGCTTGGACTGCGTGAACAATACAACAGTGCAAGGCGTGGTCTCAGGGTCAGGAAACGCAAAGTCACGGTCCGCGGGCGCACCGCGCGTGATCTGTAAATAGACGCCGCCATCTACGACCTCGTTGCGGGTGACAAGTTCACGGTGGACCGCCAAAAGGGCTTCTTTGGTAATCGGATTTTTCATCCCCAACTCGCCCAAAGACCGCTCAAGGCGCACCGCGTGCCCGTCAAAATCCACCAACTTGCCGTCCAGAACGCTGGTCACCTCATAGACGCCATCCGCCATCAAAAACCCGCGATCAAAAATCGAAACCTTGGCTTCGGTCTCAGCCACATATTCGCCGTTCAAATAAACCGTGCGCATCGTCGTTATCCCCATAGTGTGGCGGCAGGCGGGTGCACCCCGGCCGCATCGAATGTCAAAGGTTGATCACGGTCTTCGGCCAACAAGAGCGGGCCGTCAAGGTCCGTGATCAGCGCGCCCTGCGCCACCAGCGTGGCCGGTGCCATGGCCAAAGACGATCCAACCATGCATCCAACCATGACCTGATAGCCCTCGGCAAGGGCCGCATCGCGCAAGGCCAGCGCTTCGGTCAAACCGCCTGTTTTGTCGAGCTTGATGTTTACCACATCATACTTGCCCTTCAATTCGGGCAAGCTGGCGCAATCATGCGCACTCTCATCGGCGCAGACAGGCACAGGGCGGGCCATGCCCAACAACGCATCATCCTCCCCCGCGGGCAAAGGTTGCTCAACCAAAGCCACGCCCAAACGCACCAGATGCGGGGCCAGATCTGCATAAACCCCGGCGCTCCACCCCTCATTCGCATCCACAATAATAGTAGACTTCGGGGCGCCCGCACGGACAGCTTCCAAACGGGGCATGTCATCAGGCGTGCCCAATTTGATCTTGAGCAAAGGGCGAAACGCGTGTTCTGCAGCTTGGGCCTGCATCGCGGCGGGCGTGTCCAAGGACAACGTATAGGCCGTAACCTCGGGCTTGGGCGCAGGCAAACCCGCCAACTCCCAAACACGCCGTCCGGAACGCTTGGCCTCCAAATCCCACAAGGCACAATCCACGGCGTTACGGGCGGCACCGGCAGGCAACGCATCATACAACGCAGCGCGGGTCACATCCCTCGGCAGACCCATGATCTGCTCCGTGACGCTCTCTAGGCTCTCGCCGTAACGGGCATAAGGCACACATTCACCCCACCCTTTGTGGACACCGTCTTGCAAACGCACGGTCAAAACCTTTGCCTCGGTGCGCGACCCGCGGGCAATGGTAAACACCTGCGCCAGTTTGAACACATCCGCTGTAACGTTGATCTTCATCATCCGCTCCTTCATCTCGCTAAATAAACCTCCCCCGGAGGGTCCGGAAGAGGGAAAAGCGCAACGTCAGAGAGCTGCCAAAGCATCCGCCAAACGCTCGGCGCCATGGCGGAACGGATCGACGGCGGGCAGGCCCATCTCCGCTTCGACCTTCGCCAGATATGCGACAGCTTCTTCCTCGGAAAAGTGCTGGGTGTTGACAGAAATACCGACGACCTTGCAATCCGGGTTGCCCACTTTTGCCAACGGCAGGGCAAGGTCCATAATCTGCTGCATTGTCGGGACTTTGTAGTCCGGCAAGCCGCGCATGTGCGGGCGTGTCGGCTCGTGGCACAGGATCAGGGCATCAGGTTGGCCACCATGCACCAGGGCCAGAGTCACACCGGAATAGGAAACATGCATCAAGCTGCCTTGGCCTTCGATGATATCCCAGTGATCAGCGTCGTTGTCAGGGGTCAGATACTCGACCGCGCCAGCCATAAAATCGGCGATCACAGCGTCCAAAGGCACACCGGAACCGGTGATCAGGATACCGGTCTGGCCCGTCGCGCGAAAGGTGCTCTTCATCCCCTTTTTCTGCATCGCTTCATCCAAAGCCAACGCCGTATACATTTTCCCGACAGAGCAATCCGTTCCAACGGCCAGAACGCGCTTGCCGGTCCGTTTTTTGCCGTTCGCAATCGGATATTCCACATTGGGCACGCGCACGTCGTGCAACGTGCGCCCGTTCACTTGGGACGCGGCGACCAGATCGCCTTCTTCGCCCAACAAATTGTGCAAGCCGGACGCCAGATCATAGCCCATCTCGAGGGCCTGGATCAGAACGGATTTCCACTCCTGAGAGATGTAGCCGCCACGGTTGGCAACCCCGATCACCAGCGTTTTGGCACCCGCAGCCAGCCCTTCTTCGAGGGTCATGTCCTTGATGCCGACGTCCGCCGCACAGCCGTCCATACGGAACTGGCCCACAGCGTTGTCAGGACGCCAGTCTTTGATGCCTTGCGCGACTTTTGCGGACAACTGATCAGGCGCGTCCCCGAGGAAAAGAAGGTATGGTGTTTGAATCACGGCGTATCCTCTCAGAATTACAGATTTACTGCAATTTCTCCGATTATCCGTGCAAAGGCCACCGCATTTCACGCCTGCTTTGCAGTATTTGCACAAGGTTATCCGTAAAAACCACAAATAGTCGGGAGAATCTTGCGCGCACTGCGTGCAACACGATTCATGTGCTGCATTTCGCGTCATGCTGCACCTGCAGAAATTGCCTTGCGCAGGCGCGCGCAATTTAATACCTGCTGAACCCAGAAACTGCGCAATAATATTTCTTCCGAAAGGTCCGCCCCATGAGCTTCCGCTTGCAACCCACCCCGCCTGCACGCCCAAACCGCTGCCAACTTTTCGGCCCTGGTTCGAATACAAAGCTGTTTGCGAAAATGGCGGCCTCTGCAGCCGATGTCATCAACCTCGACCTTGAAGACTCCGTCGCCCCGTCTGACAAAGACGTCGCACGCGCCAACGTCATCGAGGCCATCAACACGGTTGATTGGGGCACCAAAACCCTGTCCGTGCGCATCAACAGCCTGGACACCCCGTTCTGGTACCGCGATGTTGTGGACCTGCTGGAGCAAGCCTCCGAGCGCCTTGACCAGATCATGATCCCGAAAGTGGGCTGCGCCGAAGACGTTTATGCCGTGGACGCATTGGTCACCGCGATCGAGGCTGCAAAGGGGCGCAAAAAGCGCATCGCCTTTGAAGTCATCATCGAATCGGCCGCTGGTATCGCCCATGTCGAGGCCATCGCCGCGTCCTCCCCCCGCCTTGAGGCCATGTCCTTGGGGGCCGCTGATTTTGCAGCCTCGATGGGTATGCAAACGACAGGCATCGGCGGCACCCAGGAAAACTATTACATGCTGCACGAAGGCCAAAAGCACTGGTCCGACCCATGGCACTGGGCTCAAACCGCAATTGTTGCGGCCTGCCGCACTCACGGCATCCTGCCTGTGGATGGCCCGTTTGGTGACTTTTCCGACGATGAAGGGTGCCGCGCCCAAGCCCGCCGTTCTGCCACGCTGGGCATGGTCGGAAAATGGGCGATCCACCCGAAACAAATCGCCATTTCCAACGAAGTCTTCACCCCCTCCGAGGAGGCCGTGGCCGAGGCCCGTGAAATCCTTGCCGCAATGGAAACCGCAAAAGCCAACGGAGAGGGCGCGACCGTCTACAAGGGCCGTCTGGTTGACATTGCCTCGATCAAGCAAGCCGAAGTCATTGTCCGCCAACACGAAATGATCAACGGCTAAGTGATTTGCCAAACAGGCGCTTTGCGCGCCAGATGGGGCCTCCACAGCTTGTGCGAGGCCCCATGCGTTTTCCAACCCTGATCTTTACCCTTTTCGCCCTGCCCCTCTGGGCCGCTGACCTGACCCCGCGTGCGGGTTGGGTGCTGCATGTCACCGACAAGCCTTACGCCCAATTGGTCAGCGACACCCGCGCCGCCGTCAAAGCGGGCGGGATGATTGTGGTCACCCAAGCAGGCCCCACTCAGGCCGCCAAAAACCGCGGCATCACGATTCCGGGCAACCGTGTCATTGGCGTCTTCAACAATGAATACGCGGTGAAAGTCATCAACCTGTCTGTGGCGGCCATGATAGAGGCCCCCATCCGCCTTTACGTCACCCAAAACACCGACGGTTCGGCGACCCTGTCGTATAAAACGCCCAGCGCGGTCTTTGCACCCTATGCGGATGAAGGCGGCGACGCGCTGCGCGCCATCGCGGCCGAGTTGGACACAGTGTTTGACGCTATTGCCACACAGGCTGCAAATTAACCTCTTTCGTCTTTGGGAGAACCCAAAACCACAAACGTCGTGATCGCGTTCACTTGCGATTGCGCCCCTAAAAAGTCAGTGTGGAACGCTTTGTAGCCCGCGATATCCGCGCATTCCACCCGCAGCAGATATTCGATGGTTCCGGTGATGTTGTGGCACTCGCGCACCTCGGTGGCACGCGCCATGGCCCGTTCAAACGCTTCCTGACTTTCTTTGGAATGATCGCGCAACCCGACACCGATGTAGGCGACAAATCCCACCCCCATGGCGCTGCGATCCAGCACGGCGCGGTAGCCAGTGATTACCCCTGCCCGTTTCATTTCCTGCACGCGGCGCAGACAGGCCGAAGGCGACAGCCCCACCCGTTCCGCCAGCTCAAGATTGCTGATCCGCCCGTCGCGCACCAATTCTTGCAATATCTTATCGTTTATTTGGTCAAACTTTGTCATTCATTGCACAAATAGCACCCAACCTGTGCAGTTCGCAATTTAAATGCGCCTGACTTGCGTCAAAAATTGCGCGATGCCTTATGAACTTCTGACCGCCCTCGCCGGCTTTGCTTTTGTCAGCTCCATCACCCCGGGGCCAAACAACCTGATGCTGATGGCCTCGGGTGCCAATTTCGGCTTTGCCCGTACCCTGCCGCATATGATTGGCGTGGGGTTCGGCTTTTTGCTGATGATCGTTCTGGTCGGCCTCGGGTTGGCGCAAGTGTTCGAACTATATCCTGTTTCGCACACAGTCCTGAAAATCGCATCCGTGATGTATTTGCTGTATCTGGCCTTCAAGATCGCCACCGCCGCCCCGAAGACCAAGGCCGACGCCACCGGCGTGCCCATGACCTTCCTGCAGGCTTGCGCCTTTCAGTGGGTCAATCCCAAAGCGTGGACCATGGCCGTCACGGCTGTGACCGTTTACGCCTCTGGCACCAGCTTTGGCGCGTTGCTGTTGGTGACGGCTGTCTTTGGCGCGTTCAACGTACCCTGCATCACAGCCTGGACCCTTCTGGGTCAACAAATGGCGCGTGTTCTGACCAATCCCTCTCGCCTGCGGGCTTTCAACTGGAGCATGGCTGCATTGCTGGTTGCCTCCCTTTATCCGGTGCTCTTGCCGCAGTAGCTGCGCCTGCATCATTGCAATGCCGATCCGCCCGCGCCATATATCGGGAAATTACAGCGGAGCGCGCAATGACACAGTACATGGAATTCGAGAAGCCTTTGGCCGAGATCGAAGGCAAGGCAGAAGAATTGCGCGCCATGGCGCGTCAGGGCGAAGACATGGATGTCAGCGCAGAGGCCGCCACACTTGATACCAAAGCCAAGGCGATGCTTGAGGAGCTTTATGCAAATCTGACCCCTTGGCGCAAATGTCAGGTGGCCCGCCACCCCGAGCGCCCGCATTGCGCGGATTACCTAAAGGCGATGTTCACAGAATACACGCCGCTGGCGGGTGACCGGAACTTTGCGGACGATCACGCGGTTATGGGCGGCTTGGCCCGCTTCAACGACATGCCCGTCGTCGTCATCGGCCATGAAAAGGGCAACGACACAAAATCGCGCATCGACCGGAACTTTGGCATGGCGCGCCCCGAAGGGTATCGCAAAGCGACCCGTTTGATGGACCTTGCAGGCCGGTTCGGTTTGCCTGTGATCACATTGGTCGACACGGCGGGTGCATATCCGGGCAAAGGTGCCGAAGAGCGCGGCCAGTCCGAGGCTATTGCCCGCGCCACAGAAAAATGTTTGCAGATCGGCGTTCCGTTGATTTCCGTGATCATCGGCGAAGGCGGGTCCGGCGGCGCTGTCGCATTTGCCACCGCCAACCGCGTCGCGATGCTGGAACACTCGATATATTCCGTCATCAGCCCCGAAGGCTGCGCGTCGATCTTGTGGAAGGACTCCGAGAAAATGCGCGAGGCCGCCGAAGCCCTGCGTTTGACCGCGCAAGACCTCAAGCAGTTGGGCGTCACGGATCGCATCATTCCAGAGCCACTCGGCGGGGCGCATCGTGACTGGGTCGCCACCATCGACGCGGTCCGCAAAGAGATCGCGGCCATACTTGTCGAATTGGGCGATATGGACGGCCCTGCGTTGATCGCGGACCGCCGCAAGAAATTCCTTGATCTGGGGTCAAAAGGCTTGGCGGCTTAGGCTCACGCCCCATCCAGACGGCGTGAAAAACGAGGGCCGCTTTCTGTGCGCTCCTCGAATCCCATCGCCTTATAGATCTCCTGCGCCACTGTGTTTTGTGGCGCGGTGCCCACCATGATGTAGCGCCCCCCATTGGCACGGGTGTAGGTCATCGCATCCTCTACCAGCGCCTTGCCCACCCCTGTGGCGCGCCTCTCAGTCCGCACGAACAGGTGGTGTATGTCCATGCCACGCACCGCGAATTGCAACTGCCCCAAGGGAAGCAATGCGGTGTAGCCTACAAGGCGGCCGTGGTGCTGCGCTGCGCGGATGTGAAACCATGTCCCGACCTCCCGCCTCAGATCTGCCAGCGTCACTGTGGCGGCATCCCCGTGGTGTGCCGCCAGCTCTTGGATCATCTCCAAAAGCTCTGGCAGTTCGTGGTCCTCGATGTTTCGAATTGTTTGCATTTTGTCCTCATGCACAGATGCGGACATTCACAACACCGCGACCTGCGGTTCAACTTTATGTGGATGGGAAACCCGAAAAGCGCCGCTGCTTATTGCAAGGCGCGATAATACGTCTGTGTGAAACGGATCCGTGTCATGCCCCTTTGTCGCTTGCGCGACGCGCCTGTGTCAACTGGCCAGCATCCGCAACCCTTGGGTCACGTCAGAACGCACGGCCAGCCGCAATCCGGGCTCATCCCCTGCCCGCAGGGCGGCAATCATCAACCGATGATACTGTGGCGGCTCTGTCCGGTTCAACCGCCCGTACAGCGCACGCATCGTCGGCCCCATTTGCAACCAGACCGTTTCGGTCATCGCCAGCATCGCAGGCGCTTGGGCGCGCAGGTACAAGGTCCGGTGAAATTCGAGGTTGGTGCGGATGTAGGCCACTGCGTCCCGGTGTGCGACCGCCTCTGCGACCGCACCGTTGATGGTCTGCAACCGTTCGATCAAGGCCATGTGCGCGCGCGGCAAGGCGCGGCTGGCCAGTTCCGTTTCGATCAAAGCGCGCAAGGCTGCGAGCTCTTCGATGCGCTCGTTGGTCAGCTCTGGCGTAGATATCCGCCCCGAACTGGACATGGTCAACGCCCCTTCGGCCACCAAGCGGCGCGCGGCCTCTCGTGCGGGCGTCATCGAGACCCCGAATTCCTTCCCGATGCCGCGCAAGGTCAACGCCTGTCCCGGCATAATTTCACCATGCATGATACGCGCCCGCAAGCTGCGATACACACGGTCATGAGCCGCCCCGATGGGCAGTGGCGCCGTTGCGGTCGCTTTCGGAGGTGGGGTTATAGGTTGCATAGGCTTTTGTGATCACAAAGGTGTGGAAGGTCAATCTACAAAGCGGAAACGGTGCAAATCATTGCCTTGCGTGCGCAACCATTGGCGTGGGGTGGTGTAATCGCCATAGATCCGCTCGACACCGTCCCAAAAGGCAGAGGAATGATTCATTTCCGCCAGATGCGCGACCTCGTGGGCGGCAACGTAGTCCAGCACCTCGGGTGGCGCCATGATCAGCCGCCACGAGAACATCAGCGTACCACGCGACGAACACGACCCCCATCTGGAGCGCGTGTCCCGGATGCTGATCCGCTCGTATGACTTTCCGAGACGCGCGGCGTAATCATCACACGCCTGCGCCAGTCGCGCCCGCGCAATCTGCTTGAGATGTGCGGCCAATCGCGCGCCCACCCGATCCGGCGCCCCTGGAACCGCGATCAGACCATCGGTGATGACAACACGCCGTCCTGCGCCCTGCACGATCTGGAACATTTGACCGCCCAGCGGCACCTGCGTGCCCAGCGCCACAATCGCGTCTGCGCCCCGCTTGGTCAGGTGTCCGCGAATCCATGTTTCTTTTTGATGCGCAAAGGCCAGCGCTTCGCGCTCGGACACCCC
This sequence comes from uncultured Paracoccaceae bacterium, assembly GCA_943787985.1. Lineage (GTDB taxonomy): Bacteria > Pseudomonadota > Alphaproteobacteria > Rhodobacterales > Rhodobacteraceae > Ascidiaceihabitans. The sequence continues at coordinate 166,888 of CALSOO010000001.1, read as the reverse complement.
TTCGGGCACCGTTAAAGTGACACGCCCGTCCAATTGCGAAATACGCAAGGAAATGCGGCGCGCACGCCCCGAACGCCTTAGGATCACTGGCACATCCGGTGCGCCATGAAGGAAATGAGTGCCCATCTGATGTGCCTCTTGTCGGTCAACTGGACCTAAAGCCTTTGACAGTCCCCCCACCATATGGCAATTGCGCGGAATCGTCGACACACGCATGACATTTATAAGGGGATTATTATGCCCAAAGCAGAATGGGGCACGAAGCGCCTTTGCCCAACCAGCGGCAAACGTTTTTATGACCTGAACAAAAACCCGATCATCAGCCCCTACTCGGGCGAAGTGGTCGAGATCGACAACTCCAAGACCCGTATGATCGCAGCAGATGCTGAAGATGCGGTGACAGCAAAAGCCAAAGCCACCGAGGACGATACTGAAACGGCGGTTCTGGACGATGAAGATGTAGACGTCGATCTGGGTGATGATATTCTGGATGACGAAGAAGAAGAGGACAACGTGTCCTTGGACGAGATTGCAGACGTTCCGGCAGAGACCGACGACGACTGATTTCGAATTTGGCGCCGGGCGGAGATTTTCCACTTGATCCCGCCCGCGCCAGCGCCTATTCACCGGCGCACGGATCAGCAGATCCACCCTTGGTAAAGGGGCATTAGCTCAGCTGGGAGAGCGCCTGCATGGCATGCAGGAGGTCAGCGGTTCGATCCCGCTATGCTCCACCAAACCTCATCACGTAAGTATTTGAATTTAAATAAATATCCAAATACTGCGTGTTGCTGACCCACCATTTCTCCCACCAGACGCTTCTGGACGCAGACAACTTTGGATGCGGTTCGATTTCTTCTCCCTTGCCCACTTACGGGCGTTTGAAGCCTTTGAAGGAAATGAAATGACTTACACTGACCAAACCAACCACCTACGCACAAAACCCATGCTAGACGTCGAATGGGAGGCCCCGATTATCGCGGGTATCCTGCAAGAGATGACAAATTGGCTGCAGGTATCCCCAAAGATATGCCCAGAGGAGGTCTGCAAGGCGATGCACATCGAAGTGTCCGGCCAAAACACAGGGAATGGCGCTGTAATGTTGGATGCTCGAAAGCGCTTGAGGGTACGGGCCGCTGATCTCGGGATATTGCCGCCCATCTCTGTCATTTGTGAGGATGGCGCGCCGACTGATGCGCTTCTGGACTTCTGCAAGACCACCGGCACATCGCTTGATTGGGTGTTCGCGGACTAAAAGCGGGCGGCCCTAAGCTTTGGGCCACCCCCACCCCGAAAAAACGGGTGGGCCTGATACTGTTGCATGCCTTCATCCATGCGAAAGGCCAATTTGGATTTCTGATTTTTATATTTTTTGGTTTTGGAATTTCTGAAATGTAGAATTTGGGAACGCTATGCTTGCGCTCTAAGTTTCGTCTACGCCCATTGAATGCTTCAAATATTCCACACGCTCTTTCATCAGTCGGTCGAATTTCTGATGGCGCTCACGATTTAGCAACCAGAGACCACCGGCACTCGCAGCGAATGTGACGAGTTCTGCAACCGCGGGCGTTTCAAATGCCTGTAATGCCCCCCTGTAGATGACGAGAACCAAGGCAACATACATCAAGGGTAGGAAGTAGCTTGCTGCCTCATTGTGGCGCATCTCCAATTCCGGATAGGCTGCCACGATCTCTTTGCGGACCTGTTCGCGAACATCTGCAAGCGTTGGCTTTCTTATCGAGGGTTGTGGTGTTGGCGCGATCTCATGGCTTGAGGCAGTATCATGCGCCTCAACCGGTTGCTTGGCTGACACTCAGGGGCTTTTGCGTGTATTGGTCACCTCTGGCGCGCTGGGCGGATCCATTGGTTCTGCAAGGGCGTCCACTCTGCGACGGGCGGTGCCAATCTTGAACACAATTTCCGCCCCAATCAGTTTAATTTCGACGGTATCCTCTGCGCCGTCATATGTTTGAAGCCATTTCAAGATGCTGGAAAGCGTTGCCCCATCGAAAAACACTTCCTTTGGCCATTTGCCGACGACGATCGCAATCGCATGAACGCCATTTGGTGCTGAGAGTTCCAATCCCGAAACGGTTTGCCGGATGTGTGCGCGTTTTACGGCCCCCTTCTTCGCGCCTGCTCGACGTTTTTCACCCCATCCGGATCTCTCAAGTGCTTCGGTTAGGTCGTGGTGTCGGACAGTCACGCCCATGTTGTGTACTCCGTTAGAGTGAATTTAGCCCGTGGTTGATATCTTACTGCTTCCTAAAGGGGCAAGTTGAATGGTGATTAACCTAGGGATTGCCCCGCTATACGACGCTGTTTGATGCCTCGTTGCGTATGGTTATGTGGCAAATTTAGGGTGAAAACCGCTGCAACGACGACAGGGACCTGTCTGTTTTTGACCATGGGTCGGGGCGGCGCACCTTGGTAATGTAAGCGGGGAAATTAAAACGCAGAAATTTCGTGTAACTATATAAAAAAAGAAGAAATTCTTGTTGGTGGGTTCGCGAGTAACGGCTGTACTATTGTAACCAATTTTGAGCTTTTATGGATGTGTCAACCTCTCAGTACAGGGCAAAAACTTTGGTGTGGGGCATATGGGCGAGCGAGCGGTTGGCGGGTTTTTCTGAATATGTACCGATTGCGAATGCTCGGATTGTTCAGAGCTTTTCGGTTCCAACTGCAGTTATGGCGGCGGATCATTTCGGTTTTATAGTTGAGGAACTGATTGTTAAGTCGACGGAGATCATTGGCTAAGGGCCGATTTATTCGCTTTGCCATCGAATTTAATCGTACTCCCACTGGGCAGTGTGTACGTTGAAGCGCTCCGGTTGATTTTTGAAGTAACAGCCTGATCTAAGAGCACACTCAGTTCAACATAAACCATATAGCACTTTTTGCCCGGTTGTGGGGTGCTTGTTTTGCCTGTCTTGGGGTCGGTAAGGACCAACTCCCCAATATCGAAGCCATGCGTGGGCAGGTCATCTTCAGTTCGGATTGCAAACGACATTTCTTAATAATTCACCCTGAAACCTTGGTGCGAGATCGTCAAAGCGTGTTTATTTGCGTGTTGCCTCAAGCCGGATAGGGTCAAATATTCAGCGCCCTATCAACTCCAAGCAGTCGATCCCCGAAACCCACTTGCAAGGCGAAATTCTGCCTCAGCTGTAGGCCCGTCCGCAATGTAGCTGAAAACATAGTCGGGTTCGTCCAAATCCGCGCCCGGAAAGCCGCGCGCTTCGAGTTCTTCGATCCAAGCAATAATCTTCATAAGCTCGTCTTGAAGTAATACAGCTTTTTTCTCTTCGAAATAGTCGTGATCAAGAAAACAAAAGCCTGCTACAGCTATCAAATTGGGGCCGTTGCCAGAATGTACAGTATGATCTGTAGCGTTGGGCCGTGTGGCCTCTTCAAGATAGCTCAAGAAATACAATCGCTTGGATGAACTGTTTAGAGCATCTGCAATCAAGCCAGCTGTCACGCTGGACGCAACTGTTTGTCCATCCCAAGCAATGACGGACACCGATGTATCAGGCAGGCGAATGATTTTGAGCCGAGCGGATTTCATTATCTTACTCCATGAAGGGGAAACGCCGTGCTCGCGCCACCCGTGGGGTTATAATATCCTTGGACAGGAACGCCACTCGGAGTCCGCCCTATCCAAGAGGTGCCTCCCGACACCGGGTCAACAATGCGCCTGCTATTTTGGAATGCACTTGCAATCTCTTGCTCAGTTTGGCGCCTTGACCAGTGATCTGAAACCAATACCGGGTTCCTACTCACCAAGTCCTAGCGCACGCTTTTGATCCGAAGCCCATTTCATAATTGTCAGGTCAAAGGTCAACGCCATCAAAGAGACGCAGATACCCAGCACGAAGTTCTTTCCCAAATCAGTGCCAGCCAGCGTGCGTTGCAACTCTTGGCCTAGATCTTGCGTCCCAATGAAGGCTGCAATGATCACCATAAAGAATGCGAACATGATTGCTTGGTTGAAGCCCACAGCCATCGTGGGCAGCGCTAACGGCAACTGAACTTTCCAGAGCTTTTGCATCCGCGTGGCCCCAGCCATATCAGCGGCCTCGGTCATTTCGTGGGGGACGGCACGCAGTCCCTCGATGGTGTAGCGCGTCAGTGGAACCATCGCAAAGATCAGGATGGAGAAGATCACCGCGATGTCCGTAATTCCGAACAACATAATCGCTGGGATCAAATAGACAAAACTCGGGAAGGTTTGAGCCGTGTCACAGACCAGTAAGATACGACGTGACCATCTTTCAGTCCGCGACGCCACGATGCCGAGTGGCAGGCCAATCAGCATCGCGATGGATACCGCCGAAATCACCGAATAAAGCGTGATCATGGAACGATCCCACCACCCTGAAAGGGCTACAAGCGAAAAGAACATTGCTGCCAGAACGGCCTGCTTGCGCCCCCCCAACCAAAGGGCAAACGCAGCGACCAGCAAAATGACAGCAGGGGTTGGAATCGACAGGATAAAGTTCCTGAACGGGATCAGAATTTGCACATTCACAAAGGCGCGCAGGAAATAAGTGGTCGATTTGACCACCTCGATATTCAGGAACCCTTTGATCAGGTTGTCCAACTCTTTGCCCTGCGAAAAGTTCTGTTTGCGCCCGACGGTCGAGGCAACTTCGATGAATTGCGAAACGATAACAAAAAAGATGAAAGCCGCGATGGCCAGCAGCAACATCACGTGGCGTTTCCACCACGGGGTGCCCTTCTCGAAATGCGCGGGCTGCTTGACGACCCATGCTTTGGACATCCGGTCCAGCGTCACGGCCAGCAGTACGATCGTCACACCGATTTCAAATGATCGTCCCAGTTTGAAACTGCCCATCATCGCCAGCAACTTGGCACCAAGGCCCGGCATCCCGATGAAGGCGGTCAGAACCACCATAGCCAAACATAGCATAATAACCTGGTTCACACCGACCAATATCTCTTGGCGCGCGGAAGGAATGTAGACATAGCACAGCAATTGCCAACGCGAACAACCACTCATGTGACCGGCCTCAACGACCTCTTCGGGGACTTTTTGCAAGCCGAGCGTGGTCATCAAAATCATGGGTGGGATGGCATAAATAATTGTCGCAACAGCGCCGGCCGTTGGCCCGACCTTGAAGAAGATCACGGCAGGCAGCAAATAGGTAAAGAATGGCAGCGTCTGAAGCACCGACAGGATCGGCTTGAGCGCACGGTCCAACCAAGGGTTACGCCACGCCAGAATGCCCAACGTAATGCCAATCACGAACGCCACTGGGGCGGCAATAACGAGCACCGACATGGTCTCCATGGCGATTTTCCACTGACCAATCAGAGCCGTCCATACAAACGTACCCGCCGCAAGGACCGCCAGGCGCCAACCACCCAAGTAATATCCCAGAACAGCCGCCACTGCCGCAATTGAGGTCCACGGGATAGGGCCAAGGTTGGGCCAACGGCGTTTGCCAAACAACAGGTTCGCTGTGGTATCCAACAATGCTTCCAGCCCGCCAGTCAGAAAACGGGTCAGCTTCAGCAGCCCCAAGTCATCTTTGACAAAATTAAAAATCGTATCCAGCCAAATCGCAAATGGCGGTATCATCGCCTCGGGCAAGCGAAACAACGCTTCGGGCAACAGTCCAGCATAGCGCAGAACCATAAGAACGGCGGCCACGGCAACAAGGATCAATGCCATCTTATGTCTGGTCAACTCGATCTTGTCGGAGGTCTTTTTGGTCACGTCCAACATCAGTCTGCTTCCAGCAAAAGTGTCAGGCCATCTGTGCGATTCATCCCACCAATGATAATGCCGTCTTCGGTTACCGGGATCACCTCGCGTGTGTCATGGACCAATAGCTTGGCCAGTTGCTTGACCGTCGCATCCGCGGAAACGGCCTCTCCAGTGCCCTTGGTCTCCGCGATGGCGAGGGTTTTGGCTGTGATGACCCGGGCTTTGTCGATCTCTTCCGTGAATTTGCGCACATATTCCGTAGCGGGATGTAGCACGATCTGATCCGGGGTATCGCATTGCTCGACTGCGCCGTCCTTCATAATCGCGATCCGGTCCGCAAGGCGTAGCGCCTCGTCAAAATCATGGGTGATAAAGACAATCGTCTTTCCCAGCAGCCCTTGCAGGCGCAAAAACTCATCCTGCATTTCGCGCCGGATCAACGGATCCAACGCTGAGAATGGTTCGTCCAGAAACCAGATGTCAGGTTCAATCGCTAACGATCGCGCAATACCGACACGTTGCTGTTGTCCACCCGAGAGTTCGCGAGGGAAATACTCTTCGCGCCCTTCAAGACCGACCAGCTTGATCACTTCCAATGCGCGCGCGCGACGTGTGTGTTTGTCTTGACCTCGCATCTCCAACGGAAACGCAACATTTTCAAGAACCGTACGGTGGGGCAGCAGACCAAAGCTTTGGAATACCATGCCCATCTTGTTGCGCCGCAGCTCAATCAGCTCCTTTTCAGACAGCGACATGATGTCTTGTCCGTCAATCTCGATAGTGCCCGACGTGATTTCGTGCAGGCGCGAAAAACACCGCACTAGCGTAGATTTACCCGATCCTGACAGCCCCATTATCACCAACATCTCGCCACGTGACACCTCGATTGAGACATCTTTGACGCCCGCAATATAGCCGTCTGCGCTGATCTCATCATAGCTATGCCCTTCTGGCATCGTCTTGAGATATGCTTCCGGCTTGGAGCCAAAGACTTTCCACACGTTCTTGCAGGAAATAACGGGCTGTTGGGTCATAGGGTTCGATCTCCGCTTCCCCAAGAACCGGGGATTGGTGGGCAAAAACGCCCGCCCAAAATCTCTTAGGGGCGGGCGCGTATTAAGGTCCTAGTCGCCTAGATTATTTGCTCAACCAAGGGTTCCAAATGTCCGCATTCGCTCCCAGCCATGCTTCGGCAGCCTCTTCCGGCTCCATTTCGTCGATGTCGACAAACTTGGCCATCTCGGCGATCTGTGGGTTGGTAAAGGAAATCTTGGTCAGCGTTTCGTACGCTGCTGGCCACTTCTCTTTCATACCATCCCATGCCGCTTTCTTAAGGTAGCCCTCGGCTGGGTTGCCACAATCATAAAGCGCGTCTGGGTTTGGACCAACGGCAGGATCTTTGTCACAGCCGTCTACCCACGTGGGAAATTCGACAAATTCACCAGGCCAGACAGCCTCGGCAAAGTTTGGCGTCCAGTTAAAGACAACGATTGGTGTTTTATCCGCTTCAGCGGCACCGATAGCAGCCCAAAGCGCAGCAGCAGAACCAGCGTTAACAACCGTAAAGTTCATGTCGAGTGCCGCAACGCGCTCTTGACCGTGCTTGAGCCAGTCAACGGGACCGTCCAGATACATGCCCTTGTCACCAGTCTCAGCCGTTGCGAACAGAGCCGCACAATCGTTCAGAGCTTCCCATGACGGCAAGCCGGGACATGCATCTTTGGTCCACATCGGGTACCACCAGTCCTCGCGTGTTACCGCGTTGTGATCGCCCGCATCATGCAGACCGCCTTTTTCGAGGGCCGTACGGTAAGACGCGCCAAAGGCACCTTCCCACACTTCCAGTTCCATGGTGACATCGCCCAGACGCACGGATTCATAAACCGCTTGGCTATCTGTGGTGACGTATTCGACGTTGTTGCCCATCTGTTCGAAAATTTGGCCAACAACATTAGACATCACAATCTGTGATGACCAGTTGTGGATTGGAATAACAATTGGATCGCTGCTGTCTTCGGCGAATGCGGCCAATGGCCCAAGCGCCAAAACGCCCGTTGCCAGTGCTGTTGTAAACTTATTCATTTTGGTCTCCCGGTTGTGTGCGGTCTATGGCTGCCGCTTTTTATAGAGCAGACCCGCATAAACTGCGACTTGCCCTCATTTACGAATCCCCAGACTTAGACGGAGTTTTCACAAAAAGTAGTTTTGCATAGTTTTCCTATCAATCAAGTTTTTTTCTTGCAGTTAGCTGTTTGCCTCTTCACCGCCTTGCTGAAAAATACAGCAGAGGTCCGATTTAAGGCCGCAATTGTCGGATTTCACGCGGACCTCGGCCATGAAAGCGGGCATCGTCGACCCAAGGGAGTCAGGTTAAATGCGCTATTCCGGTTTCAAGGTGATCAAAGAAGCTCTCACAGGGCACAAAGGCTGGAAACCCGCATGGCGCGATCCCGAGCCCAGACCCCACTATGACATCATCATTATCGGCGGCGGCGGCCACGGCCTGGCAACAGCGCATTACCTCGCCAAAGTTTACGGTCAGAAAAACATCGCTGTAATCGAAAAGGGCTGGATCGGGGGCGGCAACGTCGGGCGCAACACCACAATCATCCGCTCCAACTACATGCTCGATGGCAACGAACCCTTTTACGAGTTCTCCCTCAAACTTTGGGAAGGCCTAGAGCAAGACCTCAACTATAACGCCATGATCAGCCAACGCGGCATTATGAACCTCATCCATAGCGACGCCCAGCGTGACGCCTTCATCCGGCGCGGCAACGCCATGATGCTCAACGGCGCGGATGCCGAATTGCTCGACGCGGCGCAAATCCGCAAAGAATATCCTTTCCTCAATTTCGATGATGCCCGTTTCCCTATCAAAGGCGGGTTGGCCCAGCGGCGCGGCGGCACGGTACGTCATGACGCGGTCGCGTGGGGCTTTGCACGTTCAGCAGACAGCCACGGCGTTGACATCATCCAGAACTGCGAAGTCACAGGCTTTCGCATCGAAAACGGCAAGTGCCTCGGGATTGAGACCTCCAAAGGCTTCATCGGCGCAAACAAAGTCGCCAGCGCTGTTGCCGGTTCCTCGGGCCGCCTGATGGCCAAGGCCAACATGCGCCTGCCGATTGAGAGCCATGTCTTACAGGCCTTCGTTTCCGAGGGCCTCAAACCCGTCCTTCCGGGCGTTATCACATTTGGCGCAGGCCACTTTTATGTGAGCCAATCTGACAAGGGCGGCCTTGTCTTTGGTGGCGATATCGACGGGTACAATTCCTATGCCCAACGCGGCAACCTGCCCGTCGTCGAGGACGTCTGCGAGGGTGGCATGGCGATTATGCCAATAATCGGACGTGCGCGTCTACTCAGGATGTGGGGCGGCATCATGGACATGTCGATGGACGGTTCCCCGATTATCGATGAAACCCACATTGAGGGCCTCTATTTCAACGGCGGTTGGTGCTACGGCGGATTCAAGGCCACGCCGGCATCGGGCTACGCCTATGCCCACCTACTGGCCAAAGGCACCCCCCATGAAACCGCAACAGCCTACCGTTTCAACCGCTTTGAAACCGGTCATATGATCGACGAAAAAGGCATGGGCAACCAGCCGAACCTGCACTGACTTATAGGCACAATTTGGCGACTTAAACTCAATCCGACCCCAGCTACGAGAGCGCGCAGATGATCATCAACCACCCCCTCCTTGGCCCCCGCGACAGCGCCGAGTTTGTCTATCTGGGCGACGCAAGCCTGCTAAACCGGCCCGATCCGGAGACGGCCTCCCCCAAAGACTGGCATGATTACGGCTACCTGCGCGACAACCCGGCCGGGGATTTGCGCGAGCTGTGGTTCCACGAGGGTGGTGACCGCTCAATGTTGGTGGTGACGCGCAACACCCTCACCCACGATATAACAAGCGTCGCACTCGCCCGCGATGTAGCGCTTAAATTGGGGGCAGCATTATGACCCAGATCAACCGCCTTGCAGGGGGCCAGATTGACCGCCACACCACGCTAAACTTCACCTTTGACGGCAAAAAATACCAAGGCCACGCGGGCGACACCCTCGCCTCCGCCCTTTTGGCCAATAACGTTCGCCTGATGGGGCGCTCGTTCAAATATCATCGCCCCCGTGGCCCTTTGACCGCTGGCTCCGAGGAACCGAACGCCCTTGTTGAGTTGCGCAGCGGCGCGCGCCAGGAACCCAATACCCGAGCCACAACAGCCGAGCTTTTTGATGGCCTGCAAGCGCGTTCGCAAAACCGTTTCCCCTCGCTCAAGTTCGACGCGATGGCGATCAACGACCGTTTCTCGAACTTCCTGACCGCCGGTTTTTACTACAAGACCTTCATGTGGCCCGCCGCCTTTTGGGAAAAAATCTACGAACCGATCATCCGCAAGGCAGCAGGCCTCGGCTCTCTGTCGATGCAAGAAGACCCTGACCAATACGACAAAGGCTTTCGCCACTGCGATGTGTTGATCATTGGTGCGGGTCCATCAGGCCTCATGGCCGCCCTCACAGCAGCCCGCGCAGGCAAAGAGGTTATCCTCGCGGATGAAGACTTTACCTTTGGCGGGCGCCTCAACAGCGAAACCCATGCGATCAATGACAACGTAGCCACCGACTGGGTCGCATCCAGCATCGCAGAACTCGCCTCCCTCCCTAACGTTCGCCTTATGCCTCGCACCACGATCATTGGCGCATTCGATCACGGCATCTACGGCGCGGTTGAGCGGATCAGCGACCACCTCCCCATTCCGCCAGCCGATAAACCCCGCCAGATCCTCTGGCGTATCTATGCCTCCCGCGCGATCCTATGTGCTGGCGCGACCGAGCGCCCGATCGCATTTGAGAACAACGATCGCCCGGGCATCATGTTAGCTGGTGCCTTGCGGACTTATGCAAATCGCTACGGCACAACGGCGGCCAAGCGCGTCGCAATTTTTACCAACAACGATGATGGTCATCGAACAGCATCCGACCTTGCCACCAAAGGCGTCCATATAGCTGCGGTCGTGGACACCCGCCCCGACGCGCCATCAGGCCATAACTACGAGGTCCTGAAAGGTGCACAGATCGTCAACACGATGGGCCGCTTGGGCCTGACCTTTGCCGAAGTCCTACAGGCCGACGGCTCAACCCGTATGCTTGAGTGTGGTGCCCTTGGGGTATCCGGCGGTTGGAACCCCAACGTCCACCTCACTTGCCACCAGCGCGGCCGCCCGACTTGGAACGGCGACCTTGCAGCCTTTGTGCCTGGCGGCACCCTGCCCCCGGGCATGACCGTTGCAGGGGCTGCGATGGGTGATTTTTCAACGCATGCAGCCCTAACCTCTGGCACGCAGGCCGCTGCAACGGCCTTGGGGGTAAAAGCCGTAAATGTCCCTCTGGCCGAAGACGCTCCCATCCGTCAAACACCATTCTGGTACGTTGAAGGCGCGTCGCGTGCATGGCTGGACCAGCAAAACGATGTGACTGTCAAAGACGTCAAGCTGAGCCACCAAGAGGGCTTCCGCTCGGTCGAACATCTCAAACGCTATACCACCCTTGGCATGGCAACGGATCAGGGCAAAACGTCGAATATGGGCGGTCTCGCGATCATGGCCGAGTTGGCCGGAAAATCCATTCCTGAGGTTGGCACCACCATCTTTCGCCCCCCATACACAGCCACCGCTATTGGCGTTATGGGCGGACGTATGCGCGGCAAGGACTTTCACCCGACCCGTTTGACCCCGTCACACGACTGGGCGAAGGAACGCGGCGCTGTGTTTGTCGAGGTCGGCAATTGGCTGCGCGCCCAGTGGTTCCCCATCGCCGGCGAAACCCATTGGCGTGAAAGCGTAGACCGCGAAGTCACCGCCACCCGCGCCTCGGTCGGCGTATGCGACTGTACGACATTGGGTAAGATCGATGTCCAAGGCGTGGATGCCGCAACCTTTCTGAACAAAATCTACTGCAACGGTTTTGCTAAACTCGCTGTCGGCAAGGTCCGCTATGGCCTCATGCTACGTGAGGATGGCATTGCGATGGATGACGGGACTGCGGGCCGAATGGCTGATGATCATTTCATTGTTACAACCACCACCGCGAACGCCGCGCGCGTCTATCAGCACATGGAGTTTGTGCGCCAATGTCTGATGCCTGACGCAGATGTGCAGGTGATCTCGACGACTGAAGCTTGGGCGCAATACGCGGTTGCGGGACCAAATTCACGCAAGCTGCTGCAAAAAATCGTCGACCCCGAATTCGACATCACAAACGAGGGCTTCCCCTTCATGGCCTGTGGCAACATCACCGTTTGCGGTGGTTTGCGGGCGCGTTTGTTCCGTATTTCTTTCTCTGGGGAGTTGGCCTTTGAGATCGCGGTCCCCTCACGTTACGGCGACGCCCTGATGCGCCGCCTGATGTCCGAGGGCGAAGAGTTTGACGTGACTCCTTACGGCACCGAAGCCCTTGGTGTGATGCGCATCGAAAAAGGTCATGCGGCAGGCAACGAATTGAACGGCACCACCACTGCGCTGAACCTGGGGATGGGACGGATGGTGTCCAAGGTGAAAGACAGTATCGGTTCGAAGCTGTCGGAACGTGCGGGCTTGAACGAGCCTGATGCCCTGATGCAAGTGGGGATCAAACCGCTAGATGCGGAACAGAAAGTAACGGCTGGTGGACACCTGATGAACGAAGATGGGCCAGTCGATGCCGCCCATGACCAAGGTTACGTTACATCCGCCGCCTTCTCGCCCACGATGGGATCGATGATCGGTCTCGGATTTTTGAAAGATGGCAGCAACCGCACCGGTGAAAAGATGCGGCTCGTTTCGCCCGTAACCGACTTAACCATCGAGGTCGAGATTGTCTCGGCCCATTTTGTTGACCCCGAAGGGGAGCGTGTCCGTGCATGATCTGAAACCCATCACCGCCCTTGGCGGCACAGAGCCGCGTATTGATACGATTGGAGGCGTCAGCCTGACTGAGAAACCGGGGATCGCATTTGCTTCGGTCACAGCACGGCGCGGGCACGAAGATGCGTGCCGTGCGCACTTGGCAGATGTTCTGGAAGGCCCTGCTCCCGGCCCTGGAAAATGTAGACTGCATGATCCCGAAGCCGCCTTCTGGATGGGGCCGGATCAATGGATGGCCGGCGCGCCGATTGACAGCCACGAGGACCTCGCAGCCCAACTCAAAACACGTATGGGCGAGACCGCATCCATTACCGAACAGACGGATGCTTGGGTCTGCTTTGATCTGCAAGGCGACCGCATGGAAGATGTGGTCGAACTGCTCTGCAACATCAACATCCGCGCCATGAAGACAGGCGACGCGACACGTACCTCGATCCACCATCTGGGTTGTTTCGTATTGCGCCGCGATCCAGCCAATTGGGTCCGTATCTTGGGGCCTCGCGCCTCGGCGGGCAGTCTGCATCATGCGTTGCTAACAGCGATGAAATCCGCACTCTAGAGTTTGAAAGCCCTAAATCGTTGGCAAGGGTATGTTACCTTGCACCCGAAATCCGTTGATCTTCGCGCGGTCTTCTTGCGGGGACACGCCGAAAGCCGTGCGGTAGTACCCAACCAACAACGTGGATGATCCATACCCGACGGCCGCCGCAATCGACGGGATACTATCCTTGGAATATAGCACCAACTGACGCGCAGCCTTCATCCTCAGGGCGCGATAGTAAAGTGAAGGGCTTTGCCCTGTGCTCTTCTTGAAGGCGCGTTCGATCTGGCGCGAAGACACGCCCAATTCGTCTGCAACCTCACCTATGGTAATCGGGTCTTCGATCCGACTGGCGAACAGAGCTGCAGCGCGCCCCACGACCCCGGGCAATGCAGGCCCTGACCCGTCCAGCATTGGCACGCGCTGGCGTACGCCCTCGCCGCGCATCGTAGGATGTTGGAACCAACAGGCGACCTCATGCGCTATCTCGGGGCCGAGTTCGCGGTCGATCATTTGCAGCGCCAAATCGAACGCCGCCGCCGCCCCCGAGGCCGTCGCACGCTTGGTCTCGGTAACAATCACATCATCTACTGCATCGATTTGCGGGAATTCAGCGCGAAAAGCGGCCTCGTAACACCAATGTACCGAACAGCGATGTCCGTACATTAACCCGGCCCTAACAAGCGGAAATACACCACCACTGACGCCACCCATGACGCACCCAAACCGTTCCATCTTGCGCAACCCAGCTTGGCTCTTACGCGGATCTTGGAATACGGCTGTTGGTGCGCTCAGCAAAAATAACATACCCACATCATCTGCTCCGTCCAATGCACAGTCAGGTTCAAACACAACTTGCGCACTGGATATGACCTTTTGCCCATCCTCCGAGATCACCCGCCATGCAAACCGTTCTTGACCCGCGATTTCGTTGGCAGCGCGAAATGGCTCGATCATTGAGGTCAGGCACGCCATCGGAAACCCTGGGAAGATCAGAAAACCAATCGTTTTGATTTCACCCTTATGCATATTATGTTTCACCTGAGGAAATATTCTCTATATAATCAGACCAAGCCGTGCCGAATTCAAATTGTCGTCGGCCTGTTAGAACCATAGAAGGCAGATGAATCGTGCATGTCGAAAAGCCGAGACCAGAAATGACCACATCGCTAAACCAAGACCCCCACCGCACCCGCGATACAGATCGCGAAAAAGTTCTGGAAGTCGCCATCGGGCGTGAGGTCCGTGCATATCGGCGCCAACAGCAGATTACGGTTGCTGAATTATCTGCAATCACAGGCATCTCCATAGGCATGCTGTCCAAAATCGAGAACGGCAATACTTCACCCTCGCTGACCACATTGCAGAACCTTGCCAATGCCCTCAGCGTACCGCTCACCAGTTTTTTCAACCGCTTTGAAGAGCACCGCCAAGCCGTGCATACGCGAGCTGGCGAAGGCGTTGAGACCGATCGTGACGGTACGCGCGCCAACCATCAGTATAATCTCTTGGGTCACATCGGCTCGAACGCTTCGGGGGTTATGGTCGAACCGTATTTGATCACTCTTACCGAAGAATCTGACGTCTTTCCCACCTTCCAACATGGTGGAATCGAAACGATCTATGTGCTGGAAGGCGAAGTTGACTATCGCCACGGCGATGATGTCCATTCACTCAAGCCCGGCGATACGTTGTTCTTTGATGCAGATGCCCCGCACGGCCCAGAGAAACTGGTAAAACTGCCCGCACGGTATTTGTCCATCATTAGCTATCCTCAGAAACTCTAATCTCAGACTTGCAGTGGCGGCTCGCTGTCTTTCTCAGGCCAGATGCCGTTTGATGTTGGTAGCCCGTCGTCGAATTTTGACAGGTAGTCCAGCATCATCGGACGGTTGTCGATGAAGCCTTTGTAGGTCGCCAACTCTTCGGGCAGATCGCGGATCACCCGGTGCAAGCGACGTCCCCATTTGGGCATGGTGACAATGTCCTGAAACGCACACAGATAGCAGCGGATCGGGAAAACCAATGCGTTGGAGCGTGGCAAACGGTAGAAAGTCTGCAACTCGACCCGAAGATGCTGTTTTGCCCCGATGTTTTCAGGTGTGATTGTGCCCTTTTGCACACCCCATTTGTGGTAATTTTCCGGCGAGGTGTCCAGCAACGGGTTCACTGTCATCGTCCAGTTCAAGCGCCGTGCAGGTGCGCCTTGTTGAATGTTGAGCAAGAACTTCAACGCACGCACAAAAATACCTTTTTCATGGGCCAGCGGCACAGGCGCATGCCATTCGAAAAAGTTCATCCCGATGTCGAAATCCAGCGACCAGTCAGCCTGTGTTGTTACGGTGCCTGCATCCATCCACAGGTTATCATCGCGCTGATCCAACACACAAAAATCACCCTGCGCCTGACGAGTGATGTATTCCATTGGACCATAAGGCAGCGTCGTTTCATCCATAAAGGTGAACGTGTCATCGATGCCCAAAGGCTTGTTGATCCAATGCCACTGGTCCCCATTGCGATGCAGCTGGAACAGGTCTGGATAGTCCTCAGACTTTGAGACCATGATCAACTCCAACAGGTCCCACCCTGCAAGTGTCATATGCGGCAAGGATTGGCACCGCAGCGGATCATCCGCCAGAACCAAAGCACGATCGCGCATCTCGCTTACGTAGTGCTCGTCCACGTCAAAGCGCTTTTCATAGACGCTGTCAGCCGGGCCGCCACGGTGCTGTTCCATGTTGACCGCATACATGTAGCTGTCTTTATCGAACGGAAACGGAAAACGATTGATCGCCCGTTGTGAGTTATGAAACGAGTAGTCTTCGCGGAAGGTTTCATCATTAAACTGGAGTGTCATTTTAACGGTCCAATACTAGAGTTTTGCCCTCAAAGCGGGACACACATGGCATGATTTTCTCACCACTGGCGTGCTCGTCATCTTCCAGCCAATGATCGCGGTGAATGAAGTTGCCAGCATAGTCGATCACCCGCGTTTCACACATTCCGCAAGCGCCGCCACGGCACAAATAGGGTGCATCAACACCCACGCGTTCCATCGCTTCCAGCAGGCTCTCCTGCTCGCCGACCTGAATGACCTTGTTAGAGACAGCAAGCTTGACCTCGAACGGCTTACCGGGTTGTGGCGCAAGGAATTCCTCATAGTGCACCGCCTCACGGGGCCAGCCCAACGCGTCCGCCTTGGCGCGCACCCAGTTGATCATTCCTTTGGGACCACAGACATAGATATGCGTGCCCAATGGCTGCCCATCCAGCAGGTTCTCAAGATCAATGGCCTGCTTTTGATCATCATAATAGACGTTCACATCATTGGGATGCGTCGCGGTCAGGTAGTCGACATAGGACCCCAAAGCCTCGGAGCGGCAGCTGTAGTGCAGCTCCCAATTGCCATGCGCGCGGTCCAACTGTTTGATCTGCGCCAGAAACGGGGTGATACCAATGCCCCCTGCAATCATAAGATGTTTGCGCGCGCGCAGATCAAGGCTGAACAGATTGACGGGGTTCGAGATCACCATCTCATCGCCGACCTTTACATTCTCATGCATAAACAGCGAGCCGCCTCGCCCTTCGTCATCGCGCCTGACCGAGATCGTATAGGCGGTCTGATCGAACGGGTCGGACATCAGCGAGTACGGGTTCAGACGCTTGACCTCTCCGTCCTGCATCTCAACCACTGTATGCGCCCCGCCCGAGAACGTGGGCAGCAACCCACCCCCAACAGGCTCAAACCGAAAGCGTGTCACCAGCGCGTTCAGAGCAGTCACTTCGGCAACGCGGACCGCAATTTTCTCTGCACCACTCATTCGTAAATCCCCTTTGCGGCGGGCACATTTCCGGGGTCTTCGGCGTCGATGCAAACCCCTTGATAAGCTGCCAAACGGCGCGAATAGTGATCGCGTACAAACAAGTTCAACCCACAATGCGCACATTGGAACGGATCAATCGCCACATCCTCGGTGATGCCTTTGCAATGCACACACTGCATGCGACGGGCTGTGCTACCGCGATGCTCGGTCTGGATGGCGGTATGCGGAATACCCGCTTGCATGGCTTCGTTCTGCGCTTGCCCCATCAGCCCTTCAGTCCCTGCAAGGTAGACCTGCAATCCCATATGCGCGTCCTGCAAGACGCGCCGGATGCGCGAGACGGATGCAGCATAGGTGGGCCCTTCGTAAAACTGTTGCGGGCTCAACGCTTTCAAACGCTCGGCGTAATCCGTACCGCGTGAGATAAAGATGATGTGACTGCGTGCCATTAACTCGGGCGCGGCCAAATCTAGGAGCGCCTCGGCACCTTCTGCATCTGCGATCATCAAATGCTGCTTGCCAGCGCGCGCTTCTAATGTGCCATAGACAGGCCGACTGATGATAGAAGGCGGGAATTGGAATTTCGACATATCTGTCCTCGTGGTGAAACGGGGTACGGTCGGGCCGTACCCCATCAGCGACTTAGCCTTTGGCGGTACGGACAGATTTGTCCTTGTCATAAAACGGCATCTCTTCTGCGGTCGCGGCCAGCTTTGTGCCATCCAGCTGAACCACTTCAAGCTTGGTTCCTGCCTGAGCAGCCTCTGGCGATAGACGTGCAATCGCGACGCTATAGTTGTTCAGCTCGGAGGACAGGCCATAAGTGATAACACCCACGTCCTTGCCACCCATCATACAACGCGCGCCCATGTCCATCTGTGCCATGCCACCATCTGCCAGTTGCACACCGTAGATTTTGAAGCGTTCTTTACCCTCGGAGGCATAATGGTTTTCAGATCCGATAAACCCGATTTTGTCGGGTGAGACGGTGAAGTCGAGGCCCAACTCCCACAGCGTGTCACCACAGGGGCTGCCATCCTCAAACGGGAACGTCTCGGAGTTGTCGCCAGGATAGAACAGCAGATAGCTTTCAATCCGCAGCATATCGAGGGTGCTGAACTGCACAGGGCGCACATCATCGCCACCTGTCTCCAGAATGCTATCCCACAGATGCACTGCATCTTTGGCGCGGCAGAAAATCTCGTAGCCCCGCTCACCCGTGTAGCCTGTGCGCGAAATCATAACGTCACGGCCAAACAGACGCGCCTGCGTGATCCCGAAATAGGCCAGATCGCGGATGGTCGGAATTTGGGTCGCCAGAATGTCTACTGATTTCGGGCCTTGAAGGGACATGTCGTGCAGGTCATCGTCAAACAAAACGGTGCAGTTTTTGCCTGCAGCAACGGTTGTGAGGCTTTCCATGCCCGTGCCGGTGCCGATCACGACCATCCATGAATTCACCGCGATGTGGTAGATCACACAGTCATCGATGAATTTGCCATCAGCATTCAGCATCGCGGCATAAACTGCACGACCGGGGGCGATTTTCTCTACGTTGCGTGTGGTGCACCGATCAATTACATAGGCTGCATCTGCGCCCGTGACGTGGCACTTTTTGAGGCCCGAAACATCCATCAGGCCAGCTTTCGTGCGGATCGCCTCGTAATCTTCTTTGGCGCGTTCAGGTGTATGATCATAGAACCAAGCGGTGCCCATACCGTTCCAATCCTCCAACTCTCCCCCAATCTCGGCGTGGCGGTGTGCAAGTGCGGAATGTCTCCAGATGATGGCCATGATATTTCCCCTGATATTTTATGAGTCTTTGTTAACGGCATTCAGCCCCAGCTTGCCTCGAAAAGCAACATTGGTATGCAAGTTTTTTTCCTGTCAGGCAATTTATGCAAGAAAGGCCGCCCCAAAGGACGGCCTTTCGCTAAAACAATAACCAATCTTAATCGAAACGCTTGGCCTTTTTCGCTTCCGAGCGATGCCCAACAACCAGAACACCGACACAAATTACCGCAGCGATCAGGGTATAGAAGCCGGGCGCTGATCCGCCCCACCCCATGAACATCGCGCCATCAACAACGGCCCAGTTTGCTTCTTCATATGGGAAACCCATAGCTCTCTCCTTTTACGTTGATTATTCAGCCGGGGCTGCGGAGGCTGGAATGCCTTCGGGATAGCCCTGTGCTGGTACTTTGACGGTATCCATGCCTGCGATCTCGGCGCCTTCCGGAACCCGCAACATGCCCAACATCTTGAGGATAAACGAGCAGGCATAGCCCGGTACGAACCCCAAGAGGAAGAAGACAACCGCAGCGATGATCTGCCCTACGAGGCTGATCGTCGCGACACCCTCACCCTGCAGTGCGGGATACCCTGTAGCAAAGACACCCAGCATGATCACACCATAAAGGCCGATTGTGCCGTGCACCGTTACCGCACCCACCGCATCATCAATGCCGCGGCTTTCCAACCACTTGGCTGCTGGCGCTACGAGAATACCTGCAGAAAAGGCGATGATGAACGCCAGACCAGGGAAATAGATATCCAGACCCGAAGCCGTTGAGATGATACCAGCAAGCGCACCAGACATCATCCAGAATGGATCTTTCGTGATGATCCATGCCCCGATGATACCGCCAGCGACCGCCATCAAGATATTGAACGATAGAGCGGAAAGTGTGATCGGCGTGCCATAGATAGTGGCAGGCTTATCTGCAAACCAGCTCCAGCTTTCGCCCGGCACAATGACGCAAGCCATCAAAAAGCCGAAAAAGCCAACAATGATCAGCATCAACCCAACAACGGTCATGGGCATATTGTGACCCGCGATGTGGTTGGCAGTGCCGTCAGCGTTGTACTTGCCGATGCGTGGTCCAAGATTGATCAAAACACCCAAGGCAAAGAAACCCGCGACTGCGTGGACAAGTCCAGCGGCGCCAAAGTCATGCAAACCCCATTGTGTGACCAACCAGCCATCCGCGTGCCAGCCCCAAGCCGCTGCAACAACCCAGGCAAACGAGCCCAGAACGACAGCCAGGATCACGAAGCCAACGGTCTGGATCCGCTCAATGACAGCACCGGACATGATAGATGCCGTGGTTGCCGCGAACAATGCGAATGCGCCAAAGAACACGCCAGACGCTTGGTCGGAAATATTTGGCCCCATGTACTGGGCGCTCTCGCCCCAGCCCTTCGCAATGGAGTTGGCGTATTCAACACCAGAAATCCCGGCAGGGCCCGCTGCTCCCGGGATACCTGTTGGGAAGCCCCAATAGACCCACCAGCCAAAGAAATAGAAGGTCGGGATCATAAATGCGAATGCCAGAATGTTCTTCACACCTGACGACAACACGTTTTTCATTCGGGAGGCACCCATCTCGTAGGCTAGAAAGCCTGCGTGGATGATCATCATCAGCGGGATTGTCAGGTAATAAAATGTCTCAGCAAACATGGTATTCGTCACACCACTGCTTCCCTTTAGTGCGGCGACTTGCGCCGTCAGTTCTGTAATTTGATCTTCCACGATCATGGCTCCCCTGTAGCTGTTAGCTTTTGTACGCCGATGTATACCGCACGACGTTAGCCCGAAATGAACCACGAGAATAGCAATCTGCCTACACTTTTTTTTACACAGGTGAAAAAAAGTTTCCCAGTGGTTGAGCGGAGAAATGTTTGGTGCTAGCGTTTGAGTCGGAACGTTTTGAACATTGTTAGGGAGCCACAGCCATGTGCGGCATCGTAGGACTTTTTCTAAAAGACAAATCTCTTGAGCCGCAACTTGGCGCAATGCTGACAGATATGTTGATCACCATGACCGATCGCGGGCCCGACAGTGCGGGAATCGCAATTTATGGTGGAAGCTCAGAGGGATATGCAAAATTAACGGTACAGTCCGACACCCCTGCCGAAGACTTTGACAAGCTTGAAAATGACATTCGCAAACGGGTCAAAGGCAAGGTGGCGATGCGGGTCAACGATACCCACGCGGTGCTCGAAATGCAGGCTGATCAGATCGCCACGGCTCGGGCCGTTCTGACCGAAGTCAGACCGGACGTGCGCGTCATGAGCCATGGTGAGTCGCTGGAAATTTACAAAGAAGTGGGTCTACCCAGGGATGTTGCACAGCGATTCGCCGTCAGTTCCATGACGGGTAGCCATGGAATTGGGCATACCCGCATGGCCACCGAATCTGCGGTAACCACCATGGGCGCGCACCCCTTCAACACAGGCCCGGACCAGTGCCTTGTGCACAACGGATCGCTCTCCAACCACAACTCGTTGCGCCGCAAACTGCGCCGTGACGGCATCCACATTGAAACAGAGAATGACACCGAAGTCGGTGCCGCCTACCTCACATGGCAGATGCAAAACGGCGCAACTTTGGGTGAGGCTCTGGAATCCAGCCTTGATGATCTGGACGGGTTTTTCACCTTTGTTGTTGGCACCAAAGACGGCTTTGGCGTTGTCCGTGACCCGATCGCCTGCAAACCTGCAGTGATGGCTGAAACCGATCAATACGTGGCCTTTGGCTCCGAGTATCGTGCGCTCGTCAACCTGCCCGGGATCGAGGACGCCCGTGTTTGGGAACCCGAGCCCGCCACCGTGTATTTCTGGTCCCACAACGCTGCCCCTACGGCGCAAGAGAAAGCAGCATAAATGCAAACAATCGACCTTACCGAAGTAGGCCTGCGCGAGACCAACAAGATGTTGCACGCACAAGCAGCCGACACCAACCAAACAGTTTGGGAGATCACCAACGCACGCGGCGCACACGCCATTGCTTGCGGCTTGGACGCCCCGATTGAGGTCACCGTCAAAGGTTCAACCGGTTACTATTGCGGCGGCATGAACCAACAAGCGACAGTAAACATCGATGGTTCGGCAGGTCCGGGCACCGGTGAGAACATTATGTCCGGCAAGATTGTGATCGAAGGCGACGCCAGCCAATACTTGGGTGCCACAGGTCACGGCGGTTTGATCGTGGTCAAAGGCAATGCCTCTTCGCGATGCGGCATTTCAATGAAAGGCGTGAACATCGTCGTTCAGGGCAACATCGGCCACATGAGCGCCTTTATGGGCCAATCGGGCAACCTTGTGGTTTGCGGTGATGCGGGCGACGCGCTGGGGGACAGCTGCTATGAGGCACGTTTCTTCGTGCGCGGGACGGTCAAAAGCCTTGGTGCCGATTGCGAAAAGAAGGAAATGCGCCCCGAGCACATTGAAATCCTCACCAACCTCCTGAAAGAGGCCGAAATTGATGCGGATCCCGCCGACTTCACGCGCTACGGTTCTGCCCGCAACCTTTATAACTTCGACGTCGATAACGCTGCTGCGTATTAAGGGATATTGAAATGACTGACGCAAAGATCCCGACCACCACGCCACGCCAATCGGCGACCTTTACTGCCGACGTCAACAGCGACATTCGCCGTGCGGCAGCCACAGGCATTTATGACATCCGAGGGGGCGGCGCGAAACGCAAAGTCCCCAGCTTTGATGATCTGCTGTTCATGGGGGCTTCGATCTCACGCTACCCGCTCGAAGGCTACCGCGAGAAATGCGAAACCAATGTAACCATTGGTGGCTTGCACGCCGAAAACCCGATCGAGCTGGATATCCCGATCACCATCGCTGGCATGTCCTTTGGCGCGTTGTCTGGTCCTGCTAAAGAGGCTTTGGGGCGCGGCGCATCCGCTGCTGGCACGTCCACCACCACAGGTGACGGCGGCATGACTCCCGAGGAACGCGGGCACTCCAACAAGCTGGTCTATCAATACCTGCCCTCCCGTTATGGCATGAACCCTGATGACCTGCGCAAAGCAGACGCGATTGAGATCGTCGTGGGTCAAGGCGCAAAGCCGGGCGGCGGCGGCATGTTGCTGGGTCAAAAGATCAGCGACCGCGTAGCGCACATGCGCAACCTGCCCAAAGGCATCGACCAACGCTCGGCCTGTCGCCATCCTGACTGGACCGGCCCCGATGATCTTGAGATCAAAATCCTCGAGCTGCGCGAAATCACTGGCTGGAAAGTTCCGATTTATGTGAAAGTCGCAGGCGCACGTCCCTATTTTGACACGACCCTTGCGATCAAAGCGGGCGCGGATGCGGTCGTTCTGGATGGCATGCAAGGCGGCACTGCAGCAACTCAGGATGTGTTCATCGAACACGTTGGCCAACCAACGCTGGCAATCGTGCGCCCTGCGGTTCAAGCGCTGCAAGACCTTGGCATGCACCGCAAAGTGCAGCTCATCTTGTCTGGTGGTATCCGTTCAGGCGCGGATGTGGCTAAGGCCATGGCGCTTGGTGCAGACGCTGTTGCGATCGGCACCGCCGCTCTGATTGCTTTGGGGGACAACGATCCAAAGTATGAGGCCGAGTATAACGAACTGGGCACAACAGCCGGTGCATATGATGACTGGCACGAAGGCCGCGATCCCGCAGGCATAACCACCCAAGACCCAGAGCTGATGAAGCGCTTTGACCCGATTGAGGGCGGCCGTCGTTTGAAAAACTACCTCAAGGTAATGACGCTTGAGGCGCAAACCATTGCGCGGGCGTGTGGCAAAAACCACCTCCACAATCTTGAGCCCGAGGACCTTGTTGCCCTCACAATGGAAGCCGCTGCAATGGCGCGCGTACCACTGGCTGGCACCGACTGGTATCCCGGCAAGCCCGGCACTGGCTTCTAATTAAATCTAAATATCAGGGCGCGGCCAGCACATGGCACGCGCCCTTTCTTCAAAACGACAGGGACACTTCACATGGCAACTGACCTCGCAAAATTCGCCGAAGATAACGGCGTAAAGTATTTCATGATCTCTTTCACCGACCTCTTTGGTGGACAGCGCGCCAAACTGGTGCCAGCACGCGCCATCGCAGACATGCAAGAAGACGGCGCTGGCTTTGCTGGGTTCGCCACATGGCTCGACCTCACCCCAGCCCACCCCGACATGCTGGCCGTGCCCGACCCTGAGGCCGTGATCATCCTCCCTTGGAACAAAGAGATCGCTTGGGTTCCCGGAAATTGCGTGATGGAGGGCCAAGACGTCGCCCAAGCCCCACGCAATGTCCTGCGCAAACTGATTGATGAAGCCGCCGAGGAAGGCATGCACGTCAAGACGGGCATCGAGGCCGAGTTCTTCCTGCTCACCCCTGCTGGCGACCAGATCAGTGACGCATTCGATACCGCTGCCAAGCCGTGCTACGACCAACAAGCTTTCATGCGTCGCCTGGATGTGATCCGTGAGATCAGCGATTATATGCTAGAGATGGGTTGGGGCGCCTACCAGAACGACCACGAGGACGCCAACGGCCAGTGGGAGATGAACTGGGACTTTGATGATGCTCTCAAAACCGCTGACAAGCATAGCTTTTTCAAGTTCATGGTCAAATGCGTCGCCGAGAAACATGGCTACCGCGCGACCTTTATGCCCAAGCCCATTGAGGGCCTGACAGGCAACGGCTGCCACGCCCACATCTCGGTCTGGGACGCCCCCGGAGACGAATCCAAGACCAACGTGTTCGCAGGCGAAGGAACGGGCCAAACCGGCGAAATGGGCCTCTCGGAGCGTGGCAAACACTTCCTTGGCGGCATTATGAAACACGCCTCGGCACTTGCGGCAATCACCAACCCCACGGTGAACAGCTACAAACGCATCAACGCACCACGCACCATATCAGGTGCGACGTGGGCCCCAAATACGGTCACATGGACAGGCAACAACCGCACCCATATGGTACGCGTCCCCGGCCCCGGTCGTTTCGAGCTTCGTTTGCCCGACGGTGCGGTGAACCCATATCTGCTACAGGCGGTGATCATCGCAGCGGGCCTTTCGGGCATCCGTTCCAAGGCAGACCCTGGCAAGCGTCATGACATTGATATGTACGCAGAGGGCCATACGATCACCGACGCCCCGAAGCTGCCGCTCAACATGCTGGACGCCATGCGCGCTTATGATGCAGACGAAGGCCTGAAGGCGGCAATGGGGGAGGAATTCTCGAACGCCTACCTCAAGATGAAGATGCAGGAATGGAACGACTTCACATCCCATTTCAGCCAATGGGAAAAAGACAACACGCTGGATATCTAACACCAAGGGTGGGCAGATACGTCTGTCCACTATCCTGCCCTAAAGGAGATACTTCATGACCAAACGTGTAGCCATAATTGGTGCCGGCCCCTCCGGTCTTGCCCAACTGCGGGCGTTTCAATCGGCCAAAGAAAACGGCGCGGATATTCCCGAAGTTGTTTGCTTTGAAAAGCAATCGAACTGGGGCGGGCTTTGGAACTACACGTGGCGTACCGGTGTAGATCAATATGGGGAGCCGGTGCACGGATCTATGTATCGCTACCTTTGGTCGAATGGACCAAAAGAGGGTCTGGAATTTGCGGATTATTCATTCGAGGAACATTTCGGCAAACAGATTGCCAGCTACCCGCCCCGCGCCGTGCTGTTTGATTACATCGAAGGGCGCGTCAAAAAGGCTGGCGTGCGCGACATGATCCGCTTTGAGACGGTTGTGCGCAGCGTTGAGGAAGATGGGGACAAGTTCACTGTCAAAGTCCGCAACCTTCCCGAAGACCGCGAATATGAGGAAACCTTCGACCACGTCATCTGCGCCTCTGGTCACTTCTCCACACCAAATGTCCCAGAATTCGAGGGCTTTGACAGCTTCAAGGGCCGCGTCCTGCACGCCCATGATTTCCGCGATGCGATGGAATTCAAAGACCAAGATTTGTTGCTGATCGGAACATCCTATTCCGCCGAGGACATCGGCAGTCAATGTTGGAAATACGGTGCTAAATCCATAACCGTCAGCCACCGCACGGCCGCTATGGGATATGACTGGCCCGACAATTGGGCCGAGGTCCCTTTGCTGACAAAAGTCGTTGGCAACACTGCGCACTTCAAGGACGGCACGACCCGCGATGTAGATGCGATCATCCTCTGCACTGGTTATAAGCACCACTTCCCGTTTATGGCCGACACCCTGCGGCTGAAGACTGCCAATCGGCTGGCGTCCAGCGACCTCTACAAAGGTGTGGCATGGATCAACAATCCCAACATCTTCTATCTGGGAATGCAGGACCAGTGGTTCACCTTCAACATGTTTGATGTTCAAGCATGGTGGGCGCGTGACGTGATTATGGGGCGTATCGACGTGCCTTCACATTCGGATATGCAGGCGGATATCGACGACCGCATTGCCCGCGAAGACGCGCTGACCGATGACTACGGCTGTATCTGGTATCAGGGCGATTACACCAAAGAGCTGATGGAAGAGACCGACTATCCAAGCTTTGACGTTGAAGGTGCCTGTCAGGCTTTCAAGGCCTGGAAAGGCCATAAAGTCAAAAATATCATGACCTTCCGCGACAATGCATATGCCTCTGTAATCACAGGAACGATGGCCCCAAAGCACCATACCGAATGGAAAGATGCCTTGGATGACAGTCTTGAAGTCTACCTGAAAAACTAAATCCGGGGCCAGCGTGGTACTATTGCGCTGGCGCCTTCTCTATCCGCAAGAAAACATAGGTCTGCTGTAATGCCCCTTTGTCCTTCAGCGAAACTCTCACCGTTCCGGATTCAGTATGAAACGTCTTGAGGTCATATGTGTCGGGGTGGTTCGCACCCAAATCTGTGGTGACCTCAGCCCCTTCGCCCATGCATTCTTTGACCGAGTCTAGCATCGCTTCAAACGCGGCACGGGCCTCGCTTGTGCGAAACGCAAATGGCCAGCCGCAATGATGCGCAATGCCGCCTTTGAGTGTCATGGACAGTTGGCATTTCACTTTGCTCTCAAACGGTGCGGGCAACGAAAATGCACTCACTTCTTCCTGCGCCATGACGCGATCAATTTGATCACAATACCCGTCAGCTTGCGCAGTTCCAGCCATTCCACATGATAGTAAGATTGCGCTGACAAACCGCTTCATTCTGCAACCAGCTGGTTACCTTCAACCACCTTAAACGGTGTAGGTGGCGTCGACTTGCTCACCCAATAGAAATCACCTGCGTACTCCATTACATACCAGCCCTGCCAATCAGGATCACGGGGCCAGATGCTCTGGTATTCGTTGCGGGTCTCGTCGATGCGCCATTTTCCAGCAGTAGATTTCGCCTCGGCCTGAGCATAGATCGTGCGACCGTCCGCGCCAAAGAACTGGCGATAAGCCACACCCTCCCAAACGCCCACAGCTGTGTTATTGGTCAACAATGCCGAAATCTCATGTGCTTGCAGTCTGACCGATTGCGCAGCCAAAGGCGTCGCTACCGTCAACAACACCGCAAGGCAGATGCGCGCTATCATGAGCGTGGCCGCGACTTCGTAGGATCGAATCCAGCCAAATCGGGGCGGACAACTGCGGGCAGGCGTTTTTGGTGCCCATCCAGCTTGCCAATCTCCAGTTCGGTTCCCACGGCGCTATGGGCCACATCCACGCGCGCCATCGCGATGTTCTTGCCCAACAAGGGCGAGCGCATGGCCGAGGTGACCTCGCCTATCTGCGCGCGTCCCACATGAATGCAATCGCCGTGACCCACATCAATGGCGCTGTCGATATCAAGGCCAACAAGCTTGCGCATCGGGTGCTCTTTGCGCCGGATCAACGCATCGCGACCGATAAAATCATCCGGCTTGGACTTGAGCGGGACAGTGAACCCGATGCCCGCTTCATACGGGTCTGTTTGGTCGGTAAAGTCATAGCCCGCAAAGATCAGACCGGCCTCGATCCGCACCATATCCAGCGCCTCAAGGCCCATCGGCTTGAGGCCATGCTCTTGCCCTGCCTCCCAAATCGCATCGAAAATCTCCGGCGCGTCTTTGGGATGGCACATGACTTCATAACCCAACTCACCCGTATAACCCGTCCGCGATAACACAAACGGTGTGCCGCCCTCGTCATTCAGACGCGCGGGCGTAAACCGGAACCACCCCAGTTGATCAAATTCAGGGTTATGGGGCGCAGTCCACGTAATTTTACGCAGTAAATCCCGGCTCTCGGGTCCTTGCACAGCAACGTTGTGCAACTGGTCGGTGGACGAGCGTACAAGAACTTTCAAACCCAGTTTCTCGGCCTGTTCACGGATCCATTCACCGCCGTAGTCGTTGCCGCCGATCCAGCGGAAGTTGTCCTTGCCCAGACGAAAGACGGTGCCATCATCAATCATACCACCATGTTCGTAACACATGGCCGTATAGACCACGCCGCCAATGGCCAACGTCTTCATATTGCGGGTAAAAACATATTGGCAGAGCGCCTCCGCATCCGGCCCCGTAATTTCGAACTTTCGCAACGGGGAAAGATCAAGGATGACAGCCTTCTGGCGACAGGCATGGTATTCTTCAATCGGCCCTGTCTCGGCAAAACAGTTCGCCAGCCAATAGCCGTTATATTCGATAAAGTTGCGGGTCAGCGCAGCAAACTTGTCATGAAAACCGGTCTGTTTTGTCATTTTGGGCTCGGATTCTGGTGTGGGGCGATAGGCAACCGCGCGTTGGAAGGTCTCGACACCAGAATAGGTGCGCACATGAATGTCAGTGGGGTTCCAGCCGTTGGCTGACGTCGTGTCATCAGGGCAGGCAGAGGACACGCAAACGATATCGGTCAGAGCGCGCAGCAAAACATAGTCACCCGGGCGCGACCATGGCTCGTCCGTGTATAGGACTCCATGTTCATCGAAGTAGGTGTTGAAGAAAAAGTTAATCGCCATCCACCCACGGCGCGGCGCTACCCCGAATTGGTCAAGTGCTGTGTTAAAGTTGGTCGAGCAGTTCACATGGCCCGGATAGCCGATGTCGTTGTAATATTTTTCGGTGCAGGCCATCGCAAAGGCATCGTGGCGTCCGCAAGTATCCTGAACAACCTCGACCAGCGGCAACATCTCTTGGTCATAGTATTTCGCGTGCAGACCCGGCATCGGGTAGGCATGACCCATCAAGGTGCGCGTGGTCGTGACGTCCAACGCATGTTCAATGCCCTTGTCCAGTTTACGCGCGCTGAAACACTCGAAATCTGTGCATTGTCGACCATCCACATCAATGATCTGGATATAATCCCCTGCCTTCACAAAGAACGCCTCGGCGGTTTGAGTATGAACGCGAATGTCGTCGACAGGATCAGCCAGCGGATCAGGCACCTCAAACTTCTGATGGGTTTTGATCACGGCGCGTTGCAGCATCACGGTCAGCGGGGTGCAGGTATCTTGGCGCTCGATATCCATTGGATCACCGGGGGCTGCAATTATCACATTGCCCTTGCGCGTCACCTTAAATTTTTCCTCGGCTTTGGCTGCAGTGCCTGCCCCGAACAGACACACGGCCGGTGCATCCGCCAAATCAATGCCCCGCGAAGCCAAGCCCATGCGCAACCCGCGCAGGGACTCATAATCGCTGGTCAAAAGCATCCGCAGCCCGTCCGCCTGACCATTAGACGTCGAGTCCAGAATGCCTGCGTCTATCTTACCCGCCTTACCGGCTGCAATCACCTCGCATCGTTGTCCGCCTTCGTCATTGATGATGGTGATCTGGTCCCCGGCCTCAACAGGCACAAGGATCGCCCCTGCCCCTTCGACGCTATAGCGTTCCATCCCCGGAGGCAGCGTGAACTGACTGGGCAAAATTACTTTGCTGGGGCGTGGTGGTCCGGGCTGGACCTTGGCGTAGATTTCATCAAGCATGGTCGGGTCCGACATTCAAGAAAGTTGCACTAGCGGAATAAAACTTTAATCTTGAGAATATATCTAGGAAAAGCTACCCCGCAAGAAGTTTAAGGACACGAGATGCATTATTATCCCTCAAAGTCGCAAGAACCCCTGAATTTCTGTCTCTGACCCTGGGGACTTACACCTCAATGGCATCGGGCGTGTATGATTTTTGCGTGCGTTAGATCGCGCAACACGGCGGGATTCTCCCGGCTCTGACAACCGTATTGGCAGCCGTTCTCCCTATTTTGGTACCCGTCAGAATCTACAACGGCGGCTGGCAGGACATGAACGCACGTGCCTATCCGTACTGCCTGATCAGTGGTGCGTTTTATGTGGTGGATAGTTTAGGTCTGCACCAGAGCTTTAGGACCGGTCCCGAGCGACTGGTGCCCCCGATTGTCGGCGCCTACCCGGTTCTGTCGGTTGGTTGGGCTGCGCTGAATGGGCAGGTTGGTCGATTGGATCAATGGCTGGCTGTGTTGGCCGTGGTCTTGGGCATGGCAATTGCCTTTTGCGGGATAGGCTGTCTGGCGCTTTAATCGGCGAACGTCAGCAGGCTGATGTTCTTACGATCACGCATCTTCGTCGGCGAAACTCCGTATTCATCGCGCACCGCCTTGGACAAGGAATTGGTTGAACCAAATCCTGTGGCAACTGCGATATCAATCAATGACAATAGTGTCCCTTCGATCATCGCTTTTGCTCGCTTAGCCCTCATCCGTTTGTAGAACCGTGCAGGTGTATCAGACAGAGAGCCTCGAAAGGCCCGCTCTAGATGGCGGGTCGATATTCCGATTTGATCCGCCAACTCTGTAATCTGCAACGGTTCGGCAATATTGCCCTCCATGACGCGGATCGCATGCGTAATCTGTCCATCAAATAAGCTTGGGTTGTCAGCAATACACTTGGGTTGTTCAGCATCACTTTTGCGGATCGTGTTGAGCAACAGACGATTTCCAAGCTCTGCAATTTGGGCAGACGTCAAAAACGGGGCGAGCAAGCCGATCATTAATTCGACCGTAGCGGCACCACCCGCAGCGGTGATTACGCCATTACTCTTTTCGGAAAATCGATTGCTCAGGTTTGGATAGTACCCGGTTTCGGCCAACTGCAAAGCGTCACGCCAATGGGTAGTCACCCGACCTGCTGGCCCCGTTTGTCTAATGTAGGTGGTTGCTGCATCAGACAATAAGACCACGGGTAACATTTTGCGCTGCTTCACCCGAACCTGACGCATCCAGTTTCCGGAAGACTGCCCTGTTCCTCCAAGAACAATAGTCGTCGAGCGCTCTCCTGCATCATCACACGGATGCGCAGCTTCAACGATGATATCGTTCCCGCTTCGTACGAAGCCTGGCGAGTGTGATACATTGCGCCAAACAAATAGAGGTTTAGCAAGCAATGTGTTGGCAAGTTTCAGCGTATGACAAATCTGTGCGTACTCGAAATCACAAAAGCCGTGCGAAACATAAATCTCGAATTCTCGTACATTTGACGAACCTTTGGACACACTTCCAATCTGTTCTGAATATTGAAAATCAGCTTCTCTACGTCCCATGATCCAAAGACTCCCAGTCAGAAAAAATCGTCGAACATCGCCTCGTTCATGAGAATCTGGCGTCACTAGTGTTTCATAACAATAAAAAGATATTCCTGACTGTCAAACTTAAACCGACAAAAATTGGTTCCAACGCATCGTCCACGTCAATGTCGGTCTTCAAGATTTACAGGGAGGTTTCCACGAAAATCTCTGACGCGGCAAAGATGAACTTAGTCCATTTTCTTGAAATGAACGGGAGAGTAACTGTGAGAGTAAGGCCCTCATTTAGCCCACTAGTTTCGACCATTTCGCAGGAGCGAGCAGGCAATCCTTGCTTCCCCCGCATTTTAACCAAAGGGCCTATCGGCGGTCTTTTGGACGACCGTCTTATAACACCCCAAAAGTTTGAAAAAGGCTTTGCTACGCGCGGTATTAGCAGCATCAACCCATATTCGGCACCCTGATACCAACGCAGTTTCAACAGGTATTAATGCGACAACCCGACCTTGCTATGGGATACAAAACTTAAAATCTCTGCTGTGATCATTACGATATAAGTATCTGTAATATATAAATTTAATCAGGGTATCTAGCTCGCCTTCACTGTTTCACCAAACCTCCCTTGAGGTTATGGATTTCAACTTCTTTCCAAAGATCCAACACAATCCAAACTTACATAGAACGACTACGTGAGGGCGCTCTACTGTGGGCCCGATCAAAGCCTGCGCTTTACCTGCCCTGGAACCGTGGGTCGTTTTCGATGGCGGCGTAATCAGCATCCACCATCGCTGCCCGTTTCTGCACCCAGCGGCGCATCGACGGGTGCGTAAAGATGTAAAATCGGCCTGCTTTCATACATTCGACCGTCCACTCTGCAACGAACCTTGGAGACAGGCCGTTGTCGACCGCTTCGGTCACCATTTGCATCGCCTCCGAGGGTTGCTCGTCGTCCTCAACGCCGGAGGGGCGCCCCTCATGGGCTTTGTTGATGTCGGTTTTCACCCAGCCCGGACACAACACGGACACCCCGATGCCTTGCGGCTCAAGGTCCATGCGCAGGCTTTCCGACAGCCCGACCACAGCGAATTTGGTCGCGGTGTAGGCCCCCAATTGCGGTGTCGCCAGATGCCCTGACATGGAAGCAGTGTTCACAAAATACCCCCCTTCGCCGTGGGATTTGATCAAAGGCGTGAAAATCTCGATCCCGTTGATGACCCCCATAAGGTTGATATCAACCAGCCACTGCCAGTCCTCCAACGGCGTGTCACCGGGGGTGTGCCCAAGGGAAACGCCTGCGTTGTTCACCACGATGTGCACTTTTCCAAAAGTCTCGATCGTGGTTTTGGCCGCCGCTTTGAGCGAACAGGCATCGGCCACATCGCACAAGACTGTTTCGACATTGCCAAGGTCCGCCTTGACCGCTTTGAGACGCTCTGGAACCATATCCGCGAGCATCACGTTTGCCCCCTGCTCCATCAGCATTCGTCCGATTTCCAGCCCGATGCCCGATGCCCCGCCCGTTACAAAGGCCGTTTTTCCGGCAATATCCCCGATGATCGACATGCTGTCCCCTTTTCGTTTCAGCCATGCTAGCCAATGCAAATTGAATGTGAACCACGACCTAAGGTCAAATAGCCTTGCTAATTGCGCATCAAAGCCCCCCAACACCTTGACTTTGCCCTGTGTGAACGGTGTATCTGCGCCCAAGTTTTCGACCCATGAAAGGGGCCCGACCATGCATGCCTACCGAAGCCATTCCTGCGCAGATCTGACCTCCGCCAATGTTGGCGATACCGTACGCCTTTCAGGCTGGGTACACCGCGTGCGCGACCACGGCGGCATTTTGTTCATCGATTTGCGCGACCATTACGGGATGACGCAAGTGTTGTGCGACCCCGACAGCCCTGTGTTCAAGGACATGGAAAAAGTGCGCTCGGAATGGTGCATTCGCATTGATGGCACGGTCAAAGCACGCGATCCCGAGTTGGTGAACAGCAAGATTCCGACAGGCGAAATCGAAGTGTTCGTGCGCGGCCTTGAGGTGCTCGGTGCCTCTGCAGAGCTGCCGTTGATGGTGTTTGGCGATCAGGAATACCCTGAGGAAACGCGCCTGAAGTATCGCTACCTCGATCTGCGCCGTGAAAAGATGCAAGCCAACATGATGCTGCGCTCTGACGTTGTGTCTTCGATGCGCAAACGGATGTGGGAACAGAATTTCCGCGAGTTTCAGACACCGATCATCACCGCATCGTCGCCCGAAGGCGCGCGTGACTTTCTGGTGCCATCGCGTTTGCACCCCGGCAAGTTTTACGCCCTGCCCCAAGCCCCCCAGCAGTTCAAACAGCTGTTGATGGTGTCCGGATTTGACAAATATTTCCAGATCGCCCCCTGTTTCCGCGACGAAGACCCGCGCGCCGACCGCTCCCCTACGGATTTCTACCAGCTCGACCTCGAGATGAGCTTTGTGGAGCAACAGGACGTGTTTGACACGATCCAGCCAGTGCTGACCGGCATTTTCGAAGAGTTCGGTGGCGGGCGCAAAGTCGATCAGGTGTGGGAGCAGATTTCCTACAAGGATGCGGCCCTGTGGTACGGCTCTGACAAGCCCGACTTGCGCAACCCGATCAAAATGCAGGTCGTGTCCGAGCATTTCGCTGGCTCCGGTTTCGCGATTTTTGCCAAGCTTCTGGAACAAGAGGGCACACAAGTCCGCGCCATTCCGGCCCCGAAAGGTGGCTCGCGCAAATTCTGTGACCGCATGAACGCCTTTGCCCAAAAAGAAGGGCTGCCCGGCATGGGTTACATCTTCTGGCGCGAGAAAACGGCAGACGCTGTGGCGCAGGAAATGGGCATCACTGTTAAAGACGCCCAAGCCAAGCTGAAATCCGGCGAAGTGACGGGCGGCATGGAAGCGGCAGGCCCCTTGGCCAAGAACATCGGCCCCGAACGCACCGAAGCGATCCGCCAGCAATTGGGCCTTGGCCTTGGCGATGCGGCGTTTTTCCTGGGCGGCAAGCCCAAAGCGTTTGAAGGCGTGGCTGGGCGTGCGCGCAACGTCATCGGTGAAGAACTCAAGTTGACGGATATGAACCGCTTTGCCTTTGCGTGGATTGTGGATTTCCCGATCTACGAAAAGGACGAAGAAACCGGCAAGATCGACTTTGAGCATAACCCGTTCTCTATGCCTCAGGGTGGCATGGACGCGCTGAATGGCGATCCTCTCGAAGTCTTGGGATACCAGTATGACCTTGCGTGCAACGGATACGAATTGGTGTCTGGCGCGATCCGGAACCACAAGCCCGAGATCATGTTCAAAGCCTTCGAGATTGCAGGCTACGGCAAGGATGAGGTCGAAAAGCGCTTTGGCGGCATGGTCAACGCGTTCCAGTACGGCGCCCCGCCCCACGGCGGCTGCGCGGCTGGCGTGGACCGGATTGTGATGCTGTTGGCCGATGCGGACAACTTGCGCGACGTGATCCTGTTCCCGATGAACCAACGCGCCGAAGACCTGATGATGTCGGCCCCGTCAGATCCGATGCCGGACCAGTTGATGGAGCTTGGCCTGCGTGTGATCCCGCAGGAATGATGGGTCATAGGCGAACAGACGCTTATCGTTAAGATCCAAAAGGCGGCGTGGGTGAAATCTGCGCCGCCTTTTGCTATATGAAGGCAAAGGCGATCCGTTAAGGAGGACACGCGTGGCAGGGTTTGATCCGGAATTTGCGGATATTCGATTTGGATGTGGACTGTCCCCCGTTGTCGGGCGGTCCAGTTCTATTGACGGGATACTGGATGGACTGAGCGCGCCGGATGATATGGCCGCGCAATTTCCGATCGAAGGGTTTGACCAGTTTCGAGACCGGATGAAGGCCGTCGCCGTTCAGCGCCGCATCCTGCGCGACAATCGTGGCTCTGACATTGGCAATGCCGCGCGCAAACAACGCAATGTTCTCAACAGGGTCGCGCGCACCGACAAAGGCAAATGGTTGGGCCAAACCTTGTTGCGCCGCAGCTATACGCCCCACGGCTTCTTTGAACGGCTGGCGTTTTTCTGGGGCGACCATTTCACCGCCCGTGGCAAGCAAGGGCTGGTGCGGCGGGCCACAAGCCCCTTTATCGAGGACGCAGTGCGCCCGAACCTGTCAGGGCGTTTCGCGGATATGCTCAAGGCGGCCGTGATGCATCCCATCATGCTGATGTATCTGGATCAATTCCGCTCTGTCGGGCCGAACAGCGCTTTTGCGATCAAGAAAGCGGGCAAGGCGGGCATGAACGAAAACCTCGCGCGCGAAGTGTTGGAACTGCACACCTTGGGCGTTGATGGTCCGTATACCCAGACCGATGTGACCCAACTGGCCGAGCTGTTTACCGGCATGACCTTTCACATCAACAACGGGTTCAAGTTCCGCAAGGATATGGTGGAGCCGGGCGCCGAAACAGTTCTGGGCAAGACCTACGCAGATACGATGAACCGCGCGCCCGTTTTGAATGTGCTGGAGGATCTGGCCCTGCACCCCGCCACAGCCCGCCACATTGCGTGGAAACTGGCGGTGCATTTTGTGGCCGACACCCCCGATCCCGCGCTGATCGATCACATGACACAAGCCTATGTGAAAACCGACGGCACGCTGTTGGCGGTCTACGCCGCAATGCTGGAGCACCCCGCGGCGTGGCAGCGCGACGTGATGAACGTCAAACTGCCCATCGATTTCATCAGTTCGGCCTGCCGCGCCTTGGCCATTCCCGCGCAAACAGTTCAAACCATGGATGAAAACGATATGAAAAACGCGATTTTGACCCCGATGGCGATGATGGGCCAAAATTGGCAGCAGGCTTTGGGACCGGATGGCTGGCCCGAAGAAGATAGCGAGTGGATCACCCCCCAAGGGCTGTCCGGCCGTGTGCGGTGGGCGATGG
Organism: uncultured Paracoccaceae bacterium; assembly: GCA_943787985.1. Lineage (GTDB taxonomy): Bacteria > Pseudomonadota > Alphaproteobacteria > Rhodobacterales > Rhodobacteraceae > Ascidiaceihabitans. Next base: position 130,705 of record CALSOO010000001.1, on the reverse strand, counting down.
CGGCGCCGCAAATCCTGCAACCGCAACTCCCTGATCCACGGGATTTCGTCACGGATGCTCTGGGCAGTCTTGCTCCGCAACCTGTGCATTTTGCCGCCTCGGCCGCGGAAAGCCGTACCGAAGCCATAGGCCTTGTGCTTGCCTCCCCCGCGTTTCAGCGGCGATGAAAGGAACCCGGATGTCAGAGCCTCTCTCGCGTCGCAAATTTCTCACACGCTCAGGGCTGATCGGATGCTCGTTGGCGGCCAGTCCGCTGATGACGCCGATCAGTTTTGCGGCGGCGCCCTGGGACACGAGACTGGTCGTGATCATCCTGCGCGGCGGCCTCGATGGTTTGGACGCCGTGCAGCCTTACGGCGATCCGGCCTACGCAGCGTTGCGTGGCAAAACCTTGGCAGGTGGTCCCCGATCAGGCGCGCTTGATCTGGACGGATATTTCGCACTGCACCCCGGCATGGCCAGCTTGATGCCCATGTGGACAGCAGGAGAGTTGGGATTTGTACACGCGGTTTCAACGCCTTACCGCGACAAACGCAGCCATTTCGACGGGCAGGATTTGCTCGAAGCGGGCACCGACCGGCTTGGGGATGGCGTGCGCGACGGGTGGCTCAACCGCATGCTGCAATCGGTTCCGGGCGTACAGGCTGACACGGCGTATGCCATTGGTCGCGGTGACATGCAGTTGCTCAAAGGGACGGCCCCCGTGGCCAACTGGTCCCCGGAAGCCGACCTGTCGCTCAGCCCGCAAGCAGAGCGTTTGATGGACCTTTTGATGCAAGACGACCCTGAAATGCATGCCGCGCTGGCAGAGGCGCAATTGCTCTCGGACGGCGGATCTGGCGGCATGGTGATGGCCGATGACGGCGGCGAGATGATGATGGCCCAGATGCAAAAAGCAGGCAAAGGGGCCACCCATCGCAAAATCGCGCGCTTTGCCGCGAAACGGTTGCGCAAAGACGCGCGTGTGGCGGCATTTTCCTTGAACGGCTGGGACACCCATCAAGCCCAAGAGCGCAATTTGACCCGCGCGCTTGAGCGTCTGTCTGAAACCCTTGTGACCCTCAAAGACACGCTCACGGGGCCGATTTGGAAGAAAACCGCTGTTGTTGTCATGACAGAGTTCGGCCGCACCGCGCGCGAGAACGGAACAGGCGGAACGGATCACGGCACGGGTGGTTTGATGATCACAGCCGGAGGTGCTGTGCGCGGCGGGCGCGTGATTGGTGATTGGCCCGGGTTGGAGAGCGGCGCCTTGTACGAGGACCGCGATCTGATGCCGACCCGCGACGTGCGCGCCCATGCGGCGTGGATCATGCGCGGCCTCATCGGGTTGGACAAAACGCTGTTGGAACGGGACATTTTTCCCGGACTTGATTTGGGCGCGGACCCGCGGCTGCTATTGTAAGTCTATGAAGACACTTGGCTTTGGGCGAATCACCGCCTAGAGTCCATGTATGAGCCATGATCGCCAACTCGATGCCGTCGTCGCAAACTGGTCCCCACCAGCGTCCCCTGACCTTGAACCAATGGTCGGGACATATGCGTCTTTGGAACCCCTGAACGCGGAAAAACACGCAGCCTTGCTGTTTCGGGCCTTTGCAGGACATGACGTTGTGTGGGATTTTTTGTCCTACGGTCCGTTTTCCTCCGCATCGCAGTACCACCGCTGGGCTCGCGAACATGCCGCCCTTGAGGATACGCATTTCTTTGCCATCCAAAACCATGCAACCCGTGCATTTGAAGGTGTCGCCAGTTTTTTACGTGTCAACCCAGAGGCGGGATCAATCGAAATTGGCCACATCAATTTCAGTCCAGCCTTGCAACGCACGCCTGCTGCAACGGAAGCGCTGTTTTTGATGATGGAATGGGCCTTTCGCGCAGGTTACCGCCGCGTGGAATGGAAGTGCAACGCGATGAACATCGGCTCACGCCGCGCAGCCCAGCGCCTTGGCTTCAGCTTTGAGGGCGTGTTTCGTCAGGCGGCCATTGTCAAAGGGCGCAATCGCGACACAGCCTGGTTTGCCGTGATCGACGATGAATGGCCTGCGTTCAAAGAAGCCTTTGCCGCGTGGCTTGCGCCGAGCAATTTTGATGCACAGGGTCAACAGGCAGAACGCTTGAGTGATCTAACCAGATTGGTCCGCTTTGCCAGCGATCCAATGGTCACTTCATAAATCAGATTGCGAGACGATCACTGAGCCGTTCGTGCACAAGGCTCGCCAAAACGGCGGTTTCCGAAGACGTCGGCCGCCCCTCCGAGCGCATTTTCGCCAGAGCTTTTGCAGCCTGTTCCAGTCGCTTGTCCTGCGCACTGCGTGCGACGCCCCCTAAAAACTGGGCGACATAATCAAGCGTGCGCTCATCATCCCGTTCTTCGAGCACATCCGCCACATGCGCCATGTCATCCTGAAACGCGATCGGATCGGGCTTGATCAGTTCGTCCGAGACCACGCGTGGGCCAGTTGGTTGTCGCTCTGCTGGCAGGCAAGCCAGAACAGTTTCCTGAAAGTTCGCAAGCGATGTGATCGGTTTGGCAAGGAACCCGTTTGCCCCCGCCTCCATCGATGCGTCATGCGCGAAATCATCACCTGACGTGCCAAGCACAACTTCAGGGCGCGGATTGGCCGTTGCAAGGTCACGAATCAGATCAAGACCACTGCCATCCGGCAAGCCCAGATCGATGATTGCGATGGTCGGGCGATAGACTTGCAGGTGCCGTCGCGCGGCTCGCAAGCTGTCGGCACGCCGGATACGTGCCCCGCTGCGCAAACACAGCAGGCGCATCGCTTCGCAAGCGAAACGGCTGTCTTCAATAACAAGGACCGTCAACCCAAGGAGTGGGCGATTGGCCGTCGGTGTCGGATAGTGCGGTGCGAAAGGATCGTTGGTGTCCATGTTGCGGTGCCTCCTGGGTTCAACTTAGACTCAGACGGTACGCAACCTTGGCTAACAGCACGTTAACGCGGACATGATGTGATCCCCCTGCGGCGCTGCGTCCCTTGCCCTTGTGTTTTTGTCACGCCATATAAACCCAACGCATTTGACCTTGGAGAAACCCCATGATTGGCCGCCTGAATCACGTTGCTATTGCTGTCCCTGACCTTGAGGCGGCTGCAGACCAATATCGTAACGCGCTGGGTGCCACTGTTGGCGCGCCTCAAGACGAACCCGACCACGGCGTCACCGTCATCTTCATCGAGCTGCCCAACACAAAGATCGAGCTGCTGTATCCGTTGGGCGACAACAGTCCTATCACCGCATTTCTGGAAAAAAACCCGTCGGGCGGCATGCATCACGTTTGTTACGAGGTCGACGACATCATCGCCGCACGTGATCATCTGAAAGAGACAGGTGCGCGTGTTTTGGGCACGGGCGAGCCAAAAATCGGCGCCCACGGGAAACCTGTTTTGTTTCTCCACCCCAAGGACTTCAACGGGTGCCTCGTCGAACTGGAGCAAGTGTAACCATGGGCATTACATCTGCGTTGGTCTTGTTGGCCGTCATCTGGTGGATGACATTTTTGATTGTATTGCCCTTCCGCGTTCAGACGCAGGGCGATTTGGGCAAAGTCGTGCCCGGCACCCATGCCGGCGCGCCCGAAGTCCACAATCTCAAGAAAAAGGCGATCATCACGACCGCCATTTCCCTTGTTCTATGGATCATCATTTGCGCCATCATTCTGTCTGAAATCATCAGCATCAGCGACATTGACTACTTCAACCGCGGATAGTCAGCCGGTGATACAGATGCGTGAACGTTGCGGCTCCTAGAATCGGGATCACAAGGTTCACAAGCGGAATGGACAACGGCATCGCCATCAATATCCCCGCCATCCAGATTTTGGAGCGGTGCTGCACACGCAGTAGTTTGGCCCGCGCCCGCCCCACACGCCGCATCGCTGCGAGCGTGAAATATTCCCGCCCCAACAAGAACCCGTTGAGCGCCCAAAACACCAGAAACGGCCCGAACGGTATCCAGAACACAAGCGCATAGACAATCAGCGCCAGCAAGTTGGCCCCGATCAGAATACCAAGGAAATTCACCGTATCCCTGAGCGCTTCCCAGAACGGCACCCGCATGGCGGCGGGCAAGTCAGGGTAGTGCCGGTCCTCCACCGCTTGCGCCACGTCCTCAAGGAACATCGACGTGATCGCCGAGGCCACGGGCACCATCAGAACAATCGACAAGAAGAACATCAAAAAGACCGACCCCCAGCTGAGCAGGTCATTCAGCCAGCGGACTTCTCCGATAATGGGCAAGAACACCTGATCCCCTGCGGCCCAGTTGATCCACCACACGAACCCGGCAGTCACCGCCACCAGCAGCGCAATCGTCAGCGCGACTCCCAAAAACAGAACGCGGCGGAAACGCGGGTCATCGACTTGCCCTACCGCTGCGAAAAAGGAAGAAAAAATCATGCCTTAGCCCATGTTGTGATTTGGGTCAGATCGGGGCGCGGGCGTTCTGGTGCCGCCATCGTTTCAGTCGCAATATGGATAAACCCCGCGACACATTCATGCGCCTCAAGCCCAAGCGCCCGCTCCATAAAGCCACGGTCATGACTGGGCCATCCGCTGAGCCAGTTCGCGCCCCATCCCGCAGCAAGTGCCGCGTTCAGCAAGGCAAGGCAAACGGCGCCTGCGGAGTAGGTTTGTTCCAACGCCGGGACTTTGGGTGACAGCTTTTGCACCTCGATGACTGCGACAGCCAGGTGTCCCTGATCGAACTGGGCGCGCCCTTTCTGGATCTGCTCGGGGCCCATCTGCAATGCTTCGCCGCGCGACTGCACCACCTCTGCCATCCGTCCCATTGCATCCTGTTCGATAACAATGAAGCGCCACGGCTCAAGTTTGCCGTGATCTGGCGTGCGCGCAGCCGCGGTCAAAAGCTGCATCAAAGCCGCGCGATCAGGGGCAGGCCCTGTCAGGGTTTTGGCAGGGCGCGAACGCCGCGACAGCATGAAACTCAGGGCGTCAGGATTTGGTGTTGGCATATGAATTCTCTGAATGGTGTAGGGGTGATGTTTGGTCTGCGCCGCCCGCTTTCAAGAGGTCCGCGCTCACAGACCCAATTCAGCGGCAATTGCGTCGATTTCGCCCGAGACAAAGGCCTCGAAGCGGGCATTGGGCTGTCGTATCCGAAACGAGGCTTCGTAGGGGTCGGGGGCCGTGATTTGGCTGCCTGAAAGCGCCTCAAGCGTTGCATGGCCGCAAAAGGGAACATAGACCTCGGAATACCCCCCCTCATGCACCAAAACCAGTTTTCCGTCACACACCCGTGCGGCCAGTTCTTTGGCACGCTGCGTCATGTGGCGGAATGTTTCGGCTGTGGCCAATGTTTGTGACAAAGGGTCCAGAACTGCGGCGTCATACCCGCAGGCCACGATGATGATGTCCGGAGAGAACGCTTCGATTGCGGGCAAAGCGATGCGGTCCATCGCCTCCAGAAACGAAGTGTGTCCCGTACCTGCGGGCAAAGGCACGTTGAGCGTGGCCCCCTGCCCGTCGCCTGCCCCACGCCGCTCAACCCCGCCACTGTTCAGGGGGTAGTTGTTTTCCTGATGCATACTGATCGCAAGAACGTCCGCGCGGTCATAGAAAATCTCTTCGGTGCCATTGCCGTGATGTATGTCCCAATCCAGCACCGCCACCCGTTTGGCCATCCCTTTGGACTGCGCCGCTTCAATCGCAATGGCGATGTTGTTGAGCAGGCAAAAACCGTTTGGAAAATCCGGCAAGCAGTGGTGCCCGGGAGGGCGCGAGAGGGCGTAGGCATTGTCCAACTCGCCGCGCAAAACGGCATCAACGGCTGCGATGGACAGGCCTGCGGACAAGGCGGCGATCTCGAAGCCACCACTGGCAAAAGGGGTGCGTTGCCCAAGCTCTCCGCCGCCTGCGTCCGACAAGTCCTTGAAGGCGCGCAAATAGCTTTCAGGATGAACCCGCAGCAAGTCTTCCCATGTCGCCATCGGGGCGCTGCGCATATCAAGGTCGCCGCTCAGCCCTGTCACATCCATCAGGTTCTTCAACCGGCGCTTGGTTTCGGGGCTTTCCGGTAGCCCACCGGCGGTCATCGGTTGCACCAGCCCCCCGACAGGCTGCGTCATCGCATAATTGCCACCTGCGTGCCAAAACGTTTTCTCGTCCCAGAAAAATCCCGTCGCCATGTGATGCTCCTTGTTTGAGATCAACGTGGCGTAGGGACGCGCAAATGTCTATGCATCGCGCTGTTTTCGATCTTGAAGGGCCGTCGCAAACCCGCCAATCGCAGCAGCAATCGTGGTGCGCGCGTCAGGTATCACAATTTCCAGCTGCGGCAGGTCATTGACGCACAGGAACTTGATGTGCGGTTGCGTGGCCATGTGTAAGGCTGCACGGGTTTGGGCGGCCCCACGCGTCACGCCCTGACCGCTTTTGATATGCACATAGTCCTTTTCGGAGTGAAGCACTGCAACGCCCTGCGCGATACACAGGTGATTGTGCAGCCCCTGGGGCAGAAACTGGGTGATATCACGGAAACGGTGCATGATGTTTGCAGCGAATTCCCGTGGCAGGTCGGCAAACGCATCGGCCATGATGCTGCGCCGCATGGGATGCACCACATGGGCCGTGGCAAACAGGCGCGAACTCTCGAACCCCATCAAAGCTGCCGCGTTGATCTGCATAAAATAGTTGAACAGGGCGGGATCGTCGCGCGCAACGAGGTCCTGTGCCGTGGCGCTATAGTCCACCCATTTCCCGCGCAACACAGGTGCGCCATCCTCAAACACATCGCTTTGGCGGAGCGGCGCGGTCAGAAACACATCATCATTGAAATACAAGAACCGATCCCTCAGCCCCTCGATCCGCCACAACACGCTTTCGATCGCCAAAGAATTAAAGGTGGGCAACGCCCCCTCGAACCCGTCAAAAATATCATCGTGTCGCACAAATCGAATTTTAGAGCGGACATCCCGCGCAAGAGCGCTCAAATCAGGCACATCGCCGTTCGTCACGATCCAGATCCTGCGCATCCATGGCGCGTGATTGGCAATAGACTGCAAACAATACAGGATTTCGTCATTGTCCGCCCAACGATGCGGATTGGTGGCATTGGCGTTCAAAGGCCCCTGCGACTGCTCCATAAATGAAGCACGCGCGGTGCGATGGGACGCGGAATTTCCGTCGACCCACGTGATGACAGCATCAATTTCGGCAGGACTTAGGGAGTTGGGCACGTCTTTGAGTTCACTTTTGTAGCGCAGTCACCATGTTGAACGGACAAGCTAGTGCAGACCGTCAGGATTGCTAGGGACTGATCACACGCGAGACCGTGAAAGGCTTGCGCGCGGTGGGATCCACCGCAATCTCGATCGCTTTGATATCCGGAAACCCATAGACTTCAATCGCGTGCAAATAGGGGCGATACTTGGGAAACGGCTGAAACACTTTATGCTGATGACTGTCCCCGTACAGCAGCAAAACCGGCTTTTCCATCGCGCTGCTTTTCTGTCCCAACAGTATCCCGATGTCGCGGTAGGGCGACATGCGATGCCAGCCTTTGTGAAATCCGGACAGGGGCGTAAACATGTCCGCATGCAAGGCAACGACGATGGCGTCCGCATCCGCGAAATGATCCATACTGTCGGACAACCACGCGACATTGGCTGCGTTGCGGGCCATGAACTCTTTGACCGCCTCAAGGTTGTCGGGGCGAAAATTGTTGTTGGAGCCCACGACATGCAGCGTGATGAAGCCAACAGAGCCCACCCGCAATCGTGCATTTTCGGGATAGCCCCGTGCCGCCTGATTTTGGACAGGAACCGGATTGGCCCCCAGTGTTGTGTTGGTCTGGAAATAGGTTTTGCGCAAGTAGGACAGCCGCTCAAGCGGATCCACATCAAGGACGACCTCGCTATCTTTGCCCCCGCAATCGGTCCACTCATTGTCACCCGGCGTGTACAGCACAGGCGCGGAAATCTCGTCCATGAACCCGCGCAAAACCTTCATCAATGGCGTGTTGCAGGTGCGGTCCCCGTGCGTGTCACCCACATGCACCACAACAGGAGGGGTCGCAGCGTTGATGTTTTGCAACAGCGCGCGATAAGGCGGATGCACTTGTGCGGGCTCCCCGTACGGGGCATCCCCCAGCGCCACAAACCGCAACACAGGTTTATCTTCTGGACTGCAAGCGCTGAGGCAAAGCCCCGCACATAAACCCATTAAAACCGGACGCATTGAATATCCCCCATAGAGGGAAAACATACCTGACAGGCTGCGAATGTCGAGCCTGTCAGCTTTTGAAAGTGGCTTAGACGGTTGGGCCGACCATTCCGACGATTTCATACGTCTTTTTCAGGATCGGCGCGGTGATTTCACGTGCTTGCAATGCACCTTTGGCGAGGATGCGATCAATCTCTGCGGGGTCATTCATCAGACGCGCCATTTCACCTGAAATCGGCGACAGCTTGGCCACAGCCAAATCAGCCAGCATCGGTTTGAACGTGCCAAACTGCTGCCCACCCACATCTGCCAGAACCTGATCAACAGTCTGATCATTCAAAGCCGCAAAAATGTTGACCAGATTGCGGGCCTCGGGGCGGTCGTCCAACCCTTTGGCCTCTGACGGCAGGGCGTCTGGGTCTGTTTTGGCTTTGCGAATTTTCTTGGCGATGGCGTCCGCATCATCGGTCATGTTGATGCGCGACGCGTCAGAGGGGTCGGACTTTGACATCTTTTTGGAACCATCGCGCAAGGACATCACGCGGGTTGCGGCACCCTCGATCACAGGCTCCGTCAGGGGAAAGAAGTCAACGCCGTAATCGTGATTGAACTTGGCCGCGATGTCTCGCGTCAGCTCAAGGTGCTGTTTTTGGTCCTCGCCCACGGGAACATGGGTGGCGTGATAAACAAGAATGTCAGCCGCCATCAACGCGGGATAGCCAAACAGGCCAAGAGATACGTTCTGGGCATTCTTGCCGGCTTTGTCTTTGAATTGGGTCATGCGCTGCATCCAGCCCATACGGGCGACGCAATTGAAGATCCAACCCAGTTGGGCGTGCTCTGGCACTTGGGACTGATTGATCAGGATGGACTTTTCAGGGCTGATGCCCGAGGCAATGAAGCCGGCTGCCAACTCGCGGGTGTTGTGCAGCAAATCTTTTGGGTCCTGCCAAACCGTGATGGCATGCAGGTCGACCATGCAGTAGATCGTCTCGAAGTCGTCTTCTTGCATCGACACAAATCGCTTGATCGCCCCCAGATAGTTACCAAGCGTCAAACCGCCCGATGGCTGGATGCCGGAAAACACGCGCGGGGTGAAAACTGTCTCGGTCATAAAATTCAGTCCTGAAGCTCTGGGCAAAACACATGTGCTGGCTTACCCATGGGGACCAATGCCGTCAACCAAAGGGCACACGAGATGCACCAAGACCACAACGCTCCGCCCGTAAATCCGCTGCCGCCCGTCGTGTGGCTGCTGTTTTTGTGCATCGCTGTGCCTGAGCTGATCTTTTTGCTCGGGGAGAACCGCATGCTTGGCGGTGCACAGGCTGTGGGGTGGCGGATCACAACGATCAGCCACTACGGGTTTTCGGGAACGGCCTTTGACTGGATGTTCAAAACCGGAGTCGCGCCGTTGGAGTATGCGGTGCGGGTGTTCACCTATCCGTTCCTGCACAACGCGTTCACCTCCGCGATCTTTTCCGGGGTGATGCTGCTGGCGATGGGCAAACTGGTGGGCGAAGCCATGGGGCAATTCGCTGTTCTGCTCATCTTTGTGCTATCAGGCGTTTTTGGCGCGGTGATGTTTGGGCTGATCACGGATCAAACATGGCTGATCGGCGCCTTTCCTTGCGTTTATGGGCTGATCGGGGGGTACACGTTTTTGATGTGGCAAAAACTGGCAGGCACCGGTGCGCAGCAGCTTCAGGCCTTTCAACTGATCGGCTTTTTGATGGGCATCAATCTGGTCTTCGGGATCTTTTTCACGACCGGATATGACTGGATTGCGGAACTGGCGGGCTTTGTCTGCGGTTTTGGAATTTCGGCCATCGTGGTGCCTGGTGGGCTGGCCCGAATCCGCGCAGCCCTGCGCCGCAACTGAGCAAAATAGTTACTTTTTGCCACCCCGACGCACGGCACTCTTGAATTCTGACAGTTTGAATGCGCCCAACATCTGGCCCGCGCCAAAATAACTGATCGCCCCGACCGCAAGCAAAACGAAGAGAGCAATGTAGCGATACCCTCCCATGCCGAGTGCGGGGGTGAGCAAAACATTGGCCACCCACAAACACAGTCCCATGATAACCGACGCTGCAACAATCCGCCAAATACGGCGGTGAAATTGCGCGTCAAAGCGGGCCACATCGCCCATGCTGCGTGCGCCAATGGCGAGCAAAACGGCCATCACCCACCCTGCAACAGTCGTGGCAATCGCCGGCGCAATCCACCCGATAACAGGTGCCAATCCCAAGGCGAGCCCCGCATTGACCACCATCGCAACCAGCGCATACCGGAACGGGCTTCGCGTGTCTTCCCGTGCAAAATAAAGGGGTTGCAAGAATTTCTGGACCACAAAAGCGGGCAAGCCCAAACCATAAACCGATACTGCAAACGCGATCGCCGCCGCGTCATCTGCCCCCGTCGCACCCCGCTCGAACAGCACAGACACCAGCGCCAAAGGAATGACCATCAACGCCACCGCAGAGGGAATGGTCAACGCCAGAGAAATTTCGCTGGCACGCGAAAATGCGTGACGCGCGCCTGTCTCGTCCCCGGCTTGCAACCTGCGAGACAGATCGGGCAACAACACAATGCCAACAGCGATGCCCACAATCCCCAACGGGAACTGGTAAAGGCGGTCTGCTGCAAACAACCAACTGACCGCACCTTCAAACTGGCTGGCCGCCAATTGCCCCACAACAAGGTTAATTTGCATGACCCCAGAGGCCAGTGCAGCAGGGATCGCGACCACGACCAGTTGCTTCATTTGTGGTGTCCAGCGTGGCCGCCCGGGGCGCAAGGCGAACCCGACTTTGGCCGCTGCCGCCCAAGTCAATGCAAGCTGCGCCATACCGGCGACAGGGATAGTCCACACCAGCCAATGGATGACGTCACCCCCAACGACTTGCGCCCCGATCATCGCAATGATCAGGAAAATATTAAGCAATACAGGCGCAGCAGCAGCCACTGCAAAACGTCCCGTGGCATTCAGAATGCCTGAAAACAACGCCCCGAGAGACATGAAGAAAATATAGGGAAACACGATACGGCCAAAGCCGACTGTCATGTCGAACCGCGCGTCCTCTGCAAACCCGCCAGCCGTGACCCACACCAGAGCGGGCATAAAAACCATTGCGGTTCCCGTTAGGATCAGAACCGCAAATGCCAAACCGTTAAAGGCGTCCTGCGCAAAAGGGCCAGCGTCAGCATCGGCTTCGAGTTTCTTGGAAAACATCGGCACAAAGGCTGCGTTGAACGCGCCCTCGGCAAAGAACCGTCGGAACATGTTTGGCAAACGGAAGGCCGCGACAAACGCGTCCATCACTGGGCCGGGACCAATGAGCGACAGGATCAAAGTGTCCCGCACAAAGCCCAGAATACGCGACATCAAGGTCCAAAAGCCGACAGTCAGAAAGCCTGTCATCAGACGAATGGGTTTCAAGACATGGCCTTTCGCAGAAATATCAGTCGATGGCGTAAAGGCTTGAGCCTCCAGAGGCAAGGGTGGGCCCGTTTGGCAAGCTTTCAGCCTCTTAACGTCAGCATCGGCTTTTGCATATTGGTCAAAAATTAACCTTTTTGCGATCAAAAACGGTGCCCTATGTAGATTTTAAGTTAAAAAACCGCTCAAATACAACGACTTGATTGCCAAGTGACCATAACGCTGTAGGGTTAATCCATGAACACACCTCAAAGCTACTTCAGCGAAATGCAGTCTGACACTGGTGTACGCTCCCCTTACGCCGCCTATGACACGTGGTTTGCTGGGCAAGACAACAAGCGCCTCACCAAAAAATCTGCCGAAGCTGAAGCATTCTTCAGACGCACTGGCATCACATTCAACGTTTACGGGCAATCGGACGCCGAAGAGCGACTCATACCTTTTGATCTGGTGCCGCGCATCGTCTCTAGCGGTGAGTGGAGCAAGCTGTCGAAAGGCATCGACCAGCGTGTCCATGCGATCAATGCGTTTCTGCATGACATCTACAACCGGCAGGAAATTCTGCGCGCGGGCATTATTCCAACTGGGTTGATTGCCCAGAACGACGCACTCTTGCCCCAAATGATGGATTTCAGCCCTCCGGGCGATGTTTACACCCACATTGTCGGCACAGATATTGTCCGCACCGCTGAATCCGATTTCTTTGTTCTTGAGGACAATGCCCGCACCCCGTCGGGCGTCAGTTACATGCTCGAAAATCGCGAAACCATGTTGCAGATGTTTCCCGAACTGTTCAGCAACATCAAAGTTCAGCCTGTCAGCGACTACCCCAAAAATCTGCGCCGCTCCTTGGAAGCCAGCGCACCCGCGTCATGTGAAGGGCGCCCGTGTGTCGCCGTTTTAACGCCAGGCATCCACAACTCTGCCTATTACGAGCACAGTTTTCTCGCCGACCAAATGGGCGTTGAATTGGTCGAGGGCCATGATCTGCGTGTTGTGGACGGCCATATCGCGATGCGCACCACGCGCGGGTACAAAGTCATTGATGTGCTGTATCGGCGCGTCGATGACGAATACCTTGATCCGCTGACATTCAATCCAAACTCGATGTTGGGCGTTCCGGGGATTATGGATGTGTACCGTGCGGGCAATATTACGATCGCCAATGCACCCGGTACAGGGGTGGCTGATGACAAAGCAATCTACAGCTATATGCCTGAAATTGTGGAGTTTTACACTGGTGAACGTGCGATCCTCAAAAATGTCGAAACCCACCGTTGTTCGGAACCCCAGACGCTGAAATATGTCTTGGACAATCTGGCTGATCTGGTGGTCAAAGAGGTGCATGGCTCTGGCGGTTACGGGATGCTGGTGGGCCCTGCGGCCAACAAACGGGAGCTTGCAGAGTTTGCGCTCAAGCTGAAAGCCAACCCCGCCAACTACATCGCGCAACCCACTCTTGCGCTGTCGACCGTTCCGATTTTCACCAAAAAGGGCCTTGCGCCGCGTCACGTCGATTTGCGCCCCTTTGCGTTGGTCTCGCCCAAAGGGGTCAATATCACCCCCGGCGGTCTGACGCGGGTGGCATTGAAGGAAGGCAGCCTTGTCGTGAATTCCAGCCAAGGCGGCGGCACAAAAGACACTTGGGTATTGGAAGACTGATGCTGGGAAAAACCGCAGGTGGCCTCTATTGGATGTTCCGTTTTCTAGAGCGGGCGGAGAACTCTGCCCGCCTGATCGAAGCGGGGTTTCGCATTGCATTGACCCGCTCGACGGACGCGGAAGCAGAATGGAAGTCGGTCATTGTGACCTCGGCGTCCCAATCAGCCTATGACGCGCAGCACACAGGATACAACAGCGCCCAAGTCGTCGATTTCCTGTTGCGCGAGCCCGGCAATCCCAGCTCAGTTCTATCCGTCATAAAATCTGCGCGCGACAACGCCAGACTGGTGCGCACCGCCCTGACGACTGAAGTCTGGGTTGCCGTGAACGAGACATGGATGCAACTTACTCAGGTGTTAAAGGACCCGATCCCCGAGACCGAATTGCCTGCCGTTCTGGCCACGATCCGCCAGCACTCCGCTTTGGTGCGCGGCGCGTTGCACGGGACAATGTTGCGCAACGATATCTATGATTTCTGTCGCCTTGGCACATTTGTCGAACGCATGGACAGCACAGCGCGCATCATTGATGTCAAGTATTTCTCGTTGCTGCCTTCCCCGTCCTTTGTCGGAAGCCGGTTGGACAATGTGCAATGGGAAACCATCCTGCGTTCGGTGTCTGCGCATCGCTCGTTCCGGTGGGCCGTCGAGGACGACTTTACCGCACCTGCCATCGCCGATTTTTTGATACTCGATCGACGCATGCCAAGGTCGCTCTCGTTCTGCGCCTCACAGATTCTTGCCAATTTGGAATATCTATCCGAGGACTGCGGCAAACGCGCCATCAGTCACGACATGGCTGAAGCCTTGCTACAACGTCTCAAGGATCGGGACATCACATCGATTTTCGAGGAAGGGCTGCATGAATTTGTGGCAAATATAATCCGGGACACCGCTCAAATTGGCCAACAGATTGAACTCGATTACAGGTTTCTCAGCTAAATGCAGCTCCAGATAACGCACACAACGCATTACGATTACAGCGAACCCGTGGACTATGCGCTCCAAAAAATACGCCTGCGGCCGCTAGGGTCCGTGATGCAATCCGTTTCTGACTGGGACATCGACATTTCAGGTGGCTTGCTTGAAACCAGTTACAGGGACCACTATGGCAACCATGTCGATCTGGTGAGTATGACACCTGGCGCACAATCCCTGTCCATCTCAGCGCGCGGGTCGGTTGAAACCCTTGTCGGCAGCGGTGTTTTGGGAATGGTCTATGGCCGCGCCCCACTTTGGCATTTCCGCGAACCATCATCATTGACCCAAGCAGGTCCCGCATTGAAAGCAATGGCCCAGACCATGGCCCAAGACGGTGATCAGCTGACAGAGTTGCACAACTTGTCCCAAGCCATTCTGGCGGCCGTTCCCTATCATATCGGGACGACGGATGCGGCAACAACAGCCGAGGAGGCCTTATCAGGGGCGCGCGGCGTTTGTCAGGACCACGCCCAGATTTTTATCGCCTGCGCGCGTTTGCGCGGCGTCCCCGCACGCTATGTCAGCGGCTACCTCATGATGAATGACCGCATCGATCAGGACGCAACACACGCATGGGCAGAGGCGCATGTTGATGGGCTGGGATGGGTTGGGTTTGATGTGTCCAACGGTGTCTCGCCCGACGAGAAATACGTGCGTATCGCGATCGGTTGTGATGCACGCGATGCAGCGCCTGTGGCGGGGATGCGTATGGGGCCGGCAGACGAGAGGTTAATTGTATCTTTGCAAGTACAGCAGTAAGCAAAGATTTGATTGTATAACTGGCGGACCACAATGACCTATTGCATCGGCATGCGGCTGAACCACGGACTGGTGTTCATGTCCGACACCCGCACAAGTGCAGGTGTGGATAATTTCGCAGTGAGCAAAAAGATGTTTACCTGGACCGTTCCGGATGAGCGCATGATCACGATCATGACCGCAGGGAACCTTGCGACGACCCAATCAATGGTCAGCTTGCTCGAAGAACGCTCAAAAGCGGTTGAAGACCGGGATCCCGGGATTTTATTGCAGCCGACGATGTTTCAAGTTGCGCGCCTTGTCGGTGCCACCTTGAAAGAAGTGATAGCCGAGAGCGCCACTGGCGGGCAAACATCAGACGACCAGTTCGGTGCCTCCGTCATCGTCGGCGGACAAATCAAAGGCGGTCAGCCCACGATTTTCATGATCTATCCCGAAGGGAATTTCATCGAAATCACCAATGACACACCGTTCTTTCAAATCGGTGAGACCAAATACGGTAAACCCATCCTTGTGCGTGCTTATGATCCCGCGATGAGTTTTGAGGACTCGGTCAAATTGCTTCTGGTGTCTTTTGATTCTACGGTCAAATCCAACTTGTCCGTTGGCTTGCCCTTTGACTTGCAGGTCTACGAAACCGATACGTTCTCGGATTCGCGACAAAAGCGGATCGAAAGTGATGACACCGTGTATCGAGCGATTTCAAACGGGTGGGGGGATGCACTAAAAGAAGCATTCAACAGCCTGCCAAGTTACAAGGTCTAAGCCGCCCCCTGAGACCTTCACAAAAGGAAGCAACGTCATGTTGATTTATGGATTGAGCACTTGCGCAGTGTGCCAGCGTGCACGCAAAACATTGGAATCCCAAGGCAAAACCATTGAATTTCGAGACGTTCGTTCGGACCCGCTAACCGAAGGCGAGCTGGCCGAACTGATTACAGAATTCGGGGACCGGTTGGTGGATCGCACGACCAACGACTATCGTGGTCTCAACGATTGGCTCAAGAACTCCGAAGCCGAAGCACAAATTGCCGCACGTCCCAAAGTCATGGCGCGCCCTGTGATACGCAACGGGGATGCGTGGTTTGTAGGATGGGACGAAAAAGTCCAAACGGCATTGCTGGGTTGATCTGACTATGTCCAAGGTGACGTAAACGCACAAAAGTCAGGAACTGTGTCAATCAAGGACTAGAGGGATACTTAAAACCGCCCCGGTGCCCCGGTAAAGGCGTTCGTTCTTCTTGCTCTACTCTATCGACGTCGGTTGACCTGTCCGGCGCGCCCAATACTCTGTCGCTCTTTCCACTTCACCGGCATAGAATTCTGCGGCCTCGATCGCTGATGCAGCCCTGTCCAAGCATCCTATGCGGCGCGCGCAATCAAAAAAACCGGGCGCAGGCAATCCGCCACGGGCTTTGCTGATCACCAGTGAGGAGATTAACGGCCGACCTGCCATAGCATCTTCTTCCATTAAGCGCTCCAGCGCGATCGACAACTTGTGAATACTGTGAGGAGGGTCGATCCCCACCGCTTTGGCCAGCGCGTGGTACGTCATTGGGGTGTGCTGCCCCGCAATCACGCACAGATGACTGCGAACGGCATCCGCTCTTTCGGCTTCGTTCATGTGGATGACCTCCAATGCTTGCAAATATTTATCTTGCAGTACGCTATGATGACCAGAACCTTGAGGTGCCCCTGGTTTCGGAGATGCCTGCATTTTTCAGTTTCACCTGTCGTGCTTCATCCTTTATTGCCACACAAACACCAAGCGGAATGTCCCTGCAATCGCATATGTGTCCGGGGAACAGGTTCTTTATCTGGGTCGGCGATACATGCTCAAGGTCGTTCGTGTTTCCGGCAAGCCAGCCGCGACAAAACTGATCGGCAATCGTCTGGAAGTTCAGACCCAATCGGGTGAGCAGGGCGATATCAGGGGCCGTACGCAAGGCTCCACTCAGCCCGCGCTACCGTTGGAATTACACCACGCCCAGGGGCACAACCCGAGATTCGACGCTAGCGGGGGAGCGTTGAAGCCTTTTTAGCCAAAAAAACGTTGCGCAGTAGGTGAATGGTCGCGATGTGAAAGCTGCGACGCAGCATTTTGGATGGGAGCGGAACGGCAGCTAAGGGCCGTGAATTATGTTAAGAACAGTTGTGTAAGAGGATACTCAACTTGCAAAGCCTCCCTCACTTCGTCGTAGCTCTAAACTTTGCCACTGACGGAAAAGGTTCGAAGCAAGCAATAAGTTTCACAGCGAAAGTCCCATCATTTCAGTAATGCCCCAAGACATGCAGCTCTTGGGTGCCGTATCCTCTAAATCGCAAAACTTGAGATCATCGAATTACTCAATTTTAGCGTCAGGCAGCTCAACTTTGAAATCGGTTTTACCTAGAGGATCAATCCAAAGAGTTGTTTGGGCAGAGAACTCTTGTTCGTTGCCTTCGGCATCAAAGATACCGATTGAAAGCTGTATCCAAGTGGTGACGTGATCAGACGTCTTGTTCTCAAGTACACCACCCCAGCTCACGGTTCTTCGGCCTATACGCGGCCCAGCTTTGCCTGTCGCATGGTTATTGTCAAAGAGGCGTTTTTGAAAGGCTGCAACACATGTTGACCTCACCGCTTCAGTAGAGAGAAGGTTACCACTTGTATAGGACAGGCAGGTTTCAACTCCCCTCAAAGTTCCTTGGTTCGTCGCCTCATTGACAAAACGCTGTACTCGCTCGACGCCAAGAAACAGCGCCACGACAACGCAAAGCAGAGCGCCGATAATGAAGTTCTTCACCAATTCTGTCTCCAACTGCCATCACATTAGTTTCACACGATGAGAACAGGCAGTCCACTTACAACAAACTGTCGATACGTCCGATTCTATCAACCGATCCTAGATTGCTCTCCGGCGTAGAACCAGTGTAGCACCGTTCACTCTAAAAACGAAAAAGGTCACCCAACGGTGACCTGTAACGAACTGAAATTATTCAGTAATATTGGTTGCGGGAGCCTGAAGCCACTGACGTCTGCCTGACCCAATCGATGGCAGTCAAAGATGTATACACCAAAGGCTTTCTGGTGAGTAGCTTTAGAGTGAGTTAAAGCGCGTGAAGGGTGGAAAGTGTGAATTCGCTGCGTACAGCATCAACGGCAGCTTTGCGCAGATAGTGAACTTTGCAAACCCAGCCTTTCAATGGCCTCAGCCGGGAAACCTCGCTGCGATGCAGCAACCACAAGCCACCCTTCGCCGAGCCTGCAGCTACCAATAGTCATCGAACGGAAACTGAAGACACAGAAATTTCGCTTCGCCATGAATTCACAACTGTGATCACAAGCAAGATTGTTCAGTGGTTCGTGTAGAGTGGCTTGTTGTTCTTCTTATGCCGCGCCACGAGTTTTCTCATCAGTTTGCCCGTCTCTGGGATGTGTCGTGCAGACGCGGGCTCGTAACTGGGCTCGCAGATCTCGGGAAACAGTTTTTTGATTTCCTGCGCGCTCGCTGGTGGTACGGCTTGCAGCGCCTCGGGACCGGTGAACAGGCTTTCGGACCAGGCACCGTTTGAACACACGATTTCATGCCGATCGAACAGGATGTGGAAATACTCGACCGCGTCGACATCTTGGGCGATAGCAATGCCTTCCAGACCGATCAGCTTGATCGCGGGCAACAGAACTTCGGAAGTTTCAAACATCTGCAGCGCGATAGGAGATCGGACGAGAAAGCGGTGCTGGCGCGACACCAATAGATCCTGCGCGGGCAAGCCCTCGCCCAAGGCACCGGCACTGATACGCACGGGCCGCAGCTTTGGGTCGACGGCAAGGTCGGTGGAATCGCGGTGCGTGCTGCCGATCCAGCGGATTTTTTGGGTGCCCGTGTCCAGTGTCAGGACGTCATCGCCAGCTTTTAGATCCTCGACCCTGACCGGTCCGAGCAAAGTCCCAATAAGCGTTCCTGCTGTGAAGCAAACAACGTTGGTGTTGTCATACGTGAGGTCAGTGCCAGTGACGGCAGCACCACCATTTTCGAGAACAAGGTCGACGTCACCGATTTCGTCTGAATATTCGACGCCATCAATTTTGCCATCGATACGACCATCCGCTGCGTCAGCCCGCAGCATGCCCAAAGCGTTTCCAAAGCTACCACCACTTGAATTGACGTTGGACAGAGTTGTCTGATTGTAAAACTCCGAAAGGTCGACAAAGTCATTATTTGTTTGATCACCGTCATCAATTGACCCAGTGTTTCCAACATTGAAATCAGTGATTGTGTCGACACCGCTTTGTTCAGAAAATATATCATTTCCGCCACCGCCCGTCAGTGTGTCATCTCCGCCACCGCCGATAATCGTGTCGTTGCCGGAACCGCCGTCAATCGTGTCGTTGCCGGAACCGCCGTCAATCGTGTCGTTGCCGGAACCGCCGTCAATCGTATCGTTGCCTTGGCCGGCGTTGATAGTGTCATTGCCTCCCATGCCCTGAATGTTATCATCGAGACCATCTGCGCCATCGATGATGTCTCCATCAGCGTCGACAAACCCAATGCCCATAGTATCGTCAGAACCCGTGCCCTCAACGAGGCCATTGCTTAATAAATCGTACTCACCACGCACATTGTCAAAATAGAGATATTCTTTAGACGAGCCATTTGGCCGGACAATTTCGATTTTAAGATTGCTACCGTTTAAAGTAGCATCGGGTGTTCCACTTACGAGAGTTTCAGTATTAAGAGTATTGCCATTTCCGGTATTGCCACTTTTCGTGGCAATGACCGTCGTTCCCGCTAAAAGGTTAATCGTATAGTTTTGCGCACCGTAGTAAGTTGGATCTCCAACATCGACACGAAATGTATATTCACGCCCAGCATCATACTGTTCCGACAGCGTCTGACTTGCTTTTGTTAGTCCACTCGTTCCACCAATATATCCAATGTATTCACCGGTTTCATTTGGTATATCAAAAGTTTTTCCTGCAACATAATAGGATCCTGAATAACCGCCTCCTGAAACAGTCCAGCCACTAGAAAGAGAGCTCTCAAAGCTTTGATTTGTAATTGATATAGTCGTTGGCATTTTATTCCTATCTACCTATTCTGATAAATTCAGCAATAACGTTATGAGAATTTTTAATTTCGCGCTTTGGCGGCATCAATTTACTCAGTGTGAGGTGCATCATGATTGATGTTGCTAGATGCTTGCGTTCCAATGGCCCAAAGCGAGGTTTTTTTCTTAGCGTCAGTTTCTGCTATAAGTAGCACAGGGACTTTTTGAGCTATCAGACTCGCGTCACGATCTACGACACGTTTTGCAGAACCACAGAGGTATTCGTTACACGTTTCTGAACGAAGCGTCCTTGGGAGGGTGCACCCCCGTGCCCCCTGAAACAGACATCCACTGTTCGCATGTTTGCCAGGTAGGTGCTCAAGAATGATGTCCGCGATACCTGCATGATCTAGGCTTGGATGTAGGTCAGCAAGCGAATTGAGGTCTGAATGCTTAAAGTAAGCAAAGTCTTTCAAGCCGTGCTGACAGCAAAAACCGCTGCAAGAGGCACATAACGCGCTCAATAGGGCAGAGGGCGATTGAGCACTTTGTGAGCGCTGTTTCTTTTTGGGGCTGGAATCAGCTTGCTCTGTCTCTGAGACGTCCAAAGGTACCGATTGGATGTCAATCAAACGTTCGCGAAGACGCACTACGTCTTCCTCATCAACCTTGGTCATCTTCATGTCAAAATGAGGCGACAAAAACGCTATTTCAGCACGGCTCTTGTTGGGCCCGCGTTTGGCGTTATGCTCTTCCAAATAGCTGGCCGCTAAATCGCCATCGCCAAGGTACGCCGGGCTTGGCTCCGCCAAACAGAAAATCTCTATGAGTTTGATTATATCATCAGTAAACATGTTTGATGTCGGCACTTCGCTCATCCACCCCTCAACGAGGTTTTGAGCGATTTGTGGAATAGCATCCGGAAATTTCTGCGCCAATGCTGCGCCAACTTCCAGCAAGCCCCATTCACGCGGCATAAACTGAAACGCCGTTGGATGGGCCAGTACCACCTGATCTTGCTCCGTTTGAATGTAGTGCTCTATCCGCACGTTGGTGTTTGCGATGACCTCATGTGCAACGGGCAAGGACTGCAAAAAGGGTCGATGCAAATCAAATGCACCAGCAATATGTCGTGCTGCGTGTGTCAGATAGTTGTCCCAAGTCCCAGATGTGGCTCTCTTTGGTACAACGCCAGAAAATCCACCGTGCCACGCACCAAGCCTTCGGCAAGTGCTTAGTAAGGTTTGTTCTGAAAGCTGCTCAGCAAGGCTTTTTCCGTTGACAACACGTGAGACCAATATGCCGTCTGCCATAAGTGCTCCAACAAGCCTCGGCAAAAAATTTCGTGCGCGTTTTAGCTTCATAACCCCCACCAAACGCTGCATGATCAACTTGGAGCCAGCACTTTGTGGACGAAAGCTAAACACTTCGAAAGCGTCAGAACCTATGGTCAACTCATAAGAAACATGGGTGTCGCATCGACCTTTGTGTGCGAGGTTTGCCTGCCCCCAAGCACCGGTTTCTGTGTTGGCCAACTTTGCAAGCTTTCGGCCGTAAGTTTCCAGAAACGCCTCTGGCGTCTTCCAGGCACGCATCGCCTGAGAGATATCACGCATGGCGTAGCACTCCACACTGCGTTAAAAGTAAAGTCCGTAGACATTCAATTTGCTCAAGGCGTGCAGAAAATCGCTCCGTCTTATCTTCGGTGGCGGACAAGATGAGGCCAGCCTCAGCGAGCATTAGTCTGCGAATTGACGGCAGGTGAGCGGACCAGCAAATCAGATACAAAAGTAAGCTTTGCTTGGCCAAGTAAACGGTAATTGACTTCTTCATCTAGCATCAACCCTAAAAACAAGCCTGATGATTACCCGCTTTCAATTATCAAAGTGTGAACAGCTGATCGACACTCGGCCACTCGTCGGTCTCGCTTTCCGCAAAGATCCCGTGATCAAATTGCCTGCGTGCCTCGAACCGATGCGTTTAAACGCGACCCACGAAAATGCCTCGAGGCATGTTCTCATCATCAAGCTCGCCGCGTTCAATCGGCCGAACACCCCAATGGGATCTTTTTGCATACTGTGTCCTTCGAGGTCGGTAACTGAGTGGTTTTTATCGTCTTTGTAGGTACGAAAACATCTGGGTCAATTGTAAAATACCCCTGAGTACTACAATGAGCGAAACACCCATTCCAACGCGAGGTCGCCCAAAGATTCTGGACCACGATCAGGTTTTGCAAACTGCTTTGCTGCAGTACTGGTCAAAGGGGCCAACCAACGTCTCAATCGGCGGTATTTGGACCCACAGGCGCTGACGTCAGACAGAAGCCGTTTAGGATCGCAGCTCGGATCTGGATTTCCGCAACTTGCCGATCGAAGTCCCGCGCTGAGAGGCGCTGACCAAGTAGTTTCACACAATGCATCTTGGTTTCGACACGGCTTCTGCGGTGGTATCCGGTCACCCGTCGCCACAGTGCGCGTCCCAGATATTTAGATGACCGCACGGCTTCATTGCGGGCTCTAGCCCTAGGTGTGTCCGGCTTCCACATTTTGGCGTTCCTGCGGGGCGGTATAACGGCATGCGCATCACGCGCCGCAATCGCATCGTGGCATTTGCGCGTATCTTAGGCCCCGTCGGCAGTCACGCTGCCGAGGTCCTGATCGGGCGGGATTTGGCTGAGCAGGTCGGGCAGCATCGGGGCATCGCTAATGCTGCTACTGGTGACTTCGATCGCACGGATCTCAAGCGTTTCCGCATCTATTCCGATATGTATCTTGCGCCAGAGCCGTCGCTTGGGGCCGCCGTGCTTGCGCGCGCTCCACTCGCCTTCACCCTCAGCTTTGATGCCAGTGCTATCGATCAGAAGGTGCAGTGGCCCTGCTGAGCCCTTGTAGGGGATGGCGACGGACAGGGTTCGTTGTCGCCGGCACAGAGTGCTGTAGTCCGGGACAGACCAGTCCAGCCCGACAAGCTTCAGCAAACTGGCCACAAACCCGGTCGTCTGCCGTAGGGGCAAGCCGAACAACACTTTGAGCGTCAGACAAGCCTGTATCGCAGCGTCGCTATAGGCTTGCTGGTGTCCTCGTCGCCCAGATGGCGCAGCCTCCCATACCATCTCTGGATCAAACCAGATCGAAAGGGATCCGCGCTGCTTCAAGGAATGGTTATACTCTGCCCAGTTCCGGGTCTTGTACGTCGTAGGTGTCCAGCTGCTCATAAACGCCAGCTATCACGCTGGATTCATGACGCGAATCCTACAGAGAACGATTTGTGCAACAAAGCCGTTCGTAGAAATAAGAAGCTCAATGGGCCATATTTTGCAGGCCGATCCAGTGTCAGAAAACGCAAATGGCCTCCCGAAGGAGGCCATTCTACTTGGTAGTAAGATTTCAGTGGTTGCGGGAGTAGGATTTGAACCTACGACCTTCAGGTTATGAGCCGAATCCAAAGCGATTCCAATAGCTTAGTTATTTCAGTGACTTGGGGATAAACCGCTGATACTGCGCATTTTTCGTTCCGACGCCGCCCGTCATTGACGGACATTGACCGTGCCAAAACGCGCCAAACAGGCGCATGCGGGTTGACGTGGCGTTGACATGAAACCCACGATTATCAATCAAGCCCTGAGACAGCTGTTATTCATTACTCAAAAATTTAATTGCAGAAACGCGCAAATGGTGGGCTGGGCAAGCTTTGGCATCAATCCTAATGCAGCTTAGGCAGTGCTTGCATTATTTTAGCCATGCGGCGCTTCAGTTCCTTCTCAATCGAGTTTGCTTCGTAAGGCTTCATTTTTTTCCACCTTGCGCATTCCTCCCGCGTGCGGCCACAGCCAAGGCACCAGCCGTTGGGACCGGTAAACTCACAAACATCGATGCACGGACTTTTGCGTTTCTTCATAGCCGAAAACGTATAGTAGCCGATCAGGGGATTGGCAATTTCTGCGGTTGTCGCGGCTCCAGCGGCAGACATCACCCTTCGTCATGTATGGCGGAATAGCACACGTTAGCTGAGCCAAACTCGAATGACCGCAATGCGCAGGAAGCGGGCTTTGCAAAGTCTCGGGCGAACGGCAATATAGGAAACGTGCCCGGCCCAGAGCCGCCGTTGCCAACAACATGCTGTCGCTGCGATGCGGCCCTTCAACCCGGACTTTCGCTGCAACCGCAAAATCTGGTGATAGCCGAACTCACAGTGTGCAGATGGGATGGATGGCTCCTGCACCCATCGGCGTCGCAATGCGCCATACTGCAGTTGTCAGAAACTGCTCAGCGGAGGAGCCACCCAATGCAAGTTACAACAGTTGGTCTAGATTTAGCCAAGAATATTTTCCAAGTTCACGGCATCACCGACAACGGTGAGGTCGCCTTCAATCGCGCAATAAGGCGTGCGCAATTGCTAAAGTTCTTTGAAAGCCTTGATCCTTGTCTTGTCGGTATTGAAGCATGCGGCACAAGCCATCACTGGGCTCGCGAGTTGGTAAAGCTCGGTCATGACGTAAAGCTGATCCCGCCTATTTATGTGAAGCCGTATGTTAAACGCGGTAAATCTGATGCGGCGGATGCAGAGGCCATTTGTGAAGCAGTAACGCGACCGACGATGCGTTTTGTTGAGATCAAGACGCCAGATCAGCAAGCCATTCTGGCGCTACATCGAACACGCGACCTTGTTGTCCGCCAACGCACCCAAACGATCAACATGTTGCGCGCACAGTTGGCTGAATTTGGCATCGTGTTTCCGCAAGGCGTCGGCCATGCAACTAAATTTGCAAAGCGCCGATCAGAAGGTGAGGTCATTGATTTGCCTGATACAGCAGGCGGTGTGATTGCTGAACTCTGCGAACAACTTTTGTTCCTGCACGGTAAGATTGCAAACTACACTCTGGAGATGACGCAGATGGCCAAGCGAGAGAAACGGGTCGCTCTTTTGCAAACGATCCCGGGCATAGGTCCGATCACGGCGTCCGCCATTGTCGCTACAATTGGAACTGGGCAACAGTTCAGTACGGGTCGTGATTTTGCAGCTTGGCTTGGTCTGACACCGCTAAATCGTTCCAGCGGCGGTAAAGAGAAACTGGGGCGCATCTCGAAGATGGGAGACCGATATATACGGCGGTTGCTCGTCATCGGCATGATGTCCCGCATGCGGCAGGTCCAATTGAACCCAGATCGCTATGACCCGTGGTTTGCGGACATCATTGCCCGAAAGCCGGGCAAAGTGGCGGCCGTCGCGATGGCAAACAAAACGGCCCGCATGGTTTGGGCCGTCCTCACCAAGAACGAACCGTACCGCGTAAGAGCAATCTGACCCAAACCGAAACACAGAGATAGCAAGACCAATGAAGTGATGGAAAATTTGTCAGCCCTAGAATCAATACACCCCGTGCTAAGTCCTGAACGCTTGCTGTTCGATATGCAGAATGGGAATTGGTTTGTGGAAACCATCAGGGCCAGCGGCCTTATGTGCCGCGCAAACAGGCCGGACACAAGACCGCATCTGACAAAACAACAATCACATCAGAAATGTCTTGCTAAGCAGGAGCCATCCACACAGGACTTTGCGGCCATTTGGTTTTGACTTCGCTGACGCAGCAATGGTTTGCAGTTGCGGCACACCAATTGTTGCGATGCGGTACGGGTCGCCGAAGCAGTCTTTCAAAATGATACCATTGACCCCGCTTCAAACCGCATTTTGTCGCAGCTCGAACCGAAAACTTAGACGCGGGACTCTGCCATCATCGGCGTTTGATATCGCACTGATGCAGTATTCTCTCGGAGCTTGGGCACGTTTCCTGCTATCGCGCGCTAAAAGTCGCCAATCCGTTCGTTCGTGGGCGCCGCTTTCGACCAAACGGATGCCATAATTCCACTGTGAATAGGTTAGACATTCGAGACAGGGACCTAGGTTTCAGTTATGATACGAATTTTGAGAGCTGCCCCGTTCGCTCATGTACGGCCACGAAGTTCAGCAGCGGCAGTTCGCGCAAAAAGGCTACTCGTTCCCTCAT
The DNA here is from genome assembly GCA_943787985.1 of uncultured Paracoccaceae bacterium. Classification (GTDB taxonomy): domain Bacteria; phylum Pseudomonadota; class Alphaproteobacteria; order Rhodobacterales; family Rhodobacteraceae; genus Ascidiaceihabitans. The sequence goes on along the minus strand of CALSOO010000001.1, from coordinate 104,626 downwards.
TGCCACCTAAGCTCTGCCAACTGCCTGCTTGTAAGACATAAAAAAAACCTCATTGTCTCTGACCATGGAATTCTCTGAAGCTCGCGCGCAAATCGCCTTTTAGAACTTTTCCCGTGGCGCCAACAGGGAGTTGATCTACAAACGACACGTCAGGCACTTGCCAGGACGGTAGGCCGTGGTACAGCGCACGCACGTCTTCCGCGAAGTCTTTTGCGCCATCGCTTGAGACACAGACCACCAATGGACGTTCGTCCCATTTTGGATGCGGGACCGCGATGGCGGCGGCCTCAGAGACCCGAGCGTGCTGCAGCGCGATGTCTTCGAGCAAGACAGAACTGATCCATTCCCCACCAGACTTGATAAGGTCTTTGTCGCGATCGGTGATCGTCATTGTCCCGTCGAGGCCAAGCGTCGCGATATCTCCTGTGTCAAACCACCCACCCGCTGCTGCAGTTTCGGTCTGTCCAAAATAGCTATCGATGACCCAATGACCTTGGATTTGCAGGTGTCCCGCTTTTCTGCTGTCTTTGAGCAGAGGGGTGCCGTCTTCTTCTGTTAGTTTCAGAGAGACGCCAAAAGGCGTGCGGCCTTGTTTTTTCAACGCTTGCGCCGCTTCTGCAGGGTTCATTGCGCGGGCCTCGCTCGGTGTCAAAGCGTTGGTGGTTCCTAGCGGCGCAGTTTCGGTCATGCCCCAGCCGTGAATGACCTCAACGTCGTATTCGTCGCGGAAGGCGCGGATCATTTGTTCTGGGACCGCAGAGCCGCCAATGATCGTGCGCTGCATGGTGGAAAACCTTGCGTGCGTTTCTCCTGTGTGGGACAGGAGGCCCTGCCAGATCGTTGGAACCCCTGCAGAGATCGTCGCGCCGGTTTTTTCAAAGAAGTCATAAAGATCAGCTCCACCAAGGCTTGCCCCCGGCAAGGCAAGGCTGGCGCCAGACATCGCCGCCGCGAAGGGCAGTGACCACGCGTTGACGTGAAACATCGGCACAATAGGCGCGATCGTGTCCGCCCGCGAAAGCGATAGGGCGTTGGGGCTGACCGCTGCCATGGTCTCGAGCACCAAAGCTCGGTGAGAATACAGCACCCCTTTTGGCAAACCTGTCGTACCGGAAGTAAAACACAGCGCTGCTGCGCCGTGTTCGTCCAACTGCAGCCAATCTTGCAGCGGCTGCGCATCCGCGATCCAGGTGTCGTAATCTGTGTCGCTCCAGGCTGGATCCTGCGGCGCATTTGAAAGTTGGATCCAGTGTTTCACATTCGGGCAGAGCGGCTTTAACGCGCTGACCAGGCCTGAGAATGTGCCATCATAAAACACCATTTTGTCGTCGGCAAAGTTGAGCATGTAGCTAAGATGGTCGAGCGAAAGGCGGGGATTGACGGTGTGCAAAACCGCGCCGATGCCGGTGACACCATAGTAAAGCTCCAGGTGGCGATGCGTGTTCCAAGCGAGCGTGGCGACGCGATCTCCTTCTTCAAGTCCGTTATCTTGCAGAACGCGCGCGACCTGTTTGGCACGTCGGGCAGTGTCAGCCCAGGTTTGCCGGTGGATCGGACCTGTTTCACCAAGCGCTGGTGGTGCCTCGCGCGACCAAACGGGCACGTCGGCAAAACCAGATTCTGCATGATCCAAGATCGTGGGCAGCGTCAGCGGGTGGTATTGCATTTGTCCAAGCATTTTCGCTCTCTTTTGTGCGTTGGGTGGATAGCGGCGATCATCGACAGGGCGCATCAGATTTTGCGCCTTTGCACAGATGGGCTGGGCTGTGGCTGCACTCTCGTTCAAAACATCCGATGCAATCCAGCGCTCCAGGTGGAGGGCAGCGTCTTGCCATCGATCATCCACGGTCAACATGTGTGATGCCATCGGCAGCATCACGGGATCGACCCGATGAAACCGCCCGGCTTCGGCCACGTTTTTTTGGCTGATGATCTGGTCAAACTCTGCCCCGATGACCGCAACGGGCAAACCCGCATCCACGTGTTTGCGAACAGGCAGAAACAACATGTCCAAAAATGCGCGAAAACTCTCGGACTTTAGATAGGGCAACAGATGATCTTTGTCTGTCCGGTTTTCATCGCGTGAAAACAGCAAGGCACGTGCCGTGTCCGGGTCCGCCACAACACCGTATAGATCAAGCGTAGCGATGGTGCGCAAGAAGGCCAGCGGGCGCTCGGTGATCACCCGGAAAAGCGCATGCCAGGCGCCAGAGGGCGGCACCGAAGCCAAAAGCGCCAAGGCCCGAACATTATGGCGGGCCGCATATTTCTGCGCGATGTAGCCACCCATGGAATGCCCGATCAGGATCGGATTTCGCAAGTCTTGGGCAGCGATGTGGACATCATCAACATAGTTGCGGATCGACGCCCAGCGGACCTTGCCATCTGAGCCACCGTGCCCCCGCAATGCGAGTGCGCGGCACCGAAACCCCCTTTCGGCAAACCAAGGCAGAAAGAACGTGTCCCAATACCAAGGCGATGACCACGCCCCATGCACAAACAATAGCTCTCCGCGCACAGTGCTGGCCTGCGGTTCGTAGGTGACGATCTCAAGACGGCCGGCATTCCCTGACAGCCATCGTTTTGTCCCTCTCTGATACCCCATAGGCCTATTCGGCGGCGATACTGGGAAGACCTGGGGAAGACCGCTCTGGCTTCGGCGCAGGTTTTGAGCGTTTGATTTCAGCATTCAAACGCTTACGGAATGATAGATCGTTGACCGTCACGGTATGTCTGGCGGACGCGACCTGATGCACATCCGGATTGGCCAATTCATTGTCGATCAGATTGCTCAAACTGGTCTTGGGTTTCCAAAGGCCCGCTAAATGGCGCGCCGCCAGTTTCGCTTGCAATTCAGAGCCCGGCCAAATGCAACCAAGAGGCTGGAACAGGCCAATGAAATACAGGTTGCGCACATTCTCGGGCAACATCTTTTCATAAAGCCGCACCTTGGGCTGGGACAGATCGATGATCGACGTATCCAGGAAGGGATGGGTGATATGAAATCCGGTGCAGGCGACCACCGCGTCAAACTCGCGCGAGGTGCCGTCTTTGAAATGCACGGTTTGTCCATCGAACCGCTTAATGTCGCCTTTTGGGTGCACCTTCCCGTGGCGGATCGCGTTGTAAAGATCAGAGTTGAGCGTTGGGTGGGTCGCCATGACTTTGTGGTCAGGATCGGGAAGGCCGATGTCCCGATTGCGCCCCTGCAGCAGCCGCAAAGTAAATTGAAGCCCCCCGATCTGCAGCTGCTTTGGAAAGTTCTTAAACAGATAAAAAAACTTATCGACCGGCATGCCAAAGATGAATTTTGGGATCAGCCAGTATCCGCGCCGCCAGCTTATACAGGTCTCCTTCGAGATCCGCGATGTTTCGACCGCCACGTCGCAAGCTGAATTGCCGCCGCCGATGACCAAGACACGTTTGTTGCGGAAGGGTGCTGCGCGCTTATAGTCGTGCGAATGCAGATACTCGCCCTTGAAAGTGCCCGGATAGTCCGGCCACCGTGGCGTATGGTGGTGCCCGCTGGCGACGCAAAGCGCATCAAACTCTTGGCATTCCTCCGCCTTACCTTCGGTCTGATAGGTAATCCGCCAACGGTCCCCAGCAATTTGCTCGGCTTTGGTCACCGTAGTGCGAAACTTGATGTGCGGGCGCAGACCAAATTCGGTTGCATAAGCGTTGAAGTAGTTCAGCAGTTGCACATGCGATGGGTAGTCGGGCGAGTCCTGGGGGAGCGGGAAGTCTTTGTATTCCGACGTGTATTTAGAGCTTATGATGTGGGTTGTCTCAAACACGCTTGAATGACCCGTCACGTCATTAAAGCGCCAGTTGCCTCCCACATCTTCGCAGCGGTCGAACGCTGTTACGTCGAATCCCAGATCGATGAAATTCTTGATCGTCGGCAACCCAGCCGGGCCAGCCCCAATCACGGCTACTGTCTTCTTCATAGTTCCTCTCCCTTTTGGGATGGAAAGCTGATCTTTCGTGACACCTGTGTCAATAAAAAAATGACACAGGTGTCACGAAGTCGGTGTCCGGGGGCTTGGAGCGTGTGCATTTTCAGGGTACTTTGGAGGAATGAAAATAAAGCGCACTCCCCACGCCGAAACGCGAAAAGCGAACCGAGATCAGTTACTTGCCGCGGCCCGAATGGTGTTTGCCACCATTGGATTCGATGCGGCCACAGTCAAAGATATCGTTCGCGAAAGCGGTTTGTCCCAGGGGTCTTTCTATAACTACTACAAGACCAAGCAGGATATCTTTGAGGACGTCGTCGAAGACATCATTGGTCCGTTGGTCCCACTTCTGAGTCGGGTTCGCGCCGAAGCAAAGACGGCGCACGCGTTTCTGTTCAACGCGTATGAGGCCTGCCGGTTGATGCCGTTACAAGAACCCCAGGCTGCCGCAATCATTGCTCGTAACCAATCCAGCTTCCGAGAAATCTTTTACCTCGGTGATGGTCAGTCCCGAATCAAATCTGACCTTTCCGACGATCTGCAAAAGGGGTGTCTTGAAGGCCGTTTCAAAGCGATGAACTTTGACCTAATGGCAGAAACGCAGATCGCACTGGGGATCGATCTTGTGATTCAAGCGGCGCAAGTACCGGAAAGCGCATCTGAGCGCGTGGCGTTTCTGACGCGCTTGTTCGAAGGCGCCATTTCCGCCGATTGATGCTCTTGGAACTAATTGGAATGATCCTGCCTGAAAGGCGCGCAAGCATCCGTCACCGGGGAAAAGTGGCGCGGTGGACGCTGACCTGTGTTTCACCATGTTAGGGATGATACATCGTGTCAGCCCTTTGCCGAATGCACTATGTTTTTGGCATCAAAGATTGATTTAAGGCAGCTTAAGCGGTTGCGCCGCAGCGCCGCGCTGGGGCCTTGCGATCTGGCACACGGGACAGGCGGAGCTATGCAGCCAGGACGCCCGCGTGATAGAGGGCCTTTCAAAAATTTAGCCGAGGGGGTCGGCCAAAACGCTCAATCGGCAATGTAAGAGGATCTCACAGCCTATGCTGGGCACATGGTTTCGACTTGGCCGATGCAATGGATGTTGGCAAAAAAATGAGAGAACAGAAATTTCGAGTTTTTCAACAGTATCAGCCCAAAGCAGTCCTTGATGTCTGGCGCGGCATGCATTGGACCATCGACAGGGTGGGCCGTTCTTTCTGAGGTTGCTCTAATCTGTCGTGATCTACTGCAACTGTTCAATACCATTTATCTATAGTCGCATTAAAAGCGTTCATTATTGAGACACGCTGTTGATCGACGGGGAGACGCTCCATACCTTCTATGGTCATCACGCGGGCTTGCTGAAGTTGACCTACAAGTTTTTTGACGCTTGCCAAAGTACAAATCTTGTCGTTTTCACCGTGAATAAAGAGCATTGGCAGATCCAATTCCGCAACTTGATCCCAGCCCGCGTCGGCGATCAGTCTGAAATCATGTAGCAGGGCATATATGGAATTCGATAGGATAAACCTTAGCCGTTCACTTAACTCTGGGCTGAACATTTCTTTTTCAAAAGAGCCAAGTCTTGTGGGTTCTTTTGGAACGCACTGGTAAGTAATTTTTGTGGACCTAGTGGGTCTTGTATCTTTTTTTTCAAAAATTTGAGAACAAGATTCAGCGCCAGCGGATTATTTACTGCTAAATTTGATATTGACGCCGCTAGGTTTGGGCTAGAAAAGAAGTGAGCCGATTTGCCGTCCATGATGCTTTGAAATATAATCCCAGCAACCGCTTTCGGATTGCGGCGAGCAAACTCGATTGCAATGCGGGAACTTGGGCCAGAGGCGTGCAGTACACATGTATCAACACCTATCAAATCGAATGCTGTTGTGATCCCATCAACCGCATGATCCAGATGATCTTCAAACGAGATTAATGGGTCTTCGGGGTTTAGCGCGCCATTCCGCACTGGGCAGAGCAAACGAATATCATGCTCGTGTAATCCGTCGATGAATTCTTCACCAATGTTTGCAGGAATGGCTGTTTGGAGCAATATCATGGGTTTCCCAGAGATCGGACCAAGATCAATTACGGGAATTGTATTGCCGCGTTTGCTTTGAACTTTGTAGTGACGAATTTGACGCGGTGCATACATCGTCAAATATTGTTTCATGATCGTCGTCTTTTGGACGTTTTCAGCTGCAGTATGAGAAATAATCTCTAACAAAATGTCCGACAGAAGCTCTGCCACCAGATCAATCTGTCGCCCAAAACCAAGCTTTGCGTTGATTGACTTCAACTGAGTGCGCTTGGTTTCGTAGGACACTGAATCGTCTAAGGCCGCTTTTTTCAGGTCAACGCCAGTTAACAACTGGGCAAGTGTGCGTAGCTCTGCTTGTGTTAATTGGTCGGCATCGGCGCGCGCCTTACAAAATGCTGACAAGCCTGCCAAAGTGAACGCGACGACAAACGCCTTCGTGTAATCTTGGGGATTTGCAACGCGAAAAAAAAGTAATTCGTTAATGAGAACGCGTGACGCAAATGGTCCCTTTGTGGTGTACTCTATGATAATGTCACGATGGGTTTTGTTGATAAATTCCATCGGAACAGTGGTTTCGAGAGCGCCATGCACGAGGGTTAGGTGATAATAGGGGTGGCCGAACAGCATGTGATGGGAGATGTTGTTTTGGTTTTTATTTTCCAGTGCCCAACGGAAGAACTCTTCCTTTTCGTCTCCCGAAAGGAATGCAAGCGCTCCGAAGAGATCTCGTGATTTGTCTGAAATAATATCCATTCTATTGAGCGATCTATACCAAGTTAGTTATGTTCGTCCAAGACGGGAATTCCTGATCCGACCACTATCAAACTATTTTTTCATTGGTCATACCCCAAATGGGTGACGCGCGCGGCCATGGAGCTACCTAAAGTAGCGTACAAGACCTTACACGTTCATGGGGTCAGTGAAACAAGTCGTAAGAGGCAAATGAACCTGTTTAGCAAAAATTTGATTGCGGCTGAGTTGGCAGCCCTCGCGTAAATTACTGTTTTCTCACCTACCTCGTCCCTTACGTCGTTCGATGCAGGTAGAGTTAGGAGCAAAAGACAAAAGTCATTTCAAAAAGTCATTTTAGATTTAGGGCGGTCCGTGAGTGCCGCCCTAATTTTTTTAAGAAAAACGCGGCTTAACAAGTTTCCACAAAAACGGTTGCACAGTGATGTTGGCAATCATTTCATTTATGAAAATATCTGATCGTGAGGCTACGTCGCAAATGGCGGCTTCGGGGAAGCTGCAGTGCGGAAACGCCCGTCTTGCCTAAAGGCCGCTTTGGGGCTGGGAGCAGTCATGGGGCGTTTTTCTCACCACGTGTAAAAGGAATGCACTTGATGCACTTGGTGGCGAGGGTTGGATACCAAAAGTCCGCATCAAGAGACGGCGGACCCGGTTGCGGTTGACAGCTGTAGGTTAACGGATACGTGCTGAACGCACCGAATGATTGCCGCCTGCCCACGACAGGCAACAGCGCCATATGGCTACTGTGGCGTACGTCACTGTGCCCCCTTTTTGTTCATACCATTGCAATGCATCCAGAGCCATCTTGTGGCATTAAGTGCTGGTAACGCAGAGAGGCAAGTTCCCTCAGCTTCTCTTCAAGCGCAAAACCTTGCCGCTGTGTTATCCACAGATTCCTGCTCTGCGCCTATTGATCCCAGTGCAGAACAAATGCAGAACTCTCGTATGAGGCGAGAAGCCCTCAATCAGAATCACGACAGGAAGATACATTTCGCGCAGAACTGTAAAAGAAGGCGATCGCACGCCCTGACCTTTTGCGCCCGGGTTTTCCTGTCTTGCCATAAAAACATGGTCAGCAGGGCACAGGCATAGTCTCTTCTCTGGCCGAATTAAGGAGGGAGCCGCCATGCCATTACCACCGCGCGTGTTTTTTTCGCTTTATGAGGTCTCAGTTCGCTGGGATTGTTCCGTTGCGGATATCGCGGGATGGGCATCGCAGGGCAAGCTGAAGATCATGACCGGGATCGGCCTTGTTCGGTGTGGCGATGCAAAGGTCGCGGGCCCGGTGACCCTGTCGCCGATGGACCTGCTGCCCCTGTTCCGCCGCAGCGGACACACACCGATCGAAGGTCTCGTCCAGCGTATCCTGCCTCCCGATACCTCGGACTGGCTGATTATCACGGACCCGCCTGACGGTGTGCCGGTTACGGTGGCGGATATGCTGATCCGCGCAGATGAGGTGTTCGGTTTCGAGGACGAGCACGATCTGGCCCGCAAGGCGGCGGGGGGTGCGAATGGCGCGCAGCCTTATGATTGGGCAGGCATGAACATTGCCCTGATCCGGCGCATCCACGATGACGGCCTTCCCGCCACTCAGGCCGAACTCATCGCGGAGATGCAGGACTGGTTTGCCGATCAAACCGGTGGCGCGAGGATCCCCGATAGCCGCAGCATCCGCAGACGGATCACGCCGATCTGGCATGAGCTGCGCCGCGAAGACGCTTGACCAGCCCCACGCAACGCGGCGCGGGTCACGCGGATCTTTGATCGTCGGCTAAGTTCCTGGACGCGACATCGGCATCATGCACGATCTTCGGGCGGGGCCGGAGCATGCTGGCCACGGCGTCGACACCGGCGCGCAGGGGCGAATCCATCAGGTGCGCATAGCGCTGGGTCGTCTGCATCTGGCTGTGGCCCAGCAGCTTGCCGATCATTTCCAGCGAGGAACCGCCGCTGACCAGCAAGGAGGCGAAGGTGTGGCGCAGGTCATGGATCCGCACCTCGGGAAGTCTGGCCTCTTTCTGCATGTTGATCCAGAAGCGGCGGATTTCCTTGACCGGCTGGCCCGGCACATCGCCGGGAAAAAGCCACGGGTTGCCCTTTGGCACCACCAGCTGGCGCTGGCGCACAATAGCGGCGACCTCGGCCGAGATCGGAATGCGGTGGATCTTGCGCTGCTTGGTGGTGGTGGCGGGCTTCGCCCAGCTGCCCAGCTCAAGATTGAACTGTTCAAACCGCGCCTGCCGCACCTCGCCCACCCGGCTGCCGGTCAGCAGGCACATCCGGATGATCCCTGCGGCGCGCTGATCCTCGGCCGCGTCCAGTGCCTCGGCCAGCCGCGCGATCTCGTCCTGCGACAGGAACCGCTCCCGGGCGTTCTCCACCCTTTTCCTGAAGCCCGACGCGGGATTGTCCGTGCGCCAGCCCCAGCTGATGGCCAGCGTGAACATCTTGCGCAGCACCGCGCCCGTCCGGTTGGCGCGGATCGGGGTCGGCTTTGACCCTTGCAGCTTGCGCGCCCGGTTGTTGGGTTTGTCCTTGCGAGGGCCGCGCCCGGCGCTTGGCTATGATGTTCAGCAGTTTGGCCACATCATGCGGCGTGATCTCACTGACCAGCTTGTTGCCCCAGTGGGGTGCGACGAGTTTTGTTAACATCGATCGTTGGTCAGATGCATTGGTCTTGGCCAGATGCGGCACATGCTCGGCCAGATAGCGGTCGATCATGTCGTTGATCCGAGGGGCCTCGCGCAACTCACCCCGCGCGCCAAGCGGATCGTGGCCCTCGTCAATCTCGCGGCGCAGTTCCTTTGCGTGTTCGCGCGCGGCTGTCACCGTCCATTCCGGCCAACGCCCGATGGCCATACGGCGCTGGGCCCCGGCATAGCGATAATCGAGGGCAAACGACCGGTTGCCCGACCGCAGGACGCGGATCGAGAACCCCCGCACCTCGGTGTCGAAGATCTGATAGTCACGTCCTTTGACGGGGACCGCCTCCCGCACCGATTTATCGTCCAATCGCAATCTCTTGACCAACTCAGGACCTCCTTTCACCTGTGACACAGGCGTAGATTCGCCCCACAATCAAGCCAAGCACAGGCATCGGGGTGGCGGGGAGGCGCAGGGTGGCACCGGACCGCCGCACCCGTGCCACCCGTTGTTTTGCTGGGTTTTGCGAAAGAATCTGGCAAGCGCGGCCCGCGCGGTGGTGGCGTGCAACGGGTCGCGCAGCGCGCATTGGCGCCAGATTCACCAGCGCGTTTTGTAAAACTCCCAATGAAATCAGGGGGTGGCGCGGTTTCGGCAGAGCGATGCCACCCTGCCACCCAACTCAAACCCCGCCTGTGCCGCCGAACGTCGCCCGATGCGGGCGTCGTGCGGTGCAAACGGGCACAACCGCCCCCGGCGCGGTGCTCGCAGGCACGCCTGCCCGTCCTGCGCCTGAGCTTTCCGACATCGCGTCAGACGCGCAAACCCCAATAAAACAAGGGGTGGCACGCAATGCCAATTCCAGTGCCACCCCGCGCCTTCCCGCCACCCCTTTGCGTCTGCGTCTTTTGGATCCGGAAATCAGCCCGCTTCGGGCGATCAACGGGAGACAAGAGCATGCGAGATACCGGAACCTCAGAGCGATCCGCGCCAGGTGGCGTGTTGACCGGCTGGATCAGCCGCCTCGACCTGGCGCTTGAGCTGGATCTGACGGTGGACACGCTGCGCCGCTGGGAGGCGCGACGCTTCGGGCCGCCCTGCGTGCGCGCGGGCCGCAAGGTCTATTACCGCCGTGACGCGGTGCAGGATTGGCTGCAACAGCAGGAACTGCCGAGCCCCCGGCGCGCGGGAGGTCGGCGATGAAGCCGCACCTTTCCGTTCGCAAACACTCTGCGCGGGACGCAGCGCGCACGGACTGGATCGACGAGCGGCGGCGCGAGGCCCGCGCCGTTCTGGCCGACGTGGCCCATCATTCCGATCACCTGATCCGGCTGGCCTGCACTGTGCTCGTTCAACATGGCGAGACGGATGAGGAACGCGAGGACGCCCGCATCCTGCTGGTGGTGGTCGATGCAAGGCATCCCACGCGGGGCAACCACCGGCCGGATCCGGAGGTGGGGTCATGAAGCGGCGCGGCACACCCTGAGGCCGATCTGCAACGCGCGGTGGTGCAGGCGCTGCGCGTTGCCCTGCCGCGCACGGCCATTATCCATCACTGCGCCAACGAGGTGACCGAGGCTGGCCCCCGCGGCGCAAAGCGCCAGGCGATCCTCGTCGGCATGGGCGTGCATGCAGGTTTTGCCGACCTGATGGTCCTCTGCGACGGGCGCGTCCTCTTTCTTGAGCTGAAGGCGCCCAAGGGGCGCCTGCGCCCCAACCAGGAGGCGTTTCGCGATGCGGTGCTGGCGCAGGGCTTCGGCTGGGCACTAGTGCGCAGCCTCGACGATGCGCTGGGCGCACTGGCGGATCACGGGTTTACAACCCGCATCGCGCCTCCAGCTCGGAGGCCCGCGCCATGAGCCATGACGCCACCAACTGGGCCATCAAGCAGCGCGGTCTGAAGCCGACGACCAAGATCGTGCTGTGGCATCTCTGCGACCGGTTCAACCCGGACTATGGCTGCTTTCCCTCGCAGGCGCGGCTGGCGCATGATTGCGAAATCAGCCGGGCAACGCTGAACCGCCACCTCGACGGGCTGGAAGCACGCGGACTCATTCGTCGGATCAGGGTCATAGATCCCAAGACCGGGCAGCAGCGCCCCACCCGCTATCTGCTGGGTTGCGAGCCAGGGTTCACGCCGCGCGGGCCGGGCCAAATCGAGGGTGATGCAACCAATCCCTTCGAGGCCGGAGAGGCTGAAACCCCGTGTCCGGATTTGAGACAAGGGTCGATTGCCGAAAAAGCGCACGCCTGCAAAGGCTTGTCGTCCGAGAACCGGCCCAAAGCCGTGTCTCATTTTCGGACACGGGCCCGTGTCTCAATTTGACGCAAACCCGTGTCTCAAAAATGACCAGTCCCGTGTCTCAAATTGCGACACTAACCTTGTAAGAGAACCACTAAGTAAACCAGTAAAGGAGGAGGAGGACGCGGCTGCGCGCGAGTGCCGATTTTGATCGGTTCTTTGCTGAGCTGCTCTCGGCGCTGGGCTTCGCCGCCAATGCGAGCCTGCCCGCCTGGTGGCAGGGCTGCGCCAGCCAGAACCCATGTGCGCCGCTGGATTGATGACCTCGGGCTGTCTGAGAAACGGATCATCGAGACCGCCACCGAGACCCGGCGCGATCATCCCAACCCGCCCGATGGGCCCAAAGGCTCTCGACCGGTTCATGGAACGCGCCGCCCAGCGCGATGCGCAGGACGCAGCGCAATTCCGTGAAAACCAAGCGCAGCCGCAAGGCCCAAGGCACGCCACCGCCCAGCCCGGATGAGCTGGCGGCGTTCTACGCGGCCAAGGTGAACTCCGACGAATACCTGCCCCAAAGCATGATCAGCGCCGCCATGTGCGGGGCGATGCTGGCGAGGGGGCTCGTCACCCCGGAACGCCTCCGGATGCGAGGTGTGCGATGACCTTTCATAGACCTGGCCTCAATCGCAACGGACGCACAAAACGAGCGCTGGGCGTGCAGGCGGCGCTGGAATGGGCATTCCGAATCGAGAAAGCCCAACTGGAGCTGCCGCCTCCCAAGGACGTGCCAGAAGAAGGCTTTGGCTTCGGCCTCGAATATGTCCTGCTGCAGCGCGCGGCGCTGGGCTGCAAGGTCGACGGCGGCCAGCACAAAATGGGCAGCTACACCCACCCAGATGCCGAGGTGATCGCCGCCATCCTCGCCGGAATGCCAGACAGCCTCGGTGGCGTCCGCATGGCGATCCGCGTGGCGGAACTCCCCCGACTGGATGCCCGGTGTCGTGCCGCGCTGCGTCCCGGTGGAAACGCGACAAAACCAGCATGGTGTTAGGGCGACCACGGTCGTGGTCGGCACTGAGCGCGTGCTGACCCGCGGGAAGTGGCGAACGATGGAGGTTTTAGCCTGTCCAGTCACCTGGCGGCCGCATCCGGAACAGATCGCATCCGCCCGGCGCGGTTACGAGGATTGGTGGCAGGCGCTGGGCTGGGTGCGGGATGCGCTGGTGGCGGGGCGCATGCTGCGGGATGTGGAAGTAATGACAACTATGCCGAAGGTGCGGCCTTGGGCTGCAAGCACGCCAGTCAGTAAAAGATGAAGGTATCCCAAACCCTATGCGAACTTGATGAACAGCTCATCCTCGAGACCCAGTTCGGTCAAGGTGAATTTCATCCTCTCGAATTTAGTCGTCGAATCGATGTTGCCCTCGACGAAATAGCCCTCCGCAACCTGAACCGACTGGCGCAGACTCGCGGGATCGGCGGCCAGCTGGATGCGATCCCCAAGCTTCGTGCCGTGGAAAGCGTCAGGTTGCTCAGAAAGTAGACGCTGGATGACCTCTACGTAAAGACGACTGACCTGCGTCACCCAGAGCCGGTTTCCAAGGAAAACCGCATATTCCAATTTTTTGAACTTCGGTTCTTCCGCCTCAAAGATATTGATCTCATCAACATCCGAGCCGACTAGCACGTCCACGCTGGGGGCGGGCCAGACCTCAAGAAACCGTTGTGCGATGCGTTCTGCCCGCGCTTCGATCTGCGCCACGTTCCAATGATCAAGGGCCAGCAGGTCGCGATTAAGCCAGAGTCGACTGTAGCGGTAGCCTTGTTCAGCACCATCGTGGTTCATGTCCCGCTTGGCGGTAAATGTCTTGTTACCAAGTCGACCGTTGTTGCCTGACAACGTCAGGTTACCGATCGTGTTGAGGTAGTGCTCTCCCATCGCCGCATAGTCGTCCTCTTCGAGGATACTGCGCCATTCCGGATCAGGGTTTTGCGGGAAGATATGCTCGACTGTGATTCCGGGCACCGTGACATCGACGATCTCACGGTTGTTGTGATTTTCGAGCCTGTCGAAGAAATAGGTGCGCGTGCGCCCCTTCACGCTGTACATGTCCTTCTCCTTGAGGACAGCCAGCACCTCGGGATCGCGCGGGAAACGCTGTGTGCCGCCACGCTGCATCAGCGCGGCCTGGATCGAGGTCAGATATTCCTCGGGCTCCACCCGATCGTAGAGGCCCATGAATATCTTGTTTAGCGCGTTGGTGGGCAGGCCAAGGATTGCGCGGCGCCAGACGTAGCTTTGCACCAGACGCAGCACCGCAGCATAGTCGTCTTGGGAAATTACCCCGGCCTGGAAATCCCGATAGACCGGCATCAGAAACGGATAGGACACGTTGATCTCAAGCGTGCGGATATAGCCGAGTTCGCGCGCGATCACGGCGTCGGCTTCCAGATCAGGATTGAGCAGGCGCGCATAGACGTTCGATAGATCGCGGATTTCGACAAGCGCATCCATCAGCTCGGGCGAGTTTGGTGTGGGAAAGCGCTCTTTGAACTTGGCATACACCGCGCCTTTGTTAGGAATGTCCTTCTGCTTCAGCGTCAGATAGTCCCGGATGAAGTCTGACACGCGGCTTTCATTCACCTCGAGATTGCGCGCATTGCGCTCGATTGGCTCCCAGAACTTGCGGAACACCTGCTCCTGCTCTTTGCGCGGCAATCCCATCAGGATGTAGTTGCGGATCAGGTCAGCCTGCGACAGCTCCAGACCCGTGGAATTCAGGCTCTCGAAGATGCGCTGCGGGTTGTCCTTCTGGCGGTCCAGCGCAATGTCGACAAAGATGAGCTTGGACAGCCCCTTCAGGACGATTGCCACGTTGGACGCGTCGATCCTGCTCTGAAAGAAGCGGAAATTCTCGACCAACCGCGAATACCCGCTGACCTTAACCGCTTCCAGCGGATCCATGAGCTGCGCCAGCGCGGCCTTGTTGTTGTCGGTCGGTTTCAGCTTCAGCTTCTCGGCGTCTTCTGCAAATTCGTTGATCAGGAACGTTTTGTAGACGCGCTGGGCTTCGCGCTCTTCGCCAGCAGCAACAAGGTAGCGGAAAATGGCGATATAGATCAGCGTCAGGGTGGTCAGGCGCTGCTGGCCATCAATGATCGTAAATTCGCGAAGGCCTGAGACCGTGTAAACATCATCATGCACGTAAACGACGCTGCCGATGAAATGCCCGGACAGATCGTCACTGCCCCCAACTTCCAGAATATCCTTGAACAACTGCGCGCATTGCGCCTTCGCCCAGTCGTAGTTGCGCTGATAGACCGGAATCGCGAATGACGTCTCATTGCTGGCCAGAAAACGATCAACCTTGGTCTCTGCTGCCTTCACCCCGTGCCTCCCAGAACCACCACTCAGAGCGGGACGCTATGAGATCGCGCCTCAAGAGTCACGCAGGGTTGGCAAGGTTTTTGGGCCAAGAGCTTGTTAAGGTTGAATATTCCTTGATGCGGTCCACGCGACAATGTTTGGTCATCCACGCCCGACGATAGGGGGTCGCCGGGTCCGGGAAACGCGGTTAGGTTGCGGTCAAAGGGCAAGGAAATTTTCATGACCGCAATAGACCGCATCCTGCAATCTTATCGCGACGCAGCTGTTACCGAACGCGAAAAGGGTACGTACTTCGAACGCCTTGCCCTCTGCGTTCTTCCTGAATGATCCGGTTCAGGCCGAGGAATATGGCAAAGCGGTCTGGAACGTGGAGCGAATGGGCGCAGGAAGCCAACGGGTGGGACGGCAAGGATGTCGGGATCGACCTGGTCGCCAAGCTGCGCAACGAGGAAGGCTTCGCAGCGATCCAGGCCAAGTTCTACTGCGGCCGAAACCCGCGATCCAGAAAGCGCATATCGACAGCTTCATCTCGGCCTCCGGGAAGGAGCCGTTCCGGCGGCGGGTGGTTCTGGACACGACAGAGCGCGAGTGGGGCGACGAACGCCGAGGAGATGATCCGGGGGCAGGCGATCCCAGTTGTCCGGATCGGGCTGACCGATCTGCGGGAAAGCCGGATCGAGTGGACGGTGTTTGAGGCGCGCGGCGAGATCGTCCTGGCCGACGAAGAAGACCCTGCGGCAGCACCAGCGCGATGCACTTGCAGGGACGTCAGCGGCGGGCCTGGCTGCGGCCGACCGTGGCAAGATGATCATGGCGTGCGGCACAGGCAAAACGTTCACCTGCCCTGAAGATCGCCGAGGCCATCGCAGGCAAAGGCAAGCGCGTTCTGTTCATGGTGCCGTCGCTGGCGCTGATGTCCCAGACGGTGCGCGAATGGACCAATGACACCGAAACGCCGATCCGAGCTTTTGCCGTCTGCTCCGACGCCCATGTCGGCAAAGCGCCGCAAGAAGCACCGACGACGTGGCCGAGATCGAGATCCACGATCTGGCGTTCCCGGCGACCACCGATCCGGCCAAAGGTAGCCGAGAAGGCGGGCGAGGACGATCCGGAGCGGATGACAGTCATCTTCTCGACCTATCAGTCCATCGTCACCCTGACCCGGGCGCAGGAAGCCGGGCCTGCCGGCATTCGACCTGATCATCTGCGACGAGGCTCACCGCACGACCGGCGCGACGCTCGAGAGGCGAGGAAGAGTCGAACTTCGTCAAGATCCACAGCGATGATCACGTGGCAGGGTCACAAGCGTCTCTACATGACGGCCACGCCCCGGATCTTCGGGGACAACGTTCGCAGCAAGGCGGATGAGGTCGGTGCCGAACTGGCGTCGATGGACAACCCCGAGCTCTTTGGCGAAACCCTGTTTTACAGGGGCTTTGGCTGGGCAGTGCAGAACGGCCTGCTGACCGATTACAAGGTCATCGTCCTGGCAATGGACGAAGGCCTGGTCAGTGCGGCGGTGCAAAAGCGGCTCGGCGACGCGGGCAGTGAACTGGTGCTGGACGACGCGACCAAGATCATAGGCTGCTACAAGGCGCTGACCAAGATCGACCTGAAGGCCGATGTGTCCGCCGATCCACACCCGATGCGTCGCGCGCTGGCCTTTGCCAAGGACATCCGCAGTTCCAAGCTGATCCGCGATGAATTCAGCGCCGTGGTTGATGAATACCTCGGTCAGGACAGCTTGTTCGAGGAGGATACACCCTCAGACCACCTGCAATGCGAAATTGAACACGTCGACGGCACCTTCAATGCCAAGACGCGCGGCGCGCTTCTGGACTGGCTCAAGGCAGATGCCGGTGACAATGTCTGCCGCATTCTGACCAATGCCCGTTGCCTCTCCGAAGGCGTCGATGTCCCTGCTCTCGACGCCATAATGTTCCTGCACCCCCGCAAGAGCCAGATCGACGTGGTTCAATCCGTCGGCCGCGTCATGCGCAAGACTGACACCAAAAAGATGGGCTATGTCATCCTGCCCGTGGGTGTTCCTGCAGGGGTGCCACCCGAACAGGCGCTCAATGACAACGAGCGCTACCGGGTCGTGTGGCAGATTCTCAATGCTCTGCGCGCCCACGATGAACGCTTCGACAGCACGATTAACAAGGCCTCACTCGGGCAGGACATTTCCGATCAGGTCGAAATCGTCGGCATCAACGCCGATACGGAGGAACTTCGCTCCGTCACGGCCGTGGTCGAGAACCTGCCAACCAAGACCAAGGCCGCCAGTTCCGGCATCGGCTCCGGCAGCGGCGGCGCAGCGGACGAGGTGATCGAAGGCCCGACGCAGACGGAAATGGCCTTCTCCATCGACGAATTCTCCCGCGCCATCATGGCCAAGATCGTCAAGAAATGCGGCACTCGGGACTATTGGGAGGACTGGTCTGCCTCCATCGCCGAAATCGCCAAGAACCACATCACCCGTCTGACCGCGCTGCTGAAAGACCCGGATACCGAGCCACGCAAGGCCTTTGATGCCTTCCTAGCTGAACTGCGCGACGATCTGAACGACACCATCTCCGAAGGCGACGCCATAGAGATGTTGGCCCAGCACATCATCACCCGCCCCGTGTTCGAGACACTGTTCGAAGGCCATAAGTTCACCGCCGAAAACCCCGTCTCCCGCGCCATGCAGCGCGTGCTGGATGTGCTGAACGAGGCCAACCTCGATAAGGAATCCAAAGACCTCGAAAAGTTCTACGCCAGCGTCAAGCTGCGGTCGCAGGGCATCACCGATCCCCAGGCCAAGCAAAAGCTGATCGTCGAACTTTACGACAAGTTCTTTCGCCGCGCCTTCCCCCGCACCACCGAAAAGCTGGGCATCGTTTACACCCCGGTCGAGATCGTGGATTTCATCATCCATTCGGTGAACGAGGTGCTGCAGTCCGAATTCGGCCAGACCCTCGGCTCCCCCGGCGTCCACATCATCGACCCTTTCACCGGCACCGGCACCTTCATCACCCGCCTGCTGCAATCCGGCCTGATCGCGCCCGAGGAGATGGAGCACAAGTTCCGCCACGAGATCCACGCCAACGAGATCGTCCTGCTGGCCTATTACATCGCTGCGATCAACATCGAGGCGGTCTATCACGGGCTGCAGGGCGGCGAGTATGTGCCCTTCGAGGGCATCTGCCTGACCGACACCTTCCAGATGTACGAAAGTGACGACTTGATCTCGCATTACATGCCCGACAACTCGGAGCGCCGGAAGCGACAGAAGGCGACGGATATTAGGGTGATCGTGGGTAATCCGCCGTACTCCTCTGGCCAGAACAGCGCGAACGACAACAATGCAAACGTGGGCTATCCGGGCCTGGATGGACGTATCCGCGACACCTACGCGGCGAAGTCCACCGCCACCAACAAGAACGCCCTGTATGACAGCTATATCCGGGCCATCCGTTGGGCCTCTGACAGGATCGGGGATGCGGGCGTCATGGCCTATGTGACCAATGCAGGCTGGGTGGATGGCAACGCCGCAGACGGCCTTCGCGCGTGTCTAGGCACTGAGGAGTTCAGCGAGCTCTACATCTTCCACCTTCGCGGCAACCAACGCACCAGCGGCGAGCGGTCTCGCACGCGAAGGCGGTAAGATCTTCGGCTCAGGCAGCCGCGCGCCGATCGCGATCAGCGTTCTGGTCAAGAACCCGGAGTCGACGGAGCATGGCCGCATCCACTTCCACGACATCGGCGATTACCTCGACCAGAAACAGAAGCTGGCGATCATTCGCGATTTCGGAAGCATCGGCGGGATTGCAGCATCGCCAGGATGGACACAGATTGAACCGGACGAGCATAGCGACTGGCTGAAACAGCGCGATGGCAGTTTTGATGCCTTCATCAAAACTGGGGACAAGAAGGATCGAACGGCTCCCGTGCTGTTTGAGAACTACTCCAGCGGCGTAAAGACCCAACGGGACGCGTGGTGCTACAATTTCTCCCGCACTGGTCTTGAGCGCAATATCAGCAGGACTGTCGATTTCTATAATAACGAAATGCGCCGGGTCGAGGGTATAGCTGAAGATGTTGACGATCTACTGAACGCAGACCCGACGAAAATTAGTTGGACTCGCGCACTCAGAGCCGACATCAATCGAGGAAAGCCCTTGGCTGCCAGCCAGTGAGGTGTGGAGCATCGCGATATTGATTGCATCAGGTTCTGGTGCGCTAAATTTTGGTAAAAGGCTTTCTGGAGCGTGCCTGCCACTGAAACTTACACCATGAATCCATACAGATGAGTTTTCAATCTGGTGCTTCCCACCGCGACCATCAAAGACATGAACATTTTCAGGAAGGCTGATTTCACCAGTTATAGGGTTCTCCGCATCATGATTGCCTTTGATGTAGAATACTGGAATTTCTGCGGCCTTTAGACGGTCGAGCTGGGTAGTCAGAAATGCAGCAGTCTTGGCGCTTCGTTCCGCCCCATCAAAGAGATCCCCAGAAATGAGAAGAGCTGATACTTCTTCAAATAAGGCGGTGTCTACTATCTTGATAAAAGCAGAACGGGTGGCTGTCTTGACGGTAGATTGAAGATCTACATCCTTCAACGCCAAGGATTTTAGGGGAGAATCTAAATGGACATCGGCCGTATGTAAGATTTTGATCAATCCAGGTTACATCCCATTA
This sequence comes from uncultured Paracoccaceae bacterium, assembly GCA_943787985.1. Taxonomy (GTDB): domain Bacteria; phylum Pseudomonadota; class Alphaproteobacteria; order Rhodobacterales; family Rhodobacteraceae; genus Ascidiaceihabitans. The sequence goes on along the minus strand of CALSOO010000001.1, from coordinate 84,920 downwards.
AAAGTTTGAAGGCGATTTTCTTAATTCTTGATTTCTAGCTGGTAGATATCAACCTTAGTTTCCAGGCATTTGCGTAGGCTCAGATCGTTTGCTCCAACCTCAAACCAACTTGTAGGGCGCTGATAAAAATCAAGCCCTCGTCCAATCTTTATAACCCAGCCATTATCCAAGCGGATTTCGCGATCGTGGATATTGGGATTCAACTTCACTTCAAGTATCACGTCTACTTCCAGTAGGCTTTGCTTCAGGTCTTCCAGCTTTTCATGAATTTCTGCGAGCTGGGTATTGTCGTCATAACCTGTTACCAAATCGATCTTCTTGACTGTACCTGATTTTAAAACGGTCTCGCAAAACCGAACAAAATTTTGGATTTGGTGCGGAAGACGTATGTATGGATCTTCAATAACCACCGACTTGGCACCAGAAAGATAGGGGCCAATAATTGTCTCATAACTATGCCCCGTATCCCCATACAAAATGGTAAAATGTTTTTCCCTAACCTCCGGTAGGACATCTGCCGCCTCCTGCGGCGCTGACAGAGCTGGGCTTTGCAAAGCCTCAGGTGAAATGTCCTCGACTGCGACCACTTCTTCAGGCTGTACCGCTGTCTCTTCTGAAGCGCTTAACTTTCTCCGTGTCGGATGTTGCGTGGCAGCTGCGTCTTTCGACTCAGGGCAGTACACGACCACTTCTGTGCCGCTTGAATTAATGTAGGATAGGTTAATCAAGGCGAACTCATCGTCTGGCTTGCGCTTGTTCATCTGCTCCTTTACGCTGCCCGCGGCTTTTCGTGTTGGCACCGTTGATAAGTTTCAGGGGCAAGAAGCACCGGTTTGTCTGGTTTCTATGACCGCATCGTCGGCAGATGAGACTTCCCGGGGCATGGATTTCTTGTACTCACTGAACCGCATCAACGTGGCTGTTTCGCGTGCAAAAGGGTTGGCCCTTGTGTTCGGAAACCAGCGGCTGCGCGAGGCGAAATGCGAGACCGTAGAGCAGATGAAATTGGTGAATTCTTTGTGTGCACTTGAAGCGCATACTCTATGAATTTTTTATTGAACCCAAGAATTTGAAAGGAAGTTAGATGCAGGTAAATCAAGGAGAGATGGCTGTCAGTTTCGAAGAGGCAATGCAGCAGGTCAACGCCTCCCCCAGCCTGAGGAAGATCAAAAGTTATCTGGATAACTCTAACATGTCGGCCGATATGAAGGCGATACTGTATGACATCGCAGGTTTCTCGATCAAAGTTGGACAGACGGTGATTGCAGTTGGGCGCCGAATTTTTGAAATTGCATCTGCGCTGGTCGTGAAATTTCCAAACTTCACATTTTCGACGTCGGTTGCAGTCGTGATCGGTGTAGTCCTTACCGGTGCTTTGGGGGGGCTTCCGGTGATCGGTGCACTAGCGGCCTTTTTTTCAAAATTACTCGTACTGCTAGGAATGGCTAAGGGGGCTATTGATGACCTTCGCGACAATGCTGCCAAAAGTGAGATGCAGCGCGTTTCAGCACAGTTTGATGCACTCGGTTTAGGAGTTGTGAAGCTGTGACCGAATTGCAAACTGTAGAGGAACAGGTGCACTCTTTTGATGATGTGCGCCGTGTTATTGCGAATGAAGAAAAGTTCAAATTAAAGCTGGGCATAGGGCGCGATGCATTTGTGTCACTCAAAGCCGCAAGTGTCGTTGGGAAGCTTTGGGATGTTGGTGGCGCGGCAGGAACTGGTGTTACAGTTGCCTCTTCTGGTGCTGTCGCCTCAACATTTTTTGGGTCTTTCTGGACTGGCATCGGTTTGGCCACTGCTGCCACGCCAATCGGTTGGGTAATTGGTGCTGCGGTCGTTTCCGGCGGCGCATATTACGGGGTTTCAAGGCTATTTCGCTCCTATGCGGGTAGTCGCGTTGACGAAGTTCCAAGGTTTATCAATACGGGCCTTGATGTTCTTGCGACCTCCGCGATGGATTTACTTGGGAGCCTTGCCCTTAAAGTCGCTTTGATTGACGGCACTTTTGATGAAACTGAGCGGTCGGCCATGGTCGACTATTTTGTCGAAGAGTGGGGGTATGATACGGACTATGTCGACCACGCGGTCGACGTTCTGGAGCAGAACATCGGTATGTCGCGGCTCTCCGACATGGCAGCGGAACTCGCGAGATTTGCAAGTGACAACCCCGATTGTGATTACGCATCGATTCAGAAAGAAATCCTGGCACTATTAAACGAGATTGCTGAGGCTGACGGGAATCTCGATGAGCGCGAGGAAATGGCGATCCAAAAAGTTGAAGAGGCGTTTCGAGCTGGAAACTCTTTGTTGTCCTCAGCAGGCAATGTAATCGGATCGACTGCTTCTGGCGTTGTGGCGGGAGTTGGCGTCGTTGGAAAAAGCGCAGAAAGCACTTTTTCGAGCGCGAAATCTACCATTGGAACCTTGTCCGGAAAACTTTGGTCTAAAAAGTAGCAAGTGGTTCGTCAGTAAATGACACTGGCTTCGGAGAGAGTTCGATGCCAGTTCGATCTCCTGTGCCATCCAAGGCCATGATATTTGGTATTTTTATGGGCAATGAGTGGAGAATATTTGTGCACGTTGAAAAATTGCAATGCGCGGCTTTCATTTGTTTGCATCGGTTTGAAACGAGAAACGCAGCCAAAGTGGTGCAAAATACATCAACACTTGGGCTAGGTCGGTGGCCTGGATAGCATCTGGTGGGATCGAGTATTTGTTGAACGACTCGTCAAACGTTGACATGGCGTTGACATGAATTGCGCATAAGCAAAAAGCCTCGCGCGATGCGAGGCCTAAGCTATTGTTTTGGCGCTGTAATATTGGTTGCGGGAGTAGGATTTGAACCTACGACCTTCAGGTTATGAGCCTGACGAGCTACCGGGCTGCTCCATCCCGCGCCAGTAAGGACGATGTATTCTGAGTCGCGGTGAACTGCAAGGGCATGCAAGGCAATTCCAACATTATTTTGACCAAACCCCTAAATGGTCCTTAATGCCTCAAGCGCATCAACAATTGGGTAGTGGTGATTGCCGACGAACAACCCGTTAACGTCTATATGATCTGCATTGACGAGAGAGCCATGGATCGAATGATCGATATGTTGCATCACCGGGTTTTTGGTGAAGTTGCCGGCAACAATCGGACGGCATTCAAAACCGGCCCTTGATCAACCGCTGAACGAACTCAGGCCGCTTCATCCCAACATCGGGACGCAAGACCAAGCTAAACCCGAACCAGCTGCTCTTCCCGATTTCCTGTTGGATCGTGAACAGCGGATGCTCTGCCAATGCATTCTGCATCATTTCGCCATTCGCCTGACGTCCGGCAATGAGCCCCGGAAGTTTCTTGAGTTGCTCCTGGCCAAGAGCTCCTGACATTTCCAGAGGTCTCAAATTGTAACCGGGCAAGACAAATCTGAAGCTCTCCTCAAAAGGATCATCCGACTTTTCGCCTGTGACAAGATTGAACTTTGGAAGATTCCGGGTCCAGCCGTGCGCACGCAAACTGAGCATGACATGATACAATTCTTCATCGTCGGTAACGACAATTCCGCCTTCCATTGTAGAAATGTGATGGGAGAAAAATGCAGAATAAGTGCCCATAACACCAAATGTACCCGCTTGTTTCCCGTTGAACGTCGCCCCCATACTTTCGCAGTTATCTTCAATCACAATGATGTCGCGGTCACCGATGATGGCTTGGATCCGGTCAAAATCGTTGGGGTTTCCGAGCAAATTTACGACCATAATCGCACGGGTTCTATCGGTTATTGCGAGCGCCAACTGGTCAAGATCGTAGTTGAGCGTCGCGGCATCAATATCGACGAACTTTTGGTGCAACCCGTATTGGGCCAAAGGATAGTAGGTGGTGGACCAACTGACCGCAGGAACGATGATTTCATCACCTCGGGACAGCTTGGGCGTTTTTGTAAAGAACAACGCCGCCGTCATCAACAAGTTGGCTGATGATCCAGAATTTACCATGACCGCAAAGTTCGACCCGAAATACTCAGCAAATTGCCGTTCAAAAGTGGCGACTTCCGGCCCCATGGAGAACATGTCGGACTTGATAACCCGCTGCAGCGCATAATGTTCCTTGGAGTCCCAAGAGGACGTTGCCAGAGGGTATATAGGGCTCATCCTACCACTTCCTTTAGATAATGCGCGTAAGTCTGTCGTAGTCCGTCCTCTAGAGAGGTTCGGGCCGACCAACCCCAGGCTTTCTGTTTTGTTATGTCTGTCAATTTCTGCTTCATGCCGACGGGCTTGGTCAGGTCGTGAACAAATTCACCCTGCCATCCGATCACTGATGCTACGGTATCATAGTACTCGTTTATCGTATGATCGTGACCAAGGCCAACGTTCATCATTTCTGGTAAAGTATCGGAATGCGTCAGTGCACGGTGAACCGCATCCGCAACGTCGGCCGCAAACATAAATTCACGCCGCGCCGTCCCATCTCCCCAAATTTCGACGCTTTGGGCTCCAGTTTCTTTGGCAATGTGCATCTTGTGAAGGATTGCAGGGATGAGGTGGGAGTGTTTAGGGTCGAACTTGTCATACAATCCGTACAGGTTGCAGGGAATTAGGGTCTTATAAGTGAGCGATTTGTCCTGTGCGCTGACGTATTGGCACAAGCGGGTCGCCATAATCTTGGCGAGTGCATATCCCTCGTTTGTCGGCTCTAATGGCGCGCTTAAGATCATCTCTTCTTTCAGCGGATTTGGTACCGCGGCGGGATACATGCACGTGGACGCGAGGTTGATGAGTTTCGGGACACCCGCTTTGTAGGCTTCGACGATCACGTTTCTGCCAATAGATGTGTTGATATCAAGAAACCCGACAGGATCAGCCATATTGGCCTGAATACCGCCCACTTTTCCTGCGGCATGAAGAACCGCATCCGGTTTTTCGGAGGCATAAAACGACTGAACGGCTGCTTGATCTGTCAGGTCTAATTCAGAAGACGTTGGCGCAAGAATTGACCAGTTTTTTGCATCGGAATGGGCCAGAATATTTCGGCCAACCATACCATTTGCGCCTGAAACAAAAAGAGTTTTCACGTGTCCCTGCCCTCTCTCGTTCACGACTTTGCAATCAGCCACCTGCGTCATTTGGACGCTGTTGGGTGTAGTTTGGCATTTAGTACCTCATGGTCACACGACCTGGAAGTTCCACATTACTTTTATTGGTAGCGAAAGTGTCCTGCCACGGCTTTCGGCTTCGCTTGCATGTCGCCTGCTCCCCAATAAAGTCAATTGGACGCAGTAGGTCATATTGTTTAGCCATTTGACGTTCTCTTGTAAGTTCTTCGGTGCTTGTGAATTAGGTGAGATATCGAACAAGGACACCGGCGTTTGGGTCCGTCACCTTACCCCTGCGGATAAATTCCTTCACTGAAAATCCGTATCCAAAGTATCCTCCGCAAACATAGGTCTGATTATTGTGTTTGATGACTTTGTGAAAGACAATAATGTTTGGTTTTCTGCTGACAGCGCTTTTCCCGGTTGTGGTTGTAAACCCTGTAACGATAAATGTTTTGTCCATTGGTATGGAAATTATATTCTGCGCTGCGCCCGGTGTCCCGGTTAGAACGAGAAACGCCATCAGAAAGCTCAATATAGCAGGATACATGCTGGATTCTCCGAAGTTTAACACCTGCCTACAGTAACAGCTGCAACATTGCCCCGTAAAACCAAAAACGCCCGCAGCTATTGGCTGCGGGCGTTTTGAGTTTCATCGTTTACAGAGTGATTGGTTCTTATTAGGTTTGGCGATGACCTACTCTCCCACGCCTTAAGACGCAGTACCATCGGCGCTACAGTGCTTAACTGCCGGGTTCGGGATGGGACCGGGTGTTTCACTTGCGCTATGATCACCAAACCAAAAAAGAACCAATCAAGTTGCTGTATTCAGCAACCTCACAAAATATCGTATTCCAAGTCATGTACGCTTACTTAACTCACACGTTCCGTGCTGGACGTATGAGGTGTTGTGTATGCTTTTGATTTATCGTTCATCGACGCACTTCGTATGAAGTCTGTCTTTTACTGGATCAAATCAAGCCTATCGAGCAATTAGTACCAGTCAACTGAATGCGTTACCGCACTTACATCTCTGGCCTATCGACGAGGTGGTCTACCTCGGCTCTCAGGGATATCTTGTTTTGAGGGGGGCTTCCCGCTTAGATGCCTTCAGCGGTTATCCTGTCCGATCATAGCTACCCTGCACTGCTGCTGGCGCAACAACAGGTCCACCAGTGGATCGTTCACCCCGGTCCTCTCGTACTAGGGGCAACTCCTCTCAAATATCCTACACCCACGGAAGATAGGGACCGAACTGTCTCACGACGTTCTAAACCCAGCTCACGTACCTCTTTAAACGGCGAACAGCCGTACCCTTGGGACCTGCTCCAGCCCCAGGATGAGATGAGCCGACATCGAGGTGCCAAACACTGCCGTCGATATGGACTCTTGGGCAGTATCAGCCTGTTATCCCCGGCGTACCTTTTATCCGTTGAGCGATGGCCCTCCCACTTGGGACCACCGGATCACTATGGCCGTCTTTCGACTCTGCTCGACTTGTCAGTCTCGCAGTCAGGCTGGCTTCTGCCATTGCACTCAACGAGCGATTTCCGACCGCTCTGAGCCAACCTTCGCGCGCCTCCGTTACGCTTTAGGAGGCGACCGCCCCAGTCAAACTACCCGCCACACAGGGTCCCGGATCCGGATAACGGACCGCGGTTAGACATCAAGCGAGCGAAGGGTGGTATCTCAAAGGTGACTCCACAAGAACTGGCGTTCCTGCTTCAAAGTCTACCACCTATTCTGCACATCGCTAGCCTAATGCCAGTGTGAAGCTGTAGTAAAGGTGCACGGGGTCTTTCCGTCTAACCGCGGGAAACCTGCATCTTGACAGGTAATTCAATTTCGCTGAGTCTATGTTGGAGACAGCGGGGAAGTCGTTACGCCATTCGTGCAGGTCGGAACTTACCCGACAAGGAATTTCGCTACCTTAGGACCGTTATAGTTACGGCCGCCGTTTACCTGGGCTTCAATTCAGAGCTCTCACCCCTCCTTTTAACCTTCAGGCACCGGGCAGGCGTCAGACCCTATACGTCGTCTTACGACTTCGCAGAGCCCTGTGTTTTTAATAAACAGTCGCCACCCCCTGGTTTGTGCCCCCAGCTCCTAGTTGCCTAAAAACCGGGCCTCCTTCTCGCGAACTTACGGAGGTATTTTGCCGAGTTCCTTCAACATAGTTCTCTCAAGCGCCTTGGTATTCTCTACCAGTCCACCTGTGTCGGTTTAGGGTACGATCTTATAGGAGGGCTATTTCCAGGAACCTCTTAGCAGCCCATTCAATCCGATAAGGATGAACTACCTTCGAGATCCGTCACCACTCCACGGCCCAGGAATATTAACCTGGTTCCCATCGACTACGCCTTTCGGCCTCGCCTTAGGGGTCGGCTTACCCTGCTCAGATTAGCTTTAAGCAGGAACCCTTGGACTTTCGGCGAGAGTGTCTCTCACACTCTTTGTCGCTACTCATGTCATCATTCTCACTAGTGATCTCTCCACCGGATCGCTCACGCGCCGGCTTCACAGAAAGCTCCATGTCTCCAAAACTTCCCGAAAGAAGTTAAAGAGACGTGGAACTATGTCACACTACGCTCTGCTACCATGCAATAAATTGCATCCTAAGCTTCGGCTCATGGCTTGAGCCCCGTTACATCTTCGCCGCAGGACAACTTAATTAGACCAGTGAGCTGTTACGCTATCTTTAAAGGATGGCTGCTTCTAAGCCAACCTCCTGGTTGTTTTGGTCGTCCCACCTGCTTTCCCACTTAGCCATGAATTGGGGGCCTTAGCTGTAGGTCAGGGTTGTTTCCCTCTCCACAACGGACGTTAGCATTCGCTGTGTGTCTGCCGACTAGTACTCCCGGGTATTCGGAGTTTGGTTAGGATCAGTAAGCCTGTGGGGCCCCATTACCCATCCAGTGCTCTACCCCCCGGGGTATTCGGTCGACGCTCTACCTAAATAGATTTCGCAGAGAACCAGCTATCTCCGAGTTTGATTGGCCTTTCACCCCTAGGCACAGCTCATCCCGATCTTTTTCAACAGATGTGGGTTCGGTCCTCCAGTAAGTGTTACCTTACCTTCAACCTGGCCATGCCTAGATCACTCGGTTTCGGGTCTGATCCACCTAACTCATTCGCCCTATTAAGACTCGCTTTCGCTGCGCCTACACCTAACGGCTTAAGCTTGCTAGATAGACCAAGTCGATGACCCATTATACAAAAGGTACGCTGTCAGGCCGCAAGGGCCCTCCAACTGTTTGTAGGCGTTCGGTTTCAGGTACTGTTTCACTCCCCTCGTCGGGGTGCTTTTCACCTTTCCCTCACGGTACTGGTTCACTATCGGTCAGTAAGGAGTACTTAGCCTTCGAAGGTGGTCCTCCGATCTTCAGACAGAATTTCACGTGTTCCGCCCTACTTAATACGTCTGATCATGCTTCGCATACGGGACTGTCACCCACTATGGTCAACCTTTCCAGGTTATTCTGCTCGCAATTACAGCTCGGCTGGTCCCCGTTCGCTCGCCGCTACTAGGGGAGTATCATATTGATTTCCTTTCCTCCGGGTACTTAGATGTTTCAGTTCCCCGGGTTTGCTCTTTTAAACCTATGTATTCAGTCTAAAAGTACCTGTTTCAGCACGTTATAAGCTGCCCGAAGGCAATTATAACAAACTGTCAGGTGGGTTGCCCCATTCAGAAATTCATGGATCAAAGCTTATTCTCAGCTCCCCATGACTTATCGCAGAGTATCACGTCTTTCATCGCCTCTTACTGCCAAGGCATTCACCAAACGCCCTTATCGCGCTTGATTTGATCCAGAAAAAGAAAGACTTACGTCTAACACGAGACGAGAAGCTGGTAGGAAACTCATCTCTTCTTCCGGTATCAAAAGTATACTTTTTCCCGCCAGCATGTTTGTATCATGCTGACTAGTGAGCAATCACATATGCCAATCATCCGTGCGGAAGATCAGCGAGACTGCTCTGGTTAGTGTACTTGACTTGGACAACGCTGTTCGTTTCAGATGGCAGACGCTTGAGAGGCCGAGGAAACAGCCTATGTCAAACGCTCGCTAAGGGTCGAAACCCGAAGCACCAAACTGAGACCATCCACTTACTCGTGGCGATCAAACAGTGTTGATATTTTGTATCTCTATATACGATGTCAATTCGTCCTAATCGGACGAGTAAAAGCGCCGTAGCGCTTTTACTGATCTGATCAGTCTAACTTTGGAAACCAAGTAGGTGGTGTTGTTTTTTGCTTGAACCTTAGTGATCTGGCTCGAACGATTGATTGTTCTGTGTCTCTTATAGGGTCAACACTTAATCTGGAATGCGCGTCACTGCTGGCATCGGACCATGGTATATTTTGCATGTCCGCAAGTTTGGCAAAGAACAACTCAGCGCGCTTGTCAGCTTGCTGCCAGTCCTTACCGGGAAGTCCCCTTCCCTCTCCATTCGCTACCGTCGAGCGGTGAGCGTTGGCCTTTATCAGCTCATCGACGTTGGCATACTTTAGATGGACCAAGTAAATGCCTTGGGGCTTCTGGAAGCTGTACCTATCGATCAGTTTCGATCTTAGCTTTACGCCATGCCGAAACAACCGTGTGTCATCGGATACGGCGAATGCCTTGCTGTAGTGGCCCGTAAATAGCACGTCATAACCTGTATCATTTTGAGCCAGGTCACATCCAACTGCAAATACTGCGTCTTTGGTGCAGTTTTGAAGGGCTGATTGAAGTGTCTTATAGATCGAAGTGTCGAGAACGATAAGTTCGTCCACATCGACCCTCACAACCCAGTCAAATACGTTAGACAAGGATGCCTGAAGTCCGTTAAG
>CALSOO010000001.1:0-72500 GCA_943787985.1 uncultured Paracoccaceae bacterium | reverse complement strand
GAAACTCCAGAGACAAAAACAAACCAGATGCGCCCTAACTTAGTGGCGCGCCCCGCCTGAAATTCCTCTAATTTTAGTCTGCGTCTCGTTGCCTGCGTCTCCGCTGCGGCCCGTTTGGCGCCCCGTCAGTGCATCGCTGCGCCTCCGGTAAGGGGGGTTCTAGAGTTAGTGGCCCAGACCCGCAACCCCTTTTTTTGAGAAACTGCAATTTTTTCCGGATATCCTCATTTTATCATTAAAATCAGGGGCCTAGAGAATAATATTTCCCTGTGCGCCCCATTTTCTTTCTCATAATTGCTGCATCGCCGCATCTATGTTGGCACCCGAAGTTCTATATGTTGGGTTATCCACAAACTTACCCCCAAGACCCGCTCATTTCTCGATTGAGTCGGCAGCGCGTTATCGAGGTGATTTCGGTCTATCGGTCATATTCCAGCAATTGAGTCCCGAATTTCGGGCCATTTGTGCCCTCAAGTGACCCGATTTGAAGCGACTCAGCTGAAACGATGCTTCTTGGACTGCCCTGGACACGACATTTCCAACCTTAGGCCGCCTGTTTTCTGTGCGGCCTGTGAAAGCGCAGTCCGATCAGCCCCAGAATTGCTACCATATAGAGAACTGGCTCTAGCTGGATGCCTTTGGTGAGCATCAAGAAGTGCGCCCCTCCCAGAATGGCAACCAGATACGTCAAGCGATGAAGAACCCGCCAACGCGCACCGAGCCAACGGACCGCCCTGTTGTTTGATGTCAACGCCAGCGGCAGCATCAATGCGAATCCGACCATGCCGATTGTTATGTATGGCCGTTTCAGGATGTCCTGCCAAATCTGGGTCAGTATGCCCACATCCAGAACCAGCCAAACCAGCAGGTGCAGTCCGACATATGTGAACGTCAGAAGTCCCAAGGCGCGACGGAATTTGATCAAGTTCAGCCCGAAGTATCGGCGCAATGGCGTGACGCACAATCCAGCGATCAACAATTGCAGCGCGATCTCCCCCAGCTTGTGCTCGAGCTCTTTGATGGGTTCACGCCCCAACCCCCCAGTGGATCCAAGATACAAAAGGACCGGCACAGGTATGAGACATAGCAACCACACCAACCAAACAGGGACTTTACGCATGTAGCTGTTCATTGTGTCGATCATGCGAGTGCTATCCTTGGTCGGCTGCATCTACTTGGGTGTTTCGTGTTTGGGGAAAAGCTTGTTCCGTTTTCGAAGTCAAAACGCAAACCGATCGGATGCGTTTTGACACTGTATATATAGAATATATAAAGTGGGATTTCACCTGCCTTGGGAAAGAGAGCATTTACGCCCCCAGAGCTAGATGTCTTTGCTCAAATCCATACCTTCATACATGCTGGCGACCTCTTTTTCATACCCGTTGAACATCAACGTCGGGATGCGGCGTGAAAACAAGCCACCGCCAACAACCCGTTCGCTGGCTTGAGACCACCTTGGGTGAGATACATCAGGGTTCACATTACTATAGAACCCGTACTCACGCTCGTTGGCCTTGTTCCAGCTTGTGGGGGGTTCTTCATCGGTCAGGGTGATCTTCACAATCGATTTGATGGACTTAAAGCCATATTTCCATGGCACCACCAAACGCATCGGTGCGCCGTTCTGGTTGGGGATCGGCTTGCCGTAGATGCCGGTGGCCATAATCGTCAACGGATTCATCGCCTCATCCAGACGCAATCCCTCGACATAGGGCCAATCCAAAGCGGGGAACCGTTGGCCTTGCATTTCTTCGGGGCGGTAGAGGGTTTCAAAGGCCACGTATTTGGCAGTGGACTGAACGCCCGCGAAATTCAACAAATCGGCCAGCTCGAATCCGTTCCATGGAATGATCATTGACCATGCCTCGACACAGCGGAACCGATAGATGCGCTCCTCTATGGTCATGGCTGACATGATGTCCTTCATGGCATAGTCGCCCGGATTGTCGACCAGGCCGTCGATTTCAACGGTCCATGGGTCGGTCGTCAATGCAGAGGCATAAGTCGCCGGATCCGTCTTGCCCGTACCGAACTCGTAGAAGTTGTTGTATTGGGTAATGTCTTCCCATGAGTTGGGCACCAGTTCCTCTGCGGCGGCATTGGCCGTTCCGGCCACTCCGGCCAATCCGACACCGGCTGCAGCGCCCGCGATCAATTGGCGGCGGTTCATGAATGTCGCCTCAGGGGTGACATCAGCGTGGGTCAATGTGTTGGTCCAGCGGTTGGCCATTGGTCGGGTACTCCTCATCGGTTTCGATCTTTATGTATGAAACTTGGGAGTGTTTCATGGAAAACCCACTCTCATCACACGAAGTTTGAAAGTTGTAACAAACTGTTCGCGCGCCCTCGCGCCGGATTTTGCGCATTTTTCTGCTTGTGTGCACTTTTCACACATCCAATTTGAAGCACGCTGCGTATCTTTTGTACTGCGCCACTCAAGGGGCAGACGATTTTTTGACAACGAGAGGAAATACCTATGCTTCGCAAGACACTTCTGACAGCCGTTGCCGCCGCAGCCATCGCGACATCCGCGTTCGCTGGCATGAAAAAAGACATCGTCGATACAGCCGCAGGGGCTGGAACGTTTGAAACCCTTCTGGCCGCTGCCACTGCTGCTGGATTGGTGGATACCCTGAAAAGCGAAGGTCCCCTGACCATCTTCGCCCCAACAGATGAAGCTTTTGCAGCTCTGCCAGAGGGCACAGTCGAGTCGCTGTTGCTGCCAGAGAACAAAGACCAGTTGGTCGCGATCCTGACCTATCACGTGGTCGCAGGCAAAGTGATGTCAACGGACCTCGTGGATGACATGAAAGCCGCGACAGTGAACGGCGCGGAACTGACCGTTGATCTGGACAATGGAGTTATGATCAACGACGCCAACGTCACTACGGCAGACATCGAAACCACAAATGGTGTGATCCACGTGGTGGACAAAGTGATCCTGCCTGCGTCTTGAACCTATCAATCGAAAACACCAAAAGGCGGTCTTTCACAGGCCGCCTTTTTAGTTTGTTACAGTTAACCCTTATTCAGCAGCAGGGATTGCGCTTGGATACAACACGTTCATTGGCGTGGAGCGTCCGTTATCCTGCATGATGCGCACGTGGCGACGGCGCAGCAATCTAGGCTCTGTCACGCCTACAGAATGTGCAATCGTTTCGACTTCTTTGATGATCTCTTTGGCATAGAGGGCGACGCGTTTGTATTTGTCTTCAACCACCAAGCCTTTTTGGAACCGAAGATCATGGGTGGTGATCCCGGTGGGGCACGTGTTCTTGTTACATTTCAGCGCCTGAATGCAGCCAAGGCTAAACATGAAACCGCGCGCAGAGGTCACAAAATCGGCCCCCGCCGCCAATGCCCATGCGATATCTCCGGGGTTTACCAGCTTGCCAGACGCCACGATCCGAATGCGCTCTTTCAATCCGGCTGCGTCACGCATGTTGGTCAGCAATGGCAAGGCTTCCCGCACGGACATGCCAACCAGGTCGATCAATGGCATGGGGGCCGCGCCAGTGCCGCCTTCCCCACCGTCGATCGTGATAAAGTCGGGCGCAGAGTCCGCGCCCCGTGCGACGATCGCATCGAAAAAGCCTTGCATACCGTCCTCTGACCCCATGACCGTCTTGATACCAACGGGTTTGCCAGAGACCTCGCGGATGTGGCCGATCAACGTCAACACATCGTCCCAGCCATCTACGCCTGCATGACGGTTCGGCGAAATACCATCCTGGCCAACGTTCAGACCACGAATAGCGGCGATCTCTGCATTGACCTTTTCACCCGGCAGGATGCCCCCTTTGCCGGGTTTCGCACCTTGAGCCAGTTTCAATTCAAACATGCGGACGTTTTCATGCGCTGAAACTTCGCGCAGTTTATCATCGCTTAACCCGCCCTCGGAATCTCGCACACCAAACTTGGCGGTGCCGATCTGAAACACAACATCACACCCGCCTTCCAAGTGAAACGGACTGAGCCCCCCCTCACCTGTGTTCAACCAAATTCCCGCTTCCTTGGCGCCACGGCTCAACGCCTGCACCGCAGGCTTGGAAATCGCACCGTAACTCATGCCCGAAATATTGAAAAAGGACTGCGCCGTAAAAGGGGTGCGGGCAGCGGCACCGATCACCATAGGTTCCGTACAGGCAAATTGGTCGTTGAGCGGCGGGAACGGATCGTTGGCAAAAATTGGAGTGCCCACAACATTCAAATTGCGGGTTGAACCGAACGCCACGGTGTTCCCATGCCCTTCGCCTGCGCGTTTGACCCATTCACGTTGCGCGCGGTTGAAAGGCAACTCCTCGCGGTCCATAGCGAAAAAATACTGGCGAAAGAACTCGCCAAGCGTCGCGAACAAATGCCTGAATCGGCCGATGACCGGATAGTTGCGGCGAATGGCGTCTTCGGTTTGCAGGCGGTCTGCCACAAACAAACAGGCCGCTACAGCCGCTGCCAAACCGACAGCGGCGACAAACAATAAGGCCATGGCCTCAAGCACATTCATTGCAAACCCCATGGCACCCTCCGTTCACGCGCGTCACGGCAGTTAACGCAGCCATTGTCCGATCTACAAGGGCAGACCACATCACTTCTCCATAAGCGGTTGCGAAATAAGGCAGGGCAAACCGATTCTCCGAGCGGGCCGAAGGGGGAATCGTCTAATACACTATATTTTGTGTGCTTTGTTCTGAGTTTCGCAACAAACCTTCTCGCAAAAGGGGAATTTTGCCTAAATTTCAACACATTGCGAACTAAATTTAGACTCAGGCATGAACCGGATGTTAACCATTCGCCTAAATGAAAACGGGCCTCAGTGCCCATAGGCTGCCGCCTACCAAGACGGAAAAAGATACAAGTGCTGGACATGCATATGTCCGGTGGATGCGGAACAATTTTAGGTCAAGATTTGGAAATAGCACTAAGACAAGCAAGATAGATACACTGCGAGCACGCGACGACACTTCAATTTTTGTATCCCTTTATGACGGTTCATCAGGGACTGGCGCACTTTGGGACCAGCTACGCGGTGCGATGGCATCCGCCTCACGTCCGCTGTTCATTCCTAATGACGATGCCTTTGTCCTCTTTGCACAAAGCGCGGGTTTTGCGGGCTCGGATGAATCCGGAGCCACAAGTTTTCTACAATCAACCTTTCCAGCTGCCACTTTGGCGACCCTGCTGCTGGACCACATCCTGATTACGAACCAGCCGTCAGGATCGCTGCCAGCAACTGTAAACACCCAGCGCACCAATGCCGAGATTACGATCAGCGGCTTGACGCTATCGGACCAAGACGCAGAGTCCCCCGACGCAACCATTGTTGATGCGGACATCTCGACCGACAATGGTGTTTTTCATGTCATTGATAACGTGTTGTTCAATGCCGAATACGGGTTCAACAATACATTTGTATATCCATCCGACCCCGAAACGCCCACTGGCCCAACTGAAGGCGACGACGATTTGATCGGCACGGACACAACAGACAATATCGACCTGTTGGACGGCAGTGATACCTATGCGGCCGGTGGCGGCTCTGACCAGGTGATCGGTGGTGGAGGGGACGACATCGTTGATGGCGGCGGCGGAAACGACAACCTCTCAGGAGACGCAGGCAACGACACACTGCTTGGCGGCAGTGGCCGTGACACTCTGGACGGCGGCGACGACAACGACTCGCTGGATGGCGGAAACAATGCCGATGTGCTCAATGGCGGAAGCGGCAACGACATGCTGTTGGGCGGTTCGGACGCCGATGTGCTGGATGGCGGTGCAGGCGACGACACCCTGAACGGGGGCAAAGACAATGACACGCTCACTGGCGGTTCCGAAGCTGACCTGTTCGTGTTCACCGCCAACGCGGGCCAAAATGTGATCACCGACTTCACCACGGGCGAAGACAAGATCGATCTGAGCGCTTTGGGCATTTGGGATTTGGGATTTGGGCCAAGCGAACCCGCAGCAAATGGGCGGCAATGTACGGCTGTCTTTTGGCGAAGGGGCGTGGGTCGAGTTGGAAAACACCACCGTCGACGCGCTGAACCCCGCGGACTTTGTACTGGCGGACGAACCGGTAAACACGCCGACAGCGGGCAGCGATATCTTTAACGGCACCGACGGCGACGATCTGTATGCAGCGGGCGACGGCAGTGACGAAATCTCTGGCGGGCTCGGCGCGGATACGCTTGAAGGTGGCTCCGGTCAGGACAAAATTGATGGCGGCAAGGATGACGATGTCATTTCTGGCGGATCGGGCGCAGACCAGATCATTGGCGGCGGCGGCAACGACTTGATCAATGGCGACGCGGACAACGACCTTATCTATGCCGGCTTTGGCGCAGACACTGTCGACGGCGGCAACAAGAATGACCGCATCTACGGCGAAGGCGGCGAAGACGTTCTCAACGGCGGCAACGGCAACGACAAAATCTGGGGCGGTCTGTGCAGCGACTTGATCGACGGCGGCGCAGGCAAAGACGTGATCGACGGCGGCAACGGATCAGACACGATCAACGGCGGCAAAGGCGATGACAAAATGACCGGCGGGTTCGGACAAGACGTGTTTGTCTTTGACGACCGCTCCCGCGCGGATACGATCACCGACTTCCAGAACGGTGTCGACAAGTTGGATTTCACCTCCTTCGGGCCGCTCTTTGATATGAACGATATGACGATCACTCAAATCGGGAGTGACGTTGAAATCCGCACCAGCGCCCGCGATGCCGTGACATTGGAGAACTTCGATCTGGCGGATCTCGACAACAGCGACTTCATCTTCGACGACATCTTAATCGTAGGCTGAGCCTACCTTTAGCAGCTGGCTATCCGCTCTGGCGGCGCAGCCTTCATCTCTTTGAAAGCCCCCCTTCCAATAGGGTGGGCTTTCTTTTTGCGCGCTGCCATTGAAGCCATTTACAAAACAATCCGTTTCTTAAAATTGCCCAATTCACGCCTGAAAAATATCGCAAGCTATAACTATTCCCGAATGTGAGGAGATCAAAAGCGGTACGTGAAAATCAATATTCACGACGGCCAACGGTCCAACGCAGCAAAATCGAGGGCAACATGGCGACGATATTTGAAACAGGCGATTCAGACTTCTTTGACACCCCCGGTCAATCGATGACCGTAGGGGACACGTTTCAAGGGACATCAGACTTAAACGACACAAACGACACGGTGTTTGTTCCCCTGACTGCTGGCCAAGTATACAGCGTATCCCTGAATGGAATCTCGGCTGATCTTGGCGCGTTTACATTGTTTTTCGACGACTTCGGCGGCACGATTGCGCGCGTTTCCGAGTTCGGAACCAGCTTTGGGTCTTCCAACCCCGTAAAAGACCTCGTCATCTCAAAAGACGGGTTCAGTTTTAACTTCGTCGCCCCTCAAACTGCAAATCACGCCTTTGGACAATTGCGCAGCGACTGGGACGCCGGCGCGGTGACCTATCAGTTGACTGTAGAGGACTTTGTCCCGGTCGTCGCAACTTCGTCGAATGACAACCTTTATGGGTCCGACATCGGAGAAACAATCGACCTTGGCGATGGCGATGACCGCTTTGTGGCGGGATCGGGTGCTGATTCAATTGTTGGCGGAAGCGGCAACGACCGGCTTTTAGGCCATGAAGGCAACGACACCCTGCGCGGCGGCGGTCAGGATGACCACCTGAGTGGCGGGGCGGGCGATGATGTTTTGAACGGCGGCAGCGGGCGCGATAAATTACGCGGCGGCGATGACAACGATCTTCTGCGCGGGCACAGTGGCAATGACCACTTGAATGGCAACAATGGAAATGACACGCTTTATGGCGGAGACAACAATGACCGCCTGCATGGTGGCGCAGGCGACGATACGTTGAACGGCGAAGCAGGCAACGACAAACTCTACGGCGGAAGCGACAACGATTTACTCATCGGCGAAAGCGGCAAGGATTTGATGTTCGGCGGCGCTGGGGCCGACACCCTTGAAGGCGGATTGGGACGTGACAGGCTAGAAGGCAACGCCGGCGCCGATGTCTTTGTGTTCGGAACCGACATGCAGCGCGATGTCATCGTGGATTTCGAAGATGGCGTCGACAAGCTCGACTTCTCGGGTCACGGGTTCAGCGACCTGAGCGATCTGACGTTTGTACAATTTGGCAATGATGCCCGCATCTTTGTAGACTCCGCAAACTTTGTGGTCCTGCGCGATACTGATGTCGGCGTTCTGGATGTGAATGACTTCATCCTTTAAGTCGCACACAAGTTGTTAAAAAAGGCCGGATCTGCTCCGGCCCTTTTTCTTTTTTGAACGTTAGTGAACGGTCGCCTCATCTGGCTTGGGCCGGTTGGAGGCGCCAACACGGTCCCCGATGATCAGGCCGTCCACACCCGCACTGACACCAATGCTGTCCCCGTCTTTTAAATCGCCCGCCAACAGCATTTCTGCCAAAGAATTCTGGAGCGCGGTTTGAATAACGCGTTTCAAAGGCCGTGCACCGAACACCGGGTCATACCCTTCATCCGCCAGCCATTTGCGTGCGCCATCATCAAGTTCAAGGTTGATTTTGCGGGCCGCCAAACGGCGCAACAGACGCGCCATCTGAATATCGACAATTCCGTCCATGTCCTCGCGATTAAGGCGATCAAAGATGATCGTTTCGTCCAACCGGTTGAGAAACTCGGGACGGAAATGGGCGCGTACCGCGTCCATCACATCCCGTTTGGCCCCTGACACATCAGCCCCTTCTGGCAACTGGCTCAAGGCTTGCGCCCCAAGGTTCGAGGTCAAGATGATCAGTGTCTGCTTGAAGTCGACGGTGCGGCCCTGGCCATCCGTCAGTATCCCGTCATCCAAAACCTGCAAAAGCACGTTGAACACATCGGGATGCGCTTTTTCCACCTCATCAAACAGAACCACCTGATAGGGACGACGGCGGACCGCTTCTGTCAAAACGCCCCCCTCATCATACCCTACATATCCGGGAGGGGCACCAATAAGACGGGCCACCGCGTGTTTCTCCATGAATTCGGACATATCAATGCGCACCATAGCGCTGTCGTCGTCAAACAAAAACTCCGCCACGGCCTTGGTCAGCTCTGTCTTGCCCACACCCGTCGGTCCAAGAAACAAGAACGAGCCCAAAGGGCGATCCTCGTCGTTCAAACCTGCCCGTGAGCGGCGCACCGCGTTGGACAAAGCCCGCACCGCAGCGTGTTGGCCGATCACACGCGAATGCAGGTGATCCTCCATGCGCAGCAGTTTGTCCCGTTCACCCTCAAGCATGCGCGCCGTCGGAATACCTGTCCATCGTTCGACAACCGATGCGATTTGCTCGGGGCGGACCGCTTCGGCCACCATCGTCTCGGACTCGGCTCCTTCGGCATCTGCCAACTGGCGCTCCAATTCGGGCAGAACACCATATGACAACTCGCCCGCACGGCCCAGGTTTCCTTCGCGTTTGGCGATGTCCAACTCGGCGCGAGCACGGTCAATCCGTTCTTTCAAATCACGGGCACCGGCCATTTTGTCACGCTCGGACTGCCACTGCGCTGTCATTTCGGCACTGCGTTCCTGCAAGGCGCTCAAATCCTTTTCCAAGGTCTCAAGGCGATCCACAGACGCCGCGTCGTCCTCGACGCGCAACGCTTCAGCCTCGATCTGCTTTTGCAGAATTTCGCGATCCAAGGCGTCCAATTCTTCGGGCTTGCTGTCCACTTCCATGCGCAAACGGCTTGCCGCCTCATCGACCAGATCGATGGCTTTATCAGGCAGGAAGCGATCCGTGATGTAGCGGTGGCTCAAGGTGGCCGCTGTGACCAAAGCGCTGTCCGAAATGCGCACACCGTGGTGCAATTCGTATTTTTCCTTGATGCCGCGCAAAATGGACACGGTGTCTTCGACCGTAGGTTCCGCGATCAGAACAGGCTGAAAGCGACGGGCCAAAGCCGCGTCTTTTTCGACGTATTTGCGGTATTCATCCAAGGTCGTGGCGCCGATGCAATGCAACTCACCACGGGCCAGCGCGGGCTTGATCAAGTTGGCCGCATCCATCGCGCCGTCTGCTTTGCCAGCGCCCACAAGGGTGTGCATCTCGTCGATGAATAAAACGATCTGGCCTGCGGCTTCGGTCACTTCCGTCAAAACCGCTTTCAGGCGTTCTTCGAACTCCCCCCGATACTTCGCACCCGCAATCAGGGCGCCCATATCCAAGGACAACAGTCGCTTGCCACGCAAAGATTCAGGAACGTCACCGTTCACAATACGCAGCGCCAACCCTTCGGCGATGGCTGTCTTACCAACACCCGGTTCACCAATCAGAACCGGATTGTTCTTTGTACGGCGGCTCAACACTTGCATGGCGCGACGAATTTCTTCATCACGACCAATGATCGGGTCAATTTTGCCTTCTTCGGCGCGGGTGGTCAGATCCTGTGCATATTTCTTGAGTGCATCATACCCGTCCTCTGCGCTCGCGCTGTCAGCCGTGCGGCCTTTGCGGATATCGTTGATCGCGGAATTCAACGCCTGTGCGTTGACTTTACCAGCTTCCAGCGCCGTCTTGGCACCCGATTTGACCATGCACAAAGCCATCAAAATACGTTCGACCGGAACAAAACTGTCGCCAGCCTTTTTGGCCACTGCCTCTGCTTCGGCCAATACTTTGGTTGTCGCGTTATCAAGGTACACTTGAGCCGCATCACCAGACACTTTGGGCAGTTTCCCAAGGCCGACTTCAAGCGCACTCACAACCGCACGCGGGTCACCGCCCGCGCTGGAGATAAGATTGCTCGCCAACCCTTGGTCGTCATCCATCAGTGCTTTTAGAATGTGATCAGGCACCAAACGCTGGTGGCTGTCGCGTGTGGCGATCGTTTGGGCGGCCTGAATAAAGCCGCGCGACCGCTCCGTGAACTTGGTTAAGTCCATGGTATTCTCCTTTGTCAAAAGCGCCCATGTGGTGGCTCACGCCCGCTTGGCAGCACGTGAAAGTATGGGCCTTGTTATACGATTTGGGCAGATTTATGCACAATTCAAGAGCCCCAAAATGCCTAAAAATCGTGTGAAATAGTGAATTTCACGCAAAAATCACGAAAAGTTCAAATTTTTCCCCATGTAAGATTTCATTGCAGACACCACATCTATCTTACCAAGAGCAAAAATAAACAAGATACAGGTGTAACCCAATGAATACGGCAACAGTTGAACTGAGCAACGTTATCTACAACGCAGCAACCCAGAGCTTTGAAGCCTTGGCAACGGTCTATGACGGGGGTCACTCCCGCCGGATCGCCTGCTCCATAAATGCTCCGATTGATATGAATTTCGAGGCTGCCGCACATGGGCTGAGCAAACAAGCCTTGCGCCGACATGCAGGTCATGCGGACCTCACGTCACAACGCATCGACGCACCCTACCCCGCGCTGCGTGCAGGACGGGCTTCTTTGAAAGGGCCTTTTGACGCCTTTGCGATGCTCCGCCGCCTCGCCGCCTGATACCCATTTGCAAGCGACCGCCTGTGCGCACCCTGTCCCGCGCGCGGCGGGCTTGCATCTCCAGAGACATGCTGCCTGCCTGCAAACGTCTCTGATACTTGCCCGGCCGCTCCAAGCGCGCCGGGCCTTTTTACGCCCTCTCGCAATGGACTTGCCCCCCCACATCGTCTAGCACCCACAGAGTTTTGGACTGTGACAGGGGAATACCATGACAGATGACAGACTGATTGTAGCGCTCGACGTGCCCAACGCGCATGCTGGCCTTGAACTGGCCACGCGCCTCGGCGACGCCGTCAACTTTTATAAAATCGGCTTGGGGATGCTGACGACTGGCGGGCTTGCCTTGGCCAATGAACTGAAGCAGGAACAGGGCAAACGCATTTTCCTCGACATGAAGCTCTTTGACATCTCCGCCACGGTTGAAAAGGCGGTACGTGGTTTGGCCCAGTTCGATCTGGATTTCCTGACGGTGCACGGCGACCCGCATGTGGTGAAAGCCGCCAAAGAAGGGGCAGCAGGGTCCAACATGAAAATCCTCGGGGTCACCATCCTGACATCCCTTGATCGCGCTGACCTCGATGCTTGTCTCATTCAACAAGGTGACGTGCAGGAGTTGGTCGTCACACGCGCCGCTCGTGCCATGGAAGCCGGCGCTGATGGCGTCATCGCCTCCCCCCAAGAAGCGGCCCTGATCCGTGCCTTGCCTGAAGCAAAAGGCAAGCTGATTGTCACCCCAGGTGTGCGCCCGGCCGGCGCGGCATTGGGCGATCAAAAGCGGGTCGCAACCCCACATAGCGCAATCAAAGACGGCGCAAACCACATCGTTGTCGGGCGCCCCGTATGGCAAGCAGACAGCCCGGGACAAGCCGCGCGGGACATCATCGCATCGCTCCCGTGACACAACAGGCTGTGTGTTTCGAACAACACGCCACCGTATATTGGCGAAGGTATGGATATCCCGACTATGCGAATTCACCCAATGGTGGTACTCAGGGGCAGGTGATACTCCCCGACGGTCCCGATCTTCCTGAGGATCGTCAACTCCCCCCGCCTAAACAGCGGGGGGCCTTTCAAACTCATCCCCCGGTACTCCAGACAGATATACTCCAAGCCTTTGCGCAAAATGTGGAACCGCTTTGGAATGCTCCATGAACTGTTTGGGCGACATCAAGGTCCAACGCTGTCCTTCATCTCCAAACACGATCTGCGCACGTATGCTGAGCGGCAAATGGGCCGCAAAAAACCAACTGACCTGACCTTTAACCTCAAAGCGTTTGCCCCACGACACTGAGGCGGGCTCAATGCGCAACCCCACCTCTTCGTGGGTTTCGCGCAAAGCACACTCAACAGGCAGTTCACTGCCTTCGCGCCCTCCACCCGGTAAATCCCAATAGTCAGGAAACGGTATTTGCTCGATATCATCACGCAAAATCGAGACAATATCCGCACCAAGAAACAAAGCCAGTTTCGCACCATGAAATGTCATGTTCATTTGTATCCTGCCTCGCTAAACTGCCGCAAACCACCATAAAACTGTAAATCAAATGCCATCCCTTTGTCGCGACTGTTTGCACGAATTTGAAGCCGGACGGCGCTGCCCGGCCTGCGCAAGCCCACGCACACTTGCACATGATGAACTCTATGACCTCACAATAGCACACATGGACTGCGATGCCTTCTATGCCAGCGTGGAAAAGCGCGACGACCCAAGCCTAACGGACAAACCCGTTATCATTGGCGGGGGGCGGCGTGGTGTCGTGTCCACGGCCTGCTATGTGGCGCGGATCAGGGGCGTGCGCTCTGCAATGCCGATGTTCCAAGCCCTCAAACTTTGCCCGGACGCCGTCATCATCAAGCCCCGCATGCAAGCCTACGTGGATGCCTCCAAAGCGATCCGCGCCTTGATGGAAGAGATGACGCCCAGCATCGAACCCCTGTCTCTGGACGAGGCCTTTATGGATCTTACCGGCACAGCGCGATTGCATGGCGCGCCCCCTGCCGTGATGTTGGCGCGTTTGATCAAACGGATGCGGGATGAACTTGGACTCTCGGGCTCTATCGGACTAAGCCACAACAAATTCCTTGCCAAAGTTGCCTCTGATCTGAACAAACCCCGCGGATTTTCTGTGATTGGCAAGGCGGAAACAAACGATTTTCTACGCGACAAACCCGTGAGCATGATTTGGGGGGTTGGGGCCGTGACGCGGGCCTCGCTGGACAAAGCAGGAATTCGCACCTTCTCTGACCTTCTGCGCTGGGAGCGCACAGACCTCATCGCACGGTTTGGTGGGATGGGTGACAGGCTTTGGCATTTGGCGCGGGGGCAAGACAAACGGCGCGTGTCTGCACATGAACCGGTCAAATCAATCTCCAAAGAGACCACGTTTAACGAGGACACTGCCAGTACCGACATTTTGGACGGACACATCTGGCGACTGGCCGAACAAGTGTCCGACCGGGCCAAAGCCAAAGGCGTGGCAGGACGGGTTGTGACCCTTAAACTCAAAAGGGCCAACCACACATCCCTGACGCGCAGACTGTCCCTCACCGATGCAACACATATGGCGGACACCATCTACCGAACAGCACGAAACCTGTTTGATCAAGTCGGAGATGAAGGACCCTACAGACTGATCGGATGTGGGATATCGCATTTGGTGGACGCAGACGGTGCCGATCTGTCAGGCGACCTGCTCGATCCACAAGCAAGCAAGCGCAATGCGGCGGAACGGGCCACTGACAAAATACGCGAGAAATTCGGAAGCGACGCAATCGTCAAAGGACGGGCATTGCGGTAACGCAAACTTGCAAAAATGGAGAACGGCGCCTTTTTCAGCCTCGCGTGAGGAGCCACCAAACAAAACATGGAATCGCGCGCCAGCGCGGCCTTTGGATCAAAGCGGTTTGGTTTGAAACAGGTTCACACGCAATCCGCCATGCGCTACGGGCGAAACAGGTTTGGCAAAGGGCAACCCACTGGCACGCGCCAACGCCGGTTCACTTGTTACCATCCCAACACGCCAGCCCCTGAACCGCGTTTTCAACACTGTGCCAAGGCCCGCATAGACAGAATACAGCAGCTTTTTGTTCCCGATCCGCGCACCATAGGGCGGATTGATCATGACCAATCCGCGGGGACCATCGGGCGGGGTCGCATCCGTAAAAGGGTGCATCTCAAAGCCAACAACTCCAGCCACACCGGCACGCTCCGCATTGGACGTGGCCATGCGAACAGCGCCTGCATCCCGATCAGACCCCTGGAACCGCACATTCGTTTCGTGCGACACGGTGGCCGCCTTCATCTCGTCCCACGCGCTTGCATCAAAACTTGCAAGTTGCTCAAATCCGAAGGCCCGCGCGCGCCCGGCGGGGAGGCCCATCGCCATTTCGGCAGCCTCAATCACAAACGTTCCGGAACCACACATCGGATCAACCACCGGTTCGCGGCCGTCATACCCGCATTGGCGCAAAAACATACTGGCCAGGGTTTCGCGCATCGGGGCTTTGCCGACGGCTTCCTTGTGACCTCGTTTGTGCAGCAGTTCTCCGGACGTGTCCAAACTGATCGTGCACAAATCATCTTCAATACGCACCATGACCCGTATCGCCGCGTCTTTGGAAATCGGCGCGCCCAATTCTTCGGTGATCGCGGTTTCAATGCGCTGGGTCGCGGCACCGGCATGGTAAACTCGGGATTTTCGGCAGGTGACTTCGACCTTCACCGGCACATCGGGGCGCAACACATCGCACCACAGAAATTTGCGCGCGCGTTTGTCGAGCTGTGCAAGGTGCATCACACGAAACGATCCGATACGGGCCAACACACGGTTGGCGCCGCGCAGATGCAAGTTTGCACGCCACACATCATGCCAGTCACCGCGCACATTGACGCCACCGGCAACCGCTTCAGGAGCCGCAAACCCAAGGGCTGCGGCTTCGGCTTGCAAGACGGTTTCCAATCCGGGAGCCGTCGCCAAAAATATCTCGAAATCTGTTTCCATGACACCAGCCTCTAGCGTGCACGGGCAGGCAGGGCGAGGGGTTTCACACTATTCCGCCGCCAAAGGCACCCGTTCTTGACCAATGCCCGCGACATCGGCCACCACACGGCGCAGTGCCGCGCGCACATCCTCAAAGCTACCGTTGGGGCGGATCAACTGCTCGTTCATGTAAATCGAACGGTCGATTTCCACCTGAACCGCGTGCTGCCCACGTGACGGACGGCCGTACGCTTGGGTGATGTAGGCCCCCGCAAAAGGCGCGTTTCGGGTCACAATGAAACCTGCTGACACAAACGCGGCCTCGATTCGATCCACAACATCACCAACGGCCGCCGCGCCAAAGCGGTCGCCCAAAACAATGTCAGGACGGCGCATGCCGCCACGGGCCACACCGTCCATCGCCTCATGCGGCATGGAGTGGCAATCAATCAAAACAGCCTGCCCATGACGCTGACGGATTTGGTCCAGCATTTTTTGCAGCATCTCATGATAGGGACGCCAATACATGTTGATGCGCTCTTCGGCCTCGAACTGTGAAATTTTTCCGCGATATATTGCACGGCCATTGGCAACCACGCGGGGAATCACGCCCAAACCCGACGCAATACGCGGATTGTGCCCTGATTTGCGCACCCCTTCGATCAAGGCCGGGTCCAATTCGTCCGCGCTGCGATTTAGATCGATATAGGCGCGCGGCGCACCCGCCTTTAGAAAAGTCGCCCCGAACTGTGGAGCGCATTCAAACAACCGATCCACAAATGCGTCCTCGGAAGAGCGAATAGTGTGCTCATCCAAGACAGTTTTACGTAAAAAACTCCACGGGTAGTCGCGCCCCGAATGCGGAGAGGCGAAAACAACACAGGATGACTGTGTGTCAGGATGCAGAACTTCATAAGCAAACTTGGGCATTTAGGCTCCTGTCTTGAGGAATATCATAGACTGAAAGATACAAAAGCCAAAAGCCCTTGATCCCTGTGGCGACTCCTTTTATACGCCCGATACCGGCGCGCGAATTCGCGCCCCATTTTTGTTTTGGGGCAAAGGCTTGCAAATCGGTTGGCGTGGGGGATTAGCTCAGCGGTAGAGCACTTCGTTGACATCGAAGGGGTCACAAGTTCGATCCTTGTATCTCCCACCATCGCTTTACAGTCTGGCTTTGGTCAGGCACCCGACACATCGTTTGGCATCCGCCAGACTTCGATTAACCGGCGCTGGTTCGCGCCCAGACAACAGGAAGGATTCGTACCATGAAGGTTCGCAACTCGCTTCGTTCGCTCAAAAGCCGGCACCGTGATTGCCGCATCGTGCGTCGTAAAGGCCGTGTTTATGTTATCAACAAAACGAACCCACGGTTCAAAGCCCGCCAAGGTTAAGCCATTGGCTGCATGATTTTGAATGAACCGCTCCCTCGGGGGGCGGTTTTTTCGTGTTTCGGGGGGCGTTCTTGTCGCTCTTCTGCTCACACACGCTTGGTTGAGCGGCTTTTTAGGACCTCAAACGAAAAGCCGCCCCAATTCCGGCTTTGAGCAACAGCAACAAGGGAATAAACTTGTAGAGTGGCTCAGGGACGTCCAGCTTGCGACCCATTGCGGCCACCATCAACCCCCGATCAAAAACGCCAAGGTCCGCTTTTACATTTGCGCGATGATAGTCGCAGCGACGTCTGTGATCATATCCATCTCATGTTCCTTCGCTGCGGCGTCGTGCAGGGATAGAGCGGGCGAAATCACACTGAAAATATATCGTTTCTGTAGTTCCAGTCCATTTCATAAAGTCAGTGGGATTTTTCTCACATTGTCTGCGTTGAAACTGTCATCTCTTTTTGAGTCTGCTCCCAAAGGACAAGCAACGCAGCCCCTTTGCCCTCGAACCGGTCTGCTAGCGTTGTGCATTCAGGCATACGGTCCATGCGGAAGTGACGCAGAGCTCCGCGCAGCTCACACCACGCGACAAGCATCGCGGCATCCATGTAGTAAATCATCGCCACAGGCCAGATCGTGCGCGCCGTCTCAATGCCTTGAGCGTCTTGATATGTGATCCGCATTTTATGCTCTGCACGGATTGCTTTCCGCACCAAACCAAGCTCCACAGCCGGCGCTTCAATCCCGTAAGATGAAGCGATCAACTGGCGCGTGCCGGGCGCCGCCGCGTGCAATTTGCGCGCCGCACGACCCGCCGCGCGCCACAATGCGGTATCTCCTGTCCGCGCAATCATGCTCAGCCCAACGGCCACTGCCTCGGCCTCCTCCAACTCAAGGTTCAGAGGCGGCAGATCATACCCTTTGCGCATCACATACCCCACCCCCGCCTCCCCAAGGATGGGCGTTTGGCGGGCC
This sequence comes from uncultured Paracoccaceae bacterium, assembly GCA_943787985.1. GTDB lineage: Bacteria > Pseudomonadota > Alphaproteobacteria > Rhodobacterales > Rhodobacteraceae > Ascidiaceihabitans. The sequence goes on along the minus strand of CALSOO010000001.1, from coordinate 54,689 downwards.
TGCAGTGTCGCGATATCGCGGTAAATCGTCCGCACAGATACCTCAAGCGCATCCGCCAACTCCTGAGCCAAGACCGGGCGCGAGGCTGTGCGCAACATCTGGATGATCTCGAAGAATCGATTTGTTTTGGACATAGCAGCCTCCGGAAGGATCCGTTTTACCATATCACCACTGACACATAGCTGTCAGGAGGATTGCAGTAGCAACGGCGCACCTAACAGGACAATCCAATGCCTCAACACTCACAGCATCGCGTCGGCGTATCACTTGTCATCGTCTCCGCCATCGTTTTCAGCTCTGCCGGCATTTTCACCAGAGGCGTAGAGACCGCCGCATGGGACATCATCTTTTGGCGCGGTGTGTTTGCGGCAGGTTTCACGCTTTCTTTTCAGGCGTTGCGCGGTTCCCTGGGCGCTGAAGCGCGTGCGCTAAAAGGGCCCGGATTGCTTGCTGCCCTGCTGATGGGCATAGGCACTGCGGCATTTATTCCAGCGTTCAAACTGAGCAGTGTGGCGAATGTTGCAATGATCTACGCCGCCGCCCCGTTTATGGCCGCAGCCTTATCATGGGTGGCGATCAAAGAAGCCCCAAGCAAATCAGTGATAATTGCGGCCAGTGTGGCGTTTGGCGGTGTGTTTGTGATCCTGTCCGGGTCTCTTGGTGCGGGGCACTTGGGTGGAGATCTGCTTGCCCTGCTGATGACTTTGATGATGGCCAGCACCATGGTCATCTACCGCCGCTTTCCTGAAACTCCCGCTGTACTACCTGCTGCGTTGTCCTCGATCATCTTGCTTCCTGTTGCGCTTTTCTTGGGCGCACCTTTTGACGTTCCCCTTGCAGAACTGCCTGTTCTGATTGCGTTTGGTTTGGTGTTTGCCACCGCTTCCGTCACGCTCTCCGAAGGCGCACGGCGATTGCCCTCGGCAGAGACGGCGTTGTTGTCGATCCTCGAAATGCCCTTGGCGCCGCTTTTGGCGTTTCTAGTTCTCAGCGAAGTGCCGACGTCCCAAACCCTCTTGGGAGGTGCGATCATCTTGGCCGCCATTTTGTGGTCGCAGCGTCAAACGTAAGCTGTGCACCATCGCGCCCTTGCACCCAAATCTGCAGCGCTTAGGTTGAGAGCAACCCTCAACGAAAGGTCTTCCCTATGAGCGATCCAACCTACACACCCCCAGCCGTTTGGACATGGGACACGTCCTCGGGCGGAAAATTTGCCAACATCAACCGCCCGATCGCAGGACCGACCCACGACAAGGATCTGCCCGTAGGCAAGCACCCGTTGCAGCTGCACTCACTGGCGACACCCAACGGCGTTAAAGTCACCGTAATGCTCGAAGAGTTGCTGGCTTTGGGACACTCAGGCGCAGAATATGACGCCTACCTTGTGAATATCGGTGAAGGTGACCAATTCAGCTCGGGATTTGTGGACATCAACCCAAACTCGAAAATTCCGGCAATGATGGACCGGTCCGGCGACACGCCCGTGCGCTTGTTCGAGAGTGCCTCGATCATGGTTTACCTTGCGGAAAAGTTTGGTGAGTTCCTCCCCACGGATCCCGCCGCGAAAGCCGAGGTCATGAACTGGGTCTTTTGGCAGATGGGCAGCGCGCCGTATTTGGGTGGGGGGTTTGGCCATTTCTATGCTTACGCGCCTGAAAAGTACGAATACCCCATCAACCGCTTTACCATGGAAACCAAACGCCAGCTTGACGTTCTGGACCGCCAATTGGCTGAACGCCCCTATTTGGCCGGTGACGATTACACGATTGCGGACATGGCTGTTTGGTCGTGGTACGGGCAACTGGTTTTGGGTCGTCTGTATTCTGCAGCCGAGTTTCTGGACGTGGCCAGCTACACCCATGTGATGGCATGGGCAGAGAAAATCGATGCGCGCCCTGCAGTCAAACGCGGTCGTATGGTCAACCGCCCCTTTGGTGATCCATCTGAACAACTCCATGAACGCCATGATGCGTCGGATTTCGACACCCGAACACAAGACAAGATCGGTGGCGACACATAGCCACTGGTGCTGGGGGCTCTGCCCCCGGCGTTGGGGGGGAACGGAATATATTTTAATGATGAGCCCGCTTTAAATTTGCGGCCTTATGTATCAAACGCACCAAGCCCCCAGCGGGGTGTGAGCGGTGATTAAGGTTTTGGCTTTCAGCCTTATTTTTTACAATTTTGGATTGGGCGAAAACATAGCCTTCGGCGGGATGCTCTTTGAGGACGCCAACAACAATAGGCTCGAAAACCTCAATATTGAAAACATCAATGCACTTACGCGCCGCCGTGGTAGCGCTGGATTTGTATGATGAAGCGGGTGATGGCATTTATGCGATTGCCGCTGGGCTTGAAGCCCAAATGGCCAAGACATGCGCCCCGAATAAGGCCCTGCCAACACACCTGGCGCATCCGCAATCGTGCCAGGTGCAGAGGTTGAGGCGCGGATGGGTTAGGCGCACCGGACAAAGGATCAACAAGATGAACGCAATTAATCACGATTTCGACAATCACCCAACGCCAACCGCAGTGGATATCGTTGTGGCACGGTGGCGCGAAACGGCAATCAAGCCAGCATTAGCTTGCACAATCCTGCCCCATTAAGCAGGTCGTGCTCTTGCGCTATCGCATGATCGAACACGGGCCACGAAAGTGCAGCTCAAGCCAAATCCCAATTCAGGCGATGATCCTTATTTACAGGGGGTAATATGAACACTCATTCAAACCGTGCTCCCTTGGATATTAACATTCCAAGCGCAAACCTAAGCCACGCAGTGTTGTCAAATCTTAGGGTTTCTCTCGTGCTGGAACCCAAAGCTCGGATTGGCAAGATGGTCCAATTACCAGAGCCGGAGAGCCAAATTGGGACGCTCTCTGAGAGTGATCTGGCCCTGGCGCGTTGGAGGCAAGAGGTGACTAGGCCCGCCCTAATCCTTGAAAAAGGCTCACCTGCGCGCGCCGAACTGATCGAAGAACTGGCCAAGACGCCCCGCCTTTTCCCCAATGGCAAACGCAAGGCCGTGACCAAACAAACGCTCTTTAATTGGCTTAAGGCTTTTGAAGCTGAGGGCCTAAATGGTCTAACGCGCAAGCGCCGCAAGGATTTGGGTGCCAAGCGTCAAAAAGTTGCCCGCGCCTGGGATGCATTCTTTGAAGCGCACATAGCAGACTGACTTTGAGTATTGACTGCAAGATTGCGACCTCTCATTTTTAAAAATCCGTTTTACTACAAAGTGTTAGAGGCATTTTGAGAGATATCAGTAAAAAAAATGGGCTCAATTAAAAGAGCGTGATCCGGTCCAGCGTTTCCGCCTCCCCCGGGATATTTTTGTCAAAAGGAAGGTCGTCGGACTAGTTTTGTCGCCCCACTTGGCGACAAATGAGGATCACGGGCAGCAACCCCATCGCCACAATGACCAAACTGGGAACCGCTGCGCCGTCCAGTCGTTCGTCAGACGCCAGCCGGTACGCTTGAACCGCCAGTGTATCATAGTTGAACGGCCGCATGATCAAAGTCGCGGGCAGCTCTTTCATCACATCCACGAACACAATCAAAAGTGCGGTCAAAAGGCTGGGTGTCAGGATCGGCACATGCACCCGCCGCAAAGTGCCAATCGGTGTTTGTCCAAGTGAACGGCTGGCGGCGTCCATATTCGCATGCACCAAAGACTGCCCCCCCTCATATGCCCCGAGCGCGGCTGCCGAAAACCGCACGAGATAGGCAATGATCAGCAGCCAGATTGATCCGGTGATCAGCAATCCGGTCGAGATATCGAATGTCGCACGCATCCATGCGTCCAGCGCATTGTCAAAAGCTGCGAAGGGCACCAACAGTCCAACGGCGATGACGCCGCCAGGCACCGCGTAGCCCAATCGCGCCGAGTAGGCGATCCCACTCGACATCCGCCCCGGGCGCAAGCGTTGATGAAACCCCACGGCCACGGCACCTAGCACAGTGAGCGCCGCCGCAATGCCAGCAAGCGTCAATGAATTCCTTAAAAATCCGAGGTAGCGTGCACTGAGCAAGTTTTGTTCCGACCCGAGGCCCATCCAGAACAGCACTGCTGCGGGAAGTACGGCCCCAAAGACTACAGGCATCAAGCAAGCCGTCAAAGCGAGGTAAGCCCGCAAACCTGTTAAAGCCAAGACCGATTTATCCTGAGCGCGCCGCGCCTGATCGTAGTATTTAGATTTCCCTCTTTGCAGGCGCTCCAGCACCGCGAGAAACAACGCAAAAGTCAGCAAGCACAGTGCCAGCTGCGCCGCCCCTGCCCGGTCAGCCAATGAGAACCAACTGGTGTAAATCCCCGTCGCAAATGTCTGCACCCCGAAATAGGCAACGGTCCCGAAGTCCGCAATCGTCTCCATCACAGCCAGCAGAACTCCAGCTGCAATCGCGGGCCTTGCCAGGGGCAAGCTGACCCGAAAAAATGCAGACCAAGCGTTGCTGCCCAATGCCCGCGCCGCCAGAAATGTTGTCCCACTTTGTTGTAAAAACGACGCCCGCGCCAAAAGGTACACGTAAGGATACAACACCAACACCAGCATCATGGCCGCCCCACCAAGCGAACGGATTTCGGGGAACCAGTAGTCGCGCGGCCCATATCCCATCACATGGCGCAGAGTGGATTGCACGATGCCGGGGTGGTCCAGAACATGGGTATAAGCATAGGCCAAAACGTAAGCAGGAAAGGCCAGTGGCAAGACCAATGCCACCTCCACTATCCTTACGAAGGGAAAGCGCGTCATGGTCACAAGCCAAGCTGCCCCGACCCCGACAGCAAATGTCCCAAACCCGACGAACAGCACCAACAACACTGTATTGCCAGCATACCGCGCCAAAACCGTGTCCAGCAGGTGGGAGACCGTGTCAGTCAATTCGCTCAGGGCAGCAACAAGAACCGCAAGCATGGGCAGCATACAAACGATAGCGACCAGTGTCGCGGCCACGCTCAACCCGCGCGGGGAAACACGCGCACGCTGTTGACGGGGCAATGGAAGGTCGGGCTGATCGGTCATGCGGTTTATTTCGACTATTTCACTCAGGATAGCCAGTCCCGATCAAAAACACGACACTAAAACGCCCTGACTTCGCAGCGCGCATCAATCGTAGGTGCGTTGATCCTCAATCACCAAGCCGTCGCGCGGCAAAGAAGAAGGTACCACGACCTCGACTGCGCCCTTCATCTTAAGGGTCTCGACAACGCTGGCGCTGTAGGCGTCAATGTCATTTCCTGTGCTCTCGATCATGACTTTCAACACATCCATCTCCCCTTCGCGCGAGGCGATCACACGTGCCTTTGTGATCTCTGGATGACGCGCGACAAGGGCGGCGACCTGTTCCGGGCGCACGAACATCCCTTTGACTTTGGTGGTCTGATCCGCCCGGCCCATCCATCCTTTGATACGCATGTTGGTGCGTCCACAGGGCGATGTCCCTTCCATGACGGCGCTCATGTCACCCGTCGCAAAACGGATCAATGGATAGTGCGGGTTAAGCGACGTGACAACGACCTCGCCAACGTCCCCCATCGCGACAGGGTCGCCTGTGCCGGGGGTCACGATCTCGACGATCACACCCTCATCCACGATCATCCCTTCTTGGGCGGCGCTCTCATAGGCGATATTGCCCAGATCCGCCGTTGCGTAGCACTGCAAGCAACTGATGCCGCGCGCCTCGTACCAAGCGCGCAAGGAAGGGAACAACGCTCCGCCCCCGACGGCTGCTTTGGTAATTCCCAATGACACACCCATCTCGTCGGCCTTCTCAAGAATAACCTTAAGATAGTCAGGCGTGCCCGCATAAGCCGTGCTGCCCGCATCGGCGGCGGCATTCACCTGAAGTTCTGTTTGACCGGTTCCTGCGGGCAAAACACTGGCGCCAACGGCCTTTGCCCCGGATTCAAACATGTGCCCGGCAGGGGTCAGATGATACCCGAAACAATTCTGCACAACATCATCAGCGCCAAGGTCCGCGGCATGCAAAAAGCGCCCCATACGCCACCAATCCGCAGAGGTGTGGCCGGGTTCATAAATCGGACCGGGGGATTGAAACACGTGGGCAAAGCCGCCCTCTGGTGGGGCGACAAATCCGCCAAAGGGTTTGTTTGCGGCCTGTGCACGACCCAATTCGGACTTGCGCAAGACTGGCAGCGCAGCAAGGGACGCCGCGTCGGTTATCCGGGACGGATCGACATTTGCCAGCGACGTCGCATAGCCAGCCAGCGCTTTAGCGCGCATAATTTGGGCAGGCAGCTCTTTGGACAGATCGGCGGCGCGATCAGCAGCGCTGCGTGTTTCCAGCGCATCAAAGAATGAGGGGTCACGCACTGCGCCGTCCATCAGCTCAACCACCGTTTGCGGCGACGATACGACCTGACATCACGGAAAGACTTGCGGCCCTCATCCGACATGCCCAGATAAAACTCCTTAACGTCAGGGTTCTCGCGCAACTCTGAGGCGGGGCCGTCCATCACAACGCGACCCGATTCAAGGATGTATCCGTAGTGGGCAAAGCGCAGCGCCACGTTGGTGTTCTGCTCTGCCAAAAGGAAGGTCACCCCTTCGCTCTCGTTGATGGATTTCACAATGCCAAAAATCTGTTCAACCAATTGCGGCGCCAAGCCCATTGAAGGCTCATCCAGCAGAATGGTTTCCGGACGCGACATCAAAGCACGGCCGATAGCGCACATCTGTTGCTCACCGCCGGATGTATAGCCGGCTTGAGACTTGCGACGCTCGCGCAGGCGCGGGAAATAATTGTAGACCATCTCAAGATCAGCAGCGATGGCGGCATTTCCGTCGCGACGGGTGTACGCCCCTGTCAGCAGATTTTCTTCGATGGTAAGGTGTTCGAAACAATGACGACCTTCCATGACCTGCACGACACCGCTTTGTACTGTATCGGCGGGGTCTTGGTGTTGGATGATATCACCGCGATATTTGATGGACCCTTTGGTTACTTCGCCGCGTTCAGACGCCAGCAATCCGGAAATCGCTTTCAAAGTGGTCGTCTTTCCTGCGCCATTGCCACCCAACAAGGCAGTGATGCCACCTTTGGGGACCTGTAGGCTGACGCCTTTCAACACAAGGATCACGTGGTTGTAGATCACTTCAATGTTGTTGACCTCAAGCAAGGCCTCGTCGGTGTTTACAGCGTCCAGCATCTTTTTCTCGTTCATAAATGCGCAAAAACTCCGGCGGCAAAGCGTGCCCTGCCGCCGGAAAGTCGTAACTTATTTACAGCTTGCTTCGATTTTGTTTTCCGCAGCATAGGCTGCAGAATCCTCATCGATCAGTGGCTGGATAACGTCCATATCGGATGGGGCGAATTCATTGATCAAAGACCATGTTTTCGCGGATGCATCCCACTGGGTCATACCAACAAGGCCCGGACCGCCGTGGTTTTCACACGATACGTTAAACTCCGGACCAAAGCTCGGAAGACCCAAGGCCGCCATTTTGGCTTCGGTGATTTCCAGTGCTTCCATACCATCGCGCATCATTGCAGGGGTAATATCCGCAACACCATGGATTTCCTGAGCAGTCTTGGCAGCTTCGGCGGCCAACATGGCGGCGTACAAACCACGGTTGTAGAGAACCGTACCGATTTGATCGCCGTTGCCTGCCGCGGCACCTGCATCAACAACATACTTCTGGATGTCAGCAAAGACAGGGAAGTCGTTGCCAACACCGTGGAACGTCAACGCTTTGTAGCCGTTGGCCGCGTCGCCCGCTGGCAGCACGTCGTTCTCGGAACCGGACCACCAGATACCGATGAAGTTCTCCATGTTGTAGCGGATGTTCGCAGCTTCCTGAACCGCAACCTGGTTCATGACGCCCCAACCATACATGATGACATTGTCAGGCTTCTCGCGGCGGATTTGCAGCCACTGTGATTTCTGCTCTTGGCCCGGGTGATCGACTGGCAACAACACCAGCTCGAAACCGTGTTTTTTGGACAACTCTTCGAGGGTGCGGATCGGCTCTTTGCCGTACGCGGAGTTGTGATAGACCAGTGCGATTTTCTTGCCGGAAATGTCACCCTGAGACATCAGATAGTTGATCGCTCCGGAGGCACCATTCCAGTAGTTGGCCGGATAGTTAAAGACATGGCTGAACACGTCACCGTTTGCTGCAGACGTACGACCATACCCCATGGAGTGGATCGGAATGCCATCCGCTGTGGCTTTCGGGATCAACTGGTACGTGATGCCGGTGGAGAGCGGTTGATAAACCAACGCGCCTTCGCCTTTGGTGGACTCGTAGCATTCAACGCCTTTTTCGGTGTTGTAGCCCGTTTCGCATTCCAGAACTTTGGTCATCACGCCGCCGATGCCGCCATCGCGGGCGTTCAGCAAGTTCATGTAGTCCGCATAGCCATCTGCAAACGGAATACCGCCCGCCGCATATGGACCCGTGCGATAGCTCAGCGATGGGAACACAAGGTCCGCCATCACAGGGCTTGCTGCCATCATCGTGGCAACTGCCATCGTTCCTAGTTTCATTTTCATCGGTTATCCTCCCTTGGATTTTTCGATAGGTCGTATAGCGGGTTTATCCGCCGTTTTTGGTGGCATCCCTAGTGTGGGAACGGCCACAATCTCAGTTTTTCCTTAGCCACACGCCACAGCTGTGCGATGCCGTGGGGCTCTGCGATCAAAAAGATGATGATCAAAGCGCCAACAATAACAAGCTGCAAATGCGCGACGATATCAGTCGGCCAGCCCATCCCGCCAATGGTCAGCGTATAGGCGACAAAGGCTGCAATCATTGCAAAGATCCAACCAACCATATTGTTGGAAGGAGCAGTGCGACGGAAAATCGCCTCTCGCAACATCATCAATGTGCTGATCAGCAATGCCGCCAGGAACACATACCCAAAGGCGTATTGCGTGTTCGAAATATCAGCGTCCGCATCGGCCAGCATAATCTTGAGCAAAACTGGCAAAACCACCAGAAACGCCGCCCCTGCGAACGATCCAAAGATCGACCCCAAACCGCCAATGATAATCATGAACAGAACGATAAAGGATTTTTGAATGCCAAAGACTTCCCCAACTTCAACCGCACCCAAATAGACCGCAAAGAACAGCGCTCCCGAGATGCCGATAAAGAACGAACTGACCGCAAAGGCGCTCAACTTGGCCATCAACGGGTTCACGCCGATGATCTCGGCGGCGATATCCATATCGCGAATGGCCATCCATTTGCGCCCGAATGCCCCACGCGTCAGGTTGCGTGCGATAACCGCGCTAAAGATCACAAAGACCAGGCAGAACATGTACGACGCCCACGCGTCGGTGTTTGGTCCCGTGATCAGAACTCCGAACACTTCCCGCTCCGGAGCGTTGATCTGACCCGACGCCGAATAGTTGTAAAACCAAGCCACGCGGTTGAACAACCACACCAAAAAGAATTGCGCCGCAAGTGTCGCGACCGCCAGATAAAACCCTTTGATGCGCAGCGACGGCAAGCCAAACAGAACACCGACAATAGCCGTAATCACGCCCGCCAGCATCACATGCACAAACATGCTCACATCGGGAAAGGCCGTCATCAGTTTATAACAGGAATACGCGCCCACGGCCATGAAACCGCCTGTGCCCAGTGACACCTGCCCACAATACCCCGTCAGGATATTCAAGCCGATGGCTGCGATAGCATAAATCAGAAACGGCATGAAAATTGCGCTGACCCAGTAGTCGTTGACCATCAAGGGAATCACAGCAATTGCGATAAACAGCACCAAATAATACCGGTACCTGTCAAATTTGATAGGGAACGTCTGGCTGTCCTGAGGGTAGGTGGTGCTGAAGTCACCGGCTTCACGATAAAACATTAACGTTCTCCTGCGCGGATCAAAACCGATCCGGCGTCAAATTTCTGAGTGGTTCCAATTGCCCGCCAAACTCCGCTATGCGACCGCATGGAGCGCGCATTAACCAGTCGGTCAGGTATCCCGCTTCTGCCACATTCTGCCCCATTTCCGCTGCGACATAGGCGGCGGGAATTTGGAGCGGGATCCATGACAGCGATATTAAAAGAACTTCGACTGCTAGAAGCAGAACATGCGGGTGGCCGCATCACGGACGCAGAGCTGGCGCGACGAAAAACGACGCTTATGCATTCGGTACCGGATGCCAACGAGGTCGAAGCGGGCCCTGCTGTGTCGCAGGATGTCGCCAGATCGACGCCGTCCGCAGCGCCTAAGTCTGTGTCAAAACCGGAGATGCACACGCCTCCCGACACCGCTTCGTCGCAAACAAATCCTTGGGATATGCTCGCGTTGCTACTTGTGGCGGCAGCGCTTTGTGGTGCGGCGGTCTTGCTCATCGTCGGAGACATCGCAATGGCAATGACCTTTGGGATCACCGTGCTGGCGGCGTTCACCATCAAGCTGTTCCTGATGATTGATGACTGAGGGGCGGATTGATCACACACGTTCAATGATCTTCTCCCCGAACAACCCTTGCGGACGGAACACCAAAAAGATCAGCGCCAACACATAAGCAAACCAGTTCTCGGTCGCCCCGCCTAACATCGGACCAAAACTGAATTCAAAAAGCTTTTCGCCGACACCAATGATCAAACCGCCGACGATAGCACCCGGGATAGACGTAAAACCGCCCAGCATCAGAACTGGCAGCGCCTTGAGGGCGATCAGCGAGAGAGAAAACTGAACGCCGGACTTCGCACCCCAAATAATGCCCGCGACAAGGGCGACAAATCCGGCAACGGACCACACCAAAATCCAGATGTAGTTCAAAGAAACACCCACAGACAATGCCGCTTGGTGGTCATCCGCCACAGCCCGCATAGCGCGCCCTTGTTTGGTGTACTGGCTGAACGCAACCAAGGCCAAAACCAGAACGATCGCGATGACTGTTGCCACCATATCCAGCTTATCAAGGAAAAAGCCGTAGAAATCCTCGTTGCCAAAGCCAAGCCATTGGGTGTTTTCCTCGACCCACAAGCTGCCACCCTGCGGCAAGCCAACCGCCATCTTTTTGATCTCGGAACCCCACATCAAATCGCCAACCCCTTCAAGGAAGTAAGCCAACCCGATGGTTGCCATGAACAGGATAATCGGCTCCTGCCCCACCAAATGGCGGAAAATCAAACGCTGCACCAATATCGCAAAACCCACCATGACTATCATAGTTAGAAAAATCGCGGCAAAGGCGGGAACATGCCAGCCAAAGTGATGAATGTTGGTGCCAAAGGTCGCATTGATGAGATGGGAAAAAGGAATTTGGCCTTCCATAATACCAACCAGCGTCAAAGCGGCAAAAAGGGCCATAACCCCTTGGGCATAGTTAAAAATACCGGACGCCTTGTAGATCAAGACGAAGCCCAAGGCGACCAATGCATACAAAACACCGGCCATAAGACCGTTCAGAAGAACTTCGGCTCCATATAAAAGATCAGTAGGCATATCGCGCCCCTTTCGAATTAACTTTCAAGGACGGGTGAGGGTATTTTCCAGCGCGATCAATCATGTGCGACCCCCAAATACGCATCAATCACCGCTTGATTGTTACGCACCTCGTCAGGCGTGCCATCACCAATCTTCTTACCGTAATCCATCACAACGACACGGTCGGACAGATCCATGACCACGCCCATGTCGTGTTCAATCAGCGCAATCGTGGTGCCAAATTCATCATTCATCGACAGGATAAAGCGGCTCATATCCTCTTTTTCCTCGACATTCATGCCCGCCATCGGCTCGTCCAGCAAAAGCAACTCAGGCTCGGCGGCCAAGGCACGTGCCAACTCTACCCGCTTCTTCAGGCCATAAGGCAAACGGGAAACAGGCGTTTTCCGGATGGCTTGGATTTCCAGGAAATCAATGATCTTTTCAGCGACTTCACGGTTTTCAGTTTCTTCACGCTCCGCTTTGCCTTTCCAGAAGGCTTGGGCAAACATTCCGGTCTTCATGTGGGTCAAACGCCCGGTCATGACATTGTCCAAAACACTCATGCCCTCGAACAACGCGATATTCTGAAACGTACGGGCGATTCCCTGACGGGCCACCTGATAGGGCTTCATTGCGGGACGCGGCGCACCCTTGTAAATCACCTGCCCCTCTTGAGGGACGTAAAATCCAGAAATGACATTCAACATCGACGACTTACCAGCCCCGTTGGGACCAATAATCGCACGAACTTCGCCCTCACGAATATCAAAAGAAATATCCTTGATCGCCTCAACGCCCCCAAAACGCAGGGTAATGTTGCGCATCTCCATCACAACTGGGCCAATCTGGCGACCATCCGCCGTCATATATCCATCCGTTTGATCAAGCATCAAAACGATCCCTCTTCATTTCGCCAATTAAACCTCCGCCGGAGGCTCCTACGCAGACCCGCATCACTCCGCCGCCATTCTGTGTGCAACAGACACAACAGCGGCCGTGCGAATGTCCAACGTCGCAGAAATCGCGCCCTTGCGACCATCCTCATACGTCACCTCGGTGGTGGTAGAGATGGTCTCGGACCCGTCGTACATCGCATCAATAATATCCGAGAATTTTTCCTCGATGATCCGGCGGCGCACTTTTTGGGTACGGGTCAATTCACCATCATCCGCATCCAGTTGCTTGTGCAAAACAACAAAGCGATGCACCTGACATTCGGACAGCATTTCATCCTGGGCAACAGACTTGTTCACTTCTTCGACATGAGACTGGATCGTCGCCAAAACCTCAGGATGGCCAGCAAGCTCTTGATAAGAAGCATATGCGATGTTGTTGCGTTCTGCCCAATTGCCCACAGCATTCAAATCAATATTCACAAACGCAGTGCATTCTTCGCGACCGTTGCCAAAAACAACAGTCTCAAGAATGTTAGGAAAGAACTTCAATTTGTTCTCGACATATTTGGGTGCGAACATCGCACCAGACGCCATTTTCCCAACATCTTTCGCACGATCAATGATCCGCAAATGGCCAGAGCTTTCCTCAATAAAACCGGCATCACCCGTCGCGACCCAACCCTCGGAATCTTTTGTGTCAGCCGTGCTTTCCGCGTTCTTGTAGTACTCCACAAATACGCCCGGAGAGCGGTAAAACACTTCACCATTGTCAGCAATCTTCAACTCGACACCCGGACAGCTGATACCAACCGTATCCGATCGGACCTGACCGTCAGGTTGAGCTGTGATGAACACAGTCGCCTCGGTCTGTCCGTAAAGTTGTTTCAAGTTGATGCCCAAAGAACGATAGAAATCAAAGATTTCAGGCCCGATCGCCTCACCGGCTGTATAGCCGACACGGACACGACTAAAGCCCAGGGTATTCTTCAAAGGGCCATAGATCATCCACTCGCCAAGGCGATACAACAGACGATCCGACGTCGCGACGGTTTGACCATCCAAAATGGCGGGCCCCACGCGACGGGCCACGCCCATGAAATAATCGAACATCCGTTTCTTGAACGGCGACGCATCCTCCATGCGGATCATCACATTGGTCAGCTGGGTCTCGAAAACGCGCGGGGGTGCGAAATAATATGTCGGACCAATCTCGCGCAAATCTGTGTGCATCGTATCCGCACTTTCGGGGCAATTTGTGCAAAACCCGGTCCACAAGGCTTGACCGACGGAAAAGATAAAATCGCCAACCCATGCCATCGGAAGATACGCAAGGATGTCGTCAGACTGCTTCAAACCATCGAATTCCGAAGACGACTTCGAGGTCTCGATCACATTGCGGTTGGACAACACAACACCCTTGGGCTTGCCCGTCGTCCCGGACGTATAAAGCATCACTGCCGTGCTGTCGTAATCCAGCTTGGCGATGCGGGCCTTCATCTCCGGCTCCAAAGCGGCACGCTTCTCACGACCTCTGTCCTGAACGGCACTATACTGCGTCAAGGCAGCAGGATCGTATTTGCGCAGACCACGCGGATCAAGGTAAATCATAGCCTCAAAGGTCGGCAAATCCGCCTGAACATCCATGACCTTGTCGACTTGCTCCTGATCACCAGCAATCACAAAGCGGGCGCCACAATGACCCAAAGTGTAAGCCATCTCCTCAGCAGCGGCATCTTGATACAACGGCACAGGCACCGCACCCACCATCTGTGCAGCCATCATTGACCAGTACAGATAGGGACGGTTGCGACCGATAACGGCGATGAAATCGCCCTCTGCCACACCAAGGTCCAACAAACCCAAGGCCAGCGCCTCAACCTCTTTATAGGTTTGGGCCCAGGTCCAGCTTTGCCAGATACCAAACTCTTTCTCACGGTACGCAGGTGCGTTGCCGAATTGAGTAGCATTGCGATGCAAAAGCGCAGGAACGGACACCAGTCCGTCTGCGCCACTTAAAGTGTCAGACAATTATTTTCCTCCCACACCAGCCACTCCCACGGCCAGCCCCGATCGCTCAGACGATTCTTTGTCCCCCAAGGATGGTCAGAACAGGCTGCGGGTCAACTTTTTCCTGAAAGTTTCCCAAATCTTACGAATTGTAACAGCACTCATTCGACGCTTGATCTCATGCACACAAGCGCACCACAGTGCCCACACCCGACCGCGCCCGAAGGGCAAGGGCGGGGACATGACTTGCGCGTCAGCGCTCCTTGAAATCACGCCAAGGCCAGTGAAGTGCCCCAAAGCAACGCAGACAGACAAACACTGATCGCAGCAGGGCTGAACCTCATCGGTCAAGCCATGACAATTTTTGACAATGACCTGAAACTGGTGCTGTGCAACGCCCCCTTTCAACACATGTTTGCGTTGCCGGACGGATTGGTAACACCGGGAGCAACATTTGAGGAAACGATACGCCATCTGGCAGAGCGGGGCGAATACGGGCCCGTAGACGACATAGACATCTTCGTTCAAGAACGCACAGTGGTCGCACGGGATTTCAAACCCCATTACATGGAACGCACCCGCGCCAACGGGCGCACAATCTCGGTTGAAGGATCACCGCTTCCACAAGGCGGATGGGTGACAGTCTACACCGACATCACAGCCATCAAACAACAAGAAGCCCTGCTCAAAGGACGCTCAGAAGAACTCTCGGATCAGGTGCTTGCCCACGCGGCCGAACTTGCGTCCACCAACCGTGCGTTGGCCGCAACGATCACAGCCCTCGAAGAAGCCAAGCGGCACCTCACAGAACTCGAAGCGCACACCCGCCTGACGACCGAAATGATGCCTGCGCACATTGCCCACGTGAATGACACGGGCCACTACACCTACTCCAACAACAGGCTTGCCAACATCATCCCGGGCAGGCCATCGGACTTTGCCGGACTGCACATGTCCCAAGCCCTAAGTCCCTCGATGTACCAACGCATTCGCGCGTCGCTACAATCCGCCTTTGCGGGCGAAGACGCTTTGGTCGAATTCACCGACCCTGACAGCGCACGGCGGATGCGGGTTGCCTTTGCCCCCGATACCCGAGGTGGGGCATATGTGCTCTCTACGGATGTGACCGAAGAAACCCAAGCACGGGTAGCGCTTCAGCAGACACGCAAACGGGCGTTGGCAGCGCAAATGACGTCGGGCTTGGCACATGATTTCTCCAATCTGCTCACCATCATCCTTGGACTGCAATCAAAGCTTGAGCGCCTCACGACCCTGCCGCCCGATGCTGCCGCTTTGATCGAAGGGACAAAAGGCGCGGCCCGGCGCGGAGGGCAATTGCTCTCATCCATTGCGCAAATGACAGGGCAACCCGCACCGCGCCCCCGCGCCACCGCGCTCAACAGACTGCTCTATGACATTCAAACGCTTGCAGCCCCGACGTTACCCGATGGGGTCACCCTTCACGTCACCAACAACGGCCCCGAAGATCCCGTTCTGGTCGACCCCGGTGCTGTTCAGGACAGCCTGCTGAACCTCATCCTCAACGCCCGCGATGCCTGCGGCGCGACTGGCGAAATCACCCTCACACTCGAAACGCTCAAAGACACATGGCTGGAGTTCAGAGTGACCGACACCGGTGCCGGCTTTTCCGAGACTGCGATGGATCAAGCCTGCGATCCCTTCTTTACCACCAAAGGGCGCGAAGGGTCCGGCCTTGGCCTGCCTATGGTCTACGACATGACAAAACTTGCCGGGGGCGATCTGATACTCGGCAACGCGGTTGATGCAGGTGCGCGCGTGCGGCTCCGCCTTCCTTTGCGGTTCAGCCCGAACACCACTGGCGGTTTGGTCCTTTTGGTCGAAGACGACGAACACCTGCGCGGCACCTACCGCGACATGTTGATGGGATCCGGTTTTTCGGTCATCGAAGCCACCAGCGCAGATGAAGCCACCGCATTGCTCGCCGATCTTCCAGATATCAAACTGGTGCTCTCGGACATTCGCTTGCACGGCGAAGCCACGGGCGTCGATCTGGCGGACAGGCTCCAGGGGAGCGCCATTCCAATCATCTTGATGACATCCTTGCCGTTAGATGATCCACTGCACAAATCAGCCTTGAAAAAAGCACCTGTGCTGGGCAAACCCTTTGACGGCAAAGCGTTGTCACGCCTCCTCATACCCAAGGCCGTAACATGACAAAACCACTGGTGACGATCCTTGATGACGAACCGGCCATTCGCACGATGCTGGCGGATGCATTGGAAGACGCCGGATTTCGCACACTCGGGTTTGGGCGCGCGCGGGAATTCGAAGCCGCGCTAAAACACCAGACACCCGATGTCTGTCTGGTGGATTTATCGCTGCCCGACACGGACGGATTAACAGTTGTGCACAAATTGGCGTTGGAGCAAGGCGCGATTGTCATCATCATTTCAGGTCGCGCACAGGTCCAGGACAAGGTCACGGGTTTGGAACTTGGTGCGGATGACTACATCATCAAACCTTTTGACCCCGCCGAGGTCGTCGCCCGCATAAGAGCCCGATTGCGGTCCAGCAAACCCGAACCCCAGAGCAGCAATCAGGCGCAGTTCAGCGGTTGGACTGCCCATTTTGACAGCTACATATTGACAGACGCCGATGGGCAGGACACCCCGTTTTCCCACGCCGAAGGGGAAGTCCTTCGCCTGTTTCTGGACAGTCCCAAACGTTTGATCAGTCGTGCACAGATGCAAGAACAACTGGGCGGCGCGGCGGGCGAAAGCTTTGACCGCGCGATGGATGTGCGCATTTCCCGCTTGCGCACAAAGCTGCGTGAAGACCCCAAGAACCCCCAGTTGATCAAAACGATCTACGGAGCCGGCTATATCTTTCTGGGTGACGTGCAGTGGTCCTAACCTTATTTTCGCGCACGCTTCGAAAAACGCGTTTCTCCCCTTCACCTTGCTGGAATCGCTGATAGAATCGCGCCAATGCTAGACGTTGTTCTATACCGGTTGGGTCGTGCTGCGCGGCCCCACTTCTATCGTGTAGAAATCGCGATGAACCTCTTTTCGGAGGTTTCAGTGCTGCGCGAATGGGGCATGCAAGGCGGCGCCCCCCGTGAAGTGATCACCTGCTATGGCAATCTGCGCGATGCCTCCAAAGCGGCCGACACCTATCGCAAACGTGCCCTGCGACGTGGGTATCAGCGCGACTAAAGCTGGCTGACCGCATGCGCCAAGACCTTAAGTCCGGCGGCAAGGTCTTCACGCTTTGTGTCCTCGGCAAAATCATGACTGATCCCGTTGATAGAGGGCACAAACAACATCGCCACAGGCATCAACCGCGCCACATTGGTGGCATCATGCAACGCGCCTGAAGGCATCACACGCCATCTGTCAGCTGCAACGCTCTGCGCCCCTGCCTCCAAAGCGGACCGCAAACCCGCGTCCATTGCGACCGGTTCCAAGCCCAGCATTTCCCCGAATTCAATTGCAAAACCGCCCGTTTGCGCAACCTCTTTCGCAGTGTCGCGAATGATACCTTCCATGCGCCCCAAACGATCCGTGTCACCATCCCTCCACTGCATGGAAAACCGCACATTCCCCGGCACGATACTAGAGGCATTGGGGGACAGCGTCACATGCCCGATGGTCCAGACCGACGTCGGAGTGACTACATTGCGCAGCCGCTCATTCAGCAAAGTGTTGAACTGTGAAAGCGCCTGAAACGCATCGCGGCGCAACGCCATTGGCGTCGTGCCAGCATGGTTTTGCTGTCCATCAAACGTGAGTGTCATATCGCGGATGCCCACAATGTCGCTGACCACACCGATCTGTTCGCCACTTGCGTCTAGCGTCGGACCTTGTTCGATGTGCAACTCGATAAACCCTGTGAATTGAGCCGGATCAACGTCGGCCCCAGCCAGGTCAGCCATTGCTTCGCGTGCCTTTGCAAGGGGTTGCCCCGCTGTATCACAAAGCTGATCCGCCGCTGCCAACGTCAGATGTCCGGACCACACAGCGCTGCCCGTTGTGACCCCGAACCGCCCTTCCTCATCCTGAAACGACACCACCGAAATCGCTGGTCCGCCTTGTTCTTGTGCGGTGCGGGCAATCTCCAGCGCCGCCGCCACACCCAAGGCACCGTCAAGCCAACCACCTTCTGGCTGACTGTCACTGTGCGACCCCATCAAAAGGGAGCGCCCCTGCGCCACCCCGAACAGATTGCCCATCGCATCAAAGTGCACACGCAACCCAACCTCGGTCATCCGCGAAGCCAACCACTGGCGCGCCGCGATATCTGCCGCACTATAGGCGGGGCGCACGACACCTGTGCCTTGCGCGCCAAAGCTGCGCAAATGATCAAGATCCGCCAGAAACCTTTCGGTGTTCACTTTCATTTCATGCATCCCTTCTATGGTGGTTGACCCATTGGAAGGGACAGGAAATAACCACCCCATCTAGTCGTATGAGCAAAGGCCTGTCTATGGACCATCCCCCGATCGGCATCGATCTTGGCACCACAAACTCACTGATTGCAGTGTTTGAGGATGGCGCACCCCGCCTGTTGGCCAACGCGCTTGGCAATCCGCTGACCCCTTCCGCGGTCTCAATGGACAACGACAAGGTACTGGTGGGAGAGGCGGCGCGCGACCGTTTGCCAACGCATCCCCGCGAGACGGCAGCAGCCTTCAAACGATCGATGGGCACCAACAAGACCCTTGGGTTGGGGCGCAAAAAATTGCGCGCCGAAGAATTGTCCGCCCTGGTTCTGCGCAAGCTCAAAGAAGACGCTGAAGCTGCGTTGGGCCAATCCATCCGCGATGTGGTTGTGTCCGTGCCTGCCTATTTCAACCAGTCCCAACGCCAAGCCACAATGTCCGCCTGTGCAATGGCCGGATTGAATCCGGTGCGCTTGGTCAATGAGCCGACTGCAGCGGCCCTGGCCTATGGTTTGCAAGATCGTGACGGCGAAAGCCAGTTTCTGGTGTTTGACTTGGGCGGCGGCACATTTGACGTCACCGTTCTGGAACACTTCGACGGGGTGATGGAGGTCAAAGCCTCTTCAGGAGATGCCTTTTTAGGCGGCGAGGATTTTTCCGAAGCACTGGCCAAGGGGATCGCGGACAAATGCGACACGCCGTGGTCCAAGCTCAACACCGACGACCAGAACCAGCTGCGTTTTGTCGCGGACGGGCTCAAACGCCGCCTCGGTGTATCCGACAGTCATGATGTGACCATTCGACTGGGCGGTGAAACGCACAACCTTACGATCACACGCACCTTTTTCGAAACAGCCTGCGCGCCCCTTGTGAAACGCCTGCTCCACCCGATTGAACGCTGTTTTTACGACAGCAACGAGAGCACGGAAACACTGGACCGTGTGGTGTTCGTCGGCGGGGCGACCCGCATGCCGATGATCCGTCAAATGGTGGCGCGTCAGTTCAAAATGTTGCCGGATATGTCCATCGACCCAGATCATGCCGTGGCTTTGGGCGCAGCTGTCCAAGCCGCCTTGGTGGCTGAGGATCGCGCCTTGGATGATGTGGTTATGACCGAAGTCAGCCCGTTTTCCGTTGGCATTGCGACCGGCAGTCAACTGCGTGATGGCGCGGTGATGGAAGGCTTCTTTTCCCCCATCATCGAGCGCAATACGCCCCTGCCCGCCAGTCGTGAACAGTATTTTTCAACCATGTCCGACAATCAGGTTTTGTTGGGCGTGGACGTGTATCAGGGCGAAGCCCCGATGGTGTCGGACAACATCCATTTGGGTCGTTTTGACTTGAGCGTGCCGCGCGCCAAAGCCGGGGTTGAAGGGATGAGCGTGCGCATCACCTACGACCCTTCGGGCCTTATTGATGTCGAAGCCGTTTCAAGTTCCACAGGGCGCAAGGCGGGTGTGGTGATCAAAGACAATGTGGTCGGATTGAGCGACGCGGAAATCAAATCCAAGCTCAAGGCGCTCCAGAAGTTCAAAATGCACCCCCGCGAAGATGAAGAAAACACAGCCCTTCTGGCGCGTATAAAACGACTTTATGAAATGGCGTCAGGGGCGGATCGCACCATGGTTCAGGGGCTTCTCGTGGAATTCGAAGGTGTGTTGGCCAAACAAGATCCAACCGACATCGCAACCGCACGCGGAGAGATCACGGAAGTGCTCAACCGGATTGACGACTACTATGTCAGCTAGGTGGCCGTGGTCTGAATTGGGCCTCAAGGGCAAGGCGGGGTTGCGCGACGTCAAACGCGCGTATGCTGTCAAACTCAAATCCATCGACCGTGACAACCCCGAGGACTTTCAACGACTACGGGACGCATTCAGCGCTGCAAAAGCACGTGCCACAGCGCAAAGCACCGGCAAAAAGCCAAGCATGCGACAGGCTGCAGGCAAAGATGTAGCGTTCCATATCGAACCGGATCTGCAGCCCATACCTGAAGAAGAGCCCGTCGTTGAACCCGATGTCCAGCATCCTGAACCTGAACAGGAAAGCGGAACGGACCCTGCAGATCCGGTGCGTCAAACGCCCGCAAAAAAACAAGAATCTGCGCCAACCCCGTGGGGCGCATCCCTTTCCATCGAGGACGAGGAAGACAAATTTTTTAGGGATTTGAGGATAACGTTCAAAGACGGCAAATGGCGCATCAATGACCTTGATGCCCTCCTCAGCCGTGACATCGCGTTGACCCGCAACATCCGCGAGCGGGCCGAAAATATCCTGTTTACGGCTCTGTCCGAAGCCGTCACCGAAGAAAAAAAGCTGGTTTCCAGTGGCATTGCAAACGTGATGGAACAGCATTTCGGGTGGGCCACAGACGGGGTGCGTTTTCAGAAAAAATTCGGGTACCGCTCGGGCGTACAGGAAATTTGCTATGATGTGGCGCGCCACGTGAACGGACATGGTAGCGTGCCTAGCAAGGTAAAAGCACCCATCCATGCAAAACGATTGCGCATCGCGATCGGTATTGCCATCTATCTCGCCGTGCTTGGAAAATTCGTGTTGGAAGACTTCTCAGGCGGCGCAACTTTTATTGCGGCAGCCGTATTTGCTGCAATCAGCTTCGGTGTCTTCTGGATAATTGCCACTTTCCTTTTTGTCGGCACGGAAGTGATGATAGGCGCGCTATACAAAATCCCTCTGGTCGGCCCGCGGCTATCCTCGCTGTGGACCAAAGCGCGCGCCAAAAGCCTATGGATCAGCGACTTTGACGCCGCAACCCATCACCCCGCCCAACGCGGTACCATTGTGTTTGCGCTGGCAGGAGCCCTGAGCGTCATCACGACGGTCCTGTTTTAGACTCCGAACCCTTAGCCCACTTACGATTGCGCCAGATTACTCCGCCGCAATTGCATCTTCCGCTTTTTCGACTTTCACCGCCGAGAATTTGAATTCAGGGATTTTACCATAGGGATCTATCGCAGGGTTGGTCAGGATGTTCGCCGCAGCCTCAACAAAGGCAAAAGGCAAGAACACCATATCGGGAGCGACCGCACGGTCCATCCGCGCCATGATCACAATCGACCCTCGCTTGGTTGTCAAACGAACATGCCCCCCTGGCTCAACGCCCAACTGGCGCAACGTGGAAGGGTGAAGCGAGCAATTTGCCTCAGGCTCAAGCCCGTCCAGTACTGTGGCGCGGCGCGTCATTGAGCCGGTGTGCCAATGTTCCAGCTGACGGCCCGTGGTCAGGATCATTGGATACTCCGCGTCCGGCGTGTCGTCCGGGGCAATAACATTGGCAGGCGTAAATCGTGCCCGCCCGTCGGGACGTGGGAACCCGTCCCCGAAAACAACCGCTTGACCGGGATCGATCGGGCTCAGCGAAGGGTACGTCACGGCTTCTGTCGCCAGACGGTCCCACGTGATGTTGTCAAGGCTGCGCATGTTGATTGCCATCTCCGCAAAGACCTCGGAGGGGTCGGTGTAGGTCCAATTCAACCCGCACCGCTTGGCCAGCTCCACTTCGATCCACCAATCTTCACGCGCCTCCCCCGGGGGTGTGACGGCAGGGCGAACACGTTGCACTTGGCGGTTGGTATTGGAAACAGTGCCCGACTTTTCATACAGTGCCGAGGCAGGCAGGATCACATCCGCATAGTTGGCGGTCTCAGTGATGAAAATGTCCTGAACGACCAAGTGGTCCAACTTTGCCAACGCATCCCGCGCGTGCTCCACATCAGGGTCCGACATCGCAGGGTTTTCACCCAAAATATACATCGCCTTGATGTTGCCCGCGTGCACATCGTCCATGATTTCAGTGACGGTCAGACCTTTTTCGTTGGAGAAGTCATCAGACCCCCAAACTTCGGTGAATGCAGAGCGGACCCCGTCGTCCATCACAGACTGGTAGTCCGGCAAGAACATCGGCACGAGGCCCGCATCCGACGCGCCCTGCACATTGTTTTGCCCCCGCAAAGGATGCAAACCAGAGCCCGGCCGCCCGACTTGTCCCGTCATCAAAGCAAGCGAAATCAAGCAACGTGCGTTGTCGGTACCGTGGATGTGTTGACTCACGCCCATGCCCCAGAAAATCATTCCTGCTTTGGCACCCGCAAAATCACGCGCTACAGCGCGCAAAACTTCAGGCTCGACACCACAAATCTCTGACATCTTTTCAGGCGTGAAATTCTTCAGGTGCTCTTTTTCAGCCTCCCAGTTTTCGGTGTAGGCCTCAATGTATTGCTGGTCGTAGAGTCCTTCTTCGACCATCACATGCATGATCGCGTTCAACATTGACACATCCGCACCGGGGCGGAATTGCAGCATGTGCGTGGCAAACCGCTTGAGGGCCTGCCCCCGTGGGTCCATGACAATCAGCTTGCCTCCACGCTTGGTGAACTGCTTGAAATAGGTCGCGGCGACAGGGTGGTTCTCAATCGGATTGGCACCAATGACGATGGCCACATCCGCATTTTCGATCTCGTTGAAAGTCGCCGTAACAGCGCCTGATCCAACATTCTCGATCAACGCAGACACGGAAGAGGCGTGGCACAAGCGCGTGCAGTGGTCGACGTTGTTGTGCTTGAAACCTTCACGGATGAACTTTTGGAACAGATAGGCTTCCTCGTTTGTGCACTTGGCAGACCCGAACCCCGCGACTTCACGACCACGTCCTTTCAGGCCATTGGCCGCAGCGTCCAACGCCTCATCCCATGTGGCTTCACGAAAGTGAGACTGCCAATTTCCGGGGTCCACATTCAGCCCCTTGGCGGGTGCATCATCCCGGCGGATAAGCGGTTTGGTCAAGCGGTGGTTGTGGTGGATATAGTCATAGCCAAAACGCCCTTTAACGCACAAACGTCCCTCGTTGGCAGGACCATTGATGCCTTCAACGTATTTTACCCTGCCATCTTTGACTTTGATGGAAATCTGACACCCGACACCACAAAACGCACAAACGCTTTCGGTTTCGCTGTCAAAATCCTTACTGTCGCCTGCACCCGCGCCGGCAGTGACAGCCGCAGGCATTAACGCGCCAGTCGGACAGGCTTGAACGCATTCGCCACAGGCCACACAAGTAGAGTCACCCATCGGGTCGGCCATATCAAAAGTCGGATAGCTGTCATGGCCACGACCCGACATCCCGATCACATCGTTGACCTGCACTTCACGACACGCGCGGACGCACAAACCGCACGAAATACAGGCATCCAGATTGACGGACATTGCCACATGTGAATCGTCCAACAGCGGAATGCGCCCCTCTGCCAGCTTGGGGAAGCGGCTCTCGGAAACACCATTCAAGTCGGCCATATCCCACAAGTGGGCTGACTTGTCGTGGGCCGCGTCACGGTCAGGCTGATCTGCAACCAACATCTCAACAACCATTTTACGGGCATTCTCGGCACGGGCAGAGTTGGTTGTAACAACCATCCCCTCGCCTGGCTCACGAATACAGGAGGCCGCAAGAACACGCTCACCTTCAATCTCGACCATGCACGCACGACAGTTGCCGTCAGGACGGTAGCCGGGGGCCGGCTTATGGCACAAATGCGGGATAACCAGACCACGACCGTTGGCCACTTCCCAGATTGTCAGACCCTTTTCGGCCTCAACTTCTTTGCCATCCAATGTGAATGTCACTATCTCAGACATGCCGCGCTCCTTATGCCGTCCAGCCCTCTTAGCAAATTCCACAGGGGCGCAGGACTCCCAATCCCGACACAGATGGCGGAATTTGCGCCACTCCTGTTTCCGATAGAGAAATCCGTCCCTGCTTCATCTCGCAAAATAAACCTCCCCCGGAGGGTCCCCGACCTTCCACACAGTGCTTTGCTGTCCTATCAAAGACCAAACAGGAGCACATATGTCCCACATCACTCTCATCCGTCACGGACAAGCCAACTCAGGCGCAAAAGACGAGGCGAGCTATGACAAGCTCAGCCCTCTGGGATGGGAACAAGCGCAGTGGCTCGGGGCGCATCTGAAAGATACTAAAAACCACCATGTCCGGCTCTATTCCGGAACCTTGCAGCGCCATATCGAAACCGCTCAAGGCATGGACACAGGCATGACAGCCACGCGCGATGCCCGCCTCAACGAACTGGAATACTTCACGTTGGCAAAAGCGCTCGAAGACGAGCAAGGCATCCCTATGCCATCAGAACAATCCGACTTCGCTCAGCATTTGCCTCGCGTGTTTCAGGCATGGCACAACGGGGCCATAAAGAACGTCCCCGAAACTTTCGCCCAGTTCGAAGACAGGGTCCTTGGAGCAATCAGCGACATCGCCAAAGGGGACGGGCCTGCGCTTGTGGTGACCTCTGGCGGGCTCATTTCCATGGTAATGCGCCAACATCTTGATCTGGACATAAAGGCCATGGCCAATGTGGCCCTGGCTATCATGAACACGTCCATCCACCGTCTGTATCCAGTGGGGGGAACGTGGTCACCAGTGATGTTCAACGCAGTCCCCCACCTTGAAGCGCCCGAACGGCACCACGCCCAAACGCATGTCTAAAGGATCAAGAACATGAAGCTGTATTACGCCACAAACACCGTCGCCGTTGCGGCAGCCGTCGCATTGAACGAAGCAGGGTTGGCCCATGAGCTTATCAAAATTGACGCCGCGAACGGGGAACAAACCAAATCCACGTATTTGGGCATCAATTCCAAGGGCCGGGTGCCGGCATTGGCTGTCGGGGACGCAATACTGACGGAAACAGGCGCGATCCTCGACTACATCGCCAGCCAATCCAGCACGGCAAGCCTCAGTCCGAAAGATCCATTGGACCATGCCCGCATGCAATCCGTGATGTTCTACCTTGCTTCCACGATGCACGTCGCACACGCCCACAAAATGCGGGGCAGCCGCTGGGCAGATCAGGACACAAGTTTCGCTGATATGGCAGCCAAAGTGCCTCAAACCATGACCGCATGTGCCACATATGTCGAAACCGAGTGCCTGACGGGTCCGTTTATTTCGGGCGACACGGTGACCATTGGGGATTGCTACCTTTATGCTGTGTGCTCTTGGCTCGCAGGCGACGGCGTCGACATGACGAAACAGCCAAAAATCAACGCGTTCCTTTCCGCAATGGAGGCACGCGACAGTGTAAAAACTGCACGCAAAGCAGGAGTAATTGCATGACACATCTATGGGTACGCAGCGAACAGCGCGATTTTGAAAGCCGCACGGGACTGACACCGGCAGGCGCTGCGCAGTTGATCGCAGCTGGCATAAAAGTCACCGTTGAGGAAAGCCGGACACGCTGCATCCCGCTGCAAGGGTATATAGACGCGGGATGTAGCGTGGCACCCGAACACAGCTGGCCCGATGCCCCGATCGACGCCATCATTTTCGGCCTCAAAGAACTGCCAGAAGAAGACACACCACTGCCCCATCGCCACATCATGTTCGGGCATGCGTACAAGGGGCAGGCGTCTGGCGTCGCATTGCTCAGGCGCTTCAATGAAGGCGGCGGCACACTTTACGATCTGGAGTATCTTGTCGACGAAAGCGGGAAGCGCTGCGCGGCCTTCGGGTATTGGGCGGGGTACGCAGGCGCTGCGGTTGCCCTCAAATGTTGGGCAGCACAACACCGTGGCGAGATCTCAGGACCGGTCCATGCCTACGACGGATCAACCCGCCTGTTGATAGACTTGCAATCAGAACTGGTGGCCATTGGTACGCATCGCCCTATCGCGATCATCATCGGCGCCCATGGGCGTGTGGGCAAAGGGGCTGCAGACCTGTGCACCGCCATGGGCGTTGGCACGACAAAATGGGACATTGAAGAAACAGCAAAAGGTGCGCCATTCCCCGAAATTCTAACGCATGACATCTTTTTCAATTGCATTTTGGCGCGGCCTGGCACGCCTGTCTTTGTCCCGCAATCCGCAAAAAATGCCCCCCGAAAATTGACCGTGATCGGGGATATTGCCTGTGATCCCGACAGTGATTTTTCACCGGTCAAAGTGTATGACCGCGTGACAACTTGGGACGCGCCAGCCTTACGGGTCCATGACGCTCCGGTTCTGGATGTCACTGCAATCGACAATCTGCCGTCGATGCTTCCTGTTGAAAGTTCCGAGGACTTCGCGGATCAGCTTTTGGCGCAGTTGCTGCGATTGGATGATCTGGACAGCGATGTTTGGGGACGGGCCGGCGCGACCTTTAAAGATCACGCCGCACGCGTTTAGGCAAAGATGCGGTAATACATCCAGTCGGGCAGGAATTGCGCGGCTCGGAACACCCATGAAAACAACAACGGGAAGCTCTTCTTGAAGGAGTCGTCGTTCATGTGCTCGAACATCTCACGGGCGGCATCATCGGCCTCCATGATGAAAGGCATCTTGAAATCGTTCTTGGCCGTCAACTGCGTCTTGATAAAACCGGGATTACACACCTGAACCCGAACGCCCGTCTTGCGCAAATCGGCGTACATGCACTCTGCCAGCGACAGTGTTGCCGCTTTGGATGCTGTATATCCGATGCTGTTGGGCAGTCCGCGAAACGCGGTCAGGCTGGACGTGATCACAATGTGGCCTGCATCCTTGGCAACCATCTGAGGAACAACTTCGCCCAAAACACGCACAAAGCCGGTAAAGTTGACATCAGCCATTTCGGTCGCTTGATCGGCGTTCCATTCTTTGGCTCCGAAAGGCCAATAAACGCCAGCCAGCAACACGATACCATCGACCTCACCCACCGCTTGCGCCGCAGATTTAACACTTGCGGTATCCGCAATATCCATCACCTGAAAAGAGGCTTTTCCAGGGAGTTCGGCGACAACGGCCGCCAACTTTTGTTCAGAGCGAGCGGACAGCACCACTTCTGCGCCAGCGCGGCTCATCAAACGCGCCAAAGCGGCGCCCAATCCATCACTGGCTCCAACAAGCCAATACTTTTTACCCTGCCATTGTGTCGTCATGCTGCCACTTTCATCGATTTTTCTGCCGGACGCATCGTTGCAACCAACTCTGCGACTTGGATGCCAAACTTGCGGAACTGGGACCGGTTCACAATTGTACCGTTGGGTGCCAAATACATCCAGTCCACGGTATCCAAAACATGTCCTCCAGCACTTTCAGGGAGCCTGAAACGGTACTTTAATTGCACCGAAGAGCCCGATTGCATGCCGGACCCCTCCCCGACAACATCCGAAGCCGTTGCTTTGATTCGCCCGTCATTGCCCAACGCAAGGTTCCATTCGCGATCCTGGGTGGAGCCGTCATCATAGCGAAAATGCTCGCGCATCACACCAAGGTTGCCTGTCCATTCACACTCGAACTCACCGACAAAGCGGCTGGTGACACGCCCAAGCGGCCCATAGATCACGCCTTCGCAAATAATCGGCCCGTTCAGATGCTTGCGCAAGTCAAACAAGTCTTCGGCATCTGCGTAATCGCCAGGTCGTTGAGCCAAAAAACAAGCATACCGCGTGCGCGCCCAGTTGAGTGAAAAGGCCAGCACAACGCCAGCAAGCAGGTAGAATAATCCATCCATTGCCTATGTCTCCTCTAGATGTGTTGCCGCCAAAAGCAACAGTGCGACGGCCTTAAGCGCACAAGGCACAGCCGCATAAAGAAACGTAAGCAACGCCAACGCTTCTGTTGAATTGGCCGCTTCCCCACTTTGAAAGCCGGCGCGCTCAAGCGCTGGCAGCAAAGCGATGGCCGCAAACGCCAACGTAAATTTCGAAACAAACGACCACAGACCAAAGCCTTCGGAGGCCGAAGGAGAAATCTTGGCCATTCGGGTTGCGAACACTGCCGGCAACAGCGTCAGATCAGCACCAAGGGCCGCCCCCGATGCCAAACAGATCAGCGCAAACAAGGCCCAGTCCCCCGCCCCTAACGTGAGCGCAAAGCCAAACGCAACAATCGCCAAAGCCATCGCAGCCATCAGCGTCGGTTTGATCCCGATCCGCTCTGCCAATAGCCCCCACAGCGGCGCAGCCCCCGCCGCGGAGAGGAAAAACAACAACAGCAACAGCCCTTCAAAACCCGGGGCCAGCAAGCGGCTTTCGACAAAGAACAAAAACAGAGTTGAGCTAACCGCGACAGGGGCCGCGTTCACCAAAGCGATCAGCAAAAGCCGCCGCGCAAGAGGGTCGCCCATAACAGCCCCGAAACCCGATGAGGCCGCAACACCGCCCGCGCCCCATTCCCCTTGCATCATCACGACCGCCAGCAGCGCAAGCAATGCGAACCCGACCGCAAATCCCGCAAACGGCGCGTTCAGCCATGATCCAAGCATCACCGGCGCGATCGCTGCAACGCACACCCCCAACAGCGCCCCTGTTTCGCGCCAGCGTGCCAACCGAAGGTGCCCATAGCCGCCCAACTGCCCGGCTTTGATCACCCCTTGGGCATAAAAATTGATCGTCAGGAACGAGAACGCTGAAAACACAAGCGTCAGCATGACGGCAAACCAGATCACAGGCGCGAACAGTGGCGGAACCGCAAAAAGCCCCAGCATCCCTGCCCCCATTACAGCGCAACCGATCATCATTCCAAGCTGGCGATGCGCCCGCCAGCGCTCGGACATTTTGCCAAATAATGGGTCTTGAAGCACGTCCAAAAGACGCAGTCCAAACAAGACCATCCCAAGAACCGCCAAAGGCACACCGTATTCATCCGCGTAGAACTTCGGCGCGTGGATATAGATCGGCAAGCCCGCGGCCGCCAACAAGGCTGCAAACACCGCGTAAGACGGCAGGCGCAGTGGCCCCGTTTGGTCCTGTGTGTGTGCCAGCGTGTTCATCCGCGCGACACTTCATGATCCGGTGGCTCAGGACGGCTGCGATACCCGGCTTTTTTCCACCAAAGCTTCAGCGCCTGCCAGTGGATCAAGGTCAAAACCCGTCGCGACCCAAACGGGCGGCGCAGCATCATCCCAATAATGGCAGCATTCGTGAGCGGCGTGCGCGCGCCCGTCAAAGTCGCCATCACCCCGCCTTTGCCTGCCGTATAGTCGATCCAGATCCCGATCCGCGCATCGGTAATATCAAACCGAAACACATATCCCCCCTCAACAGGTTGAAAGGGGGAGACGTGGAATATCTTTTGCGCCGTCAAACGGTCGCTGGCTTCAATTGTCCGTAAGTCGGGGTGATGCACAAGGTAGGAGTGACGGTCCCCGAACGTGTTGGAAACCTCCGCAATCACCGCAATCAACGTATCGTCCCCGTCTCGCCGACACAGCCAGAAGCTGACCGGATTGAAAACATGCCCCATCACTTTGGGCTGAGCCAGCAATTCCACCCGCGCGACCCCCGTCACCTTATGGGCTTGCAACACATCACGCACCCACGCTGCTCCGCGCCCTGCATTGGGCGCGCCCCCGTGATCGGTGTCATGAAGGGCCGTCAGTCCCTTACCGTTGCGGGCAAAAAATAGCGGGGTGTCCAGCAGGACTTCGGCGTCTATCAGCACATAGTCGATTGAATACCGGAACGCATTCTCGACATCACCCTTGCGCCCGTGAAAGGTCTGTCCCGATATGTGTTCAACGTGGCGCATTACCGGGCAGCAACCGTCGTACTGTCACGGGCTTGCATGGCGCGCACCACTTTGACAGCACTGTCCAAGCCGTCCTCATGGAACCCGTGCCGCATCCATGCCCCACAAAACCACGTGTTGTTGGTCCCGTTCATCGCGTGGATATCGTCCTGCGCGGCCAAGGCTGCGGTATCATAGACAGGGTGGCGCAAGGTCACCTGATCATAGATCAAATCCTCACGGATACGCCGCTTGGTGTTGAGCGTTACAAAGTACTCCTGATCGCCTTTGATCGGCTGCAGCGAATTCATCCAGTACGTCAGATCAATCGTATCGCTCTGCACGCTCGCATCTTCGGTATAGACCCATGATGCCCATGTCTTGCGCTGCCGTGGCATGATCTGCGTGTCCGAATGCAGGACGATATCGTTAGGCTGGTATTTGATGGCTCCAAGCGCGTCGGTTTCCGCCGGTGAAGGATCACCCAGCAAGGCCAGCGTATCATCAGAGTGCGTGGCAAACACAACTTCGTCAAAGTTCTCCCACGCTCCGCCCCATGCTTTGACACGCACTCCGGTGGCGGTCCGTTCCACCGATTGCACAGGGGATGAAACACGCAGGTGAGCGCCGCGCGTGATCAATGCCGCTTCGAGGCGGCGCACGTATTCAACCGACCCCCCGTCCACAGTGTACCACTGGTGCTGGCCTGTATGGCTGAGCAGCGCGTGGTTCTCAAAAAACTGGATCATCGCATGGGCCGGAAAATCCATGATCTTTTGCGTCGGCGTTGACCAGATCGCACCAGAAAGGGGCAACAGATAGTAGTCACGAAAATAATCGCCCGTCCCAAGAACCTGCAGGAACTGCCCAACGGTCAGCGAGCGGTCCTGCGCAATGCGCAAAGCGTTTTTGTTAAAGCGAAAGATATCGCGGATCATGCCCAAAAACCTCGGGTTCAACGCGTTCTTGCGCTGCGCAAACAAGGCATCGATGCTGGCCAGCGCATACTCAAGACGCCCACCGCCGATGGATGCGCCAAAACTCATGTTGGATTTCACCACCGGCACATCAAGCTCTTCAAACAACGCGGCCATGTGGGGGTAGTTGGCGTAGTTGAACACAATAAACCCCGTGTCCACTGGCGTATCGCGGTTTGGACCAGCCATGCGGGTGCGGGCATGCCCCCCCAAGCAAGGTTCGGATTCAAACAGGGTCACCCGCGCCTGCGCGCTCAATTGATAGGCCGCGCCCATCCCCGATATACCGGCGCCAATAACCGCAATGGAACGGGCCGTGTTATCTGTTGACGTTGGGGCGGTTTCAAAGGGCATGCAGATTTTCCTTGTGGCTTTAACTCACATCCTTTGCGTGATTGCGTATAAGTACGGCTTGGGCAAGGAAACGGATGCATAAAAGCACAGAAAAGTTTTTCTGATCCAATTGGATATAGGCCCCGTACCTCTGGTATGTTAGCGGGTTCTGAAACGATTTTTGCCCCTCAAAGGGCTCATTCCTCCAACACAGCATTTGTCAAAATGGCGGATGCAGACAAGGAACGCGTGTTAAAAGACGACAAATCTGAAAAGCGGCTGTTGTGGGTTTCTCACATGACCCGCATTCGCGACACTCAAGACAAGGCGGCGTTTGCCGAATTGTACGCCCACTTCGCGCCGCGCGTGAAAGGGTTCTTGATGAAGTCGGGATCAGACGCGTCACTGGCCGAAGAGTGCGCCCAGGAGGTCATGGCGACCTGCTGGCACAAAGCGCATTTGTTCGACCCAAGCCGGGCATCCGTGGCAACATGGATTTTTACGATTGCGCGGAACCGAAAGATCGACGTGCTGCGCAAACAGCGGCGCCCCGAGCCAGAAGAGCTCACTTGGGGGCCAGAAGAAGAGCCTGATCAAGCGGACATTTTGGTCCTTCAGGAAGAAAGCGCATTACTGGGTCAGGCCTTGTCTGACCTGCCGCCCGCGCAGCGGGAACTGATACAAAAGGCCTATTTCGGGGAGCTATCCCACAGCGAAATTGCCGCCCAAACCGGTCTGCCCCTTGGCACGATCAAATCGAGAATTAGGCTGGCGCTGGAACGTTTGCGCCACGCGATGAAATGAATGGTTGAACTGATGAACAACATCAAACACCACCTGACCGACGATATCCTGATGGGATATTCTGCAGGCACTCTACCCGAGGCCTTCAACCTGATGGTTGCCACGCATTTGTCCTTGTGTGACACATGCCGCGCGCATCTTGAGGGGTTCGACGCCGTTGGCGGGGCATTGCTTGAGGATGACGTGAACACAGTGGTGCAGATGGACGAGAATTCCTTTGCCGCGACGATGTCCCTGATTGCTGGCGGCGCGCCTGACAGCATCATAGTGACCCATCCGACCGGCACATTACCTGCGCCGCTTCAGGACTATGCTGGCGGTGACCTCAGCGCGATCAAATGGAAACCTGTTGGAATGGGGGTCAAACAAGCGATCCTGCCAACGTCCTCCGATGCGTCAGCGCGCCTTTTGTTCATTCCGGCAGGAGCGGCAATGCCGGATCACGGGCACCAAGGCACGGAAATGACAATGGTGCTACAAGGCGCGTTCCAAGACGAAGGGGGCTATTTTGCGCGCGGTGACGTCGAAGTTGCAGACGCGGATCATGTTCACACTCCGACGGCCGACATCAACGAGGACTGCATTTGTCTGGCCGTGTCGGACGCCCCGCTTGAGTTCAAGGGGATCCTTCCCAGAATCGTGCAACGCTTTATCCGTATTTAGCAATAGACGCCCGATTTGAGGCGGCAAAGTCTGAGCCTTTGGTCTAGGCTTTTTTTATGTTGTTCGCCCTTCCAGATGATGATGCGCTTTATAACGCGCTCATTTCACGTGACGCCAATTTTGACGGGCGGGCGTTTGTTTGCGTCCGCTCTACCGAATTTTTTTGCCGCCTGACCTGTCCCGCGCGCAAACCCAAACGGGAAAACTGCAGCTTTCACGACAGCCCCTCTGCCTGCATCGAAGCAGGCTTTCGACCATGCAAACGCTGTTTCCCAATGCATGCGATGGTGCCAGATGACCCTTCGGTTCAGGACCTTTTAAGCCGCCTTGATGCAGATCCACTCCGGCGCTGGTCAGAGACGGATGTTCAAACGCTGGGATACGACCCCTCAACAATCAGACGGGCGTTCAAACGAAACTTCGGCACGACGTTTCTAGACCTCGCACGGGCCCGGCGCCTGCAGGCTGGCTTCACCACATTGGGAAAGGGCGGCAAGGTTATCGAGGCACAACTAGAAGCCGGATTTGACAGTCCTTCGGCCTTTCGTAAAGCGTTCGCCAAAATGCTTGGGCTGCCACCCAGCGGATTTTCCGACACAGCATTGCTCAAAGCGGATTGGTTCCAAACACAGCTTGGCCCCATGATCGGGGTTGCGGACCGCACGCATCTGCATCTGTTGGAATTTGCAGACCGCGCAGCGTTACCAAATGAACTCAAACGCTTGGTACAGAACACTAAATCCGGGATCGGCATTGGGCACACCGCGCCGCTTGAACACGTCAAGGCAGAACTCAACGCCTACATGAACGGACAAAACCCGATCTTTTCCACACCTTTGGCCCTGCATGGCACGCCATTCACCAAGGCCGTCTGGCGCGCGCTGCAAACCATCCCGGCCGGGCACACCCAAAGCTACAGCGCGCTGGCGCAATCCATGCAACGCCCCCAAGCAACCCGCGCAGTCGCACAGGCCAACGAGGCGAACCAAATAGCGATTCTGATCCCTTGCCACAGGATCATCGGTTCCGACGGCACCCTGACAGGATATGGTGGCGGACTATGGCGCAAACGCAAACTCATCGACCTTGAAAGGCAATACCTATGACCGATTTCAAATCCTTGCACATCCCGGGCGCCCCATTGGTTTTGTGCAACATCTGGGACGCAGGCAGTGCCGCGACCGTGGCCGAAACCAAGCCCGCAGCCATCGCGACAGGCAGTTGGGCCGTGGCGCGCGCGCAAGGGTTTGATGACGGACAAAACATGCCCTTTCAGCGATTTCTGAATACGATTGCACAGATCAAAAGTGCCATCGGCTCTGTCCCACTCACCGTGGATTTCGAAGCCGGCTTTGCCGATACAGAAAAGGCCCTGTTCGAGAACCTGCAAAGGCTGGTCGCCACAGGCGTGGACGGGATTAATTTCGAGGATCGGATCATTGGTGGCACTGGCCTTCAGTCTATCGCGACCCAAACCGCCAAAATTGAAACGCTGCGCAGCGTCGAGCAAAACACCTTCATCAATGCGCGATGCGATGTGATGTTCGACGGCAGTGACCTTCCCACACAGAACGGCCGCCTGGCAGAATTGACAGAACGCGCAGAGGCTTATGCAAACGCTGGGGCGGACGGGCTATTTGTACCCGGTGTGAATGACCCCGATCTGATAGGGAAGATCTGCGAACTCAGTCCCCTGCCTGTGAACATCATGCGCGGGGACAACACGCGATCCATCAAGGCACTTGCCGCTTTGGGGGTGGCGCGTATCAGCCACGGACCGATGCCGTATCTTGCAGCGATGGAGGCACTAACACAGCAAACCCGGACCAGTTGACTCACAACTCCGGCTGGTTCAACGGCACCACATTTGTCGGCACGTCTTCCAATTCTTCAAAGTCGAAGTTGTCCAGACGCGCAGCACGTTTCCCCGCCCGCTCAGCGGCAGTAGATATCCCCTCAAGGTCTTTGCGCGCCTGCCCGAAATGGGTGTTGAGCTTGTCGACACGCTCCACAACCAGCTCCATGTCGCGGTGAAGATGCTTGAGCGTGGCGCGAATGGCGCCTGCTTGTTCTTTCATCCGCGCGTCCTTGAGAATAGCGCGCATGGTGTTCAGTGTGGCCATGCAAGTGGTCGGCGAAACGATCCAAACCCGCGCATCAAATCCTGCGCGGACCAACTCTGGAAAATTGGCGTGAAGCTCAGCATAGACCGCCTCTGAGGGCAGAAACATCAATGCGCCATCAGCGGTCTCACCTTCAATTATGTATTTTTCCGAAATGTCACTGATGTGCTTTTTCACGTCGGTCTTAAAACGCGCCACGGCGACTTTCATGTCATAATCGGTCTTGGCATTGCGCAGGGCTTCATAGGCGTCGAGCGGGAATTTGCTATCAATAACAATAGGCCCCGGTGGGTTGGGCAACTTGATCAGGCAATCCGCACGCTTCCCGTTGCTGAGCGTGGTTTGCAGCGTAAAGCTGTCCGTGGGCAAGGCTTTGCCAACAATATCGGTCAACTGAATTTCCCCGAATGCACCCCGTGTCTGTTTGTTGCTCAGGATATCTTGCAGGCTCAGAACGTCCCCAGACAGTTTGGTGATGTTGTCCTGCGCTTTATCGATGGCAGCCAACCGCTCTTGAAGTTGCGTCAGGCTGCTGGTGGTCTGTTTGGACGAGCCATGCAAAGTTTGCTGCATTCTCTCTTGCATTTCCGCCAAGGAATTTGCGGATTTCAACGCGTTCTCGGCCAAGCGATCCGTCATTTGCTGCTGTACCATGGCAAGGCGCGCCTCGACCGTTTGGATCACCTGGGTTTGCGCATTGGCCTGCGTGTCCGACACCGTCTGCACCCCCCCTTGCAACTGCGCTTGCCCCAACGAGAGTTGCTGCACATGGTGCCCCAACACCCCCATTTGATGGGCCAAAGGGGCGGCGGAATGTGCAGAACGGCGCGCAGCGAGAACGGCCATGATCAGCAGAACAATGATCAGAACAGGGACCATCAAAACAACGATCAGCATCCAGTTGGCCAAAGCGATGGAGTAGCCACCGACCTCGATCATGTGCGGCCAAACAGGCGTTCAATATCGGCCAACTTTAGCTCCACATAGGTGGGGCGCCCGTGGTTGCACTGCCCTGAGTGCGGCGTCGCCTCCATTTCGCGCAACAACGCGTTCATCTCTTCGGCGCGCATCCACCGCCCTGACCGGATGGATCCATGACAGGCCACACGGCTCAAAATGGCTTCAACCCGGGCTTGCACCATGTTGGAACTGCCCGCATCGGCAAGCTCGTCCAGAATATCAAGGATCATCGCGCGCGCATTCACTTCACCCAGGATCGCAGGGGTTTCGCGCACCGCAATGGCCCCACCCCCAAACGGTTCGATGCCCAATCCAAAGCGCGCCAGATCATCGGCAACTTCCAAAAGGCGGGCGCAATCACCGTCTGACAGCTCTACAATTTCGGGGATCAGCAACCCTTGGGTCGCCACCCCGTTCTCTGCCATCTGGCGTTTCAGCTTTTCGTACACCAGCCGCTCGTGCGCTGCATGCTGATCAACAATGACCATACCTGTTGCTGTCTGTGCGATGATGTAATTCTCGTGAACCTGTCCCCTAGCAGTGCCCAATGGCAAGTCTTCGGGGGCGGGTTCCGGAACATACTCCGGCTGGACGACATGGCCGCTAAAGTCCTGCGCCATCTCGGAAAATCCGGGCGCTTGCGCCTGATACGCGGCCGTGCGCGCGCCCAGTGACGGGCGGTCCATTTGATACACGCGCGCGCCTGTCTGCTCAGGCTGCATCGCACCCAATGTTGCCCCCGCAACCGTTGAGGACGCGCGATGCCCCGCTTCGGCCAACGCATGGCGCAAGGCAGACACGATCAACCCACGCGCCAGTCCGGGATCACGAAACCGCACTTCGGATTTGGCAGGATGCACGTTCACATCCACCAACGTCGGGTCACAGTCCAGAAACAGCGCTGCGGCAGGATGCCGATCACGACTTAGGAAGTCAAAATAGGCACCGCGCAACGCACCGGCCAACAGCTTGTCGCGCACTGGGCGCCCATTGACGAACAAATATTGCGCCACTGCGGAACCGCGCGAATAGGTGGGCAATGCCGCGTAGCCCGTCAGGTGCAAGCCCTCGCGCTCGGCGTCGATTTTGAGACTGTTGTCTGCAAATTCACGCCCCAAAACTGTTGCCAACCGCCCATGCAAGGCGTCAAACATATCACCGGTTTCGGCTTCTGCGCGGAACGTTGTGCGTGGGCTGTCACCTCCCACATCGCGCAGTTCAAACCGCACAAACGGCTCTGCCATGGCAAGACGTTTTACGATATCGCTGATCGCCTGGTTTTCGGCACGGTCTGTCCGCAAAAACTTCAACCGCGCGGGTGTGGCAAAAAACAGATCCCGCAAAGTTATGACGGTGCCCGAGGTCAACGCCGCAGGGCGCACTTTGCCAATGTCACCCCCGTCGACGTTCATCTCGAACGCAGCGTCCTCCGGCACACGGGATGTGATGTTCAACCGCGCAACAGCACCCAAAGAAGGCAATGCCTCTCCGCGAAATCCGAAAGTGTGGATGTTGAGCAGGTCTGTTCCGTCGATTTTGGACGTGGCATGGCGTGACATCGCCAATGGCAAATCAGGCCCCGCAATGCCGCATCCGTCATCGGTCACGCGGATCAGGGTTTTGCCCCCATCCGCCACATCGATGGTGATGCGTTGCGCCCCTGCGTCGATCGCGTTCTCAACCAATTCCTTGACCGCAGATGCTGGTCTTTCAACCACCTCGCCCGCCGCGATGCGGTTGATCGCGGCGTCATCAAGCTGACGGATAACGGGGCGGTTTTCGCTGATATTGGGGGTCATGGATGCCATAGCGCCATATCTAGCACGCGCTGGTGCGATTCGACCAGCGACCTGCACCCCGGTTGGCACCAGTTTCCACCGCCAAAGTTAACACGGCTGAAAACTGGCGTACCCTTTCAGACGCCATACGTTCAAGCGGCTTTCAAGCCCGCATCCAACGCGCTGAGAATGCGCTCGACTTCGGCTTCTGTGATGATCAGCGGCGGCGACATCAGGATGTTGTTTCCGCCCAAACGCACCATCGCCCCTGCATCATAAGCAGCCTTGTGAATACGTTTCATCGTGGCCATGTCCATCGGCGTTTTAGCCGCGCGGTCAGAGACAAGTTCGACCCCTGTCATCAAACCGTGACCGCCGCGCACATCGCCAATAATGTCATACTTTTCCATCAAGGCGCGGCACCCTTCAAAAAGTTGCGTCCCACGCGCAGCAGCATTGGTTTTGGTGTCCAGACGTATGGTTTCCGCCAGACAAGCCGTAACCGCCGCCGCCCCAACGGGGTGGGCAGAATAGGTATAGCCATGGAAAATGGCCCCCTCTTCACCAGCGGTTTCAAAAACTTCGGCAACGGCATCGGACATCAAAGCAGCCCCGACAGGAAAGTAGCCGGACGTGATCCCCTTGGCGCAGCACATCATGTCAGGCTGAACGCCAAAATGGCGGCTGCCCGACCAGTCGCCGGACCGTCCAAAGCCGGTGATGACTTCGTCAGCTATCATCAAAATTCCATGGCGGTCGCAAATCTCGCGCATCAGCTTCATGAAATTCTGCCCCGGAACAATAACACCACCGGCGCCTTGGATCGGCTCCATAATAAAAGCGGCGATACTGCCCGCCCCCTGGAAGGCAATCTCGTCTTCCATAGCGGCGGCAATGTTTTGCGCCAGAATGTCGGGGTCGATTTCGTTAAATGGGTTTCGGTAGGGATACGGGCTGGGCATGTGGAAACAGCCCGGCAAAAGCGGTTCGTAGCTGATACGAAAACGGTTGTTGCCGTTCACCGATGCGCCGCCGAAATGCGTGCCGTGGTAGCCCTTTTTCAAAGACAGAAACTTGGTGCGGTTCGGCTCCCCTTTGATGCGATGATACTGGCGGGCCAGACGCAAGCAGGTTTCGACAGAATCCGAACCGCCAGAGGTGAAAAACACGCGCCCCATACCATCGGCCGCAAAGAACTCGCGCACCGCATATGATGCCTCGATTGCCGTAGGGTTGGATGTGCCTGCAAAGGCAGAATAATAAGGCAGATCATAGAGTTGCTTGGCAATCGCGTCTTTGACAACGTCGTTGGAATACCCAAGGTTTACGCACCACAACCCCCCAACGGCATCAACAGTTTCATGCCCGTCGATGTCCTTGATCACAGAGCCATCAGCCCCTGAAATGATGGCGGGTGCGTTCTCTTTGGCATCCCCGGGATGCCCCATCGGATGCCAAAGATGCTGCGCATTATTGGCCCGCAAAAAGTTGTCGTCTTTCATCGCATCTCTCCATCACTGTCTGCGTGGATAACAGGCCATGAAATGCAAAAAGGGGCAAGCGCTTAGACGCCCGCCCCTTTAAATGAATGCCTCTTACGCAACCCCGAACAGGATCAGCGCAAGGGGATCAACCTTCGTCTGGCAAAGCCAGGTTCAAGACAATCGCAATGATCGCTGTAGGTGCCACGGCACTTGTCATCAGTGTTTTGGCGATACCCGGCAAGTACTGCACGGCGGATGGCACAAGGTTCAAACCAAGGCCCGCAGCAAGCGAAACCGCGATGATCACCATGTTGCGGCGGTTCATGTTGATTTCTGCAAGCATATTCAAACCTGCAGCAGCCACCATGCCGAACATAACGATCACACCGCCACCCAAAACTGGCAACGGCATCGACGCGATCACAGCGCCCACTTTGGGGACCAGACCACACACGATCAGCACCAAAGCACCAATTGTAACAACGTGGCGGCTCATGATGCCTGTCATGCCGACGATGCCGACGTTCTGGCTAAAGGATGTATTGGGCAAGCCACCGAACACACCGGCCACTGCCGTACC
Organism: uncultured Paracoccaceae bacterium; assembly: GCA_943787985.1. Classification (GTDB taxonomy): domain Bacteria; phylum Pseudomonadota; class Alphaproteobacteria; order Rhodobacterales; family Rhodobacteraceae; genus Ascidiaceihabitans. The sequence goes on along the minus strand of CALSOO010000001.1, from coordinate 14,734 downwards.
AAGACCGTCCGCATACGTCGCGCCGGCGACTTCCTTGTCTGTGGCGATACGGCCTGCCCCTGCTTTGGTCGTCGCAGAAACGTCACCAACAGTTTCAATCGCAGACACGATAGACACCAGAGTAACGGCAAAAACCGCGCCAAAGTTGAACTCGAATCCGTAGGGCAGTGGTTTGATCGCTGTGATCCATGACGCATTTTGCACCGCGCCAAAGTTGACCATACCGAATGCCAAAGCCACGAGATACCCAACCACGAGGCCGATCAGGATGGCAGAATTGCTGAGCGCGCCTTTGGTGAAGAACTTCAGCCCCAATGCCACGACCACAACGCTCAACGCGACGGTCCAGTGCATCAATGACCCAAAGCTCTCGGCTTCCATTTGGAATGTCGCAGCGCCCCCTGCTGCGTATTTGATCGCAACCGGAATGAGGTACAACCCGATGGCCAGAATCACGAGACCCGTGATCAGCGGTGGGAACAACCAGCGCAACCGTTGGATCACAGTCCCGAGGGCAAAGTGGATCGCACCACCGATAATACATGCCGTGAGTGCAACGCTCAGTCCTTGGGTCGCTGCAACGCCTGCTAGGACACCAACAAACGCAAAGCTGGTGCCTTGCATGATTGGCAAACGCGCCCCGATCGGGCCTATGCCTACGGTTTGAAACAGTGTCGCGATCCCGGCAAACAGCATCGCCATCTGGATCAGGTAAACTTGCTCTGCACCACCAAAGGCAAGGCCAGCGGCCCCTGCAACGATGATGGAAGGCGTTACGTTTGACGCAAACATCGCCAAAACATGTTGAAGCCCAAGCGGAATGGCTTGTGCCAGCGGTGGCGTTGCGTCCGGATCTGCAAAGAGCCCGTTCGTTGAATCTGTCATTAAATTGTCCCCGTTGTTCTTATTCGACAGCCGTCTTGATCGCGGCCTTCGGCACTATGAGGGTCTTGTGCGGTGAAACAAGAGGATTTTGCAGTTTCGCCAATGGGTCATTCTTTTTGTACAAAAATTGGTCGCTCCAATCACGTACATGGGTGTTTATGCAACACAATACGTTCAATGGCGCTTTGAACAGGGTAATGTTCACATCATCTTAGACGGGAAAGCAACGGAGAAACGTCCGGACATAGTTCCGGATTTTCTTTTGCCTTCGCGCCCCTGCTGTGTTCAACCTCACCGGAAATAACGGGAAGCACACAATGGCGAATGGTTACCTCACAACACATGTTCTGGACACAGCGCGGGGGCTGCCGGCAAACGGCCTGACAATCGTCCTGTTCGACCTTTCAGGCGGCAAACGCGTCCAAGTCACACAGATGACAACCAACAGCGACGGCCGCACGGACAGCCCGATCCTGCCAAAGGATGCCTTCAAAACGGGCGAATACGAACTGGAGTTTCACGCAGGCGCCTATCTTGATGCCATCGGAACCCCACCCGGAGATCCACGGTTCCTGAACGTCATTCCAATCCGGTTCGGGATCAGCGACGCAGAGTCCCATTACCATGTGCCCCTGCTGCTTTCGCCGTTTGGATATTCCACCTACCGCGGAAGCTAAACGCTGCGGCGGTGTGGCCCTGCAAAGGCTGCAATCGCGAGGATCACACCAGACATCGTCGCGATCATGCCCGCCGCGCTGACAGAGGCATCAAACCCCATCCAAAGCGGGCCGTATCCAGCCAGCACATAGCCCGTGACCGCCGCCAAAATGGCAAATACCATGGACCACGCCACTTGAGTTTCCAAACGGTTCGTCATCAGGCGCGCGGCCGCCGGGGGGCAGATGAACATGGCGATCACAATGATCGATCCCACCGCATCAAAGGCCGCGACCGCAGCGATGGCGGACACGACGACCAAGGCCAGCCCCAAAGGACGGGTACGCATCCCGATGGTTTGGGCGAACCCTTCATCAAACGTCGAAATTTTGAGCGGCCGCCAGAACAGCGCGACAAACGCACCCACCAAAACAAAAGTCGCAGCCATACGCGGCAACTCGACAGGCAGTCCGGCCAACGCTTCGGGGTCCAGCAAGGACGCCCACCCAAACGCATCCAGCCAGATCAGGCTTTCAAGGTTTCCAAACAGCGCATGCTCCACATCCAGATGCACATCGCTGGTGTCCGAGATTTCCAACAGCAGAACGCCCCCGGCAAACATCGTGGTGAACACAACGCCCATCGCCGCCCCGGGTTCAATGCGTCCAACACGGCGGATGCCTTCAATGGCGGCAACCGCAATCACAGCCGCCCCCGCCGCGCCCAACAACATCGGCAAGGCTGCCACGGCCCCGCTCAGCAGAAACGCCACCACAATACCGGGCAGCACGACGTGGCTGATTGCATCCCCGATCAACGCCTGACGGCGCAGCAGCAAAAAATTTCCAGGCAAGGCACAGGCCATTGCCACAAAGATGCCGATCAACATCGGCGTCAGGGAAAGTGGGACAAACTCTGCGCCGCTCATGCCCCTACCCCGTGCGGTTTGCTAAGGCGCGCATCCACGTCCTGCAACTGATCCGCCGTCAAAAGCGTCTCAAGATCGGTCAAGCCGTCGTACAATATGGCCGCCGCTTCATAGCTTTGATCACCGCGCACAATGGTCCAGCGTGCCTCGTCCAGCATCGCCTTGGCCGCCCGCGCTTTGCCGGCATCCGTCGGGACCCCGTCCGCCAGAACCAACCCTGCGTTTTTCAGCAACCGCATTGTCAGCCCCTCATAGATCGGTTGATGTTGGGCAAGTGCCAGCAAGCCTTGGCGCAAATGCACACGGCGCTGAAAGGACCGGTGCCGCAAAAAAGATGAGAGCACACCCCGCTGAGGGGCAAACAGCAACGACAGGGCAAACAGGGCAAAGCTGATCAAAACGATGATCGGGCCCGTGGGCACATCCGGCACCGCAGCCGACGTCGCCGCCCCTAGGTACCCTGCAAAACCTCCAACAAGGCCCGAAATCGCAACAACGTGGTCCGTGCGTTCGGTCCAAAAGCGCGCCGTCACAGGCGGGATGATCAGCAGCGCGACGATCAGGATCAGCCCCACAATCTTGAGGCCCACGACCGTCACGGCCAACACAATCCCCATCATCGCCAGATCAATCCGCGCGATACTGCGCCCTGATGCACTGGCGTACTCTGGATCGAATGACGCCAGAGTCAGCGGCCTGCGCAAAAGCAAAACCAGCCCCAGCGTCAAAGCCGCCGAAACGGCCAGAACAATCGCATCTGTGCGCAACATCCCTGCAGTAGAGCCAAGCAAGAACCCTTCCAGCCCGGCCTGTCGCCCGGCGTTCATGGCCTGGATAACGGTCAGGATCACGATCCCGAATCCAAAGAAAACAGACAGCACCGCGCCAATAGCGGCATCTTCGGCCAGACGCGTGCGGGTGCTCAGCCAGCTGACGCACAGCAGCCCGATGCCCGCAGACATTGCCCCCCCCAACAGCAAACCGACAAGCGACCGTCCGTCGCCGCCAAACGCCACCATCACGATGAAGGCCAACCCGACTCCGGGCAAGGTCGCATGCGCCACCGCATCACTGACCAAAGCACGCTTGCGCAAAAAAAGGAAAGTCCCGCCAACGCCTGCGGCCATGCCCAGCAGCATCGCGCCAATGGTCACCAATGTGGCGTTATAGCCAAGACCAAGGAACAGTGCGTCCCAAATCATGCCCTAGCCAAGCGTGCCGGACAGCGCATCCATTTGCGCCCCCGCCAACCGCCCGCCATACGTGGTTTGCAGGTTCTCTTGGGTAAAGGTCGTCGCGACAGACCCTTGGGCAATCACTTGGGTGTTGATCAGGAACACATCATCGAAATAGTCCGTCACCGTGGACAGATCGTGATGCACGACCACAACGGTTTTGCCCGCATCCCGCAGGCCCTTTAGAACCCCGATGATCGCCGTTTCTGTCGCCGCATCGACGCCGGCAAAAGGCTCGTCCAACAGATAAAGGTCGGCTGCCTGCACCAAAGAGCGCGCAAGGAAAACCCGTTGTTGTTGCCCTCCCGACAGTTGCCCGATCTGGCGTGTGGCAAAATCTGCCATCCCGACACGGTTCAAACACGCCATGGCTTGGTCGCGATGCGTTTGCCGCACGCGCCCCAACAGGCCCAACTGGCCGTAAAGCCCCATCATCACCACATCGATCACGCGCGTCGGGAAATCCCAATCCACACTGGCCCGCTGCGGAACATACGCGATATGATCGCGCATCTGTGCTACGGATTTTCCAAGAACAGTCACAGTCCCGGCCAATGGCGTCAGAATGCCCAACGCAGCCTTGAGCAGGGTCGACTTTCCTGCCCCGTTTGGCCCGATAATCGCAGTCATCGCACCAGAGCGGATCGTCATATCAACAGAAAACACCGCAGGCTTTTGCCCGTAAGAGACCGTCATGCCACGAATAGCCAAAGGGCTGTCCGCGCGCGCTGTTCTGTCCGCTTGCTGGCCGTTCAGGGTCGCGAGTTCAACGCTCATCAGGTTTCCAATCCAAGGTTTCCAGCCATCCCGCCAAGGTCCACATCCGCGCCCAGCGCAGAGGCGATGGTCGTGACGTTGTGATCGATCATGCCGATATATGTGCCTTCATAGGTGCCCTCTTCGCCCATTGCATCGCTGTACAATTCGCCCCCGATTTTGACCTGATGACCGCGCGCGGCAGCCCCTTCGATCAAAGCGCGAATGTTGCGATCAGACACCGAAGTTTCCACAAACGCCGCGGGGACTTTGCGGTCGACCAACACATCGACAAGGGAGGTGATGCGGTTCAAACCGGCCTCTGATTCAGTAGAAATCCCTTGAATTCCGATCACTTCGAACCCGTAAGCCCGCCCGAAATAGCCAAAGGCGTCATGCGCGGTCAGCAACACGCGGTTCTGGGCCGGCACTTTGGCCAAGGCGCCCTCGGCGTAAACCGCTAGGGCTTTGAGTTCTTGTGCATAGCGATCTGCATTGGCGGTAAAGGTTCCAGCAAGGTCAGGGCGCGCTTCGGAAAGGGCATAGGCGACGGCGTCAATCACGCCGATCCACATGGACGGATCCATCCAGACATGCGGATCAAAGCGGTTCTCGTAGGAATCATGACCCAAAAGAGTGTCACGTGGCAGCCCTTCGGCAACAGGAACAACGGCCCGTTTGCGCCCCAAATCCGCGAAAAAATCTTCCATCTGCGCTTCGAGGTACAACCCGTGCCACAACACCAGGTCGGCGCGGGTCATCGCAACGATATCCGTGCGGGTCTGGCGATAAGAGTGCGGGTCGACGCCCGATCCCATCAATGCTTTGACCTCGACCGCGTCACCACCGATACGGCGCACGGCGTCAGCAATCATTCCGGTTGTTGCCACGACGGTCAATGGCCCGGCGGCAAAAGCGGCCGGCGCCGAAAAAGCAGTCAGTGTTGCAGTTGATCCGATAAGAAATCCACGGCGCGTGAACATAAAGCACTCCAATTGTCTAAAACTGAATATGCGAGTCATTTGCAACTTGTCAAGTTTTTGCGAACGATTATCATTCACAATCAGATGAGCAACTGTGTTTTCTAGTCAAATGTGATCAAGAACGACGTCCCGTGATCAGAGGTCAAAAGCTCGATCCGGCCGCCGTGTGCCGTGATCATGCTGCGCACAATGCTCAGGCCCATGCCTGTCCCGCCCTGCGCACGCCGCGTGGTAAAAAACGGATCAAACACACGCGATCTGTCGCCCTCGGCAATTCCGGGCCCATTGTCTGCCAGCACCATCCGCCCGTTTTCCCACAACACATCCAGCGCGTCCGCACCATGATCGCGGGCATTTTGCGCCAGTTGGACCAATACCGCACTCAATTCGTCCCGCGGCATCGGCACAGGCGCGTGGCCCTCAATCCGAATGTCCAGCCCTTCAATCCGTGGCACGACATCGCCCAGCGCAGTCTCTCCTATCCCTGTGGTTTGACTGGCTTTGGCGTGGCGGCGCAGATCGTCCAACAGCGCAGCCATCCGCTTGCTTGCAGTGCTCAGCGTTGCGGTCAACGTGGCCCGATCCTGCGCGGACAGGTTCGGGTCCTCCAGCAGTTCGGCCGCCCCTTGGATACTCGTCAACGGAGACTTCAACTCATGGGTGACGTGATCCGCATAAGCGCGCATGGTTTCCGCCCGATTGTGCAGCGTTTCTCCCATGTCGATAATACTGTTGCCGAGCTTCAAAAACTCTGGCGTCCCGAAGTGGCGAGGCGCCTCAACATCGCGGCGTCCCCGTTTGAGCGCATCAGCATGCCGCGTGAGCGCGTAGACCGGGCGCAAAACCAAACGCCATAGCAAGAACCCCAAGATCGTCGTGGCGACAATCGCAATGCAAACCACCAACAAGGCGACTTCGTTGCGCCCCATGATGTTTCCGAAAACCCGAAAATAAGTGATCCCCAAAAGCGGCGTCAGCAATGCGCCTGCCAGCCCACCACCGATCACAAGACCCAAAGGTGGACGCCACTTGCGCCCTACCCGTTGCATGGACCCATCCGAACGCCAACGCCGTGCACTGTCTCGATCGCGTCCTCGCAACCTGCCGCCAGCAGTTTGGAGCGCAGATTGCGCAAGTGACTGTCAACGGTGCGATCACTCACATGGATGTTGGCCCCGTACATCGCGTCGGTTAACGCTGGGCGGGCGGCGATATGATCCGGGTGGGTCATCAAGTGTCCCAACAGCGCCATCTCACGCGCCGTCAAAGCCACGGGTTGCCCCAACACCTCACAAAGGTGGCGTGTCGGATCAAGGCGCAGACATCCCCGCGCCATGCCCGCGACAGGGGCCGCCGCAGGAACACTGCGCTTGAGGATCGCCTTGACCCGTCCAGACAATTCGCGCGGTGAAAACGGCTTGACCACATAGTCATCCCCGCCCAGCTCAAACCCCAGAACGCGGTCAATCTCGTCGTTGCGGGCAGTGAGGAACAAGACAGGGGTGGCGTGGGTCTGGCGCAGGGTGCGACACACCTCCAACCCGTCCATCCGTGGCAAACCGATATCAAGAACCACCAGATCAAAACGGCCTGATTGCGCTTTGGCCAATCCTTCGGCCCCGTCGCCAGCCTCCTCCGTCGCGAACCCTGCTTGAGACAGGCCAATCCGCACGACTTGACGAATTTCGGGATCATCATCCACGATCAAAACTGTTTGGCTCATGGCAAGGGGACCCCGGAAATCAACTTGGCCAGACTACGGCGCGTCCGCCAATTGCGAAAGCCCCATTCCCGCCAATCATCCGGTGTGCTGATGTTGAATGCCCCACAGCTTTGGACAGGACGCAACCCTGCGTGTTTCACGATCACGGGTGCGGCCCCTTCGCCAAGGCTGCACATGTAGGTCCAGTCAACCTTGACGTCTTGGGTCAGGTTGTACTGCGCAATGACGCGGTCAAAGCTGGTGCAGGCGCACAGATACAACACGGCGGCTCCCAACAGGCTGACGCGGACCAACATCCAACGGCTTGGCGCGTCCTTCCAGATCTGGACCCATGTGATGCACAGCCCCGCCGTCACAACACCCATCCAGACAAAGGCCGCCAACCGCAACCGCGTGAGGCCGTAAATCTCGACATACGTATCCAGACGCACAACAGAGGCCAGAACCAAAGCCAGCGTTTGAACGATCCAGATCAGCAGCAAAAAGCGGATCAGCGGGATGTCTTTGCCAAAGGGGCGGGCGATCAACACAAAGACACCTGCCAAAAGTGCGGTGGCCAGCAATGGATAGGCCCCGCGGTGGGCGTATTTGGCATAGCTCATTCCCTCGGGCAGCGCACCACCGTAAAGGAACAAAAGGTCCATGCCCGTCTGAATGGCAAACATCCCGTTGAAAATCATCAAAGACCGCAGGACCGCATCAGCGTTGATAATCGGCACGCTACGCGCACTGTGGTTGAAACTGAGTTCCTGGCGCAAACGCTCCCGCATGCGGACCAGCGTCAGACATGGCCAGACCAGAAATCCAAGGGCGATCCAAACCACATAGCGCGGAATGTTCGGGACCGGGATGGATTTGGGAAGCAACCAGTACAGCCCTTCGGACAAAAGGGGATTGGCGCGCACAAACAGGAGCAGAAACACTGCACCCAATCCAAGCGGCAAAGCCCACCCCACCAGAAACCTGTTCCAATGGAGGTGCGAAAATGACGGGGGGCCCACGGTCGCGGCCCCTTTGCGCATCTCTTCAATCGTGTGTTGGGGGGCGACCATCCACAGCCGCACAGACGCAGGGGCCAACTTGTGCAGCGGCACCCCTGACAGAAACACCAAAGTGGCGGATACCCCGATAGTCAGAACCAACAAGGACAGCGGCTGCACCAACTCGACCACTGGCAAAACGCTCAGCAAAGTGCCCATGGCCACCATCTTGAGGCGTTGGGGCGCAATATTGCTATGCCAAGCCCCAATCGCCCCCATCACCAGTGCGATGGCAAACACGGCCACCGACAACCCCGCCGTGACGTCCCACAGCAGCATATCCCCCAAAGCAATCAGAGCGACCAACATAAATGGGCGCGTCCATGATCCTTCGGTGGCCTTGAGCTTTGGGCGTTCCTTTGGGCGGCGCACTTTCCAACCACCACCCGTCGCGTTGCATGGCAAGTGGCACGCCTCTGATTGCAAATGATTTCATGTCCCTGTCCTCGTTTTTTGTCTTTCAAGGACGTCATGGCAGGCAGATTGCGCATCCTTTGCGCGCCAGTTGTGCAGATTTTGTGCAAATGGGCACCGCCTTGCCATTGCGCGCGGGTCATGGCACCTCTGAGGGGATAAAAACGAAGGTGTTTCACCCATGACACGCTCCGCGCTAGACATCGCCGAAACACAAAGCACACAAGCGCAATTGCCGCAGGTGACAGAGCCGCGCAATCCGGGGATGGTGCTGGACCTTGACTGGGTTGCCCGTGTGCAAGCCAACACCTCGGCCATCGAGCGGCGCTGCGCGAGCCTGCCTGCGCGCCGGTCGGTCAAAAAGGCACATCAGGCGGCGTGGCTGCTCAAGGCGGTCAGCTGTATCGACCTGACGACGCTGTCAGGGGACGATACCGAAATGCGCGTTGGACGACTGTGCGCCAAGGCCCGCCAACCGGTGCGCGCCGAGGTGCTCAAAGCGCTGGACATGGAAGGGCTGAGCACAGGCGCCGTCTGTGTCTATCACGAGATGATCCCGGCCGCTGTGCGCGCCCTTCAAGGTACAGGCATCCCTGTCGCCGCTGTGTCTACAGGGTTTCCCGCAGGCCTGTCCCCGTTCCACTTGCGTGTTCAGGAGATCAAGGAAAGCGTCGCGGCAGGGGCCAAGGAGATCGACATCGTCATTTCCCGCCGCCACGTTCTGACCGGCGACTGGCAGCAGTTGTACGACGAAATGAAAGCCTTTCGCGAGGCCTGCGGCGACGCCCACGTCAAAGCGATTTTGGCAACGGGAGAGTTGGGCAGCCTGCGCAATGTCGCGCGTGCATCGCTTGTTTGCATGATGGCGGGGGCGGATTTTATCAAGACCTCCACAGGCAAGGAAAGCGTCAACGCCACCTTGCCCGTGACCTTGGTCATGATCCGCGCCATTCGCTCTTATTTTGAACGCACCGGCTACCGCGTTGGCTACAAACCCGCCGGCGGTATTTCCAAAGCCAAAGACGCCATCACCTATCTTGCCCTGATCAAGGAAGAGCTTGGGGATCGCTGGCTGCAGCCGGACTTGTTCCGCTTCGGGGCGTCCTCTTTGCTGGGCGATATCGAGCGGCAATTGGATCACCACCTGACGGGCGCATATGCCGCCGGATATAGAAATCCCATGGGATAGAGGCACCGGAAACCGCGATTTTCCAGCCCTCCTATTGCAACAACCCGCGCCGCCACATCCGAACACAGAAAGACACAAGACATGACCGTCAAAGACATTTTCGAGACTATGGACTATGGCACAGCACCTGAAAACGCCGCCGACGCCTTTGCATGGATTGTTGATCATGGCAGCCGCTTTGGACACTTTATCAACGGAGCGTTCACTGACGCGGAGCAGGGGTTCGACAGCAAAAACCCCGCCAACGGCGAAATCCTCGCGACGCTCACCCAAGCCACGCAAGCCGACGTTGACGCAGCCGTGGACAGTGCCCGCAAAGCCCAGCCAAAATGGGCCGCATTGGGCGGTCACGGCCGCGCGCGCTATCTCTATGCAATTGCACGACTTTTGCAAAAACACAGCCGGTTGTTTGCCGTTCTGGAAACCCTAGACAACGGCAAGCCGATCCGCGAAAGCCGCGACATCGACATCCCGCTGGCGCAGCGCCATTTCTACTACCACGCGGGCATGGCCCAGTTGATGGACAGCGAATTGCCCGACCGCGAAGCTTTGGGGGTTTGCGGGCAGATCGTGCCGTGGAATTTCCCGCTTTTGATGCTCGCATGGAAAATCGCGCCGGCATTGGCGATGGGCAACACAGTGGTGTTGAAACCTGCGGAATACACATCGCTGACCGCCTTGCTGTTTGCGGATATTTGCACCCAAGCGGGCCTGCCCAAAGGGGTCGTGAACATTGTGACGGGCGACGGTGCCGTTGGCGAAATGATTGTGGCGGCGGACGTCGATAAAATCGCCTTTACGGGCTCCACCGCTGTGGGGCGGCGCATCCGCGAGGCGACGGCAGGCACGGGCAAAACCCTGACCCTGGAACTGGGCGGAAAATCCCCCTACATCGTGTTTGACGACGCTGATCTGGACTCAGCCGTTGAGGGTCTGGTGGATGCGATCTGGTTCAATCAGGGGCAGGTCTGCTGCGCAGGTTCACGCCTGTTGGTGCAAGAACCCGTTGCCGAAGAGTTTTACACTAAGCTGCGGGCGCGTATGGATAAATTGCGCATTGGCAGCCCTCTCGACAAGTCAGTGGATGTGGGCGCGATCGTCGATCCGGTGCAGTTGAAAACCATCACGGATCTGGTGTCCCGAAACACCCAAGGCGTGATGCATCAAGCCGCCACAGACATGCCCGCCGAGGGATGTTTTTATCCGCCCACATTGATCACAGGCCTGCACCCTGCGGACACGCTGATGCAGGAAGAAATCTTTGGACCGGTGCTGGTCGCGACCACGTTCCGCACCCCGTCCGAGGCGGTCGAAGTGGCCAACAATTCGCGTTACGGGTTGGCCGCGACGGTCTGGTCTGAAAACATCAATCTGGCGCTGGATATTGCCCCTAAACTCGCCGCAGGTGTGGTGTGGATCAACGGGACAAATATGTTTGACGCCGCCGCCGGTTTTGGCGGTGTCCGTGACAGTGGTTTCGGGCGCGAAGGCGGGTGGGAAGGGCTGTCTGCCTACACCAAAATATCCAGCAAATACAAAGCGTTGAAACCCGTACCCCCCAACGCTGGAGAAGGGGCACCTGCTGATCCGTTGGACCGCACTGCCAAGCTTTATATCGGGGGCAAACAATCGCGCCCTGACGGGGGGTACTCACAGGCGATTTTTAACAAGAACGGCAGCCTTGCGGGACACGCCCCCTTGGCGGGTCGCAAGGACGTGCGCAACGCGGTTGAAGCGGCCCACGCGGCCAAGGCGTGGTCCAAGACCACAGGGCATTTGCGCGCCCAAATCCTGTATTATCTGGCGGAAAACCTGTCGGCGCGTGGAACTGAATTTGCAAACCGTATCAATGACTTACAGGGCGGCAAGCAAGGCGAAAAAGAAGTGCAGGCGGCGATTTCGCGTCTGTTCACCTACGCGGCGTGGGCTGACAAATACGACGGGCAAGCGCACGGCGTCCCGATCCGCGGCGTCGCTTTGGCGATGAAAGAACCTGTTGGCGTGATCGGCGCGCTGTGCCCTGACGTGACCCCGTTGCTGGGGCTGGTGTCCTGCATGGCGCCCGCCATCGCGATGGGCAACCGCGTGATCCTCAGCGCGTCTGAACCCTTCCCGCTGGTGGCGACTGATTTCTACCAAGTGCTTGAAACATCAGACATTCCTTCCGGTGTGGTGAACATTCTGACAGGACCGCACAGCGATGTGGCCACGACCATGGCGACCCACATGGGGATCGACGCGGTCTGGTCCTTCTCGGGAACGGACCTGTCCAGAGACATCGAAAAAGGCGCGGCCAGCAACCTCAAGCGCAGTTGGGTCAATCACGCGGTGGCGCGGGACTGGATGGGGCCCGAGGGGGAAGGCAAACAGTTCCTCGAAGCGGCGACAGAGGTGAAGAACATCTGGATCCCCTACGGCGAATAGGCAGGGCGGTTAACGCGGCGCGCGCTGCCCTTTTGGCGGCGTCTTGTACAAAACATCGCCCGAATGTCACAAGAGTCCGCCACCACACCCCTGCCAAATTGCGGGATTTTGGCCATGTTGTACAAAACAGCGGCCAAAAGTCACAAAACCCCCTGCCTGCGCGCGTTTACGATTTGGTAACATCGCGGCTCTGTTCATGTTTGCCACAACGGCTTTACTGTTTGTTAGGCTTTCGGGCGAAATCCCGACAAACCGGCGGGCGCAGTTGAGGCAAATTTGCGGGGTCCCGAGCCACAGGTTTACGGCAGATCCACAACCACGGTGCATGCGTTCCAGCCCCCCGGCAAATCGCGCGCCTGAATTTGTACTTGGGTCGTGCCTTTGGGAATTTTCACCCCTGACAAGGACCGCGTGAACGGTTGCTCGTTCTCGTGCGGATGGGCCAACACCCGCATCCCCAGTTCGTTGCCAGCCATGTCCAGAACCCGCCAACCGTCGGCGTAGTGATCCCACCCTGTGTCGGGGTGCAGAATGCTGACGTCAAACCGCCATGCGCCACCGATTTCTATCGCGGTAACATTGGTGATTTCGGGCTCTTCGGCAAAGGCGGCCGTGGTGAGGGCGAGGATGGCAAGAATATGTTTCATACTCTATCCTAGCACCCCGACATCGTCCGTGCGATCACGCCTGCGTGTTCATCAGGATTTTGCGCGACGCAGAGGCAAATTCCCGCCGGTAGATCACCCCGAGCGTGAACAAGGTCGCCACGACCAATGTGATCGGCCCCGCGAGCCACGCAACTGTTGCCATCGCAAAATACACCCCGCGCAATCCCCGATTGAACCCGCGCGCGGCTGTGATGCTGACCTCGGCGGCTTGCATCGCACGTGGCATGGCGCGGGTGTCTTCGGGGTCATTGGGCACCGAGGCCACAAGAACGGCGGTATAGCCAAACAGCCGATTGCTCCACACGAATTTCAAAAACGCGTTGGACAGGAAAAACACAATCACCAGCAGTTTCATTTCCCACACAAACGCTGGGTCAGACACAAGGATCAGTTCTTTGGCCAATCCGCTGACCCGTTCCCCGTTGCCGATCAACGCCAGTGTCCCCCCGATCGCCAGCATCGAGGTCGAGGCGAAAAAGGCAGTGCCCTGTCGCAGGCTTGCAAGGATTTGTGCGTCAAAGATGCGCGGATCCCGCGTCACCATTTGGATCATCCACTCCCGCCGGTATCCCGCCATGAGATTGCTCACCGACGGGTTTTTGACCGAAGAGTTGTCAATCCAAACGCCGATAACGAACCACGCGCCGAACAACAGTCCGACGGCTGTGAAATCAAGGGGTCCGAAAAAGGCCAATCTGTCTGTCCATGTCATGGTGCGGTGATAGCGCGCAGCATCAGAACTTGCCAGACCGCGTGATTGGTAATATTATTTTACCAAATGGAGGATTCCCGATGGATATGCCGATCCCGTCCCAAACCGTGCTGGCCCAAAAGGCCCGCGTTGTTGCGCGTTTGCAAAAAGTGTTGCCTCAAGATTCGGTTATTCATGACCCTATGGAAACCCGCGCCTATGAGTGTGACGCCCTGACAGCCTATCGCTGTCCTCCCATGGCCGCGGTTTTGCCCTCGACCACCCAAGAGGTGTCGGACGTTTTGCGTATTTGCCACGAAGAAGGCGTTCCTGTTGTGCCACGCGGCTCTGGCACTTCTTTGGCGGGGGGCGCGTTGCCGACGGCCGATTGCGTGATCCTTGGCGTGGCCCGCATGAACGATGTGTTGGAGACGAACTACCCTGACCGCTATGTCCGCGTCCAGTCGGGCCGCACCAACCTGAGCGTCACCGGCGCTGTGGAAGAGGACGGGTTTTTCTATGCCCCTGATCCCTCCAGCCAGTTGGCCTGTGCCATTGCCGGCAACATCGCGATGAATTCCGGCGGCGCCCATTGCCTGAAATACGGTGTGACCACCAACAACCTGATGGGCGTCAAGATGGTCCTGATGGATGGCACCGTCGTCGACATTGGCGGCGCCCATCTGGACGCCGGTGGTTTGGATTTGCTGGGTTTGGTGTGCGGTTCCGAGGGCCAGTTGGGTGTCGTCACCGAGGCCACCTTGCGCATCCTGCACAAGCCCGAAGGCGCCCGCCCTGTGTTGGTTGCTTTCAATGACAATGAAGTTGCGGGGGCTTGTGTCTCTGACATCATCAAGGCGGGTGTTTTGCCTGTCGCCATCGAATTCATGGACCGTTTGTGCATCGAAACCTCCGAGAATTTCTCGAAGGCGGGCTACCCTGATTGCAACTCTTTGTTGATCATCGAGGTCGAGGGCTCCGAGCAGGAAATCGACGACCAGTTGGCCTTGATCGTCGAGATCGCCAACCGTCACGACCCTGTCGAGGTCCGCGAGAGCAAATCCCCCGAAGAAAGCGCCAAGATCTGGTTGGGCCGCAAGTCCGCCTTTGGGGCCATTGGCCAGATCAGCGATTACATGTG